>CAWKJL010000003.1:0-1163156 GCA_963850045.1 uncultured Chloroflexia bacterium | reverse complement strand
CCGCGGCCGGATATGCACGAATGCCAGACGGCAAGCCCTCAGATCCCTCGATGCACCTCGGATGCATATCTGCGAGGTGGCCCCGCCCACGTTCGTCCTTTGATGCAGCCGAGGTGCATATCGATTCGGAGATCACCTCCGGCTGGAGGTCTTGCATATCCGTGGGCGCGGGCGCCGCGTCGGCGCCCCGAGCGCCCCATCCGGGGACCGGCAGTAGACTTCACGGCCCACCTCATCGAGGCCGTGTGATGGCAGAGGCACTCCCTCCTCGACCAGACCCACAGACGCCTCTCCCGTCGAGCCCGACGGTCGCGGGCCCGCGATCCGGTCTCGCGCGTCTCGGTGGCCGTTTCCGTCTCGGCCCGTTTGCCGCCGGAGCCGCCGTCGCGCTGGCCGCCGTGGTCCTCTACGGCATCCTCGCACCCGGCACGCCGCCGTTGACCGCCCAGGACGTCAAGGACAGCATCGCGACTGCGCTCGCCTCCGTGACGCCACCTCCCGCCTTCTCGGAATCGGTCTACCAGGCGGTCCAGCCCTCCCTGGTCCTGATCCAGACCAAGGGCCCGCACGCGAACGGCGCCGCGGTCGACGCGGGCGACGGTCTCGGCAGCGGCGTCGTCGTCAACCAGGGCGGCGACATCCTCACCAGCCGCCACGTCGTCCACGGCGCCGCGTCGATCCAGCTGACCTTCGCCGACGGCAGCAAGTCCCCGGCCGAGATCGTCACGAGCAGCCCGAGATCGACATCGCCGTCGTCCACGCCACGAACCCGCCCGCGACGCTCGTCCCCGCGACCATCGGCGACCCGCACGCGGTCCGACCGGGCAACGAGGCCTACGTCATCGGCAACCCGTTCGGGCTCTACGGCTCGATGACGACGGGCGTCATCTCGGCGCTCGACCGCTCGTTCCAGATGCCCGACGGCGGCCCGCTGCTCACCGGCCTGATCCAGATCGACGCGGCCGTGAACCCGGGCAACTCCGGCGGCGCGCTGACCGACCGGAATGGCCAGGTCATCGGCATCGTCACCGCGCTCGTCAACCCGACCAAGCAGGACGTCTTCATCGGGATCGGCCTCGCCGTCCCCATCGATGTCGCCGGCGGCGCCGCCGGCCTGCCGCCGTACTAGGAGGATCGAGTTGGACCAGTCGACCAGCAGGGCGGCCTCCCGCCCGCCGACCGAGCCGCCCCGATGGAGCGCGTGCTCTACGAAGTCAAGAAGATCATCGTCGGGCAGGACCACCTGCTGGAGCGGCTGATCGTCGCGCTGCTGGCGCGCGGCCACATCCTGGTCGAGGGCGTGCCGGGCCTGGCCAAGACGATGGCGATCAAGACGCTGGCGGAAGCGATCGGCGGCGAGTTCAAGCGCATCCAGTTCACGCCCGACCTCGTCCCGGCCGACCTGATCGGCACGCGCATCTACAACCAGAAGACCGGCGAGTTCAACACGTCGCTCGGCCCGGTCTTCACCAACCTGCTGCTGGCCGACGAGATCAACCGCGCGCCGGCCAAGGTGCAGAGCGCGCTGCTCGAAGTGATGCAGGAGCGGCAGGTGACGATCGGGCGCGAGACGTTCAAGGTGCCCGAACCCGTTCCTGGTGCTGGCGACGCAGAACCCGATCGAGACCGAGGGCACGTATGCCGCTGCCCGAAGGCGCAGGTCGACCGCTTCATGCTGAAGGTGCTGGTCGGCTATCCCACGCCCGACCGAGGAGTTCGTCATCGTCGAGCGCATGACCGGCGCGGTGCCGGTCGTGCAGAAGGTGCTGACCACCGAGCAGCTGCTCGAGCTGCAGCGAGAGGCCGACCGGGTCTACGTCGACCCGGCGCTGATCGAGTACGCCGTGCGCCTGGTGACCGCGACGCGCAAGCCCGAGAAGCACGGGCTGAAGGAGCTGGAGCGCTACATCACGTTCGGCGCGAGCCCGCGCGCCTCGATCAACCTGATCCTGACGGCGCGGGCGCTGGCCTTCGTGCGCGGCCGCGACTACGCGCTGCCGCAGGACGTGCTCGACATGGCGCTCGACGTGATGCGCCACCGGCTGGTGCTGTCGTACGAGGCGCTGTCGGACAACGTCACGAGCGACGGATCCTGCGAGACCGATCCTCGACCGGATTCCGGTGCCGGTGGTGCCGTTGCGTGACCATGACGGCGTCCGCGTCAGCGCCTGAGCGCATCCTCCAGCGCCTCGACTGGCAGGTCATCCGCCGGCTGGACGGCCTGCTGCAGGGCGACTACCGCAGCCTGTTCTACGGCTACGGCGTCGACTTTGCCGACCTGCGCGAGTACCAGCCCGGCGACGATGTCCGCTACATCGACTGGAACGTCACCGCGCGCATGGACGCGCCGTACGTCCGCCAGTACGCGAGGACCGCGAGATCACGGCCTGGTTCCTGCTCGACCTGAGCCCGTCGGTCGATTTTGGCACGACCGAGTCCGAGCGCTGAAGCGGACGCGTCCTGATCGATTTCGTCGACGACGCTGGCGCGCCTGCTGACGCGCCACGGCAACCGCGTCGGCGCGATCTTCTACGGCAGCCGCGTCGAGCGCACGATCCCCGCGCGCGGCGGCCGGATCCAGGTGCTGCGCCTGGTCAACGATCTGCTCAACCAGCCGCGCCTAGACGGGCGCGCCGTTCACCGACCTGACGCCGCTGCTCGAGGCCGGCTGCCGGACGATCAAGCGGCGCTCGCTGGTCTTCGTCATCTCGGACTTCATCAGCGCGCCGGGCTGGGAACGGCCGCTGAACCTGCTGAACCAGCGGCACGAGGTGCTGGCCGTGCGCCTGTTCGGACCCGCGCGAGATCGAGCTGCCCGATGTCGGCCCGATGCTCATGGAGGATGCCGAGACCGGCGAGCAGCTCTACGTCGACACGCACGACCAGGGCTTCCGGCGGCGCTTCCAGCGAGGCGGCGCGACCGCGCGAGACCGACGTTGCGCGACGCGTTCAAGCGCGCCGGTGTCGATGCGGTCTCGCTGTCGACCGACGAGGACCTGGTGCGCGCGATCGTCCGGTTTGCGACCCTGCGGCAGCAGCGGCGAGGCGTAGCCGATGTCGTTCATCTGGCCGGCGATGCTGCTGCTGCTCCTCACGTCCCGGTCGGGGTCGCGCTGTATCTCGTCCGCGAGCGACGGCGGCGGGCGCGAGCGGCGTCCTTCGGTGTGACCGGTGGGCCGCCAACGCCCGGGCGACCGGCCGATCGCCGGGGGTCCGCCGCCGTCTCCCCGCGATCCTCGTGGTCGCCGGCCTCACGATCCTGGTCGCCTCGCTCGCGCGGCCGCAGAGCGTGGTCGGCCTGCCGCGGGTCGAAGGCACCGTCATCCTGGCCTTCGACGTCTCCGGCAGCATGGCCGCCGACGACCTCACCCCGACCCGCATGGAGGCCGCGAAGGCGGCCGCGCGGGCGTTCGTCGAGCGCCAGCCCAGCTCGGTCCGATCGGCGTCGTGGCCTTCAGCGACAGCGGCTTCTCGGTCCAGGTGCCGACGAACGAGCCGTCGGAGGTGGTCGCCGCGATCGACCGGCTCGGGCCGCAGCGCGGCACGTCGCTGGCGCAGGGCATCCAGGCCTCGCTGCAGACGATCGAGACCGCCGACGCTCCGCCGAAGACCGACTACTACACGAACGCATCGCCGGCCCCGACCCCGCAGCCGACCCCGGTCCCGACCGGGACGCACACCTCGGCGGTCATCGTGCTGTCACCGACGGCGAGAACACCATCGACCCCGACCCGCTGGTGGCCGCCGCGGAGGCCGCGGACCGCGGGGTGCGCATCTACACGGTCGGCATCGGCAGCGCGGCCGGCACGACCCTCCAGGTCGATGGCTTCCGCGTCCACACGCAGCTCGACGAGGCCACGCTCCGCGCGATCTCCGAGCGCACCGAGGGGACGTACTACACGGCCGCCGACCCGGCGGCGCTCGCGGCGATCTACGACGACATCGACAAGCGGCTGGTCGTCCGCGCCGAGCCGATCGAGGTCACCTCGCTCTTCGCCGGGGCCGGCGTCCTGCTGCTGCTGGTCGGCGGGCTCGGATCGCTGCTGTGGGCGGGCCGCTTCCCGTGAGCGTCACCGTTCGCCCGCAGGGCCGATGAGCCTCCTGTGGCCGGAGTTCCTGATCCTGCTGGCCGTGCTGCCGGTGCTCGTCGGCGTGCGCATCTGGGCGATGCGCCGTCGCCGCTCGGGGCTCCGCTACTCGAGCCTGTCGCTCATCCACGAGGCGATGCCGCGCTCGTCGCGGATCCGTCGGCACCTGCCGTTCGTGCTGTTCCTGATCGGGCTCGCCAGCCTGATCGTCGCGATGGCGCGCCCGGTGAGCATCGTGGCGCGTCCCGGCCGGCAAGACCACGGTCGTCCTCGCGATCGACGTCTCGCGCAGCATGTGCTCCACCGACATCCCACCGAGCCGGCTCCTCGCGGCCGAGGCCGCCGCGTCGGCGTTCATCGAGCGGCAGGGCGTCGACGACGCAGATCGGGATCGTCGCGTTCGCGGGGTTCGCCGAGATCGTCCAGGCGCCGACCAACGACCAGGAGGTCCTCCTCGACGTCATCCAGAGTCTGCAGACCGGGCGGCGGACGGCGATCGGCAGCGCGATCCTCCAGGCGATCGACGCCATCGCCGAGGTCGACCCGTCGGTCGCCAAGAGCCAGGACGGGAGCGACCCGACCGCGGTGGCCCCGCCGGCGGTCCCGAAGGGGGCGTATGCGCCGGCCATCATCGTGCTGCTGACCGACGGCGCGAGCAACGCGGGACCGGAGCCCCTCGACGCGCCGCCCAGGCGGCGGCGCGCGGCATCCGCGTCTACACGATCGGGTTCGGGACCGCGGACCCGGGCGCGCCGACCGCGACCTGCGGGGCGCAGTTCATCGGACGCGAGCCCGGCGACAACGGCGCGGCGTTCGGCGGTGGCGGCGGGCAGGGCGGGCGGCCAGGGTGGCCAGTTCCGGCGCGCCATCGACGAGGACACCCTGAGGGCCGTCGCCGACGCGACCGGCGGCGAGTACTACCCGGCCGAGAGCGCCGACGAGCTCGAGAAGGTCTTCGCCGCGCTGCCGACGGACCTCATCACCAAGCACGAGGTGACCGAGATCAGCGTCGCGTTCGTGGCGATCGCGGTGGTGCTCGTGGCGGGGGCGTTGCTGCTCGGGCAGGCCTGGCGCCCGTCGCCTAGGGCGGCGGCCCAGGGTCGTATCGGTGCCCGCCGGCACCGCCCTCGGAAACCTCGGCCCGGCCGCCCGCCGGCACCGCCCTCGGAAACCCCGGCCCGGCCTGCGGCGTCTCCGCGGCATCGGCGACCACACGCGTCGCCACCGACACGGAGTCCGATCCATGCAGCCGACGACGATCACCTTCACCCTCCCGACCGCCCGGATCCGCTGGGCTCGGCATCGGCCTGTTCATCGGGCTGCTGGTCGCCGTCGCGGCCGGTCCGGCCTTCGCGCCACGGAACGCGCTGGCCGCCACGGACCAGCCGCCCGAGCACACCATCAGCGTCAGCGGCACCGGCCGGGTCGTGATCAGCCCCGACGTCGCGGACCTGCGGCTCGGCGTGTCCGTGACGAAGCCGACCGTGAAAGCCGCCCGGACTGCCGCCGCCGAGTCGATGAACCGGGTCATCGCGGCCCTCAAGAAGCTCGGGATCGCGGACGCGGACCTCCAGACCAGTGGCCTGAGCCTCCAGCCCGTCTACGACTACTCGAACAACGGCAACCCGCCCAAGCTGACCGGCTACAACCTCTCGAACGGCGTCTCGGTCACGATCCGCGACCTCGACAAGATCGGCGACGCCATCGATGACGGCCTCGCGGCCGGCGCGACCACGCTCGATGGCGTGACCTTCCGCGTCGACGACCCGGCCAAGGCCCAGGAGCAGGCCCGCCAGCAGGCGATGGCCCAGGCGAAGTCGATGGCCGACACGCTCGCGACGAGCGCCGGCGTGTCGATCAAGGGCGTCGCGTCGATCAGCGAGAGCAGCGCCCCCACGCCGAACCCGATCTACTTCGACGCCGCGAAGGCGCCGGGGATCGCCGCCGACAGCGCGACGCCGATCAACGTCGGCACGAACGACGTGATCGTCACGGTCTCGGTGGTCTACCTGATCGGCTGAAACCGTCCGGCGGAGACGGGCGTATCGGCTGCATGAACGCTCATCTCCGCCGACGCGGCCTCCTCGCCGCCGTCATGTTCGTCCTCCTCGCTGGTCCCGATCGGCTGCAACGCTCCCGGCTATGGGGCCGGTGGGGGTGCCGCCTCCGGCGCTCCGGCGGCCGCCCCGGTCGTCGCACCCGGCGAGCGCCCCGACAGCGGCCCCGGCCAGCGCCAGCCCGGCGAAAGGGCGATACGGCTACTGAGATCGAGGCCGGCCCGACGCGCTAGCCTGAGCCCGACATGGATCCGATCACCTTCGCGATCGTCGGGAGCGGCTGGCGGGCCGAGCATTTCCTCCGCATCGGGCGCGAGCTGCCCGATCGGTTCCGCGTCTCCGGGCTGCTGAGCCGATCCCCCGAGACGCGCGACGCGATCGCAGGGGCGTTCGGCGTCGCGACGCCGTCCTCGCTCGATGAGCTGCTCGCCACACGACCCGATTTCGTCGTGCTGTCGGTCTCGTGGCCCGCGACGCCGGTGCTCCTCGTCGAGCTGACCGAGCGCGGGGTGCCGGTGCTCACGGAGACGCCGCCGGCGCCCGACCTCGACGGCCTGCGTCGGCTCGCCCCGCTGGCTCACGCCGGTGCCCGGATCCAGGTCGCCGAGCAGTACCAGTTCCAGCCGATCCATGCGGCGCGGATCGCGATCGCGCGGTCGGGGCGGCTCGGGACCGTCAGTCATGTCCAGGTGTCGGCGGCGCACGGCTACCACGGCATCGACCTCATCCGCCGCTGCCTCGGCGACGAATTCGCTCCCGTGACGATCCGCGCGAGGCGCTTCGAGTCGACGATCGTGGCCGGTCCCGGCCGTTCCGGGCCACCGGTCGGCGAGCGCATCGTGCCGTCGAGCCAGGTCATCGCGACGCTCGAGTTCGACGGGTCGTCGGCCGTCTTCGACTTCACCGAGGACCAGTACTTCTCGTGGGTCCGCTCGAACCGGGTGCTGGTCCGTGGCGAGCGCGGCGAGATCCATGACACGACCGTGCGCTATCTCCGGGCGGATGGCAGCCCGGCGATCGCCGAGATCCGCCGCCACGAGACCGGCCGCGACAGCAACTTCGAGGGGCTGGGGCTCGTCGGGCTGACGCTCGACGGCGAGTGGGTGGCCCGCAACGAGTTCGTCGGCGCGCGCCTCCCGGACGACGAGCTGGCCATCGCGACCTGCCTGGCCCGGATGGCCGAGTACCTGGACGGCGGTCCCGACTTCTGCTCCCTGGCCGATGGCGTCCACGACCACCACCTCGGGCTGATGATCGACGCGGCGGCCGACTCGGGCGAGGCCGTCAGCGTGGCGGGCCACCTCTGGGACGACGCCGGCTAGAGCGAGCCTGTGTGAGGGCGCCCGTCGTCGATATGCACGTTCGCCGCCGGGGATCGTTCTCTCTTTCGATATGCATGTCGGATGCATATCCGATGGATGGCGCCGGCGGACAAGTCATTGGCGCGTATGCATCCGATATGCATACGCCAATCGAGAGCGCACGCCCGTGGCGATCGTGCATATCTGCCGCGAGCCGCTCCGGCGCCCTGATCGACCTAGGGGAACAGGTCCATCTCGACCGGGATGAGCGCATCGCGGATCCGGCCGTCGCCACGGAGGAACGAGGCGCCGCGCACCACGCGCGACCGGGCGGCCGGCGGTCTTGCCGAGGGCGAGCTCGGCGGCGCTGGCCAGCTCGTCGGCCACGGCCCGGACGGTCGAGCGCATCACCCGCCCGTCGGCATCGGGGACGCCGCGGAGGTCCTCCAGCGGCAGCAGCCCGGACACGCCGATCGCGACATCCACGATGCCCCAGCGCCAGGGCCGGCCGAACGAGTCCGAGACGATGACGGGGACATCGACGCGGAACCTGGCGGACACCGCGGCCCGGATCCGGGCGGCGGACGCGTCGGGATCCCGGGGCAGCAGCGTCACGATCGAGCCGGAGCCTGGTCCGACGTTCGAGGCATCGATGCCGCCGTTGGCGCAGATGAACCCGTGCGGCGTCTCCGTGATGATCACGCCGTTCTCCATCCGAACGACGCGGCGCGCCTCGCGCAGCACCACCTCGACCTGGCGCGCATCGCGGTCCCAGCGCTTGGCGAACTCGACGGCCTCCGGTCGCGGCTCGACCCCGGTCAGGTCGACGATCGCGCCCTCGGCCTTCGAGACGATCTTCTGCGTCACGACCAGCACGTCCTGCTCGGTCAGCGGCAGCACGCCGGCCGTACCCTCGACGGCCCCGACGATGATCGCCGGCAGGTCGTCGCCGATGCGGATCTCGGGGATGCCCTCGAGCGCGACGACCGAGACCGTCGCCGGCTCAGCCGACACCGAGGCCGCTCCGGGGCGATCGACTCGACGAAGACCAGGTCCTCGGGCGTGTCGAGGTCGACGGTGAGCGGCCCATCGAGCTCGACGTAGCGCGCCCCGGCCGCTGCCGCGTGCTCGCGATGCGCGGCCCGACTGCCCGGACCGAAGGCGAAGCCGATGACGTCCGGCGGCCGCAAGCGCCAGCGTGTTCGTGCCCGTGCCATGCCGGTCGGTGACGAGGACGACGACCGGGTCGGGCTGGGCCATGAGGGCATCGATGACGGCATCGACCGCCTCGACGCTCACGAACGGCAGGTCGATCGGCAGGACCACGATGGCCGTGGCGCCCCCGGCGACCACGTCGGCCCGTGCGTCCGCGAGGCCGGCTCGCAGACCGTGGGAACGCTGTCGGAGCGTCCGCGCACCAAGTCCTGTTGCGCGGGTGAGCAGCTCGCGGTCGGGGCTGACGACCAGGACGTCGGCGAACCGGGTCACGGCCAGGGCGGTCACCACGGTCCGTGCCAGGAAGCCGTCGACCAGCTCGTGCCGCTCCTCGGCATCGAGCGTCTCGCCGAGCCGCGTCTTGGCGCCCTCGGCGGTGCCGACCGGGATGATCGCGGCGATGCGAGCGGGGGCGGCGTGCGCGCTCATCGCGATCCGGCGAACGCCAGGACGGCCCGGGCGAGCCGCTGCCCGCCCGGCGTCGTCGGCCATCACCGTGTCGGTCGCGAGCGTGCGCAGCCCGAGCGCGGCGATCTCCGGCTCGAGCGCCGCATCCGTCGTGTCGAGCACGAACGCGTCGATCGACGGTCGCAGCAGGCCGGCCACGGCCGAGGCGCTCGACCCGTGGCCGAGCGACGCGAGCATCCGGTCGGCCGGGCCCTTGAGCGCCACCCCGCCGATGATCGGACTGACGGCGACGACCGGGACGCCCCGCGAACGGGCGGTGGCCAGCAGCTCGGCGATGCCGGGCACCGCGAGGATCGGTCCGATCGAGACGATCGGGTTCGAGGGGCCGATCACGATCACGTCGGCGGCCTGGAACGCCGCCGCAACGGCCGCCGTTGGCCGCGCAGCGTCGATGCCGTCGAAGCGCACCTCGCGGACGTCGGGCCCTTGCCGCAGTCGGACGAAGTAGTCCTGGAAGTCGAGCCAGCCGTCGTCGGTGCGGACCTGCGGTGCGGACCGGCTGGTCGCTCATCGGCAGGATCGGCGTCGGGACGCCACGGGCGCGCTGCAGGTCGAGCACCGCCTCGGTGAGCGTGGCCCCGGCCCGCAGCCGCGCGCCGCGCGCGATGTGGGTCGCGAAATCGTGGTCGCCGAGGCGGAACCACGTCTCCTCGCCGTACTCGGCCAGGGCGTCGATGACGGTCCAGGTCTCGCCGGCCACGCCCCAACCACGCTCGTCGTCGAACGTGCCGGTGAGCATGTAGAGGATGGCGTCGTGGTCGGGCATCACGAGGAGGCCGTGCCGTTCGACGTCGTCCCCGGTGTTGACGACGACCGTCGCGTCGCCATCGGGGAGTGCCAGCTGGAACCCGTGCGCCAGCTTCGCGCCACCGGTCCCGCCGGCAAGGACGACGACCTTCACGCGCCCAGCAGGGCGCCGACCTCGGCCATCCGGTCGATGGTCTCGCGGTCGTACGGCGCGGGCATCCGGACGATGACGGTCGAGAAGCCGAGCGCCTCGTACGGCCGGAGCGCGTCGGCCACTTCGGCCGGGGAGCCGAGCAGCGGGATCGAATCGCGCATCTCGTCGATGCCGTTCGCCACGAGCAGCTCGCCGAAGCGTGCCTCGGCGGCCGCCGCCGTGTCGCGCAGCACGATCGGGAAGCTGATGGTCTTCTCGATCTGCGTCGTGTCACGGCCGACCGCCGCGCCGTGCTCGGCCAGGATCTCGAGGCGTGCCGCGACCTCCTCGACGGTGCCCGCGGTGTTCCACATGTCGGCGCGCTCGGCGACGGTCCGCAGCGTCTTCCTCGGCCCGGAGCCGCCGATCAGGATCGGCAGGTGCGCCTGGACGGGTCGCGGTGCGACCAGCGCGTCGTGGAACGTGTAGGCCAGGCCCTCATGGGTGAAGCGCTCGCCGTCGAGCAGGCGGCGCATCAGCATCACGGCTTCGTCGAGGCGGTCGATGCGCCAGCCCGGGGACGTGCCGAACTCGATCCCGAACGCGTCGTGCTCGCGGTCGAACCAGGCGGCGCCGATGCCGAGGATCGCGCGACCGTCCGAGAGGTGGTCGAGCGTCGTTGCGACCTTGGCCGTCAGCCCGGGGTTGCGGAAGGTGTTGGCGCCGACCATCAGGCCGAGCCGCACCCGCTTGGTGATCGGCGCGAGGCCGGCCAGCACGGACCAGCCCTCGAAGGTGGGCTGCTCCCACGGCCCGAAGATCGCGAACAGGTGGTCCCACGTCCAGATGGAATCCCAGCCCACGTCGTCCGCGGCGAGGGCCGCGTCCCGAAAGCCCGCCCAGTCGGTCTGCTGGGACCACAGCTGGAGCCCGAATCGCATCGTGTCAGCCCTCCCGGCGCTCAGTCGAAGTGCTCGTGGACCTTCTCCACGGTCACGCGGAAGCTGATCCGCTCCTGCTGCGAGAACCGGTCGCGGATCAGGCGTTCCGCATCTTCCGGCTCGCCGGCGTTGTAGCGCCGGGCCATCTCGGCGATGTCGGCCTGCGCGGTCGGCTGGTCCGTGATCGCGCGCGCCGTCCCTGTCAGGCCGACCCACAGCTCGTCCGGACTGCCATCGGTGACGGCCACGGCGATCCGGGGATCGCGGAGCAGGTTCGTCGGCCAGCGCCGGCCGACGAGGCTGTTGATCACGATCTCGTCGCCATCGACGCGATACCAGATCACGGCCTGGCGGGGCGCGCCGTCGGCGTCGATCGTGGCGATCGTCGCGTAGAGGCCGGGGCGGCCGAGGAACGTCCGGGTCGCATCACTCAGGGTCATGGTCCGATGGTACGCGAGCGGGGAGCCCTCGGGGCCCGCTCGTCGGGTCAGTGTCCGGCTCAGGCGAGGCGCTCGCCGGCGCGGATCGGCACGTCGAGCCGGTTCTCGGGCGGGGCGAGCGGGCACGCCCACCGCGGATCGAAGGCGCACGACGGCTGGACCGCGAAGTTGAAGTCGAGGACGAGCGTGCCGGCCGCCGGGTCGCCGCCCAGGTCGAAGCTCTTGGCCGCGTCGAGGAGGTAGCGGCCCGCGCCGTAGGTCTCGGTGCCGTTGGTCGCGTCCCGGAACGGCACGAAGATCCCGCCCGCGTAGCCCGCCATCCAGAAGACCGAGAGCGAGCGCGGCCCGTCGGGGAGTGGCAGGGACACCGTTCCGAGGCGGCTGAAGGCGAGGCTGTCGGCTCCGCTGTTCGGCAGCTCGAGCGCGAACGCGCCGGGCGCCGGGGGAGGGGCCGGCTCCACGGCCACCTCGAACCGCAGGCGCGGGTCGTGGTCGAAGTGGCGGGCCGCGAAGCTGGCCCGGTCCGCGAGCTGGGACCGGCGACTGCGGGTGCTCGCGGTACAGCTGCTCGCGAACGGCGCGCCAGTGAGCCAGCGCGATGGCGGGGTCCGTCGCGGCCATCGCACGGACCTCGGCGTAGAGCGTGCCCGTGCGGCGGCGCCAGTCGGCCAGCCAGAGCCGGTCCGTGGCGGAGCCGTCGCCCTGGGTCCAGGCGGGATCCGTCACGTCGGTCGGGTCCTCCATCGGTGGCGTCGCGCCGCTGTCGGGGCCGTGTGGCTGTCGGGTCGCGACCCCATCGTAGTCCGCGGCGCCTAGAATTGGTGGCCCGGCCGCGGTCGCCGGTCGATGGCATCGGATGGAGGCGACAGCGTGGCGGATACGGCGGAGATCGGCGTCTTCGGAGGCTCGGGGTTCTACGCCCTCCTCGACGAGGTGCGGGAGATCAAGGTGGACACGCCCTACGGGCCGCCGTCGGATTCGATCTTCCTCGCCGACGTCGCGGGCCGGCGCGTCGCGTTCCTGCCGCGCCACGGCCGCCGCCACACGATCCCGCCGCACAAGATCAACTACCGCGCCAACGTCTGGGCGATGCGCTCGCTCGGGCGTGAAGGCCGCGATCTCGCCGTGCGCCGCCGGCTCGCTGCAGCTCGCGGTCAAGCCCGGCGACTTCGTCGTCTGCGACCAGTTCGTCGACCGCACGAACGGCCGCGCCGACACGTTCTACGACGGACCGGTCGTGACCCACCTGTCATCGGCCGAGACCTACGACCCGGTCCTCCGGCAGCTCACCATCGAGACCATCCGCGACCACGGCATCCCGGTCCACGAGCGCGGCACCGTGGTGGTGATCCAGGGACCGCGCTTCTCGACGAAGTCCGAGTCGAAGTGGTTCACCGACGCCGGCTGGGAGGTCATCAACATGACCCAGTACCCCGAGGCGTGGCTGTGCCGCGAGCTCGGGATCGCCGTCGTGAACATCAGCCTCATCACCGACTTCGACGCCGGCGTGCTCGAGGGCACCGAGGCGGTCAACGCGACCGACGTGCTCGAGGTCTTCCAGGAGAACGCGGAGCGCATCCAGAAGGTGGTGCTCGACCTGATCGGGCGGTTCCCGAAGGACCTCGACGCGCTGGGGGCGCGGGCGGCGCTCGGGCCGACGCGTGGCGACGGCCACACCATCGCCGACGAGGACATCCGGCTGTTCGAGACGGGGCTTTGACCGGGGCGCTCCCGATCGGGGTCACGCTCCGGACGATCCGATCCGAGCCCGGCTGGTGGATCGAGAGCGCCCGTCGTCTGGACGAGGCCGGGTACGCGGGCGTCTGGGGCTGGGACCACTTCATGGGCCGCGGCGACCTGACCGTCCCGGTCGTCGAGGGCTGGACCGCGCTGGCGATGGCCGCCGGCGCGACGTCGCGGATCTCGCTCGGGTCGTTCGTGCTCAACGTCGTGAACCGGCACCCGGCGGTCGTCGCGCGGATGGCCTCCACGCTCCAGATCGCGAGCGGCGGCCGGCTGGTCCTCGGCATCGGGATCGGCGGGCACCCGAAGGAGCACGCGGCCTACGGCATCGAGTTCCCGCCGCCGCCCGAGCGCGTCGCCCGTCTCGAGGAGGCCGTCGCGGTCATCCGCGCGCTGTGGACGGGCGGCCCGGTCACGCGCGAGTCGCCGTACTACCCGCTGGTCGAGGCCTACGCCCGGCCGGTGCCCGATCCCGCGCCGCCGATCATCATCGGTGGCGAGACCCCGGCCGGGGCCAGGCTCGCGGCCCGGATCGGCGACGGCTGGACGACGTTCGAGGAGCGGTTCGAGACGGACCTGCCGCTGTACCTCGAGGCCCTCGAGGCCGCGGGCAAGCGGCGCGCCGACCAGACCGTGTACGTCGGGTTCCAGGGCGAGTGGCTCTCGGACGAGACGCTGGATGGGTCGCCCTGGGTGCGCGAGCCGCGCGCGACCTGGGAGCGCTGGCGGTCGGCCGGCGCGGACGGCGCGATCGTGCTGGCGCGGACGACGGCGGACGTGGACCTGCTGGTGGACGCGGTCGCCCGCTGGTAGGGGGCGCGGGCGTGGCGGCGTGGCCGACGCGGCCCGGGACCCGGCCGCTGGGCGGCCGACGCGGCCCGGGACCCGGCCGCTGGGCGGCCGACGCGGCCCGAGACCCGGCCCAACGCTCACCCACAGAACGCTATGGCCGGTCGAAAGCCGGTCGCGCGCCATTTCTCGGCAGGATCGAGGACACGGCGCGGGTCCGGATGAGGAGTCGTGCACGGGTTCTGTCGACGGAGGAGGCCGGGCAGGTGTGGATGGGGCGCGGACCGGCCATAACGGTCTACCCATGATCGTCATGCCGGATCGGCGGCTGATGAGGAACGCGCGACCGTCGCCGACCCCGGCCGCCGCGTGACCCGTTTCGTGGCACCATCGACCATGTGACCACCCCGACCGCGGCCATGGAGCCGGCCCCCAAGCCGCCCACCCTCACGCACGGGTGCGTGCGCTGCGGCGCCCCGGTCGACATCGACACGGCCCTGTGCGAGCGATGCAACCCGCTCGGGCTCAAGGACCCGGCCGCCTCGCAGGTCCACGCGACCGTCGTCATCGGGGTGATCGTGGCGGTCGTCCTGCTGGCGGTGTTCGCGCGGATGACGGTCTCGGGCGTCGGCCCGTTCCCGGCGAGCGTCCTCGCCGCCGCGAGCCAGGACGGCACCGGCCTGACGGTCAGCATCACGGTCACGAACACGGGCACCTCGACCGGCGCGACCACCTGCCGCGTCACCGACCCGAAGGACCGCAATGGCGGCATCGGTGCCATCGTCCTCAGCCCGCGGATCGACCCGAAGGCGACGATCACGTTCAGCCAGGAGGTCACCGAGCTGGGCACCACGGTCCGCGACCTCGCGGTCGAGTGCAACGCCCCATGACGGAGGCGACGCCACCGCCCGCGCCCGCCCCGACGGCCCCCGCGCCCGTGCCCGGCGCCGCGTCCTTCGAGGACGAGCTGGCGTTCTCGCTGAGCCTGGCCGTGCGCGCCGGCGAGGTGCTGATGGCGCACTACGAGCGGCTCGAGCAGATCGACTACAAGAGCGCCCGGGACGTCGTGACCGAGGCGGACCACCTCTCCGAGGCGCTGATCCTCGACGCGATCCGCGGCCGCTACCCGGACGACGCGATCCTCGCCGAGGAGAGCGGGGAGCACCGGGCGGTCGCGGGCGAGGCCCCCACCTCGGGCAAGGGCCGCGTCTGGATCGTCGACCCGCTCGACGGGACCGTGAACTACGCCAACGGCATCCCGTTCTTCTGCGTGTCCATCGGCATGGTCGAGGGCGGCAAGCCGGCGGTCGGCGTGGTCCACGACCCGACCCGGCACGAGACGTTCGCCGCGACCTCCGGTGGCCCGGCGACGCTCGACGGGCGCCCGATCCACATGTCGGACAAGGAGCGCCTGAGCGACTTCGTGATCTCGATGGCGCTCAACGGCCGCTCGGTCGCGACGCGGAACCGGAACGTGCGCAAGGCGATCCGCATCCCGCGCTCGATGGGCTCCGCGGCCCTTGCGCTCGCGTATGTGGCGAACGGCCGCTTCGACGCCTTCATCCAGCAGGGCGGCCTCTCGACCTGGGACATCGCCGCGGCCGGATTGATCGCCGAGCGCGCCGGCGCGCGCGTGACCTCGATGACCGGGGCGCCGTGGTTCGACGTCGCCCACTCGCCGGCCTCGATCGGCATCCTCGCCGCGCCGCCGGCCCACCACGGGACCCTGCTCGACCTGGTCCGCTAGCCACCGGCTGCGGCCGAGGGCCTGCACGGAACGCGCCATTTCCATCGTTTCGGGAACTGTCCGGCCTCTTCGCTGCCCATATCCTGTGAGTGCGGCCGGAGAGCCGTACCGCTTTCAGGAGGCCCGATGCGGCGGGACCTGGTCGAACGGGCGATGGCGGGCGATCACGGTGCGTTCTCGGAGTTGGCACGCACCTCGATCGGCCGGCTCTACGCTGCCGCCCGTCTGATCCTTCGGGACGACCAGCGAGCCGAGGACGCCACCCAGGACGCGCTCGTCGCGGCCTGGCGCGATCTCTCGGCCCTGCGGGACCCGGACCGCTTCGACGCCTGGCTCCATCGGCTGCTCGTCCGTGCCTGCTACCGCGAGGCGGGGCGAGGACGTCGTCGATGGGCGATGGAACTCGAGGTCAGGACGACGTCGGGCGCGGTGCCCGATCCGGCGACCGACCTCGCCGACCGCGATCAGCTCGAGCGCGGCTTCCGCCGTCTCGATGCCGACCAGCGGACGATCCTCGTGCTCCACTACTACCTTGGACTCACGCTCGACGAGATCGCCGACGCGCTCGCCATCCCACCCGGGACGGTGCGCTCGCGGCTCCATCGGGCCACGCTCGCGATGCGCGCCGCGCTCGACGCGGACGCTCGTCCGACCCCTTCGAACGAAAGGCGGTTGGCATGACCGCGCGCGACGACTTCGACCGCCATCTCGCCGCCTGGCTGACGGCTGACGCTCCGACCAGCGAGCCCGAGCACCTGCTCGGCGAGGTCCTCGCGCGGACTGCTGGCACTCGGCGCCGTCCGGCCTGGCGCATCCCCGAAAGGTGGATCCCCATGTCCGTCGTCACCTCCCGTGTCGCGACGTCCCCACGCGTGCCGTGGCGGACCGTCGGACTCCTCGCCCTGCTCGTCGTGGCGCTGGTCGCTGCGTCCCTCCTCGTCGTCGGGTCGCGGTCCCGGCCGCTCCCGCCGCCATTCGGTCCGGCGAACAACGGCCCGATCGTCTATTCGGCCTCCGGACAGCTCTACACGCGATCGGCGTTCGACGCGCCGGCGGCGCTGATCGCCTCAGGCCCGGACAAGCTCACGGCGTTCTTCGCGCCGACCGGCACCCGGCTCGCGTTCCTCCAGTACGTGGGCGCGGCCGGGTCGGACCTGTACGTCGCCGATCCCGACGGCGCGCACGCGACCCGGATCGGCGGCCCGTTCACGCAGGACGACTGGTACGAGTGGTCGCCGGACGCGTCGCTCATCGCGGTGCAGTCACGAGATCGACGGCGTCCCGTCCGTGACGCTCGTGCGGGCCGACGGCTCCGGCTCGACGACGCTCGACCTCGGGATGCCGGCGATGTCGCCGACGTTCCGGCCGATGGATGGCAAGCAGCTGCTCGTGCGCGGGTTCCGCGACGGTGCCTGGGGGTTCTACCTCATGGGCCTCGACGGCAAGGACCCGGTCCACCTCGAGCTCGCGCCGGGCTTCAAGGACCAGGATGGATACTCGGACTTCGTCGACACGTACTTCCTCGCGCCGGCATGGTCGCCCGACGGCACCCGTCTGGCCTTCCACACGCGCGAGACCCAGGCGCCTTCGAAGGCGTTCCGCATCCATCTCGCCGCGATCGACCCGGTCGGCGCCGTCAGCAACGAGCAGACCCTGATCTTCGACCCGGCCTGGTACAACGAGTTCTTCGCGCAGTGGCTGCCCGACGGCCACGCGCTGGTCTTCGAGGCCGAGCAAGCGGGCGGGCTCCACGCCGTTCGCATCGGCGAAGCGAAGGTGGGTGGCGCTGTCGCGCGACCTGACCCTCGCGAGCAGCTTCGGGTCGGCGTTCGCGATCTCACCCGATGGCACACAGGTCGCCGTCCGTCCGGACATGGCCTATCCCGTCCCCAACGCCGTCATCGACGTGGCGACGGGCAAGACGACGACCGTCTTCGAGACCGACGACGTCGTGAGCTGGCAGCGCCTGGCTCGAAGCCGATAGGTGGGCGCCGTCAGGCGGCGCTAGCCGTCCTCCCGCCAGCGATGGGGTCTCGATCGAAGCCGGTCGAGGCCCCATTCCTCGCAGAAGGCGCCCCATTCGTCGCGCGGCGCGCCGTCCCAGCGGAGCTCCTCGACCGACTGCTGCCGGATCGGGACGCCGTCGTCGGCCGTCCGGAGCCGGGCCAGGTCGCGGTAGAGGAGGGCGTCGTCCCACTGGTCGCGCAGGGCGGCCGCCAGGGACATCGCCCGCGATCCGCCGACGCCCGGCACCTCCCATTTCGACGCCTGCTTCGGGATCGCCTCGAGATGGCCGTAGGCGGTCAGCACGGCGCCGGTCGACTTGGCGCCCCAGCCGGTCAGCCCCGGGAAGCCGTCCGACGAGTCCCCGACGAGCGCGAGGTAGTCCGGGATCGACGTGGGCGGCACGCCCCATTTCTCGCGGACGCCGGCGTCGTCGTAGGTCAGGTTGCGCCGCCGGTCCCAGAGCACGATGCGCTCATCGACCACGAGCTGGGCCATGTCCTTGTCGGGGTGCAGACGAGGATCCGCTCGACCGCGGGGTCGGCGGCGAAGCGGACGGCGGCCGCGGCGATCGCGTCGTCCGCCTCGAACTCGACCATCGGCCAGAGCACGATCCCGAGCGCCTCGACGGCGGCCTCGGCGATCGGGAACTGCGAGAGCAGCTCGGGCGGCATCCCGGCCGACGACTTGTAGCCGGCGAAGAGGTCGTTGCGGAACGACTCGATCACGCGGTCCGTGGCGCAACCGAGATGCGTGGCGCCCTCCTCGCGGAGCAGGTAGAGGAGCTGGTCGCACAGCCCGGACACGCCCGAGAGGTTGATGCCATCGCGCCCGAGCACGGGCGGCCGCGGCGCGAAGTGCGCCCGGAAGAGCTCGTACGTCGCGTCGACGAGGTGGACCTGCATGCGCGTCGTCAGGCCGCGCCAGTCAGCGCATCACCGTGCGCCACATCGATGACGCCGGCCTCGCGCAGCTCGTCGAGCGCCCGCTCGCCGTCGCCGGGCTCGAGGTCGACCGCGGCGACCGCGTCGGTCAGCAGCGCCGCCTCGAAGCCGAGCCGGACGGCGTCGAGCGCCGTCGCCTTCACGCAGTAGTCGGTCGCCAGCCCGACGACCACGACGTGGTCGATGTCGGCGGCGCGGAGGATCGAGTCCAGCTCGGTCGGGATCGTCTCGCCGGTCGTCGGGTCGCGCATCGTGAAGCCGGAGTAGCCGTCCTCGCCGTTGGCGCCCTTGCGGACCCGTGGCGCGTCGTCGGGGAGCTGGAGGTCCGGGTGGAGCGCCGCGCCCCACGTATCGGCGACGCAGTGGACCGGCCAGATCCCGCCATCCTTCGCGAAGTGGGGCGTGGACTCGGGATGCCAGTCCTGCGTGGCGACCACCAGCGCGCCGTTGTTCCGCGCCATGGCGATCTCGCCATTCACCGTGGGCACGATCGCGTCCCCGCCCGCGACGCTCAGCCCGCCCGCGGGGTCTGCGAAATCGTTCTGGACGTCGACGATGACGAGCGCGGTCCCGGGCCGATAGCGCTGCATGCCCCGAGGGTAGCGCAGGGGCGGGGAGTGGCGGCGGGGGTGGGAGCGGGGTGGGCGTGGCGGCGGCAGCGTGACCTGGCCCCGCGCGCCGCGACCTGGCCGAATGCTCACCGGTAGAACGTTATGGTCGGTCCCGAGCCAGATTCGGTCGACCTTGCCCTCGTGCCAATGCCAAGGCTGCCGACCCGTGCGTGACCCGGCCGAGATGCGAGGCCCGAGGACTCGATCACCCGCGCCGATCGGCCATGGCGTTCTGTGGGCGAGCGTTGTGCCAGGTGTGGCGTGGCACGGGACCCGGCGCCGCGGAATGCCCGCCCGCCGCGGAACGGTCGCCCGTCGCGGAACGGTCGCCCGTCACTCCCCGCTACCCGATGAGCGACGGTTCCTCGACACGGTCCGACTCGACGTCCGCGTTGGACTCGCCCTGGCTGGCAGGCTCGACGTCGAGCAGGTAGCCGATCCCCTGGAACGTCTTGATGCGCCCGGGATCGCCCGGCTCGGAGCCGAGCTTGCGGCGCACGCGCGAGACCCAGACCCGCAGGTACTGCAGGTCGTCGCGGTACTCCGGCCCCCACACCTTGGTCAGCAGCTCGGTGTGCAGCACGACCTTGCCGGCGTTCGCGGCCAGGTGCTGGAGCAGCAGCCACTCGGTCCGCGACAGCTGGACCATCTCGCCGCCCTTGGTGACCACGCGGCGCTCGAGGTCGATCTCGATGTCGTCGAACTTCAGGATCCCGGCGCCCGGCTGGGCGCCCGTGACGCGCCGCAGGACCGCGCGGACGCGCGCGGCCAGCTCGTCGGGGTGGAACGGCTTGGCGATGTAGTCGTCGGCGCCCAGGTCGAGGCCCTTGGCCTTGTCCGAGGTCGATCCCTTGGCCGTCAGCAGGATGACCGCGACCGGGCCGGCGCTCGCGGAGCTGGCGCATGACCTCGATGCCGTCGAGATCGGGCATGACGATGTCCAGCAGCACGATGTCCGGCCGGACCTCCTCGGCCTTGGTCAGGGCCTCCTCGCCGCTGTTGGCGGTGACGACGCGGAAGCCCTCCTCGCCGAGGGCGAGCGACACGAGCTTGGTGATGCGCGGCTCGTCGTCGGCGACGAGCACGAGCGGCTGGGTGCTCAAGGCATGGATCTCCTGGGTGATGTGGACCTATGGTGCGCCTCCCGGCCTTGCGGCGACGTTGCAATCGGGACGGGCGAGCGCCCGCGGTCATCGCGTTTTGCACGGTCCGCCCCCCTCGCGACGCACGCCCACGAGCGCCGTCCACCGCGCCGAAACCCAACGGCAACGTCCGGCTCGACCGCAACCTCCCAGCGGATGGGCTACCCTGCCGCCTGTATGTATTTCGACCAGTTCAAGCACCAGCTGCCCGACATCGACCCCGACGAGACCGACGAGTGGATGGCCTCGCTCGACCAGGTCGTGGCCGAGGAGGGCGAGGTCCGCGGCCGGTTCCTGGTGTACAAGCTCCTCAAGCGAGCCCGCCAGCTCCAGATCGGACTCCCGCCACTCACGCAGACCCGCTACATCAACACCATCAGCCCCGAGCAGGAGCCCGACTTCCCCGGCGACGAGGAGATGGAGCTGCGCATCCGGCGGATCATCCGCTGGAACGCGATGGCGATGGTGCTCCGCGCGAACAACCGCTTCTCGGGGATCGGCGGCCATCTCTCGACGTACGCGAGCTCCGCGAGCCTCTACGAGACCGGCTTCAACCACTTCTTCCGCGGCAAGGACGGCGACAAGGCCGGCGACCAGATCTTCTACCAGGGCCACGCGTCACCGGGCATCTACGCCCGCGCGTTCCTCGACGGCCGCCTGACCGAGGACCAGCTCGACCACTTCCGCCGCGAGACGGTCCCGGGCCAGGGCCTCAGCTCGTACCCGCATCCGCGGCTGATGCCGGACTTCTGGGAGTACCCCACGGTCTCGATGGGCCTCGGGCCGATCAGCGCGATCTACCAGGCGCGGTTCAACCGCTATCTGCACAACCGCGGGCTGGCCGATACGTCCGAGTCGCGCGTGTGGGCGTTCCTCGGCGATGGCGAGACCGACGAGCCCGAGTCGCTCGGCGCGCTCCACGTCGCCGCGCGCGAGGGCCTCGACAACCTGACCTTCGTCGTCAACTGCAACCTGCAGCGCCTCGATGGCCCGGTCCGCGGCAACGGGAAGATCATCCAGGAGCTCGAGGCGGTCTTCCGCGGCTCCGGCTGGAACGTCATCAAGGTCATCTGGGCGCGCGAGTGGGACGACCTCCTCGCGCGTGACGTCGACGGCCTGCTGGTCCAGCAGATGAACGAGACCGTCGACGGGGAGTTCCAGAAGTTCTCGGTCGCGGGCGGCGCGTACATCCGCGAGCACTTCTTCGGCCCGGACCCGCGGCTCAGCAAGCTCGTCGAACACCTCTCGGACGACGACCTCGCCAAGCTCCGCCGCGGCGGGCATGACTACCGCAAGGTCTACGCGGCGTACAAGGCGGCCACCGAGCACAAGGGCGCGCCCACGGTCATCCTCGCGAAGACGGTCAAGGGCTGGACGCTGGGCGCGGGCGTGGAAGCCCGCAACGTCACCCACCAGACCAAGAAGCTGTCCGAGACCGAGCTGCGGGTCTTCCGCGACCGGCTCCAGCTGCCGATCCCGGACGACCACCTCAAGGACGCCCCGTACTACCACCCCGGCCCGAAGAGCCCCGAGGTCGAGTACCTGATGGAGCGCCGCAAGGCGCTGGGCGGGCTGCTCCCCAAGCGGGTCGTGCGCTCGAAGCCGCTGCCCGCGCCGGCCCCCGAGGTCGATGCCGAGTTCGCCGGCGGCAGCCCGACCCCGGTCTCCACCACGATGGTCTTCACGCGGATCCTGCGCAACCTCATCCGCGACAAGGGGCTCGGCCCGCGGATCGTCCCGATCATCCCCGACGAGGCGCGCACGTTCGGCATGGACCCGCTCTTCAAGGAGGTCGGGATCTACTCGGCGCTAGGCCAGCGCTACGAGCCGGTCGACTCCGACCTGGTCCTCTCGTACCGCGAGGCGACCGACGGCCAGGTGCTCGAGGAGGGCATCACCGAGGCGGGCTCCATGGCCTCGTTCCAGGCCGCGGGCACCGCGTACGCGACCCATAGCCTGCCGACCATCCCGTTCTACATCTTCTACTCGATGTTCGGCTTCCAGCGGACGGGCGACCAGATGTGGGCGTTCGGCGACGCACGCGGCCGCGGGTTCCTCATGGGCGCGACGGCTGGACGGACCACGCTGACCGGCGAGGGCCTGCAGCACGACGACGGCCAGACCCACATCCTCGCCTCGACGATCCCGAACCTGCGCGGCTACGACCCGGCGTTCGCCTATGAGCTGGCGGCGGTCGTGCGCGACGGCATCGAGCGGATGTACGGCCCGAAGCCCGAGGACGTCTTCTACTACATCACGCTCTACAACGAGAACTACCCGCAGCCGGTCCGCCCGGAGGGGCTCACCGACGAGCAGATCCTCCGCGGCGTCTACCGGTTCGCCCCGGCCCCGGACCTCGGGCGCGACGCGCACCCCGCACGTCTCGTCGGGTCGGGCTCGATCCTCCAGCAGGTCATCGCGGCGCGGGACATCCTGGCCGACAAGTACGGCGTCGCCGCCGAGGTCTACAGCGCCCCGTCGTTCCCGCTGCTCCGCCGCGACGCCATCGAGACCGAGCGCTGGAACCGGCTGAACCCCGACGCGAAGACGCCCCGCGTGCCGTATGTCTCGACGATCCTCACCGCGGACGGCGGCCCGATCGTCGCCGCCACCGACTGGATGCGCACGCTGCCCGACATGGTGTCGCGCTGGCTGCCCGCGCAGTACGTCTCGCTCGGCACCGACGGCTTCGGGCGCAGCGACACGCGGGAGAACCTGCGGACGCTGTTCGAGATCGATCCGCCCAGCATCGCCGCCGCGACGCTCTCGGAACTGGCCCGCTGCGGCGCGATGAGCGGCGTCGAAGGTCGCCAAGGCCATCCGCGAGCTGGGGATCGACCCCGCCAAGACGGACCCGCTGGCCCTCTAGCGGCGCGCGTCGACGGCCGGGGCCGCGGCTCCGGTGGCGGTCTGCACGATCTCGTAGTGCGTCACGTCCCAGTCGAGCAGGTGCTCGCGATGGCGGGTCGCCCGCGGCTGGTGGACGTCACCGCCGGTCGCGTGCTCGATGTCGGCCCAGTCCCGCCAGGCTGAGAGCGTGATGAACGAGTCCTCGCCCGTCTCCGCCACATAGAGCGAGACCGGTCCGATGCCCGCGAGCGTGTCGGCATCGACGCCGTCCTGCACGTCGGCGAGGTACTCGTCGAGGCCGTCCTGGCGGACCCGGCCGCGGAGCGTCCGCAGGATGGTCGGTGCCGTCCCGGCGTTCTCGACGCGGCTTGCGAGGCGCACCGGCAGGACCTCGAGCACGCGATCGGTGGTCTCGTCGAGCAGCTCGGGGTGGAAGAGGCCCTGGCCGAGGCTGGGGCCGACGGCCGCGATCATCGCCTGGGGATCGGTCCACACGGACGCGACGACACGCGGGCCGATCTCGTCGGGCCCCTGGCGGCCGCTGTAGCAGTCGACGATGCCGACCTGCGCGCCGAGGTCCGGGACCAGCTGGTGCCGGAGGATCTCATCGAAGGCGGGACGGACGGCGCGGAACGTGAACAGACGAAGGACGGACCCCTCGACCACGGACGCGACCCCTCAGTGCGTCGCCGGAGTCTGACAGGTCCGCCTGTCCGGCGAACCTCGGCGGCGACTTCAGGCGGTCCGGGGCAGGGCGAACCCGAATTCCGAGCCGTCCCCGTCGCGCGGTTCGGCCCACGTCCGGCCGCCCATGGCCGTGGCCAGCCGATCGGCGACGTGGAGGCGAAGACCGCCTCCGGCGCGCTGGGCGGCAAGCGCCCGACGATCGGAGCCTTGCAGATCGAGCGCCCGGTCGACGCCGCCGACCACCAGCGAGCTGTCGTCGAGGACGCGAACCACGACCTCGTCCGCCGTCTCGTCCACGATCACCTGGACGGTCCCGCCGCTTGGTGCGTAGCGGACGGCATTGTCGATGAGGCTGCGGACGACGTGGCGAACCAGCGCCCGGTCGGCCGCCTCGGCGACGGCGTCGCGACGCCCCGTGAAGGCGATGCGATGACCGGAGACCAGCTGCCGCTCCTCGTCGATGACCTCGAGGACGACCCGGCTGACGAGCACGGGCTCGCGGTCGACGACGTCTGGCGACGCGATCCGGCCGTAGGCGACCAGGTCCTCGATCAGGCGATAGAGCCGCTCGATCTCGATCAGCAGATCCGTGGCCACCACCCGGCGGTCCCTGGCCTGGAGCCGGTCGCGTGCTAGCACGTACGCGGCGGCGTAGATGCTCGTCACCGGCGTGCGGAGCTCGTGGGCGACGACGTCGAGGAAGGCATCGTCGGGCGAATGGCTGGTCATGCGCTCACCTTCGTCCCTGACCCGCGTCAGGCGCACCGTGCGGGGGCTCGTGGCCGTTGCATCGGCGTGGCGCCTGCGTCGTCGCCGGGAATTGAACGGCCCCCGGTGCGGATCCGGGGGCCGTTCGGGAGCCGCGTGGCGCCGTCGGCTAGATCCCACGGCCGGCGCGGCCGCGACTCGTGACCGTGCTCACGACGAGCACCACCAGGATCGCGCCGATGACCGAGACCACGATCGAGCTCACGTCGAACGGGCCGTCGATCGGGTTGGCGTTGAAGAGGACGCTGGCCAGGAAGCCGCCGACGACGGCGCCGACGATGCCGAGCACGATATGGCCGATGACGCCCAGACCCTCGTCACCCTTGACGAGGAAGCCGGCGATATAGCCGGCGATCGCCCCAAGGACGATCCACGCGATGATTCCCATCAGTACCTCCAGCCGATCCGGGCTTTCGGGACCGTGGCCCATCTGGGACGGTGGCCGGATCTGACGGTCGTCACTGTCGGCATCGCGGGGGTCGCGGGCCGCTACGGCGACCGCCGCAGACCTATCAATCGCCTGACAGCCCGGGTCAGGTCGCTGCGGCGCCGACCGGTGGTACCGGGACGCCCGTCTCGTCGTCGGGCAGGCCCCGGAGCGTGAACCCGAACTCGGAGCCGCCCTCCGGGCGCTGGATGGCCCAGATCGTCCCACCCATCGCTTCGACCAGGCTCGCGCACACGAACAGCCCGATGCCCGAACCCGCGACCGCCCGCGCCCGGGACGGGTCGCGGTAGAAGAGCTCGAACGCGCGCGAGGCGGCGGCCTCGTCGATGCCGGGGCCGGAATCGAGGATGCGGATGGCGACGTCGTCGCCGTCGGCCTCGGCTCGAACGATGACGCGCGTCCCGATCGGCGTGTACTTGGCGGCGTTGCCGAGCATGTTCCGGACGATCTGCTCCACGTAGATGTCCTCGCCCGCGACGACCGGCAGGTCGCGCGGGATGTCGGTCTCGATCGCCAGGGTCGGCAGCCGCAGGCTCTCCCGCTCGACCACGCGCGTGAGCAGCCGGCGCAGCTCGAGGGGCTCGGATTCGATGACGAACTCACCGCGCTCGGCGCGGGTCAGGACCAGGAGGTCCTCGACGAGGCGATGCAGGCGCTCGGACTCCTGCGAGATGTCGTCGATGAGGCCGGCATGCTCCTCGGGCGTCGTGACCCGACCAGGCTTGGACAGGATCTGGGTGAGGCCCAGGATCGTCGTGATCGGCGTCCGGAGCTCGTGCGAGATGACGTCGAGAAACGCCTCGCGGAACGCACCCGCACGCCGCTCGTCCAGCAGCAGCTGGTCACGCTCCGCCTCGAGCCGGCGGGCCTCGGTGATGTCCTGGCCAGTGCCGACCATCCGGACCGCCTCGCCGCTCGCGTCGCGGAAGACCCTCCCGACCCCGTGGGTCCAGTGGATCGAGCCGTCGAGCCAGACGAGCCGGAATTGGAGATCGAGCGGCGGTCCACCGGCCAGGGCCGTGTCGACCGCCGCCTGGAACGTGGCGCGATCGTCGGGGTGGATGGTCTCGATGTAGCGCTCGTACGACGGCGACCCGGCGGTCGGCTCGAGTCCGTGCTGGAGGAAGATCGCCTCGGACCAGAGCAGCTCGCCGGAGCGCACGTCCCACTCCCAGAACCCGGTGCCGGAGGCCGCCAGCACGAGCTCGAGGCGCTCGTCGCGGCGCTCGAGGTCCGACGCCATCGCCCCGACCTCCGTCAGGGTCTGCGCGAGGCGGTCCCGCGACGACCGCAGCGATGCCATCAGGATCGAGACCACCGCGCCGCCGGCCATGTACAGGGTCAGGCGAGCGACATCGATCGTCGTCAGCTCGAACTTCGTCCCATCCAGCCCGACGAAGAGCGCCGAATTCGCGATCCCGGCCACGATCGTGGCGGTCAGCCCACCGGTCAGGCCGCCGATCCATGCGGAGATGGCGACCGCGCCGGTCAGGATGATGAAGCCGGTCTCGCCGCCGACGAACGCGTTGAGCCCGGCCTTGACGAAGATCGCGGTCGTCCCGATCAGGAGGCCGATCGCCACGCCGGCCCGCGGTCCGACCGCGAGGCGCCCGAGTCTCGGCAGGTCCTGGCTGGCGCGGCGCATGGCGGCGCGGACCGATCTCGTGGTCGCTCGTCGCTCGCCAGCCGGTGCCGTCAGGGCGTTGCCTCCTCGGGACGTGGTGCGTCCACGTCATGGATACCACACCGACTGCTGATACGCGCCTGTTAGCGGTCCGCGGGCAACCTGCAACACCAGCATCGGGGGTGCCGCCGTACGCTCGGGACAGCCCTCGCGGGTCATCCCGCCCGGCAGGGCTATCATCCGTCGAGGTACTCCGCCGCATGACCCGCCCGCTTCGCATCGCCCAGGTCGCCCCGCCGTTCGAGCGGGTCCCGCCGCGCGCCTACGGCGGCACGGAACGGATCGTGTACGAGCTGGTCGTCGAGCTGGACCGCCGCGGCCACGAGGTGACGACCTTCGCGAGCGGCGATTCCGACGTACCCGGCCGCCATGTGGTGACCGTGCCCGAGGCGCTCCGCCCGACCGGCTACAGCGGCGACTCGCTCCCGTACATGCTCGCGACCATGCGCAGCGTGCTCGATCGGGCGAACGAGTTCGACCTGATCCATGCCCATCTGGAATGGGCCAGCCTCATGCTCGCGCGCGTCGCGCCCGTGCCGGTCGTGACGACCATGCACGGCCGCCTCGACCTGCCCTGGGCGACCGAGGCGCTCACCGACCCGCCCCTCGGGCTGGTCGCGATCAGCAAGAACCAGGCGTCGACGCACCCGACCGTGCCCTGGACGGTGATCCACAACGGCTTGACCCTGGACGATGCGCCCTTCGAGCGGCGGCGGTCCGACGCCCTCTGTTTCGTGGGACGGGTGGCGCCGGAGAAGGGGATCGTCGAGGCCATCGCGATCGCGCAGGCGACCGGTCGTCCATTGAAGATCGCGGCGAAGGCCGGCCCGACGACCATGGAGCGCGAGTACTACGAGTCGGCGTTCCGCCCGGCGCTCGAGGCGGCCGGGTCCGATGTCGAGTACCTGGGCGAGCTCGAGCAGGCCGATCGCGACCAGTTGTTCGCGGAGAGCTACGCGTCGCTGATGCCGGGGTCCTGGCCGGAGCCGTTCGGGCTGGTCGCCATCGAGGCGCTGGCCTGCGGCACGCCGGTCATCGCCCGACGCATCGGGGCGCTGCCCGAGATCATCCGCGACGGGGTCGATGGCTTCTTCGGCGACGACGAGGCGCAGATGGCCTTCAAGGTCGCGGGCGTGGACGACCTCGATCGCGAGGCCATCCGCGCGTCGGTGCTGGAGCGGTTCTCCGCCGGTCGGATGACCGACGGCTATGACGCCCTGTACCGCCGGATGCTGGGCATCGAGGGCGGCAAGGACGCCGCCCTCGACCTCGTCGGCAGCCCGAGCGCCTAGCTGCTCTTGGGCTCCTTGCGCGCGCGGCCGTTGGCCCGCCCGAGCAGGGTCAGCCCCATCGCGGCAACCGGGACGAGGGCCGCGGCCACCAGCAGGCGGTTCGCGCCGCCGATGAGCAGGCCGATCGCCAGGCCGAAGGTGAGGGTGGTGCCGGCGCTCAGCATCTCGTCCGAGCCTGCCTTGAGCTGGCGATCGACCTCGTCGATGGCGGACCTGGTGCTCGCGGCCGCATCCGGGATCCGGAGCGCGACCTCATTGGCGGCGCTCCGGACCGCGTCGGCGGCATCGGCGATATTGCTGTGGGCGTCGCGCGCCGATTCCTCGATGGCGTCGACAGCCTTGGTGGCCTCGTCGCTCAGGGTCGTGGTGGTCGTGGCCATATCCTGGCTCCTTTTCTGCAATCCCCTCAGGAGGACTGCCATCGTACGCCTGAGAACGGCAACGGACGGCCCGAGGAGGGGGCTCGGACCGTCCGTGCTGATCGGGTCACGCCCCGTCACAAGCGCTTCCCGTTTGGAAACGTTCTTCGTCCTGTCGCCGTCGGCCTCCCCTCACTGCCGGACCGGTGGCCCGGCCACCGTACCGCAGGACGGACCGTGCGGGGATGACCGCGCGGCCACCGGACATTGCATCGGCATAACAGTCGTGCTCAGCACCGGCTCGATCCGACCGGGGGGAAGCGTCGGTCCCCGGAACCCCCAGTGGCACGGGGACCGACTCCAACCACGATGACCGGTGACCGGTCGCAGGCGCGTCATGTGCCGCGAGGGGTCCCGTTGCAGGGGCATGTCGCCCCGACGATGGTCAGCCGCCCTGCGGGACCGCCTTGAGGAGGGCGCCGCTGCCCAGGTCGGTCAGATAGACGTTGCCATCGGTGTCCTGGCCGAAGGCACTGATGTTCCGGCCGCTGTCGAGGATCCGGATGGGGTCCTGGAAGCCGTCCTTCGACGGATCGATCACCCAGACGTTGCCCGAGCAGTCGTCGGAGAAGAAGTACCAGCCGGCATAGGGCTGCGCGTCGCCGCGCGCGACGACCCCGCCGATCACGGCGCAGCCCTGGCTGTGGTCGTACTCCGAGACCGGCAGCGTCAGCCCGGTCTGGTCGCAGCCGGACGCCGGCTGGTAGCAGTGGGTGCCTTCCATCGTGTTCCAGCCGTAGTCGAGGCCGCCGACGCCGGCCCGCGCGACATCGATCTCCTCCCACGCCCCCTGCCCGACGTCGCCGATCCACAGGTCGCCGTTCAGTGGGTCGAAGTGCATCCGCCACGGGTTGCGCATGCCGGTCAGCCAGATCTCGGGCAGCGCCCCGCCCTCGCCGGTCGCGAACGGGTTGTCGGCGGGGATCGTGTACGCCGGGGTCTGGTTCGCGGGCACGTCCACGTCGATGCGGAGGATCTTGGCGAGGTGCGTCGTGAGGCTGCGGCCGTTGCCCTGCGGGTCGCCGCCGGACCCGCCGTCACCGAGGCCGATGTAGAGCATCCCGTCCGGCCCGAAGGCGACCGACCCGCCGTTGTGGTTGGCGAACGGCTGCTGGACGCGGAGGATGACCCGCTCGCTCTCCGGATCCGCCGAGTCGGCGTCCAGCGACTGCCCGAACGACGAGACGACGGTGTTGCCGTCCGTGTCGGTGTAGTCGACGAAGAGCCGCGGGTCGTTCGGGAAGTCCGGGTGGAGGGCGAGCCCGAGCAGGCCGCGCTCCCCGCCGGCGCTGATGCGGTCCGAGATGTCGAGGAACGGCTGCGGCGCGAGCTTGCCGTCCTTGACCACCCGGATCCGGCCCGGCTGCTCGACGACGAAGAGGCGGTCCGCTGCGCCGCCCTCCGCCGCCACGTCGACCGGCGAATCGAGGCCGTTGACCACCTGGATGAGGCCGATGCGGGGCGGGACGCGCCCGCCCGTGGTGGATGACACGGGCGTCGGCGCGGGGGACACGGTCGTCGCGCTCGGCGCCGAGGTCGCCGTCGGTGGCGCGGTCGGTCCGGCTGCGGTCGGGGCCGGGCTCGATGTCGTCCCGCAGCCGGCGACGAGCACGGCGACCAGGGCGGCGGCCGTGAGCGGCCTGAGCAGGCGGTCGGTCATCCGCGGATGCTAGCCTGCCGGGCCGTTCGCGGCCGCTGACGCTTTGCTACGCTCGGGACCCGCCACCCGCAGGAGCACACGATGGACGCTTGGGAGCTTGCCGAGATCGAGGCCAGCCGGGTCGCCGGCGCGCGACTGTACGAGGAGTTCCTCAGCGTGCCGGACCTCTCGGTCGGGCTCTACGTGCTGGAGGCCGGCGGGATCGACCCGCAGTCGCCGCACACCGAGGACGAGGTCTACTACGTGATCGCGGGGCGCGCGGTGATCACCGTCGGCGCGGAGGACCGCCCGGTCGGGCCGGGGTCCGTGGTCTTCGTCCCGGCGCGCGAGCCGCATCGCTTCCACGACATCACCGAGCGCCTCGAGCTCCTGGTCGCGTTCGGGCCCGCCGAGGGCTCCCGCCGTCAGGGCTGACCCGGGCCCGTACGCCGTCGCCGCTGCCGCGGCGGTGGCGGTCAGGCGCCGACGTAGGCCGCGAGGTGCTCGCCGGTGAGCGTCGAGCGGTCGGCGACGAGGTCCGCCGGCGTGCCCTCGAACACGATCCGGCCGCCGTCGCGGCCCGCACCGGGACCGAGGTCGATGATCCAGTCGGCGTGCGCCATGACCGCCTGGTGGTGCTCGATGACGATGACCGACTTGCCCGCGTCGACGAGCCGGTCGAGCAGGCTGAGCAGCTGGCGGACATCGGCGAGATGGAGGCCGCTCGTCGGCTCGTCGAGGACGTAGATCCCGCCCTTCTCGCCCATGTGGGTGGCCAGCTTGAGCCGCTGGCGCTCGCCGCCGGACAGCGTCGGGAGCGGCTGGCCGAGCCGCAGGTAGCCCAGCCCGACATCGACGAAGCGCTGCAGGATCGCGTGGGCGGCCGGCGTGCGCGCCTCGCCGCTGCCGAAGAACGCCTCGGCCTCGCCCACCGACATCGCGAGCACGTCGCTGATGTCCCGGCCGCCGAGGTGGTAGTCCAGCACCGCCGCCTGATAGCGCTTGCCCTCGCAGTCCTCGCAGGTGCTGGCGACGGTGTCCATGAACCCGAGCTCGGTGTAGATGACGCCGGCGCCGTTGCAGGTCGGGCAGGCGCCCTCCGAGTTCGCGCTGAAGAGTGCCGGCTTCACGCCGTTGGCCTTGGCGAACGCGGTCCGGATCGGGTCGAGCAGGCCGGTATACGTCGCCGGGTTGCTGCGCCGCGAGCCCTTGATGGCGCCCTGGTCGATCGACACCACGCCGTCCCGGCCCGCGACCGAGCCGCGGATGAGCGAGCTCTTGCCCGAGCCGGCCACGCCGGTCAGCACGACCAGCACGCCGAGCGGGATGTCGACATCGACGTCCTGGAGGTTGTTGGTGCTGGCGCCGCGCACCTCGAGCCGGGCCGTCGGCGTCCGCACCGATGGCTTCACCGATGCGCGGTCGTCCAGGTGTCGGCCGGTCAGGGTCGGACTGGCGCGGAGGCCCTCGACCGTGCCCTCGAAGACCACCTGCCCACCCTCGGTCCCGGCACCCGGGCCCAGGTCCACGACGTGGTCGGCGATGGCGATGACCTCGGGCTTGTGCTCGACGACGAGCACCGTGTTGCCCTTGTCCCGCAGGCGCAGCAGCAGGCCGTTCATGCGGGCGATGTCGTGTGGATGCAGCCCGATCGTGGGCTCGTCGAAGACGTAGGTGACGTCGGTCAATGACGAGCCGAGGTGGCGGATCATCCTGGTGCGCTGCGACTCGCCGCCCGACAGCGTGCCCGACGGCCGGTCGAGCGAGAGATAGCCGAGCCCGATCTCGACGAACGAGTCGAACGCCTGCTGGAGGCCGGCGAGGAGCGGGGCGACCGAGGGCGCGTCCAGGCCGCGCAGCCAGTCGGCCAGGTCGTCGATCTGCATCGCGCAGGCCTCGGCGATGTTGACCCCGTCGATCCGCGACGTGCGGGCCGGCTCGTTGAGCCGGGTACCGCCGCATTCCGGGCAGGCCGTGAACGTCACCGCCCGCTCGACGAAGGCGCGGACGTGCGGCTGGAGGGTGTCGACGTCCTTCGACAGCATCGACTTCTGCATCCGCGGGATCAGCCCCTCGAACGTGAGGTTGACCCCGTCGACCTTGATCTTGGTCGGCTCCTTGTGGAGCAGGTCGTCAAGCTCGGCCGGGCTGAACTCGCGGATGGGCTTGTCCATGTCGAAGCCGGCGCCGGCGAAGATGCGGCCGTACCAGCCGTCCATGCTGTAGCCGGGGACCTTGAGCGCCCCCTGGCTCAGCGACTTCGTGTCGTCGTAGAGCTGGGTCAGGTCCATGTCCGTGACCGACCCCATGCCCTCGCAGCGCGGGCACATGCCGCCGTAGTAGATCGCGTCGCGGACGACGATCCGCTCGCCCTTGCCCTTGTCGACGGTCATCGCCCCGCTCGCTTTGCGCATCGGGACGTTGAACGAGTACGCCGTCGGCGGACCGATATGCGGCTGCCCGAGGCGGCTGAAGAGCAGGCGCAACAGGGCGTTGGCGTCGGTCGCGGTGCCGACGGTCGAGCGGACGTTCGCGCCCATCCGCTCCTGGTCGACGATGATCGCGGTCGTCAGCCCGTCGAGCAGGTCGACGTCCGGCCGCGCCAGTGTCGGCATGAAGCCCTGCACGAAGGCGCTGTAGGTCTCGTTGATCAGCCGCTGCGACTCGGCCGCGATCGTGCCGAAGACGAGCGAGCTCTTGCCCGAGCCGGAGACCCCGGTGAACACCGTCAGCCGACGCTTCGGGAGCTCGACGCTGATGTCCTTGAGGTTGTTCACGCGGGCGCCCTGCACGCGGATCAGGTCGTGCCGGTCGGCGCTGTGCGACGCGGGTGTCGGAGCGTCGGTCCGGGAAGCGATGCTCATGGGGTCCGATCCTGGCTGCGCGACGCGGGCGCGGCAACCTCGCCGCCCTCCCGCTCGAATGCGGCCAACAGCTCGAGGGCCAGCTCCGGGCCGCGGCCCACGTCGTCATGGCGGAAGAACACGAAGGCGTCGTCACCCGCCTCGAGGAATGGGCTCAGGCGGGCCGCCCAGGCGGCCACCTCGGCCGGCGTGTAGTCGTGGCGGCGCAACCGCAAGTACAGGAACGGGCCGGTCCGGCGGATATCCGGTGGCGCCTCGTCCTCCGGGGATTCGGTGGAGACGAGCGCGGCCCCGGCGCCCACGAGCGCCGCGAACGTCTCGTCGACATGCCACGACGCGTCCTGGAACTCGAGGGCGATCGGGATGTCGCGCGGCCACGCGGCGAGCAGGCCGGCCAGCTTGGCGTCATCGCGCTTCATCGACTGCGGGACGCGGTACAGGACGGTCCCGAGCCGCGCCCCGAACGCCCGGTACGGGCCGGTGAGCCACGGCACGCTGACCGCCGGGTCGGTCAGCGATCGAGCGGATCCGCCGCGCTGGGCCTTGACCGTGAACCGGAACGTCTCGGGTGTGGCCGCCAGCCAGGCAGCGACCTTGTCCGCGGATGGCGACTGGTAATACGTGTTGTTGAGCTCGACGGCGGCGAGCCGTGCGGCGTAGGCCGGGAGCAGGTCCGTGGCCTTCGCCCCGGTCGGGTAGAAGCGCGGACTCCAGCCCGGGTAGGCGAACCCACTGGTCCCCGCGAAGAGCCGGCCCGCCACGACCGGGTTCAGGCCTCGACGGCTCGGTCGCCCTCGACGCCGCCCGGCGCGCAGCGGCCGATGTCGGGCTCGGTGCCGGCGCGATCGGCCACCGCACGCATCGCCCGGTCCACGACGGCGAGGTCGGCGTCGTCGACGACATCGAGGAAATGGTCGGCGATCCCGCGGAGGTGGGTCCGCGACGCCGCGCGCAGGCGGCGCAGCCCGGCCTCGGTCAGGACGGCCTCCGCGCCGCGGGCATCGGTCGTGCAGGTGCTGCGCTCGACAAGGCCGTCGGCGACGAGCCGGTCGATCAGTCGCGTCACGCCGCTCTTGCTGAGCACCACCTGGTCCGCAAGACGGCGCATCCGGAGCCGCCGGTCGGGTGCCTCCGCGATGTTCAGGAGCGCGTCGTACTCGGCGACGGACAGGTCGTGTTCCGCGCGGAGCTCCTCGTCGAGGCGCCGCGCCACGCGGGCATGCGCCTGCAGGAAGGCACGCCACGGCTCGATGCGCGGGTCGTGCGCGGACAGGCGCCGGTTCGCCGGCTCGGTGACGCTCATGGCTTGGATGCTACACCCTCGGGATGGCTGGTCATGTCGTTGACAACGCAACGATATCGCGATATGGTTGTGCCGTCAACCAACCCACAGCGTCCACGCGACCCCGCGCGGCCCAGGAGGACAGCCTCGATGGCCACATTCCAGCTCGACCGAGCCCACACCAACGTCAACTTCTCCGCGAAGCACCTGATGGTCACGAACGTCCGGGGCGAGTTCCTCGACTTCGACGCGACCCTCGATCTCGACGAGGCGGACCCCACGCGGTCGAGCGTCGAGTTCCGGGTCCGGACCGCGAGCATCGACACGGGCTTCGCCGCGCGCGACAACCACCTGCGCTCTGCCGACTTCTTCGATGCCGAGACGTACCCCGAGCTGACCGCGCGCAGCACCCGGATCCGCCACAAGCGCGGCAACGACTACACGGTCACCGCCGACGTCACCATCCGCGAGGTCACCCGTCCGGTCGACTTCGAGGTGGAGTTCCTGGGCTTCTTCCCCGGGATGGACGGGGCGCGCCACGTCGGCTTCTCGGCCAAGGCGCGGGTCAACCGCAAGGACTGGGGGCTCGACTGGAACGTCGCGCTCGAGGCCGGCGGCTGGCTGGTCGGCGACGAGATCCGGATCGATGTCGAGGTCGCGGCGCAGGAGCGGATCGCGAAGGCGGCCTGACGCCGCGCGACCTCAGGTGACGTCGAGGCGGTAGACCGTCCCGTTGAGGTCGACGACGTAGATCTCGCCCGCCTCGTCCTCGCCGAACGAGCTGATGTTGAGGTCCGTGTCGATCAGCAGCTTGATCGTCGGCGTCGCCGATGCCGAGGTCGGCAGCGTGTAGATCCGTCCGTTGCAGAAGTCGCCGAAGACGTAGCGGGTGAGGAGCTTGGGCGACGCGACCCCGTGGTAGGCATAGCCGCCCGTGACCGCGCAGGCGCCCGCGGCGTGGGTGTACTCGGCGATCGGCGGTGTCTTGCCGGTCGTGGAACAGTGCGAGCTGGGGGTGAAGCAGTGCTTCCCTTCCAGCACGTGCCAGCCGAAGTTGGCGCCACGGCCGAAGCCGCGGGCCTTGGTCGAGCGGTCGATCTCCTCATAGCGGTTCTGCCCGACGTCGCCGATCCAGAGGGTCCCGGCGTTGCGGTCGAACGAGAATCGCCACGGGTTGCGCAGGCCCCTGGCCCAGACCTCGTCACGGCCCGCCCGGCCGACGTACGGGTTGCTCGCGGGGATGCGATAGCGCTTGCCGCCGGCCGAGCCGTTCACGTCGATCCGCAGGATCTTGCCGAAGAGGGAGTCGATGTTCTGCGCCCGGTTGCCGGGATCCCCGCCCGACCCGCCATCGCCCATCCCGATGTACAGGTACTTGTCCGACCCGAAGGCCAGCATCCCGCCGTTGTGGTTCGCGTACGGCTGGGTGATCGTCATGAGCCGTCGCCCGGTGGCCGGATCGGCGACGTCGGGGTCGCCCGCGGACACGTGGTACTCGTTGATCGCGGTGGCCCCGTCGGTGCGCGTGAAGTCGATGTAGAACTTGCCGTTGGTCTTGTACGACGGGTGGAACGCCAGGCCGAGCAGGCCCTGCTCCCCGCCCGACGCGATCGAGCCCGAGATGTCGAGGAACGGTGTCGGGCAGCAGGACGCCGTTCTTGACGACCCGGATCTTGCCGGTCTGCTCGAGGATGAACAGGCGGTTCGTGCCGTCGCGGGCGCTGGTCACGAAGACCGGCGAGTCCAGCCCGGTCGCGACCGGGGTCAGCGTGGTCGCGCCCGACACGGTCCCGGGGGACAGGAGCGCGGCCAGCAGGGCACCGGCCGCCAGCGCGATGGCGGCGGAGCGGCGCGCTCGAGTGATCAGCGCCAACTCTCCGGATCGAGCATGAAGAACATCGTCTCGCCCAGGATCCGCGCGAAGTCGTCCAGGCTGGGCAGCGCGTGCCAGCCCTGGTCGGCCGCGTCGACGATCACCCCTGGCTGGTCCACGTCGGCGCTCGGCACGGTCGCGAACGACCACGCTCGGTCGCGCAGGTGCGGGCTGACGGGCTGGATCCGCGCGGTCACGGCGTAGCTGGTCACGGGGACAGGGTAGCCCGCCGGGCAACGGCGGGTCCAGAAGGACCATCGTCCCGGACCGTGGCGCGGCCGCACCACCGCCGGGACGGGACCGGCCGCTATCCTCATCGCGTGACTGCCACGACCCGGCGCTTCGGCGCGCAGAGCATGTCCGCGCCGCTCATCGACGTCCTCGTGAAGCGTCCCGGACCCGCGTTCGGGGCCGCCTTCGACGATCCGGCGCACGGGTTCCTGCACCCCGTCGACCTGGACCTCGCGCGGCGTCAGCACGATGCGTTCGTCGACGTGCTGACCGGTCTCGGCCCGACCGTCCACGTGCTCGAGGACGAGACCGACGATCCCGACCTCGTCTACACCTTCGATCCGATGCTGGTCACCGACCGGGGAGCGGTGCCGCTCCGACCCGGGAAGGCGAACCGCGCCGGCGAGCCCGCGATCCTCGAGGCCTGGATGGGCGAGGCCGGCATCCCGACCGCCGGCCGCATCGAGGCCCCCGGCACGGTCGAGGGCGGCGACACCCTCTGGCTGCGCCCCGACCTGTTCTGCATCGGGCGGACGCTTCGCACGAACGACGAGGGCGCCCGGCAGCTCGCCGCGATCGTCGGCGGCGACGTGCGCATCTTCGACGTCCCGTACTGGCGCGGCCCGGCCGAGCTGATCCACCTCATGAGCGTCATCTCGCCGGTCGCCGACGACCTCGCGGTCGTCTACCTGCCGCTGCTGCCGGTCGGCCTGTGGGCGCTGCTCGGCGAGCTCGGGATCCGGATGGTCGAGGTGCCCGACGAGGAGTTCCCGACGCTCGGGTGCAACGTCCTGGCCGTGCGGCCCGGCGTCGTGATCCTGGCCGAGGGCAATCCCCGGACGTCGGCGGCGCTCGCGGCCGCCGGCTGCGAGGTCCACACGTACCCGGCGACCGAGATCGGGATCAACGGCTCGGGCGGGCCGACCTGCATGACCCGGCCGATCCTCCGTGCCTGACCGGGCGGCGGGCGGGGCGGCGCCGGCGGGTGACGGGGCGCCCGCGATCGATCGCGACCGGATGGTCGCGGACCTGGCCGCGACTCGTCCGCATCCCGAGCATCACCGGCTCCGAGGAGGCCGTGATGGACTGGGCGGCCGACGCCCTGCGCGAGCTCGGGCTTGCCGTCGAGGTCGTGCGCCCCGACCCGGCGGCCGTCCGCGCCGATCCCGACTGGCCCGGCGAGGAGATGGCCCGGACGGCACTCCCCGTCGTCATCGGGCGGGCCGGCGGGGGAGGGGCCGGACCGCGGCTGATCCTGTCCGGCCACCTCGACGTCGTCCCGCCGGGCGATCCGGCGACCTGGACCGCCGATCCGTGGGGCGGCGAGATCCGCGACGGGCGGCTGTACGGCCGGGGCGCCTGCGACATGAAGGGCGGGGTGGCCGCGATCCTGGCCGCGGTGCGCGCGCTCGGCGCCTCGGGCGAGCTCGACCGGCTCGCCGGCGAGCGTTGCTGGTCGTGCTCGTGCCGTCCGAGGAGGACGGCGGGCAGGGGACGCTCGCGGCGATCCGCGCCGGCGCGACGGGCGACCTCGCGATCATCCCGGAGCCATCGGCGCTCGACATCGTGGTCGCCCATGCCGGTGCCATCACGTTCCGGCTGACCGTCCCGGGCCGGGCCGCCCACGCCTCGCAGCGGCGCGAGGGCGTGTCGGCGCTCGACAAGCTGTTCGTGCTGTCGACGGCGCTCGAGGCGGACGAGACCCGGCGCAACGCGGCCGAGACCGACCCGCTGATGACCGCCCTCGGGCTGCCGTACCCGACGATCATCGGGATCGTGGGCGGCGGCGAGTGGGCGTCCACCGTGCTCGACCGGGTCACCGCCGACGGCCGCTACGGCGTCCGGCTCGGCCAGTCCGCGGCCGAGGCCGAGGCCGAGCTGCGCGCCTGCATCGCCGCCGCCTGCGCGGCCGATGCGTTCCTGCGCGACCATCCCGGCGACGGTCGAGATCACCGGCGGCCGGTTCGGCTCGGCGCGCGTGCCGTCGGACCACCCGCTGCCGGTCGGGCTGGCCGCGACGGTCGAGGCCGTCACCGGGCGCCGACCCGACGCTCCTCGGCGAGCCGTACGGCGCCGACATGCAGATGTTCGTGAACGTCGGCGGCACGCCGTGCGTGATCTTCGGCCCGGGCGACGTCAAGGTCGCCCACAGCGCCGACGAGTCGCGTGCCGCTCGACGAGGTCGAGGCGTGCGCGGCCGTGCCTGGCCGCCTGGGTCGTGCGCGAGATCGGGGGCTAGGCGCGCCGCGGACTCGAAGGGCGGTCCGCCGCGCCAGCGTCAGGGTGACCGGGACCGCGATCATCGCCGCGCCGATCAGGCCCAGGACCGCGAAGCCGGCCGCGGCCATGATCACGCCCGAGGTCAGGCTGGCCGCGGCCGCCGAGCTCCAGATGAGCGCGTCGCTGACGCCCTGCAGCCGCGTCCGCTCGACGATCGACAGGCCGGTCGTCAGCAGCGCCGACCCGGCGACGTAGCCGAGGTTCCAGCCGTACCCGAGCAGGAACAGGGCGAGGAACAGCCCGACGCCGCCCTCGGGCGGCGCGGTCGCCGCCATCACCGCCGAGACGGCGAGCGTGGCCATCCCGGCGAGGATCACCGGCACGCTCCCGAAGCGGTCCGTCAGGCGGCCCGACAACGGGCGAGAGCGCGAACATCCCGAACGTGTGCGCGCTGATGACCAGCCCGACCGCCGCCGAGCGAGTGGCCGTGCTCGATCATGTGGAGCGGGGTCATCGTCATGATCAGGACCATCACGACCTGGCCGGTGACCAGCGCGACGATCGCGACCGGCACGTGCGGGCGGGCGAGCACCGAGCCGGAGCGAGACCGCGATGGACGCGTCCGGCGCCCCGGGATGCGGTCGGACGGTCTCGACGGCGAGGTCGTACGGGTCCGGGCGGAGCAGCGCCCAGGAGAGCACCGCCGCGGCGCCGACGAAGACGATCGGCACGAAGTACGGGCCGGCCAGCTCGGGCAGGCCGAGCGATGCCGCGAACTCGCCGGCCGGCGCCACGAGGTTCGGTCCGATGATCGCGCCGGCCGTGGCGCCCCACACCACGAGCCCGATGGCCGAGGCGCGCCGGCTGTCCGGGTACATGTCCGCCGCCGCGTAACGCGACAGCTGGTTCGAGGCGTTGCCGAACCCGATCAGGAACGTCCCCGCCACGAGCAACGGCAGCGAGACGACGAGGACGGCGGTGGTCGCGATGAGGGCGCCGACGACCCCGATGACATAGCCGGCCCACAGCCCGGCTCGGCGGCCGCGGCGGGTCATGATCGCGGAGAGCAGGACGGCGCCGCTGGCCGCCCCGAGGACGACCGTCGCCCCGGTGACGCCGCTCCACAGGGCGCTCCCGCCCAGTTGCTGGGCCACGATCGAAGCGATCGTCACCGCGGCGATGTGGCCCGTGCTGCCGAGCGCGACGCCGGCGACCAGCGTCCACGTGCTCCGCTGGCGGAGCTCGTCGAGGCGGGCGGCCGGGAGCGCGGCGGTCAGCGACATCGTGCCGCGATGATAGGTGCGCGACTCAGTCGAGACCGAGCGTCAGGACCTCGAGGCTGGCGCCGTGATCCGGGGCATCGTCGGCCGGATCGTCGGCTGGCGCCTCGGCCATCTCGACGAAGCGGCAGAACGCGTTCGCCAGCCGCATCTGGTCCGGCGTGCGCGCCCGCACGCGCCACAGGTCCGGCGAGCCCACCACGACGGCGAGACAGCGTGCCCGCGACGTCGCGACGTTCAGGCGGTGGCCGCTGTAGAGGAAGTCCATCCCGCGCGGCGCGAGCTCCGGGTTCGACGTCGTCAGCGAGTAGATGCTGATCGGCGCCTCCTGGCCCTGGAACTTGTCGACCGTGCCGACGCGGGCACGCGTCGGGAGCAGCCGGGCGATCGTCGCGACCTGGGCGTTGTACGGCGCGACGATGAGGACGTCCTCCCACGTGAGCCGGCGCCGCACGCCCTTCGCGTCGATCCACGACGCCCCGCCCTCGACCAGCGCGTGCGCCATCGAGGCGACGGCCGCGGCCTCCTCGGGCGACTCGTTGTCGGCGCCGGTCGTGCGCACTTCGATGACGCGCGGGCCGACCCCGTCGAGGTCCGACCCGCCCGCTTCGAGGCGCTGGACCCGGAGGTGGCTCTCGGACTCGAGGCGGTCGTCGTAGAACACCTCGGACGTGAACCGGGCGAGGGCCGGGTGCAGCCGCCACGTGGTCTCCAGGAACAGGCCACGGTCCGCGCGGGATCGTGGCGCGGCCGTCCAGGACGTGGGCCAGGGCCGAGCCGTCGGCGCCGGGCGGGTGCGTGCCCTGCATCGGCTGGTCGAGCTGCTGCGGGTCGCCGAGCAGCACGAGGCTCTCGGCGGACCCCGAGACCGCCACGACGTTGGCGAGCGAGATCTGGCCCGCCTCGTCCACGAACAGCACGTCGACCGCGCCGAGCATCTTCGCGGAAGCCCACAGCCAGGTGGTGCCCGCGGCGAGGTTGGCCCGACCGTCGTCGAGCTGCGCGCGGACATCGCTGGCGTCCTTCGCCCGGACGACCCGATCGTCCGGGTGGACCTGGTCGGGCTGGCCGTGCTGGATCGGGCGGACGGCGACGCCGTCCTCCTCCGCGGCTACGAGCACCGCCTTGATGAGGTTGCCGATGACCTTGTGGCTGGTCCCGGTGATGCCGACGCGCCGCCCGGCCTCGAGCAGCGTGACGATCATCCGCGCGCCGCTGTAGGTCTTGCCCGACCCGGGCGGGCCCTGGATCGGCAGGACCGTGCGGTCGAGGGCGAGGGCGAGTCGCCGCGCCGCGGCCAGGTCCGTCTCGCCGACCCGTCGGAGCGGCTCGCCCGGGTCCTGCCCGGCACGGGGCGGACGGCCGATCAGCAGGTCCCGGGCGGCGCGGTTCGGGCCGTCGGCGTCGATGCCGTGGTCCGCGACCCACTCCCCGAGTTCGACGAGGCGGGCCTGATGGTCGTTCGTGCGCACCCACGAGAGCGGCACGATCGCCTCGGGGTGCGGGGCATCGGGGGCGCGCTTGATGTCGACCGTCAGCCCCGCCGGGTCGATCGCGACCACGTCGCCGGCACCCCACGTGAAGGGGCTGTCGCCTGGGCGCTCGGCCTTCTGCCGCGGGTCGTAGACGGTGCCCGGCCGGCCGAGGTCGAATTCCTGGTCGGGGAACCGGTAGCGCCAGACGACCTTGCCCTTGCCGGTCTCGCCGACCTGTCCGACCGGCTCCAGACCGCCGATCGGCTCGTCCTCCTCGACCAGCTGCTCGGGCGTCAGCTCCATCAGCCGATGGAACTCCCACCACATCGACTTCTCCTCGCGGCGATGCCAGCCGAGGAGCTGGGCGAGCAGCCACTGGGCGTGCTGCTCGGGCGTGCGCAGCTCGGGGTCGATGGGGATCGTCGCCGGGTCCGCCAGCCGGTCGGCCAGGGCCTGGACCCGAGCCTGCGCTTCGGTGATCTCGGGGGAGATCGGCTCGCGGTCTCCGGGTCGCGGGACGGGCTGGCCGGTCAGCGTCGCCAGCTCGACCCGCAGCCCTTCCAGCCAGTCGCGGAGCTCCCGGTTGCTGACGACGTCGTCGCGGTTGTAGCGCTCGATGTGGTCCAGGTGGTCCGCGGCCGGCCGCTCGCCCTCGCCGAGCTCGAGCCATTGCTCGAACGCCACGATGCTGGAGCCGGCGTCGCGCAGCTCGATCTCCCGGGTGAACCCGTAGAACGCCTCCATCTTCTTGATGGAGTAGCTCTCGACCGAGGCGCGCAGGGACTGGCGAACGGCGCGCAGGAGGTCGACGAGGACCCCGCCGCGGAGCAGGGCGTCCACCTCGTCCTCGCGGGTCCCGTAACGGCCCATGAGGCGCTTCAGCGCGGTCGGCTCGTACGGGGCGTAGTGGTAGATGTGCAGGTCGGGGTGCTCGCGCAGCCGCTCGGCGAAGAAGTCCATGAGCCGCTCGAAGCCGGCCCGCTCGCCGGCGAGGGTGAACTCGCCGGCGTCGTCGCGCGACCAGATGGCGTGGAAGGCGCCGTCCATGTCGAGGACGCCGAACAGGTAGTCGAGCCCGTCATCGAGCGCGAACGGGTCGCCTTCGATGTCGAAGAAGAGGTCGCCGGGGGAGGGCGGCGGGAGCGTCGCGAGACCGCGCTCCGGGTCGAGCGGCTCACCCGGCTCGGGCAGCAGCAGCTCGTAGAGCGGCCGGTTCCCCGCGCGCCGTCCGGCGAGCTGGATGCGGGCCTGCTCGTGGACTCGCTCCAGCGCGGCCTCGCCGGTCCCCTCGATCCTCGGGACGATCGGCAGCGGGAGGTCGCCGAGACCCTCGAGGGTCGTGATGCCGCGCGTTTCCAGCGCCGTTCGCTGGCGGCCGCTGATGCCCGCCACGAGGCTCAGGTGGTCGTCGCCGCGGCGGCGCGCGGCGCATTCGGGCGCCCAGCGGCAGACGCCGCAGTGGTCGACGGGCTCGGGATACGTGCCGACCGGCGGGAAGGCGAGCGTGGCCGGATCCGAGACGGTCGCGAGGAACCGCTGCTTCGCCCCGCGGTAGTAGGCCATGAAGTCGTCGACCCGCAAGGGCTCGACCGCGTGGGCGCTGCCGCCGAGCGCGACGTACATCCACTCGGGCCGGACGCCCTGGATCCGCTCCAGCTGGTCGATGTACGAGCAGATCTGGAGGACGGCGCTCGCCTTCACGTGGCGCGCCAGCTTGGTGTCGGCGACCTCGTAGTGCCAGGGACCCCAGACGGACGGCCGGTCCGGGTCGTCGACACGCTGGAGGAAGTCCGCGTGGCCGCGCCACGTGCCGTCGAAGAACGTGGCCTGGTAGATGACGTCGGTGCGGGCGGCCATCGCCTCGATCGTCGCCGTGGCGGCCGCGCGCAGCTGGTCGCCGCGGTCCTCGATCGAGCCGTCCGGTCGGATCTCGACCGACGTCCGGCCGGCCGCAGCAAGGTCGGCGAGATACCGCTTCTCGTGCTCGAAGCCGCGCTTGCGGATGATGTCGAGCTCGGGGTCGTCGCGCATGGGTCGGGCCACGAGGCCGGCCTGGGCGGCGCGCTCGAGCGCGGTCAGGTGCTCGCAGGCGAGGTAGGCGACGAGGTCCGTGGCGGAATAGACCGGGCGGCCATCGATGCGGTCCATCTAGTCGTCGTCCGGTTGCACCCGGCAACCGTAGCCGCTCCGCGTGTCAGCTTGCGTGGCACGGACGCGGGAAGGGCCCCCGTCGTGGACGCGCGGGGGCGATCGTCAGTGCGGTCGGCGGACGTACCCGCAGATGGGGCAGGTGGCGGCCCCCGTCGTCGGGTCGACGTCGAGGAAGCTGGTGCAGCCGTTGGTGCTGCAGTAGGGCGGCCGGGCCGCCGAGCTCGCCGCGGAGCTGCGGCGACGCATGCGGCGCATGGCCGTCTGCCGTCCGGCAATGGACGACGTGGTGGAACGGGACAACATGGTGCGAGAGACTCGTTTCTGGCGCGCCGGGAATGGCGGGATGGGCCATCGGCTGCGCGACCGGTTTGGGTCGCTCCACGGCCATATCCGGCTGGGAGCGGGTCTGATGGTGATCCGGCGATTCGCTGGGAGCGTCCGTTTCGTCGGCGCTCGACCGCGATCATCGCGAGGGATCGGGAACCCATCTACCATACGCCGTGCACTCGGCTGCGTCAATCGTCGCCCGGGCGCTGAAAGCGATGATTCACGAGTCTTCACCATCGCTTGGTTGAATCGACACGCCGCGAGTCGCAGATTCCGCGCGACCGCTGCTGACATCATCCTTGGAGGAGGTACCACCCAGCATGGGACGCGTCGTACGTCGGATGGCCGCCCTCGGCCTGACCGCATTCCTGGTGCTCGTGAGCGTGCCCGCCGTGGCCGCGGCCGGCACCGTGAGCCTGTCGACCCCGTATCCCGGCGTCGCCGTCGCTCCGGGGACGAAGGTCAGCTTCGACATCTCGGTCAAGACCGACGCGTCGGCCCGGGTCGACCTCTCGCTCAAGGGCGTCCCGGCCGATTGGACCGCCTCACTGTTCGGCGGCGGCTTCATCGTCGACGGCGTCCAGACCAACGGGACGACCGCGGCGACCGTCCGCCTGGACGTGACCGTGCCGGCGACGGCGACGGCCGCGACCCAGCGGATCGAGGTCGACGCCAGGGCCGGGGGCGCGACCGACACGCTCCCGCTCGACATCCGCGTGGCCCCGAACGCGGCGGGCGACGTGAGCCTGACCACGGACTTCCCGTCGCTCAAGGGCCCGTCGACCAACACCTTCACGTTCAATCTGACCCTCCACAACGACACCTCGGAGGACCTCACGTTCACCGGCGTGGCCACCGGCCCGGACGGCTGGACCATCACGACCCAGGTGAGCTCCGAGAGCCAGGCCGCGAACGCCCTCGTGAAGGCCGGGGCGACCACTCCGGTGACCATCACGGCCAAGCCGCCGGCAACGATCGACGCCGGCCAGTACCCGATCTCCGTCGACGTCACCAGCGGCTCTCGCACCGCGCACCAGGACCTCGGCGTCGAGATCACCGGCAGCTACTCGATGACGCTGTCAACGGTCGACGAGCGCCTCAACGCGAACGCGACCGCGGGCGCCACCACCGACCTGACCCTGGTCGTCACCAACACCGGCACGGCGCCGATCCCCGGCGTGGTCCTCTCGGCCACCCCGCCCAGCGGCTGGACGGTCGTGTTCGACCCGACCACCGTCGACCTCGCCCCGAACACGCCGGTCAACGTCACCGCGCACCTGACGCCGTCCGCCGACGCCATCGCCGGCGACTACGTCGCGTCCTTCAAGGCCGCCGCGCCGTCGAACCTGGCCTCCGCCAGCGCGGACATCCGGGTGACCGTGGAGACCTCGCTGCTGTGGGGCGCGGTGGGCGTGGCGCTCATCGTGGTCGTGCTGGTGGGCCTGTGGCTGACGTTCCGCCGCTTCGGCCGGCGATGAGCCGTCCGGAGGGGGCCGAACCCCTCATCAAGACGCGCCGCCTGACGAAGCGCTACGACACGCTCACCGCGGTCGACCACCTCGACCTCGAGGTGCGGCCGGGCGAGATCTTCGGCCTCCTCGGCCAGAACGGCGCGGGCAAGACCACGACGATCCTGATGCTGCTCGGGCTCACCGAGCCGACGAGCGGTGGCGCGCTGGTGGCGGGTCTCGACCCGGCACGGCACCCCCGCGAGGTCAAGCGCCGGGTCGGCTACCTGCCCGACGCCGTGGGCTTCTATGGTGGCCTGACCGGCCGCCAGAACCTGCGCTACACGGCTCGGCTCAACGGCCTGAAGGGCTCCGAGGCCGAGAGCGCGATGGCCGCGGTCCTCGACCAGGTCGGGCTCACTGATCGGGCGGACGACCGCGTCGAGACGTACTCCCGCGGCATGAAGCAACGACTCGGCATCGCCGATGCGCTGGTGAAGGCCCCGGACATCCTGATCCTCGACGAGCCGACGACCTCGATCGACCCGCTCGGCGTGGTCGAGATCCTCGACCTCCTGCGGACGCTCGTCCAGGAGCAGCACCTCGCGATCCTGCTCTCCAGCCACCTCCTGACGCAGGTCCAGTCGGTCTGCGACCGTATCGGCATCTTCGCCGCCGGCCGGATGGTCGGCGAGGGCACGATGGCCCGCCTCGCCAGCCTCTTCGGCGACGGCTCGGCCGCGATCGAAGTGGACATCGAGGGCGCCGATGCCGCCGAGGCCAAGCGTGCCGAGGCCGTCCTTCGCGCGCTGCCGCACGTCACCGACGTCGTCGCACCGTCCGGGCGATCCACCACCTGGCATATCGCGGTGCGGCCCGCGACCGAGGAGACGACCGTTCGGTCCGCGATCCTCGCCGCGGCCGTCGGCAACGACCTGAAGCTGACGTCCTTGCGACCCCTGGTGCCATCGCTCGACGACATCTACCGCACGGCGCTCCATCGTCGCGGTCTCGCCGACCGCGCGATCGCGGGCGGGAAGACGGCCGCATGAGCGCCGAGACGCCGGCCGTCCGCCGGACCCGCCAGGCCAAACCCGCGCCGGAGCCGGCCCAGGTCCCGGCCGAGATGGAGACCGACGCGCTCCCGCGACTGCCCGCCGGCTGGCGGATCATCGCCACCAAGGAGTTCGCCGACCACATCCTGAGCGTGCGCTTCTTCGTGCTGCTGCTCGTCCTCGGCCTGGCCGCCGCGATCCCGCTCTACTTCGCCGCGGACCAGATCCGGGCGGTCGCGCCGCAGGCCAGCGGCACGCGCGCCGTGTTCCTTGCGTTGTTCTGGTTCGGCTCCCCGGACATCTCGATCCTGACCGTGGCGACCTTCGTCGCGATCGTGGCGCCGCTGCTCGGGCTCGCGTTCGCCTTCGATGCCGTCAACGGCGAGCGCTCGGAGGGGACGCTGCCGCGCCTCCTGTCGCAGCCCATCTATCGCGACGACGTCATCAACGGCAAGTTCGCCGCCGGCCTCGCGGTCATCGGGCTGGTGCTCGTGGCCGTGGTCCTGCTGATCTCGGGCTTCGGGATGCTGCGGCTCGGGATCGTGCCCCATGGCGAGGAGGTCATCCGGCTCGCCGCCTGGGTCCTGGCCACCTTCCTCTACGTCGCGTTGTGGCTGTCGTTCGGCCTGCTCCTCTCGGTCGCCGTCCGCCGTGCGGCCACGTCGGCGCTGATCGGGTTCGGGATCTGGCTGGTCTTCACGATCTTCGGGCCGCTCATCGTCACGCTCGTCCAGGGGTTCGTGTCGCCCGGCGGGAACGCGACGCCCGATCAGATCCTCAGCGCGGTCCAAGTGCGCGAGTTCATCTCGCGGCTGCTCCCGAGCCAGCTCTACGCCGATATCTCGAACGTGCTGCTCCGACCGGACTTCGGGCTCAAGAACCTCTCGACCCCGGGCACCATCGGGCAGTACCAGCAGAGCCAGCAGCAGATCCCCGGGATCAACTCGCTCGACCAGAGCCTGCTGCTGGTCTGGCCGCAGGTGGTCGTGCTGGTCGCGCTCACGGTCGCCTGCTTCGCGGCGGCGTACGCGCTGTTCATGCGCCAGGAGGTCCGCGCCTAGCCCTGCGCTTCGGTGCTTCCGCGCACACGCCTCGCGCTGCCATCTAGCCGAGCGCGCGCCGGGGGCCTATCCTCGTGCGCATCGAGGACGGGCTTGGTTGCTCGTCGTGGCCGATCCAGAGGGAGGACCCGATGACCGAGAGCGGTACCCCCAGCGAACCAGGCACCCCCGCCACCCCGGGCTGGCAGGCGCCGCCGCCGCCGACCGCTCCGGTGGCCGGTGCGCCCGGCTTCGTCTACGCCGACGTCCCGAACCGCATCATCGCGCTGATCATCGACTCCATCATCCTTGGGATCGTGAACATCATCATCTTCGGGGTGATGAACGGGATCCTCGGCCTCGGCATCCTCAGCTTCCTCGCGTCCGTCGTCGTCGGACTGGCCATCAGCGCCGCGTACTTCACCTACACCTGGACCGCGATGCGCGGCACCATCGGGATGCGGGCGCTCGGCATGCAGATCGGCAACGCCGGCGACGGGCAGACCCTCAAGCAGGACCAGGCGGTCCGCCGCTGGCTGATCCTCTTCGGTCCGCAGGTCCTCTCGCAGGCAGTGCAGTACTCGCTCAGCTGGACCCTCGGCCTCGTGACCTCGATCGCGGTCCTGGCCTGGTACATCTTCCTGCTCAAGACCACCGCGGACAGCCCGACCAAGCAGGGCTACCACGACGTCTTCGCGAACTCGCAGGTCGTGAAGGCCGCACGCAACGCCTGAGACCGGTGCGGGCCGGGCGAGACGCCGTCAGGCGCCCCGTTCGGCCGCGATGCGGCGCATCGCGCGATAGAGCGGCTGGAGCCGCCCGTACATCGGGCGATAGACCGAGCGGTACAGCTCGTCGTAGCGGGCGCGCGCGTCCGGATCCGGGTCGCGGACCTCGGCGACCCGGATCATCGCTGCCGCCGCGCTCGCGACATCGGGATGGAAGCCCAGGCCCACGGCCGCGTCGATGGCCGCGCCCAGGGCCGAGGTCTCGTGCGTGTGGGCGCGGCCCACGGGCAGCCCGAACACGTCCGCCGTGAGCTGGACCGCGGCCGGGCTCTGGGCGCCGCCACCCGCGATGCGGGCCGAGGTGACCGGCACGTGGGTCCGACCCGCGGTGCGCTCCGTGCCCTCGCGGAGCGCATAGGCCAGTCCCTCGAGGATCGCCCGGTACAGGTGTGCGCGGCCCTGGCCCGCGTGGAAGCCGATGATCGCGCCGCGCGCCTCCGGGCCGGGGATGCGCACGCCGGGTGACCAGTACGGCTGGAGCATCAGGCCGTCGGCACCCGGAGCGACGGTCCGGGCGAGCTCGTCGAAGAGGACCTCCGGCGCGATGCCGCGCTCGGCGGCCTCGGCCACCTCGCGGTCGCCGAACTCGCGCTTGAACCACTCGACCATCCAGTAGCCGCGGTAGACCTGCGTCTCGAGCGTCCACTCGCCCGGGATCGCCGCCGGGAACGGCGGGATCAGCGGGATCGGCTCCACGTAGCGCGGGCTGGTGACGTTGGCGGTCGCGGCGGTGCCGTACGAGATGCCGACGACATCCGGCGTGATCGCGCCGGAGCCGAGCACCTCGCACGCCTTGTCGGCCGCCGCCGCCACGACCGGGAGCCCGGCCGGCAGGCCCGTGACCTCCGCGGCGGCCGCGCTCAGCTCGCCGAGCCGCTGGGCGGGCGCGACCAGCTCGGGCAGCCAGGCGGGGTCGATCGGCGCGACCGTCCATTTCCAGTCGCCCGGCGCCGCCCAGCGGAAGCGCTTGTAGTCGAACGGCAGGTAGCCGACCTGCGCGGCGGTCGAGTCGACCCAGCGGCCGGTCAGCCGGTGCGTCAGGAACCCGGAGAGGCCGACGTAGTGGCGGACGCGCGCCCACGCGTCGGGCTCGGCCTCGCGCAGCCAGTTCGCCTCGCAGTCGGCGGCGAAGCCCTCGACCGTGTCGCGCAGGCCGGTCACGCGGAAGACGGCGCCCATCGTCCCGCCGACGCGCGGCGGATCCGTGGCCCGGCACTGGTCGAGCCACACGATCGCCGGCCGGATCGGCTCGCCGGCCGCATCGGTCACCACGATCGTGCCGCGCTGGGTCGTCAGCGTGACCCCGGCGATCGCGTCGCGGCGGACGGCCGGGTCGGCGAGCAGGCGATGCGTCGCCTCGCCGATCGAGCGCCAGTACAGCTCGGGGTCCTGCTCGGCGCAGCCCGGCCGCGGCGAGACGTACGGCTCGATCGGGACCTTCGCGCCGGCGAGCACGACCCCCGCCGGGTCGAAGGCGATGGCCCGGACGCTCTGCGTCCCGACGTCGATGGCGACGATCGTGTCGGCGGTCACGGCCGCTCGCCGAGGAGCACGCCCGGGGCCATGATCCCGTCCGGGTCGAACGCGCGCGAACGCGCCGCGCAGCGCGGCCATCCCGACCGGGCCCTTCTCGGCCTCCAGGTACGGGACGTGGTCGGTGCCGACGCCGTGCTGGTGGCTGATCGTGCCGCCGTGGGCGACGATGACCTCGCTCGCGGCGGTCTTGAGGCGTCGCCAGCGCTCGAGCGTCTCGTCGGGGTCGGCCGCCAGCCGGAAGACGTACGTCGCGTACAGGCTCGACCCGCTCCGGTAGACGTGCGACAGGTGGCTGAACGCGTGGACGCGCTCGCCGAGCGGCTCGAGACCGTGGCGGAGCGCCGGACCGAGCGCCGCGGCGAGCGGTTCGACCCGGCTCCAGTCGACCGCGGTCTCCAGCGTGTCGACGGCGTAGCCCGCGTCCCATAGCGTGTTCCGGAGATAGGCGCTGCGGAAGCGCTGCCGCTCCCAGGCCGCGGCCACGCCGGGCACCCGCACGGCCTTGTGCGCCGCGGCGACCGCCCCGATGTCGCGCAGCGCGGCACCGACCACCCGGTCCGAGCCGGAGACCCCGACGATCGCGAGGCAGCGCTCGCCGTCGGGGGCACGCAGGGCCAGGTAGCGGCGCAGGAGCCGCGCGCCGCGCGCGTCGCCGGCCAGCGCGAAGGTCGTGGCGGTCTCGAGCGGGGTCGAGACGCGGACCATGTCGAGCGGCACGCCGGCTCGCGCCAGCTCCCGGGCGAACGAGACGGCCCGCGGCCAGCCGCCGAGCACGAACGCGGACCGCTTCGTGGCCTCGGCGATCGGCCGCGCCCGGACGACGACGTCGGTGATGATCCCGGCCCGGCCCTCCGAGCCCAGCACCAGCTGGCGGAGGTCCGGACCGGCGGCCGACGCGGGGTGGGTCGGCAGGTCGAGCGGACCAGCCGGCGTCTCGACGTGGCCGCCGGCGAAGAGCGCCTCGATCCGCCCCGAGCCGATCGACTCCTGGCCGGCCGAACGTGCCGCGACCCAGCCCCCGACCGTCGAGAGCTCCCACGACTGCGGGTAGTGCCCGAGCGTCAGGCCGTCCTCGCCGAGCGCCGCCTCGACCGCCGGACCGGTCGCGCCGGCGCCGAACGTCGCGAGCCCGCTCGACGGGTCGAGATCGGTCAGCCCGGCCATCCCGTCGAGGGTCGACGGTGATGACCGGGGCGTCGCCCGGCCGGACCGTCACGCCGCCGACCACGCTGGTCCCGCCGCCGTACGGGATGAGCCGGGCGCCCCGCGACGCCGCGAGCGCGAGCAGGTCGCGGGCATCGGCGCGGCTGACCGGGCGCGCGACGGCGTCGGGCACGGCCCGGATCCGGCCGGAGCGGACGGCGATCCAGTCGGGCAGGCTCTGGCCGGTCGCGTGGCGGACGCGGGCCTCCGGGTCGAGGTCGAGGCGCGACGTCCGGGCGGAGCCGCGAAGGCGGCACGGCGGCGAGCGACGTCCTCGATCGTCGCGTCGCGCTGCGGGACGCCCGGTCCGACGAGCCGTTCCAGCAGGTCGCGGGCGGCCGGTGCCAGGGTCACCGTGACGTGGTCGTCGCCCCAGCCGTTCCAGCGCCGCATCCGCACCTCCGGCGCCTATCGTGCGCTACCGGGCGGCCGGCGTTTCGTCGGCCACGGCGGCGGCCGACCGACCCGCCGCGCTCGCGCCGCGCGGCACGACCGTCAGAACGGCGGCCAGGGGATCGCCGGCCAGGTCGGGGAGGGGAGCGGGAACCGTCCCTCGGCGAGCAGGCCGTCGAGCCGCCGTCGCGTCGCCCGCACCTCCGCTCGCCGACAGCAGCTCGCGCAGCGACGCGCCGAGGTCGCCGTCGAGGCCCTCGCGGATCCGCTCCAGGCCGGCGATCTCGTCCGGGTCGAATGGCGTCCCGCGCCAGGCCCACAGCACGGTCCGCAGCTTCGGCACCGGCGAGAAGCACACGCCGTGGTCGACGCCGTAGAGGTGCCGACCGCCGTCGACCGGCAGGATGTGGCCGCCCTTGCGGTCGGTGTTGTTCAGCGCCGCGTCGAGGACCGCCATCCGGCGGAGCCGCGGGTCCGCCTCGAGGACCCAGGACACGATGTCGACGTCCGGGTCCGCCTCGACGTATGCCTGCACCATCCCCTCGCCGAACGGTCCGTCGCGCAGGACCGTCGGCGGGACGATCGCCCCAGCCGCTGGCCTCCGACACGTGCCAGGCGGCCATCTCGCGGCGGCTCAGCGTGCCGTCCGGGAAGTCGTCGAGCGGCCGCTCCCCGAGCGTCGGCTTGTAGATCGCGTCGATGACCGTCGCCGGCCCAGGCTCCGGGCACGGCCGGGTGACCGAGACGAGCATCGCGTTGTTGGACGACCCGACGATCCGTCCGACGACGTCGATCTCGCCCTCGCGCAGGACGTCCAGCGTCGTGGCGCGGTCGAGCATCGCGGCTAGTTGAGGAAGTGGCCGTTGCGTCGGGCGCAGATGTGGCCCTGCGGGTCGAGCGGCTGGCCGCACAGCGGGCACGGCGACCGTCCGCCGGCGACCACGCGGTTCGCGCGCTCGACGAAGGATCGCGCGGCGCCCGCGGTCAGGAGGACGCGCAGCAGGTCCGGGCCGTCTTCGTCGGCATCGTCGTCGTCCTCGGGGTCGATCGGGTCGCCGTCCTCGTCCAGCCCGCGCGCCTCGAGGAGGACCCGCTCCGCCCCGACGTCCCAGCCAAGGGTCAGCGAGCCGGCCCGGAACGCCTCGTTGAGGGGCTCGTCGAGCGGCTCGTCGTCACGTTCCGGCACGGCGCGGCTCGCCTCCTCGGATCCCTCCGCCGCGCCGCGGCGCTCGAGCTCCGCGAGGAGCTCCCAGAGCCGTTCGGCGAGGACGCTGACCTGGACCTTCTCGAGGGCGACGCTGACCACGCGCTGGCCCTCGCGGGCCTGCAGGAAGAAGGCGCGGTCGCCGGGCTCGCCGATGGTCCCGGCGACGAAGCGCTCGGGCGGATCGAAGATGTAGCGACGACGGGGCATGTCCGGAATCTACTACCGATTCGGCCGTGTGCCGGTCCTCAGCCGACCGTGACGGCCCGGGTGTGCCAGCCCCGCGCCCCGTCCGGCGCCGGCGGGCTGACCAGGTCGGTCTGGGTCTGACCCGTCCCGTCGGTGGCGCGGACCTGGATGGTGTGCTGGCCGGGCGTCGCGTTCCAGTCGAGCACCCACTGGACCCAGGTCGCGTCCGAGATCGGGCGCGACAGGCGCGCCTCGCTCCACGTCCCGTCGATGCCGACCTCGACCTTGCTGACCCCGCGGTCCGGCGCCCAGGCGATCCCCGCGATCGGCACCGTGCCGGCCTTGACGAACCCAAGGGGCGTGTCGATCCGCGACTGCGTCAGGATCGGCGCCTCCTTCGACCAGCCGAGCGGGACCCAATAGCCGTCGAAGGCCTCGAGCGTCGTCAGCTCGAGTTCGGCGAGCCATTTGGTCGCCGACACATAGCCGTACAGCCCCGGGACGATCAGCCGTGCCGGGAAGCCGTGGACGGCGGGGAGCGGCTGGTCGTTCATCCGCACCGCGATCATCGGCTCGCGCTCCTGGTCCATGACCCAGGCGGTGGGCATCCCCGCGGTCCAGCCGTCGACCGAGCGGCCGACCAGCTGCGTGGCGGAGGCCTGGACCCCGGCCATCGCGAGGACCTCGCGAAGCCGGACGCCGGTCCATTTGGCGTTGCCGACCAGGTTGCCGCCGACCTCGTTGCTGACGCAGGAGATGGTCACGTACTGCTCGAACATCGGCAGCCCGACGAGCTCGTTCCAGGTCAGCGTCGTCTCGCGGTCCACGAGGCCGTGGATGCGCAGCGACCAGTTCGCGGTGTCGACGAGCGGGGTCAGCAGCGAGGTGTCGATGCGGTAGAACCGCTCGTTCGGCATCACGATCGGGGTCAGTCCGGCCACCGTGGGGGACAGGTCCTGGCCGGGCCCGATCGGTGGCACCGTCACCGACGCGGGCGGGATCGTGCTGTCGGCGGCGTCGGGGATCGCACGCTGCCGGTCGAGCAGCGCGTGGCCGGCCAGGCCGGCGACCACGCCGGCCACGGTCACGCCCCCGGCACGGACCAGGAACGAGCGGCGGGACCAGTCGGGCATGGCCCGCGCGGCTGTCGGACCGACGACGCGGGCGGGGGTCGGTGCCCGCTTCGGCCCGACCAGCCAGCCCAGCACCCAGATCGCGACCGCGACGGAGATCGCCGCAACGACCGCAGTGATCGCCGCGGAGGACAGGGGGTCGCGCAGGGTGGTGAGGAAGCCGACGACGCCGAAGAGCGCAAAGCCGATCGAGGCGAGGCCCATCTCGGTGCGCGCGAGGATCCCGAGGCCGGCCCCGATGGCCAGCGCCACGACGACGATGAAGATCTCGAGCGCCAGCTTGTCGTTGGTGCCGAAGAGCCCGACGATGACATCCTTGGCCCCCGGCGGCTGCAGGTCGATCGCGAGCTGGCCGATGCCGGCGACGAGCGAGCTTGCGCCCGAGAGGAGTCCGGCGAGGAGCTCGGAGGTGCCGAGGGCGGCCGCGGCGGCCGCGATGCCGCCCATGGCGGCGCGGGATCTGGTGGTCATCGTTCGGCGAGCGTGGCAGCCGCGTGTGACGGCTCGATGTCGTCGCCCGGCCGGAGGCGGGCCCAGGCTCGCCCGTCCCGGCGCTCGACGATCAGCGGGAGCCCGAATGCCCGGCTCATGACCTCGCTCGTGAGCACGGTCTCCAGCGCCCCGGCGGCCACGATCCGGCCCGCGGCGAGCACGAGGCCGTGGGTGAACCCGGTCGGGATCTCCTCGAGGTGGTGCGAGACGAGGACGATCGCCGCGGGCCGGGGTGCCGCCGCGAGCCGGGCGAGATCCGCGAGCAGCGTCTCCCGGGCCCCCAGATCCAGGCTGGCGGCCGGCTCGTCGAGGAGCAGGAGGTCCGGATCGGGCATCAGGGCCCGGGCGATCGAGACGCGCCGCCGCTCGCCCGCGGACAGCGTCCCGTGGGGCTGGTCCGCCGTCGCGCTGACGCCCAGGTCCGCGAGGAGCGTTCGGGCGCGGGACCGGTCCGCGTCGTCGTACTCGTGCCACCACGGCTCGGTCGCGGCGTTGCGGGCGGTCATGACGACGTCGACCGGCGTGAGGTCGTCGCGCAGGACGGCCTCGACGGCACTCCCCGCCGAGCCGATGCGGCGGCGCAGCTCGCGGCTGTCGACCTTGCCGTAGCGGGACCCGAGGACCTCCACCGTCCCCGACGTCGGCCACAGCGTCATGCCGGCCGCCGACAGCAGGGTGGTCTTGCCGGCCCCATTCGGGCCGACGACGGCCCAGCGCTCACCGGCACGCACGGTCCAGTCCAGGGGCCCGAGGATGTTCCGCCGGGCACGCCGGACCACGAGGTCCGTGATGGCGATGACGTCGTCCACGCGCCCGATGCTAGCCGACCGCCGGCCAGAGGTTATGGAGCGGCCGGTGGCGGCGTCGGGGTCGGCGTCGGCGTGGGTGTGGGCGTCGGCGTGGGTGTCGGTGTAGGGGTCGGCGTGGGCGTCGGGGTCGGTTCCGGTGTCGGTGTCGGCTCCGCCGACGGTGGCGTGCTCTCGGACGGGACCGGCGTGGGCGACGGCGGCGGGCAGAAGGCCGGGACGATCTCGCCCGATGCGCCCGGCGACGGCGCCTCGAGCGACGGGATCACGCCGCTGGCGTCCGGGGTCGGGAGCGGGATGCAGGACGGTGACGGGCTCGGGCTCGGCCCGCAGCCATTGCCGACCACGAGCGCGCCCCACGAGCGGCCGTAGGGATGGAACTTCGGGTTGTAGAAGTACGCGGTCTTCGTCCGCTCGGGGCCGCCGGCGGTCCCCGGTCCTTTCTCGGCGCGCCGGATCCAGTCGCGGTCGGCCTTCATCCAGTTGTCGTACCGGCTCTCGAACCCGACATCGGGGCTCAAGAGGACGTCGACGCCGCAGGTGTTCGCGACGAGCGGGTGCTGCGGCTGGGTCCCGGTGATGAACCACTCGTCCACCGACTCGCCGCCCTTGTCCGCGAGCAGGCCGGTCCACGGGTCGATGGCGACGCGGGTCAGGCCGTCGGGGCGGGCGAACCGGGCGATCGGCCACGACTTGGAGGCCTCCTCGAGGAAGCCCTGCCAGACGTAGGTGGTGACCTCGATGGAGAAGACCTGCCCGACCGGGGTGTTGTCACTGTTGCCGGCCCACACGCCCACGGCCAGGGCGTACGCGCCGTCCGCGCGAGCGGCCTTCGACGGCGCCGCGATGTACCCGTAGGCGTTGAGGTCCTTCGCGTCGTTGTTGGTGCCGGTCTTGAGCGTGGCCGGCCGGCGGCCCTTGGGCGAGTCGATCGAGAACTTGCCCCAGAACGGGTTGACGTTCGGGTTCGTGTTGCCCGCGAGGATGTCGGTGACGATATAGGCGGCCTGCGGGCTCACCACGGGCGTGCCGGCCGGCGGGACATACGGATCGACCACGTTCGTCCCGTTTCGGTCGGTGACGGTGAGGATCGTGGTGTGGTCGACCCGCTTGCCGCCGTTGCCAAGGGTGCCGTAGGCGGTGACGAGATCGACCGGCCGGACCTCCTGGACCCCGAGCGCCAGCGCGAGGCCCGCGTTGGTCTTGTCGGTCTGGAAGGTCATCCCGAAGGCCTTCGCCCGATCGAAGACGTCGGCGGGCGTGTTGACCTGCATGGCCTTGACCGACGGGATGTTCAGCGAGAACTGGAGGGCCGTCCGCAATCGCACCGGCCCGCGCTCGAGGTTGTCCGCGTCGCTGGGCGTGTAGCCGCCACCGAAGTCCGTCGCGCTGTCCATGAACATCGAGCCGGCGGTCATCTTGTGCGAGTCGATGCCGGTCACGTAGTTGAACGGCTTGAACGCCGAGCCCGGCTGGCGATAGCCCTTGCCGGCGACGTCGTACTGCGGCTGGAACTTCTTGCTGGTCGAACCCGAGTAGTAGTTGGCGCTGCCGACGTACGCGACCAGCTCACCGGTCTGGTAGTCCACGGCCACGAGTGCGCCGTTGTGGATGTCCTTGTCCTTGAGGTTGGCGATCCACGCGGGCACGGTCTTGAAGCCCAGGGCCTTCGCCGTGGCCAGCGGGTCCTTCGCGTGGGGCACGATGGCCGCAGCCTTGACCCACTTCTCGGCGATCTTCTGCATCGGTACGTCGAGGGTCGTCGTGACGCGCAGGCCGCCCTTCTCGAGGTCCGGACAGGTGTCGGCATCCGGACCGCACAGCTTGGTCGTCAACTCGTCGCGGACCGCCCAGACGAAGTGCGGCGCGATCCATCGCGGTGTCGCCTGGCTCGCGAGCACCACCGGGTCGAGCTTGGCGGCCTCGAAGGCGGTGCGGCTGTAGGTGTCGCCGGACATCGGCGTCCGATCGCCCTGCGCGAGCAGGTCCAGGATGTCGTTCCGCCGCTGGACGACGGTCGTGTCATCGGGGACGGTCTGCGTCAACGTGCCCGGGCACGAGCCATCGTCGTTGAGGGGCTTGCTGCATACCGGGATGGCGTTCCGCACCAGGTCGTAGTTGGACGGCGACTTGGGGAGCGCGGCGATGATCGCCGCCTGCGCCGGCGTGATCTTGTCGAGCGGGATCCCGAAGTACTCCTTGACCGCGGCCTTCACGCCGTAGGCCTGGTTCCCGTAGTAGTTCTGGTTCAGGTACGCCTCGATGATCCGCTGCTTGCCCTCCTCGCCCTGATAGGCGGTGGTCAGGCGGATGGACTGGATGATCTCCTTGAGCTTGCGTTCCGCGGTCCGGTTCGGGTCCTGGACCAGCTTGGGATCGAGGAGCCGTGCCCGGACCAGCTGCTGCGTGATGGTCGAGGCGCCGCGGCTGTTGCCCCGCAACGAATCGAGCGTCGCGGAGATGATCGCCACGGGGTCGAAGCCCGCGTTGTCCCAGAACGTCTTGTCCTCGACCGCGGTCGTGGCGTCGAGCAGGATCGGCGGGATGTCCTTGAAGTCGACGAGATCGCGCTTCGCGTCGCCGAACCGGGCCAGCTCGATCTTGCCCGTGCGGTCGTAGATGATCGACTCTTCCTGCAGGGGAACCTGGTCGAACGACGAGACCGGATCGAGGTCGCGGAGCAGCGACGCGAAGATGCCGACCGACGCCAGCGCCCCGATGATCCCGACGCCGGCCAGGAAGGCCATGACGATGATCGCCAGCCAGCCCGCGGTGGACGGGCTGGTGCGGCGCGGGGTCGCTCGGTAGGGGGCGGACTGCACGGCGGACGGACTCCGGTGAGGACTCGGATGGTCGGTGGGCGGCCTAAGGATGCCGCAAGTGTCCGTTTTGCGACGTCAGGAGAGGGTGACGACGGCGGCGCGCTGAGCGCCACGCGCATCGCAGGGACGCGCGGGGCTCCGCCTGTGTGTCACCCCGGGGTCAGCGCAGGCGGCCGGCTCCGGCGGTCGCGCTGACCGGCAGCACCCGCGGCTGGAGCCCGGTGCGAGCCGGATAGTCGCGCTGGACGGCGACCCGCAGCGACTCGACCGCGTCGGGCCGGACCAGGTTCACGGTGCTTCCCCCGAACCCCGCGCCGGTCATCCGCGCGGCGACGACACCGGGGACGCCAGACGCGATCTCGACCATCGCGTCGAGCTCGGGCGAGACGACCTCGAAGTCGTCGCGCAGGGAGTCGTGGCTGGCGGCGAAGAGCCGCCCGACCGCTGCGAGGTCGCCCCTTGCGAAGGCATCGATCGTCTGCGCGACCCGCTCGTTCTCGGTGACGATGTGGCGTGCGCGGCGGTACGCCACCGGGTCCATGCGGGCCTGCGCCGCCTCGAGGGCCGGTAGCGTCACGTCGCGCAACGAGGCGATCGAGGGATCATCACGCGCAAGTTCGGCGACGGCCAGCTCGCACTGGCTCCGTCGCGCGTTGTACTCCGAGGCGTTCAGCGACCGGGGCGAGCCGGTGTGCAGCACCACGATGACGACGCCGGCGGGCAGGGCCACAGGCCGCCACTCGAGCGACCGGCAGTCGAGGAGCACGGCCGATCCGTCCACGCCGCACGACGAGGCGAACTGGTCCATCAGGCCGCACTGGACGCCGACGTAGGCGTTCTCGGCGCGCTGGCAGATCCGCGCCAGGGTCATCGCGTCGACCGAGGTCGCGGCCTCGTCCAGCAGCGCCCAGGCTGATGCCAGCTCGATCGCGGCCGAGGACGACAGCCCGGACGCGGTGGGGAGGGTGGTCGCGATGACGCCGCGCAGGCCACGCCGCGGATGGCCGGCCTCGCCGAGCGCCCAGGCCGTGCCCGCGACGTAGTCCAGCCACGTCCCCGTGCGCGGCCGGTCGGTCTCGAGGTCGAAGCCGTCGCGGTCGCCGTCTCCGAGCCGGGTCAGCTCGACCCGGCCGTCGTCGGTCGCCAGATAGGCGATCCGGATCTCGAGGTCGATGGCCGCCGGCAGCACGAACCCGAGGTTGTAGTCGGTGTGCTCGCCGATGAGGTTGACGCGGCCCGGGGCGCGGACGACCCGGACGCGGTCGCGGCCGTCACCGGCCTCCGGGACCTCCGCGACCAGCGCGTCGATCAGCTCGTCGGGCTCGAAGGGGTCGGCCGTGGCTCCCTCGGTCACGCCGTCCCGTCCGGCGCGTCGTCCCGGCGCTCCCAGCCCGGGCTGAACAGCCGGATGAGGTGCTGGCGTCGGTAGGGGTGCTCGCCTAGCGCCTCCCAGTCGAGCTCGATGCCGAGGCCGGGCGCATCGGGGATCTCGACATACCCGTCGACCGGGCGGATCGGGCGGTCGACGATCCCCTGCGTCCAGTCGGCGTTGAACTCGTCGAAGGTCTCCTGGACGTAGAAGTTCGGGATGCAGGCGCCCAGCTGGACGGCGACCGCTCCGCAGACCGGGCCCTGGGCGTTGTGGGGCGCGACGACCGCGAGGTGCGCCTCGGCCATCGACGCCAGCTGGCGCGTCCGCCAGATCCCGCCCAGGTGGAGCGGCTCGGGCTGGAGGATCTGGACGACGTCGTGGGAGAGCAGGTCGGCGAACTGGCCGAGCGACGTGAAGCTCTCGCCGGTCGCGACGGGGACGGGCGAGCGGCGCGCGACCTCGACCATCGAGCCCAGCTGCGAGTGGTGGACGGGCTCCTCGAGCCAGGCGGGCCGGAACTCGGCGAGGCGGTCCGCGATGCGGAGCGCGGTCGAGGCGGTGAACCGGTTGTGCGCCTCGATCATCAGGTCGACGTCGGGGCCGACCGCGTCGCGCACGGCGCGGACGATGTCGATCGAGAGGTCCTCGTCGCGGCGGTCCTGCACGCGCCACGCGGTCCCGAACGGGTCGAACTTCATCGCCGTGTAGCCGGCGGCCGCGACCTCGCGGGCCTTGGCGGCGACCGCCTCGGGCTCGCGCTCGGTCCGGTACCAGCCGTTGGCGTAGGCGCGGACGCGGTCGCGGACCCGCCCGCCGAGCAGGGCATGGACCGGGAGCCCGGCCGCCTTGCCGACGATGTCCCAGCACGCGATCTCGATCGCGGCAGCCGCCGCCATGTGGATCTGGCCGCCGTCGGAGTAGACGTCGCGGACCATCCGCTGGAGCAGCGCCTCGACGTCGTGCGGGTCGGCGCCGAGGTACTGGTCGGACAGCTCCTCGATCGCCGCCGCGACCGTGGCCGCGAACCCGTTGACGGTGCCCTCGCCGTAGCCGTGGAGGCCGTCGTCGGTCTCGACGCGGACGAACAGCCAGTTCTTCCAGGCGTTGCCGACGATGCGGGTCTCGACCGACGCGATGCGCATCCGCGGAGCGTAGCGCCGTGGCACGATGGCGACATGCAGACATTGACCGCCGAGGTCGTGGCCGACGGCCGCTGGGAGCTGGGCGAAGGCCCCATCTGGGACGCCACGACCGGGGAGCTGGCGTTCGTCGACATCCCGGGCCGCCAGGTGCTCCGCTACCGGCCGAGCGATGGCCGGGTGACGTCGCTGCGGACCCCGTCCGACATCGGCTGCGTGGCGATCCGTCGTGGCGGCGGCATGATCGCGGCGCTCGCTGACGGCTTCTGGGTGACGGACCCGGGATCGGAAGACTGGCGGCTGCTGGCGCCGGTCGAGGCGGACCTCCCGGACCGCCGCTTCAACGACGGCAAGTGCGACCCGGTGGGCCGGCTCCTCGCGGGCTCGATGGCGTACGACAAGCGGCCAGGGGCCGGCGGCTTCTACCGCCTCGACCCGGACGGGACGACCACGAAGCTGCTCGGCGACATCACGATCTCGAACGGGCTGGTGTGGACCCCCGACGGAGGCACGCTCTACTACATCGACACGCCCACACGGCGCATCGACGCCTTCGACTACGACCTCGCGACCGGGGCGATCTCGTCTCGGCGTGAGCACCTGCGGCTCTCCGACGACGAGCCCGGCGACCTCGACGGCATGACCATGGACACCGAGGGCGGGCTGTGGGTCGCGCTCTGGAACGGCTTCAAGGTCGTGCGCTTCGCGCCCGGCGGCGGCATCGATGTCGTGGTCGAGATGCCCGCATCGCACGTCACGAGCGTGATGTTCGGCGGGCCGGACCTCGAGGACCTCTACATCACGTGTGCCTGGTCCGAGCTGACCGACGAGGAGCGCGCCGCCGAGCCGATGGCGGGCAGCCTCTTCAAGGTGCGCCCCGGCTTCCGCGGCTACCCCGCGGTCGAGTTCGCCGGCTAGGCCGGGGACCGCTCGACGATGCCGTCGAGGATCGCGGCGAACCGCCAGCAATCGAGGAACGTGCAGTAGAGCGGGACCGGCGCCACCCGGATGATGTCCGGCTCGCGGAAATCCGCGATGACGCCCTCGCGGGTCAGCGCGTCGAGGACGGCCGGCGCGTCGGCGAAGCGGAGTGAGAGCTGCGCGCCGCGCGCGCCCGGGTCGGACGGCGTGAGGATCTCCACCCCGCGCGACGTGAGGAGCCCGGCCAGGTAGCCCGTGAGCCGGACCGACCGGTCGCGCAGGGCCGGCAGGCCGACCTCGTCGAAGATCGCCAGCGAGGCTTCCAGGGCCAGCATGTTGAAGAGCGGCGACGTCGACATCTTCCAGGCGGCGGCGCCCGTGTCCGCGACGAACGGTCCGTCCGGATCGAAGCGATGGTCCGGCGTCGCGCCCCACCAGCCGGTCAGCCGCGGGACCTCCGGGGCGCCCGGTGCGGTGTGGCGCTCGTGGACGAAGATCGACCCCACCGAGCCCGGACCGCCGTTCAGGTACTTGTACGTGCACCAGACCGCGAAGTCGACGCCGTCGTCGTGGAGCGACAGCGGGACGTTGCCGACGGCGTGCGCGAGGTCCCAGCCGACGAGCGCACCGGCTCGATGGCCGGCCTCGGTCAGGCGGGCGACCGGCAGCGCCTGGCCGGTCGCGAAGTTGACGCCGTCGAGGACGACGAGGGCGAGGCTCGGGCCGTGCTCCTCGATCGCCGCCTCGAGGTCGTCGATGCGGACCGTGTCCTCGCCGGTCCGCGGCCCGATCGCGACCAGGTCCGCGTCGGGGTCCAGCCCGCGCCACGCGAGGTGGCTGCGATAGGCGTGCCGGTCCGAGGGGAAGAGCGGGGCGTCGGTCAGGATGCGCCGCCGGGCGCCGGCGGGGCGGAAGAACGAGGCGAGCATCAGGTGGAGGTTCACGGTCAGGGTGTTGAGGACCGCGACCTCGCTCGCCTGTGCGCCCACGAGGCGTGCCAGCGGGGCACGGAACGCCTCGTCGGAGGTGAACCACGGGCGATCCGGATGGAAGTGGCCCTCGACACCGCGATGCGCCCACGCGTCGAGCTCCGCCTCGATGGCGGGCCGGACGGTCGTGGCCTGGAGGCCCAACGATTGGCCGGCGAGGTAGATCGCCGGCGGGCCGTCCGGTCCGTCCGGCCCGTCGGGCAGGAGGAAGCGCTCGCGATACGACGTGAGGGGATCGGCCGCGTCCCTCGCCCTGGCGTCGGCCTCGCCGTCGGGGTCCCTGGTGGGTGTCACCGGATCGTGTCTGGCCCGGCGTCGGCGAGCAGCCCGGCCAGCTCCGCGGCGTCCGGGAGTCCCGTGAGGTCCCCGATCGTCGCGACCGCGGCGGCACCGCATGCGTTCGCCGTCCGCAGGGCCGTCGCGAGGTCCGCCCCGTCCAGTCGCGCGGCGATGAACCCGGCACAGAACCCGTCGCCCGCGCCGACCGGGTCGAGCGCTGCGGGCACCGGGAGTGCCGGGCTCGCGACAGGCTCGCCGTCGCGCTCCAGGCCGAGCGCCCCGTCCGCCCCGAGCTTCACGACCGCGATGGATGGTCCCAGGGCGAGGACCGCGCGGGCCAGGGCCACCGGGTCGCCGGCCGTCGAGCCGGTCAGCACCGCCAGCTCATCCACGCTCCCCAGCACGACATCGACGTCTTCCGCGAACCGGCGGACGACGGGCGCGGCATCGGCGTCGCTCCAGAGGCGGCGGCGGAGGTTGACGTCGAAGCTGACCGTCAGGCCCGCGCTGCGGGCCAGCTCGATGGCCTGGCGGACCGCGTCGTGCGCGCTGGGGGAGAGCGCGGGCGTGATCCCGGTGATGTGCAGCCATCGGGCGCCGGCGAAGGCGCCGTCGGTCGCCGCACGGTCCACGTCCACCACCGACACGCGTGAGCCGGCCGACCCGGTCCGGGCGTAGACGACCTGCGCCGCCCCGAGGACACGCCGTTCGCGGAACAGCAACCCGGTCGTGGCCTCGTCGTCGACCATCAGGTGCCCGACGTCCACGCCCTCGCCGCGCAGCTTCCGGACGATCGCGGTGCCGAACCCGTCGCCGCCGACGCGGCCGATGTACGCGACCGAATGGCCGAGTCGGGCCAGCCCGACCGCGACATTCGCCTCCGCGCCGGCGACGTGCCGCTCGAACGCCGTCGCCTCGGCCAGCGGCCCCGGTGCCGTGGCGATCAGCGAGATCAGGCACTCCCCGAGCGTGACGACCTCCGGGGCCATCAGCGCCGGGCCTCGCGGGCGGACGCGACGGCGTCGACCACCTGGCGCGCGCGCCGCGTCACGCCATCCGCGACGCCGTCGCCGACGAGCCAGCTCCCGAGGCCGACGGCCACGGCCCCGGCCGAGATGAAGGCCCCGGCTGTCTCGGCTGTCACGCCGCCGGTCGGGACGAGCGGGATGTCCGGGAACGGGCCCAGGCACTCGCGCACGAACGACGGCCCGAGGGCCGACGCGGGGAAGAGCTTCACGGCCGCTGCGCCAGCCCGCCAGGCGGCGAGGATCTCGGTCGGGGTGGCGGCGCCGGGGAATGCCGGGATGCCCCGCGCGGCCGCCCAGCGGACCAGCTCGGGATCGGTCGTGGGCATCACCAGGAACGTGGCGCCGGCGTCCACGGCAAGCCCCGCGTCCTCGATGCTCAGCACGGTCCCGGCGCCGATCGCGAGGTCCGCCCCGCGCGCGGCCACGGCCTCGATGGCCCGGAGGGCCGCGGCTTTCGGCTCGTTGAGCGTGACCTCGAACGCGTGGACGCCGCCGATGGCGAGGGCGTCGGCGACGGCCGGCGCGGCGTCGGCCGAGAGACGGCGAGCGATAGCGACGACGCCACCCGCGAGGAGACCGCCTGGGATCTGGGGTCGGGCGGGCTGGGTCGTCACCCCGACAGCGTAGCGTCCGGATGGGGTGACGGGGCGCCTGCGGTCAGGCGGGTGACGACATCGACGCGGTCTCCGGCAGCGGCTCGCCAAGGCCGACGACGCGGCCGTCGACGGGTCCGGCGTCCGCGTAGTCCTCGTGATGGGCGAGCCCGACTCCTGGCAAGCCGAGGGCGGTCGCCGCCGCGTCCGTGAGGAACAGGTACGGGTGGGAGCCGATCCGTTCGCGGATCGTGTTCTTGAGCAGCCGGTGGGCGACGTTCACGGCCGGGCCGAGCAGGTCGCTGCCCGATCCGACCGCCTGGCGCACCGTGTGGCCCCGATGGAGGATGACCTTGAGGTCGAGGTGCGCGACGGCCGGGCAGGCGATGCAGACGTGGTCGTTCGATGGGATCGCGTCGGTGCGGCTCTCGATGAATGACCCGTACGTCGACCCGAGCCGTTCGAGGACACGCTCGCCTTCGCCATCGAGGCGTGCGGCCGGCGCGACCGCGAAGACCGCGTCGCCTTCGAGCTTGACGAGGTCGAAGTCGGGCTTGACGCCCTGGACGACGGAGTCGAGGAGGCCGCCCAGGATCGCGTAGGCGGCCGGGATGCCGGCGCTGAAGTCCACGCCGTGCTCGGTCTCGACACCAGCCATGAAACCGGTGTAGCCGGTGATGTCGGCGAGCAGAAGGTAGCGCTCGCCGGCGGGCGCGTCGTCGATCAGGTCGGGCACGACCCGAAACATACCATCGGACGGTCGGGCGGCGCCCGCGCACTCGTGTCGGAATCGTGTTGCACGGCTGGCGCCAGAGGCCTAGCATCGTCCGGCGTCTGTCGATCCACGTTTCAGGCCCCTCACCCACCCGGAGTGGGCCATCCGGCAGTTTCGCGGAGGGAGGTGCACGAAGGTTCGGCCAACGTCGTCGATGGGCGCCCGAGGAGGCGCCACGGACATCCAGACTCCGGCATGACCGGCCTTGCACCACCTTTCGTCCCCCGCCTCGATGAGGAGGTTCATCGAGAACGCATGAGCGTCCAGCGCCCGCACGAAGCGCGCGCGGACAAGCGCCGTCGGCGTCACGGTCCCGATGAGAGGAGCCAGGAATCAATGGCTGAAGACTACGGTCAGACCCTTGCGGTGTTCGTCCTCGACAAGGGCAAGCAGTCGCGCATGCTCCTGAAGCGGATCCAGGAGATCGACGACGTCGATCCCAACGTGAAGATCGTCGATGCGGCGATCGCCGACCGGACCAGGCTCGGCCGCGTGAAGGTGCATCAGACGGCGGATCTCGGCGGCGCGAAGGGCTTCGCGCGCGGCGGCTCGCTCGGTGTGATCGTCGGCGCCCTCGTCCTCGGACCGGCCGGCGCGGTCGTCGGCGGTGCCGCCGGCGGTGTGCTGAACGGTCTGCGCAACCGCTTCCACGACATCGGCATCAACGACAAGTTCATGCGCCAGGTCACCAAGGAAGTCGACAAGGGCAAGAGCGCCCTCTTCATCCTGTACGAGGGGGACTGGTCCCACTCGATCGGCATGATCGAACAGGCCGTTGCGACCGAGAAGGCCCTCCTCATCCACAGCACCCTTCCCGCCGCGACGGCCTCCGCCCTCATGGCGCTGGTCGTGCCGGCGACCGAGGAGCTCGGCGGCGCCGAGGTCGTGGCCGACTACGAGGTGGAGGTCCCGGAGGAGGCCCCCGCGGCCGAAGCCGCCCCGGTCGCCGCCGCTGCGGCGGTCGCTGCTGCGCCGGCTGCAGCCCCGGATGACCTGACCCAGTTGGTCGGCGTCGGGCCGAAGGCCAGCGAGGCGCTGGCCGCCGCCGGGATCACGACCTATGCGGCATTGGCCGATGCCAATGAGCCGGAGGTCAGGCACGCGATCCACGAGGCGGACATGGTGCCGCCCGCGAACGTGGCGACCTGGCCGATGCAGGCGTCCTACGCGGCAAAGGGCGACTGGCAAGGCCTCATGAAGTACAACAAGAAGGCGTCCAAGGCCGACAAGAGTGCCAAGAAGTCGTCGTCGAAGTCCAAGGCGAAGGCCGAGCCGAAGGCGGCCCCCGACGACCTGACGCAGCTGAGCGGCATCGGGCCGCGGATCTCCACGATCCTGTCCAACGGTGGCATCACGACCTACGCGGAGCTCGAGCACACGGATCCATCCGAGCTGCGCAAGATCATCGCGGCCGGCGGGGCGCTCCCGCCCTCGCAACTCGACTCGTGGCCGACGCAGGCGTCGTACGCGATCCGAGGCGACTGGTCGGGTCTGGCGACCTACAACAGCCGCCACTGACCCAGGGAGCCTGAGCAAGAGAGCCGGTCGGCGAGGTCGACCGGCTCTCGTCGTTTCGCGGGCCGCCGGTCGGCCGGCAGGAGGATGGCGCCGTGCCACGACTCCAACGCAAGAACTTCGCCAGCCCGGACCAGGTCCGCGAGTTCTCGCTGGGGCGGATCGACATCGTGAACCTCGACGAGACGACCCTCGGGCGGTTCGTCTGGGAGCCGGGCTGGCGATGGTCCGAGGTCGTCGCGCCGGTCGTGCAGACCGCCTCGTGCCAGAACCGCCACGTCGGCTACGTGATCTCAGGTCACCTCCATGTCGTGATGGACGACGGGACCGAGATGGACGTCGTCGCGGGCGACGCCTACGAGATCCCGTCGGGGCATGACGCCTGGGTCGTCGGCGACCGACCGTGGGACACGGTCGAGTTCGCCAGCGCTCGAAACTTCGGGGTCCGCCCGGAGGCTGAGGACGAGCGGACGCTGGCCACCATCCTCTTCACCGACATCGTCGACTCGACGGCGACGCTCGGGCGTCTCGGCGACGCCATGTGGCAGCGCCTGCTTCTCGAACACAACGACCGGTCGCGCGCGGAGCTGGACCGTTTCCGCGGCCGCGAGGTCGTCACGACCGGCGATGGCTTCCTGGCGTTGTTCGACGGGCCCGCACGCGCGCTACGCTGCGCCGCGGCGATGACGGAGTCCATCCGCCCGCTCGGGATCGAGATCCGGGCAGGGTTGCACACCGGCGAGATCACCATCGCGGGTGGGAACGCGCACGGCGTCGCGGTCCACGCCGCATCCCGGATCGCCGCCCTTGCCGGACCGGGCGAGGTCCTCGTCTCGGGGACGACGCGCGAGCTCCTGGACGGGTCAGGGTTGCGGTTCGCCGATCGCGGCCTGCACGAACTCAAGGGCCTCGACGGCCGCCGACAGGTCTACGCGCTCGAGCGCGGCTGACACCGAACGACGCGGCTGCCCCTGCCGATCAGACGCCGGGGACTCGGAGCGAATGGGCGCACTCGGCCCGGTGTGATCGCGACGAACGGAAGATGCGCTGGGCCGCGTTCCCTTCGCACACTCGCCTGGTCTGTGACCACGGCACGAGTGGAGGCGCGGTCGATGCGCTACCTGCGAAACCTGAGCCGACGCCCCGTCAGGACGCTCCTGACGATCCTCGGCATCACCATCGGGATCTGGGCATTGGTGGTCTTCGGGTCGATGGCGAACAAGATCAACGCCCTGGTCGAAGGCGGTTCGGGCTACTACGCGGACAAGATCACCGTCGCCGACGCGAGCGGCCAGCTGGGCGGATTCGCCAGCGCGCCGATGTCGCTGGCCATGGCCGACAGGATCCGCGCGGTCGAGGGCGTGAACGTCGTCGACTCGGCCGTGATGATGCTGATGGACGACCAGGCGAGCGCCGTCACGATGGGCGTGCCGCCGATGATCTCGGGCAGCGTGCCCGGCGCCGACCAGGGGCTCGAGACATTCAAGACCACGATCGCCGAGGGCCGGGCCAGGACCGCCGCTGACGAGGGTTCGAACGTCGCCGTCCTCGGGTCCGACATCGCGCGCAAGTACGACAAGCACCCGGGCGACACGATGATCCTCAAAGGGGAGGCGTTCACCGTCATCGGCGTCCTCGAGCCGACCCTGACGGCGCCCGACCAGGCCGCGTCGATCCCGCTCGCGGCCGCCCAGAAGCTCTTCGTCGCGAGCCTGCCGCCGATGATCCAGGACAAGGTGACCGCCTCGGATATCGCGACCTCGATGGTCGTCTATCCGAAGTCCGGGCCAGGACATCGAGGCGCTCGCCACGCGGATCAAGACCGAGGTCCCCGGGATCTCGACGATGACCGGCAAGGACTTCGACAAGCAGATCGGGGGCGCGACCTCGATCCTGAACTCGATCCTCGTGGGGATCGCGCTGATCAGCCTGCTGGTCGGCGGACTGTCGGTGGTGAACACCATGGCGATGTCGATCGCCGAGCGGACTCGTGAGATCGGCATCAAACGCGCCATCGGGGGCTCCCGGACGCGGATCGTCCGGGAACTGGTCCTCGAATCGGCGCTGATCGGCTTCCTCGGCGGCGCCGTCGGGCTCATCCTCGGGGCGCTCGTCGTCACGCTTGTGAACGAGGCGGGCCGGTCGTCGGGCACGGTCCTGTTCGAGCTCACGGCCGGTACCGCGATCACCGCGGTCGCCTTCTCGACGATCCTCGGCGCCCTCGCCGGCTTCGTCCCGGCCCTCCACGCCGCCCGGCTCGATCCGGTCGCGGCGCTCCGCTACGAGTGACTGCCATGACGAACGTGACGAGCCATCCAGCGACGCCGCTGCTCGCCGGCCGCGGCCTGCGCAAGACCTACAAGCTCGGCAAGCACAACCAGGTGCTTGCGCTCCGGGGGGTCGACTTCGCCATCGATGCCGGCGAGATGGTGGCCATCATGGGGCCGTCCGGATCCGGCAAGAGCACGCTCATGCACATCCTCGGCCTCCTGCACGCCCCTGACGTCGACGACGGCGCCGCGCCCGAGCTCCTGTTCGACGGTCGGGATGTGGTCGCCGTCAACGATCGCGAACGGACTCGCATCCGGGCCAAGGAGATGGGGTTCGTGTTCCAGGACTTCAACCTGGTCCCGACCCTGACCGCGATCGAGAACGTCGTGTTGGCGGCGGACTATGCCGGCCACGGTGGCGCCGCCGGACGGGGCGCGGCGATGGAGGCGCTCGACCGCGTCGGGCTCGCCGACCGGGCCGGCCACCGGCCATCCGAGCTCTCCGGAGGCGAACAGCAGCGGGTCGCCATCGCGCGCGCCCTCGTCAATCGGCCCCGCCTCGTGCTGGCCGACGAGCCGACCGGCAACCTCGACTCGGAGCGTTCCGCCGAGGTGCTCGCGCTCCTCCGGCGGTCCAATCGCGACACCGGGCAGACGTTCATCCTGGTCACCCACGACAGCGACGTCGGTGACGCATGTGACCGCATCGTCAGGATGCGCGACGGCCTGGTCCGTGTGCCGGCTCCGGTCGCGCCACCGGTCGAGCCCGCGATGGTCGAGCCACGCGTCCTGGTCGGCGCCGGTTCCGCCTCCGTCTGACCGGTCGGGCTAGCGTTGAGGGACCGCCTGTCCGTTCGCATCCGTGACGACCCGTGAGGCGAGGTCTGCGGCGAGCGAGACCGTCAGGTCCTGAACGACGAGCTCGGCGGTACTGGGGAGCGGGGTGGGGCAGGGCCACGTCTCGACCTTGACACGGACTTCGGCGGGCGTCTCGCGACGTTCGTGAGCCGGGTCCAGCTACACGGGGCGACGGCGACCCTCACCACGATCGTGCGCTGGTCGACCACGACGTAGGAGTCCATGTCGGGAACGAGGACCGTCGAGTCTGTGCGGGTAGGATGAGGCGATGTCGTCCCAGCTTCGCGTGCTCGTCGAACAGCCCACGAGGGGCAAGCGCTGGGTGGCCGTCGCGGCCGACTGGCCCGGTCTCGAACGGGGCGCCAAGACCGAGGATGAGGCGGTCGAGAAGCTCGTCCGCTACGTGCCGCGCTACCTCCCGGTCGCGACGCGCGCCGGCCTGGGCCCGGAGCTCGCGACCCAGGCCGAGCCCGACATCATCGGCCGGTACCCGGGCGTCGGCTCGACCGACTTCTGGGGCATCTCCTTCGCGCCCTCGCCGCTCGACCGCGAGCCATTCGACGCACCGACCTTCGACCGGCAGGTGCGGCTGCTGCGGGCGGCGTGGGTCGAGTTCGACGAGACGGCCGCCCGCGTCTCGGCGGACCTGCGGCCGGGTGTCCGCGGCGGTGGGCGCTCGCGGGATCGGATCGTCCAGCACGTCCTGGGGCAAGAGGGTGGCGACTTCTCGAGGCGTGTGAATGCGCCGGCCGAGGGGGAGCTGGATACGCCGGTCGAGCTCGCCGAACACCGCGACGGCTTCGTCGAGGCGATGCGCGCCTGGTACGTGGAGGGCAAGCCGCTCGGCAACTGGACGATCCCGTACCTGCTCCGCCACACGGCATACCACGTGCTCGACCACACCTGGGAGATGCAGGACCGGGACCTGACGGACCAGGTCAGTCCACGTGCTGCAGGCGAGGGCTCGAGCGCCTAGTGAGCGTCACCGCCGTCGAGCGCCGCACCGCCGCCCGGGCGTGCGTGCTTCGTCAGTCCGCGGCCACGGCGGTTCAGGTCCCCGTCGACTGACCGATGGCGGCGATCAGCTTCCGGGCCTGATCGCGATCCTTCTCGTTGGGATGCGCATGGTCGGCCATGATCCCGCAGTACACGTTGTGGACCGCGGCGGTCATCGTGTCTTCGTCGGTCATCCACACGCCCTGTCGGGTGAGTGCGTCGATCACGCCGGCCGGGGTTTCGTGGTGCATGGCTTCTTCCAGGGCCGCTTGCACCGTCATCGGGCACCTCCGATGCAAGCCTAACGGGCGGCGGTGCCGAAGTCACGAGCTCGTGAGGGGCCGATCGCTGCGACCGACCCGCCGCCTAGGACGCCCTGTATCGTTCGCCGCGGTGCCTCCATCGTTCGCCGGGCGAGGGACGGTGCCCTGAGTCGAAGGCGGTTCGCCGTGACGCGCACGCAGGAGATCGCGCAGATCGAGGCGACGCATGCCCGGTGAGGCCCTCCTGATCGGGATCGCGACGATCGCGGTGGTCGTGGCCGGGTTCGCCGCGATCGCACCCGGACTCGCGTCGGACAGGGCGGGCTGGACGGTCGGCCAGCGCTTCCGGCTCCGCGGCATCGTGTCCACGAGCTTCAACGTGACGTTCGAGAGCCTGCTGCCGGTGGTGCTCTTCCCCGCGCTCGACGACGCACGGACGACGATCGTCATCTCGAGCGCCCTGGTCTTCGTCTATGCGGTCTTCATCATCAGCGTCCGGAGTCGACAACTGGTCCAGGCGGGTCTGCCCTGGGTCCGCTGGACGCGGTTCGTCGTCGCCTCGGGGGTGACCGCGACAGCCCTGTTCGGACTGAATGCGCTGGTCTTCGCGTCCCTCACCGTGTACGCGCTCGCCCTGTGCATCCAGCTGTCGGTGGCCGCCATCAGCTTCTATTCGCTGGCCGCCAGCGCCGAGTGAGGGCCAGCGCCGAGTGAGGACGCGGAGCGGGCCAGGACCGAGAGGCGGTCATCACCGCCCGAAAACCGCAGCCCGGACATACCGCGTATCTCGAGTAGGTGGGCCACGGTTGACTCACTCGTCCATCTCGGAGTTCGCAAATGTCGTTCACTCGCCTTCTTTCCCTCCTGGCCGCGGCCGTCCTCGCCGTCGCCGCGTGCGCATCGAATGCCGCCAGTCCCGGCGTCCTCGGTGGTGGCACCTCGAGCAACGCCGGGGTCATCGTCGGTTCCGCCAGTTCACCGAGCCTTGGCATGGTCCTGACCGGGCCGAACGGGATGACGCTGTACACCCACGCGGGGGATACGGCCACCTCGTCGAGCTGCACCGGCAGCTGCGCCACCGCCTGGCCACCCCTTGAAACCAAGGGTCAGCCGACGGCGCGGGCCGGAGTCGCCGGGCAGCTCGGCACCCTGACCCGCCCGGACGGTGCGACCCAGGTCACGTACGGCGGCCTGCCGCTCTACTACTGGCAGGGCGACACGAAGGCCGGCGACGCGACCGGCAACGGTGTCGAGGGCTTCTCGATCGCGACGGTCGGTGGGTCCGGTCCCGTGCCCAACGCCTCCGCCGCGGCGCCAGCTCCCAGCTCGGTCGGCAAGTACGGGTACTGAGGCTCGAGCCTCCCCGAACAGGAAACGGCCCCGGATCGACGTCCGGGGCCGTTCGATTCCGGGGAAGGCGCGTCATCCGGGGACGGCGGGCGGTTCGGTCAGTCGACGTAGTGCAGCGGTGTCACCACGAAGTCGTCCGGCAGCTTCACGCCCGTCGAGTGGTTTGGGCAATAGCCTCGGGGGTTCCAAGTGAGTCAGCCTATTGCCGGCTGATCCGGTTGCGCTCGCATTCCGAATCGCACCGACACGCCGCATCGCGACCGAGGGTGGGGACATGGCGTGGGATGATGCGTCGATGCAGGTCGGCGGCTGGTTCGCAGACGTGAACGGACTCCGCATGTACTACGAGATCCATGGCGAGGGTCCGCCGTTGCTGCTGCTCCACGGCGGCACCTGCTCCTTGGAGCTCCCCGGGATGGAGATCCCGTTCTTCGCGCGCGAGTTTCAGGTGATCGCGCCCGAGCAGATGGGGCACGGACGTACGAACGACGCCTTGGACCGCGAGTTCCACTACCACGACATGGCCGAAGACACGGTCGCGCTCCTGCGTCAGCTAGACGTTGAGAGCGCCTTCGTCTTCGGCATCAGCGACGGCGGCATCATCGGGCTCGACATGGCGATCCATCATCCCGATCTGGTCGTGAAGCTCGCCGTCTCAGGGGCGAACTTCCGCACCGATGCCTACTCCGGCGGGACCCTGGAGTGGCTGCTCACCGTCGCGCCCGATCATTGGCCAGACGCGTTTCGCCAGGAGTACGAGCGACTCTCGCCGGACGGCCCTCGCCATTGGCCGGTCGTCCTCCCGCGGATCCAGCGGATGTGGGCGGTGGAACCCGACTACACGGACGGGCAGATGGCGAGCATCAAGGCTCCGACCCTGGTGATCGTGGGTGATCGGGATGTGATCACGCCAGAACATTCCGTCGCGATGTTTCGGGCGATCGATGACGCGCAGCTTTGTGTGGTGCCGAACGAAGGCCATGGTGTCATGGCGAAGGAAGCAGTCGTCAGCTTCTTCAAGGAGCCCATCACCCGCGACGACGACCTCTCCGTGACTGACGTCGGCCCGGCCGCCGCCGGCGCCGGGGTCGCTTCCGTATCGCAGGAGGGTGCAGTGGGATCAGGATCTGACCATGTCGCGGTCGTGCATCGATATCACACGGTATGGACCGAGGTCGACATCGAGACTCGTCTGGGGACGCTCGGCGAGATCTGGGCCGATGACGGCGTCTACCTCGACCCCGACGTGCCCGATGGCGTCGTCGGGCGGAAGGCGCTCTCGGACCTGATCGATGCGTCGGTCGCGCAGTTCCCCGGCCTCGTGATCACGGCCACCAGCGACGTCGCGGTGCTTGGCGATCGCGCCTGGTATCGATGGCGGGCCACGACACGCGAAGGAGAAACCTTCGAGGGTACCGACTTCTTCGAATTCGACGCCGAGGGTCGCATCCAGCGCTTGACCGACTTCTTCGACCCGTAGGCCGGCCCAAGCCCGAGCGGGGCTACAGGCAAGCGGCTGACTGTCCAGGCGGTCAGCGTTCGAACCAGTCGACGTATCGCAGCGGGGCGACCACGAAAGCCGTCCCGCAGCTTCACGCAGGTCGCGTGGTTCGGGCAGTAGCCCCGGGGATTCTGAGACAGGTCAGCGTACTGTCGTATCGCCGTCGCCCGCCACTTCGTCGATTCCGGCTGGCGGAGCCAATCAAGAGTGGACGAGGATCGATCGGTTGGAACAGAGGAGAAAGCAGATGCGGGCGCTGCAGTACACCGCGTTCGGGGCGCCTCCGGAGATCCGCGAGGTACCGATCCCAGAACCAGGACCCGGCGAGGTCCTGGTCAAGACGACCGCAGCTGGCGTCTGCCACTCGGACGAGTACTTCATGAGCCTCCCCGCCGAGGAGTTCGACACCCCGTTGCCGCTCACGCTCGGACACGAAGGCGCCGGCATCGTGGCGCGACTTGGCAGCGACGTCACCGGCATCAAGGAAGGCGACCCGGTCGCGGTGTACGGCGCCTGGGGCTGTGGGTCATGCAGGGCATGCGCGGCCGGCGCCGAGAACTACTGCCGGGTGGGAGGGGTCGCCTGGCCTGGTATCGGCGCCCACGGGTTCATGGCCGACTACCTCCTCGTGCCAAGCCCACGGCATCTCGTCCCGCTCGGAGACCTCGACCCGGTCAGATCCGTCCCGCTCACGGACGCCGGGCTCACGCCGTACCACGCCATCAAGCCGTCATTGCCGAAGCTCGTCCCGGGCACGACCGCCGTCGTCATCGGCGTGGGCGGTCTTGGCCACATGGCGATCCAGATGCTCCGGGTCCTTTCGTCAGCGCAGGTCGTCGCCCTCGACATCAGTGAGGACAAGCTGGCGTTCGCCCGCGAGGTGGGCGCTCACTCGGCGTTCCTCTCCGACCCTTCGTCGATCGAGGCCGTGCGCGACCTCACCGGCGGCCAAGGGGTCGACGCGGTGTTCAACTTCGTAGGACTGCAAGAGGCTGCCGATCTGGCGGCGAAGCTGGCCGGCGGATGGTCGGACATCGTCATGGTCGGCCTCGGCCCCGGCGTGATCCCGGTCGGCCTCGACACCCTCCCCGGCGGAACCAGCGTCCGCGCCCCCGTCTGGGGGACCCGCCCGGAGTTGTTCGAGGTGCTCGACCTGGCGCGCTCTGGCGCCATCACGGTCGAGACCGAGCGTTTCAGCCTCGAAGACGGTCCGAAGGCGTACGAGCGGCTCCACGCGCGGACCCTTCGCGGGCGCGCCGTGCTTGTGCCGTGAGTCCAGGCCGAAGACCGTCGGGTGGGGATCAGTCCACGTCCTGCAGCGGGGTGACCACGAAGTCGTCTGGCAGCGTCACGCCGGTCGATTGGTTCGGGCAGTAGCCGCGCGGGTTCTCGGACACGTCAGCGTATTGCTGACAGCGCTGGGACGTACGATCGTCTGGACGAGGGGAGACTCGACCGGAGGGCCCGACCCATGCGCGCATTGGTGGCTGACAGCGCGGCTCCCGGCAGGATCGCCTTCCACGACGTTGCCGAGCCGGTGGCGGCGCCCGGCGAGGTGCCGTGGACGTGCGTGCGTTCTCGATCAATCGGGGCGAGTTGGGATTGCTCCGGAGAAAGCCAGACGGATGGCGTCCGGGATGGGACTTTGCGGGCACCCTGCGAGGTCGACATCGACGGGGGTCTGCGAGCCGGTTCGAGAGTCGTCGGGATCCGGCAAGGTGGGACGTGGGCGGAGCGCGTGGCGGTGGCATCGGGCTCGATCGCCGAGCTGCCCGATGCCGTTTCGTTCGCCCAGGGGGCCGCACTTCCGACCGCCGGTCTGGCCGCGTTACGGATGCTCAGGCTGGGACCGGCCATCCTTGGACGCCGCGTCCTCATCACGGGCGCCTCCGGCGGGGTGGGCCGGTTCGCGATCCAGCTCGCACACCTGGGTGGTGCGGAAGTCACGGCGCTGGTCAGCGAGGGTTCGGCGCGGTCGGAGGGACTTCGTGATCTCGGTGCCGACGAGGTCGTGGCAGACATCGGGCAGCTCCGTGGCCGGTTCGACCTGATCCTTGAGTCGGTGGGAGGCGCGACGCTCGGCCGACTCGTCACGATCGTCGACCCTGACGGGACGCTCGTCATGTTCGGCAACAGCTCGAACGAACCGACCACGTTCGACGTCAGGGACGTCTTCAACGATGGCCTCGTTCGCCTCCAGGGATTCGAACTGTTCTTCGGAGACGACCCGTTCGGTCGCGACCTTCAGTACCTCGCGACGCTGGTGGGCGACGGCAAGCTCGATCCGCAACTCGCCGGCGCATTGCCGTGGGAGGAGATCGAGGGGGCGATGGAGCGGCTGCAGAACCGCGACGTCGCCGGCAAGGTCGCCCTCACGCTCGGCGAACCCGCGGGTTGAGCGTCAGTCGACGTACTGGAGGGGCGTCACGACAAAGTCATCCGACAGCTTGACGCCCGTCGAGTGATTCGGGCAGTAACCCCGGGGATTCTTGTCGAGACTACTGCCGGGCCTATCAGGCTGGCCGTCGCTCTCGACGGAGGATGTCCCGATAGATCAGGCCGCCAAGTACCAAGGTGACCAGCCCCACGAAGATGCTTCCGGTCGTTGTGGTCGCCGGGTCAAGCGGACGGAAGGGGACGCCGACAAGCGGTAGCAGGAATCCCCCAACCAATGACATGACCAGCCAAGCGGCCACAAGCGAACCGACGGCAATCCCGACGTTGCGGAGCATGTGAAGCATTCGCACCTGGTGACCGAGAACGACCTTCAAGCCGAAGCATCGGCCATTGGGTCAGCGGGAGCAATGGGGATGTCGGCTCTGGTTGGTTCAGTCGATGTACTGCAGCGGCATGGCCACGAGGTCATCCGGAGTCGCACGCCCGTTGCGTGGTTCGGGCAGTAGCCCCGGGGATTCTCAGGTGAGTCACCTACTGCCGGGGTACGTCTCCGCCCTAAGGCTCGGAACCAAGCGTTCGCTCCATGAACAGCCATCGAGGCCACAGGGATTCCGGGATCTCGGTGCCGGGATACGGCCCGACGTCGATGAACCCACTGGCGCGGTACAGGCGGTGTGCGGCCGTCATGAAGTCTGGGCTGTCGAGCCAGATCCGACTATATCCGTCCCTTCGCGCCTCCGCGATCAGGTGGTCCACCAATGCCCGCCCCAGCCCGCCGTATCGGTGCGACGGCTGGACATACATGCGCTTGAGCTCGGCGACATCGGGACCGATCCGCTGCATGCAGACCGTACCGACAGCGACGTCATCGGCGAACGCCAGCAGGATGTGACCGTCCGGGTGCCCGAATCGTTCGATGGTCGCGATGTCATGGTCGACCACTTCCTGCGCCGATTCGCGGAATCCGTATCTAGCCTCGACCTCGTCTGTGGCCCACGTCAGATACTCGAGCCACAGACCTTCCATGGCCACCAGATCCTCGGCCAACTTGGCTTCCCGAATGTCCGCCGTCATCGACCGAGGCTAACATCCCGCACCTGATGGACTCCGTCGGTATTGGCCTACGCGGAGGCTCAGTCCACGTACTGGAGCGGCGTGACCACGAAGTCGTCGGGCAGCTTCACGCCGGTCGAGTGGTTCGGGCAATAACCCCGGGGATTCTTGTCGAGGTACTGCTGGTGGTAGTCCTCGGCGTAGTAGAACGGGAACGCTGAGCGATCCGCGATCTCGGTCGTGATGGCGCCGTAGCCCTTGGCCGACAGGCGCTCCTGGAACATGGCCTTCGAGGCCTCGGCGGCCGCCCGCTGCTCGCCGTCGGCGACGAGGATGATCGAGCGGTATGACGTGCCGTGATCGTTGCCTTGGCGCATGCCCTGGGTCGGGTCGTGGGACTCCCAGAACGTCTTGAGCAGCTGCTCGTAGGAGATCCGCGCGGGATCGTAGGCGACCAGCACGACCTCGGCGTGGCCGGTGCGGCTGCTGCAGACCTCTTCGTAGGTGGGGTTCGGCGTGTTGCCACCGGCGTAGCCGACCGCAGTCGTGACGACGCCCGGGAGCTGCCAGAAGTCCTTCTCGTCGCCCCAGAAGCAGCCGAGGCCGAAGACGGCAGTCTTGGTGCCCTCGGGCCAGGGACCGGCGAGCGGGGTGCCGAGGACTCGATGGACACCCGGGGTCATGATCGGCGACGACCGGCCGGGGAGGGACTCGGAGGGGGAGGGGATGGACTCGGGCTTGGAGCTGAAGAACCTCATGCCCGAAGTCTAGACACGGACCGTGACGGCGCGGTGACGAACGCCGCTCAGCCCGGGCGGGTGACCCGCACGTCGTCGAGCTCGACCTCGAGCAGGTTCGCCGGACCGCCGTCGGTCGCCACGAAGCGCAACCGCACCGTCTGGCCGACGAACGCGTCCATCGGGATCGACGCGGTGTGCCACGCCCCGTCGACGTCGGCGGCCGAGCCCGCCTTGGTGAACACGACCACCTGCGAGCCGTCGGCCTTCTCGACGATGGCCTGCAGGGTATCGGCGGCGGTCGAATGCGAATCGTGGGCGAACACGTAGCGGAACGTCAGCCGCTGGCCGGCCCAGGTGGGCATGCTGATCGGTGCCGACCGGGCGGTCGTCCGCCCGTCGAGGTCGTAGCTGCCCGCGGCGGACCCGGCGGGGAGCCCGGTCACCAGCGACCGGCCGCCGGTCGTGGTGTTCTTGATCTGCTTGGGCCCGGCGAACGTCGTCGTCGCCGGTGTCCCGCGCGCGAACCGCGCCGACGCCGGCGCCGTGTCGGTCCCATCCGGGTTGACGGTCCAGCCGCGGGCGACCTCGAAGTCGTCGTCGAACGCGCCACAGCGCGCCGCGCGAGTCGCCACGCTCACCGTCGACAGTGGGCACCAGGCGCGCTCCATCAGGTAGAGGACCGCCTCCTTGTTGCGGCCGGTCTCCGACGCGATCAGCGAGTCGTCCTTGTAGGCGCCGAGCGACATCTCGAAGGTGTACGAGAAGATCCGGTACATCCCGTACTCGTAGTCGCGCGTCGTGCCCGAGGTGATGTAGAGATCGCTCGCCTGCTCGGGTTTGTAGCCGTTGGTGCGCGGCCATGTGCCGGCCGATCTTGACGAGCGCGTTGTGGTCCGCGGCGGTCATGTCGGCCGGGATATTCGTGTTCGTGTAGCCGTACGGCCACATCACCAGCCGGCCGTCCTCGTGGAACGTGATCGCCGTGCGGATCTGCTGCCGTCCGTCGACCACGCGGCTCGCGAGGAAGTCGCGCATGTTCCGCGTTTCCGGCGCGGAGAAGGCGCTCGGCCCGCGATAGGTGATCGCCTGCGGGTTGGTGCTCGTCTTTCCACCGCCGCCCCAGCGGTACCCGAAGTTCCGGTTGAGGTCGGTGCCGATCGACCTCGTGCCCGGCGTCGGCTGGCGGTTCTTGCGCCAGTAGTGGAACTTGCCGCCGGAGATGTCGTACTCGACGCCGTCGGGGTTGACGATGAACACGATCCAGATCTCGCGGGTGTTCACGATGTTGGTGATCCGCGGGTCGGTCCCGTACCCGTCGACGAGCCAGTGGAAGATGCGGAGCGTCATCTCGACGCCCATGTGCTCGTCGGAGTGCGTGCCGCCGTCGAAGAGGACTTCCGGCTCGGGCTCGTCGACCGTGACGTTGTCCGAGATCTTGACGGCCCACATCTCGCGGCCCTGATAGCTCTTGCCGATCGAGAACCGCTGGACGATGTCCGGATGGGCCGCGGCGGTGGCGGCGACGTCGGCGGCGACCTCGGTGTAGCTGTGGTAGCCGGTCTTGCCGGCCGGGAACTCGGTCGCCGAGGTGCTCGCGGGGATCGCAAGCGCGGCGAGGAGCAGCGCGACGAGGGCGATCGGCGCTCGAAGCGACGACCGGCGGCGGACTGGCACGGACCCATGGTGACCGCCTCGACGCAAGTCCCGCCACCCGGACGGAGGGACCAGCTCGAGCCGGACCCGGACGTCCGGGTCGCGTGGCGGCGATCGGCTCGCCGGCCCGATCTGCCGGACCGGTGCTAGCGTTCGGCGCCATGGGACCTGTATCCGACACGGAGCCGAGCCTGGCCGACGCCCTCGAGTCGATCGACGACTGGGGCGCCGACCACGCCGCGGCGGCGCTGATCGGGCCCGACGGGATCGTCGCCGGCCGGGGCGACCGCTCGCGGACGTTCCGCTGGGCGTCGGTGACCAAGCCGGTCACGGCGCTCACCGTGCTGGTCGCGGCGGACCGCGGGCTCCTGGAGCTCGACGAGCCCGCCGGACCGCCCGGCTCGACGGTCCGCCACCTGCTGTCGCACACGTCCGGGCTGCCGTTCGAGGGCACGACCACGCTCGCGGCACCCGGTTCGCGCCGGATCTACTCGAACCCCGGGTTCGACGAGCTCGGCCGGCTCGTCTCAGAGCGAGCCGGGTCCACCTTCGAGGAGGCCGTTCTGGCGTTCGTGCTCGGACCGCTCGGCGCGACCGGTACGCGGCTGCTGGAGCGACCGTCCCAGGGGCTTCATGGGCCGTTCGAGGATCTCACCCGGATCGGCCTGGAGTTCCTGCGCCCGACGCTGCTGGACCCGACGGCCGCCGCTGCCATGCGGACGGTGGCCTTCCCCGGCCTGCCCGGGGTCGTCCCGGGCGTCGGGAACTACGAGCGCTGCGACTGGGGGCTCGGCGTCGAGATCCGCGGCGACAAGCGGCCGCACTGGACGTCCGACGCCAACAGCCCGGGGACCTTCGGGCACATCGGCGGTTCCGGCGGCTTCCTCTGGGTGGACCCCGTGGCCGACGTCGCGCTCGCCGTCCTGACCGACAAGGACTACGGCCCGTGGGCGCTCGACGCGTGGCCGCCGTTCTCGGCGGCGGTCCTGGCCGCGGCGACCGCGGCGACCTCGGCGACGCCCCGGTGAACGTCATCCGCTCGTTCCTGCGGACGCTCGGGACGACACCGCTCGTCTACCCGGTGCTGGTCGTCGTGGCCCTGAGCTCAGCGCTGGCCGCGCCGTGGGCCGCCCGACGGACCGGGCTCGCCTGGCTGCCGGCCGCCCTCCTGCTGTTCAGCTTCGGGGCCGTCCTCGCGATCACGCTCACGCCGGGGATCGGCGGCGACCCGTCCGCTCCGATCACGTGTCAGGGCCTCGTGCCGGCGCCCAGCCTGTCCGAGCTCTGGTCGCTGACCGACGAGAACGGCCAGAACGTGCTGCTGTTCGTCCCGCTCGGCCTGTTCATCGGGCTGATCCCGCGGCGCAACGTGCTGGTCGGGGCCGCCGTCGGCGCGGCGGCCATGCCGTTCGCGATCGAGGGCATCCAGGCCCTGCTGCCCGCGTTCGCGCGCTCCTGTCAGGCGTGGGACGTCGTCGAGAACGTGCTCGGGCTGGCGATCGGGCTCGTGATCGGGTCGCTGCTCGCGGGCCTCGTCCGGATCGCGGATCAGCCGGAGGCCGGCGCCGACCGACCGTAGCGCGAGGTCAGGCGGATCAGCGGGGCGGGTTTCGGCGGGCGACGAGCTCGTCGACCCACTCGTGCAGCCGCGCTTGATGCTCGTGGTAGTGGTCGACGGCCGACTTCCGGATCCACCACGCGGCCTCGTCGTCCGGCTCGGCGAGCTCCTCCCACGTCTGGACCATCCGGGTCCGGGCCGCGTTCGCCTGGACCCACGCGACGTCCCACGATTGGCCCTGCATCCCCGCGAGCAGGGCCGCGTTCATGGCGTCGATGTCGACATCGTGGCCGCCGTAGGTCCCCGCGCGGATGCGCTCGAACTGGGTCTGCGCCTCGGCCAGCCACGTGCCGAGGTGGGCGACCACGTCGCGGACGGTCCAATCGGGATCCTGGTAGTAGCCGGGCACGAGGCATTCGTCCGGCTCGAGCTGGCGGACGAGCGCGGCGAGCTCGTACCAGTGGGTCCGCTCGGCGTCGATCTCCGCCGCGTAGGGGCGCTGCATGCCCATCAGCGTACGCCGGTCTCGTCCATGGCGACGTTCCGTTGCGGTGTCAACGAACTCTGCTAGGCTCGGCGGAGCGTCCCCGACCGCCCGCAGGAGCGACCCCCATGCCCATCCCCGACAACGAGCACAGCTGGAACGCCGGCACGATCGCCGACTTCCGCGCCCACGAGGGCCGCATCACCGGCCGGTCCGCTGGCCGGCAGCAACCTCCTGCTGATGACCTCGACCGGCGTCCGCAGCGGCGAGCCGCGGACGGCCCCGCTCGGCTACACCCGTGACGGCGCGCGGTACGTGGTGGTCGCCTCGAACAGCGGTCGCGACCAGCAAGCGGAGTGGGTGGCCAACATCGTTGCCGACCCCATCGTCACCGTCGAGGTCGGGACCGAGACGTTCCAGGCCCGGACCGAGGTCACGCAGGGCGCCGAGCGCCGGCGGCTGCTCGACGCGCACATCGCGGCGATCCCGATCTTCGGCCGGTACGAGTCGATGACGTCGCGCGAGCTCCCGGTCGTCATCCTGGAGCGTCTCGACCCCGACTGATCGTCGGCCGGCGGTGCGCGGCGGCTAGCATGGCCCGATGCACGACGACCCGGTCCTCGGCGCCATCGAGCTGATCGTCGCGCTCCTCGGGGCGCTGACGCTCGTGGCTCTTGTGGTCCGACGCGTGCGCCTGCCGCTCAGCGTCGCGCTCGTGGTCTTCGGGCTGATCGTCGCGGCGTTCGCGCCCGGCCGCATCACCGTGACGCCGGACATCGTGCTGGTCGCCCTGCTGCCGGGCCTCGTCTTCGAGGCCGCGTTCCGGCTCCACCTGTCGGACCTGCGCGACGTCGTCGGGCGGATCGTCATCCTCGCGGTGCCGGGCGTGCTGGTGATCTCGGTCATCGTCGCGATCGTGCTCAACGTCGCGACCGGCCTGCCGTTCACGGTCGCGTTCGTCGTCGGTGCCATCGTGTCCGCCACGGACCCGGTCGCGGTCGTGGCGACCATGCGCGATGTCGCGGCGCCCCGGCGTCTCGCCACGCTGGTGGAGGCCGAGAGCCTCTTCAACGACGGGACGGGGATCGTCCTCTTCGCCATCGCCCTGGCCGCGGTCGGCGCGGCCTACGACCCGGTCCGCGGCGGGGCGACCTTCGCGGTCGCGATCGTCTCGAGCATCGCCATCGGGGCGGTGAGCGGGTTCGTGGCCGTCCGGCTGGCGTCGATCGTCGACGACCACCTCGTCGAGATGACGCTGACCTTCGTGGTCGCCTACGGCACGTATCTCATCGCCAACGGGCTCGGCCAGTCCGGGGTCATCGCCACGGTCGTCGCCGGGATCGTCCTCGGCAGCGACGCCGCCCAGGCGGGCGTCAGCGAGCGCACGCGCCAGGCGATCGACACGGTCTGGGAATACGTCGCGTTCGTGCTGACCGCGTTCGCCTTCCTGCTGATCGGCCTCTCGATCGTGATCTCCGACCTCGTCGCGGCCGCCGGTTCGATCGTGTGGGGGATCGTGGCGATCATCATCGGGCGGGCGATCGTGGTGTATGGGTTCATCGGCGGCCTGCGCTGGCTCGCGGCCCGCACGACCGGTGGCGCGACGGCGCCTCTCGCCGCAGACGATGCCACGGCCCCGGTCCCGGTCCCGCGGACGCGCTGGCCGGAATGGGGCCAGATCGCCGCGATGCCGACCGGCTGGTTCCACGTGCTGTTCTGGTCGGGGCTGCGCGGCGCGGTCGCGTTCGCGCTGGTCCTGTCGCTCCCGCTCGACGTCCCGCAGCGCGGCGTGATCACGGGCACGGTCTTCGGGATCGTGCTGTTCACCCTGTTGGTGCAGGGGACGACCGCGGCCCGGGTGATCGCCTGGGCCGGTGTCGAGCGCGAGCCGGCCGCCGACACCACGGATCCGATCGGCGCCTAGCGCCGCTCAGGCGTGGTGCGCCTCCTCGAGGCGGCGTCGGTCGGCGGTCTCGAGCTGGAAGGTCGAGTGCTCGATGTCGAAGTGGCCCGACAGGCCGCGGCACAGCTCGTCGAGCACCGACGGCGGGTCTGCGCCCTCGGCGAGCACGACATGGGCGGACAGGACGTCCACCCCGGACGTGATCGTCCACGCGTGCAGGTCGTGGACGTCCGCGACCCCGGTGGCCGCGAGGATGTGGGCACGTACCTCGGCGAGGTCGATGCCCTTCGGGGTCGCCTCGAGGAGCACGTCCACGGCGTCGCGCAGCAGGCGCCAGGTCCGCGGGATGATCAGCAGGCCGATCACGCGCGGAGGCGACCGCGTCGGCGGGCGTCCAGCCGGTGAGCCCGATGACGACGGCCGCGACGATGACCGCGACGGAGCCCGCGAGGTCGCCCATCACCTCCAGGTAGGCGCCGCGCATCGTGAGGCTCTCGCGCTGGGCGTCGTGCAGCAGGGCGAGCGAGATCGCGTTCGCCGCGAAGCCGACGAGCGCGACGCCCAGCATCAGGCCGGACTGGATGGCGGGCGGCTCGCTGAGCCGCTGCCACGCCTCGAACAGCACGAACGCAGCGATCCCGAAGAGCACGACCGCGTTCACGACGGCCGCCAGGATCTCGAGCCGCAGGTACCCGAAGGTCCGATCGCGCGACGCCGGCCGCTGGGCGAACCAGATCGCTGCGAGGGCGAGACCGATGCCGCCGAGGTCCGTCGCCATGTGCCCGGCGTCCGCGAGGAGCGCGAGGCTGTTGGCGAGCACGCCGCCGACCAGCTCGAGCAGGAAGACCAGCGCGGTGATCGTGAAGACGACGACGAGCCGTCCCCGCCGGGCGCTCGCGGCCGAGCCGATCCCGTGGGGCATCAGCGCACGCCTCACGGGCGTCGGCAGGTCTCGCACGGGGCCAGTATCGCCCACCCACCGCCGGACTCCGGCCGGAACTGGCCCGGCGGCGGCCGACGCGGCACACTGAGGCCGTATCCGATCCCGAGCGAGGAGCGTCGTGATCGAGGACCCAGGCGGCAGCGGCCCCGTCTTCGGTGAGCCAGGGCGACTGACGCCCGAGGAGCTCCGGCTCGCCATGCGCAATCACGGCCTGCCGCTGGAGGCGCTGCGCTACCCGATCACCCCGCCCGGGCTGCACTACACGCTGATCCATTACGACGTCCCCGCGGTCGATCCCGACCGGTGGACGCTCGAGATCGGCGGACGGGTCGAGCGCCCGCTGCGCCTGACGCTCGCGGACCTCCGCGAACGGCCGCACGAACGGGTCGCGGTCACGCTCGAGTGTGCCGGCAATGGCCGTGCCCTGATGGCGCCCCGCGCCCTGAGCCAGCCGTGGCTCCACGAGGCCGTGGGCACGGCCGAGTGGGGCGGGACGTCGCTGTGGCCGGTCCTGGCCGACGCCGGCATCGACACGACCGCCGACGAGGTCGTGTTCACGGGTCTGGACCGCGGGGTCGAGCGCGGGTTCGAGCAGGCCTACGCCCGGTCGCTGTCGCTGGACCAGGCGCGCCGGCCCGAGGTCCTGCTCGTGGACGAGATGAACGGCCAGCCGCTCCCGCCCCAGCACGGCGCGCCCGTGCGGCTGGTGGTCCCGGGCTGGTACGGGATGGCGAGCGTGAAGTGGCTCTCCGCCATCGAGGTCATCCGCGGCTCGTTCGACGGCTTCCAGCAGCGCCAGCAATACCGCCTGCGGCAGGCGCCGGACGAGCCCGGTGAACCGCTCGAGCGGATGCTGCCGCGCGCGCTCATGGTCCCGCCGGGCATCCCCGACTTCTTCACGCGCCGGCGCGTCGTCCGGCCCGGGCCGCTGACGCTGGTCGGCCGCGCGTGGTCAGGCCGTGCGCCGATCGAGCGGGTCGACGTCTCCGTCGACGGGGGCACGACCTGGGTCGATGCCGTCGTGGAGCCACCGGCCCTCGGACCGTGGGCGTGGCAGGGCATGGTCGTTCGAGTGGACCGCGGAGCCCGGCGACGTCGTCCTGGCCTGCCGCGCGACCGATGGCATCGGTCCCACCGACGCGCCGGCGTGGAATGTCGGCGGCTACGTCAACCCGGCGCCGCATCTGGTCGAGGTGACCGTCCTCGACTGACCCCGGTCAGCCGCCCGTGCCGGCGAGCGGCTCGCGATAGACGACGGCGGTGCCATCCACGACGACCGTGCCGTCCTGGTTCGTGATCGTCGTCCGAAGCTTGTAGATCGGCTTGTCGGTGCGCGCCTCGAGGACCTCGCCCTCGGCGGTGATCTCGTCGCCCGGGCGGACCGGCGCCAGGAACTTCCAGTCGACCTGGAGGAACACGCTGCCGGGTCCGGGCAGGTCCTCGGCGACCAGCGCGTTGAGCAGCCCGGTCGTGACGCCGCCCTGCACGATGATGCCGCCGAAGCGACTGGCCGCCGCGGCGGCCTCGTCGTAGTGGAGCGGGTTCCGGTCGCCGGTCAGCGCGGTGAACAGCTCGATGTCCACCTGCGTCACGGCGCGGGTCCGCCTCGCCGTCGCCCCGACCTCGACCGTCATGTCCGGACCCTCGTTTCCCGCGGCCACCGCTGGCTACAATCGAGCGGTCCGAGCAGCGTACCTCGACGCTCGGGTCGTGGGAGCCCATCGGAGGATCTGACCAATGGCCATCGCCGACAACCTCATCGCGAACGAGGCGATCGAGTTCCAGTCGGAGAAGCACTGGATGGCGCCCATCCGCGCGTCCGGCCTCTTCATCCTGTTGCTGATCGGCTTCGCCGTGATCCGCTGGCTCTCGCCATCCGGCGAGGGATTCTGGGGGACGATCGGCGGCCTGATGGACCTTATCGCGTGGGGCCTGCTGATCGCCGGTGTCGTCGGGATCATCTACAACATCGTGGCCTGGCGGACCGCCGAGTTCGCGGTGACGAACCTGCGCGTGATCCGCGAGGAAGGCCTGCTCAAGCACCGGTCGTCGGCCTCGCTGATCTCGTCGATCACCGACGTCCAGTCGAAGGTCGGCGTCCTCGGCAGGACGCTCGGCTACGGGGACCTCGTGATCCTGAGCCAGTCGGGCCAGTCGGGGGCGGACCGGTTCATGACGATCACCAAGACCGAAGGCTTCCGGAACGCGATCATGGCCCGCAAGATGTCCGGCAGCACCGCGATGGCCCCGGCCGCCGCCTCCGCCGACGCCGCGCCTGCGGCGCCCGCTGCGGCCCCGGCGGCCGCCGCTGCCCCGGCTGCCCCGGCTGCGGCCGCGCCTGACCCCGCGGCGGCGCTCAGCAGCCTCGCCGACCTGCGCGACCGGGGGGCGATCACGGCCGAGGAGTACGAGACGAAGAAGGCCGAGATCCTCGCGAGGATGTGACGATCCACTCCTGACCAGCCAGCACCAGCGATGGCCGTCGACCCGCAGCACGTGCCGGATGCGGCGACAGCGACGCTGACCGGCCCAGCGCTCCTCGACGACCTGTTCCCGGAAGGCCCGGCGTTCCGCCGCGACCTGCGCACCTTCACGGTGATGCTGGGCCTGGCCGCCCTGATCGCGACCTTCGGCCTGTACGAGGACTCGGTCGCGGCCATCATCGGCGCGATGATCGTCGCGCCGCTCGGTGGCGCGATCCTGGCGTTCGCCGGGGCGCTGGTCACCGCCCGCAGCCGATGGCAGTGGGTCACCGCGGCGGAGGTCCTGCTCGGCGGCCTCCTCGTGATCGGCATCGGCTTCCTCGTCTCGTGGCTGCTGCCCGACCCGCTGACGCTCAACCCCTCGCTCGAGGCGCGGACGGCTCCCGGGCTCCTCGACCTCGGGGTCGCGCTGGCGGCGGGGGCGGCCGGCGCGTATGTCGCGGTCCGCCACACCGGCGGCGACGCCGTTCCGGGCGTGGCGATCGCCGTCTCGCTGGTGCCGCCGCTCGCCACGGTGGGGATCTGCCTCGAGCTGGGTCGCCTGGACGACGCGGCGGGGGCGATGCTGCTGTTCCTGACCAACTTCGCGGCGATCGTGGTGGTCGCGTGCGTCGTCTTCGTGCTCGGCGGAGCGGCACCCACCCGCGAGATGCTCAAGGAGCGGCATCGGGTCCGCAACGGCATCGTCGGCGCCGTGATCCTCCTGACGGTCATCTCGATCCCCCTCGTCTCGCGAGGGATCGAGCGGCTCCAGGTGACCGTTCGGAGCACGATCGGCGCGCCGATCGTCCGCGACTGGCTCGGGGACCTGGACCTGGAGGTAACGGACTGGTCGATCGACGGCGATGTCGTGACGATCACGGTCACGGGGCCCGACCAGCCCGCCCCGGCCGCCCCGCTGGCGGCATCGCTCGCCAAAGCGTTCGGCCAGCCCGTCGATCTCATCATCGACTACGTGCCGATCCAGCGCGAGCGGGCGACGGGGGCGCCCTGACGATACCCTACGGGGGTATCGATGTGGCATACTCGCCGGGAGTATGAGCGGCCCATCGACCACCACGCCCGACCAGCGACCCATCGAGATCGTCCTGCCGATCGCGGGCATGACCTGCGCATCGTGCGTCAATCGCATCGAGCGGTTCCTGGGCAAGACCGACGGGGTCGTCGAGGCCAACGTCAACCTCGCCACGGAACGGGCGACGGTCACGGTCGACCCGGCGATCGCCGGTCGGGCCGAGGTGGTCGCCGCGATCTCCGCGGCCGGCTACGACGTCCGGCCGGAGACCGCGGCGACGTCGCCATTCGAGGACGACCCCGAGGACCTCGTCCGGCAGGGCGAGCGCCGCACGCTGCTGGTCGAGGCGGTCGTGTCGATCGCGGTCGCGCTGTCCCTGATGCTCATGATGTTCTGGCCGCAGACGGCGATCCCGCTGACCACGCTCAACCGGATCGCGCTCATCCCGGCGACCTTCATCCAGTTCTGGGCCGGACGCCGGTTCTATGTCGCGGCGCTGCGCGCCGCCCGGCACGGCACCACCAACATGGACACCCTGGTCGCCATCGGGACGAGCGCCGCGTGGGGCTACAGCGTCGTCGTCGCGCTCTTCCCCGCGCTCGTCGAGGAGGCCGGGCTCGACCCGGAGACCTACTTCGACAGCGCCACGATCATCATCGGCCTGGTCCTGCTCGGCCGCTGGCTCGAGTCGCGTGCGAAGGACCAGACGCGCGGGGCCATCCGGCGGCTCATCGGGCTCCAACCGCGGACGGCTCGCCGGATCGAGGGCGGCCACGAGATGGACGTGCCGCTCGAGGCGGTCCTGGTGGGCGACCTGGTCCGCGTCCGGCCGGGCGAGAAGGTGCCGGTCGACGGGATCGTCGTCGAGGGTCACGCGTCGATCGACGGGTCGATGCTCACCGGCGAGCCGTTGCCGGTCGAAGTCGGACCGGGGGACCCGGTCATCGGCGCGACGATGGCGGTCGCCGGGACCCTGGTCGTGCGGACCACGCGAGTCGGCCGCGACACCGTGCTCGCCTCGATCGTCGAGCTGGTCCAGCGGGCGCAGGGCTCGAAGGCGCCGATCCAGCGCCTCGCCGACCGGATCAGCGAGGTCTTCGTGCCGCTCGTGCTGGTCGTCGCGACGGCCACGTTCGTCATCTGGGCCGCCGGCCGGCCCGGAGCCGCGGATCACCTTCGCGCTGACGGCGTTCATCGCCGTCGTGGTCATCGCCTGTCCGTGCGCGATGGGCCTCGCCACGCCCACCGCGGTGATGGTCGGCACTGGCCGGGCGGCCGAGACCGGGATCCTCATCCGGAGCGCGGCCGCGCTGGAGGCGCGCCGGCAAGGTCGATACGGTCGTCCTCGACAAGACCGGGACCCTGACCCGCGGCCGGCCGACCGTCGAGCGGATCGTCCTCGAGCCGGGCGTCGACGAGGACCGCGGTCGTCGACCTGGCCGCGTCGGCGGAGCGCGGGAGCGAGCATCCGCTCGGCGCCGCGATCGTGGTCCGCGCCAACCTGACCGAGCTCGGCTTCCGGCCGGCGACCGACTTCGAGTCGTTCGTCGGACGCGGCGTCGTCGCGACGGTCGACGGCCACGAGGTCGTCGTCGGCAGCCCCTGGCTGCTCGAGGAGCGCGGGATCGCGGTCGCCGACCGCGCCGCTGCCGGCGCGTCCGGCGCCACCGCGGTCCACGTCGCCATCGACGGCCGGTCGGCCGCGACGTTCCTGATCGCCGATCCCGTCCGCCCGAGCGCGGCAGCGGCCGTCGCCGACCTGGCGGCGCCGCGGGGCCGAGGTGTGGCTGGTCACGCGGCGACACGCCGGCCGCGGCCGCGCTGGTCGGCGACGCGGTCGGGATCGCGCCCGAACGGGTCCGCGGCGCGATGCTCCCGGCGGACAAGGCCGCCGTCGTCGCCGAGCTGCAGGCCGAAGGGCCGGGTCGTGGCGATGGTCGGTGACGGCATCAACGACGCCCCGGCGCTCGCCCAGGCCGATGTCGGCATCGCCATCGGGTCGGGCACGGACATCGCCATCGAGGCGTCCGACCTGACGCTCGTCGGCGGCGACCCGCGGCTGGTCGGCTCGGCGCTCGCCGCTGTCGCGGCGCGACCACGGGGTCATCCGCCAGAACCTGTTCTGGGCGTTCGCGCTACAACGTCGTGCTGATCCCGGTCGCGATGGGCGTGCTGTACCCGGCGTTCGGGATCCTGCTGAGCCCGGTCTTCGCGGCGGCGGCGATGGCGCTCTCGTCGGTCAGCGTCGTCGCGAACTCGCTGCGGCTGCGCCGTCTCGACCTGCGGCCGCGGGCCTGACGCGGTTCGCCGTCGACGACGTGTCGTCAGAACGGCCAGAAGACCGGCACCAGGAAGACCGAGACCGACGAAGAACAGGGCCAGCAGCGGCAGGCCGAGCTTCCAGTAGTCGCCGAACCGGTAGCCGCCGGGGCCCATCACCATCATGTTCACCGGCGTCGCGACCGGGCGTCAGGAAGGAGCGCCGCGGCGGCGACGGTCACGGACATCAGCACCGGGCTGCGGCGAGACGCCGAGCTCCACGGCGGCCGCGACCGCGATCGGGATCACGATCAGCGCCGTGGCCATGTTGCTGATGAGCTGGCCGAAGACGGCGGTGAGCACGAACAGCCCGGCCAGCAGCGCGTACGGGCCCGGCGTCGCCGACCACGCCGACGAGCGCGTCGGCGACCTGGTCGGCCGCGCCGGTCTGGGTCATCGCCGTCGACAGCGGGATCATCCCGGCGACCAGCACGACCGTCGTCCAGAGATCGCCCGGTAGGCGCCCTCGACGGTCACGACCCGGAGCAGCACCATCGCGCCGGCGGCGAGCAGGCCGGCGACGACCGACGGCACGATGCCGGTCGCGAGCAGCACCACCATCGCGGCGAGGACGACGATCGCCTCCGTCGCGCCCGAGCCCGAGCGGGACCGTCTGGCGGCGGATCTGCTCCGGCGCGTCGACGACCAGCACGTCGGGGTCGGCGAGGTTCTCGTCGAGCGCCGTCCCACGGGCCCGCGCAGCAGCAGCATGTCGCCGACGGCGAGGACGCGTCGTCGCCGGGCCGCGGTCCTCGCCCTTGCGCTGGACCGCGAGGATCACGAGGTCGCCGCTCTCGGTGACCATGCCCGGGAAGACCGTGTCGCCGATCGAACTCGGAGCGCGGCGGGATCGACCACCTCGGCGACGCCGAGCGTCGCGGCTGATCAGCGCCGAGGCGCGTCGTCGTCGAGCCGGTACTGCTCGACGAGCGTCCGGGCGTGCTGGCTGAAGTCGGTCGGCAGCCCGCGCGGCTTGCGCGACGGCAGGAGCCGCTCGCCGAACAGCAGCACGATCAGGATCGTCCCGACGACCAGCGGGATGCCGACGAGCGCGAACTCGAAGAAGCCGAACGGCCGCCCGCCGTACGTGGCCGCCGCCTCGTTGACGATCACGTTCACGGGCGTGCCGGTCAGCGCCAGCATCGAGCCGGCGTGCGCGCCGAAGACCAGCGGCATCAGCAGCTGCGAGGGCGAGCGGCCGAGCGCGCACCGCGATCACGACGACGACCGGCAGCAGCGCCGCGACCGCGCCGTTGACGCTGATCAGCGCGGTCAGCGCCCGCGACCAGCAGCAGCATCAGGACGATGAGCCGCGTCCGGCTGTCGCCGACCCGGGCGATCAGCTCCTGGCCGGCCCAGGTCGTGACGCCCGCTCGCGTCGAGGCCCTCGCTGACCACGAACAGCGTCGCGATGAAGATCACGGCCGGGTCGCCGAACCCGGCGAGCGCCTGGGTCAGGTCCAGGACGCCCGTGACCTACAGCGCGAGCGCGGCGCCCGATCGCGACGATGCCGACCGGGAACCTGTTCGAGACGAAGAGCGACGACGACCGCGAGCAGGATCGCGAACGTGATCGCGACGTCGCTCACGCCCGACCTCGCGGCGGCGCGGGCGATGGCGCGCCGGGTCACGTCAGGTGCACGGGCGCCCCGGTCCGAGCGGGATCCCGAGCAGGAACCAGACGACGAGGAACGCGGTCCAGACGATGAGCAGCACGATCGTGTACGGGATCATCAGCGACACGATCGTGCCGACGCCGGCGTCTCTTCTCGTACCGCTGGGCGAACACGACGATGACCGCGAAGTAGGCCATCAGCGGGCGTGACGACGTTGAACGGCGAGTCGCCGACGCGGTAGGCCGCCAGCACGAGCTGCGGCGCGATGTCGAGCCGCAGGAACAGCGGGATGAAGATCGGCGCGAAGATCGCCCACTTCGGGATGACGCCCGGGATGATGATGTCGAGCAGGGCCGTCACCAGCACGAACCCGATGATCAGCGGGACCGCGCCGAGGCCGGCCGCCTCCAGCCGTCGGCCAGGTTGACCGCGAGCACGGTCGCGATGTTGCGTGTAATTGAAGAAGGCGATGAACTGGGCGATGATCAGCAGCAGGAAGATCAGCCCGGCCAGCCCGGAGTAGGTCTTCACGACGGCGTTGATCGCCTCGACGCTGCTCTTGATCGTGCCGGCGCCCTTGCCGTAGGCGTAGCCGGCGACCCCGAAGAAGATGCTGATGATCACGAGGATGCCGGTCATGAACGGCGAATCGCCGAAGATCGCGCCGGTCGTCTCGTTGCGCAGCGGCGCGCCGGGCGGCAGCGTGATGAGCAGGATCACGGCCAGGGCGCCGAGGAAGCCGTAGAGCGCGTACTTGAGGCCGCGTCGCTCCTCGTCGGCGACCGACATCGGTCGGCTCGGCGACCGCGTCGCCGCGTGTACGGGCCGAGGCGCGGCTCGATGACCTTCTCGGTCATGATCGTGATGACGATCGCGAGGAAGAACGTCGAGACGATCGCGAAGAACCAGTTCGCGGTCACGTCGATGGTCCGCGACGGATCGACGAGGGCGATCGATTCGTTGGCGACCTCGGTCATGATCCCGTCGATCGGCGCGATCAGGATGTTGACGCCGAACGCGGCGCCGACGCCGGCGAAGCCGGCGGCCAGGCCGGCCAGCGGATGCCGGCCCATGCTGTGGAAGGCCGCCGCGGCGAGCGGGATCAGCACCAGGTAGCCGGCATCCGTGGCGACGCTCGAGAGGATGCCGATCGAGCACGATGATGAACGTGATCAGGCGGCGCGGGGACGAGCGGACCAGCAGTCGGATGATGGCGCCGATCAGCCCCGATTCCTCGGCCAGGCCGACGCCGAGCATCGCGACGAGGATGATCGCCGACCACCCCGAAGTTGTTGAAGTTGCGCGACCGGCGACGTGATCATGAAGCGGATCCCGTCGGCGGTGAGCAGGCCCTTGACCGCGGTCGTCTCCTGCTCGATGTGGATCCCGTCGATGCCCTCGTGGTAGGGAGACCTGCGGGACCTCGACCGAGCTGCCGGACGGATAGCCGACCTCGCCCGCGACGGGCGGCGGCTCGACGACGTCGTAGGTGACGCTGACGCCGGCCCAGAAGAGGAGCTGGGACAGCACGATCACGCCGGCGATCAGGATGATGAAGATGATCGCCGGGTGGGGGACCTTGTTGCCGACCCGCTCGATGGTGTCGAGCATCCGGCCGAGGAACGTGTGCTCGGGGCGCCGTCGTTTCGGTCATCGGGGTCTGACTCCCTCGTGGCAGGCGGTCCGGGCGGTCAGCCCTTGGGCGGCTTGAACTCGATCGCGAGGTCGCTGAGCAGGCGCGTGCCGAAGGCCGTCGCGCCGATGGATCGCCAGCTGTCGTCGGTGTCGGTCATCATCGGACCGCAGATGTCGAGGTGGCCGAACGGGACGTCGGCGGTGAACTCCTCGAGGAACAGCCCGGCGGTGATCGTCCCGGCGTTCTCGCCGCCGAGGTTCTTGATGTCGGCGATGGCCGAGTCGAGCTTGCGCCGGTAGCGCTTGACCAGCGGCAGCTCCCAGACGGGCTCGTCGGTGCGCGATCCGGCGGCCTTGCAGCTGGTCGACCAGGTCCGGGTTGTTGCCGAGCGTCGCGGCCAGGGCCGTCCCGAACGTCCGCAATGCGGCGCCGGTCAGCGTGGCGATCGTGACGACCGCGTCCGGCCGCGGATCGAGCTCCGTGGCGAGGACGAGTGCGTCGGCCATGACCAGCCGGCCCTCGGCGTCGGTGTTGAACACCTCGACGGTCTTGCCGCCGCGGATCGTCAGCACGTCGCCGAGGCGCATCGCCTTGCCCGACGGCATGTTGTCCGTGCACATCAGGTAGCCGGTCACGGTCGTCGGGCAGCCCAGCGCCTGCAGCGTGAGCATCGACCCCAGGACGGCGGCCGCGCCGGACATGTCCTGCTTCATGGCGAAATGCATGGCGTCGGACGGCTTGAGGCTGATGCCGCCGGCGTCGTACATGATCCCCTTGCCGACGAGGGCGAGGTGGCCCTTCGGTCGTGCCGGTGTCCCGTCGCGCTTCCGGGGCGTGTAGGTCAGCTTGATCATCCGGGCCGGCTCGTCGCTGCCCTGGTTCACGCCCAGCAGCCCGCCGCAGCCCAGCTCGCTGAGCGCGTCGTTGTCGAAGACCTCGACCGTGAGGCCGGCCTCGGTCCCGAGGACCTTGGCCACCCTGGCCATCCGCCTCGCGGTGAGATGCGTCGCCGGCGTGTTCGCCAGGTCACGCGCGACCTGGACGGCCTCGGCCAGCACGCGACCCCGTCCGGCGCCGGCCTTGACGCCGCGACCGCGACCGCCCGTGGCCACGAGGGTCAGGGAGGTCAACGGCGCCTCGGCGGGCCGGTCGACGAACGCGCGGTAGCGGTAGCGGGCCATGAGCACGCCTTCGACGACGGCCTGCCCGGCCGCGGCCGCATCGACGCCGGCCACGTCCGTCAGGGTCGTGGCGAGGACGCCGTCGCGTGCCGCTGCGCGGGCGAACGCGGCCGCCGCGTCACGGAGACCCGACGTGTCGAGCTCGGCCACCTCGCCGATCCCGACGGCGACCACGACAGGCCGATCCTCGTGGGGCAGGACCAGCGTCTGCCCGAGCGCACCCGTGAAGCCGCTTTCGAGGAGGCGGGCGCGGTCCACGCCGATGACCGGCGGGACGTCGCCGCTGGAGGCGACCGGGACCCCGAGCGCCTCCGTGCCGGGCGGGGGCGCGGTCGCGACGTCGATCGTCAGGAGCGCCGAGCGGACCCGCGATGGGACGGGGTCGAAGCTCGACGTGGCGCGGGTGACCCGCGGACTCGATGGGGACATGCGGGCTGCTCCGAGGCTGCGCCGGTCGGGAGAGGACCGGACGAGGAGCATAGAGCGAATCGGGACCCCGATGGCGCTCGACCTGCTGGGTCGCGAAGAGCTAGACGCGACCCTTCGGCACGGTGTGCCAGTAGGTCTTGTTGAAGACGATCTTGCCGAGATGCCAGAGCCGGTTCGGCTTCGGCGGGCGGGGCGGGTGGTCGTAGTCGAACTGGAGGAGCGTGCCCTTCCCGTCGCCGATCTCGAAGAAGCACATCACCTTGCCCAGGTAGTCGCCGCGAGCGTGGTCGACGGCGCGCCCCTCGATGGCCGCCACGATCCGCTCGGTCACCACCGGGGCTTCGAAGTGCGCGGTGGAGCCGGCCTTGGACAGGGGCAGGTCGGTCGCGTCGCCGAGGGCGTAGACGTCGGGCCGGCCGCCGACCTGGAGCGTGGCGCGATCGGTCGGCAGCCAGCCGCCCGGTGCCGGCGCCAGCCCGGAGTCGATGAGGAACTGCTGGCCCTTGTGCGGGGGCACGAGGATGAGCAGGTCGTACGGCAGCTCCTCGCCTTCGAGGCTCTCGACGACCTTGCGCTCGGCGTCGATCGACTCGACGTTGAAGAACGTGTGCAGCTCGATGCCCTTCTCGGCCAGGATCGGCGTCGCCATCTCCGAGACGCTCTCGATCGTGAAGGCCCGTCCGATCGGGCGAGCAGAAGTCGATCGTCGCGCGCTCGCGGATGCCGCGCTCGCGCAGCTCGGCCTCGATCAGGAACGCCACCTCGAGCGGCGCCGGCGGGCACTTGTAGGGCATCCCGGCGATGCCGATGACGATCCGCCCGCCGTCGAAGCTGTCGAGCGCCTCGCGAAGCTCGGCGGCCGCCTCGGCCGTATAGAAGTGATGGGCCTCCGTGTCGAAGTGCTCGATCGCCTCGGGCACGATGCGCGAGCCGGTCGCGAGCACGAGCTGGTCGTAGCCCAGCGGCAGTCCGTCCGTCAGGGTGACGACGCGGCGGGCGGCGTCGATCGCGGCGACCTCGCCGACGACGAGCGACACGCGCTTGTCGAGGAGGGACCGCTCCGGTCGCTGGAGGTTCGCCGCCCGCTCGCCGCCCATCGCGATGTACATGAACCCGGGCTGGTACACGTGCTCGCCGGTGGCGTCGACGACCATCACGTCGATCTCGCCACGGTCGATCCGCGCGCGGAGCTTCTTGACCAGCAGGTTGGCGGTGAGCGTCCCCCCGACGCCGCCGCCCAGGATGAGGATCCGCTGCATGTCAGGCTCCTAGCGCCGCTTCTCGACGACGATCTCGTCGTAGCCGTCGCGGGCCTCGAGCGAGACCAGGCGGTGGCCGGCCTTCTCGATCCATTTCGGGATGTCGGTCTTCGAGCCCTTGTCCGAGGAGTAGACGGCGATGGTGTCGCCGACGGCCCCTTCACGGATGGCCCGGATGAGCTCCATCAGGGGCCCGGGGCAGAAGCTGCCGCGGGCGTCGACGGTGCGGGTGATGGCGACGGCGGTCTCGGTCATGGCGGTCACGCTTCCTAGATGAACAGGGGCACGGAGTCCCCGGTGAGGAGGCCGATGACCGTGGCGGCCCCGGCTGGCTCGCCCATGCCGTCGATCATGTCCTCGGGCTTCAGCCCGAACATGTCCATGGTCATCTGGCACGGGATGAACTCGACGCCCAGCTCCTGGGCGGCCTCGAGAAGCTCCTTCGGGCTGGCGACCCCGTACTGGCGGGCCAGGCGGCCCATCATCCACGGGCCCATGCCGAGGAAGTTCATCTTCGAGAGCTTGCGGTGGCTGATCCCCGGCCGCTGCATCGCGGAGAGCATCCGCTGCATCCAGTTCTCGCCGGTGATGCGCTTCGAATCCTTGACGAAGACCTGGAGGCCCCAGAACGTCACGAAGACGCGGGTCCTGACCCCCATGGCGGCGCTGGTCGAGGCCAGGATCATCGTGGCCCAGACCTTCTCGAGGTCGCCGCTGTAGTCGATGATGAGCAGGTCGCGAGTCTTGACCTCGCCCTCGATGGGCATGGCCGGGAGCGTCGCGTCCACAGGCTCCGGCCAGCCCTCGACGGCCGCGATGGCGTCCGCGAGCGGGTCGAGCCGGGTCGGGGTCTCGGTGATCATGGGTTCCTCACTTCCGGCGGATGACGAAGCGGTACACCGCCCCGTCCGATGTCTGCTCGAGCAGGGCGTTGCCGGTGGCCTGACACCAGGCGGCCACGTCCTTGATCGACCCGTGGTCGGTCGCGAGCAGCTCCACGGTCGCCCCGGACGCCAGGGTCTTCATGGCCTGGGCGGTCTTCACGATCGGCAGCGGGCACGACAGGCCGCGCGCGTCGATGGACTGGGTGATCTCGATGACGGGCATGTCCGGCTCCTTCGTGCTATGGCGGTCAGATGAAGACGACCTGTCCCTCGCCGGCGTTGATGTAGAACGCGGTCACGCCTTCCACCCCGTCGACGAGCGGGTCGAGGTCCGTGGGTTCGAGGGTGAGCAGGTCCATCGACAGCGAGCAGGCCTGGATGTCGACCTCGCCGAGCTCCTTGGCCTGACGCAGGGTGTCGGCCCATGCGGCCTGCCCAGCGCGTGTCAAGGCGTCGACGGCCGCGCGGCCGGCCGCACCGGCCTCGGGGGCGAGGCCGTGGTCGCGAGCGATCCGGTCCGCCCGGAAGGCGTCGAGCGCCCAGTACTGCAGGAAGATGTTGACGGGCTTGCCGAGCGCCGCGGCGCCGGCCGTCAGCACGGCTGCGGCCTGGAGCTTGTCGTCGGTCCCGGAGAAGAGGACCAGGTTCAGCGGTTCGTCCATCGCTCGTCTCCATTGGGTGGGATGTCGTCGATCGGGAAGCCGGAGATCGCCGCGCAGACCACACCTTCGAACTGCTCGGTGCTGAGGCCCCGATAGGACGGGCAGCGCCAGCAGGTCTCGATGTCGACGAAGCCGCGGCGCGGGCAGATGACCTGGCCGGCCTCCACCGCGAGGACTCGTTCGCCCCGTGGCCGTCGTGCCTGTGCGGCGCGGTTGGATCGCATGTCGCGTACCTCCGACCCCGATCCTGGACTTCCCCGCCCCCGTGGACCCGGGCCGGAAGTCACGATCCTGCCCCGTCGCCCGGCCCGTTCTGGAGAGGGGCCCTCAAGACCTCGGAGGACGTGCCGGGCGGCACTGGCGCCGGAGCCTGCCGAGGGTCGACGGTAGGGACGTTGACAGTCGCAGGAGGTCGGAGACATGACGCAAGCGAGGACGACCGGGGAGGAGGTCATGCGCTCCTTCATCCAGCATGAGCACCGCGACCTCGCGTCTGGGATCGACCACATCCACGAGACAGCCTGCGAGCTCGCCTCGCTGCCCGCCGACCGGATGTCGGACCGGATCCTGCAGGTCAGCCGCTGGGTGGATGACGTCCTGAAGCCGCATATGCGCTGGGAGGAGAGCTGGCTCCTGCCGCAGGTGGATCATCGGTCGCACACGCCGTGGCTGGCGCGTCTCGTCCTGTTCGACCACCGCCAGATCGCCCGTCGGGCCGAGGCCCTTGGTCCGGACCGGATCCGCCTCACCCACGGGCCCGAACACGAGGCCACCGCCGAAACGCGCTGCGACCTCTTCGCCCTCGAGGCGCTCCTCCGCGCGCATCTCGAACGCGAGGAGCAGTTCCTGTTGCCGCTCCTCGGATCCGACTGACGCGACGGGCCGACAGACGCGGGCGAGAGAGCGAGAGGCGGCGAGCAGATGCACACCGACGGCAGGATCCCGCACGATCCGAAGGACCCGGCGAGCCGAATCGCCGAGTGGGGATTCCTCGCGAACCCGGACCTGCCGGACCGGCCCGGGCCGGCGTACCTGCTGGTCGCCCTGCGGCCCGCGCCGACGCTGCGGCATTACGACCCCGAGAGCATCGAGTACTGGGTGACGCGCGACGGCCGCGGTGAACGGCGTGAGCTGTCGCGGTCGACGCCGATGCCGCGCTCGGAGGACTTCTCCTGGGGGATGATCCGGCTGGTGGACCGCCTGCGCGTGACGAACGAGTACCTGACGTTCGGGGGACGCCTCGACGCGGCCACCGTGGACGACGCGGTCGTGGCGGCCTTCACCTCGCCGGCCCCATTGTTGCGGCGCGGCGGCCACTCGCAGGGCTGGGACGCCGGTGCCGACCTGGTCGGCGCGTTCTTCGGGCGGCTGATGGTGGCCGTCGACTATGTCGCGGGGTTCGAGGCGGCGATCGCGGAGGCGAGCCCAGCCGCTCGCTACGCGGCGTTCATCCATGACGGGGTGGATCGGCGTCGCCCGGACCGAGTGTCGGGGACCGACGGCGAGCTTGGTCGCCTCATCCGTCACGAGGCGGTGCGGATGCGCTCCGATCGCCCCGACGACTGGGCTGCCGGGGCGCGGCTGCTCGCGGCGAGCGTGCACGGATAGCTGCCTCAGGGCGGCTTGGGGATGGGCCGTCGGTCACCGGCGGAACGGGCCCGCTGGCAGATGCGGACCGCTCCTGACGGGCTCACGATCAGCGGAGAAGGAGGCCGCACCATGAAGGCCTTGCTGGCGATCGATGGCTCCCAGGAATCCCAGATGGCGATCGAGACGGCGGCGAGCCTGACCTGGCCGCCAGACTCCCGTCTCGAGATCATCAGCGTCACCCCGACGGAGGTCGAGGTGTTCGGCGGTCCGTTCGCGGTCGGTGCCTATGTCGAGGCGCCCGACGTGCGCGAGCGGCTCGTCGACGACTGCCGACGCCGCGTCGACGATGCGGCGGAGCGGCTGCGCCGACCAGGCCTGGGGATCGCCGCGCGCGTCCTCGACGGCCGGGCGGCCTCGGTCATCCTCGATGAGGCCGAGCGGACGTCCGCGGAGCTGATCATCCTGGGCGCGCGCGAACACGGCGCGATCGAGCGCGTCCTCCTCGGGTCCGTGTCGGCCGAGATCGTCGACCACGCGCACTGCCCGGTCCTGGTCGCCCGCAAGCCGAGCGCGTGGCGTGTCCTCGTCGCGACCGATGGCTCGCCCGACGCGGCACTCGCTACCGGGTTCGTGGCGACGTCCGGCCTGTTCGACGCCGCCGGCGCCCGGATCGTGAACGTGATCGACGTCCCCGCGGCCTGGTGGCTCGGGTTCACGCCCGGCGAAGGCGGCTTCGCCACCGACGCCTATGCGTCCGTCGTCTCGGACGCCTCCGGCCACGCACGGTCGGTCGCGGCCGAGGCGGTCCGTCGTCTCCGCTCCGAGGGGATGGAGGCCCGGTCCGTCATCCGCGAGGGCCCCGCGTCGGCGGAGGTCATCGCCGAGGCCGAGTCCTGGGATGCCGACCTGATCGTCGTCGGCACGCGGGGGCACGGCCTGCTCAAGCGCCTGCTCCTGGGGAGCACCGCGCGGACCCTGCTGCATCATGCGCCCACATCGGTCCTGGTCGTTCGGCCGAGCGCAAGCACCACGGGAGGTGGGCGTTCTCTGGTCGAGCCGATGGAGGCGCTCACGCCCGCGTAGGCTTCGCGCATGCGGATCGTGTCAGCAGCGGAGGCGGTCGCCTCCGTGCGCCCGGGTGACCAGGTCTACGTCCACTGCGCGGCGGCGGTGCCGTCCGTGCTGCTCGATGCCCTCGTGGCCCGAGCCCCCGAGCTGCACGACGTCGGCATCGTGCATCTCCACATCGAGGGACCCGCGCCGCACCTCGCCCCGGAGATGGCCGGCCATTTCCGCCATCGGGCCTTGTTCATCGGGCCGAACGCCCGCGCGGCGGTGAACGAGGGCCGCGCCGACTACGTGCCGGTGTTCCTGTCCGACGTCCCGCATCTCTTCGACTCCGGCTCGATCCCGCTGGACGTCGTCCTGGTCAACGCCACCCCGCCCGATGCGCACGGCTTCTGCTCGCTGGGCACCAGCGTGGAGGCGATGCACGCCGCGATCCGCGCCGCGACCACGGTGATCGTGCAGTTCAACCGGTCGATGCCGCGGACCCTTGGCGAGAGCTTCATCCACGTGGACGACATCGACCTCGCGGTCGAGGTCGACCGGCCGCCGTGCGAGCACACGACCGGGGAGATCGGCGAGGTGGAGCGCCGCATCGGCGGCCATGTCGCCGATCTCGTCCCGGACGGCGCGACGCTCCAGCTGGGCATCGGCGCCATCCCGGCGGCGACGGCGCAAGCCCTCCATGGCAAGCGCGACCTGGGGATCCACACCGAGATGTTCACGGACGCGGTCGTCGACCTCGTCGAGGCGGGCGTCGTCAACGGGGTTCGCAAGGACCGCAACCGCGGCAAGATCGTGACCGCATTCCTGATGGGGACCCAGCGCCTGTACGACTTCGTCGACGACAACCCGATGGTCGAGATGCGCTCGGTCGACTTCACGAACGACCCCCACGTCATCCGCTCCTTCCGGCGGATGGTGGCGATCAACTCGGCGATCGAGGTGGACCTGACCGGCCAGGTGGTGGCCGACTCGATCGGGCATCGCCTGTACTCGGGCGTCGGCGGGCAGATGGACTTCATCCGCGGCGCGGCGCTCGCCCCGGAGGGCCGGGCGATCATCGCCCTCCCCTCGACCGCCGCTGGCGGCACCGTCTCGAGGATCGCCGTGACCCTCCAGGAGGGCGCCGGCGTGGTCACCACGCGGGCCCACGTCCGGACCGTCGTCACCGAATGGGGCGTAGCCGACCTGTACGGGAAGAGCCTGCGAGAGCGGGCGAAGGCGTTGATCGCCATCGCGCACCCGGACCTCCGCGACGAGCTCGAAGCCGGCGCCCGGCGGTATCACCAGATCTGATCACCCGCCCGGTGGGCGCGGCTTCGGGCCGAACGGACTCCGGGGTTCGCGACGAACGGCGCTGGGCTCGCCGCACCCGATGCGCGACCGTGTGAGGACGACGCGATCCGCGCGTCGTCGCGCCGCTCGGAGGTGTCTCGCCATGCGCTTCATCGTCCCCATCGCCCTGGCGCTCCTCGCCACGGCGCTCGCCGTCGTCGTGACCACGATCGCCACTCGGGCCACGGCCCTGCGCGCGCCGGCGCTCCCGATGGAGGAACGATCATGAGACGGCTGTTCGTCGTCCTCGGGCTCCTCCTCGTCGCATCGCTGACGGCGGCGCCCGTCGCGCTCGCCGCCGACCCGTCCATGCCGCACACCGGTCGCATCGTCATCTCGACCCAGGGCGACGCGACGATCCCGGCCGGGGACCACGTCGACTTCGTCCTGGTGACCCGGGGCATGGCGACCATCGCCGGCGACGTCGACACCCTGGTGGTCATCGACGGCTCCGCCACCCTGTCCGGCGCGACCGTCGGCACGATCCTGGCCGTCCGCAGCCCGGTCGATCTCAACGGCGGGACGCAGGTCCTCGGCGACGTCATGACCGTCGACTCGGCCGTCACGAAGGACGCATCGGTCGTCGTCGGCGGGAGCACCCGGGATCTCGCACAGGACCTCGCGGGCCTCTGGTGGGTCATCGCCCCGATGGTCTTCCTGCTCTTCATCGGGTTCTCGGTCGCCGCGGTGGCGGCCGGCCTGCTGCTCGCCGGCCTGGCCTCCCGCCAGGTCCGCGCCGCCGAGCGACTGATGGCGCAGGAGCCCTTCATGACCCTTGGGGTCGGCATCGCCGGGGTCATCGCCCCGATCCTGCTGGCCGTCCTGCTGAGCATCACCATCATCGGTGTGCCGCTGGCCCTCGGCCTCGTCTTCGGGCTCTGGCCGCTCGCGGCGATCGCCGGCTATCTCGTGGCCGGCATCGCGGTCGGCGACTGGGTCCTGCGGCGGACGAGCCCATCGGTCGTGCGCGACCGCCCGTACCTCGCGGCCGTGATCGGGATCCTGCTCCTCGAGGTGTTGACAGTCATCCCGTTCGTGGGCGCGATCGCGTCCCTGTTCGGGTTCGGGGCCGTCCTGCTGCTGTGCTGGCGAGTCCTGCGTGGCGACCGGCAGGCCACGACGACGCAGTTCGCCGCGCCGACCGCCGCACCGCTCGCGTCGTGAGCCTGGCGAGGGGCGCTCTTGGGGCGCCCCTCGCCCGATCGATGGCCTGACGGACCCGAGGCGTCGCTCAGTCGCTGTCGTGCGTCTTGAGCTTGGCGACGTACGCGGCGGCCTGGGCGCGCCGCTCGAGGTTGAGCTTCGCGAGGATCGAACTCACGTAGTTCTTCACCGTCTTGTCGGACAGGAAGACGTCGGCGGCGATCTCCTTGTTGGTCATGCCCTCGGCGACCAGCGCCAGGATCTTGCGCTCCTGCTGGGTCAGGGCGGCGAGCTCGTCGGGCTGGTCGGAGGTCGCGATCCGGCGCATCCGCTCGAGGACCTTGCCGGTGACGGCCGGGTCGAGCAGCGACTCGCCGCGGCCGACCGCCTCGAGGGCCGCGACCAGGTCCCTGGCCCGCACCTGCTTGAGCAGGTAGCCGCTGGCTCCAGCGATGATCGCCGCGATGACGGCCTCCTCGTCCGGATAGCTCGTCAGCATCACGACCCGGGTCTCGGGAAGCTCGGCGCGGATCTCCCGGCAGGCCTCGACCCCGGAGCCGTCGGGCAGCCGGACGTCCATGACGACCAGATCGGGCTGGAAGCGCCTGGCCGCCTCGATCGCCTCGGCGACGGTGCCTGCCTCGCCGACCACCTGGAACCCGGGGCGTCGGTCGAGCATGGCGGACAGCCCCTGGCGGACGACCTCGTGGTCGTCGACCACCAGGATGGTCAGGGCTCGGGCGGGTCCGCTCGATGTCTCAGTCATGCCTGGTTGCTCCAGCGTCTGCCGGGCCTGGCGCCGGCGGCAAAGTGATCTGCACCGTCGTGCCGTCGTGACTGCTCTGGAACGCGATCGCGGCCCCGATCCCGGCGGCTCGCGAGCGCATGTTGGCAAGGCCCTGGTGACCCAGGGCGGCTGCCGACGACGCATCGAAGCCATGGCCATTATCGGCTCACCGCGATGCGGACGCTGCCGTCTCCGTCGACATCGACGTCCACGAACGCTCGGGTCGCTCCCGAGTGGCGGACGACGTTGCTGAGCGCCTCATTCACCATGCCCAGCAGGTCGGCGGTCGCATCCGGCGACGGATCGCGCTCGAGATCGTTCGTCCGCAGCTCGACGTCGATCACCGAGTTGTGGCGGAACTCCTCGAGGATGGCCGCCAGCCCGACCAGCAGGGTCGTGCCGCTCAGCAGCTCCGGGCGCAGGCCGAAGATGAAGTTGCGGATGTCGCGGATCGCGAAGTGGATGTTGTCGATCGCCCGCTCGACCCGGCGAACGACCTCGTCCGGGTCGTCCTCGAGGATGTCCGGCACGTCCTCGAGCGAGAGGCCGACGCCATAGAGGCTCTGGATGATCCCGTCGTGGAGGTCCTTGCTGATCCGTTCGCGCTCGTCGACGATCGCGAGCCGGCGGACCTGCTCGTGCAGGTTGGCGTTCTCGATCGCGATCGCGGCGTGTCGAGCGAACGTCTCGACGAGCGCCTGGTCGTCCGGCGAGAATCCTGCCGCACCCGCCTTGTCGGTCAGGTATAGATTCCCGACCGACCGTCCCTTCACCGCGACCGGCACCCCGAGGAAGCTGTGCATCGGCGGGTGGTGCGGCGGGAAGCCGTGGCGGCGCGGGTCGACGGCGATGTCGGGGATCCGGAACGACTGGTTCTCGCGGATGATCAGCCCGAGGAACCCGTGGCCGCGCGGCAGGGCGCCGATCGACGCCCGCGTCGCTGCGCTGATGCCGGACGTGATGAAGCGCTCGATGACGCCGTGCTCGTCGACGATGCCGAGCGCCGCGTAGCGGGCTCCGACGAGCGGCCGCACCTGGTCGACGATGACCTGCAGGACCTCGTCGACGGAGACCAGCCCGGCGATGGCGCGGGTGGCCGCGTCCAGGGCGTCATAGACGGGTCCGCTCGCCGGTGCCTGGTCGTCGATGCGCGCCACGTGGCGAGCCTACCAGAGGTCGTCGGCGCCGAAGCACGGGCCACTCGGCCCCCGGATACCGGCCCCATGGACCATGGCGCCGGTCGCACGGGCCGCCACCATGCCCGAATGGATGCGAGCACCACCCAGGCAGGCCGCCGAGTGCTGCTGGCCGTGGATCTCACCAGTGCGTCGAAGGGTGCCATCGAGGAGGCCATCCGGATGGCGGCGGCGGACGGCGCGGCGCTCCTCGTGTTCAGTGTCGTCGAGCAGTCGAACCTCCATCTTCCGGGCGGCCGGTTGCGGCGCGTCGACCAGGAGCGCGACCGTCTCGAAGCCGGGGTCCGTGAGATCGTGACCAGGGCGCGGGCAGCCGGCCTCGCGGCGACCTACCTGATCTGGGAGGGCGACCCGGCGGAGTCCATCCTCGAAGCGTCGGCGGCCGAGGGCGCCGATGTCATCGTGCTCGGCTCGCGCCGCCGGACCGACATCCGCCGGCTGCTGCTCGGGAGCGTCTCGTCAGAGGTCTCGCGCCGCGCAGCCTGCGAGGTGGTCGTCGTCCCCGCCTGACGGCGCCACCGACGCCGATCAGGCGACCAGGATCGCCTCCATGGCTGCCGCCAGCTCCACGCCCCACGCCTGCGCGCGCTGGATCTCGCCCTCCTTGAGCGGGCCGGTGGTCCCGGTGACGACGAATCGTCGGCTCCGCGCGATCGACGCGTAGCCAGACCGGCGAAGCTCCGACTCGATCGCCCCGGTGGCGCCGCCCGGCGACCAGCGGACGCCGGTCTCGAACGCGGCCCCGCGGCCGTGCCCAGCGCGCAGGCCGGCCAGCCAGGACCGCATCGCCGGATGGGTGAGGTCTGGCGCCGGGCCCTTGGCGGACTTGTGGGCGAGGCTTTCGAGCGTCCCTTCGGTCGGGAGGCGGAACGCCATGACCGGCGCCCCGGCGACGACGAGGTCGACGCCGTCGAGCGCGCCCAGGGTGGCCTCGTCCGTCGTCAGCGCCCGGGCGTCCGGACCAAGCCCGTCGGCGATCGCCCGGGCGATGGCCGCGGTGTTCCCCCAGTGGGATTCGTACACGACGATGGCGCGCATGGCATCTCCTCGGTCTCGGACATGGGACGGCGACCCATCCACCGTCATAGGACACCGCGGCGGCGGCCATGCCAAGTGCCGTCGGGCCCTAGCTGGCCCGTCCGAACCACCCGTAGCCGCGCGGGGAGCCGGGACGCGGATCGCGGTGGGCGATCCGGCCGACCGATGGCTCCGGAGTCCCGGTCCCGAGTGACCTTCGGCACTGTCGGCGCCCGAGCCTCGCTCCGCACGATGCGGGGGCAACGAACCGAACAGACGAAACCCGACAGCTCGCCATGCGAGCGACCACGGATCCGAGAGGACGACGGGCAGGGCCGATGGGGCATGACATCGGCCCTGCACTCGTCCGGCGATCCACCGCAAGATACGACCGCGAAGGAACGACACGACCGCGACCCAGGAGGAACCAGGTGAAGCAGCAGCGACAGGAATGCCTCGACGGCAATGAGGCCGCCGCACGCATCGCCTATGCCCTCAGCGAGGTGATCGCGATCTACCCGATCACGCCGGCCAGCCCGATGGCCGAGCACTGCGACGACTGGTCCGCCGCCGGCCGACCGAACCTGTGGGGCAAGGTGCCGGACGTCATCGAGATGCAGTCGGAGGCCGGCGCCGCGGGGGCCCTGCACGGCGCGCTCCAGAAGGGCGCGCTCTCGACCACGTTCACGGCCTCCCAGGGCCTGCTCCTGATGATCCCCAACATGTTCAAGATCGCCGGGGAGCTCACGCCCGCGGTGATCCACGTCGCGGCGCGCACCGTGGCCACGCACGCGCTCTCGATCTTCGGCGACCACAGCGACGTCATGCACGCCCGCTCCACGGGCTGGGCGATGCTCGCCGCGGGATCGGTCCAGGAAGCGCATGACTTCGCCCTGATCGCGCATGCCGCGACCCTCCGGGCACGGGTCCCGTTCCTGCACTTCTTCGACGGCTTCCGCACGAGCCACGAGATCGACCGGATCGCGCTGCTCGAGGACGACGACGTGCGGGCGATGGTCCGCGACGACGAGGTCCTCGCCTTCCGCGCACGGGGTCTCACACCGGACGCCCCGGTCGTGCGCGGCACGGCCCAGAACCCGGACGTCTTCTTCCAGGCGCGCGAGGCCTCGAACCCCTTCCACCTCGCGGTGCCGGGCATCGTCGAGGAGGTCATGGACGAGTTCGCGGCGCGCACGGGTCGGCGCTACGGGCTGGCCGACTATCACGGTGCCGCCGACGCCGAGCGCGTCATCCTGGTCATGGGCTCCGCGGCCGGTGCGATCGAGGAGACCGTCGACGCGCTGGTCGCCGCCGGCGAGCGCGTCGGCATGCTCCGCCTGCGGCTCTTCCAGCCGTTCCCGTCCGCGCAGATCCTGGCGGCCCTGCCCAGGACGGTCCGCTCCATCGCGGTCCTCGACCGGACCAAGGAGCCGGGCGCCGTCGGCGAGCCGTTCTACCTGGCGATGGTCGCCGCGCTCGCCGAGGCCATGGACCAGGACGAGCCGCCCTTCGCCACGCTGCCCCGCGTCATCGGCGGGCGGTACGGCCTGTCGTCGAAGGAGCTGACCCCGGCGATGGTCAAGCCGGTCTTCGACGAGCTGTCGACCGCGCGACCGAAGCGTCACTTCACCGTCGGGATCTATGACGACGTCACGCATCTGAGTCTCCCCATCGACGCGACCTTCCGCCCGCCGCGGCCGGCCGGCGAGGTCCAGGCCCTGTTCTTCGGGCTCGGCTCGGACGGCACGGTCGGGGCCAACAAGGCGTCGGTCAAGATCATCGGCGAGGGCACCGATCTCTTCGCCCAGGGCTACTTCGTCTACGACTCGAAGAAGTCGGGCTCGGTCACCGTCTCGCACCTGCGCTTCGGGCCGGAGCCGATCCGCTCCACCTACCTCGTCGAGGACGCCGACTTCGTCGCCTGCCACCAGTTCGGGCTCCTCGCCCGGACCAGCATCCTCGAGCACGCCCGCCACGGGGCGACGTTCCTCCTCAACGCGCCATACGGCCCCGATGCCGTCTGGGCCCACCTGCCCGACCACGTCCAGCGCCAGATCGTCGACAAGTCGATCGAGCTGTGGGTCATCGATGCCGCCGCGGTCGCGGCCGAGGCCGGGATGGGCAGCCGGATCAACACGATCATGCAGCCGTGCTTCTTCCAGCTCGCGGGCATCCTCCCGCCGGCCGAGGCCATCGAGCGCATCAAGGGCTTCGTGAAGAAGACCTATGCGAAGCGCGGCGATGCCGTCGTAGCCCGCAACTTCGAAGCCATCGATCGCTCGCTCGCCCACCTGTCGCGGGTGATGCCGGGGCCGATCGCCGCTGAGCGACCGGCGGTCGCCGCCATGCCGGCCGGGGTCCCGGACTTCGTCGCCCGGGTGACCGCCCGGCTCATCGCCGGCGAGGGCGACCTGCTGCCCGTCAGCGCGCTGCCCGTCGACGGCACGTTCCCGACCGCCACCGCGAAGTACGAGAAGCGCGCGATCGCCCAGATGATCCCGGTCTGGGATCCGGCGATCTGCATCGACTGCGGCAAGTGCGCGATGGTCTGTCCCCACGCGACGATCCGGATGAAGGTCTTCCCGACGGCGGCCCTCGACGGGGCACCGGAGGGCTTCAAGTCCAAGGACTTCCGCTCCCGCGACCTTGCCGACCATCGGCTGACGATCCAGGTCGCACCAGACGACTGCACCGGGTGCGGGGTCTGCGTCGACGTCTGCCCGGCCAAGAGCAAGACCGACTCGAGCCACAAGGCCATCGACATGGCGCCGGTCATGGCCGCTCGCGACGAGGAGCGCGTCCGCTGGGACTTCTTCGACGCCATCGCGCCGCTCGACCGGAGCCTCATCGCCCACGACACCGTCAAGGGCAGCCAGGTGCTCGAGCCGCTGTTCGAGTTCTCGGGAGCCTGTGGCGGTTGCGGCGAGACGCCCTACCTGCGGTTGGTCAGCCAGCTCTTCGGCGACCGCATGATCATCGCCAACGCCACCGGCTGCTCCTCGATCTACGGCGCCAACCTCCCGACCACGCCCTGGACGGTCAACGCCGCCGGACGCGGGCCGGCATGGGCCAACTCGCTGTTCGAGGACAACGCGGAGTTCGGGCTCGGGATGCGCCTGGCGCTCGACGCCCAGACGGATCAGGCCCGCCAGCTGGTCACGCAGCTGGGCACCGAGCTCGGCCCGGATCTCGTGTCCTCGCTGCTCGACGCCCGGCAGGAGACCGAGCAGGAGATCGCGGCGCAGCGGGACCGCGTCGACCGGTTGCGCGACGCGCTCGGCCGGATCGACGGCGCCCACAGCTCCGAGGCGCGCCACCTCCTGGCGCTCGCCGGCGACCTCGTCCGCAAGGGGGTCTGGATCATCGGTGGGGACGGCTGGGCGTACGACATCGGGTTCGGCGGCGTCGACCAGGTCCTGTCGTCGGGCCGGAACGTCAACATCCTGGTCCTCGATACCGAGGTCTACTCCAACACCGGCGGTCAGGCATCGAAGTCCACCCCGCGTGGTGCGGTCGCGAAGTTCTCGGCCGCCGGCAAGGTCACCGCGAAGAAGGACCTCGGCGCCATCGCGCGCTCGTACGGCAACGTCTTCGTGGCCCAGGTCTCGATGGGCGCCAGCGACCAGCAGACGGTCAACGCGCTGCTCGAGGCCGATGCCTGGCCGGGGCCGTCGCTGGTGATCGCGTACAGCACGTGCATCGCCCACGGCATCGACATGGCCAAGTCGATGTCGCACCAGAAGGACGCGGTCCGCAGCGGCTACTGGCCGCTCTACCGCTTCCACCCATCGGAGATCGAGGGCGGCAAGCCGTTCAAGCTCGACTCGGCCAAGCCGTCGATCCCGATCGCGGAGTTCGCGGCCAGCGAGACCCGGTTCGCGATCCTGGGGCGGACGCACCCGGAACGCGCCGCCGAGCTCGCCACGCTCGCCCAGGCGGATGCCGATGAGCGCTGGCGCTACTACGAGGGCCTCGCCGGCATCGAGCGCACGGTCCCGCACCTCGAGCGCCCGCACGAGGAAGGAGACGAGGCATGACGGTCGAGCTGCGCACCTCCTACCTGGGACTGGACCTCCGCTCGCCGGTCGTCGCATCGGCGGCCCCCCACAACGGCGAACCCGAGACGGCCGCTCGCCTTGACCGCGCGGGGGTCGGCGCCATCGTGCTGCCGTCGCTCTTCGAGGAGGAGATCCTGGCCGAGGAGCTCGAGATCGATCGCTCCCTCGAGCAGGGCACCGAGCACTACGCCGAGGCCCTCGGCTACTTCCCGGCCATCGACCGGTTCGTCGGCGCCGCGGACCGCTACCTGGTGTCACTGGAGCGGGTCAAGGCGGTCGTCAGCGTGCCGGTCATCGCCAGCCTCAACGCGAGCACCGGCGGCGGCTGGGTGCGTCAGGCCCAGCGGATCGAGGCGGCCGGCGCCGACGCCCTCGAGCTCAACCTGTACCACCTCGCCACGGACCCGCGCCGCGCGGCAGCCGAGATGGAGGCCATCGACCTGGGCCTCATCGCCGATGTCCGCGACGCGGTCACCATCCCGCTGGCGGTCAAGCTCAGTCCCTACTACTCGGCGATGGCCCATTTCGCCGCCGCGGCGGTCACCGCCGGCGCGGACGGGCTCGTGCTGTTCAACCGCTTCTACCAGCCGGACCTGGACCTCGAGACGCTCGATGTCGTCCCGCGGCTCGAGCTGAGCCATCGCTGGGAGATGCGCCTGCCGATGCGCTGGATCGCCATCCTGCGCCCGCAGCTCGGCTCTGCGGTCTCCCTGGCCGCGTCCACGGGAGTCGGATCCGGGACGGACGTGGTCAAGGCCCTGATGGTGGGCGCCGACGTCGTGATGATGACCTCGGCGCTGCTCCGCCACGGCCCCGAGCACGTCGCCACGGTCACCGCCCAGCTGGAAGCCTGGATGATCGACCGCGAGTACGAGTCGGTCGGGCAGCTGCGCGGCAGTGCCAGCCAGGCGACGGTCGCGGACCCCGACGCGTTCGAGCGCGCGAACTATCGCCAGACGCTCCGGTCGTGGGAGACCGCCGCGAGCATGGCGACACCGCACCGACCGTCCTGACCCGCGGGGTCCGGTCGGCAGGGATAGATGGGGCCGCTCGACTCCAAGCAGGGGACGTGCGGCACATGGGCGGGCGGCCCGCCGGCGGCGACGATGACATCGAGTTCGACGACCAGACAGGGATCGACCACTGGCGCTCCGGACTCGATCGGAAGGACCAGATCATGGAAAAGGCAAAGGGCCTCGCGGCACTTCGCATCGTCCTCGGCGTCGGCTTCCTGTACGCAGGCCTCGAGAAGGTCTTCGACTTCGCGGGCACCGGCAAGCCGTTCTCCGCTGCAGGCTTCTTGCAGTTCGGCACCGCCGGCACGCTTCCCGGGTCCGCCCAGGACGCGATCGTCAACCCGACCCACGACTTCTGGGTCTCGGTGGCGACCAACGCGGCCCTGGTCGACGCGATCAACTTCCTCGTCGTCGCCGGTGAGCTGACGATCGGCGTGGCGCTGATCCTGGGCTTCGCGACCCGCTTCGCGGGCGTCGCAGGCGCCCTCCTGATGGGCTTCATCACGGTCGCCGCCTGGAGCTTCGCCTTCGGCCCGATCAATGAGACCGTCATGTACCTGGCGGTCGCGCTGTACGTGGCCTACGCCGAAGCCGGGCTCGTCTACGGGGTCGACGCGATCCTCGAGAAGACCGAGCTCGTCGCCCATCGGCCGGCCCTCCACTACCTGCTCGGATAGCGATCCGGCCCACCCTTCCACCGGGTCGTCACCCGGACCTAGGACCGGCGGAGCCCTCGGGCCCCGCCGGTCTTGCGTTCCCCGGCGATGTTCCCGGCCGGCCCGCGACGACGTGACCTTCGGACCTGTCGATGCGCGGTGTGGCCGGGCACTCTAGTCGCAGATGGCCGTGTTCTGAAGGTAGGTGATCCCGATGCTCACGATCCGAGATGTGATGGTCCGAACGGTGGTGACCGTGGGGCCGCGGACGCCGCTCAAGGACGTGGCCCAGTCCCTCATCGACCACCGGATCAGCGGCTTGCCCGTCGTCGACGACGACGGGTCGGTCCTCGGTGTGGTCTCCGAGGCCGATGTGCTGCTCAAGGAGGGCGGCGCGGATGCGATCAAGCACCGCTCGCTGGCCCGCGTGCGGGGCGAGTCCCGCGAGGCGCGGGCGCAGCTCGCGAAAGTCGCGGCGTCCACGGCCGGCGAGGCCATGACGGCGCCGGCGATCACGATCGGGCCCGACGGGTCCATCGCCGAAGCCGCCGCCCTCATGACCGGGCGCCGGGTGAACCGTCTGCCCGTGGTCGAAGGCGGACACCTCGTGGGGATCGTCAGTCGGGCGGACCTGGTCCGGGCGTTCATCCGGTCCGACGACGAGCTGGCGCGGATCATCCGGGAGGACGTGCTGCTCCGCGTGCTGTGGCTGGATCCCGAGCTCTTCACGGTCGAGGTGGTCGACGGTCTCGCCGGGATCGGCGGGCACGTAGAACGAAGGTCCACGACCGAGATGATCGAGCGCTGCATCGGCCTGGTGCCCGGGATCGTCGGGGTGCGCATGTCGGTGGGCTGGTCGCTCGACGACAGCCGCCGAGAGCCCACCGGCGGGGACCCCGTCGGGCTGCCCTTCAGCTCGCACTGAGCGGCGCCCGGCATCGTGCCATCGGACCCGTCCGGAACGGGCGGTGTGGCCGTCGACGGCGGCAGCGGCGCGGCGCACGCTGGACGTCAGGTGACCGGCCCTGGCGCCGGTCGGGATGTCGAACAGGAGGCCCGCGATGAAGAAGATCCTCTTGGCCTATGACGGCGGCGAGCCCGCCAAGCGCGCCCTCGACATGACGGTCGAGCTGGCCCGGAAGTTCGGAGCATCCGTCAGCGTCGTCAGCGTCGTCCCCGTCCATCCCGGCCGATCGCCGGTGGATCCCTGGGACGACCGCCCGGTCCACCTCGAGGAGCTCAAGGACGCGCAGCGGATCCTGCGCGACAAGGGCATCGAGGCCCATCTCATGGCCCCTGCCGGCGATCCGGCGATCACCATCGAGCGCATCGCCGCCGAAGGCGGCTTTGACGCCGTGGTCATCGGGTCGCGCGGTCTCGGCGCGATCGCACGTGCGCTGCAGGGCAGCACCTCTGAACATGTCGCGACGCACAGCGCGACGACGGTGATCGTCGCCCGCTGAGGAGGAGGTCGCGGCTTCCGCGAGCGCCCCGTCCGGCATGGGCGGGGCGCTCGCTTTGCCGTCCCGGAGCCGGGCCGGACGCCTAGATCGTCAGGTTGGCGACCCGCAGCTCGCGCTCGGTCCAGGCGATCAGGCCGGCCGCGCTCTCGGCTGTCAGCCGGTCGCAGGCCCACGACCAGTGGATCGAGATCACGTCACCCACGGCCACGCCGTCGACGAAGGCGGCGCCGTCGCGCCAGGCCTGGATGCGCTCCGCGCGCGCGGGTCCCAGCTCGAGCTGGCCGTCCACCATGGCCAGCGGGACGACGTTGACGACGAGCTGGTCGCCGTCGCGCTCGAGGACCCGGCCCCAACGGATGCGGCACGAGTCCATGACCTCGAGCGCGCGGTCGATGGAACCCGAGCGCAGGAGGCCGACTCGCGGGAAGACATCGAGCACGTGGAAGGCGTGCACGGGGACCGCACCATCCGCTGGCTTGCCTGAGAGCCAGCGCCAGCCCTCCGGTCGCAGGCGGGGCCGGAAGCGCGTGGCCAGCGAGGCCTCGAAGGTTCCTGGGCGGACGCCGTCGAGCAGGGCATTGCCCAGCCAGTAGGCCTCCACGACGCGGCGGTCGAGCGGATCGGCGAGGCCGTTGGAACGCGCGATGAGCTCGAGGTACGGCCAGGCGCCTTCGAAGCCCTGGGCGAGCTGACGCAGCGCGCGGTCGTCGTGGCCGACGGTGCCCTCGGCGTACAGCTCCTCGATCGCATCGGGACCGCAATAGCCCAGCCGGTTGGGACCGTAGGCGTAGCGAGCGAAGAGCACCGGCCCGGAGCACGGGGCGACCCGCGCCACCGGCGCCGCGGTCGCCGCCGGCCGCGCGCCAGCGAGGGTCGTCTCAGGAAGCGTGAGCATCGTCGAGTCGGGCTGGACGAGCGCGCTCCGCGACGCTGCGCGCGGCGCGCCTCGAGACGGTGACGATGGCCGCCGCGGCCAGCAGGATCAGCAGATAGCCGGCGACCACGGACGGGCTGGGCGCCGAGCCCTTGGTCGCCGCCGTCAGCGCGCCGGTGACGACCGCGCCGAGGACGAGGACGCTCGTGACGACCGAGGCCGGCGCCCGCTCGAGGGCGGCGAACCACGTGGCCACGTAGCCGGCGAGGATGCCGCCGGTGACCAGGACCCATGCCCACTGCGACCCGTCCAGGGCCGCGATGGACCCGAGCCGCCCGGAGACCGCGAGATAGCCCACCAGGACCACCAGGCCGATGCCCATGCGCAGCGTGGCCATCACCGAGCTCGGGATCGTGCCCAGCAGGCGGCGGACGAGGACGGTCTCGACCGCCCAGAACGCCGTGGCCACCAGGATCAGCGTCTCGCCGAGCCCCCAGGCGATGCCGGTCGGCGGCAGGACGAGCGCCTGGCCGACGACCAGGAGCACGAGTCCGGCCAGCGTCGCCAGCCCGAGCCGCTCACCGAGGAACGGGACCGCCAGCAGCGCGACCCAGACGAAGAGCGTCTTCTGGATGAACGCAGCGCTCGGCGCGCTGGCCTGGGCGAGGCCGGTGAAGAAGAGGATGAACGGGATGCTGCCCCCGATGACCCCGACGGCGATGACCGCGGGCCACTGGCGACGCTCGACGCGGCGGAACCCGCCGGCCGCGCCCGAGGCCGTGACGAGCCCGAGCAGAAGCGCGGCTGCGACGGCGTTCTTGAGGGTCGTGAAGACCGCGGCATCCGGCAGGGCCTTGACCGCGGTGGCGTTGACATAGATCGCAAGCCCGCTGATGAGGGCGGCGCCGACCGCAAGGGCGATGCCTCGGTCGATGCGGTCGGGCACCACCCTGGTGCTCGGGATCCTGGGGAGGGATGGCGTGGACATCACGGGCTCCTTCGGTCGTTCACGGCGTTGATCGGCGGCGGAGGACCCGCCTCCGTTCGGTCCAGGCCCTTGACCATGACGACGAGGGCCTGGACCTCGGCGGCCTCCTCCGGCGTGAGTCGGTCGACGACGGTGCCCGCGGCCACCGTCACCCAGTCGCCGACCGCGAGGTCGGGGACGAGAAAGGTCGACGCCCGACGACGGCGTCCTTCGGTCTCGACGACCGCGCTGGAACCGTCGGCGTCGATGTCGAGGACGAGGCCGGGGAAGCTGATGCACATGGCCGTCAGGTCCCGGCCCGCTCGACGGCGTCGGAGACGGTCTTCGCCAGGGCGGGGATCGCCCGCTGGACCTGGTCGCTCAGCGCGGCGCCCAGGCCGAATCTCGAGCCGCCGATCGCCACGATCCGACCGTCGAGCGGCCGGCCGCGGATGAGCGTCGCCAGCCCGATCACCTCCGGGAACCCGAGGGCGTGCGAGGAGCGAGGCCGTAGCCGGTCATCGCGATCGACGAGGCCGTCAAGCGGCAGCTCCACGATCCGGCCCGGCCGGATCCCGGTCGCGGCGTCCACGACGATCACCCGCGCGCCCGGGGGCACCGCCAGGAGGTCGTCGATATCGAGCTGGCCGACGATCCGGATCCGCACGGTCGCGGGCAGCTGACCCGCGAGCGACGCGGTCGCGACCGCCGGGGCGCCGTCGTCGCCGCGGTCGGGGGAGCCGCAGACGAGGACTTCCACCGCATGGCGTCCCGGCGTCGGCGCGGTCATGAGACGTCCTCCACGCGCAGGTCGAGGAAGTGGGTCGCGCAGCTGATGCACGGGTCGTAGCTGCGGATCAGCTGCTCGATGCGGAGCGTCGCCTCGGCGTGCGGGAGGCCCAGGACACTCGGCGCGAAGGCGGCGAGGTCCGCCTCGATGGCGGCCTGGTTCTGGCTCGTCGGCGGGACGATCTGGGCGTGCGCGACGTGGCCGCGGTCGTCGAGCTCGTAGGCGTGGAAGATCAGCCCGCGCGGGGCCTCGGTCGCCCAGGCGGCGCTCGCGGGGCCCGGCTGCCAGGGGGTCAGGGCCGCGTGCGGCGGCTCGTACGCGTCGATGATGTCGAGCGCCTCGGCGGTGGCGTCCACGAGCTCGATCGCACGCGCCACGATGCCGCGATAGGGGTTGACGGCGATCGCGCCAGCCAGGCCGGTCCCCGCGAGTGCCGCGGCGGCCAGCGGATGCAGCTGGTCCGCGGCGAGCGTGATCCGGGCGGCCGGTCCGAGGAGGTACGGGCGGCCGTCGCGGCCGCGCGCCTGGAGCGCGTTCGACCACGGCACCTGCTGCTCGGCGAACTCGCTGCGCCAGTCGGAGGGCGCGAGGTCCAGCCCGTCGGTCGAGACGATGCGGCCCTCGTTCATCGGGTACTCGCCCGGATGGCGCAGGGCGACGAGCCGACCGTCCCGCTCGAACGACGGCGTGTCGAGCCCGGCCACCAGCTCGACGGTCCACCGGGCGATCTCGAGGGCCGCCGCGACCGGTTCGCGGAGCGCCCTGATCTCGGTGCGCCGGAAGGACCGCGAGAAGCCGCCGACACGGACGGACACCGGGTGGATCGCCCGTCCGCCGATCAGCTCGACGATCCGGTTGCCGGCCTTCTTGAGCGCCAGTCCGCGCTCGACCGCATCCCGGTGGTCCTTCGCCATGTCCAGCGCGCTCGGATAGCCCAGGAAGTCGGGCAGGTGGAGCAGGAAGACGTGGAGCGCATGGCTCTCGATCCACTCGCCGCAGTACAGCAGGCGCCGCAGTGCCCGCGTCGCCGGGTCGACATCGATCCCCAGCCCGTGCTCGAACGCGTGGACGGCGGTCATCTGGTAGGCCACGGGGCAGATGCCGCAGATCCGCGCCACGATGTCGATGACCTCGTCGGGCGTCCGCCCGACCACGAGCCGCTCGAAGTAGCGAGGCGCCTCGAAGATCTCGAGGTGCGCCTGCTCGACGACGCCGTCCCGGACCTGGAGGCGGAGCGACCCTTCGCCCTCGACCCGGGTCAGACCGGCGATGTCGACCGTGAAGTCGCCGGTCGTCCCGCCGGCCGTGATGGTGTCATGCATCCTTCGGCCCCTTCCGTTCGTCGGCCGGTCCGGGCGGGCCGCCTCCGGCATCGATGACGGACCGGAACGGCCCCGACCATGCGGTGAAGCCGGCGAACAGGCGGGCGACCTCGCCGTCGGCCCGCTCGGATCCCAGCCAGGTCGCGAGAGCGGCCGTATTGGCCGATTCGCGCGGGCCGAAGCAGCCATAACAGCCGCGTCCGTACGCCGGGCAGATCGCCCCACAGCCGGTCCGCGTGACCGGGCCAAGGCACGCGATGCCCTTGGCGACCGCGACGCAGACCACGCCGCGGCGCTTGCATTCGAGACAGACCGCTTCGTCGGGGAGCTGGGCGCGCCGGCCGGTGACGAGCGCGACGAGGAACTCGCGCAGCTGGCCGGGCGAGATCGGGCAGCCGCGCAGCTCGCCATCGACCGCGACGAAGTCGGCGACCGGACGCGCCTGGGCGAGCGAGTCCACGTAGCCCGGCTCCGGGTAGACCGCGGCGCGGACCTCCTCGTGGTCGAACCAGTTGCGGATCGCCTGGATGCCCCCGGCGGTCGCGCACGCGCCGATGACCACGAGGCGGTGCGAGACTGCGCGCAGCCGGACGATCTCCTCGGCCTGCTCCGGGGTGCTCACGGATCCCTCGACGAAGAGCACGTCGAACGGGCCGGACGACCGGTGCGATGTCGCCTCGGCGAACTCGACCAGGTCGACGCGGTCGGCGATCGCGAGGAGCTCGTCCTCGAGGTCGAGCAGCGTCAGCTGGCAGCCGTCGCACGAGGCGAACTTCACGACGCCGATCCGGGGACGGCCGGGGGCCTCGGCGCGCGGATGGCGGGTGGGGGTGGGCAGGACGGGGAGGTCCATCACAGCCCTTCGCGCCCGAAGGCGCTGCCGAGCTCGGCCACCGAGAAGACGGGCCCGTCGCGGCAGACGAAGAACGGACCCAGCTGGCAGTGGCCGCAGGTGCCGACCCCGCAGGCCATGTTCCGTTCGAGCGTCAGCCACGTCGCGGCGGGATCGACGCCCAGGCGGGCCAGGGTGGATGTCGTGGCCTGCATCATGCGCTCGGGCCCGCAGACGAACGCGGTGACGCGTGTCCCGTCCCACCGGGCCTGGTCGAAGAGCTGGGTCACGATCCCCACCCGGCCCAGCCAGTCCGGCCCGGCCCGGTCCACGATCTCGGTGACCTCGACGTCGGCCCGGCCTGCCAGGGCGGCCATCTCGGCCACGAAGAGCCGGTCGCGCGGCGTCCGCGCCCCGAGATAGAGGCGGATGGCGCCCACCCTCGGCCGGTCCTCGAGGATCGCGTCGATGAGCGGGCGGAGCGGGGCCAGGCCGATCCCCCCGGCGACGATGACGACGTCCCGGCCGTCGGTCGTCTCGACCGGCCAGGCGCGGCCGAGCGGACCGCGGAGCGCGACCTCGGCGCCGGTGCCGAGCGCGGTCAATGCAGCCGTGGCCGGTCCGGCGGCCCGGATCGTCAGGTCGAGGCCGTCCGGCCGGATCCGCGAGATCGAGATCGGCGGCGCCGCGAAGGCCGGCTGCTCGACCATGACGAACTGCCCGGGGCGCGCGTCGAGCAGCGCCGGATCGGTCGTCGCCAGGTGGAGCGTGACCGTGTCGGCCGTCTCGGGGACGACCGACCGCACGGTGGCGACGGCGTGCGCGGCCGGTTCGACCTGCGCCAACGGGGCGGGTGCGTGGCCCGCGGCTGGAGCAACGGGCCACGGGATCGGTCCCTTCGGTCGCGAACACCGGGGCGACGGCTGCCAGCTCCTCGCGGACGTCGATGCCGACGGGGCACCACGCGATGCAGCGCCCGCAGCCGACGCACCCGCTCGAGCCGAACTGGTCCCACCAGGTCGAGAACTTGTGGGTCAGCCATTGACGGTAGCGGTCCTTGGTCCGTCCGCGGAAGTTCGCGTCGCCGGCGACCCGCCCGAAGCCCAGGCTGAAGCAGCTGTCCCACTCGCGCGCGGTCGTCCCGTCGATGCCGTCGAGATCGGAGGCGACGCTCACGCTCGTGCAGAAGCAGGTCGGGCAGACGAGGGTGCAGTTGGCGCACGCCAGGCACCGCTCGGCGACCTCGGCCCAGCGCGGATGGCCGAGCGCGCCGCGGAGCCGCTCCGGGAGGCCCTCGGCCGCGACCGGGTCGCCGATCGTCATGCGAACGGCGGCGACCTGGGCGGCCGCTGCGGCGACCTCCGCATCGCTGGCGGCCGGCAGGTCGAGTCGCTCGAGGATCGCGGTCCCGGCTGCGCTGCCGGCGCGGACCGTGAACCCCGCGTCCAGCTCGGCCAGGACGAGGTCGGCGCCCTCGCGGACCTCCGGCCCGGTGCCCATGGAGGTGCAGAAGCAGGTGCTCGTGGCGTTGGCGCATTCGACCGCCACCACGATCGCCGCGTCCCGTCGCGCCGCGTGATCGGCGTCGCCGACGGGACCGGCCCGCATGGCTCGCTCCTGGATGTCGAGGGCAGCGATCTCGCATGCCCGGACACCGACGAAGGCGAGCTTCGGGGCGGGTTCGACGACCGGCACGACGGTCACCGACCCGCCATCCCTCGTGGCCCGCGTCAGCGGCACGAAGGCGGGATGCGTGAACCGCTTCCAGGCGGTCAGCGCGATGCCGTAGTCGAACGCCCGGTCGCCACCGTTCTCCGTCAGGCGGTACGCGCCCGGTTCGGTCTCGCTCCTCCACCCGACCGGGAGGTCCGCCGCGACTCGCGATCTCGTCATACACGACCGCGCCATCGGCGACGGTCGGTCCGACGACCTGACGGCCGTCGGCGCGAAGCGCGTCGAACAGGCGGTCCAGGTCCGAGCGGACCAGGAACCGCGGAGCAACCGTCACCACGGCTCGATCCCGGGTCGGTAGAGGTCGAGGAGCTGGATCCGGGTCGCCAGCAGACGGCGGATGACGCAAGCGAGCAGGCGCTGGTAGATGACCGACGCGAGGTCGCTGTCGATGGCGAGGGCCAGGCGCAGGTCCACGCCGTCGAAGAGCACGACATCGGTCGGCCCGATGGCGACGCACGTCGATGTCGCCAAGTCCCGGCGCCATGACGGCCGACCAGCCGAAGACGTCGCCCGGCTCGACGGTCAGGATCGTCCGGTCCTCGCCCCCGGCCAAGGCCATGCGCAGCGCGATCCGGCCGTGGACGACGACCCCCATCTCCTCGCAGGGCGAACCCTCACGGACCAGGACCGCGCCATCGGGCACGGTCGATCAGGTGTCCGACGGCAGCGAGACGCGCCCGGGTCTGGACCGACAGGTCGGCGCCGAACCAGGTGGCACCAAGCAGATCCGTCAGGGCGGAGGTCTCCATGGAGGCATCGTCGTCCCGAGCGCCTCCCGCCGCGAGGGCCGAAGGTCCCGCGACGATGTGACCGACGGACGTGGTTTTGCCTGTCCGGCCGAACGCTGGGTCGTGGACGGGGCCGGGCGGGCCGCGTTCGGGCCGAACCACCCTCTGGCGGGGGCCGTCCGACCCTGCCACCGCCCGTCCGTCCCGCCGTATCGTGGAGCCATGAAGACGCCTCGGATCCGCCCCATCGGCCCTGCCGACCTCGACGGCCTCGAGCGGTTCTACGCCGAGCTCTCCGCCGAGGACCGCCGCACGCGGTTCCTGCACGTCGGGCGCGAGGCTGAGCGATGCCCAGGCGGTCTCGTTCTGCAGCCCGGATCACGCCCACCGCGACGGGTTCGTCGCGGTCGTCGACGAGGCGGCCGACCAGGAACGGATCGTCGGGCACCTCTGCCTGGAGCCCGACGGCGTCGCGACCGCCGAGGTCGCCGTCGCCGTCGCGGGCGAGTTCCAGGGGTATGGCGTCGGGCGACGGCTGCTCGCCGCCGGCGTGGCCTGGGCGCAGCACGAGGGCGTCACGTCGCTCACGGCGACGATGTATGTCGACAACGCCCCCATCCAGCGGCTCCTTCGGGGCCTGGCCTGCCCGACGGTCGAGCGATCGCTCGGCGGCGGCGTCAGCGAGGTCGTCATCGACATCTCCGAGCAGCGCGTCGCGGCCTAGCCGGCCGACTCGGCGGACATTCGAACCGGGAGGTCGTGACCGTCGGCACGCGCATACGGGTCCCGGTCGGGCGCAGGCTTGCCCTGGTTCCCGCGGTGCGGCATCGTGCCGCCCATCGACGATCCGAGAGTCTGCTGGAGACGCCATGCGCCTTCGTCGCGGCCCGCTCTTCTGGGGCCTTCTGCTCATCCCGCTCGGCGGCATCCCCCTGCTGGTCCGTGGCGGGTACATCGACGCCGTCGGCGCTTCGCCGATCGCGTGGCGGCTGTGGCCGCTGCTGCTCATCGGGGTCGGTCTCGCCGATCCTGCTCGGCCGCGGCCGAGCGGGGCTTGCGGTGACCGTCATCCTCGCCCTGGTCCTCGGCGTCGCGGGCGGCGCAGCCGCTCGCGACCGGCGGTTCCTGGATCGGCGCCTTCGGGTCGTGCGTCGGGACGACATCCTCGACGGATCACCTCACCAACGATGGCGTTCTCGATCCACCCGGCAAGGTCGACCTCCGGCTGGACTGCGGGGAGGCGACCGTCGGACCGGCGAGTGGGAACGGCTGGACGTTGAGCGCCGACTATCGCGGGAACCCGCCGACGGTCACCACCACCGGAGCGGGCCTTCGCATCGCGTCGCCCGACGCGCCCGGCGATCATTACCAGCACTGGACCGTGGGCTTGCCGACCGCGATCGACGCGGGAGTTGCGACCTGACCGCCAACGCGGCCACGACCTCGATGGACCTGGCCGGGACGACGCTCGACACACTCGACGCCGAGGTGAATGCCGCCGACCTGCGCATCGACGCTGGGCCATGCGGCGATCGCCCACGTGGATGTCTCGATCAACGCCGGGCGGGCCCGCGTCACGCTCGGCGCCGGTCCGACCGAGGGCTCGCTCTCGGCGAATGCCGGTGCGATCGAGCTGTGCGTGCCCCACGACGCGCCCCTCGTGCTGCACGTGACCGACCAGCTCACCTTCGCCCACAACCTCGGCGGGCTAGGGCTCGCTCGCGACGGGAACACCTGGACCCGCGGTCGGCGCGAACGGCGGGGCCATCGACCTGACGATCGAGGGCAATGCGGCCAGCTTCACGCTGGACCCGGGAGGAGGTTGTTGAGATGGACGATCGGCTGTATCGATCGACCGATGACCGGATGCTCGCCGGCGTAGCCGGCGGTCTGGCCGAGATGTGGGACGCCGACCCTTCGCTGATCCGGATCGTCTGGGCGCTGCTCGCGTTCTTCACCGGCGGGATCGCGCTGGTCGTCTACATCGTGATGGCCATCGTCGTCCCGGAGCGCCCCGACGTCTGGGTGCCCGGCGCCACCCTCGACCGGCACCACGACCCCGGGCACGCCTCCGACGACGAGCGCCGCACCCTCTCGGGCCGATGCGAGAGCCGCGCGCCACGCGGCGCGGGCCGCCCGACGTGCCGCGCGCCGTCGGAACGGGCCCTCGGGTATCGGTGTCGTGGTCGGCGGCGGCCTGATCGCCATCGGGGCGGTCTCGCTGATCCGGGTCTGGTTTCCGGACTTCGGATTCGACTGGCTGTGGCCGGTGATCCTCGATCGCCCTTGGCGTGCTGCTGTTGGTCGCCGCGGTCGACCGCGGCCACGACGCAGCGGGCCCGACGCCTGCCTCCGGCGCACCGGACAGCTCCGAACCACCGGGCGCGGGCGGCGGTCCCGCCTGATGACCGCCCGCCACCGCTCGCTGGTCGGCGCGACCTGGCTGATCGGACTGGGAGTCGTCTTCCTGGTCCGGGAGGTCATGGACTGGTCGTGGGACCAGGCATGGCCGCTCTTCCTGATCCTGGTGGGGGTCGCGGGCGCGGTCTCGGCCCTCGCCCGTGGCGTCCGCCGCTCGAGCGTGCTCTGGGCGCTGACCTGGCCGGTGGCCTGGATCGCCGTCGGCGTGATCCTGCTCGCCAGCACGACGGGCACGCTTGCCACCGGACCGGGCGAGCTGATCGCCGAGTGGTGGCCGTGGGTCCTCGTGATCCTCGGGGTCTGGTTCCTGGTCGGGGCGTTCGTGCCAGGAGATCGACCCGCGGAGACGCTGGTCGTGCCGCTTGGCGAGGCCAGGCAGGCGACGGTCGACATCAAGTTCGCGGCGGGGGAGCTGGCTGTGCATCGAGCCGCACCCGGCGCGCTCGTCGACGGGTCGTACCTCGGCGGCGTCCGGCATCGGTCGGGTGGCGTGGGCCACGTGGCGCTCGAACAGGATCTCGATGGCATCCCGTGGCTTGACCGGGAGTCGCGATGGGACGTCGGCCTGACGGGCGAGGTGCCGCTGGACCTCCGACTGAACGTCGGTGCCTATCGCGGGCTCATCGACCTGGGCGACCTCCTGGTCACCACGCTCGACCTGCACACCGGCGCGAGCGAGACCCGGGTCCGCCTGCCACGCGCGGCGGGCGCGACCTCGGTGACCGCCGAGTCGGGCGCCGCCTCGCTGACGATCGAGGTCCCGGCCGGGGTCGCCGCACGGATCCGCTCGAGGATGGCCATCGGCAGCAACCAGATCGACCCCGCGCGGTTCCCACGCATCGGCGATGTGTATCAGTCGCTGGATTACGGCACCGCGACCAATCACGTCGACATCGACGTTCGTGGTGGGGTCGGTTCGCTGCGCATCATCGGTGGGCCGTAGGCGCGGACCACGGTCGCGAGCTGTCCGACCGACCAGCAGAGCGCCGCCCCCGCGGTCGTATCCTCCCCGAGACGCGAGGCGTGACGCACGGGCGGCACGTCCGCTGGCTGGAGGACGGGTTTGCTGCATCCAGGTGACCCGGGCGGCGGCGGCGACCGAACGGGCGATCGGCAAACGGGCGATCGGCAGCGGACGGCGCGCGTCATGCGGGTGGCGATGCGGACCGCGGTCGCCATGCTCAGCTCCGGCGCCCAGTCCGACGAGGTGGAGGCGGTCGCCGGCGCGGTTGCCGCGGCCTTCGGCGTGCACGGCGTCCAGGCCGCGGTGACGTTCTCGACGATCACGCTGTCGCATGACGCGAGCGACCTCGAGTCGCCGACGACGCTGCTCCAGATCGTGCGCGATCGGACCGGGGACTTCGCCCGGCTCGCGGCCGCCGCGTCGCTGGCCCGCGGCGTGCGCGACGGGGAGGTCACGCTCGAGGACGCGGAGGCCGCGCTCGACTCGCTCGAGGAGCTGCCGTCGCCGTACCGACCCGTGACGTCGTTCGTCGCCCCGGGCGTCTCGGCTGCCGCCTCGACCATCGTCTTCGGCGGCAACCTCCTGGACGCGGCCGCGACGATGCTGATCGCGCTGATCGTGCAGCCGGCGCTCAGCGCGCTCGACCGCTCGACGCTCCCGCCGTTCTTCCGGCTGGTCTTCGGGGCCGCGGCCTCGGCCCTGCTGGTGGCCGTGATCGTGAAGCTCGGCGTGCCCATCACCGGCGGCCTCGTCCTCACCGGCAGCCTGCTGCGGTTCCTGCCGGGGTATGCCCTGGTCTCGGGCTTCCGCGACCTCATCGACCAGTCGATGATCTCCGGCTCCGCCCGCCTCGCCGAAGCCCTCCTGCTGGCCGCGGGAGTCGCCGGCGGCACCCTGCTGGGACTCGCCGTCGCGACGAGGTTCGACGTCTTCCTCACGATCGAGACCGTCGGGCGGACCGACTGGGGCTATGTCGCCGCCGGCATCGCGGCGTTCGTGGCGGTCGGCGCGTTCGCGATCCGGCTCGGCGTCCCCCGGGGATCCATGTGGCAGGCGGCCGCACTCGGCGGGGCGGCCTGGCTCGCGTTCATCGGCGTGGCGAACAGCGGGCTGCTCGAACCGTCGCTGGCGACGCTCGGGGCCGCGATCATCATCGGCGTCGTGGGGCGAATGCTCGCACGGCGCTCGGAGGCGCCGGCCGCGCTCTGGGTCGTGCCGGCGATCCTGCCGCTGCTCCCCGGCCTGCAGCTGGTCCAGGCGATGCTCGCCGCGACCGACGTCGCGCGGGTCTCGGGGCTCCTGGCGGCGGCGGGGACGGCCTTCCTCGTGGGGACGGGCGTCGCCTCGGGCGACATCCTCGCCCTCGCGTTCCGGCGCGTGCGTGATGATCTCGTCGCACCGGCGGTCGACGCCGTGACCGGCGGCATCGAGGTCTACATCGTCGAGCCGGTCGAGCGCCGCGTGGGGCGGTCGGGCAAGGACGCCGACTGACCGCCCGGTGGCCGCGAGACGCCCTGGGCGGCCGCCGCGCGTCGTCAGCTCGGGACGGCGGTGACCCGGTTGTCGCTGTAGCCGTGCGCGGCGATCTCCCGACGCGCGGCTGCGGTACGCCTCGGGGCTCGGCAGCGTTCGGGCGCGGAACCCCTCGACCATCCGGTTGTACATCGAGAACGCGGCCGCGATCAGCACCGCCAGCTGGACGTCGGCGTCGCTCGCCCCGGCGGCGTGTGCCGCAGCGACCTCCTCGGCGGTCAGCTCTCGGGCGTCGCCGCGGACGGTCCGGGCGATGTGGAGGAGTGCCTGCATCTTGGCGTCGAACCCGTCAGACGAACCGAGCTTGATGACGTCGACCAGCGGGAGCCGATCGGTCTCGCCGTGGACCTCGAGCAGGGCGCTCGCGAACGCCCCGTGCGAGTCCATGCAGTAGAAGCAGTCGTTCGCCGCCGAGACCGCGGTCGCGAGCATCTCGCGCTCGGGCCGGCTGATGGTCGCCCCGGCGAAGTCGTTGACCAGCAGCTCGTCGGCCAGCCCGCGCAGGTGGACGCCCAGCTCGGGCGTCAGGCGGAGGGCGGTCAGGATGCCCGGGACGTCCGGCAGACCGCCCACGATCGGGGCCTCCTGCGAGCGCTCGAGTCGTTCTTCGTCGCGGGCCATGGGCACCTTCTCCTGTCAGTCAACGGGGATCTGCGCTCCAAGTATGCCAAACCCTCTAGTCAGACCCGCCTGACGGCCGATAGCATGCTTCCATGACCATCCCCACCGAACCCATCGGCAGCATCCCCCGTTCCCCGGAACTGCAGGCAGGCATGGCCGCGGCCGGCGCCGGGACCATCTCGTCCGCGGCGCTCGACGCCTTGTTCGACGACGCGGTTCGCGACACGCTCGCGCGGTTCGCCGCGACCGGGTCCACGGTCGTCACCGACGGTGAGCAGCGCAAGCCCAGCTTCGCGACCTACCCGGTCGCCGGACTGCCACTCGCCGCAGGCGGCGTGACGATCCCATTCGAGGATGGCCACACGCGCGAGCTGCCGGTCCTCACGACGAGCCCGTTCCGCTACGCCACGAAGGCCTACGAGTACCTCGATGCCGCCAAGGGCGGGACCAACGGGGCGACGATGAAGCAGGCCGTCATCTCGGCATCGGCGATCAGCCTCATGTACCCGGGCGGCGGGCTGGAGGGCTACCCCCGCGAGGCCTTCGTCGAGGACCTCGTGGCCGAGGCGCTGTCCGAGATCCGCGGCTGTCTCGACCGGGGGGCGATCGTCCAGATCGACTTCACCGAGGCGCGCCTGTCGCTCAAGCTCGATCCGTCCGGCGGGCTGCTGAACGCCTTCGTCGACCTGAACAACCAGGTCCTCGACCAGCTCAGCGACGAGGACCGCCGGAGGGTCGGCGTCCACACCTGTCCGGGCGGCGACCAGGACTCGACGCACAGTGCCGACATCGACTATGCGGCCCTGCTCCCGACGCTGTTCCGACTCGACCTGGACAACTTCTACGTCCAGCTGGCCAGCGAAGCCGATCCCGAAGCGGTGCTGAAGATCCTGGGCGGTCTCGCCACCGGTGACCGGCGGGTCTTCGTCGGCGTGATCGACCCGATCGACCCGCGGATCGAATCCCCCGAGACGGTCCGGGACCGGGTCCTCCATGCGGCGCGCCACATCGACCTGGACCACCTCGGCACGACCGACGACTGCGGCTTCTCGCCGTTCGGCGACGACACCTCGACCTCGCGGGACACGGCGTTCGCGAAGATCGCGGCGCGCGTCGAGGGGACCGCGCTGGCGGCGAGCGAGCTCGGGGCCTGACGGCGGCGCGCCCGGCGCGCGCGATCGAGGGTCAGCCGCCGGCGGTCGGTGGCAGGTCGGCGACGTTGAGCCAGCGGCCGCCCGTGGCCCGACGCGTGACGAAGACCTCGTCGAACGGCTTGCTCGTGGTCGATACCAGGGTCCCGGTCGCGTCGTAGGTCTCCTCGGTGACGGTGCCTGTGGCGTGGATGCCGATGCTCAGGCCCGTCTGCTTGCCGAAGGGCAGCAGCAGCTACATCGAGACGTCGTCAAAGGCGTAGTGCCGGATGGTCGTGAGGCCGCTGGCGGTCGCATCGGCCAGCCGGCCCTGCAGGTCGATGAGCCGGTCGCCGTGGTCCACCGCGGTCAGGATCGTCCCGTCCCGGCGCAGGAGCGCCTGGTTCTCGAGCTCCAGGTTCTCCGCCACGGTCAGCAGCAGCTGCTGGGCGCCCGCGCCTTCCATCGAAGGGTCGAAGTCGATGACGTCCTGTCCCACGGTGATCGACGGGAACGTGGAGGCGTCGATCTGGTGGGGGACGCGGTCGAGGACCTCCGCCACGTCCGGGCCCAGCGTCCCGCGCGCCGGGGAGCCGGCCATGACGATCCCCACGCCGAGGACGAGCACGGCGCCGACGATCAGCCCGACCCGCGCCGCCCCGCGGGCGAGCCCGGCACCGGCGCCGCCGGTCGCGAGCCCGGCCGCGTACCGGCCGACGTCGTCGGCCGCCGACCGCGGCTCGGGCACGAGCCGGTCCAGCAGGGGACGGGCCGCGCAGACGACGACCAGGCCGGCCAGCAGCCCGACCTTGGTCCCGAACTCGTTGGTCTGCGGCGCCATCAGGAGCGTGCTGACCACGGCGACGAGGATCCCGAACGCGACCCGTCCGACCTGCCCGGCCGGCGTCGTCTTGGGGTCCGTGATCATGAAGAACAGGAAGATCAGGACCTCGGGCGAGGTGACGATCACCCGCCAGTAGTCGACGCCGCAGACCGGGGTGAACGACCAGTTCGCGACCATGCAGTGCCCGGACGCGGCGAGCGTCCCGATGCCGAGGTTGAGCGTCAGCCAGAACGTGGCAGCGAGCACCAGCAGGTGCAGCCGCCGCGTGATCAGCAGGCCGCCGATGATGATCACCGCGTAGGCCGTGATCATCCAGACGTTCAGCGGCGCCCACCAGAAGTCGAGCGGCTCCACGCGCGTGCTCCCGAGCACGACGAACGCCACCACGAGCCCGATGTTCGACGGGTTGAAGACGTGGGTGCCGCGGTACTTGATGACGTACTTGGTCAGCAGCGAGAAGGCGGCGACGCCCGCGAAGATGTACCAGCCGTCGGTGTTCCACGGCTGGTCAGGTGGCGTCCCGACGACCCGCAGGATGAGGGCCACGCCGCTGCCGGTCAGCATCGCGCTGGCGGGCCACACGAAGGACCTCGACGCACGGAAGGTGAGCACGACCTCGATGACGGCCGTCGTGATGATCGCCGCGAGGATCTGCGGGACGCTCACCCGGAAGTGGAGCCCGATCTGGCCGAGGACGTGGATGGTGATGATCACCGACGCCACGTGCAGCCGCGGGTCGCGGATGCTCGGCAGGATCAGTGGGTAGGGCGTGCCGCCGAGCGTCAGGGTTCGCGCGGTCATGGCCAACCCGCAGGTCGGTCGGAACGGACGGCGCCAGCGGCCACGCGTCGCGAAGCGGTGGGTCCGAGCATCGCGGAAGTGTACCGACACTCGGACATTTGGCGGTTCGACCTGGTCGCAAGACGTCGTCGAGACGGCGACAGGACGCGGAGCGAGTAATGTGGCTTTCCCGAGCGCGCGTGCGCGGCGAGCGACCTGTGCGTCGACTCGTCGCGATCGCGCGCAAATGGGGGCCGGGCACACCATGGACCAGTCAACTCCGGAGCCCGTCGTCGAGCTCGTCGACGACGATGGCAACCGTCTCGGCACGATGGGCAAGCTTGAGGCACACGCCGCGCCTGGACAGCTGCATCGAGCGATCTCCGTCTTCCTCGTCGATCCACGCGGTCGCGTCATCCTCCAGCAACGCGCTGCGACGAAGTACCACTCGCCCGGAACTTGGGCCAATTCCTGCTGCGGCCACCCGAAGCCTGGTGAGCCACCCCCGATCGCGGCCGCTCGCCGCGTTTCGGACGAACTCGGGATCCGCGTTTCGTGGAGCGCTTTCCAGCCTGCCGGGATCGTCGTGTACTGCGAACGTGATCCGCAGACTGGTCTCGTCGAGCACGAGTACAACCATCTCTTCGTGGCTCCATTCTCGGGGTCCCTGCACCTGAACCCCGACGAGGTCGAGGCGATCGCCGAGATCGGGATCGCGGACCTCCTGTCCGGAGCGACTCGAGGGCTGATGGTCGCCCCGTGGTTCGAGGTCGTCACGAGCGCGGCTGCATCGAAACTCACCACATTCCTTCGGCCATGACCGTTTCGCCGCGTCCGCCCGTGTCGATGGTCGGAGACCCACCCCCGAACCTCCGCGTCCACCTTCTCGCTGGGTTCCGCGTCGCAGACGGGGCATCCGTCCTCGCGTTGCCCGTCATCGCTCAGCGGGTGGTCGCGCTGTTGGCGCTGCGCCGTCCCGAGCGGATGACCCGATCGCGACTCGCCGGCACCCTCTGGCCCGATGCCTCGGAGGCCCAGGCGGGCGCCGATCTCCGGTCCGCCATCTGGCGAGTCCGTATCCGCGAGCCGCGTCTGCTGGACGCGAGTCGGACGTCGGTCTGGCTTGCGGACGAGGTGGCTGTCGACATCTACGATTCGATCGCCGCCGGTCATCGGATCCTTGCTGACCCGCAGGAGATCCCGGACAGCCAGCTATCACCCGCGACGTTCGACGCAGACCTGCTTCCCGGATGGGACGAAGAGTGGCTCGATGCGCCTCGTGAGCGCTTTCGCCAGCTCCGGATCCACGTCCTCGAGGCGATCGGCGCGGACCTCGTTCGCCGTGGCCGGATCGGGCTGGCGATCGACGTCGGCCTGGCGGCGATCGCCGCGGAACCGCTCCGGGAGACTGCCCACGAGAACCTGATCCGGTCCTATCTGGCGGAGGGCAACCGAGCCGAGGCTGCGCGGCACTTCGGCCGGTTCCGGCTGCTCCTCGACCAGGAGCTCGGCGTGGAGCCTTCGCGGGAGATCGCGTCACTCTTCGAGCAGCCGATCGGTCAGTTGCCTCGACCTGGTCCGGGTCGCCGATAGGGCGGTGACGGGATGGTGATGGGACGGTAATCGGGGAGTGACGGATCATCCACGGTCTGGCCACGAGTCCCATGGATGATCGGCACGTGCCGAAGAGGACGCCGCGAAGAACGGCGGTCGCGTACAAGGAGGGGAACATGGCCGACGTGTCGACCGCTGACCGTCTCGCCAAGTACGGCTTGTCCGAACGGGCCTCCGAGTTGTCGGACCTGAAGGTCGGGTCCGAACAGCACGTGCTGATCGCCCGGGACAACCCGTATTTCTCTGATCGGATCCATCAGCTCAGACCGGAATCGATCGACGACCTGAAATCGTGGATCGGGACGCCCGACGGCTCATGCTGCTCGGACTCGGCGCATACCCGCGGGCTCCTGCCACCCGCCGTCGTGTCGAGCGCGCTGAGCGACGAGCGGAATGCCGACGAGCATCGGGCGATGAACAGCTTGGCGGGCGCCTACGTCTTCGGACATTCCGATGCCGTCGCCCCGACCCACCTGTCGGCCGTCAATGACTGGCTGAGCATCGTGAAGGCCCGGATCACGATCAGCCTCTTCCAGGACATCTATGTCTCGGCCCATTCGACGATGAGTCTCGCCCCCAGCGTCCACGTGCTGTTCGCGCGGTACATCACCGTCGAGAACACCGGAAGGATCGTCCTCGGGGCCGGCTCGACCACGAGCATCGACTGTGCGGGCTTCCGAGGGCACTTCAACCCGGTCCTGGTCGGCAAGTTGTCTGCCGTCAAGGCGGCCGCGATCACCAAGGCCAACTAGCGCGTCGTCCAGCGCGTCGCGACGAGGGGAGAACGAACGATGCCGGATCTCTACAACATCATCGCGGACGGAGCGGATGGGGCGGACGGGATGACCGGGACCGCAGGAGGCGTTGGCGGTGCCGGCTCGGTCGGCCAGGATGCGGTCTGCCACTGGGACGGAGATGACGGAGGCACCGGCGGGGGGCCGGGCGGAACGGGTACCGGCGGCGCGTCCGGTACGGACGGCTGGCCGGGAGCAAGTGGGTCCCGCGTGACGATCCAGGTCACCGAATTCGCCACGGGCGTATACGTCTCCGCCAAAGGTGGGCATGGAGGCGCAGGTGGAGCTGGCGGCGCCGGCGGGACCGGTGGCAACGGTGGCAACGGTGGCAACGGCCAGGGTTGCGAAGACGATCAGAACGGCGGCCGCGGCGGCGACGGCGGCAATGGCGCCCACGGCGGCCGCGGTGGCGATGGCGGCAACGGCGGATTGGTCACCCTCATGTACCGTATCGATATCCCATCACCCGGCTACTCGTTCGTCCTGGGGGGCGGGCCCGGCGGTCCCGGCGGCCACGGTGGGGCGGCCGGACAGGGTGGCGCCGGTGGCCTTAGGGCCGGCCATCTCAACGCGGCTCAGCAAGGGAATCCCGGACTGACGGGAGCGACCGGCGCGAACGGAGGCACGGGCCAGACGGGCTCGGGCGCTCTGATCCCCATCCCGGCTCCCTGATCGACCTGACGCATGACTCCAGAGGTCGTGCGGCTGATCGAAGCGTCGCGCTCGGGGGCCCTCGGCGTGATCTTCGTATCGGCGGGCGTCTCGAAGGTGGTGCGGCCGCGAGCCGTCCGGAAGGTCGTCGAGGGGTATCGCCTGCTGCCGTCCGGCGCCGTGGTTCCCGTGTCAAGAGCGCTCGGTCCAGTCGAGATCGTGACGGGTTGCCTCCTGTTGATCGCCCCACTGATCCGGGCCGGAGCAGCCGCTCGGATGCTTGCGAGTGTCGAACTCCTCCTGTTTAGTGCCGCGATCGGGTCGGCTCTCCACCGGGGAATCCGGATCCCATGCGGATGCGGGCCGATCGTCGGCGATCACGTGATCGGTCGATCGACCCTGGTCCGGAACCTTGTTCTTGGCGGTGCTCTGATCCTGCCAGTCGAGGGACGGCCCCGACGTCGGGAGCCGTGAGTCGGCGCCGGTCATGATCGCCCTCGCCCAGGCCGAGCCCGAGCACTGGCTCCGCGACGGGTCGGTCACGCTCCAGGACCATATCGGCGCGCAACTGGGACGCATTGTCGCGACGCTCGGTCTTGACCGGACTGCCGTCGACGTCTTTCACGGGCTCACTGATGAATTGCTCGCCGGGATCGACGATCAAGGGCCTTTGCCTCGGTTCTCGACGATCAACAACGATGGGATGCCGTTCCAATATGCGGTCTCCATGGGTGGGAGCGAGCCCGGTCTCGCGTACCTCACCGAGGTCGGCATCCCGGGGAGCTCGGTTCCGGCGCGTATCGACATGACGCGTGCTCGTCTCGGCACGATGCTGCCGGGCATGGGCCTCGAGGGCGCGAGTCGTGAGCTGGATCGCGCGCTCCGAGCGATCCTCCCGACTTCCACCGACGACCTCGCGATTTGGCGGGGTGGCATCTGGGTGGCTGTCGGGTGCGGGAGCGAAGGCGTCGGGCTGAAGGTGTATGTGAACGGTCGGCGTCGCGTGGCGGAGGACGCTTGGCGCGCCGTCCTTGGGCTGCTCCGATCGACGGGTCGCCGCCATGCCGCAACGCGTCTGTCGGACCTCGTGGCTACTTTCGACGGCGTTGCCGTCCCGGCCGGCGTCGCGATCGCCCTTTCTCGCGAAGGTCTAGGGACGGTCAAGGTCTACGCGAAGCTGGATCGGTGGCGGTCCGAGCTTCTCGCCGTCGTCCTTGGGCGAACTGGGCATCGGCGCGAGGTGCCGGCCCTGATGGAGTTCGGACGCGTGGTCGACACGTCTCGGAGTGGTCGACCCGGGTCACTCGTCCTGTCGCTCGAGTTTCCACCAGATGACACCGACATCGACGTCAAGCTGGACGCCTGCGCCCACTGTCGTTTCGAGGACGAGGCAGCGGCCGGGTCGGCGACCGTAGCCCTTGCCGCGACCCTCGGTCTGCCGACCGATCAGTACGAACAGGTCCTTTCCGCGATCCAGGACGACCCGTTGCCAGGGCTTCTCCAGCACCACGCCTTCCTCGGCATGGGGCTGTCCCATCGGGAACCGATCAGACTCAACGTCTACCTGAAGCCGGTCCTCGCCTCGGCCACACCGCAACGCCTCGCCGCTCCATCGGCGAGTCCGCTCCGATCAGGCAAGTCTTCGCTCCACGCGCGCCTTGATGCTGCCGTATCCAGTGGTCTGTCATTCCTCGTCGGGTCCCAGTCCCGATCCGGGGCATGGTTGGACTTCGCGCTGCCGGCCGGGCCCGTCGGATGCCTGGGTCACGGCATATGTCGGGCTCGCATTGACGGAGATCCTCCGGGATCGCGAGGCGATGGCGGTTCGCGCCGCAGTGGATCGCGCTCTGATGTGGTCGGCGCACGCCATGCGACCGGATTATCGTTGGGGCTACAACGCGTTCACGGAGAGCGATGCCGATACCTCGGCGTGGACCATCTTGTTCCTCCGTGCCAATGGCTGGCAGGTCTCTCCGCATTGCCTGACGGCGTTGGCCTCGTTCCGGCGGCGCGATGGCGGCTTTGCGACGTTCCGTGAGCTTTCCGCGGGCGACTCGTGGCTGGACAGCCACCCTGATGTCACGCCGATCGTCGTCCGCGCCATCCGGGAACTTGGCGCGTCCGACTTGGCCGAAACCTCACGACGGTCGGTCGTGGAGAAGCAGACCGGCATGGGAGGCTGGAATTCGTTTTGGTGGACCACGCCCTGGTACTCGACGTGGGCGAATCTGAGCCTCGTGGAATCAGCCGGTTGGTCGTATGACAGGGTCCGCGCAGCGGCATGGGTTCGCGAGGGAACCGTCAACGAGACCGCATTCGAGCGTGCGCTCGCACTTCGCGCGAGTGCGTTGCTCGGCGACGTGCTCGGAGTCGGTCCGACCCGCACCCAGGCCTTGGCGGAAGCGATCTGCCTGTCGCAAGACGAAGACGGATCGTGGGCCTCGGCGCCCATGCTCCGGCTGACAGCCGCCCGGGCGCACGATCCGTGGACGCGCGCCGAGGCCGGACGCGTGTACGCGGACACACGACGGACCTTCACGACGGCGACCGTCATTGCCGCACTGCGTGAGACTCGGGTCGCGATCCCGGGCGCGTCCCGACCCTAGGTTCATCTCACGCCGGGTGGATCGCGATGCAACACCTGGGGACATGATCGCCGCGAGGATCTGCCACGCCTCGTCCTTCGGCACCCATCGCGTCCCGGCGACCCGGCCGCGCGGTGCATCATCGGGGCATGACCACCACCGCGCCGGTCCACTCGCCGATGGATCGGTACCGGTTCACCGGCGAATTCCACTACTTCCGGGTCCCGAAGCGGGCCTGGTCCGACCGGTTGCGCCAGGTGCGAGACCTCGGGTTCGAGGGCGTCAGCATCTACGTGCCGTGGAACTGGCACGAGCCGACCGCCGGGGCCGTCGACTTCACCGGGCGAACGCTCCCCGAGCGCGACCTGCACGGCGCCCTCGAGGCCATCGCCGCGGCCGGCCTCGAGTGCATCTACCGGCCCGGGCCGTTCATCACCAACGAGTGGCGCGACGGCGGCATCCCGGCGTGGCTCTGGAGGATGGACCCGTCCATCGTCGCCCTCGACGCCGCCGGCCGTCCCGCCGGCGAGGGCCGACCGTACCCGGCCCTGACCTATGGCCACCCGGGCTACGCGGGGCCGGCGACGGATTGGCTCGCGCGGTCGATCGCCGAGGTCGCGCCATACATGCGGTCCGCGGGCGGCCCGATCGTGCATCTCCAGCTCGACGACGAACCGTCGTACTGGCAGCAGCTCGGGGATCCGCTCGCCCTCGATTACAACCCGTACCTCGTCGCACCCGTCGACGGTGGGCCGTCGCGGTATGCCGCGTGGCTCCTGGCCCGCCACGGTTCGCTCGACGCGATCAACGCGGCGCATCGGACCCGCTGGCGGACCCCGGTGGACGTGGCGCCACCGCGCGACGCGCTGGACGATCGCGCCGCCCTCGCGCGATCCATCGACTGGCTCGACTTCAAGCTCCACGGGATCGATGGGTACGTAGCCGCGCTCGATCGCGCCGCGAAGGACGCCGGGTACGGCGGTCCGGTCTCCATGATCTTCCCGTACCTCCGACCACTCCAGGCGTCGAAGTTCGCCGAGTTCGCTCGAGAACACCTCCCGGACCTCGAGCTCACGAACGAGTGCTACATCTCGTTGTTCTCCTCGACGCAGAGCACCGAGCAGAAGGTCGCGCACGTGATCGCCTGCCACGAGACCTATCACATGTGGCGGGGCGCCAGGCAGGGCCCGGCATTCACGATGGAGCTGCAGGGCTCGAACAGCTCGTTCCTGCCGTCCTCCGTCATGGAGCTGCTGTACGCCGTGACGCTCGCCCGCGGCATCCGCGGCTTCAACGTGTTCATGCTGGTCGGCGGCGAGAATCCGCCCGGGTACGAGCTCGGCTCGGGGCGGGGCTACGACCTGGATGCGCCGATCGCGCTCGACGGGCACCTCCGCGGGCACGCCGCCGTCCTCGCCCGGCAGATCCGTGTCACCAGGGCGATCGAGCCGGTCCTCCTGGCCGCCGAGCCGCTGCGCGACACGTGGATCGCCTGCTATACGCCGTACGAGAGTGCCGCGCTGGTGGGTGGCGGGGCGGCGTTCGCGGACGTCGGGGCCGCCCTCGACGGGATGTTCTCGAACGGCGAGTTCGGCCTGGGCAACGCGAACAGCCTGTCCGTCCTGCTGACGCTGGCGAACGTGAGCTGGGGGATGCTCGACCTCGAGCGGAGCCCCGCCGAGGCGTGGGACAGGGCGGGGCAGCTCTGGCTCCCCGGGCTCGCGTTCCTGGATGCGTCGACGCAGCGTCGGATCTGCGACTGGGTACGGCGAGGCGGCGACCTCATCATCCTGCCTGCGGTACCCGTGCTCGATGCCCGCATGGAGCCCAGCGACGAGCTCGCCCGCCTGCTGTTCGAGCCGTCGGCGGCGCCGCTGTTCCCGGCGTTCGAGCCAGCCCCGACGGGCTGGAGCCAGGTCCGTCTCGAAGGCGACGGCGCGGTCGCGGTGCAGGGCAGCCCGACACGACTCGCACCGCCGGCGGACGCGACCGCCATCGCCTGGTCCGAGGATGGCGCCGTCGTCGGCTTCCGCCGCCCGATCGGTGCCGGGTCGGCCACGGTCCTCGGGTTCCGGCTCCAGTACCACCCGATCGGCGGCCCCGACCAGTTCCGGTTCGTCGCCAGCCTCGTCGAGCGGTCCGCGGGGCCACGAGCCGCGGTCGCGGACATGCTCCCGGTGGTCGCGCTCGAGCTGTCCGGATCGGCCGGCGGGGTGGTCTGCGTCGTCAATCCGGTCGAGCTGCCGGCGGTGACGCGGGTGACGTTCACGCCACCGGGATCGGACGAGCGCGCGGTCATGCCGATCGCGCTGCCCGGCATCTCGTTCGCCGGACGTGGCGCCCGACTCCTGCCGGTCGGGATCGACCTTGAGGCGGGCCGGATCCTGCGCCATGCCACCGGCGAGCTTCTCGAGCGGCGACTCGACGCCGACGGTTCCGCCCGACTCGTGGTCGCGGCCACCCCGCCCGAGCGAGTGGAGCTCGCGCTCGGCGGCACGGTCGGCCGGATCGACATCGCCGGTGGCCGACTGATCCAGCGCGAGCAAGGCCCGGATCAGGCCACGGTCATCGTCGTGGAGGCTGAGCGTCCGGAGGTCACGGTGACGATCGGTCGATGAGCGGATGAGCCGACGCGGCGCAGCGGCTCACTGACCGGGCCGCGCGGCCCGCGCATCGGACCTGGGCAGGCTGAGCACGAACGTCGTTCCGGCACCGATCCTGCTCGCGACCGACAGGCTGCCCCCGCTCCGTTCGACGATGCTCCGTGCGATCGCGAGCCCGAGGCCACTCCCTGCCGGTCCGCCTGCGTCGGCCCGGACGCGGTAGAACGGGTCGAAGATCCGGGCCAGATCGGTCGCGGGGATCCCCGGCCCGCCGTCTGCCACCTCGACGATCGCATCGCCATCCGACGCCCGCGTCGTGACCCGCACGGTGCCGTCCGGCCCGCCATACCGATACGCGTTGTCGATCAGGTTCGCCACCGCCCGTCGCAGCTCCTCCGCGTCGCCTGACACGAGAAGGTCCGAGGCGAACCGCACCTCGGCGGCGCGGTTCGCCGGCGACGCCTGCCGAGCCGCATCGAGGACCTCGGCGACCGCGACGGAGAGATCGAACGTCTCCAGGCGCGGTTCGAGGAGACGGTCGTCCGTCCGCGCCAGGAGCAGGAGGTCGTTGGTCAGCCGCGCCATCCGCTCGGTCGACTCGACGATCGCCTCGAGACTCGAGCGCATCTCCGCGGTCGACCCGTTGCCTTCCAAGGCCCCCTCGGCCGTCGCACGGATCCCCGCGAGCGGCGTCCGCATCTCGTGCGAGGCGTCCGCCACGAACCGGCGTTGCCGCCGGTGGGCGTCCTGGATCGGGCGGAGCGTCCGGGTCGCGAGCAGCCACGCGACGATCCCGACGAGCCCGACCACGGCGACATCGGCCGCGACCAGGGCGATGCCGATGCGCTGGATCGTGGCCGTGTACGCGATCTGTGCCGCGGCAAGGTTCGGGACATCCGGATCGACGTCCAGGGTCGGTTGCAGGACCGTGGCGAGCGCGACGTAGAACACGGCGCTGAAGACCGCCAAGGACGATCACGAAGATCGCGATGTAGAGCAGGGTCAGTCGATATCGGGCGCGGTCGAACATCAGCGCGGCGGTGGAGGGTCGGCCCGCAGACGGTAGCCGGATCCTCGGACCGTCTGGATCAGCCCGTTCCTGCGGCCGCCGTCGATCTTGCGCCGGAGATTGCGGACGTAGACCTCCACGATGTTCGATTCGGGCGAGAAGTCGGCGTTCCAGAGCTTGTCGATCAGGCGATCACGGTGGAACACGTGCCCTGGATGCCTGGCAAAGAGTTCGAGCATCGCGAATTCACGGACCGACAGGCTGATCGTCTCACCGCCTCGGCGGACGACCTGCGTGGCCGGGTCAAGCTCAAGGTCATGGACCTTGATGGTGGGCAGTCGCCCCTCGGTCCCTCGGCGCGCAAGGGCGCGGACCCGGGCGCGCAGCTCGGCCATCGCGAACGGCTTGACCAGGTAGTCGTCGGCCCCGCGGTCGAGTCCGGTGACGCGATCCTGGAGCTTGTCCAGCGCGGTCAGCATCAGGATCGGGACGGTGAGGCCGCGCTCCCGGAGCCGTGCGCAGACCGCGAAACCGTCCAGCCCCGGGAGGACGACGTCGAGGATCAGGAGGTCGTACGGGTACGACTCCGCCCAGTCGATGGCTTCGAGACCGTCTTCGGCGACGTCGACCGCGTAGCCGCTTCCCGCGAGCGCCGTGCGCACCGCGGCTGAGATCGCGGGTTCGTCCTCGACGACCAGGATCCGCACGCCGACACACCCTCATGTCGCTGGCCGGCCCGGTCCCGGGCCGCCTCTGGACCGATCGTAGCCGCATCGGCGCGCGGGAGCCGTCGACGCGCCCCTCTCATTCATCTGGGTCTCATGGTGGCGGCCCAGTCTCGGGTTCCGCCAACGAGGAGATCCATGAGCGCTCGCGGCAACGCACGACGACGGGCATCGCCCCGTGGACCCGACTTCGTCGCGCGTCCGGGAACGCCGCCAGCCACCGTCGGGCCGCTCGAGATGAGGTGGGCGGAGACAGGACGACTGACCGGGATCTCGCCTGTGGCCCTGCTCCCGCTGCGGATCTTCCTTGGGGTGACGTTCCTGTATGCCGGCCTCGACAAGCTGCTCGACCCGGCATTCCTCAACGCGAGTGGTCCCGGGTCCATCGGTGCGCAGATGGTGGCCTTTGCCCACAGCTCGCCGGTCGGGCCGCTGGTGGTCGCCTTCGGCGAACCGTTCCCCGTCGCGGTCGGCCTCGGGATCAGCCTGGCCGAGATCGCCGTCGGCCTGGGGACCCTGACCGGACTCCTGTTCAGGGCGAGTGCGGCACTCGGAGCGCTTCTGGCGATCCTCTTCTGGCTGACGGCGTCCTGGGCCGTCAAGCCCTATTACTACGGGCCGGATCTGCCGTACGCCGTCGGGTGGATCACCCTGGCCCTCGCCGGCACCGGTGGGATGTTCACGATCAGCGCATGGCTCCCGGAGCCCGGACCGGCACGGACGCCTCGCGAGATGGAGCGGCTCCGACTCGCGACCGCTCGGGGCCGGCCGGTCCCCGAGCAGGACGTGGACGTGACGAGGCGAGCCGTCCTCGAAGCCGGTGTCCTCGGTGGCGTCGCGATCCTCCTCGCGTCGGCGGCCGGGCTGCTCGGGCCGATCTTCCGCGGTCCGACCGACCGACGACCCGGGTTGGCGTCGACGGGGTCGAGCGGGTCGGACGCGCCGAATGGGTCGCCCACACCCCGACCGACCCCAGCTGCGTCGGCCGGGGCGAGCTCCGAGCCCGTGGCGGCAGCGGCGACCGCGCCGCCGACCGGCACGGTCATCGGCAGCGTCAGCCACGTCACACGCGATCGCCCCCTTGGCTTCGCCGATCCGACGACCGGCGATCCGAGCGCCGTGCTCCTGCTGCCGAGCGGCAAGCTCGTCGCGTACGACCTGACCTGCACGCACGCCGGCTGCGAGGTCGAGTACGACCCGTCGTCGAGTCTGCTGATCTGCCCATGCCACGGAGCGACGTTCGATCCGAAGCATGGCGCCCGGGCCATCGCGGGCCCGACCGACCAGCCGCTGACCGCCCTGCCGATCCACATCGACCAGGCGACCGGCGAGATCCGGCTGACGACGTGAACGGGCCTGTTCGCGTGGGGTGATCTCGCGCTCGGCTCAGGAGCGGGCTGGCGCCGCCGCGGAGGTCGGTCGTTCGGTCGGCGCGGCGCTGTCGCCGATCGACTGGTAGAGGTCCTCCTCCTGCGCCTGGTGCAAGCGCAGGATCGCTTCCATGCCGTACAGGAGGCGCTGCAGATCCGTCCGGTCGCCGCCGCTCGGGCCCTCCGGCGGGAGGTCCCGGACCAGGCGATCGAGCAGTCGCGCGCGCCGGAAGATCTCCTGGTGCGTCCCGTGCATGGACGCGGTCGCGTCGTCCGAGCCCATCGCCGTGGCCAGCATCGGGTAGATGGTCCGATCCTCCAGCTCCTCGTGCGGCAGGAGGTCATCCGACACGAACCGGCGGATCTCCTCGACGGCAGTCAGGGCGGCCGCCGGCGGCAGGTTGTCAAGGACATCGGCCGTCGCGCGGATCCGGGCGATGGATGGTTCGAGTTCGAGGTGCGCAGCCCGCAGCCGTGCGCTGGTCTCGGTCCAGCCGGGGATCTGGACCGGCACCTCCACGCCGCCGCGCAGGGCGCGGAGCGCGTTGAGGATCACGACGACATCGATGGCCTCCTGGAGGATCGCTCCGGCGACGACCGGGAGCAGCCCGAGGGCGGCGGCCGCCATCGCCACGATGGACAGCCCCATCCCGACGACCACGCTCTGGATGGCGATCGAGCGCGCCCGCCGCGCGATCTGGACCGCCTCGGTCAGGCGATCCAGCCGGTCCACGGTGATGACGATGTCGGCTGCCTCGGAGGACGCGCTCGCGCCGCGGGCCCCCATCGCCACGCCAACGTCGGCGAGTGCGAGGGCTGGTGCGTCGTTGAGCCCATCGCCGACCATCACGATCGGCCCGGCGGCGTCCGACCGCTCGGCGCGGACGGCCTCGACCTTCTCGGACGGCACCCGATCGGCCAGGATCGCGTCGACGCCGATGGCCGATCCGACGATATCGGCGACCGACGCGTTGTCGCCAGTGACCATCACGATCCGGGTGAACCCGATCCGCCGCAGGGAGCGGATCGCTCGTGGGGTCTCGGGGCGGAGCGGGTCGTCCATCACCAGTGCGCCGCGAACGGCCCCATCGATCCGGACGAAGGCACAGGTCGACCCATCGATCGCGGCCCGGCGACGAACGTCGCGTGCCCATCCGGGCAGCCCGCCCTCGCCGGCGCAGAACTCCGCTGTCCCGACCGCGACCTCCCGGCCGTCGACCGTGCCGACCACGCCGGCCCCCGGCGTCTCGACGACATCGTCCGGCATCGACACGACCAGGCCCCGGTCGCGAGCTCCGTGGACGATCGAACCGGCGAGCACATGGGGTGACAGCTGCTCGACCGAGGCCGCCAGCCGGAGGACCTCACCCTGGTCGATGGCCCCGGGCTCCGTGGCCGGACCGACGTCGATCGCGGCCAGCCTTGGCCGGCCGGCGGTCAGTGTCCCGGTCTTGTCGAACAGGATGACGCGAGCCCGCGCCAGTGTTTCGAGCGGCCCGCCGCCCTTGACGATCACGCCGCGGCGCGCCGCCCGGGAGATCCCGGCGACGATCGCGATCGGCGCGGCGAGCAGGAGCGGGCACGGGGTCGCCACGACCAGCACGGCCAGCCCGCGAACGGGGTCGCCGGAGAGCAGCCAGGCCGCCGCGGAGATGGCCAGCGTGAACGGGACGAAGATGAGGGCGTAGCGATCCGCGAGGCGGACGAACGGCGCCTTGCTGTGCTGTGCCTCCTCGACGAGACGGACGATCCCGGCGTACGCGCTCTCGGCGGCCGTGGCGGCGGCACGAAGATCGAACGAGGACCCGGCGTTGACGGTCCCTGAGGAGACCAGGTCGCCTTCCTCGCGGGTCACCAGGCGGGACTCGCCGGTGAGCGCGGATTCGTCGAGGACGGCCGGGCTCCCGACGACCATCCCGTCGACCGGCACGACTTCGCCAGGGCGGATCGCGAGCAGGTCACCGGGAACGACGGCCTCGATCGGGGTCGTCTCGAGCCGGCCATCGTGATATCGCTGGACGTCCCGCGGTGCCCGTCCGAGCAGCGCGGTCAGCTCGCGGTGCGCGCGGCCCTGCGCGTAGCGCTCCAACGCCTCGCCGGTCGCAAGCATGACGGCGATGACCGCCGCGGCGAACGGCTCGCCGAGCAGGAGTGCCCCGGCGATGGCCAGGATCGCGATGAGATCGACGCCGAGCTCGCCGCGCGCGAGATCGCGCACGATCGCCCATGCGAGTCGCACCGCGACCACGACCGAAGGGATCGTCCAGGCGAGATCAGCCGCGTCGGTATTCCCCGCCCACGTCAGCCCGATCCCGGCCAGGAGCCCTGCCACGGTCATCGGCAGCATCGCGCGGTCGACGAGGTGGCGCGCAGTCCGGTCGATCGAGCTCGTCGGTGGTTCCGTCGTGGCGTGCGCGGGGGCGCCGGGCCGATGTGGCGCTCATCGAGCGAGTCTATGGCAGGGCTCGCCCCGTGCGTCCCGGCCGGACTGCCCGTTCCGGGGGGCCATCGGGCCTACAGCGGACCGGATCGGCCCTGCTGTGCGGGAAGGACGCGATGACCCACCGACGACGGCGCTGGTGATCCGGTAGACGAACAGGAACAGGACGACCACCGACGACCCGACGTAGAGCCACCAGGCCCACGGCGACGCGCTGTCGGTCCCCGCTCCCAGCCCGTGGGCGGTCGCCCCGATGAAGGCCAGGAACGTCAGATAGTGGAAGAGGCGCCAGGCGCGTTGCCCGATGTCGCCGCCGCAGGTAGAAGCTCGCGAGGACGGCGGCCATCAGGTAGAACGCGACCTGGCCGGCCGCAACCCACATCGGCGCGTACGGAGCCAGACCGGGGACGGCGATCTCGGCGAGGCTGAACGGGACGCTCTTGTCGAGCGCGAGGAGCATCCCGTGGATGGCCGCGAGGCCGACGCCGAACGAGGCCAGGTCCTGGTGCAAGGCGAAGGTGATCGGGCGATGGGCGACCGCGTCGAGGACCTTCGTCGACAGGAGCAGACCGTAGATCACCGAGCCCGCGACGGCGCCGTAGGCAAGGAACGCGAAGGTCCGCTCGAAGACCCATGGCAGGCTGGACCGGTTCGCCTCCCACGCTCCAGCGAGCCCCGCGATGGCGGTCGGCGCGGTCGCGCCGATGACGATGCCGACGGCGACGGCGAACAGGCCCCAACGGGTCGCCTGCGTCCGCGCGTCGAACCCCCGGAACTTCATGACAGCCAGCCCAACGTGGACGGGGTCACGAGAACGTCTCCCCGATCCGTCAGGAGGATCGCCGCATGGACCCCGTGGCGATCCAGACGCTCGAGGGCCGACTCGGAACCGATGATCACGGCGGTCTTGGCGATCGCCTCGGCCTCCCGCGCGGAACCGGCCAGGATGGTCGCCTGGACCAGGTCGGTCCGGGCCGGACGACCCGTCCGGGGATCGATGAGATGGTGCGACGGCCGCCTGCGACCGTCCATCGATGGACCGACGTCCCGGACGTCGCGAGCCCGAACGCCGCGGCGACCCCGCTCGTCGGTCCGCACAGCTCGAGTTCGACGAGCATCGCCCGGTCGTCCGCGGGTCGGCCACACCGAACCGCATCCGCCGGCCGGGCCCGAGCCTGATCGCGATGTCGCCGTCCGCATCGACGACGGCCGATGGGTAGGCGGCCAGCCGCCGAAGGGCCCGATCGGCCAAGCCAGCCCTTGGCGACGCCATCGAGGTCGAACGTCAGGCCCACCGGCCTGAGCACGTCCGTCCGACGCGGCCCTCGGTCCATCGACCAGCGGCGCGAGCCGCCGGGCTCGCGAGCGCGGACGACGTCGGTGGCGATCCGATGCCCTCGGCCTCGAGGCGCGCGTCGAGGAGGGCGATGTCGACGATGCCGTCGCTGAGTCCCTGGGCCTCTCGTCCCCAGTCCATGACGGCGGCAAGGGTCGGACGGACCGGGGCGCGCATCGAAGGCCAGGTATTCAGGCGGACCAGGTCGGAAGTCGGGGAGAAGCGGGTGAGACGCCGCTGCCCAGACCTCCATGCGGTCGAGCAGTCGGTCCGCGTCACGTCGGGCCGGACCTCGGTGGCGGCCGCGGCGACCGGGGTAGAGGTGGATGCCGACGAGACCGCCGAGCATCGGTCGCTCGGCCGTACACGAGGACCGTCTCGTCGACACCGAGGCGGGCCGCTGTCTGCACGATGCGGCCCGTTCGCCGGCCACGAGCGAGACCGGATCCGCGAACCCGGTCGCGATCACGGTTTCCCGCCCGACTGTCGGGTGGTGGTGACGACGACGACCTTCGGGGGAAGCGCGGGCGCCTGCTTGACCACGGCCTTCGGTGGCGCCGTCTGTCCCGGCTTGAGCTGGACGTACTGGATGACGTGCGTGACCGACGGCGCGGGGCCGCGGGTTCGGTCACCGTCGTCTGCACGCTGGTGGTCGCGGTGCCCGCGCCCGGTGCCGCGAACGCGGTGATCAGGGCACTTGCCGTGGCCACGGCACCCATCCCGAACGCGATCCGCAGGGGACGAGCGTCGGGCCGGGCCTTGGGCGTCGTGGCCGATGGCTTGCGGACCGTCGCGGCTCCTTGCGCCGCCGTGGGCGGGGCTCCTCGCGGCGGCCGCCCGTCCCGGATGCCGGGCATCAGTCTCCGCCCCCTTCCCCGTCCGACTCCCCGCGGGCGGCCTTGACGACCTTGTGGACCGTGATCGTCTTCTGCTTCGCCGGCGGCGCGACGTAGACGGTGTCGACCTGGACCCGTGGCTCGGCCGCGACATCGGGCGTCGTCGGTGCGACGGTCGGCGAGGCGGCGGTGGCAGGAGTGGCCCCGGGCGCGAAACCGGCCGATGCGAGTGCCCCGGCGAGGGCGAGCGAGGCGGCGAGTGACGCGACGAACAGGGCGATCTTGCTGACCATGTGGACGGACCTCATCGCGGGTGGGGGTGATGAGGACAGGCTCGGCCAGCGCGATGAGTGGGCCATGTGGCCCGGATGAGAAGCTTCAAAGACAGGCCCGCAAGGCCTCGACTCCCCCGCATGCGCGGCGCAGGATGCCGGATATGCGGATCCTGCTGGTCGAAGACGAGCCGAAGATGGCGGCCCTGATCCATCGGGTCCTGACGGCCGAGCGCCACGTCGTCGACGTCGCCCCGGACGGCGTGACCGCGGTCGCCCTCGCCCAGCGGGGGCCGTACGACGTCGTCGTCCTCGACCGGATGCTGCCGGACATCGACGGGGTGACGCTGCTCGGCCTCCTGCGGGCGACGGGCATGACCACGCCCGTGTTGATGCTGACGGCGTTGGGATCGATCGAGGACCGGGTCGCCGGCTTGGAGGCCGGCGCCGACGACTACCTGCCGAAGCCGTTCGCGTTCGCTGAGCTCATCGCGAGGATCAACGCCCTTGGCAGGCGATCGACGAGTCCGCCCGAGCGACCGCTGCAGGCCGGCGACCTGAGCCTCGACGAGCTCCGTCACGTCGCCCAGGTCGGTGACCGGACGGTCGACCTGTCGGCGCGCGAGTTCGCCCTGCTCGGCTTCTTCATCCGCCATGCCGGCCAGGTCCTCACGCGGCAGCAGATCCTCGATGCCGTGTGGGGAGCGGAGCCGGACGTCTACTCGAACGTCGTCGACCTGTATGTCCACTACCTTCGCCGCAAGCTCGGCGACCTGGGGCGGGCGGACTGGCTCCGGACGGTGCGCGGCGTGGGCTACACCCTCCGCGCGGAGCCCTGATCGCACCGATGACCGAACCGACCGCGCGGCTGCTCGGGGCGACCCGGCGCCGCCTGTTCGTCACCACGCTCGCGCTGGTCGCCACGCTGATCGTGATGATCGGCGCCGCCACGGCCTTCGTCGGGCTTCGAGCGCTCGACCTGGACGTGGATCGGGCGCTCGCCTCGACGGTCGATGCGGCGGTCACGCGACTCGACGGCGAGCTTCCCAGTGGCGAAGCGTCGGGCGAATCGGACGACGCATCGCCCGCCGCTGCCGACACGCTGCTCCTGTACCTCGACGCGACCGGCCACGAGATCGCCAACCCGTCGCGAGTCAACCTCCCCGGCCTGCCCGACCCGGCTGCCGTCGCGGCGGCCGGCGCGAACGGCCGTGACCTTCGGACGGTGGACGTCGGCGGGGTCGAGGTCAGGCTGTTGACCGAGCCCGTGGTGTCGGCGCCGGGCCAGCCGCCGATCGGATACGTCCAGGGTGGCTTCGTGATGACGCTCCACGACCAGCAGTCGAACAGCCTGGTCGCGGCGATCGCCCTGGTCGGTGTCGTCGGCCTGTTCGGCGCGGCGGTCGTCACGATGCTGGTCACCGGTCGTGCCCTCGTTCCGATCCGGCGGTCGATGGCCGCCCAGCGGCGGTTCGTCGCGGACGCATCGCACGAGCTCAAGACGCCGCCGGCGATCATCCGCGCCAACGCCGAGGTCCTCGAACGGGAAGGGCTCGTCAACGACGGTGGGCCACGTGCTCGTCGCCGACATCGTGACGGAGACCGACCGGCTCTCACGCCTCGTCGGCGACCTCCTGCAGATCGCGTCATCGGAGGCGGCGGGCCTCGTCATCGTCCGACGCCCGACCGACCTCGGGGCGGTCGCGCTGGACGCCGTCCGGCAGGCGGGTGCCCTGGCCGCGATGCGCAGCGATCGAACTGCGGTTCGAGTCCGGCGACGAACCCGGGACATCGGCATCCGTGTCGGGCGATCGCGATCGGCTGACCCAGCTCGTCCTCATCCTCATCGACAACGCGCTCGACCACACGCCGCCAGGGACGACGGTCCGCGTGGCGGTCCGACGATCGGACCGCCGAGTCGAGCTCACGGTGATCGATGAAGGGCCGGGGATCCCGCGTCGCCGAGCGTGATCGTGTGTTCGAACCGTTCACCCGCCTGCCCGGCGTCCGGCGTGACCGCGCGGGCGGGACCGGACTGGGGCTCGCGATCGCCCAACGGATCGCCGCTGCGCACGATGGGACCATCGCGGTGGACGACGCACCCGGAGGCGGTGCGCGGTTCCTCGTCTCGCTGCCGCGGGCGAGCGACGGGCCACGCCGCGGACTGAGGCGTCGGCGCTCCGCCCGCGCTGACGGAGATGAGCGAACGCACATCTGCCGCACAGGACCCTCACATCGGTCACCGCCAGTGTCGGAACGGGTCGTCGGCAGCAGGGATGCTCGCCGCGCGGCCATCGATCTCGATCCGCATCCGGAGGACTCACCATGGCCTACGTCATCGCCGAACCGTGCATCGACAACAGCGACCAGTCGTGCGTGGCCGTCTGTCCGGTCGACTGCATCACGGCCGACCCGTCGGTCGACCGCAAGTTCTACATCGACCCGGACGGCTGCATCGACTGCGGCTCCTGCGAGAGCGCGTGCCCGAACCAGGCGATCTTCCGTGCCGATCGGCTCCCGCCGCCCTGGGCCCAGTTCGCCCGGATCGACGCGACCTGGTACCTCGACCCCGAGGCGGCTCGCGAAGCGGTCGAGCGCGTCGCTGCCGCCGCCTGACGGTGGACATGACCGAGGTGGGTCGGCTCACGACGGCCGCTCGCCCGGCGGGCACCGCTGGCAGGTCGGCTGGGCCGGATGCGGAGCCGAACGCGACGCTGATGGCCCGGATCGACCTGACAGAGACGGTCGCCCGGTTCACGGTCCGGCCGGACGTCGGCGCACTCCCGTTCGAGCCTGGCCAGTACTTCGCGCTGGGCCTGATGGTCGATGGCCGGCTGGTCCAACGGCCGTACTCGACGGCATCCGCGGCGGGGCGGGGTCGCGACCTCGAGTTCCTCGTCCGCCTCGTGGACGGCGGCACGTTCACGCCTCGGCTGTGGGCGCTTCCGGTCGGCGCCCGCCTCCGCCTCGGCCGGGCGAAGGGCCTCTTCACGCTCCGGCCCGGGCGACCCCCGGGCCCACCTGTTCATCGCCACCGGAACCGGGATCGCCCCGTTGGTTTCGATGCTCGAGGCGCTGGCGGCCGACGACGCCGCCCGGCCCCGCAACGACGACGAAACACCGCGCGCGGTCGTCGTCCACGGCGTCGCGCGCGTCGGGGAGCTTGCCTACCGCGACCGGATCGAGGGGATCGCTGGCGGCCCGACCCGGTTCCGCTACTCGCCGCTGATCTCCCGCCCGACCCATCCCGACAATGCCGGCTGGACCGGGCTCACCGGCCGGATCGACGCCCGCCTTGACGAGCTGTGCGATGTCCACGGACTGGCTCCGGCCGACAGCGTCGCCTATCTCTGTGGGAATCCCGGGGTCATCGCCGCCACCGAACTGATCCTCGCGAGGCGCGGATTCGCCCGCGATGCGATCGTCAGCGAGCAGTACTGGCCGGCCGAACCGAACGCGCAGGCTGGCTAGCGCGCTTCACGTTTCCGGCGCCGCCTGTGGCGCGAGCGCAGCCTTGATCGCTTCGTCGAGGCGGGCGCCGGTCGGCTGGCCGAGGAGCACGGTCACGGCGTGGGTGCCGGTCGTCTCCTCCCAGCTGAGCGCGACACCCGGCGCCGTCAGGACGACCGGCGTGTCCGGGTGGACGTCGCGGATGTTTTCGATCAGGGTCTTGGACCCTTCGGCGTCGCCGCTCGCCCAGACGTCGTACACGAGGACGTCAGCCCGCTCCGCGAGGTCGCACGGGTGTCCCGCGAGCACCGGACAGCGATTGCGGGTCGGTCCGCCGCACTCGACGACGTCATAGCCGTAGCGGCGCAGCGAATCGACCTCCTGGCCGGCCAGATCGAGGTCGTGATGGACGACGAGGACCCGAGTCATCTCGCGCCTCCGAGCCGTGGATCGGTGGTTGATCCGGCGAGTCTGGGCGTCGGCCCGGAGCCGGACGAGGGACGAAGGTCACCCATCGGCGGGCCGTCCGGCCCGTCCGACCCACTCCGTGGACCGGCCGCACGCGCACGCTCGTGCTGCACGACACGACGAGGAAAGGGGTGGGCAGCTCCGTTCAGCGCGAGTCGGGCTGTTGGCTGGCGAGGAAGGATTCGAACCTTCGATCTCCTGATCCAGAGTCAGGCGCCTTACCGCTTGGCCACTCGCCAGTGGAGCGGCGGCGATGATACCGCATGCCGCTCAGGCGCAGGCTCGCGGCGCTCCCGCGGGTGCGACGTCAGGCGCGCTGACGACGCCGGGCGGTCGCGAACACGGCGCCGGCACCCACGGCGGCCACCAGGCCGGCCATGATCGCCAGCCAGATCAGCGACGATCGGATCGGGCCGATGGGCGAGGCGATCAACTGGATCGCCGTCGGTTGCGGGCGGGGCCTCGGCGACCGTGATCGTCAGGGTCGCGTCATCGCAGAGTGCCGGGTCGTTGGGGCTGCAGATCCGGTAGACGACGTGGTCCGTGCCGCTGAAGCCGGCATCCGGCGTGTAGATGATCGAGCCGATCTTCGCCGTGCCATGGGCCGGCCCGCTGACGATCTGCGGAAGCCCGGCATCGCCGATGTCGTTCGCCTGGACATCGACCTCGACGGTCTTGCCCTGGCTCGTCACCTGGGCGTCGGCGACCGCGACCGGGTAGACCGAGACCGTGACCGTGCCCGTGTCGCACGCGGGCGGCGCGAAGTCGTCGCAGCCCTGGATCGTGAAGGTGTCGTCGCCCGTGTAGGTGCCGGTCGGCGTGTAGGTGAACGACCCGTCGGCGGCGACCGTCGCGGTCCCGTGGGTCGGCGCGACCGTGATCGTCACCGTCACGGTCTGGCCGGGGTCCGGATCGACGACCGAGACCGCGCCATCGACGGCCGTGGTCGCGGTCGTGCTGATATCGGTGTCACCGACGGCCGGCGTGGCGTTCCCGACGTTGAAGGTGCCTTGCACGTAGGTGATCGTGTAGTTCGCGAGGCCGGTCCCGATGGCGGCGGAGATGAAGATCGGGTAGGTGCCCGGTGGCGCCAATGCCGGGGCGCCCGCGCTCACGAGGGTCGCCGAATCGACGGTGTCCGCATTCTGGAGTCCGACGGTCGTGAACTCCGTGCCGGTGAACGTGTAGGTGAGCCCGGGCAGCTTCGAGATGTCGTCCGCGGTGATGGTCAGGGAGGCGAGATCCACCGTCAGCGCGCCGTCGACATAGGTGATCGCGTAGTTCGACAGGCCCGGTGCCGGTCGCGGCGCTCGGGGTGATGGCGTACGGGCTGCCGGCCACGGTGGCGGTCGGCGCGGCGCCCGCGCTCGTGAGCGTGACGCTGTCGACGCTGTCGGCCCCGAGCAGGCCGCTGGTGGTGAACTCGGTGCCCGCGAAGACCACGGTCTGGCCGTAGGTCTTGGTCCGGTCGTCGGCGGTGACGGTCAGCGGGGCAGGGGTGATCTCGGTGTCGACCGTGCCCGCGTCCGGCGCGTAGTTGCCGGCCGGGTCGGTGAAGGTCCAGGGGTCGGTCGAGGCGCCCACCGCGGTGTGCGTCGTGGCCGTCAGGTCGAGGCCGGCCGAGAGGTCCTCGCCGAGCACGCCCGTGGCCGTGCCCGTGGCGGTGTGGGGCAGCGCGTCGTAGACGACCGAGTAGCCGGTCACCACGATGACCGCCGTCGCCTGGGTCACGGTCAGCTCGCCGTCGACGTAGGTGATCGTGTAGTTGCCGAGGCCGGTGCCGGTCGCGGCCGACGGGGTGATCGGGTACGGGCTGCCGGCCACGGTCGCGGTGGCGAGCGCGCCCGGGCTGGTCAGCGTGACGCTCGGTCACGGTGTCGGCGTTCAGCAGGCCGCTGAAGGTGAACTCGGTGCCGGCGAACACGACCGTCTGGCCGTAGGTCTTGGTCCGGTCGTCGGCCTCGATCGTCAGCGGCGCCGGCGTGACCGTCAGCGCGCCGTCGACATAGGTGATCGCGTAGTTCGCCGAGGCCCGGTGCCGGTCGCGGCGCTCGGGGTGATGGCGTACGGGCTGCCGGCCACGGTCGCGGTCGGCGCGGCGCCCGGGCTGGCCAGGGTGACGCTGTCGACGCTGTCGGCGTTGAGCAGGCCCGCTGGTCGATGAACTCGGTGCCGGCGAAGACGACCGTCTGGCCGTAGATCTTGGTCCGGTCGTCGGCGGTGATGGTGAGCGCTGCCGGCGTGACGGTCAGCGCGCCGTCGACGTAGGTGATCGTGTAGTTGCCGAGGCCGGTGCCGACCGCGGCCGACGGCGGTGATCGGCGTACGGGCTGCCGGCCACGGTCGCGGTCGCCGCGGCGCCGGGGCTGGTCAGCGTCACGCTGTCGACGATGTCCGCGTTGAGCAGGCCCGTCGTGGTGAACTCGGTGCCGGCGAAGACCACGGTCTGGCCGTAGGTCTTGGTCCGGTCGTCGGCGGTGATGGTCAGCGCGGCCGGGATCGACCGTCAGCTCGCCGTCGACGTAGGTGATGGTGTAGTTGCCGAGGCCGGTGCCGACGGCCGCCGACGGGGTGATCGGCGTACGGGCTGCCGGCCACGGTGGCCGTCGGCCGCGGCGCCCGGGCTGGTCGAGGGTGACGCTCGTCACGGTGTCGGCGTTGAGCAGGCCGCTCGATGGTGAACTCGGTGCCGGCGAACACGACCGTCTGGCCGTAGGTCTTGGTCCGGTCGTTGGCCTTGATCGTCATCGGCGCCTTCGTGACCGTCAGCGCGCCGTCGACATAGGTGATCGTGTAGTTGCCGAGGCCCGGTGCCGGTCGCGGCGCTCGGGGTGATCGCGTACGGGCTGCCGGCCACGGTGGCGGTCGGCGCGGCGCCCGCGCTCGTGAGCGTGACGCTGTCGACGCTGTCGGCCCCGAGCAGGCCGCTGGTGGTGAACTCGGTGCCGGCGAAGACCACCGTCTGGCCGTAGGTCTTGGTCCGGTCGTCGGCGGTGACGGTCAGCGGGGCGGGGGTGATCTCGGTGTCGACCGTGCCCGCGTCCGGCGCGTAGTTGCCGGCCGGGTCGGTGAAGGTCCAGGGGTCGGTCGAGGCGCCCACCGCGGTGTGCGTCGTGGCCGTCAGGTCGAGGCCGGCCGAGAGGTCCTCGCCGAGCACGCCCGTGGCCGTGCCCGTGGCGGTGTGGGGCAGCGCGTCGTAGACGACCGAGTAGCCGGTCACCACGATGACCGCCGTCGCCTGGGTCACGGTCAGCTCGCCGTCGACGTAGGTGATCGTGTAGTTGCCGAGGCCGGTGCCGGTCGCGGCCGACGGGGTGATCGGGTACGGGCTGCCGGCCACGGTCGCGGTGGCGAGCGCGCCCGGGCTGGTCAGCGTGACGGTATCGACCGCATCAGCGTTCAGGAGGCCGGCGGTCGAGAACTCGGTGCCGGCGAAGACCGCCACGGTGCCGTACACCTTCGAACGGTCGTCGGCGGTGATGGTCAGCGCGGCCTTGGTCACCGTCAGCTCGCCGGTCGCATACGTGATCGTGTAGTTGCCGAGCCCGGTCCCGACGGCCGCCGACGGCGTGATGAAGTAGGGGCTGCCGGCGACCGTGGCGGTCGCGAGGGCGCCCGGGCTCGTGAGGGTCACGCTGTCGACCACGTCGGCATTGAGGAGACCCGTGGTCGAGAACTCGGTGCCGGCGAAGACGACCGTCTGGCCGTACGTCTTCGTCCGGTCGTCCGCGGTGATCGGTGAGCGCGGCCGGGGTCACGGTCAGCGCGCCGTCGACATACGTGATCGCGTAGTTGCCCAGGCCAGTGCCGACCGCAGCCGACGGGGTGATGGCGTACGGGCTGCCGGCCACGGTCGCGGTCGCGACGGCGCCCGGGCTGGTCAGCGTGACGCTCGTGACGGTGTCCGCATTGAGCAGGCCGGTCGCGCTGAACTCCGTTCCGGCGAAGACGACCGTCTGGCCGTAGACCTTCGATCGGTCGTGCGCGGTGATCGTCAGGGTGGCCGCGGTCACCGTCAGGGCGCCGTCGACGTACGTGATCGCGTAGTTCGAGAGACCAGTCCCGGTCGCAGCCGACGGGGTGATCGCGTACGGGCTGCCGGCGACCGTGGCGGTCGACGGGGCGCCGCCGCTCGTCAAGGTGACCGTGTCGACGGCGTCGGCATTGAGCAGGCCGGTCGTGCTGAACTCGGTCCCGGCGAAGACCACGGTCTGCCCGTACGTCTTCGAGCGATCGTCCGCCGTCACCGTCAGCAGGGCGGTGGTCACGGTCAGGTCGCCGTCGGCGTAGGCGATCGCGTAGTTCGAGAGCCCGGTGCCGATCGCGGCGCTCGGGGTGATGGCGTACGGGCTGCCGGCGACCGTGGCGGTGGGCGCCGCCCCGAGGCTCGTCAGGGTCACGCTCGTCACGGTGTCGCCGTTGAGCAGGCCGCTGGTCGTGAACTCGGTCCCGGCGAAGACGACCGTCTGGCCGTACGTCTTCGTCCGATCATCGGCCTCGATCGTCAGCGGGGCGGTGGTCACGGTCAGGCTGCCGGCGACGTAGGTGATGGCGTAGTTCGAGAGGCCGCTCCCGACGGCGGCCGACGGCGTGATGGCGTACGGGCCGCCTGCGACGGTCGCCGTCGAGGCGGCACCCGGGCTCGTCAGCGTGACGCTGTCGACCGTGTCGGTCCCGAGCAGCCCGCTGGTCGTGAACTCCGTGCCCGCGAACACGACGGTCTGGCCGTAGACCTTGGACCGGTTGGTGGCCGTGACGATCAGGGCGGCCGTGGTGACGTCGAACGACGCGCTCGTCGTCCCGACGAGCCCGGCACTGGTCGCGTCCAGGGTGTAGGTGCCGACCTGATCGGCGATCAGCCCGGTGAACGTCGCGACGCCGTTGACCACCGCGATCGTCACCGGCGAGACCTCGAGGGCACCCGGCGCCGACGGGGTCAGCGTGATGGACCCGGCCTTCTCGGTCACGACCAGGCCGTTGTCATCGAGGATGGCGACCGTCACGGTCGGACTGATCGCGCTCCCGTGGACGGTGTCGGTCGGCTGCTGCTGGAAGGCGAGGTGGGTCGCCCGGTCCCAGGTCACCGTGTTGTCGGTCGAGGTGGACGCGGTGTTGTTGTTGCCGGCCAGGTCGGTCGCTCGGGCCGCCGCGATCGTGGCGATGACGGTGCCCGAGGTGGTCATGCCGGTCACGGCGACGTTGTAGGTGGTCGGGCCGCCCGTGACCGTGCCGGTCTTGGCCCCGCCCGATGTCCCACCGACCGTCACGTCGCCGGTGACGAAGCCGGTGACCGGCTCGCTGAACACCACCGTGTAGTTGATCGGGCTCGCGTTGGTCGGGTCGGCCTGCGCGGCCGCCTGGTTGATCGTGACCGTAGGCGCAACGTTGTCCCAGGTGACGGTGTTGTCGGCCGAGGTGGACGCCGTGTTGTCGTTGCCGGCGAGGTCCAAGGCCTTGGCGGCCGCGATCGTGGCGACGACCGTGCCCGACGTGGTCATGCCGGTCACGGCCACGTTGTACGTGGTCGGGCCGCCGGTGACCGTGCCCGTGAGCGCCCCGCCTGCGGTTCCCGCGAGGGTCACGTCGCCGGTGATGAAGCCGGTCACCGGCTCGCTGAAGACGACCGTGAAGTTGATCGGACTGGCATTGGTCGGGTCCGGCTGCGCGGCCGCCTGGTTGATGGTCACGCTCGGGGCGACGTTGTCCCAGGTCACGGTGTTGTCGACCGAGGTCGAGGCGGCGTTCGCGTTGCCGGCAAGGTCCGTCGCGACCCCGGCGCCGAGCGTGGCGATGACCGTGCCCGCAGTCGGTCATCCCGGTGACCGCCACGTTGTAGATGATCGGGCCGCCGGTGACCGTGCCGACGAGGGGCCCTCCGGCGGTGCCGCCGAACGTGACGTCGCCGGTCGTGAACCCGGTGGCGGCCTCGCTGAAGGTGACCGTGAAGTTGATCGGACTGGCATTGGTCGGATCGGGCTGGGCGGCCGCCTGGTTGATCGTGACGGTCGGGCTGATGACGTCCCAGGTGACGATGTTGTCGGTGGTGGTCGCGGCGGCGCTGGCGTTCCCGGCGAGGTCGGTCGCGACACCGGCCGCGATGGTCGCGACCACCGTGCCGGACGTGGTCATCCCGCTGACCGCCACGTTGTAGGTCGCCGGGCCACCGGTCACGGCCCCGGTCTTGACCCCGCCCGAGGTCCCGCCGACCGTGACGTCGCCCGTGGCAAAGCCGGCCGCAGCCTCGTTGAACACGACCGTGTAGTTGATCGGGCTCACGCTGGTCGGGTCGGGCTGCGCGGCGGCCTGGTTGATCGTGACGGTCGGCCCGGTCCGGTCGACGGTCACGGTCGGGCCGTCGGTCACGGCATTGGCGTTGGTCGCCGCGTCGGTCACGGCGGCGGCACGCAGCCGGAGGATCACCGTTCCCTGCGCGCAGGCGGTCAACGTCACCGAATAGGCCGCGCCGGCGCCGGCCGGTGCGCCCACGACGCAACCCGTCGCGGTCCCGACGTTGGAGAAGTCGTTCGCTGCCAGCCCGACCACGGACTCGCTGAAGGTCACATCGAAGATCAGGCTCGCGGCGTTGGTGATGTCGTCCGAGTTCGAAACGCCGCTGTCCGACGCGGCCCGGAGGTCGATGACGGCCGTCGGGGCGACGTTGTCCCAGGTCACGGTGTTGTCGACCGAGGTCGAGGCGGCGTTGTTGTTGCCGGCGAGGTCCGTCGCGACACCGGCGCCGAGCGTGGCGATGACCGTGCCCGCAGATGGTCATGCCCGTGACCGCGACGTTGTAGATGATCGGGCCGCCGGTGACGGTGCCGACGAGAGGCCCGCCGGCGGTGCCGCCGAACGTGACGTCACCGGTCGTGAACCCGGTGGCGGCCTCACTGAACGTGACCGTGAAGTTGATCGGGCTCGCGTTCGTCGGGTCGACCTGTGCGGCCGCCTGGTTGATCGTCACCGTCGGGGCGACGTTGTCCCACGTCACGGTGTTGTCGACCGAGGTGGAGGCGGCGTTGTTGTTGCCGGCGAGGTCCGTCGCGACGCTGGCCGCGACCGTGGCGATGACGGTGCCGGACGACGTCATGCCGGTGACCGCGACGTTGTAGATGATCGGGCCGCCGGTGACCGTCCCGGTCTTGATCCCGCCCGAGGTCCCGGCGATCGTCACGTCGCCCGTGGTGAACCCGGTGACGGCCTCGTTGAACGTGACCGTGTAATTGATCGTCGCCCCGTTGGTCGGGTCAGCCTGGCCCGACCGCCTGGTTGATCGTCACGGTCGGGGCGGTGACGTCCCAGGTGACCGTGTTGTCCGTGGACGTGGACGCCAGGTTGTTGTTGCCGGCGGGGTCGTTCGCCTTGGCCGCCGTGATGGTGGCGATGACCGTCCCGGTGGTGGTCATCCCGGTGACGGCCACGTTGTAGGTCGTCCCGGCGCCGGTGACGGTGCCCACCTTGGCCCCGCCCGCGGTCCCACCGAACGTGACGTCGCCCGTGACGAAGTTGAGCACCGGCTCGCTGAAGACGACGGTGAAGTTGATCGGGCTGGTCTTCGTCGGGTCGGCCTGGGCCGCTGCCTGGTTGATGGTGACCGTCGGCGCGACGTTGTCCCACGTGACCGTGTTGTCGGCCGAGGTGGATGCGGCGTTGGGGTTGCCGGCCGGATCTGCGGCCACGCCGGCACCGAGCGACGCGACGACGGTACCCGAGCTGGTCATCCCTGTGACCGCGACGTTGTAGACGGGACCGGCGCCGCTGACGGTCCCGACCAGGGCGCCACCGGCCGTGCTGCCGGTGAAGGACACGTCGCCGGTCGCGAAGCCGACCACCGCCTCGCTGAACGTGACCGTGAAGTTGATCGTCGCCCCGTTGGTCGGGTCGACCTGTGCGGCCGCCTGGTTGATGGTGACCGTCGGCGCGGTGTTGTCCCACGTGACCGTGTTGTCGACCGAGGTCGACGCGGCGTTGTTGTTGCCCGCGGCGTCGATCGCGACGCCTCCGGCGATCGTGGCGATGACCGTCCCGGACGACGTCATCCCGGTGACCGCCACGTTGTAGGTGGTCGGGCCGCCCGTGACCGTGCCGGTCTTGACCCCGCCCGAGGTCCCGGCGACGGTCACATCGCCCGTCGTGAAGCCGGTGACCGGCTTGCTGAACACGACCGTGTAGTTGATCGTGGCCCCATTGGTCGGGTCAGGCTGGCCCGCCGCCTGGTTGATGGTCACGGTCGGGGCGACCACGTCCCAGGTCACCGTGTTGTCGGTCGAGGTGGACGCGATGTTGTTGTTGCCGGCCAGGTCGGTCGCCCGCGCCGCCGCGATCGTGGCGATGACGGTGCCCGACGTGGTCATCCCGGTGACCGCCACGTTGTAGGTGGTCGGGCCGCCCGTGACCGTCCCGGTCTTGGCCCCGCCTGAGGTCCCCGCGACCGTGACGTCGCCGGTGATGAAGCCGGTGGCGGGCTCGCTGAAGACGACCGTGTAGTTGATCGGGCTGGCGTTGGTCGGGTCCGGCTGCGCGGCCGCCTGGTTGATGGTGACGCTCGGCCCGGTCCGGTCGATCGTGACGGTCGGCCCGTTCGTCAGGGCATTGCCGTTGCCGGCGGTGTCGAGGACCCCGTTGGCGGCGAGCCGCACGATGAGGGTGCCCTCAGAACAGCCCGTGACCGTGACGTTGTACGCAGCGGCCGCGCCGGCCGGGGCGCCGAAGACACAGCCGGTTGCCGTCCCGACGTTGGAGAAGTCGCCCGCGGCCAGCCCTGCTACCGTCTCGCTGAAGGTCACGTCGAAGATGGGGCTCGCAGCGTTGGTCAGGTCGTCCGAATTCGAGACGCCGCTGTCCGATGCCGCCCGGAGATCGATCGTGGCCGTCGGGGCGACGTTGTCCAGGGCGTTCGCGCGGGTGAACAGGGCGCTCGGCCCGGTCAAGCAGTCGTCGGCGTTGTAGGCGAGTAGGTAGAGGTTGTAGTTCCCGGCCGCGGCCGGCGCGGTGATGGTCATGGTCTCGGAGAACGTGCCCGGGCCGTCATGGTTCGGGTGGTTCACGCAGGTCATCGCAGCGACCGCTGGCGGCGCAGTGGCCAGCGCCCAGCGCGACGAGTACCAGCGGGCGGCGGCGCCCGCCCCATTGGTCGTGACGTTCATCACGAGGGTGATCGAGCCACCCGGGGCGACCGAGATCGGCGTGATCACGCCGTTCAGCGTGGTGGTCGCGGCATTCACCGCGGCCGCGGCGATCACGTACGGCCCCACGAACGGCCCGCCCGAGCCGATCGGGGTGGCGCCCACGGGCTGCACGAAGTCGGTCCCCGTGTCGGCCGCGGCGCGGGCCAGGTCGAGCCGGCCGTTGCCGGTCTGGGCGACCGTGCCGACCGCGGCGGCGGTGCGCGCCAGGCGCGACACGATGACCCCGTTGCTGGCGCCCGGGTCGATGGCCCGCAGCAGGGCGGCCGCGGCGGCCACCTCGGCCGAGGAGGCCGAGGTGCCCGACACGCTGGTCGTGCCGCCGCCCGGCAGGAGCGTCGCGATGTCGCTGCCCGGGGCGGCCAGGAAGACGCTGTCGCCGTCGTTCGAGGACGGGTCGAGGCGGTCGTCCCGGTCGGTGTTGGAGACGCCCACCACGGCGCGGTCGCCGGCCGGGAAGGTGGCCGTGTGCGAGGCGTCGTTGCCGGCCGCCGCGACGACCACCACGTCGTGCGCCCAGGCGTAGTCGACGGCCGCCTGCAGGCCGGTCGAGAAGCCCGGGTTGCTGAACGACATGTTGATCACGTCGGCGCCGTGGCCGACCGCCCAGACGATGCCCGCGATGATGTCGCTGTCCTGGCCCAGGCCGTCGGGCCCGAGGACCGTGACGGGCATGACCCGGACGCCCTGGTAGCCGATGCCGGCGATGGCCGTGCCGTTGCCGCTGGCGGCGGCGATGATGCCGGCCATGGCCGTGCCGTGGCCGTTGGGGTCGGTCCGCCCGTCGGAGCCGTCGAGGACGCTGGTGCCGGGGACCAGCTGGCCGGCCAGGTCGGGGGTGCTCCCGTCGACCCCGGTGTCGAGCACGGCCACCACCGCGCTGCCCTGCGGCTGGACGGAGCCGTAGAGCTGGTCCCAGCCGATGGTCCGCAGCGACCACTGGTCGTCGTAGCGCGGGTCGTCGGGGGCCGCCTCGGCGCTGCGCACCCGGTCGGCCTCGACCCGGGTGACGTTGCCGTCGGCGCGCAGGGCCGCGATCGTGTCCGAGCCGCGGGCGATGTCGACCACCTGCATGCGCAGGACCGCGATCGACGTCCGTGGCGGTCGCCCCGGCGGCGGCCAGGCTGGCCGCCTGGGCGGCGGCCGAGGTGCCCGGCGCGAAGGTCACGATGTACGTGTCGGTGACGGGCGCCGGGGTGGCCGCGGGGGTCGGCTCCGGCGTGGGCTCCGCGCTCGGCTCCGCGCTCGGCTCGGCGCTCGGCTCGGCGGTCGGCTCGGCGCTCGGCTCGGCGTCGGCTCGGCGGTCGGCTCGGCGGTGGGCTCGGCGGTGGGCTCGGCGTGTCGGCTCGGCGGTGGGCTCGGCGCTCGGGTCGACGGCGGGCTGGGTCGCGGTCGGCGTCGCATCGGGCGTCGGGGCGGGGCTCGCGGCAAGTCCGGCGACCGGGCTGGCGAGCCACGAGATCACCGCGATGACCTGACAGAACACCATGAACCGGTGGGACGCGGGCCTGGTTCTTGAGGTCAAGGGTCCCTCGGAGGCGGCATCGTCGAAGATGTGTCCAGCCCCCGCTGACCTCACACTACCTCACTGGGTGGGCCGCTTACCCCGCCCGACCGTACTAGTCGGGCATAGGACCGACCGGCGCCTCCAGCGCCTGTCCGGGCGAGTGCTGCTACCCTGCGCCGGTGACAGACGACGCCGCGGACACTGTCGCGTCCGCCACGCCGAGCCGACGCTCGCGTTACGTCCCCGCCATCCTCGACGCCTTCGTCCCCGGGCTCGGCCACGTCGTGGCCGGCCGGCGGCTGCTGGGCGTGATCTTCCTGACCCCGACGATCCTGGCCCTGGCGGTGGCCGTCTACCTCGCGCTGACGACCTCGGGACCCCGGCTCGTCGCCACGCTCCTCGAATCCGAGGTCATCTGGGGGCTGCTCGCGTTCCAGGGCGTCCTGCTCGTGTGGCGCCTCATCGCGGTCGCATCCAGCCTGTTCGCACCCGGCCTGCCGCGGATGGGCAAGGGCGACGTCCTCCCGATCGTCCTGCTCCTCCTCGTGATCATCGTGCCGCAGGCGTACGCCGGGTACGCGACCGAGGTCGCCCGCGAGACCGCCGACGAGGTCTTCGTCGAGCCGTCGGCCACCGCGATCCTGCCGTCGCAGCAGCCGGAGGCCGACCCGGCCAACCTCATCCCGGCGTCGCCCTCGCCGTCGGGTGAGCCGAGCGCCTCGCCCTCGCCGACGCCGGTGCCCGCCGACCCGCGGATCACCGGCGTGATCGTCGGCGTCGATGCCGGGGTGGGCCGTCACACGTACGCGACCGACACGATGATCGTCGTCTCGATGGACCCGGCGACCGAGACCGTCTCGATGGTGTCGGTGCCGCGCGACATGGTCGACGTGCCGCTGGCGGACGGCCGCACGTTCCGCGGCAAGATCAACGGGCTCGTCTCATATGTCCGACTGCACCCGAAGCAGTTCCCACAAAACGACGGGACCGGGTTCGACGTCCTGACCGGCGCCCTCGGCAAGCTGCTCGGCATCAAGGTCGACTACTACGCCGCGGTGACCCTGCAGGGCTTCGTCAAGTCGTCAATACCCTTGGCGGAGTGGACGTGAACGTCGCCCACGCCTTCTGCGACGTCCGCTACCGCGAGTACGGGTTCACCAACGGCTTCGCCATCACGGCCGGCAAGCACCACCTCACCGGGAACCAGGCGCTGGCGTACGCGCGCGTGCGCAAGGCCGCCGGCGAGAGCGACTTCACCCGGGCCGCCCGCCAGCAGGAGGTCCTCTCGGGCGTCCGCGACCGCGTCGTCAAGGGCGGCTTCGTCAACGATCCGATCGGCCTGCTCAAGGCGATCGGCCAGACCGTGACCACCAATGTCCCCCGCAAGCTCCTGCCGGACCTGGCCGATGCGGCCACCAAGATCGGACGGGCCGGCACGTACCGGGCCGTCATCGCCCACCCGCTGGTCGGCGCTGGAAATGACCAGCGCGGGTCGATCCAGATCCCGAACATCGCGAAGATCCGGGCGCTCGCCAAAGCCCTGTTCCCGACCGACGGATCGCTCCCGGTCAAGACCTACGCGGTCCCGAAGGGCAGCACCAAGGCCCCGAGCGGCAGCGGCGTGAGCAGTTGTGGCAACAAGACGTCGAGGCCCAAGGCGACTCCGAAGCCGACGAAGAAGCCGACCGCGAAGCCGACCGTGAAGCCGACGCCGTCGCTGCCGGCCGAGCCGACACCGAGCGTCGCGCCCTAGCCTCGCTCCCCGCCGCAACGGCGTTGCGATGCCCCGGTACGTTCGGGGGAGTGGCCATCGATCGATACCCCGTCGTACGATTCGCCGCGTCATGCCCTTCCCGTCGACCATCGCCGGGCCTCGCGCCCGCTCCCGTGGCCGCGCTTCCGCTGCGTCGCTGATCGTCCTCGCCGTCGTCGTGGCGCTGGCGACCGGGCTCGCGGCGACAGCCTCGGCGGCCCCGACGGCCCCGGCGCTTCCGGCATGCAAGGTCGCGGACACCCTCACCAAGCAGCGCTCGTACAGCCAATGGCCACGCACGGTGCTGGACTCCAGCCTGCGGCTCGGCTCGGGCTATGCGCCGACGGACCTGCGCTGGACCACGATGGCCGGGCTCAACGGTGGAGAACGCGTCCGGCTGCTGGTGATCGCCGACCTGAAGGCGATGGCCACCGCGGCCCGCATCGCCGGTGCGCGCATGGCCGTGGTCTCGGGCTTCCGCAGCTATACGACCCAGAAGGCGACCTTCGCGTCGTGGGTGCGGGCGCACGGCTACGCCTTCGCGCTCAAGGAGAGCGCCAGGGCGGGGCACAGCGAGCACCAGCTCGGCACGGCCCTCGACTTCAAGAGCTACGGCGGCGCCGACCCGTGGAACGTGTCCGACTGGGCCACGAGCAAGGCCGGCACGTGGATGGCCGCGAACGCGTGGAAGTACGGCTTCATCATGAGCTACCCCAAGGGCAAGACCGCGGTCACGTGCTACATGTACGAGCCGTGGCACTACCGCTACGTCGGGCGGGACGCGGCCGCGAAGGTCCACGACAGCAACCTCACGCTGCGCGAGTACCTGTGGCGCCAGCAGGAGGGGCCGGCCCCGACACCACCGACGCCGACACCCACGCCGACGCCCACGCCGACCCCCACCCCGACGCCCGTCGCGGGCTAGCCCGGCGGATCAGCGGATCGTGACCGTCCTCGACCCGGTCAGGGCGGCATGGTTCGCGCTGGTCCGCGACTCCACGACGGCCGGCTCCCAGGTGTAGGTCCCGGGTGTGATGACCCTGGCCTCGTAGCGCAGGTCGTCGACGTGGTCCTTCGTCCCGTTCTCGGCGCAGAACGACAGGCGTTGGCCGATCTGCTCGAACGGCGGCGTGGCCCCCTCGGGCATGTCGATGCCGTCGCTGTAGAAGACGCCGTCGAGCTGGCCGACCGCGATCAGCCCGGACGGCACGAGCTCGGTGACCAGGTGGCAGCCGGTCGGTGCCTGCTGCCCGAACCGGACCCTGAGGCTCACGATGACGAGGTCGCCTGACTTGACGGTGCCACCCGGGCTGACCGTGCGGGTCACGGTGATGTCGGCATCGCGTTCGATGGTGGACGCCTTGACCGGCTCGCGCCAGTCCGTGGTCACGCCGACCGAGCCCGGTCAGGCGCTCGATGGCCAGGGACGCCAGCTGTGGCCCGGTGAGGACCATCGAGAACGTCCCGCCCGGCTTGAGGTCCACGACCGTGCGGGTCCCGCCGACCGTGTAGGCGAAGCTGGCGGGCCGCGGCGGAAGGCGTTCGAGGAGCCGTTCGACGTAGCCGATCGCATGGAGGTCGACCACCAGTTCCGGCATGGGGTTCGCCTCGACATAGGCCCAGAAGGCCGGGGCGAGCGGGTCGCCCGTAGCCGCCGCGAGCATGGCCATCAACGCGGTGCCCTCGACGCCGTCCGCGGTCGTCGTGCCGACCCGCAGCCTGGCCCATCCGGCCTGCTGCTCGCCGTAGTGGGAGATCAGCGAGCGGGCGATGGACCGGGCCGTCGTCGCGTCGCCCAGGGCGGCGGCCCCGATGCCGAGCACCAGGCGCTCGCGGATGGTCAGGCCCTCATCGGCTGCTGCCGCCTGGATCTGGGGGAGCACCGTGGCGTGAAGACCCGCCAGACCGGCCAGGGCGTAGTCCTGGCGCTCGCGAGTGGCCTTCGGGTCGGCCTGGACCGCCAGGAAGTACTGCGTGAGCATGCCCTTGGAGAATGGTCCCGGGTCGGTCAAGGCGACCAGGACGGAGGTCTGGAGGTCGCTGCTCCCGGCGGGGACCAGCGAGATCCCGCCGTCCTCCTGCTGGTAGCGAGCGCCGGTGAAGTCGCCGGCCGGGACGTCGGCTTCCGACTCGCCGAACCGAGAGATCAGCAGGTCTCTGGCCGCCGCCGCCGCCAGGGCGCGCTCGAGGCGGACGCCGTCGCCGGCGGCCAGCTCGGTCAGCAGCGGCAGGTGACGGCCGGCGGAGCTGTCGGCGACGACCACCCGCGTCAGCCCGGTACCGCCGTCGGGGTGGATCGTGCCGGTGAGGTCGACATAGGCCGTCCTGGTCGTGGCCAGGCGCGAACGCACGACCGCGAAGGTCCGGACCAGCCGGTCAGTGCGGGCGGACGGACCGGTCCCGTAGGTCGCCGTGATCGTCACCGAGTGCGTGCCCAGGGTCAGCGCCGGAAGCCGGATCGGGACGTCGGCGAAGGCGGCGACCGTGACGGGTCGGGTCTTCAGTCCGAGGCTCGGCGAGGTCGCCGAGATCGTCACCCGGGCACCCGTCGGGAGGGCGGTCCCGAAGGCGCGAGCGAGGATCGTCGGCTGGTCGGTGAGAGATACTCCGGCGCGATCGAGGCATCGACGAAGAACGGCAGCCCGACGGCGATATCGGTCGAACCGGTCCCGGCCTTGACGTCCGTGGTGAACGCCGATCCGAGGATCCGCCACGACGTCAGGTCGTCGGAGAGGCGGAACGATGCCGAGGCCCGGCCGTCCGCACCGGTATCGACCGTCCTGAACAGCACGCTGTCGCGGAAGTCGTCGCGGAAGTCGTCCCCGCCGCCGCCGGTCGTATCGCCGCCACCGCCACTGAAGTCGGGCGGGCCCTGATGCGAGATGTAGCTGCTGATGATGCCCGGGTCGAGGGCCGCGTAGATGTCGCCGAGCGGGTCGTCGACCTCGGCTCTGCCGATGGCGAACAGCTTCTCGTCGATGGCCCGGAGGACGACGCTCGTCGCGATCGGCTTGCCGGCCGCATCGGTCGTCCGCACCGCGACCGTCACCTGGTCGCGCGGGCCGTAGCGCGCCTTGTCCGGCGTCAGCTGCACGTCGATGCTGCGGTCCGCCGTCCGGAACGAGGCCGAGTACCCGGCCGTGGTGAAGCCGGTCCCGGTGAAGCGGACGGCCGTCACGAAGACGTTCGGGACCGCCCACGACTGGAACGCGCCGACGAACCGCGGTGAGCCCTGGACGACCACGTCGCGCAGGCCTTGCTGGGTCAGGTGGAAGAGGTATCGACTGGTCGTGTCCGCCGGGTGGGCCGGGTCCCGCAGCGTGAGATCGATCGGGCTGCCGACGCTGTACCCCTCGGGCGGTTCGACGCCGTTCGTCGGGACCAGTTCGGGCTGGCTCGATCCGTCATACACCGGTGCTGCAGTGTCGGTGGCATAGGTCGTCCGCCGTGCCGTATGCCCGTCCGGATCGGCGACCTTGAGGAGGACCGTGTAGTCGTGGTGGCCGCTTCCGGCCGGGATCGATGCCGCGAACCGTCCCTTGGCGTCCGTCCTGACTCGGACCGACCCGGCGTTTCGCTGCCTCGTCGTGTACTCGTAGACGGGCACGGTCGTCTTCTCGATGATGTCGTAGTCCGTGCCGATCCGGGTCTTGACCGGGATCTGCTCCATGAACGTCGCGGTCACCGTGACGCCGCGGACGGGCGCCCCGCGCGCATCCACCTCCCACACCGACGCATCGCCGGCGAGGGCGCGTTCGAGACCGGCGCGATCCAGCGCGTTGACGGTGCCAGCGACGCGGACCCGTCCCGTCGAGATCCCGGAATCGGCCGTGATCGTGCGGCTGCTCGGGAACACGAGGAACTCGCGTGAGGAACCCTGGATCTGCCCTTCCTCCGCTCGCCGCGGCGACACGGAGACGGTCTGGACCTCCGGGTCGCCCTCGTTCGACTCCTCGAGTCGAGCGGTCGTCCTGACGACGGCCGTGCCGGTCTTGTCGGTCGTGGCCGATCGGTCGCCACTCTGGGACACCCGAAGCGGGACGCCCGGGACCGGTGAGCCCTCGAAGAACGAGGCCTTGATCGTCGACTTGATCCGCTCGCCGACGACATAGGCACGGTGGCCGGTCTCGACCTCGATGCGGTACGCCGGCTTGAGGATCCGGTCGACCAGGAAGCTCGCCGTCCGGACCACCTCGGTCCCATCGACCAGCTCGAGCTCGTACGAGCCTTCCGGGACGTCGGCCAGGGCGATGCTGCCGCTGAACACCCCGCTCGACCGTGGGGCCAGCCTCAAGGTCGAGATCGGGGCACCGGTGGCCACGAAGTCCTCGTCCATCGGCTGGAGCCTGACCACGACGCCGGCCGGCACCTTGCCCGTGGTGCGGTCGCGGATCATCCCCCACAGGTTCACCGTGTCCGTGCGGCGATAGAGGGTGCGATCGGTCGCGAATGTCAGCCACCGGTGGCCGGACGCTCCGCCGTAGCCGGCCTTGCCGTCCGGGCTCGGGTTCGATGCCGGGACGAAGGAGGATCGACCGTCCTTGGTGACGCTGACGACCTTGATGCACTCCTGCCCGCAGGTGTCCTGGGCTGGCGGCTGCAGCGTGGCTGGGGTCGCGACCGTGAGGACGCCATCGGCGCCCGTCGCGCCAAGATCCGACCCGGCGCCGGCCACGGCGACCGTCGCGCCCTGGAGCGGCCCGCCCGTGGCGAGGTCGTTCGTCCAGAGCAGGGTCTTCGTGTCGGTGACCAGCAGATACGAGGCGATATCGGTCACCTGGAGGATGGCCTGGCCCGGGTAGGGCGTCGCCGGATGCTCGATGAGATACCAGCCCGCCGGCAGCGGCTCCGGCAGCGCGGTCCACGAGGGGCCACCCTGCGGACGTGTCGCGAGACTCGCATCGAGCGAGGCGACCTTCGTCAGCGGGCCGGTGTCGATGGGGTGCTCGTTGGCCCATTGCGCCCAAGCTGGGGATCCCTGCAGTTGCCGGTAGGCCGCGATCGCCGCATCGAGCGATCCGAACCGGTAGATGTCCAGCTGGGCCGACGTGACCGGCGGCGTGTCTTCGCCATCGTCCGTCCACATCGAGATGACCGGGCGGCTGGACGTCCCGGATTCGTACAGGACGTCCGAGAACTGGGGTTCGCGAGCCTGACCGCTGGGCTGCGGCTTGTCGGTCTCGAACTGGAACCGCAGGTCGCTGGCCATCGGCTTGGCGCCCGGCCCGGCGGTCGTGCCGCGCGCGACCGTGACCGTGTAGATCGTGCCCGGCTTGAGGGCGTCCGGGACGAAGGCGAGGACCCGGCCGTGCTGCTCGAAGCGGCCCGAGGTCGTCGGCTCGATGGTCACGTGCGAGGCGGCATCGGTGACGCCGTCCTGGTCGAACGTGATCTCGATGCCCGTGTTCAACGGGACGCTGGTCTCGTGGTCCTCCGGGAGCGTGGAGACCACCTGGAGCGGCGCGGTCGTCTGGAAGGCCCACGAGTCCACGGTCTCCCCGGTCGGGCCGGCGAGCGTGAACCGGTAGACGGTCCCCGGGGTCAGCGCCTCGCTCGGCGTCAGGCGGACGCCGTTGCCGTCCGGCTCGGGCGCCACCGCGAGCGCGACGGGCGGATCGACGCGGACGCGGGCCGCGAGCTCGGCCGGCGGCGTGCCGTCGAGGCTGGTCAGCCGGAACGTGCCGTCGAGGTCGATGGCCGCGGAGTCTGAGCCGTCGGGGACCAGCGCCGCGACCGCGCGCCAATCACCGGTCGCCGTGACCGATCCGGGCTCGCCGGACGCGCCGGGGGCGCCCGGGGCGCCGGGTGACGCGTTCGGGCCGAGCGATCGCCAGCCGGACGCGATGGGGGAGTCGGGGGATGGGCTGACCGCCGCGACGCCGCCGTCGCCCGGTCGCGACCCCCAGAGGAGCAGGCCGCCGATGAGCGCCACGACGACGGCGGCGCTCGCGACCAGGGCGGCCGGTCGCCGGTAGCGGACCGGCACGAGCGGAGCGGGGCGCCTTGGCGCCATCGTCCCGGGATCGGCCGCCGGCGCGTGTCCGGGGGCCGGCTCGCCGTCCACGATGCGCGATCGGAGGTCGTGCGGCGCGTCTGCGATCGGCAGTCCAGCGAGCGCCCGGGCATCGGCCGCGAGTCCTTCGTTGAAGACGTGACACTGCGCGCAGCCGGCGAGGTGGTCGCGCAGCTCGGCCCGATCCGCGGCGGAGAGCTCGAAGTCGAAGGTGGCCGCCGCCAGTTCGCGGGCTCGATCGTGGTCCATCATGCCGTGGTCTCCAGCGCGGTCAGGCGTTCGCGGAGTTGCATGCGTGCGCGGCACATCAGGGTGCGGGTGGCGCTCGGGCTGCGCCGGATGGCATCGGCGATCTCGAGGCCGCTGAAGCCGTTCGCGGCCATCAGGACGGCCGTGCGGGCATCGGGGCCGAGCTCTCCGAGCACCACCTCGAGGTCCGAGCGCCGCTCACCCTCGAGGTACGAGGGCTCCGGGCCAAGGTCGTCCTCGGGCTCGGGGACCGCGTGGAGTCCCCGCCTTGCGACGGTCGCCCGCCGGCCCCGCGAGACCGCGAGGTTGGCGACGACCCGATAGAGCCACGCACGGACGTTGGTCGGCATCCGCCCGGCGTCGATCTCGACCATCAGCCGGACGAACGCTTCCTGGACGAGATCCTCGGCCGTCTCGCGGTCGCGGCAGGCGTGCAGCGCGAAGGAGAAGAGCTCGCGCTGAAGGTCGTCGTAGATCGCTCCGGCGACCTCATGGGTCCGTGGGGTCGGCAGGGCCATGGCGGCCGGCAGGACCTCTAGGTCATCCATGCAGCAGGAGACGCCCGATGGTCGGCGATGTTTCACCGCGAGCGCAAGTGTCGGCTACCCGACAACCCCCGCTCGGCGGCGTCGGGGCGCGACGCTATGGCCGGTCGAGCATCTCGCCCAACAGCGTCGCGAGCTGGTCCCATTCGACGAGGAACGCGTCGTGGCCCTTCGTCGAGCGGATCTCGCGGTAGCGAGCGCCGACCCCGGACGTCGCGGCGCCGGCCACAAGGGCCCGGACCTGACGCGGTCCGTACAGGATGTCGTCCCGGATGCCGATCCCGGTCAGCGCCGTGCCCGAGCTCGCCAGCGCCGAGAACGCGGCTTCCACGCCGCCTCGCCCGGCCCCGATGTCGTGGCGGTCCATCGCCCCGGCGAGGATCCGGTACGTCGCCGGATCGAACCGTTCCACGAGCTTCGCGCCCTGGTGGTCCAGGTAGCTGACGATCGACGGGCGCCCGTCGGGCTCGTGCGAGCGGCCGAACCGTCCGTCGAAGTCCTCCTCGCTGCGGTACGTGGTCATCGCCAGCTGGCGCGCGAGGGCGAGGCCGTCGTCGCCGAGCCGCTCGATGAGCGCGACCTGGATGTGATTCCAGGCCATGGCCAGGGGACCGGTCGCGGCCGGAGCGGCGATCGGTGCCACGTGATCCACGGCAGCGGGCCGGGCGAGCGCGACTTCGAGCGCCACCATCCCGCCGAGCGACCCGCCGACCGCGAGCGCCAGCCGGTCGATGCCGATCGCGTCGAGCAGGCGCCACTGGGCGCGCGCCTGGTCGCGCGTCGTGACCTGCGGGAAGTCCGGCCCGTAGGCGCGACCCGTCGCCGGGTCGATCGAGGCGGGGCCGCTCGTGCCGTAGCGACCGCCGAGGAGGTTGGCGCACAGCACGCCGAAGCGCGTCGTGTCGAGGGCCAGGCCGTCGCCGATGAGGGGCTCCCACCAGTCGCCGGCCGCGTCGGCCGAGCCGGTGAGCGCGTGAACGACGAGGATCTGCGGGCCGTCGGGCGGGGCGAGGCCGTCGTGCCGGTACGCGACGGTCAGTTCGGGCAGGACCGTCCCGTCGTCGAATGCGAACGGACCCAGCTCGGCGGCCTCGAGCCGGCCGGTCCCCGTCGGGAGACCGGCCGGCCGGGTCGCGCGGGCTTCGACCGTCATCCGGCCGCGCCGACGAGAGCTCCCTCGTTCGGGGCTTCGGCGGTCGCCGCTTCGAGGGCCTGGGTCAGGTCGGCGATGAGGTCGTCGACGTGCTCGAGACCCACCGAGAGCCGGATGAGGTCCGGCGTCACGCCGGTCTCGATCTGCTCCTCGGGCTCGAGCTGCGAGTGCGTGGTCGATGCCGGGTGGATGATCAGCGACTTGGCGTCGCCGACGTTCGCGAGCAGCGAGAAGATCTGGACGTTGTCGATGAGCCGACGGCCAGCCTCGACGCCGCCCTTCACCCCGAACGTCACGATCCCGCCGAAGCCGCCCTTCAGGTACTTCACCGCCTGCTTGTGTGACGGGTGCGAGTCGAGGCCCGGGTAGCTGACCCAGGTCACGTCCGGCCGGGTCTCCAGCCACTTGGCCACCGCCAGCGCGTTCTCGCTGTGGCGGGTGATGCGCAGCGGCAGGGTCTCGAGGCCCTGGAGGAACAGGAAGGCATTGAACGGGCTGAGCGCCGCCCCGATGTCGCGGAGTCCCTGGACGCGCAGCTTGAGGATGAACGCCAGGTTGCCGAACGCGGCGGTGTAGCTGATGCCGTGGTACGAGGGGTCCGGGTCGACGAAGTCCTGCTTGAACCGCTCGGACGCGGTCCAGTCGAAGGTGCCGCCATCGACGACGACGCCGCCGATGGCCGTGCCGTGGCCGCCGATCCACTTCGTGGCCGAATGGATGACGATGTCGGCACCGTGCCTGATCGGCTGGGCGATCAGCGGGGCGAACGTGTTGTCGACGATGACCGGCACGCCGCGAGCGTGGGCGACGTCGGCGATCGAGGCCAGGTCGTGGACGTCAAGCCGCGGATTGCCGATCAGCTCGAGGAAGACCGCCTTGGTCTTCTCGTTGATCGCCCGCCCGAAGGCCGACGGATCGGAGCCGTCGACGTAGGTCGTGGTGATGCCGATCTTGGGCAGGGTGTGGGTGAACAGGTTGTAGGTCCCGCCGTACAGCGAGGACGAGCTGACGATGTTGTCGCCGGCACGGGCGAGATTGAGGATCGAGAGCGTCTCGGCCGCCTGGCCGGAGGCGACGCCAAGCGCGGCGACGCCGCCCTCGAGCGCCGCGACCCGCTGCTCGAACACGTCCGTGGTCGGGTTCATGATCCGGGTGTAGATGTTCCCGAACTCCTGGAGCCCGAAGAGCCGCGCCGCATGCGCGGCGTCGTCGAACACGTAGCTCGTGGTCGCGTAGATCGGGACCGCCCGGGCGTTCGTCGCCGGGTCGGGCTTCTGGCCCGAGTGCAAGGCCCGGGTCTCCGGGCGGAAGGTGGTTGGATCGAGCTCTGCCATCGCGGGTTCGGTGCCTCCATGGTGGTTCCGGGGCAAACAAAAAGACCGCGGCTCCTCTGTGGAGTCGCGGCCCGGGGACCGGTCTTCGGTCCCGCTGCCTACATCGTCGTGACTGCGCGGGACGTCAGACCCGCACCTCTCGGTCGGGCCGCCGGCGCATACACATGTCCGAACGACGGGTGATCACAACGACGGGATAGTGCGCTCCGCAACCATCGACCGTCAACGCTCGCCACCGAAACGCAACGCTGGCCCGCACGGTGCGGCGCCCGACGTACGATTCGCGCCATGACCGCGATCCCCGCCGAGTTCCCCGCCTACGTCGCCGAGAAGGTCGACCGCGACGGCGTGGCGGCCGTCGAGCGTGGCATCCGCACCTTCCGCGAGTCCGACCTGCCTGCCGGCGAGGTCGAGGTCCGCGTCGAATGGTCGAGCGTCAACTTCAAGGACGGGCTCGCCACCCGGGCAGACGGCAAGGTCGCCCGGATCAGCCCGCTCATCCCGGGGATCGACCTCGCCGGCGAGGTGATCGCGAGCGAGGATCCCTCGATCGCCGTCGGCTCGAAGGTCGTCGCCCACGGCTACGAGATCGGCGTGTCGCGGCATGGCGGCTACACGCCGTACCAGCGGGTGCCGGCCGGCTGGGTCGTGCCGCTGGCCCCCGGCCTGACGCCGCGCGACGCGATGAGCATCGGGACCGCGGGGTTCACCGCGGCGATGTCGGTCGTCGCGCTCGAGGAGCGCGGCCTGACGCCGGCCGACGGGCCGGTCCTCGTGACGGGCGCCAGCGGCGGCGTCGGCGGGACGGCCCTCGCGATCCTGGCCGAGCGCGGCTACGAGGTCTGGGCGGCGACCGGCAAGCCCGACGAGGCCGCGCGGCTGACCGCGCTCGGCGCGGCCGGGATCCTGACGCGGGACGAGGTGACCGCCGAGGGCAAGCCGCTCGAGTCGGAGCGTTGGGCCGGGGCCGTGGACGCGGTCGGTGGCGCGACGCTCCCCTACGTGCTGCGCACGCTCCGCATCGGCGGTGCCGTCGCGTCGAGCGGCAACGCCGGCGGTCCGGCGCTCGCGACGACGGTCTTCCCGTTCATCCTGCGCGGCGTGGCACTGCTCGGCATGGACTCGGTCAACATGCCGATCGAGCGTCGGCGGTGGACATGGGACCGCCTCGCGACGGACCTGCGGCCGCGCGACCTGGGCGTGCATTGCCGGGAGGTCACGCTCGACACGCTCGACGCGGCGCTCGATGCGATCGTGGCCGGCGAGGCCCGCGGCCGCTGGATCGTGCGGGTGGCCGACTAACCCTGGTCGAGCTCGCTTCGGAGCTGCGCGAGCGCCCGCTTGAACCCGCTCCTGGCATCCCCGGGCGGCTGGTCCGGGAACGGGTGCGCCGCGACCGCGTCGTCGAGGGTCATGCCGTCGTCGTGGACACGGCGGGCGAGGTCCACGAGCGCGGCGATCGAGGCGGCCTGCGCCGCGGCGAACGCGCGGCCGGCATGGTCGCCGTGGCCGGGCACGACGACGCCGCTCACGAGCGGGACCAGGGCGTCGGCCGTCGCGACCCAGTCGAGCGGGATAGCCGTCGCCGAAGAACGGAACGTTGCCCTGCTCGATCAGGTCGCCGGCGAACAGGACGTCCGCCCCGGGCACGTCGATGACGATGTCGTGGTCGGTGTGGCCGCGACCGAGGTAGGCGAGCTCGACGGCGCGTCCGCCGACCTCGATGGTCGCGCGCTCCGAGAAGATCCGGTCCGGCGGGTCGATGACGACCTCGCGGAGGTCGTCGGCGAGGGCCGGCTCCTCGCGGGCGATCCGCCCGCGCCGCTGCTCGCCGGTGCGGTCCATGAACCTCACGCAGCCCTCATGGCCCCAGATGGTCGCGGGCCGGAAGACCCGGTTGCCGTACGCGTGGTCGAAGTGACCGTGGGTATCGACGACGACCGTGACCGGGTCATGGGTCAGGTCGCGCAGGTCGGCGAGGATCTCGCGCGCCTGGGCATGGGTGGAGCGGGTGTCGATGACGAGCGCTTCACGGCCGCCGAGGATCACGCCGATGTTCTGGTCGTAGAACGCGTAGCGGCGGACGAAGACCCGATCGCCGATCTCGACCCAGCCGTCGCCGACACCCATCGGACGATGCTAGCGGTCGCGTCCCATCGCGGCCGCCTCGGTCGCGTACGCTGCGCCGATGCCATCGATCGTCAGCCATGTCGCCGCCGCCGACGGCACGGACCTGCTCGTCCGGCACTGGCCGGCGGATGAGGCCGAGGCCGGGGGCGCGTGGGCTGGTGCGCCGTGGGCGTCGGTCCTGCTCGTCCACGGCCTGGGCGAGCACTCGGGACGCTACGAGCACGTCGGCGACCAGCTGAGCGCGGCCGGCATCGAGACCTGGGCCTACGACCATCGCGGGATGGGCGGCTCGGGCGGCCGGCGCGGCGACGTCGAACGGTGGTCGCAGCTCCACGACGACCTCGCCGAGCGGCTGGCGGCGGTCCGGGGCGCGTCCTCCGATCGGTGCGTCGCGATCTACGGCCACTCGCTCGGCGGCCTGATCTCCGCCGGCTACCTCCTCACCGACCGGCCGAAGCCGGATCTCGCGGTCCTGAGCGCGCCCGCCCTCGGGTCCGCGATCCCCGCCTGGAAGCGCTCGCTGGCCGGCGTGATCGCCAAGGTGCGCCCGACGTTCGACATCCCCAACGACATCGATGGCACGACCCTCTCGCGCGACCCGTCCGTCGCCGCGAAGACCGTCGGCGACCCGCTGTGCGTCCAGTCGAGCACCGCCCGGTTTGCGGTCGAAGCGTTCCGCGAGCAGGAGCGCGTCCTCGCCGCCGTGCCCGGCGGGTTCGGCATGCCGACGCTGGTCCTCCACGGCGAGGCCGACCGCCTCGTCCCGACGGATGCGTCGGCGGTCCTGGCGACGGTGCCGGGCGTCGAGCGGCGAACCTTCCCGGAGCTTCGTCACGAGCTCCACAACGAGCCCGAGGGGCCGGCGATCATCGACGACATCATCGCCTGGCTGCGGCAGCGGTGCGGCTGACCGTCCTCGAGACGCGGCTGACCGTCTGCCGCCTGCCGGCCGACAGCGCGATCCCGGCCTGGGTCGACGACGCGGGTGAGTTCGTCTCGATCACGCGCACGCCCGACGAGCTGTCGATCGTCGGCGCGAGCGACGCCGTCCCGGCCGGGCTGCCGGCCGAGGGCCCGTGGCGCGCCTTCAAGGTGCAGGGACCGCTCGTGATGACCCTCATCGGCGTCGTCGCCGCGATCGCCGACCCGCTCCGCGACGCCGGCGTCGCGATCTTCGCGATCTCGTCCTACGACACGGACTACGTCCTGGTCCACGAGCCCGACTTCGAGGCCGCCGTGTCGGCGCTCGACCGCCGCTGGCCACGAGGTCACCTAGAACCGCGGATCGCCGCGCCTCGCCCGAGGTGGGTGTCGCGCTGGCGCAGGGCCATCGAATCCGACAGTGGAAGCGTCGCCGGTGCTTGCGTGCTGGCCGTCCGCCAGCGATGGCGACCCGCGATCGACTCGTTCCTCGGAGTCGCTGGCTCAACGCCAGCGATAGGCAGGCGTCGGAGCCATTGGTGCTGATCTCATTGGCTGCCAGCCAGAGGCATGTGTCGCCGGCTGCCGCCCGAATGGTGGGATCGGCCGCCATGCGGGCCGCCGTGGTACGGTGCCACCAACTTCATATGCCTCCGGGGAGCGCTGATGCGCTGAGAGTGCGGCACCTGCCGCAGACCCGCCGAACCTGATCCGGCTCGTACCGGCGAAGGAAGCAGGCCGAACGTCATCGATGACGCCGTCCCCGGCACCCGGAGGCGGCGTCCCTGTCTCCTGGAGACCATCGATGACCACAAGCTCACCGCGCACCGGCCGGCATCCGAGCCTGCGCCCGTTCCTCCTCAGCGCACTGCTCTTCGGCCTCGCCGCGTGCGGACCCGCACCGGCCGGATCGGGCGCGACGACCCCGTCGCCGTCGGCGACGGCCACGGATGTCGCCGTCTCCAGCCCGTCGGCGTCGCCATCGGCTGCATCGTCGCCATCGGCCTCCGCGTATACCGGTCCGGCCCGGCCGGTCCGCCTCGCCCTCGACTGGACCCCGAACACGAACCACACCGGGTTCTTCGTCGCCCGGTCGAAGGGCTGGTACCGCGACGCCGGGGTGGACCTCCAGGTGCTGCCGTATTCGAGCGCGACCCCCGAGGCGCTCATCGCGGCCGGCCAGGCCGAATGCGGGATCAGCTTCCAGGACGCGATGACGTTCGCGGCGGCCGCGGGAGCGCCGATCGTCTCGGTGATGGCCATCCTCCAGCACACCGCCCAGGAGATCGCGGTCCTCGAGTCGTCGGCCATCACGCGGCCGCGCGACCTCGACGGGAAGACGTACGCCGGGTTCGGCTACCCGAACGAGGACCCGACGCTGAAGGCCGTGATCAAGGCCGATGGGGGCAAGGGCGATTTCACGACCGTGACCCTCGACACGGCAGCCTATGAGGCCCTGTACGCGAAGCGCGCCGACTTCGTGATCACGTTCTCGGCGTGGGAGGGCATCGAAGCCGGCCAGCGTGGCATCCCGTTGCGGACGTTTGCCTTCACCGACTACGGGTTCCCGGATTTCTACCAGGTGGTCCTCGCCTGCGACCAGCGCTGGCTGGACAAGGAGCCGGACCTTGCGAAGGCCTTTGTCTCGGCCTCCGCCCGCGGGTTCGAGTACGCGGCGGATCATCCGGATGACGCCGCGGGCATCCTGGTCGCCGAGAACCCGGGCGTCTTCGACGGCAGCCCCGACCTCCCGGCCGCCAGCCAGCGGTTCCTCGCCGACGGCGGCTACCTCCGCGACGCCCAGGGCGCCGTCGGGCGCCAGACGCTGGAGCGCTGGCAAGGGTATTCGGGCTTCCTCTACGACCAGGGCCTGCTCACCGACGCGAATGGCAAGCCCCTGGCCGCGCCACCCGACTACGCGGCCCTGTTCTCGAACGCCTACCTGCCATGACCGGCCGGGGCGACCGCCGGCGACGCTGGGTGCCACCGGCACTCCTGGTGCTCGCGCTGGTCGCGCTCTGGGAGGCCTATGTCCGGCTGGCCGGCATGGACCCGGTGACGCTCCCGGCGCCGTCGCGGGTGCTCACGGCCCTGTGGGAGTTCCGCGGGGCCGCGGCAGCCCATCTCGTCCCGACGCTCGTCGAGACCATCGTCGGCATCGCCGTTTCGGTGGGCCTCGCGATCGCCGCGGCCATCGCGCTCGACCGCTGGACACCGGTCCGCCGCGCGGTCGAGCCGCTGCTCGTCGCGAGCCAGACCATCCCGATCGTCGCGATCGCGCCGCTCTTCGTGATCTGGTTCGGCTTCGGGCTGCTGCCGAAGGTCGTGATCGTCGTGCTCGTCACGTTCTTCCCGGTGACGATCGTGCTGCTCGACGGGTTCGGGCGGGTCGATCCCGCCGCGATGGACCTGATGCGCTCGATGGGCGCGACCTCGTCCCAGGCGTTCCGCCGCCTGCGCTGGCCGGCGGCGCTGCCGTACCTGTTCACGGGACTCCGGATCAGCGTCGTCTACGCCGTGATCGGGGCGATCTTCGGCGAGTACGTCGGCGCCACGAGCGGCCTCGGGATCTGGATGCAACTCTCGCAGAACAGCTTCCGGACCGACCTCGTCTTCGCGGCCATGCTGCTGACCGCGATCATCTCGCTGCTCCTCTACGCCCTCGTCGGGGTCATCGAGCGGGTGGTCGTGCCATGGGCGCCACTGCGTCGCGCCGCGGACGCAGTGGGGGGCGCATAGCCGGGCGCTACCGTCGCTGCGACGCCGGTCCTCGCGCTTGCGCCCGGACGCCGGGACGCTACTCTCTCGATAGGCACATTCTCGAAAGCCTGGAGGGGTCAGATGCCGAACGTCGGTGGCGCCGAGATCCTGGTGATCATCGCGACCGTCGCCGTCATGGTCCTCATCGTCGCGGCCGCGTACGCCCTGATCGTGCTGCTGGCGCGCGCGCTCCACGGGAGCGCGTCGGAGGGACCACGAGACCCGGCGATGGACGCATTGCGGACCCGCCTCGCCAAGGGCGAGATCGACGAGCCGGAGTACGAGCGGCTGCGTACCGTGCTGCACGGCCATTGAGCGGACCCGCGCGAGCGTGACCGACGCCCGGACCGTCGTCTTCTTCCCAGAGGGTGCCTACGGACCGACGAACAACTGCGTCGGCATCGGGCAGGTGCTGCGCGCACGGGGCCATCGGGTCGTGTTCGTGGTCGAGGAATCGTTCGCCGGGACGCTCGAGGCGAAGGGCTTCGAGGAGCGACTGATGCGGCTCGGGCCGCCGCCGGCCGAGCCCGAGATCCCCGGCCAGTTCTGGATCGACTTCATCCGCGACACGTCCCCGGTCTTCCGCAAGCCGACCATCGAGCAGCTCGGGGAGTTCATCGCCCCGACGTTCCAGGCGCTGGTCGACGGTGCGAAGTACGTCGACTCGAGGCTCCTCGAGATCTTCGACGAGCTCAGGCCGGATGTCATCGTCGAGGACAACGTGGTGTCGTTCCCGGCGCTCGGGGCGTCGGGGCGGCCGTGGGTTCGCATCGTGTCGTGCAACCCGGCGGAGATCAAGGACCCGGCCATCGCGCCGTTCTCCTCGGGCTATCCGGCGGCGGACCGGCGCGACTGGCCGGCCTTCCTCGAGGAGGTCCGCCGGACGCACGGCGACCTGTGGGCCGACTTCGACGCGTTCTGCCGCGACCACGGTGAGCCCGGGCTGTCGTACGGCTCGCTCGGCCCGGACTTCACCGCCGAGTCGCCCTGGCTGAACATCTATGGCTACCCGGCCGAGGCCGACTACCCGCGCGACCGCGCGCTCGGCCCCGACCTGGCACCGGGTGGATTCGTCGGTGCGTGCCGCCGACACGACCTGGGAGCTGCCGGCCCACCTCCAGGAGCGCGACGGCGCGCTGATCTACCTGTCGCTGGGCTCGCTCGGGTCCGCGGACGTCGGGCTGATGCAGCGCCTGGTCGATCTGCTCGCCACCACCGAGCACCGGGTCATCGTCTCGAAGGGGCCGCTCGCCGACCAGATCACGCTCCACGACAACCAGACGGGGGAGGGGTTCCTGCCGCAGCCGGCGATCCTCCCGCTGGTGGACCTCGTGATCACGCATGGCGGCAACAACACCGTCACGGAGGCGTTCCACCACGGCAAGCCGATGATCGTGCTGCCGCTGTTCTGGGACCAGGTCGACAACGCCCAGCGCGTCGACGAGACCGGGTTCGGGCGGCGGCTGGCGACGTACGACTTCCGCGACGAAGAGCTGTCGGACGCGATCGACGAGCTGCTCGCCGACCGCTCCCTGGCGCGCCGGCTGTCGGAGATGTCGTCGCGGATCAAGTCGGGGTCCGGCACGGTCCGGGCGGCGGACCTCATCGAGCGCGTCGCGATCACGGGCCAGCCGGTCACGGCCTGATCGATGGACCGCTGCGGGCCTCGCCCCACGTGGCGGGACGGGCTACCCGGCGCGGTCTACGATGGCGGCACCATCCCGTGGACTGACACGACCCCGTCACCTTCCAGGAGGACACCCCGATGACCGACGTCGCCGAGCGCGTCAAGACCTACAAGCAGCTCATCGGCGGCGAGTTCGTCGATGCCGCCGACGGCCGCACGGCCGAGGTCATCAACCCGGCCAACGACCAGGCGATCGCGAGCGTCCCGGCCAGCTCGGCCGAGGACGTCGACCGCGCGGTCGAGGCCGCTGACACCGCGTTCCAGTCCTGGAAGAAGACGACCCCGCAGGACCGCTCGCTGCTCCTGCTCAAGATCGCCGACGCGCTCGAGGCGCGCGGCGACGAGCTCGGGCGGCTCGAGAGCGCGAACGCGGGCAAGCCGGTCGGCGCCGCGATCGACGAGATGGCCGTCTGCGCCGACCTGTTCCGGTTCTTCGCGGGCGCGAGCCGGGTGATGGACGGCCTCGCCGCCAACGAGTTCGCGGCCGGTCACACCTCGATCATCCGGCGCGACCCGATCGGCGTCGTCGCCTCGATCGCCCCCTGGAACTACCCGCTGTACATGGCCTCGTGGAAGCTCGGTCCGGCGCTCGCGACCGGCAACACCGTGGTCCTCAAGCCGTCGGCGCGGACCCCGCTGACCGCCCTCGCGTTCGCGGAGATCCTCAACGAGATCCTGCCCCCGGGCGTCGTCAACGTCCTGTCGGGCGCGGGCAGCGACATCGGCGACGCGCTCGTCGGGCACCCGAAGGTCCGCATGGTGTCGATCACCGGTGACACCTCGACCGGCAAGCGCATCGCGCGCATCGCGTCGGACTCGGTCAAGCGGCTCCATCTTGAGCTCGGCGGCAAGGCGCCGATCATCGTCTTCGACGACGCGGACGTGAACCTCGCGGCCGAGACCCTGCGGTTCGCCGGCTACTGGAACGCCGGCCAGGACTGCACGGCCGCGACGCGCGTCATCGCGGGACCGGCGGTCTACGACCAGTTCGTCTCGGCGCTCGCCGACCAGGTCAAGACCATCAAGTGGGGCGACCCGGCCGAAGGCGACGACATCGAGATGGGCTCGCTCATCGCGCAGGCGCAGGCAGACAAGGTCCAGGGCATGGTCGACCGCGCCCGCGGATCGGCCGAGGTCGTGGTCGGCGGCGAACGCCCGGACCGCGCCGGCGCCTACTACGCCCCGACCGTCATCGCCGGCCCGGACCAGAAGTCGGAGATCATCCAGGACGAGATCTTCGGCCCGGTGGTCACCGTCCAGCGCTTCAGCGACGAGGAGCAGGCGGTGGCGTGGGCGAACGACACGCCCTACGGGCTCGCGTCGTCGATCTTCACCAGCGACATCGGTCGGGCGATGCGCGTCGCCAAGGCGCTCGAGTTCGGCCACGTCTGGGTGAACGAGCACTTCACGCTCACGTCCGAGACCCCGCACGGCGGTGTCAAGCAGTCCGGCTGGGGCAAGGACGGCTCGAAGTACGCGCTCGAGGACTACACGTTCGTCAAGCACATCATGATCAACACTGGCGTCTGACGCGGGCGTGACCCGGGCGGCCGTCGAGGCCGCCCTCGGGCGCCTCGACCGGGACGCGCTCGCCGCCGAGCGCTGGTTCGCGGCCAAGGCCCGGACGATCGTCTCCATCGAGCTCGAGGACGCCTTCGAGCTCGATGCTCGCGCGCCCCATCTCCTCGCCATCGCGCGGTTCGGGCTCGACGACGGGTCGTCGCAGCGGTACACGATCGCGCTGACCGGGCGTCCGCTGCGGCCTGCCGAGCCCGGCGACGGAGCCTGGCGGGCGCTCGCGGCGGCCATGGCCGATGGCCGCGTGATCGGGGCGATCCCGGCCGACGGCGGGCCGGTGTCCACGCCGACCGCCGCCATCGTCTGTCGGCCCGGGCCGGCCATGACCGCGGGGATGGCCGATGCCACGGAACGTGCGCTCGGCGCGGACCAGTCCAACACGTCGGTCGTGCTCGACGAGGCCGTGCTGCTCAAGACGTACCGCCGGCTCCATGCCGGGCTGAACCCGGAGCTCGAGCTCGTCGCGTTCCTCTCGGAGGAGGCCGGGTTCCCGGCCGTCCCGCCGCTCGCCGGCTACGTCGAGCTGGTCTCGGCAAGCGAGGGACTGGCGACCGTTGCCGTCGCCCAGGCGTTCGTCGCCGACGGCACAGACCTGTTCGAGTCATTGGCCGAGGCGCTGGTGGCCTGGCTCCTCGCTCCCGGCGAGGTCAGCCTCGAGTTCGCGACCGAGGTCGCGGCGGACGTCGGCGCGCTGACGGCCGGCCTGCACGTCGCGCTCGCCTCGCGCCCGGACATCCCCGAGCTTGCGCCGCGCGACGCGACCCGGGCCGAGATCCGCGGCTGGGCGACGGCGGCCCGCGCCCACCTCGACGAGGCGATCGCCGCGACCAGCGGCGAGACCCGGACGCTGCTGCGCGACCTCGCCCCCGAGATCGCCGAGTCCTTCACGGTCTTCGACGGGCTGTCGTCGGTGCCGCGCGTGATCCGGGCGCACGGCGACCTGCACCTCGGCCAGGTCCTGGTCGCGCCCGACGGCTACCGCGTGGTCGACTTCGAGGGCGACCCGCTCGACCCGATCGAGACGCGGCGCGCCCACCGCTCGCCGCTCCGCGACCTCGCGGTGATGCTCCTGTCGCTGGACCATGTGGCGGGCACCGCCGGCCGTCGTGCCGAGGCACGGAACGGCGGCCCGCTCGAGCAGCCGGGCCTCGACCTCGCCGGCTGGGTCCCGCGTGCTCAGGAGCGCTTCCTCGGTGCGTACCGCGACGGCCTGCGCGAGGCGGGCGAGCCCTCGGTCATCGACGCGGCGCTCCTCCGCGCGTTCGAGATCGACAAGGAGACCGCGGAGTTCACCTACGCCGCGACCTACATGCCGTCCTGGCTGTGGGCGCCGACCGAGGGGATCCGCCGGCTGCTGCGACCTGAAGGCGGCTGACGGTCAGGCGCCGAGCGCGGCCCGGACCTCGCCGATCCGCTCGATGGTCTCGTGGTCGAACGGCGAACGGAACACCACGATGACCTCCGCGACACCGATCCGGCGGTAGCCGTCGACGTAGGCGGCCACCTCCTGCGGGCTGCCGCCCACCGACAGGCCACGTTCGCTGCCGTCGGAGCCCATGCGGTCCGCGAGGCCGTGGATCCGCGAGATCTCGTCCCACGCGGCCTCCGCGCGCGTCGGGTCGTCGCGGACGACGGCGTGGACGGTCACGGTCCGCTCGATCGCCTCGAAGCGCCGGCCGATCTCCGCGCAGCGCTCGCGCAGGATCTCGCTGGTCTCGGCGACCCGCTCGGGCGAGCCGTAGGCGTTCCACAGATCGGCGTCGCGCGCCGTCGTCCGGAGCGTCTTGGTGGGCCCGGACCCGCCGATCAGGATCGGGAGCCGCGCCTGGACGGGCCGCGGCTCGCAGATGGCGTCGTGCATCCGGTAGAAGCGGCCGTCGTGCGTGACCCGCTCGCCGTCGAGCAGCCGTCGGATGAGGCCGACCGCCTCGTCGAGCCGGTCGAGCCGCTCGCCGAACCCGGATCCGAAGTCGATCCCGAACGCGTCGTGCTCGCGATCGAACCAGCCGCCGCCGAGGCCGAGGACGAGTCGCCCGTCCGACTGATGGTCGACGGTCGTGGCCAGCTTCGCGGTCAGGCCCGGGTTCCGGAACGTGTTGGCCCCGACGAGAAGGCCGAGCCGCACGCGCTCGGTCAGGACGGCGAGCGCCGAGAGCGTGGCCCAGCCCTCAAGCTTGGCGTCGGTCGGGTCGCCCTCGTCGGCGAGCAGGTGGTCGTCCACCCAGAGGCTGTCCCAGCCGGCGCGCTCCACCGCAAGGCACGCATCGCGGAGCGACGGCCAGTCGGTGCGGTTGATCCAGAACGCGGCACCGAAGCGCACTCAGATGGTCGCCAGGTAGCGCAGGAGCGGGGTGCCGACCGCGAACGACGCCGTGATGACCGACGGGAGGTCAGGGCTCGTCGCTTCGGCGTCCGACAGCCGGCGCCCGAAGGTGACGTTCTTCTTCCGGAGCAGGTCGGCGGCCGGGTGATCCGCCGGGTAGCCGGTCGGCACCCGCTTCAGCGACTCCCCGTCATCGCTGACGCTGCCGAACATCCCGCGGAACGCCGGGGCCTCGACGATCTCCAGGAAGCCGTCCGGGTCGTTCACGATCCGGTCGCGGAAGCCCTTGAGCCAGCTCGGCTCCGGGTGCCACACCCCGCCGCCGACGTAGATCTCGCCGGGTTGCAGGTGGAAGTAGCCGCCGCTCGCGTGGACGTTGTCCGCGTGCGACGCGCCCGGGCGACTCGTTGCCGTCGCCCGACCAGCCGAAGCTCGCGGCCACGGCAGTCTTGTACGGCCGCTTGTCCTTCGAGAAGCGGACGTCCCGGTAGATCCGGAACGGCGACTTCGCCGGGTCCGCGGACAGCGGGATGCCGTTCGCTCGGAATGACGCGTCAAGCGCGACGCAGAGCTGCTCCATCGGTTCCTTCAGGAGGCGCTCGTACTCGGCCTTGCGTGGCTGGAACCACGCCCGGTCGTTGTTCTGGGCGAGCTCGGCGAGGAAGTCGATCGCGTCGGGCGAGAACCCGCCGAAGGTGGACGCGGCGATGGTCATGACGGACTCCTGGTCGCTGGGATGCGTGCGCTGACTCTACCCCCGCCGGCTCACCCGGCGATCACCAGCGCACCGGGTGGCATCATGCGTCGATGGACGAGCCGCGCGCGGTCCCGCTCGACGCGCAGCGCGCGATCCTCGACTGGTACGCCGCCACGGGCCGGACACTCGCGTTCCGGCGGACCTCCGACCCGTACGCCGTGCTCGTGTCCGAGGCCATCGCCCAGCAGACGCAGGCGGCCCGCGCCGCCGATCGATGGGAACGGTTCATGGCCAGGTTCCCGACGGTCGAGTCGCTCGCGGCCGCGACCCCTGCCGACGTCCTGCGCGAGTGGCAGGGCCTCGGCTACGACCGCCGCGGCATGAACCTGTGGCGCGCCGCGCGGATCATCGTCCGCGACCACGGCGGACGGGTGCCGTCCGACGTCGCGACGCTCGAATCGCTCCCTGGCATCGGCCCGTATACCGCGCGGGCGGTGGCGGCGATCGCCTTCGGCGTCCCGGTCGGCGCGGTCGACACCAACGTCCGCCGGGTGCTGACCCGCATCGCTGCCGAGGACGGCGCCGCGCCGACGGCTCGACAGGTCCAGGCCATGGCGGATGCCTCGGTACCGCCTGACGCCCCGGCCGCCTGGACGCACGCGCTGATGGACCTCGGCGCGACGCTCTGTCGCGCCGGTCGGACGGACTGTGGGTCCTGCCCGGCGCGCCCGTGGTGCGCCTCGGCCTCCTCCGAGCCCACGGCGGCCCGTGCGCCGCGCAGCACGGCCGGCTCTGCGACCCCGCGGCGACCGGCCATCCCGTTCCCATCGACCACCCGCTGGCTGCGCGGCCGGGTGCTGGACCGCCTGCGAGCGGCGGACGGCGACGCCTTCAGCACGATCGACGCGCCGATCGGCGTCCACGACCGGTCGGCGGTGGACCTGGCCCTCGACGGCCTGGCCCGCGACGGCCTCATCGAACTCCGGGCGGACCGGTCAGCCCGGCTGCGGATGGACTGACGACCGTTGGGCTACGCTTGGCCGGCGATGCCCACCGCCGTCGATCCCGCCCTCCCCGCCAACGACCCGTCGATCTTCGAGGCGGACCTGCGCGGGCTTCGTGCGCACTGGGCGGCGCAGGCCGCGCTGCCGCCGATCACCGGCGAGGCGATGACCGGGACGGACCTGCGGGCACAGGCGCTGGGGATCCCGCAGGAGCGTCTGATGGAGCACGCGGGAACGGCCGTCGCGGCCGCGGTGCGGGCGCTCGCGGTGGACCTCGGTCGCTGGGGCACCGGCCCGATCGTGATCCTGTGCGGTCCCGGCAACAACGGCGGCGACGGGCTCGTGGCCGCTCGCCGGCTCGCGCTCGCGGGCGCCTCGGTCATCGTCGGGCTCGTCGCGCCGGAAGCCCGCCCGTCCGGCGCTGTCAGTGCCCGCAACTGGGACCGCATCGCGCGCGACACGGGCATCCGCAAGGTCCACCTGCCGGTCGCCCGCGATGTCGCGATCTTCGGGAAAGGGATCGAGAAGGCCGCCGTCATCGTCGACGCCCTGCTCGGCACCGGGGTCAGCGGACCGCTGCGCGACCCGATCCGGTCCGCTGTCGAGCTCATCGTCAAGGCCCGCGCCGGCGGCATCCCGGTCGTGGCGGTCGACACCCCGACTGCCATCGACCTCTCGAGCGGCGAGCCGTCGGAGCCGGCGGTCCGGGCCGACCTGACGATCACCTTCCACCGTCCGAAGACCGGCCTGCTCACCCGCCGCGGCGTCGCGCACGCGGGCAAGGTCCTGGTCGCGCCGATCGGCATCCCGCCCGAGGCCGATCGTGGCTGAACCGAGCACGTCGGGCCGGCAGCCGGGCTGGCGCGAGGTCGCGATCGTCGCGCTGGTCGTGGTCGCGGTCGTCCTCGGCCTCGCCGTGCTCACGAGCCTGCTGCCGACGACCGTCCAGGAGGTCGTCTTCCACACGCCGCTCGCGATCATCGTCCTGATCGTCGGCACGGGCTGGCTGCTCTGGCGGATCTCGCGCCGGCCGGTCGACGAGCGGGGGGACGAGCCGCGGACGTGATGGCGGCCGACCCGGTCGCCGGTCGCCGCTCCGATCTCGAGACCCTCGCCGATGGCACCTGGGACGTCGTCATCGTCGGTGGCGGCATCGTCGGCAACGGCGCGCTCCTCGACGCCGTGTCGCGCGGCATGCGGGCCGCGCTCATCGAGCAGGACGACATCGCCTCGGGAACCTCGTCGCGCTCGTCGCGCCTGATCCACGGCGGCCTCCGCTATCTCGAGCAGTTCCGCTTCGGGCTGGTCCGTGAGGCGCTCGCCGAACGGTCGAGGCTGCTCGACCTCGCGCCGCACCTCGTTCGCCTCGAACCGCTGCTGTTCCCGATCTACGGGATCCCGTTCGCCACGAAGGCGTTCTATGACGCCGGCCTGACCCTGTACGACATCCTCGGCGCGCGGCACGACGGCGGCTGGCACCGGCGCCTGTCGCGCGGCGCCACCCTCGAGCTCGCCCCGACCCTCCGGACGGACGGCCTGCGCGGCGGGCTCCTGTACCACGACGGCGTCGAGGACGACGCCCGCTACACGCTCGCGGTGGCTCGCACCGCGGTCGCCGCCGGCGGCCTTGGCGGTCACCAGGGTCCGCGCCACCGGCCTCCGCGCCGGCGTGTCCGCCGGCTCCATCGAGGCGGTCCTCGCCCGCGACCTGCTGACCGGCACCGACCTCGAGATCCGCACCTCGGCCGTCGTGGACGCCACCGGCGTCTGGGAGGCCAGCGCCGACCACCCGTTCGGCGGCGGCTCGATGCGCATCCTGCCGAGCCGCGGCGCGCATCTCGTCGTGCCGCGCGCCCGCATCCCGAACACGGTCGGGCTGACCGTGCGCGTGCCGGGCAAGATCGTCTTCCTCGTCCCCTGGCCGGAGCACTGGCTCATCGGCACGACCGATGCGCCGTACGAGGGTCCGAACGAGGAACCCGCCGCCGCCGCTTGGGAGGTGACCCATCTCCTCGACACCGTCAACGCGACGATGGACGTCGACCTGCGACGGGAGGACGTCGTCGGCACGTACGCGGGCCTTCGGCCGCTGATCGCGCCATCCGACGGCTCGACGGTCAAAGCGTCGCGCGAGCACCGCGTGACGGTGGAGGCGAACGGCGTCGTCCGGATCGGCGGCGGCAAGTACACGACCTACCGCGTGATGGCCAGCGACGTCATCGATGCGGTCCTCGGCGCGCACGCCGTCCGCGCCAGGCCAAGCCGGACCGCGGACCATCGGCTGGTCGGCGCCGCCGACCGTGACCAGCTCGACCGCCTGGCGGCGGATCTCGGCGCCGGCGCTGACCTTGCCGCGGTCTCGCCCGGGGCTGCGGAACGGCTCGTGGCACGCCACGGCTCCGAGGCGCCGGACGTGCTCGAGCTCGGGCGCTCGCTCGACCTCGTCCGTCCGCTCGTCGAGGGCCGGCCGTTCCTCGAGGCCGAGGTGCCGTGGGCAGCGCGCCGCGAGATCGCGCTCTCGGTCGACGACGTCCTGACCCGGCGGACCCGGCTCTCGCAGGAGCTCCCGGATCGGGGAGCCGCCGTGGCGCCGCGGGTCGCCGATCTGCTCGGCGACGTCCTCGGCTGGGATGAGGCGCGTCGCCAGCGGGAGGTCGAGACGTATCTCGAGTCCGCGCGGCGCCAGTTCTCGGTCGCCCCGCCCGAGGATCCGGCCTGACGTCCCGCACGAAACGGCCGAAAGTCGGGGCTAGGCAACCGCCGGTCCGGTTTGTACCATCCCGCTCGTAAATGCCGTGGAGCGCGTCCACGGCCAGACCGTAGCTCGACACGAACTCGGACTCCTCTCACGGCTGACGCGAGAAACCCGACGGGCTCGCGCCGGCTACCGAGAGGAGTCTCTGTTTCGTGTACAACGACAAGAACCTGACCTGCGCGGACTGTGGACAGGAGTTCGTCTTCACCGCTTCCGAGCAGGACTTCTACGCGCAGCGTGGCTTTACCGAGCCCCGTCGTTGCCCGTCGTGTCGCGCCAGCCGCAAGGCCGCCCGCAACGCGGAGGGCGGCGGGTCCTATGGCGGCTACAGCTCCGGCGGCGGCTACTCGGCCGGCGCGTCAGGCGGGTACGGCGGTGGTGGCGGCAGCTACGGCTCCCGCGATCGCGGCCCCCGCGAGATGTTCAGCGCCACCTGCTCGTCCTGCGGCAAGGAGGCTCAGGTCCCCTTCCGTCCGACGAGCGGCAAGCCCGTCTACTGCAGCGACTGCTTCCGCAGCCAGCGGGGCTAGTCCAGGTCCTCTCGGTGCGGGCCGACCAACGGCCCGCCGAACCAGCGTGATCCCGATCCGGGTCGTCAGCCGACCCGGATCGTTCGATTCAAAGAGTCAGCTCGGGCGCTTCCCCGCGAGCAGGCCCAGGTCGAACTTGCGCTCGGTGCCGTGCAGCAGGCGGTCGATGTTGTCGGCGTGGGCGAGCCAGATCAGCGCCGCGCCGACCGCCGAGTAGAGCACGTAGGGGAGCGGCGTCTCGGGGACGATCATGAAGACCAGCAGCATCGCGGGGAACATCGCGGCGGACCCCAGCAGCGACCCGAGCGACACGTAGTGGGTCAGCAGGATCACGACCACGAACACCGGGGTGGCGAGCAGGACCGCCACGGGCTGGATGACGAGCATCGTGCCGACGCCGGTCCCGACCCCGCGGCCGCTGCGGAACCCGACGAAGACCGACCAGATCGCACCGGCCACGGCCGCGCCGCCGCACAGGACCTCGGCCAGCGGGTCGCCGCCGGTGACGACCCTGGCCAGCAGGACCGGGATCACGCCTTTGAGGAGGTCGCCGATCACCACGACCACCGCCCACTTGCGGCCGAGGGCGCGGAGCGTGTTGGTGCCGCCGGTCCGCCCGGACCCGATGGTCCGCGGGTCCGGTCCGCCGGAGAACCGGGCCGCCAGGACGCCCATCGGGATCGAGCCGATGAGGTATGCGGTGAGCATCAGGACGACGAGGCGGAGGATCGCCGGATCCATCGAGGCTCCTGTTCGTGGGGGCGGACGCCCGAAGGGCGGAGTCTAGCACCGGGTCGCCCCGGCTCGACCCGCCGGAGCGGGCAGCCCGACGGTTGCGGGACGCTCGACGGCACGCGTACCATCGACCTCCATGATCCTTCCGACCGTCCGGCCCGTCGACGACCGATCGGGGCCGCTGGACCGCCGGCTATCCGAGGCACCCTGACCCATGGCCGTCGGCTCTTCCAATGACTTCGACCTCGTCGTGCTCGGCGCGGGCACCGGCGGGTACACGGCGGCGTTCCGTGCCGCCCAGCTCGGCCTGAAGGTCGCGCTCGTCGACCAGGACAAGATCGGGGGGACATGCCTCCATCGCGGGTGCATCCCGACCAAGGCCCTCCTCGAATTGGCCGCGTTCGCCGATCGCATCCGGCACGCCAAGGACTACGGCCTGAACCTGCCGGGTGAGGCCGTCGTCGACTACGCCGCGATGGCGGCCCGCCGCGATGCCGTGGTCAAGCGCATGTGGACCGGGCTCAAGACCCTCATCGACAAGAACAAGGTGACCTGGATCGAAGGCCGCGGCCGCCTGGACGGGCCGGGCAAGATCCGGGTCAGCCAGCCCGGCGAGGACGGGACGCCCGGCAAGGGCGGCGATCGCGTCCTGAACGCCACGGACGTGATCATCGCGACCGGGTCGCGGGTGAAGTCGCTCCCGGGGCTCACCCCGGACGGCAAGCGCATCGTCACCAGCGACGACGTCCTCCGGATGGATTCGCTGCCGAAGGACATCGTCATCGTCGGCGCCGGTGCGGTCGGGGTCGAGTTCGCCTCGATGTTCCACGATGTCGGCGTCAAGGTCACGGTGCTCGAGTACCTGCCCGCGATCGTGCCACTCGAGGACGGCGAGGTCAGCAAGGTCCTCGAGCGCAGCTTCACGAAGCGCGGCATCACGGTCATGACCAACGCCCGCTTCGACCCGGCGTCGGTGACGTCCGACCAGGACGGGATCTGCGTGATGGTCGGGCCGGAGGGCAAGGAGCCGGCCGAGCTCCGGGCGGAGCTGATGCTCGTCGCCACGGGACGCGCCGCCAACATCGAGGACATCGGCCTCGAGACCACCAAGGTCGAGACGGACCGGGGCGTGATCAAGACGAACGGCCACATGCGGACGAAGGAGCCCCACGTCTACGCCATCGGCGACGCGATCGGCGGGCTGTGGCTCGCCCACACCGCGGCCCACGAGGGGATCACCGCGGCGCACACGATCGCCGGCGAGAAGGACGTCCACGAGATGGACTACGCGGCCCAGCCGCGGGCGACCTACTGCCGCCCGGAGATCGCCTCGATCGGGCTGACCGAGGAGCAGGTCAAGGCCGCGGGCACCCCGTACAAGGTCGGCAAGGTCCCGTTCCAGGCGATCGCCAAGGCGATCATCGGGGGCGAGTACGAGGGCTTCGCCAAGGTCATCGCCGACACGACGACCGGCGACACGATCGGCGTCCACCTCATCGGCCCGCACGCGACCGACCTGATCGCCGAGGCCAGTCTCGGGTTCACGCTCGAGGCCGCCCCGTGGGAGATCGGCCGGGCGACACATCCACACCCGACCCTTTCCGAGGTCGTCGGCGAGGCCGCGATGGCCGTCGACGGGCAGTCGATCAACTTCTGATGCGAACGGCGTCGCGAGCTCCGGCGCCACGACGGTCGACGACACGAGGAGGCCCATCGGTCCGATGGCGGTGACCCGGGGAGCATCCGCGCTCGCCGACTCGGTCGGCCTGACCGACGCCGACCTGGTCGAGATGTACCGGCTGGTCGCGCTGGCGCGCGCCGTCGACGAGCGGATGTGGATCCTCAACCGGGCCGGTCGGATCCCCTTCGTGATCAGCGGCCAGGGCCACGAGGGTGCGCAGGTCGGCATCGCCATGGCGTTCGAGAAGGGGCACGACTGGATCGCACCGTTCTACCGCTCGATCGCGACCTGCCTCACGTTCGGGATGAGCGCGCGGGACATCATGACCGCGCAGTACGCGACCGCGAGCGACCCGTCGTCGGGCGGGCGCCAGATGCCCGGTCACTACGGCTCGCGTGAGCACAACCTCCTCTCCGTCAGCTCGCCGGTCGCGACCCAGCTCCTGCATGCGGTCGGGATCGCGCTCGCGGCCAAGATCCGCAAGACCGGCCAGGTCGCGATGACCTCGATGGGGGAGGGCTCGTCGAACCAGGGCGACGTCCACGAGGGCCTCAACTTCGCGGCGATCCACAAGCTGCCGTTCGTGTTCGTGGTCGAGAACAACGGGTACGCCATCAGCGTCCCGGCGGCGATGGAGGTCTCCGTCGAGGACGTCGCGGACCGGGCGGCCGGCTATGGCATCCCCGGTGTCGTCGTGGACGGCGTCGACGTCCTGGGCTGCTACGCGGCGGCCCGCGATGCGGTCGCCCGGGCGCGCGCCGGCGACGGGCCGACCCTGATCGAGGCGAAGGTGACGCGCCTGACCGCGCATTCGTCCGACGACCAGCAGACCAAGTACCGCTCCGCCGAGGAGCTGACGGCCGAGCGCGAGCGCGATCCGCTGCCGCGCTTCCGCGAGCAGCTCCGCGGCGGGGGGGTGCTGACCGACGAGATCGAGGCGCGACTCGGGGCCGAGATCAAGGCCGCCGTCGACGACGCCACGGACCACGCCGAGGCGGAGCCCGACCCGGATCCCGCGACGGCGATGCGCTACGTCTACGCGATCGACCCCGACCTGCCGGTGCTGCCCTGATGCCGACCCGCACGTTCATCGACGCCATCCGCGAGACGCTCGCCGAGGAGATGCGTCGCGACGAGTCGGTCATCGTGCTCGGCGAGGACGTCGGCAAGAAGGGCGGCGTGTTCCTGGCGACCGACGGCCTGTGGGCCGAGTTCGGCGAGGAGCGGGTCATCGACACGCCGCTGACCGAGTCGATGATCGTGGGCGCCTCGATCGGGGCGGCGGTGAACGGGCTTCGGCCGGTCGCCGAGATCCAGTTCGCGGACTTCATCCATCCGGCCTTCAACCAGATCGTGTCCGAGGCGGCCCGGATGCGCTATCGCTCGAACAACGGCTACAGCGTCCCGATGACGATCCGCGCCCCGTACGGCGGTGGCGTCCATGGCGCGCTCTACCACTCGCAGAGCGTCGAGGCGTTCTTCACCCACGTTCCGGGCCTCAAGGTGGTGGTGCCATCCACCCCGTACGACGCGCGCGGCCTGCTGCGCTCGGCCATCCGCGACGACGACCCGGTGCTCTTCTTCGAGCACAAGAAGATGTACCGCTCGGTCCGTGGCGAGGTGCCGGACACGGACTACGTCATCCCGTTGGGCAGGGCCGCGGTCACCCACCCGGGCTCGCAGGTGACGGTGGTGGCGTACGGGCTGATGGCCCACTACGCCCTCGAGGCGGCGGACCGCGTGGCGGAGGACGGGATCAGCGTCGAGGTCATCGACCTGCGGACGCTCCGCCCGCTCGACCGCGAGACCGTGCTCGACAGCGTCCGCAAGACCGGCAAGTGCCTGATCGTCTACGAGGACAACAAGTTCGGCGGCTACGGCGCCGAGGTGGCCGCGATCGTCGCCGAGGAGGCCTTCGACTACCTCGACGGCCCGGTGACGCGGATCGCCGGCCCCGAGGTCCCGGGCGTCCCGTACAACCACGTCCTGGAGGACTGGTTCATGGTCGACCCCGAGAAGATCGCGGCGGGGATCCGCAAGCTCGCCGCCTACTGAGCCGGCGACCCGGAAGCTCGCCGCGGGCGGCCCGGATCAAGACGTCGATCGGACGTCGGATGGCGCCATCGACGTCGCGAGGTCGACCGCCTCACCGAGCGTCATCCGCCGACCCGCGCCATAGGCCAGGTCCCAGGCGGCGGGTGACAGGGACTGACGCGCCATCCCGAACGGGTCGGTCACCTTCAGGAAGCGTTCGAGTGCCGCTGGTGGTCGGACGCCATAGCGCTCGCAGCTCGCATCGAAGGCGCCGGTCAAGCGAGCCGCCACCTCCGGTTGCCCGAACATCACGGCGACCAGCACGCCGATGTGCAGCGAGATCGTGGCCGTCGCGAGGTCGTGGGTCGCGTATGCCTCATGCAACCCGGTGAGTGCCCAACGTGCGGCTGCCGTCTGGTCGCCGGCGCGGAACTCGGCCCAGGCGAGGCTCGCTGCCGCCATGTGCGTGTATTGGGGATCGCCCAGCGCGACGAACCGGTCACGACTGGCCCGGAAGATCGCAAGCGCCGACTCGATGTCGCCGGCTTCCATGTCGGCATTCCCGAGCGCCCAGTCCGTCCGAGCTGCTCCTCTCTCGTCGCCGAGAGCGCGGTACCGCTGCCGCGCCTCCTCGATGCTGCGGCGTCCCGCGCTCGGGTCGCTCTGGTCGAGGAGGTCCACATGGGCCAGGTTGAACAGCGCGTCCGCGAGCCCGCGATCGTCCTCGAGCGTCCGGGCGAGTTCGACCTGCTCTTGGTACAGCGTGCGGGTCGCGGCCAGGTCGGCCTGCCAGTAGGCGAGGCTGCCGGCGGCGCCGAGCGCCCACATCCGGGCGAGCTTCGGGGCCTCGGAGCCGGGCATCTCGAGGACGCGGGTCGCGAGGACGCGCCCCTCTGCCAGTCGGCCGTCCGCCTGCCAGAACCGCCACAGGTCGCCGACGAACCGAAGCGCCAGTTCGGCCTCGCCGGCGTCCACGCACCACCGGACGGCCGCGCGGAGATTGGCCTCGTCGGACGCCAGGCGTTCGAGCCACATCGCTCGGGCCATCGTGGCCTCGTGACGTTTGGCCTCGCCGGCCAGGGCCAGGAATGCGTCAGCGTGGCGCCGGCGGGTGGCGTCGGCGGTCCCAGTCGCGGCAAGCCGTCCTGCTGCGAAGGATCGGACGGTCTCCAGCAGGCGGAACCTGACCCCCGGGCTGGTGGGATCGCGCTCGACGAGGCTCTGGTCGACGAGGGCGGCCAGATCGTCGAGGAGGTCGGCGTGGTCGTCGCCGGCCGCGACCATCGCGGCCTGCTCGTCGGCGAACCCGCCCTCGAAGACCGACAACCGTCCGAGGATCCCCTGGAGCCGGGGCTCGAGCAGGTCGTGGCTCCAGGCGACGGCTCCGTCGAGCGTCCGCTGGCGAGCCGGTGCGTCTCGCGGCCCACTGCCCGGGAGCGGAAGATGCGCGGCCAACCGGTCCCGGATCGACGGGAGGGGCAGCAGGCTGACGCGCGCCGCCGCGAGCTCGACTCCCAGTGGCAGTCCGTCGAGCAGGGCGCAGATCTCGCTGACGACCGGCGTGTCATCGCCCGCGTCCCAGCCGGGGCGGACCGCCCGCGCGCGCTCGCCGAAGAGGCGGACCGCCGCCTCCGGGTCCGTGCGACCGAGCGGCGCGACCGGGTACTCCTGCTCACCAGCGACATGGAGGGGCGCCCGGCTGGTCGTGATGATGCGCAGGCCTGGCGCTCCCCGGAGGAGTCCCGGGAGGGCGCCCGCCGCTTCGAGCACCTGTTCGAAGTTGTCGAGGACCAGGAACGTCGCTCGCTCCGCCAGGAAGCCCGGCAGCGCCTCAGCCGCGCTCCTGGTCGAGCCATCGAACAAACCGAGCGAGCGGGCGATGTGGCCCATCACGTCGGCTGGGTCATCGAGGTCGGCGAGCGCGACGAACCAGACGCCGTCCGGGTAGTCCGCCCTGGACCTGTCGAGCGACCTCCACCGCGAGACTCGACTTTCCGATCCCGCCCGGTCCGGTCAGGGTCACGAGGCGCGTCGTGGCGACCACGTCGGCGAGCTCCGCCAACTCCCGGTCGCGCCCGATGAAGCTCGTGAGACGCTCGTCCAGGTTGCCCACCGTCGCCTGGCCGGCGCGCAGGGGCGGGAACTCGCTCGGCAGGTCCGCGACGTCGAGCTGGACGAGGCGCTCGGGGCGCGGCACGTCCTTGAGCACGAAACGTCCGAGCTCCCTGAGCGAGGTGCCGGCAGGAAGAGCGTACGCGACCAGGTCTGCGGTCGGGCCCGACAGGACGATCTGGCCGCCGTGACCGACTGCCGCGACCCGGGCGGCCCGGTTGACGTCGAAGCCGCCGTAGTCGTCACCAGCGAGGTGCGCCTCGCCCGTATGCAGGCCCATCCGCACCCGGAGCGGCGACGTGCCCGGCCACGGCTCCGCGATGAGCACCCGCTGCGCCTCGACGCCCGCGGCCACCGAGGCACCGGCCTCGGCGAAGACCGCGAAGACGGCGTCGCCCTCGGTTCGAACCACGCGTCCATCGTGTGCCGCGACGGCCGCACGGATGATCGCGAGGTGGATCGCGTTGACGGCGTCCCACGCCGGGCCCAGTGCTCGGGCGAGCGCCATCGAGCCCTCGACGTCGGTGCGCAGGAACGTGACGGTGCCGACGGGCAGCGGGCCGCGTGCCTCGGGGTCGCCGGAGTCGGCGGTCTGGGTCATCGACCGAATGCTATTGCCTGCTGATCCGCTCCGAGAGCGTCGCGAGCATGGCCATGGCCGCGTCCGGTCGCTCGCGCAGGATGGCCTTGAGGCCGTCGCCGCCGATCACGAGCCCGCGGACGCCGTCGGCCTCGGCGAGGACCGTCGCCGCACGCGGGGCCTCGCGCAGCACCGCGAGCTCGCCGATGTGGTCGCCCGCGGCGTACGTGCGGATCAGGCGCTCGGAGCCGTCCGGTTCGGCCTTCACGACGCGGACCGAGCCCTCCACGATGACGATGAGCGTGTCGCCGACGTCCCCTTCGCGGACCAGGGCCTCGCCCGCCGGGTAGACGTGCTCGACCGCGGTCGACGCGATCCGCTGGAGGTCCTCGGGGTCGAGCCCCTCGAAGAGCGGCACGCGGCGCAGAAAGAGCATGGTCTCGAGGTCGCCGAGCGTCCGACTGGTCTCCGGCATGTCCGCGTCTCCTGTCGAGATCGTGCGCGCCATGCGCGCGATCCACGGGTCGTCATCATCGGCCAGTCGGCGCAGCGCGTCAGCGCGATCCTGCGGCGCGGACGGGGCCTCTTCGAGCAGCCCGACCAGCGCGCCGCTCAGCCGCGGGTCGCCGATCGATTCGAGGGCTTCGATCGCCTGTGCCCGGGTCTCGGTGTCCCGCGACCGCAGGCAGCGGCGGATCACGCCACCGGCCTCCGGCGCGCCGAGCACGACCAGGGCGCCGAGCGCGAGGTTGGCGAGGTCGTGCTCGCGGTGCTCGAGGATGGCCGCGAGGAACGCGGTCTCGGGCGTGGCCGCGGCGTCCGCGTCGGAGCCCGTGCCGGCGCCGTCGCCAAGCGCGAGGCGCGCTCTCCGGAGATCGTTCGCCCGGGTCAGCCGTCCGCCGGCCCAGTCGATGACCTCCGCGCGGACCTCCGGGCCGTGCCCGACGAGGGCCGTCAGAGCGGCGGCCTGGGCCCGTGCGGAATCGGTGGCCAGCACCTCGACGACGCCGGGCGGTGCGGTCTCGAAGGCAGCGAGGATCCGAGCCGCTGCGACCCGGACGTCGGAGACCGGGTCATTCAGCGCGACGATGAGGTCGGGGACGATCGCTTGCGGATCGCGGGCTCCGGTGAGCGCCTCGAGCGCGGCCACGCGTACGGTGAACGCCCGGTCGACCAGGAGCGGGCGTACGCGCTCGAGCGGGACCGTGTCGCCGAGGCGGCCGACAGCGTCGAGGCCGGCGATCCGGCACGCTTCGTCCGGGTCCTCGAGCAGCTCCTCGATCACCCGCACGGAGGCCTCGTCGTGGCCGCCCGCCAGCATCGAGCTGGCGACCGCTGCCCGCACCGCCGGGCTGTCGTCGTCGGCGAGCCCGGTCACCGCCGGGATGGCGCCGGCGGGGTCGTCGGCGAGGACAGCGATCGCGGTCAGCGTCCGCACGGCCGCGGCTCGGACCATCGGCTCAGGATCCGCCAGCTGCATTCGGACGGCGTCGGCGACCGTGGCATCGCCGCCCAGCGTCGCGATCGCCTCGAGCACGGCGACGCGGACGCTCGGATCGTCATCGGCGAGCGCACCGGCGAGGTTTGCCGCCGCCCCGGGTGACGAGGTCTGGCCGAGCAGCGAGGCCGACATCCGGCGCACGCCGGGCTCGGGCGCGCCCAGGGCCTGGACCAGGGCGTCGGCGACCGCGGGATCGCGGGTCAGCGCGGTGAGGCCCGGCCCACCCTCGAGGACCTGCTCGCCGAGCCCGGCCCGCAGCGTCTGGAGCAGGCTCCCCGCATAGCGGCGCCGGATCCCGACGACGACGATCGTGCAGGCGACGGCGGTCACCGCGCCCAGCCAGAAGACCTGGTCCCTCGCCAGCACCGAGCCGGCCGCGATCAGCAGCAGTCCGGACAGGATCGTCCCGACCTGGCCGGGCACGCCGTCGTTGAAGGCGAGGACCTGTGCGCGCCGCTCGGAGGGGACGACGTTATAGAACGCGCTCCATGCCGCGTTCGACAGCCCACGCTGGGTGGTCTGCTGGGTGAACCGGAAGAGGGCGGCGGTCGTCATCGAGAAGGCGACGATCCAGATGCCGAACCCGCCCAGGTAGACCAGCGGCAGGACCAGCGCGGCACCGGCGACCCCGAACCGGGCGTAGACGCGGTTGGCGACCAGCAGCGACACCACGAACGAGGTGGCGGTCACGCTCGCCGACAGGAGGCCCAGGGCGGTCGCGAGGTCGGCCTCGGTCGTGAACGTGCCCGACGCGGCCTGCATGAACGGGTAGGTCACGGACGAGGCGAGGATGGCCAGCAGCACATAGGCCACCGCGACCAGGCGCATCAGCGGCGAGCGCATGACCGAGTCGAAGCCCAACCGCAGGTCCGCGACGATCGACCCGCCGCGCCGGCGCGGCGGCACTCGCACCGTGGTCGTCCGCGCGACCGCGACGACGAGCAGCCCGACGACGGTCAGCAGGATGGCCTCGATGACCAGGAGCGACGGCGTGCCCAGCGCCCGCGCCGTGGGCCCGGAGAGGAGCGTGCCCACGAAGCTGCCCGCGATGGCCGCGCCGGTGCAGAGCGGGAACAGGCGCTTGGCCTGCCGCGCGTCGAACACCGACGCGGCCATGGTCCAGACGATGGTCACGGCGATGGCGCCGACGGCGTAGACCGTGAGATAGGCCAGGGCGATGCTCGCCGGATGCCCGGTCTCGATCAGGACTCGCTCGACCACCAGCGCGACGGCCGCCGCGCCGAAGATGCCGCTGAAGAGCCGGATCCGCGGCAGCCGGCCGAGCGCCCCGCCGTAGAACAGCGACGCGATGAGGCTGACCGTCCCGAGCCCGATGAACAGGTACGGCAGGGAACCTGCCCCGAACCGCTTGACGACCAGCGTGTCGACGCCGATCTCGCCGAAGCCGCGACCGAGCTCCAGGGCTGCGAACAGTGTCGCGACGAGGAGCACGGTCCGGCCCTCGCCGCGCCGGATCCCGATCGCCCGAGCCCAGCGTGTCACCCGGGGACTCCCGCCGCGTCCATGTGCGCCATCATGCCCATCGTCCCACCCGGCCGTCACCTCGCGGCCACTCGACCCGCGTTGCCCGGATGGGGGACACTACGCGGAACGACCGGCGCGTCACGCCTCGATCGGATCACGCGACTCGGAGGACCAGCGAACGTGGCCAAGGTAACGATGCCCCAACTCGGCGAGAGCGTCGCCGAGGGCACGATCGGCAAATGGCTGAAGCAGCCCGGCGACCACGTCGATAAGTACGAGCCGCTGCTCGAGGTCATCACCGACAAGGTGAACGCCGAGGTCCCGTCGCCGTTCGCGGGCATCCTCAAGGAGATCCTGGTCCAGGAGGGCGAGACGGTCCCCAACGAGGCCGAGATCGCGATCATCGACACCAGCGACGAGGCCTCCGCCCCGGCGACGACCGCGCCGGCGAAACCGTCGGTCGTGCCAGCCGACGGGCCGGCCGGCTCCGATGAGCGACCCGTGGCCGCCGTGGCCGCCCCGCCCGCAGGCGCCGGCGCCGGCCCGGCGGCCGCACCGCTGGCCGCGGCCGCGACCCTGGCCGCGACCGGCGACCCGGACGCGCGCATGACCCCGGCCGTCCGGCGGCTCCTGCGCGAGCACGGTCTGAGCCCCGAGCAGGTCCCCGGCACCGGCGGTGGCGGGCGGATCACCCGCGACGACGTCCTGGCCGTGGTCGAGTCGATCCGGACCGGCGGCGCGGTACCGGCCCCGGCGAGGAACGGCGTCATGGCCCCGGCTGCCGGCCGCCCCCATGGCGGCCCCGAAGGCGACCGCCCCGGCCGGCGGCGCGATCGTCTTCCCGCCCGGCACGGACGAGCTCCTGCTGCCGATGACCCAGATGCGCAAGGGCATCGCGGCGCAGATGACCCGCGCGCTGGCGGTCCCGCACGCATACGTCCACATGGAGGTCGACGCGAGCGGGCTCGTCCGGGCGCGCGAGGCGGCCAAGCGCGACTACCAGGCCCGCGAGGGCCTCTCGCTCAGCTTCGTCCCGTTCGTCATCAAGGCGACCGTCGACGCGCTCAAGCAGTACCCGACCTTCAACGCCCACTGGACCGATGCCGGCCTCCTCGCCAAGCGCCGCATCAACATGGGCGTGGCCGTCGCCGTCGACGACGGGCTGCTCGTGCCGGTCGTCCGCGACGTGGACCAGCTCTCGATCAACGGCCTCAACCACGCGATCGCAGATGTGGCGGCGCGCGCCCGTGCCGGCAAGCTCCGCCTCGACGACTACGGCGGCAGCACCTTCACCGTCGACAACACCGGCTGGTTCGGCTCGAACCTGACGATGCCGATCATCAACGTGCCGGAAGTCGCGATCCTCACGATGGAGGCCATCACCAAGCGCCCGGTCGTCCGCGAGACGCCCGAGGGCGACGTGATCGCCATCCGGCCCGTCATGAACATGGTCCTCGCGATCGACCATCGCGCCAACGACGGCGCCCAGGCCGCGGCCTTCCTGCGCGTGATCAAGGCGGCGCTCGAAGCGGTCGGGACCGACACGCCCGTCTACTGATCAGGGAGACGTCCATGCGCGTCGTCGTGACCGGGGGCGCGGGGTTCATCGGCCGGAACGTGGTCCGGCGGCTTGCGGCCCGCGGCGACCAGGTCGTCGCCCTCGTCCGCGACCCGTCGAGGGCGACGCATATCGAGGGCACGGGCGTGGCACTCGTCGCGAACGACCTGTCCGGACGTCGCATCGCTCACGGCGGCGATGTCCGGCGCCGATGCCGTCATCCACCTTGCCGGCTGGTACGAGATCGGCATCCCTGCCGCCGATCGTCCGAGGATGCGCGACGCCAATGTCGGCGCGACGGAGCGGGTCCTCGATGCCGCGATCGCGAGCCAGGTGCCGCGGATCGTGTACGCGTCCACCGCCAACGTCTATCGGGAACACCCGCGGCGTCGTCGTCGACGAGACCTACCGCCGGGACCCGGCGGACGGCTTCCTGAGCTATTACGACGAAACCAAGTGGCTGGCCCACCAGGCGGCCGAGCGTCGCATCGCCGACGGAGCGCCGGTCATGATCGTCCTGCCTGGGACGGTCTACGGGATCGGGGACCATTCGGCCGTCGGCGGCGCAGCTCAAGGGCGCGCACGACGGGAGCCTCGCGTTCCTGGCTCTCGGCGGGGTAGGGGTCAGTCCGGTCCACGTCGAGGACCTTGCGGCTGGCGTCGTGGGCGTCCTCGAACGGGGCCGGCCCGGCGTCTCGTACGACCTCGCCGGCGAGAACATGCACCTCCGCGAAGCCATGACAGATCGCGGCGCGCTCGGGTGGCCGACGGTTGCCGAGGATCACGATCGCCGACCCGGTGCTGCGGATCGGCGCGGCGTTGGGTCCGGGTCTCGGCGGGATGTTCGGCCTTCCGCCGAATCTGCGCGAGATCGCATCGGCCAGCCTGGGAGTCACGTATTGGGCCGACTCGGGTCGAGCGCGGGCCGAGGTCGGCTACGCGACCCGCGACCTGGCCGAGGGCTTCGTGGACGCCTACGGTCCTCCCGTCCGCTGATCGGTCGTACACTCCGGCCATGGCGCGCGACCTTCCGATGTTCCAGCCACCGGGCGACGGCGCGGCGCACGGCGGCCCACACGGCCGCCCGGACCTCCCGATCGCCCTCGGCGGGGGCGCGGCTGGCTTGCCGGCCGCCGACGGCTCCATGGCGCCACGCCGCCATCCCGACTGGATCCGCGCCCGCATGCCGTCGGGCGAGAACTACCACGACCTCAAGGGCCTGCTGCGCGGCCTCTCGCTCAACACGGTCTGCGAGGAGGCCCACTGCCCCAACATCGGGGAGTGCTGGGACCAGCGCACCGCCACGATCATGATCCTGGGCGACACCTGCACGCGGGCCTGCGGCTTCTGCGCGGTCAAGACGGGCCGGCCCACCTGGTTCGACGACGACGAGCCGCGCCGGGTCGCGGAAGCGGTCGGCGCGATGCGCCTCGAGCACGTGGTCGTGACCAGCGTCGCCCGCGACGACCTGCCCGACGGCGGCTCGCGGATCTTCGCCGAGACCATCCTCGCGATGCGCGAGCACTCGCCCGGGATGGGCATCGAGGTCCTGATCCCCGACTTCGACGGCTCGGACGACCGCCTCCAGACCGTCATGGACGCCCGGCCCGACATCCTCAACCACAACCTCGAGACCGTGAAGCGGCTCCAGAAGCCGGTCCGCAAGCGCGCCCGCTGGGACCGCTCGCTGTACGTCCTGCGGCGCGCCAAGGAGATGGCCCAGGAGATCGGCTACCCCGTCCACACGAAGTCGAGCCTGATGGTCGGCCTCGGCGAGACGCGGCCCGAGCTGACCGAGGCGTTCGAGGCGCTGCGCGAGCACGACGTCGACATCCTGACCATCGGGCAGTACCTGCGCCCCTCGCTGCAGCACCTGCCGCTCGAGCGCTACTACCACCCCGACGAGTTCGCGGAGATGAAGGTCGAGGCGCTGGCGCTCGGGTTCAAGCACGTCGAGTCCGCGCCCGCTCGTGCGCTCGAGCTACCACGCCCGCGACCAGGTGCCCGGCGCCGAGCTCAAGCGCCTGCGCCGCCAGGCCACCATCGATGCCGAGGGCCGGATCGTCCCGCTCGCGGGGTAGTCGGCGGCACGCGTGAGCGTCGAGTTCGATCCGGTCCCGCTCGGGCGGCCCCGCCGCCGGACGGACCCGGTCGTGATCGTCGTGATGGTGATCCTCGCCGGCCTCGCGCTGGCGATCCTGAAGCCCTGGGACCGCGGCCCGCACCGGTCGGACGCGGTGGCCGTCGCGAGCGCGCGTGCGTCCGCCGCCGCGACGGTCGTCGACGCCGTCCCGGCACCTGCGGCGACGCCGGGACCGAAGCGACCAGCCCAGACGGCCCTGTCGTGGGAGACGGTCCGACGCGTCCAGCATGCGGCGCCGTCGTTCGCCGTCGACCTCGTCACCGTCGACTGGTCGGGCTCGACCGGGTCAGCCGGGTACCCAGAGTTCTTCGAGGCGTGGGACACGCGGCCGGCGGCGCGCGCACGGATCCTCGAGACCAGCGGCCGGTCGGTGGTCGGCCTCGGGGTGACGACGGATCGCCGGCACGTCGTCCAGGACGTCCGCATCTGGCGGGTTCGGGCGAACGGCGACCTGGACTGGGTCGACGCGAACCCCATCGCCGGCACCGTCCCCGGCGGCCCGCTGGTGCTCGCGATCCCGGGCGAGGCGATCGCCTTCCCCGCCGGACGCTATCGGATCGATGCGCTGGTGGACGGTGGGATCCAGCGGATCGACGTCGCGATCCCCGGGTCGACCGGGTCGATCCCACCGCTGTCCGACACGCTCTATCCCACGGTCACCGGGCTCGTGCCGCTCGTCTCGACCGATCCGTCCGCGGTCGTCGACGGTCCGTTCGCGGCGGTCGACGGGGAGGGCTGGGCGCTTCGCGCAGTCCCCGTCGACCCGCTCACCGAGACCGGCGCCTGGGTGGCGAAGCCTCGCGGGCCTCGATCCTGGCGTGCCGCCCACAGTCGCGCGCGCCTTCCTGCCGCGGGCGACCGGGCTCGGCGTGATGCTGCCGTCGCACGCGCGCCATCCAGACCGCCCGGATCGTGCGCCTGGCGCCGGACGTGCCCCTCGGTCCGATCACGCCGGTCGGCGGCGTGTCGTCCAAGCATGGCGGGGCGCCGTGGGTCGGGTTCGCCGCGCCACATGAGGGTGCCTGGCCGCCCGGCGTCTACGCGATGACCGTGGCCTGGAGGGACGCCGACGGGCGCCACGTCGAGACCTGGCATGTCGAGCTGCGCCCGGGACCTTCGACCCCCTCGGCGCCCGCGCCCGGCTGACGGTATCCTCCAGACATGGCCCGACCGCTCTCACGGAAGATCGCCCTCGCGGAGCTGCACTGCCATCTCGGCGGCGCCGTGACCCCGTCGATCATGTGGGGGATCGCCCACTCCCAGGGGATCAAGCTCCCGACCAAGGACTACTGGGAGTTCCGGGACATGATCACGGTCTCGAAGCGCTCGCAGAGCTTCGACGGCTACCTGCAGCTCTTCCACTGGACCGAGCTGATCCAGAGCTCCCCGCTCGCGGTCGAGCGCGCCGTCTACGAGGTCGTCGGCGGGGCGTACCGCAAGAACAACGTCACGACGATGGAGCTCCGCTTCAACCCGATGAAGCGGAACCGCGGCGGCGAGCAGGACCTCGACCACATCATCGCGGCGGCGGTCCGCGGCATGGACAAGGCGACGCTCGAGTACCCGGTCAAGCCGGGGCTGATCTTCTGCCTCGACCGCGCGTTCCCGTACGAGCTGAACGAGATCATCGCGGAGAAGGCGATCGCGTGGCGCGATCGCGGCGTCGTCGGCATCGACATCGCCGGGCCCGAGGCGACGACCTTCCGCGTCGCCGACTACCGGCGGCTCTTCCGGCGGGCGCGCCAGTACGGCCTCGGGCTGACGGTGCATACCGGCGAGTCCGGCCCGATCGAGGAGATCGCCCGGGTCGTCGAGCTGCTCGAGCCGGACCGCATCGGCCACGGCGTCAAGGCGGCCTACGACCCGCGGGCGATGTCGATGATCCGCGAGCGCGGCATCGTGCTCGAGATCTGCCCGACCTCGAACCTCAACACCAAGGTCGTGAGCGGCTGGGAGGAGTTCCGCTGGATCTTCGACACGCTGCGGCGCAACGAGGTCCGGTTCACGATCAACACCGACGGCCCGGAGATGCTCAAGACCTACATCCGCGACGAGATGGCCCAGCTGGGGCGGCTCGGGATCCTGTCCGCGGCCGACCAGGTGCAGGCCGCGGAGACGTCGCTGGCGGCGTCGTTCGTGCCGAACGTGACGGACGTGCCGGCACCGGTCCTGGAGCCCGCGCGCCGCGCGGTCGTGGAGCGCGAAGAGGCCTAGGTCTCGCCCCTGCTCAGGTGCGGAGGTTGCCCTGAGCTCCGCCGCGCTGGCTCAGCACGACGGTGTCGGGGCAGCCTCGATGCTTGCGACCTGCTCGATGGCGCCGTTCGCCTCGATCACATAGGAGTAGTCGACCTGCTCGGCCGTCGGTGCCTCGGCGGTAAAGGTCACGGACTCGGACCCCGAGTCGATCTTGATCTGGTTCGGCTCGGCGAGAACCCACGGCGATAGACGGCGCACGCAGCGATCGGCTCAGTCCCTGATCCACCGAGAGGGCGCTGCCGAGCGAAGCCTGGAGACTGCCAGTGGAAGGACCCGGGCTGGTCACTGAGATTGACCACCTGGACCATCGGATTCGAAGCGGCGCCACCGCAGCCGGCCATCGTCGCGGCGGCCAGCGAGACCGCGCCCCACCGGAGGAAGTCGGCCTTGGCCTGACAGTCGGTGTGCGGGTCGACGGTCCACGTGCTGTACCGACGTAGTCAGATCGTCGATCGTCCCTAGACCTGATCGGTCGGACGCCTCGACCCGGTACGAGCAGCAGCGGTCGCCCGAGGCGATGTGCGTCTCGCGGGTCACGTCCGCGCCGAGGACCTCGCGGAACAGCTCCAGCTCGGCCTGGCAGGCGGCCGGCGTGCCCTTCGCGACGTGGTAGATGGCGCAGTTGTGCTCGCGCAGGCGGATCGAGCCGTCCGTGTCGACCACGGTCTCGGCGAGGTAGCCCTGCGCCGCCTGGATCTCGGCCAGCTCGCGGACCCGCACGGCCAGTGGCGCGCCCTCGGGCAACCGCTCCGAGAGCTGGTCGCGGACCCGGTCGCCGAGCTGCCGGCGACGCGCCGCGAAGACCTCCTCGAGCAGCTCATCGCCGCCCACCGCGCCGATCGCGGCGAGGAGCCCGGCCGCCAGGGCGTCGTACGTCGCGGGGAACAGGTCCTGCGCATCCGGCGTGACGTCGTAGAGGTGCCGCGGCCGACCGACCCCGTGGCGCACGGTCTGGCGGCTCACGAGATGGGCCGCCTCGAGCGCCCGGAGCTGCTGCAGGACGCCGGTCCGCGACGCGCCGAGCCGGGTCGCGAGCTGGTCGGGCGAGGAGGGGCCGTCGAGGCGGAGCCGCAGCAGGAGATCGCGCCGCAGGCTGGAGGGGCCGCCGACGGCGCCGGGAGCGGCGCTCGGCATGTGCACGCTGGTGGCAGGCACCGACGTGTTCGGATCGGGCATCCGGGAAGGCTAGCACCGGCGCCCGTCGGCCGCTGTGCCGGTGCTACGCTCGGCCCTGCATGGACCTCGACCTCTCCCCGGAACACGCCCTGCTTCGGGACACCATCCGCGACTTCATGCTCACCGAGGTCGCGCCGGTCATCGAGGAGCACGAGCGCGAGCGGCGCTTCCCGAGCGAGATCGTCCGCCGGCTCGGCGAGCTGGGCTGGCTCGGCATCCCGATCCCCGAGGACGAGGGCGGCGCCGGCTTCGACACGCTCGCCTACGCGATCGCGATCGAGGAGATCGGCCGGGTGTGGGGCTCGCTCGGGCTGATCGTCGCCGCGCACACCAGCCTCGGCTGCGGCCCCCTCCACCTCGCCGGCACCCGGGCGCAGCAGGACGAGTTCCTGGTCCCGATGGCGCAGGGCAAGGTCATCGGCGCGTATGGGCTCACGGAGCCCGGTGCCGGGAGCGACTCCGGCGGCACCCGCACCACAGCCCGGCACGAGGACGGCCCCGACGGCGGCTCGTGGGTCATCGACGGCGGCAAGCGCTTCATCACCAACGCCGGGCAGGCCGGCACGTACATCGTCACGGCCCGGACCGGGACCCGCGACGGCGGCAGCCCCGAGATCAGCGCGTTCATCGTCCCCGCCGATACGCCGGGGTTCTCGGTCGGCCGCCTCGAGGACAAGCTCGGGCTGCACGCCTCGGCCACCGGGGAGCTGCACTTCGAAAGCGCCCGCGTGCCGGCGGCGAACATGCTCGGCGAGCAGGGGAGCGGCTTCAAGACGTTCCTGGCCATCCTCGACGGCGGGCGGATCAGCATCGGGGCGCTGGCGGTCGGCCTCGCGCAGGCGGCGCTCGACGCCGCGGTCCCGTACGCGCAGACGCGCGAGCAGTTCGGCCGGCCGATCGGCTCGTTCCAGGGGGTCGCGTTCATGATCGCCGACATGGCGACCGAGATCGATGCCGCCCGCGCGCTCGTCTGGCGCGCCGCCTGGCTCAAGGACCAGGGCCGCGACTTCGGGCTCGTCGCGGCCGAGGCGAAGCTCTTCGCGTCGGAGGTCAGCTCGCGGGCGACGAACCACGCCATCCAGGTCCACGGCGGCTACGGCTACGTCACGGACTACCCGGTCGAGCGCTTCATGCGCGACGCGAAGCTGACCGAGATCGGCGAGGGGACCAGCCAGGTCCAGCGGCTCGTGATCGCGCGGCGGATCCTGGGCTTACGCGTGATCTAGGGCGACGGTCGACGTCGTCATCGCGGCCCGCCGACGCAAGAGCGACAGGCCGAGGAAGAAGCACCACACCATCGCGCCCGGGATCGAGAGTACGAACACCAACCAGAGGCCATCCGGAAGGTCCGCGGGCAGGATCCCCAGCGGGCCGAGCAGGCTCACGAGGCGGACGAAGGGCAGGACACCCAGGAGGCAGACGGCGACCGGGATCGTCCTCGTTCGGAAGCCGAGCAGGCTGATCCCGACGGCCCAGAGACAGAGCGTCAGGATCCCGACCTCGGCGACGCCGTGGATGCCGGCCATCACGATGACGAGATAGGCGCCCTCGCCCCAATCGGACTGCAGACCGTCGATGTAGAGCAGCGGGCCGGTCGACAGCCGCAGGACGCCGAAGACCAGGAAGGCGGCGGCCGAGAACAGCGCCAGCACGGTCAGCGATCGGAGCGCGAGACGATCCACGTGCGCTTCGAGGGCATCCGCCACGGCCAGCGCCGCGACCGTCAACGCGACGGCCATGAGGAGCAGGACGGTCCCGGCGCCCACATACGCGTCCGGGTTGGCGCGCAGGAAGGCCAGGGCCGCCGCCGGATCGTCGCCATCGGACAGCCCGGCGCCGACCTGGGCGATCTCCAGCACGATCCAGGCGATCCCGAGCGCTGCAAACGCGAGGATGGCCAACGGGCCGGCCTTGGCGTCTTTCATCGAAACCTCACCTTGACCGCGACATCTATCGATAGACGGTATATCGTCCACCGATATAATATGGCGGCGATCGAGCGTGTCAAGGCGGTCGCGAGGTCCCCGACAAGTGCCGGCCTCGGTCAGTCGACCTGCGTCAGCCGGACGATGAGGCGGTACTGGCTCTGCGAGCCGAGACAGGTCTGCAGCGTCAGGCTCGGCTTCGACTGCGCGGCGTACGCCCAGACGCCCTTCGTGGGGGTGGTGACCTTCCACCACGAGACCGCGTACTGGTGCACGACGCCGGCGGCGTCGGCGTACCAGAGCGGCATGCCCTTCCGGAGCCGACCGTCGACGTAGGCATCGTGGAGTGGCTGGAAGACGCTCGAGGCATGCCCGAAGAGGTAGACGTTGCCGTCGCCGGCACAGCCCCAGCGGTAGACGCGGTTGCCGGGATAGGCCGAGTTCGAGCACGCGTACCAGGCGACGGCCTTGTCGATCTTGAGCGCCGGCATCCAGACGTGGTTGCGGCCCTTGTAGGCGGTCGGGGCCGGGGCGCTCGCGGCGGTCCTCGCCGCCTTCGGTCGGGCGGTGGAGCTCGGGTCGGGAGCGGCGGCCACGTCGGCTCGGGCGAGGTGGACCGACAGGTCGTTCGGGGCGCCGGCCTCGGCGACGGGCGCGACATCCGACGGCGGGTCGGTGATGCCCTCGACCTCGCCGGAGGGCGTGGGCGTCGCGGGTGTCGCGACGTGAGCCGGGGGCGCGACCGGCCCGGAATCCTGGGCGACCGTCCCGGCAACGACCCCGATCCCGAGGATGACGGCGAGCAGCGTCGACGTGGCCAGGCGCCACACCGGGCGGTCGGGAAGGGGCATGCCCGAACCATCGGGTGGGGACCCCCGTCATGAACGTGACCCGGTCGTCCCACGAGCGCTAGGAAGGACGGCTGGGAGCGGACCTCACCGGACCACACAAGCCGTCACCCGTCAGGTCAGGACCCCACAACCGGGGTCGACCAGCTGATCTGGTCACTCTCGGGGCCTCCGTCGCCTCTTGACTGGACCGGGAGCGGCGCCGACAGTACGCGTCTCGGGTTTCGCGGACGATGCGGAGGGCACGTCGGCTCCACCCGCCTCGATGCCGGAGCGCCGTCGTGAAGCGTCCTGTCGCGCTCGCCGTGACGATCCTCGCGACCAGCGCGTTTGCGAGTGGGAGCGCCGCGGCTTCGTCCGGTCTGTTCGGCGCAGCCGTCTCCTACGACACGCAAGCGTCGTCCCACGCCGCGGCCATCGCGGATGTGGATGGCGACGGCAAGAACGACCTCATCATCACGAATGCCGCGGACGGGACGGAGCCGAACACCGTCATGGTGCGTCTCGGCAACGGAAATGGCACCTTCGGTGGCCCGGCGTTCTACGGCACCGGGGACCGTCCGAAGTTCACCGCCATCGCCGACCTGAACGGTGACGGCAAGCTGGACCTCGTCACCGCGAACCAGGACGCCAGCACGACCAGCGTCCTCCTCGGCAACGGCAACGGCACCTTCCAATCGAAGACCGACTACGGGACGTGCAGCCACGGGCACGAGGTCGCGGTGGGTGATTTCAACCACGACGGCAAACGCGATCTCGCCGTCGCGTGCTGGGGCGGATCGGTGATCAGCATCCTCCTCGGCAACGGCGACGGCACGTTCGGGGCCAAGACGGACATCGCTTCCGGCTCGGCGCCGCACTCCCTCGTCGTCGGTCGGTTCAACGCCGACGCCTATGACGATCTGGCGGTCGCCAACCACGGCGGCGACACGGTCGGGATCCTGCTGGGGACCAGCGGCGGGTCGTTCGCCAGCGTGGTCACGTACGCGGTCGGCTCCAAGCCGCATTCGGTCCGCTCGGGCGACTTCAACAAGGATGGCAAGACGGACCTCGCGACCGCGAACGACGGTTCGGACAACGTGAGCGTCCTGCTTGGCCGCGGCGATGGGACGTTCCAGGACGCCGTGTCGTATGCCGCGGGCAGCGTGCCGAAGTCGGTCGCGGTCGGCGACCTGAACGGGGATGGCAAGGTCGATCTGACGGCGTCCGACACGGGCGGCAACGGCGACGGGGTCACCGGCCTCCCGAACGGCAACCTCATCAGCATCCTGCTCGGGAACGGTGACGGGACGTTCCAGTCGCCGACCACGGAGGAGATCGGCGAGGGGTCATATTCAGCCGTCATCGGGAACCTGGATGGAGACGCCTGTCCGGACATCGCCAGCGCGAGTTGGGTCGATCACAGCGCCAGCGTCCTGCTGAACACCTGCGGCGCACTCCCGCCGCCCCCGCCGCCGCCACCCGGTTCGCCGACGATCAGCACCCCCACGGTCACGATCGGTCCGTCGACCGTCGCGACGACCGCGTTCTCGATGACGCTCACGTGGACGGCCAGCGACGCGACCGGTCTCGCCTCGTTCGCCGTCCGTCGAAGCGTCGATGGTGCGGCGGCCGCCACGTTGGCGACCCTCGGCTCGAGCGCGCGGTCGTACACGACCTCGATCGTCGTGGGTCACCGCTACGAGTTCTGGGTCCGGGCGACGAACGTCACGGCCGCCTCGACGCTCTCCCCATCGACCGGGTTGGTTCGGCCGGCGCTGTTCACGGAAGGAACGTCGCTTGCCACGTATCACGGGACCTGGTCCCGATCGGCCAGCACGTCGTATCTCGGGGGCGCAGCAAGGATCTCGACGCACTCAGGCGCCTATGTGACGATCAACGCCAGGGGCCGCGCGATCGCCTGGGTCGGGTCGACCGGCCCGAAGATGGGAAAGGCCAAGGTCTACGTCGACGGCGTGTATCGAGGCGTGGTCAGCCTCTACTCGGCGACCAACAAGTACCGCCGCGTCATCGTTCGGTATTCGTGGCCGACGGTCGCAACGCACACCCTGAAGGTCGTGTTCAGCGGCACGACGTCCCGTCCGCGGATCGTCGTCGACGGGGTGGCCGTCATCCGTTGATCGGCCCCATCCGGATCTAGTAGCCCCCGTAGCCTCCGCCGCTGCCGGCGCCCCCGTCACCGGCTGCGACCTTGAGCCCCGACCGGAGTGCTGCCTCGAACTGCTGGCCCCACGGGCCCTGCGACGCGAGGACGTAGGGCGACTCGTCGATCGACGCGAACGTCTGCGGGTCGGTGACGAAGCCGGCGGCGCAGCTGTCGACCGCCGCGCGCAGCTTCTCGAACACGTCGTGGTTCCGGAAGATGAAGAGGTGCATCCGGACGACGCTCGTCTGGTCGAGGCCCGACGCGTCGAAGCCGATCGCGGTCGGGATCAGGTCCTGGTCGCTGCAGCCGGCGTCGCCCGAGACGACGTGGTCGATGCGGATGCCGAGGCGCGACAGGCCGTTGGCCATGTCGGTGAAGTCGGCGGGGCTGGGGATCGGCGGGGTGGTGCTGACGACGCCGCAGCCGGCGACGAGCGCGCTCATCAGCAGGGCGGCGATTGCCAGGCGGATGGGGGACATCGCTGGGAAGGTATCACCGGCCGCCGAACCCGTCCGGCGAGGGCCGTGATGCGGGTCTAGCGGCCGCGCGCCCGCTTCGAGTCGCGCAGCTTCGTGAGCGTGTCCGTGGTCTCGGCGGGCACGGCCGAAGCGGGTGGCGGCGGGGGTGGCGTCGCGGCCGGAGGAGGTGGCGGCGCGGCCGGCGGCGGGGTCGGTTTCGGGTCCGCCTTCGCCATCGGAGCGGTCGGCTTCGGGTCGGCCTTCGTCGCCGTGGCTGCCGCGTTCGGCGGCTCGGCCGTCGCGGTCCCGGACTCCCGCAGTGACGCCCTCGAGGGCGCCCCGGTGGCCCGCTCGCGCGCCGCGAGGAGGCTCGCCCCGGTCGATGTCCGCGGCGCCTTGGCTCGCCGCCGCCCGCCGATCCCGCGGACCCAGCCCCGCGCCAGCGCAAGCTCGCGCCGGCCCACCGAGACGCGCCGGAGCGCGATGTCGAGCGGCCACAGCAGCAGCGCCAGGATCAGCAGCAGCGGCCACAGGTCGGTGAAGTGGCTCGTGACCGACAGGTCGTGCGTCCACGGCTGGAGCGCGGTCGTGATGACGGTCCCCCCGGTGGCCGCTCGCAGCGATCCCAGGAACGCCTCGTCCGTCCCGAGCAGCCGGTACTCCGCGGAGGTCGGAGCCACCAGTCCCACGGTCCGCCCGAGCGGCGACGACCCCGGCTTGGTCTGCGTCACCCGGATCGCGTACGCCCCCGGGTCGACCTCGCCCAACGTCGCCTCGTACTCGCCCGGTGCGACCTGCGAGAGCGCCACGTCGTGCGGCTCGAGATCCGGCCCGACCATCACCGCGTGCGTCTGGTAGAAGTCGCGCGGCGAGCCATCCGCCTCGACGCTCTGGATGTGCAGGGAGGTCCGCCCGTCCTTCGTCTGGAACGTCGCCTCGATGCCGTCGGTCTCGTCGCCGGGGAATGTCCAGCTGACCAGCTGCGAGAAGAACTTGTCGAAGCCGGGCCAGGCCAGCCAGTCCTTGGCCCAGCGACCCGTCGAGTCCGACGTCCACGCCACGGACCGCCCGAGCCCGTACTGCCACTGCGCGAGGAGCGGGTCGTCGCGCGACGTGACAAGCACGGTCTGCGCGGCCGGCTTGGCGGTCGTGCCGTTATAGCCGAGCAGCTGCGGCAGCCCCTGGTCGAGGCCGCGCAGGATCGGCGAGGACGATGTCTGGATCGGGAAGAACGGCTCCTCGATGATCTGCTGGCCGGAGACCTGCTGCGTCTCCTTGAGGAAGATGTCGGGGATGCTGGCGGGATTGGGTGCCGGGTAGAAGCGGCCGCCGCCCTGCGTCGCGAGCTGCTCGAGGAACGGGTTCGCGCCGCCGCCGGCCCCCACCGTCGAGAGGGTGATCCCGTCGGCCTTCATCTTCTTGAGGATGTCGTCGTACTGGCCGGACGTGGACCAGCCGTCGGTCAGCAGGATGATGTGGCGGCGCGTCGCGGTCGTGCCCTCGAGCGACTTGACCGCCTCGTCGAGCCCCGAGTAGATGTTGGTCTGGCCGTCGGCCTTGATCGAGGCCAGCTGGGCCTGCAGGTCGCCCACGGTCCCGAGCGGCTGCGTATGCACGACCCAGTGGGCCGACTCGTTGAAGGCGACGACGCCGAGCTCGTCGCGCTCGGTCATGGCCGCCGCGGCGCGCAGGATCGCCTCCTTGCCGATGTCCACCTTCTGGACGCCGGCGATGCTGCTGCCCGTGCTGCGATCGAACGTGTTGCAGTGGCAGGCCGCCATCGAACCTGACTTGTCGATGACGACCACCAGCGCGATGTCCGGCTGCTTCTGGCGGTCGCGCACCCCCATGTCGACCGGCAGCGACTCCTCGAGCGGCGTCTTCTGGTAGCCGCCGGCGCCGAAGCTGTCCTTGCCGCCGACCATCACCAGCCCCTTCCCGAGGTCCCGGACATAGACCTGGAGGGCGGCCAGCTGCTTGTCGTTGAGCCGGATGCGCGGGACGTCGACGAGCACGACGCTGTCGTAGGTCGCGAGACCGGCAAGGTCGCTCGGCAGCGCCTCGGGGACCATCGTGTCCACCTGCTGGCGCTGTGCCTTGAGCGCCGCGACCAGCTGGCTGGCGACCTGGTCGTCGCCGGCGAGGACCAGCGTCCGCGGCTCGCCCTTGACGATGGTGTTCGAGTCGGCGCGATCGTTCTGGCTGAACGTGTCGCGGGCGGCCTCCACGACGGCCCGGAACGTGTGGAAGCCGGCCTCGGTGGGCTTGACGTCGAAGGTGACCCGCGTGACCCCGTCCACGAGCTGGACCGGCTGGGTGGAGACGAGCGCACCGTCGGCGAACAGCCGGACGGTCGCCGCCTGCGCGACCGAGGAGCGGATCTCGGCGACCGCCTGGACCGATTCGCCCAGCCGCGCGATCGATGGCGTGGTGAGCCGTTCGACGAGCACCTCGTCGACGTTCCCGAGGCCGATGGCCCTCGTCTCGATCCGGATCCCCCGGCTCGCCGCGAGCGACGCCTCGGCCTGTCCGCCGCCGGTCGTGTCGTTGCCGTCGCTGAGAAGGACGATCCGCTTCTGCGCGTCGTCGGGGAAGAGCGCGGTGGCGAGCCGCAGCGCCGCGCCGATGTCCGTGGCGCTCTCGACCGGCGTCGAGGCGATCCGGTCGATGTCCTCGAGCTCGGACGGGAGCCGCTCGACCAGCGCGTCCTTGCCGAACGCCACGATCCCGGCCACATCGCCCTGCGGCTTCTCCTTGAGGGTCTCGCGCAGGAACGCGAGCGCCTCGCTCCGGCCGGCGTTGCCGACCGAATCGGAGAGGTCCACCACGAACACCGTCGCGAGCCGGTCGACCGGCAGGACCAGCTGGAACCCGGCGATCGCGAGGACCAGGAAGCTCAGCAGCAGCGACCGGACGACGAGTGCCGCCCGACGCCGGCCCGCGCCCATCCGGCGGCGCGCCGCGAGGTGGAGGCCGATCGTCAGCGCGAGCGCCGGGACCAGCAGGAGGAGCCAGAGCGGCTCGGTGAACGAGACGCCCATCAGGCGGTCCCGCCGTCAGGCCGCCGCCGGAGCGCCCCGGACAGCGAGCGTCGGACGCGGATGACCGCGTCCCGGTGGTAGATGGCCCATTCGACGCAGAGCCCGACCAGCACGATCAGCACGATCGGGATCCAGAGCTCGTCGCGGGTGGTCGGGCGCTCGGTGGCGGACGCCCCGGGCGCCGCGGACGCGCCGGGGATCGCGGCGGTCGTTCCGAGCGCCTCGATGGCGGCCGGCGAGCCCGGTGCGATGGACGACTCGCCGAGGTCGAACAGGTCGACCGCGAAGCGGACCGGCGCGTTCGCGTCGACGACGAGCGCCGACGAACCCGGCGACGCGGACGGGCCGCCGCTCGCGGCCGCCGATGGTCGCGGCGTCGGTCCAGCCGCTCCCGACGGGGCAGGGGACGCGGCGGCGACGCCGGTCGGCGTCACCGTGTAGATGCCGGGCAGGTCGGTCAGCGCGTACGTCACCGCCGACCCGCCGGCGACGCTCGGGACCAGCTCCGTGCTCGTGCCGTCGGGGCGGGTCACGGTCACGCCGGTCGCCCCGGCCGGGACCTGGAGGCTGACCGGCGCCCCCGGGGCGACGGCATCGGTCGGGGCCGTGGACCCGCCAAGCAGCTCACCCGTCAGGTTCGAGAGCAGGATCGGGAACGCGACCTGGAGTGGCAGGTCGGAGCGGCGCGGCTCGAAGGCCAGGACGGCGGTCGGCAGGCCCACCCGGACGCCCGTGTAGAGCAGCGGCGAGCCCTTCGGCCCGGGGATCACGGTCCTTGCCCAGTCCGGGGTCGTCAGCTCCTGCGCCGCCGAGATATGGGTCGTGGACAGGTCCACGTAGCGGAGGATCGGCTCGGCCGGGTCGAGCGAGCCGATGCCGGGATCCGTCAGGGTCCCCGTGACCTGGCCGAGCGGGCTGCTGGTCGGCGGCGCGATGGCGAGGATCGGGGTGGCCGGCAGGGTGGCCGGCAGGTTGCCCTCGAAGATCGTGAGGTCCCACGGGCGCCCATCGGTGCGCTGGGTCGAGGCGCCGTAGTCCTTCGGCGCGACGCCGTACAGCTCGACGTTGGGCAGGTACGAGAGCGCGGTCTCCAGGTACGGGTCACCTTCGCCGACGACGAGCACGAGACGCGTCCGCGCCGCGGGCAGCACCGCCCAGGCGTGGTCGTCGACGGCCAGCTGATCGGGCGTGCTGACCGACGAGTCGCGGGAGACCAGCCGCGCCTCGACCGTGCCGATGTCGTTCGGGACGTCGTCGATCACGACGTCGGCTCGCGCCTGCGCCTCGAGCGTGACGTCGCGCGCTTCCAGGAGGCGGTCGTCGCCCCACAGCTCGATGCGGCGGTCCGCCCGCTCGAGGTCGACGTTGGCGATGCTGATGAAGACCGAGCGGGTGACGGCGGACGGCGCGGTCCGGACTGCGAGTGCCACGATCGCCTGGTTCTTGCGGTCGCGGCCGACGGGCAGCACCTTGATCGGCGCGGTGACCTTCACGGTCGGCGGCGTCGACAGCGCGGCGTCGGTCGCCACGAGGATCTGCGCCTCGCCGGAACGGGTCGCCAGCTTCGAGGCGAGCTCGAGCGCATCGCCGAGGTCGCCGCGGGTGGGTGCCGGTCGCAGGTCGTCGATCGCCTGCCGGACCCGCCCGAGGTCGGTGGTCTCGTTGACGACGATCCGTGCCGTGCGGTCCGCGGCGATGACGCTGACCTTGCCGCCGGTGGGGAGATCCTTCAGTGCGGCCATCGCCGCGTCGCGCGCGGCGGCCAGCCGGTTCGGCGTGACGTCCGTGGCGCCCATGCTGGCCGAGGTGTCCATCACCAGGACGACGTCCCGCGCGAGCCCGGCCGGCCGCTCGAGGAACGGACGGGCGGCGAGCAGCACGAGCGCCAGCACCAGCAGCAGCTGGATCAGCAGCAGCAGGCTGCGGCGGAGGCGCTGCCACGGCGCGTTGGCCTCGACGTCGGTCAGCAGCCGGCTCCACAGGAGCGTGGACGGGACCACGGCCTGGTCGCGCCGGAGCTTGAGCAGGTACATCGCGATGACCGCGGGGATGAAGACGAGGCCGGCGAGCGCGAGCGGGCTGATGAACGGCATCGGTCAGCCCAGGACCCGGCGGCGGCGCAGCTCGGCGAACATCAGGTCGGCGAGGTTCTGGTCGGACGACAGGTCGACGTAACTCGCGCGGCGCTTCGCCGCGAGGTCCGCCAGGTCGGCCTTCCACGCCGCGAGGCGCGCCCTGTAGGAATCGACGGTCGCCAGGTCGACGGTGACGTCGAGCCCCTCGCCGGTCTCGCTGTCGATCAGGCGAAGGTCGCCCTCGAGCGCGGGATCCAGCTCATCCGGCGACAGGATGTGCAGGACGATGAGCTCGGAGCCGGTCGCCGCCAGCTCGCGGATGACCTTGTCCGCGTTCGGGTCGAGCAGGTCCGACAGCAGGACGACGATGCCCCGGCCGTGGAGCTGGGCGCCGGCGTGGCGAGCGGCGACAAGCAGGTCGGTCGGACCTTCGGCCGGGTCGATCGCCGACAGGTCGGCCAGCAGCCGGAAGACCCTGCCCGAGCCGCGCATCGCGGTCCGCCGCCGGGCCGTCCGTCCGGACAGCGCGGTGACCGCGACGCGGTCCTCGCTCGCGAGCCCGATGTAGCCGATGGCCGCCGCGGCACGCTTCGCGAACAGGAGCTTGTCGGGCGTCCCGGCGGCCATCGATGCCGACGCGTCGATCAGCAGCGTGACGGTGACGTCCTCCTCCTCGACGAAGAGCTTCACGAACAGGCGCTCGAGCCGCGCGTAGACGTTCCAGTCGAGCTGGCGGAGGTCGTCGCCCATGGTGTAGTCGCGGTAGTCGGCGAACTCGACCGACTGGCCGCGCTTCACGCTCCGCCGGCCGCCCTTCAGTCCGCCGCGGACGGGCGAGCGCATCAGCAGCAGCAGGCGCTCGAGCTGGCGGAGGAAGCCCTCGTCGAAGACGGTCGGGATCGACCTCGTTCGGCAGGAACGCCGGGCGCGTGCCGGCCTCGGCGCGCGGGGTCTCGGCCGGCCGCTCGGCGGGGTCGGAGGGGGGCGGCCCGACGGAGGGTCCGGTCATGCGCGCTCGGTCATGGCGGGTCGAGGACCCGCTATTCGACCGACGGCGCGCTGACCGTGTCGAGGATGGTCCGCACGATCGCCTCGGTCGTGATGCCCTCGGCCTCACCCTCGAAGTTGAGGATGATCCGATGGCGCAGGGCCGGCAGGGCGACCGCCCGGATGTCGTCGATGGCGACGTTGAACCGGCCATCGAGCAGCGCATAGATCTTGCCCGCGGAGACCAGGGCCTGGGCGCCGCGCGGCGAGCCGCCGTAGCGCACGTACTCGCGGACGAGCTGCGGCGCGCGCGGCTGGTCCGGGTGCGTGGCGGCCAGGACGCTCACGGCGTACGCCGTCACGTGCGGGGCGATCGGCACGGCCTTGGCGAGGCGCTGCATCTCGACGATCTCGGCGGCCGTGCAGACCTTGCCCGCCGTCACCGACTCCGAGCCGGTGGTGCGGTCCATGATCGTCACGAGGTCTTCCTCGGACGGGAACGGGACCATGACCTTGAACAGGAACCGGTCGAGCTGCGCCTCGGGCAGGGGATAGGTCCCCTCCATCTCGAGCGGGTTCTGCGTCGCGAGCACGAAGAACGGCGCATCGAGCGGGAACCGCTGGCGGGCGACCGTGACCTGGTGCTCCTGCATCGCCTCGAGCAGGCTCGACTGGGTCTTCGGCGTGGCGCGGTTGATCTCGTCGGCGAGGACCAGGTTCGCGAAGATCGGGCCTGGCTGGAAGCGGAAGACCCGCTGGCCGCCCTCCTCGATGAGGATGTTCGTGCCGGTGATGTCGGCCGGCATCAGGTCCGGCGTGAACTGGATCCGGTTGAACGAGCAGTCGATGACGTCGGCGATGGTCCGGACGAGCATGGTCTTGCCCAGGCCGGGCACGCCTTCGAGCAGGACGTGCGAGTTCGCGAGGAGGCCCGTGACGGTCTGCCGGACCAGCTCGCGCTGGCCGACGATGACCCGGCCGACCTCCTGCTCGATGGCCTGGGCGCGCTCGGCGAATGCCTCGGGTGCGAGCTGCGGCGCGGTCGCCACGGTGGTGGTGCTGTCCATGGTGGCCTCCGGTCGGGACTCGATCCGTCCCTGCTCCTGGGTCGTCACTTGGTCGGGTCGAGCGAGCTGAAGTAGTCGCGCACGTAGTCCTTGACCGAGAGCGGCACGTAGCCGCGCTCGAGCGATGTCTGGGCGTAGGACGCGAAGTCCTGGTAGACCTGCTGATAGGGGGTCAGGACGCCATTGTTGGTGCCCTGGCCGGTGCCGTTGCCCTGCTGCGTCTGGCCGTCGCCGCCGGTGCCGGCCACGTAGGACGGGTCGCCGGGCTTGCCGAGGCGGTCGAACGGCGCGTAGACCGACGAGAGGTCGGCCCCGAGCTGGGACGGGCGGTTCGGATTGGTCGGGCCGGCCGGATGGCCGTTGCCCCCGGTGCCGTTGCCGAGCGAGCGGGCGTTCGAGCCGCCGCCACCGATGGCGCCTTGGCCTTGGCCCTGCCCCTGCCCCTGACCTTGACCTTGGCCCTGACCTTGACCTTGCCCCTGGCCTTGCCCTTGCCCTTGGCCTTGCCCCTGGCCTTGCCCTTGCCCTTGGCCCTGCCCCTGCCCCTGACCTTGACCTTGGCCCTGCCCCTGCCCCTGACCCTGCCCGCTTGCGCCCGGACTGGCTTGGCCCTGCCCCTGGCCCTGCCCGGTGCCGGGACTCGCGCCGGGGTTCCCCTGCCCCTGGCCTTGCTGGCCCTGGCCGTTCTGCGCGGTGGTGGGCTTGCCGGCGTCCGCGAGATCGCGCCGGGCGTCCTGCAGTCGTGACGCCGCGGACGAGAGGTCGCGGTTCACGGCCACCTGCTGCTGGGATCCCGTCGAGCGACTCGCCGAGCCGGTCGAGGGCGGCCTTCGCGCCGGCCGTGTCGCCCTGCGCGAGGCTCTGGGCCGCGTCGTGCAGCGCGGTCGAGGCCGCGCCGCTGGCACCGCTGGCCGTGGCTTCCTGCTCGGCGAGCTGCCGGGCGAGATCGGCCTGTTGCTGGGGCGTCATCTGGTCGAGCTTGTCGCCCAGGTCGCTCAGGTCCTGCTGCGTCTGCTTCGGGTCGCCGTCCGGGTTGGCGCTCTGCTGGCCGGTCGCCGTGCGCGAGAGCGCCCGGCTGAGCGAGGCCAGGGCGGCCGCCCGCTGTTCGGTGGCCGGGTCGACCTGGGACCGCACGTCGCTCTCCACCGAGCCGAGCTTGGCGAGGTTCACGTCGAGGTCGCCCGGACGGTCGCGGAGCTGGCGCGCCAGGTCGCGGAGCTCCTGCGCCAGCCTGGTGCGCGGGTCATTGGCGTCGGCGCCCTTGTCCTCCAGCTCCTTCGCGAGGTCATCCAGCCGCTTGGCCTGCTCCTGGGCGGCCTCGCGTTCCTGGCGTGCCTGCGCGATGACCGGGTCCTGCGGGTTCGGGATGAGCAGGACCGGGGCGAGGAGCAGCGCGGCGAGGAGCGCCGCACCGGCCGGCCGCATCGCCAGCCGTGGCTTGAACACGTCGGCCGGCAAGGCCCGCAGCGACACCAGGGCGTCGGCGCGCTGTCGCCGGACGAAGCGGTCCGTCTGGGTGGCCTCGTCGAGCGGAAGCGCAGTCACCCCGGCGATCGCCGCACCGCTCGGGCCGCCGACCACCGTCGCGTCCTCGTCCGGCGGCCCGGCCGATGCCGGGAACCCGACCGCCAGCTCGAGGGCACTCGAGACGCGGTCGCCGAGATGGCCTTCCACGTCGACGGCGATCGCGGTCTCGCCGAGCGTGGGCCGCGCGCGGACGACGGCGACCAGCAACGCCAGCGCACCCACGACGGGGATCGCGGCACCCATGAGCGGCGCCCATTCGAGCGGGATGAACCGCGCCATGGTCCACAGGACCAGCTCGGCGACGAGGATCACGGCCAGGGCGATCCAGGTCCGCCGGACGATGCGGCGGAGCCACAGGCGGCGGCGATGCGGTGCGAGCCCGGACCGGACGGCCAGCAGCGAGGGATCGAGCGGACCGTCCAGGACCGCCCGTGGGTCGGCCGGGAGGTACGCGGCGGCCGACACGGCATCGGTGCCCGGCTCGGAGCGATGCCACAGCCGCCTCATGCGGGCGTCTCGGCCTTCGTCGGGCGTCGGCGAGAGATCCGCCATCGACGGGTCGGGGAGACCAGCTGGACGGACACCAGGACGAAGACGACCGAGAGGATCAGCCAGGTCAGGACGCTCTTCGGCCAGAAGGCGTCGCGCTGCGCGCCGAAGGCCACCACATCGGCGGAGATCGGGTTCCCGTTCGCATCGAGCGCGATCGGGTTCCCGTTCGCATCGACCGCGATCGGGTTCCCGTTCGCATCGACCGGGATCTGCTTGCCGTTCCCGTCGATGGCGACGGTGCCGGAGCCGGCGAACCCGCCGTTCGTCCGGATATCCGGGATCGGGGCCGGCAGCGGGACGATGACGGTCCCGCCGCCCGAACTCTGGTCGACGCGGATGATGCCAGTCTGGTTCGGGACCAGGACGTTCACGATCGAGCACCACGTCCCGTACTGGGTGGTCTCCGTGCCGCACAGCACGTCCGCCTCGGCGATGAACGGGTTCACGAGCGCGACGACCGCGGGCGCGCTGCCCTTGATCGGCCCGAACCCCCGGCCGTTGTCGCTGTTCGCCATCCCGGCCCAGAACGCGAGCAGGAACACCGAGCCGACCGTGATCGAGAGGACGCCGAAGATCGAGATCGCCGTCGCGGCCTGCGTCCGCCGGACGAGGCTCGAGCAGAGCAGCCCGAACGCTCCGAGTCCGATGGCCGTCACCAGGAGCACGAGATAGCCGCGCAGGACGTCGTCGGGGCCGACCCCGCCGTACACGAAGACCACCGCCGTCAGCGGCACCGACGCGACGATCAGCAGGAACACGTAGGTCAGGGCGCTCAGCAGCTTGCCGATCACGATCGCGAGCGACGAGATCGGCGTGGCGATCAGCATGTCGAGGGTCTGCTTCTCGCGCTCGAGGCTGATGGCCCCGGCGGTCGCGGCGGGCGTCAGGAAGACGACCTGCAGGGTCTCGAGCATCAGGATCGCCGCGAAGATGCCCTGCCCGATCGAGGCCGAGGCGTACGCGGCGGAGGACCCGAAGCCGTTGGTGAAGGAGCGCTCCATCAGCAGCTCCACCATCCAGGCGAACCCGCCGAGCAGCAGCAGGTAGATCGTCAGGATCACGAAGGCGCGTCGCCCGCGCATTCGACCGCGGAGCTCCTTGGCGCCGATCGCCGAGATGCCGCCGAAGGCGTGGCGGATGCTCGGCCGCTGCCTTGGCGGCCGCGGCGGCCCGGGGTCGATGGCCGGCTCGGTGATCACGCCGGGCGGCGTGTCGACGGGCTCGATCGTGACGTCGGTCATCGTCGCGTCCTCACGCCGCTTCCATGGGTTCGCGATCCGGGGCGGTCACCTGGAGGAACAGCTCCTCGAGGTCGCTGGCGGCCCGGGCGAAGCTCAAGATCGGGATGCCGGCGCCGACCGTCTCGGCGAGCAGCCGGGCCGTCGCGGCGTCGTCGCCACGGAACCCGAGCTCGATCGTGCCGTCGTCGAGGACCGTCGCCGAGGCGACGTCGACATCGGCCGCGAAGCGCTCTCGCGCGGCCGCGATCGCCTCGCCGTCGCCGAGCACCTTGATGCGCAGCACGGCCCCGAAGCGCAGCCGTCGCTCGATGTCGCTGACGCGGCCCTGGGCCAGCACCTGGCCCCGATCGACGATGGCGACGCTGGTGCACAGCTCCTCGAGCTCGGGAAGGATGTGGCTGCTGATGAGGATCGTCTTCCCGAGCGTGCGCAGCTCGCGCAGGAGCTCGCGCAGCTCCACCCGGGCGCGCGGATCGAGCCCCGAGGCCGGCTCGTCGAGGAGCAGGACGTCCGGATCGTGGACGAGCGCGTGGGCGAGACACAGCCGCTGCTGCATGCCCCGCGAGAGGGTCTGGACGTACTGGTCCTGCTTGCTCCCGAGGTCGACCAGCTCGAGCAGGTCGCCGATCATCCGCCGCCGTTTGGCGGCCGGGATGCCATAGCAGCGGGCGAAGAAGTCGAGGTACTCCCAGACCTTCATGTCGTCGTAGACCCCGAACACGTCCGGCATGAAGCCGAGGACGCGCCGGACCTGGTCGGGGTTCCGGGTGACGGAGAAGCCCGCGATCTCGGCCTCGCCGCTCGACGGGCGGAGCAGGGTCGCCAGGATGCGCAGGGTCGTCGTCTTGCCCGCACCGTTGGGTCCGACGAGACCGAAGATCTCCCCCGAGGCCACCGAGAGGTCGACGCCGGCGACCGCCAGCGTGCGGTCATAGCGCTTGACCAGGCCCTCGGCGCGAACGATCTCGGTCATTTCACGGACCCCGTGATCGACAGGTCGAACTGGAAGCCTATCCCGTCGCTCCGATCGTTGACGAACCGGGCGAGGACGGTCCCGGCGGCGGGATCGACGAAGCGCGTCGGGTCGGCGACCTTGTAGCGGCCGCCACCGGTCAGGTGCGGGAGGCGGACCCAGTCGCCCTTCGCGAGGTCGAACAGCTCGACCTCGGGCAACCCGTCCTTGCCGGCCGCCGCGCAATCGGCCGTCGGCGGATCCGGGCAGGCCGCCGGGATCGCATCGAGCGGTTGGATCGGTTGCGGCTCGACCGTGATCTGCCCCTGGTCGCCGCCCAAGGTGAGCCCGAACGAGAGCTCGGTCGGCGTCAGCGTGCCGTCGAAGGCGATCGGCCGGTAGGCGACGGTCGCCTGGCCGCGCCCGATGCTGATGCTCATCGGATCCTTGCCGAAGAACGGCGAGTCGGTGTCGATCATCGTCGAGGTGATCAGGTCGCCGCGGAACGTCGTCTTGCCCTGGACCGTGACATGGGCCGGCAGGTAGTAGAGGACGTTGCCGGTCGCGCGCGGCGTCTGCCCGGCGATCTCGACCGGCAGCAGGCTCCCCGAGCCCCAGGCCAGGATCACGGCGCTGTCCGTGGAGAGCTGGCCGGTGGAGCCGAAGTTCGGGTCGAAGGTCAGCTGGTCCACGATCGTGTGGCGGATGTACAGGTTGGACGCCGCGTCGTTGAACTGGCTCGGGTCGTTGAAGAAGATCGGCCCGACGACCTTGTCCGAGAGCGGCTGGCCGAACTGACCCGCCACGAGCGGCGCGTCGATCGTCTGGGTGGCGCCGGGCGCCAGGTCGGTGAGGACCGCCACCGTGCCGCCCAGCACGACGGCGGGCTTCTCGAGGGTCACCTGCGACTCGTTCGAGATCGTGCCCTTGAGGTGGCCGTCGACGATCGAGAGGCTCGCCTTGACCATCGGGACGCTGACCGGGGTCTCGGCCCGGATGGTGCGCAGCGACCCGAAGCCGACGGCGAGGTCGCGGACCTTCGCGGGGTCGCCCTGCAGGACGTCGAGCGTGCCGGCCGTGCTGTCGCCACCGAAGGACTCGCCGTTGATGGGCGATGACAGGAGCGCCCCGCCCGGGACGCTGACCTGGTACGAGCCGCGCGACGGCGAGAACACGCCCACGTAGACCTGCGCGGTCCCGTCGGTGGCGCCCGGCGAGCCGCGCACGAGCGCGACCTCGTTGACCAGGACGTCGCTGCCGCGGAGCGCGGCCCCGAACCCGTAGGCGCCGACCGCGAACACCACGATGAGCACGGGCATCGTCACCCAGGCCCATTCGCGGCGATCGAGGCGGCGGAGCACGAGGTAATTGATCGGGCCGATGAGCGCGATGTATGCGATGAGGAGGGCGATCAGCCCGCCGATCGGCGGGAGCGCGAGCGACGGCAGCTGCGAGACCGCACCGACGAGCTGACTGTCATCGAAGAGCACCAGTCCGGACGTCGAGCGCGCCGGCAGGACGCGGCGCCACAGGTTCTCGGCCCCGGTGCCCTCGGCCAGCCACTTGGCCGTCGGATCGAACCCGACGAGCGTGACCGAGCCGTTGCCGCGCGTCCGCTCGGCGGCGATGACGCGATCGCCGCTCGCGAGCAGCACGCGGCCCTCGGTCAGCGCGCCGCCGAGCGCGGTGAGATCCGGGGCGGTCGCCGGCACCGTGCCGACCAGGCCGCCGAGGGCGGTCGCCGCGACGTCGACCGTCGCGCTCGGCCGGTAGGGCAGCAGCGCGTCCGGGAACGCCGAGAGCGTGTTCGGGCCGGTGGTCCCGCCGACGATGACCAGGCGGCCGCCACCGGCGACCCAGCCCTGGAGGGCCTGCATCTGGCCCTCGGTCAGCCGGCTCGAGTCCGCGTCCTGCCAGACGAGGCGGTCGAGCCCGCCCCAGGCCTCGACGCGCTCGGGGAGGTCGGCGAGGTCGATCGGGACGATCGCCGGCGCGACCTGGTTCTGGTTGGGCAGGAGGTGGACCGTGCTGATGATGCCGCCCGGCTTCTCGGCGACGACGCCGACCACGAGCTGGTTCAGGTCGTGGACGGTGAACGCGACCTTGGTCTTGGCGATGGTCGTGTCGCCGTCGACGAGGGCCACCTCGAGGTCGCGCCCGAACGACGGCGGCTGGGCGTACAACAGGAATGTCTTGTCCGAGCCGTTCGGCAGGTCCGCCGCGAGGCCGAACCGCGTTCGGCTCTGCGAGCCGCCGGTCAGACGCAGCTCGCCGCTGACCGAGGGTCCGTCGTTCTTGATGTGGATCGTGATGGCCATCCACGACCCGACCCGGGCGTGGCCGGCCAGCATCGCCCGGCCCTCCATCGTCAGGCCGTCCGCCGCACCGACCGATGCGGGCAGGATCGCGAGGGCCAGGACCGGGATGGCGAGCGCGAGGAGCGATCGGATCAGGAGACGAGCGGCGATCGGCCGGCGACGGGCGCCGGCGAATGGCGGGTGTCGGTCGCGCACATGGACTCCGGGCGGAGGACGGGTCGTGATCGGAGCAAGGACGTCTCACCCCGTCGGAAAGTTGCGAGCAGGCACGTCGGGCCGCCCCGAGCGACCCTGGACCGAGCGGGCTCTCGCCCTCGAGGCCGTCCCTATCGTACGATGCACTCGTCCCGCAGCCGTTCGGCCGATCGTGCCGCCCACGCGGCGCACGCCGCCGTCACCCGAAGGTCCCGTGCCCCAGATCCGACCCTTCCGCGCCCTGCGCTTCGATCCCTCGAGCGTCGGCGACCTCGCCCTGGTCGTCGCCCCGCCGTACGACGTCATCGGTGCCGATGAGCACGCCCGCCTGCTGGCGCGCCACGAGGCCAACGTCGTGCGCCTCGACCTGCCCGAGGATGCGCCCGGCGACGAGCCCGACGACCGCTATCGGCGCGCGGCGCGGACCCTCGCCGCCTGGCGCTCCGGCGGGATCCTGCGCAAGGACCCGCATCCGTCGATCTACGTCTACGAGCAGGCCTACCGCGTGCCCGGCACGGACGTCGAACGGACGCAGCGCGGGTTCTTCGCGCGGGTCTGCCTCGGGCCGTTCGGACCGGAGACCGGCGTGCTGGCCCACGAGCGGACGCTGTCCGGGCCGAAGGAGGACCGCTACAAGCTCCTCCGCGCGACCGGCGTGAACACGAGCCCGGTCGTCGGGTTGTTCGAGGATCCGGGGTCCGAGGTCGGGAGGCCGGCTAGCCGCCCTGACCGCGGGCGCCCCGGACGTCGATGTCGTCGATGACGACGGCGTGCGTCACCGCCTCTGGCCCGTGCCCGGCGACGGTGCGCTCGCCGAGGAGGTCGCGGCGATCACCGCGGCCGCCGGGGCCGGGCCGGTGACCATCGCCGACGGCCACCACCGCTACGAGACCGCCCTGCGCTATCGCGATGAGCGGCGCATGAGCCGCTCGTGCGAGGAGGACCCGGCGTTCGACTACCTGCTGATGCTGCTGCTCCCCGCGAACGGCGCGCCCCTGACCGTCCTGCCGACCCATCGGCTGGTGCGCGGCCTCGACGAGGTGACCGCGGCGGGCCTCGTCGAGCGCGCCGGTGAGCTCTTCGACGTCGAGCGCGACGTGTCCGCGGACGCGCTCCGCGACCAGTTCGGCGCGGCCGGGCTGGCGGCCGGCGGCGAGGGACGGTTCGGGCTCTGGACGTGCGCCGGCGGGGCGCGGCTGACGGCGCGTCGCGACGCCTTCGAGCCGTTCCTGCCCGACGGTGGCGTGGCGCTGCGCCACCTCGACGTCGTCCTGCTCGCGGTCGCGCTCGAGCGGCTGCTCGGCATCGATGCCGCGGCGCTCGCCGCCGGCGCCGTGTCGTTCACCAAGTCCGCGGCCGACGCGATCGACGCCGTCGACGACGGCGCCGACGGGGTGGCGGCCGCATTCCTGCTCGAGCCGACCCCGGTCGCCGCGATCGCGGCCGTCGCCCTCGACGGCGACGTCATGCCCCAGAAATCGACGTACTTCTATCCGAAGGCCCTGACCGGCCTTCTCATCAACCCGCACGAGTGGTGAGCCCGTTGCACGACCAGACCCCCGACGCGATCCTTGCCCAGGCCCAGCTGCCGCCGATCAACGGCCGACCGATCCGCAAGGACGAGATCGAGATCCACGACCGCGGCCTCTACATCGAATCGTGGCTGCCCGAGCGGCGCTCGCGGCGCAAGCCGCTGCTGTTCGTCCATGGCGAGCTGACCGGCTCGTGGCTCTGGGAGCGCTACCTCGGCTACTTCGCGGGGCGCGGCTGGGAAGGGCACGCCCTGAACCTGCGCAACCACTTCTGGTCGCTGACCGCGGACCCGGCCGACCTGTCCTTCGACACGTACACGGAGGACGTGGTCGCGGCGCTCGAGCGGCTCGGCCCGACGACCGTCGTGGTCGGGCACGGGATGGGCGGGCTGCTCGCGCTCAAGGCGGCCGAGCGGATGCCGCTGTCGGGGGTCGATCCTCATCAGCGCCGAACTGCCACGCGAGCTGCGCCCGGCCGCCCGCCCGTACGAGCTGCGCGAGATCCCCGAGGTCTACGGTCGCTCGGTCATCGGCTGGGAGACGCTCCCCGAGAAGCTGCTCCGCGACCATCGCGACCTGACGCTCGCGGATGTGCTTCGCATCCAGCACCTGCTCGGGCAGAAGCCGCACGAGGCCGGCGCGGCCCGTCGCCAGATGCTGGCCGGCGTGTCGGTGGACCGGCGCGGCGTCGAAGCCGTCCCGCAGGCTGGTCATCGGCGGCGGCCTCGATCAGGCGGTGCCGCTCGACGACGCCGAGCGGCTGGCCGAATGGCTCGACGCGGACTACGAGCCGTTCGGCGCCCATTCGCACTACGGCCTGGTCCTCGGGGAGGCCAGCCACCAGCAGGTCGCCGAGGCGATCCGGGCGTTCCTCGAGACGAACCGGCTGTAGGCCGGACCGGGGTCCGCGGCCGGCCCGGTCGCGGCATCGTCGGCCAGCGCCGCGGCCGGTCCCGGCCGGCCCGCGGCCGAGTTTCGCCATTCGTTCCTCAGGCGGTCCTTCGTCAGTGAGTTCGCGACACCTGGTCGCGTGGCGGCGCATCTGACCACGATCCGGCCCGAGTCGAGGCTCGGACGGCTCGATCTGGCCGACCAGCTTTGACCAAGGACCGCCTGGTGGTCAGCCGCCGGAAACTGGCCACAGCGGACCGGGTGGCTCGGGACGTCGCGCCTGGCCCGGTCGCGGTCCTCTGGTATCATCCGCACCCGGTCAGGGCGACGCCGCCCGGACCCGCGACGCCGCATTCGTCTAGAGGCCCAGGACACCGCCCTCTCAAGGCGGAGATCACCGGTTCGAATCCGGTATGCGGTACCAACCGACTCGAACAGAACGGCCCCGAACCGGTCGACCGGAACGGGGCCGTCGTGTGTCCGCGAGGACGCCCTACTGGCGGGCCATCGCCACCCGGCAGCGCTCCTCCGCGGTGATCAGGTGATCGGCGTCGTGCGCGATCCGGGATCGGCAGGACCTCGCGTCGGATGTGATCGGCCATGGACGGAGGTCCCTCCGGGGCTGGAGCGGCGCGGGGCGGCGCGAACGCAAGGGTGGGGTCGGCGTGACATGTCCAACCGTACCCGGATGGCCACTCGATTTTCCGTAGACTCCGCGAATGCCTTCCTACGAACCCCGACGGCTGGTCATCCTGACCGAGGGCCAGTTCGGCGCCCACCACGCCAAGACCGCGTACGGCGTCATCCGCTACGGCCGGGACGAGGTCGTCGCCGTCCTCGATTCGACGCAGGCCGGGCGCAACGTCGACGAGTTCCTGCCCGGCCACGACATCCCGATCGTCGCCACGCTCGACGAGGCCCTCGCGCTGGCGAGCCCGCCGGATGCCCTCCTGATCGGCATCGCGCCGACGGGCGGCAAGCTGCCGGCGGCCTGGCGGGCGACCATCCTCGAGGCGATCGCGGCCGGCCTCGACGTGCTGAGCGGCCTCCACACGTTCCTCGGCGACGACCCGGAGTTCGCGGCCGCGGCCGAGGCACGCGGGACGGCGATCGTCGACTACCGGCGCCCGCCGGACCGCATGGAGACCGCCATCGGCCGCCGCCACGCGCCGGGGAAGCGGGTCATCCTGATGGTCGCGACCGACTGCGCGATCGGCAAGATGTCGGTCGCCCTCGAGCTGCGCAGGTCCGCCGCCGCGGCCGGCGAGTCCGCGGTCTTCGTGCCGACCGGCCAGACCGGGATGATGATCGACGGCTGGGGCGTGGCGGTCGACCGGCTGATCAGCGACTTCACCCAGGGCACCGTCGAGTGGCTCGTCGAGCAGGGCGAGGCGCAGGGCGACTGGATCCTCGTCGAGGGCCAGGGCTCGCTGGACCACCCGGCCTACTCGTCGGTGACGCTCGGGCTCATCCACGGCGCGACCCCGCAGGCCATGGTGATGGTCTACAAGCCGGGCATGACCGACCACGACTTCGACCACCTGCCGGACGTCACGTTCCCGATCGCGCCGCTCCCCGAGTTCATCGCCCTCCACGAGCAGGTCGCCGGGCTGGTCGCCCCGTCCAAGGTGGTGGCCGTGGCGCTGAACACGTCCCTGCTATCCCGACGACGCGGACGCGCGCCGGCTGATCGACGAGGTCGCGGCCCTGACCGGGCTCCCGGCCGACGACCCGGTCCGCTTCGGCGGGGACCGGCTGTGGGCGTCCGTGCGCGACGCCGTGGACGCGCTGCCGTGGGTCTGACCCTTCGCCACGAGGTCCTGCACCTCTCGCTGCGCGACCCGTTCCGCATCGCCCGCACCGACCACCACACCGGGGAGGGCGTGACGACGGTCGTCATCGAGCTGCGCGACGAGCGCTACCCGGGCATCGTCGGGCTCGGGGAGGGGTACCCGGACCGGTTCTACGGCGAGACCCCCGACTCGATGGTGGCGGTCATGCCGACGCTCCTCGCGGCGATCGGCGAGCCGGCGTGCACGTCGGTCGGCCTGGTCGAGGAGATGGCCCGCATGGACCGGGCGATCCGCTGGAACGGGGCCGCCAAATGCGCCGTCGACATCGCCCTGCACGACTTCGTGGGCAAGGTGCTGGGCGTCCCGGTCCACGAGCTGGTCCGCCTCCCGGCCGACGATCCCGCCGACCGACTTCACGATCGGCATCGACGAGCCGGAGATCGTCGCCGAGCGGGCGTCGCGCGCCGCCGCGTTCCCGGCGCTCAAGATCAAGCTCGGCGGGCCGCAGGACCTCGAGACGCTCCGGGCGGTCCGCGACGTCTTCGGCGGTCCGATCCGGGTCGACGCCAACACCGGCTGGACGCGCGACGACGCGGAGCGCCTGCTTCCCGAGATCGTCGAGCTCGGGGTCGAGCTCATCGAGCAGCCGTTCCCGGCCCGCGCGCTGCGCGATCTCGCGTGGCTCCAGGAGCGCTCGTCGATCCCGATCGTCGCGGACGAGAGCGCGGTGACCTACGAGGACCTCGAGTCGCTCGTCGGGGTCGTCGAGGGCGTCAACGTCAAGCTCGCGAAGTGCGGCGGCATCGCGGCCGCGAAGGCGATGCTCGAACGCGCCCGCTAGCTCGGCTTCCGCACCTTCCTCGGCTGCATGGAGGAGACGTCGGTCGGGATCGCCGGGTCGGCGGCCGTCGCCTCGCTCGCCGACTGGGTCGACCTCGACGGCTGCCTGCTCCTCGCCGACGACCCCTTCGAGGGCCTCGTCCTCGGCGACGACCACCGCTGGATCCTGCCGTCCGAGCCCGGGCTGGGGCTGACCCGACCCGCCGCCTGAGCCCGTTGGGAACGCCCGTTCACCGAACGCCCGTTCATGTGGATAAGTTGGTGGACGAAGTCGTGGACAAGCCCCCTTCCCGCCGGTGGGGCGCGGTCCTACGATAGCGGGCAACCAGTCGCCGCGACCCGAGGGATCCGGTGACAGGACCGTCCGGGAGCATGTTCCGGCGGGCGGATCCGATCCGTCCGGCCGTCGGACCGAGTTTCGTATTGCCTCCGCCGCCCGGTCGCGTGCCGGCCTGCGGGGGTCGAGGGAGGGCACGCTATCGATGGAGGCTCACGGCGCGAGCCTGCACACGCCGCACCCCGACGCCGTCGAGTTCGTGCGGTTCTGCTACCGCCGCCGACGCGTCGGCTGGCCGGAGCTCTACGACGAGATGTGCGCCGTCGCCGCCCGCGGGAAGTTCCGCGGGATGAGCACCGACGAGCTGGCGGGGCTCGGGATCGGGTTCAGCCTCTTCGACATGCCGGGGCTGGCGGGCCTGGCGGCCAAGGTGATCGCCGAGGAGCAGACGATGCGTCGTCCGGTCGCCGTGGCGATCGTGGCCGAACCGCAGGCCGTCGGGCCGGGGCCGGCCGCCATCGCCGAGGCCGTGGCCGAGGATCCAGCTGCGTTCGAGGCCGAGGCTCCGGTGCGGGTGGAGGTCGTGCCGACCAGGGCGGCCGACCTCCCCGGTCGAGCCCGTCGAGCGCACCTTCGACGTGCCGATCCGGCTCGCCCCAGCCCCCGCCTGAAGGCGGCTGCCGGCCGGGCCGGCCGCTGGGTCAGGCGCGGATCTTGCGCCTCGCCATCTCGCCCTCGATCTGGCGCTCCGCGTCGACGTACGTGTCGATCTGCTCGCGGAGCTGGTTCGCCTCGGGGGTGTAGAGGTGGACCTGCTGCTGGAGGATGTAGCTCAGCCGCCGGCTGGTCATCCGCACGTGGTCCAGGTTCTTCATGAGGACCAGCGGATCCATCGAGGCGAGGTCGGACGGGTGGTACATCTGCCGCATGGCGGCATTCTAGATGGCGCGGAGCGCCCTCGGCGGCCACGTCCAGTCGACGTCGTTCGTTGCGCCCGGCAGTGCGCGCCGGCGACCGGCCTCTGTCGCCCCGAGCACGAGGATCCGGTCGGTCTTGGTGGCCCGGCCCGCCTCGTCGCCCCACAGCTTGGTCATCTTGCGGGTGGCGGCCACGTCGTCCATGGCGACGCCCGCTAGCCGGTAGCCCTCGGGCTCGGCGGCGGCCTCCCAGGTGCGCTCGGCGAGCCCGACGCCGCCCTTGATCCGGCGGCCGCGGTCGGTCTCGACGTCGCCGATGACGAGCACGACCACGGCGTCGTCGGTCAGGACCGGCCGGAGGCCGGCGAGCACGTCGCGCAGGAACAGCAGGTACGGCTCGCGGTGGTGGGCGTCGTCGAGCGTCGCGTCGATCTGGCGGGCGTCGAAGCCCAGGAACCACGTCCGCAGCCAGTTGTAGTAGCCGTACTTCACGACCCGCAGGTACGGCGGCGAGGTGACGACGAGCCGGGCCTGCTCGGGGCGGCCGCGCTCCCGGAGGGCCGCGCGGGCTCGTGGCGCGACGTCACGGGCATCGCCGAGGAGCGCGATCCCCTGCATCGACGGCGGCACGCCCCGGTACAGCCGGTCGAGCTTCTTCGAGAGCCCGTCGAAGACGTCGCGCTCCGGCGACGCGAAGGCGTTGCGCCGGGCGAAGTCGCGCACGTAGCGCGGGGCCATGCTGAAGGTGTTCGGCATCAGCTCCGAGAGATACGAGGCGCTCTTGCCGTGGAGGATGCCGGTGATCGCGGCGGCCAGGAAGCGGTCCGTCCGCTCGTCGAGGCGCAGCGCCGAGCGGACGAACAGCAGCTGGCCGAGCGTGCGCGGGTGGAACGCGAGCGCGACCTCGGCCGGCACGGGTTCTGTGCGCGGCATCCGGGCCGTCGGTCGAGCCCGCGGCCGGGATCAGCGAGGTCGAGGCCGCGGGATCGGCGATCACGCGCTCGGCGAGGGCGAGCCAGCCGGCCGATGCCGGCGTTCCAGCCCAGCCGGAGCGCGGCCAGACGGGTCATCGCCTCGGCGCGGGTCGCGGGCTCGACCTTCGCGGCGGTCAGCAGGTGGGCGAACGGGTTGAGGTCGTTGCCGACCCCGATGCGACCCTCGGCGCAGGCCTGCAGCGGCGTGGTGCCCCGACCCGAGAACGGGTCGAGGACGACGTCACCCGGACGCGAGTAGCGCGCGATGAAGGCGTGGGTGAGGGCCGCCGGGAAGCTCGCGAGGTACGAGCACATCGGGTGGAACGGGTGGCCCCACAGGCGCTGCTGGTCCTTCCACTCGGGCGCGAGCTCGATCGCGGGCAGCTCGATGGGCAGTTCGAGGGCGAGCTGGCCGGCGGTGGCGGCGCGTGTCGGACGTCCCGACATGGGCGGTCGGATCCTCCCTGGCCCACGCTCCGACCGGTGATCGGCGCGATGGGTCGCGGAGTGTAGCACGGCCGATTCGGCGCTCCGGGCCTCTCCGAGCGCGGCCGGATCAGCGGGTCGGGGCCTCGCTGGGGGCCGCTGCCGCGGTCACGACGGTGACCGGCAGGGGGACCGCGCCGCGGAGACGGCTCGGCACGTCCTGACCGATCCAGCGCGAGATGCCGATCGGCAGGGTCGAGAGGATGATCGCGTCCGCGTCGTGCTTCAGGAGCGCATCGCGGGCGGATTGGACCGGGTCGTGGTCGCCGATCTCGCCCGTCGCCTCGGCGCCGTGTCCGTGCAGCCAGTCGAGGATCGACTCGAGGCGCTCGCGTGCGGCGTCGACCGATTCATCCTCGTCCCACGTGAGCCGGTGGGTCACGGGCGTGGCCGGGACCACGACGTGGAAGGTTGCCGGCCCAGTGGCCATCCGCGCGGCGATCTCGGCGCGGAGCGCCTCGCCCCCGAGGGTCTGGTTCGCGATGATGAGATACGTACGCATGGCAGGTCTTCCGTCTCGGTCTAGCCTACAACCGAGGACAAGCCGGGGCACCGGACGGTCCCCTGACGCCGCAGGTCCAGGATGCCGACGATGAGTGACGACGAGAACCAGACCGGGTGGGCCGCACCCCCGCCGAAGGGAAAGGGCCACGGCAAGCTCTATTGGGCCGTCGTGATCATCCTCGTCGCGTGGCTGGTGCTCAGCATGGTGGGCTGCGTCGCCGTCATGCTCACGTACGGCTGAGACCTCGATTGTCCGCTCCGGGTCGGCCGGTTACAGTCTCGCCGAGTCCCCGTAGCTCAGTGGACAGAGCAGCCGCCTTCTAAGCGGAAGGTCGCAGGTTCGAATCCTGCCGGGGGCGCCAACCTCCACGGACGAACGAGCACGGGGCGCCCATGAGCATCGCGCCGCTGATCCTCGCGGTGATCCCCGGCTACCAGGAAGGGCCGCGGATCGGTCCGGTCGTGCTCGCGACCCGGCGCTGGCTGCCGGTCGTGGTGGTCGACGACGGCTCCACCGACGACACCGCGGCCCGCGCCGAGGCGGCCGGCGCGACCGTCATCCGCCAGGTCCCCAACGCCGGCAAGGGCGCGGCGCTTCGGGCGGGCTTCCGGCACGCCCTCGAGGCTGGCGCCGACGCCGTGGTCACGCTCGACGCGGATGGCCAGCACGACCCCGCGGAGATCCCCGACTTCCTCGCCGCGTTCGACGCGACGCGGCCCGAGCTGGTCATCGGGAAGCGCGACTTCCATGCGATGCCACCGGTCCGCCGCCTTTCGAACTCGCTCGGCGGTGCCGTCTTCTCGGCCGCGGTCGGCCGGTCGATCCCGGACAACCAGTCGGGCTACCGGCTCATCGGGCGGACGCTGATGCGCTCGCTGCTCGACTCGACCGAACACGGCTTCGAGTTCGAGGTGGAGATGATCGCCCGCTGCATCGCGCTCGGCCTGCCGATCGCCTGGGTCCCCATAAGGACGATCTACGAGGGCGAGCCCAGCCATATCCGCCCGTGGCGCCACTTCCGGCAGTTCCTGCGCGCCACGCGCGAAGCCCGGCGGATCGTGCGCGGCGGCGGCCGATGACCGTTCCCGCCGGGGTGGACGCGCCTCCGCCTGCCGCGCCCGGGCCGGCACGTCCGGCGACGGGGTTCCGACGCCGCCTGGCTCGGTTCCGCCGCCAGTCCGAGCGGGCGTTGCGCCGCTACGCGCCGGATGCCCTCGCGGTCGTGATCGGTCTCGCGGCCGGAGCGGCCGTCGTCGCGGTGCTGGAGCACGTGGCCGGCTTCGACAACGGCTCCTCGGCCTTCCTGCTCGCCGTGGTCGCCGTCGCCGTGGTGCGCGGCACCGGCCCGGCGATCATCACGGCCGTCGGGTCGTTCCTGGCCTACGACTTCCTGTTCATCGAGCCGCTCTACACGTTCACGGTCCGCGACCCCGCGGAGTGGCTGAACCTGCTCCTGCTCCTCGTGGTGAGCATCGTGGTCGGCCGCCTCGCGGGACGCGAGCGTGAGCGTGCGCTGGCGGCGATCGCCGGACAGCGCGAGGCCCTGGCGATGTTCAACATCAGCTTCACCCTCGCTGGGCTGCGCGACCCGACCGAGGCATCCCGGCCCATCGCCGAGATCATCCGGCAGCAGATCCAGGCATCCAGGGTCTGGATCAAGGTCGGCGATACCGTCACGGCCGATACCGCCGCCGCGGCCGGCACGGTCGCGGTCGTGGCGCCGCCACCGGTCGCCCCAGCGGTCCACGCCGTGCTGCGGCGCCGTCCTGGCGACGAGCCGGCGGAGTGGGTCCGGGTCCACGCCCCGGGACCTGCGGGCAAGGCCGCCGGTGGAGACCGGGCCGAGACCGCCTATCGGGTGGCCATCACCGCCGGCGACGACCCGCTCGGCGTCATCTGGGCGACGCGCCGTCGCGAGCTGGGCGATCCCGATGTGGGCGAGACGCGCGTGATCGCGGCGGCGGCCGACCAGATCGGCGGGGCGATCCAGCGGGCGCGGCTCCAACGCGACGCGATGACGGCCGAGATCTCGCGGCGCAGCGACGCCTTGAAGTCGGCGCTCCTCGATTCGGTCTCGCATGATCTGCGCACGCCGCTGGCGTCGATCCGGGCCGCGGCGGGGACCCTGATGGACCCCGATGTCGACTGGCCGGTCGAGCGGCGGCGTGAGATCGCGGCCTCCGTCGACCGCGAGGCCGAATGGCTGAACCGGCTCGTCACCAACCTCCTCGACATGAGCCGCGTGGACGCCGGCGAGCTCCGGCCCAATCTCGCGGTGTTCACGCTGTCGGACCTGGTCGACCAGGCCGTGGCGCGGGCCGGCCTGCGCGCCCGCGGGCACGACGTCACCGTGCGGATCCCCGATGACCTCCCACCCGTCCTCGTCGACGAGGTCCTCCTCGGGCAGGTGCTCGCGAACACGCTCGACAATGCCGCCAAGTACGCCGGCGAGGGCGCCCCGATCCGGGTCATGGCGACGCGCGCCGACCCGGGCTTCGTCCGCGTGACCGTCGAGGACGGCGGCGTCGGGGTGCCGCCCGACGCGCTGCCACGCCTGTTCGAGAAGTTCTATCGCGTGCCCCGCAAGGGAGAGGGCTCGAGGCGCGGTACCGGCATCGGGCTCGCCGTGGTCCGCGGCATCGTGGAAGCCATGGGGGGCCGCGCGAGGGCGACCGCGAGCTCGCTGGGCGGCCTCGCGATCGAATTCGACCTGCCGATCGCCGCGCCGGCGCGGGCTGCCGGGGCCACAGGGTGAACCGCGGCCAGGGAGCGGCCATCCTGCTCGTCGAGGACGACGACGCGACGCGCGACTCGATCGCGACGTTCCTCCGCGGGCACGGGCACCAGGTCGAGGAGGCCGCCGATGTCGCGGCGGCGACAGCGGCCTGGGCGCGGCGCCGGCCCGACATCATCGTCCTCGACCTGGGCCTGCCCGATCAGGACGGCCTGGTCGTGATCCGCCGGGTCCGGCGCGAAGCCATCACGCCGATCCTGGTCCTGTCGGCCCGGGACCGGGAGTCCGACAAGGTCGCCGCCCTGGATGCGGGGGCCGACGACTACGTCGCGAAGCCCTTCGGGATGGCCGAGCTGCGAGCGAGGATCGACGCGCTGCTCCGCCGGGCCGCCGGGCCGGCCGCCGAGGCCGACGGTGACATCCGGTCGGGCGACCTCATCCTGGACATCGCCCATCGGACGGTGACCGTGCGCGGCGAGCTCGTCCATCTCACCCCACGTGAGTACGAGGTCCTCAAGGTCCTCCTGACCAACCGGGGCCGCCTGGTCACCCACGGGCGGCTGCTGCGCGCCGTCTGGGGCTCCGCCTACAGCGACGAGGCCCACTACGTCCACGTCTATGTGAGCCAGATCCGGCGCAAGCTCGAGGCGCTCGACACGGACGGCTCGCTGGCCGGGCTGATCGTGGCGGAACCGGGGGTGGGGTACCGCGTCGCGGCGTCCTGACCCGGTCGTCGGTCCGCACCGTCCGGCGGGCACGGTCTTGAGCGGTCCTTGAGCGCCAGCGACGCGCCGGGCCCGGCCGCCTCTTGGACCCCGGTGGGATGGTGGATCCATGAGCGATATGGGCCGATCCCGCCTGGAAGTCCAGCACGCGCTCGACCGCGAGGTCGAGCTCGTCTCGAGTGCCATCGACCTCGTCGCGTCGCACGGCGCGCCGTCGGCGACCGTCGCCGGGCTGCGGCTCGCGGACCTGGTCATCGAGATCGTCGGCCCTGGTGCGGCAGCAGCGCGGCGTGCTGGTCGAGCCCCTGTGGGGCGCTGACGAGTCGACGAGCGACATCAGGGTCTCGCCGGTGGCCGGATCGTGACTCGGGCCCACCTCATGATCATCGAGGACGACGAGACGCTCGCCGACCTCCTGTCGGCGCATCTGCGTGCCCACGAGTACCCGTGACGGTGGCGCCGACCGCCGAGGCCGCGCAGTCGCTCCTGGTCCGTCAGCCGCGCCCGGACCTGATCCTCCTCGACATCAACCTCCCCGGCGAGACCGGCTGGTCGGTCCTGCGCAGCGCCGCCTTCGAGGCCGCCGGCCGTCCGCCGGTCGTGGTCGCGAGCGCGATGACGGTGAGTCCGGCGCGCCTCCGCGAATTCGATGTCGCCGGCTACCTGCCCAAGCCATTCGCCATGGACACGCTGCGGTCGACGCTCGACCGCCTGCTCACCAAGGAGTCGACCGAACCATGACCGACCTGCAGATCGCCGTGATCATGCTCGGCTGCGTCGTCGTCTTCACCGGCTACCTGCTGCTCTGCGAGCGGGTCGGACGATGAACGTCATCGAGCTGCTCGCCGCCATCGCGACCGCCTTCGTCTTCGTCTACCTGCTGTGGGCCCTGCTGCGCCCCGAGGACTTCTGAACGTGGCCATCAACGACGTCCTGACGCTCGCCACCCTGGCGATCGCGATCGTCCTCGTCGTCCCCTTCCTGGGCCGGTACATCTACCGGGTCATGGAGGGGGAGCGGGTCTTCCTCAGCCCGATCGTCCGCCCCGTCGAGCGGCTCGTCTACCGCCTCACCGGTGTCGACGAGACCGTCGAGCAGACGTGGAAGGGCTATGCCGTCTCGGTGCTCGCGATGGCCGCCGTGGCGATCGTCGCGGGCTACGTCGTGCTCCGGCTCCAGGACGTCCTGCCCCTCAACCAGGGCGGCATCCCGCCGATGAGCCCGGACCTCGCCTTCAACACGTCGGTGAGCTTCGAGACCAACACCAACTGGCAGAACTACTCCGGCGAGACCGGCGCGACCTACCTCACGCAGGCCGCGATGCTGGCCGTCCGCAACTTCACCTCCGCGGCCACGGGCCTCGCGATCGCGATCGCCCTGATCCGCGGCCTGACCCGTCGCAGCACCAAGACGCTCGGCAACTACTGGGTGGACCTCACGCGCGGCATCCTGTACATCCTGCTGCCGATCTCCATCGTCGGCGCCCTCGTGCTGGTGTGGCAGGGCGTCCCGCAGACGTGGGACCCGTCGCACACCGTCACGACGCTCCAGGGCGCCCAGCAGACCATCGCCATCGGTCCGGTCGCCTCGCAGGAATGGATCAAGGAGCTCGGCAACAACGGCGGCGGCTTCTTCAACGCCAACTCCGCCCATCCCTTCGAGAGCCCGACGCCGCTCACGAACTGGCTCGAGATCTTCGCCCTGCTGATCTGCGTCGTTCTCGCTGACCTACACGTTCGGCCGGTACGCGCGGGACCAGCGCCAGGGCTGGACGATCTTCGGCGCGATGGCGGCGATCCTCCTCGTGGGGGCCGTCTTCGCCATGCACGTCGAGGCGACGGGCAACCCGCTCTTCCCGGCCGGCGTCGATCAGGCCGCCCATGGGCAACATGGAAGGCAAGGAGACCCGCTTCGGCGCGGCGGTCGGCGGCCTGTTCATGGCCGCGACGACCGGCACGAGCACCGGCGCCATCAACTCCTGGCATGACAGCGCCCAGCCGATCGCCGGGCTGGTCCCGCTCTTCAACATGGAGCTCGGCGAGGTCACGCCCGGCGGCATCGGGGCCGGCATGTACGGCATGCTCGTCATCGGCGCCATCCTGGCCGTCTTCATCGCCGGCCTGATGGTCGGCCGGACGCCCGAGTACCTCGGCAAGAAGGTCGAGGCCTTCGAGATCAAGATGGCGATGCTCACCGCGCTCGTCCTCGGCGCCAGCATCCTCGGGTTCACCGCCCTCGCCACGCGTGCTGCCCGGAAGGCACCGCCGGACCGCTCAACCAGGGACCGCACGGCTTCAGCGAGATCCTGTACGCCTTCTCGAGCCAGACCGGCAACAACGGCTCGGCGTTCGCCGGCCTGACCGGGAACACCCCCTTCTACAACGTCACCGGTGGCCTGGCGATGCTGATCGGCCGGTACGGGATGATCATCCCGATCCTCGCCCTGGCCGGCTCGATGGGCGTCAAACGCGCGGTCGCCCCGTCGCTCGGCACGTTCCCGACGACCGGCGTCCTGTGGACCGTCCTGATCATCGGCGTCGTGATCATCGTCGGCGCGCTCACGTTCTTCCCGGCCCTGGCGCTGGGCCCGATCGTCGAGCAGCTCCTCCAGAACGCCGGAAAGGTCTCCTGATGGCCCTCATGTCCGTCGATCTCGGACGCGGCACCCGCCGCTTCCAGCGCTTCGTCACCCTCGGTGGCGCCAAGCCCTCGCGGCGAGCCGCCCCGGCCGCGGGGCGTGCTGGACCCGGACCTCCTCCGGTCGGCCCTGCCGCACGCGTTCCGCAAGCTCGACCCGCGCCTGCTCATCAAGAACCCGGTCATGTTCGTGGTGGAGATCACGGCCGTCCTCGTGACGATCAGTCGCGCTCGCCAACGTGACCGGGATCCAGGCCGTCGCCGGCTCGTCCGGGCTCGGGTTCCAGGTCCAGATCGCCGTCTGGCTGTGGTTCACGGTCATCTTCGCGACGTACGCGGAGGCCGTGGCCGAGGCGCGCGGGCGGGCCCAGGCCGCGACCCTGCGCAAGACCCGCTCCGAGACGGTCGCCCATCGCCGGGCGGCCGACGGGACGCTCCAGGACGTCGGCTCGTCCGAGCTGCGCAAGGGCGACATCATCGTCGTCGAGGAAGGCGAGACCATCGCCGGCGACGGCGACGTCATCGAGGGCATCGGCTTCGTCAACGAGGCCGCGATCACCGGCGAGTCGGCGCCGGTGCTCAAGGAGCCGGGCACGGACATCCGCAGCTCGGTCACCGGCGGCACGACCCTGGTCAGCGACCGGATCGTGGTGCGCGTCACCACGGACCCCGGCGAGACCTTCCTCGACCGCATGATCGCCCTCGTCGAAGGCGCGAAGCGGCAGCGGACGCCGAACGAGATCGCGCTGGCGATCCTGCTCGCCGGCCTCACGATCATCTTCCTGATGGCCACGGTGACCCTGCGGCCGTTCGGCGGCTACGCGGGGACGACCGTCGACACCGTCGCCCTCGTCGCGCTGCTCGTGTGCCTCATCCCGACGACCATCGGCGGCCTGCTGTCGGCCATCGGCATCGCCGGCATGGACCGCGTGGCCCGGTTCAACGTCCTGGCGATGAGCGGCCGCGCCGTCGAGGCCTCCGGCGACGTCGACGTCATCCTGCTCGACAAGACCGGCACGATCACCTACGGCAACCGCCTCGCGGCGTCGATCACGGCCGCCCCGGGCGTCCCCGAGGCCGACGCGGTGACGAAGGCCGCCCTGGTCGCCTCGATCCACGACGAGACCCCGGAGGGCCGGTCGATCGTCGACCTCGCCCGCAAGCGCCTCGGCCGAGCTGGGTCGCGCCGGCGGCGCCGGGGACGACGCCGGCCTCGCCACCCTCGGTGCGACGATCGCCGAGGACATCCCGTTCCGCGCGGAGACGCGCACGAGCGGTGTCCGGACGACGTCGGGCGCGACCATCCTGAAGGGCGCCATCGATGCGATCGAAGCCAAGGTCGGCGGCCTGCCGGCCGAGGTCGTCCAGGAGAGCGACCGGATCGCCGACCTCGGCGGCACGCCGCTGGTCCTCGAGAGCGAGGGCCGGATCCTGGGCGTCATCGAGCTCAAGGACACCGTCAAGGAAGGCCTCGTCGAGCGGTTCGCCGAATTCCGCCGCATGGGCATCAAGACCGTGATGATCACCGGCGACAACCCGCGGACGGCGGCGACGATCGCCAAGGAGGCCGGCGTCGACGACTTCATCGCGCAGGCCACCCCGGAGGACAAGATCGCCTTCATCCGCGCCCAGCAGGCCGAGGGCCACCTGGTCGCGATGACCGGCGACGGCACCAACGACGCGCCGGCCCTCGCCCAGTCGGACGTCGGCATGGCGATGAACAGCGGCACGTCCGCGGCCAAGGACGCGGCCAACATGGTCGACCTCGACTCCGACCCCACCAAGCTGCTCGAGGTCATCGCGATCGGGAAGCAGCTCCTGATCACCCGGGGCTCGATCACGACGTTCTCGATCGCCAACGACGTCGCCAAGTACTTCGCGATCGTCCCGGCGATCTTCATCCCGGTCTTCCCGGAGCTCGCCGCGCTCAACGTCATGGGCCTGGCGACGCCCCAGAGCGCGATCCTGTCGGCGGTGATCTTCAACGCCCTCGTGATCATCGCGCTCGATCCCGCTCGCCCTCCGCGGCGTCGCGTTCAAGCCGGCTCCGGCGAGCGCGCTCCTCCAGCGCAACCTGCTCATCTACGGCCTCGGCGGGATCATCGCCCCGTTCATCGGGATCAAGGCGATCGACCTCGTCGTCTCCGCCCTCCACCTCGCATAGGACCACGATCGATGACCACCTTCCTCCGCCACCGGCTCTGGCCGGCCTTCGCCCTGCTGCTCGTCATGACCGTCATCACGGGCGTCCTGTATCCGGTCGCTCGTGACCGCGATCGCCCAGGTCGCCTTCCCGAAGCAGGCCAACGGCTCGTTCATCGTGACGGCCGACGGCCGGACGATCGGCTCGAGCCTCATCGGCCAGGCGTTCAGCGACCCGAAGTACTTCAGCCGGCCGCCCGTCGGCGGCCGGCGCCGACGGCTACGACGGCTCGGCATCGGCCGGGTCGAATCTCGGGCCGACCAGCCAGGCATCTGATCGACCGGATCACGGCAGCAGGTCGACGCGCTCCGCGCCGCCAACGGCGACAAGCCGATCCCGGTCGATCTCGTGACGACCTCGGCGTCGGGTCTCGATCCGGACATCAGCCCGGCTGCCGCCGAGTACCAGGTCGCGCGGGTCGCGTCCGCCCGGGGCATGTCGGAGTCGGACGTCCGGGCGGCCGTCGCGCGGCACACGCGAGCAGCCGCATGTTCGGCTTCCTCGGCGAGCCGCGGGTCAACGTCCTCCTGCTCAACCTCGACCTCGACGGGCTGCTGGCGTCATCCTGATGAGCGATGTGGCGGCGAAGCCGCACCGGCAGGGAGGCCGCATCCGTGACTGACGGCGATCGGGTCGATCCGGACGATCGCCCCACGGCCGAGGAGATGCTCGCCCGGATCGGCGGCACGACCGCGACCGGGCGCGCGGTCGGCTGCGCGTCTACCTCGGCATGGCGCCTGGTGTCGGCAAGACGTTCCGCATGCTCGAGGAAGGCCATCGCCGGACGGCCCGCGGCACCGACCTCGTGGTCGGCTTCGTCGAGGCGCACGGGCGTGCTGAGACGGAGAAGCTGCTCGCCGGCCTGGAGATCGTGCCGCGCCGTCGCGTCGAGCATCGCGGCGTGGCCATCGAGGAGATGGACACGGACGCCATCGTGGCCCGCGCCCCGACGGTCGCCCTGGTCGACGAGCTCGCCCATACCAATGCGCCCGGCTCGGCACGCGCGAAGCGGTGGGAGGACGTGCAGGTCCTGCTCGATGCCGGCATCGACGTCGTGAGCACCTGCAACATCCAGCACCTCGATTCGGTCGCCGACGCCGTCGCGACGATCACCGGGGCGCCCGTCAACGAGCGCATCCCGGACGAGGTCCTCGCCGCCGCCGACGAGGTCGAGCTGGTCGACATGAGCCCGTTCGCCCTTCGTCAGCGGATGCGCCACGGCAACGTGTACCCGCCCGATCGGACGGAGATCGCCCTCGAGCGCTTCTTCACCGAGTCGAACCTGACCGCGCTGCGCGAGCTCAGCCTGCGCTTCGTGGCCGGTCGCGTCGACGCCCAGCTCGAGGGGATCGGGACGCCGATCATCTCCCAGCCCGTGACCGAACGGGTGCTCGTCCTCGTCGATGACTCGGCGGCCACGCCTCGCGCGATCCGTCGTGCCGCCGCGGCGGCGGCCGTGCTGCGCGCGCCGCTGATCGCCGTCGTGGTCGATACGCCTGGTGCCGCCGGCGCGTCATCGGAACAGGTGCGCCGGCTCCGCGAGCACCTCGACGATGCGGTCGATCTCGGCGCCGAGGTCCTGAACGTCGAGGCGTCGGACCTCGTCGACGGGGTCGTCGACCTGGCGCGCCGCCGGCGCGTCACCAGGCTCGTCCTGCCGTACCGGCCGTCGGGCGTCCTCGAGCGCGTCCGCTCGAGGACGTTCGCCGAGCGTGTCCTCGAACGGATGCCGGCCCTGGAGATCACCATCGTCGCCGAGTCGACGGGTTCCACCGACGCGTATCGGGTCGGGCGGGGGGACTGACCCCGGACATCCCTGTACCCGTCCGTGCTACCCGCGGGTACCCCAAAGTACGGCTTGGCCCCCCACGACCCCTCTCATACGCTCTTCCTCGCAGCGGGCCGGACCTTACCCCCGAGTACCCAGGGGGCCGCGACCGCCGAAACGTGCGTTATGCGAGGCAACGACCACATGGCATCGATGGCCGTCAACGAACTTGGACCGATGCTCACCGCGACCGAAGTCGCCGAGATGCTCCACCTGCATGTCAACACGGTGAAGCGCCTGGGTGATCGGGGTGAGCTGCCGTTCTATCGCGTCTGCAAGCGCGGGGACCGCCGGTTCCGGCTCGACGACGTCATGAAGTTCCTCTCGCAGAACCGATAGCCTGCGGGCCGCCGACCCGTCTCGGGTCGGACGGTCCATCGGATCGGTCCCGCGTCGCCGAGCGTCCGGCACCTGCCGGACGCTTCTTGCTGTCCGCGATCCGACGACGCCCAAGCTCCCTCGATGGTGCTTCCGCGCCCCGTTGGTACGATGCCCCGGCCGCCGTCCGCGCTGAGGGGATCATGTCGTCGAGCCGCCGAACCGCCGCCACGCGCATGGGGCTCTCGGCCGCGCTCGCGCTCGTCGCCGCGGCCTGCTGGAGCTCGACGCCGACCGTGAGCCCGGCGGCCAGCGACGCCCCGCTGCCGACGGCGGCCCCGACCGTGGCCGTGGTGGTCGCGACCCCGCTCGCTCCGAGTCCCGTCCCGACCGCCTCCCCGGCCACCCCCAGCGCCACGACGACGCCATCCGCGTCGCTCGCGCCCGTCGTCGACCCCGTGGCCGCGGCGTCGGCGCTCTCCTCGCTTGGCTCCTACCACGTGAGCACGGCCGGACGACCGCCCAGGGACCGTTCACGGCCGAGATGACGGTCGTCCAGCGACCCACAGCCGCGAGGTCCGCGACGATCACGACGGGCTCGTCGAAGATCCGCATCGTCACCATCGGCGGCCAGGCCTGGATCGACCGGACCGGCAAGGGCAAGCTCGCGCCGGGCGACTTCGGCCTGATCGACGGCACGCTCGGCGCCTTCGAGCCGGCGACGCTCGTGTCGCTGTTCGGCGGGACGGCCTGGCTGCTGGTCGGCCCGGAGGTCAAGAACGGCGTGCCGGCCACCCACTACCACGCGGACGGCGCGACCGGCACCGGTCCCGGCGGCGGCACCTTCCCGCCCGGTGCCAGCATGGACCTGTGGGTCTCGGCGGACGGCCGCCTCGTCGCCTTCGAGGCGAACGACTTCCCGGGCGCGGCTGGACCCTCGGACCTCCGGATCGAGGTCACGCACGCGAACGACCCGGCGAACCGGGTGACGAAGCCGGCCTAGGGCGACCTGATACGTCCCGTCGCGGCGAAGATCGCGATCGCGCCGACCACCTCGATCTCCACCTGATCGAACGATGGCGAGAGGATCTCCGCGAGCCCGTCCTCGGTGTCGCCGAGGTTGTCGAAGGCGCCGCGCCGGTTGAAGGCGGCAAGCACCCGGCGCGACAAGCGCGTCTGCGGGCCGGCCGTACCCAGGACGGTCGCTCCGAAGAGCACGCCCGTTGGCGTCAGCACGGCCGCGACGTTGGCGATGGCGGCCGCCTTGGCCTCGATCGGCCCGGGCAGGCAATGGATCACGAGGTGCAGGGCTGTCGACTCGAACGGTCCGTCGACGGGCAGCGGCTTGAGGACGTCGGCCTGCACGGTGGTGACCTCGAAGCGGCGCAGTCGTCGGGAGGCGTGGTCGAGGACATTCGCGTTCGGGTCCAGGATGGTCACGCGGCTGCCGTCGGGCAGGCCGGACCGATCGATGAAGTAGCCGGTGCCGGGACCGACGTCCAAATGGCGGTCGCGGATATGCCGTCGGTATCCCTCGACCAGGCGGGACGTCGGGCAACGCCAAACGGACCAGGCCACGAGCCCGAGGACCATCGGGTCGTACACCCTGAGCAGGGTCCGCGTGTAGTCGCTCTGACCTCGGTAGGCTGGGTCGTCGCGATCCATCGAGTCCGAGCGTCCTCCGTGCGGCCGGCGCCGTCGGCTACAGGGTCCGGAGCGTCTCCCCGAAGATCTCGACGGCCTCGGCGATCTCGGCCGCGGTCACGTCGATCGGGGGCAGCCAGCGCACGGTCTCGTGCTGGCGGCCGCAGGTCAGCACCAGCAGCCCGGCGTCGGCGCAGGCCGCGATCAGGCGGTCGGGCAGCTCGCCGTCCGGCTCGCGGGTCGCCTGGTCGCGCACGAACTCGACGCCGACCATCAGCCCCGGGCCGCGAACGTCGCCGATGCGCTCGTCCTCCGCGGCGATCCGGCCGAGCCCGGCCGTCAGCTCGGCGCCGCGGACCATCGCGTTCGCGACCAGCCCCTCGTCCCTGATCGTCTCGAGCACCGCGATCCCGGCCGCGCAGGCCACCGGGTTGCCGCCGTACGTCGAGCCGTGCGCCCCGCGCCCCCAGCGCTCCTGGAGCTCGCGCGACGACACGATCGCCGAGAGCGGGAGGCCGTTGGCGATCGCCTTCGCGACGACCACGACGTCCGGGACGATCCCGGCATGCTCGAACGCCCACATCCGGCCGGTGCGGCCGTAGCCGGTCTGGACCTCGTCGGCGATGAGCAGGATCCCGTGCCGGTCGCAGCGCTCGCGCAGGCCCTGCCAGGAACGCGGCCGGTGCCGGGATGAACCCGCCCTCGCCCTGGACCGGCTCGATCAGCAGCCCGCCGACCATCGCCGGCGCGATGATCGTCGCGAACAGCGAATCGAGGATGGCGAGGCACGCCTCGACCGCGCGGTCCTCGTCCCCGCCGAAGTCGGCGTAGACCGCCGGATACGGCGCGAAATAGACGCCGGGGACCAGCGGCTCGTAGCCGGTCCGGTAGTTGAGGTTCGAGGTCGTGACGCTCATCGCGCCGAACGTCCGCCCGTGGAACCCGCCGCGGAACGCGACGATCCCCGGGCGCCCGGTCACCCGCCGCGCCAGCTTGAGGGCACCATCGATGACCTCGGAGCCGGAGTTCAGGAACATCACCGAGTCGAGCGGCGCCGGGAACGTCTCGGCCAGGTCCGTCGCGAGGCGCGAGATCGGCTCCGTGAAGCCGAGCGCGTTGACCGGCCCGATCAGCTTGTCGACCTGCGCGTGGATGGCGGCCGTGACCCGCGGATGGACGTGCCCGAGCGCGCTCACCGCGATCCCGTTGGCGAAGTCGAGGTAGGCCTTGCCGTCGGTGTCGTACAGCCGATGGCCCTTCCCGTGGCTCCATTCGCGCGTGAAATAGCGCCCGAGGACGGGCGTCAGGTTGGGGGCGGTGTCCATCGCCCGAGTGTATCGGCTGGGACGGGCCGGCATCGACCGCCGCTCGGCGCGTAGGATGCGGCGATGGTCGACTTCACCCTGACCGACGAGCACAAGCTGGTCCGCGACAGCGTCCGCGCGTTCGCCGAGGCCGAGATCCTGCCGTACATCCGCGAGTGGGACGAGAAGGGCGAGGTCCACCGCGAGGTCTTCGCGAAGATGGCGGCGCAGGGGTTCCTCGGGGCGCCGATCCCCGAGGCCTATGGCGGGGCCGGCATGGACTACATCAGCTTCGCGCTCCTGTGCGAGGAGCTGGAGCGGGCCGACACGGCGTTCCGCGTCGTCCAGTCGGTCCACGTCGGGCTGAACTCGCTGGCCCTCCTGCAGTGGGGCACCGAGGAGCAGCGCCAGCGCTGGCTGGTCCCGCAAGCGAGGGGCGAGAAGCTGGCGACCTTCGGGCTGACCGAGCCGGGGGTCGGCACGGACGCCGGCAACCTCGCCACGACCGCCCGCCGCGACGGCGACGTCTACCGCCTCAACGGCCAGAAGATCTGGATCAGCCTCGCGGACATCGCGGACCACTTCCTGGTCTTCGCGTCAGCGTCGACCGGAGCAAGAAGCACAAGGGCGTCACCGCCTTCATGCTCGAGCGCGGGATGCCCGGCCTGACGACCGGCACGCTCCACGGCAAGCTCGGGATCCGGGCCGGGAACACCGGGCTGATCAACCTCGACGACGTCCCGGTGCCGGTCGACCACCGCATCGGCGAGGAGGGGGAGGGGTTCCTCGTCGCGATGAGCGCGATCGACCAGGGGCGCTACACGGTCGCCGCCGGCGCGGTCGGCCTCGCGCAGGCCTGCCTCGACGCCAGCGTCCGCTACGCCCACGAGCGCCAGACGTTCGGCCAGGAGATCGGCGAGCACCAGCTGGTCAAGCAGATGATCGCGAACATGGCCAAGGGCACCGAGATCGGCCGGCTGCTGGTCTGGCAGGCCGGCGCGCTCAAGAACCGCGGCGTGCGCAACACCCGCGAGACGAGCCTTGCCAAGTGGCACGCGACCGAGCACGCGGTGCAGGCCGCGCTCGACGCCATCCAGATCCACGGCGCGAACGGCTACTCGAACGAGTTCCCGGTGGAGCGCTACCTGCGCAACTCGAAGGCGGCCGTCATCTACGAGGGCACGAGCCAGCTGCACACGCTGATCCAGGCCGACTACGCCCTCGGCTATCGCGAGGACCGCCCGATCCGCTGCGAGCCGTGGCCCGCCCAGGGGTTCGAGCGCCCGAACTAGGCCGGGTCGGCGCGGGCGAGTTCGACGTCCGCTAGTCGGCGAGCAGCGCCAGCTCGTCGGTCAGGCGGCGGGCGGTCGCCCCGACGACGCGCAGGAGGTTCGCGAGGACGGCCGCCGCTGCGCGCGGCTCGTCGCGCATCAGCTCGTCGAACGCGTCCGCGCGCAGGACCTGGCACTCCACCATCGTGTCGGCGTGGACATCGGCGGTGCGCGTGGTCCGGGCCACGAACGCGAGCTCGCCGAAGACCGTGCCCGCGGACTGGGTCGTGAGCCGTCGCGGGCTGCCACCGCCGATCCGCTCGACCGTGACGCTCAGGCGGCCGCTGGTCAGCAGGAACAGCTCGTGCGCCGGGTCGCCGCGCTTGACGATGCTGGCACCGGGCGCGTAGCGGCGCCGTTCGAGGCGGCGGCGGACCGCTGCGGCCTCGCGTGGTCGCATGCCGTCGAGCAGGACGGCCTCGGCGTCGGATGAAGGGCGCCCGGCGCGACCGCCGCCATCGGCGTCGTCGCCGGCCGCGTCGGCGGTGTCGGGCGGTGCCGCCGCGTCGATGATCCGGTCCTCGCACCACTCGCGGGCGTGGTCGGCGTCCGGGAAGCGCTGGACCGCGGATCTCCCGGACGCCGCGAGCCTGGCGTCGAGCGCCTCGAGCGCGGTCGCATGCGCGGCCGCCCCGCACACGAGCAGGTCGCGATCGGCGGCCCGGAGCGCCTCGACGAGGTCGGCGAGGATCGTGACCGCCGCGGGCTCGACGCGTCCGACCCGCGCCAGGTCGAGGACCGCCCAGCGCGGTCCCATCGCGGGATCCTCCAGCCCGCGGACCGCCGCCTCGACCGCGAGGAACGTCAGGTCGCCCTGGAGGTCGAGGACCTCCGCCTGCCAGCCCCCGATGTCGAGGAGCGAGCGTTCCGCCTCCGACCGCGTCCGCTTCGACGCCAGGCGCGCGACGGTGTGCCGCGCCCGGAGCGATGGCGCACTGGCTCGGCCTCGTCCCACCAGGTGCAGGTCGAGGTCCCTCGCGAGGTCCCGGCAGGTCGCGACGCCGCGGACACTGTTCCCGCGCGGATCCAGGGGCGGTGCGTAGACCGCGATCCCGAGCTGGCCCGGCACGACCGCCAGGATCCCGCCCGACACGCCGCTCTTTGCCGGCAGGCCGACGGTATAGACCCAGTCGCCCGACGAGTCGTACATGCCGCACGTGGCCATGACGCTGAGGACGGCCCGAACGGTCGGCGCGGACAGCACCCGCTCGCCGGTCCGCGGATTGACGCCGCCGTTGGCGAGGGTCGCGGCCATCGTCGCGAGCGCCAGCGCGTCGACCTCCACCGAGCACTGGGCGAAGTACCGCTCGAGCGCCGCATCGGGGTCGTCCGCGAGCACGCCGGACGCGCGGAGGAGGTGCGCGATCGCCCGGTTCCGATGGCCGGTCTCGCGCTCCGACTCGAAGACGACCGGGTCGATCGCCAGTGGCCGGCCCGCGGCCGCGCCGAAGAGCGCCACGATCCGGTCCAGTGCCGCGACGCCGTCGGCCGGCGCCACGAGCGATGCGGCGGCGATGGCACCGGCATTGACCATGGCGTTGAGCGGCACCCCGCTGCCGGGCGCGAGCGTGATCGCATTGAACGCGTCGCCGGTCGGCTCGACCCCGATCCGTCGACGCACCGATGGCTCGCCGAGGTCGTCGAGGACGAGCCCGTACGTGAACGGCTTCGAGATCGACTGGATCGTGAACGGCTGTCGGCTGTCGCCGGCCTGGTAGTCGGTGCCGTCGGCGGTCACCAGCGCGATCCCGTACCACGCCGGATCCGCGAGGGCGAGCGCCGGGATGTAGCTCGCGACCTCGCCGTCCAGGAGGTCTCGATGGCGGGCGTGGACCCGCTCGAGGAAGGCCTGGGCCGGCGCGACCGGATGGTCGGTCGGTTCCGGGGTCGGGGGCGCTGCGGCCGAACCGGGCAGGGAGGAGCGCCGGGTCGCCGGAGACGCGAGGACGGTCCCGAGGGGCGACGCATCCATGCCCCGAGGCTAGGGGGCCGCGCCCGCGCCCGACAACCCCTCGGCGGCCGATGTCGCCGATCGGGACCGGGATGGGGATCGCGCCGCGACATTCGACCGGCGCGGACGGTCGCGCGCCGGCATCGGTCGCACCCCGCTCGAAACCGACCGGTCCGGCCGCACGGGCGACGTCATACTCGCGCCGGTGATGCGCGACTGGACCGATGCCGAGCTGCGGACCCTCGCGGCGGTCGCCGAGACGTTCGTCCGCGGCGACGGGACGACGCGGGCGCGCCTGGCCGCCGACGGGTTGACATCGGCCGCGGATCCGGCCCAGGTCAAGCAGCTCCGGCAGGCGCTCCGGCTCATGGAGTCCCGGGCCGTCAACCTCGCGCTGGCCGGCCGCCCCACGCCGTTCTCGGCGATGCCGCTGGAGGCGCGCGAACGCTACCTGCTGTCCTGGGGTGCCTCGCGGCTCGCCCTGCGCCGGTCGGCGTTCCAGGCCCTGCGCAAGCTGCTCAGCTTCCTCGCCTACGCCGAGCCCGGTCCGGACGGCCCGAACCCATTGGCGGCCGAGATCGGCTACGAGCCGGACCGGCCGCCGGTCACGACCGACCTCGCGGCGATCGCCCCGCTCCGGTTCCCGGTGGACCCGGACCGGCCGTCGGACGGCGTCACGCTCGAGGCGGACGTCGTCGTGGTCGGCTCGGGGGCCGGGGGCGGCGTGATCGCGGCCGCGCTGGCCGAGGCCGGCCGCTCGGTGGTCGTGCTCGAAGCGGGTCCGTTCGTCGACGAATCGACGATGCCGACCGACGAGCTCGACGCGTTCGACCGGCTGTATCTGGACCGCGGCCTCGTCTCGACCTGGGACGGCTCGGTCACGATCCTCGCCGGCGCCGCAGTCGGGGGCGGCACGCTGGTGAACTGGATGACCTGCATCGAAGCGCCGGCGGCGGTCCGCGACGAATGGGTGAACGACCACGGACTCGAGGGCCTCGCGGACGGCGCCGCGTGGTCGAAGGACGTCGCCGCGATCGAGGCCGAGCTCGGCGTGGCCGAGTCCACCCGGATCCCGCCGAAGGACGCGATCCTCGTGCGCGGCGCACGGGCGCTCGGGTGGGAAGCGGCCCCGATCCGGCGCGACGCGACGGGCTGCGGCGACTGCGGGAGCTGCCCGTTCGGCTGCCGTCGCGGGGCGAAGCAGTCGGGGATCCGGGTCCACCTGGCGAGGGCCGTCGCGGCGGGGGCCCGGATCGTGCCGGATGCGGCCGCCTCCCGCGTCCTCATCGAGCACGGACGCGCCGCCGGCGTCGAGGCGTCCCTGGCCGACGGTCGAGTGCTGACGGTCCGTGCCGGGACGGTCGTGCTGGCCGCGAGCGCGCTCCGGACGCCGGCGATCCTGCAGCGGTCGGCCGTGGGCCATCGGGCGATCGGCCGCTACCTCCGGCTGCACCCGGTGCCGGTGCTCGCGGGCTGGTTCGACGAGCCGGTCGACATGTGGCGGGGCACGATGCAGGCGGCCCGGTCGCTCCAGTTCGGGGCAGGGGAGCCCGGCCGGAACGGCTACGCCATCGAATCGGCGCCGGGCCACCCCGGGCTCCTCGCGCTGGCCCTGCCGTGGGAGGGCCGCGAGGCGCATGCGGACGTGATGCGCGGCATCCGGATGGTCGCGCCGCTGATCGCGGTGACCCGCGACGGCGGCGAGGGGACGCTCACGCTGACCGCCGCAGGCCGGCCGCGGATCGACTACCGGCTCGACCCCACCGGTGTCGCCACGATGCGCCACGGCCTCGTCCAGATGGCCCGTCTCGCCCGGGCCGCCGGCGCCGAGCGGATCATCGCCGTCGGCACGCCGCCGCAGTGGCACGACGCCCGGACGGGCGGTCCGGACGAGGAGGCGGCACGGTTCGCGCGGTTCGAGGCGGCCCTCGCATCCTTCGACTTCGCCCCGAACCGCGGCGCGGTGTTCTCGGCCCACCAGATGGGCTCGGTCCGGATGGGCGCGGACGTCCGGTCGCATCCGTGCGACCCGTGGGGCCGCGTGCGCGGACAGCGATCGCAACGACCACGTCGTCCGTGGCCTGTACGTCGGCGACGGCTCGGTCTTCCCGACGGGGATCGGGGTGAACCCGATGATCACGATCATGGCGCTCGCGCGCCGGCGTCTCGCGGGTGATCCTCAGCGAGATGTGACGGTCAGGCGGCTTCGGGCGCCCGGTCGCCGCCGGTCGGGGAGGTCTCCCGCTGCGCCGCCACCTGCTCGGCTGGTCGGAGCATCCGGCCGCGTGCGGTCACGATCATCGCCACCGCGAAGATGATGATCGCCCCGGCGATGATCGTGCGACCCTCGATCGGCTCCTGGAGGACGACGAACCCCAGGATCACGGCGACGACCGGGTTGACGTACGCGTAGGTCGCGATCAGCGAGAGCGGCGCCTTGCGCAGGAGCCAGCCGTAGGTCGTGAACGCGATCAGGCTGCCCACGACGGTCAGGTACGTGAGCGCGATGAACGACGACGCGGTGACGTCGGCGACGTGGAACGTCGCCAGCTCTCCGGACGCGCCCGACATGGCCACGAGGATCAGGCCGCCGGCGAGCATCTCGGCACCGGCCAGCACCAGCGGGCGCCGCGGCAGGACCGCCCGGTGCGAGGCGAAGAGCGAGCCGAGCGACCAGCAGATCGGCGAGAGGATGGCCGCGGCCAGGCCGAGCGGCTCGAGTCCGCCCTGGATGCCGAGCGCGGTCGGGCCGACCAGCACGGCCACGCCGACGAACCCGATGGCGATCCCGATGACCGCGCCGCGCGGCAGCCGCTCGCCGAAGAAGATGCGGCTGAAGATCGCGACCCAGACGGGCAGCATCGCGATGAGGATGGCCGTGATCCCGGACGGGATCGTCTGCTCGGCGAAGGCGACCATGCCCATCCCGCCGCCGAGCAGCAGGCCGCCGACGATGAGCGAATCGCGCCACTCCCGGCGGGTCGGCCACTCGAAATCGCTCCCGCCGCGGATCCTCGACAGCCCGAGCAGGATCAGGCCGGCGAGGACGAACCGGGTCGCGGCCATCACGAACGGCGGGATGGTCTGGACCGCGACGGCGATGGCCAGGTAGGTGGAGCCCCACACGACGTAGAGCACCAGCATCCCGAGCAGGATCCCCGGGTTCCGGGCCACGGGGAGCGGCGCGGTCCTGGCGTCCTCCGCGGGCGCCGCGGCACGCACGGCGGGTGCCGGCACCCGGAGCGTGGCATCGGCGGTTGGCACAGACGAATGGTCCAAGGCCGGATGGTACATCGTGGCACCCCGGCCGCGTCGGCTCAGGCGGCGATGGTCCCCGACACGGGCCGGCAGATCTTGCACGGCCGGTAGCCGGCCGCCGAGGCCTCCGCGAGCGAGCGGAACGGCCGCCGGTTCTTCGTCAGCATGTGCCGCCCGGTCCAGCAGGTGGGCCAGCACACGATGTTCGTCGAGGCGCAGCCGATCAGCCGCTCCCCGCGCTTGGCGGCGGCCTCCATCGCGTCGGGGTCGAGGCCCTCGGCGGCCAGGATCGTCCGCTTGTTCTCCGGGCCGCCCAGCGAGTACTGCCCGATGGTGCCGTCCGTCCGGACGACCCGATGGCACGGCACGATCAGCGGGACCGGGTTGTGCCCGAGCGCGGTGCCGACCGCCCGGACCGCCTTGGGCCGGCCGATCTCGGCCGCGATCCAGCCATACGGCCGGACCTCGCCGCGCGGGATGTCGAGGGCCTTGCGCCAGACGTCCTGCTCGAACTCGCTGTGGCCGCGCAGGTCGAGGTCGATGCGCACGCGGCGGTCGCCGCCGAGCCGCCGGTCGATGGCCCGCGCGAGCCGCTCCGGCAGCGCGTCGGCGGGGAACACCGGGCGACCGGTCCGGGCCGCGTGGCTCGCGGCGAACTCGGCGGACTCCACGCCGCTCACGCCGCGGCCGTTCCACGCCACGTAGAGCGGCCCGATCACGGTGTCGAGGCGCGCCATCCGGTCCGCCAGCCCGACCTCGACGAGGACGTTCGGGGCCAGCGTGGGCGGCGCGGGCACGACCATGTCGGCCATGGCCGCCTCCAGGGTCGCGTCATCGGTGGGCTGGGTGGTCATGCGGTCATCTCCTGGCGCTCGAGGCGCTCGCTCGACTCGATGGCGGTGCGCAACATCGCCAGGCCGCGGTGGACCTGGGCCTTGACGGTGCCCTCGGGCCGGCCGAGGGCGGTCGCGAGTTCGGGATAGCTGAGGCCGTCCACATGGCGGAGCACGACGGCGGCCCGATAGGCGGGTGGGAGACAGGCGAGGAGGCCCGCCCAGCGTTCGCGCTCGGCGCGCCGCTCCATGACGGCGACCGGGGCTGGTGGTCGCATCGGTCGCGGCGGGCTCCGGCAGCGGGCGACGCCTCGATGTCGAACGAGAGCGGCGCCGCGCCCCTGGCCGCTCGCCGCGCGAGCCGGGTGCGGCACAGGTTGAGGACGATCGTCGCCAGCCACGGCCGGAGCCGCAGCTCGTGGATCCGGTCGGGCTCGTAGGTCGCGAGCGCCCGGTAGGCGCGGACGAAGGCGTCCTGCGCGGCCTCCTCGGCAGCGCCGCGGTCGCCGAGGAGGCGCAGCGCGATCGAGAAGAGCCGGTCCTGGTGGGCGACGACGAGAGCCTCGAAGCTCGCGTCGAGGTCGCGGGCGAGATCCGCCGTCAGGCGGCTGTCGGTGTCCATCACCCCGTAGAACACGCGGCGAGGCGCAACCGTTGCATGCCGCAACGGTACCCCGCGACGCTCCATCCGACCCCCGCCCGCATGGCACAATCGCCCGACGATGCCCCTCGATGACCGCTTCGACGAACTCGTCGACAGCCTGACCGGGTTCCAGCGGACCTGGCTGGTCTACCTCGGCGTGGAGCTGGGCCTGTTCTCGCGCTTGCGCGCCGCCGGTCGGGCGGGCCTCTCTCCCGAGCAGCTGGCCACGGACCGCGGCTGCCGGCCCGACGCGATCGTCGCCTGGGCGAGGGCATCCGACGCGCATCGGCTCGTCACGATCGAGGACGGCGTCGTCCGGCTCGACGAGGACACCGCGATCGTGCTGCTGGACGACGACCGCCCCGAGTTCATCGGTGGGCAGTTCGTCCATTCCGTGATCGCCTCGCTCGACTGGGGCGGGATGCTGGAGTTCTTCCGCAGCGGCCAGCCCATCACGGACCGGCCCGACCGGTATCGCGCCTCGATCGAACGCCTGACGGTGCAGGACATCGCGGTCTTCTTCCAGGAGGCGCTCGCCGAGCTGCCGCAGCTCGTCGCCGACCTGTCACGCGGCGGCCGCGTCGTCGACATCCACTGCGGCGGCGGGCGCTGGCTGATCGCGATGGCCCGGCGGTTCCCGGACCTGGAGCTGGTCGGCGTCGAGTTCCAGCCCGATTCCGTCGCCCGCGCCCGCGCCAACGTCGCGGCGGCGGGTCTGGCCGGGCGCATCGAGATCCGCCACGCCGAGGTCGACAAGGCGGGGCCGGGCGCCGAGTACGACCTCGCCTACTTCCAGTACGCGCTGCACCAGCTGCCCGACCCGGTCGGCGCGCTGCGCGCCGCCTGGGAGGCCCTGAAGCCGGGTGGCTGGATCGTCGTGCTCGACTGGCCGCTGCCCTCGACGCCGGAGGAGTTCCGGACACCGTATGGCGAGCTCATCAGCGGCGTCCAGCTGGACGAGCTGTACCAGGGGACCACGCTCGCCACCCGCGAGCGGTTCCGCGAGTGGATCGACACCGCCGGCCTGCCCGACGCGACCCTGATCGACCTGCCGTCGGAGGCGATGCTGCTGGTGATCGAGCGCCCCCGTTAGGCGATCGGGGCGCTCCGGCCCAGCGTCAGCTGACGGTGATCGTGCCCTTCATGGTCGTGTGGATCGAGCAATGGAACGGGTACGTCCCGGCTGCCGAGAACTTCAGGCCCTTGGTCTTCCCGTTCGCGATCAGCGTCGTGGCGCAGGAGCCGTCGTCGAGCGTCGCCGTGTGACTGGCGCTGTCGGCGTTGGTGAACGAGATGGTCTCGCCGACCTTGGCGGTGATCGCGGACGGATTGAACGCGAAGTTCTCGATCGAGACCTTCACGGTCCCGACGTTGTCGTCCTCGGCGCAGACCGCGCTGGCGGGGGCCGCCGGGGCGCTCGCCGCGACACTCGCGCCTGGGGCGCTCGCGGCCGGGGCGGCGGTGGACCCAGAGCTGCCACAGGCGGCGAGGGCGAGACTGAGGACCGCGGACAGGCCCAGGACCGAAAGCATCCGACGAGACAACGTGGGTTCCTCCTGAAGATCGACGGGGGCGACGAAGCCGGTCGTCGGCCCCGCTGCGTGCTACGTCCCCGCAGCGGCTCCGGTTTCCCCCCAGTATCGTCCACACGTGATGGACGAGGACGATCCGGGCGACCTCCACGGGGTCGACGAGGCGACGATGCGCCGCCTCCTGATCCATGAAGCGCGCGTCCACGCCATCCCGGGCCGCGAGCTGCGCGACCTCGGCGACGGCCTGTTGCTCTTCGATCCGAGCGAGCCGGAGCCGTTCTGGAACCGCCTTGAAGGCCTCCGCTGGCCCGACGACCCCGACGCCTTCGACCGCCGCCTCGCCGAGGCCCTGGTCCTGTTCACGACGCTGGACCGGCAGCCCCACATCTGGCCCGCGCCGGCGTTCGACCAGCCCGGCGACCTCGCCGCGCGGCTGCAGGCGCACGGCTTCCGCGACATGGGCATGGGCTGCGTCATGGTCCTGACCGATCGCGACCGGCCGCTGGCCGGGGCACCGCGACACTACGGACCGGACGTCAGCCTCGAGCGGCTGAACGCCTCCGGCGGCCGGCCGGCTGACGACACGATCGACTCGATCACCACCATCCTGTGCGGCGCCTTCGACATCGAGGAGTCGTTGTGGCCCGGCGTGCGCCGCGAGATCGCGGCCGCGCTCGACAACACGGCCTTCACGTACTACCTCGTCCGGCTCGGCGGCGAGCCCGCGGCCGTCGCCAAGCGGGCCACCTTCGACGGGCTGAGCTACCTCTCGTCGATCGGGACCGCTGGCTGGGCTCGCGGACGCGGCATCGGGGAACTGGTGACCGCGACGGCCGCCGCCGACGCGATCGCCGCCGGAAGCGACTGGATCCACCTCGGCGTCTTCGCCGACAACACCGCCGCCATGCGGCTCTACCGTCGGGTCGGGTTCGAGCTCCTGGGACGGCCGGCGGCGGACCTGCTCTTCATCGGGTGAGCGACCCGTTCGAGGTCGCGCTCGCGGGCGCGGTCGAGGAAGCGCAGGCCCGCTGGCGCGCGTCGGTCCCGGGGGCCGCGGCCGTGCAGGCCGTCGCGGTCGGATGGACGACCGTGGAGCTGGCGCGGGTGGAAGCGTCGATCCGCGACGCCGCCGCGGGCATGATCGGCCCGTTCGAGGACGCGCCCGGCGACACGCTCATCGGGGCCCACGTCCGGATCGCATCGCTCCGCCTGACCGCCGTTCCCACCCTCCGCACGATCGCGCTCCTCGAGCCGTCGACCGAAGGCCGGCTGGCCGGCTCGCTCGCCCGGCTCGGCGAGGGACCGGCGGTGGTCTGGCTGGCGAGCGGCACGGCCGCGGCCGCCCCGACGGCGGCGTGGACCGAGGCGACCACGGCCTCGGCTCGGGGCGCCGGTCCGTTCGGTCCGGAGCGGCTCCTGCTCGACGGCGAGCACGACGGGCGGCTGGTGCTCGTCGTGGATGACGCGCCGGGTACCATCGCCACATGACCGACCACGCGACCGACCGCCCCGCCGTCACCCTCCGCCCCGCCGGACCCGACGATGCCGACGAGATCGCCCAGCTCTTCACCGACGAGGGCTACCCCGCCGGCCCGAGCGACATCGTCGCCCGCCTCGAGCGGTTCGCGTCGCCCCACTCCCAGGTGATCGTCGCCGAGCACGACGGCGCGATCCTCGGCTTCATCGCCGTCCACGCGCTGCCGCGCTTCGAGCACGACGACCGGATCCTGCGCATCCTCGCGCTGGTCGTGGACCCGGGCGCCCGGGAACGCGGCGTCGGGCGGGCCTTGATGGCCGAGGCGGAGCGGATCGGGACCGAGCTCGGGGCCGCGTTCGTCGAGATCACCGCGGGTCACCATCGTCCCGAGGCACGCCACCTGTACGAACAGCTCGGCTATGACGCGACCGTCACCGCGTACCTCCGCAAGAAGCTCTGACGCCCTGACCGAGCCGCTCATCGAGCCGGTCTATCCGCGGCTCCGTCTCCGCGACGGCGCGGGGGCCCTGCTCGACCTCCCCTGGGAGCGGCCGCTGGCCGAGTGGTCGTCCGAGACGCTCCACTTCAAGGAATACCCCGTCGGGCCGTCGCGCCACCTGGTCCGCTTCCTCGTGGCGAACGGCACGACGTACGCGCTCAAGGAGGAGCCGCTCGGCGTCGCGACGACCGAGTTCGACGTCCTTCGCCACCTGGAGTCGATGAGCCTCCCCGCGGTGACCGCCGTGGGGCTCGCCGCCTCCCCGGAGCGGTCGTCCGCCATCCTGATGACCGAGTACCTCGCGTACTCGATCCAGTACCGCCGCCTCCTGATGCGCTTCCCGCTCGGGCCCGGCCCGTACCGCGACCGGCTGCTCGACGCGATGGCGTGGCTGCTCATCGACCTGCACCGCGCGGGCGTCTTCTGGGGGGACTGCTCGCTCGCCAACACCCTGTTCCGCCGTGACGGCGACAAGGTCCAGGCGTTCCTCGTGGACGCCGAGACCAGCGAGATCCACCCGACGCTGTCCGACGGGCAACGGGCCTACGACCTCGAGATCCTGGTCGAGAACGTCGCGTTCGGCCTTGCCGACGTGGCGGCGATGCAGGGCCGTCCCGACTCGTTCGACGACGCGGTGTCCGCGGCCGAGACCGTGCGCACGAGGTACACCTCCCTGTGGGCGGAGCTGCACCTGGTCCCGGAGGTCTTCCCGACCGACCGGCACGCGGTCCGGGCGCGCATCCGCCGCTTGAACGACCTCGGGTTCGCCGTGGACGAGATCCACCTGGAGCCGACGGCGGCCGGCGGCGGGACGGTCGAGCTGCGCGTGGCCGTGACGAACCGCCGCTTCCACGCCCATCAGCTGGAGCGACTGACCGGGCTCGTGGCCCTCGAGGGGCAAGCGCGCCTGCTGCTCAACGACCTGCGCGAGTACCGAGCGTGGCTCGAGTCGTACGACCGGCGACCCGTGAGCGAGCAGGAGGCGGCCGAGCGCTGGCTGCGCGACGTCCTCGAACCGAGCCTCGACGCGATCCTGCCGACCGTCGGTGCCAAGCGCGATCCGCTCCAGGCGTACTGCGACGTCCTCGAGGAGAAGTGGATCCTCTCGGAGCTGGCCGGCCACGACGTCGGCCTCGAGGCCGCGATCGAGGCGTACCTCCGCCTCGGGGCGCCGGCCCCGGAGGACGACCGGGGCTCCGACTCGACGATCGCGCTCGACATCGACTGGTCCGGCGGGCTCGACACGCCGGACAGCCTCGCCGGCTGAGCGTCCTTCCGGCCCGTCTGGCACCATTCGCGGGCATGCAGTCGATCTCCCCGGCGGCTGGCCAGGTGGCCGCGCTCCCTGACGATCCGGCGGTCCGCGTTCGCGGGCTGGTCAAGCGCTATGGCGACCTCGTCGCGGTCGACGGCATCGACTTCGACGTCGCCCACGGCGAGGTGTTCGCCCTGCTCGGGCCGAACGGCGCCGGCAAGACGACCACGGTGGAGATCCTCGAGGGCCTGCGCGCGCCCGATGCCGGCACGGCGAGCGTCCTCGGCGTGGACATGGCGACCGGGGCCGCCAAGATCAAGCCGCGGATCGGCGTCAGTCTCCAGACCGCGTCCCTCTACCCGAAGCTGACGGTCACCGAGCTGATCGACCTGTTCGGGAGCTTCTACCCGAAGGCGCGACCGGCAAGCGAGCTGATCGACCTGCTCGAGCTGGGCGAGCGCCGTGACGCGCGGACGCAGGAGCTGTCGGGCGGGCAGCGGCAGCGGCTCAGCGTGGCGCTGGCGCTCGTGAACGACCCGGAGCTGATCTTCCTCGACGAGCCGACGACCGGCCTCGACCCGGCGGCGCGACGGGCGCTCTGGGACATCGTCCTGGGCCTCAAGGCGACGGGGCGCACGGTCGTGCTGACGACCCATTACCTCGAAGAGGCGGAGATCCTGTGCGACCGGGTCGCGATCATGGACCACGGGCACATCCTCGAGATGGGGACGGTGGAGGACCTGGTCGGCCGGCACTTCCAGGATCGGGCCGTGCGCTTCGATACCACCGAGGCCTTCTCCGATGCCGAGCTGTCGGCGCTGCCCGCCGTCTCGTCGATCAAGCGCGATGCGGCCGATCTGCTCGTCTACACCCGCGATGTCGGTGCGACGATCGGGGCCTTGCTCGATCTCGCCGATGCCAAGGGTGTCGAGGCGAAGAACCTGACGGTCCGCCGGGCGACCCTCGAAGACGTCTTCCTCGACCTGACCGGTCGAGCGCTGCGCGACTGAGCCCCGACCGATGCGTGCCCTCTCGGCGCTGACGCTCGCCAACATCAAGAGCTATCTGCGCGACCGTGCCGCGGTCTTCTGGACCCTGGCCTTCCCGCTGATCTTCATCTTCATGTTCGGCTTCATCTTCCAGGGCGGGGGCGGCGTCACGCTCAACGTCGCCTGGGTCGACCAGGACGGGTCGGCGACGTCCAGCCAGCTGCAGACGGCCTTCGCGGCGGCCAACGGGGTCAAGCTCACCGACCACGCCGACCGGGCGGCGGCGGAGGCCGCCATGAAGGACGGCGAGGTGGACGCGATCATCGTGGTCCCGGCCGGCTACGGCGCCGCGCTGGAGACGGCGAGTTCCGGCACCGGCGCCCCGGCCTCGATCACCGTCGTGGTCGACCCGTCCCGCTCGGCGCTCGTCGCGTCGGTCGACCAGGCCGTCGGGAGCGTGCTCGGCGTCGTCAACCTCGGCGGGCGGGTACCGCTGGTGCTGCCGCAGCCGGAGACGATCCAGACCCAGAACCTCTCGTTCATCAGCTACTTCGTCCCGAGCATCCTCGGCATGTCGATCATGCAGATCGGCATCTTCGCCGCCGTCCCGCTCGTGGCGGATCGCGAGAAGGGCATCCTCAAGCGCCTCGCGGCGACGCCGCTCCGGCGCTCGCAGCTGGTCGGCTCGAACACCCTGATGCGGCTGCTGATCGCGCTCCTCCAGGCGGTGATCATCGTCGGGGTCGGGGTGATGGTGTTCGGCGTCCAGATCGTCGGGTCGCTCGTCATCGCCGCGGCGTTCGTCGCGCTCGGCGCGGTCGCGTTCCTGTCCCTCGGCTATGTGCTCGCGTCGTTCACCAAGACCGAGGACGCCGCCCAAGGCCTCACCCAGGTGGTCCAGTTCCCGATGATGTTCCTCTCGGGCGTCTTCTTCCCGATCGCGGCGATGCCGCCGTTCCTGCAGGGGATCGCCCGGCTGATCCCGCTGACCTACCTCGCCGACGCGCTGCGCCAGGTGATGGTCGGCGGCACGCCGTTCGCCCCGCTGTGGGTGTGCGCGGCCGTGCTGGCCGGGTGGCTGGTGGTCTGCTTCGGGATCGCGTCGCGCAAGTTCCGCTGGCAGTAGGGGCGCGACGGCCTACCAGCGCTCCTCGTGGACGAGCTCGCCGAGCTGCTGCCGCCCGCCCGCCTTCGGCGGCCGCGTGAGATCCGAGGGGTCCGCCGGGTACCCGAACGACAGGATGTACTCGCAGCGCCAGTCCTCCGGATAGCCGAGGACCTCGCGCGCGGCGTCGTGCTCGTAGACGGTCGCCGGGACGCTGCCGATGCCGAGCTCCCAGGCCGCCAGCATCATGTTCTCCGCGGCCTGGCCGAGGTCGAACAGGATCGACAGCGGGGCATCCGGACGATGCGGGTCCGGGGTGACCAGCGCGATCCCGACCGCGGCCGCCGCGAGATGGCCCGCCCACGGCCCGACGGTCGAGAGGGCCTGCAGGCGCTGCCGGTCCTGGCAGACGATGAACGCCCAGCGTTGCTGGTTCTTCGAGGAGCCGGCGCGGCGGCCGGCGTGCAGGATCCGGTCGAGGTGCGCCGGCTCCAGCGGGCGGTCGGCGAAGGCGCGGATCGCCCGGCGCGTCGCGATCGCGGCCCAGACCGGGTCGCCCGCGGCGTCCGGCGTCACGGCGCCCCGTCTCCGGCCGGGTCCGGCTCCGAACGCGCGATGGGCTTCGTCGCCCCCGGCAGCGCGACCTGGGCGAGCGTCCGGAAGCCGCCGGGGGTGTCCTCGATGGTGCTGAAGCGATGCTCCGCGTCCGGGATCCGCTCGGCGGGCACGGCCGCCGCCGCTTCCCCGGCGGCCTCGGGCGAAAGCGGCCCGCCCAGCGCGCGGGCCGCGAACGACGCGACCGCCCGCCGGTACTCCGGGAACTCGTACAGCCACGAGTGCTGGCCCCCCTCGACGAGGAGCGTCTCGATCGGGGCCCCGGGCGTGCCGGCCGGCAGGCCCGCTCGACCGGCCCGGGCCGCGGCGGCGAGCCGGGCCAGGTGCGAGACCGGCACCACGGCATCGTCCGTTCCGTGGGCCAGCAGGATCGGACCGCGGTAGCGGGCGATCGCCGCGGACGCGCTGACGTCGGTCACCACATGCCCGCGCGGCCGCAGGTAGACCCGCGACGTCAGCCAGGCCAGGGGATAGGCGATCGGGTCGGGGATCGGCAGGTGGGCGAGCCGGAAGGTCTCGCGGGTCAGGCGCCACGGGTCGGCCGGCGCGGACGTCGCGATCAGCACCGCCACGCGCGGGTCCGCCGCCGCGGCCAGGATCGCCCCGATCCCGCCCATCGAATGCCCGGCGACGCCGCCGACCGTCACCTCGGGCCGCTCGAGCAGGGTGGCGAACGCCGCCGTCGCGTCCAGCCCGAACTCGCCCGCGGTCAGCGGCAGCTCCTCGGCCGGATTGCCGCCGTGCCCGCGGACGTCGAAGGCCAGGCAGTGGAACCCCGCGGCATGGAGGAACTGCGCGAGCGGCAACGTGCGGTCGCGCGCGGATTCCCAGCCGTGGACCAGCACGAGACCCGGGCCGGGGGCGCCCTGACGGGCCGGGATGAACCACGCCGGGAGATCCAGCCCGGCCGAGCGGACGGTCGTCTCCTCGTACGGCAGGCCGCGGGCGTCGGGCATCACGCGAGCCGGATCGCGGCGCGGGTAGCCGGCCCGGACGCGGTAGGCGAGGGCGAACCGGTACGCGAGCCCCACCGGCGCGGCGGCGAGTGCCGCCAGCAACCCGGCGCGTCGGACGGACCCCATGCCGCAAGGGGACGCCACGACCGGTGGACCTGTCAAGCGCCGTACACTCAGCACGTGGCGAAGCGCGATCCGCACGAGGTCCTTGGCGTCGGGCGCGACGCTACCGCGACCGAGATCAAGGCCGCCTGGCGGCGGCTCGCCCGCGCCCACCACCCCGACCTGACCGGCGACGACCCTGCGCTGTCGCGCGTCGCGACCCGCCAGATGGCCGAGATCAACGACGCCTACGCGGCGCTGACCCGCGACGCGGCCGGGCGGTCGGCGGCGGACCGGGCGGGCGAACCGGCCACCTTCGACGAGGATGCCCGCCCGAAGCGCGGCGGCCCGCCCAGCCCCAGGCCGACGCGGCCGGTCACCGGCCGTGTCGACATGAGCGCCACGTACCGGGCTCGCAACGAGGCCGCCGCCCACGGCGCCCCACGGACCACGCTCCCCGGCCAGCCGCCGCCGCGCCCGGAATCGGTGGGCGGCGAGCCGCCGCGGGCCTCGACGCCGACCGGGCCGCTCATCAAGGACCGGGTCCGCCACTTCCGCCGCCGACCGCCGCCCCCGCTGGAGGAGGCGAACGTCTACCCGGTCGAGTTCGGGAAGTTCCACGGCCACACGCTCGGCCAGATCGCGTCGTTCGAGCCGTCCTATATCGACTGGCTCAGCGGCACCGTCACCCGCGACCCGGAGCTCGTGGCGGCCGCGCGCGTCGTGCAGGCGGACCTGGACCGGCGGGGGATCCTCCGTCGGGCCCGCCCGGTGCCGGAGCGGGTCGAGCGTTCGGGCCGCTCCGCCTGACCTGGCACTCGGGTCCGGCGCCGGACGCGAGAACGCCCCCCGATATCGGAGGGCGTTCCATTCGCTGATGAGAGAGATGACCAAGCGATAAGCGCTGCCGTCCCGACGGTCCACCAGGCCTGTTGGCCGATGTCCAGTTATTCGGCTCGTGATCTGGATCCGGGATCCTCCGCTCCGAACCATCCTCAGAGCGAAAGGCCGTTTCCTGTTCCGTGACCGACGCCCCAGGAAGTTCCCGGTTCGATCGCGGGTCGGCGTACCCAGAACACTAGGCCCGGCCCTTGGGCAGGGCAATGGCACCCTTGTCCCCTGGCGACCGGGTCGATGGTCGGGCGCGTGCACGCACCACCCCGGGACGCCCGTACCAGGTGCAGCGGCGCACCACCCCGCCGCGGGCACGCTCGGCCGAGCACGGGTACGCTTCCGTCCGTGCTCCCCCGGTCCGGCCTCGTCGCCACCCTCCTGTTCGCGCTGCTCGTGCTGGCCGGCTGTTCCGGCCCTCCGGCGTCGTCGTTCGACCCGAACGGCCTCTGCACCACCGACGGGTCGGCGCCTGGCGCCTACCCGGAGCTCGAGGCCCGCATCCCCAAGACGTTCCACGACGCCCCGCCCGGGACCCTCGATTCCGGTCGAAACTGCTCGCCCGCGGCGATGGGCTCGCTCGCGGCCGCGGGCATCCCGGAGCTGCGCTTCGGCGGCGGGACGTGGTCGTTCGGGGCGGAGCGGACCGCGGCGCTGGCCGTCTTCACCGCGCCGGGCCTGACCGCCGACATGGTCGGCGACTTCTACGCGTCCAGCGCCGACTCGTCCGGCCGGACGCAGATCCTCAGCCAGACGTCGCCGACGATCGCGGGCCGCCACGCCCGCCGGCTCGATACCAAGACCAGCGAGCGGCTCCAGAGCGTCGTCGTGTGGCCATCGGCCGATCCGCGACATCGTCAACGTCGTGATCACCAACGACCTGCCGGAAGACCGGATCCAGGAGGCCATCGCGGCGTTCGGGGCGGACTGAGGGCCGTGCTAGAGTCGCGGCCATGACCGACCGGTCGAACGAGGCGGACTGGGCCGCCCGCCGACGAGCCTGGGAGACGCGCCGCCGAACGCCCTCCGGCGAGTCCCCGACCGAGCGCAAGATCCGCTTCGCGACGCTCGGCGACACGACCGTCGAGCCGCTCTACGGGCCGTGGTCGCTCGACGACGCCGGCATCGAGCCGGCCCGCGACATCGGGGTGCCGGGCGAGCCGCCGTTCACCCGCGGGATCCATCCCAACGGCTATCGGAGCCGCCTCTGGACGATGCGCATGTTCGCGGGCTTCGGCGCCGCGGAGGACACCAACGCTCGCTTCCGCCAGCTGCTCGACGCGGGGCAGACCGGGCTCTCGGTCGCCTACGACATGCCGACCCTGTACGGCTACGACACCGACGACCCCGAGGCGGAGGGTGAGTTCGGGACCTGCGGGGTCGCCGTCTCGAGCCTGGCCGACATGGAGGTCCTGCTCGGCGGGCTGCCGCTCGACCGCGTCAGCACCTCGATGACCATCAACTCCCCGGCCGCGCCGATCTGGGCGATGTACATCGTGGCCGCGGAGAAGGCCGGGGTCCCGCGGGCCCGCCTCGAGGGGACCACCCAGAACGACATCCTCAAGGAGTTCGTGGCGCAGAAGGAGTATCTCTTCCCACCGGCGCCCTCGATGCGGCTGGTGACCGACACCATCGAGTTCGGGACCGCGGAGCTGCCGCGCTGGAACACGGTCTCGATCAGCGGCTACCACATCCGCGAGGCCGGCTCGACCGCGATCCAGGAGCTCGCGTTCACGATCGCCGACGGGATGGCCTACGTCGAAGCCGCGCTCGAGCGCGGCCTGCGCATCGACGACTTCGCGCCGCGGCTGTCGTTCTTCTTCAATTCGCACTCGGACTTCTTCGAGGAGATCGCCAAGTTCCGGGCGTCGCGCCGCGTCTGGCACCGCCTGATGACCGAGCGCTACGGCGCGGAGAACGAGCGCTCCGCGTGGATGCGCTTCCACACCCAGACGGCCGGTGTCTCGCTCACCCCGCAGCAGCCGCTCAACAACCTGACCCGTGTCGCGGTCCAGGCGCTCGCCGCCGTCCTCGGCGGCACCCAGTCGCTGCACACGGATGCCCACGACGAGGCGCTGGCGGTGCCGACCGCCGAGGCCGCACTCCTCGCCCTGCGCCAGCAGCAGATCATCGCCGAGGAGACCGGGGTGGACGCCACGGTGGACCCGCTCGGCGGCTCGTGGTTCGTGGAGGCCCTGACCGCGGAGACCGAGGCGGCCGTCTGGCGCTACATCGAGGAGATCGACCGGCGCGGCGGGATGGTCGCCGCCATCACCGAGGGCTACCCCCAGCGCGAGATCGCCGACGCGGCCTACCGCTTCCAGCAGGAGTTCGATGCCGGCGAGCGCCGGATCGTGGGCGTGAACGCCTATGTCGACGAGACCGAGGTGACCAGCGTGCCCGTGCTGTCGGTGCCGCCCGGGTCGTTCGAGGCCCAGATGGCGCGGCTCGAGCGGACCCGTCGCGAGCGCGATGCCGTCGCCGTGGGCGCGGCGCTCGACGGTCTCCGCGACGCCGCCCGACGACCCGGCTCCAGCGAGACGAACCTCATGCCCCACTTCCTCCGCTGCGCGGCCGCGTACGCGACGCTCGGCGAGCAGTGCGCGGTCCTGCGCGAGGTCTTCGGGGAGTACCGCGAGCCGGTCGCCGTCTAGGGCTCGCGTCGGTCCGCGCGGCGCCACCCCGGACTACCATGCCGGCATGTATCTCGACGCGATGGAGTTCCTCGAGGAGGAGCACGAGGCCTGGGCGCCCTTCGAGGCGCTCGCGGGTCTGACCGACGCCCAGCTGGAGATGGCGGTGGAGGCGGCCCACGGCTGGTCGGGACGCGATCTCATGGCCCACATGCTCGCCTGGCAGGGCCTGTCGCTGGAGGTCGCCAAGGAGCTGGCCGTCAACGAGACCAGCCCGGCGATCGATCGCGCCACGGTCGATTGGGACACGCGCGGCGGCGAGGTCGTGAACGCCGAGCTCCAGGCGCAGTGGGGGTCGCTGTCGATGGCCGACCTGCGCGAGCAGTTCCGGACCCAGCCGGGCGAGCTGCGCGGCTACCTGACCGTCGTCCCCGAGGCGCGCTGGATCAAGCACCCGGCCCACATGGAGCACTTCGACGCCCAGACCATCGACCACTACCGCGAGCACCTGGACGACCTGGCCGCCGTCCTGGCTGCCGCCGCGTCGTGATCCTGCGGGACGCGCTCGCCGAGTCGGCCGACGGCGTGGACGAGGTCTCGACGACGACCGGCGCCGATGGGTCCACCGAGTACGTGGCCGGCGGCAGGACCGTGGCCGTCGTGGCCGCCTCCGGAACGTCCGCCGAGTTCCAGCTGACGGCCGCGGTCGCCTCCGCCGCGGTGCGGACACCCGATACGACGGCGTCGTCGCGCGGACCCGGATGGGTCCGCTTCGAGCCTGCCGACCTCGACGACCACGCGATCGACCGCGCCGTGGCCTGGCTCGGCTTCGCGGTCAGGCACGCCACGGCGGACTGACCCGGGAATCGAACGACCCCGATCCGGTGGACCGGGGTCGCCGACGAGAGGAGTGAGGCTCGGGAACGGCCTCCGCCGACGTCAGTCGGCTTCGACCGCCGTGAACTGCGTCAGCCCGAACTGCTGCTCGAGCTGCTCGAGCGGTCTGAAGCCCACCACGCCCTGCGGCTGCGCGCCGGGCTTGAAGAACGCGATCGTCGGGATGCTCAGGATGTTGAACGCCTGCGAGAGCCGCGGGTTCGCGTCGACGTCGACCTTGACGACATCGACCGCTCCGTCGTACTTCGCGGCGAGCTTCTCCATCTCCGGCGCGACCATCTTGCAGGGCCCGCACCAGGCGGCCCAGAAGTCGACGACGACCGGTCGCTCAGCCTTGAGGACGAGTTCCTCGAAATTCGCGTCCGTCGCGACCTTGATCTCCGCCATGTCGTTCGATCCCTTCTCCCGTCCGATACGGGATGCCTTGCCGGCGAGCCGGCCCTACGTGCCCGACGTGCGGGCGATGTCCTGGATGAGTCGATAGGCCTCGAGGACCCGAGGATCCGCGAGGCGGTAGAGGATGGTGTTGCCGTCACGACGGCTGGTCACCAGACCCACATTGCGCAGCACCGCGAGGTGCTGGCTCATGTTGGGCACCTGACACCCGACCCGGTTGCTGAGGTCGCTGACCGAGAGCTCGCCGATGGCGAGGGACTCGAGGACGCACAGCCGCTTGGGGTCCGCCAGGGCACGACCGATCGCCGCATAGCGGTCGCGATCGGCCTCGGCGGAGACGGGGAGGTAATCCAACACTCCCGTACAGTATTCCTACTTGCGCAAACACGCAAGCGCAATCCGATGCCGGGCGCGAGGGCGGCACGCCATACTCCCGCCCATGGCTCGCCCGACCGCCGACCTCGACGTCTCCCTCGCCGAGATCGAGGCTGCCCGGGAGCGGATCGCGCACCAGGTGCAGGCCACCCCGATGCTCCACTCGACGACGGCCGCGACCTGGACGACCGCAGCCCTCGGCGTCCGACTCGCGGACGACCGGCTGTACCTGAAGGGGGAGCACCTCCAGGCCACGGGGTCCTTCAAGGCGCGCGGCATGGCGAACAAGATGGCCAGCCTGCCGCCCGACGCCCGCGCTCGGGGGGTGATCACGTACTCGGCCGGCAATGCCTCCGCGGCATTCGCATGGGCCGGCCGAGCGGCGGGCGTGCCCGTCACGGTGGTCATGCCGACAGGGGCGGTCCGCTCCAAGGTGGACGCCTGCCTGGGCTACGGTGCGCGGGTCGTCCTCAAGGGCACGCACGTCGGCGAGGCCGTGCTCGAGACGGAGCGCATCCGCGACGAAGAGGGCCTGGTGTTCTGCCACCCGTTCGACGACCCGGCGGTCATCGCCGGTCATGGGACGGCGGGGCTGGAGCTGGTCGACCAGTTGCCCGATGTCGATGTCGTCGTGGTGGGCGTCGGCGGGGGTGGGCTGATCAGCGGGGTCGCCTCGGCAGTGAAGGGGCGACGTCCGTCGGCTCGCGTCTACGGCGTCGAGCCGGACGGGTCGAACGCGCTCACGCTGGCGCTGGAACGCGACGAGGTGGTCCCGATCAGCCCGGTCACCGTCGCGGACGGGCTTGGCGCGCCGTTCGCCGGTGCGTGGACGCTGGCGATGGCGCGACGCTACCTCGACGGCGTCGTGCTGCTCGACGACGCGACGATCCTGGCGGGGATGCGCTTCGTCCTCGAGCGTTGCAAGCAGCTGGTCGAGCCAGCCGGTGCCGCCGCGATCGCGGCAGTGCTGTCAGGGCGGATCCCGATCCGGGACGGCGAGCGCGTGGCCGTGCTGCTGTCGGGTGGGAATGTCGATATCGGACGGCTCGGTGAGCTGCTGGCCGGCGCCGGGAGGCTCCCCGGAGCTCCCGGTTGAGCGACGGCCGCCCGGTCGACCCGTTCGCGCCGCTCGAACCGACATCGGCGGCCGACGCCGTCCCGGCGCCCGCCGGAGCCGAGACGGCGACATCGGCGTCGATCCCTTCCGGGCCACCAGCCCCGGTCGCCGTCCCGGTGCCGGTCCCGCCGCCGATGCCGCCCGTCGAATCGACCCGCCGCCTGCTCGGCGCGAGCTTCGACCTCCTCGCCCGCTCCTCGCCCGAGATGCGGCCAGCGTCGTTCTACGTCGGCCTCGTCATCCTCGGGACGGTCGCGCCGCTCGCGCTGGCCGCCTGGGCCACGATCGTGACCGACGTCCAGCGCACCGCGTTCGAGAGCCTGGTCGTGCTCGGCCCGACGTATGAGGCGTGGAACACGTTCCTGCTCTGGATCGCGGGCGTGGGGTTCCTGGTCGCGCTCATCGACGCCCGGCTCATCGCCGTGTCGCTGCTTGGGGCGCGCCTCGTCGGCCGGCCGATCACCGTGCGGCAGGCGCTGGCGCGGTCTAGAGCGGTCTTCTGGCAGGCCGTCGTCGCGACGGTGATCGTGGGCGGCGGATCGTTCCTGATCCAGGACCGGGATCGGCGCTGCCCTCGGGTCCCAGGGCGATGTCGACGGGAGCATCGGGATCGTCGTGACGCTGATCGTGACGGCGTTGTACGGCGCGCCGTTCGCCTACCTCCTGGCGGGGATCGCGCTCGGGGACGTGCCGGCGACCGTCGGCGCTCGGCCGCTCGCTCCGGGTCTTCCGCGCGCGGAAGATGGCGGCCGTCGTGGTGGCCCTCTCCGAGACGGCTGCCCAGCTGCTGATCCTGTTCGGGCTCGGCGCCGGGCTCGACATCGCGTTCCGGATCGCCGACGCCGTCGGGCTGGGGCCGGACTCCGGGGTGATCGGGGTCGTCCTCATCACGATGGGGATCGTCATCGGCGTCTTCGCCATCGGGACCCTGGTCTTCACGGTGACCGCGATCTCCGTGGCGCCGCAGGTGGTGATGTTCGTCGGGCTCACGCACGCGACGTTCGGCCTCGACCACGTTCGCTACGGCGGCGACACCGATCCTGACGTGCCGCGGCCCGGCCAGCGCCGGTTCCGCTGGATCACCCGCCCGCTCATCGGCTGGATGGTCCTCGGCCTGGTCGGGTTCATCGCGGTCCTCAGCATCGTTGGCTGAGTCATGGGACGGCCCGTCTCCCGGCCCGGGCGCCGGATCTGTGACAGATGACCATCAGGCGGGCACTCGTCACACCGATCCCGGCAAAGGACCGCGACAAGCCGCATCTGACGGCGAATCGGGCCGTGCTGGCGTCGAGAGCGGCTGGATCGGGGACTGGTCGATGACCAACGACCGGGTGGTGGCCATCTGACGGGATCGTGGCCGGATGAACCTCGCCGCCTCGCCCCGCCCCGCCCGTGCCGCCGCCGACCCGGGCCGACGCGACCCGCTCCGCCGGTCAGTCCACGCCGAGGTCGTGCAGCCGCTCGTCGTCGATGCCGAGGTGGTGGGCCAGCTCGTGGACCACGGTCACCCAGACCTCGTCGGCGAGGTCCTCGGGATCGGCGAAGTCCTCCTCGAGCGGCAGCCGGAACAGCGTGATCCGGTTGGGCGTCGGCCGCCCAGTCCGCGGCCCACTCGGTCCGGGGCACGCCCTCGTAGAGGCCGTACAGGGTGTCGTCGGGCTCCAGCTCGTTCTCGCGCCGCTGGTCGTCGGACGGCTCGTCGGCGATGACGATCGCCACCTCGTCGAGGGCGGCCGCGAACGGCATCGGGATCGTCGCGAGCGCCTCGTCGACGAGCTCGTCGAACGGGCGGTGGCGGCTGGCTCTGGGTGGGGCGCTTCGAGCGCCACGTCGGCGCTTGGCCATGACGCCCGTATCCTACGGGTCGATGGAGACCCCGACGCCCGTCGTCCCGGCCCCGGACCCCGCCTTCGAGCCCGAGGGGTTCGTCGTCGAGGTCGCACCGGGCGACCGCATCCACTTCCTCGACTGGGGCGGACCGGCGGCGGCGGACGGTCCGGGCGTGCTGCTGATCCACGGCCTGGGGCAGACCGCGTGGATCTGGGCACCCGTCGCGCGGCGGCTTCGCGGCGCCCGATCGGTCGTGGCGATGGACCTGCGCGGCCACGGCCTCTCGGACGCGCCGACCGAGACCGGCGCGTACGACCTGCCGGTCCTGGCCGAAGACGCGATCGCCGCGGCCGAAGGCTCCGGCCTGGTCGCCGAGCTGGCCGATCGAGTCGTCCTCGTCGGCCACGGGTTCGGCGCGATGGTCGCCGCCGAGGCGGCCCGGGCGCTCGGCTCGCGCTGCGCGGGCGTCGTGCTCGTCGACGGCGGCTGGGAGGGGCTGGAGGCATCCACGGGCCTCGATGTCGACGAGTTCCTGCGCGGTCTTGACGAGCCGCCCGAGGTCCTGCGCTCGATGACCGCGTTCCTCGCCGACCGCGAGGCCTTCGACCCCGCCTCGTGGGACGCCGACCAGGAGCGGGCCGCGCGTGCCACGGTCGTCGAGACCCACGCGGGTCGGGTCGTGCCGGTCACCCGGCCGCACGTCACGACGGCCTGCGTCCAGACCATGTTCGGATACGACCCGCTCGCGGTCCTCGCTCCGGTGGACGCGCCGATCGTCGCGCTCATCGCGGCGTCTCCGTCCGACGACCAGCCCGGGGCGCGCGCGCGAGCGCTGGCCGCGGTCGACGCCGTACGAGCGGCGACCGTCCGGCCGGCGATCCGAACCGTGCCGTTCGGCCACGATGGGCACAACCTGATGCGCTACCGTCCGGATGCGGTCAGCGCGGCGATCCTGTCGGTCGCGAGCGACGCCGTCGATCGAGGGGCCTGAATGCGGGTCGTCTACACGCCGAGCCACCTGGGCCACGACATCACCACCGAGACGTTCATGGGCCAGGCGATCCCGGCCAACGAGGTCGCCGAGCGTGCCGAGATCATCCGCCGGACCCTCGAGGCCGACGGCGGGTACGAGCTGGTCGCGCCGACCGAGCACGGCGAGGCGCCGATCACCGCGGTCCACGACGAGGGACTGGTCCGCTTCCTCGAGGTCGCCTGGCACGAGGTCCGGCGCCAGCAGCTGGCGGTCCCGTTCCTGTCGGCCGACACGTACCCCAACCGATCGATGTTCGAGGGCATGAGCCCCGAGGCGGTGACGGCCCTGGTCCGCGAGCCGGAGCACGCCGCGGGGCGGGCCGGCTTCTGGGGCCTCGACTCGGCGGCGCCGCTCGTCGCGGGCACGTACGTGGCTGCGCGCGGCGCCGTGGACGTGGCGCTGACGACCGTGGACCTCGTGCTCGGCGGCGACCCGATCGCCTACGGCCTCTGCCGCCCGCCGGGCCACCACGCGGCCCGCTCGATGTACGGCGGGTACTGCTTCTTCAACAACGCGGCGATCGCGGCCGAGGCGATCACCGCCGCGACGGGCGAGCGTGTCGCGATCCTCGACGTCGACTACCACCACGGGAACGGCACGCAGCAGATCTTCTGGCGGCGCGGCGACGTCCGCTACGTCTCGGTCCACGCCGACCCGGAGCGCGCCTACCCGTACTTCCTCGGCCGCGCCGACGAGACGGGGGAGGGGGCGGGTGTCGGCGAGAACCTGAACCTGCCGCTCCGCGCCGGGGCGACCAACGAGGAGTACCTCGCGGCGACGGACCGGGCGGTCGAGGCGATCGGCGCCTCGCCCGGCTCGATCGTCGTGGTCTCGCTCGGCTTCGACACCTACGGGCTCGACCCGATCGGCGACTTCGCGCTGACCACCGACGTCTACCACGAGGTCGGCCGGCGGGTCGCCGCGCTCGGCCGCCGTCTCGTCGTCCTCCAGGAGGGCGGCTACCACCGCCCGTCGCTCGGCGAGAACGCGCGGGCGTGGCTGCGCGGCGCCGAGGGCCGGCCGTTCGACCCGATGCCGGCGGCTGGCTTCACGGCCAACGGCTCGGTCGTCTGATCGCGCCGCTCGACCGCGCCGGCCTCGACGCCGCGGTCGCCCAGCTCGCGGCACGGGACGCCGACCTCGCGGGGATCGTGGAGCGGTACGGTCTGCCGCCGCTCTGGGACCGCCAGCCCGGGTTCGGGACCCTCGTCCACCTCATCCTCGAGCAGCAGGTCTCGCTCGCGTCGGCGCAGGCCGCATTCGACCGGCTCGTCGCCGCGTCGGGCGGCACACCGACGCCGGCGCGCCTGCTCCGGTTCGATGACGCGCAGCTCCTCGCGATCGGCTTCAGCCGCCAGAAGGCGCGCTATGCCCGTGAGCTGGCGAGGGCGGTCGACGCCGGCGCGCTGGACATCGACGGGCTGGCCGACCTCGACGACGACGTGGTCCGTCATGCGCTGGAGGCGATGCCGGGCATCGGGCCGTGGACCTCGTCGATCTACCTGCTGATGGTGCTCGGCCGGCCGGACGTCTGGCCGGTCGGCGACATCGCGCTGGCGCAGGCCGCGGCCGAGGTCCAGGGCCTCGACCATCGACCGGACGCCGAGGAGCTCCGCGCGATCGGGGAGGCGTGGCGACCGTGGCGCTCCGTGGCCGCGCGCCTCCTCTGGCACGACTACCTGGGCCGCCGCGGCCGACCGGGCTGACGCGCCGGCCGACCGGCCGAGTCGATCGGGCTAGGTCTCCCGCCGGTAGGGGGCCAGCCCGTCGAGGTCGCCCACGTACTCCGGCACGTCGGCGTGGCCCAGGATCTGGCGCACGGCCGAGGCCTCGCCGATGTGGTTCCAGTAGTGGTAGGTGATCCGCTGGAACTGCGATCCCGGCCACCGACGGAGGCTCGCGCTTGTCGAACGGGAGGGGCACCTCGAGCGCCTCGGTCGTCAGCGTGTCGATGAACGGGTCCGCCGCGGCCGTGATCCGCGCCCAGACCGCGAGCATCTCGTCGAGCGGCGGCGTCGTCGCCGGCAACCCGGACGCGACGGTGTCGAGGATCGGCTCCACCTCGAGGCCCTGCCCGCGCACGAACCAGATCAGGCGCTCGTGCCACGCGAGATGGCCGATCATCCACGAGATCGAGTTCATCGGTAGCAGGCGCTTGCGGGCGTCCTCGTCGCTCAGCCCGACGAGCCCGCGCTGCCATTCGGAGCGGGCGAAGCGGAGCTGGTCGGCGCGCGGGTGGGTCATGGGCTCGCAGCGTAGCAGCGCTCGACGTACCATCGCGCCCTCACTTGGAGGCCCGCCTTGCCCAGCCCGACCGACCTGCCACCCAACGTCCGCCGCCTCGTCGACGAGATCGAATCCGAGATCGGCGAGACCGACATGGCCGTCGACGACATCAGCGGCGCGGTCAACCGCGGTCACGCCGGGGCCAACGGCCGCGTGGAGGCCGCCGTCCGCGAGATCCTCGTCGAGATCGGCGAGGACCCCGACCGCCAGGGCCTGGTCAACACGCCGGAACGGGTCCACCGGATGTACACCGAGCTGACGGCCGGTTACCACGTCGACCCCGACCGTCTCATCAACAACGCGGTCTTCGACGTCGCGTACAGCGAGATGGTCGTCGTCAAGGACATCCCGTTCTACTCGCTCTGCGAGCACCACCTGCTGCCGTTCTTCGGAACCGCCGCGGTCGCCTACATCCCGCGCGGGCGGGTGATCGGGCTCTCGAAGATCCCGCGCATCGTCGAGACCTACGCACGCCGGCTCCAGGTCCAGGAGCGGCTCACCCAGCAGGTCGCGGAGTTCCTCCAGGACCGCCTCGAGCCACAGGGCGTCGGCGTGGTGATCGAGGCGACCCACCTGTGCGCGGTCATGCGCGGGATCCGCAAGCCCGGGACGATCATGACCACGTCGTCCGTCCTTGGGCTGTTCCGGACCCGGGACCGCACGCGGGCCGAGTTCTTCGCCCACCTCGAGCGGCGCTCACCCGAGGCCTGACGACGGTGCGCTTCACCGTCGAGCTGCTCCCCGCGCCGCTGGGCACCTTCGTCGAGATCCCGGCCGACGTGGTCGCCGCGCTCAAGGTGACGGGCCGGACCTCGGTCGTCGGCACGATCGACGGGCAGCCCTTCAAGAACCAGTTCATGCCGTACACGGTCGAAGGGCACGGCAAGACCGTGATGATGGTCGTCAACAAGGCCGTCCGGACATCGCTCGGCAAGGCCAACGGCGACACCGTCGAATTCGACCTCGAGCGCGACGACCGCTCGCGCTCCGCCGACGTCGAGGTGCCGGCCGAGCTGACGGCGGCCCTGGCCGCAGATCCGGTCGCGACCGCGGCCTGGGAGGCCCTGGCGCCGTCCCATCGCCGCGAGTACGCCGAGCACGTCGCCGAGGCGAAGCAGGCCACGACCCGCGAGCGCCGCGCCGCGAAGACGGTCGAGGCGCTCCGGCGCTAGCGGCTCCTACCGGCGCGGCTCCTACTGGCGTTCGACGATCGTGACGGTCTTGGCCCCGCCGTTGATCTCGAGCGTGTAGCGGTCGCCGGCGTCGGCCCAGCCGCGGGACTCGATCGAGGTCCCGCCACCGTGGCGGGTCGTCATCTGGCCGTCGAATTCGACGGTCCCGACGCCGCCTGAGATCGCGAGCCGGATCGGCACGGCCTTCGGCCGCTCCAGGCGGACGGTCCGGACCCCGCCGGTGATCCGGAGCGTGACCTCGCCGTGCGGCTGGCCGAGCTCGAGCTGCATGCGCTCGGATCCGCCCGTGATCTCGAGGAGCCGCAGGTCCAGCTCGATCAGGTCGGCCTCGATGCGGTTGATGCCGCCGACGACCTCGATGGTCCAGGGGATGTCCGGATTGAGGTGCATGGTCCCGGTCCGCTTCCGCCAGTCGAACGGGATGCCCCGGTACTGCACCAGCACGCGCCCGTCGCGTACGCGGACCTGCGGCGCTGCGCCATCGAAGCGGCCACGGTACAGGTCCGGGCCGGGCCGCCCGGTCCGCAACCGCAGATCCTGGGCGCCCGCGCGGAAGAGGAGTCGCGCGGACCCGAGGCCGCCCAGCGGCGCCGTGTACTCGGACGGTCCGACCGGGTCGCTGGGGTGCTCCGTGGTGTCGGTCCGGATGCGTGTCGCCTCGGTCTGGGTGAGGTCGGCCATCCGCGAGAGGAAGTCGTTGATCGTCGCCAGCTGCTCGTCCGAGTACCGCTCCGCGTCGGCCGCGGCGGCGGTCCCGAGCGAATCGAGCAGCGACTCGACCGTGGCGACCCGCTCGGGGACGACCTCGATGACGACACGCCGGCGGTCGGCCGGGTCGGTGGTGCGCCGGACGTAGCCGGCCTGCTCGAGGCGGTCGATCACGCGCGTGACCGCGCCCGTGGTGAGGCCCATGGCCTCGGAGATCTTGCCCGCGGTCGCCGCGCCGGTGTCGATGAGCAGCTCGAGGGCGTCGATGTCGGACTCGGAGAGGCCGAGCCGGATCGCGACGGACTGGCCGAAGATCGAGCCCTGGAAGTTGACTCGCCGGAGGGCTCGAACGACCCCGTCGATGCCCTGTCGTTTGTCCATGTTGACACGCGCTCCTGTGTGGGTGATTATCTGCACTGCGCAGATATTGACCCACAATGCGAAATGGCGCAAGTGACCGCCGCCCAGCATAGGGCACAGCAGGAGAGGACAGATGATGACCAGTTCGAAGGGCCCTGGTGGCCCGATGATCGAGACCGAGGACCTGCGCCGGACCTTCAAGGCCCGCAAGTCGACGGTCGAAGCGGTCCGCGGCGTGGACCTCACCGTCGAGGCCGGGGAGATCTTCGGGTTCCTCGGCCCCAACGGCGCCGGCAAGACCACCACGCTGCGGATGCTGGCCACGCTGCTCAAGCCGACCGGCGGCCGCGCCACGGTCGCTGGCGTCGACCTCGCCCGCGATCCCCAGGAGGTCCGGCGTCGGATCGGCTACGTGCCGCAGGGCGGTTCGACCGACCCGGCCGAGACCGGCCGCGGCGAGCTCGTGATCCAGGGCCGCCTGTACGGGCTCGACAAGGCCTCGGCCGTGCGCCGCGCCAACGAGGTGCTCGAGGCGCTCGAGCTGACGGCAGCCGCCGATCGCCCGACCCAGACCTACTCGGGCGGCATGCGCCGCCGCCTCGACGTCGGGCTCGGCATCGTCCACCGCCCGCGGGTGCTCTTCCTCGACGAGCCGACGACCGGGCTGGACCCGCAGGCCCGCGCCCGCATGTGGGACGAGATCCGCAACCTGCGCGAGCTGGGCACGACGGTCTTCCTGACCACGCACTACCTCGAGGAGGCCGACGCGCTCGCCGACCGGCTCGCGATCATCGACCACGGCCAGATCGTGGCCGAGGGCACGGCCGACTCGCTCAAGCGGCAGGTCGCCGGCGACGTCATCACGCTCGGCATCGACGGCGACCACCAGCGCGTGCTCGACCTCGTCCGCGCCGAGCCGTTCGTCCGCGAGGCCTCCGTCGAGGACGAGCTCATCCGCCTCTACGTCGACCAGGGCGACAGCGCCGTCCCGCAGCTCATCCGGCTGCTCGACGGGGCCGACCTCCGCGCCCGCACGTTGACGCTCGCCCGGCCGAGCCTCGACGACGTCTTCCTCCGCCAGACCGGCCGATCCCTTCGAGAGGAGCCCGCGGCATGACCGCCACCACCGCCATCACGACCACCTACCCCACCACCACGACAAGGAACCCCGCCGTGCAGCTCGCTCGGGACACCTGGCTCATCTTCCACCGGTCGCTCTGGCTGACCATCCGGCAGCCCACCTGGATCGTCTTCGGGATGATGCTGCCGCTCCTCTACCTCTTCCTGTTCGGGCCGCTCCTCGAGGGCGCGACGCAGGCGGCCGGCGACCGGCACCAACGCGTTCAACTGGTTCGTCCCCGGTCTGCTGATCCAGATCGCCATCTTCGGGACGGCGTTCGTCGGCTTCGGCCTCATCGCCGAGCTGCGGAGCGGCGTCATCGAGCGGATGCGCGTCACCCCGATGAGCCGCGGGGCGATGCTCCTCGGCCGGTCGCTGCGCGACGTCGTCATCCTGATGTTCCAGGCCGTCCTGCTGATCGTCCTGGCGATCCCGCTCGGCCTCAAGGTCGACCTGCCCGGCATCGCCGTGGTGCTCGCCCTGCTGGTGCTGATCGGCCTCGCGGTGGCCCCGCTCTCCTACGCGGCGGCGCTGATCCTCAAGAGCGAGGACGCGTTCGCCCCGCTCGTCCAGGGCATCGCGATGCCGCTGCTCCTGCTTTCGGGGATCCTGCTGCCGATGGCGCTCGCGCCGGCCTGGCTCCAGACCCTGAGCTCGCTGAACCCGTTCACGCACACCGTGGACGCGGCGAGGGCCCTGTTCAACGGCCAGTGGGGCGATCCGGAGATCGCGATCGGCGTGGCCATCACGGCCGTCATGGCCGTCATCTCCGTATGGATCGCGGCGCGCACGTTCAGCCGCGCCAACGCGTAGTCCCCAGCCTCCCACGGAGGCCGGACGGGGCGGTCGGTGTTCGGGCCGACCGCCCCGTCGTCATGTCCGGGTCCAGCCGTGAACCTACAATCCGCGCATGACGGACCGCCCACTCAAGGTGCTCATCGCCAAGCCCGGGCTCGACGGCCACGACCGCGGCGCCAAGGTCCTCGCTCGTGGATTGCGCGACGAGGGCTTCGAGGTCGTGTACACCGGGCTTCGCCAATCGCCCGAGATGATCGCCACGGCCGCGCTCCAGGAGGACGTCGACGTCGTCGGCCTGTCCATCCTGTCGGGGGCGCACATGACGCTGGTCCCGCGCGTCACGAAGCTGCTCGTCGACCAGGGGATGGGCGACGTGCTGGTGACGGTCGGCGGGATCATCCCCGACGTGGACCGGGCCGCCCTCAAGGACGCCGGCGTCGCCGAGGTCTTCGGGCCCGGGACCACGATCGCGCAGGTCGCCGACTACCTGCGGGCGAACGCGCGACCGCGAACCTAGGGTGGGGGACGACGCGGCGTCCCGCGCCGACGACCTGGTCGATGCCGCCGTCGCCGGCGACCGCCTCGCGACGGCCCGGCTGCTCACCGCGGTCGAGAACCACACGCCTGTCGCCGAGGCGGCGCTGCGCCGCCTCTACCCGCTGGCCGGGAACGCGCATCTCGTCGGGATCACCGGGCCGCCGGGCGCCGGGAAGTCCACGCTGGTCGCCTCGCTGATCGCGGAGGTCCGCAAGGCGGGGCGCACGGTCGCGGTGATCGCGGTGGACCCGTCGAGCCCGATCACGGGCGGGGCCCTGCTCGGCGACCGTGTCCGCATGCAGTCCTATGCCGAGGACCGCGACGTCTTCATCCGCTCGATGGCATCGCGCGGCCATGCCGGCGGGCTGGCGGCGACGTCCACGGCCGCGGCGGCCGTGCTCGACGCCTGCGGCTTCGACTTGGTGCTGATCGAGACGGTCGGGACCGGGCAGAGCGAGGTCGAGGTCGCCGCCGCCGCGGACACCACGGTCGTGCTCGAGGCGCCCGAGATGGGCGACGAGGTCCAGGCGATCAAGGCCGGGCCTGCTGGAGGTCGCCGACCTGGTCGTCGTCAACAAGGGCGACAAGCCCGGGGCCGCGCGGACCGCGGCCCAGCTCCGGGCGATGCTCATGCCGACGACGGCCCGTGGGGCTCCCGTCGATGGCGACGACCGGCCCGCGGCCCAAGCGCCCCGACGTCCTGATCACGACCGCATCGACCGGGCCAGGGCGTGCCCGAGCTCCTCGTGGCCCTGGACCGCCATCGCGCCGTCGGTCGGGCGGATGCGTCGGGCGATCGCGCCCGGCGCCGTCGTGCCGAGAGCCAGGTCTGGGTGATCGTCGGCGAGCGCGTCCGCGCCGTGCTGGAGGCCCCGGATCGGCGCGATGCGACGGACGCCGTCCTCGCCGAGGTCGCGAGCCACCGCCTCGACCCGTACACCGCGGCGGACCGGCTGCTGGCCGCGCTGGCCGGGCGGTAGGCTGGCGCCGTGGCGATCGAGCGGGTCTTCGTGGCGGGCGCCGGCCTCATGGGTCACGGCATCGCGCAGGTCCACGCCGCCATCGGGAAGACGGTGGTCCTCTACGAGCCCGAGCTCGAGCGCGCCGAGGCCGGTCGCGAGCGGATCGCGGGCAACCTCGACCGGTCCGTCGCCAAGGGCCGGATCGACCCGGGACGAGCGCGACGCGACCCTGGCGCGGGTGACGGCGACAGCGGACCTGGCGCTCGTCGCCGACGCCGACCTCGTCGATCGAGGCCGTCTTCGAGGACCTCGCCGTCAAGCAGGAGCTGTGGCGGTCGCTCGACCGGCTCGCGCGTCCCGAGGCGATCTTCGCCTCGAACACGAGCTCGATCGCGATCCACCGGCTGGCCGAAGCGACCTCGTCCGAGCGGCGCGAGCGGTTCCTCGGCATGCACTTCTTCAGCCCGGTGCCGGTGATGCCCCTCGTGGAGCTGATCCGCGGCCAGGCGACCACGGACGAGACCGTCGAGGCCATCCGGGCGCTGACCGGCGAGCTCGGCATGCAGGTCATCGTCTCGGCGGACCGCCCCGGGTTCATCGTCAACCGGATCCTGATCCCGTTCCTTGCCGAGGCGATGCGCGCGCTGCAGCAGGGCATCGGGACGGCCGAGGACATCGATGCCGGCGCGCGGGTCGGGCTCAACCACCCGATGGGCCCGCTCGAGCTGGCCGACTTCATCGGCCTCGACGTCGTGCTCGGGATCATGCGCGTCCTCGAGGACGGCCTCAGCCAGGAGCACATGCATCCGCCGCGCAACCTCCAGGAGCTCGTGAAGGCCGGCCACCTCGGCCAGAAGACCGGGCAGGGCTTCTACACGTACCCACGCGAGGGCGGCTGACGGGCGGCCAGGCTGGCCATGACGTGTAGCATCGAGGCATGACCCAGGATCCACTCGGCCCGGAACGGGCACGTCTACATCGTCAGCGCGGCGCGCACGCCGATCGGCAAGTTCGGCGGGGCGCTCAGCACGGTGCCGGCCGTGGAGCTCGGCGGCGTCGCGATCCGCGCGGCCGTCGAGCGGGCCGGGCTGGACCCGGCCGAGGCCACCATCGACGAGGTCCTGATGGGCCAGGTCCTGCAGGCCGGGGCCGGCCAGGCGCCGGCCCGCCAGGCGGCGCTCAAGGCCGGGCTCGCCGAGACGACCTCGGCGACGACGATCAACCGCGTCTGCGGCTCCGGGCTGAAGGCGATCATGCTGGCCGCTGCCGAGATCCGCGCCGGCGACGCCGAGCTGGCGGTGGCCGGTGGCATGGAATCGATGAACCAGGCGCCGTACCTCGTCCCCGGCGCCCGCTTCGGGCTCCGGCTCGGCAACGGCGAGCTGATCGACGCGACCGTCCACGACGGCCTGTGGTGCGCGATCGAGGACTGCCACATGGGCACGCACGCCGAGCGCGTCGCGATCAAGGACGACGTCAGCCGAGCCGACCAGGACGCGTTCGCGCTGGCGAGCCACCAGAAGGCGATCGCGGCGATGGATGCCGGCCGATTCGATGCCGAGATCGCGCCGGTCACCGTCCGCGACGCGCGCGGCCGGGAGACGATCGTCTCCGTTGACGAAGGGCCGCGGCGCGACTCCACGATGGAGGCGCTCGAACGGCTCAAGCCGGCGTTCGCCCTGCCCGACGGCGAGGACCGCGGCGCCGCGACGGTCGGCACGGTCACGGCGGGGAACGCGCCGGGGATCACGGACGGCGCCGCGGCCACGGTCGTCGCGAGCGAGCGGGCCGTCGAGCGGCTCGGGCTCAAGCCGCTCGCCCGGATCGTCGGCTACGCGCAGGCCGAGGTCGCGCCCAAGTGGCTGTTCCTCGCCCCGGTCGAGGGCGTCCGCCGCCTGCTCGACCGCATCGAGCTGCCGATCGAGGCGTTCGACCTCATCGAGATCAACGAGGCCTTCGCCGCGCAGACGCTCGCCGACGGCCGCGAGCTCGGCTTCGACTGGGACAAGGTCAACGTGAACGGCGGCGCGATCGCGCTCGGCCACCCGATCGGCGCGAGCGGCGCGCGGATCGTCGCCACGCTGACCCACGAGCTCCAGCGGCGGCAGGGCCGCTACGGGCTCGCGACGCTCTGCCTCGGCGGCGGCGGCTCCGTCGCGATGGCGGTCGAGCGGGTCTGACGAGGGCTGAGGCGCGGTCACGCCGCGCGAACCGGGGATACCGGCGCGAACCGGCAGCAACCGGCAGATGTGCATCAGGCGGTCCTTCGTCACCGGGAAACCGGCAACCAGCCCTGAACGTGACCATCTGACACCAAGTCGACCCTCGGCCACGCTCGGGTGACAGGCGAGGTCGGCTACAGCGTTGACCAAGGACCGCCTGAGGGTCATTCGCCGAAACGGACCGAGCGCAGTCCGCTCGGGCCGCGAGCCGCCCCATGACGGGGTCGTTACGATGACGCCATGACCGACACCGCCGTCGAGACGCCGACCTTCCGCAACTTCATCGCCGGGGAGTGGTGCGACTCCACCAGCGGCCAGACCTTCGAGAGCCGCAACCCCGCCGACACCCGCGACGTCATCGGGCGGTTCCAGCAGGGGACCAAGGCCGATATCGCCATGGCAGTGCGAGCGGCCGAGGCCGCCAGGGCATGTGGCAGCGGACGCCGGCGCCGAAGCGCGGCGAGATCCTCTACGCCTTCGGGGCGCTCATGGCCCAGCACAAGGAGCGGCTCGCCCGGGCGATGACCCGCGAGATGGGCAAGGTCCTGTCCGAGGCCCGCGGTGACGTGCAGGAGGGCATCGACATCGCCTTCCTGATGGCCGGCGAGGGCCGCCGCATGTTCGGCGACACGACCCCGTCCGAGCTGCCCGACAAGTGGGCGATGAGCATCCGCCAGCCGATCGGGATCGCCGGGATCATCACGCCCTGGAACTTCCCGATGGCGATCCCGTGCTGGAAGATCATGCCGGCGCTCGTGACCGGCAACGTCGTGGTCTTCAAGCCCGCGAGCGACACGCCGCACTGCGCGACGCTCCTGGTCGAGCTGATGGCCGAGGCCGGTGTCCCGCCGGGGGTCGTGAACCTCGTGACCGGCTCGGGCGGCGAGGTCGGCGACGCCATCGTCGAGAACCCGGACATCTCGGTCATCTCGTTCACCGGCAGCTCGGCGACGGGCAAAGTGATCGCCACGAAGGCCGGTCAGCGGCTCAAGCGGCTGGCGATGGAGCTCGGCGGCAAGAACGGCGTGGTCGTGCTGGCCGACGCGGACCTCGACCTCGCCGCGGACGGGATCCTCTGGTCCGCGTTCGGCACGACCGGACAGCGCTGCACGGCCTGCTCCCGCGTCATCGTCCAGCGCGAGGTCGTCGAGCCGCTCCTCCAGCGCCTCGAGGCGCGGGCGAAGAAGCTCCGCCTCGGTCCCGGTCTCGACGAGACCACCGACGTCGGGCCGCTCATCAACGCCGGCGCGCTCGACAAGGTCGAGTCGTACATGGACGTCGGGCGATCCGAAGGCGAGCTCGTCACCGGTGGCGCCCGCGCGACCGGCGGCGGCCTGGCCAACGGCCACTTCTTCGAGCCGACGATCTTCAGCGGCGTCCGGCCGATGGACCGCATCGGCCAGGAGGAGATCTTCGGGCCGGTCCTCTCGGTGATCCCGGTCGCCGACTACGGCGAGGCGATGCTCGCGCTGAACCAGACGCGCTACGGGCTCTCGTCGAGCATCTACACCCGCGACGTGAACCAGGCGTTCCGCGCCATGCGCGACTTCGAGACCGGGCATCGTCTACGTCAACGCCGGCACGACGGGCGCCGAGACCCACCTGCCGTTCGGCGGCTGGAAGGAGACCGGCAACGGCCACCGCGAGGCCGGCCACGCCGCGCTCGACACGTTCACCGAGTGGAAGTCGATCTACGTCGACTTCAGCGGCCGGCTGCAGCGCGCCCAGATCGACAACCAGGCGTAAACCTAGGAACGCGCGACCGCGGATGCCACTCCGCGGTAGGCTAGCCGCCGTGTCAGACCCCACCCCGACCCCCGCACCCGCCCGGGCCGTCGCCCGCCCACCCTGGACCGTCCGCGTCGCCGGCTGGAGCGCCCGCCATCGCTGGCCGGTCTTCGTGCTGTGGTTCGTGGGCACGTTCGGGATCTTCGCGCTCAGCATCTCCGCGGGTGGTACGGACTCCGCTGCTGCCGTCTCCAACGACCAGTCGACGCGGTTCGAGTCGGCCCGCGCCTACGACGTGTTCGGCGCCGGCACGGGGGCCGCGACCCCGAGCCAGCAGCTGCTCTTCGTGGTGGGGGCGAAGGACGGCACCGTCGACGATCCCGCCACCGCGGCAGCGATCACCGACGTCGTCACCCGCCTCGGCGCCCTGCACTCGACGATCGACGGCACGGCGGTCCCGACGGTCGACCAGCTCGTCGACCCGCTGACCGCGCCGGCCGTGGCGGAGCTCGTGTCCGCGGACCGCACGACCGTGCGCATCCCGTCCCGGGTCGTCGGCGAGGGCGACGCGCTCGATGCGCGGATGGAGCCGGTCCCCGCGTTCGTCGCGGAGATGCGAACCGCGCATCCCGGCCTCGCGATCCACGCGCTCAACAACCACCTCGCCAACGACGAGATCCAGAAGCTCGTCAACGGCGGCCTCGACTCGTCGCTGCGGCTGACGCTGCCCCTGACGTTCCTGATCCTTCTCATCGCGTTCGGGGCGGTCATCGCCGCGATCGTGCCGCTCGTGATGGCGACGACGTGCCTCCTGGCGGCGTTCGGGGTCCTCGCGCTGTACAGCCGGTTCATCACGCCGGCCAGCCCGTACGCCACCCAGCTCATCGTGCTGATCGGGCTGGCGGTCGCCGTCGACTACTCGCTGTTCATGATCACGCGCTTCCGCACCGAGCGGCGGCACGGCCGCTCGAAGCTCGCCGCCATCGACGTCGCCTCGGCGACCGCCGGTCGGGCGGTGTTCTTCTCGGGTCTCGCCGTGATGGTCTCCATCGGCGGCCTGTTCCTCCTCGACGACCCGCTGTTCCGGTCGATGGCGGTCGGGACCATCTCGGTCGTGCTCATCGCCGTCATCGGCTCGCTCACGTTCCTGCCGGCGACCCTGGCCATCCTGGGCGACGGCCTCAACCGGCTGCGGCTGCCCATCCTCGGCCGGGACCGGGAAGAGGGGAGCGGCCTCTGGGCCAAGGTCGTCCGCTCCGTGATGAAGCACCCGGTCCCGGCCGCGGTGCTCGCCGCGGGGTTCCTGCTGGTCCTGGCGTCGCCCGCGCTCCGGCTCCGGCTCGGCCAGGCGGACTTCACGTCGTTCCCGGACTCGATCGACGGCGTCCAGGCCCTGAACATCCTCAACGAGAAGTGGCCCACCGGGTCGACGCTGGCCCTCGACATCGTCGTCACGCACGCCGACGAGCCGGCGACGAAGGCCGCCATCGAGGACCTGAAGACCAAGGTCCTCGCCGTCCCGGGCATCACGGGCCCGCCGACCGTGACGCCCTCGGCCGACGGCCATGCCGCGATGGTCTCGTTCGTCATGTCCGGCGGGCAGAACGACGAGCGCGAACCGTCAGATCGTCCGCCAGGCGCGGCAGGAGATCGTGCCCGCCGTCTTCGGGGGCTTGCCGGGCGTCCAGGCCCTGGTCTCAGGCGACGTGGCCTACACGTACGACGTGGTCGGGTTCTACGCCGACGGCATGCCGATGGTGATCGGCTTCGTGCTGCTCCTGTCGTTCCTGCTGCTGCTGGTGGCATTCCGCTCGCTGGTCATCCCGATCAAGGCGATCCTGCTCAACCTGCTCTCGACCGCCGCGGCGTTCGGCATGCTCGTGCTCGTCTTCGAGGACGGCAACCTCTCCGGCCTGCTGGGGTTCAAGCCGGGGCCGATCGAGGCGTTCGTCCCGGTCTTCATCTTCACGATCCTGTTCGGGCTCTCGATGGACTACCACGTCTTCATCCTGACCCGGATCAAGGAGGCCCGCGACCACGGCATGTCCTCCAACGAGGCCGTCGCTCGCGGGATCTCGATCACGGCCGGGACCATCACCTCGGCCGCGGCGATCATGATCGTGGTGTTCTCGGTGTTCGTGACCCTCGAGCTCACCGTCATCAAGCAGCTCGGTTTCGGGCTCGCCGTCGCGATCTTCCTCGACGCCACGATCGTGCGCAGCGTGCTGCTGCCCGCGACCATGCGGCTCCTCGGCGACTGGAACTGGTGGCTGCCGGGCTGGCTCGACTGGCTGCCCCACGTGACCATCGAAGGGAACGTCGAGGACGAGCCGGACGCCGAGTCGGAGCCCGAACCGGTCGCCGCGCCCGCACCCGGCGGGACGGTCTCGCCCGCCTGACCCGGAGTCAGTCCCTGCGGCCCGGCGTCAGGTCGGTCGTATCGATCACCTGGTCGTCGACCGCGTCCTCGGTCGCATCCACCTGCTCCGGCCGCGGCGCCGCGGCGTGCTCGTCGCCGGCAACCGGCGTCGACGCCAGCTGGAGCAGCTCGCCGAGCCCGGCCCGCGTCGCGGCGACCACGAGCTCCTCGCCGGCGTCGAGCACCTCGTCGTCGGGGAACTCCCAGCGGGCGTCGTCCGACCCCGGATCCGCCACCGCCAGGACCCGCCGCGCGCCGGCCTGGTCCATCGACCGCGCGAGCCGGCCCTCGAGCTCGGATCCCTCCGGGACGCGGAGCCGCGCGAACAGGACGACCCGCCGGTCGCCGACCGGGACCGTCGCCACCACCTCGGACCCGACGGCGGCGGCCGCGAACGCGGGTGCCGCGAGGTGCGAGACGCTCCGCGTGAAGCGGATCCCGAATCCCTTCTGGACGCGCAGCGCGAACTCCGGGTCGAAGAGGCGGACGACCACGCGCAGGTCGGGGCGCAGCGCGCGGGCGTTCAGCGCCGTCGAGAGGTTGATGAGGTCGTCGCTGGTGGCCGCCACGAGCGCGCGGGCGACGTCCAGGTGGAGCTCCTTGAGCACTGACGCGTGGCGCGCATCGCCCGTGTACACGGGGATCCCGGCGGCGCGCGCCGGTGACACGAACCGGCCGTCGTCGCTGACCTCGACCGCGACGACCGGCACGCCGCGGGCGACCAGCCCCAGCGCGACGCGGTACCCGATCGAGCCCAGTCCGGCGACGATGACGTGGTCGTGGATGTTGCCCGGGACGGTCCGCCGGCCGAGCGTCTGCAGCAGCCGCGAGCGGATCAGCGCGTCGGTGATGAATGCGTAGACGACGGCCACGATGGCCGCGCCGATCAGGCTGAGGAAGATGGCGTAGATCCGCAGCGGGACGTCGTTGCTCGCGGAATCCACGTTCGTCGGGAGCGACGCGCCCGTCAGCAACGTGATCGCGTAGGAGATCGCGTCCAGCGGGGCGAGGCCCGCCTCGACCCAGAAGAAGATCCCCGAGGCGACCGCCAGGCCGACCAGGATCGCGGCGAACTTGACGAGGCGGCGCTCGGGCGCGGCCATCCGATCGCGGACGGCCGACCGGGCGCGCCGGACGGGACCGCCCGCGGGTGGCGCGGCCATCTCGTCGACGGCTTCCTGTGAGTCCTCGGGGGCGGCGATATCGATCAGGATCAGGCTCGGCTCGCTCGCGTCGGCGTCCGGCAGCAGCTCGACGGTCCGGTCCGCCGCGAGGCGGGCGATCGGGACCGCCGTGCCGCCCGGAGACGGCGTGCTCGAGTGGCGGCTCGAGATCAAGCGCCCGGCCAGCCGGAAGCGGCTCCCCGATTCGCCGTCGATGGCGGCCGACACGAAGCCCGGTGCCGCCAGGGCGGACGACGAGAGCGCGACCGCGTCGTCGAACAGCTGCGGGATGTGGGTGCCGAGCTCCTGGTCGAACAGGCGGATCACGACCCGGATCCCGGGACGGATCTCCGCGGCGGCGAGCGCCGTGTTCAGGTTGCCGAGGTCGTCGTCGCCGGTCAGGACGATGACGCGGGCGTGCTTGATGTCGGCGGCCCGAAGCGTCTTCGTGAGCCGGTGGTCGCCGACGACGAGGCGGACGCCGTGCTCCGCGAGCCATTCCTCGCTGTCGGCGGTGGGGCCGATGGCCACGACCTCCTCGTCGCGGAGGCGCAGCTCCTCGACGGTCCGGAGCCCGAGGTGGTCGACGCCGCAGACGACCGAATGGCCGTGGGCGGGCTCGGGGCCGGTCGTGGACATGGCGGACAGTCTATGAGGCGGCGAAGAGGCCGGATGGCGCGATGCGCGAACCCTGCGGTATCACTCGGACCCTGGGCCCGTAGCTCAATGCAGACCGCTGACTTCGCCTCCCCGAAGGTCTCCAAGATCGGCGACCCCGTCCGATTCATGACCGAAGGCGGGGCCGCCATCGTCACGCTGCTCGGGGTCGGCGAGTACAAGCCCGGGTCGGCCAGCCAGGCGTGTGACCTCGGCAAGTGCCTAACCGCCCAGGTCAGCATCGAGAGCATCGGCCGCGAGACGCACTGGACGCCCAGAAACTTCACGATCGTGACCAACGACGGGGACGTCTATGAGCCAACAGGCCCGTACCAGGAGCCATCGCTGCCCGATAAGACCACCCTTACCACGGGCGAGACGGTCGGCGGCTGGATCACCTACGACGTTCCCAAGAGCTTGATGCACGGCACCCTGCACATCGAACAGGGCGCCGACATTACGTTCTAGGTCCGGGCCGGCCTAGCGCCCCGGGGTGGGCCGGGTTGACGCAGCCCGGCGATCCGCTGGTGGAGCGGTACTCAGCCGATGGCTGGTGAGAACTCGTCTCGAATGTGAAATTCATGACGGATGAACGCGGGACATTCGCCATGACCACGAAAGCACCGGGGTGTGTTCTTTGTAGGGCCGCTTCCTGAACCGCCCTGGAGGTTCAGGAAAAGCCGGAATTCCATTGAGGCATCACTGCGACCCGAGCCCGGCCGCAGCCGGGACGACGATCGGGCTGCGACGCTAGCTTCCGCTATCCGGGCAGACCACAGCTCTCACCTCGCCCGCGGCAACGGCTCTGTAGAAACGGAAGATGGGTCGACGAAGTAGGCGGCGCCGCCGGCGATACCGACTGGCGTCCCGACCGGCGGGATATGGAGACGTAAAGGTTCACGGAGGTACCTGTGCTTGAACTCTCGCTGTGCGGCAGCCCTTCGATCGATGCATTCGGCCTCGTTCGCGAGGGCCCAGTTCTGAATTCGCCCGCGCGTTCCGTCGTAGACGATGACGCAGGTGCGCGTGTAGTCGGCCAACGGGCTCGCCGTGACCTGAGTGCTGTCAGCAATCCTCCCCTAGGCGGATGGCGCGATGCGCGACCCCCGGGGTATCATCCCGGCCCTGGGCCCGTAGCTCAATGGCAGAGCAGCTGACTCTTAATCAGCGGGTTGACAGTTCAAGTCTGTCCGGGCTCACCAACCCTCGCGAACGCGCAACGCCCCTGCCGGCCCCGGTGGGGGCGTCGTCATCTCCGCCGTTGATCGATGGAGGATGTGACCGTGTTCATCATCGCCTGGTGGCGCGGCTGGGGCTGCGTCGTGGTGGTCATCGGCTTCATCGCCCTGTGCCTGGCCATCCTCGCCACCTACGCGCTCGGGATCTACTACTACACGACCAACGTGGTCGGGCTCTTCCTGATCCTGGCCGGCGTGGTCACCTGGTTCGTCGGCAAGCGGATGAACCGCGACCGTGAGCGGCGGCTGGTCGATCCGGCCACGGGCGAGGACGTGATCGTCCGGAACGACCACTCGCTGTTCTCGATCCGTGTCGAGTGGTGGGCGCCGGTCATGATCGTGCTCGGCGCCATCCTGCTCGTGCTTGGGCTGTTCTAGGCTCGGACCGATCAGGTCGCGCGCAGGAGCAGGTGCCAGTAGGCCCAGCCGTCCTGGGGCTCCGTGTCCTGCCGGACGACGACCAGGCCCGCGGCCTCGAGCCAGCGTCCCACCTGCTCCCGCCCCGGGTAGAAGTGATAGCCGGCGACATCGCCTTCGATGACCTCGCCGCGGACGGCGGGCAGCCCCGCGCCGACGAGGGCAGCGAACGCCGCATCGATCTCCGCGTCGCCGACCTCCTCGACGGTCAGGTACAGGTGGCCCCGCGGACGGAGGGCGCGCCGCAGGTTCGCGAGCACGCCCGGCCAATGCTCCGGGAACACGTTCTCCATCGCATCGACGGTCATGACGGCATCGAATCCGCCGTCGAACGAGAGCTCCTGGAGCCCGACCTGGTGGAGCTCGACGGCGATGCCGCGAGCGCGAGCCTGCTCGAGCATCCCGGCCGACTGGTCGATCCCGACGACGCGACAGCCCGCGGCCGCGACCATCGGGAAGTACTGGCCGGTGCCACAGGGCGCGTCGAGGACGAGCCCGTCCGGCGGGCACGTCGCCAGCAGCCGCGAGACGAATGCCCGCTGCATCTCGACCGGGTAGGGGTGCGCGTCGTAGTCCGTGGCCTCGGCGTCGTAGGCCGCCTCGACGGCAGCTCGTCGCTCCCGGAGCCACGCTTCTCGCTCCATGACCGGCCTCCCGCTTCGAACGTGACGCCCGTCATTCTGGCCTGCCGATGGTGGCGGCGCGCCGCTTGCGATCGCCCGCGCGCCACCGACGCTCGCGCAAGCCTCCTAGCGTTCGATTGACAAGGGCCCTTGACAAGGTAGGACATGCCCTCGTAGATTCCCGTGGCCTCGATCCCCACTGGAGTCCACGTGACCTTCGAACAGACCGTCCTCCTGTCCGCCATCGCCGGCCTGACGATCTACCTGGGCCTGCCCGTCGGGCCGGTTGCGGAACCTGTCGACCCGGACCCAGGCGATCCTGACCACCGCGGCCGCCGGCGTGATCCTGTTCCTGATCTGGGACATCCTCGCGCAGGCCGTCGAGCCGGTGGAGGCGTCCCTCACGGCCGCGACGAGCGGCGAGGGGCCGACCAGCGACTTCTTCGTGAACGTGACCGCCTTCGGGGCGTCGATCGCCGTCGGGCCTGCTGTCGCTCGTCTGGCTGACCGGCGTGCTGCGCGCCCGCCGCATCGACGGCGTCTCCGCCCACGACATCGCGCTCGGCACCGCGATCGGGCTCGGGCTGCACAACTTCTCCGAGGGCCTCGCGATCGGACAGTCGGCGGTCACCGGCGCGACGTCCTTCGCGCTGATCCTCGCCATCGGGTTCGCGCTCCACAACGCGACGGAGGGGTTCGGGATCGCCGCGCCGCTGACCACCGGGACGCGCCCGACATGGGCGTTCCTGGGGCTCCTGGGCCTGATCGGCGGCGGTCCGACGTTCCTCGGCGGCGTCATCGGCTACTCGTTCACGTCGCCGCTGCTGTCGATCGTCTTCCTGGGCCTCGCGGCCGGGGCGCTGATCTTCGTCTTCAACGAGATGATGGCGACATCGCGGAAGTTCGCCCAGCCTGGGGCCGCGAACGTCGCGCTGCTGGTCGGCCTGTTCGTCGCGTTCGCGACCGACTTCCTGCTGGTGGCCGTCGGCGCCTGACGGGCCTACTTGGTCGCGTCCGCAAGCTCGGCGATCGCGTCGATGGAGATCAGGATCCCGCGCGGGAACTGCGCCCCCGCCGGAGCCGACCGGGCGGGCGCCGGATCGCCCATCCGGCGGGCGTAGATCGCGTTGATGGCCGGGAAGTCGGCGACGTTCGTGTACATGACCGTGGCCTTCACGACGCGGTCGAGCGACGACCCGGCAGCATCGAGGACCGAGGCCAGGTTCGCCAGGGCCTGCTCGGTCTGCGCCTCGATGCCGTCGGCGACCTCGCCGGTCGCGGGGTCGATCCCGACCGTGCCGGCGCAGAACACGAAGCCGCCCGAGACGATCGCCTGGCTGTAGGGGCCTATGGCCGCCGGGGCGTGCGGGGTCGAGATCGCGTGGCGGGTCATCGGTGGCCTCCTGGATGCGATGGACGGCTCCGTCCGGACGACAGGGATGCTACGCTGACCGCGTCCTTTCATGGCCGGTCCTGTGAGGCTGGCGTATCGGTCCCGTGAGGCCGGCGAAGGAGGTCCATCGACCGTGTTCGTCCACGCCCACCGAGCCGCAGCGGCCGGTGGGTTCGTCGTATCCGGGCCCTGGTGAGCGGTCGGTGATCGTCCCGCCGCGACCCCGAGCCAGCGCCGTCGTCGACCCGCGCATCGGCGACCTGGGTCCGGCGTTGCTGGCGCTCGAGGACGGATCGATCTTCCCGGGCGTGGCGTTCGGGGCCCCCTCGGCGGCCGGCGGCGACCTCGTGGTCAACACGAGCCAGACGGGCTACCAGGAGGTCTGCACCGACCCCTCGTATGCCGGCCAGGTCGTGGTCATGACCTATCCGCTGATCGGCAACTACGGCCGGCTCGCCGTGGACGACCAGTCGATCCGCCCGTGGCTCCGCGCGCTGGTCGTGGCGAACGCGACAGCTGCCGTCCTCGACGACGCCCGCCAGCTGGCGTCGCTGCTGCGCGAGAACGCGATCCCGGCGATCGCGGGCGTGGACACGCGCGGCCCTCGCCCGCCACCTCCGCGCGAACGGCTGCCTGCGCGGCATCGTGACCGCGCCCGGCGAGACGGACGAGGACGAGGCCCGCGTGGCCGCGGCCGCGGTCCAGCGCTGGGAGGACCAGGACTTCGTCGGACAGGTGTCGCCGACGGCCATCACCGATGTCGAGGAGCCCGGCGACACGGGTCCGCGGATCGCGATCGTGGACCTCGGGCTCAAGGCGAACATCGTGCGCTCGATGCGGTTCCGCGGGGCGCGCGTCCGCGTCTTCCCGCACACCGCGTCGCCGTCCGACCTGCTCGCGTCGGACATCGACGGCGTGATCCTGTCGCCCGGTCCCGGCGACCCGGCACGGCTCGAGCAGCAGGTGGCGATGGCCCGCGCGGTCATCGACGACGGCCGGCCGCTGCTGGGGATCTGCCTGGGCCACCAGATCGTGGCGCGGGCCGCCGGCGCGGACACGACCCGGCTCCGCTTCGGCCATCACGGGGCCAACCACCCGGTCCAGGACCTCGAGATGGGGCTCGTCCAGGTGACCGCGCAGAACCACGAGGTCCAGGTCGTCGGGGCGTCGCTGCCGGAGCGCTCGGGGTTCCGGGTCAGCCAGATCAACCTCAACGACCGCTCGGTCGAGGGGCTGCGCCACCGCGAGCTGCCGATCGAGACCGTGCAGTACCACCCGGAGGGCGCGCCCGGACCGCTCGACGCGCTCGCGGTCTTCGACCGGTTCGTGGCCGCGGCGAACCGATGACGGCGGCCGGGCGATGACGATGGGCCACTCGGGCAAGCCGGCGTCCGTCCTGATCCTGGGCTCCGGGCCGGTCGTCATCGGCCAGGCGGCCGAGTTCGACTACGCCGGGACGCAGGCCTGCCGGGCGCTCCGCGCCGAAGGCGTGCGGACGATCCTCGTGAACTCGAACCCGGCGACGATCATGACCGACCCGCAGGTCGCCGACGCGATCTACCTCGAGCCGCTGACCGTCGAGGCGGTCGAGGCCGTGATCGCGAGGGAGCGGCCGGAAGGGCTGCTCGCCGGTCTCGGCGGCCAGACCGCGCTGAACCTGGCGACCGCGCTGTCCGAGGCAGGCGTCTTCGACCGCTACCCGATCCGCCTGCTCGGGACGCCGCTCGAGGCGATCCGGATGGCCGAGGACCGCGAGGCGTTCCGCGACCTGCTCGACCGGATCGGCCAGCCGTACGCCCCGTCGTGGATCGTCGAGAACGCCGAGGACGTCGAGGTCGCGCTCCGCGAGATCGGCCTGCCGGCCATCGTCCGGCCGGCCTTCACGCTCGGCGGCACGGGCGGCGGCATCGTCGAGACCGAGCCCGCGTATCGCGAGCGCGTCCGGGCCGGGCTCCGGGCCAGCCCGATCGACCAGGTCATGGTCGAGCGCTGCCTCGTCGGCTGGCAGGAGATCGAGTACGAGGTGATGCGCGACGCGGACGACACCTGCATCGCGGTGTGCTCGATGGAGAACGTCGACCCGCTCGGCGTCCACACCGGCGACTCGATCGTGGTGGCGCCGGTCCAGACGCTGACCGACGCGGTCCACCAGCGGCTGCGGAGCGCGGCGCTCGCGATCATCCGGGCGCTCGGTGTCGAGGGCGGCTGCAACGTCCAGTTCGCGCTCTCGCCCGACTCCACGGACTACGCCGTGATCGAGGTCAACCCGCGCGTCTCGCGCTCGTCGGCGCTGGCATCGAAGGCGACCGGCTACCCGATCGCCCGGGTCGCGGCGCAGATCGCGGTCGGGCGGCGGCTGGCGGAGATCCCGAACGTGGTGACCGGCACGACCGTGGCCGCGTTCGAGCCCGCGCTGGACTACGTCGTGGTCAAGCTGCCGCGGTTCCCGTTCGACAAGTTCCCGGGCGCGGACCGGACGCTCGGCAGCCAGATGAAGGCGACCGGCGAGGTCATGGCCATCGACCGCACCTTCGGGTCGGCGCTCAACAAGGCCCTGCGCGGGCTCGAGCAGGCCGGCGTGGGGCCGCTCGCCGAGGACGCCGCCTGGACGCCGACCTTCGACTACCTGGCCGGCGTCTATGCCGGCGACCCCGAGGCGGACGAGCCGATCCGCTGGGTCGACGAGACCGGCCAGGCGTGCGAATCGACCCGCCATGCGCAGCGGACGGCTGCCCCGATCGTGCTGCGCCGGTTCCTGACGCCGTCCGACAGCCGGCTGTGGCGGCTGCTCGGCCTGCTCCGCCGCGGGGTGCCCGAGGCAGTCATCGGCGAGGCGACCGGGATCTCCGCGTGGTTCCTCGCCGAGATGGGTCGCAACGTCGCGCTGGAGCACGAGACCACGGCGATGGGCGCGCGACTGGCGGACCCGGGCGACGCGGAGGCGGCCGAGCTCCTCGCCACGGTCAAGCGGGCGGGGTTCGGCGACCGCGAGCTGGCCGGATTGGCCGGCACGACCGCGGACGAGCTGCGGGCGGCCCGGCTGTCGCTCGGGATCGTGCCGGGGTACGCGATGGTCGACACGTGCGCGGCGGAGTTCGCGGCCGAGACCCCGTACTTCTATGCGACCTACGCCGCGGCGGGCTCGGTGCCGGAGGCGCCGCCCGTCGAGCGTCCGGCAGCGCTCGTCATCGGCTCTGGGCCGGTCCGCATCGGGCAGGGCATCGAGTTCGACTACTGCGCCGTCCAGGCCGCCGACACGCTTCGGCGCGCCGGCTGGCGGGCCGTGATGATCAACTCGAACCCGGAGACCGTCTCGACCGACTTCGACGCCTCCTCGCGGCTCTACTTCGAGCCGCTCGACCCGGAGAGCGTGCGCAGCGTCATCGATGCCGAATCGCCGCCCGGCACCGGGCTGCTGCCGGCGGTCGTGGCGTTCGGCGGCCAGACGCCGCTGAACCTCGCGGCGCCGCTGGCCGCGGGCGGCGTCCCGCTGCTGGGCAGCGACCTCGAGGCCATCGACCAGGCCGAGGAGCGGACCCGCTTCTCCGCGCTGCTCGACCGGCTCGGGATCCCCCAGCCCGAGGGCGGGATGGCGCACAGCGTGGACGAGGCGCTGACGCTCGCCGAGCGCATCGGCTATCCGGTCATCGTGCGGCCGTCCTTCGTCATCGGCGGGCTCGCCATCGACTTCTGCTACTCGCCCGAGGACCTCGAGCGGCAGCTCGCGATGGCGACCGTCGTGGATCCGGACCGCCCGGTCCGCATCGACCGCTACCTCGAGGGCATCGAGGTCGACGTCGACGCCATCTCCGACGGCGAGCGGGTGCTCATCCCGGGCCTCCTCGAGCACGTCGAGCGGGCCGGGCGTCCACTCGGGCGACTCCGTGGGCCTGTTCCCGCCGCAGACCGTGTCCGAGGGCGACCAGGACCTGATCGTGGCCACGATGGGGCGGATCGTGCTGGCGCTTGGCGCGCGCGGCCTGGTCAACGCCCAGTTCATCGTCCGCGACGACGGCGTCTACCTGATCGAGGTCAACCCCCGCGCGTCGCGGACCGTGCCGTTCATGTCGAAGGTCACCGGCGTCCCGATGGTCGAGCTGGCCGTGCGGATCTCGCTGGGCGCGACGCTCCCGGAGCTCGGCTGGGACGGTGGGCTGCTCCCGCCACCGCCGTTCGTGGCGGTGAAGGCGCCGGCGTTCTCGACGGCCAAGCTGCGCGGCGTGGACCCGTCGGTGGGGCCGGGGATGCAGTCCACTGGCGAGGTCATCGGCCTCCACACGGACCCGCGGGTGGCGCTCGCGAAGGCCCTGCTCGGGGCCGCGCTGGTGCCGCCGCGACCGGGTGAGGGTGGGGAGCTGGCGCTGCTCTCCATCGCGGACCGGGACAAGGGCACGCTTGGTCGCCTCGCCGATGCGCTGGCCGCGGCCGGCTATCGGCTGGCGGCGACGCCCGGGACACGTGCGGCGCTGGCCGCGGCGGGGCACGAGGCACGGCCCGTGGCCAAGCTCGGCGAGGCGGCGGACGCCTCGATCGGCGAGGTCGCCATCCTCGACCTGATCGCGGACGGCGAGGTCCGGCTGGTGGTCAACACGCCGACACCGCGCTCGGGGGCGGTCCGCGACGCAGCCGAGATCCGGCTGGCCGCGACGGGGGAGGGGATCCTCTGCCTGACCGCGATGGAGACCGCGGTGGCGGCCGCCGAGGCGCTCGACCCGTCGATCGTGGAGCGCCTGTCCGAGGTGCGGTCGCTCGAGGAGTGGGTCCCGGGCGCGGCGGTGCCGGTCGGCTGAGGGCTGGGTCGGCGCCGAGGCACGCGTCGGTGAGAGATGGCTTCCGGGCTCGGACGGCGCTCCCCGATCCGGCACAACGCTCATGGGCAGATCGCTATGGCCGGTCACGGACCATTCTCCTGTCGAAATCGGCCGTCTCGAAGACCCCGGCCGACGAGATCCGTGCTCAGCGGCCCGGCTGGACGGACACCACGCTGGCCAACCCGGTGTGTCGGATCGGCCATACCGTTCTGCGGATGGTCGTTGTGCCATGTACCGGCCACCTGGGCCGGCGCCGCGAGCCGCGTTAGGGCGTGGGCCCTGTACCCACGACGACCACGGCCGCCGGGGTCGCCGGCGGCGCCACGACGATGGCCTGCCCGAGCGACCACAGCGTCAGGGTCGTCAGCGCCACCATCACGACGGCGAGCGGGACCTCGCGGCGGCGGATCGTGCGTGGGTCCGTCCCCTCCGGCGCGTGCATGACCGCGTTCACGTGCCCGCCCCAGGCGCCCAGCATGTGCCCGCCGACGACGGCCGCCAGCTGCGCGGTCCAGACCAGGCCGGGCGGCAGCCACGCGCCCGACGCCTCGTGGAAGGCGGTGCCGAACAGGTCCCAGCCCTGCTGGAACGGGTCGGAGATCGCGACCAGGATGTTCTGCCCGTCGATCAGCAGGTACGTCAGGTAGTGGGCGATCAGGTAGCCCACGGCGATCGGCAGCAGCCCGGCGCCCGTCGCGGCGATGCCGACGACCCGGGTGAGCACGAGCGCGGCGACCACGAGGACGCCCAGCCACGCGAACAGCAGCGCGGTCTCCTCGAGGGTCCCGGGCGCCCCGAACAGGTCGAAGAAGGGCTGCGTCTGCGAGAGCCCGTCGAACAGGATCGAGCCGACCCCGAGCGCCGCGAGGGCCGCGTCCGCGACCGACCAGCCGGGCTCGAGCAGCCCGCTCGCGAACGCGCGGCGGCGAACGCGGCCGTCCTCGTCCACCCGCTCGTAGGCGGCCAACCGCCCGAGAAGCCGGAACCAGACCGAGAACGTCTCGCCGTTCGAGCGCCACGTGTCGCGGCCGAACTGGGCCATCATCGCGAGCGTGAATGCGGTGTACCCGATCAGGACCACGAACAGGGTCGCCGGCCCGCCACCGGCATCCACCAGCTCGAGCCAGACGAACCCGACGAACCCGACCGTCGCGGGCCAGCGGCCGAGCCGTTCCGGGTAGTCGGCTGGCGACCAGGCCCCGACGCCGAGGCGGCGCAGCAGCCCGGCGCCAAGGTCGTGGAGCGTCGAGAACGGGTCGAGGAAGTGCCACGCCGGCCCGACCAGGGCGGAGACGAGCGCCACGCCGACCCAGCCGTAGACCCACAGGAAGAGTGGCGCGACCGAGCCGGGGCTGGTGTTGCCGAGGATGCCCTGGACGACGATCCAGGCGACGGCCACGAGGCCGATGACGCGCAGACCGACCCGGATGATCGCCGGCGGCAGATGGCCGGGACCGGTGGGGGCCGGCGGCGTCGCCCGGACGTCTCGCGCCAGCACGAACAGGAACGAGAGCCCGACCGCGATCGCCGCCCCGGTCAGGTAGACCGCCAGCGGGAGGCGGCTCGTGTAGGTGGCGTTGAGCTGATGGCCGAGGACCGCGGCGGGGGCGACGACGGACACGGCGACGAGTCCGCCGAGTGCTGCCGCGAGCCGGGGAGCGAGGCGCCTGAGGCGCCCGCGGATCATGGGCTGGGGGTGGTCGAGCTGCCGCGGCGGGTGAACAGGTATCCGCCCAGGACGGCGAGGAGGACGAGCACGACGAGGATCGGCAGGAGGACGTCGCTGCCGCTGCCGGTCGTGCTGCCCGAGCCGCTGGGCGACGGCGCGGGGGATGCGCTCGGGGCGCGGCTCGGCTCGGCCGTGGCGACCGCCGATGGGCTGGCCGCCACGCTGGCGGTCGGGGCTGCGCTGGCCGAAGCGCCCGGGGTCGGCGCGGGCGTCGCGGACGGGGCCTCGCTCGGGCTCGAGGTCGGCGCCGTGACCGGCACGACCGTGAAGATCCAGCGCTGGCGGTCGATGTCGCCGTCCTGGGCGGACACCGTCGTCGACTTCACGATGTAGTCGCCGGGCACCAGCTCGGGCACCGGCGTGATGACCATCCGCTTGTCGTCGGCCGGGTCCACGCCGCCCGTCGCGAGCTCCTTGCCGCTGCCGGCGTCCTGGAGGACGAGCGAGCTGCCGTCGACCTTGACGGCCTCGCTGTACGTGCCCGAGATCTCGGCCGGCGTGCCCTGCACGACCTCCGTGTCGGCCGGCGAGGCCTTCAGCAGCTCGGCATGCGCGGCGACCAGTCCGGGGAGCAGCAGCACGAGGGTGGTGGCGGCGACCAGCAGGAGCCCGGGGCGCCGAACGGGGAGCGGAGGCGTCATGGCCCGAGTCTACGGGGCTTTCGCCTCGGATGCCTCAGCGGGCATCCACCGTGTCGGGACGGTGTCGGTCGGCGTCCGCCGAAGGCGCTACGATCGACGCCACCCACCAGCATCGGAGCCCACGCGTGCCGACCCACGTCCCCACCGTCACCTTCACCGACGAGCGCCTCGCGAACGGCCTGCGCGTCATCGTCGCCGAGGACCACCTCGCCCCGGTGGTCGCGGTCAACCTCTGGTACGACGTGGGATCGAAGCACGAGACGCCCGGTCGCACCGGCTTCGCCCATCTCTTCGAGCACGTGATGTTCCAGGGCTCGAAGCACGTCGCGAAGGCGGAGCACATCGCCATCGTCCAGGCCGCCGGCGGCACGATGAACGGCTCCACCTGGCTGGACCGGACCAACTACTTCGAGACGCTCCCGGCGCACCAGCTGGAGCTCGCGCTGTGGCTGGAGGCGGACCGGATGGCGACGCTCCCGGACGCGCTCAGCCAGGAGAACCTCGACAACCAGCGCGAGGTCGTCAAGAACGAGAAGCGCTCCTCCTACGACAACCGCCCGTACGGGTCGTGGCAGGAGAAGGTCCAGGCCCATCTGTTCCCGCCGGAGCATCCCTACCACCACTCGACCATCGGCTCGATGGAGGACCTCGACGCGGCCTCGCTCGAGGACGTGATCTCGTTCTTCCGCACCTGGTACGCCCCGAACAACGCGGTGCTCTCGATCGTCGGTGACGTCGAGACCGCGACCGCGCGCGAGGCCGCCGAGCGCTACTTCGGCGCCATCCCGGCCAACCCGTCGATCCCGCGGCTCGGCGACCTGTCGCTCCCGCTCACGCTCGGCGGGGAGCGGCGCGAGACCGTCCGCGACCGGGTGCCGCTGCCGCGCATCTACGTCGCGTTCCGCGCCCCGGTCTTCGGCGACCGCCGGCTCGATGCGCTCGACATCGCGGGCCAGATCCTGGCCGGCGGCAAGGGAAGCCGGCTCGACCGGCGGCTCGTGCGCGACGAGCGCATCGCGCAGGACGTGGCGATCTTCAGCATGGGCTTCGTCGGTGGCGCCTCGATCACCGCCGGCTGGGCCACGGCGAGGCCGGGCGTGGACATCGCCCGCGTCGAGGCCGCGTTCCACGAGGAGCTCGAGCGGCTGACGGTCGAGCCGGTCACCGACGACGAGCTGGCCCGGGCGCACGCGCTCGTCGAGGCGGACGAGCTGGGGTCGCTCCAGCGCGTCGAGGAGCGGGCCGATCGGCTGTCGATGTACGCGACCCTCTTCGACGATCCCGATGTCATCAACCAGATCCTGCCGAGCTACCTGGCGGTCACGCCGGAGGCGATCCGGCAGGCGGCGGCGGACGTGTTCCGTCCCGAGAACCGGCTGGTGCTGACGTACCTCCCCGAGGGACCGGCCGCCGACGACGAGGCGCTGTCCGACGACGAGTCCGAGGAGGCCGCGGCATGAGCGCCACCGAGCTCCGCCGCGACGGCCCGGTGGTCGCCGAGCGGCCCAGCCCCGGGACCCCTCGTCCGTACGAGTTCCCGACGGTCGCGGAGCATCACCTCGACAACGGCCTGCGGGTGCTGGTCGCCGACCTGCCCGGCCGGCCCCTCGTGTCGGCCACGCTCGTGCTGTCGAACGGGGCCGTGGACGAGCCGATGACCGAGGCCGGTTCCACGGTCCTCGCGGCCCGTGCCCTCTCGGAAGGCACCGAGCGCTACGACGCGATCGGCCTGATCGAGGCATCCGAGCGACTCGGGGCGTCGATCCACGCCGACGCGGGCTGGGACGCCTTCTCGGCGAGCCTGGACGTCCCCGCGGACCGGCTGCCGCAGGCGCTCGACCTGCTGGCCGAGATCCTGCTCCGACCCACGTTCCCGGCGGACGAGGTCGGCCGTCTCCGGGACGAGCGGCTGAATGACATCCTCCAGTCGAAGGCCGACCCGCGGCGGCGGGCCGAAGAGGCCTTCGTCAACACGATCTACGCCCCGAGCGCGCCGTACCACCGGCCGTCGGGCGGCACGCAGGAGTCCGTCGAGGGGCTCACGCCGGAGATCCTCCGCGCGGCGTGGCTCCGCGGTCTCGACCCCGGTCGCGCCACCCTCGTCGTCGGCGGCGACCTGACCGGTCTCGACATCCCGGCCGTCGCCGCCCGTCTGTTCGGCGCTTCCTGGCCTGCCGGCTCGGGCGCCGCGTCAGGCTCGATCGACGACAGCGCCTCGTCGGCGGGCCGCCTCGTGCGGGTGGTCCATCGGCCGGGCTCGGTCCAGACCGAGATCCGCATCGGGCATCGCGGGCTGCCGCGCCGGATCGACGACTTCCACGCGCGTATCGGTGATGGGCGCGATCCTGGGCGGGTTGTTCAACTCGCGGCTCAACATGAAGCTGCGCGAGGAGAAGGGCTACACGTACGGCGCGGGAGCGGGGTTCGAGCTGCGCCGCGGCGCCGGCCCGTTCGCGGCGCGGGCCGCGGTCAACACCGAGGTGACGGTGCCGGCGATCGTCGAGACGCTCGCGGAGCTGACACGGATGCGCGAGACCGACGTCGAGCCGTCCGAGCTGACCGCCGCCCGGGACTTCCTGATCGGCGTCTTCCCGCTGCGGTTCGAGACCGCGTCTGCCGTCGTGGGCTCGCTGGCCGGGCTTGTCGTGCACGGTCTGCCGGTCGACGAGCTGGTCGGCTATCGCGGCCGGATCGAGGCGGTCGACACCGCCGCGGTGCGCCGCGCCGCCGCCCACATCGATGTCGAGCGGGCGTCCATCGTGCTCGTCGGCGACGTCGATGCGTTCGGGCCGGCGCTCGAGGCGGCCGATCTCGGCCGGCTCGTCATCGAGCCGGACGACGTGGTCGGGGCGGCCGGGCCGGCGACCGCCGCAGCCGCCGTCACGGCGGACGATCCCGCGGACGACCTCGGGGAGGCGGCCGCGACCGACGCGGGTCCGGACGTCGGGCCGACCGCCGGCGCGGAGGAGCCATCGCTCCCCGGTCCGTCGGCCGATCCAGCGAGCGCCGGCGACACGAGTGCCGGACCCGGCTGAAACCTTTCGGGCGGTCGTCGTCTCAGGGAGGGTAGATGCCGATCATGGGATCGGCGCCCTACCTGGAGATCAACGGCATGTCCCTTCCGACCAAGTGGCTTCGCGGCGGCGCGGTCGCACTCGTGTCTACCTTCCTGATCGCCGGCGCCGCCTTCGCGGCCAACGGGCTCAGCGGGCCGGGCAGCGGCGCGCCCGCTGGCGTGACGGTCGCGGCACCCACCCAGACCGCGGAGCCGACGGAGACCGCGGAGCCGACCGAGACCGCGGAGCCGACCGAGACCGCGGAGCCGACCGAGACGGCCGAACCGGCAGGAGCCGCGTCGACCACGGAGCCGAAGGACACGGCCGAGCCGGCCGAGACCGCGGAGCCGAAGGACACGGCCGAGCCGAAGGACACGGCCGAGCCGACCGAGACCGCGAACGATCACGGCGCGACCAGCGGCCACGACGATGGCGAGGACGCGAACGACGACCACGGCGGCGACCACGGCCAGAGCGGCAACAACGACGGCCCGAATCACGACGCCAACGACGGCCAGAGCGGCCAGGGCGGCCAGAGCGGCCACGACGACTGACGGACGTCGGGAAACCGCCCGACCAGCGTGGACGAACCACGTGGGCGCCCCCTCGGCGCGCGGAGCGTCATCATCGGTACGCTTCCCGGGCACGCGCACCCTTGGGACCCACGCTTCCGGAGGACCACGATCGAGGACGCCGCGATCCCCGAACGTTCCGACGACCTGGCCGGTGACCGGGCCATCGTCGAGGCCGTCCTGGCCGGCGACCGCGACGCGTTCCGGCGGCTCGTCGAACGCGAGTCCGTCGGCGTGGTCCGGGCCTGCCACCGGGTCCTCGGCGACCTCCACGCCGCCGAGGACGCGGCCCAGGAGGCGTTCGTGACCGCCTACCGATCGCTCTCGACCTGGCGCGGCGACGGCCCGTTCGGGGCGTGGCTGACCCGGATCGCGGTCCGGATCGCGCTCCGCGAGGCGGGGAAGCGGAAGACCGTCCGCTGGCGCGACACCGGAGGCTGCTCGGGCAGAGGCGGCCGATCCCGTGGACCGGGCGGTGGACCGCGCCTCGATCGAGGCATCCGCGACGACGGATCCGTCATCCCTCGTGATCCGGGCTGAGGGAGCGACGGACGTGCGGGCCGCGCTCGCGTCGCTGTCGGAGCCGTATCGCGAAGTGGTCACGCTGCGGTTCTTCGGGGAGCTGAGCCTCGAGGAGATCGCGATCCAGACCGGTCGTCCGCTCGGGACCGTCAAGACCCATCTCCATCGGGGTCTGCTTCGCCTGCGCGACGCGATGGCCCAGGGAGGCGCTCGATGAGCGGTCCCGGGCGTCCGTTCCAGCCGTCCGAGCTGCGACCCGACAGCGGGGCCGGCCCGTCCGAGGCCGAGCTGGCGGAGGCGGCCGCCATGGCCCGCGAGCTCGAGGACCTCGCGGCGATCGACCGCGTCGTCCCGACCGCGGACTTCGAGGACCGGGTGATGGCCGCCATCGCGGTCGAGGCCCCGGCGCGTCTCGTCATCACGTCCGGCCGGACGATGCGCGGCGGGCTCCTGGCCGGCTTCCTCGTCTCGCTGCGGGATGCGTGGGGCGTCGCCGCCGGACCCGGGCGCCCGTTCGCGGTCCGTGCCCAGGCGCTGGCGTTCGTGCTGGTCGCCGCCCTGGCCCTCGGGTCCGTGACCGCGGTCGTGGGCGTCGGGGCAGCGGCGTTCCTGAGCTCGACCCCGGGCCCGACGCCCACGCCGGTCGTCACCACGCCACCGACGACGGCGCCGACCCCGAGGCGGAACCGGGACGCGGCACCCACCCAGACCGACGACTCGACCGCCCATCCGACCGAGACGGCCAGTCCGACCGAGACCGCCAGTCCGACCGAGACCGCCGAGCCGACCGAGACGGACGACCACCAACGGACGCCTCGGCCGGGGAGGACCCCGCGGGCGACCGAGACGCCGGAGCCGACCGAGACGGCGGAGCCGACCGAGACGGCCGAGCCCACCGAGACCGACGACAGCGGCGGCGGCGGCGGTGGAAAGGGTCCCGGGTAGGCCGCCGCGCGCGCTAGGCTGACACGGTGATCGTCGTCGTCGGCCGCCTCGTCCCGCACCCGGCGCCGGAAGGCGTGCTCGCGGGCGGGCCCGCGGCCGCGGCTGCGCTCGCCGCCGCGGCGGCCGGATCGACGGTCCAGCTGGTCGCCCGGGTCGCCGACGACCCCGACGGCGACGCCATGCTGCTGCACCTCGCCGGCGCCGGTGTCTCCCACGTGGCCACCCTGCGCCAGCCGGCCGGCGCCGATGCCCCGGTCCTCGAGGCGGCGGACCTCGACCTGGCGCTGCGCTATCTCACCGACGTCGGGGTCCTCGTCCTGGCGTCGCCCGACCCGGGCCTCACGTCGGTCGCGGTGGACGCGGCCGCCTGGAGCCATGCGGCGCTGGTCGTGCTGCTGCCGCGCGGTGCGGACGTCCCGGACGGGCTCCCCGCGGACGCGACGGTGCTGGGATCGCCCGCCGACGACCCGGACGGGGCCTTCGGCACGCTCGTGGGCGCCTATGCGGCCGCGCTGGACCGCGGTCTGGACGCCGCCACCGCGTTCCGGACGACGATCGACGCCGCCGGCGGCTGGTCAGCGGTCGGCGGCTGAGGGGTCGAAGAGGCCCGCCGGGGCGGGCTCGTCGGTGGGTGCCGGCAGCGGCTCGATGAGCGCGGGTCCGTCGCGCCGGACGTCGTTGACGTCGCGGACCACCGGGTAGATCTCGAGCGCGACCCGCTCGTCGGGGAGCAGCAGCCCGAGGAGCTCGCCCGGATCGGCGGCCTCCGTCCCCAGCCAGCGGTCCCAGGCGTCCTCCTCGACGACCACGGGCATGCGGTCGTGGAGGTCGCGGAGCGCGGCGTTCGGGGTCGTCGTCACGATCGTGAACGTCCGCCGGACCGTCTCGGTCGCGGGGTCCTTCCAGCCGGCCCACAGCCCGGCGAGCGCCAGCGGGCGGCGGTCCGTCCGGAGCACGCGGTACGGCTGGCGGACCGTGCCCTCGCGCTTCCACTCGTAGAACGAATCGACCGGCACGAGGCAGCGCCGGCGCTTGAACGCCTCGCGGAAGGCCGGGCTCGTGGTCAGCGTCTCGGCCCGCGCGTTGAACATCTTCGAGCCGACCTTCGCGTTCTCCGCCCAGTGCGGGATCAGGCCCCAGCGGTAGGCCGGTCACGGCGCGCCGGTCGTCGCGCTGGACCACGACCATCGCCTCGTCGGTCGGGGCGACGTTGTAGCGCCCGCCCGGGTCGTCCGCGAGCGGTTCGGCGCCGAAGATCTCCGCGAGCTCGGACGCCGGCCGTTCCTGGGTGAATCGCCCGCACACGACCCGAAGTCTAGTCGGCGCAACGTCGAACCCCCGCCTCGCGGCGGGGGTTCGGGTGGTCGCGCTTGGGTTCGCCCCTGGGTCAGGGGAGGATGAGGTGCACCGGGTTGCCGCGGATCTGGACCTGCCAGGTGGTCAGGTCGAAGGCGCTGGCACTACCGCTGCCCATGTTGTAGCGGATCTTCCACCAGCCGGGCTCGGTCTCGCCGGGCGGGGTCGGCGCCGTGTAGGTGGTCGGGATGGGGATCAGGATCGTCACCCAGCAGCCGTTGAACAGCTGGCCGCCGCTGCCGCCCGAGTTGGTCGGGATGTTCGAGGCGCCGGTGCCGCTCGTGCCAGTTGCAGTTGTTGGCGCCGCTGTTCGTCGTGCCCTTCGCGGCCGTGTAGTTCAGCGAGGCGTTCGTGTACCCGGCGGTCCCCGGGATCCGGATCTGGAGGTTGGCCGACAGGCTGTTGGTGTCACCCGGGTCCCAGAGCTTGATCTCCATGGTCTTGCCGGCATGCGCCGCCTCGATCTGGGCCAGGTAGAACTCGGCGCTCGTGCTCGGCTCGAGCGGCGTGTACGCCTCCATGGCGCCCAGGCCGTGGACCTTCGGTGAACCGCCGGTGGCCGTCGTCCAGATCGCGAAGCTGTTCTGGCCGTTCATGTTCTTCTGGGCGTTCAGGTTGGCGAGGTTGGTCGACGTGACGTGCACGCGATATGTCTTGCCCCCGGTCAACCCGGTGGCCAGCCGCCACCACCGGTTGTGGTAGTAGTACGGACTCGCGGTGTTCGACCCGATGGTTGCCGCGGAGCAGTCGCTCAGGTTGGTCATGGAGAAGCTGCCTGGGCTGGCCATCATCGAGGTGTCGGTCGCCGTTCATGTTGGCGAAGGTCGTCCCGGCTCGTGGCGACGGCCGCACCGTCGTCGGTCGTGTCGTACAGCGTGTTCTTCGTATCGAACAACGTGTAGTAGGCGCTGATCCCGTTCGAACCGCTCGTGTTCGCGTTGCCGAAGTAGCGGTCGCCGGTACCTTCGTCCGAGTCGACGGCGCAGAAGCCCGGGTCGTAGATCCACACCTCGCCGGCGCTGGAGCCTGCGGGCATCTCGACCGCGTAGTCGTAGTAGGCGTTCGGATCGAAGTTCGGGTTGTTGGCCGAGGTGCGCGTGTCGTAGAAGGGGGAGTAGGCGTCGCCGTTGATGTTTTCCGCACCCTCCGTCAGCATGACCCCCCAGAACCCGCGCGGGGTGAGGGCGCCGCCGTACGGGCTGGCGACGTTCGAGTCGGGCGTGAAGACGCTGGTCGTGGTCGTGTAGTCGTAGGTGATCCGCACCCGGAGGTGGTCGATCTGGTGCAGGATGGCGTTCGCGCAGACGGCCGTCGACGGCTTGATGGTCTTGGCGCGGATGCGGAAGTTCGTGTCGCTGAAGTCGCCTGCGGACCAGCTCCGGTTCCACGTGTCGCTCGCGTTGCCGAGCGACTGGTAGGTCTCGGACGTCGTGAGTCGGCAACGCCGTCGACGTCTTGAGTCCCGTGCCGGTCGTGAAGTTCGTCCCGTTGTTGTACGACAGGTCGAACTGGACCTGGCAGTTGGACGCATTGCCGACCCCGGACTCGCTCATCTCCGCGCTGAGCTCGATCCCGCGGATCGCGGTGACCGTGCCACTGAGGGTGATGCCGAGGGTGCCCCACTGCTGGACCTGGTTGGCGGTCGCCGACGTCGAACGGACGTTGTCGCTGGTGAAGACGTTGCTCGGGTTCGTCCAGGCGTTGGTGCCCTTGAGGGCCGTCGGACTGAACCAGCTGGTGGTCACGTTCGTGAAGGTGTTCGTCGTGACGGTCGTCACGCCGCCGCCGGGATGGCGATTCAAGCCGAAGACGCCGTAGTAGTTCTCCGGGCTGCCCATCGGCACCGGGAGGACGTACTCCGCCTTCGAGCTTCGCGACGCGGCGAACGAGTTGATCCCGAGCACGCGGGCGAAGAACGTGTTGACCGGCCCGCTGACGGTGACGCGCAGGCGGCGGTTGTTGGCGGTGTCCTGGAAGGGCGTGACGGTGATCCCGTTGACGCCGTCGGTGTAGCCGTTCTTGACGGCCTCGGCGCGGGCGGTCGATGACCGCCTGGCCGACGTTGCCGGGCAGGTAGATCACGCCCGCGAGGGCCGCGGCGTCGGCCGCGCGCTGCATGCGCAGGCTGCTCGCCCAGTACCACGACACGTCGATGACGATCGCGCACAGGCCGACGAACAGGATGACCGCCATCGCGAAGATGACGACGACCTGGCCGCGCTCGCGGATGCGAGCGGGGATGCTGGTGGAGCGGGGTTCAGCAGGCATTCTCAGGTTCCCGGATTGAGGGCCATGACGGTCTTGTCGGTGATCGGGATGGTCGTCGGCCCGGTGCCGGGGCCGAAGAAGCCCAGGACGGCCGACAGCGGGGTGACCAGGTGGTAGCTGTAGCTGAGGCTCACGCCGACCGAGTCGGCGGGCGTGCCGTTGTTGCGCAGGCATGCCGCCCAGCCAGTGCCGCCGGACTGCTTGAAGTCGAGGGCCTTGCCGTCGACGACGGGGCCGCCACCGGGGCTGTAGATCCAGGTGTTGACCGAGCTGCCGCTGACGTCGCCGGTCGCGGTGGCCTTGTAGATCTTGATGCTGCCGATCGCGGCTCGGGACGACCGGCGAGCCGGGCGAGGTCAGGACGCGCTGGACCGCGGCGATGATCTGCGGGTCCACGGTCGCGGCATTGGGCGACTGGCCACTGCCGCAGCCGACGGTGCCGCCGCCATTGGCCATGGCGGACGCGGTGCGCGCGCCTTCGCGCGACGCGTACTCGATGGTCAGGTGATGGTCGAAGACGAAGCCGAACTCGAGCATGCCGAGCAGCAGCAGCATCATGACCGTGACGACCATCGCGAACTCGACCAGGCTCTGGCCGCGCTGGCCGGACCGGCGGGTGCGCCGGGCGGCGATGCCGGGGCGGGTCACAGGATCGGCTCCATGCGCATGACGTTGGAGCGGTCGAACGTCAGGCTCGACCCGAGCCCGACGAACGTCTGCAGCGGCGTCACGTAGGTGTGCGTGTAGAAGATGCGCACCCCGATGTGGTCGATCGTCGTGTGGGTCCCGCCGCAGCCGGCCAGGATGTTGCACCGGTTGACCTCGGGATAGCCGTTGGCGGTCCGCGTGTACGGGACCGTGGTGGTCGAGCCATCGGGGTTGGTGCAGGTGGTCGAGCCGGTCCGGGTGAAGGTCGACTTCTCGGAGGGCACGTACGGGTCGCCGTTGGACTTGGCCCGGTAGACCTCGACCTTGTTGATGTGGCGCGAGTCGGCCGGCGCGGTGATGTCGTGCTCGATGCTGCTCAGGATCACGCAGTCAGCGCCGGAGCCGGTGCTCGCCTCGGCGGCGTAGAGGGCCGCGTTGCGGGAGGCGAAGTTCACGGACAGGATCGCGTTGAAGGCGAACGCGAACTCGATGATCCCCAGCATGATCGTGAAGAAGATCGGGAAGACCAGCGCGAACTCGACCAGCGACTGGCCGGACGAGCGGCGGCGGCGGACCCGGGTGCGGACGGGACGCGTCATGCGCGTGCCCCCGTGGCGGCCGTCGGGGCGCCGGGTCCGGCGTCTCCCCGAGGGGTTTCCTCAGCCGGTCCCTGGCAGGCGACCACGGCCATCGCCAGGACGATCCCGGCGAAGAGGTGGCGCGAGCGGATGACCCGATGGTTCGTCAACGTGGTAGACCCCGAAGCGGAGCGATTCCGACCGCCCGATCGTGCCGTGGGGTCGCCGTCGTTGCGAGAGGGTCGGTCGTTCCGACGGTCTCGCCGATGGTCCTAGAGGAAGCCCGTCAAATGTAAGGTGGCCTGAAAGGTGCATCTGGAACGCCGTTCGATCGGCGGCGGGACGGCGGTCCCGGGCGGGCCGTGGCTCCTGTATCGTCCCCGCGATGGACGACGACCGCCCGGCCCCGGAGCCGCTCGACCCGAGTCGCCCCGGGCCCCTGACGCGCGAGACCGCCATCGGTCTCCTCGCGCGCGCGGACGACCTCCTCCATGCCGGCGACTACCAGGTCGCGGCCGCCCACTACGTCCGCGTCGTCGGCTTCGACGACCCGGCCGTCACCGCCGCAGCCCTGCTCGGGCTGGGCGAGGCGCGCTACCGCCTGGACGACGAGGACGGCGCGGTCGCCAACTGGGAGGCGGTCGTCAAGCTCGGCGAGACCCCGTCGACCTACCGGGCCTGGCGGAACCTGGCGGCGTCGAGCGTCCGGATGGGCGCCCTCGGCGCGGCGACGCGGGCCTATCGCGAGGCGGACCGGCGGGCGCCGCCGGAGGACAAGGCCGAGATCGCGAACCGGCTGGGCTGGCTCGCCAAGGAGAGCGGCGACACCGGCACGGCCAAGCGCTACTTCGCCCGCGGTCGCGGCGACGGGCCGCTGGTGCCGCTGACGATGGTCGTCATCATCGCGACGGCGATCGTCTCGCTCGTCGGCGATGCTCACGACCGAGGGCGCGTGGCTGACCGGGGCCCTGGAGCTCGACAAGCCGGCGGTGGCGGCCGGCGAGTACTGGCGCCTGTGGACCGTCACGCTCGTCCACGCCGACCCGCTGCACCTCTTCTTCAACATGTACGCGCTGTACCTCGTCGGGCCGATCGTCGAGCGCTGGTACGGGTCGCTCCGGTTCCTGGTCTTCTACCTGACCTGCGCCGCGGCCGGCTCGGTCGCGAGCTTCGTCTTCGGTTCGGCGCCGCTCGCGGTCGGGGCGTCGGGCGCGATCTTCGGGCTGTTCGGCATCGTCTTCGCGGCGGGCCGCGTCCACCACCCGGTCGACCATGCGAGCCGCGGCCTGATGAGCCAGCTGCTGCTCCTGATCGTCATCAACATCGGGTTCGGGTTCGCGGTCGGCGGCATCGACAACGCGGCCCACATCGGCGGCCTCTTCGCCGGCCTGTGGCTGGGCGGGCTGATCCCGCCGAGCGGCGTCCCGACCCTGGCGACGATGTGGCTGCGCCCCGCCACCGGGCCGCGCCCGACGTCGGTCGGTGCCGCGGAGCTCGCCACGGCCGCCCCGCCGACCGCTCGCCGGGTCACGACCCCACGCGCGCTGACCTGGCTGGGTGTCGGCGTGGTCGCGATCGTCGTCATCGTCGGCGTCCTCATCGGCACGCCGACGTGGATCGACGTTCAGCTCGGCGGGCTGGTGGTCTCCGCGTCGCTGTCGGTGCCGGGTCCGTCACTGGTCTGGCTGCTCTCCGGGGCTTCCGCGGCCGCCGCGTCCTCGCCCCTCGCCTCGACCGCCGCGACCAGCGCCAGGTAGACCTGGGCTTCGCCGATCCTGGCCATCACCCCGGAGCGGCGCATCCGGTCGCGGACGGTGCCGCGGACCTGCGCCAGGCGCAAGGCGACCCCGTGATCGCCGAGGAAGTCGAGCAGCTCCCCGAACATGTCGATGGTCGCGATGTCGAGGTCGGCGGTCGCGCTCAGGTCGAGGACCACGGCCTCCGGCGGCGGCTCCGCACTGCGGATCATCGCGACGATCTGGTCCTTGGCGACGTTCGAGTTCACGAACGTCAGTGGCACGTCGGGGCGGAGGATGAGGATGCCCGGGCACCTCGCGGGCGCGCGGGTGCCGCGAGAGGTCGCCGTACGACGTCGGCTTGCCCGGCAGCTTGCCGAGGCGGGCCATGTAGGGCCGGCTCGCCTGGAAGAGGATCACGGCCAGCGAGAGCATCACGGCGATGGCCATGCCGACCAGGGCGCTCGTGGCGATGACGCCGACCAGCGCGGTCAGCGCGAGGATCAGGTCGGTCCGCCGGTACGCCCAGTAGCGCCGCAGCTCCCCGAGGTCGACCAGGCTCAGGACCGAGGTGATGACGATCGCGGCCAGGACGGCCTTGGGCAGGTCGGCGAAGAGCGGCGCGAGGACGATCGCGGTGCCGAGGACCAGGCCCGACGTCACCAGCGATGCGAGCTGGGTCCGCGCGCCCGCGGCCTCCGCCGTGGCCGACTGCGACAGGCTGGCGTCGACGACGAAGCCGCCGAGGAACCCGGTCGCGAGGTTGCTCGCCCCGAGCGCCACGAGCTCCTGGTCGGGGTCGAGGTCGTACCCATGGCGGCTGGCGAACGACCGACCCGCTCCGAGGCTCTCGGCGAGGGCCAGGAAGACGATCCCCATGGCGCCCGTAGCGAGGAACGCGATGTCGCGGATGCCGACGCTGGGCATCGAGGGCAGCGGGACCCCGGTCTGGATCTCCCCGACGACCGCGACGCCGTGGCCGGCCAGGTCCAGCACGACCGAGATGACGATCCCGCCGACGAGGGCGACGAGGGCGCCCGGGATCCTCGGGGCGACGCGGCGGAGGACGAGGATCAGGACCAGGGCGCTGACGCCGACGACCAGGGTCTGGACGTTGACGGACGGCCCCTCGCCGACCAGGTCGGCCAGCCGCTCGAGGATCCCGCCGGTCGACGACGGGATCCCGAGGAGCGCCGGCAGCTGCCCGATGATGATGGTGATCGCCAGGCCGATGACGAAGCCGGTCACCACGGACTTGGCGAGGAACTGCGACATGAATCCGAGCTTCGCGAGGCCAGCCGCGAGCAGGAACAGCCCGACCAGCAGGGCGAGCATCGCGCTGAGCTCGAGGTACCGGGGGTCCCCGGCGACGGCCAGCGCCCCGACGACCGCGGCCGACATCACCGAGACCGAGGAGCTGGTCGTGACCTTCAGGTGTCGCGTCGTGCCGAAGACCGCATACGCGGCCATCGCGGCGAACGCGGTGACCAGCCCGGCTTGCGGCGGCAGGCCGGCGAGCCCGGCGTAGGCCATCGCGACCGGGACCATGACGCCCCAGCTGACCACGCCCGCGATGAGGTCCGGCCGCAGGTCCCGGCGGTCGTAGGTCGGGATCCAGCCGAGGATCGGGACGTACCGCACCAGCCGTGGTGGAAGGTCGGGCAAGAGAGGCCTCGGAGCAGGGAACGGCGGCCGGGTGCACGGGCCCCTATGGCAAGATGGCCCGGCCGCACCATGCTAGCAATCGCCACGGGACGGCGACGCGGGCCCAGCCCGCCCACCCGCCACGCGACGGCGCCGGAGGACCATGTTCGGAACACTGCTCGGGCCGCTGCCGCGACCGCCCGTCGCGCCGGACGCGACGCCCGAGGCGATCCTGGACGCCATCCTCGACGCCCAGGTCGCGGCCGGGCTCGAGCCGTTGACCGACGGCGGCTGGCCGCTGGTCCGCGACGACCCCCTGGCCGCCTGGCGCGGGACGGCCGCGCGGACCTCGACGACGACGAAGGCGGTCCTCCAGGGGCCGTTCACCGCGGGCGTCCCGCTTGGCGCCTCCGTCGAGCCGTGGCGCTGCTGGATCGCCGACCTGGCGGCCGCGGGCTGTCTCCTGATCGAGGTCCACGAGCCGGGTGCGGTCGGGATCGGCGACGACCCTGCCGAACGGGCGCGGTTCCGCGACCTCCACGAGCGGCTGGCCGACGGCTGGTCGGGTGTCCACCTGTCGCTGGCGATCACCGGCGGATCGGCCGAACCGGCCGGTGCGGAGACCATCCTCTCGGCGGCGTATGCGAGCCTCGCGGTCGACCTCATCGACGGTCCGGACAACTGGCGCCTCGTCCGCGCCGCCCCGCACGAGCGCGGGATCGTCTGCGGGGCGCTCGACACCACCGAGGGCAGCGACGACGCGAAGGAGCTGCTGGTCTGGGCAGTGAGCTATGCGGCGAGCGGCGGCCGCGGGATCGAGCGCGTCGGCCTCGCCACGGCCGGCTCACTGGCCGCGCTGCCGTGGGCGTCGGCGGTCCGCAAGCTCGAGCGGATCGCGGAGGCCGTCCGCATCACGGACCTGCCGTCGGCCGAACGGCTGGCCGCCCTCGACCCGCGCGCCGTCGACATCCGCAGCGCGGCGCTCGGTCGCTACGACCCGGGGGGGAAGCCGCCGCCACGGCCCTGATCCGCGACCGGCTTGATTCCGTGTCGCCACGGTGCCACCATCGGCGCACCTCGTCGACCTCGTTCCCCGAACGTCGCGAGGACCCGGATGCTCCAGGGGTGCGCGGCCGGTCTCGCGCCGCGCGACATGTAGCCGGAGGAGGTCCAGCCCGTGGGCGAACACATCCAGTTGACGGTCAACGGGACGACACGAGACCTCGACGTGGAGCCGAGACGACTCCTCGTCCAGGCCCTCCGCGAAGACCTCGACCTGACCGGGACCCACGTCGGCTGCGACACCAGCCAGTGCGGGGCCTGCACCGTCCACGTCGACGGACGTGCCGTGAAGTCGTGCACGATGCTCGCGGTCCAGGCGGACGGCGCCAGCGTCACCACCATCGAGGGCATGGCCCCCGACGACGGTCTGCACCCGCTGCAGACCGCGTTCTGGGAGAAGCACGGTCTCCAGTGCGGGTTCTGCACGCCGGGCATGATCATGGTCGCCGCCGATCTGCTGGCGCACAACCCCGATCCCACGGACGACGAGATCCGCCACGCCATCGACGGCAACATCTGTCGATGCACGGGCTACCAGAACATCGTGGCGGCCATCCGCGCCGCCGCGGCGACCATCCGTGACGGGGCTGCCGCCCCGGTCGGCGCATAGGCAGGGGAGACGACCATGACCGACCTGCTCGACGCCCCCAGCTCTCCCCTCGGCAAGCCGATCAAGCGGACCGAGGACCCCCGGTTCATCACCGGGGAGGGCAACTACCTCGACGACATCAAGCTCGCCTCGATGACCCACCTGGCCATCCTGCGCAGCCCGTACGCGCACGCGAACATCCGGTCCGTCGACACCTCGGCGGCCAGCAAGATGCCCGGCGTCCTGGCGATCTTCGTCGGGGCGGACATCCCCTACAACCCGCTCCCGATGGCGTGGCCGGCCGGCGGCAGCGCAGGCATCCAGAACAACGTCAACACGCCGCGGATCCTCGCGACGGACAGCGTCAAGTGGACCGGTGAGGGCGTCGCGGCGGTCGTCGCCGAGACCGAGGCACAGGCCTACGACGCGCTCGACGCGATCGCGGTGGACTACGAGCCGCTCCCCGCGGTCGTGGACGCCGAGAAGGCCATGCAGCCCGGGGCGCCGCAGCTCCACGAGAACGCCCCGAACAACGTGGTGTTCGAGTGGAGCGTCGGCGACAAGGCCGGCACGGATGCGGCGGTGGACGGCGCCGAGGTGGTGGTCCGCCAGCGGATCGTCAACCAGCGCCTGATCCCCAACTCGATGGAGACCCGCGGCGACATCGGCTGGTACAACCCCGGCACCGACGAGTACACGGTCTGGATGTCGAGCCAGACGCCGCACATCCAGCGACTGCTGCTGGCGGCCTTCGTGACCGGCATCCCGGAGCACAAGATCCGCTGCATCAGCCCCGATGTCGGCGGCGCCTTCGGCTCCAAGATCTTCTGCTACGCCGACATGGCGCTGACGATGTTCGCCAGCAAGGCCATCGGCGGCCGGCCGGTCAAGTGGGTGGAGGGCCGGCGCGAGAACTACCAGAGCACCATCCACGGCCGCGACCACATCACGTACCTCGAGATCGCGGGCAAGCGCGACGGCGAGGTCACCGGGCTGCGGGTCAAGACCATCGCCAACCTCGGCGGCCGCCTCTCGACCATCGGCCCGGGCATCCCCACGACGCTCTACGCGCGCGTGCTGTCCGGCTGCTACAAGTTCCCGAACGTCTATGCCGAGGTGACCGGCGTCTACACGAACACGACGTTCGTGGACGCCTACCGCGGTGCCGGCCGCCCCGAGGCGACGTACGTCGTCGAGCGGGCGATGGACCTCTTCGCCGCCGAGATCGGGATGGACCGCGCCGAGGTCCGGCGCCGGAACTTCATCGCCCCGGACAAGTTCCCGTACGAGAACCCGTCCGGCCTCGGGACCGCGTCGGGCGGCGCCAAGATCTACATCGACTCCGGGAACTACGAGCCGGCGATGGACAAGGCCCTCGCGACGGCCGGCTACGAGGACCTCGCCGCGAAGAAGGCCGAGGCCAAGACCCGGGGCAAGCTCCTCGGCTTCGGCTTCAGCACCTACATCGAGGTCTGCGGCGTCGCGCCGTCCAAGTGGATCGGCGCGGTCGGCGAGGGCTGGGGCGCCGCGATGTGGGAGTCGTCCAACATCAAGGTCCACCTGACCGGCAAGGTCATCGTCACGATGGGCACCCAGCCGCAGGGCCAGGGCCACGAGACCACGTACGCCCAGGTGGTCGCCGACCAGTTCGGCATCCCCATGGAGGACGTGATCGTCCAGCACTCCGACACGCAGGGCACGCCGTTCGGCTACGGCTCGTACGGCAGCCGCACGTCGTCGGTCGGGCATGACCGCGGCCATCAAGGCCGCCGACAAGATCAAGGCCAAGGCGGCGCGCTACGCGGCGCACATGCTCGAAGCCAGCGTGGACGACATCGAGATCGTCGGCGCGGAGTACCGGGTCAAGGGGTCGCCCGACCGCAAGAAGACCTTCCAGGAGATCGCCTTCGCGCTCGACCTCGCGTTCGATGCGCCCGAGGGCATGGAGCCGTATCTCGACGAGACCGCCTACTACGACACGCCGAACTGCACGTGGCCGTTCGGGACCCACATCGCGATCGTCGAGATCGACGAGGAGACCGGTCACGTCGAGCTCGTCCGCTACGTCGCGGTCGACGACGTCGGCAACAAGATCAACCCGATGATCGTCGACGGCCAGCTCCACGGCGGGATCGCCCAGGGCGTCGGCCAGGCCCTCTGGGAGGGCGCCATCTACAGCGACGATGGGCAGCTCCTGACGGGCTCGATGCTCGACTACGCTCTGCCGCGGGCCGCGTGGTTCCCGAACATCGAACTCGACCAGACCGTCACGCCGTCGCCGGTCAACCCGCTCGGCGTGAAGGGGGTCGGCGAGGCCGGCGCCATCGCCAGCACGGCCGCGGTCGCCAACGCCGTCGTCGATGCGCTGAGTCCGCTCGGGATCCGCCATCTCGACATGCCGTACACGGGCCAGACCGTGTGGCGAGCCATCCAGTCCGCGAAGGGAGGCCAGGCATGATCCCGGTCGCGTTCGGCTACCAGCGTCCGGCCACCCTCGACGCGGCGCTGGCCGCGCTCGCCGCGGCGGACGGCTCCGCGAAGGTGCTCGCCGGCGGGATGAGCCTGCTGCCGCTGATGAAGCTGCGGCTGGCCAGCCCGGAGACGCTCATCGACATCGGCCGGCTCGAGGAGCTCAAGAGCGCCAGGCCGCTGCCGGACGGCGGCTTCGAGATCGGGGGCGCTCACGACCTACGCGGACGTCCTCGAGACGACCCAGCTCGACATCGCGAAGGACACGATCCTCGGCATCGGCGACGTCCAGGTCCGCAACCGCGGCACCGTCGGCGGCGCCATCGCGCATGCCGATCCGGCGTCGGACCTGCCGGCGCTCGCGCTCGCGCTCGACTACTCGGTCGTGCTCCGCTCGGCCCGTGGGCGAGCGGGTCGTCCCGATCGACGGGTTCTTCGCCGGCGCGTTCCAGACCGGGATCGCGCCCGACGAGATCCTCGTCTCGATGCGGCGCGGACCGCTGCCGGCGGGTGCCGCGGGCGCGTACCGCAAGCTCGAGCAGCCGGCGTCCGGCTACTCCATCGTCGGGCGTGGCCGCGGTGGTCGCCTCGAGCGGCGGGTCGATCTCGCACGCCCGGGTGGCGCTCACCGGGGTCGGCGAGGTGGCCTATCGCGCGAAGGCGGTCGAGGCCGCGCTGCTCGGCTCGGACGGGTCGGCGGCGGCCGTGGCGGCCGCGGCGGCCCACGCCACCGACGGGGTGACCGTCAACAGCGACATCCACGCCGATCGCGAGTACCGGACCCGGATGGCCGAGGTCTACACGCGACGGGCGATCGAGGCCGCGCTCGGCCGCTCCGCCTGACCTGACCGACGAGGCGGCATGCGCGTCGAACGGGTCACGCCCGGCCGACGCGCGCCGCAACGCCTGACCGGGGCGATCCTCGCCCGCGACCTGGTCGTCGGGGGAGCAGCGCTGGTCGAAGGGCCGTCGTCTCACGCGACGCGGACCTCGCGGCGCTGGCCGCGGGCGAGCCCGGGCCGCCGGTCACGGTCCTCATCGCCGAGGCCGGCGAGCTCCACGAGGACGACGCCGCCCTGCGCCTCGCGAAGGCCGTCGCCGGTCCCGGGCCTGGAGATCCGCGGCCCCAACCAGAGCCGGATGGACCTCCTGGCCGCGACGGCCGGGGTCGTCAACGTGCGGATCGCGGAGCTCGAGCAGGTCAACCGTCTCGACCCGCTCGAGGTGTTCACGGTGTTCGACGGTCAGATCGTCGAGCGCGGCGACCTCGTCGCGAGCATCAAGGTGGCGCCGCACGTCGTCGAGGCGGCGACCGTCGACGCCGGGGCGCGCCTCGCCGACTTCGGCAACCGGCCGCTGGTCTGGGTCGCGCCGTTCATCGCGGGCCGCGTCGGGGTGGTCGTGAAGGAATCCGTCCGCGCGACCGCGCGCGAGCGGTTCGAGGCCAGCGTCCGGGCCAAGGTCGAGGGCCTCGGCTCGACCATCATCGACATCGTCTACACCGACGACGACCACGAGGCGGTCGAGGCCGCGCTGGCCCGGTTCACCCACCCGCCGGACCAGGCCGACCTGGTCCTGACGGCCGGCTCGGCCAGCACGGACCCGGGCGATCCGTTCTTCGTGGCGATCGAGGCGCTCGGTGGGCGGATCGTGCGCCGCGGCGTGCCGGCGCACCCGGGCTCGATGCTCTGGCTCGCGCGCGTCGGTGCCGACCTCGATCCTGGGCCTGCCGACCTGCGGCGCCTACTCGAAGGCGACCGCGGCCGACCTGCTGCTGCCGCGTCTCCTCTCGGGCGAGCCGGCGTCCGAGCGGACCGTGGCCAAGCTCGGCCACGGCGGCATCCTCACCCGCTCGCAGCGCTTCCGGTTCCCGCCGTACGCGCGGGAGCTCGACGCGCCCGATGGATAGCGTCGTCGTCGCGATGACCCGCTGCGCGCCCGCGCCGCCCCGGCCGTGTACAATTCCCTCGATGACCGACCGAGACCAGCGCCCGGAAGGCACCCGCTCCATCGAGGCGATCCAGGCCGACTTCCGCGAGCGCGACTACATCACCGACCGCTCGCTCGCGACCGCCGTCTTCCTCGCCCTCGAGCTGGGCCGCCCGCTGCTCCTCGAAGGCGAGGCCGGCGTCGGCAAGACGGAGCTCGCGAAGGTCCTCGCCGCGAGCCTCGGGGCGCCGCTGATCCGCCTCCAGTGCTACGAAGGCCTCGACGTCAACACGGCGGTCTACGAGTGGAACTACCCGCGCCAGATGCTCGAGATCCGGCTGCTCGAGGCCCGCGGCGAGGCGGACCGCGCGAGCGCCCACGACATCTTCGGCCAGGACTTCCTGATCCGCCGGCCGCTGCTCCAGGCGCTCGAGGTGACCGACGGCGTCGCCCCGGTGCTGCTGATCGACGAGATCGACCGGGCCGACGAGGAGTTCGAGGCGTACCTCCTCGAGATCCTCTCCGACTTCCAGGTCACGGTCCCGGAGATCGGCACGATCAAGGCGGAGCGGCCGCCGCGGGTGATCCTCACCTCGAACCGGACCCGCGAGGTCCACGACGCGCTCAAGCGGCGCTGCCTCTACCACTGGATCGACTATCCGACCGCGCAGAAGGAATACGAGATCGTGCTCGCGCGCGTGCCCGAGGCGCCTGAGCGCCTCGCCCGCGAGGTCGTCGGGTTCGTCCACCGCCTGCGCGAGGCCGACCTCACCAAGGTGCCCGGGGATCGCCGAGACGCTCGACTGGGCCGCGGCGCTCGCTCTCGCTCGGCGCGCGCGAGCTGCAGCCCGAGCTGGTCGACGAGACCCTCGGCGTCGTCCTCAAGTACGAGGAGGACATCCGCCAGGTCCGCGGCGACACCGCGCGGCGGCTCCTCGCCGAGGCCGCGGCGAGCGGCTGAGCGTCCCATGTCCGATCCCGCCATCGTCCGTCCGCCGTTCGGGGCCGAGATCGATGGGCGGCGCCTGCTGGGCGAGTCGGTCGGCTTCGCGCGGGCGCTCCGGGCGGCGCGGCTCTCGATCGACATCGGCGCGTCGGTCGACTTCGCCCGGGCCCTGACGCTCGTCGACATCGGCGACCGCGAGCAGGTCCGCGGCGCCGGCGCCGCGATCTTCGTCCGCCGCCGCGACGACCGGGCGACCTACGAGGCGGTCTTCGACCGCTGGTGGCGGCGCCGCGGCTCGCGGCTCCCGGGCGGCTTCGAGCCGCCGCCGGTCGGCGGCCAGGACGGCGCCGCGGACCAGCTCGAGGGCGCGGCGACGCCGCAGCCCGGCGACGGGCGGCGAGACCACGCGAGCAGCGACCCGACGAGGCCGGCGTGCCGCTCCCCGCCTCCGACGACCAGGACGCCGAGGACGAGGCGCCCGATCGCGGGCATCGTGATCTCGCCCGACGCCTACAGCCAGGGCGAGGTGCTGCGCCACCGCGAGTTCGACCGGATGACGCCCGCGGAGCTGCGCGAGGCCGAGCGGCTCGTCGACGCGCTCGTGCCGAAGCTCGAGCGTCGGCGGACCCGCCGCGTACGAGCTCCACTCGCACGGCCGGCGGCTCGCGCCCCGCGCGATGTTCCGGCGCAACCTCGGGACCGGCGGCCAGCTGCTCGACTGGGTCTGGCGGCGGCCGATCCGCGAGCCGCGCTCGCTCGTGGTGCTGTGCGACATCTCCGGCTCGATGGAGCGCCATTCGCGGCTGCTGCTCCGGTTCGTCCAGGCGCTGTCCGCGGCGTCGGAGGTCCGCACCGAGTCGTTCGTCTTCGGGACGCGGCTCACGCGCGTCACGCGGCTGCTCAAGGACCGCGACCGCGACCGCGCCCTGGCCCGCGTCTCGGACGCCGTGAACGACTGGGCCGGCGGGACGCGCATCGGCGAGTCGTTCCGCACGTTCAACCAGCACTGGGCGCGGCGGACGCTGCGCACCTCGGGGGTCGTCATCGTCGTCTCCGACGGCTGGGACCGCGGCGACCCGGCGCTCGTGGCGACCGAGACCGCGCGCCTCCGGCGCAACTGCCACCGGCTGGTCTGGCTCAACCCGCTCGCCGGGACGCCCGGCTACCAGCCGCTGGCCGGCGGGATGCGCGCCGCCTACCCGTACGTCGACGACTTCCTCGCGGCCGGGACCGTCGCGAACCTCGAGCGCCTGGGGGAGATCCTCGGCGGGGTCCGCGCCAGCGACACGCGACGCGGCAGCGAGGCGGCGTCGCACGCGGCCCTGCCCGGGATGACCGTCCCCACCGTCGCCGCACCGCCCGATGTCGTCGGCGGGACGCCGACCGATCCATCCGTACCGAGGCCGATGCGATGAAGGAGCTGCTCGACACCCTGGCCGCTTGGGAGCACGAAGGCGTCGCTGTCGGTCGCGCGGTCGTCGTCCGGACGTTCGGGTCCGCGCCGCGCCCCGAGGGCGCCGTCCTGCTGTACGCGGCCGACGGCCGGATCGCCGGCTCGGTCAGCGGCGGATGCGTGGAAGGCGCTGCGGCCGAGGAGATCGACAAGGCCCGGGCCGACGGCCATGCCCGCGTCATCCGCTACGGGATCAGCGACGAGCAGGCGTGGGACGTGGGCCTGGCCTGCGGCGGGACCATCGACGTGCTCGTCGAGCCGGTCGCCCCGGCTGCCGTCGTCACCGCCGCTCGCGGGTCGCTCGGCCCGGCCGGGCAGGGGGCCGCGGTCATCACGCCGGCTCCCCGCCGATTCGCCACCGGGCGAGTTCGGGCCGCACCAGCCGGGCGTCGGGGCGCCGCCCGAGCCCGAGCTCGTGGTCGATGACGAGGGCCGGCTCGAGGGGACGCTGGGTTCCGCCGAGCTCGACGCGCAGCTCGTCACGGCCGCCGGCGACGCGCTCAGGCGCGGGCTGTCGCGAACGGTCGAGCTGGGCGGGCGCTCGCTCTTCATCGAGGTCTTCCCGGTCCGCCCGCGGCTCGTGGTCGTCGGGGCCGTCGAGGTCGCGCGGTCGCTGGTCCGGCTGGCACGCGAGCTCGGGTTCGAGACGGTCGTCATCGACGGCCGCGCCTCGTTCGCCACCGTCGAGCGCTTCCCGGACGTGGACCGCCTGATCGTCGGCTGGCCCGACGAAGTCGCCGACGAGATCTCGCTCGGGCCGAACGATGCGGTCGCCGTGCTGACGCATGACGTCAAGTTCGACGAGCCCGCGATCGTCGAGGCGCTCCGGCGGGGCTGCCGCTACGTGGGCGCGGTCGGATCGAAGAAGACGCAGGGCGACCGACGCGCCCGGTTGCGCGAGGCGGGCGTCAGCGACGAGGACCTCGACCGGCTGCGCGGGCCGGTCGGCCTGGACCTGGGCGGTCGCGCGCCGGCCGAGACCGCGCTGGCGATCCTGGCCGAGGTGGTCGCCGAGCGGTACGGCGGGAGCGGCGTCCCGCTCCGGCAGCGGGCGGTCGCCTGAGCAGACGTCGCGACGGACCGCCGTCGCGGCCCTAGCGGGCCGCCCCTGAGGCCGTTCCCGCCCTCGTCGTCTCCACCACCGCGAGCCCCGCACCGACCAGCGCCAGGGCGACGCCGGCCACGGCGATGAGCTGGGTCAGCCAGCTCTGGATGCCCTGGTGGGCGCCCATCAGGTCGCCGATCTGGAGGATGGCCTCGAGCACCGCGACCCCCACGAGGACGCACGATCACGAACGCGGCCGGGACCGGGAGATGCATCGGCTGGTCCGGGTCGGCCTCCGCGCGGGCCAGCAGCAGGGCGACCAGGACCACCGTGATCGTCAGGATCCCGGTGTCGAGGAACCACGCGCCGATCGTGACGTTCCCGAGCCAGCCGACGATCACGAGTGCCGTGCCGCCCAGGATCAGGCGGCCGGGGAGACCTGCGTGGAGCAGGACGAGCCAGGGCGCAAGCGGCCGGTCGCCCCAATGGCGGGCCGCCGCGGCGTAGAGCGCGCCGCCGGCCCCTGCGGTCAGCAGAGCGATGATCAGGCCGAGTCCGCCGCCGTAGCCGCTGAGATGATCGAGGTCGGTGATGAGCTGGAGGACGAACAGGATCCCGAGGACGGCGCCGACGGTCCCGCCGATGAGCACGATGTCGCGGGGCGCGATCGCGAGCGACTTGCCGGGGTTCGTGACGCCGATCCAGCCGCCCGCGGCGCCGACGAGGCCGGCGAGGATCAGGATGATCCCGCTCCAGGTGAAGTTCCAGGTCCCGATCGCGACGCCGAGCAGCCCGAGGATCGCCAGCGCGACGCCGGCCCCGAGGGTGAGCTTGGTCGTCAGGTCCATCTCCGGCATCGGGGGCATCGCCGTCTGGGCCGGAGGCGTCGCGCCGCCAGGTGGCGCCCATTGCGTGCGGTCGTCGGCGGGTGCGACCGAGTCCGGCGCGGGGGCATCGGGGGCGCGTGGGGTCGGACCCGAACGGATGGTCAGGGTCGCCGGGGTCGCGCGGGTCGGGGACGCTTGGTGGCAGGTCGCGCCATGGGTCGGACCCCGACGGGCCAGCATTCCCGGTCATCCGTGGCTCTCTCCCTCTGATCGCGCGCGCTCGGCGCAAGGCTACTCGCCGCGATGGCAGGTGGGAAGATGCCACCGATGGACGACGGCCGAGTCGCTGCGATCGTGCTGGCTGCGGGCGCGGGCTCGCGGTTCGGCGGCGGGAAGCTGCTGGCGGCCGTCGATGGCCGGCCGCTCCTCCAGCACGTGCTCGACCGCCTGGCCGAGGCCCGGGTCGACGACGTCATCGTGGTCCTCGGGGCCGACGCCGCGGCGATCGAGGCTGCCATCGAGTGGCGAGCCGAGCGCCGCGTCGTCAACCCCGAGCCGGAGCGCGGGCTGGCCAGCTCGCTGGCCATCGGGCGCGCCGCACTGGGGCCGGGGACCGGCGCCGTCCTCATCGCCCTCGGCGACCAGCCGACGCTGCGGACCGACGTGATCCGAGCGCTGCTGGAGGCCCCGGACGACCCCGATCGGCCGGTCGTCGTGCCGGCTTACGCCGAGGATCGGGGCCGAAACCCCGTCCTGGTGCGGTCGGCCGGCTTCTCGCTCCTGGACGAGGCGAGTGGCGACCACGGGCTCGGTCCCATCCTCGCGGCGCATCCCGAGCGCGTGCAGGAGGTCGCCGTCGCCGGTTCGAACCCGGACGTGGACACGCCCGCGGACCTGGTCGGCGTGCTGGAGGCCGCGTGGGCGACACGTGTCCGGGCCAATCGCGAGCAGGTGGACCGCCTCCGCGAGGTCCCGGACGGCCCGGACTTCTACGCGCCGGTCAGCGGCCTGTTCCGGGCCGACCCGGCACGGACCGACGAGCCGGCCCTCGACGCGCTGCTGGCGCTCGTCCGGCCGGGCGAGACATGGCTGGACATCGGGGCGGGTGCCGGACGCTACGCGTTGCCGATCGCGGCCGCGCTGGCGGCGTCGGGCGGGTCGGTCGTGGCGATCGACCCGTCGACCGGGATGCTCGATGCGCTGCGCGAGGACGCCGGGGCGGCGGCGATCGAGAACGTCCGCGCCGTGGAGGGCCGCTGGCCGCCACCGGACCTGGCGCCGTTCGCCGCCGACGTCGGGCTGATCGCGCACGTCGGCTACGACATCGAGGCGGTCGGGCCGTTCCTGCGGGCCATGGAGGCCGCCGTGCGGCGGCTCTGCGTAGCGGTCCTGATGGAGCGCCAGCCGGCGTCCGTCGCCGACGCGTGCTGGCCGCCGGTCCACGGGGAGGCGCGGATCGCGCTTCCGGCCCTCCCCGAGTTCGTCGAGCTGCTCCACGCGCTCGGCCGGGCGCCGGAGGTCGCGCATCTGGCTCGCGAGCCGCGCCGGTTCGAGTCGCGCGAGCAGCTCGAGGGCTTCCTGCGCCGCCAGCTCTGGGTCGAGCCCGGGGGTGAGAAGGACCGCCGCTTCCAGGCGGCGCTCGACGAGCAGATCGTGGTCGACGAGACGGGGTTCGGGCTCGATTCGCAGCGACCGATGCCGATCGGCATCGTGACCTGGCGCCCGGGCGAGGACTAGCGGCGCTGTACCAGGGCGGTCAGCCGGTCGAGATACTGCTTGACTCTCCCGGGGATCTCGGGCGGCGGCACGCGATCCGAGTCCTGTGGCTCCGCCGGCCCGTCGTGGTACTCGTCGCTGAGCGTCCGCATCGGCACCGGCGCCAGGAGGTCGGGGCCGAGGAAGGCGCCGGCGTTGTGCTGCGGCTGCTTCGGCTCGGGCTCGCCCACGCTCCACCACCCTTCCCGCGTGGTATGCGCCGAACACGTCGGCCCGTCAAGGTTCGATCGATCGCGGTCAGGGGTCCGAGCGAAGCCTCGAAAAGGTGACGAGGTCGTGATATCCGCCGGCACGCATCTGGGCGCCCCGCACGACGCCCTCGCGCGTGTAGCCGGCCTTCTCGAGCGATCGCTGTTCGGGGATGTTTTCCACGTCCGTCGATGCCTCGACGCGGTTCGCGTCGGTCGTGCGGAAGAGCTCGTCGGCGAGCTGTCGCTGGGCCTCCCCGCCGTAGCCGTGGCCGCGCGCGCTCGGGATGAGCGCGATCCCGATGTTCCAGGCCCGACTCGCGCTGTTGGGGCCGTACCCGATGCCGTGCCAGCCCACGGTCCCGATCGCCTCGCCGCGTCGCGATCACCTCGACGAGCAGCGTGCCGTTGCGCTCGTCCCGGAGCGGGCCGCGGGCGAGCGCGTCGCGCTTCGACGACCTCGGCAGCCCGAAGTCGTTGAACTCGCCCAGCGCCTCAGGCGTCTCCCAGGCGTCGAGGAGATCGGCGTCATCGATGGTGGCGTCGCGCAGGCGGACGCGGGGTTCAGGCACGGGGCCGCCTGGCGCCGACCGCGATCGCGCCGCCCGCCGCGGCCCGTCGCGACGATGTGGCGGGACGTCGACCTGTCACGCGTCAGGACCGGGCGAGTGTCTCGGGGCGAACACCATGCTCCCAACGCTACCGGAGCAGCCCCCGCACACGCAACGCCGCGCGTCACTGATCGCGGGTCGATGACGCATCGACCCCTCAGCGGATCCCGGTGTCGTACTCGAGGTCGACGCGTTCGGTCTCGCCAGGGGCGGCCAGCGTGACGCTCACCGGGGCCGGAGCCCCGGCAAGCCCGGCGACCGGCAGTGCCGAGATGAGCACCGTGTCCGTCTCTCCCACGATCAACTGGTACGAGCCATCGGCCGCGCTCGTGGTACGACCGACTTCCTGGCCACGCTGATCCGTCGCGACGATGACGGCGCCCGCGACCGGCCGGGCTGCGCACTTCGGGTCGGGCGGGGACTGCTCGACCGGGCAGACCGGGCCGGCGGTGACGGTGCCCGTCACGCTTGGCGGGCCACCGGCCGGTGAGACGACCGGCGACGCGTCGGGCGGTGCGGATGCCCCGCCGCCAGGGCCGCAGCCGGCGACGAGCGCACACGCCGCGAGCACGAGCAGCCTGACCACCAGCATGCGGCCACGACGCAGGCTCACTCCCGTTGGTTGCATCGACCCATGATGCGCATCGAGATACATCGTGGCGACAGGCGACCGCCCGCCCGCCGGGGTTCCGTTTCCGCTGACGAGTGCTGCGCCCGGGTGCATCCTCGACCGTGCGGCGGCGTCGGCCGCGGACGTGCCCGATGGGGTGACGCTGATGGGATGGACGACCGGCATTCGATCGGTCCTCGCAAGGACGGGCCTCGTCGCGCCGCCGCTCGAGCCGCACGAGTTCGAGAGCGCCATGCACCTGCTGTATGCCCCGCCACCGGGCGCGAGCCTTGCCACGGTCCCGAACGTCGTGACGCCGGTGACTTCGGAGCGCTGTGGGCGTGACGGGTGCGATCGCCCGCGATCCGACCCGATCCATCGATTTCCCGAAGACTGAGGCTCGTCGTCAGCGCAAGGCGGCCGGTGGCGCCAGCTGGGCGCACGTCAGGACGCCGTCGCCGACCGACGGAACGAGTCGAGCAACAGGACCGCCGCAAGCAGGAACCCGAGCCCGATGACCGCGAGGATCGGCTGGCCGTATGCACGGGTCCCCTGGCCCACGCCCACGATCCCGTACAGCGCGCCCACGAGGATCCCAAGGATGGCGGCCGAGCCGTGATGGCGCAGGATCCCGACGCCCGCGAGCAGTGGCGGTGCAGCAACGACGAATACGAATGGGGCGATCGCACGGCCGAAGTCGAACTCCCCGGTCGGTTCCGCCAGCGCGATCAGGAGGCCGAACGCGCCGAAGAGGAGTCCGAGCCCGAGCAGGGTCAGCCCGCCGATCGCGGCGAGCCGCCGACCTGGAGTGGCGACGGTTTCCACTGGCCGATCGTGCACCGTGCGCCGCCGCCGTCAAGAGGACCATCGCCCGTGAACGCTGAGCTCGCTAGGTCGCCCCTGTGCTGTGGGCCTGCTACGGAGCCGTGTCGAATTCGGGCAAGCTCACGTCGAACTCGGCCGTCCCACAGGTGCCGCTGATGAGCGATCCTTCACGAGCGATGACCTTCGAATGCTCGTCGAGCACCTCGAGGGCCGGAGTGAACCTCGCGCTGTACCCGCTGCGCCATGCGAGTTCGACGCGCCTCCCGTCCGGCAGGGTCATCAAGACCTTCCTCGAGAGCGGGCAGGGATGGCCGCCTGAGACCGCTATCGGCGCCGCCGGGATGCCCACGGTCGGCGGTCCCGGCGGGTGAGGATTCGTTGCGAAAACCTAGCCATGGAACCTGCGGATCTCGTTGACGGACGAACGACCACGGGACGATACTTCCGGGCAACACCCCCGCAACCCGGACCACGGTCGGACCCAGCCGAGACGGCCCCCGCCCGACGGCCCGGGAACGTCGCCATAGCTCCGGACCCAGGACCGGGCGCAGGGACGCGCTGACGCTCAGGGTCGACCGTATCGCCCGCGCGAGCGGGCAGGAGGCAGCAGCGCGATGATCCCGGCTCAGTTCGACTACGTCCGGCCGGCGAACCTCGACGAGGTCCTGCGGATCCTCAAGGACCGCGAGGGCGAGGCGAAGATCCTGTCCGGCGGCTACAGCCTCATCCCCCTGATCAAGCTCCGCCTCGCCCAACCGGGGCTCCTGGTCGACATCCGTGACATCGACGGGCTGGACAGCATCATCGAGACCGACGACGACCTGCGCATCGGCGCCAGGGCCACCCACCGGCAGATCCACGAGAACGCCATCGTCGTGGACCACTACCCGATGCTCGAGGACGCGACCGCCCTGATCGGCGACCCGCAGGTCCGCAACTGGGGCACGATCGGCGGCTCCGTCGCCCACGCGGACCCGGCCTCGGACTGGCCGGCGATCCTGATCGCCGACGGGCGCCTCCGTCGTCTGCCGCGGGCTCTCCGGCGACCCGCATCAGGCGCGAGTCGGCGACAACCCCGCGTCTGCGGGCGACGCCGTCCGAGAGCGCGTGCTGCCGGCTCGCGGGTTCTTCCTTGATACGTTCACCACGGCCATCGCGCCGTTGGAGGTCCTGACCGAGGTCCGCATCCCGCGGCGCGGCCGCCACACGGGCGGTGCGTACCAGAAGCTCGAGCGCAAGGTCGGCGACTTCGCGACGGCCGGCGTCGCGGCGCGGGTCAGCCTCGGGGCGGACGGCAACATCGAGAAGGCCGGGATCGGCGTCACCGGCGTGGCGGACACGCCGTTCGCCGCGACCGACGCGGAGGCCGTCCTCGTGGGCAAGGCGCCGAGCGACGACCTCTACCGTCAGGCCGGCGCGGCCGCGGCGGCGCAGAGCAGCCCCGGCGGCGACGTCCGGGGTCCCGTCGACTACAAGCGGGCGATGGTCGCCGAGCTGACCCTCCGGGCGCTCCGCACCGCCGTCGACCGCGCGAACGCGTACGCGTAGGAGGCCAGCGACCACGATGACCACCAAGCACATCTCGGTCACCGTCAACGGCAAGGCCCACGAGGCGGACGTCGAACCTCGGCTCCTCCTCGTCCATTTCCTGCGCGACGACCTTGGGCTGACCGGCACCCACACCGGCTGCGACACCAGCAACTGCGGCGCCTGCACCGTCCACCTGGACGGCCAGAGCGCCAAGTCCTGCACGGTGCTCGCGGTCCAGGCCGACGGGCGCGAGATCAAGACCATCGAGGGCATGGCCGACGGCGCCACGCTCCACCCGCTCCAGCAGGCGTTCTGGGACCAGCACGGGCTCCAGTGCGGCTTCTGCACCCCGGGCATGATCATGCAGGCCGCCTGGTTCCTCGGCGAGAACCCCGATCCCACGGAGGAGGAGATCCGCTGGGGGATCAGCGGCAACCTGTGCCGCTGCACGGGCTACGTGAACATCGTGAAGTCGATCCAGCAGGCCGCGGCCGAGATGAGCGCCGCAGCCGAGACCCAGACCGGCGGCACGCCGGTCGCGGCCGGTTGAGCGGGGAGTGACGAGATGACCACCGAAGCGGAGCCCCGCACCACATTCGAGATGGGTGGCATGGGCCACTCGGTCAAGCGCAAGGAAGACCCGCGGTTCATCCGCGGCCAGGGCGAGTACATCGAGGATGTCAACCTGCCGGGCCAGCTCTGGCTCGACATCGTGCGCAGCCCGTACGCGCACGCGAGGATCAAGTCGATCGACGCCTCCGAGGCGCTGAAGATCCCGGGGGTCGCCGCCGTCGTCACCGGCAAGGATCTGGAGGGCTACAAGCTCCACTGGATGCCGACGCTGGCGGGCGACATGCAGATGGTGCTTCCGGTCGACACCGTCATGTACCAGTCGCAGGAGGTCGCCGCGGTCATCGCGACGTCCCGCTACGCGGCCGCCGACGGGGTCGCCGCCGTCCTGGTGGATTACGAGCCGCTCCCGGTCGTGATCGACCCGCACAAGGCGATGGAGCCTGATGCCTTCGTGCTGCGTCCCGATCGCGGGCCGGAAAAGGCGAACAACCACATCTGGCACTGGGAATCGGGCGACGCCGCCGCGACGGATGCCGCGCTGGCCGCGTCCGAGGTCCGGGTGTCCGAGGACATCTACATCCCGCGGATCCACGTCGCCTCGATCGAGACCTGCGGCTGCGTCGCCGATTGGAACCCGGTCCGCCAGCAGCTCACGCTCCACATGACGAGCCAGGCCCCGCATGCCATCCGCACCGTGATCGCCCTCGTCGCCGCCGGGGCCGGCCTGCCGATCAGCGAGCAGAACATCCGGGTCAAGACCCACGACATCGGTGGCGGCTTCGGCGGCAAGGTGCCGGTCTACCCGGGCTACGTCCTCGCCGTGGCGGCCTCGTTCCTGACCGGCACGCCGGTGAAGTGGATCGAGGACCGCTCGGAGAACCTCCAGGCGGATTCCTTCGCCCGCGACTATCACATCCACGCGGAGATGGGCGCGACCAAGGACGGCAAGATCACGAGCCTCAAGGTCAAGACCCTGGCCGACCACGGGTACTCCGACGCGGCCGCCGATCCCTCGAAGTTCCCGGCCGGGCTCTTCAACGTGATCACCGGCTCCTACGACTTCGCGAACGCGTTCGTCGAGGTCGACGGCGTCTACACGAACAAGCCGCCCGGTGGCGTCGCCTATCGCTGCTCGTTCCGCGTGACCGAGGCGGTCCACGCCATCGAGCGGATGGTCGACATCCTCGCCCACGAGATCGGCAAGGACCCGGCCCAGCTCCGGATGGAGAACTTCATCCAGCCCGAGCAGTTCCCATACAAGACGCCCACCGGCTGGTCGTACGACTCGGGCAACTACCCGGCCGCGCTGCAGAAGGCGCTCGACATGATCGGCTACGACGACCTGCGCAAGGAGCAGGCGGAGAAGCGGTCACGTGGCGAGCTCATGGGCATCGGCATCAGCAGCTTCACCGAGATCGTCGGTGCCGGGCCTTCGCACGACTTCGACATCCTCGGCATCAAGATGTTCGACAGCTGCGAGATCCGGGTCCACCCGACGGGCAAGGTCCTCGCAAGGCTCGGCGTCCAGTCGCAGGGCCAGGGCCACGAGACCACGTTCGCCCAGATCATCGCCGAGGAGCTCGGCTTCCCGGTCGCGGACATCAAGATCGAGGAGGGCGACACCGACACGGCGCCGTACGGCCTCGGGACCTACGCGTCCCGGTCCACGCCCGTCGCCGGCGCGGCCACCGCGATCGCGGCCCGCAAGATCCGGGACAAGGCCCGCAAGATCGCGGCGCACCTGCTCGAGGCCAACGAAGAGGACCTCGAGTGGGAGCCTGGCAAGTTCAGCGTCAAGGGCTCGCCGGATCGGTTCAAGACCATCCAGGAGATCGCCTTCGCGGCCTACACCAACCATCCCGCCGGGATGGAGGCCGGTCTCGAAGCGGTCGACTACTACGACCCGCCCAACCTGACCTTCCCGTTCGGCAGCTACATCTGCGTCGTCGACCTCGACAAGGGGACGGGCCAGGTCCACGTCCGCCGCTTCGTCGCCATCGACGACTGCGGCAACATCATCAACCCGATGATCGTGGACGGCCAGATCCACGGCGGCCTGACGATGGGCCTCGCCCCGTCGCTCTACGAGCAGATCACCTACGACGAGCTCGGCAACAACCAGGCCGGAACGTTCATGGACTACCTGCTGCCGACGGCCGTCGAGACGCCGGCGTGGGAGACGGGCAAGACCATCACCCCATCGCCGCACCACCCGATCGGCGCCAAGGGCGTCGGCGAATCGGCCACGGTCGGCGCGCCGCCGGCGATCGCGAATGCCGTCGTCGACGCGTTGTGGCACCTCGGCGTCCGCAACATCGACATCCCGATCACGCCCCAGAAGGTCTGGGCCATCCTCCACGAGGCTGGCATCTCGTGACCAACGGGTCGCCGCTGATCCGCACCGATGCCGGCGTTGGCGTCTGCGCGCGCTCGCTCACGCACCTTGGGGTGCGCTCGCTCTCGTGCTCGGCGCCGCCTTGACCTCGGCACGGCTGAGCGGCGAGGGCGGTAAGCGATGACCCAGCGCTCGATCTTCGCGCGCGCCGCCGCGCTCGAGGCGGAAGGTCGGCCGTTCGCGGTCGCCACGGTCGTGGCGGTCCAGCGGCCGACCTCGGCGCGGCCCGGCGCCTCGGGCATCGTCCATCCGGACGGCACGATCGAGGGCTGGGTCGGCGGGAGCTGCGCCCAGCCCGTCGTGGTCCGCGAGGCGCTGCGCTCGCTCGGCGACGGCCAGCCACGGCTGCTCCGGCTGTCGAAGGACGCACCGGCCGAGGGCCGTCGCGGCGACGGCGTCATCGAGCTCGTCATGACCTGCCATTCCGGCGGGACCCTGGAGATCTACGTGGAACCGCATCTGCCAGCGCCGGTCCTGTGGGTCGCCGGCACCACGCCCATCGCCGGTGCGCTCGCGACCCTCGGCTCGGCCGCGGGCTGGCGGGTGACCGTCATCGATCCGGTCGCCGACGTCGACGCCTTCCCCGGGGCGGAGCGGGTCGTCGGGACGGCCGACATCAAGCGCCTCGACCCGGAGCTCGCGCCGTATGTCGTGGTCGCCACGCAGGGCGTCTGGGACGAGGAGGCCGTCGCCGCGGCGCTCGCCCGCGACGCCTCGTACGTGGGGCTGGTCGCCTCGCCGACGCGGGCCAACGTCGTCCGGACGTGGCTCCGCGAGGAGGCCGGACTCCCCGATGAGCGGCTGGCGGCGCTGCGCGCACCCGCCGGCATCGACCTGGGTGCCGAGACACCGGCCGAGATCGCGCTCTCGATCCTCGCCGAGCTCGTCCAGGTCCGCCGCGGCCGTGCCGACTTCGTGGCCTCGCCAGGGCCGGCGACGGTCGCCGGGGCCGCGATCGCGCACGTCGAGCTCCAGCCCGTCGTCGACGACATCGTGCTGCTCGACCCGGTCTGCGGCATGACCGTCGACCGCGAGCATGCCCGCCACCTCGCGGAGCACGACGGCGTCGTCTACGCGTTCTGCTCGATCGGCTGCCGGACCCGGTTCATCAAGGAGCCGACGGCGTACGTCCCCTCGTCGGTATCCTTGCCCGACTGACCCGCGACCCGCCGACCCCGCGCGGCACTCTGGAGGAACCGATGCACTTCGAAGGCTCCGTGCCCATCAAGGCCAGCCGCGAGAAGGTCTGGGCGTTCGTGATCGACCCGAACCAGGTCGGCCAGTGCGGACCCGGGGTCGAGAAGATCGAGGTCGTCGACGACACCCATTTCAAGGCTGCGGCCAAGGTCGGCATCGGGTTCATCAGTGCGAAGTTCAACGTCGACATGACGTTCGCCGAACTGGCCCCACCCGACCGGGCCGTCATCAAGGCCCACGGTCAGGCGCCCGGCAGTGCCGTGGACGCCGACGCCACGATGTCGCTGTCCGACGGTCCGGACGGGACGACGGTCATGGACTGGTCTGCCGACGTGAACATCGCCGGGACGCTGGCCAGCATGGGCGCTCGCTTGATCGAGGGCACGGCCAACAAGATGATCGGCCAGACCTTCGAGTGCATGCGCGCGAAGCTCGAGACACCCGCCTGACCGTCCGCCACTCGCCGACCGGCTGATGGAACGCCTCCGCCGGGTCGTCGGGCCGGTCGCGACCAACGTCCACGTCCTTGCCGACCCGCGGTCGCGCGAGGCGATCGCCATCGACACGGCGACGCCGAGCCTCGCCTGGATCGCCGACGAGCTGGCCGCCCGCGACTGGACGCTCAAGTTGATCGTGTCCACGCATGGTCACTGGGACCACATCGGCGACAACGCAGCGGTCGCGGAGCATACCGGTGCCGACATCGCGGTCCACCCGCTCGACCGCGGACGGCTGACCGATCCGCAGCCGCTCTTCGCCCCGTTCGAGATCCCCCCGTCCGTGCCCGCGATCGAGCTGGCCGAAGGCGGCCTGATCCGGTTCGGCGAGCTGCGCCTCCGCGTGCTGCACACGCCGGGTCACACCGAGGGCTCCGTCTGCCTCTTCGCCGAGGACGACGGCATCCTCTACAGCGGCGACACGCTGTTCGCCGGCGGGTGGGGGAGGGTGGACCTCCCCGGCGGCGACCCGGCCGCGATGGTCGAGTCGCTCGCGCGGCTGCGCTCCCTCGAGGACCACGTCGCGGTCGAGCCGGGACACGGCCCGGCCACGACCGTCGGCCGCGAGCGGGCCTGGATGGAGCTGGTCGCCCGCGAGGGCCGGCTCTTCGCCTAGCGTGATGTCTGGGGGAGCATCATGTCGGCCTGCGCCACCGGCCGATCCCTTGTCATCTCCCCTACGACTGCCAGTCGTAGGCTGAGCACAAGGCGGCCGACAACCGTCACGCGTGCCTCGCCTGTGTCGCCGATCGGCGGCGCCGCACGCACGGGTTGGGCAGGTCCGCGGCGCCGACGGGCTTGCGACGGCCAGTTATCCCCCACGTTCCCTGCACGCTAAGACTCTCAGTCGTAGCCGAGGGGAGAGGCGCCGGGTGACGTGGTCAAGACGTCGAATCCGATGGTCGACGGCGGCCCGCGATGACCGGGCCGCGCCGTCTCGCCTAGCCCGCCGGCTCGCTCGCCGAGCGCGGCTTGTCCGTGCGCCGGTACGCGACCACGCGTCGGGAGACCTCGAAGCCGACGCCCTCGTACAGCGGGAGCGCACCGAGCGGGTTGGTCGCATCGACCCCCAGCATCCCGTCGGTCATGCCGGCAGTCGCGGAACCGCCGGAGCGATTCGGCCACCAGCGCTCGGGCGAGACCCCTGCCGGCGGAACGGCCGCCGGACGCTGACCTTCTCGAGCCAGCCGCGCTCGACGCCGAGCTGGGCGTTCTCCTCGGGCCAGATCCAGTTCTCGACCACGCCCGCGACCTCAGCGCCCGACCAGGCCACGGCCCAGAGCGAGGTGTCGAGCTCCTTGCGGGCGTAGGTCGCTTCGAAGCCGTGCTCGCTGCCCTCGCGGTGACCCCAGTGGTCGCGGAACGCCTCGACCTGGGCGTCGTAGATCGCCCGGTGCTGATGCAGGGTGACCGGCCGCAGCTCGATGCCATCGGGCAGCGGGGCGTCCGGGATCGGCGCGCCCAGATCGCGGCGCATCAGGTAGTAGCTGCGGATCGGCTCGAAGCCGCTGGTCTCGGCGAGGATGCGGTCGCCCTCCTGGCCATCCTCGGCTTCGGTGCTGATGACGACCGGCAGCCCCGGGTCGACCGCTGCCGCCCGTTCGTGCACGCGGGCGAGGTTCCGGGCGAAGAGCGCCGTGCCGATCCCGCGCCGGCGGGCGCTCGGGTCCATGAACCCCCAGATCTCGTAGGTCGGCACGTCGTCGCGGACCACCCGGTCGCAGCCGGCGACCGCGACCGCGACCCCGTCGATCTCGGCGAAGACGATGTCGTCGGGCGGCGAGATCCCGTCGTCGCCCTCGTTCTCGATGCGCAGGTGGTCGGCCGTCGGGAGCCACGGGATGTCGTCCGCCCGGGTGGCGGCGCACATCACGTGCGGACATCGGCTCGTAGTCCGCCAGGTCGCGGAACGCGCGGAACCGCAGCCCGGGGACCGGCGGGGCGCCCGGCAGGTCCAGCCAGACGGTCGGCGTGCTGGTCTCCGCGATCCCGGTCATGGTCGTCCTCCGTACTTGGTCTTCATGTGCTGGTCGACCGACTTGTGGATGATCTGCCACTTGCGCCGGAACTCGGCTCGTGCCCGCGGGTCGGTCTCGCGGACCGCGCGGGCCAGCTCGCGCTCGAGCTTCTGGTGGCTCGCGAGCCGGTCGGCGCTGAGCGTCCCGGCTGCGAGGGCCGCCTCGATCGCACAGCCCGGCTCGCCCGCGTGGCCGCAGTCGGAGAAGCGGCACGTCGCCGCCAGCTCGAGGATGTCGTCGAAGGCGGTCTCGACCCCCTCGTCGGCGCCGGCCACCTCGAGCGAGCGGATGCCCGGGGTGTCGATCAGCAGCGCGCCACCGGGCAGCTCGAACAGCTCGCGGTGGGTGGTGGTGTGGCGGCCGCGCGAGTCGCCGTCGCGCACCGCGCCGGTGGCCTGGCGGGCCTCGCCGAGGAGCGCGTTCACGAGCGTCGACTTGCCGACGCCCGACGACCCCAGCACGACGGCCGTCCGGCCGCTCGCGAGGTGCGGCAGCAGGTCGGCGAGATGCTCGCCGGTCAACGCCGACAGCACGACCACCGGGACGCCCGGCGCGATCGCGTCGACCGCGACAAGGCGACCCTCGAGGTCGTCGGCGATGTCCGCCTTGTTGAGCACGACGACGGGGATGACCGCGCTCGACCAGGCGACCGCGAGATAGCGCTCGAGGCGCCGCAGGTTGAAGTCGTGGTCGAGGCCGGCCACGATGAAGGCGACGTCCACGTTCGCCGCGATGACCTGCTCGTCCGCGAGGCGGCCGCTCGTGCGCCGGCTCGCGTCAGCGGTGCTGCGCGTGAACGCCGAGCGGCGGGGCAGGATCGCGGCGATGACCGCCCGGTCCTCGGTGCCCGGGGCCGCGACCGACGGCTCGAGGGCGACCCAGTCGCCCACCGCGGGGTAGTCCGACGCGGCGAGCGCGTCGAAGCGGAACCGGCCCGACACGGTCGCCGAGCGGTCCAGGCCGTCGGGCCCGCGCACGATCGAGGTCTCCTTGTGGACGGCGATGACGCGCGCGGGGACGCGCCCGGCGTCCGCGAACGGCGCCAGGTGCGTCTCCCAGGCGGGATCCCAGCCGAGCATCAGCCCACCCGCTTCAGACGGCCGGTGCGCTTCGCGTAGCGCTCGGCGCGACCGAACGCCCACAGCCCGAACGGGATGAACACGAAGCCCATCACGATCAGCGGCCAGATGTCAGCCCAGAGCTCGGTGACCGGCACGCCGTGGACCAGGCCGGCGCGGACGCCCTCGAGGACGTAGGTCGCAGGCGACAGCTTCGAGAGCACCTGCATCCAGTCGGGCAGGACCTCGGTCGAGTAGTACACGCCGCTGACCAGCAAGATGCACGACTGCAGCACGAAGGTCATCTGCGCCCCGCGCTCGACATAGAGCAGCGGCAGGATGGCCGCGATCATGCCGATGCCGACGAAGCTGAACGAGCCGAGCAGCATGAACGTGAGGGCGGTCCCGGGGTTCGCGTGGCTCAGGTCCAGCTGCTTGAAGAACAGGACCATCACGATGAAGATCACGGCGGTATGGATCAGGCCGTACACCATCGCGTACGAGACCTGCCCGACCAGCTGCGACCAGCGGCGGACCGGGGCCATGAAGGTGTATTCGAGCGTGCCTTCCCAGCGCTCGACCGAGACCGTCTCGGCGATCCAGCTGAACACGACCGACAGGTAGTTCCAGAAGATCGCCCCGACCACCAGGGTCAGCAACAGCTCAGGGCTGTTCTGGTCGACACCGATGAGCGAGATCGAGAGCGCGCCCGCGACCGAGTAGACCAGGAACGCGAGTTCCCAGCCCCAGTAGCGGCGAGTGAGGAAGAAGTTGCGCTCCATGAAGGCATAGGAGGCCTTCAGCTCATGGGCGACGATGGTCATCGGACGATCTCCAGCACTAGGGAGTCGGCCCGGTCCTCACCGGGACCGGACCGACTCGAGCGAGGGCTCCGACGCGATCCGTGCCCCGATCTGGATGAATCGGTGCCCGATGGCGCGTCGGATGGACGACGGTTGCTCCGCGGCGATGCGGCGGCGCATGGCAGCGAACGCGATCTCGCGTTCGATCCGCTCCTGCGCCAGCCGGCCGTGGACTTCGATGGCGTACGACATGGTTCTCACCTCCTTTCAGTCGGACTCGGACTCGTCCTCCTCGACGTCGTCGTCGAGGGAACGGCCGGTGTAGGTCATGAACACGTCTTCGAGGGTCGCGGGTCGACCCATGCGGTCTCCGATGAGGGCCTTCAGGCCCTCGGGGCTGTCCTCGGCGACGACCTTGCCGTCGTTGAGGACGGTGATCCGGCCGCAGAGGCGTTCCGCTTCGGCCAGGTCGTGCGTCGTGAGGACGATCGTTGCGTCAGCGGTCGTGTTGATCTCCTCGATGAAGGACTGGACCTCGAGCTTCGAGCGAGGGTCCAGACCGGTGGTCGGTTCGTCCAGGAGCAGCAGGGACGGGCTCGTCAGCAGCGCTCGCGCGATCGCGACCTTCTGCTGCATCCCCCGGCTCATCTGCTCGATGGGGCGGTTGACGCGTTTCTCGCTGATGCCCAGCCGGGCCAGGATCGCGATGGCATCGCGCTTGGCGGTCGTGCCGTCGAGGCCGTACAGCCGCGCCGCGAAGACCAGGTTCTCCATCGGGCTGAGCTTCTTGAAGAAGGCGGCGTCGACGCTGACCCGGTTGATCAGGCGCTTGACCGCCAGCTCCTCGCGTTGGATGTCGTGGCCGAAGACCTCGACCCGGCCCTCGTCGAGGGTCAGGAGGCCCGAGATGAGGCGGATGAGCGTGGACTTCCCCGACCCGTTGGCGCCGAGGATCCCGTGGATGTCACCGCGCTCGAGGCGCAGCGACACGTCGGTGATGGCATCGACGGCCTTCTTGTCCCGGCCGACGACGAAGCGCTTGCTGACGCCGTCGATGAGCAGGGCCGGGACGCCGGCGGCCACCGGCCAGACGGCCGGCCGGAGCGCCGGGGCGTCGGTCTTCGGTCGTTCCATGGTGGTTGTGGTGGTGGCGGTCACGGTGGACTCCAGGCTGGACGGGGGGAGGGCTGACAACGAACGAGCCGCGGGCTCGCCGCCGACACTGGTCGGGGTGGGCCTCGCGGCTCGTGGTGTCCAGCTGGTCCGCCTGGAGGGCGGGGAAGGGCATCAAAAAAGCCGGGGGCCCGATCTGGCCCACGGCTCGTGGTCTGTCCGGAAGGCGGTCCTACCGCCTGCGGCTAGCTCGAGATGGGCGCAGATCTCCCGCTCGCGGCGACACCGAGGGGCGCCGTCGTGTGCCGGGGGTTCGGTCGCATCGTCATTCGGAGGATCCCTCCTGGTGAGCTAGACGAGGGCGGGCGATCTGCGCGCCGGTCGGCAGTCTAGGCGTCGCGGGAGAGCGATGTCAACCCGGACGGACGACGGTCCTTCGGGCGGGTCGGATGACGTAGATCCGCGGTCAGATCTCGAGGCGGACGATGGGTCGCTCCGGCGACGAGGCATTCGCCCGACGACGGTCGACCTCCGTGAACCCGGCCGCCTCGAACATCCGGAGCGTGCCGCGGAAGGCGTTCGCGGCCGGCACCCGCTCGCCAGCGGTGTCGACCGGGTACGCCTCCAGCAGGGTCGCGCCGTTGGCTCTGGCGTGCCGGACGGCCGCATCGAGCATGGCCCGCGCGACACCGCGACCGCGAGCCGTCCGCGACACGACGAAGCAGACGATCGACCACGTCGGGCGGTCGTCGACCGGCGCGAGGACCCGCGACGCCTCGAGTCGCTCGTAGGTCGCGCGCGGCCCCAGGCTCACCCAGCCGACGACGCGATCCCCGTCGTACGCGAGCAGGCCGGCCGGCGGGTCGTCATCCGCGCGGGACTCGAGCTCGGCGCGGTTCGTCGCGGCGGTCGAGTTCGACCAGTCGCGGCCGCGGACGCGGAAGTACGTGCACCAGCACCACTTCGGGTCGCCGCCCTGCTCGAAGAGCCTGGCGAGGTCGCCGAAGCGTTCTGGCGTCAGCGGGACGATCTCGAGGTCCGAAGCGACAGCCATCGCTCGATGGTAGCCGCCGACCTGCCGAGTGCTGGCAGGTTCCTCGGTCAGGGATCCGGTGTCGGGTCGGGCGTCGGATCCGGTGTCGGGTCGGGCGTCGGGATCCGGTGTCGGGTCGGGCGTCGGGTCCGGGGTGGGGTCGGGTGTCGGTGCGGCCGTCGGGTCCGGGGTCGGGGTCGGGGTCGGTGCGGCGGTCGCCGTCGCCGTGGCGGTCGCCGTGGCGGTCGCCGTGGCCGTGGCTCCGGCGGTGGCGGTCGGCTTTGGCGTCGAGCCGTCCGGCCGAGGGGTGGCGTCCGGTGCGCTACGCGCTCCGGGGGACCCGGGCCCGGGCGCCCCGGGGTCCCCATGCGATTCCGGATCGCTGGTCGCACCGGGCGTGTCGGGCGCGCCCGTGTGCGCCGGGTTCGTCGGATCGACGGGCGTCCCACCACTCGGGTCGACGAGGGACGGTGCCGACCCGGCGAAGGAGCCATCCGGCTCGGTGGCGGTCTGGGTGGCGGAGGGCTCGTTCGCGCTCCCGGCGGCCGGCAGCCGGCCGAACGCGGCCAGCGTGAACCCGGCGACCCCGAACAGGGCGATGAGCACGACGACCATCCCGGCCACGGCGGAAAAGCCGGCCGGGCGCCGGCGTCGGCGGGTCGTGACTCGGGCCGGCCGCACGGCTGTCTTGACGGGCGCGGGTGCGCTGCCTGTCGCTGGCCACGGCGCGTCCGTGACGGTGGCGCCGGCGTGGACCGGCCAGGCGACGTCGCGCTCCGCGGGTGCCTGGACGGGGGCCGGCGTGCGGCTCGCGGGCGGCGGGGTGGTGAGCGGGACGACCGCCGCGGCCGCGGCGACCTTCGGAGCCTTGCCCAGGCGAGGGAACTTCGATGTCGGCTTCGCGGCCTTCGCGGCAACGACGGCCGCTGCAGGGGCGGTGTCCGGGCTGACCGGGGCGAGGGGCACGATCGTCGTGGGGACCGTGGTTGCCAGGCTGAACGGGGCGCAGCGCAGGCACGACGCGCGGACCAGGTTCCAGCAGTTGGGGCAGACGGCGCGAGCGCACGACGGGCACTCGCGGAACGGGGCGATCGATTCGTCCCCGAGCTGATCGCGGTCGAGGCCGCACTGCTCGCAGAAGAGGGCGGAGGACAAGCCGAACCCGTCCATCGATGAGCGGTCTCCTGGGTTGCCGGCCACGTCCACGCAAGGCTAGGGGCGGCTGGTCCTGGAGCGGTCCGGGAAATCCGTACGGTCCGCACCGGCTGGAGGTCCGGGGGTCAGGCGGTGATCGCCCCCGCGATCAGCACGATCCCGAACACCAGGAACGCCGCCGCGGCGCCGATCCGGACGGTGCGCTCTGGCAACCTGCGTGCCGAGCCAGCGACCGATCCCGATCGCCAGCGCGTCGGCGGCGATCATCCCGGCGGTGGACCCGAGCCACACGCCGAGCAGGTCCTCGCGGGTGGCCAGCGCGATCGTCGCCAGCATCGTCTTGTCACCGAGCTCGGCGATGAAGAAGGCCACGCCGACGGCGAGGATCACCGAGCCCGTCGCCGCCTCCGCCTTTCGCCCCTCGCCCTCGTCGAGCGAGTCGCCGCGGAGCGTCCAGGCCGCGAACCCGAGGAACGCGATCCCGCCGAGGAGCTCGATCAGTCGCGTCGGCAGCAGGCTGCCCGAGGGTCGCGCCGATCGCGACCGAGCCGAGGTGGACGAGCAGCGTCGCGAGCCCGATCCCGATCAGGACCGGCATCGCCCGGAAGCGCGTCGCGAAGGTCAGCGCCATCAGCTGGCTCTTGTCGCCCAGCTCGGCGACGAAGATCACGGCGAAGCTCAGCAGGAACGCTTCCACGGGCCGGAGTGTGGCAGCGTTTGACGCTCCCGGAGGGCGGCCGTACGCTGGCCGCCCCGAGCCGGGACCCCCCGTTTCGTTCGTCCGGAGTCACCGATGGCCGACGCCTCCCCGTCGCCGGGTCGGTGGGCCTTCCGCCCGCTGCCGCCCGAGCCCCGCTCCGTCGTGGAGCTGATCCGGGCCGGCACGCTCGATGCCGCAGCTCGCGGCGACGCTGTGGGTCCTGATCGAGGGACGGGTCCCCATCGTCGTGGCGGCGACCGAGGGCGGCACCGGGAAGACCACGCTCCTCGATGCCCTGCTCGATGTTCCTGGCACCCGGCGTCCGGACGATCGAGCTCGCCGGGGCCGCCGAGACCTTCGACTGGCTGCCGCAGGCGCCAGAGCTGGGCTGGCACGTCGGCCCGCGGACGCCGGGCGCCGAACGACGCCGTGCGAGCGGTGAGTGGGAGGGCCGCCGCGTCCGGCCGGATGACACCGTCCTGCTCATCCCGGAGCTCTCCGACCACCTGCCCTCGTACACATGGGGCGCGGAGGCCCGGCTCGCCATCCGTGCCGCGGCGATCGGGTACGGCCTGGCGGCGACCATCCACGCCGACTCCCTCGACGAGGTCTTCGAGTCGCTGCGCCGGGCCCCGGTCGGGCTCGACGACGACGAGCTGTCCCGGCTTGGCGTGGTCGTCATCCTGCGCCGGGTCGATGAGGACCGTCGACGCGTGGCCGCCACCCACTACGTGCGGCCGACCGCCCGAGACGGGCACGGGCACGTCCAGCGCCTGGGACCGGCCGTGCTGGCCACCTGGGATGCGTCGACCGACACGTTCGAGCACTTCGGCGTGGGGGATCACCCCCGAGCTGGCCGGCCCGTCTCGGGGTCCACGCCGGTGATCTCGAACAGGACATCGAGCGGCGACGGGTCTATCTGGCCGGTCTCGCCGCCGCCGACATCACCGATGTCGGCCGACGTCCGCCGGGCCATCGACGGGTTCCGCACGGCGGGAGTCGCCGCATCCGCAGCCGCCCCCTCGACGAACTAGAGGACACGATGCCGACGACCCGACGCGCCCCGCCACCATCGCCGAGCTCCGCACGTCCGGATGGCGCTCACGCACCGTCAAGGACGAGCTTCGGGCGAACCTGCTCGACTCGTCTCGGCTCGGGTACGCCGGTGCTGCCCGGCATCGTCGGGTTCGACGACTCGGTCGTCCCGGCCATCGAGAACGCGATCCTCGCGGGCCAGGACCTCGTCTTCCTCGGCGAGCGCGGGCAGGCCAAGACCCGGATGGCCCGCGCGCTGGTCGGCCTGCTCGACGAGTCCCTGCCGGTCGTCGCGGGCGGCGAGCTCAATGACGACCCGTACGACGCCGGTCAGCCCCGCGGCGCGCGCGATCGTCGAGCGCGACGGCGACGCGACGGCGATCGCCTGGATCGGCCGGGACCGCCGCTACGCGGAGAAGCTCGCGACGCCCGATATCACCATCGCGGACCTGATCGGCGAGGTCGACCCGATCAAGGTCGCCGAGGGCCGCTACCTCTCCGACGAGCTGACGCTCCACTACGGCCTGATCCCCCGGGCCAACCGCGGCATCGTGGCCATCAACGAGCTGCCCGACCTGGCCGAGCGCATCCAGGTGGGCCTCCTCAACATCCTCGAGGAGCGCGACGTCCAGATCCGCGGCTTCGTGGTCCGTCTGCCACTGGACCTGTTCGTGGTCGCCTCGGCCAACCCCGAGGACTACACCTCGCGCGGCCGGATCATCACGCCGCTCAAGGACCGGCTCGGGTCGCAGATCCGCACCCACTACCCGCGGACCCTCGCCGACGAGATGGCCATCGTCCGCCAGGAGAAGCGCCGCTTCGGAGCCGAGGACGGCGTGCCCGGCGTCGTGACGCCGCCGTTCATGGAGGAGCTGATCGCCGAGCTGACGCATCTCGCCCGACGCTCCCCGGAGATCAGTCAGCGCTCCGGCGTCAGCGTTCGCGTGTCGGTCGCGAACCTCGAGGTCCTCGAGGCGGCGGCGCTCAAGCGCGCGGTCCGGCTGGGCGAGCCGCTCGGCGCGCCGCGCGTCTCCGACCTCGGCGCCGTCGTCGCCTCGACCGTCGGCAAGATCGAGCTCGAATCGGTCGGCGACGACGCGCCGGAGGACCGCATCGTCGAGCGGCTCATCACGAAGGCGCTGTACGCCACGTTCACCCGCCAGGTGGAGCTCGAATCGCTGGAGCCGGTCGTCGAGGCCTTCGAGGACGGGTTCATCGTCGAGACCGGGGAGCGGACGCCGTCGAAGGAGTACGTCGCGTGGATGCGCGAGGTCGCCGGGCATGAGCCAGGCCGTCGACCGCCTTGGGACGTTCGACGTCACCGACGGCGCCGAGGAGCCGGCGGTCGATCGCGTCCGCGGTCGAGTTCCTGCTCGAGGGCCTGCATCTCGCCCGCCGGATCAACAAGGAGCGGATCGCCGGGGGCGTCGTCTACCACCGATGACCCGAGCCGCCCGTCGATGACCGCCTTCTCGCCGGACCCCGCCGACCTGGGGCCGAGCCGCGCGGCCCCGCCTGGCACCGCATCGTCGCGGCGCGCCGCCGAGATCGCGCTGGCCCGCCAGGCCCGGTTCTCGCGCTGGGACGGCAGCCAGCAGGTCGCCGACCTCGACGCAGACGAGATCCTCGACGCGATGGCCGACGACGTCATGGCGGAGGGCGACCTGGCCGAAGCCCTGCGGCGGTTGATGGAGCGCGGCTGGCGGACGGGCGACCCGACCCGCGGCGACCTCGCCGGGCTGCGCGACCTGATGGACCGGCTCGAGCGGCGGCGCGAGGCGATGCTCGAGCGCTACGGACTGGGCGACGTCCTCGGCGACATCCGGCGTGAGCTCGACGAGATCGTCGCGCAGGAGCGGGCGGGCGTGGAGCGCCGGCTCGATGCCGCCGCGACCCCGCCGGCCCGAGGGGCTGCCGACGCGCCGGGAGACGCCGCCGAGGCCGCGCCGGGGAGCGACCCCGCTGGCACGGACCCGACGGCGGACCCCGACCTGCGACGGATGCTCCGCGACGTCGCCGCGAAGCGGCTCGACCAGCTCGACGCCCTGCCGGCCGACATCGGCGAGCGCATCGGCGGTCTGCGCGAGTACGACTTCCTCGAGCCCGAGGCGCGCCAGCGCTTCGACGAGCTCGTCGGGCGGCTCCAGCAGCAGATGCTCGACCAGTACGTCAGCGGCATGTCCGACGCGATCCGCTCGATGCGCCCGGAAGACCTCGCCGCGAACCGGGAGATGGTCCGCGACCTCAACGACCTGATCCGCCAGCGCATCGGCGGCGCGGACCCCGACGCCTCGGAGTTCCTCGCGAAGCACGGCGCGTTCTTCCCGGGCGCGCGGACGTTCGACGACATCATCGAGCAGCTGGCGGCCCGCATGGCCGCGATGCAGTCGCTGCTCCGCTCGATGCGCCCGGAGCAGCGGGCCGAGCTCCAGTCGATGATGGACGCCCTGCTCCAGGACGACCGCCTGCTCGTCGACCTCGCCGAGCTGGCCTCCAACCTCGACCTGCTCCTGCCGGGCGGGCTGGGGGAGCGGCTGCCGTTCAGTGGCGACGAGCCGCTCGGCCTTGCCGGGGCGCTGGCGCGGATCGACCAGCTCGCCGCGATGGACCGCCTGGGCGACGCGCTCTCCGATGTCGAAGGCCCGGACGACCTCGCCAGCCTCGATCGCGAGGAGGTCCGCGACCTGCTGGGCGACGACGCGGTGCGCGACCTGGACGCACTCGACGCCCTCGCGCGGCGGCTCGAGGCCGCCGGCTACCTCACCCGCGACGGCGAACGGCTCGAGCTGACGCCGCGCGGCAGCCGGCGCATCGGCCAGAAGGTCCTCGACGACCTGTTCGCCCGGCTTCGGCGCGACGCGTTCGGCGGGCATCGGACCGACCGGTCCGGGCGTGGCGGTGAGCGCGAGGAGACCACCAAGCCGTACGAGTTCGGGGACCCGTTCCACCTCGACCTGCGGGCCACCCTGACCAACGCCCTGGCCCGCGAGGAGAACGCCCCGGCGACCCGTCGGCGCGACGGGGTCGCGCCGCGGGCCGTCCGCCTCCGGCCGCCGGACTTCGAGGTCTACCGCACCGAGGAGCTGACCCGCACCGCGACCGTGCTGCTGGTCGACATGAGCCGCTCGATGCTGCTCCGCGGCTGCTTCCTCGCCGCGAAGAAGGTCGCGGTCGCGCTCGACACCCTCATCCGGACGCAGTACCCGCACGACCACCTGACCGTGATCGGCTTCGCGTATTACGCCCGCGAGATCCGGCCGGGGGCGCTCGCCGAGCTGACGTGGCACGGCTACGAGTACGGCACGAACCTGCAGCACGGCCTCCTGCTCGCGCGGCGGATCCTGGCCAAGCAGGCGGCCGCCAACAAGGAGATCGTGGTCATCACCGACGGCGAGCCGACCGCGCACTTCGAGGGCGGCCAGGTCGAGTTCAGCTATCCGCCGACGCGACGCACGATCAGCGAGACGCTGCGCGAGGTCCAGCGCTGCACGAAGGACGGGATCACGATCAACACGTTCATGCTGGAGCGCTCGCGAGCCCTTGCCGAGTTCGTGGCCCACATGACGCGCCTCAACCGAGGCCGTGCCTTCTATGCCGCGTCCGGAGCATCTCGGCGAGTACGTGCTCGTCGATTTCGTCGGTCGTCGGACCCGGCGGGCGTCCTAGCCGGCATCGTCATCTGCCCAGTCGAGGACTCGACGGTGGTCGGTAGGCCGGCGCGCGGCCAGGGCCGAGCATGACGGGCATCAATCGATGTCGCACCCAGGGATCACGCCGATGCTCGCCACCACACCCGTTTCCAGCCCATCGCATCACGTTGGCACGCGGGCGGCCGCCACGGACGCCGTCACGCTCTCGCGGACCCAGATCGTCGTTGCGCTCGCCGTCGTGGTCGGGATCGCGGCGATCGCCGCCCCGTCCGTCGTCATCCCGGTGGTCGTCATCGTCGGCATCCTCGGGGCCGCCGCCTACGGGCTCGCGGGTCTTGGGGAGGCGCTCGAGCCGCTCGCCGAGGGCCGCGTCGCCGCCGCCTCCATCACCTACGTGCCCTTCAACCGCTGACCCAGCGCCACCACCGACCGCCGGCCCTCACCCCCAGGGCTCGGCGGTCGACCCATGCCCGTGACGCGCGCCGTACCATTGGAGGCCTGATCCCCGAACGAGGAGACCTCCGACCGATGCCCCACGTCGCGACCTCGCCAGCCGATCTGCTCGCCGCCCTCCGCGACGCGGCCCATCTCGACGGCGATCACCTCGTCATCGACGACGAAGCGGCGTTCCGCGACGGCGCGATCCGCGACCTCGCCTGGACCGCGGCGTTCAACATGGACGAGGCGACGACGGCCGCCGCGCAGTGGCTGGTCTGGGAGGCGAGCCAGGCGCTCGGCGCGCGGTCGGCGAGCATCCAGGGGCTGTACGAGGCCCGCGCCCGCGGCGAGGTCTCCGGCTTCACCGTCCCGGCGATCAACATCCGAGCCCAGACCTTCGACATGGCCCGGACCGTGTACGAGACGGCCACCGCCGCCGATGTCGGTGCGGTCATCCTCGAGCTGGCCCGGAGCGAGCAGACCTACACGTTCCAGCGCCCGATCGACTACGCCACCTCGGTGCTGGCCGGGGCGATCGCCGCCGGCTGGCGCGGGCCGGTCTTCATCCAGGGCGATCACTACCAGTTCAACGCCAAGAAGTACGCCGCCGATCCGGAGGCGGTGACCGAGGAGATCCGGCGCGCCTGCCGCCTCGCGGTGGATGCCGGCTACCGGAACATCGACATCGACTCCTCGACGCTGGTCGACCTGACGCAGCCCGACACCGATGCCGAGCAGCGCGAGAACTACAAGCGCGCTGCGGAGCTGACCGCGCTGATCCGGACGCTCGAGACCGATGGCGTGACGATCAGCGTCGGCGGCGAGATCGGCGAGGTGGGCACCCAGAACTCGACCGTCGGGGAGCTGCGGGCCTACCTGGACGGCTACCGCCGTGAGCTCGATGCCCGGGCGCCAGGCGCCCTCGGGATCAGCAAGGTCAGCGTGCAGACCGGGACCTCGCACGGCGGCGTGCCGCTCCCGGGCGGCGGCGTCGCGGACGTCAAGCTGGACTTCGAGGTCCTGCGCGAGCTGGGCGAGATCGCCCGCTCCTATGGCCTGGCCGGGGCGGTCCAGCACGGCGCCTCGACCCTGCCCGACGAGCTGTTCCACCACTTCCCGGCGGTCGAGACGGCGGAGATCCACCTCGCGACCGGGTTCCAGAACGCGCTGTACGAGCATCCGGCCTTCCCCGAGTCGCTCCACCGCGAGATCGAGGCCTGGTGCTACTCGGACGCGATCGACGAGCGGAAGCCGGGCCAGACGGACCAGCAATTCGTCTACACGACCCGCAAGAAGGCCATCGGCCCGTTCAAGCGCCAGCTCTGGGAGCTCGCGACGAAGGACGAGATCCTGGCCTCGCAGCGGCGCAAGATCGCGTTCCTGTTCACCGAGCTCGGGGTCAACGGCTCGCGGGCCACGGTCGACCGGCACGTGACCCCGGTCGAGGTCCACCGGCCGATGCCCGACGCGCTGCGCGAGGTCGTCGCCGCGGGCTGACCGCGCTCCGGTTCGAATCAGCGTCGTCGCAGGGCGTCCTGCCCACGAAAACCGTCGTTGACGGCCGGAATGGCGGTGCTATCCTCGCGCGCAGGTTGCCGTTCGGGACCGGAGGGAATCCCGATCGGCGACCCAGTGCCCGGCGTTCCTCGCGTTCTCCAGTCTCGCACCATCGGTGTGGTAGAGGAGGAGATCGTGGTCGAGTCCAGCAACCCAGCCCAGGACGTCGCGGCGCGGGACGACGCCCATCTGCGATCGCTTGGGATCAAGCCCGAGCTGAAGCGCACGCCTCGGGTTCCTGTCGAACTTCGCGATCGCGTTCAGCTTCATCAGCGTCTCGACCGGCTCGTTCGGACACTTCGGCGTCGGGATCGGTCTCGGCGGACCAGCCGCGATCTTGTGGTCGTGGCTGCTTCGTCATCGTCGGCCAGCTCCTGGTCGCCTCGAGCTTCGCCGAGCTGGCGAGCCACTTCCCGGTCGCCGGGTCCATCTACCAGTGGTCCAAGCGCCTCTCGAACCGGACGCTCGGCTGGTTCACCGGGTGGTTCTACTTCTGGGCGCAGGTCGTGACCGTCAGTGCGGTCGCCGTGATCGTCGGCTACGTGCATCGCCGGCCTCATCGGCGGCGGGCAGGATTTCCTCGATTCGCCGTCGCCGATCGGCTTCGGCAACATGCACACCTTCATCGCACTCACGGCGCTGGTCCTCACGACGGTCATCAACGCCTACGGCGTGCGGCTCCTCTCGATCCTCAACAACATCGGCGTCGGCGACCGAGATCCTCGGCATGGTCGTCTTCGCGATCATCCTGCTGATCTTCGCCAACCACCAGCCGATCTCGATCCTGACCGATACCGGCGGCACGGAGGCCGCGACCGGCGGAACTACCTCGCCGGCCTTCGCCCTCGGCCTGCTACATGTCGATCTTCATCGTCTTCGGCTTCGACACGGCTGGCACCTTCGGCGAGGAGACCGTGGACGCCGGACGGCAGGCGCCGCGCGGCGTGCTGTCGTCCATCCTGATCTCCGGCGCGGTCGGTCTGGTCTTCTTCCTCGCTGTGCTGCTGGCCATCCCGAACGTGCAGGACACGATCAAGGAAGGCCTGGCCGGCGGGTTCCCGATCGCCACGATCATCACGAGCAGCCTGACAGCGCAGCTGATCGCAGGGATCACGGTGGGCGAGGTCTACCTCTTGGTCATCCTCGCGTCCGTGTTCGTCTGCACCCTGGCGATCCAGGGTGCCGCGACCCGGATGATGTTCTCGATGGGCCGTGACCGGCACCTGCCGCTCGGCGGTGTCTGGGGCGAGCGTCAACCACCGCTTCAAGACCCCGGCCAACGCGGCGATCGCGGTCGGCGTCCTCGCGGCGATCCCGATCCTGGTGACGGGCCCGTACGGCGGCTTCGTCCTCTCGATCGCGGCGACGGGCTGATCTACTGCAGCTACTTCCTGTGCAACCTCGGCGTGCTGATCGCCCGGCGCAAGGGCTGGCCGCACGAGGGCGCCTGGTTCAGCCTCGGCCGCTGGGGCACGATCCTGGTCAACATCCTCGCGCTGGTCTGGGGCGGGCTGATGATCATCAACATCGCCCTCTGGAAGACCGACACCTGTCGGCGACTTGGGCACGGCGTCGTGGCCGCTGCCGGACGGGACAGCCGTCGGTTGCGCGACCTGTCGATCCCGATCCTGGCCTCGACGAAGGTGCTCGTCACGTGCCCTGCCGCCGATCCCGCTGTTCGAGCTGATCATCGGGGCTCGTCCTCATCGTCGGCTGGCTCTACTACCTGGTCGCGAGCGCGGCCGGATCGCACGGCGAGAGCGTCGAGGCGGACGCCGTCGACCGGCGAGGCGGTCATCGGCTAGACGCGACGTGATCGACGGACCGTCCCCGGACGAGGAGCTCCGCGGGGAACTGCGGGACGAGCTCGTCCGGGCGATGGCCCGCGTGCCGGAGCTGTCCGGGCGCGACCTCCACCTGACCGCCCTCTCCGGGGGGATCACCAACCGCAACTTCCTCGTGACGGCGGCCGGTGCCGACCAGCGCTGGGTCATCCGGCTGGCCGGCAACGACACCCACCTCCTGGGGATCTCCCGGGAGGTGGAGCACGCCGCGACCGTCGCCGCCGCCGGCGTCGGGGTCGGACCGGAAGTGACCGCCTTCATCCGGCCGGAGGGCTACCTCGTCACCCGCTTCATCGAGGGCTCCCCGGTGTCGGACGAGGCCGTCCACCGGCCCGAGACGCTCCGGCGGGTCGCGGATTCGCTGCGCCGGATCCACGACGGCCCGGCCATCCCCGGCCTGTTCGTGCCGCTCCGGATCGCCGAGGCCTATCGGGCGCTGGCGCTCGCCCGCGGCGTGCGCATCCCGGCCGCCTACGAGCTCGCGGCGGCGATCGGCCGCCGGATCGAGCTCGCCTGCCTGGAGGCGCCGCTCGAGCTCCGGCCGTGCCACAACGACCTGCTCAATGCGAACTTCATCGACGACGGCGCGCGGATCCGGATCGTGGACTGGGAGTACGCGGGCATGGGCGACCCGTTCTTCGACCTCGGCAACTTCAGCATCAACCACGAGCTGACACCCGACGAGGACGCCCAGCTGCTGGCCGCCTACGACGGCGAGGTCCGTCCGGCCCGGCTCGCCAGGCTCGCGCTGATGCGGATCGTCAGCGACTTCCGCGAGGCGATGTGGGGCGTCCTCCAGCAGGGGATCAGCACGCTCGACGTCGACTTCGTGGCGTACGCGGACGAGCACTTCGACCGCCTGCTCGCGAACGCGAGCGGCCCACCGTTCGAGCGGGCCCTGCGCGACACCGCCGCCTGAGCGGCGTCAGTGGCAGGCGGTCTGGCCGCTATCGGTGGCGGTCCCGTCGCTCGGGACGAACGTCCAGGCGTAGTCCTTCTCGCGCAGGAGCAGACGGAGGACGCCGTGCGCGCCGGACAGCCGGAACTCGCTGTTCGTGGCGGACGGCCCGAACCCGCCCAGCGGCGCGCCACCGGTCCCCGCGACGAACTCGCGGATGCCGCTCGCACGGTCCTCGCGGCCGCCCGGGTCCTGCGGCGCGAAGCGCTCGTAGTCGCGGTCGTGGCCGTTGACGATGACCTCGGCGTGCGCGGCGTAGAGCGCCTGCCAGAACGGCGCGACCTCGGGGTCGCCGCCCTCGTCGCCGGAGCTCGCCAGCGGCCTGTGCCAGATCGCCAGCGTGCAGGTCGCCTTCGAGGCGGCGAGGTCCTTCGCGAGCCAGCGACCCTGGTCGCTGTCCGCGGTGCAGCCGCCGACCTTCGCGCACGCCGAATCGAGGACCACGATGTGCCACCAGCCGAGGTCGTACGAGTACCAGGTGACGCCGGCCGGCGCGGCGACCGCCCCGAAGTAGCCGAGATAGCCGGCGAGGTCCTTGGTCGCCCAGTCGTGCTCGCCGGGGGCCGGCCGGGTCCGCGCGAGATGGCGGCCCCAGGTCGGCGCGTAGCAGTCGGCGAACTGGGTGGCGCTGCCGTCGGGCAGAGCGTTGTCCCCGGCGGTGAAGACCGTGCCCGGCAGCTGGTCGAGCAACCGCGCGGTGGCGGCGTCGTCGTCGGTCGAGCAATCGGCGATGTCACCGGCGCCGACGAGGACCTGGTTGCCGCTCGGCGCCGGGGTGGGGCTCGGGGAGCCCGATGCGCCGGCCGAGCCCGACGGCCCGGGCGTCCCGGCCGTGCTGGTCGACCCGGGGGCGCTCGCGCTCGGCGATCGTGATGCGGCCGCGGTCGCGCTCGGCCGCGGCGTGCCCGGTGCAGGCGAGCGGCTCGCAGCCGCCGATCCGGAGGGTGTGGGCGTGGTGCTGAGCAGGCTGCTCGCCCCCAGCAGCAGGATCAGGGTCGCGGCGAAGACGATCACCCCGACGCCGGCCTGACGGGCGATGCCACTGCCTTCCTCGGGCGGTGGCTGGACCGGTGGCGTCGGATCGGGACCCATGCGCCGGTCAGGGTAGCGTGACGCTAGGCTGTATGTCGGCAGGGGGTCGGAGGAGGAGAAACCACGCGATGGTCGAGCATGCCCGGGCGGTCGTCATCGGCGGCGGCGTGGGCGGCACCTCCATCGCCTACCACCTCACCGAGCTCGGCTGGACCGATGTCGTGCTCGTCGATCGGGCGGAGCTGACCTCCGGCTCGACGTTCCACTCCGCCGGCCTGGTCGGGCAGCTCCGGAGCTCGGTCACGTTGACCCGGATGATGATGGACGGGGCGGCCCTGTACCGCCGCCTCGCCACCGAGACCGGCGTGGACCCGTCCTGGCACGAGGTGGGATCGCTCCGGCTGGCGTCGACCCCCGAGCGGTTCGAGGAGCTGCGTCGGCAGGCCGGCTGGGCGCAGACGTTCGGGCTGCCGCTCGAGCTGATCTCGACCGCGGAGGCGCGCGATCTCTTCCCGCTGATGTCGACCGATGGCGTCCTGGGGGCGGTCTACCTGCCGACGGACGGCTGGCTCGACCCGTCCGGGCTCGCCCAGGCGCTGGCCGCCGGCGCGCGGTCGCGCGGCGCGTCGATCCGGCCCCACACGCGGGTGGTCTCGATCGGCGTGGATCGAGGCCGCGTCACCGGGGTGACCGTCGAGCACAAGGGCGAGCGCGACGAGATCCGCGCGGAGGTCGTCGTCGATGCCGGCGGGATGTTCGCCGCGGAGATCGGCCGGATGGCCGGGGTGACCGTCCCGATCATCCCGATGGCGCACCAGTACCTGTTCACCGAGCCGATCGAGGGCGTGCACCCGGGACTGCCCCAGCTGCGCGACCCGGACAACCTCGTCTACTTCCGCGAGGAGGTCGGCGGCCTGTGCATGGGCGGCTACGAGCGCGACCCGGCGCCGTGGGCGCTCGACGGGATCCCGGCTGACTTCAATGGCAAGCTCCTCGCGCCCGACATGGCCCGCTTCGAGCCGATCATGGAGGGCGCCATCCGGCGGGTCCCGGCGATGGCCGACGCCGGCGTGAGCCGGGTCATCAACGGGCCGGAGGCGTTCACCCCCGACAACGAGTTCATCCTCGGCGAGTCCGAGGTGCGCGGGTTCTTCGTGGCCGCCGGCTTCTCGGCGCACGGGATCGCGGGTGCCGGCGGCATCGGCCGCCAGATGGCGACGTGGATCGTGGACGGGCAGCCCGAGCTGGACCTCTGGAAGATGGACATCCGGCGCTTCGGGCCGGCCTATCGCTCGCAGGGCGTACACGCTGGCGCGCTCGATCGAGAACTACGCCACGTACTACGACATCCACTACCCGAACGAGGAGCGGCAGTCGGGCCGTCCGCTGCGGATGTCGCCGGCCTACGAGATCCTCGCCGGCCTGGGCGCGTCCTTCGGCGAGAAGTCCGGCTGGGAGCGCCCGAACTGGTTCGAGTCGAATGCCGCGGCCGGGGACGGGTCGCTCCGGCCGCGCGGGTGGGCCGGCCATCACTGGTCGCCGGCGATCGGCGCCGAGGCGCTGGCTTGCCGCCGCACGGCCGCCCTCTTCGACGAATCGTCCTTCGCCAAGCTCGAGGTCTCGGGGCCGGGGTCGGTGGCGTTCCTGGAGCAGGTCTGCGGGAATGTCATCGACCGCCCGGTCGGATCGATCGTCTACACGCAGCTGCTCGACGCCCGCGGCGGCATCCAGGCGGATCTGACGGTCACGAGGCTCGGCCCCGAGTCGTTCCAGCTGGTGACCGGGACGGCCTCCGGGAACCATGACGCGGCCTGGCTGCGCCAGCACCTGCCAGACGACGGGTCCGTGACCGTGCGCGACATGACCGCGGCGCGAGTCTGCTTCGGGCTCTGGGGACCGGCGGCCCGCGAGATCCTCGCGCCGCTGACCCGCGACGATCTCTCGAACGAGGCGTTCCCGTTCCTCACGGCGCGCGAGATCAGCGTCGGGTCCGTCCCAGTGCTGGCGCTGCGGGTCACCTACGTCGGCGAGCTCGGCTGGGAGCTGTATGCGCCGACGGACTACGGCCATGCGCTCTGGACGACGGTCTGGGAGGCGGGGCAGGCGCAGGGGCTGGTCGCGGGCGGGTACCGGGCGATCGATGCGCTCCGCCTCGAGAAGGGCTACCGCGTCTGGTCGAGCGACATCACCCCGGACGAGACGCCCTTCGAGGCCGGGCTCGGGTTCGCCGTCGCGCTCGACAAGCCCGGCGGGTTCCTCGGTCGCGACGCCCTGGTCGCCGCGAAGGCCGACGGGCCACGCAAGCGGCTGCGCTGCCTGGTGCTGGACGACCCGCTCGCCGTCTGCCTCGGCAACGAGCCGGTTCGGCTGGGCGGCGACGTGGTCGGCCGGGTCACCTCGGGCGGCTACGGCTTCGCCGTCAAGCGCTCGATCGCGTACGCGTACCTGCCGCCCGACGCCGCCATCGGGACCCGCGGCGAGGTCGAGGTGTTCGGCGACTGGATCGGCTTCGAGGTCATGCGCGAGCCGCTCTGGGACCCCGCCGGCGAGCGGATCCGGGCATGAGCGCGACGTTCGGGAGCGACTGGTCGGCGGGCCTGCGGCGGGGGACCGATGCCGAGCTGCGCGGGTGGCTGGAGGTCGCGCAGGCCGCCTGCGACGAGGCCGACATGATCGCGCGCGCCCACTTCCGCCGCGACCTCACGATCGACACCAAGCCCGACCGGACGTTCGTGACCCAGGCCGACACGGCGATCGAGCAACGGATCCGCGAACGGCTGCTGGCGGCGTTCCCCGACCACGGCATCGTCGGCGAGGAGTACGGCACCGAGGCCGGCGACGCGTCCGTGCGCTGGTACGTCGACCCGATCGACGGCACGCACAACTACATCCGTGGCGTGCCGCTGTTCGGGACCCTGCTCGCCGTCGAGCGCGACGGCGAGCTCCAGGCCGGCGTCATGTCGGCACCCGCGCTCGACGAGCGCTGGTGGGCGTGGCGGGCCGGTGGCGCCTGGGCGCGCAACCGCGGCGAGGCGGTGCGCCGTGTCTCGGTCTCGCGGGTCGAGCGTCTCGAGGACAGCCAGGTGCTCTACGGCTCCGGCCGCGACATCGTCAGGTCCGGCCGCGCCCCGGGGTTCACCGGGCTGCTCGACGACGTGTGGCGCGAGCGCGGCTTCGGGGACTTCTGGGGCTACGCGCTGATCGCGGAGGGGGCCGCGGAGGCGATGGTCGAGGTGGGCCTGAAGCCGTGGGACGCGGCGGCGCCCGCGGTCATCGTCGAGGAGGCCGGCGGCCTGGCGACGGACCTCGACGGTCGGCGAGCGATCGACTCACAGACCTTCCTCGTCACGAACGGCCTGCTGCACGACGAGGTCCGCCGGCGGCTGACCGTCGCCTAGCGGGCCGGACCCAGCCTCAGCCGGCTCCGGCGGCCGCGAGCGAGTCGTCGAGGATCGACAGCGCCGTGTCGACCTCGGCGGCGGTCGTCACGAGCGGCGGGATGATGCGCACGACGTTCACGTAGGTCCCGGCCGTCAGCACGATCAGCTTGCGCGCCAGCGCCTCGGCCTGGATCCGCTTCGTGAGCTCCGGGTCGGGCGTGCGCCCGTCGCCGACGCCCGGCTTGACGAGCTCGATGGCGACCATCAGCCCCAGGCCGCGCGCGTCGCCGATCGACGGATACCGGCCGGCCAGCGCGCGGAGGCCGGAGAGGAACTGGTCGCCACGCTCCCGGGCGTTGGCGACCAGCCCTTCCTCCTCGATGACATCGAGCGTGGCGTTGGCGGCGGCGCACGAGACGACGTTGCCGCCGTACGTGCCGCCGTGCGTCCCGGGCTTCCAGGCGGACATCAGCTCGGCCCGGGCCAGGATGCCGGAGAGCGGCAGCCCCGACGCGATCCCCTTGGCCATGACCAGGATGTCGGGCTCGACGTCCCAGTGGCGGACCGCGAACATCTCGCCGGTCCGCCCGAAGCCGGTCTGGACCTCGTCGGCGATGAGCAGGATCCCGTGCTGGCGGGTGATCTCGCGGAGCCGCGGCAGGAAGCCGGGTGGCGGGACGATGTAGCCGCCCTCGCCGAGGACCGGCTCCAGGATGATCGCGGCGACGCGGTCCGGGTAGATGAACTGGTGGAACGTCAGGTCGAGCTGCTCCTCCCAGTCGCAGGTGCAGGCGTCCGGGGAGTGGCCGCCGCCCGCGGCCCGGTAGCAGTACGGGTAGGCGCGTGTGGTAGACGGAGCCCGGGAGCGGCTCGAAGGCCGCGCGGTAGACGTCCTTGGCGGTCGTGAGGGCCATCGTCTGGGCGGTCCGGCCGTGGTAGCCGTAGCGGAAGGCCATGATCGCCGGCCGGCCGGTCGCGGCGCGCGCGAGCTTGACCGAGGCCTCGACCGCCTCCGCGCCGGAGTTCGACAGGAACGCCTGCCACGGGCCGCCCGGCAGCACGCTGCGGAGCCGGTCGTACAGCCGGAGCCCGGGCTCGTGGTACAGGATGTTCTGCTGGCCGTGGAGCAGCTTCGCCGCCTGCGCCTGGACCGCGGCGACGACGCGCGGATGGGCGTGGCCGGTGTTGGTGACGCCGATCCCCGAGGAGTAGTCGAGGTACCGCTCGCCGTCCCGGGTGATCAGCCACGAGCCCTCGCCGCGATCGACGTCGAGGTTCGTGATCCGGCCCCAGACGGGCGGGACGACCGCATGGTCGGGGAGGGTGGTGGAAGCGCCGGCGCGCGGCAGGGTGTCGACCATGGGGGACCCCCGGGCTAGCGGATGCGGGCGGCTCGCCCGGACCGGAGCGTGCTCAGGCCGACCAGGCCGACCGCGCTGAGGAAGATGATCGAGCCGATGACGTTGATCTGGACCGGCAGCGCGTTGCGCAGGACCGAGTAGATCCAGATCGGGAACGTGTTGGTCGTGCCCGACACGAAGTTCGTGATCACGAAGTCGTCGATCGACAGGCTGAACGCCAGCAGCGCGGCGGCCATGACACCCGGCAGGATCAGCGGGAAGGTCACCTTCCAGAACGTCGACGACCTCGTTGGCGCCGAGGTCCATCGCGGCCTCCTCGAGGCGTCGGTCGAAGCCCTGGAGGCGGGCCTTCACCGTCACGACCACGAAGCTGATGTTGAACATGATGTGGGCGATCAGGATCGTGGTGAACCCGGTCGGGTACAGGGCCGGAACCTTGCCGCCGAGCGGCGGCAGGGCCGTCGCGACGAACAGCGTCAGCAGGCTCGCGCCGAGGACGATCTCCGGCGTCGCCATCGGCAGGAAGATGATGCCGTTGAGCGCGCCGCGACCGCGGAAGTGGTAGCGAGTCAGCGCCAGGCCGATCATCGTGCCCAGGATCGTCGCGAAGATCGTCGAGATCAGCGCGACGACGAGGCTCGTCCGGACGGCGTCGCCGAGACCCGGCCAGTCGAACGGGTGGAGCCAGCCCTGGAGCGAGAACTCGTTCCACTGGTAGTTGAACTTCCCGATCGGGTTGTTGAACGAGAAGATGATCATCACCGCGATCGGGATCATCAGGTAGATGATCGCCAGCACCGTGAACGCCGGCAGCAGCTTGGGCTGGATGCGCTGCCAGAGCGATCCGCGCGGCGGGGCGGTGGAGAGCGCGACCGGGGTCGCTTCGGCGGTCGCCATCAGCCGGTCAGCTGTTCGGTGCCGAGGGCGCGGGCGTAGAGGGCCACGGCGATCAGGATCCCGGCCATGAGGATGAACGACAGCGCCGAACCGACCGGGTAGTCGTTCTGGACGAGCAGCCGGTTCTGGATGACGTTGCCGATCATCCGGGTGCTCGGGTTGCCCAGCAGCTCCGCGTTGATGTAGTCGCCCATCGCCGGGATGAACGTCAGGAGCGAGCCGGCGAAGACGCCCGGCAGGGCCAGCGGGAACGTGACCCGTCGGAAGGCGGCGGCCCGGTTCGCGTACAGGTCCTCGGCGGCCTCGATGAGCCGGTAGTCGATCTTCTCGAGCGCCACGTACAGCGGCAGGATCATGAACGGCAGGAAGTTGTAGGTGATGCCGGCCACCTGGGCCACGGGCGTGCCGAGGAGGCTGAACGTGCCCGGCAGGATCCCCAGCGTGTGCTTGAGCGGCCCCAGGACCGGGCCCTCGTCACCCAGCAGGATCTTCCAGCTGATCGTGCGGATCAGGAAGCTGGTGAAGAACGGCGCGATGACCAGGAACAGGATCAGGTTCTTGTAGCGGCCGCCGCGGAACGCGATCGTGTAGGCGACGGGGAACCCGATCAGCAGGCACAGGATCGTCGCGATGCCGCCGTAGATGATCGAGTTGAGGAACTGCTTGCCGAACGTCTCGAGGCCCTCGCGATAGGCGTCGAGCGTCCAGGTGATCGTGAACCCTTCTTCGACGGAGCCGGTCGAGATCGAGTACGTGAACATCTGGATCGCCGGGAGGACGAAGAAGAGGATCAGGAAGACCAGCCCGGGCGCCAGCAGGATGTACGGCGCGGCCTTGCCCAGGCGACCGCGCCAGCCGGGACCGGTCGGCGCTTGCGAGCTAGTGGCGGCGGTCATCGAGTCAACGAGCCTCGATCAGGTGCCGGAGAGGTTGGCGTAGAGGGCGTTGAGGACGTCCTCGATCTCGGGCGACAGGAACTGGAAGTTCTGCTGCTTGGCGACCACATCGGGCGGCGGGAAGAGCAGGGGATTGGTCGAGGCCCCCGGGTCGAGCGCCTCGATCGCAGCCTCGATGCCCTCGACCGGCGAGACGTAGTAGACGTAGTCCGCGATCTGGGCGGCCACGGGGATGTCGTAGACGAAGTTCATCATCAGCTCGGCGGTGTACTTGTTCGCGGCGCCCTTGGGGATGAGCATGTTGTCGGTCCACAGCATCGTGCCTTCTTCGGGGAAGACGAAATGGTCGTCCTTGCCGCCCGATGAGGCGAGGTCGCCCGACCAGACCATCGCCGCCCAGACCTTCTTCTGCGCGAAGTCCTGGAGGTACTCGTTGCCCTCGAAGCGCAGACCGCCGTCCACCAGCGGCTGCATGTCGTCGTGGACCGCCTGGAGGTCGGCCGCGGTGACCGTGGCCGGGTCCGCCTTGATGCCGAGCTTGAGCAGGCCCAGCCCGAAGGTGTCGCGGGCCTCGGTGAGGAACGTCACCTTGTCCGCCGGCATGGTCCACAGGTCGGCGATCTTGGTGGGGACCGCGATCTTGTTCTCGGTGAGCGTCTTCCCGTTGTAGCCGACCCCGGTCATCCCGGATTGCCACGGGTAGTGGAAGTCGTTGCCGGGATCCCAGACGACGTTCTGCAGGGGCTGGCGCAGGTTGGCGACGCAGTTGGGCACGTTGGCCTTGATGATCTGCTCGGCCCACTTCTTGCCGATGATCTTGCCGGCCATCCAGTCGGTCAGGACCATGAGGTCCCAGCCGGTGGGCAGGCCGCCGACCAGGGCCGGCGTGATGGTCTGGACGAAGGCGGCGTTGTCGCCGATCTTCTCCTCGTAGTCGACCTCGACGCCGTACTTCTTCGTGAAGTCGACGAGCGTCTTCGACGATCCGGCCGGGAGGACGCCGGTCGCCTGGTCGGCCTCGGTCGCCTGGTCGATGTAGGCCGGCCAGTTCGCGAACTTGAGCGGGCCGGTCGCGACCTGGTTCGGTGGCGGCGTGGCCGGCCCGGCACTGGCCGACGGACCGACGGACGGCAGCGGCGTCGGCGACCCGGCGCTCGACGGCGAGGGCGGCACGATCGCGGTCCCGCCGCTGTTCGAATTGGCGAGGAAGGCGACGAGCCCCACCGCGCCGACGGCGAGCGCCCCGCCGACGAGGAACCGGCGCCGCGAGACGACGGGGGGCGGCGGCGGGATGGCGGCGACGAGCAGCGCCCCGTCCTCGCCGGGCGGCGGCGCAGGCGGCGCGGACCCCTCGACCGCGAAGGTGTGATCGGGCAGCCACGTCAGCCGGACGTCCTCGCCCGGGCGCCACAGCTCGGCGCGCGTCGCACGCTCGACGTTCTGCTCGTAGACGGTGACCGAGCCGCCGCCGCGGGTGTCGACGATGTAGCTGGTCGACACGCCGAGGTACGAGACGTCGCGGATCACGCCCTGGAGCTGGTTGACGCCATCCGGGACCGGGTCGGTCAGCTCGGACAGCTTGATCTTCTCCGGGCGGACGCCGACCTCGAAGCCGTCGAAGCCCTCGACGAGAGCGCTCGGCACGCGGATCGGCGTGTCGTCGGCCATCCGGGCGATGGTGTAGCCGTCGGCCGTGCCGGCGGCCTTCGCCGCGAGGAGGTTGCTGACGCCGAGGAAGCTGGCCACGAACCGGGTCCGCGGCTTCTCGTACAGGCTGGCGGGATCGGCGAGCTGCTCGTACCTGCCGTGGTTCATGACCGCGATGCGATCGGACATCGTCATCGCTTCTTCCTGGTCGTGGGTCACGAAGATGAAGGTGATGCCCACTTCCTGCTGGATGCGCTTGAGCTCGACCTGCATCTGCTTGCGCAGCTTGAGGTCGAGGGCGCCCAGCGGCTCGTCCAGGAGCAGCACGGACGGGCGGTTGATGAGCGCCCGCGCGAGCGCGACCCGCTGGGCCTGGCCGCCCGAGACCTGGTTGGGCTTGCGGTACTCGAAGCCGGGCAGTTCGACCAGCTTGAGCATCTCGGTGACGCGACTGCGCACCTCGTCGTCCTTGGCCCCGCTGCGGCGGAGCCCGAACGCCACGTTCTCGTAGACGTTGAGATGCGGGAACAGCGCGTAGTTCTGGAAGACGGTGTTGACATGCCGCTTGTACGGCGGCAGCCACGTCACGTCCTGGCCCTTGAGCTCGATGAGCCCCGAGGTCGGCGCCTCGAACCCGCCGATCATCCGGAGGGTGGTGGTCTTTCCGCATCCGGACGGTCCGAGCAGGCTGAAGAACTCGCCGGTCTGGACCTCCAGGTTGATGTGGTCGACGGCTACGGCATCGCCATAGCGCTTGACCACGTCCACGAGCCTGACGTCGACGGCGGCCACGTTCGTAGGTTCTCCTGCGATCGGTAACAGGCCGCGGACGGCGGGATATCGGGTCGGCGCGCTCCACCCGCGTCGCCTCGATCGGCCTGCCGCACGGCTCGGATGCGGGCGAGGATATGGGCGGCGTGTTCATGGTGTCAAGGTGACGGGACTCGTTGGCGCCCGCCGTCGATCGTGCGAGATTCGCACGATCAAGCCATTCGGAGGTGCTGGGTTCGAACGATCTCGTGAGGGCCGTCGACTGGCTGTCGAGACGCGGGGCCCGAACCCCCGTCATCATCGGATGGCGGCGCGCGGTAGGATACTGACGCAGCGACCGTCAGAACCTCGCCCGAAGGGATCCCAACCGCCCATGTCCAGCCTGACCGAGACCGCCGTCATCGACGCCCTGCGCGCCGTCCAGGAGCCCGAGCTCGGGCGCGACATCGTCACCCTCGAGATGGTCAAGGACATCGTCATCGACGGCTCGGCCGTCGCCTTCACCATCGAGCTCACGACGCCGGCCTGCCCGCTCAAGGACGAGATCGAGGGCAACACCCGGGCCGTGCTCGGGGCGATCGGCGTCGAGAAGGTCGACATCACCTGGGGCGCGATGGTCCGGCGGGCGCAGCCGCGCCAGGCCGAGCAGCTGCTGCCGGGCGTCAAGAACGTCATCGCCGTCGCGTCGGGCAAGGGCGGCGTCGGCAAGAGCACGGTCAGCGTCAACCTCGCGGTCGCCCTGGCGCAGGCCGGCGCGTCGGTCGGGCTCCTCGACGCCGACATCACCGGCCCGAACATCCCGATGATGCTGGGCGTGACCGGCCAGCCGAAGGCGACCGAGGCGAACAAGATCGAGCCGATGGAGCGCCACGGCGTCAAGGTCATCTCGATCCAGTTCTTCGTCCCCGAGGGCCAGCCGATCGTCTGGCGCGGGCCGCTCGTCGGCGGCGCCATCCAGCAGTTCCTCCGCGACGTCGACTGGGGCGAGCTCGACTACCTCGTCATCGACCTGCCGCCCGGCACCTCAGACGCGCAGCTGACTCTGGCCCAGGCGGTCCCGATCACCGGGGCGGTCCTGGTGACGACCCCGCAGGAGGTGGCGCTGTCCGACGTCGCGAAGGCGCTCGCGATGTTCAAGCGGATGAGCGTCCCGATCCTCGGGCTTGTCGAGAACATGACGGCCTTCGCCTGCCCGCACTGCGGCGAGCTCGACCGAGATCTTCGGACGGGGCGGCGGCGAGCGGTTCGCCGCGGAGCACGGCCTCGACTTCCTCGGGGCGATCCCGCTGGACGTCACCGTCCGCCAGGGCGGCGACGTCGGCGTGCCGGCGGTCGCCCAGCGCGAGCCCGGCCCGGCCGCACGGGCGCTGACCGCGGTCGCGGGCGCGGTGGCGGCGCGCATCAGCGTGCGCACCGCGCAGAGCGCCGCGCAGCCGGTCCTGACCGTCTCCTAGCCCCGTTCCGCCGGGCGTCGGTCGCCCCACCCCGGCTAGACTTCCGACGAGCGCGCGGAAGAAGGAGCACCGACCGGTGCGATGCGGCACGTGCGGCGCCCCGATGGCGACCGACGCACGAACCTGCGCGCGATGCGGCACCTCCTTTGACGCGGCCGCCCCGCGCGCAGCCCCGACGGCGATCGGCGAGGCGGGCGACCGGCGGATCGTCACGGCGCTCTTCGCCGACCTCGTCGACTACGTGCGGATGGTGGCGGAGCACGATCCCGAGGTGGTCCGCCAGCGCGTACGGACCGCGCTCGCCGCGATGGCCGACGCCATCGAGTCGTACGACGGGACCCGTGAGAAGTTCATCGGCGATGCCGTGTTCGCGGTCTTCGGATGGCCGCGGGCGCACGACGACGACGCGGTCCGGGCGACGCTCGCGGCACTCGCGATCCGCGAGGCGCTCGCCGGTCTGGAATCGGATAGCGAGCCGCTCGAGGTCCGGATCGGGATCGCGACCGGCGAAGTCGTGACCACGGCCCGCGACGGGGCCGACACCGACGACCTCGCCCTGACGGGCTCCGCGATCACGACGGCCGCCCGCATCCAGTCGATCGCGCGGCGCGGCGAGATCCTCATCGACACGGCGACCCTGGAGGCTGCCCGCGGGCGGCTCCGCGTCACCGACCGGGGATCCGTGGTCCTGCGTGGCCAGTCGGAGCCGGTCGGTCTCCACCTGCTGGAGGCCGGGCCGTCGATCGGCGGCCCCGGGACCTTCCGGATGCCGGTCACCGGCCCGCTCGTCGGGCGCGACCCCGATGTCGCCAAGGTCCGTGCCCTCCTGGAGCGTTGCGCGACGACCGGTCACGGGGGCGCGATCCTCGTGGTCGGTGAGGCCGGCATCGGCAAGACTCGGCTCCTCGCGGAGATCGAGGACGACGCCCGCGCCCGCGGCCTCGCCTGGACCTGGACGGAGAACACGTCCTACGGCCAGGCCGAGCCGTATCGGTTCGCGCGCGTCTTCGCGCAGGCCGTCGCCGACGAGCATGCCGTGGACTCCGGGACGTTCGCGCGGACGATGCTCTTCACCGCCGACCTCGAGCCCGAGGTGGGCAGCCGCTATGGCGGTGCCATCGCGGCGATCGCCCGCGACGCCGCGTTCTCCGGATGGGAGGCCGAAGCGCCCGACATGCCAGCCGACCAGGCCGCCGTGACCGCGACGCTCATGGAGGTCGCCGGCCGGTACATCGACCGCATCATCGAGACCGCCGGTCCGCGCGTCATCGTCATCGACGACCTCCACTGGATGGATCCCTCGAGCGCCGGGCTGGTCGAGGTGCTCGTGGAGCGGGCGTCGCGGGCGCCGATCGTCGTGCTGACCGGGATGCGCCCCGGGCAGCCACCCGCCTGGGCGTCGTGGGCCAGCGTCGAGCGGCTGGACCTCGGCGGCCTCGCCATGCCGGAGACGGCACAGCTCGCGACCCAGGTGGCGCGGGCGGCGCTCGCGGCCGATGACGCGCGGCGGATCCACGACCGGACTGCGGGCAATCCGCTCTTCGTGACGGAGACCGTCCGCGCGCTCCTCCAGGACGGGACCCTGGCCTGGGACGGTGGCCGCGTCATCCTCTCGGACGCCCCGCTCGTCGGGCTGCCGGTCACGCTGCGCGCGGTGCTCGGCGCCCGGATCGACGCGCTCCCCGACGATGCCCGCGAGACCCTCGGCGTGGCCTCGGTGATCGGCTCCCGCTTCACGACCGTGTGGTTGGCCGACCTGCTCGGCGAGACCCCGTCGGACGATGCCCTCGACCGCCTGCTGGAGGCCGGGCTGATCGTCCCCGCCGACGATGCCGCCTGGCGGTTCGCCCACCCGCTCATCCACGACGCCGCCTATGCGGGTCTGCTGACCAGTCGCCGCCGGGTCCTCCACGCTCAGCTGGCGGACCGCCTCGAGGCGGCGGGGGACCCGATGCTGGTCAGCCTGATCGCCGTCCATCGGGCGGCGTCGGGCGATGCGGCTCGGGCGATCCCCCTGCTCGAGGCGGCGGCCACCGCGGCGCTCGGGGTCGGCGCCGCGGCCGAGGCGGCGGCGTTCTGGCGAACGGCGGCCGGGCTGTCCTCGGATGCGGCCGCGGTGGACTACCGGTCGCGGGCGGAAGCGGCGCTCGAGGCGGCCCGCGGCTCGTAGGTCGCCGGGGCGGGGGAGCCGACGGCACCGTCGGACCCCGCCGGGCTGATGGTGATCGTCAGGCCGGCGACCGCCGGACGGAACCGCGACCCGACGGCGTCGCACAGCGCCCTGGAGCTCCGCCCGGCGACCAGGGGCGTAGTGGACGAGGAGCGCCGAGCGGGCCTCGCTGCGAACGGCCATGTCGATGGCCTCCTCGGCGGTGAGATGGCCGCGCTCGGGGTCGTCGTGGCTCGGCAGGCGCAGCCCGGCCTCGATCAGCAGGAGGTCCACGCCGCGCATGGCGGCGACCACGCTGTCGCTCGGACCGGTGTCCCCCGTGTACCCGAGGCGGCTGCCGTCGGGCGCCTCGACGACGACCCCCCAGGCGGGGACGTAGTGGCGGCCGCGGACGAAGCGGATCGTGAACGGCCCGATCCGAAGCGGCACCTCCGGGTCGTACTCGCGCCCGTCGAAGGCCGCATCGAAGAAGCCCGGACGCTCGGAGACCGCGGTCGCGAGCGCGTCGAGCCGGTCCCGCGCGCCCGGCGGCAGGTGCACCGGGAGCGGCTCCGGCGCGGCCTCGCCCCACGGGAACAGGTAGCGGAGCCCGACGACGTCGAGGTAGTGGTCGGCATGCATGTGCCCGATCACGACCGCCGAGAGATGGGTCGGGTCCATCAGGCGCTGCAGGCGCCGGACCACGCCCTGCCCGACGTCGAGCAGGACGGCGGTCGAGTCCCACTCGATGAGGTAGCCCGCGGCCGGCCACGCCTCGTGAGGCGGGGCCGAGCTGCAGCCGAGCACGGTCAGACGGAAGCCACCCGTCGGGTTCGGGGTCATCGTGGGCATCCTACGGGCCTCGTCGTCGGCCGGCGCGACGGCGGCGCGACGGCGGCGCTGTCGGCGGGCGGACAGGAAACCGCTTGCTAGGATGGGTGCGCGATGCTCGCTCCGACCCCGATCGCCGACTCGCTCTCGACGATCCCGTTCTTCGCCGGCCTTGATCCCGACGCGCTCGGGCGGGTCGCCGCGGGGACGCGCGCGCGCCGCTTCCGTCGGGGCGAGGTGATCTTCCACCTCGGCGATCCCGGCGACGCCCTGTTCATCATCGTCAGCGGCGAGGTCAAGATCTCCCTCCCGTCGGAGGACGGCGACGAAGCCATCCTCGTCCGGCTGGCCCGCGGCGACGTCTTCGGGGAGCTCGCGCTGCTCGATGGCGCCCCCCGGTCGGCGACGGCGACCGCGCTCACCGCGGTGGAGACCGTCGTCCTGCCGCGGGATCGGTTCCGCGAGCTGATCGCCAACGAGCCGGTCGTCCGCGATGCGCTCCTGGCATCGCTCGCGGCCGAGCTCCGACGCCTGACCACGCACGTCGAGGAGCTGCACTTCCTCGATATCACGGGCCGCCTCGCCGCGTGTCTCGCGCGTCTCGCGACCGACGGCGGCACGGCCCTGCCGGACGGGGCGGTCCAGCTAAAGACGTCGCTGACCCAGGGCGACCTCGCGTCGATGGTCGGCAGCACGCGGCAGAGCGTCAACAAACTGCTCCGCCAGTTCACCGATGACGGCTACCTGCGGCTCGAGCGCGACGCGATCGTCGTGACCGACCTCGAGGGCCTCGCCCGGGCCTCTCGCCGCTAGGCGTCCCCGTCCGGGTCGGTCGCCGGCGCGCGCAGCGTCTCGAGCAGGATCGCGGCCGCGGCCAGCGCCGAGCGGGTGCGCCCGTTGGCCCCGTCGAGGAAGACCAGGCGACGCCGCCGCCGGCTGCCGGCCGGCGTCACGACCGTGACCGAGACCGCGGTGTCGCCCCGGCGCGGCGTCACGCGCAGCGCCAGCCCGACCTCGGAGCCGCCGAGCTGCATCGCCCGCCGCGCATACGGCTCCAGCCCGTTCGGGCCGGTGTCGGCGTCGGCGTCTGCGCCCGCCTCGTCGGCCGCCGGCGAACCGTGGGCGAGCGCGCCAGGAGTGTCGGCCCCGAGCGCCTCGCTGAAGCGGAGCCACGGGACGTCGCCGAAGAGCGCCGCGAGCTGCCCGGCCGCCCCGATCTCCACGATGGACAGGCTCCAGCCCAGCGCGTCGAGGCGCTCGCCGATGGCCGTCATCCACGACGCGTCGCCGGTCGCCCAGACGAACTCGCCCGCCGCCGCGAGGACCTCCCGGGCCGCGGCTTCCACGTGCGCCTCGGCGGTCGCGGTCTCGTCGCCGACGGCCGAGATGCGGACATCCACCGCGTCGGCGCGGGCATAGGTCGCGACCTCGGGGTTCGGCCGGCGGAGGAGCGCGTCGCCGAGTCGGTCGGCGAGCTGCGATTCGCCGATCCCGGTGAGCCGGTAGGTCCGGACGGCCACGTCGGTCCCGAGCCCGATCCGCTCGAGGCGCGGCAGGACCTCGTCCGCCAGCATCGGGCGCATCTCGCGGGGCGGCCCCGGGAGCGCGACCACCACCGCCCCGTCGCCGCGCCGCACGAGCCAGCCTGGCGCGGTCCCGTTCGGGTTCGCCAGCGCCGTCGCGGACGGGATCAGCCAGGCCTGCTTGAGGTTGAGCTCCGGGAACGGCTGCCCGCGGCGCCGCCAGAGCTCGCGCAGCCAGGCGTCGATCGACGGGTCGACGACCGGGGTCTCGCCGAAGGCGGCCGCGATCGACTCGCGGGTCAGGTCGTCGGGCGTCGGGCCGAGACCACCGGTCGAGACGATGAGGTCCGCCCGGGCCATCCCTGCGGCGAACGCCTCGGTCACCTCGGCAAGGCGGTCGGGGAGGGCGGTGATCCGCAGGACCCTGACGCCGCGCGCGGTCAGGACCCGGGCCACCTCGCTGGCGTTCGTGTCACGCGTCTCGCCGACCGTCAGCTCGGAGCCGACGCTCAGGAGCTCGGCGGTCAGCAGGCGCCGATCGGCGGCCGGAGGGGGGTCGGCGTCGTCCATCGAGGCGAGCGTAGCGCGGTGCCCGATGCCTCGTGCGGGTCGAACGCCCTCGGCCCGCTGCTATCATCGGCCCGACCCCCGCGTCCCCAGCGACCAGCCGCCCACTCCCGGGAGCAGCACCCTGGACGACCCGAAGCCACCGACACCGCCATCGGGCGAGCCGCCACCGGCCACGCCCCCGCCGGCCACGCCCCCACCGAGCGACGCCCCCGCCGCCGCCGCCGCCTCCGCCGGGGCCGCCGCCTCCGCCGCCGCCCAAGCCGCCCAAGCCGCCGCCCCCGCCCGGCCTGCGCGCGCAGTTCTCGTCGACCCGTGAATCGGCCTACCGGCTGGTCATGGCCCATGTCGAGCTGGCAAAGGCCGAGGCGACCGCGATCGGCGGCCAGATCGCCCAGGTCGCCGCGCTCGGAGCGGTCGCGCTCGCCCTGGTCATCGCGGCCGTCAGCATCGTCATCATCGGCACGTCGCTGTTCCTCGGGGAGTGGATCCTCGGCTCGCTGGGCTGGGGCGTGCTCCACGGGTTCCTGGCGTTCATCGCGATCGCGATGGTGTGCGTCTTCATCGCCATCGGCGTCTCGGCGGGTCGGATCGTCCGCGCCCTGGCGCTGGGCGCGGCCGTCGGCATCCTCGTCGGCGCGGTCCTGTTCCTGAACCTGCCCAACTGGGCGTACAAGACCATCGGCGACAACGTCCTGACCGGCGTCGATCCGGGCGTCCGCCCGCTCGTCGTCGGGATGATCGTCGTCGGCCTGATCGGCCTGATCGTGGGGATCATCGCGGCCTGGCGCGCCAAGGCGTCGTACCCCGCGATGGCCGTCGGCGGGCTGCTCATCGGCGTCCTGCTCGGTGCGTTCACCGCGATCACGTTCGGCGCGCAGGCCGCGGCCGGTGTCGGCATCGCGGTCGGCTACATCGCCTGGATGGCGTTCATGGGCGCCGACCTGGCGCGCACCGGCATCGACGTCGAGGCGCTCAAGCTTCGCTTCACCCCGACCCAGACCATCGAAACCAGCAAGGAGACCCTCGAGTGGCTACAGAAACGGATGCCGCCCGGGATCGGGTGATCGCAGCGCGGGCCGACTTCGAGTCCCAGTTGACGATGCTCGAGGCGTCCGCCCGTTCGGCGGTGGACTTCCCGGCCAAGATCAAGCGCAGCCCGGCCAAGGCGGCGGCCGTCGTCGGCGGCGTCGGCTTCCTCGCGCTCAAGGGCCCGCAGCGGCTCTTCGGGGCGGCGAAGCGGACGATCCGCGGCCCGTCGAAGGCGCTGCCCGAGTCGATGCTGCCCGACGAGATCGAGAAGACCCTGCGCGCGCTCGGGAGTGACGGCGACAAGGTGCGCGGCGCGCTCGAGCGCGACTTCGTCGCATATGCCCAGAAGTCGGCCAAGGCCCACGCGAGCCAGCGGCGGGCCGTGCTGCTGGCGATGGCGACGCCGTTCGCGGCACGCGCTGCCAAGACCGCGGCCGAAGCGCTCTTCCGCCCCGACGCGGCCACCATCGCCGAACGGATGACGGCCTATCGCGAGCGGGCCGAGCAGGAGCTCGCCAAGGCGCGCGAGGCATCCGCCAAGGCCAAGGCGATCGAGGACGAGTCGGGGAGCGCCGGCGCCTAGGGGCGGTACACTCCGCCCGGGCGAGTGGCGGAATGGCAGACGCGCCGGCCTTAGGAGCCGGTGCTGGGTGACCAGCGTGTCGGTTCGACCCCGACCTCGCCTACTCCTGACCGATCTCGTCGGACGGACCCCGCCGGACCGTCCGGGGCCGCCCGCCTATACTTCCCGGCGATGCAGATCACGACGACGCCCGCCCCCAAGTCCACCATCGAGCTCGAGATCGAGCTGCCCCCCGAGCGCCTGGACAAGGCGATCCAGCACGCGGTGCAGCATCTCTCGCGGCGGACCCGCGTCCCCGGCTTCCGCCCCGGCAAGGCGCCGCGCCAGGTGCTCGAGCGGGCGCTCGGCCCCGGTGCGGTCCTCGATGACGCCGTCGAGCATCTGGTCCAGGACGCCTATCGCGAGGCGCTCGTCGAGAAGGAGATCCTGCCGCTGACCAACGCCGACGTCGAAGTCGTGCAGGCGGAAGAAGGCAAGCCACTGGTCTTCAAGGCGACCGTCCAGGTCCGCCCGGAGGTGGTGCTCGGCGACTACAAGGGCTTCAACTTCGGGCCGGAGATCGAGACCGATCGACGACGCCCGGGTGGACCAGGTCATCGAGGAGCTGCGCGACCAGAACGCCACCCTGACGGCGGTCGAGGGCCGCGGTGCGAAGGACGGCGACTACGCGGTCATCGCGTTCGTCGGGACCCGCGACGGCACCCCGTTCGAGGGCGGCACCTCCGAGCGGATGCCGCTGATCCTCGGGCAGGAGCGCCTGATCCCGGGCTTCGAGGCAAACCTGATCGGCCTCGAGGCCGGTGGCTCGACCGCGTTCGACATCACCTTCCCCGAGGACTACGGCGAGCCCGAGCTGGCCGGCCAGACCGTCCATTTCGCGGTCGACATCAAGGAGCTCCGCGAGAAGGTCCTGCCCGAGCTGGACGACGATTTCGTCCACCAGATGGGCGACTTCGCCGACCTCGCCGCGCTGCGGGCCGACATCAAGACGCGGCTCGAGGGCAACGCGCTCGACAAGGCGCGCCACGAGTTCGCCGACAGGATCATCGAATACGCCGTCGCCAACGCGACATTGGAGCTGCCCGACGTGCTCGTCGACCAGGAGGTCGAGGTGATGCACGACGAGTTCCGCGCCTCGATCGCCCGCCAGGGCATCACCGAGGAGGCGTATCTCAAGGTCATGGACAAGACGGACGCCGACCTCCACGCGGACTTCCGGCCCGCGTCCGAGAAGCGCGTCAAGACGCTGCTCGTGCTGTCGCAGGTCGCCGAGGCGGAGGGCGTCGAGGTCCCGGAGGCGGATATCGAGGCCGAGGTCCAGCGCGGCCGCGTCCGCTACGCGAGCGACCCGAAGCTCGTCGCCTACTTCGACTCGGAGCGGGGCCGGAGCTACATCCGCAGCACGATCCGCCGCAGCCGCGTCGTCGAGGGCCTGATCGACGGCTGGCTGGCCGCCCATCCCGAGCACCCGCCGCTCCCGCACCTCGAGGACCAGGCGTCGTCCGCCACCGAGGGCGCCCAGGCGGAAGCCAACGCCTCGATCGGCGCGACCGATCCGGGGTCCATCCTCACCGACGAGCCCGCGCCCGCCGGTTGACCACGCACCCACCCACCGTCCAGTCCCGGATCCACGGCAGCGGAGAGGCCCAGATGCTCGTCCCGATGGTCATCGAATCGTCCAGCCGAGGCGAACGCGCCTACGACATCTACTCGCGCCTCCTGCGCGAGCGGATCATCTTCCTGGGCGACGCGATCGAGGATCACCTGGCCAACCTGGTGATCGCGCAGCTGCTGTTCCTCGAGTCCGAGGACCCGGAGAAGGACATCAGCCTGTACATCAACTCGCCCGGCGGCCAGGTGACGTCCGGCCTTGCCATCTACGACACCATGCAGTACCTGCGCGCCCCGGTCAGCACGATCTGCATCGGGCTCGCCGCGTCGATGGCGGCGGTCCTCCTCGCGGCCGGCGCCCCGGGCAAGCGGTATGCGCTCCCCAACAGCCGGATCATGATCCACCAGGGCTCGGGCGGCTTCCGCGGCAACGCCCCGGACGCGGTGATCCAGATGAAGGAGTGGGAGCACCTGGTGCAGGCGAACCACGAGATCCTCGCGCGCCACACGGGACAGCCGCTCGACAAGGTGATCAAGGACACCGACCGGGACTACTTCATGGCTCCCGGTGACGCCAAGGACTATGGCATCATCGACGCGGTCTACGCGGCGGAGAGCAGTTCCCTGATCGCGCAGGCCCACGACGCCGGACGGGCCGGCGGCGAGGGATCGGCCGTCGCCGAAGCGAACGACGACGAGCCGCAGCCGAAGAAGTCCAAGGAATAGGGGCGGTACAGGGCACGTGACGACGACGAGCAGCACCAAGGGACCCAAGGTCCCGTACCGGTGCTCCTTCTGCGGCAAGAGCCAGGAACAGGTCCGCAAGCTCATCGCGGGGCAGGGCGTCTACATCTGCGATGAGTGCATCAACCTGTGCCAGGAGATCATCGAGGAGGAGCTCCTCGAGACGCCGCGTCCCAAGTCCGCGGCCTCCAAGCTCCCGAACCCGCACCAGATCAAGGACGCGCTCGACCAGTACGTGATCAGCCAGGAGCGGGCCAAGAAGGTCCTCGCGGTGGCGGTCTACAACCACTACAAGCGGGTCAACGCCGGCCACCAGGTCGACGAGGTCGAGCTCCAGAAGTCCAACGTCCTGCTCGTCGGCCCGACCGGCAGCGGCAAGACGCTCCTCGCCCAGACCCTCGCGCGCGTGCTGGACGTGCCGTTCTGCATCGCCGACGCCACGTCGCTGACCGAGGCGGGCTACGTCGGCGAGGACGTCGAGAACATCCTGCTGCGGCTCATCCAGGCGGCGGACTTCGACGTCGCCCGAGCGCAGCGCGGGATCATCTACATCGACGAGATCGACAAGATCGCACGCAAGGCGGACAACCCGTCGATCACCCGCGACGTCTCGGGCGAGGGCGTCCAGCAGGCGCTCCTCAAGATCCTCGAGGGGACCGTCGCCAACGTCCCGCCGCAGGGCGGGCGCAAGCACCCCCACCAGGACTTCATCCAGATCGACACCACGAACGTGCTGTTCATCTGCGGTGGCGCCTTCGACGGCCTCGAGAAGATCGTGGAGGAGCGGGTCGGCCGGCGCTCGATCGGCTTCGGATCCGAAGGCGGCATCGCCAAGGGCGAGCGGGGCCGGATCCTCGACAAGCTGATGCCCGAGGACCTGCTGAAGTTCGGGCTGATCCCTGAGTTCATCGGCCGGCTGCCGGTGATGGTCACGCTGTCGGCGCTGACCGCCGAGGACCTCGTCCGCGTGCTGACCGAGCCGAAGAACGCGGTCACGCGGCAGTTCGAGAAGTTCCTCGCGCTCGACAAGGTGGAGCTCGTCTTCACCGAGGGCGCATTGCGTGCGGCCGCCGAGGTCGCGCTGGACCGCAAGACCGGGGCCCGGGCGCTGCGCTCGATCGTCGAGGAGTCGCTCCTCGAGGTCATGTACGACATCCCGGAGCGGACCGAGATCCGCAAATGCATCATCACCGAGGAGACCATCCGCGACGGACGGCTCCCGCTGCTGCTGACGAAGACGGACGTCGACGGCGGCGTCGACGAGACGAACTACGAGGGCTGGCTCGCCGAGCGGGGCGAGACCGCCTGACCGCGGGCGACGCGGCGCGGCCGGACGGGGGACAGGGACCCGCCCGACCGCGAGGAGTCCGCGACGCTGGCTAGACTTCGATCGGGACCTCGTAGACCTGCGACGTCGGGTGTCCCGCGCGCTCGTGGACGCGCATGACGGCCTCCTTGGACGGGCCGGTGACGAGGCAGAAGACCTTGCCGGACTCCGGGTCGAGCCAGGCGCGCTCGTAGTGGACGCCCTCCTCGCCCTCGACGTCGAGGTCGGCCTGATGGGCTTCCGCGAGCTGCTGGGCGCTCACGCCGAAGAACCCGTCGTGGACATCCATGAACTTGGCCATCGTTCGTTTCTCCTGGATCGGTCCCGACGGTCTCGTCGCCGTCGTGTGCCGTGATTGTCGCGCCGCGAAACGGGCCGTGCATCGGTCGGATGACCGATGAACCCCCCGCGAGCACGGTCGACGTCCCCGATGTCGTGCTGGAGACCCGAGGACCCCGTGCTACACTCCCGCCCTCACGGCGACGACCGAGAGGAGTAGCCCGGAACGGCGTCCGGAGCGAGTGCGGGATGGTGTGAGCCGCGCGAACGCCCCCGGCGTGAAGGTCGCTCGCGAGCCGTGCGGTCGACGCCCGATAGCGCGTCAGGAGGGTGCCGGACCCCGGCGATCGCGATGAGCGGGTCGCCGCCGACACCGAACCAGCAGGTGGTACCACGACCCGTTCGTCCGCTGGACGAGCGGGCGTTCACGTGTTCAGGGGCCCGACGATGACCGAGCTGTCGAAGACCTACGACCCGTCCGCGGTGGAAGGCGCGATCTACGAGCGCTGGCTGGCCGCCGACGTGTTCGCGCCCGACGGCCGCGGCTCGACCGCCGACCCGGACCTGCCCACCTTCACGATCATCCAGCCGCCGCCGAACGTGACCGGCTCGCTCCACATCGGCCACGCGCAGCGGACGACCGTCGAGGACCTGATGACCCGGCACGCCCGCATGCTCGGGCACCCGACGCTGCTGCTCCCCGGGCTGGACCACGCCAGCATCGCGGCCCAGTTCGTGATGGACGGCATCCTCGCGAAGGAAGGGGAGGACCGGCGGTCGCTCGGTCGCGAGCGCTATCTCGAGCGGATCCGCGCGTTCTCCGACTCGACCAAGCCCGTGATGCTCGGCCAGCAGCGCCGCGTCGGCGGCTCCTTCGACTGGGGCCGGCTGCGCTACACGATGGACGAGGGCTCGGCGAAGGCCGTCCGGGTCGCGTTCGAGCGGCTGTATCGCGACGATCTCGCCTACCGCACCGAGGCGCTGGTCAACTGGTGCCCCGGCTGCCAGACGTCGGTGAGCGACCTGGAGGTCGTCGCCACGCCCGAGACCGGCACGATCTGGACGATCCGCTACCACCTGATCGATGAGGCGAGCGGGTCACCGGACCCGGCGGCGACGATCTCGATCGCCACCACGCGCCCGGAGACGCTCCTTGGTGACACGGCAGTGGCCGTCTACCCCGACGACCCGCGCTACGCCGCGCTCGTCGGCCGCCGCGTGCGCATCCCGTTCGTGGAGCGCGACGTTCCGATCATCGCCGACGAGATGGTCGACCCGGCATTCGGGACCGGCGCCGTCAAGATCACCCCGGCGCACGACCACGACGACCACGCCACCGGGCTCCGCCACGGCCTGCCCTCGATCACGATCCTCGCGGACGACGCGACGATCGCCGGGACCGGGACCGCCTATGACGGGCTCGACCGGTTCGAGGCCCGGCGGCGGATCGTCGCGGACCTGGATGCCACGGGCGACCTCGCGGGCAGTGCCGCCCACGAGATGGTCGTCGGGCGCTGCCAGCGCAGCTCGGACATCGTCGAGCCGCGGCTCAAGACGCAATGGTTCATCCGGACCGGTCCGCTCGCGGCCCGCGCCCTCGACGCGACGCGCTCCGGTCGGACGCGCATCCTGCCGGCCCGCTTCGAGAAGACCTGGGAGCACTGGCTGACCACGATCCGCGACTGGAACGTGAGCCGCCAGCTGTGGTGGGGGCACCGCATCCCGGCGTGGTACTGCCCGGACGGGCACGTGACGGTCTCGTCGCTGGAGACGGGGCCGGATGCCTGCGCGGCCTGCGGCCGGCCGGCGACCGAGCTGACCCAGGACCCGGACATCTTCGACACGTGGTTCAGCTCCGGGCTGTGGCCGTTCTCGACCCTCGGCTGGCCCGACGATACGCCCGACTATCGGCGCTTCTATCCGACCTCGGTGATGGAGACCGGCTACGACATCATCTTCTTCTGGGTCGCCCGGATGATGATGCTGGGCCTCCATCTCACCGATCGCGAGCCGTTCCATACGGTCTATCTCTCGGGGCTGATCCGCGACCCCGAGGGCCAGAAGATGTCGAAGACGAAGGGCAACGTCGTCGACCCGCTCGGCGTCATCGACACCACGGGCGCCGACGCCCTGCGGTTCGCGGTCATCCACGGCGCCGCCCCCGGGCAGGACCAGCGGATGAGCCCGGCCAAGCTCGACAACGCCCGCAACTTCGCGAACAAGCTGTGGAACGCGGCGCGGTTCGTGATCGGGGCGCGCCCGGCCTCGATCGCCGCGGACGCCGAGCGGCGGCTGCCCGATCAGCGCCACCTCGGGCCGGCCGAGCGCTGGCTGCTGTCCCGCGCGGCCGCGGCCACGGCGGCGGTCGACGAGGCGATCGCCGACTACGGCTTCGGCGAGATGACCCGGGTCCTCTACGACGCGATCTGGAACGAGTACTGCGACTGGGGGCTCGAGCTCGCCAAGGTCCGGCTCGCGGACGAGTCGCTCGATCCGGCGGCCCGCGAGGCGACGTGGTGGACGCTCGTCGAGGTGCTCGACACGTACCTGCGGCTGCTCCACCCGGTCATGCCGTTCGTCACCGAGGCGCTGTGGGCGGCGATCCCGCACCGCGCCGCCGATCCGGCGCTGCTGATCGTCGCCCGCTGGCCGGCGGTGCTCGAGCGCGACCTCGATGCCGAAGCTGGGGTCGCGACCGTCGTGGCGCTCATCACCGAGATCCGCAACGCGCGGGCGACGGCGAACGTGCCGGCCGGCGCGATGCTCGAGGCACGCGTCCACGTGCCGTCCGGACTCGGGGCGACCTTCGAGGCGCTCCGCCCGGCGGTCGAGCGCCTGGCCCGCGTCAGCCCGCTCCATCGCGAGGTGACGGCGGAGGCGCTGCATGCCGCCTCGACGCCGGGCGACCTGGCCGTGGTCGTCCCTGGCGGCGAGGTCGAGGCCGCCATCCGACCGGCGGCGGCCGATCCCGCCGCGGCGGCGCTCGACCGCGAGCGACTCGAACGCGAGCTGGCGGAGGCCGAGGGCTGGCTCGTGGCGGCCAGGGCGCGACTCGCCAACGATGCGTTCATGGCCAAGGCGCCGCCGTCGGTGGTCGAGGGCGCCCGTGCCCGCGCGGCGGAGCTGGCGGAGCAGGTGGCGCGCCTGCGGGAGCGGCTCGGACGCTAGCGGTCGGGGCGCGCCGGGCGAGGCGCATCGATGCCCGCCGACACGGGTCGGCGCCACGATGCCCCTGCTACCATGACCGAGGAGCCAGCCGCCGAACGGGGAGTCACTACGTGCCGCTCGAATTCCTGAAGCGTCGAGGCAGCGCCGACGATCCGGCGGCGGCGACCGCGGCCGCCGGCCAGATCGCGTCCGACATGATGGCCGAGGAGGTCGTCGCCCAGGACCACCAGCTGCGGCTCTACTACGCCGGCAAGAGCAGCGAAGGTGTCCGGATGGGGTCCGGGCCGAAGGCGCTCGCCGAGCTGCCGCGGATGCTCCAGGGCCTCGCCAAGTCCGACATCGAGGTCGTCGACCCGCTGCCCATCGAGTTCAGCCAGGCGACGCCCACCATCACGCGTCCGGCCGAGGCCATGCAATGGCTCAACGCCCACCACGTCAACTCGCCGATCACCCGGCATGCGCTCGTGGTGCTCGAGTCGATCGACGCCGTCGACCTCGCCTTCGACACCTTCGCCTGCGCCATGCTCGACGGCGAGATCGATACCGCCGGCTATCCCGAGTACAACGCGGTCATCGGCGGCGTGGCGTCGCACTGGGACGAGGCGACCGGCGACATGATCTGCCGCGCCGTCGTGGGCTGGGGGGGCCGCGGCGTCCGCGGGGACACGGACCGGATCGGCCAGCGGCTGCTGGCCAGCATCCTCGGCAACATCCTGGCCAGCCAGTATGCCCAGGGCATGACGAGCATCGAGCGGCCGGTCCCGGCGGCGGGCCGGGGCGGGCTCGTCTGCGCGCACTGCGGGTTCGCCTCGGCCCATGAGCGGGCCTTCTACTGCCCGAAGTGCGGCATGCGTCTGCTCCGCGGCTGACGCGAGCGGCGCTCAGGATGCCCATCTACGACTACGACTGCGCCTCCTGCGGGCGCCGCTCCGAGATCATCCACGGCGTCCACGCCGATCCGCCGACCACGTGCCCGTTGTGCGGCGGCGGTCCGCTCCGCAAGGCGGTGAGCGCGCCGGCGGTCCACTTCAAGGGGAGTGGCTGGGCCAAGAAGGAGCGGCACGCCGCGCCATCGAAGTCAGGCGCCTCCAGCGGCTCGACCGGTGATGGGTCGTCGTCGACCGGTGCGGGGTCGTCGTCCGGCGACGCACCATCGGCCGGTGACGCGCCGTCGACTGACCGCAAGGACGGCGCCGCGGGTTCGTCCGAGTCGGGCGGCGAGGCCAAGGGCACCAAGGCCGGCAAGGATGCCGGGACATCGACCGCGACCAAGCCGGGGACCGACTGACATGCCCGCGGCCGCCGACTGGATCACGCTCGCCGAGGCCGCCGAGCTGCTCGGCGCGGCCAACGTCCACTTCGCGCCGTCGACCATCGGCGGCTGGGCGCGAGCGGGCCGCCTCCAGAGCATCAAGCTCGGCGGGCGCCGGTACGTCCGCCGCGGGGAGGTCCGCGCCCTGATCGCCGCCCCGCGTCGCGTCCGCGCCGACACGCTGCAGCCGGGCCTCTTCAGCGACCTGGGGAGCTGACCCCGGCCCCATGGATCCGGGAGCGGCGATCCAGCGGATCCTCGAACGGCCGCGCATCGCCTACATCGTGGCGGTCCTCGACACGTATGGGCGTGCGACCGGTGGCCTGCTCGCGAACGGCCTCGCCTACGCCGCGCTCTTCACCGCGGTCCCGATCATGCTGCTCACCCTTGGCCTCACCGGGTGGCTCGCCAAGGACCAGTCGATCCAGCGCGCGGTCGCCGACGCGCTCGAGGCCGTCGTCCCGCCGCTGGCTGCCCTGATCGAGGACACCCTCCAGTCGCTCGTGTCGGGCGCGGCCCTGACCTCGGTCGTCGGCTTCGCCGGCACCATCTGGGGCGTCAGCCAGCTGTACGTGGCGCTGGACGTGGCGTTCTCGCGGATCTGGAACGACCATCCCGAACGGGACGTCTTCCACCGGACGGCGCGCGGCTTCCTGTGGGTGGCGATCCTGATCGGCGCCGTCATCGTCCTGATCGTCGCGATCACGGTGTCGACCGCGCTGGCCGGACTGGTGCCCGAGGCCATCCCGGCGGGCCGGTCGCTGAGCGGGTTCCTGACCGCGTGGCCGGTGCTGATCGCGGCGGCGGTCGGCATCGTCGCGCTGATCTACCGGACCGTGCCACCGCGCGCGCCGCGCTGGTCGTCGGTCTGGCTGCCGGCCGTCGTCGCGGCCATCGCGATCGTGGTGCTGAGCCAGGTGTTCGCGCGCCTCGTGCCGCTGCTCGTCGGCGCGGCCGCCATCGTCGGGTCGCTCGCGACGGCGTTCATCGCCCTGGCCTGGCTGTCGTTCTCGTTCCAGGCGCTGCTGTACGGTGCGGCATGGGTCAGGATCCGGGAGGAAGGCGTGCCGGCGCCGGTCGCGTCGACCGACGGCTCAGTGGTGCTGGGCGCTCCCGCACCGCCGGCAGAACCGGGCGGTGGCGGAGAGTGACAGGCCGCAACTGACGCAATCCCGCACGCCGCCGGTGGGCGCAGGGCTCGCGGGTGACGGGGCACCGACCTGCTGGCTCGAGGCGGCCCACAGCGCGTCGACGCCGCCGGTCGGGACCGCGGGCCGGCCGAGGAACGGCAGACCGGGGGCGGGCTGCTGGCTCGGCCACTCGGGGGCGGTACCCGAGGCCTGATCGGGATCGGGGGCCATCACGGACCAGGTGGGCTGCGCCACCACGTCGCCCGGGGCGGCGGTCGCGGCGATGGCCGGGGCAGGGATGACGGGCGGCTCCACGACGACCGGTGCCGGGGGATGACGACCGGTGCCGGGGGATGACGACCGGCGCGGGGTCGGGCTCGGGTGCGGGCGCGGCCGCGATCGGCTCCGGCTCGGGCGCGACGGCGATCGGCTCCGGCTCGGCGACGGCGACCGGCTCTGGCTCGGCGACGGCGACCGGCTCTGGCTCGGCGACGGCGACCGGCTCTGGCTCGGCGGCGCGGCTCGGCGCCGCGACCGGCTCTGGCGCCGCGACCGGCTCTGGCGCCGCGACCGGCTCTGGCTCGGCCGCGACCGGCTCCGGATCGGTCTGATCGAATTCGGCGATCGCCTCGTCGATCGTCTGTCCCGGCCGCATGGCCGTGAACATGACGGACGTCCGGGCGGCCGCGGCGGCCGCGACCTCGTTGGTCGGATCCGATGGGTCCGTGACGACGGTCGGTCGAAGGGTCGGCTCGGGCTCGATCTCGATGCGGGGCGCGGGGCTTGCGGCGACGATCTCCGGCTCGACGGCCATCTCGACCACGGGCTCCGGCTCGGCGGCGACGGCGTCGATGACGTCCGGCTCGACCGCGGGCTCCGGCGTGACGACGACGGCCGCGGCTTCGGGCTCGGCGGCGACGTCTGCGACGACCTCCGGCTCGGCGGTGATCTCGGGCTGCGGCTCCAGGGTGACAGCCACATCCTCAGGCTCCGCGAACACGAGCTCGGGAAGCGGCTCGGCGACGTAGGCCTCAGCCGCGTCCTCCTCGGCCGGCTCAGGCCTGGCGATCCACTCGGGCTCGATGAGCGACGCAGCGACGGCAGCCGCCGCCGCGGCCTCGGCGGTCAGCTCGGCGTCGGCGACCGGTTCGGCTTCGACCGGTGCGATGTCGACGACCGGCTCGGCGACGGCCTCGACGGCGGGCTCGGTCGCGGCCGGCTCGGCCTCGACTAGCCGGCTCGGCGACGGCGACCGGCTCGGCCTCGATCAGCCGGCTCCGGATCGGCCGTGGGCGCAGCGGCCGTGAGGAAGGCGAGGCGGGCGAGCGGATCGAACTCGGCGTCCGGCTCGACGAGCGCATGCCCGTTGGTCGCCCCGTAGGCGGTACCGGCGCCATTGGTCGCCGCGGTCCCGTTCGTGGGCGCGCTCTGCGGCGCGGCGACCGACGTGTGGAACGGCGATGCCGTGATCGCGGCGGCCGGTCCCACGTCCGTGAGCATCGGCGCGCAGCCGAGGCACCGACCCTCGACCTCGTTCCAGCAGTTCGGGCAGGTGTACTGCCGGCACTCCATGCAGAAGTTGAAGGTCTTGTGGAAGGCGTCGAGCTGGGCGTTCGTGGACTCGCGATCCGTGTCCATCCGGGCGGAGGCCATCGCCTCATCGAACGACGTCTTGTCGTCGAGGACGAAGGTCTTCACGCCGCGCGAGAGCACCCGCATGCCGCGCATCCGCTGCTTGGGCGCGGCCGATTCGAACGTATACCGAGAGCCGCACCGCTCGCAGAACGATTCCGTCAAGGTTTCGGGCATCAGGCCCCCGGTTCGCGTGGAGAACGCCTGGGTGGAGGACCACCCGAACGCAGGCAAGAGTATAGCCGCGGGTCCTCGCGGTTCCCCCCACGGGGGTACCGGGTCTCGCGGCGATGGTCCCGGCGCCCGATGAAGCCCTCGGGGCCGTGCGGCGGCCCTCTGCTAGACTCCGCCACCACCCATGCCGCCGCTGACCGCCATCGAGCGGTTCTTCGAACGCCTCTTCGAGCGCCCGTCGGCTCGTCTGTTCCGCACCCGGATGCAGCCCGTGCAACTGCAGCGTCGGATCGAGCGGGCGATGGAAGCCGAACGGCTCGCCGCGTCCGACCGGACGCTCGTCCCGAACCGATTCGTGGTCCGCCTGAACCCCGCCGACATCGAGGGGTTCGCCGACATGGAGCACTCGCTCGCGAGCGAGCTCGCCGACGCGGCCCTCGTATTCGCCCGGGCGCACCACTACACCCTCGTCGACCGCCCGCAGGTCGATCTGCTGGCCGACGCCAGCGTCGAGCGCACCGACATCCGCGTCGACGCCCGGTTCGCGGACCCGATCGCGGGGCGCACCGGGGCGGCCGACGGTCCCCAGCACGCGGGCGCGCCCGGCGACGCCGTCGGCGACCCGACCCACACGCTCGTCTTCGAGGTGCCCCGACCGTCGGTCCCCTCGGCGCGGCTGCGCGTGCACGACACATCGGGGATCCGCATGGTCGAGATCTGGACGGGCCTGACCATCGGCCGCGCCACCGACAACGACCTGGTCCTGCGCGACGAGCGGGTCTCGCGCCACCACGGGCGGATCGGCGGCCGCCGCGGGACGTTGGTCTACACGGACCTCGGCAGCACCAACGGCAGCGAGGTCAACGGGACGCGGGTCAGCGAGGTGGTGCTGGGCGCCGGCGACCGGATCCGGCTCGGCGGGTCCGTCCTCGAGGTCGAGGTCGGCGAGGCGGCGACCTGATGGACACGTCGCTGCTGGTCCTCTGGGCGATCCGGTTCCTCTTCCTCGGGCTCCTCTACCTGTTCCTTGCCCGGGTCGTCCTGGTCCTGCTCCGCGACCTCCGCGCCGCGACCCGGGAGGGCGTCGCACTGGCCGGCCGGCTGGTGATCGTCGCCTCGCCGGCCGGCGAGCCGCCGAGCGGGTCGTCGTTCGGCCTCGACGCGATCACCACGATGGGTCGCGACGTCAACAACGCGATCGTGATCGAGGATCCGTTCGCCTCCGCCGAGCACGCGATCCTGACCTATCGCGGGCGTGCCTGGTACGTCGAGGACCTCGGGAGCACGAACGGCACCTACGTGAACGGCCATCGGATCGAGGGTGTCGCCCCGCTCGGGTTCGGCGACGAGATCCAGGTCGGCCAGGTCCGGATGCGGCTCGAGCGGCCGCGCCCCTGATGGGACGACCGCGATGACCGCCGGTCCTGCCGGGGCAGCCCGGTCCGCGCCCGCCCTCCCGCGGGTCCTCGGCCCGATCCGGCCGCGGCCGAGGTGGCAGGAAGCGCGCCTCTTGGGGCTGGCCGGCGTCGCGCTGGTGGTGGGCAGCCTGTCGCTCGGCACGACCGTCGACGGATCGATCGGTCTCGCCGATCCGCGCGGCCTCCTCATCTACCTGCTCGCGCTGGTCGGCGCGCACCTCGCCCAGGTGCTCGCGGGCCGCCGGACCGACCAGATCCTGCTGCCGGTCGTCGCGCTCCTCGGCGGGATCTCGCTGCTGCTGATGCAGCGCCTGCCCCAGGACCTGGTCACCCAGGATCTCTTCGGGATGACGCTGGGGCTCGCCCAGGTCCAGCTGGTCTGGCTGGTCCTGGCGATCTCGATCCTGACGACGCTCGCGATCGTCGTCCGCTCGGATGCGTGGCTGCGTCGCTACAAGTACACGTGGGCGGCGATCGGCGTCGGGCTGCTGCTGCTCACCTTCGTCTTCGGCACGGATGTCAACGGCTCGCGGCTGACGCTATCCATCGGTCCGGTCAGCGGCCAGCCGTCGGAGCTCCTGAAGGTGATCCTCGTGGTCTTCCTCGCGGGCTACCTGTCGGAGAACCGGGCGCTCCTGATGGAGCAGGACACGAGGATCGGGCCGCTCCGCCTGCCGCCCGTGCCGTACCTCCTGCCGATGGTCGCGATGTGGGCGATCGCCCTCGGCATCGTGGTCGTCCAGCGCGACCTCGGCGCCGCCCTGCTCTTCTTCGGCGTGTTCCTGGCGCTCGTCTATGTCGCCACGGGCAGGGTCAGCCTGGTCGTGATCGGGCTCATCCTCTTCGTCCTCGGCAGCCTGCTGATGGCGCTGCTGTTCGACCACGTCCGGATCCGCATCGCGGTCTGGGTCGACCCGTTCGCCGACCCGCTCGGCACGGGCTACCAGGTGGTCCAGGCACTCCATGCGTTCGCCCGGGGCGGTCTGGTCGGGGTGGGCCTCGGGGCCGGCCTGCCGCAGATCGACGGCGCGCCGCCGATCCCCGAGATCCACACGGACTTCCCGCTCGCGGCACTCGGCGAGGAGCTGGGGGTCATGGGCGTGGTCGCGATCCTGGGCCTCTACCTCGTGGTCGTCGAGCGGGGCTTCCGGATCGGGGCCGCCGCCGCCGACGACTTCCGGTCGCTCCTGGCCGTCGGGCTCTCGCTGGTGATCGGCATCCAGGCGTTCATCATCGCGGCGGGCAACCTGAAGGTCCTCCCGCTGACCGGGGTGACCCTCCCGTTCATCAGCTACGGCGGCTCCTCGCTGCTCGCGAATGCCGTGGTGATCGGTCTGCTGCTGGCGCTGTCCGACAAGGGCGTCGAACCCCCGCCGCCCCCGTCGGCTCGTCGCGGCTGGCGTCGCCTGGTCCCGGGCCGGCGCTCGTGATGCGCACCTCGGGCGGGACCCACCATCCGCTGGGCCGGCCGATCGTCAACGTCGCGGTCGTGCTCTCGCTCGCCTTCGGCGCCCTGGCCGGGGCCGCCGGCTATTGGGGCGTCGTGCGCGGCCCCGAGCTGGCACGCGCCCCGTCGGACGCGGCGGTCATCGCGGCATCCCGGACGGTCCCGCGCGGCCGGATCCTCGACCGCGACGGCAAGGTGCTGGCGAAGAACGCCACGGATGCCAACGGCGAGCTCTACCGGGTCTACGCGGATGACGCGATCAGCCCGGTCGTCGGGTACGCGTCGCGCCGCTATGGTCGGGCGGGCCTCGAGCGAAGCTACGACGCGGAGCTGGCCGGGCTGTCCACCGATGACGCCACGGACGTCCTGCGCAAGTTCATGACCGACCCGTACGACCCGCAGGACCTGACCCTGTCGCTATCGCTCGACCTCCAGCGGGCGGCCGTCCGGGCGCTCGGCAAGAGCCGGGGCGCGGTCGTGATGCTCGACCCGCAGACCGGCGAGGTGCTGGCGCTCGCCTCGACGCCGACCTTCGATGCATCCGCGGTCGCGGACCCGGCGACCGCGGAGGCGACCTTCGAGGGGATCCTCGACGACCCGACGCAGCCGCTGCTGCCGCGCGCGACGCAGGGCCGCTACGTGCCGGGGTCCGTCTTCAAGATCGTCACCGCCGTGGCCGGCCTGGGCTCCGGGGCGGTCAGCCCGTCGACGACGTACAAGGAGCAGCCGCCGGCGGAGAAGACCGGGCTGCTGGTAGACGGGTTCCGGATCAAGGACGGTCATCACCCGCAGACCGGCACCAAGGCGCTCGACCTCGTCGGGGCGACCGAGGTCTCGTGCAACATCTGGTATGCCCTGACCGGGCTCGCGACCGGGGGCGCCGACCTCGTCGGGTACGCGGACCGGATGGGCTTCGACCGGCCGATCCCGTTCGACCTCCCGACCGCGGTCTCGCAGCTGAATGACGGGAGCGGCCGCCAGCCGGGCGGGTTCGCCGACGATGTCGAGCTGGCGAACGCCGCCTACGGGCAGGCCGAGACATTCGTCACCCCGCTCCAGATGGCCCTGGTGGCGGCCACCGTCGCCAACGACGGCGTCCTGATGCGGCCGCGGCTCGTGACGGCGATGACCGGCGCGCGCAGCGGGACGCGGCAGATCGGGCCGAGCCAGATGGCGACCGTCATCGACGCCGCCGACGCGAACGCCATCACCGACGGGATGGTCGCCGCCGTCGAGGGCCATCTCGGGCAGCAGTTCACGACGGGGGCCAAGGTGCCGGGCGTCACGACGGCCGGCAAGTCCGGGACGGCCGAGCTCGGCGGCACCGGCGAGCCACACTCCTGGTTCATCGGGTTCGCACCGGCCGATCACCCGACCGTCGCGATCGCCGTGCTCGTGGAGCAGGGCGGCCGCGGAGCCGAGGCCGCGGCGCCGATCGCGGGCGCCCTGATGACGCGATATCTGCAGGCAAGCCGATGACCGACGCGCCCGAGCCGGAACCCCGCCGGCGTCCGCTCATCGAGCGGATCGGCCTCGCGATCATCGCCGCAGCGATGGCCGTGATGTTCGGGGCCGTCGCGGCGCTGTCCTGGGTCGGCGGCGAGCCGTTCCTGGCCGTGATGGGGGCGATCGGCTGCATCATGACGGTCTGGGTGGGGGTCCTGACCGTCGTCCGCGGCTAGGTGGCGAGCGGGGAAGAATGAACGAATCCGACATCACCGGCGTCAATGAAGACGAGGGAAGTGGGGCACGGGGGAACCGGAACGTGACAACGGACGTACTATCCTCCGACACCACAGGGCCCAGCCGTGGCCCGTCGCACCCCCAGACGCCCCCGTTCCGTGGCTCCGTCCCCCGCCACCGCACTCGTGAGAGAGGCTGATGACGAAGATCCAGGAGACCGGCGACAAGGTCCTCGCCAACGTCGAGCGCGTGATCGTCGGCAAGCACCACGAAGTGCGCCTCGCCCTCGTCGCCCTGCTGTGCAAGGGCCACCTCCTGATCGAGGACGTGCCCGGGACCGGGAAGACCGTCCTCGCCAAGGCGATCGCCCGAAGCCTTGGCTGCTCGTTCCGGCGCATCCAGTTCACCCCGGACCTGCTGCCGTCCGACGTCTCGGGCCTGTCGATCTACAACCAGAAGACGCAGGAATTCGAGTTCCGGCCGGGCCCGATCATGAGCCAGGTCGTCCTCGCCGACGAGATCAACCGGGCGACGCCCAAGACCCAGTCCGCCCTCCTCGAGTGCATGGAGGAGCGGCAGGCGACGATCGACGGCATCACGTACCCGATGCCCGACCCGTTCCTCGTCATCGCCACCCAGAACCCCATCGAGTACGAGGGCACGTTCGCCCTGCCCGAGGCACAGCTCGACCGGTTCATGATCCGGCTGCGCCTGGGCTACCCACAGCCCATCGAGGAGATCGTCATCCTCGACGAGCAGAAGCGGACCCATCCCCTCGAAGCGCTCGACGAGGTCCTCATGGTCGACGAGCTGCGCGAGATGCAGGCCGCCGTCCGCGAGATCTACGTCGACCCGAGCGTGTCGGACTACATCGTGCGGCTCGTGAACGCCACGCGGACCCACCCGGACGTGTACCTCGGCGCCTCGCCCCGTGGCTCGATCGCGCTCTACCGGGCCGGCCAGGCGATGGCCGGGCTGCTCGGCCGTGACTACGTCATCCCGGACGACATCAAGGCGCTCGTCGAGCCGGCCCTCGCCCACCGCCTGATCATCAAGACCAGCTCGTCGATCCACGACGTCCAGGCCGGTCAGATCGTCCGCGAGCTGCTCGACTCGACCTCGATCGAGGGCATCCGTCCGACGGGAACGGGCGGCCCGACCGAGCTCCGCAGCGCCAGCGGCACCAGCGCCGTCCCCGGCGCATAAGTCGGCCGAGCGGATGGACCGCGCAGGACCCGCCGCGTGATCCGCCGCATCGAGGCGATCGTCGTCGTCGCGGTCCTCGTGATCGCGGCGTTCTCGACCGGGCTGTCGTTCCTGTTCTACCTGCTCTACCTGGGCATCCTCGTCATCGGCGGCTCGTACGTCCTCGTCCGGCTGGGGCTGACGGACCTCGAGGCCGGCTACGCGGTCAGCCAGCTCCACGGCCATGTCGGCGACCGGCTGCGGGTGACGTACACGCTCCGCAACGGGAGCCGGCTGCCGAAGCCCTGGCTCGAGGTCCACAACCCCACGACGCTGCCCGGCGCCCTGCCCGGGCGAGCCATCACCCTCCCCGGCCGGAGCGAGCGGTCGTGGCTCATCCGGGCGCCGCTCACGCGCCGCGGCCACTTCCGCATCGAGCCGCTGCACATCCGGACCGGTGACCCGTTCGGGTTCTTCGAGGCGGCCGCGACCGTCGGCCAGGGCGTCTCGGTGGTCATCTATCCGCGCCTCGAGGCGATCCCCGAATGGCGGCTGCCGACCGCGAGCCTCGAGGGCAGCCACGCTTCGCCCGAGCGGACGCTCCAGACGACCCCGCTCGCGATGTCGGTCCGGCCGTACGCACCGGGCGACAGCATGAACCGCATCTCGTGGAAGGCGACGGCCCGCCACGGGGAGATCCAGGTCAAGGAGTTCGACCTCGAGCAGACCGCCGACGCGTGGATCGTCCTCGACCTCCAGCGCGGGATCGGCGGTGGTCGCGGCGACGAGTCCACGACCGAGGCCGCCGTCCGGGTCGCGGCCGCCGTCGCCGACAAGGCGATCGGCGAGAACCGGGCGGTCGGCATCAGCGTCAACGCCGCGCGGACCGCGGTCGTGCCCGCCGACCGCGGCGGCCGCCAGCACCAGAAGATCATGCAGCTCCTCGCGGCCGTCGAGGCCGATGGCAGCACGCCCCTGGTCGAGACGCTGGTCAACACCGTCGGCCGGCTGCGCCGCGGGATGACCGCGGTGATCGTGACGCCATCCCTCGACCCGTCGTGGGTCCGCCCGCTCGCGGGCCTGCGGGTCCGCGGGGTCTCGTGCGTGGTGGTCACCGTCGACAGCGAGGCGTTCGACCGGGCGATGCGCGACGGGGATGCCGCCAGGGGGGTCGTCGCCAAGGCGGACGCGGCCGAGGACGAGCTCCGCTCCAAGCGGTCGCGAGCCCTCAAGCACGCCCTCGCGGAATACGAGATCCCGTTCTACGTCGTGACCCCGGGACGTCCGCTCGGGGAGATGCTGGCGCGATGAAGCGCCGGATCCCGCTCGCGCCGTCCGAGGGCTGGGTCACCGTGGCCCTGGTCGCGATCCTCTGCGTGACCGTGACCTGGGCGATCGACGACGTCCGGCTGGTCCTGGGCCAGGGCGGCCTGACGGACTTCCTGATGCCGATGGCGCTGGCCGGCATGCTCGTCGGGCTCGTCGGACCGAAGGTCGGCTGGGGGCGCTGGACGACCTATCTCGTCGGGGCGGGCTTCGCGGCGCTGGTCGTGCCGCTGGTCACCGGCTCGCTGCTCCGGGACGGGCTCGGGCTGCCGTACCGGATGGAGGAGTGGTATCACGCGACCGCGGCATCGGCGGCGACCGCGGTCATCGATCTCACGGTCAAGAACCTCCCCTATACGACCCAATACGGGCACTACCTGCTGGTGCTCGGGCTGATCGTCTGGGCGACCTCGATGTTCGCCTCGTACGCGGTCTTCGGCCACCACCACCCGCTGAACGCGATCGTCGCGCTCGGCATCGTCCTGCTGATCACGATGTCGATCTCGATCGACGACCAGCTGCGCTACCTGGTGGTCTTCAGCATCGCCTCGCTCCTCCTGCTGATCCGGTCGCATGTCCTCGAAGAGCAGGGCGAGTGGATCCGCCGCCGCATCGGCGATCCGGCGTCGATCTCGAGCATCTACCTGCGCGGCGGGACCATCTTCATCGTCGGGGCGGTCCTGGGCTCGCTGGTCCTCACCGGGACCGCCTCGTCGGCGCCGCTCCAGAGCGCCTGGACGGGTGTCGGGGCGTCGCTCGTCGAGCTCGGGCGCTCGTGGCAGAAGTACCTGCCGGCCGGCGGCAACACGATCTCGTTCGGGGCCGACTTCGACCCGTCGGGCACGAGCATCGGCGGGCTCTGGAACCCGTCGCAGACCGAGGAGATGACGATCACGCTGCCGGCGGACGCGCCAAAGGACCTGTACTGGCGCGCGGTCGCCTTCGACCAGTTCACGGGCAATGCCTGGCGCAGCACCGCGACCCAGAGCGTGGGCCGGGCCGCCGGCAGCCCCATCCTCGCCGGCTCGACCGACGATGTCCTCGAGGCCGGTCACCAGGCCCTGACCTTCACGGTCACGCCGGCAGCCGGGCGGACGGGCCGCCTCGTCTTCTCGCCGCTGACGCCGGTGCACGTCTCGCAGGACACCTCCGTGGGGCTGGCCGGCGACGGCGCCTACCTCAACGCCATCGAGCGCCGCGGCGACGGCCCGTACACCGTCGATGCCCTCGTCCCGGTCGCCGGCGAGGACCCCGGGCAGCTGAGCCAGTCGGCCCTGCAGGCCGCGGGCACCGACTACCCGAAGGACATCGCGATGTACCTGCAGATCCCGGACGGGGCGATCCCGGCCGGCGGTCGGGCCGAGGCGCTGCTCAAGACCTTGCAGGCCGCGTCGCCGTCGAAGAACCCGTTCGTGTTCGCCCAATACCTGACCACGCGGTTCCGCGCGAACGGCGATCTGTTCACCTACCAGTCCAACATCCAGGACCAGATCCTCAAGAACTGCAACGGGGTCTCGTCGGTCGAGTGCTTCGCGCGCATCAAGGTCGGCTTCTGCCAGTACTACGCGACGACCATGGCGATCTTCCTGCGGGCGACAGGGATCCCGGCCCGTGTCGTCAACGGGTTCCTGCCGGGCGAGCGGACGAAGGCCGGCGTCGAGACCATCACGAACAGCCAGAGCCACGAATGGGTCGAGGTCTACTTCCCGGGCTACGGCTGGGTGATGTTCGACCCGACCGGCGGCGACCTGGCCAAGGCCGGTCCGCTCCCGACCGGCAAGCCCGTGCCGTCGGCATCGGCGCGGCCGTCCTCGGCCGTCATCCCGTTCCCGTCGCTCGGGGACGGACGCGACACGACGCCGAACCGTCAGCGGCTTCGGCAGCGGCGGCGCCGTGGCCACGGTCGGACCGTTCATCGCCATCGCCGTCCTGCTGGCGGTCATCGCGATCGCGCTCGGGTTCGTCGCGTGGCAGCGTGGGCCGCGGCGCGGCACGTCCGCCGACCAGGCCTACCGGACGGTCACCCGGATCGCGTCGCGGTTCGGCTTCGCGCCGCGGCCCACCCAGACCGTCTACGAGTACGCCGGGGCGCTCGGGGAGGTGCTCCCCAACGCGAGACCGGCGCTGGAGACCGTGGCACGGGCCAAGGTCGAGACGGCGTATGGCCGCACGAGCCTCGAGTCGGATCGCCTCCAGGCCCTGCGCGACGCCGAGCGCCGCCTGCGGGTGAGCCTGCTCAGCCTCGCGTTCCGCCGCCGCGAGCGCCGCCGCCGGCGCTGACGTCTTCCGCGCGGGTCGGCGTGCCTGGGGCTACAGGCCGCCGCTGGCGGCTCGCGCCGCGGCCGCGATGCGCGCCGCCTCGTCGACCGTGCCGCCGCCAAGGTTGTGGCCGCGCAGGACCGCCCGACCGGCGCGCAGCTCCACGACCGTGATCCCGCACAGCTCGAACGACCACATCCAGAAGCGCTCCAGCGGCAGGTCGAACAGCGTCAGCAGCAGGACCTTGAAGATGCCGTCGTGGCCGACGACGATCGACCACGGGCCTTCGCTGGGATCGCCGTAGCCCGCGACATGCGGACGGTCGAGCGTGCCGGGCCGGCGGCCCTCGGCGAGCCGGCCGAGCACGGTCCGCAACCCCTCGCGGACCCGGTCGGCGGCATCGGGGATCGACTCCCCGCCCGGCGCCCAGGTCTCGATGGGTCGCCGCCGCCACGCCTCGAGCTCGGCCCCGAACCGGGCGCGGACCTCGTCGCGATGGAGCCCCTCCCACTCGCCCTGCCCGATCTCGGCGAACGCGGGGTCCGGGCGCCGTGCCACGGGCCTCGGCTGCGCCAGCGCGATCGCGGTCGCGGTCTCCGTCGCGCGTCCCAGCGGCGAATGGACGACCTCGAGCAACGGTCCGTCGGGGACCGGCAGGGCAGGGGGTTCGGCGGGAGCGGCCAGCCGTGTCGCGACGAGGGCCGCCTGCTCGCGGCCGCGCGCCGACAGCGGCGAGTCGGCGCGGCCCTGGAACCGGCCTTCGACGATGAACTCGCTCTCGCCGTGCCGGACCAGGACGAGCGTGGCGTCCAGCCCGTCCGGGATCATCGGCTGGCTCAGCGCTCGCCGCCGAGCCGGATCGTCCAGAGGTCGGTGACGCTCTCGTGGGTGCGGATGGCATCGGCCACGGCGTCGGGGATCGCGTCGTCGAGGGCGAGGATCATCAAGGCGTCCTCGCGCGGGCGCGTGCGCGCCAGGTGCATGGCGCTGATGTTGACGTCGGCCTCACCGAGCATGGCCCCGATCCGCCCGACCATCCCGGGCCGGTCCATGTGGCGGGTGATGAGCATGACCTCGGCCGGGGCCATGTCCAGGCGGTAGTCGTCGAGCCGGGTGATCCGCGGCTCGCCGCCCTCGACGGTGCCGCTGACGGTGGTCGCGCGGCCGCGCACCTCCGTCGACAGCGTCAGCTGGGCCGAGAACGCCCCGGCGTCGGGGGTCTTGCGCTCGACGACCGTGATCCCCCGGGCCTTGGCGAGCGCCCCGGCATTGACGAGGTTGACCCGCTCGGTGGTGACGGCCTCCAGGAGCCCGCGCAGGACCGCCGCGGTCAGCGGCGTGCCGTCGTAGGCCGCCAGGTCGCCGGCGATCTCGAGCGTCAGCGTCTTGATGCCGCTCCGCGCGAACTGGGCGAAGAACCGGCCGAGGACCTCGGCGAGCGGCAGGTACGGCGCGATGGCCTGGGCCGTCTCGGGGGTGAGCAGCGGGGCGTTCACCGCGTAGCGGGCGCTGCGTCCGTCGAGGACGTCGAGGACCTGCGAGGCGACCTCTTCGGCCACGAGGATCTGGGCCTCGGCGGTGGATGCGCCAAGGTGTGGGGTGAGCAGGGTGTTCGGCGCGTCGAGGAGCGGCGAACCGGTGGGCGGCTCGTGCTCGAACACGTCGATGCCGGCGCCGCCGAGGTGGCCGGACCGCAGCGCATCCGCGACGGCGGCCTCGTCGACGACGCCGCCGCGGGCGACGTTCAGCACGATCGAGCCGGGCTTGAGCTTCGCGATGGCGGCCTTGCCGATCAGCCCGCGCGTCGCCCGGGTGAGCGGCACGTGGACCGTGACGACGTCGGCGCGTCGCAGCAGCTCGTCCATCTCGACCAGCTCCACGCCGTGGTTGGCGGCCTGCTCCACGGTGACGTACGGGTCGACGCCGACCACCGTCATCTCCATGGCCCTGGCACGCAGGGCGATGGCCTGGCCGATCTTGCCCAGCCCGACGATCCCGAGCGTGCGACCGCGCAGCTCGAGCCCCGTGAACTGCGAGCGCTTCCACTCGCCCCGCCGCATCGACGCGTCGGCGGCGGCCGTCCGCCGGGCGACGCCGTACATCAGCGCGAGGGTGTGCTCGGCGGCCGCGATGGTGTTGCCGGTCGGGGCGTTGACGACCGTGATGCCCGCGCGGGTCGCCGCATCGAGGTCGACGTTGTCCACGCCGACCCCGGCCCGGCCGATGACGACCAGCCTCGTCCCGGCGGCGATCAGTGCGGCATCGACCTGGACCTGGCTGCGGACGATGAGCGCGTCGTAGTCGGGCATGACCGCGCACAGCTCGTCGCGGCTCAGCCCGATCCGCTCGTCGACCTCGTGATGGTCGCGCAGGAGCTCGATGCCCTCCGCGGCGAGGGGCTCGGCGACGAGGACCTTCACGCGCCGGCCGTCGCCGCGACGGCGACGCCGTAGGCCTCGAGGGCGGCGACCTGGGCGGCGGCGACCGCGGAGCCCGGGGCCAGCGGCCGGTCCATCCCGAGCGAGACGAACTCGAGCGTGCTGATCGCGCCGAGGATCTCCTCGATGGTCACCGAGCCGAGGTGGCCGAGCCGGAAGATCTTCCCGGTCAGCTTGCCCTGACCGCCGGCGAGGACGACGCCGCGGCGCTTGACCTCGCCGTTGAACGCCTTCCAGTCGAGGTCCTCGGGCACCCACGCGGCAGTGACGGTCTTCGAGGCGACGGCCGGGTCCGCGAAGAGCTGGAAGCCGAGGGCGGCCAGCCCGGCGCGGGCGGCTGCGGCGCAGGCCTCGTGGCGGGCGAAGATCGCCTCCTTGCCCTCCTCGTTCATCAGGCGCAGCCCCTCGTCGACCTGGAAGACGACGGCGATCGCCGGCGTGAACGGCGTCTGGCCGTTCGCCGCGGCGTCGCGGTGGGCGCGCAGGTCGAGGTAGAAGCGCGGCATCGTCGCCTGCGCCATCGCCGACCAGGCGCGCGGCGAGGCGGCGATCATCGCGAGGCCCGGGGCGGACATCCAGGCCTTCTGCGAGCCGGTGACGACGAGGTCGACGCCCCAGGCGTCCATCTCGAACGGCACGGCACCCAGGCCGCTGACGCTGTCGACGAGGATCAGTGCATCGGGGTTCTCGGCGCGGACCGCCGCGGCCAGCTCGGCGATGGGGTTCATCACCCCGGTCGAGGTCTCGTTGTGGGTCAGCAGCACGGCCTTGACGCCCGGGTTGGCCCGGAGGGTCTCGCGGACCTCGTCCGCGGCGGCGGCGTAGCCCCACTCCGCGTCGAGCTTGGTCACATCCGCGCCGTAGATACCGGCGATCTTCGCGAACCGGTCCCCGAACGAACCGATGGAGACGCCGAGGACCTTGTCGCCGGGCGACATCGTGTTGACGACCGCGGCCTCGAGCCCGCCCGAGCCGGCCGTGGTGATCATCGCGACGTCCGAAGTGGTACCGAAGAACGGCTTCATGCCGGTCAGGATCCGCTCGAGCATCGCCGCGAACTCCGGTCCGCGGTGATTGATCATCTGCCGGCCGCCGGCCGTCCGGACGCTCGGCGGGAGGGCCGTCGGGCCCGGGATCCGTAGGTTGGGTTCGAAGCGGTCCACGGCGGCCTCCGGGGTGTCTGGTCGGAAGGGGACGGGGCGGGTGCGTCGCGGGGATGGTCCCACGGGTTGACGCCGACCCGCCACCGTGGCATATATGTCGTCATATGACGACGACCCGAACGACCATCCTCGCGGATCCCGACCTCCTCGACCGCGTGGCCCGGCTCGCCGACCGGCAGCGGACGACGCGGACGGCGCTGATCACGGCGGCCCTCGAGGCGTACCTCGCCGAGCACGAGGCGGCGCCCGATCTGCCGTTCCTCGCCGTCGGACGGAGCGGGCACGGCCGCCTGTCGCTCGACGGTCGATCCATCGCGCGCCGCGAGGCCAGCCGCCGGCCCGCGTCGACGCGCTAGCCACCGGTCGCACCGCGTGGCGATCCTTCTCGACGCATCCGCGGTCCTCGCCGCGGCCGACACCGCGGACCTGAACCACGCCGCGGCCATGGCCTGGTTCGCGCGCGCCGACGAGCCGCTGCTGCTCGGAGCCCTGACCCTGGCCGAGCTGGACGTCCTCCTCCAGCGCGAGCTGGGCCAGGCCGCGACGCTGGCGCTCCTGCGGTCGATCTCGGGCGGCGGGGTCCGGCTCGTCTCGCCCACCGGCCCCGACCTCGACCGCGCCGCCGAGCACCTCGAGGCCGCCGCCGAGCATCGACCGCGGCTGGCCGACGCCGTGCTGGTGGCGACCGCGGAGCGGCTCGGCGTGCGCCGCATCGCGACCTTCGACCGGCGGCCGATCGCCGTCTTCCGGCCGCGCCACGTGCGGGCGTTCGACCTGGAACCCTGAGGCCGCGTCGCACGTCGAACGGCTGCTTCGTCGTTCCGCCGTACAGTGCGCACCGGGAGGAACGCCACTCGCATGTTCAGTCGACCCCCTCGCCGCACCCAGGCGATCACCGGCGCGGCGATCGTGGTCCTGCTCGGCATCGCGATCGGCGCCAGCGCCGTCGCCGTCAACGCGTTCGGCGCGGGCGACAAGTTCGATCGCCTGCTGGCCAAGATCGACCGGTTCGTCGCCGGTCCGCCGCCCGACCGCGGCGCGGCCACCGTCCTGATGACCGACCCGCCCGAGGACGACCAGCCGACCGACGAGCCGACCGCGGAGCCGACGCCCGTCCCGACGCCGTCCCGATCGCTGCCCCCCGGGGCAACCCCGACCCCGACCCCCGTCCCGACCCCGACCCCGACCCCGACGCCGGTCCGCAAGCCGGTCGACTTCGACATCGAGGACCACCCGAAGGCGGTCTTCGCCTCGGAGATCCAGGACACCTGGTGCTCGCCGTCGGGCGTCCAGATGACCCTCGCGGTCCTCGGGCTGGCCGACACGTCGGACCAGTTCCAGGCGAAGCTCGCAGAGCCGCGTCCGCGAATGGGAGAGCCGGCAGGACAGCCACAACGGCGACTGGGGGCCGTCCGCGATGGCGCTCGCCCTCGACGCGTACGGCGCGCCCGGCTACGAGGTCCGCGCCTACAAGTCGCGCGCGCTCGCCCTGCGCGACGCCGCGCGGGCGATCAAGACCACGCACTCACCGGCGATCCTGCTCGCCTGGCGCGGCGCCCACACCTGGGTGATGACCGGGTACCGGGCCGACGCGGACCCCGTCCTCTTCAACGACGCGAAGGTGTCGGGTGCCTACATCCTCGACCCGTGGTACCCGCGGATCTCGAGCATCTGGGGCCGCTCGGACCCGCCGGGCACGTTCCAGGACACAGAGTGAGATGGAGCGCAACTACCTCCCGTGGAAGCGCCCCGAGGGGCGCTATCCCGACCGCGACGGGCTCTTCATCGCGGTCGTGCCGACGAAGCCTGCGCCCTAGGCGGTCGGCGCTCGCGGTCGCGGCGCGGCCGCTCGCCGGCCCGTCCGATGCCGCGGACGCGACCCGCCAGGAACGACGGCCAGCAGCGACGTCCTTGACCGCCATCCCGATGGCGTAGCCGAACGGGATCGCGAGGATGCCGAACGGCGGCACCAGGACCGTGGTCGCGACGACGACGACGCCCAGCCCGGCGAACGAGGCGACGACCTGGCGCGACCGTGTCGTGGGTCGCGTACAGCCCGCGCGACAGCGGATAGGCGAGGGCGTCGAACGGCACCGACAGCGCGAACGCCGCCACGACCGCGGACGTGCGCGCGACATCGTCCGGGCCGAACGCGCCGCCGCCCAGCAGGACCTGGACGAGGTGCCCGACGCCGACGAACAGCGCGATGGCCGCGAGCGTCGTCAGGCTCGCCGATGACGAGCAGGTTGCGGCCGCACCAGGAGGTGAAGCGCGCGCCGGTCGCCGAATCGGCATAGGCCTCGACAGCGTCGGGAAGACCGCCAGCGAGAAGGAGATCGCCGATCAGGCTGACCGGGACGACCTGGTAGTCGAGGGCGAAGTTGACCGACGTCGACGCTGCCGACCGCGAGGCCCGACGCGACGACGCGTGAGGTACGTGAAGATCAGCGGCTCGATCGGGTGGCTGAGCATCCGCGGGATCATCAGCCGGACGAACTCGCCGAACGCCGCGGTCCGGCACCGCGAGGCCGGCCGGATCCGGAACGACGTCCGGAGGATGCCCGCGACGCGGATACCGAGGTGGGCGGCGGCGCCCGCGACCGCGCCCCAGGCGGTGGCGACGATCCCGTACGTGCCCGCGAACAGCACCGTCGCGACGACGATCCCGGTCGTGTAGAGGATCGGCGCGAGCGCGTAGGCGCAGGAACCGTCGGTCGGCGATCGAGGATCTCGCCGAGGCAGATCGACGCGGCGAACATGACCTGCGCGCCGCAGTTGATGCGCAGGAGCTGGACGTACAGGTCGCGGCGTGGCGGGATCCGCCTTCGGCAGGACGACCGTCGCGAGCCACGGTGCACCCACGAACAGGAGCGACAACCCGACGAGCCATGACGCCACGACGGCGGCCGTCATGACGGTCCGGCCGAACTCCGTCGCGGCGCGGTCGTCGCGGCTCCGGAGCGTCGTGAAGATCGGGACGAACGGCGCCGCGAGCCCGGCGGACACGAGGACGTCGAGGGCGATCTCGGGGATCCGGAACGCGGCGTTGTACGCGTCGAGCTCGGCGCCGGCCCCGATACGTGTTGGCGAAGACCCGGTTCCGGACGATGCCGATCGCGAAGTAGCCGAGGCCGAGCACCGTGAGCAGGATCGCGCCGCGCGGGACGAACCGCTCGAACAGGCGTCGCGCCCACGCGACGGGTCCCGTGTCGGTCGGTTCGGGGGCGGTCATCAGCCGATGATGACGGACGAGCCGACGGCGGCGCGACGCCGGGAGCGGCGGGCGCGCCGGATAGCATGTGCGCGTGCAGTCAGAACCCAGTGTCGACGTTCGACTCGCCTACGGCACCGACGGGCTGTCCGTTTCGCTCCCGGCCCGTGCCACGACCGTCGTCAGTCCGCGACCGCGTCAGGCAGCCGCCGATCCCGCTGCCGTCCTCCGTGCCGCGCTCGACGTTCCGGTGGCCGGTCCGCCGCTGCGCTCGCTCCTGCGCACAGGCCAGCGGGTCGCGATCTCGGTCTGCGACGTCACGCGGCCTCAGCCCAGACCCTTGATGCTCGCAGCTCTGATGGAGGCATTCGACGGCGTGATCCGGCCGGAGGACGTGACCGTCCTGATCGCGACCGGCACGCACCGCGGCAGCTCGGACGATGAGCGGCGGCTCCTGGTCGGCGATGAGGTCCTCGCGATGTGGCGGGTCGTCGACCATGACGCTCGGGACCGCGGGCGTCTCGTGGACCTCGGCATGGTCGGCGACGTCCCCGTGTTCCTGGCGCGCGAGTGGGTCGAAGCCGATCTCCGGATCACCACTGGCTTCGTCGAACCGCATTTCTTCGCGGGCTTCAGCGGCGGACCGAAGATGGTGGCGCCCGGGCTGGCCGGTCTGGAGACGACCCTCGAGTTGCACAACGCCCGACGGATCGGCGATCCGCGAGCCACCTGGGGCGTGATCGAAGGGAACCCCGTCCACGACGCCGTCCGGGCGATCTCGACCGCGACCGGGGTCGATTTCGCACTCGATGTGCTGCTCAACGACGACCAGGCGATCACCACGGCATTCGGCGGGGAGATCCTGGCGATGCATGCGGCCGCCTGCCGCGAAGCGAGGCGCGGGGCGATGCGTGCGGTCGACCACCCGTTCGACCTCGTCATCACGACCAATAGCGGGTACCCGCTGGATCAGAACCTGTATCAGGCCGTGAAGGGGATGTCCGCCGCGGCCGAGATCGTCCGGCCAGCGGGGACCATCATCTGCGCGGCTGAATGTCGCGACGGGTTGCCGGATCACGGATCGTATGGTCGGCTCCTGCACGAGGGCACGTCACCGCAGGACCTGCTGGACCGGATCGCCGCATCGCCGGTCACCATCCCGGACCAGTGGCAAGTCCAGATCCAGGCACGGGTCCAGTCGAAGGCACGGGTGCTGGTCAAGACCGACGGGCTGACGGACGACGCCGTTCGTGCGGCGCACCTCGAGCCGATCGCCGATGTCGGTGAGGCCGTCGCCCGCCTCCTGGCCGAGGCGCCGGAGTCGCGGATCTGCGTCCTGCCCCAGGGCCCGCAAACCATCGCCTACGTCGCGTGACGGGCGGACACTACCAGGCTGCGGTCTCCCGGAGGCGCCGCAGCCATCGGCCTCGTTCGGCGCCGTCAGCTGCGCCGGCGGCAGCCTCGAGGAGGCGGATGAGGACCCGGGCCCTGACATGCTCCGCTGCCGCGTCGGGGTCGACCTCTGCCGCTGCCGCGAACGTCGCCCAGCAAGCCGCCCACGCTTTCGGGTGGTGATGGCGGACGACCCAGCCCCACCATGCGATGTCCGAATGTCGCGAGCCGAGTCTGGCGTGCTCGAAGTCGAGCAGCGCCGCGACCGTCCCGTCGTCACGCATGACGACGTTGATCGGCGCGAAGTCGCCGTGGATGAACCCGGGATCTTCGTCCTCGCCCGGCCCGATCCGCTGGATCGCCGCTTCGAGCGCCGACACCGTCGGCGCGGCCAGACCGTGTCGGACGTCCGCGAGTTGCGTGGCCGCCTCCGAAGGTGTCTCGAGGCTGAGCATCAAACCAGTCGTGTCGAGGGCCCGAAGCCGACAGGAGAGCGACCCCATCGCGCCGGCGAGCGCACGCGCTCGATCGTCGTTCGCGAGCCAGGCCGCGCCTGTCTCGCCGTCGACCCAGTCATCGACGAGCCAGACCGCGTCGGCCGTGTCGATGCGGGTCATCGGCGGGACCGGCAGGCCGGCCGAGACGGCCCGACCGATGACCGCCACCAGACGGTCGGCGCGATCGGAACGGTCAGGCCCGTGCAGGCGACGACCGGCGACCTGCCGGCCATCAGCGAGGGCGATCCGCCAGGTCGCACCGGCATCGCCCCAGCCGACCTTCTCGATCGCGCCGGTCGCCGATCCGAGTCCGGCGGCGACGACCTCGGCCTCACCGGTCGGTGGTGCCGCATGGGTCCAGTCCACGCTCAAGGCTCCTGATCGCGGCTGGCGGAGCGCGACGGCCAGTCGCGCGCCATCGCCCCGGTCGCACGGATCAGGACCGCCCCGAGCGAGACGAAGGCCACGCCCAGCAGCCAGCCGCCGACCACGTCCGAGGGGTAGTGCACGCCGAGCCCGACCCGTGACAGCCCGACCAGGATCGGCAACGTCACGCCGATCGCGACCGCGATGCGACGGACGGCGAGGGGCAGCCCGCTCCGCCACGCGATCAGCGGCGAGGAGCCCGTAGGTCGTGGTGCTGTTCATCGTGTGGCCGGACGGGAAGCTGTAGGTGAAGACCTCCAGCGAGGCGCCGGGCGGTCGCGGGCGGGCGAGCGCGTCCTTGACGATGTCCGTCGTCCAGCGCCCCCGCGATCAGCACGCCCGCGAGGATCAGCGCCAGGCGGACATGGCCGGTGACCAGGGCCCCGAGGCAGGCCACGACGCCGATCGGGAACAGGATCGGCCCGCCGAGGTCGGTGCAGGCCTGCCACCACGAGGTCGGGACCGGCAGACCCTGGACCAGCGAGGCGACCGCGCTGTCGAACCCGTGAACCCCCGTGACCTGGACGAGCGCGGCCACGACGACGAAGGCGACCAGCGCCACGACCCCGACGATGGGCCATGGGTCCCGGCCGGCCGGCGACCGCGCCGCTCACCCGGAGGCGTCGCGCTTCTCGGTCTCGGCCAGCTTCTTGCGATTGGTCTCGCGGGTCTTCATGAGGTCGTTGCCGGCATGGGGCGCGGTCACCGGCCCCGGGATCGACGATCGTCGCGTCTTGCCGGTGGCCTTCGCCGCGGTCCGTCCCTCGGCCCGCGCCGCCATCCTCGCGGCGAGCGTCGCCTCGTAGCCCTGGTCCGTCGGCAGGTAGTAGCGGCGGTCCGCCAGCTCGTCGGGCAGGTACTGCTGGTCGACGTCGGCGCCCTCGAAGTCGTGCGGGTAGCGGTAGCCGACGCCGATGCCGTGCTGCTTCATCCCGCGATGGGCGGCGTTGCGCAGGTGGAGCGGCACCGGCAGCGCGCCGTGGCGCCTCGATGTCGCCGACGGCCGCCCAGTAGGCGGCGCCCGACCGGTTCGACTTCGGTGCGGTCGCGATGTAGGTCGTCGCCTGGGCGAGCGCGTACTGCGCCTCGGGCAGACCGATCCAGTCGAGTGCCTGGCCCGCGGCGACCGCGATCTGCAAGGCGCGCGGGTCGGCGTTGCCGACGTCCTCGGACGCGCTGATGATCAGCCGCCGCGCGATGAACTTGGGGTCCTCGCCGGCCGCGATCATCGTCGCCAGCCAGTACAGCGCGGCGTCGGGGTCGTTGCCGCGGAGGCTCTTGATGAACGCCGACGCGGTGTCGAAATGCCCGTCGCCGGCCCGGTCATAGCCGAGGATCCGCTGCTGGGCGGCGGCCTCGATGTCCTCGAGCCTTGGCGCCACGTGCCCCGCCTTGTCGCGGACGTCCTCGCCTTCGGCCAGCGCGGTCGCGCCCTCGAGGACGTTCAGCGCCGAGCGGGCGTCGCCGCCGGCGAGCGACACGAGATGCGCGAAGGCATCGTCGGCCGAGGGCCACGCCGCCGGCCGGTCCGAGGCTCCCGGCGAGGCCGCGCTCCGGATCGGCCAGCGCGCGCCGAACGACCATCGCGACCTCGTCATCGGTGAGCGCCTCGAGGCGCCACACCCGCATCCGCGAGAGGAGCGCGGCGTTCACCTCGAAGTAGGGGTTCTCGGTCGTCGCGCCGATGAGGGTGACCGTCCCGTCCTCGACGTGCGGGAGCAGGGCGTCCTGCTGGGCCTTGTTGAAGCGGTGGATCTCGTCGAGGAACAGCACGGTGCGCATGCCGTTGAGCGCCAGGCGGTCCTGCGCCTCGGCGATGGTCGCCCGCACCTCGACGACGCCCGACATCACCGCCGAGAGCGAGATGAAATGCGCGCCGATCGCGTTCGAGAGGAGACGCGCGAGGCTGGTCTTGCCGGTGCCCGGCGGGCCCCACAGGAGGATCGATGACAGGTGCCCGCGGGCGACGCTACGGCGGAGCGGCCCGCGCTCGCCGACGAGGTGGGCCTGCCCGACGAACTCCTCGAGGTCGCGCGGGCGCATGCGCGCGGCGAGCGGCTGTCGCTCGGGCGGTGGCTGGAAGAGCGCCTCGGGCCTGGCTCCGACGGGGCGGCGGGTCGGCATGCTCCGATGGTACGACGACCGACCGGGGCGGCCGGGTCAGATCGGGCCGGCTCCCATCGCGTGGGCGACCACCCAGAGGACCGAGCATCAGCACGATCAACGATCCGCCGATGAGGGTGATCCGCTTCACGTCGCGGCCGACGTAGGCGTACTCCTCGGCGGCGCGGACCGCCAGGGTCGACGTCGGCCTCGCGCCGGCCTCGTCGGCCACCGGGCGCCGGGTCGTTGCGCGACGGCTGGCGTCCTCGGCCGGCTTGTCCTCCGCGACGATCTGGGCTTCGAGCTCGGCAGCGCGGCGCTCCTCCTCGTCGGTCAGCGTGGCGGGTCGGGGTGCGCGGCGGCGGCGGCGGCGGGTGCGGCCGGACCGGTCGCCGTCGTGGGTCGCCGCTGGAGCGGCGCGCGCTGACCCGGACGGGTGCTGCTGCCGCGGACGCGTTTGGCCATGTTCGGACGGGTTCCTCGTTGCGTGGTCGGGTCGGGCGGGCCGCCATCGGGCGCGGTCGGCGGGCCACTGCGGGGCAGAGGATAGCATCACCTCGCCACCGGCCCGACTGCTAGACTCCGGGGCCACCCTCGGAGGACGCCTCGATCGACCTCAACGCGCTCGTGACCCCGAACATCGGGCTCATCGTCGTCGCCCTGATCATCGCCGTCGTCGTGCTGGCGATCGTCGGTCGCGTGCTCTTCCGACGTTCGAATCGGCTCGAGGCGCGGCTCGCGGGGCTGACCCGGGGTTCGGAGGGACGCAGCCTCGAGGCGGTCCTCGATGCCCATCTCGAGAAGGTCTTCGCGGTCGGCAAGGGGCTCGACGACGTGACGGCCCGCACGGTGGTCCTCGAGGCGGCACAGCTGCGGGCGTTCCAGCGGGTCGGCCTGGTCCGCTACAACCCGTTCGAGGAGACCGGCGGCAACCAGAGCTTCGCGCTGGCCCTGCTCGACGCGAAAGGCGACGGCTGGGTCCTCTCGAGCCTGCATGCGCGCACCGGGACGCGCATCTACGCGAAGACCATCACCGCGGGTCGCTCGGACGCGAACCTGTCCGAGGAAGAGACCGCGGCGATCCGGCAGGCGACCGCCTGACACGCTAGCTGTCACGGAGATGGGCGAGGGTTGGCGCATGGCCCCCTCGACGATCGCCCCGACCATCCACCCCGACCACCCCGACCCGCGCCCCGCGACGGCGTCGCCGGGAGCCCGGGCCGCTCGACCAACTGCCCGCGTGGCGCGATCTCGTGCCGGTCATGGATCCGGCACTGACAACGCCGCAGGAACCGGGGCTCGCCGCGCTGCTGGGTGGCCTCAACGCCGATCAGCGCCGGGCCGTCACCCATGAGGGCGGGCCGCTCCTGGTCGTGGCCGGCGCCGGGACGGGCAAGACCGAGGTCATCACCCGCCGGATCGCCTGGCTCGTGGCGACGCGCCGGGCCAGGCCGTCCGAGGTCCTGGCGCTGACCTTCACGGACAAGGCCGCCGAGGAGATGGCGCTCCGCGTCGACCAGCTCGTGCCGTACGGCTACACGGATACCGCGATCTCGACGTTCCACGCCTTCGGTGACGCCCTCATCCGCGAGTACGCGCTCGAGCTGGGCCTGCCGACCGATGTCCGCGTGCTGTCGCGTCCGGAGGTCGTCATCTTCCTGCGCGAGCACCTCTTCGAGTTCGACCTCGACCTGTACCGCCCGCTGGGCGATCCGACGCGCTTCCTGTCGGCGCTGGCGACCCTGTTCAGCCGCTGCAAGGACGAGGACATCGACCCGGCGGCCTACCTCCGGTACGCCGAGACCGTGCGCGCCGAGGCAGCGGCCGTCGCGACCGCCGCCGGGATCGATCCGGATCGAGGCGGCCGCCGCGGACGAGGCTGCGCGACGCCAGGCCGAGCTCGCCCGCGCCTACGAGACGTACCAGCGGCTGCTGGCGGCCGACGGGTACATCGACTTCGGCGACCAGGTCTCGCTCGCGCTCCGCCTCCTGCGGTCGTCGCCTGCCGCGCGCGCCGCGGTGGCCGGCCGGTTCCGCTATCTCGTGGTCGACGAGTTCCAGGACACCAACCGCGCCCAGGCCGAGCTCGTCGGGCTGCTCGCCGAGGGGCACCGGAACGTCGCGGTCGTCGGCGACGACGACCAGGCGATCTACGCGTTCCGCGGCGCGGCCATCGACAACATCCTGGGGTTCCGCGACCGCTACCCGTCGGCACGGACCGTCGTGCTGCGCCGGAACTACCGGTCGCTCGCGCCGATCCTCGACGCGGCGCACCGTCTCGTCCGCTTCAACGACCCGGACCGCCTCGAGGTCCGGGCCGGGGTCAGCAAGCGGCTCAAGGCCGAGCGCATGCGCCGCGACACCTGCCCCGGTCCGGCTCGAGGCCTTCGCGACGGCCAGTGACGAGGTCGACTGGATCGCCGCCGAGATCGGCCGACGCATCGCGGCCGGGGCCGCGCCGCGCGACCACGCCGTCCTCGTCCGCGCGAACGGCCACGCGGACGCGCTGCTGCGCGCCCTGAACATCGCCGGGATCCCGTGGCGCTTCTCCGGCACATCCGGGCTGTACGCCCGTCCGGAGGTCCGCCTCCTCCTCGCGTTCCTGCGGGTGATCGCCGATCCCACCTCGAGCGTCGACCTCTATGCGCTGGCGGCATCGGAGGTCTACGACATCGACGGGGAGGACCTGACGGACATCGTGACCTCCGCGCGTCGTCGGAACCGCTCCGTGCGCGCGGTCCTCGAGGAGCTGGTCGCCCAGCCGGGGATCCTGCGCGTCTCGGCCGGCACGCGGTCCACGGTCGCGCGGTTGGTCGCGGACCTGCGCTCGTACACCGAGCTGTCGCACGATCGCGCGACCGGCGAGCTGCTGTACGCGTTCCTGCGCGGGAGCGGCATGCTGGCGCGCCTGACGGCCACGGACACGCCGGCCGCCGAGGAGGCGCTCGGGAACATCGCCCGCTTCTTCGACATCGTCCGCCACCAGTCCGCGCTGCTTGCCGACGACCGGGTCGCCTTTCTCGTCCCGCACCTGGCGACGCTGATCGAGGCAGGCGACGATCCGGCGACCGCGGACCTGGACCCGGACCTCGACGCGGTCGCGGTCCTCACCGTCCACAAGGCGAAGGGACTGGAGTTCCCCGTCGTGTTCCTGCCGGGCCTCGTCGCGGGCCGCTTTCCGTCGAGCGGCCGTGGGGACCCGCTGGCCCTGCCGGCCGGTCTCGGTCGCGGCGGACCGGCCACGCCGGAGCTCGCCCTGGCCGAGGAGCGGCGCCTCTTCTACGTGGCGATGACGCGGGCGCGCGACGAGCTGATCCTGTCGCATGCCGCGGACTACGGCGGCGCCCGCGCGCGACGGGTCTCGCCGTTCGTGCTCGAGGCGCTGGACCTGCCGACGACCGCGGGCACGCCCGGCGCCGGTGCGGTGGCACCGACCCCGGCCCAGCGGCTGGCCGCGTTCGAGGCGACGGCGGCGCGCGCCGGAACCGCCTCGCGGGACCGATCGACGAGCCGCTTGTCGCTGAGCTTCTACCAGGTCGACGACTACCTGACATGCCCGCGCAAGTACCGGTACGCCCACGTGCTCCGCGTCCCGGTGGCGCCGCACCACGCGCTCGTCTATGGCTCGGCGCTGCACCGCGTGGTCCAGCTGTTCCACCAGCGCCACGCGCGCGGGCACGTCATGAGCGAGGCGGAGCTCGACGAGGCCCTCGAGGCGGCGTGGTCGAACGAGGGCTTCGTCAGCCGCGACCACGAGGAGGCGCGGCTCGAGACCGGCCGCCAGGCGCTCCGCCGCTTCCGGGCCGCCCAGCTGGAACCCGGAGCGGTCATCCCGACCTACGTCGAGCGGGAGTTCAGCTTCAGCCTCGGCGGCGACCGGGTCCGCGGCCGCTGGGACCGTGTCGACGTCGAGCCGATCGCGGAGGGGGCGGACGCGCCGTCGACCGCCCCGACGACGCCGGCCTCCGCGCGGACGTCGTCTCGCCGACGCTCGGGATCATGGGCCGCGAGCGAGTGACGATCACGGACTACAAGTCCTCGGACGTGCGCGACCCGGTCAAGGCCCGGCAGCGGGCACGGGACTCGCTCCAGCTCCAGATCTACGCGATGGGCTACGAGGCCATGACCGGCCGGCTGCCGGACGCGGTCGCGCTCCACTTCCTCGACTCGGGGCTCGTGGGTCGCGTCGACGTGGACCCGAAGCGACTCGCCAAGGCGAAGGAGAAGATCGCGACGGCGGCGGCGGGGATGCGCGCCCGCGACTACACGCCGAAGCCCGATGTCCTGGCGTGCTCCTATTGCCCGTTCCGCGACATCTGCCCGGCGAGCGTCGCCCGCTGACGGACCCTAGACTCGGGGGCGATGGAGGCACGCGACCGACTGACCAACCTCGGGTTCCTCGCCGCCGCCGCCGTCGTGTGGCTGCTTGTCTGGTCCGTGCTCAACACGCGCGACCCGCTCGTCGACCCGGGTGCCGGCTTCGTCGGCGCCGCGCTGATCGGCCTCGCCGTCGGGCTCAGCCTCGTCCCGGTCTTCTGGCTCGCGGTCTTCGCCCGGCATCGCCGGATCGCCTACCAGGGCGACTGGACCCGGGCCATCCGACGCGCGGCCTGGGTCGGCGTCATCGTGACCGTGCTGGTCGTGCTCCGGCTGCAGGGCGTCCTCGAATGGCCGATCGCCCTGTTCATGATCATCCTCGCGCTCGTCGCCGAATCGACCCTCTCCGCGGAACGCTGACGAGGCGGACCGTCCGCGCGCGGTACGCTCCGTCCCTCCCGGTCCATGCCGTCACCACGCCGTTGGAGCCCGCCCGTTGCCGCTCCCTGATCGCCGCCTCGCCCGCCGAGCCCTACGCCGACCAGAAGGCCCGCATCGCGGCCGCCGTCGACGCCGCCCGCGACGAGATCCTCGAGCTGTCGCACCGGATCCACGCCGACCCGGAGACCGCGTTCGAGGAGCATCACGCCGCCGCGGCGGTCGCGGAGGTGCTCGCCCGGCACGGGTTCGAGGTCGAGTTCCCCGCCGGCACCCTGGCCACCGCCATCCGCGCCGTGCGCCGCGGCGGGCGCGGCGGCGATGGTCCCCGGATCGGGATCCTCGCCGAGTACGACGCGCTCCCCGGGCTCGGGCACGGCTGCGGCCACAACACGATGGCGGCGTCGGGCGTCGGCGCGGCGATCGCCCTGGCGTCGATGGCCGACGAGCTGCCCGGCGAGATCGTCTTCCTCGGGACCCCGGCCGAGGAGCGGGGGAGCGGCAAGCAGATCATGATCGACGACGGGCTCATGGCCGGTCTCGATGCCGCGCTGATGTACCACCCCTGCGACCGCAACCACGTCGAGAGCTGGCCGCTCGCCTCCGAGGACGTCGACGTCGTCTTCCACGGCCTCCAGGCGCACGCCTCGTCCGACCCGTGGAAGGGCCGCAACGCGCTCGACGCGATGATCCTGCTGTTCAGCTCGGTCGGGCTCTGGCGCCAGCAGCTCGCGACCCACGGCCCGCGTCCACGGGATCATCCGCGAGGGCGGGACCGCGGCGAACATCATCCCGGAGCGGACCACGGCCTGGTTCATGATCCGGAGCGACGACGAGCCGTACTACGAGACCATGCGCGAGCGCTTCCGGGCGCTGTGCGACGCCGCCGCCACCGCGACCGGCACGACGGTCGACGTCACGTTCTCCGGCCGGGCCTCGACGATGAACAACAACACGGTCCTCGCCGAGCGCTTCCGCGCCAACATGGCGGCCTACGGCATCGCCGACCAGGGCGACGACGAGAACGCCGGCAGCACCGACATGGCCAACGTCAGCTGGGTCTGCCCCACGATCCACCCGGACCTCTCGATCGCGCCGGAGGGCACGCCCGGCCACTCGATCCTCTTCCGTGACGCCGCGATCAGCCCGCGGGCGGACGAGATCACGCTGCTGGCCGCGACCCTGGTCGCCCAGACGGCGTACGAGCTCTTCGCCGACCCGGAGCTGGTGGCGTCCGCGTGGCGCGCCTTCGAGGCGTCGCGCCCGTAGGCCGGTGCTACCATCGCGCCGCGCGCCCCGCTGGACGATGGCTTCGAACCGGCGGCGCCCCCAGCGAGACGGTCGATCACCGACGCGGCCGACGCCGTGCCCGTCTCCGGGAGGTTCCTCGTGACCGAGCGCTCACCCGACCAGGGGTCCCGGCCCGACTTCGCGTCCCGCCACGGCTGGGACGCCGAGTTCGAGACCTACTCCGACTTCGACCTGCCCACCTATGTCGGCCCGCGTCTCGTTCATGAAGCTGCCGTGGGTCACGGACCCGGCCGAGATCCGCGCGCGCGGGCACGGACGTCGCGATCATCGGCGCGCCGTTCGACGACGCCGTCAGCCACCGGCCGGGCGCGCGCTTCGGGCCGCGGGCGATCCGCGAGGCCCAGTACACGTCGGGGATCGATCCACTCGCTCCAGCTGGGCAACGATCCCGTTCGAGGTCCTCACGGTCATCGACGCCGGTGACGCGAACATCGTGCCGGCCTGGATCGAGCGCGGCCACGCGATGATCCACCGCAAGGTCCGCGAGGTCGCGGAGACCGGGCGCGATCCCGATCATCCTCGGCGGCGACCACTCGATCACCTGGCCCTCGGCGACCGCGATCGCCGAGGTCCGCGCGCCCAAGCGCGTCGGGATCGTCCACTTCGACGCGCACGCCGACACGGCGAACGACACGTTCGGCGTCCTGGCCAGCCACGGCGCCCCGATGCGCCGACTCATCGAGTCGGGCGCGATCGACGGCAAGAACTTCGTCCAGGTGGGGCTGCGCGGCTACTGGCCCCCGCAGGAGACGTTCGACTGGATGCAGGCCCACGGCCTGCGCTGGCACCTGATGCGCGAGATCGAGGAGCGCGGCTCGGAGGCCGTCATCGCGGACGCCATCGCCGAGGCGCTCGACGGGCCGGACCTCATCTACCTCTCCATCGACATCGACGTCATCGATCCGGGCATGGCGCCCGGGCACCGGGACCCCGGAGCCCGGCGGGATGCTCACGCGCGAGCTGCTGCGGGCGATCCGCCAGATCGTGGCGGCCGTGGACCTCGCGGGGATGGACATCGTCGAGGTCTCGCCGCCATACGACCACGCCGAGACGACCGCGATGGCGGCGAACCGCGTGGCCCTCGAGGCGATCAGCGCGCTCGCGCTGCGACGCGCCGACGGCCGTTCCGTCCGCTGGGAGGGCTGAGCCATCGCCGACTCGCCCTGGCGACCCGATCGCGCGACGGCCGACGCGCTCGCCCGCTACTACGACCTCGACCTCGTCGACGACCCCGGCGACCTCGACCTGTACATCGCGCTCGCCGAGCGCACGGGCGGTCCGGTCCTCGAGCTGGCCGCGGGCACGGGCCGGCTCGCGGTCCCGCTCGCCGTCCGCGGCGACCGGGTCACGGCCGTCGACCTCGACCCGGCGATGCTGGAGCGCGCTCGGCGGCGTGCCACCGAGGCCGGGCTGGACGGCTCCGACCGGATCGAGCTCGTCGAGGCCGACCTGGTCGGCCTGCGCCTGCCCGACGCCGGGTCCTACGGCCTCGCTTTCATCGGCCTCAACTCGCTGCTGATCCTCGGATCGCGCGGCGCCCAGCGCGCCGCGCTCCAGACGCTGGCCGACCACCTGGCCCCGGGTGGCGTGGCGGCGGTCGACATCTGGCTCCCCGACGCCGAGGACCTGGCCCGCTACGACGGGCGGATCATCCTCGAGTGGCCGCGCGAGGACCCGGAGACGGGCGAGATGGTCACCAAGGTCGGCTCGGCCCAGCACGACTCCGCGAGCGGGACGATCGTCTCGACCAGCATCTTCGAGGCGGCCGCGCCCGGCGGCCCGGTCCGGCGCTGGGTCCGCCGCGACGTGATGCGCCTGGTGTCGGCCGCGGAGCTCGCCTCGTTCGCCGAGGAGGCGGGGCTCGTCGTGGAGCTGCTGGCCGGCGACTACGGGCTCGGCGCACTCGGTCCGGGCAGCGAACGGGCCGTCCTGATCGCCGTCAAGGAGTAGCCGGTCCGGCGTGGTAGGGGGGACTTCGGGGTAGGAGGCCCCGCGAGACGGTCGCATGGTATCGTCGGGCGGATGGCATCGAGCGACCAGACCCGCCTGCTCATCGTCGAGGACGTGCCGCAGGTCGCGCAGTACATCCGTGGCCTGTTGAACGCGCAGGCCAAGGTCAAGCTGCTCGACGTCCTGTCCGACGGCGCGAAGGCCCTGCCGTACATCCAGGAGCTCCGGCCCGACGTCGTCCTCGTCGATGCGCTGCTCCAGGGACGGGTCAAGGGCCCGGCCCTCGTCGACCAGATCCGCCAGGCCGAGCTGGGCGTCCCGGTCATCGTCCTGACGGTGCCGCAGAACCCCATGGAGGCGGACCCCGAGCACGGCGTCCACGGCATCCTGTCGATGCCCTTCTCCGGTTTCGAGCTCATCAACGTCATCAACGACGTGCGCAAGGTGTTCGAGGCCTCCAACGCCGGCGGCGCGACCCGCATCATCTCGGTCTTCGCGCCAAAGGGCGGCGTCGGCAAGACGACGATCGCCTTCAATCTCGCGGTCGCCATGGGCCAGCTCGACCAGCGGACCGTCCTCATCGACGGCAGCCTCCAGTTCGGCGACCTGCGCGCGCTGCTCAAGGTCCCGACCGACGCCCCCTCGATCACGGACCTCCCCACCGACCGGATCGCCGAGTCGGACCTCGGCGACGTCCTCTGGCGCGACCCGTCGGGCATCGACATCCTGCTGGCCCCGCCGCGGATCGAGATGGCCGAGATGATCACCGCGCGCGACGTCGAGAAGGTCCTCTCGCTGCTGCGCCGGGTCTACAGCGTGGTCGTCATCGATATGTCGAGCGTGCTGAACGACCTGAACCTCGCGTTCCTCGACACGAGCGACACCATCGTGGAGATCGTCACCTACGACTCGACGACGATCCACAACACCGTCGCCGTCGCGGACACGTTCCGGGCGATCGGCTACCCGGCGTCCAAGGTCCGCTACCTCGTCAACCGGGCCGACTCCTCCGGCGGCATCGACCCCGCGGCGCTCGAGCGGGCGCTCGGCCGCACCCCCGAGCATCGCGTCGTCTCCGACGGGCGCCTGGTGGTCCAGGCCAACAACGAGGGCGTGCCGTTCATCCTGGCCAACCCGGAAGCCGAGGTCAGCCTGGACATCGCGCGGGTCGCCACCGAGATCCTCGGCTCGGTCCGGCCAGCCGCCGTCGTCGCGCGCGGCTAGGCAGGCCGATGTCCGATCCCCGGCCGATCGGGGTGTTCGACTCCGGGGTGGGTGGCCTGACCGTCCTGCGCGAGATCCTGCGCCGGACGCCGGCCGAATCGACGATCTATCTCGGCGACAACGCGCGGGCTCCCGTACGGCGTCCGCTCGGACGACGAGGTCGTCACGTTCTCGACCCAGTGCCTCGACGCGCTCGTCGAGCGCGACGTCAAGGCGCTCGTGGTCGCCTGCAACACCTCCACGGCGGTCGCCCTGACCGTCCTGCGGCGGCGCTACGACCTGCCCGTGCTCGGCGTGATCCGGCCGGGCGCCTCGGCGGCGGCCCTCTCGACCCGTGAGCGGCGCGTCGGCGTGATCGCCACGCCCGCGACGATCCGCAGCCATGCCTACTTCGACGCGATCAAGGACGAGAACCCCGCGGTCGAGGTCCACGAGCACGCGACACCCGCACTCGTGCCGCTGGTCGAGGCCGGCGAGCTCCGCGGGCCACTGGCCGAGGCGACCGTGCGCGACGCGTTGGCGCCGCTCCTCGGCGCGCGCGACGCCGACGGTGAGTCCATCTTCCCGCGGCCGCCCGGGGCGGAGATCGACACGCTGCTGCTCGGCTGCACGCACTACCCGCTGCTGCGCCCACTCATCGAGGCGGTCGCCGGCCCGCACATCGCGATCGTGGACTCGGCGGCGTCGACCGCCTCGGCGCTGGCCGAGCTGCTCGAGATCAACGGCATCGAGGCGCCCGGCGACGGTGCGCCGGCGACGCACCTGCAGCTGACGACGGGCGACGCTGCGCGGTTCGGCGACCTGGCCGGTCGGCTCTTCGGAGCCGACTTCCCGGACGTGACCGCCATCGACCTTGCGGTGGCCGCCCGATGACGGACCAGGAGGAACGCCGACCGGCCTGGCGCGACGACCGGGTCTGGCAGGCCGGGTTCCTGATCGGGTCGGCGGTCGCGGCCTCGGCCGTCGTCGTCGGACGCCGCGCCGAGCGCGCCGCACGCCGCGGTCTGGTCGACTGGCCCACGGTGGAGCGGATCGCGATCAGCCGGTCCGCGCGTGCCCCCGGTGCGCTGACACGCGCGGAGATCGAGGCGGCCGGTCCGGCCTACGAGGCGGCCATGGCACGGATCGTGCCGGCACTGTCCGCGGCGCTCGGCACGGAGCTCCCCGGTGTCGTGGAGCGGTCCGGCGTGGTCGACCGCGCCGGCTGGGTCCGGGCCAACACGGCGACCTTCGCCTCGCTCATCGGCAAGCTCGAGGCCGACCTGCTCGACCAGATCGTCCCGAAGGACGGGAACCTCGTCGCCGCCACGATGGCGCTGGCCAACCGCTGGGTCACGAGTCGCCAGCTCGGCTATCTCCTCGGCTTCCTCGGTCAGCGCGTCCTCGGCCAGTACGATGTCGCCCTGCTCTCGGCGGAACAGGCGCCCGGCCGGCTGCTGTTCGTCGAGGAGAACGTCCGTCAGACCGCGCGGGCGCTCGGCGTGCCGCTCGACCCGTTCCGCACATGGATCGCCCTGCACGAGACGACCCACGCGTTCGAGTTCGAGGCCCACCCGTGGCTCCGGCCCTACCTCGCATCCCGGCTGGAGCGCCAGCTCGCGCTGTTCGGCGGCGATGCGCGCGGGCTGGGGCGCGACGCCATGCGCGGCCTGCGCCGCGCGCTGCGTGGCGAGTCGGACGGCAGCCACTGGCTGGAACGGCTGATGGGCGAGGAGCAGCGGACCCTCTTCCGCGAGACACAGGCGGTGATGAGCCTGCTCGAGGGGTTCAGCGACTACGTCATGGACGAGGTCGGCCGCGACCTGGTGCCCGACGTCGAGCGGATCAGCGCGCGCTTCCACGAGCGCCGCGCCCGGCGGACGACCTTCGAGCGCTCGATGCTCAAGCTGACCGGCATGGACCTCAAGCTCGAGCAGTACAAGAAGGGCGAGCGGTTCGTTCGGGCCATCGCCGACGCCCGCGGTCCCGATGCGCTGGTCCGGCTCTGGGAAGGGCCGGAGACGCTGCCGCGCGACGGCGAGATCGACGCCCCCGAGCGCTGGATCGAGCGCGTCCTGGGGGCCGGATGAGCGCCGATCACCCCGTCAGCGACCGGGCCGGCCCGGGGAGCGGTCCCGGTGGCGCTCCGACGGCGATCGCACTGAGCCCGATCCTGTCCGCCCGCTACCGGCAGCGCGACCTGGAGCGGATCCGCGCCGCCGCGCCGGGCGCTCGCATCGTGACGGTCTCGATCGAGGGCCTCGCCGACGGGCCGCTCGACGACGTCGAGGTCATGCTGCGCGGCTGGCTGCTCCCCGACGCGTTCGACCGCCTCCTGTCGCGGGCGCCACGGCTCGCCTGGGTCCACTCGGCGACGTCCGGCGTGGAGCGGGCGCTGACCCCGGCGGCGCGGCAGCGCGGCGTGGTCGTGACGAACGCGCGCGGTGTGTTCAGCCGGCCGATCGCCGAGTACGTGATGATGATGATCCTGGCCGTGAGCCGGAAGCTGCCGCAGCTCCTCGAGCTGCAACGTGAGCGGACGTGGCAGCCGCTCGAGGGCGCCGAGCTGCGCGACGTGACCGTCGGCATCGTGGGCCTCGGGTCGATCGGCCGCGCCGTCGCGTCGCTCGCGACCGGCTTCGGCTGTCGCGTGGTGGCCGTCCGGCGCCGGACCGACGGGTCGATCCACACCGCGGCCCGGGTCCCGACGGCGGTCGGGCTCGGCGACGCGGACGCTCGTCCGTTCGGCGAGCTGCCGCTCGACCGGGTCGGCGGTCCGGAGACCCTGCCCGAGCTGCTGGCCGAGTCCGATTTCGTGGTCCTCGCGGCGCCGTTGACGCCCGAGACCGAGGAGATGATCAACGACGAGACGCTGGCCATGTTCAAGCCGGGCGCGTGGCTGATCAACGTCGCCCGCGGGCGTCTCGTCGACGAGCGAGCGCTGCTGCGGGCGCTCCGCGACGGGCCGCTCGGCGGCGCCGTGCTCGACACCTTCCACGACGAGCCGCTGCCGCCGATGTCGTCGTTCTACGACCTGCCCAACGTCATCGTGACGCCGCACACGGCCTGGTCGAGCGGCCGGGTCCTCGATCGCAGCGTCGAGCTCTTCTGCGACAACCTGGCCCGCTTCGCCGCCGGGGAGCCGCTCGTCAACGTCGTGGACCCGAACGCCGGCTACTGAGGCGGGCGGCCCGTCGGACGTCCGACGACCGCCGCGGTTACGATCGGCCGCATGCAGACCGCCATCATCGGCCTTGCCGGATCGGGCAAGACGACCGTCTTCAACACGCTGACCCGCGGCCACGCCGAGACCGGCGGCTACGGCGGCGTCACCCTCAACGTCGGCGTCGTCAAGGTGCCCGACGACCGGCTGGACCGGCTGGCCGTGATCTTCAAGCCGAAGAAGATCGTGCAGGCCGACGTCACCTACGTGGACCTGCCGGCGCCGCCGCCGTCGACCGAGGGGCACGTCGGCACCGAGGAGCTGCCGGCCGACCACCTCGCGCGGTTGCGCGACTCCGACGCGCTGCTCCACGTGGTCCGCGCGTTCGAGGACCCTGCGCATCCGCACCCGGACGGCAGCGTCGACCCGGCGCGTGACCTCGAGCGCCTCGACCTCGAGTTCATCCTGGCCGACCTGTCGATGACCGAGCGCCGCCTCGAGCGGCTGTCCGGGAGCGGGCGGCACGGGACCCCGGCCGAGCGCGAGTCGAACGAGCGCGAGGAGGTCATCCTGCGGCGGCTCCACGAGGCGCTCGAGGCGGGCAAGCCGATCCGCGACGTCGAGCTGGACATCGACGAGGAGAAGGCGATCCGCGGGTTCCGCTTCCTCACCCAGAAACCCGTGCTGGTGCTCCTGAACGTCGGGGAGGGCGACCTGGCCGGTGCCGGCGAGCGGGTGGCCTCGGTCGCCGCCGGCTATGGCCACCGGCATGCGATGGTCGATGCCCTCTCGGCCCGGATCGAGATGGAGCTCGGCGAGCTGGAGCCGGACGAGGCGGCGGTGTTCATGGAGGAGCTCGGGATCACCGACTCGGGCCTCGACCGCGTGATCGCGCTCACGTACCAGCTGCTCGGGCTGATCTCGTTCCTGACCGCCGGGCCGGACGAGGTGCGCGCCTGGCCGATCCCCGACGGATCGAACGCGGTGGACGCCGCCGCCGCGATCCACACGGACCTCGCCAAGGGGTTCATCCGCGCCGAGACCGTGTCCTACGACGACCTGCTCACGCTGGGCTCGATGGCCGAGGCACGCAAGGCGGGCAAGCTGCGTTCGGAGGGGAAGACCTACCGGATGCGCGACGGCGACGTCGTCGAGATCCTGTTCAGCAAGTAGGCGATCGCGGCCGGCCCGCGGCCGGCCCTAGTTCAGGCGACCGCCCGGGTCGTAGTCGACCAGGATCGAGCGGAAGCCGATCGCATCGGGGTCGTCCTCGATCTCGTCCTCGTCGAGATCGGCCTGCGCGTCGGCCAGGTCCACTTCGAGGTCGACGATGAAGTTGTCCTCGTCGACGGTCGACACGTTGACCGCGGCGGACAGCGAGTCGTCGCTCACGTAGATGAAGCCGTGCTCGCGCTCGAGCTCCATCGCGATGGCCTCGCTGAGGGTATCGTGGCCGTGGGCGTCCTGGACGCGACGACGGATCTGCTGGACCAGCTCGAAGAACTCCTGGGGCTCCCATTCCGATTCGCTGACGACGAGCACGTCCGAGTAGACCTCGTCGTCGCCCTCATGCAGTTCGAAGAAGAACACGTGGCAGCTCCGGTTCCTGTTCTGGGGCCGGCAGTATACGCCCGGAGGTTCGATGGCCCGCCCACTGCTCGAGATCGTCCATGTCGGCTCGGCGTGCCGCGACCTCGACCCGTCGGACCCGCGTGGCTGGCGGCTCGGCGGCGGCGTCACCTACGCGGCCCTGACCACGGCCCGCCTCGGTCTGCGGACCGCGGCGATCCTCGGCGCCGATGCCGAGGCCGCGGCGTCGGCCGAGCTCGACATGCTGCGCGAGGCCGGGGTCGACGTCCTCGTGGTGCCGCTCGAGGAGGGCCCGGTCTTCCACAACGTCGAGACGCCCAAGGGCCGGGTCCAGACCTGCATCCAGCGCGGCGTGCCGCTGCCGATCCCGCCCATCCCGGTGGGATGGCTGGCGTCGGCCGGGTGGTCCATCGTGCCGGTCGCCGACGAGATCCCCGATGCGTGGGCCGAGGTCATCCCGCCGGGCGCGTACGTCGCCGTGGCGTGGCAGGGGTTCCTGCGCGTGCTGGAGCCCGGCGAGCGCATCGCCCGTCGCGCCCCGCGGCCGTCACCGGTCCTCCATCGCGCCGACCTGGTGGGGGTGAGCCACCAGGACGTGCCGCGCGAGACCCCGGTCTCGGCGCTCTGCTCGCTGCTCCATCCAGGGGCGGACCTGCTGATCACCCGAGGCGCGTCCGGCGGGCTGCTGGTGGCCGTCGGGCCGGACGGGCCGGGAAAGACCGTTCGCTACCTGCCGACGGCGACCAGCGGCGAGCTCGATCCGACCGGCGCCGGCGACACGTTCCTGGCCGCCCTGATGTCCTCGGCGCTGCGTCCGGCGATCGCCGGAAGACGGCGGGCACGACGCCGCGTCGACCTCCGCTTCGCGGCGGCGGCGGGCTCGCTCGTCGTTGAGGGGCACGGCCTCGCCGGCGTCCCGGATCGGGCCGCGGTCAACGTCCGGCGGGCACGGGAGCGGATCCGCCGGGCGGTCCTCCCCACCGAGCCTGGCCAGGTGGGCGTCGTCGAGCCGCCCGACTAGGCGTCAGCCGATCGAGGCGATCCGGCGGCGCAGGCGCCGGGTGCGGAACCGGAGGTCGGCCTCGAGTCGCGGCTCGGGCCGACCGAGTCTCGCCCGGCGGTCCGTCGCCACGAGGCCGGCGGCGGCGGCGGCCAGCGCGCCCTGCGGATCGCGCAGCCGGTGCTCGCGGATCTTGGCGAGCTCGATCGCGGCCACGACCGCGGTCCGCCCCGGACCGGCGGCGAGCGCCGACCATGCCTCGACGGCGGCATCCCACCGGCCGAGCCGGCGAAGGAGGTGCGCGCGCTCGACCGCGATCCGCTCGCCGGACCATGGGGTCGCGAAGGCCGCCGTGCTGAGCGGCGGGAGCTCGCGGACGACCGACGCCGACCGCGCGCCGCCGAAGTCCGCCGGGACGCGGGGCGACCACCACGGCTCCTCCCGCGCCAGGATCTGGGGTGCTCGCCGCGGCGGCGCATCCGGGACGGGGGCGAGGGGCTCCGGCCAGCGCGCCGGATCCGCCGGGTCAGCGGCCAGCGCGGCATCGAGGCACTCGAGCGACTCGTCGAGCCGTCCAGCCCGCGCGAAGGCCCGGGCGAGTCCGGCCAGGTCGCCGGCCGGTGCGGTCCGCCGCGCGGCCTCGGTGGCGTAGCCGGTCTCGAGGACGCCGAGGAGCCGCGCCAGCGAGCGGACGTCCTGGTCGTTGTGCCGGACGACCGCCGCGAGCGGCTCCGCGGGACCGCCGCGCAGGAACCCGAGGTAGCGACCTGGGATCTCCCAGCCGTCGACGTCGCCATGCCGGTACAGGCCGAGCAGCCCCGCCTCCGCGGATCGGAGCCGGGCGTCGCCGAGTCGGTGGCGGAACATCCGCCGGACGATCGGCAGGAGGTCGAGGTGGCCGGCATGGACCGGTGCGGGCCGGCCGTTCATCCGGTATCTGGCGACGAGCAGCGGCCAGTCGAACCCGCGGCCGTTGTAGGTCACGAGCCAGCCGTCGGGTGGCAGGTGCGACGCGAGCGTCTCGAGCAGCGCAGCCTCATCGCCGTGGTCGGGCAGCAGCAGCTGGACCTGTCGGAACGTGTCTCCGACCCACCAGCCGATCCCGATCAGGAAGGCGACGGTCCCGGCGGCCGTCGCGAGCCCGGTCGTCTCGGTGTCGAGGCAGACCAACGGCGCATCCGGCGGCGGCTGGCCGGGGAGCGTCGCCAGCCGGGCTCGGTCGAGCGGGATGGTCCGAACGGGGACCTCGCAGCGGACCACGACGCCCCTGGCGTGGCGCACGACCTCGCCGTCGACCGCGGCGGCCAGCCGCTCGGCCAGGACGTGGTCGTCGACGCGGGCATGGGGCAGGGGCTCGCGCTCGTCGAGGTCCAGGCCGTGGGCCGCGTCCCTCGTCGCGGCCCGGTACCGATCGAGTCGTCGGGCGAGCCGGTCGTCGCCCGTCGGGGCGCGCAGGGTCATCCCGCGGCAGCCGTCGCGCGCGGCCCCGACCCGGCCGTCGCGCCCAGGTCGCCCAGCAGCCGGAGCGCGAGGGCTCGCGCGTCCACCCCGGGCTCGAGCCGCGGACCGGTGCAGGCGGGACAGCCGGCATCGCAGTCGCAGCCCGCGATCAGGCCCGCAGCCATGTCCAGGAGCTCGTCGTGGCGCTCCCAGAGGCGCTCGGACAGCCCGATCCCGCCCGGGACGGCCTCGTACAGGTAGATCGTCGGTGCCTCGGCGTGCGGCGAGCGCACCTGGGTCACGAGCCCGAGGTCGCGCGGGTCGACCATCAGCAGGATCGCGGCGACGGTCTGGATGGCCCGCCCGGCGCCGAGCATCGCGATGTCGAGCTCGTCGTGGCGCCACCGACCGCGCGCCTCGTCGGCGGTGAGCCAGTAGGCGGTCGTCTGCAGCTCGAGCTCGGGCAGGTCGATCGGCCCCCAGCCGACGTTCTCGTCGGTCACGAACTTGAGCTTCTTGAACAGGGTCACGAGGCTCGCGACCATCACTTCGCCGTGGATGCGCCGCCCGCCTGTCGCCGCCGCGGTCGCGAACTCCTCGAGCGGCTTGAGCGTCACGGCACGGTTCGCGTACGTGTAGTGGTCGACATCGACGCGGTGGACGTAGGCCTTGCGCTCGTGCCATTCGAGGCGGTCGACGTAGTACTGGATCGACTCGTGGATGTAGATCGCCCGCTCGTGGACGAGGACCTGCGCGCTGAACAGGTCGACCTCGCCGAGGACCCGCGGGCGGTCCGGCGTGGTGTCGATGATCACGACGTTCTCGGGCGCGGCGGTCCGGAGCGAGATCTCCGACGCCGGAAAGTTCTCGCTCGCCCAGTACCAGCGGCCGTCGCTCGCCTGGCGGACATGGGCCTCCTCGGCGAGGAAGGCAAGCAGGTCGTCGACCGGCCCCGGCCCGAATACCTCGCCGGGCTCGAACGGCAGCTCGAACGTCGCCGCACGGAGGTGGGCGAGCAGGACGTGGAGGTTGTCCGGATCGAGCCGGGCCTCCTCCGGCGTCCCCTCGAGCAGGAACGCCGGGTGGTGGATCACGTACTGGTCGACCGGCGCCCCGGACGCGACCAGCACCGCGACGCTGGTGCCCTGGCGACGGCCGGAGCGCCCGATCTGCTGCCACGTGGCCGCGACGGAGCCCGGGTAGCCCGCCAGGACGGACACGTCCAGGCGGCCGATGTCCACGCCGAGCTCGAGGGCGTTGGTGGCGACCACGCCGAGGATCTCGCCGTCGCGCAGCCCGCGCTCGATCGCGCGCCGCTCGGTCGGGAGATAGCCGCCGCGATACCCGCGGATCCGGCTGCGCGGTCCGTAGTGCTCGCGCAGCGACTCGCGGAGGCCGGTGAGCAGGATCTCCACCGCCACTCGCGATCGTCCGAAGACGATGGTCTGTCGTCCGGCACGGACGAAGGGGAGGGCCCAGCGCTGGGCGAGCGTCTCGGCCGAGCCCCGGGCACCGCTCTCCGGGTGCAGGACGGGCGGGTCCACGAGGAGGACGTGCCGCTCGCCGGACGGGGCCCCGTTGCGGTCGATGAGCCGCATCGGCCGCCCGGTCAGCGCCGTCGCCAGCTCCGCGGGGTTCCCGATGGTGGCTGAGCAGCAGACGATCACCGGGTGGCTGCCGTAGTGGGCGCAGATGCGCAGCAGCCGGCGGAGGACGTTGGCGACGTGGCTGCCGAAGACGCCCCGGTACGTGTGCAGCTCGTCGATGACGATCACCCGCAGCTGCTCGAACAGCTGGAACCACTTCGTGTGGTGCGGGAGGATCGCCGAGTGGAGCATGTCCGGGTTCGACACCACGACCTGCCCGGCCGCCCGGATCGCCGACCGGATCGGCGCCGGCGTGTCGCCGTCGTAGGTGGACGCCGAGATCGTCATCCCGACTGCGGCGGACAGCTCGCCGAACTCGGTGACCTGGTCCTGGCCGAGCGCCTTGGTCGGGAACAGGAACAGCGCCCGGGCCGACGGGTCGTCGGCGATGGCCTGCAGGACCGGGATCGTGTAGCACAGCGTCTTGCCCGACGCGGTCGGCGTCACCACCACGACGTCGTCGCCCGCGTGGATCGCCTCGATCGCGTCGGCCTGGTGGCGATACGGGCGCTCGACCCCGCGGGCGGCCAGCCCGGCCACGATCCGCGGATCGAGCCAGTCGGGGAACGCCCCGTAGTCGGGGGCGCGGGCGGGGATGATCTCGTGGTGGACGACCCCCCGGGCCATCGACGGCTCGGCGAGCAGGTCGGCGAGGACGTCGTCCGCGGCGGCCGGGGCGTAGGTGCGCATGGCCATCCTCATTTCGCACGGATGTTCGAATCGGTGGCAGTCTAGCAGGACGGTCGCGTGCGGCTGTGCCACCTCCGCTGTCACGGCGCGCTCGGTTGACACCGAATCCCGGGTTAGCTACCCTCGCCCGGATGGTTCGCCGACCGACCGCCCCCACACCCGACGACGACGAGGCCGAGCCCGTCGACGCGACCGTCGGCGATGTCCCCGCGACGCGGCCCGACCGGGCGCCCGCCGACCTCTCGACGCTGGCGATCGCCGGCCTGACCCGACGCCGGACGGCGGCGCTGCTCGGCGCCCTCGTGGCCGTCTGGGTGATCGTCGTCTTCGCCCGCCAGGTCGGGGCCGCGTCGGCCGCCACCGCGCGCGCCGAGCAGATGGCGACCGACAACGCCGCGCTCACCACCCAGGTGGACGCGATGGCCCGCGAGCTCTCGCAGATCCAGCAGCCCGGCTTCGTGCAGCAGGCCGCCCGCGCCTACGGGCTCGGTGGCCGCAAGGAGATCGCCTTCGCGCTCGCCCCGGACGCCCCGCCGCTGGCCGACGACGCGCCTGGCTCCGCGAGCCATCGGCTCGGCTCGGAAGCGGCCCGGGTCAGCCCGCTCGACCGCTGGCTGACGCTCCTGTTCGGCCCCGGCGACTGACCTCGGCGCCACGGGCGCGGCCGGCGTCGAGCCCGCGCCCGACGGGCGGCTGGCGCACAATAGACCCTTGACCGAGACCGCCAAGGGGGGCCGCGCCGCCGTTTCCCCGCCACCCACCGACCCGCCGCACCCGGACATGGTCTGGGTGCCCGGCGGCACGTTCCGGATGGGCTCGGACCAGCACTACCAGGAAGAGCGGCCCGCCCACGAGGTCGCCGTCGACGGCCTCTGGGTCGATGTGCAGCAGGTGACCGTCACCGCCTTCCGGCGGTTCGTGAAGGCGACGGGCTACGTGACGGTCGCCGAACGCCCCCTTGACCCGGCGGACTACCCGGACGCCGATCCGGAGCTGCTGGTCCCGGGGTCGCTCGTCTTCCGCAAGACGGCCGGCCCGGTCGACCTGAACGACTACCGGAACTGGTGGCACTGGGTGCCCGGGGCGGAGTGGCGGCATCCCGATGGGCCCGGCAGCGATCTCACTGGCCGCGACCGGCATCCGGTGACCCACGTCGCCTACGAGGATGCGACCACCTACGCGGCCTGGGCGGGCAAGGACCTCCCGACCGAAGCCGAGTGGGAGCACGCGGCTCGGGGTGGGCTGGACGGGGCGGTCTACGCGTGGGGCGACGAGTTCGCGCCCAAGGGCCGGATGATGGCCAACACGTGGCAAGGCGAGTTCCCGTGGGAGAACCTGCGGACCGACCGCTACGAGGGCACCTCGCCGGTCAAGACCTTCCCACCCAACGGCTACGGCCTGTTCGACATGGCCGGCAACGTCTGGGAGTGGACGAGCGACTTCTACACGCCGAGCCACCCGGAGGCGGAGATCCACGCCTGCTGCGGACCCAGCGGCCCGCGGGTGAACCCCAGGGTCACGTCATCCGAGCGGTCGTTCAACATCGGCCAGCCGGGCGAGAAGTTCCCGCGGATGGTGGTCAAGGGCGGGTCGCACCTGTGCGCCCCGAACTACTGCCTGCGCTACCGTCCCGCCGCCCGCCAGCCGCAGACGATCGAGACCTCCATGGCCCACCTCGGCTTCCGCTGCGTCGTCCGGCCAGCCACTCCGGACTGACCGACGGGGCCGGCCGATGGCCCGTCTGGACCCTGTTTGCTAGAATCGGTGGTCTTGGCGGAGTAGCTCAGTGGTAGAGCAGGGGACTCATAAGCCCTTGGTCGGTGGTTCAAATCCGCCCTCCGCTACCAAGACACCGAACATGACGACGGCCCTCCCACGTGGAGGGCCGTTGCAAATCCTTCACCCGGTCGGACGCCACCATCCGTCACGGCCGGTCGTCCGTATCCTCGATCGGGACCAGGACCTCCGTCCCAGGGTGGTCTGCCGTCCCGGCGTTATACTCGGCCGAGCGGCGGCGCACCGGCGTCGTCCGTACCCCCGGAGGCTTCCTCGTTGAACCCCAAGTTCTTCCGGAATGGCATCGTGATGATCGTGCTGGTGCTGGGCACGGCCGCGCTGCTGTTCACCTGGATCACGGCCAGCACCCCGACCACCCCGGTCGGCTATTCCCAGTTCCTGAGCAATGTCGCGGCCGGGACGGTCAAGCACGTCTCGCAGGAGAGCGACACCCTCACCGTGACCGACCAGGGCGGCAAGATCGTCACGGTCGTCGTCCCGGGCGTCGCCGGCCTCACCAATGTCTGGTCGGACATGGTCGCCGCCGCGGCCCCGAAGCAGCTTGCCGCCGACATCTACGAGGCCAAGCCCGTTCCCGACACGTCGTGGCTCGGCCTGCTGCTCACCGGCCTGCTGCCGCTCCTCGTGATCGGCGGGTTCATCTTCTTCATGATGCGCCAGGCCCAGGGCACCGAACAACCAGGCCCTCAGCTTCGGCAAGAGCCGCGCCCGGATGTTCCTCGGCAACAAGACGGTCGTGACGTTCAACGACGTCGCCGGCGTCGACGAGGCCAAGAAGGAGCTGCAGGAGGTCGTCGAGTTCCTGAAGTACCCGGAGAAGTTCGCCTCGCTCGGCGCCCGCATCCCGCGCGGCGTCCTGCTGGTCGGCCCTCCCGGCACCGGCAAGACCCTGATGGCCCGCGCGGTCGCCGGTGAGGCCGGCGTCCCGTTCTTCAGCATCTCCGGCTCGGAGTTCGTCGAGATGTTCGTCGGCGTCGGCGCCAGCCGCGTCCGCGACCTGTTCGACCAGGCCAAGCGCAACTCGCCCTGCATCGTCTTCGTCGACGAGATCGACGCGGTCGGCCGCCAGCGTGGTGCCGGCCTCGGCGGCAGCCACGACGAGCGCGAGCAGACGCTGAACCAGATCCTCGTCGAGATGGACGGCTTCGACACGAACACCAACGTGATCGTCATCGCCGCCACCAACCGGCCGGACATCCTCGACCCGGCGCTGCTGCGCCCGGGCCGCTTCGACCGCCAGGTCATCCTCGACCGGCCCGACATGCGCGGCCGCGACCGAGATCCTGCGGGTCCACGCCAAGGGCAAGCCGCTCGACAAGGGCGTCGATCTCGAAGGCGTGGCGCGCCAGTCGCCCGGCTTCTCGGGTGCGGACCTCGCGAACCTCGTCAACGAGGCGGCCATCCTGGCCGCCCGGCGCAACAAGAAGGTCATCGGCATGTCCGAGTTCCAGGAGGCCCTGGAGCGGATCGTGGCCGGACCGGAGCGCAAGTCCCGGCTCATCTCCGACGCGGAGAAGGAGATCATCGCGTACCACGAAGGCGGTCACGCCGTCGTGCAGCGGATCCTGCCGAAGTGCGACCCGGTCGCCAAGATCACGCATCATCAGCCGCGGCATGGCCCTCGGCTACACGATGGCCCTGCCGCAGGAGGACCGCTACCTCGCAGTCGAAGTCGGAGTTCGAGGACAAGATCGCCGGCCTGCTCGGCGGCAACGTCGCCGAGCGGATGATCTTCGGCGACACGACCACCGGTGCCAGCAACGACATCGAGAAGGCGACCGACCTGGCCCGCCGGATGGTCACCGAGTTCGGGATGAGCGACAAGCTCGGCCCGCTCTCGTTCGGGAAGCGCGACGAGCTCGTCTTCCTGGGCCGCGAGATCGGCGAGCAGCGCAACTACTCGGACGAGGTCGCCAAGACCATCGACGAGGAAGTGCGCGCGATCATCGACAAGGCGTACGAGCGGGCGACCGAGGTCCTGACCACGCACAAGGACAAGCTGGTCGCCCTGGCGGAGAAGCTGGTCGCCGAGGAGACCGTCGACCAGGTGGGCTTCGAGGCGCTGTTCAGCGACCTTCCCCCGAAGGAGCTGCTGCGCGGCGCCCCCACGATCATCGGCCCCGGACAGCCGGTGGCCGAGCCGAACCCGCAGCCGGCATGAGCCGCTGACGGACCAGACGAACCGCACGACGAGCGGGCCGGCGACGGCCCGCTCGTTTCATGTCCCGGGTGCGGGACCCGGGATCGGGACATGGATCGCCTGGGTCGTGGCCGGCGCCGTCGTGGCCGGGTCGGCGACGGCGCTGGTCGCCGGTCCCTCCGATCCCATGGCCGTCAGCAGGTGGCGCCAGACGCCGGCCGCGATGCCCAGGATCGGGACCGCGAGGAACATCCCGAGGATCCCGGCGAGGGTGCCGCCGGCCGGGATCGCGACGAGGACGACGGCCGGGTGGAGGCTGACCGCGCGGCCGTAGACGAGCGGCGCGATCACGCTGCCCTGCACCACGTTCATCACCGCGGTGTAGACGCCCATGATGATGATGTCCTGGGTCGACCCGAACGCGAACGCCACCAGGAACGCGATCGCGCTGGTGATGAACTGGCCGATGTACGGGATGAACCCGCCGAAGAAGGACAGCACGGCGACCGGTAGCGCCAGTGGCAGCCCCAGCAGCTCCATGATCACGAAGCCGGTGACCGCGTTGAAGAGGCCGAGCGAGCCGGTCGCGATCATGTAGCCGCCGAGCTTGGTGACCGACTCGTGCGCCGCGATGTCGACCTCGCTGGCGACGCCAGCCGCTCAACCGCGAGGTCGCGGCGGCCCACGCGTGGTCGCCGTCCTTGAGCATGTAGAAGGCCAGCAGCGCCGACAGGATCAGGAAGATCGACGCCCCGAGGGTGGACCCGATGATCGCGCTGGTCACCTCGCGGATCGACGTGGCGACGCTGGAGACGGTGTCGCTCGGCACGCCCGACACGCCCGGTGCCAGGGCGTTCCCCAGCTTGTCGCTGCCGGCCGCCGCGGCGGACAGGGCCTGGCCGATCGGTCCCGCCAGGGCCGCGAGGGACTGGACGGTGACGAAGCCCACGACGACCCAGAGCACCACGCTGATGGTGCCGGCCGACCGCGTGCGGCTCCAGCCCCTGGCCTCGAGGGCTCTTGTGGCCGGCAGGAAGGTCGCGGCCAGCGTGACCGCGACGAGGACCGGGGCGATGATGCTCGGCACGAGCGACGCGAGGCCGATGGCGATGGCCGCCAGGCCGGCACCGACGAGGAGCCGCCAGCTCCACTGTGCGGCGCGATCGAGCCAGATCGGGATGTCGCCCTCGACAGTGACGCGCGGCGCACCACGCGGGAGGCCACTGAGGACCTCGATGACCGTGCCGGCCAGGGCGACCGCCACCGCGACGGTCGGGACGGCGAGGATCATCCCCGGCACGCCCGCCAGTGCGGCGCCGGTCGGCAGGGCGACGATCACGAGCGCCGGGTGGAGGCGGACGCCCTTCGGGTCGACCTTGAGGGCCGGGATCCGTCCGTCGAAGACCACTTCGGCCACGATCAGGACGGCCAGGATCGCGGCTGGGACGACGCCGACCGTGGCCAGCGCGACGAGGAGCACGACGATGCTCGTGAAGATGGAGCCGAGGTACGGGACGAGGCCGCCGAAGAACACGACGACGGCCAGCGGGCCGGCCTGCGGCACCCCCAGGACCAGCAGGAAGACCAGCATCGAGACGCCTCGCAGCGTGGCCCGGAGGGCCGTGCGTCGCAGGTAGCCCCCGGCTGACCACATCGCCACGCGGCTCGCATCGAGGGCTCGATCGCGGCGTCCCTCCGGCAGGCCCTGCGTGGCGACGCGGACGGCGCTGTCACCATCCAGCAGGAAGTAGAAGGTCAGGAAGCCCGCGAGCATCAGCACGGTGATGATCGACGCGGCCGATCCGAGCAGACCCAGGGCGCTCGACGTGAGCCACGCCGTGAACTGCGTGTCCAGGCTCTGCACCGTCGCCGCAAGGTCGGTCGAGAGGCCTGTCGAGACCATCCATTCGGCGATCTGGTTGATGCCGCGGTCCACGAGGGCCTGGATGTCCGAGACGGCGGGGAGCACGGCCAGGATGATCAGCACGATCGCCCCGACGAGGATGGCGATCACCGCGAGGGTGACGATGCCGGCGGTCTTTCCCTTCGACCAACCGCGGCGCCGGAGCGCGTCGGAGGCGGGGCCGAAGGTCGCGCAGATCAGGAAGGCGACGAGGATCGATGCCGTGACGGTGGCGAGCTTGACCATGAGCGCCATGGCGATGACGACGAGACCGGCGATGACGAGCACGCGCCATCCGATCGCGGCCAGGCGACGCAACCAGCTGGGCACCATCTCCCCCGGGGCGGCTTGGACGGGCGGGGTGACAGCCACGAGCGGACGGGACCTCTGCTGCGGATCGGGTAGGTCGCTGATGCCGCCCATCCTAGCCTCCCACGCCGCCCCTACAATGCCGCGGACGACATCCCCCACGGAGTGACGACCCCTCGATGACCGCCCGCGACGACGCCCTCGAAGCCCACCTGGACGCCACGCACGAGGCCCGCGTCGCCTCCTATCAGGCGTTCCTCCGGATCCCGAGCATCTCCGGGATCCCGGCCCACGCCGACGACTGCCGCCGGGCCGCGACCTGGCTGGCCGAGGCGCTGCGAACCGCCGGCATCGAGCACGTCGAGGTCGCCGAGACCGGCGGCCACCCGGTCGTCTACGGCGACTGGCTCCACGCGGAGGGCGCCCCGACGATCCTCGTCTACGGCCACTACGACGTGCAGCCCGTCGACCCGCTCGACCTGTGGACGTCGCCGCCGTTCGAGCCGGTCGTCGTCGATGGGCGGATGCTCGCCCGCGGCGCCGCCGACGACAAGGGCCAGATCCATCTCCACGTGATGGCGGCGGCCGCGATCCTCGCGACGAGGGGCGCGTTCCCGGTCAACGTCCGCTACCTCTTCGAAGGCGAGGAGGAGTCGTCGTCGGTGCACCTCGACCCCTGGATGGAGGCCAACCGCGAACGGCTCGCCGCCGACGTCGCGATCATCAGCGACAGCGGGTTCTTCGAGGGCAACATCCCATCGATCACCGCCAGCCTGCGCGGGATCATGTACGCCCAGGTGGACGTCGTCGGCGGCCCGATCGACCTCCATTCGGGCAGCTTCGGCGGCGTCGTCGAGAACCCGGCGAACGCCCTCGCCACGATCATCGCCGCGCTCAAGGGCCCGGATGGCCGCATCCTGGTCCCGGGCTTCTACGACGACGTCGTCGCCCTGACCGATGCCGACCGGGCGGCGCTCGCCGCGCTGCCGTTCGACGAGGTCGCCTACCAGGCGTCCACGGGGGTGCCCGCCCTCGTCGGCGAGACCGGGTACACCGTGCTCGAGCGCAAGGGGGCCCGGCCGACGCTCGACGTGAACGGCATCTGGGGCGGGTTCATGGGCGACGGGACCAAGACCATCATCCCGGCCCACGCGCACGCCAAGATCTCCTGCCGGCTCGTCGCCGACCAGGACCCGGAGCGCACCTTCGAGCGGTTTCGTGCGTACGTCGACGCGATCGCGCCCCCTGGCGTCACGACGACCGTCACCTACCTGGGCGGTGGGAGCCCCAGCCTCACCCCGATCGAGCATCCGGCGACCCAGGCGTGCGCCAGGGCGCTCGAGGCGACGTTCGGTCAGGCACCGGTCTTCATCCGCGAAGGCGGCAGCATCCCGGTGAGCGCGAGCTTCGAGACCATCCTCGGGCTGCCGGTCGTGCTGCTCGGGTTCACGCAGCCCGACGACCATGCCCACGCTCCCAATGAGTGGATGGACCTCCGCAACTACGAGACGGCCATCAGGACGGTCGTCCGGGCGTTCGACGAGCTGGCCGCGACCACGCTCTGACGAGGTCCGGTTCGCGGCCCCCTGTGCGGACACGGGGGGTCCGGGTGGGTGAATCGGGGGGTTTCGAGTGCTACCCTGTGCGCCACCGCACCATCCCGGAGGTATGCACCGCGTGAGCACCGAAGCCGCCGATCCGAACCTCGCTCCACCGCAGGCGGCGCCCTGGGTCCTCGAGACCGAGCACGGCAAGCTTTCGCCCCGTTCCGCCCTCGACGTGCTCGTCGACCTGAACGACAAGGTCACCGGCGGCGCCGTCGCGGAGTACCAGCCGGTCCCGCTCGGGTTCACCCCGCTCGACAAGACCATCGGCGGCGGCCTCCGCGCCGGCGAGCTCCTCCTCATCGGCGGCGCCCAGGGCACCGGCAAGACCACCATGGCCCTCCAGATGGCGCGCAACATCGCGTCCGGCGGCCAGGCGAACGTCCTGTACATCTGCTTCGAGCACGACGAGCCATACCTGCTCAACCGGCTGATCGCGATGGAGTCGGCGCTCGCCCACCTCCCGCACAAGACCGGCGCCATCAAGATCGTGGACGTCCGCAAGGAGATCCTCGGGACGTGGATGGCGGAGGGCGGCGGCGGTGCCCAGCTGGCGAACAACCCGCGCCTGCGCCCGTCGCTCGACCGGATCGCCCGCTACGGGCAGAACCTGTTCCTGATGCGCGGCTCGCAGACCGCGGGCACGATCGACAACATGCGCAAGCTCGTCCAGCAGCACCGCGAGCTGTCCGGCGACCGGCGCCTCGTGGTCTTCGTGGACTACCTCCAGAAGGTCCCGCAGATCCCCGAGCCCGAGAACGAGACCGAGAAGGTCACGTACATCGTCAACGGCCTCAAGGACATCGCCCTGGCCGAGGACGTGCCGATGGTCAGCATCGTGGCCGCCGACAAGGAAGGGCTGAAGGCCTCGCGCCTGCGCAACTTCCACCTGCGCGGCAGCTCGGCGATCAACTACGAGGCCGACATCATCGTCATCCTCAACGAGAAGTACCACATCGTCGCCAAGGTCAACATCGAGTTCAACCCGTACCAGGCGCAGCGCTTCCGCGACTGGGTCGTGATCTCGGTCGAGAAGAACCGCGGCGGCCAGGACAACGTGGACCTCGAGTACGAGAAGCACTTCGAGTACTCCTGCTTCGATCCGAATGGTCGGACGGTCCAGGAAAAACTGATCGAAGAGCGGCTCTACAACGACTGACCGCTGCTCGATGGGCAGCGGCGCCACGTCCTCCTGACCGTCGGCGTCGGCGGGGATAGACTGCGCGGGTGAAGAGCCCCGGGACCTTTCCTGACGTCATCGAGATCGTGGTCGAGATCCCGCGCGGGTCGCGCAACAAGTACGAGTACGACGAGGACGCCGGGGTCTTCCGGCTCGATCGCGTGCTGTCGAGCGCGGTGTTCTACAACTTCGACTACGGGTTCATCACGGACACCCGCGCCGGCGACGGCGACCACACCGACTCGCTGCTGATCATCGACGAGCCGACGTTCACGGGCTGCCACGTGTGGGCGCGCCCGATCGGCGGGCTCGAGATGCGCGACGAGAAGGGCTTCGACTTCAAGGTCCTGTGCGTGGCCATCGGCGACGCCCACCAGCAGCACATCGAGGGTCTCGACCAGGTCCGCCCCCACCGGCTGGTCGAGATCGAGCATTTCTTCCAGACGTACAAGGCGCTGGAGGACAAGACGGTCGAGATGCTCGGCTGGCGCGAGCGCGACCGTGCGCTCGAGGTCCTGCGCAGCGACCGGGCGACCTGGCAGCGCGAGCACGCCCCGACGCCGACGACGTGACGCAGGAGGGCGGCACGGCTGCGCCGCGCCGGCCGCGGTACCCGGGCGAGGGCGAGCCCGGCCGTCGGCTCTTCATCGCGGTCCCGTTCCCCGACGAGGCCGTGGCGCCGGTCGTCGCGCTCGTCGATGCGGTCCGTGCGCTCGGCGTCCCGGGCGGCGGCCGCGACGTCCGCTGGGTCCGCCTCGACGGGCTGCACCTGACCCTCCGGTTCATCGGTCCCACGACGCCCGAACGCGTCGGCCCGGCCGAGGACGCGCTGAAGGACGCGGCCCGAGCGATCCAGCCGTTCGACGTCGGCATCACCGGCGCCGGGGCGTTCCCGACGCCGCAGCGGCCACGTGCCCTGTGGCTCGGCGTGGACGAAGGCGTCGCCGCGATGGAGGCGGCCTCACGGGCCGTCGACGACGCGCTGGTCGAGCGTGGCTGGACGGCCGACGGGCGCCCGTTCCGGCCGCATCTCACGCTCGCGCGCTCGGACGGCGTCCCGGCCGGCGGTGCCATCGCGACCCGCCTGATGGAGCGGGCCGACGAGCTGCGGGTGCGCTTCCGGGTGGATCGTGTCGGGCTCTTCGAGAGCCTGACCGGCGGCGGACCGGCGCGCTACGAGCCGCTCGCGATCGTCGACCTCAGGGGCTGATGGCGCGCGCCGGCCACGGAGACTGCGCCGACCGGTTGCGCCCCGCCCGTCGCGCACGCTAGGCTCAGGTCCCCGGTCCCGGCGCGATGTCTCCCTGCCGCCGCGGGATCGGACCCAGGAGGTCGTGATGGCGCCAGCGGACCCTCGGCAGACCAAGTTCGTGCTCGATGAGTCCCGGATCCCGCGTGCCTGGTACAACATCGCGGCGGACCTGCCCGTCGCCCCGTTCCCACCGCTCCATCCGGGCACGATGCAGCCGATCGGGCCGGCCGACCTGGCGCCGCTCTTCCCGATGGCGCTGATCCTCCAGGAGGTCTCGGCCGAGCGGTACATCGAGATCCCGGATCCCGTCCGCGACGCCTACCGCCTCTTCCGGCCGAGCCCGCTGTATCGGGCCCACCGGCTCGAGCGGGCGCTCGATACGCCGGCGCACATCTACTACAAGTACGAGGGCGGCAGCCCGGCCGGCAGCCACAAGCCGAACACGGCGATCCCGCAGGCCTTCTACAACAAGGAAGAGGGCGTCAAGCGGCTCGCGACCGAGACCGGCGCGGGCCAGTGGGGGAGCGCCCTCGCGTTCGCCGGCGCCCTGTTCGGCCTCGAGGTCAAGGTCTACATGGTCCGCGCCTCGTACGACCAGAAGCCGTACCGCCGGATCCTCATGGAGACCTACGGCGCCGAGGTCGTCGCCAGCCCGTCGCTCAGTACGAACTACGGGCGCAAGGTCCTCGGCGAGACGCCCGACAGCCCGGGATCGCTCGGGATGGCGATCAGCGAGGCGGTCGAGGACGCCGCGACCCGCGACGACACGAAGTACGCGCTCGGGTCGGTGCTCAACCACGTCCTCCTGCACCAGACGGTCGTCGGCCAGGAGGCCATCGAGCAGATGGAGATGGCGGGCGAGGAGCCCGATGTCGTCATCGCCTGCACCGGTGGCGGCTCGAACTTCGGCGGGCTGACCTTCCCGTTCCTCGGCCGCAACTTCCGTGACGGCGCCAAGTACCGGATCGTCGCCGCCGAGCCCGAGGCGGCCCCGAGCCTGACCCGCGGCGTGTACGAATACGACTTCGGCGACACCGGGAAGATGGCCCCCATCGTCAAGATGTATACCCTCGGCTCGGACTTCATGCCCGAGCCCATCCACGCCGGCGGTCTCCGCTACCACGGGATGTCGCCGCTGGTCAGTCTGCTCAAGGAGCACGACCTGATCGAGGCACGCAGCGTCCACCAGCGACGGACCTTCGAGGCGGGGGTGCAGTTCGCCCGCGCCGAGGGCATCCTGCCCGCTCCGGAGCCGACGCACGCGATCAGCGTCGCGATCGACGAGGCGATGGCGGCCAAGGAGGCCGGCGAGGCGCGGGTGATCCTGTTCAACCTGTGCGGCCATGGCCACTTCGACCTGTCGGCCTACGCCCGCTATCTCGACGGCTCGCTCGAGGACTACGAGTACCCCTTGGAGAAGGTCCAGGCCGCGCTGGCCGGCCTGCCGAAGGTCTAGATGCCACGACTTGCATGCTGGTCCTGCGGCCGGCAGATCTACACCACGGCGCCGCTCGAGGCGCTCTTCGCCGAGGAGCGGCGCTGTCCGCGCTGCGGCGCCAACCTGCGCGACGAGCGGCGGGATAACGAGCGCCGGAAGGTGCTCCGCCGCCAGAACCCCGTGGACGACCCCGGCCCGCCCCAGGGCGAGCAGGAGCGCCGCCAGAGCGACCGCCGGTCGCATCGACGTCGCGGCGGCGGCTCGTCGTCATCCTCGTCGTCATCCGACAACGCCGGCTGGAAGGACTGACCGCGCCGCGGTCGGCCCCCGTGCGGATCGCCTTTCTTGGCTTCGGCCTGATCTCGGGGTCGGTGGCGCGCGCCCTGCGCGCCTCGCCCGACACGGCCGACTGGTCGCTCACGGCCTGGAGCCCCTCGGGTGCCGGTCCCGCCGCGGCGGTCGCTGACGGGGTGATCGACCGGGCAGCGCCCGACGTCCCGAGCGCGATGGAGGGCGCCGACCTCATCGTCCTCGGCGGGCCGGCGACGGCGTGCCTCGAGCTGCTCGACGGCCTGGCCGGGCCATGGTCGGGGTCGCTCCCGCCCGACGCGCTCATCACGGACGTGGCCAGCACCAAGGCGGCGCTCCTTGCCCGCGCCGATGCGCTCGGCCTGCGATACGTCGGCGGCCACCCGATGGCCGGCCTCGACACGGCCGGCTACCCGGCGTCGACGGCCACGCTGTTCGTCGACCGGCCGTGGGTGATCGTGCCCGGCCTGGTGGCCCGCGACGGCGACGCCGAGGTCGTGGCGCACCTGGCGCGCGCCTGCCAGGCCCGGCCCGTCGTGATGGATGCCGCGGAGCACGACGCGGCCGTCGCCGCGATCAGCCACCTCCCGCTGGTCCTCGCCGCGGCGCTGGTCGAGGCCGTGAGCGGTCCGCCGGAGGCCGCGCGCTCCGATTGGCCCCGGACGGTCGGCCTGGCCGCCGGCGGCTGGCGAGACACGACCCGACTGGCCCGCGGCGACATCGCGATGGGCGCCGCGATCCTGGCCACCAACGCGGCCCCGATCGCGGCCTGGCTGCGCGACCTGCGGGCCGTCATCGACGCGTGGCTGCTCGCCCTCGAGCGCCCCGATGGTCCGGACGAGGCAGAGCTCGCGGATCGCCTCGAGGCCGCGCGCGCTCGGCTCGACGAGGCGCCGCGTGGATGAGCTCGTGCTCGTCGTGCCGCGGGCGGCACTCGCCGACGCGGCCGGCTGGTACGGGATGACGACCGACGGTCTCGACGAGTTCGAGGCGCTGGTGGAACGCGAGGGTCGTTACCTGCCAAGGGCCGCGATGGAGGTCGATCCGTCCTGGAAGCAGGTGATCCCGTACCTGGTCCTGCGCGACGGCGAGGCGTGGTTCCTGATGCGTCGCACCCGGGCGGGCGCCGACGCGCGGCTCCACGACCGGTACAGCATCGGTGTCGGGGGCCACCTCAACCCGGGCGACGGTGGGCTCCTCGGCGGGCTCCGCCGCGAATGGGCCGAGGAGGTCGTCGCGGACTTCGAGCCCGAGTTCCGGCTGGTCGCGCTCCTCAACGACGACACGACCGATGTCGGGGCGGTCCATCTCGGTGCCGTGTTCCTCGGCGATGCCGCCGGGCGTCCCGTCACCATCCGCGAGACCGACAAGCTCGAGGGCCGTTTCGCGACCGAGGCCGAGGTCCGCGCGGTCACGGACGGACTCGAGACCTGGAGCCGATTGGCGTTCGAAGCCATGACCGATGGGGTCCCCTCGGCCGCCGGAGGCAGCGCCCTATAATCGCGACGCCGGGTCCCAGGCCGGCGGACCCGCATCCAGCCAAACGCTCGGAGGACTGATGGCGGCCAAGATCCTGATCGTCGATGACGACCCGAATGTCCAGCGGCTCCTGCAGTACACCCTGAAGCAGGAGGGCTACGACGTCGTCGTGGCGTCGGACGGCGCCGAGGGCTTCCGCCTGTGGGGCGCCGAGGGGCCGGATCTGATCCTCCTCGACGTGATGCTGCCCAAGCTGGACGGCTACCAGGTCGCGACCAAGATCCGGACCGAGGAGGGCCAGTCGGCCCACGTCCCGATCATCATGCTGACCGCCGAGCGTGAGGTCGAGCAGAAGGTCAAGGGGCTCCGCGCCGGCGCCGACGATTACCTGATCAAGCCGTTCCACCCGGCGGAGCTGCTCGCCCGGATCAAGAGCCTGCTGGCGCGCTTCGCGCCGCGCGACGTGCTCCTGGCCCGGCCCCCGCTCGGCCGGATCCTCGCGTTCTATGGCGCCAAGGGCGGCGTGGGCACGACCACCATCGCCATCAACGCGGCCATCGCGCTCCACCGCGAGCTTGGCCGGAAGGTCTGCCTCATCGATGGCAACCTCCAGTTCGGCGACCACCGCGTATTCCTCGACCTCGGTCTCGATCGCAAGAGCGTCGTCGACGTCGTCAGCGCGCCCTCGATCGACGGGGACCTGATCAAGCAGATCCTGGTCAAGCACGAATCGGGCATCGACCTGCTGCTCGCGCCCCCGAACCCGGAGGCCGCCGAGCTGGTCCGTCCCGAGCACCTGCCGTACATCGCCGAGCAGCTCCAGATGTCGTACGACTACATCCTCATCGACATCGACAAGCGGCTCGACGACATCAACCTCGGCGTCTTCGAGGTGACCGACACGATCTTCGTGGTCATGACCGCGGACCTGTCCTGCCTCAAGAACGTGCGGCTGATCCTCGAGACCGTCGACCACCTCGGCTACCCGTCGTCGAAGGTGCAGCTGGTCCTGAACCGTTCGAACGCGTTCACCGGCATCGCCGTGAAGAACGCCGAGGGCGCGCTCAAGCGGACCATCGACCACCAGGTCGTCAACGAGTACCGCGGCGCGATCAGCGCGCTCAACTCCGGGTCCCCCTTCATGTTCACGAAGGCCGACTCGCCGCTGGGCTCGTCGCTGCTCCAGTTCGCGCGCTCGGTCGACAAGCCGGCCGGCGTGGCCGCGACGGGAGCGGTGCCGGCCCGCGCCTAGTGCCCAGCGCATCGCGCCGGCTTGGCTGGCCGCGGATGAGCCGTGGTTGAGTCCTCGGTGATCCACCGGTAAGCCCGCCTTCGTAGGGTGGCCGAGTGCTAGCCACCGTGCCGTCCGCCACGCTGCTCGGCCTCGACGGCCGGTACATCCGGGTCGAGGTGGACGTCGCCTCCGGGTTACCGGGCTTCACGATCGTCGGCCTCGCCGATACGGCCCTGCAGGAGGCGCGCGAGCGCATCCGCGGAGCGCTGCGGAACGCGGGGTTCGCGTACCCGCCACGGCGTATCACGGTCAACCTCGCCCCGGCGGACGTGCGCAAGGCGGGCGCCTCCCTCGATCTGGCGATGGCCATCGGCATCCTGCTGGGGTCGGAGCAGGTCCGCCCGGGCCGGGGCAGGGTCGGCATGCTCGGCGAGCTGTCGCTGGGCGGCGAGGTCCAGCCGGTGCCTGGGGTGCTCCCGATGGTGGCGGCCATGGCCCGTCGGGGCGTGCGCCGCGTCGCGGTCGCCCGGTCGGCCGCGGTCGAGGCGGGCCTGGTCGAGGGTGTCGAGGTCCTGGCGGTCGACACGCTCACGGATGTGGTCGAGCTGGTGCGTTCCCCGCGGTCTCGCTCGTCGCCGGCCGCCTCCCCGAGGGTGGGGCTCGACGACGACCGCCGGCGCGACACGGACGGTGGCTCAGCGGTGGCGCCTGGTCCATCCGCAGGGGCGAAGCGCATCCCGGATCTGGCCGAGGTCCGCGGCCAGTCCGAGGGGAGGCGAGCGCTGGAGATCGCGCTCGCGGGCGGACACGGCCTCCTCCTGATCGGTCCGCCGGGCTCCGGCAAGACCATGCTCGCGAGCACGGTGCCCGGCCTGCTCCCACCGCTCGACGACGAGGCGGCGCTGTCGGTGACGATCGTGGCATCCGCCGCCGGTGAGGGGCCGATGACCGGGCTCGTCCGCCGGCCGCCGTTCCGGAGCCCGCACCACACGACCTCGTACGCGGCGATGGTCGGTGGTGGCCCGCGGCTGTCGCCCGGCGAGATCACGCGCGCGGACCACGGGGTCCTGTTCCTCGACGAGCTGCCGGAGTTCGACCGCGACGTCCTCGAGTCACTCCGCCAGCCGCTGGAGGAGGGCCGCGTGGCGATCGCCCGAGCGGGTCGCGCGGCGACGTTCCCCGCCCGCTTCCAGCTGATCGCCGCGATGAACCCGTGCCCGTGCGGGTTCTTCGGATCCGACCGCGGATGTCCGTGCCCGATCGGGATCGTGGAGCGCTATCAGCGCAAGGTGTCGGGGCCTCTTCGCGACCGGATCGACCTGTGGGTCGAGATGCCGCGCGTCCCGCCCGCGGCCGTCGTGGGTCGAGCGGAACCCGAGCCGTCGTCCATCGTCGCCGCACGGATCGCGGCGGCCCGAGCCGTCGCGTCGACGCGGGTGGCACCGGCGGACACGATGCGCGTCAACGGGCGCCTCACGGGCCGCGCCTTGCGGGCCGCCTGCGCGCTGAGTGCGCCCGCGGAGCGCCATGTCGTGCGGCTGGCCGAGCTAGAGGAGGCCAGCGGCCGAGGGACGGAGCGGCTGCTCCGGGTGGCCCGGACCATCGCCGACCTTGCAGGCGATGCCGTCGTGGCGGAGGCGCATCTCGACGAGGCCGCCTGGTTCCGCGCACCGGCCGCGCGCCGCGCCGCCACGCGGGCGCGCTGATTTGCTCGGGGTCGGCGTGGGCGGGCCGCTGTCCATGGCCCCGGCCGCGTCTGCGTTCGTCGGCGGGTCTGACCGCGCGGATCGCGCCGCGGAGCGGGATGCCTGGGCGGTGCTCGCCGCGGCGCACGGCCTCGGGCCGGTCGGGTTCGCGAACCTGCTGCGCCGGCTCGGGTCGGGGCGCGACATCCTGCGGGTCGCCGGGTCCGTCGGCGGGGCGGCCCAGCTCGTGGCCGCATCGGCCGACGAGGCGCCGGACGGCCATCCCGGCCGCCGGACGCTGTCTCCCGAGGTCGCGGCGGAGATCGTCCGCGCGGCCCAGGACGCCGACCGGACCCTTGATCGCATCCGGGCGCTGGGCCTCCGCGTCGTGACCGTGGATGACCCGGCGTATCCGTCGCGGCTCGCCGCCATCGACCTACCGCCGCACCTCCTGTTCGTGGACGGGGACCCCGCGGCCCTCGAGGCCGAGCACGCCGTCGCCGTCGTCGGCACGCGCCACGCCTCGAACGCGGGCCGTGCCCTCGCCTCGCGGGTGGCCGGCGCGCTCACGGCCGCCGGGGCAAGCGTCATTTCCGGGCTGGCGGTCGGCATCGACGGTGCGGCGCACGCCGCGACCCTGGACGCCGGCGGTCGCACGGTCGCGGTCATCGGTGGCGGTCACGGCCACCTGTACCCGCGGGCGCATGCCCGGCTCGCCGAGGACATCACGGCCGGTGGTGGCGCGGTCGTCTCCGAGCTCGCGCCCGACCTGGCGCCGACCGCCGGCACCTTCCCGCGCCGGAACCGGATCGTCAGCGGCCTCGCCGACGCGACGGTCGTCATCGAGGCGCCGGCCCGCAGCGGCGCGCTCATCACCGCGTCCTGGGCGCTCGAGCAGGGCCGCGACTGCTACCTCGTTCCCGGCCCCATCGACGACCCGGCCCACGCCGGCTGTCTCGCGTTCCTGCGCGAGTTCCCGGGCGGTGCCAGGATCGTCGCCGGCGTCCCGCAACTCATCGAGGATCTCGGGCTGGCGACGCGACCCGCGGCGTCCGGGGCCACACGACTCGCCGGCGCGACGCTGCTCGAGCAGGGCGGTGCGGCCGCCCGGATCGGTGCGGAACTGCTGGCCGGACGGGCGACCGTCGACGAGCTCGTGGCGGTCACGGGATGGCCGGTGGCGACCGTCCTGGCGACCCTGACGGTGCTCGAGCGCAACGGACTCGCGGTCGGCGTCGCGGGTCGTTTCCGACCCGCCGGCACGCTCGCAGCGACCCCGCCGCCGCGCCGCCGTCGAGGCTGAGCCATGACTCGACGGTTGCCGGTCCCGCACGTCCGGTGCTACGCTCCCTACGGTCGCGACCCCAATCCGACCGGCACGCGTCCCATCCGTGCCCCGCCCCACGCCCCAGCCTGGAGCGTCGTCTATTGCGCAAGCTGGCCATCGCGCTGCTGGCCGTCCCGATCCTCGCGGTCCTCTATGCGAGCGTCGCCCTGCGCCGCTCGCCGCTGGTCCGGATCGGGTTCACGGTGGGCCTCGGCGTGGTGGTGGCGCTCGGCGTGATCGTGGTGGGCCACCCCGCACCGGCGGCCGCGACGGCACCCATCGCCGACGTCCCGTTGCCAGCCGCCGCGTTCAAGACCGTGGTCGCCACGGACCGCGACCTCTCCGAACCGGTCACGATCGAGTTCAGCGTGCCGATGGACGAGGCATCCGTCGGATCGGCGCTGACGGTCAACCCGACGACGCCGGTCTCCCTCTCCTGGGATCCCACGGCCACGACCCTGACGGTCGCGCCCCAGGGCCATTGGGCCGCCGGCACCTATCACACCGTCACGGTGGACGCCGGCGCCCTCGCCGCCAGCGGCGCGCCCATGGCCACCCCGGCGCGGGCCGCCTTCCTGACCCGTGACGCGGCCGCGGCCACGATCTCGGCGACGCTGCCGGCGGGCAAGCGGATCGGCGTCGGGAGCGCGTTCACGATCGACTTCGACCGCGCCATCGACCCCTCGACCGTCGAGGCCGCGTTCTCGATCGTCCCGTCGACGCCGGGAACGCTGGCGCCGACCGTGGCGACCGCCGCGAGCGGCCCGACCACGGCCGCCGTCACGACGCCGCCCTCGTCGTGGACCTTCACCCCGGCCGCCCCGCTGCTCCCCAACACCACGTACCGCGTGACCCTCGACGGCGTCCTCGACGCGGACGGCATCGCGGTCCCGGCCGCGACCCTGGCCGTGCGGACCGGCGTCTCCCCGGGGGTGGTCCGGTTCCGGCCGCGGACCGACACGAAGGACGTCGCGCGGAGCGCCACGATCTCCGTTCGCTTCACCCAGCCGATGGACGAGGCCTCCACGAAACAGGCGTTCAAGGTCATCGCTGGGACGGCCGCGGTCGCGGGCAAGGTCAGCTTCGCGGAGGACGACACCGTCCTCGTGTTCCAGCCCGCGAAGGCGCTCCCCTACGGGACCAGGGTCGTGGTCGTGGTCGCAGCGACGGCGCGTAGCCGCGACGGCGCGCCCATCGGCGCCCGGGAGGCCGGCGCCTTCCGGACGATCCCCAAGCCGACGGCCGCCAAGGCGACCCCGGCGAAGACCTCCACGGGGGGTGGTGGCGGTGGCGGTGGCGGCGGTGGCGGCGGTGGCGGTGCGGTCGGCGGCGGCTCGTGGGCCTCGGTCGAGACCTACTACCTCGGCCTGATGAACTGCACGCGGACCGGCGGCTGGGTGACCTCGAGCGGCGCCTGCAGCAGCCCGGGCGGGCGCAGCGTCGCGCCGCTCAAGCTCGACACGGGCATCAGCACGAACGTGTCGCGACCCTATGCCAAGCGCCTCGCGGTGAACAACGAGTGCAGCCACTTCATCGGCGGCAACCCGGGCAACCGGCTGTCGGCGGCCGGCTACACGAACTACACGTGGGCCGAGAACCTCGGCTGCCGCTCCGGCGGGGCCCGCGCGGCGGTCCTCGGCTCGCACCTCTTCTTCCAGAACGAGAAGTCGTCCAACGGCGGCCACTACGTGAACCTGATGAACGCGAAGTACGACCGGGTCGGGATCGGCGTGTGGGTCTCCGGCGGGCGCGTCCGCCTGGTCATCGACTTCTACCACCCCTGACCGGACCAAAGTCCGGCTGACAACGGCACGCTGGTCGCCCCAGGATGGGGCGGTGATCCTGAATGTCGTGCTCCATATCAACGGCGAGCAGCCACTGCTCGCCGACCTGTTCGAGATGCCCAACCCCGGCGACGTGTCCCTGCGCTGCACGAACATGCGGATGATGAACGGGAAGCGGCCGGTCTTCGTCGACGACACGAACTCGGTCTTCTACTTCCCGTACCTGAACATCCGGTTCATCGAGATCATGCCGGCGTCGCTCGCCGTCGGGGACCGGCCGATGCCCGTCGCCACCGGGATCCACGGCGAGATGGCCGTCCCCGCCGCGCTCGGCGGACCGGACGACGGCGCCGAGATCGAGATCGACGAGGACTTCCTCCGCCGCATCCGCGAGGTCTGACCCGGGATCCGCCCTGGCGTCCGGCAAGGCGCGCGCGTACGTGCGGCGACTCCGTCGTCACAGGCGCGTGCAGGACCCGGTGCTACACTCCCGGCCGTGCCAAAGAACCTCGTGATCGTCGAATCGCCGGCAAAGGCGAGGACGATCGAACGCTATCTGGGCGCCGACTACCGCGTCCTCGCCTCCTACGGCCACGTGCGCGACCTGCCCGAGAACCCGGGCAAGGGCAAGTTCGGCGTCGATGTCGATCACGACTTCGAGCCCGAGTACGTCGTCAGCGCGGACAGCCGCAAGCGCGTCGACGACATCGCCCGGGCGGCGCGCGGCAGCGACATGGTGTACCTCGCCACGGACCTCGATCGCGAGGGCGAGGCCATCGCCTGGCACGTCGCCGAAGCGGCCAACGTGCCCGCGGCCAAGACCCGTCGGGTGACCTTCAGCGAGATCACCGAGCCCGCCATCCGCGAGGCGTTCGCCCACCCGCGCGACATCGACCAGAACCTCGTGGACGCCCAGCAGTCCCGGCGCATCATCGATCGCCTCGTGGGCTACACCCTGAGCCCGCTCCTGTCGCGCAAGGTCATGGGCGGCTTGTCCGCCGGCCGTGTCCAGTCCGTCGCGGTCCGCCTCGTCGTGGAACGCGAGCGCGCGATCGATGCCTTCACGGCCCGCGAGTACTGGACGATCGAGGCGATCCTGGCGACCGCGGCCGGCGAGGCGTTCGCCGCCGAGCTCGTGCGCATCGACGGCGAGGCGCTCGATGTGACCGACGAGGCCACCGCAGCCAGCCACGTCGCGGCGCTGGGCGACGCGCATCCGGAGGTCCGCAAGATCGCCGTCCGGACCCAGAAGCGCTCACCGGCTCCGCCGTTCACGACCTCCACCCTCCAGCAGGAGGCCAGCCGCAAGCTGTCCTACAGCCCCAAGCGGACGATGTCGATCGCCCAGCGGCTGTACGAGGGCGTCGATACGCCGGACGGCCATGTCGGGCTCATCACCTATATGCGGACCGACTCGACGGCGATCGCCGGGGTGGCCATGGGCGAGGCCCGCGAGGTCATCGGCGAGCGCTACGGGACGCCGTTCACGATGCCCAAGGGCCGGGTCTACAAGACCAAGTCCAAGGGCGCCCAGGAAGCGCACGAGTCGATCCGGCCGACCTCGTTCCACCGCGACCCGGATTCGCTGGCCGGGATGATCGCCCCGGACGAGCTGCGGTTGTACCGCCTGATCTGGCAGAGGGCGCTGGCCTCGCAGATGGCGCCAAAGGAGCTCGAGACCACATCGGTCGATCTGGTCGACGGCCCGTACGAGCTGCGCGCGAGCGCGACCAGGACGCTGTTCGAGGGCTTCGCCCGGGTCTACACGGAGGGCCATGACGACGGGGCGGACGAGGACGACGACACCGCCGGCAAGCTGCCCGCCCTGGCGGAAGGAGACGTCACGTCCGTTCGCGACGTGACCCCCACCCAGCACTTCACCGAGCCGCCGCCGCGGTTCACCGAGGCGACGCTCATCAAGGCGCTCGAGGAGCACGGGATCGGCCGTCCATCGACGTACGCCGCGACGATCTCGACGATCGTCGACCGCGGCTATGTCCGGGTCGAGGAGCGCCGATTGTGGCCGGAGCCCGTGGCCGGCATCGTCACGGACCTGCTGGTCGAGCATTTCGGCGACTACGTCGACGTCGAGTTCACGGCGCGCATGGAAGAGGAGCTCGATGAGGTCGCCCGCGGCGAGCGAGCCTGGGTGCCGCTCCTGCGCGCGTTCTACGGCCCGCTCCGTGACCGCGTCGACGAGAAGCGCCGCGAGCTCAAGCGGGCCGACTTCACGACCGAAGCGACCGACGAGGTCTGCTCGGAAGGCCACCCGATGGTGATCCGGCTCGGGCGGAACGGGCGTTTCCTGGCCTGCTCGATGTTCCCCGACCACAAGGAGAGCCGGCCGCTGCCGGGCGAGGAGCCGCCGCCCCAGGAGGGGACCGGCGAGGTCTGCCCCGAGTGCGGCGAAGGCACACTCGTCAGCAAGCGCGGGAAGTTCGGGCCGTTCGTGGGCTGCTCGCGCTACCCCGACTGCAAGTACATCAAGAAGGACGGCCCGCCGCCACCGGACCCGCTCCCGTTCGAGGTCGCCTGCCCGAAGAACAACGACGGCCACCTGGTGCCGCGTCGCGCGCGGCGCACCGGGAACGTCTTCTGGGGATGCTCGAACTACCCGCGCTGCGACTACACGTCGAACGACGAGCCGCTCGGCGGCCTGCACGACACGGACGACGGCCCGATCGCCCGGAAGGGCGACGCGGCGCTCTGCCTCACCTGCGGGTCGGCCATCGAGGCGACGCCGGACTCGATCGTGCCGGGCGTCCGGTATGCCGGCGGACCGGCGAACCCGGAAGCGATCGCGCGCCCGGCCCGTGGGCGCCGGCCGGCCTCCGGCGGCGGATCGACCAAGAGCGGCGGCCGGGGTCGCGGCCCGGCCCGGTCGGGCACCCGCTCGACGGCCCGACGGACCCGACCCGCCGAACCGGCCGCGGACGCGTGAGCGGGGTCGCACTCGACCCTGCGACCAGCCCGGCACTCGACCGCTTCCTTCGGACCCTCTCCGCGCGCGACGCGTCGCCGCACACCCGACGCTCGTACGCGACCGCGATCGGCGCCTATCTCGCCTGGCTTGGCGAGCGCGGCACCGACTGGCGCACCCCCGCGCGGGGCGACCTGCGGGCCTACCTGGCGGTGCTCGGCGCCGGCCGGGCACGCTCGTCGGTCGCCCAGCGACTCGCGGCCATCCGCTCGTTCCATCGCTGGGCCGCGCGGGACGGGCTGGCGCCCGGCGACCCGTGGGGCGCGATCGCGACGCCACGCCTGCCCGGCCGCCTGCCGCGGGTGCTCGAGGTCGACGAGATCGAGGCGCTCCTCGACGCGGTCTCCGCCCAGCTCGCGGCCGCCGCGACGACGCGGAACGCGACCCGTCGCACGGTCTTGATGGCGCTCGCCTGGCGCGACCGCGCGATCGTCGAGACGGCCTACGCGGCCGGGCTGCGCATCAGCGAGCTCGCGGCCGCCGACCTGGGCTCGCTCGACCTGCGCCGCGGCGAGATCCGCGTCCTCGGCAAGGGCCGCAAGGAGCGGATCGGACTGCTCGGACGGCCGGCGCTCGAGGCCCTCGACGCGTACCTCGCCGACGGCCGTCCGGTGCTCCTCGCCCAGCGTCGCCCGCGACCCGCGACGGCGCCCCGCCGACCCGGGTGTTCCTGAACCACAAGGGCGCGCCGCTCGGCGTCCGCGGCCTGCGCTACCGCCTCGACCGGCTGTGCCGCCAGGCCGGGCTCCCCGAGGGCGTGTCGCCGCACACGCTGCGCCACTCCTTCGCGACGCATCTGCTCGAGGGCGGGGCCGACCTGCGGGTCGTCCAGGAGCTGCTCGGCCACGAGAGCCTCGCGACGACCCAGATCTACACGCACGTCTCGCCGACGCGACTGCGGACCGCCTATCGGGAGGCGCACCCCCGGGCGCGTCGCGACCCACGAGCGTGACGTCGGGCCGCGCCATGGCCCGCGCGGGCCTGATCGTGTCCGCCGCGTTCCTCGCGGCACGGCTGCTGGGCTGGGTCCGCACCGTCGTCATCGTCAACCAGGTCGGCGTCGCGTCGGACCTGGACGCGTTCTTCGCGGCGTTCCGGATCCCGGACCTGATCTTCCAGCTCGTCGCCGCGGGCGCGCTGTCGTCGGCGCTGATCCCGATCGTGTCGGGGCTCCTGGCCAACGGAGCGAACGAGCGTGCCTGGAAGGTCGTGTCGACGGTCATCAACCTGATGCTCATCGGGCTGGTCGTGCTCGGGGCGATCGTCTTCGTCGCCGCACCCTGGCTCGTGCCGGCGATCACGCCGGGCTTCAGCGATGCCAACCAGGCGCTGACCGTGGAGCTGACGCGGATCATGCTGCTGAGCCCGATCTTCCTCGCCATGGGCGCGGTCGCCACGAGCGTCCTGAACGCCAACGGGCGGTTCACCGCCGCGGCGCTCGCGCCCATCACCTACAACCTCGCGATCATCGGCGCCGCCCTGATCCTCGCGCCGACCTATGGGGTCGCCGGCATCGCCGTCGGTGTCGTCCTCGGATCGCTCTCGCACCTGCTCGTCCAGGTCCGGCCGATGGCCAGGCTCGGGTTCCACTTCGAGCCGCGGATCGACCTCGGGGACGCGCAGGCGCGCAAGGCCCTGGCCCTGATGGCGCCGCGCGCGATCGGCCTCGGCGCCACGCAGATCACGTTCGTGGTGGTGACCTCGCTGGCGACGAACCTCGGCGTCGGCGCCGTGACGGCCTTCAACGTGGCGTTCACGCTGCTCCAGATCCCGATCGGGGTCATCGGGGTCCCGCTCGGCGTGGTCGTCTTCCCGTCGCTGTCACGCGAGGCGGCGACCGGCCGCGAACCGGAGTTCGCGTCGCTGCTCGACCGCGCCCTGCGCATCCTGATCTACGTGATGGTCCCGATCGGCGCGCTCGCCGCGATCCTCCGCGTCCAGAGCGTGGCGCTGCTGTTCGACGTGAACCGCTACGGCCAGGCGGCCCTGACCCTCACCGCGAACACGCTGCTCGCCTTCCTGGTCGGCCTCGCGGCCCACGCGCTGATCGCCGTGCTCGCCCGGGCGTTCTACGCGCGGCAGGACACCATCACCCCGGTCCTCGCCGCGATCCTCGCGGTCATCGTGAACACGTCGCTGGCGGTCGTCCTCGTCGGCCCGTACGGGCTGCCGGGCATCGCGCTGGCGATCGCCATCGCCGCCTGGCTGGAGGCGCTCGCGCTCCTCGTGATCCTCGACCACCGCCTGCGCGACTTCCGGGCCGCCGGACTGATCGGGGTGGGGCTGGCGTCGATCGCCGCGACCGCCGTCGCGAGCGCGATCGGGGTCGCGACGCTGACCGTGCTGCAGAGCGCGCTCGGGGTCGAGCCGGGACGGATCGTCCTCCTCGTCCAGATCGTCGTCGTGAGCGCGGTCTTCGCCGCGGTCTATGCGCTCGGCTCGCTCGTGTTGCGGATCCCCGAACTGCCGTCTATCGTCGGGGTCATGGTCGACGTCCTCCGACGCCCGCGCCGGTCGTGACGGGGATCGCCGCCGAGGACCAGGCATGGGACGCGTTCGTCGCGTCGAGTGAGCCCGGCTCGTACCTCCAGCTCTCCGCCTGGTCGGCCGTGAAGGCGGTCAACGGCTGGACCTCGCACCGCGTGTCGGCCGGCGACGGTCCCGGACGGGTCGGCGCCCAGGTGCTCCTCCGCAGACCGCGGCCCATGCCGTGGTCGTTCGGGTACGCGCCGCGGGGGCCTGTGGCGGGCCAGTGGACCGCGGCCGCGATCGAGGCCTTCACCGAGGCGGCCCGGACCGGCCTCCGCGGCATCCCCGGCGCGCGGGTCAGCCACCTGCGCATCGATCCCGAGATCGAGGCGGACGGCCCGCTCGACCCCGACGGCGCGCTCCGGTCGGCGCTGCGGGCGGCCGGCTGGCGGCCGGCGGCCCCGGTCCAGCCCGCCTCGACGCGGATCATCGACCTGCACGCCGACGAGGCGGCCCTGCTGGGCGACCTGCGCAAGAAGTGGCGCCAGTACGTGAACAAGGCGCGTGGCGCGGGCATCGTCGTCGTCGACGCGGACGGCGACCGCCTGGGCGACTTCTACCGGATCTACCGCGAGACCGCCGACCGTGCCGGCTTCCTGATCCGGACCGAGGCCGCCTATCGCGATATCTGGGACGCGTTCCGTCCGGCCGGCCGAGCACGGCTCCTGTTCGCCCAGGCGCCCGACGGCGAGCCGCAGGCCGCGCTCTTCCTCGTCCGCTGCGGCCCGCGGGTCGTGGAGCCGTACGGCGGCATGACCGCGGCCGGCGCCGACTCGCGGGCGAACTACCTCCTCAAGTGGGAGGCGATCCGCTCGTCGCGCGAGCAGGGTGCCACGAGCTACGACCTGTGGGGCCTCGCGACGGGCGGGATCGCCCATTTCAAGACCGGGTTCGGTGGCCGCGAGGTCCGCTACATCGGGGCCTGGGACCTCGTGCTGGACCCGTTCGGACGGCAGGCCTACGAGGCGGCGGGCCGGAGCCGGACGTGGGTCGCGCGGCGGCGGGCCGGGATCGCCGGCAACAGCACCGCCGCATCGTTCGGGGCGGACTCGTGACGGTGACCGTCCGCGAGGCGACGCCCGAGGAGCTGGCCGACTGGGACCGCCGGACGGTCGACGGGCCGGCGGGCCATGTCTACCAGTCGCGCGCCTGGGCCGCGCACCGCGCCACGACCGGCTGGCGGGCCAGATACCTGGTCGCCGACGACATCCACCCCGCGCTGGTCCTCAGCCGGCCGTGGGCGCTGGTCGGCGGGGGAGGGGCGTACATCCCGCGCGGTCCGGTCACGTCGGGCGACCTCGGGGACGACGGCGAGCCCGCCGCCGCCCGCCTGGTGGCGATCGCCCGCTGGCTGGGCGGTCAGGGCGTCGATGTCGTCTCGAGCGACGCCGAGATCCCGGCGTCGACCGGGTACGGGCCGGCGCTGCGGGCCGCCGGGTTCCACCAGATCCCCGAGATCCAGCCGTCGCGCCACCGGCTCTCGCTGCCGCTGGTCCCGGGGACGGACGACGACACCGTCTTCGCGGGCCTGAGCAAGTCGACCCGCCAGCGGATCGAAGGTGCCGTGCTCGCGAACGTACGGATCGCGCGGTATGACCTGGGCGGGGCGCCGACCGAGGACGATGATCGCTTCGAGGCGCCGCCGGGTCCCGCGGATCCGGCCCTCGACGGGTTCTACGGGCTGCTCGAGTCGACGGGCCAGCGGCGGCACTTCCGGTTCGGGCCGCGCTCCGCGTTCGTCCCGTGGTGGACGCTCGCCCATACCCGCGGCTTCCTCGTCTACCTGGAAGCCCGCCTCCGCGACACGCACGGCGCGGACCACGCCGTCGCCGGCCTGATCCTGTACCGGCACGGCCGTCGGCTGACGACGGTCCATTCGGCCGACCGGGCGGAGCTCCGGACCGAGATCCCGGGGATCATGCACCTGCTCCGCTGGCGGGCGATCCAGCTCGCGATCCGCGAGGGGCGCGACGAGATGGACCTCGGCGGTGTCGACGTCGGCCCCGACCATCTCGAGCCCACGGGGACCGACCCGATGGCCGGCCTGTACGACCACAAGCGCTCGTTCGGCGCGCGCTGGGTCGAGATGACCGGTGCCCATGAGCTGGTGCTGCGGTCCTGGCGTTACGGCGCGGGCCGGCTGACCGGCCGGGTCGCGGCGACCGTCCGGCGATGACCGGCACCGACCGAACCATCGCCCAGCGCCTCGCCGAGGCCGAGCCCACCAGCCCGGCCCGCCTCGACGGCCTCATCGATCGACTCACCGCGGCGGGCCGGCTGCGTGGGGCGCGCCTCGACGGCCGGGCGATCGGCCCGCGCGGCCTCGCGGCCGTCGAGGTCCAGGGGGTCACCGACGATTCGCGGGCGCGTCCGGCCGGGATCGCTGTTCGTCGCGATCGACGGCGGTCACGTCGACGGGCACGACTTCGTGGCCCGCGCGGCCGAGGCGGGTGCCGCCGCGGCCATCGTCGAGCGCCCGCTCCCCGAGGTCGCGCTGCCGCAGCTCATCGTGGACCGGACGCCAGCCGGCGGTCGCGGTCGCGGCCTCGTGGTGGTACGGCGACCCGAGCCGCGGGCTGGCGGTGGTCGGGATCACCGGCACGGACGGCAAGACGACCACATCGTTCCTCGCCACGGCCGCGCTCGAGGCGGCCGGGGTCCGGACCGGGATGATCGGCACCGCCTCGACCCGCATCGGCGGCACGCAGGAGCCGAACGAGGAGCACGCGACGACCCCGGGCGCGCCGAGGCTGCAGGCGGGCCTCCGCGCGATGGCCGACGGCGGGGACCGCGCCGCGGTCATCGAGACCACGTCGCACGGGCTCGCGCTCGACCGGGTCGGCGGCATCGGCTACGACATCGCGATCCTGACCAACGTGAGCCACGAGCACCTCGAGTTCCACGGGTCGTGGGACGCCTACGTCGACGCCAAGCTGTCGCCTGTTCGAGCGGCTCGGCCGCGAGCCCGCCGGGGGTCCCAAGCCCGATGGCGTCGGCTGGCCGAAGACCGGGATCGTCAACGCCGACGACGCGCTGGTCGGCCGCTTCATCGGGGTGACCCAGGAGGCGGGTGCGCGCGTCCTGAGCTACGGGACCGATCCGGCCGCCGACATCCGGGCGACGCGGATCGAGGAGGACGCCCATCGCCTGCGCGTCGCCTACGAGGCGCCGTCGGGTCCCGGCACGCTCGAGCTGCGGCTCGCCGGGCGGTTCAACGCCCACAACGCGCTCGCGGTGGTCGCGCTCGGCGAGGCGGTCGGCCTCGACCCGGCGGCGGTCCGCGACGGACTGGCGTCGCTCGAGCTCGTGCCGGGCCGGATGGAGCGCGTCGAGCTCGGCCAGCCCTTCGGGGTCGTCGTCGACTACGCCCACAGCCCGGCGTCGCTCGAGACCGTCCTCGACCTGCTGGCGCCGGTCGCGGCGGCGCGCGGCGGCGGGGTCGTCGCGGTCTTCGGATCGGCCGGCGAGCGCGACACCGCGAAGCGGCCGCTGATGGGCCGGATCGCCGGCGGAACGGGCGCGACTCGTGATCGTCACCGACGAGGACCCGCGCGGCGAGGACCGCGACGCGATCCTGGACGAGATCGCGCGGGGCGCCGAGGGCGGCGGGCAAGCGTCGCGGGCACGACCTCCTGCTCATCGCGGACCGTCGAGCGGCCATCGGGGCCGCCTTCGAGCGCGCTCGGCCGGGCGACATCGTGCTGCTGGCCGGGAAGGGCCACGAGCGCTCGATCATCGGTGCCGGCGGGCCCGTGGCATGGGACGAACGATCCGAGGCCGAGGCAGCCCTTCGTCACATGGGATACGGCTGACCCGCTGCTATCCTTGGCGCCCATGGCGACCACCTCCGCCCGCACGAAGGCCACTGCCGGGACCACACCGGCTCCCGACGCGGGCAAGGCCACGTCCACGGCCCCTGCCCGCGGCCCGGAGGGGTCCCCGCCGGCCGCCGGCGATCGCCTCGCGGTGCCAGCGCCGCGAGCCAGGAACCGGACCTCGAGGCGCTCCGCAAGGCGCTGAAGACCGAGATCGCCCGCCACTACCCGGACGCGAGCCTCGAGCCGGTCGACCGGGCCTTCGACCTCGCGGTCGACGCGCACACGGGCCAGCGCCGCGCCACGGGCGAGCCGTATGTCACCCACCCGATCGCCTCGGCACAGATCCTCGCCGACCTCGGCGTCGACCCCATCGCCATCGAGGCCGCGCTGCTGCACGACGTCCCGGAGGACACCGAGTACAGCCTCACCGACGTCGAGGAGCGGTTCGGGCCCGAGGTCGCCCAGCTCGTCGACGGCGTGACCAAGCTGTCCAAGTTCAGCACCCACAGCCACGAGCAGCAGCAGGCCGAGAACATCCGGAAGATGCTGCTGGCGATGGCCCAGGACATCCGGGTCGTCCTCATCAAGCTCGCCGACCGGCTCCACAACATGCGCACGCTGTACGGGCTGCCCTCGGACAAGCAGCAGCGGATCGCCCGCCAGACCATGGAGATCTACGCGCCGCTGGCCGAGCGGCTCGGGATCTGGCAGATGAAGTGGGAGCTCGAGGACCTCGCCTTCAAGGCGCTCGAGCCGGAGACCTTCCGCGAGCTCGCGAAGCTGCTCGACACGCGCCGCAAGGGCCGCGAGAGCTACATCGAGCGGGCGATCGCCGAGCTTCGGCCCAAGCTGGAGGCGTCCGGCATCCAGGCCGATATCGAAGGCCGCCCGAAGCACATCTACAGCATCTGGAAGAAGATGGAGCGCAAGAGCGCGGAGTTCGGCGAGATCTACGACGTCTACGCCATCCGCCTCCTCGTCGACGAGGTCCGCGACTGCTACGCGGCGCTCGGGATCGTCCACTCGATCTGGCGGCCCATCCCCGGCCAGTTCGACGACTACATCGCCGTCCCCAAGACCAACCTGTACCAGTCACTGCACACCGCGGTGATCGCGCTCGACGGCAAGCCGCTCGAGATCCAGATCCGGACCCACCAGATGCACCAGGTCTCCGAGGTCGGCATCGCCGCCCACTGGCGCTACAAGGAGGGGACCAAGTCCGACCGCGAGTACGACGCGAAGCTCGCCTGGCTGCGCCAGCTGATGGACTGGCAGCGCGACGTCAGCGACGCGACCGAGTTCGTCGAGGGCATCAAGCTCGACATCTTCCAGGACCAGGTCTTCGTGTTCACCCCGAAGGGCGACATCAAGGACCTTCCGGCTGGCGCGACCCCGCTCGATTTCGCCTACCGGATCCACACCGACGTCGGCCATCGCACCATCGGGGCCAAGGTCAACAACCGGCTCGTCCCGCTCGACTACCGCCTCAAGAACGGCGACATCGTCGAGATCGTGACGACCAAGGGCGAGCACGGGCCGTCGCGCGACTGGATGAACGTGGTGCGGACCAGCCACGCCCGCGAGAAGATCCGCCAATGGTTCAAGCGCAAGGACCGCGACGAGAACATCGTCCACGGCCGCGAGTCGCTCGAGCGGGAGCTGCGGCGGCTGGCCCGGACGTCCATCGCGACGGTCGGCGTGGACCGCGTCACCGAGGTCGGCAAGGCCCTCAACTACGAGACGCTCGACGACTTCTATGCCGCGATCGGCTACGGCGCGATCGAGCGCGCAGTCGGTGGTCATGCGCCTCGGCGTCGTCGACGACGGCCAGACCTCGCTCCCGACAGTCGCGCCGCCGCAGCAGCTCGTTCGCACCGGCGGCGTCCGGGTCAAGGGCGTCGGGGACCTGCTGGTCCGGTTCGCGAAGTGCTGCCACCCGATCCCGGGCGACCCCATCGTCGGCTTCATCACACGGGGCAAGGGCGTGACGGTCCATCTGCAGACCTGTCCCACGGTGGTCAACGAGCGCGAGGTCAGTCGCCTGATCGAGGCCGAATGGGAGGCGGAGCCCACCCAGACCTACCCGATCGCCATCCGGGTCGAGGCGTACGACCGGACGGGCCTGCTCTCGGACATCACCCAGGTCGTCGCCGAGAACAAGGTCAACATCGTGGCCGCCCAGGTGGCCGTGACGCCGGACCACACCGCGGTCGTCACGGCGACGCTGCAGGTCCACTCCGTGAGCCAGCTGGCCCGCGTGATGAGCCGCATCGAGACCCTCAAGGACGTCATCAGCGTCCAGCGCGACCTCGGCTAGCGCGCCCGTTCCGTCTGGCGCGCGGGACGGGCACCGTCGGGCGAGCGCGCGCCCGAACGAGTACGGTAACCGGGCTTCCATCGATGGGCCAAGATCACGAGGGCAGATGACCGACGCCCCGGAATACGAGCACGTCATCGACGATCCCTCGACGCCGGACGCGGAGGAGACGCCGACGACGCCCGAGGCGCGCGGCCGGTCACTCCGCCGCGCCGCGTCATTGACCGCGATCGTCGGGATCGCCTTCGCCGTGCTGTTCGTCTCCGCGATCGTCCTCATGGCGCAGATCCCGACGGGCAAGGCGACGGACCAGGAGATCATCGACTACTACAGCGCCGGCGATGCCACGGCCCCGGTCATGGTCGGCCTGTACCTCCTGCCGTTCTCCGGGATCGCCTTCCTGTGGTTCATCGTCACGCTCCGGATGTGGGAGGCCGCGTCGGGCCGGCGCCTGAACGCCCTGCAGTCCAACCTGCAGCTCGTCAGCGGCATCCTGTTCGTCGCCATCGCGTTCGTCGGCGCCGCGGCGAGCTCCGTCGTCGCCGTCAGCGTGCAGTACGCGGAGGGCACGATCGACCCAGCCGTCGCTCGCCAGTTCAGCACCTTCGGCAACACGCTGATGATCTTCTTCGCGATGCGCATGGCGGCGATGTTCGTGTTCACGACGTCGGCCCTCGGGCGGTCGGCCGGGATCCTCCCGCGCTGGTTCGGGATCGCCGGCTTCGTCATGGGCCTGTTCCTGCTGCTGAGCGCGTCGAACGCCCCGTTCCTCGTGCTCGCGTTCCCGGTCTGGGTCTTCGTGCTCTGCCTGATCCTGCTGCGGAACGCCCGCGACATCCCGCGGGACGTGCGGCTGCCCGACCGGACCGGGGCCGGCTCCTTCGACCCGATCGGGACCCGCCGTGTCTTCGCCCCACCCGGCTCCGGCAAGACCCCGCTCGACGACTGAAGGAGGACGCCCATGTTCGCCGGCTCGCTCGGCAGCCTGCTCCCGCTTGCGATCGGGATCGCCATCAGCCCGGTCCCGATCATCGCCTGCATCCTGATGCTGTTCTCGGCGAAGGCCCGGGTGAATGGCCCGGCCTTCCTGGTCGGGTGGGCGGCCGGGATCACGCTCGTGACGCTCCTGGTGTTCCGTCTCAGCGATGTCGCCGGCGCGACCGACGAGGCCAGTGGGCCGTCGATCGGCGACATCGTCATCCTGCTGCTGGGCCTGGGCGCGATCGCCCTGGGCGTGAAGCAGTGGAATGGCCGCCCGAAGCCGGGCGAGGAGGCGGCGCTGCCGACGTGGATGCAGGCGATCGACGGCTTCACACCTCTCAAGGCGCTCGGGTTCGGGGTCCTGCTCTCGGCGTTCAACCCCAAGAACCTCGGTCTCGCCGTCGCCGCCGGCCTGGTCATCGACCGGGCGACCGCCGCCGGCGGCAGTGCCGTCGCCATGGGGATCCTGTTCGTGGCGATCGCCAGCGTGTCCATCGCCGTGCCGGTGATCTACATGCTGGTCGGCGGTGAGGCCGCGAAGCGGACGCTCGACGGCTGGAAGACGTGGCTCCGGGCGAACAACGCCGCGGTCATGGCGGTCCTGTTCATCGTGATCGGCGCCAAGCTGGTCGGCTCGGGGCTCGACGGGCTCCTGAGCTGAGCCTTCGCGGCGCGGTCCTGGGCCGCTAGACTCGGCCGATGCCCGCCTTCCGAGCCCCCCGCGGCACCCGCGACCTCCTGCCGACCGAGACGCTGGCCTGGACGCGCCTGGAACGGCTGGCGGCCGATCTCGCCGCGCGGTACGGCTACCAGCGCATCGAGACGCCCCTGTTCGAGCAGACCGACGTCTTCGAGCGCGGGATCGGCGAAGTCACGGACGTCGTCGAGAAGGAGCTGTTCCGGCTCGCGCCACGGACCGAGGACGGCGAGTCCTGGGCGCTCCGTCCGGAACCGACCGCCGGCATCGTCCGGGCGTACGTCCAGCACGGGATGCAGACGTGGCCGCAGCCGGTGAAGCTGACCGAGACCGGTCCGATGTTCCGCTACGACCGGCCGCAGGCCGGGCGGTACCGCCAGTTCTGGCAGTTCGACGTCGAGGCGATCGGCGACCCCGGTCCGGCCGTCGACGCCGAGATCATCGAGCTCGGCGACGCGGTTCTTTCGCGACGCCGGGCTGGCGAACGTCGAGGTGTCGCTCAACTCGATCGGCGACCCGGCCTGCCGGCCGGCGTACATCGAGGCCCTCAGCGCGTACTACCGTGAACGGGCCGACGGCCTGCCGCCCACCGAGCGCGATCGACTGACGCGCAATCCGCTCCGGCTCCTCGACTCGAAGGACCCGGCGATGGCCGAGCTCAACGCCGCAGCGCCGCGGATCACCGAGCACCTGTGCGAGGCCTGCGCCGCCCACTTCGCGGCGGTCCAGGCGCACCTCGCGGCGCTCGATGTCCCGTTCCGACTCGATCCCGGCCTGGTCCGTGGGCTGGACTACTACACGCGGACCGCCTTCGAGTTCTACGTCGTCGGGCGCGAGGGCCAGCAGCAGGCGATCGGCGGCGGCGGCCGCTACGACGGCCTCGTCGAGCTCCTCGGCGGGCGGCCGACGCCGGGGATCGGGTTCGGGATCGGCCTCGACCGCGTCCTGCTCGCCATGGCCGCCGCGGGTGCGGACGGGCGTCGAGGGCATCCCATCCCCGGTCGCGGTCGTCGTCGGGGCGGACCCGGACGACACCTCGGCCCGGCTGGTGATCGCCACGGAGCTGCGAGCCGCCGGGATCGCGGCACGGGCCGAGCTGTCGCGGCGCAAGCTCGGCAAGCAGCTGGAGGCGGCCGCGCGCGACGGGGCGCACTTCGCGGTGATCGTCGGCGACGAGCTCGCGGACGGCGAGGTGCAGCTCCGCGACCTGCCGGCGGGCACGCAGAAGGGCGTCCCGCTCGCGGACCTCGGGCGCGAGGTGGCCCGCTCGCACGGAGCGCACCATCACGGCGACGGGAGCGGCGGATGAGCGGGCTGACGGACGACGCGCAGCGGCTTGGCCGACCTCAGCGCGCACGAGGCGCAGAACCGGGCGTCGTGGGATGGCTACGCGGACGAGTACCAGACCCTCCACGGAGCCCAGCTGGCGGACCACGACGGCTACGCCTGGGGCATGTTCCAGATCCCCGAGGAGGAGCTGCGCGTCCTCGGCGACGTGGCCGGCAAGGACATCCTCGAGTTCGGGTGCGGCGCCGCCCAGTGGTCGATCGCGCTCGCGAAGCGCGGCGGGCGCGGTCGTGGGGATCGACCTGTCGGAACGGCAGCTCGAGCACGCTCGCCGGCTCGTGGACGACGCCGGCCTCGAGGTCCGCCTGGTCCACGCCAGCGCGGAGTCCGTCCCGCTGCCCGACGCGAGCTTCGACATCGTCTTCTGCGACCACGGCGCGATGACCTTCGCCGATCCATACCGGACCGTTCCCGAGGCGGCGCGACTGCTCCGACCGGGCGGCCTGTTCGCGTTCAGCCACGGGTCCGCGATCGCCGACCTCGCTGGCCGGTCGGCGAGGAGCACCTGGGCGACCGGCTCGTCATCGACTACTTCGACCTGCGGACCGTCGAGGACGACGGCGAGGTCACCTTCAACCTGCCGTACGGCACGTGGATCCGGCTGTTCCGATCGAACGGGTTCATCGTCGAGGACCTCATCGAGCCGCGACCCCCGGAGGGTGCCGTGAGCTCGTACCGCGATCCGGAGGACGTCGGCGTGGGCGCGCCGCTGGCCGGCGGAGTCGATCTGGCGCCTGCGCAAGGAGTGACCGCGCCATGGCCGAATGGATCTACTTCATCCACCCACCGCGGGACGACTTCGCCGCCACGATGACGGATGAGGAGCGGGCGGTCTGGGGCATCCACTTCGAGCGATTCGAGCAGGCGCTCGCGGACGGCACGCTGATCCTGGTCGGCCCGACGCTCGGCGGCATCAACACGGGTCTCGCGATCTTCGAGGCGCCGGACGAGGCGGCGGCGCGGCGGTTCATGGAGGAGGACCCGGTCATCGCCGGCGGCTACGCCCAGGGCGAGCTGCGCCCGTTCCGCGTCTCGCTCCTCCGCGGCCGCGACGCCTGATCAGACCGGGTCGTCGAACTCGAGGACCGCGAGCAGGTTCCCGTGCGGGTCCTTGAACCAGGCAGCGCGTCCGGGGCCGATCTTCGCGATGCCGTTCTCGGTCTTCGGCGTTTCGTAGGCCTCGAAGACCACGCCACGGGCCTGGAGATCGGCGACCGCGGCCTCGATGTCCGGGACGGTGAACGCCATCTGGGTGTGCGTCGAGGTCGACGGCGCGCCGCTCCGCGAGATCGCGAAGAGCGTTCCTTCACCCGCGTCGTAGACGACCGCGCCGGTGCGGACGGCCCGCGGCACGAACCCGAGGACCTCCTCGTAGAAGGGTCGGAGCGCGTCGACATCGTGGGTCGGCAGTGCCGTGTGCGCCCGTCGCCCGCTCAGCATCCTGGTCCTCCTGCGATCCGGTCCCGCCACCCCGCGTCGACTACGATACCCCGGCCATGACCGACACCCGACCCAGCCTCGCCACGCCCTACCGCACGCACACGAACGGAGAGCTGCGCGCGTCCGACGCGGGCACCGCCGTGCGCCTCTCGGGCTGGGTGCACCGCCGCCGCGACCACGGCCAGCTGATCTTCCTCGACCTGCGCGACCGCTACGGGATCACCCAGGTCGTGATCGACAAGGCCGACTCGCCGGACGCCCATGCCGACGCCGAGCGGGTCCGCCCCGAATTCGTCGTGAGCGCGATCGGCACGGTCGCGCCGCGCCTGCCCGGGACCGAGAACGCGAAGCTGCCCACCGGTGCCATCGAGCTCCAGGCGACCGGCATCGAGATCCTGTCGGAGGCGAAGACGCCGCCCTTCTACATCAACGAGCCCGACGCGCCGGTGGACGAGGCCGTCCGCCTCAAGTACCGCTACCTCGACATCCGCCGCCAGCCGATGGCCGACCGGCTGCTGCTCCGGTCGCAGATGGTCCAGGCGATCCGCCAGGTCCACCACGACAACGGCTTCGTCGAGGTCGAGACGCCGACCCTGATCAAGAGCACGCCCGAGGGCGCCCGCGACTTCATCGTCCCCTCACGCCTGCAGCCAGGCACCGTCTACGCGCTGCCGCAGAGCCCGCAGCAGCTCAAGCAGCTGCTGATGGTCGCCGGGATCGACCGCTATTTCCAGATCGCCCGCTGCTATCGCGACGAGGACCTCCGCGGCGACCGCCAGCCCGAGTTCACCCAGCTCGACCTCGAGATGAGCTTCGTCGACGAGGCGACCGTGATGGGCTTCGTGGAGGCGATGGCGATCGAGGTCTCGACGGCGACCGCCCCCGACCGGCCGATCGCGCAGGTCCCGTTCCCGGTCTACACCTACGACGACGTCATGGAGCGCTTCGGCTCGGACAAGCCGGACCTGCGCTTCGGGATGGAGCTGGTCGACCTCGCGCCGGCGCTGGTCGACGGGGATGGGACGCCCGCGTCGGGGTTCGGCGTCTTCGATGACACGCTCGCGGGCGGCGGCCGGGTCCGCGGCATCGTCGCGCCGGGCCTGGGCGGCGCGACCCGCCGGGAGATCGACGAGCTGACCGAGCGCGCGAAGCGCTTCGGTGCGCGCGGTCTGGCCTACCTGGCCCTCGGCGCGGATGGCGAGACGAAAGGGCCGATCGCCAAGTTCCTCTCGGACGACACCAAGCGCGCGCTCATCGAACGCAGCGGGGCGGGGGAGGGCGACCTCCTGCTGATCGTCGCCGATCGCGACGCGGTCACCGCCGACGTGCTCGGGCGGCTGCGCGTCGAGCTCGGCGACCAGCTCGGCCTGGCCGACCCGACGGTCCTGTCGTACGCGTGGATCCACCGCTTCCCGATGTACGAGTGGGACGCCGACAACGAGCGCTGGCACGCGACGCACAACCCGTTCAGCGGCGTGGTCCCCGAGGACGAGGCGCTGCTGGTGACCACGACCGGCGACCCCGACCGTCCCAGCCCGGGCGACCCGGCGGGCCGGGCTCGCGCCATGCAGTACGACCTCGCGCTCAACGGTTGGGAGCTCGGTGGCGGCTCGGTCCGGATCCACCGCCGCGACCTGCTCGAGCGCTCGTTCCGCCTGCAGGGCCAGTCGGTCGAGGGCATGCACGAGAAGTTCGGCGCCGTGCTGGACGCCTTCGAGTACGGGGCACCGCCGCACGGCGGGATCGCCCTCGGCATCGACCGCTGGGCGATGATCTTCTCGGGCCAGACCAACATCCGCGAGGTGATGGCCTTCCCGAAGACCCAGTCGGGCACGGACCCGATGCTCGAGGCGCCGTCGCCGCCCGAGCCGAACCAGTACGCCGAGCTCGGTCTGAAGTTCGTGGGCGTCCCCGAGAAGCGGTCGTAGGCGCGATCCCCTGAACGAGCGCACCGGCCCGCTCGATCGGCTCGGGCGCTTCCCGCGCAGCGCCGCCCTGCTCGGCGCGACCGCGATCGCGTTCTCGGGCATCTTCTACCGCTGGTCCGGCGTGTCCCCGTCGACCGGGGTCGTGTTCCGCTGCCTCTACGGGCTGCCGCTGCTGCTCCTCGCGGCGTGGCTGGAGTGGCGCTCGGACGGCCCGATGGGACGCCGGACCATCGGCCTTTCGGCCGTGGCCGGCGTCTTCTTCGCCGCGGACCTCCTGACGTTCCACTACGTCGTCGACGACATCGGGGCCGGCCTCGCGACGATCATGGGCAACCTCCAGGTCGTCGTCGTCGCGATCGTGGCGTGGCTCCTGTGGGGCGAGCGCCCGCGGCGCGAGGTCATGGTCGCGCTGCCGGTGATGCTGTTGGGCGTCGTGCTCATCTCGGGCGTGATCGGCGGGATCCCGTACGGCGCGAACGCACAGCTCGGCGTGGCGATCGGCCTCATCACGGCCTGCTCGTACGCCGGCTACCTGCTGGTCATCCGGCGGGCATCACCCACCCAGCGGCCGGCCGGACCGGTCGCCGTCGCGACCTTCGTCTGCATGCTGGCGGCGGGACTGTTCGGCGCGCTCGTCGGGAACCTCGACCTCGTGCCCTCGCTGCCGGCTCACGCGTACCTGCTGGCCTACGGCATCTCGAGCCAGTCGATCGGCTACCTCCTGATCCAGGTCTCGCTGCCACGACTGCCGGCCGTCCTGACCTCCGCGATCCTGCTGGCCCAGCCGGTGATGACGGTGGTCCTCGCGATCATCCTGCTGGGCGAGGCGCCGTCCCCGGGCCAGATCACGGGCGTGCTCCTCGTGGTGCTCGGCCTGGCGCTGGCGACGGGGACGATCGCCCGGGTCCGCGACAACCTCCAGGGCGGGCTCGCGTCCGGAGGGACGCCCGCGTAGGATGCCGCTGGGCACGCCATCCGGGCCGCGCCTGAGGGGGATCCGATGGACGATCGCACCGTTCGCTTCCACAACCGCGCAACGATCCTCTTCGTGCTGCTCGCGGGGCTCGCCGTCATCGCGATCGCGCTGACCTTCGTCGCCGACATGTCGTGGCCGGTCCGGATCGTCGGCATCCTGACGTACGCCCTGACGATCGTGGCCTCGGCCATGATCGTCCGCGGGCTGGATCGCCAACGGCCGTGGGCGGTGCCGACCACGATCGTGGCGTGCGCCATCCTGATCGCCGCCGGGATCATCCAGGTCGCCTACGACCTGACGCAGGCCACGATCACGATCCCCCTGGCGGCGATCGGGGCGGGGGTGGTCCTCCTCGTCGATCCGCGGCCGCCCGGCGCACGCGCGCTCGTCCCATCGAAACCGCTCGTCGCCACGACGCTCTGTCTCGTCATCGGCCTGGCGGCGCCGGTGGTCACGGCCGCGCTGTCGCATGGATGGCTGTTCGGCAACAGCCCGGACGACCTCACGGTGGCGGTCACGCTGGACTGCCAGCCCGGCGCCGGGTCGTCCCCCACCTCGGCCACGATCAACACCGACTGGCACTGGACTCGCTCCGAGCCGTTCCCCAGCTCGTACGACGCGATCGTCGTCCGCTGGCGGACCGAGGACGAGGGTGGCGACTTCTTCCTGGCGGCGCAGCCGGCGATCGACGAGTCGGCGGGCCTCTGGGTCGGAGCGTCGTCCCCGTCGGCCGAGCGCGCCCAGGAGATCGAGGCGGAAGGCCAGCCGACGGTCACCGTGGGCATCGACCTGGCGAAACAGCAGTACGCGAACGGCCGCGTCCAGGTGTCGTTGACGCGCGAGCCGGTGACCACGCCGCACGGGATGGTGGTCGCCGACGCCGTCTACATCCACCAGGATCGCTGGGAGCAGGTCGCCAGCGAGGTGACCTGCGAGTGGTGACGTCCGGTCGCGGTCAGGCGCCCGCGGTCTCGGGACCCGGCAGGCCCGCCTCGGACTCCACGTCGTCGCCCCACTCGTGGGTATGCCCGGCGGGTGGATCGGGCGGGCCCTCGTAGGCCGGCAGGTCCGCCTCGGGCGTGTCGGTGTCGAAGATCACGCCCGGGTCGCCAAGCTCCACGATCCGGGTCGGCGCGACCGCGGCGAGGTCGGCGATCACGTCGGGCGGCATCCGGTCCGGCGCGATGGCGCGGAGCGCGTCGAGATGGGCGAGCGGCACGAGCACCGGCCAGCCCGGGTCGCCGTGCCAGGCGGGTCGCAGGACAGACGAGCGCGCCGTCCCGTGCGCCTCGATGAGCGAGGTGATCGTCTCGGGGCCGACCCAGGTCATCCGCGCCGGCCAGATCAGCGCGGCATCGAGGTCGCTGACCTCCGCGGCGGCCAGCTCCACGCCATGGACCATCTGCCCGACCGGACCGCGCTCGGCGGGCGCCGGAACGCCGAGCACGGCCTCGGAGTCGGCCAGCACCTTCGCGACCGCGCCGTCCGGGTCGGGCGACACCACGACGATCGGCAGCGCGCCGCCGGACCACGCGAGGTCCGCCAGACGCCGGACGCGGGCCTGGCCCTGGGCATCGGCGAGGGCGCCATCGGCGGAGGCGGACAGGATCACGGCGGCGACGGTCATCGGACGGCGATGCTACCGCAGCCGATGGCCCGGCGGCGCTTCGTCCGGCGATATGCGACACTGCGCGCCCCATGACCGACACCACCGTCGCCAGCGCCGCCATGCCCACCGCGGTCCGCGCCGAGTTGCGCAACATCGCCATCGTGGCGCATGTCGACCACGGCAAGACCACGCTGGTCGACGCGATGCTCCGCCAGACCGGCACCTTCCGGGCCAACCAGGCCCTCGTCGACCGGGTCATGGACTCCGGCGACCTCGAGCGCGAGAAGGGCATCACGATCCTCGCCAAGCAGACCACGGTGGACCACGACGGCTTCCGGCTGAACATCGTGGACACGCCGGGCCACGCCGACTTCGGCGGCGAGGTCGAGCGCTCGCTCCTGATGGTCGATTCGGTGCTGCTCCTGGTGGACGCCGCCGAAGGGCCGCTCCCGCAGACGCGCTACGTCCTCCAGAAGGCGATGGCCCGCCATCTCCCCGTCGTGGTCGCGATCAACAAGATCGACCGCGGCGACGCCCGCCCGGCGACCGTCCTCGACGACATCTACGAGCTGTTCCTCGACCTCGGCGCCGACGAGCATCAGATCGAGTTCCCGATCGTCTACACGAACGCGAAGACCGGCACGGCGACCCGCGACCTGGCGACCCCGGGCACGGACCTGCGGCCGCTGCTCGACCTGCTGGTCGAGGTGACGCCGCCGCCGTCGTACGTGCCCGACCACCCACTCCAGCTGCTGGTCACCAACCTGTCGGCGAACGACTACGTGGGGCGGATGGCGGTCGGACGGATCTGGAACGGCACGATCCGCACCGGCCAGCGCGTGGCCATCGTGCGCGAGGAGGCCGACGACACGGCCGGCGCGGTCGAGCCCGGACGGACGATCACCCTGACCGGGACCGTGACCAGCCTGCAGACCGCGCACGGCATCGAGCGGATCGACATCGAGGAGGCCGGCCCGGGCGACATCGTCAGCGTGGCGGGCCTGCCGGAGGTCACCATCGGCGACACCCTCACGGAGCCCGCCGACCCGCGGCCGCTGCCCCGACTCGACGTCGACGCGCCGACCCTGCGGATGACCTTCGGCGTGAACACGTCGCCGCTCGCGGGCCGCGAGGGCAAGTACGTCACCAGCCGCCAGATCAAGGCCCGGCTCGAGAAGGAGGTCCTCGGCAACGTCTCGATCGAGGTCCGTCCGTCGGAGTCGAGCGAAGCGTTCGAGGTCCGCGGCCGCGGCGAGCTGCAGCTGGCCGTCCTGATCGAGCAGATGCGTCGCGAGGGCTACGAGCTGACCGCCTCACGGCCCGAGGTCCTGCTGCGCGACATCGGCGGCGAGGTCCACGAGCCCTACGAGCGGATCACGGTCGACATCCCGCCCGACTACATCGGCGAGATCCAGAGCGCCATGGCCGGCCGCAAGGGCCGCCTCGACCAGATGTCCACCGACACGGACGGGCGCGTCCGGATGGAGTTCGTGCTGCCGGTCCGCGGCCTCATCGGCTATCGCGGCCAGCTGCTCACCGAGACGCGCGGCACGGCCCTGCTGCACCAGATCGGCGAGGGCTACGGCCCGTGGGCCGGCGAGGTCACCCATCGCACGAACGGCGTGCTGGTCAGCGACCGCGCGGGCACCTCGAACGCCTACGGGCTGTTCAACCTCGAGCAGCGCGCGGAGCTGTTCATCGGCGCCGGCGTCGAGATCTACGAAGGGATGATCGTCGGCGAGAACAGCCGGTCGGGCGACATGGACGTCAACCCGACCAAGGAGAAGAAGCTCACCAACATCCGGACCCACTCGCACGACGAGTCGCTGCGGCTGACGCCGCCGCGCCAGATCACGCTGGAGTCCGCGATCGAGTTCATCGCCGAGGACGAGCTGGTCGAGGTGACCCCGCAGTCGATCCGGCTGCGGAAGCGGTTGCTCTCGCAGCACGATCGCCGCCGCGCCGCGGGGCGCGAGGACGACCTTCGGCGCGGCGCCGATCGCGGGGACGCGACCGACGAGGCCTGAGCGGCCGCACGCGGACGGCCGCTCCCGGGCGATCTAGGCGGCCGAGGCGCCGAAGCGGAAGGGCGGGAGGTCCTGCTCCTGGACGCCGGTGGCGCGGCCGATCTCGCCGGGCCGGCCGAAGAGGCCGGCGACGTCGAACGTCTCGCCCCGGCCGAGCCGGGCGATGGCGACGATGAAGGTGACGAAGATGGCGATGGCGGCGATGGTGACGGGGTCGGTCATGGGTCGGTCTCCTGAGCGACGCGACAGGCGCGTCCTGGTTCGGTCTGGTCCCGACGATGACGCGGCGGCGCGGCCCGTCCCATCGGCCATCGACCAGTCGCGGCATGGACGAATGTCACCCGCGTCGTCGTCGCGCGCCGGGGTCGGCGAGGGGCGTCGGGTGTACGATCGAGGCCATGGCGATCTACCTCGACCACGCGGCGACGACCCCGCTCCGCCGCGAGGTCCTCGACGCGATGCTGCCCTACCTGACCGAGACCTTCGGCAACCCCAGCTCGGCGCACGCGTTCGGCCGGTCCGCCCGGTCCGGCCTCGATGAGGCCCATGAGCGACTCGCGGCGAGACTCCACGCGGAGGCTCGCGAGATCGTCTTCACCTCCGGCGGCACCGAGGCCAACAACCTCGCCCTGAAGGGCGCGGCCTGGGCCGGAAAGGCGCACGGCCACCGGATCGTCACGTCGTCGGTGGAGCACCACGCCGTCGGGCACACGCTCCGCTACCTGGAGAAGTTCGGGTTCGAGATCGTCGAGCTGCCGGTCGACCGCTATGGCCGCATCGACCCGGACCAGCTCGAGGCGGCGCTGACCGACCGGACGATCCTGGTGTCGGTGATGCTGGCCAACAACGAGGTCGGGACGATCCAGCCGATCGCCGCCATCGCCGAGAAGGTCCGCGGCCGCAAGGGGATCCTGTTCCACGTCGACGCCGTCCAGGCGGCCCCGTACGTCGACATCGACGTGGAGGCGCTCGGCGCGGACCTCGTGTCGCTCGGCGCGCACAAGTTCGAGGGCCCCAAGGGCGCCGGGGCGCTCTACGTCCGCCACGGCACCCACATCCTCGCGCAGCAGCAGGGCGGGAGCCAGGAGCGGCACCGCCGCGCCGGGACCGAGAACGTGCGCCGGGGCCGTGGGGACCGCCGCCGCCTACGACCTGTCGTGCGCGGAGCGGCCCGCGACGGTGGCCCGCCTGCGCCGCCTGCGCGACCGCCTCGGGAAGGCGGTCCTCGCCGTCGCCGGCACGGAGATGACCGGTCACCCGAAGGACCGGCTGCCCGGCCACCTCTCGATCATCGGCCGCGACACCGACGGGACGTCGGTCGCGCTGTCGCTGGACCTCGAGGGGATCGCCTGCTCGGTCGGGAGCGCCTGCACGACCGGCTCGACCGAGGTCAGCCACGTGCTGACCGCCATGGGCTATCCGGAAGAGGAGGCCCGCGGCGCCCTCCGCCTGTCGCTCGGCCGGACCACGACGGATGAGGAGATCGCCGTCGCGAGCGAGGTCGTGCCGCGCATCGTCGCCTCGATGCGCGTGGGCGCCGCCAGCGTCGCCGCAGACCCGCTCGGGCAGGGCGTCCTCGCGTGAGTCGGATCCTCGTCGCCATGTCAGGCGGCGTCGACAGCTCGGTGGCCGCGGCACTCCTCCACGACGAGGGGCATGAGGTCGTCGGCGTGTGGATGCGGCTCCACGACGTGGCCGACACGTACTCCGAGTTCAAGAAGAGCTGCTGCTCGCTCGACGCCGCCGACGACGCCCGCCGGGTCGCCGCGCAGCTCGGCATCCCGTTCTACGTCATGAACCTCGAGCGCGAGTTCGATGCCGGCGTGCTCCAGCCGTTCCTCGACGCCTATCTCGACGGCCGGACGCCGAGCCCGTGCGTGGACTGCAACACCTACGTCAAGTTCGGGGCGCTCCTCGGCCGCGCCCGGCACCTGTACGAGTGCGAGGCGGTGGCGACCGGGCACTACGCGCGCCGTGTCGATCGGACCCGACGGCCGCAGCCGGCTGCGCCGCGCGCGCGACGAGGACAAGGACCAGACCTACTTCCTGTACGGGCTCCGCCAGGACCAGCTGGACCACGCCCGGTTCCCGCTCGGCGAGCTCACCAAGCCGGAGGTCCGGGCGATCGCCCGTCGCCTCGGCCTGGCCACGGCCGACAAGCCCGAGAGCCAGGAGATCTGCTTCGTGCCCGGCGGCGACTACCGCGACGCGCTGCGCGACCGGGCCGGCTGGCGGCCGGAGCCAGGACCGCTGCTCGACGTCGGTGGGGAGCGGGTCGGCGAGCACGGCGGGACCGCGGCGTACACGGTCGGCCAGCGGCAGGGCCTCGGGGTGGCGCTCGGCGAGCCGCGCTACGTCAGCCGCATCGACCCGCTCACCAACACGATCCAGCTGGGCCGGCGCGAGGACCTCGAGACGCGGACCGTGGAGCTCGAACGCGCGTCGTTCGTCGCGGGCGACCGCACCCGGCCGCGACTTCCGCGCCAGCATCCGGATCCGGCACCGCGCGACTCCGGTCGCGGCCACCGTCCGATCCGCCGGCGACCGCCGCTGGACCGTGACGACCGACACGCCGGTCTGGGCGGTCTCGCCGGGCCAGGCGGCCGTGCTCTACGACGGCGACGAGGTGCTCGGCGGCGGCCGGATCGCCCGACCGGCGGTCCTCGCGGCCTCGGCGTGAGCCTGGACCCGGCCCTCATCCTCGGGGTCCTGGTCGGCATCTTCGACGTCGCCCTCTACGTCCTGATCCGCGGCTCGGCCGGGGGTCGGCTGCCGCTGCTGGCCGCGGCCGCCATCCTCGGCGCGTGGGCCGGCGACACGCTGGGCGATCGGCTCGGCATCACGGTCCTCTCGATCGGGGACTTCCGGCTGCTCGTCGCGCTCATCGGGTCGTGGGCCGGGATCGCCCTCGTCAGCGTGCTGGCGGTCCTCGGCCCCTTCGAGCGCAAGGCGTGACCGTCCGACTCCTCCTGCTCAGCAATGGCCAGCAGGCCGGGATGGCGCCGCTCGAGCACGCGCGCGCCGAGATCGAGGACGTCCTCGGCGCGGCCCGGACCGTCGCCTTCGTGCCCTACGCGTCGGTGCGGCGTGAGTACGACCGCTACGTGGACGCCGTCGCGCCGGTCCTGGGCACCGGCGGCCGAGCGGTCGCCGCCATCCATGCGGCCTCCGATCCGGTGGCGGCCATCCAGCGCGCGGACGCCATCGCGGTCGGCGGCGGCAACACCTGGCAGCTGCTCCGGATGGTCCGCGAGCAAGGCCTCCTGCCGGCCATCCGCGAGCGCGTGCTGGACGGCGTCCCGTACATCGGCTGGAGCGCCGGCGCCAACCTGGCCTGCCCCACCATCGGCACGACCAACGACATGCCGATCACCGATCCGGGCGGGACCGACGCCCTCGGCCTGATCGGCTGGCAGATCAACCCGCACTACGTCCATGGCAACCCGCCCGGGTTCGAGGGCGAGACCCGCGAGGACCGGATCCTCGAATACCTCGAGCTGCATCCCGACGTGATCGTGACGGGATTGCGCGAGGGCACGATGTTCCGGATCGACGGCCGGACGGTCGGCTACGTCGGTCCGGAGTCGGTGCGTGTCTTCCGCCACGGGCAGGCGCCGGTGGAGCTCGGCGCCGGCTCGGATCTGTCGTTCCTGCCCCTTCGGGCGACCTGAGCCGCCGCCGACGGGCTAGTCCGCGGCCGCAGGCGCTGCGTTCGGTACCATTGCGCCCGATGCCGCCACCTGACGAGGCTCCGGATCCGCGCATCACCTCCATGCCGGCCGCCGAGATCCGGCGGCGGTTCGTGGAGTTCTTTGCCGAGCGCGGACACGCCGCCGTGCCCAGCGCCAGCCTCGTCCCGGCGGGCGACCAGACCCTGCTCTTCACCAACTCGGGCATGGTCCAGTTCAAGGAGGTCTTCACCGGGGCCGAGACGCGCTCGTACACCCGCGCGGTCGACTACCAGCGCTGCCTGCGCGTCGCGGGCAAGCACAACGACTTCGAGGAGATCGGCCGGTCCCCGCGCCACCACACGCTCTTCGAGATGCTCGGGAACTGGAGCTTCGGGGACTACTTCAAGCGCGAGGCCATCCAGTACGCGTGGGACTTCCTCACCCACGACCTGGGCATCCCCGCCGATCGGCTCGCCGTGACGACCTACACCGACGACGAGGTGGCGCGCGCCGTCTGGCGCGACGAGATCGGCATCCCGCCCGAGCGGATGGCGGCCTGGGGCGACGTCGACCATGGCGACGACCACAACTTCTGGCGGATGGCCGAGACCGGCCCGTGCGGCCCGTGCAGCGAGATCCATTTCGACCGCGGCATGCACCTCTCGGAAGGGCCGGAGTGCGTGCCCGACCACTCCGAGTCCTGCCCGCGCTGGCTCGAGATCTGGAACCTCGTGTTCATGGAGTTCGACCAGCGGCCCGACGGCCGCGTCCCACTGCCGTTCCCCAGCGTCGACACCGGGATGGGGCTGGAGCGCCTCGCGAGCGTCGTCCAGCAGGTCCCGTCCAATTACGACACCGACCTTTTCGCCCCGATCCACGAGCGGATGCGCGAGCTCCTGGGCCACGACCCCGAGGCCTTCGAGGCGGAGCGCTTCAGCTTCCAGGTCATCGCCGACCACTCGCGCGCGGTCACGTTCCTCATCGGCGACGACGTCCTGCCCTCGAACGAGGGCCGCGGCTACGTCCTGCGCCGGATCCTCCGCCGGGCCGTCCGCCATGGCCGGCTGCTCGGGCGGCAGGAGCCGTTCATGGCCGAGACGGCCGCGGTCGTCATCGACGTCATGGGCGAGGCGTACCCGCACCTCGTCGAGCGGCGCGACGAGATCCTCTCCGCCATCGCCCGCGAGGAGGCGCAGTTCGCGCGGACCCTCGGGGCGGGCTCGCGGCTGCTGGAGGACGCGCTGGCGGGCCTTACGACGACGGACCGCATCATCGGCCGGCGACCCGAGGACCTGCCGGACGATGCGCCGCGGCTGCCCGGCGATGTCGCCTTCAAGCTGCACGACACCTTCGGGTTCCCGATCGACCTGACGATCGAGCTCGCCGCCGAGCACGGGGTCGGCGTCGACCGTGCCGGCTTCGATGCCGCGCTGGCCGAGCAGCGCGACCGCTCGCGCTCGGGCAAGAAGGCCGAGCTGTCGAAGCACGCCGGCCTGACCGCGATCTACCAGGCCGTGCAGACGCGCGCCGGGGACAGCGCGTTCCTCGGCTACGAGACCACGACCGCCGATGGGCGCGTGGTCGCGATCCTGCGCGACGGGACCGAGTACGACGACCTGACGGGCCACGGCGCCGCGGAGGTCGTCCTCGACCGGACGCCGTTCTACGCCGAGGGCGGCGGGCAGGTCGGCGACCACGGCGTCCTGCGCGAGGCTGGCGGTGGCAGCGTCCTCTTCGATGTCGAGGACACGCAGAAGCCGCTCGGCGGCCTCATCGTCCATCGCGGGACGCTCCGCGGGCGGCTGCGCGTCGGCGAGACGGTCGGCGCCGAGGTCGATGCCGAACGGCGCGCCCACACCATGCGCAACCACACGGGCACGCACCTGCTCCACCGCGCGCTGCGGAACGTGGTCGGGGAGCGCGCCCGGCAGGCCGGCTCGCTCGTGACGCCGGACTACCTCCGCTTCGACTTCCCGTTCGACCGGGCGCTGACCGACGACGAGCGGCGCGCGATCGAGGACGAGGTCCGCCGCATCATCCGCGAGGACCGGCCCGTCTCCATCGCGTTCATGAGCATGGCCGAGGCGATCGAGGGCGGCGCGGACGCCTTCTTCGACGAGAAGTACGGCGAGACGGTCCGGACCATCCGCGTCCAGGACTACTCGTTCGAGCTGTGCGGCGGCACGCATTGCCGCGCCAGCGGCCAGATCGGCGGCTTCCTCATCACCTCGGAGCGGAGCATCGGGTCGGGGACGCGGCGCATCGAGGCGGTGACCGGCGCCGGCGCCGACGCGCTCGTCCGGACGCGGCTCGACACCCTCGAGCGGGCGGCCGCGGCGGCCGGCGCGCAGTCCGTCGACGCGGTGCCGGAGCGGATCGGAGCGCTGCAGGACGAGCTGCGCGAGACGAAGAAGCGGCTGAAGGCCGGCGGCGGGGCGGGGCTCGCGACGCCGGACCAGCTGGTCGCGGCCGCGGCCGAGCTCGCGCCGGGCGTCCGGCTCGTGGCCCATGCCGCGCCGTACGAATCGATGGAGGCGCTCAAGGGGGCCGCGCGGACCGTCAGCAAGGGCCTGGGGTCGGGCGTGGTGGCCCTGGGGCTCGACGCCGAGGAGCCCCAGCTCTTCGTCACGGTCTCACCCGACCTCGTCGAGCGCGGGATCTCGGCCGGTGACCTGGTCCGGGCCGCGATGCCCGCCATCGACGGCCGCGGCGGTGGCCGGGCCGAGATGGCGCAGGGATCGGGCCACCGGCGTGACGGGCTGCCTGCGGCCATGGACGCGCTGCGCGCCGCCGTCCAAGCGACCGCCTAGATGGCCTTCTGGCGCCGCATCTGGCAGCGCGACGGCCAGGAGAGTCTCGCCGCCTGCACCGCGCTCGACGTCGGGACCGAGTTCGCCAAGGCGCTGGTCTTCGACATCGACAGCAGCGGGCACGGCACCGTCCGCGGCGTCGGTCGCAAGCGCCAGGGCCTCTCGCACATGCAGTCGGGCACGGTCGCGGACATCGCCGCGGTCGTCGACAACTGCGCCGTCGCGCTCCAGGAGGCCGAGGAGATGGCCGGCTTCCGGCCGACCCAGGTCGTGATCGGCATCGCCGGCGAGCTCGTGAAGGGCTTCACGACCACGCACTCGCAGGAGCGCAAGAAGCCGGACCAGCCCATCACCGAGAGCGAGCTCCAGAAGCTCATCGACAACGTCCAGCGGGAGGCGCTGCGCGAGGCGGAGCGGGCCATCACCTGGGAGACCGGGCTGCCGCAGGTCGACGTCCGCCTCGTCCATGCCGCGGTGACCGGCGCCTCGATCGACGGCTACGCCCTGACCAACCCGGTCGGGTTCCAGGGCCGCCACGTCAAGATCGGCATCTTCAACGCGTTCGCGCCGCTGGTCCACCTCGGAGCCCTCCAGAGCGTGGCCAGCCAGCTCGACCTCGAGCTGCTCGAGATCGTCGCCGAGCCGTACGCCGTGGCGCGTGTCCTCGGCAACGACCAGATCCGCCAGTCCGGGGCGCTCTTCGTCGACGTCGGCGGCGGCACGACCGACGTCGCGCTCGTCCGGCAGGGCGGCATCGAGGGCACGCGGATGTTCGCGCTGGGCGGGCGGGCGTTCACCAAGAGCCTCGCCGACCGCCTCGACCTGCCGTTCCCGCGGGCCGAGTCGCTCAAGGTGGACTACGCCCGCGGGCTCGCCGATCGACGACCGTGACAATGTCGCGGCGATCATCGGGGACGACGTGCGTGTCTGGGCGGCCGGCGTCGAGCTGGTGATGGAGGAGCTGTCGGCCGGCGACCTGCTGCCGAACCGGGTCTTCCTGTGTGGCGGCGGATCGCGGCTGCCGGAGATCCGCGCCGCGCTCGCCTCGGAGCCGTTCTGGAAGGGGCTGCCGTTCGCCAGGGCGCCCGAGGTCGTCGTGATGGCGCCCGACCAGATCGAGACGATCTCCGACTCGACGAACCTTCTGGTCGACCAGCAGGACGTCACGCCGCTCGGGCTGGCCTACCAGGCGATCGAGCTGCAGACGACCGAGGATGCGCTCGATGCCGCGCTGCGCCGAGTCCTGCGCGCGATGAAGGTCTGACGATGGCCGACGGCGTCATCTACCTCGACATCGACGACGAGATCACCTCGGCGGCGGCACGCGTCCGGTCCGCGGCGGGACGACGGGTCGCGGTGGTGCTGCCGCACGGCTCACGGGTCGCGACCTCGCGGATCAACTTCCGCCTGCTGGCCCGCGATGCGCTGACCCATGAGAAGCGGTTGTCGGTCATCGCCGCCGATCCCGCCACCCGGGCCCTCGCCGCGTCCGCCGGGCTCCCGGTGTTCGCGACCGTCGCCGAGTACGAAGGCTCGGAAGAGGCGCCGCGCGCGGCGCCGACGGCCGGGGGAGGGGATCCCGCGGACCCGGGCTCGGCCGCCGCGGGTGCGGCGGTCCTTGGTGCCGCGGCGGCTGCGGCCGGGACGGCCGACCGCGGCCCGGATGCCGCAGCGGACGCGCCCGCCGGGGCCGCGTCCCCACGAGCCGGAGCGCGGCCGCGCAAGGCGCCAGCGACCAAGGCCGCCCCGCCCGCCGCCGCGCCACCCGCAGCGGCCCAGTCCCCGGCCACGTTCCAGCAGACGCTCGACGACGCCGAGGCGGCGGAGCTGGCGGCCGCGGCCGCGGCGCTCCAGGCCGAGGCGCGCACCCAGGCCACCCCCGCGGGCTGGTCGCGCAGCGACCCGGTCCCCCCGGCGGACGGTCCGGTGCCGAGAACGACGACCGTGGCCGGCTCGACGACGTCCGCAGCGGGCTCGGGCTCCGGAGGCGGGGCGCGGACGCCGCTCCTGGTCGGCGGCCTGGTGGTCGGGTTCGTGGTCCTCGTGCTGGCCGTGGCCGCCTATCTCTTCCTTCCCTCGGCGACGATCGTCGTGACCCCGAAGCAAGAGGCCGTCGGGCCGATCCCGATGACGATCGTCGCCGACCCCGCGGCGTCGGCGCCCGACCCGGTCAAGGGCGTGGTCCCGGCGGAGCTGATCGACGTGGACGTCACCGCGACCGACACGTTCCCCGCGACCGGGAAGCGGGTCGAGGAGACGGCGGCGACCGGTATCGTCCGGTTCCGCAACCGCGACTTCACGTCGTCGAACACCATCCCGGGTGGCAGCATCGTGAGCACGCCCGTCCGGCGTCCGCTTCCGGACCGCGCAGACGGTCACCGTGGGCCGTGCGGACATCGTCGGCCTCACCGTGTTCCCGAAGTCGGCGACGGTGAAGGTCACCGCGGTCGAGAAGGGTCCGTCGGGCAATGTCGAGCCGAACACGATCACCGTGATCCCGCGCGGCGAGGACCCGATCGCCCTCGACGTGCTGAACCCGGACGCGACGACCGGCGGGACGCGCCAGGAGTTTCCCAAGGTCACGCAGAAGGACGTCGACGCGGCGCTGGCCGCGCTCCAGCCGGCCCTCGAGGCCGAGTTCGCGGCCAAGCTCAAGGACCCGTCGATCGCGCCGCCGGGCGCCACCGTCTTCCCCGAGACCGGCGTGCTCGGCACGGCCACGCCGACGGTCGATCCGGCCACGCTGGTCGACCAGGAGGTCGCGACGTTCGATCTCGGGCTGACCGCCACCGGGACCGCGACCGCGGTCAACGAGGAGCCGGTGCAGGCCGTCGCCGAGGCGAAGCTCGTCGCGACGATCGACGCGGACCACCAGCTCGTCGACGGCTCGATCCACGTCGAGGTCATGCCGGCGGTCGTGACCGATGGGGTGGTCTCGTTCCCGGCCACGGCGACCGCGACGCAGGTCGCGATCCTCGACCCCGACGAGCTGAAGGCGATGGTGCTCGGCCAGTCCGTCGAGCAGGCGACCGCGACGCTCGAGCCGTACGGCAAGGTCACCATCACGACCTGGCCGGACTGGGTGTCGAGCATCCCGTCGTCGGCGGGCCGGGTCCAGCTCACCATCGACGAGCCCGTCAAGGTGGTGACGCCGTCGCCATCGCCGGCCTCGTGACGCGGCTCCTGGGGGTGGACCTCGGGGAGCGCCGGGTCGGCATCGCCATCTCGGACGACGACGGGATCCCGGCGCGCCCGCTCACGACCCTGCGCCGCGCCCGCGACCTCGCCGGCGACGTGGCGGGCCTGCGGACGCTCGTCGACGCGCACGGGATCGACGAGCTGGTGGTCGGCCTGCCGCTCGAGGCCTCGGGCGAGACGGGCCGCCAGGCCGCGATCACGATCGCGTGGGCCGACGCCGTCGCCGCGGATCTGCGATTGCCGCTAACCTTTCGCGACGAGCGCCTGACGAGCCAGCTCGCGGAGGACCGCCTCGGTCCGATGCAGCGTGGCCGATCGGGCGGGCCGCCCTCGAAGACCCAGCGCGACGCCTATCGGGCCCGCGTGGATCGGGAGGCGGCGGCGATCATCCTCCAGGATGAGCTCGACACACGGGCGGGACTCCGTTCGTCCCTGCCCCGAACCCAAGACGACACACCGGAGAGCCACAGATGACGATCCGCTCCGGCGGACGCCCACGGGATGGCCGCGCCACCCAGGCCCATCCCTACGATCCCGACGCCTACGCGACCGCCGACCTGCCGGAGTACGTCGAGCCGACGCGTGGCGGCGGTGGCGGCGGCCGGCGCGACCGCGGTCCCAGCGGCGGCCACGGCATCGGCGGTCTCATCCGGTTCCTGCTCTTCGCGCTGGTCCTTGCCGGGATCGTGCTGCTCGTCGCCATCACGGCCCTCCGGCCGCTGGTCAATAGCGCGATCCTGGGCTGGGCCGCCGACAACCCCGCCGCGCTCGAGCTGCCGTTCGTCCACGACATCGTGCGCGACGACATCGGCACGGCGATGACCGAGCCCGCCGCGAGCGACTCGGCACAGGTCGAGTTCGTCGTCGAGCAGGGCGATACCGCTTCGACGATCGCGACCAGACTGCAGCGCGACGGGCTCCTCCGCGACTCGCGGGCCTTCGTCCTCCTCGCCAGCGACCGTGGCATCGAATCGAAGCTGCTGGCCGGCACGTTCCTGCTGCGCAAGAACATGATCCCGAACGACCTGGTGACCGCGCTGCTGGACCCGCCCCCCGACCCATACGTCGAGATCGCGCTGCGGACCGGGCTGCGGCTCGAGCAGGTGACCGCCAAGCTCCAGACGCTGCCCCTCCAGATGGACCCGAAGGACTTCTACGACGAGGTCACGAAGCCGCCAAAGGCCCTGATCAACGACTACCCGTGGCTCAAGGCCGTGCTCAAGGACCATCCCGGGGTGTCGCTCGAGGGCTTCCTCTGGCCGGCCTCGTACAAGGTCCTGCCGGACACCACCGCGGACGAGCTCGTCCGGCTGATGCTCGACAACTTCATCAAGAACGTGGGCGAGGAGCGGCTCGCGGTCCCGAAGGAGCGCGGCCTCGACTTCTACGGCGTCCTGACCCTGGCCTCGATCGTCGAGCGCGAGGCGGTGCTGGACGATGAGCGCGCGCTGATCGCGGGCGTCTACCAGAACCGCATCGACGGGCTGCCCGGGATCAAGAACAAGATCCTCAACGCGGACCCGACGGTCATCTACGCCAACGACACCGTCGAGCTCTCCAAGCTCGCCTTCGACCAGTGGCAGAAGTACGTCTTCTGGACGCTGCCCGACGTGCCGATGAAGGACGTCGTGCTGCCGCCTGAGCTGCAGGGCTACCAGACGTACATCAATGCCGGGCTGATCCCCAGCCCGATCGCGACGCCGACGCTCGCCTCGATCGACGCCGCCCTCGTCCCCGACACGAAGGACAAGAACCTGTACTTCGTCGCCATCCCCGACGGCGGCGGCAAGCACGCCTTCGCGAAGGACAACGCCTCGTTCCAGAAGCTGCTCAAGAAGTACGGCTACATTTGACCGTACCCTGGCCGGTCCCGGCGGACTTCGCGGCGCCGCCGGATCGCGGGCAGCGAGCCGGCTGGTCGGAGGCCGACCGGGCGGCCCGGCCGGCCCGGCTGGCCCGGCTTGCGCGCCCGGTTCGCGGACGCGGGCGTCGACGCGTACTTCGGCGTTCGAGCCGAGCACACCCGCTACCTGACCGGCCTCGCGTTCGAGCGACGGCGAGGACCGGGTCGCGGGCGCGTCGGGCAAGTTCCTGGTCGGGGTCGACGAGGTCGTGCTCCTGGCCGATTCGCGCTACACGATCCAGGCCCGTCGCGAGGCGCCCGACACCCGGATCGCCGAGGTGTACGGCAACCTCGAGGCCCGCTGGCCCGACCTGGTCGCGTCGTCGGGGCACGACGGGTCGCGGTCGAGGCCGGCTTCGTCCCGCAGGCGACGTGGACGCGGCTCGCGGCGGCCGCCCCGGACGTCGAGCTGGTCCCCGTCGAGGGCTGGCTGGAGGCGGACCGCGCGACCAAGGAGCCTGCCGAGCTCGAGCGGGTCGCCGCGGCCTGCGCGGTCGCCGATCGCGCCCTGGCGGCGCTGCTGCCCGAGATCCGAGCCGGCGTCACCGAGCACGACCTCGCGCTGCGCCTCGAGTGGTCGATGCGGACCGGCGGCGCCGACGCCCTCGCGTTCGGCGTGGCCTGCCTGGCCGGGCCCGAGGCGGCCCTGCCGCACGGGTCGCCGGGTGATCGACCCGGTGCTGGACCGCGCGGTCCTGCTCTTCGACTTCGGGGCGCAGGTCGCCGGCTACCGGAGCGACATGACCCGGACGCTGTTCGTCGGCGAGCCCACGGCGCGGGACCTCGAGGTCTACGAGCTGGTCGCGCGGGCGCAGACGGCGGCCATCGAGGCGATCGAGGCGGCCGCGGCCGCCGGCACGGCGCTGAGCGGGCGGGCGGCGGACGCGATCGCCCGTGCGGTCATCGCCGAGGCCGGGCACGCCGAGCATTTCGGCCACGGCACCGGGCACGGCATCGGGCTCGCGACCCACGAGGCGCCGAGCCTCGGCCAGAGCGCCAGCGAGACCCCGCTCCCGAGCCCGACCGTCTTCTCGGTGGAGCCCGGCGTCTACCTCGACGGTGAGACCGGGGTCCGGATCGAGGACCTCGTCGCCCTCGATGTCGAGGCGCGCACCGCCGAGCGCCTGACCCGCTTCCCGCGCGAGGTCATCGTCGTCGGGGGCTGAGCGCCTCGAGCGACTCGGCGAGCGCGGCCGCGACGATCGGGACCTCGTCGACCGTGAAGGCGAGCGGGGGCCGGATCTTAGCACGTCGCCGTGGCGCCCGCTCGAGCCACGAGCACGCCGCGCGACCGCATCCCCTCCTTGAGGGTCGCGCCGTCGCCCCGTCGCGACACGCCACGCCGACCGCGAGGCCGACCCCGCGAACGTCCACACCGCGTCGTGGCCGGCCGTCGCGCCGAGCGGATCGCCGCGCGGAGCGCCTGACCGGCCACCTCGGTCCGCGCGAGCACGCGCTCGTCCTCGATGACGTCGAGGACCGCGAGCGCGGCGGCCATGGCCACGGGGTTGCCGCCGAACGTGCTGAAGAACACCGTCTGGTCGGCGAACGCCTGGGCGATCTCGCGGCGGGTGATGACCGCGCCCACCGGGTGGCCGTTGCCCATCGGCTTGCCGATCGTGACGATGTCCGGGATCAGGCCGAGGTGCCCGAACGACCACATCGCGTCACCGGTCCGGCCGTGGCCGCCCTGGACCTCGTCGGCGATCCACAGCGCCCCGGCCCGCCGCGCGGCACCGAGCCAGGTCTCCGCGAGGTCGGCGTCGACGGCCGGGTAGCCGTCACTGGTCAGGACGCCGTCGAGGATGACCGCCGCCGGGGGTGTCCCGCGGGCCTCGAGCTCGTCGATGGCGGCCTGGAACGCGCGGCCGTCGAGGTCCGTGCCAGCGAGCGGATCGGGCGGCCGCCAGGTGGCGACATGGGCCGGTGCCCGGCCGCCCGGCCAGGTCTCGGGCGTGAGTGCCGCGATCGCGTCCGAGATGCCGTGATAGGCGAAGGCCGTGCACAGGCCGCCGTGCCGCCCGGTCGCGGTCGTCGCGAGTCGCCATGCGAGGTCGTTCGCCTCGGAGCCCGAGTTGACGAAGAAGACCGTGTCGAGGCCGGGCGGGCAGGTCGCGATCAGCCGCTCGGCGAGGACGATCGCCGACTCGTGCAGGTAGCGCAGGTTGGTGTTGAGCCGGCGGGCCTGGCGGGCGACCGCCTCGGTGACCCGCGGGTGGCCGTGGCCGACGCACGGGACGTTGTTGTAGGCATCGAGGTAGCGCCGGCCATCGACATCGGTCATCCAGACCCCGGCCGCCTCGACCATGTGGATCGGCTCGACGTAGGACAGGTCCTCGAGCGCCGGGCCGAGGGCGGCGCGCCGCCGCTCGATGAGGGCCGCCGCCTGCCCGCGCGCCGGGACCTCGGCGCCGAACCGGCGGGCGACCTCGTCCCAGCCGGTCTCGAGCAGGGTCGTCGCCGTCCGGGCGACCTTCTCGTTGTAGCGCTCGGCGAAGCCTGGGTCCTCGAGGCCCTCGCGCCGACCGCCACGACGAGATGGCGATGGTCACCGCGGCCCGCGTCGCGACGCACTCGCCGAGCAGCCGCAGCTCGATCGGCTCGAGCGGCGTGTACCGCTGGTAGCCGTCGACGCACGAGCCGGGCCGCCCGGAAGATCTCGTCCCCGTGCGCGGTCGTCCAGCACGGAATCGAGCGCCCCGGCCAGGTCGACCAGCAGCGCCGAGTGCGCCATGTCCCCGAAGTCGACGATCCCGCTGATCCGGCCGGCGTCGTCGACGAGCGCGTTGTCGGTGGTCAGGTCCGTGTGCACCGCCTGGGCCCGCAGGCCCGGCCACGCCGGGACGACCACGGCCTCGTAGCGGTCGAGCACGCGTTCCACCAGGGCACGCTGGCCGGCATCGCGGATCGCCGGGACGAGCTGACGGGTCCGCGCGGCGTGCTGGATGTCCCAGAGCATCGTCCGCAGCAGCGCCGGGTCGGCGAACCCGCGCAGCGCCCGGCCGAGCCGGGCCGTGGTCTCGCCCCAGGCCACCAGCGCCGCGTCGGAGAGGTCGCGCGGGTCGCTCCGCTGGCGGCCGGGCAGGAGGTCGTAGCCGCGGACGTGGTGGATCCCGCTCGGACCCTCGACGGGGGCGCGGCGCGAGGCCGGGCCGTCGTCGGTCGCGCCGAGCACGAGCCAGGGGACCGCCAGCGGCAGGCCCGGATCGACCCGCCGGGCGTGCAGGACCGCGGCCGCCTCCATGTCGAGGACCGCGGGGTCCTCGGCGGTGTTGGAGAGCTTGCAGATCGCCAGCCCGGCGCCGTCGCCGTCGAGGAGCAGGAACGTCTGGTCGCGCTCGCTCCCGAGGTCGCGCGCGTCGACCGCGGCGACGCCGAACGTGCGGGCGGCGATCGCGGCGGCCTCCGCCGGCTGGAACGTCGGTCGCGGGGTCGCCAGGACGGCGTCGAAGCCGGGCGCCCGTGGACGTCGTCGCTCCGTGGTCAGCCATCGCGGGCGATGGTAGCGGGCGGACGGTGCCTCGCGGGACCCGGGGCAGGGCGTCCGGCTAGAATGCGCGGACGACACCCACCGACCCAGCGGCCCCGCGTGCGCGCGCCCAGCGGTCCCCAGGAGCCCATCACGACATGATCAGCACCGGCGAACTCAGGAAGGGCGTGGCCATCGAGCTCGATGGCGAGCTCTGGCAGATCCTCGACTACCACCACATCAAGATGGGCCGCGGCTCGGCCCAGGTCCGGATCACGCTGCGCAACATCAAGCGCGGCCAGACGGTCGAGCGCAGCTTCCAGGCGGGGACCAAGTGGCCCCGCGCGTCGATGGAGAAGCGGCCGGTCCAGTACCTCTACTCGGATGGCGCCGACCACCACTTCATGGACAACGACACCTACGACCAGTTCGTCCTGACGACCGAGCCAGCTCGGCGAGACCGCGCTCGTACCTCAAGGACGGGATGACCCTCGACCGGACCAGCTACCAGGGCGAGACCATCGGCGTCGAGCTGCCCATCACCGTCGACCTGGTCGTCGCCGACACGGAGCCCGGGTTCGCCGGCGACACCCAGTCCGGCGCGCGCAAGAACGCGACGACCGAGACGGGGCTCGTCGTGGTCGTGCCGATCTTCGTGGAGATCGGGGACACGATCCGCGTCGACACGCGGACGGGCGAGTACCAGACCCGCGTCTGACCGGCGTGGACCTCCCGCCGCCCGACCACGTCCCAAGCCAAGCGATCACGGCCTCGTCGGCGCCCGGCACCTTCGGTGTGCGCATCCTCGGCGTCACCGAGGTCGCCCGGGCGGTCCGTGGAGCGATCCGCGAGGACCCGCGCCTGGCCGACCTCTGGATCGAGGGCGAGATCGGGCGGGTCACCGTTTCGTCCGCGGGCCACGCCTACTTCGCCCTGAAGGACGACCGCAGCCAGCTCCAGTGCGTCTGGTTCCGCGACGACCGACTCCGATCCGCCTTCGAAGCGCAGGCCGGGCTGCGGGTGGTCGTGCACGGGCGGATGGACCTCTTCGAGCCGCAGGGCGCGCTCCAGCTCTACGTCGAGTCGCTCCAGCCCGCGGGGATGGGCGACCTCGCCCTCCGCTTCGAGGAGCTCAAGGCCCGGCTCGCGGCGGAAGGCCTGTTCGACGCCGCCCGGAAGCGGCCGCTGCCCACGCGACCGGCGACCATCGCGGTCATCACGAGCCCCACCGGCGCGGTCTGGAAGGACATCGCGACCGTGCTCGCCCGCCGCTGGCCGCTGGTCCGGGTGGTGCTGGTGGGCGCGCAGGTCCAGGGCGCCGACGCGCCGGCGAGCATCGTGGCGGCGTTCCGCCGGCTGGAGCGCCACCGCGCCGAGCTGGTCGACGCCGGCTGGGAGCGCGAGGCCCCGGCGCTGACGATCCTCGCCCGGGGCGGCGGCTCGCTCGAGGACCTGTGGCCGTTCAACGACGAGCGGGTCGTCCGCGCGGTCGTGGCCCATCCCGTGCCGGTCGTCTGTGGCGTGGGCCACGAGGTCGACGTCACGCTGGCCGACTTCGCGGCCGACGTCCGCGCGGCGACGCCCTCCGCGGCCGCCGAGATCGTCGTCCCCGACCGTGCCGAGATGCTCGGGGCGCTGCGGCGCGCCGGCGCGCGGCTGTCCGGGGCGACCACCGCGCGAGTCGCTGCGGCAGCACGCGACCTCGCGGTCGAGCGGCGCGCGCTCGACCGCCTCGGACCGGCAGCCCAGCTCGTGGCGACGCGCGAACGCGTCGGCCTGCTGCTCGACCGGGCCACACGGGCCATCACGGTCAGGCTGGCCGATGGCCGGTCGCGGGTCGGACGGGCGGATCGCCTGCCGGCGCTCATCGCGCGGCGGAGCGCCGATGCCCGGGCCGGCCTCGATGCCGCCTCGGCGGCACTGGCCGTGCTTGGCCCGCAGGCGACGCTCGAGCGCGGGTACGCGATCGTCAGCCGCTCGGCGGACGGGGCGATCGTGCGCTCGCCCGCGGACGCGGTCCCGGGCACTCCCCTCGTCCTGCGCGTCGCCCAGGGCGCGCTGCCCGCCACCGCCGATCCGCGCCCGGCCGAGCGTGATGGGTGACCTCGTGGTCTTCCTGGTCGTCGCCGTCGTCATCGGGGTCGGCGGCGTCCGGCTGGGTATGCTGCTCGCACCAGCGGTCGGCCGACTGGGCGGGCCGCGACGAGGACGAACCGCCCGACGGATCGACGGCCCCGGACCCGGCCGCCGACGACGAGCCGCCACGCGCGGAGGAGCCACGTGACGACGCCTGAACCCGCCATCGAAGATCTCGCATTCGATGCCGCCCTGGCGGAGCTCCAGCGGACCGTCGCCGAGCTCGAGACCGGCGGGCAGCCGCTGGAGGCCGCGATCGCCCTCTACGAGCGCGGGGTCGCATTGCAGGCCCGCTGCGAGCAGCTCCTGACCGACGCCCAGCTGCGGGTCGAGCAGCTCGTCCAGCGCGCCGGCGGCGCACTCGAGGTCCGGGCCGTGAGCGCCGAGGAGCCCGCCGAGGAGCCGGGCGCCTGAGCACGGCGGTCGCGTTCCTGCGGGGGATCAATGTCGGCGGCAACAAGCGCGTGGCGATGGCGGACCTGCGCGCGATCCTGGCCGGGCTCGGCTTCACGAACGTCGTGACCCTCCTCAACAGCGGCAACGCGGTCTTCGACGGCGCCACCGGCGACGACGCAGCGGTCGCCGCGAGGATCGAGGCGGCCATCGCGGCCCACCACGGCTTCGAGGTCCGCGTGGCGGTCCGCACCGCGACCGAGCTCGACCGCGTCATCGAGGCGAACCCGCTGCCGGAGGCCCTGGGCGACCCGTCGCACCTGCTGGTCGCATTCCAAGTGACGCCGATGCCGAAGGAGCGCATCGACGCCGTCGACCCGACCACGTTCGGCCCCGAGGTGGTCCGCCTCGGCGACGGCGTCGTCTACCTCTGGTATCGCGAGGGGATCGGGCGGTCGAAGCTGACCGTGGACGTCCTCGAGAAGCGCCTCGGGGCGATCGTGACGGCCAGGAACTGGAATACCGTCACGAAGCTGCGGGCCCTCGCGTCCCGGTGATGCGCGATGATCTGCCGGCACTCGTCGGCCGTACCAGAAACAAGCGACCTGCAGGGATCAGGTTTACACTCGGCCCGCGCGCCACGACCTGAAGGAGTCCTCCGACCGTGCCCATCCTGCCGAGCCTGACCGGACCCGCCGACCTGCGCGGGCTCGACGAGGTCCAGCTCGCCCAGCTCGCGCTGGAGATCCGCGAGACGATCATCGCGACCGTCGCCAGCACCGGCGGCCACCTCGGCTCCTCGCTGGGCGTCGTCGAGCTCACGATCGCGCTCCATCGCCTGCTGGAGTCGCCGCGCGACCGGATCGTGTGGGACACCGGCCACCAGGCGTACCCCCACAAGCTGCTGACCGGCCGCCTCGAGCGCTTCGGGACCCTGCGCCAGCTCGATGGGATCGGCGGCTTTCCGCGGCGGTCCGAGTCGCCCCACGACGTCTTCGACGGCGGCCATGCCGGGACGGGCCTGTCCGTGGCCGAAGGCCTGGCCGAGGCACGCGACATCCGTCACGGCCTCGAGCGCATCGCGGTCGTCGTCGGCGACGCCGCGCTGATGAGCGGCCTTTCCCTCGAGGCGCTCAACGACATCGGCCAGCGCCAGACCCAGATGCTCATCGTCGTCAACGACAACGAGATGTCGATCAGCCCGACCGTCGGGGCGTTCTCGAAGTACCTCAGCCAGATCAAGCTGTCGAACGCCTGGCGCCAGAGCAAGGGCGCCTACGACCGCAACGTCGAGCGGATCCCGGTCGCCGGCCCGGCGCTCCTCGAGTGGTCGCGCCGGCTGCGCGCCTCGGTCGTGCGCTTCGCCCAGCCGGGCCAGCTGTTCGAGGACCTCGGCATCACCTACATCGGCGTCGTGCCAGGGCACGACCTGCACGCGCTGCTCGAGACGCTCGGCCGCGCGCTCGCGCTCCCGGGACCCACCATCGTCCATGTCCGCACCCAGAAGGGCCGCGGCTACCGGCCGGCCGAGACCGACCAGATCGGCTTCCACGGGGCGGCGCTGCCGCCGATGGCGCCGATCCTGCCGACCGAGTCGATGGCCGACGACGCGGCGCCCCCGACCGTCGCGCCCGCGGCCGCGAAGAAGCACCCGAACTACACCGCCGTCTTCGCCGCGGAGCTCATGGACCTCGCTCGCACGGACCGGCGGATCGTCGGCATCACCGCGGGCATGCCGACCGGCACCGGCCTGTCGCGGTTCCAGGCGGAGTTCCCCGACCGGTTCTTCGACGTCGGCATCGCCGAGCAGCACGCGATGACCTTCGCGACCGGGCTCGCGATGGGCGGGCTGCGGCCGGTCGTCGCGCTCTATTCGACCTTCCTGCAGCGCGCCTTCGACCAGACCGTGCACGACGTCTGCCAGAACGACCAGCCCGTCGTGATCGCGGTGGACCGCGCGGGTCTCGTGGGCGAGGACGGGACCAGCCACCAGGGCATGTTCACGCTGCCCGCCCAGCGCCAGCTGCCGAACCTCGTGATCGCCTCGCCGCGGGACGAGCAGGAGCTGCGCTCGATGGTCCGCACGGCCTTCGCCCAGGACCACCCGTTCGCGCTGCACTACCCGCGCGATGCGGGCTTCGGGCTCGACCCGGTCGAGCCGGCCGTGCTGCCGATCGGCCGCGGCGAGGTCCTCCGCGAGGGCCGCGACCTGCTGTTCGTGGGCTTCGGGCCGATCGTGGCGCGGGCGATCGAGGCCGCCGACCAGCTCGAGACCGAGGGCTGGTCCATCGGCGTGATCAATGCCCGGTTCGCCAAGCCACTCGACGGACAGCTGATCCTCGACGGGGCGCGCGGCAAGGCGCTGGTCGTGACCTTCGAGGAGAGCGTCGTCAGCGGCGGCTTCGGGAGCGGCGTGCTCGAGCTGATCGAGGGCGCGCGGCTGACCGACCCGGCGCTCCGCGAGGTCGCGGTCCAGGTCGTCGGCATCCCGGGCGACCGGTTCGTGGACCACGGGTCCGTCACGGACCTCCGCCGCGTCCTCCGCCTCGACGCGGCAGGGCTCGCCGCGCAGGTCCGCGAGACGCTGACATCGCTCCAGGCCGCACCGGGCCGCTCGAAGGCACCCATCGGCGACTGAGGCGACGCCCGGCCCCGGCATACGTCCGCGTGCAGCGGGCTGTGCCACGATAGGCGCGTGACGTCGACATCGGCTACCGGCGCGAAGGCGCAGCGCATCCGTCTCGACCAGCTGCTCGTCGAGCGCGGGCTGGCCGAGTCGCGCAGCCGCGCGCAGGCGCTGGTGATGGCCGGCAAGGTCCGCGTGGGGGAGGGGGATGGCGCACGGCTCGACCGCAAGGCCGGTGACCTGGTCGATCCCGCGACGACGGTCAGCGTGGACGCGCCGGAGCCGTACGTCAGCCGCGGCGGGCACAAGCTCGCGGCCGCGCTCGACGCGTTCGGGATCGATCCCGCGGGCCTGGTCTGCCTCGATGTCGGCGCCTCGACCGGCGGGTTCACCGACGTGCTCCTGCAGCGCGGCGCGACCCGCGTCTACGCTCTCGACGTGGGACGTGGCCAGCTCGCCGACTCGCTCCGCCGCGATCCCCGCGTGGTCTCGCTGGAGCGCACCAATGCCCGGGCGCTGACCGCGACCACCCTGCCGGAGCTCGCCTCGCTGGCGGTGATCGACGTCTCGTTCATCTCGCTCGACAAGGTCCTTGCCCCGATCGCCACGGCGCTCGCCCCGCGGGCGCCGATCGTCCCGCTCGTGAAGCCGCAGTTCGAGGTGGGGAAGGGTCGGACCGACCACGGCGTGGTCCGCGACCCGGCCGTGCACGCCGAGGTCCTGCGCGCGGTCGTGGCCGCCGCCGCGGCGCTCGGACTCGGGTCGCGCGACGTCATCGCCTCGCCCATCCTCGGGCCGGAAGGCAACCGGGAGTTCCTGCTGCACCTCGCGCCCGGTCCGGGCTGCGCCGAGATCGGCGAGCGCATCGACGCGGTGACCGCGGCATGACGGTCTCGCGCATCGGCTTCGCCTACAACCCCACGATCGAGGCGGCGGTCGAGCTGAGCGCGCGGGCGGCCGGCTGGTGCCAGGTGCGATCGATCGACCACTGGCAGCTCGCCTCGGACGAGCTCGACCGGCCTGGTCCGCGAGCTGCCGACCACCGATGCGCTCGTCGTGCTCGGTGGCGACGGCACGTTCCTGCGCGCCGTCCGGGCCGTGGCCGAGGTCGACGTGCCGATCCTCGGCATCAACCTCGGCAAGGTCGGGTTCCTCTCGAAGGCGGAGGCCGGCGAGCTCGACGCGGTGCTGGCCAAGATCGTCGGCGGCGAGTACCGCATCGACGAGCGGATGGCCCTCGAGGGACGGATCCTGCGCGCGGCCACCCGGTGGATGCCATCCGCCACGTGGCGCTCAACGACATCGTGGTCGCGCGCGGCGCGTTGGCGCGGGTCGTGCCGGCTCGACGTCGCGATCGACGACACCCATCTCGCCACGTTCATCGCCGACGGGCTGATCGTCGCGAGCCCGACCGGCTCGACCGGCTACTCGTTCTCGGCCGGCGGTCCGATCCTCGACCCGGTCAGCCGCAACCTCGTGGTCACGCCGATCGCCGCCTACCTGTCGGCGATCCGCTCGGTCGTGGTCAGCCCGCGCCAGACCATCCGCTGCACGGTCGTGGACGCGCACGAAGCGCTCGTCTCGGTCGACGGCCGCGAGGACATCCCGATCGCGGTGGGCGACGTCGTCGAGGTGGCCGCCGTCGAGCGGCCGATCCGCCTGATCGAGCCCACCGGCGCGCAGCCCTTCTGGGACCTCCTGCGCCACAAGGTGGCGCTGCTGCCGTCGTGACCGGCCGCCTGCTCGAGCTGACCGTCACCGACCTCGCGGTCATCGAGCGCGTGCGGCTCGCATTGGACGACGGCTTCAACGTCATCACCGGCGAGACCGGGGCAGGGAAGAGCCTGCTCATCGACGCGCTCGGGCTGGCGATCGGAGCGCGCGCCGACACCTCGCTGGTCCGCCACGGCGCCGAGAGTGCCCGGGTGGAGGCCCTGTTCGACCGGCTCCCCGAGCCGCTCATCGCGGCGCGCGAGGTGGCCGCCGGCGGACGGTCCACGGCGAGGCTGGACGACGAGACCGTCACGGCCGCGCGCCTCGCCGACGAGGTCGGGCCGCTGGTGGAGATCCACGGGCAGCACGACCAGCAGCACCTGCTCGACGAGCGCTGGCAGCGCGACCTGCTCGACGGGTTCGGGGGGCACGACGAGCTGCGCCGGGCCGTGGAGGCGGCCGTCATGGCGTGGCGCGCCAACCGGACCGCCCTCGACGAGCTGGTCGCCGACCCGCGCGAGCTGGCCCGCCGGCTCGAGGTGCTCGAATACGAGGCCGGCGAGATCGCCGCCGCCCGCATCCGCCCCGGCGAGGCGGACGAGATCAAGGCGCGGCTGGCGGCGGCCCAGCACGGCGAGGCGATCGCCCGGGGCTCCGCCGCGGTCCACGAGGCACTGACCGCCGACGGCGGGGCGCGCGAAGCCGTGGCCGGCGCGGTTCGCGAGGCACGGTCGATCGCCCGGCTCGACGGTCGCTTCGACGGCCTGGCGGCGCGACTCGCGGGTCTCGAGGCCGAGCTCGAGGACGCCGCCGCCGAATCGCGGACGCTGGCCGAGACGGTCGACCACGACCCGGCCTCGCTCGCGGCGCTCGAGGAGCGCCTCGGGGTCATCTACAGCCTCGAGCGCCGCTATGGCGACGACGAGGCGGCCGTCATCGCGCACGGCGAGCGGTCCGCGGCCGAGGCCGAGCGCCTCCGTGGGGTCGACGGCGAGCGCGCCCGTCGCGAGGCGGACGACGAGCGCCTGCTCTCGGCCGTCGGGTTCGCGGCCGCGGCCCTCTCGAGCGCCCGGGTCGAGGCCGCGGGGCGGCTCTCGGCGGCCGTGGGCGACGTCCTCGTGGACCTGGGGTTCCCGATGGGGGTCTTCGAGGTCGCCCTGGGTCGGCGGACCGCGGGTGCCGGGGAGGCGGCGGTCGAGCTCGACGGCGACGCGGTCGCCTTCGATGCCGCCGGCGTCGACCAGGTCGTCTACCGGCTCGCCCCGAACGCCGGCGAGCCGTTCCGGCCGCTCGCCCGGATCGCCTCGGGCGGCGAGCTGTCGCGCGTGGCGCTGGCGATCAAGCAGGTCCTCGCCGAGGCCGATGCCACGCCGACCCTCGTGTTCGACGAGGTCGACACCGGCATCGGCGGGCGCAGCGCCGACCCGGTCGGCCGCAGCCTCTGGACGCTCGCCCGCCGGCACCAGGTGCTGTGCGTCACGCACCTCCCCCAGATCGCGGCCCATGCCGACGCCCAGTTCCGGATCAGCAAGCGCGAGCGGGACGGCCGGACCGTGACCGAGGTCGAGCGCCTCGACCGCGAGGGCCGGATCGTCGAGCTCGTCGCAGATGCTGGGCAGCGGCGCCGGGGCGGCGGCGGGCCTGGCCGCGGCCCGGGAGCTGCTCGACCGCGCCGAGGCCTGGCGGGGAGCGTCGGCGACGGTCGGATGAGCCCGGCCGGCACGCTCGAGGCGGCCATCGACGAGTACCTCTCGCACCTGGCCGTCGAACGCGGACTGTCGGACGCGACCATCCGCGCGTACCGGACGGACCTCTCGGACTTCGCGCGCAGCGAGTGGGCGTCGGGATGGGACCGGTCCGCGGACCCGGCGATCGCGTATCTCGCGTCGCGGGCACGGCGCGGCCAGCCGGGCGAGCCCGGTCTGGCGCCGACCAGCCTGCGGCGACGCGCCGCGGCGCTGAAGGGCTTCTACCGCTTCACCTACGGCGAAGGGCGGATCGCGGTGGACGTGGCGGCCCACCTGGACCTGCCCCGCCAGTCGCGGCTGCTGCCCGAGACGCTGACCGTCGCCGAGACCGAGGCCCTGCTCGAGGCGGCCGGCGGCGACGATCCCGGCGAGCCGGCCCATGCCCGGCACCTGCGCGACCGGGCGCTGCTCGAGCTGCTCTACGCCGCCGGGCTACGGGTGAGCGAGGCCGTCCGGCTGGACGCCGAGGACCTCTCGATGGACGGCGGCTTCGTGCGCGTCATCGGCAAGGGCGACAAGGAGCGGCTCGTGCCCATCGGCGACGTGGCGGTCGACTGGCTGGACCGCTGGCTCGGCGGGCCGCGGCACGGGATGCTGGCGCGTCGCCCACGTGGAGCCTGTCCGTGGCGGTCCGGTCTTCGTCGGGGACCGCGGTCGACGGCTGGCCCGCCAGCAGGCCTGGGCGGCGGTCAAGCACGCGGCGACCGCGGCCGGCCTGGCCGAGCGCGTCAGCCCGCACACGCTGCGGCACTCGTTCGCGACCCACCTGCTGGAAGGCGGCGCCGACCTGCGGGTCGTCCAGGAGTTGCTCGGCCATGCGAGTATCTCCACGACCCAGCTGTACACGCACGTGACCGGCGAACGGATCCGGGACGTCTACCGCAAGGCCCACCCGCGGGCCTGACTGGAGGAACGACGCGCGATGGGCTATGCCGAGGAGCTTCTGTCGGACGGGGAGCGGATCATCGCCCGCGAGAAGCAGCACTGGTTCGTCTTCGTCGCCGGCGCCCGCTTCACGATCCTCGCGGTCGTGATCGCCGTGATCCTGGCCATCCTGAGCGGCGGGCTCCACGGCGACGGCGTCGAGGGCGCATTTCGAACCCTCCTGAACTGGATCACGATCGTCCTCTTCTTCGGCGGGCTCGCGGTCCTCGGCTGGACCACGCTGCGTTACCTGAACCAGGAGTACATCCTGACCAACCGGCGGGTCATCCAGCTGCAGGGCGTGCTCAACAAGACCACCCTCGACTCGGGGCTCGAGAAGATCAACGACGCGGCGCTCTCGCAGTCGATCTTCGGGCGGATGTTCGGGTTCGGCGACCTCGAGATCCTGACGGCGTCGGACTCGGCCATCAGCAAGTTCCACATGATCATCGACCCGATCGGCTTCAAGAAGGCGATCCTCAACGCGAAGCACGAGTACGACACGGACATGGCGGGCGGGTTCCGGCCGGCCCCGCCGATCCGGGACGAGGCCCCATCGGGTGCCGGTGGCGACAGCACCGCCGATGCGACCGTCGCGATGGCCGCCCCGGCGGCGGCGCCCGCGGCGGCGGCATCGTCGACCCGGGCGACGGACCCCGACGAGGTGGCGCGGACCCTGACCACCCTCCAGGACCTGCGCGACCGCGGGGCGATCAGCGCCGAGGAGTACGAGGCGAAGAAGGCGGACCTGCTCGGACGGCTCTAGCGGCTACCATACCCGCGACCCGTCACGAGGTGCCGTTTGGACTCGGAAACACTGATCTCGATCGTCATCGTCCTGGCGATCATGCTGCTCGTCGGCTTCCCCGTGCACGAGTTCGCCCACGCCTTCGCCGCCTACCGTCTGGGTGACGGCACGGCGAAGATGTTCGGACGGTTGACGCTCAACCCGATCGTCCATTTCGACCCGGTCGGCGGGATCCTGCTGGCGGCCTCCTTCATCGCCTCGCAAGGCGCCTTCGCGTTCGGCTGGGCGAAGCCGACGCCGGTCAACCCCAACAACCTCCAGGGTGGCCGGCAGGGCGAGGCGATCGTCGCGGCGGCCGGACCGCTGTCGAACCTGCGTGCTCGCGCTCGCCGGCGCGATCCCGCTCCGGTTCGCGCTCGCGAACCCCGAGATCCGGCTCAACGCCCCGATCATCATCCAGGTGCTCGACCTGTTCGTGCAGATCAACATCATCCTGATGGTCTTCAACCTGATCCCGATCCCGCCGCTCGACGGGTCGAAGGTGCTGTTCGCCGCCCTCGACCGCCAGACCGAGTACCAGATCCGCCCATTCCTCGAGCAGTACGGGTTCCTGCTCCTGATCGCCATCTTCTTCCTGCCGCCCGGCCACTCCATCGGCGCGCAGATCCTGTTCCCCATCATCGACGGGATCCATGGCTTCCTGGTGGGCGGGTAAGGTCCGCCAGTTCCGGTCGCACCTGCGGGCCAGCGTGTCGCCAGGGGAGCGGGCGGAGCTGGCGACCTGGATCTCCCCGGCGCAGCTCGCGCTGTTCGACTCGATGCACGTCGCCGACCGGCGCCACGGCCTGGACGTCGTCGCGTCGCTGCGCGCGGACGGCGCGGCGGACCCCGATCTCCTGCTCGCCGGCCTGCTCCACGACGCCGGCAAGGGCGACACCGGGATCTGGCCGCGGGTGGCCTACTCGCTGGGCCAGCACTACGGGACGTGGATCTGGGCGGCGTGCCGGTGGCTGCCTGGGTTCGGCCCGGCGCTCGAGCGGCTGCGCACCCACGCGGAGACCTCGGCCGCGCTCGCGCTTCGTGCCGGCTGCTCGGCCCGGGCCGCGGACCTGATCCGCTACCAGGACGACCCGCGCGACCCGGTCGCCGGCGAACGGCTGCGCGTCGCGGACGAGGCGAACTGATGGCCGGGACCCCCGTGATGGCCGTGCGCTTCGCGGAGGGCCACCGGTCCGAGGCCGCGACCCACGTCCAGGTGGCGGAATTCGACGGACCGCTCGGCCTGCTGCTCTCGCTCATCGAGGCCCGCCGGCTCGACGTGCTGACCGTGCCGCTGGGCGCGCTCGCGGACGCGTACCTCGACGCGCTGGCCGGGCTGGAGGCCGACCGGCTCGGCAACGTCAGCTCGTTCGTGGCGATCGCCGGTCAGCTGATCCTGATCAAGAGCCGCGCGATGCTTCCGCGGCCACCCGCGGTCGAGGCGGGCGCGTCGGGCGACGAGGCGCCCGATCCCGAGGCGGAGCTGCGCGCCCGGCTCATCCTGTACCGCGCCCACCGCGACGCCGGCCTGCGCCTCATGGAGGGTGCGACGCGCCGGATCGGGCTGTTCCGGCGCGAGCCGTCGGCGGCCTACGCCGCCGCGCTGGCGGGTGCGCGCCCGGCCGACGCGCCGACCGTCGATCCGCGGCGTCTCGTCCAGGTGCTGGACCGGCTGGTCGTGCTGGCGCCCGTCCCGGAGCTGCCGCCCGAGGTCATGCCCCGGACCATCACCCTGACCGAACGCGCGGACATCATCCGCGCGGCCCTCCGCGACGCTCCGACCGTGGTCCTCCAGGACCTGCTCAACGGCGTCCGCGACCGGGTCGTCATCGCCGTGACCTTCCTGGCCCTCCTCGAGCTGATGAAGCGTCGCGAGATCGTCGTCACGCAGGCCGCGCCGTGGGGGCCGATCGTGGCCCGCGCGACGACCGCCAAGGAGCGGGCGGAGGCGGGCGTCGCCGAGGATGCCGCCGAGGCTCCCATCGACGAATCCCTGGAGTCCTTCGCGTGATCGACGACGAGACGCGCGAGATCGAGATCGCGGACCAGGCCGCGCTCGAGCGCCTCGCGGCCGCCGGTGGATCGGACGAAGTGGTGCCCAGCCCGATCGAGCTGACCGAGGCCGCCCTCGAGGCGCTGCTCTTCGTCGCCGAGCGACCGCTGACCCGGCGCGAGATCGCGGCGCTGGCCGTGACCGACCGCGAGACCGTCGACGAGCGCCTCGGCGACCTCGAGGTGTCGTTGCGCGCCCGCGGGATCCGCCTCCTCGTCGACGGCGACCGCGTCGAGCTCGCGACCTCGCCGGAGGCCGGCGCGCTGGTCGCGCGCTACGTCGGCGCCGACGCGGTCCGCCTCTCGACCGCGTCGCTCGAGACGCTCGCGATCGTGGCCTACCGCCAGCCGGTGACCAAGGCCGCGGTCGAGCGCATCCGCGGCGTCGACTCCGACTACACGATCCGCTCGCTGCTGCACCGCCGGCTGATCGCCGAGCTGGGCCGCTCCGACGCGCCCGGGCGCCCGTTCCTGTACGGCACCGGCTTCGACTTCCTCGAGCGCTTCGGGCTCACCAGCCTCGAGGAGCTGCCGCCGCTCGAGGCCGACGTCGCCGCTCGCCTGGCCGAGGAGGGCGGGGAGTCGCCGCCGCGGCCACCCGAGGCGGACAGCCTGACCCTCGACGACGCGATCGCCGCGACCGACGACGCCGGCTGATGCCCGCCGAGCGGCTCCAGAAGGTCCTCGCGTCCGCCGGCGTCGCCTCGCGGCGGGCGAGCGAGGCGCTCATCGCCGAGCGCCGGGTGACCGTGGACGGCAAGGTCGCGAAGATCGGCGACCAGGTCGATCCGGAGCGCTCGATCATCACGGTCGACGGCCGGGTCGATCGGCGGCGCCGGCGTCCTCGCCTACCTGCTGCTCCACAAGCCGATGGGTGTCGCGTCGACCGTCCGCGACAAGCACGCGCCACGGACCGTGCTGGACCTGCTGCCGACGGCCCTCGTGCCCGAGGGAGCGCGGCTGTATCCCGTCGGCCGGCTCGACCAGGACTCGGAGGGCATGCTCCTGCTCACCAACGACGGCGACTGGTCGGAGCGGGTCCTGCATCCGCGGTTCGAGGTCGAGCGCGAGTACGCGATGGGCCTGCGCAGCGCCCTGGACGGGGATCAAGTGGCGGCCCTGCGCGCCGGGATCCCGCTCGAGGAAGGGCTCGCCGAGGTCACCAACCTGCGGGCGATGAGCGGCTTCGAGGCGACGCGCCTGCTCGAGCTCATCCGGCCCGCACCGCCCGAGCTGCACTGGTACCGGGCGACGCTCGCGCAGGGCTGGAAGCGCCAGCTGCGACGGATGTTCGGTGCGGTCGGCGCCCCCGTCGAGCGGCTCGTCCGTGTCCGCATCGGCCCGGTCCGCATCGACGGCCTGCACAGCGGCTCGGTGCGGCCGCTCAAGGCCCCCGAGATCCGCGGCCTCGCCGGCGGCGGGGGGAGCAGCCGCCGTCCGCCATCCGCCAAGTCGTCGACATCGCCGAAGCCGCCGAAGCGCCCGACCGCCGCCGGGTCGCACTGAGCGCCTATCCTGCCCCGATGGACGGATTGATCGTCGCGCTGGACGGGCCCGGGTCGTCGGGCAAGAGCAGCGTCGGGGCCGCGGCGGCGAGCGAGCTCGGCTACCGCTTCTGCGATACGGGCCTCCTCTATCGCGCGGTCACGTGGCTCGCCGAGGACCGTGGCGTGGAGGTCGACGACCCGATCGACCTGAGCGCGCTGGTCGACGAGGTCTACCTCTCGCCCGACGCCGAGGGCCGGCTCTCCCGCGTCCTCGTCGATGGCGTCGACCACACCGAGGAGGTCCGCGGCCCCGCGGTCGATGCGGCGGTCTCCGCGGTGTCCGCCGTCCCCGAGGTCCGCGCGGCGCTCCTGGCGCGTCAGCGCTCGATCGCGCGGGATGGCTCGATCATCATGGCGGGCCGCGACATCGGCACGATCGTGCTCCCCGACGCGGACCTCAAGCTGTTCCTGGACGCATCGGTCGAGGAACGGGCGCGCCGGCGGACCGAGGAACGCGGCGTGGACCCGAACGGCCCGGATGCCGAGGCGATCCTGGTGGGTCTGCGGCGGCGCGACGATCTCGACAAGAACCGCCCGATCGCGCCGCTCCGCCCGGCCGGGGACGCCCGCATCATCTCGACGGACGGCAACCGCTTCGAGGACACGGTGGCGGCGGTCGTCAACGCGATCCGCGACGCGGCGGCCCGCCGATGACCGAGCTCGAGGCGCCGACCCCGGCGCCGCCCGCCGCACCGTCCGACCCGGCACCGACCCGGGCGCCCGTCGCGCCGACCCCGCTGGAGAGCTCGATCACGCCGCTGATCGCGACCCTCGCCTTCGGTGGGCGGATCTTCGCCCGTGGCATGTCGCGGATCCACATCGAGGGCGACCTGGCCGCGATCCCGCGCGAGGGGCCGGTGATCATCGCCGCCAACCACGCCTCCAACTTCGACGCCGTGGTGCTCGGGGCGTGGCTGACCCCGGCGCTCGGCCGGCGGATCCACTGGCTCGGCAAGAAGGAGCTGTTCGCCTGGCCGGTCGTCGGCTGGGCGGCGGGGAACAGTGGCGTCCACCCGGTCGACCGCGGGGCCGCCGATGCCGACGCATTCCGGCTCGCCAAGCGGATCCTCGACGAGGGCCAGGTCCTCTTCGTGTTCCCGGAGGGGACGCGCAGCGCGGATGGCGCGCTCCAGGCCGCGCGTGACGGGGTCGCGGTGCTCGCCCTGCGCACCGGCGCGGCGATCGTGCCGATCGGCATCTCGGGCTCGAACGGGGTCTGGCCGCGGGGCCAGAAGGTCCCGCATCCAGGCGGCCGCGTCACCGTGCGCGTGGGCGAGGCCATCCGGCTCGCCGACGTCCTGCCGGCCGACATCGATCGCAAGACGGCCAAGGGCCTGGCCACGGATCTCATCATGCGGCGCATCGCCGCGCTGCTGCCGCCGGCCCAGCAGGGCGTCTACGGGGGGTCGAACGGGGACCCCGTGCGATAATCGGTCCATGGGAACCGTGCAGGACGTCCGCATCGCGAAGCGCACCGGCTTCTGCTACGGCGTTCGCGAGGCGATCGACAAGGCGAAGGAGTCGGCGGCGGCCGGCAAGTCGACGCACACCCTCGGCCAGGTCGTCCACAACGACGGCGTCGTCCGCGAGCTGCAGGACCTGGGCATCCAGACCGTCGAGGCGCTCGACGACGTCGACCACGGCGCGGCCGTCGTCATCCGCGCCCACGGCGTCCGTCCGGACGTGCTGGCCCGGGCCGAGGCGCGCGGCCTCGAGGTCATCGACGGCACCTGCACCTGGGTCATCGCCGAGCAGCGCGAGCTGCGCAAGCTCGTCGACGAGGGCTACACGATCGTGCTGCTCGGCACGCCCAACCACCCCGAGGTCGTCGGCCTGCTGGGCTTCGCCCCGGACGTCATCGTGGTCGACGAGGAGCCCGAGTGGGACGCGGCGATCCCGCGGCGCAAGAAGCTCGCCCTGATCAGCCAGTCCACCCAGCCGCCCTGGAAGTTCGAGAAGCTGGCGGCGATGATGGTCTCGCGCTCGCACGAGCTGAAGATCGTCAACACGGTCTGCCCGGTCACGATCCGCCGCCAGGAGGACACCGTCGAACTCGCCCGCGAGGTCGACCTGATGGTCGTCGTCGGCGGCCGCTCGAGCGCGAACACCAAGGAGCTGACCAGGCTCTGCGAGATCGTCGGGACGCGCGCCGTGCAGATCCAGGGCGTGGCCGACCTGACCGACGCGTCGGTCTTCGCGAACGCCCGCGTCGTGGGTGTCACCGGCGGGACGTCCACCCCGATCGAGGACCTGCGCGACGTCGTGCGCTGGATCTATGCGAACGCCGGCACGCCGCAGGTCGCGGCCGACGCCGAGCCGCTCGCCGACGCCGCCCTCGCCGGCGCCGCGACGCCAGCCGGCCGGACCACCTCCCTCCCGACGCCGGGCCGTCTCGCCGCACCGGGCGCCGCCTGACCCGTGGCGGGCAGCACGGACGGGCTCCCGGTCGTCGCCGTCGTCGGGCGACCGAACGTCGGCAAGAGCACGCTCTTCAACCGCATCGTCGGCGGCCGCACGGCCATCGTCGAGGACCGTGCCCGCACCACGCGTGACCGGCTCTACGGCGACGGCGAGTGGAACGACCGGCGGTTCGTGATCGTCGACACCGGCGGGCTCGAGCTCGACCCGGACGACCCGATCGAGGCGCGCGTCCAGGAGCAGGCGCGGCTGGCCATCGCCGAGGCCGACGTCATCGTCTTCGTGGTCGATGCCTCGACCGGCATGACCGCCTCGGACACGGAGGCCGCGAACATCCTGCGGCGGGCGAAGGCGCCGGTCATCGTCGCGGTCAACAAGGCCGACAACGAGCGGCGCGAGCTCGAGGGCGCCGAGTTCCACGCGATGGGCTGGGAGGAGACCTACGCGATCTCCGCGGCGCACGGTCGCGGCACGGGCGACCTGCTCGACGCGATCGTCTGGTCGCTGCCGCCCGAGAGCGAGCGCGAGCGCGCCCGCAAGACCCGCGAAGCCGACGCCGAGGCGTGGGCCGACGAGGTCGCAGCCGGCCGGCTCGAGCCGTACGTCGTCGGCGACGAGGCGGACGGGGACGGCGCGGACGGCGAGGATGCCGAGGATCCGGACATCGACCTTGCCGTGATCGACCCCGAGGCGGCGAAATGGGACGCGGCGATGGCCGCCGAGGACGCCGAGCCCGCGGCCATCGCGTTCGTCGGGCGGCCGAACGTCGGCAAGTCGAGCCTGCTCAACGCCCTGCTCGGCGAGGAGCGCTCCATCGTGTCGGAGGTGCCCGGCACCACGCGCGACGCCATCGACACCCGACTGGCGTGGGGCCGGAGCGAGGTCATCCTCATCGACACCGCCGGGATCCGGCGGCGCGGCAAGGTCGCCTCGGGACCCGCGGCCGAGAAGTACTCGACCCTGCGGGCGCTGAAGGCCCTGTCGCGCGCTGACGTGGCGGTCCTCGTCATCGATGCCGTCGAGGGGCTGACCGCGCAGGACGCGCACGTCGCCGGCTACGTGGTGGAGGAAGGGAAGGGCCTCGTCATCGCGGTCAACAAGTGGGACCTCCTGACCGAGAAGACCGACCGGACCTTCGACCAGTACGTCGAGTGGATCCGCAACGAGGTCCCGTTCCTGGACTTCGCGCCCATCCTCTCGATCAGCGCCAAGACCGGGCAGCGCGTCGGCCGCGTGCTCGAGTCCGCGGTCGACATCTGGGCGGAGCGCCGCCGCCGGATCGGGACGGGCGAGCTGAACCGGATGTTGTCCGCAGCGACGGAGCGGACGCCGCCGCCACCGGTCCGCGGCCGCCGTCCGAAGCTCTTCTACGCGACGCAGGCCGCGGTGGCCCCGCCGACCTTCGTGTTCTTCGCTTCGGACGCGTCGGCGGTCCACTTCAGCTATCGCCGGTATCTCGAGAACCGGCTGCGCGAGACGTTCGGCTTCGACGGGACGCCGATCAAGCTCGTCTTCCGCGACCGGGCGTCGGTCAAGCTGCCGCGGCGCAAGAAGGCCGGCGCGGTCCCGGGCGCGAAGCCGGCACGGCGGACGGCCGGCAAGACGAAGACCCGCCGCTCCTGATGGACGCCCCGAGCGTCGCGGTCATCGGCGCCGGCGCATGGGGGACGACGCTCGCCCGGCTCGTCGCCCGGGTGGAGCCCGTCACGCTCCTGTGCCACTCCCCGGAGACGGCGGCGCGGATCCGCGAGACCGGCCGCAACGAGGCGCGGCTGCCCGGCATCGACCTGCCGCCGACCGTCATCGCGACCGCGGACCCGGCGGCGCTCGCCGCGGCGACCGACCTGGTGGTCTTCGCCGCCCCGTCCGCGCACCTGCGGGCGACGACCGCGATCTGTGCCCCATACCTGGCCGACACGGCCGCGCTCGTCTCGGTCGTCAAGGGCCTCGAGCGCGACACGCTGCTGCGCATGAGCCAGGTCATCGCGGAGGCGAGCGGGCTGCCGCCACGCCGGATCGCCGCGCTGTCGGGGCCGAACCTCGCCGCCGAGGTCGCGCGCAACCTGCCGACCTCGGCCGTGGTCGCCTCACCGGACCTCGAGCTGGCGCGACGCGTCGTGGACCGGCTCGGGCGACGACGGTTCCGGCTCTACGTCAACGAGGACATCCTCGGCGTCGAGCTGGCCGGGGCGCTCAAGAACGTCGTGGCGATCGCGGCCGGTGCCGCGGACGCGCTGGGCTTCGGCGACAACGGCAAGGCAGGGCTGCTCACCCGCGGGCTGGCCGAGATGATGCGGCTCGGGATCGCGGCCGGCGCCAACCCCCTCACGTTCGCGGGGCTCGCGGGGATGGGCGACCTGATCGCCACCTGCGGGTCGCCGCTGTCGCGCAACCACCGGCTGGGCGAGGAGCTCGCGAAGGGCCGGTCCTGGGCGGAGATCGAGGCGACGCTGCCGGGCACCGCCGAGGGCGCCTACACGGTCAAGGCGGCGCTGGCGCTCGCGGACCGCTTCGACGTCGACATGCCGATCGCGCGCGAGGTCGAGCGCGCGCTGTTCGAGGGCAAGAACGTCCAGCGCTGCCTGGTCGACCTGCTCGCCCGTGAATCGAAGGACGAGCTGGCCGACGCGAGCGCCTGGCTGGCGCGCGAGGGCCGGACGGCGGGGTAGGGGCGGCCCGGCGGTCGGGTGCTAGACTTCGACGCCTGTCGGGGCGTGGCGCAGTCTGGTAGCGCACCAGTCTGGGGGACTGGTGGTCGTCGGTTCAAATCCGGCCGCCCCGACCATTTCCCCCGTTCGAATTCGGCACTCCGAGTGCGGAGTGCGTCCGGCTGCCGGACGCGGCGAGCGGACCGGGCCTGACCGCAGACCAATGACGGTGCCGACCCACCTGAGAGGCGGCTTACGGGCGTCGACGGGCCGTCATTCCACCACCCTCAGGCAGTAGGTCGTCCCGAAGATGATCTTGGCCCCGTCGCGCTGCGAGCCCGAGAAGTAGACCGCGTCAGTCCGTGGCGGACAGTCCGCTCGGCTCTGAGCGGACGCGGACCCGCCGGCGTCGTGAATGACGGGCTTGATCGACTCCACCCGGTACAGGTCCTTAGCGCAGGCCCCCGGGAACACGTTCGGATCGTCGTCCGGACCACTCACGGTCACGCACGACCCAACGGGATAGGGCTCGATCGGTGTCGGTGTCGGCGTCGCCTCGGCGCCAGCGCAGGCCGACAGCGCGGCGGCGAGCAACAGGAGTCGCCGGCCGGACCGAAACCACTTCATCGGGCCATCATCAGATCCCGCCTAGGAGTTCGCGCCCCAGTCCTTTGGCACGGCCTCCCTCGGCGTCTGAGCGGCCTTATGGCCGGTCAGGGCGCGGACCCATGCATAGAGGGTCACTGGCCAGAAGAACGGGATGACGAGCAGGAACGTCACGACGACCAGCGTCGTGAGACTCGGGTTCTTGAGCCATTCGGGCATCTGGTTCCCCTAGTTCGGCCGGCGTGTCGCCGCTTGGAGCGCCAGACTCGGGCTTGTCCCCGGCCAGGTCCATGGGCCTATGGTCCTCCGTGGCCGCCGGCGTGCCAGCCTGGCCGGCACACCCTGCGGGATCGTGGCGGCATGGCGCGCCGCGTCGATCCCGAGCTGGTCTCGCACCGGCGGCGGCGTGCGGGGCGGCAAACGTAGCGCGGGGCTAGCCGGTTCGTGTCGCTACCTGCCCACCGTGCGCCATCGTCGAGTCACGGAATACAACCTGAGCTCATATGGCGGCGCCGCGACGGTGATGGATCGACGCCCCCGATATCGCGGGTCGGTGCTCAAACTGACGTCGTATCGGGAGCGTCTGTCGAGACTCTGATGCGGCGAACGACAGCGCCCTGTTAACGGACCGCTAACAGGCTGATGTCGGACGCGGTCCTAGACTCGGGGTCAAGCCCCGTCCGATCCAACCTCCTCCTCGGGTCGAACGGGGCTTTGCCGTGCGCGGATGTTGACCGGCCGGTAACCCGGCGTTTGCAGACGGTCAGCAACGTACGTAGCGGACCGATTCACATAGGAGAGGACCCCGAGCCAGACAGTGGAAGTGCTCGGGGTTCTTCCATGTCCGGAGGGCGCCGCCGACCGCGCCTGCCAGTCTGCACTGGAGCATCGACGACCGGGCCATTCGGCCGCCGGACTGGTTCCGTGCTCGACAGGCCGCATCTGGGGCCTCATGAGTGCTCTGAAGACGGCTCGGAGTCGTGGTGTTGCCTCACAGGCCCGAGGAACGCACCCCGAGGCAAAGGGACAACGCCTCCGGGAAACGCACCTAGTCGATGCCGTACGGGTCGAGGTCCAGCTGCTCGGAGTCGTGCATCAGCCGGCCCAGGAGGGCGCCGATGCCGGTCCAGACGACCACGGCGACCACGACGGACACGACGGTCCAGAGCAGGTCCGGCGCCGGAACGACCGTGCCTTCCGCGGTGACGCACGCCCACTGGCCGCCGGCGAACGACAGTGGCTCGTAGCCGCACGCCATGAGGGCATGGCCGTAGCCGACCATCAGGAAGGTGATGACGCCCGCGAGGAGCCCGACGCTCAGGCCGAGCCAACCGCACGCCCGGATCACGCGCTGGATGACGCCGGGTTCGTGGCGGGGCCACATCGCCTGCATCGCCGAACCGTATACCAGCGATCTCTCCTCAGCGTCGCTGCGACGCCTTTTGGGCGGGAGCGAGACCCGGCCGTTGTCCGGTCGCGTAGGATGCGCGCATGAGCGAGGAACCGCCGGACCAGCCCGCGCCACCCGCGACCCCGTCCGAGCCGCCGCCCCCGGCGGCGCCGGCCGATCCCACGATCGTGAACCCCGCGCCCCCGGCGCAGCCCGGACTGATCTCGGCCGCGCCGGTCGGCTGGACCGCCCCCACGCCGCCACCGGCCGGCCCGGTCGGCTGGGCCGACCCCGCGGCCACGCCACCCGCCGCGCCGCCGCCGGGCAGTACGGGCGCGACGGTTGGCTGGGCGCCCGTGGCGCCGCCGCGCGAGGTCGCACCGGGCCTGTCATACGCCGACACGATCTCGCGGTTCATCGCCTACGTGGTCGACGTGATCCTCATCGGCATCGTCGGCGGGATCATCGCGGCGATCCTTGGTTCAGGCCAGAGCTACTCGGGGACCGTGTTCGGGCGGTATGAGGCCGGCTACCGGCTCTCGGGCGCGGGGTACACCGTCCCCGTCGTGATCCTCAGCCTCGCGTACTTCGTGTTCTTCTGGTCGGGCGGTCGGCGGGCGACCATCGGCCAGCGCATCTTCGGGATCCAGGTCGGCAACGCGTTCGACGGACACCCGCTCTCGATCCAGCAGGCGCTGCGCCGCTGGGTCGGACTGGGCCTGTTCCTGTCGCTGCTGGACCTCGTCCTGCCGAGCTCCTCCTGGCTGGGCCTCGTCCAGCTCGTGTGGTGGATCGTGCTCCTCGGCTCGACCGCGCTCAGCCCGACGAACCAGGGCCTGCACGACAAGTTCGCGAACTCGGCCCTGGTGCGGCCGTCGGGGTCGGGGGCGGCGCGCGGCCTCGCGCTGGCGTGCTCGCTCATCGTCGGGCTCTTCCTGGTCTTCGCGATCCTGGGCGTCGTGGCCTTGATCCTGCTCGGCTCGCAGCTCAGCGACATCCTGTCCCAGATCGGCGACTCCATCTAGGTCCCGCCGCTCGGTACACTCGGGCGCGTGACCGACCCGCGACCCGACGACCCGCAACAGCCCCTGACCGGCGACATGTCGCCCGACGAGTTCCGCGCGGCGGCGCACGCCGTGGTCGACGTGATGGCCGACTACCTCGAGACCATCGAGACCCGGGCGGTCTTCCCGTCGATCGAGCCGGGGTCGCTCCGGCCGCTCTTCCCGGCGACCGCGCCCGACCGGCCGGAGCCGCTCGAGGCGATCCTCGCCGACTACCGGCGGCTCATCGAGCCGAACGCCACCCATTGGCAGCACCCGGGGTTCCTCGCGTACTTCGCCACGACCGCGTCCGGCGCGGGGATCCTCGGCGAGATGCTGACCGCGACCCTCGGCCAGAACCCGATGCTGTGGCGGACCTCGCCGATCGGCACGGAGCTCGAAGGCGTCGTCGTGGACTGGCTGCGCCAGGCGTTCGGGCTGCCGGCGTCGTTCGACGGCCTGCTGACCGACACAGCCTCCACGTCGTCGCTGATCGCGCTGGCCGCCGCGCGACAGGCGGCCGGTGTCGATGCCGCCCAGCAGGGCCTGACCGGTCGGGCCGAGCTCCCCGCGCTGCGGGTCTACGCGTCGGCGGAGGCCCACAGCTCGATCGAAAAGGCGTGCATGACGCTCGGGCTGGGGCGGGACGCGCTGGTCCGGATCCCGACGAACGAGCGCTTCGAGCTCGAACCGGGTGCCCTTCGGGCCGCGATCGGCGCCGACCGCGCCGCCGGCCGTCGGCCGATCGCGGTCGTCGCGACCCTCGGTACGACATCGTCGACCTCGGTGGACCCGGTGGCCGAGATCGCCGACATCGCCGAAGACGAAGGCCTGTGGCTCCACGTCGATTCCGCCTATGCCGGCGTGGTCACGATCCTCCCGGACCGCAGGGCGCCGTTCGCGGGCTGGGAGCGCGCCGACTCGATCGTCGTGAACCCGCACAAGTGGCTGTTCACGCCGCTCGACGCCTCGCTGCTGCTCACCCGCCGGATGGACGTGCTCGCCGCGGCGTTCAGCCTCCATCCCGAGTACCTGCGGACGCTCGACCGGACGACGCCGGTCCGCGACTACACCGACTACACGCCGCAGCTCGGCCGGCGCTTCCGGGCGCTGAAGCTGTGGATCCAGCTGCGCTGGTTCGGCCTCGACGGGCTGCGGGCGAGGATCAGCGAGCACCTGGCGCTGGCCGAGTGGTTCGCGGCGCAGGTCGACGCCGACCGGGACTGGGAGCGGCTCGCACCCGTGCCGTTCGCGACGGTCTGCTTCCGCTGGCGCCCGACGGGCTGGACCGGGTCGGACGCCGCGCTCGACGATGCGAACGCGGCGATCATGGACGCGGTCAACCGGACCGGCGAGGTCTTCCTGTCGCACACCCGGCTCGCCGACCGGTTCACGATCCGGGTCTCGATCGGCAACCTGCGCACGGAGCGTCGTCACGTCGAACGGGCCTGGGACCTGCTCCGTGAGGCCGCTGCCGTTCCCGCCGAGGCATGAAGCCCATGCCGCGCGACGTCCGGTTCTTCGCGACCGCCGACGAGCTCCGCGACTGGTTCGACGCCAACGCCGACACCGCCGAGGAGCTCTGGCTCGGCGGCCACAGGAAGGCGACCGGCCGGCCGAGCGTGGCCTGGCCCGATGCCGTCGACGAGGCACTCTGCGTCGGCTGGATCGACAGCGTGCGCTACAGCCTCGACCAGGAGTCGCATGCGCAGCGGTTCACCCCGCGGCGCAAGGGCAGCAACTGGAGCGCGATCAACGTCGCGAAGGTCGCGACGCTGACGGAACAGGGTCGGATGCGCCCCGCCGGCCTCGCCGCGTTCGAGCAGCGGTCCGATGCGAGGACCGCGGTCTACTCGTACGAGCGACCGCTCGAGGCCCTGACAGCGGACGAGGAGGCTCGGTTCCGGGCGGACGAGACCGCCTGGACCGACTGGGAGCGCCGGCCGCCGTCGTATCGGCGGGCGGTCCTCGGCTGGCTCGCCGGGGCGAAGCAGTCGGCGACCCGTGAGCGGCGGTTCGCCGCGCTCGTTGCCGATTCCGCCGCCGGTCGCCCCGTCGGGCCGATGCGCTGGGCCCGCGACGCGAAGGCACCGTGAGGACCGACCTCCAGGCGGCCGGGGATGCCCTGGTCGCGACGCTCAGGGAGCTGGAGCTCGGCGATGCCTTCGATCCGCGGGCCGCACAGGCGGTCGTCGAGAGCGGCCTGCATCGTCTGACCGTCCCGTCCGAGGCGGGCGGGCTCGGGGCGTCCATGGCGGAATCGGCCGACGTGCTGGCGCGGGTGGGGGCCGTGGACGGCTCGACCGGACTCGGGTTCGCGATGCAGGTGCACGTCGTCGGGGCGCTGCGCGATAGCACGGGAGTCCCGGATGCGATCCGGGACCGGGTCTACCGGGCGATCGTCGAGGACGGCGCCCTCGTCAACAACGCCGCGACCGAGGACGGCGGCGGATCGCCGGCGCGCGGGGCGATCCCCGGCACGACGGCTCGTCCGGGCGACGACGGCACGTGGCGGCTCACCGGGGAGAAGACCTGGACCACGTGGCTCCCGAACCTGACCCTGGCGTTCGTAACGGCCCGCATCGATGGTGACGCCGAGCCGCCAGAGGTCGGCAGCTTCCTCGTCGATCTCGGCGGCCCGGGTGTCGAGCGGCGCGATGGCTTCGAGGCGCTGGGGATGCGCGGCTCCGCGTCCGGCCGGCTGGTGCTCGACGGCGTCGAGGCCACGCTCGCGACGCGGAACGTGGCCGGCGCGCCCGATCCGCGTGGGCCGGTGCCGCGCGCCTGGTTCGCGGCCGCGACCGCCGCGACCTATCTGGGCATCGGCGAGGGCGCCCGAACCGCGGTCGCTCGCTGGGCCGTCGCGCATCGCCCGGGCGACGGCTCGACGAGTGTCGCGGACCTGCCGAGCGTCCGGATCCGGCTCGGCCGCCTCGACGCGGAGCTGCGAGCCGCGCGTCATGTGCTGCTCGGCGCGGCGCGGCAGTGGGACGACGCTCGCGACCCGACGGACCTCGCCCTGGCCAAGCTCGTCTGTACCCGGGCCGCCGTCGCGGCCACGGACGAGGCGCTCCGGATCGCCGGCGGGCCCGGATACCTGACCGGCCCACTGGAGCGGGCGTTCCGCGATGCCCGCGCGGGGCTCATCAACCCGCCGCTCGAAGACGTCGCGCTGACCGGGTTCGCGGCGGCCCTCCTGGAACGGGAGCGCGGTTCGTCCGACGCCTGACCGCGCCCGACGCGCCAACGGGGCGCGGACTACGCCGGCGGTCGGAGCTGGATCCAGGTGGTCTTGGTCTCGGTGTACTGGTCGTGCGCGTGGACGGACTTGTCGTGACCACCGAAACCGGACTGCTTGTAGCCACCGAACGGCGTGGTCATGTCGCCTTCCGAATAGGCGTTGATGCCGACGATGCCTGCCCGCACCTCGCGGGCGACGCGATGGGCGACGTCGAGATCATGGGTGTAGAGGGACGCGGCGAGGCCGTAGGGCGTGTCGTTCGCGATGGACACCGCCTCCGCCTCGGTGTCGAACTCGATGACGGACAGGACCGGACCGAAGATCTCCTCACGCGCGATGCGCATGTCGTTGGTCACATGGTCGAAGACCGTCGGCGGGACGAACCAGCCACCCGTCTCCTCGAGGATCCGCGAGCCGCCGATGACGAGACGGGCGCCCTCCCGTCGGCCGATGTCGATGTAACCGAGGACCTTGTCCATCTGCTCCTTCGAGATGAGCGCCCCGATGCGGGTCGCCGGGTCGAGCGGGTCACCCACGGGCCATGCGGCGAGTTCGGCCTCGATCGCCTCCAGCAGGGCCGCCTTCCGCGAGCGGTGCACGACGAGGCGCGAGCCGGCACTGCAGTTCTCGCCCATGTTCCAGAAGATGGCGATCGCGACGTTGGCCGCCACCGCGCCGAGATCGGTCACGTCGCCGAAGACGATCTGGGGGCTCTTGCCGCCAAGCTCGAGGAGGACGCGCTTGAGGTTCGAATCGGCCGCGTAGTGGAGGAACCGCCGACCGACCTCGGTGGACCCGGTGAACGCCAGGCAATCGATGTCGGGGTGGCGGCCGATCGCCTCGCCGACCGTGCCGCCCGGGCCGGTCACGACGTTGAGGACCCCATCGGGCAGGCCGGCCTCGCTGCCGAGCTCCACGATGCGCAGCAGGCTGAGCGACGTCGTGGAGGCGGGCTTGATCACGACCGTGTTCCCGGTCGCGAGGGCCGGCCCGAGCTTCCATGCGGCCATCTGCGCGGGATAGTTCCAGGGCACGACCGCCCCCACGACACCGCACGGCTCACGGGTGATCGTGGCGATGGTGCCTTCGGGCGACGGGGCGACCTGTCCGTACAGCTTGTCGGCCGCCTCGGCGTGCCAGCGGATGCAGGCGGCGGTCTCCGGCATGTCGAGGCCGACCGTGTCCGTGATGGGCTTGCCCGCATCGATGGTCTCGATCAGGCCCAGCTCGCGCGCATGGGCTTCGATCAGGTCGGCCCACGCGATGAGGACCCGCTTGCGGGCGCCAGGGTCCAGACGTGACCAGCGACCGTCGTCGGCGGCCCGACGCGCGGCCGCGACCGCGATGTCCACGTCTGCCGGACCGCCCTGGGCGACATCGGCGATCGGGCGGCCGGTGGCGGGGTTCTCCGTGACGAACCGGTCGCCGCTTGCGGCATCGCGGAACGCGCCGTCGATGAACATCCTCGTCCGGAGATCGAGACGGTCGAGGTCGGCGCGCGACTCCTCGATCGGCGGGATGAGCGTCTCGGTCACGGCAGCCTCCAGACGACGACCGGGCGGGTCGCGAAGTCAGGTCGGCATCGTAGTGCGCGGCGAGGCGCGAGATGCGACGGTGAGCCCGCGAGGCATCGGCGAGACGATCCTCGGGGATATGCCCGAGGGGTAGCCGCAGGCCTCCCACGAACGGGTGCGTCGTCGCACCGACAAATGGTCCCAGTCGTGGACACGGACCCATCGACGGTCGATGCTCGGCCGACGAGTTGCGGTGGCGGCCATACGACCACCCAGCTGACCTAACGCGAGGCACAGGCATGGCACGGTGGCGATCACGGCATCTCGGCGCGACCTTGAGCGTCGTAGGGCTGGTCTGGATGGTGGCGGCCGGGGGTGCCGCCGCCGGGAACAACGGCACGCTCAAGATCCACGATGCGGGCACTCCGACGGGGACCCCGAACAACGACCCGAAGGTCGGGTGCGGGTTCGACGTCGAAGGCTTCGGCCTCGATGCCGGCCAGACCGGCCATCTCGTCTTCACGGTGCAGGGCGGGGACGCCCCGACCGGTGTCGACCAGGACGGCGGCACCGTCGGTCCGGCGGACGGATCCGGCTACTTCATCTCCGGCCCGTACGACCTGGCGTCCGGCCACTACAAGGCGACGCTCTACGGCAAGGACGGCAACACGGACCTGAAGGCCAAGTCCAAGGTCTTCAAGGTCACCTGCGAAGGTGGCGGCGGCGGCACCGGCGGTACCGGCGGCACGACCGACCCCTCGAACTGACCCGACCGAGCGATCTAGGCGCCGACGGGCACGACCAGGGCGACCTGGAGCCCGTCGGCGACCGAGCCTGACATCGTCCCGAGCTGGCGGACGCCGCCATCGTCGCGGAAGACCATGTCGGTCGTGAGCGACACCTGGCTCAGCGTTCTGGACGCTCTGGCTGTAGCCGTCGGTGGCGTAGACCTGGTCGCAGATGTCCTTCGGGAGCGCGATCTGCGAGGTCGCGATCTTGTTGTTCTCGTTGGTCGCCATGTCGAGGCTGGGATAGACCTCGAAGTGGACGTGCGGCCAGCGCCCGGAGTAGCACGCCGGGAAGATGCTCTGGAACGTCACGACGCCGTTCGCATCCGCCGCCTGGACGCCGCGCAGGTAGTTCTCGTTCGCGGCCGCCTGCGAGTACAGCGAGTAGTTCCCGTCCCGGTCGCAGTGCCAGAGGTAGACGGCGGCGCCGGCGATCGGCGCGCAGTCGCGACGCGTCCTGGATCGTGAGCTGGACGGTGAGCGGCACGCCCTGGGCGGTGGTCGTCGACGACCCGAAGCTCGAGCGGATGTCCTGGCGGACGACCCCGCTCTGGTTCAGGACGTCGGGGCCGTTCGACCCGTCGCCGGGGAACGGTCCGGCGGTCTCCTCGGGGATGACCGCGCAGCTGGCCGCGGCGGCGCTGCCGGCCCCGCGGCACTCGCGCTCGCGGACGGCGACGCGCTGGCGCCCGGCGTGCAGCCGGCGATGACGAACATGCCGGCCGAGATCCCGCCGAAGCCGAGCAGCTGGAGCATGCGCCGGCGGTCGAGGGTGCCGAGGTCGTAGACGAGGCCCGCGGTCGGTCTCGTCGGGCTGGTCGTCGTCGCGGTTCCTGGTAGAGGAACGGTCGGTCCATCAGGTCGGTCATGGCGTGGGCCTCGTCAGTCGGGGGTGGCTGCTGCGCCTCACGGTATGTCGCGCCGCCTGAGATTCGGCTGAGAGGTTGTCTTGCCGCGTGAGTCGCCGATGGGCGACCCGCTGCCGCCGTCGCTCGGTTCGGGCGCGACCTCACGTACGTGGCAGAACGCCCGCCGGGAGAACGTTATGGCTGGTCGCCGGCCTCACAACGGCCGTTGGACGGCTCGAGGGCGCAACGGCCTGCACGTGTCTGCATATCAAGGGCATCGGTTCGAACGGCCAGGCCCGGGTAGAGGCCCCCGATCGACCATTGCGTTCTGGTGGCGGTCGTTATGGCAGATGCGGCGCGAACCAGGCAGCGGCGCGAACCAGGCAGCGGCGCGAACCGCGCGAACCAGGCCCTGATATCGGCAGCCGCCGAGCCTCAGCGCGAGCGGTCGCGCGTTCGACGGGACGCCGCCGGCTGTCCCGAGACGACCAGCCTCCTGGGGCGATGGCGACGCTGCGCGGCGACCCGGAGCCCGTACAGCCAGCGGGCCGCGGTGTAGACCTCCCACAGGCCGAGGAGCGGGACGAGGCGGCCGGGCAGGACCCGGCGCAGCAGGAACGACAGCATCTCGGCACCATCGTGGACCGCGACGAGGCGTCTGGCTACACCGCGCCTGCCGGGCGTCGCAGATCCGTGTCAGTCCGGGCGCCGGGCGGGGACCCGTCGGCCCGTGGCATCATCCGTGCCATGCCACCGATCGACGAGCTGACGCGCATCGAGCCGGTCCACCTCGACCGCCTCGACCACCAGGGGATCTTCACGACCGGCCTGCTGCTGGAGGTGTCCGAGACCCCGACCCGCCGCCAGACCCTCGCCGACCAGGTCGGCGCGACCACGAACGACGTCCTGATGTGGCGCGACGAGGCCCTGATGCTCAACCTCGCGAGCTTCGGCCCGGACGAGCACTACATGATGATCCAGGCCCGGATCGAGGGGCTCCGCGACATCCTCGCAGCTCCCGCTCGACGACTTCAACGCCCGGATCCGCCAGGGGGCGACGGAGCTCGAGCTCGAGCCGCCCACCGACCTCACGATCGAGGGCTGGTGGGACCAGGCGAAGACGCTCGAGGACGAGTAGGCCGGCGGGCCGTCGCCTCGGCCGGGTCCGCGGCCCCGAGCGACTAGGATGCGCCCGTGAACCACCTCGCCGGCCGCGCGGCCGATCTCGTCATCGCCGTCGCCACGGCGTTCGTGATCCTCGCGGTCACCATCCCGCTCTTCCTGAACCCGCTCTGGGTGTCGTTCGAGCAGGGACGTGCCGAGGCGGCCGCCTGGACCGGCTTCAGCGAGACCGACCTCCGCGCCGCGACCGGCAGCGATCCTGAGTGACCTCGTCATCGGCCCGCCCGACTTCGCGGTCACGGTCGGGGGCACGCCGGTGCTCGACGAGAAGGAGCGCCAGCACATGCGCGACGTCCGCGGGGTCTTCATCGGCTTCTTCGCCGTCGCGCTCGTCCTCGGCGTCGCGGCGCTCGGTCATCGCGGCCCGGCGTCGCGGGGCGGCCGCCCGCGCGGCATCCTGGCGAGCCGTCTGGGGCGGGGCGGTCGGGCTGATCGCGACGCTCGTCGTGGCGGGTCTCGTGTCGTTCGTCGCCTTCGACACGCTCTTCGAGGTCTTCCACGAGATCTTCTTCGCCGGCGGCTCGTACACCTTCGACCCGGCGACCGAGCGGCTGGTCCAGCTCTTCCCGTTCGCGTTCTGGCAGGAGACCGCGATCGTGCTCGGGATCGTGGCGATCCTCCTCGCGCTCCTCGTCGCGTGGGTCGCCGACGCGAAGGCCGGCGACGACCAGCCCGACGACGCCGTCACCGCCACGACGGCCACCACGGGGGGCGCGGTCCGTCCGATGACGGCCGACCAGCTGCTCTCGGTCGAGGAAGCGCTCGCCCGCGTGATGGCGGCGATCGCCGGTCCCGTCGGCACCGAGACGGTCGGGATCGAGGCCGCCCTCGGCCGGGTGATGGCCGAGACCGCGGTCAGCCGGACCGCGTTGCCGCCGTGGGACAACTCCGCGATGGACGGCTACGCGATCCGTGCCGTCGACGTGGCGGGCGCTTCCGAGACGGCCCCGACCCGCCTCGAGGTCATCGGCGAGGTCCCGGCCGGCGGCGACCCGTCCGGCTGCGACGTCCGACCCGGTACCGCCGTCCGGATCGCGACGGGCGCCCCGGTCCCGCCCGGGGCCGACGCGGTGGTGCCCGTCGAGGCGACGACGCCCGTCGACGCGGCCGGGGTCGCCGGACCGCGTGGGCGCGACGCGACCGGCCCGCTGCCGGCCGCGTGCCTCGTCCACGAGGCGGTCCCGGTCGGCGGCTCGATCCGCCGAGCCGGCAGCGACCTCGCGAGCCGGCGATGCGACCTGGTCGGCCCGGGCGCGGTCATCACCCCGGCCGTCGATCTCGCTGCTCGCGGGCGCCGGCCGTCGACCGCGTCACGGTCTACCGACGGCCGCGGGTCGCGATCCTCGCCACCGGCGACGAGGTGCGCGCGCCGGGCGTGCCGCTCGGGCCGGCCGGCATCCCGGACGCCAACGGGCCGGGGCTCGCGGCGCTCGTGGAGGCGACCGGCGCGGAAGCCATCCGCCTCGGCATCGCGCTCGACCGCCTCGAGGACGTTCGCGGCCGCCTGCGGGCCGGCCTCGATGCCGGGGTGGACGCCATCATCCTGTCGGGCGGCGTGTCGGTCGGTCCGTACGACGTCGTGCGCGCCGCGATCGAGGAGGTCGGATCGCATCGACCTGTGGCGGGTCAAGGTCCAGCCGGGCAAGCCGTTCGCGTTCGGGACCGCGGCGCGGCGACGGCCGGCCGCCGGTCCTGCTCTTCGGGCTGCCGGGCAACCCGGTCTCGACCTTCGTGACCTTCGAGCTCTTCGTGCGCCCGGCGCTGCGCCGGCTCGGCCGGCCAGCGCGACGACGACCTCCATCGCGCGGTCGACCGGGCCGTCCTCGACGGACGCCGTCAGCAAGAGCCCGGGTCGGCGCGGCTACCAGCGGGTGATCGCCGAGCGCGACGCCGTCCGGCGCGTCCCGTCCGCGACGCCCAGGGCCGGGTCCCGGTCCGCCTGGCGGGCGGGCAGGGGAGCCACGTCATCTCGGCCCTCGGCGGCCGCCGACGCCCTGGCGGTCATCCCCGAGGCGCACGACGAGCTGCCCGGCCGGCGCCGAGGTCGAGCTGTGGTGGCTCGACCGGGCCTGACCGCGGCCGCTATCCTCGACGGCATGGACCAGAAGCCCGCCCCGCGGTTCGAGCGCCGGCGCCTCTCCCACGTCGACCGGACCGGCCGGCCGCGCATGGTCGACGTCTCGGCCAAGCCCATCACCGCCCGACGCGCGGTCGCCGAGGCGACCGTCGCGCTCTCGCCCGAGACCATGAGCCTCGTCATCGACGGCGGCGGCGCCAAGGGCGACGTGCTCGGGGTCGCCGAGCTCGCCGGCGTCATGGGCGCCAAGCGGACCAGCGAGCTCATCCCGCTCTGTCATCCGCTCGCGCTCACCGACCTGCAGGTCTCGATCACCCCGGATCGCGGGGCCGGCGTGCTGCGCATCCGCGCCGAGGCGGCCACGACCGGCCAGACCGGCGTCGAGATGGAGGCGATGACCGCGGCGTCGGTCGCCGCCCTGACCGTCTACGACATGGTCAAGGGCGTCGAGCGCGGCGTCGAGATCGGCTCGGTCCACCTGGTCAGCAAGACCGGCGGCAAGAGCGGCGAATGGGTCCGCCCGGCCGGCCCCGACACCCCGGCCCCGGTCCGCCAGCCCGGCGACCGCTCGGCGGGCCGGATCAACCCGGGGTCGCGCGGCCGGCCGAAGTCGTCCGGCAAGCCGAAGTCGCCGAGCCGGCGGCCCCGCGGCGGATGAGGCGGGCGCTCGTCCTCACGGTCAGCGACGGGGTCTCGGCCGGCGTTCGCGAGGATGGATCGGGCGCGGCCCTCGACGAACGGCTGTCGGGTCTCGGGTACGCGGTGGACCGCGCGCTCGTGCCGGACGACATGGCCGCCATCGAGGACGCGCTCGCGGGCGGCGCGCCGCGGCCACGACCTGATCGTCACCACCGGCGGGACCGGCCTGACGCCGCGCGACGTGACACCGCAGGCGACCGCGCGGGTCATCGACTACGAGATCCCCGGCCTCGCCGAGGCCATGCGGGCGTCGCGGCCGCGCGATCACGCCGCTGGCCGACCTGTCGCGCGGCCTCGTCGGGGTCATCGGCCGGACGCTCGTCGTCAACGTCCCGGGCAGCCCGAAGGGCGCCATCGAATCGTTCGCGGCCGTCGAGCCGGTGCTCGACCATGCGCTCGAGACGCTCGCCGGCCCCTTCGACCACGGCCGCGCCGGCTGACGGCCATGCTCGAGACGTTCGCCGACGTCCCCGCGTACCCGCTCGTCTTCCCGGTGTTCTGGGGCGCGGCCGCGTTCTTCGTGCTCGCGATGGCGCGCCACCTGCGGGTGTTCGCCGCGGTCCGCGCCGCCGGTCCCAGCCCGTTCGCGGACATCCCGGCGCGGTTCGCCGGCCTGATCCGGTACGCGTTCGTCCAGACGAAGATGTTCAAGGACCCGCGGGCCGGGGTCATGCACGCCGGGATCTTCTGGGGCTTCGTGCTCCTGACCATCGGGACCGCCAACATCGTGACCGGCGGGATCATCCAGGCGGTCATCTCCATCCCGTTCGACGGTCTCCTGTGGACCGCCGTCAGCGCCATGCAGAACGTGGTCGCCGTCATCGTCCTTGCGTCGATCGGCTGGGCGTTCTTCCGGCGCCTGGTCACGAAGCCGGCCCGGCTCACGTTCAACCGCGACGCGCTGCTGATCCTGGTGCATCATCGGCGGGGTCGTCGCGACCGAGCTGCTGGCCCAGGCGGTCCAGTTCGCCCGCTACGGCGACCAGCCGGGGGCCTTCGTGGCAGCCGCGCTCGCGGTCCCGCTCCGGGCGCTCTCGCCGGCGGTCCTCGAGGCGCTGTTCGCGCTGCTGTGGTGGGGGCACATCGCGCTCGTCGCCGCGTTCCTGTGCTACCTGCCGTTCAGCAAGCACCTGCACATCGCCACGAGCTTCCCGAACATCTGGTTCCGCAAGCTCCGTCCGCGCGGCGAGCTGCCGGCCCTCGACCTCGAGGCGGAGGACGCCTCGTTCGGGCTGCGGACCCTCCAGGACCTCGGCTGGAAGGACCTGCTCGACGGGTTCACCTGCACCGAGTGCGGCCGCTGCCAGGAGGCCTGCCCGGCCTGGAACACCGGGAAGCCGCTCAATCCCAAGCACTTCATCATGGGCATCCGCGACCTGTCGGTCGACGCGGAGCACGGGATCGACATCATCCCGAACTCGCCGATCGTCCGGGACACCTACGGCCTCGACGACACGACCGTCCGTCCTGCCGCGCTGGCCACCGCGATCGTCGACACCGCCATCCCGTATGACGCGGTGTGGGACTGCGTGACCTGCGGCGCGTGCGTGGAGGCGTGCCCGGTCCTCATCGAGCACGTCGACAAGATCGTCGGCTTGCGCCGGAACCTCGTGCTCGAGGACGCGCGGTTCCCGCCGGAATTGACGGGGGCGTTCCGCGCGATGGAGAACCAGGGCAACCCGTGGGGCCAGCCCGCGTCCACGCGGCTCGACTGGACGAAGCCGCTCGAGTTCGAGGTCGAGACGGTCGCCGCGGTGGCGGCCGACGGCCGGCTGGACGAGCTCGAGGTCCTCTACTGGGTCGGCTGCGCGGCTGCCTTCGATCCGCGCAACCAGAAGGTGGCCCGCGCGGTCGCGACCTGCCTCCATGCCGCGGGCGTGCGCTTCGCGGTGCTCGGCCAGGAGGAGTCGTGCACGGGCGACCCGGCCCGCCGGATGGGCAATGACTACGTGTTCCAGATCCTCGCGTCGGGGAACGTCGCGACGCTGGACCGCTACGGGATGGGAGAGCGGACGATCGTCACGGCCTGCCCACACTGCTTCAACACCATCGGCAACGAGTACGGCCAGCTGGGCGGCGACTACCGGATCGTCCACCACTCGACGTACCTCGCCGAGCTGCTGGCATCGGGCCGGCTGCAGACCGTGCCGGAGGACGCGGCGGCGTCGAGCGGCGAGCACCGGCCGGGCAGCGTCACCGTCCACGACTCGTGCTACCTCGCCCGCTACAACGGCGTGGTGGCCGCGCCGCGCGATGTCCTCGGTGCGGCCGGGGTCTCCGTGACCGAGATGGAGAAGTCCGGACGCAACACGTTCTGTTGCGGGGCCGGTGGTGGCCGGATGTGGATGGAGGAGGACCGCGGGACGCGCATCAACGCGGAGCGGACCCGTCAGGTGCTCGAGACCGGCGCCGCGACGGTCGCGACCGCCTGCCCGTTCTGCATGGTGATGCTGTCCGATGGCATCGCGGCGTCGGCCGGGGCAGGCACGGTCACGTCCATGGACATCAGCGAGGTCCTGGCCGCGCGGCTCGCGGCCGCGCCGGAGGACCGCCGCCTGCCGGTGCTCTGAGGGTCCGCTCTCGCCGGGATCAGCCGGGCAGGTGCTTCCCGCAGTTGGAGCAGCTCGCGTCCGTCACGAGATTGCCCGTGTTGCACGCCGGGCAGCGCTTCATCCCCTCGGTGCTCGTCGCATAGGTGTTCTCGTGCGGCCCGGCCGCCTGGAGTCGCTGCCGACGAAGCATCGCGAGCGTGGCGACCGCTCCCACCCCTGCCGCCGCCATCAGCATGATCAGGCCCGTCGTCACATCCATCGTCGTCCCCGATCCGGCGCGGATCTCCCGTCTCGCGCCTCGCCGACAGGGTAGTCCGGGTCCTGGGCGCCGCCAACCGGACCGGACCGCACCGCACCGTCCATGAGCGCGTCGGCGCACCGCCCTTTCGGGCCGTCCTGAGGCGCCCGTGGCCGGTACGATGGCCCCGGTGACCATGCCGACCGAGCCCAGCCCCGCCTATCGCCTCACGGACGCGCAGCGCGACCTGCGCGACGCCGTGCGGATCCTCGCCGACGAGCAGGTCGCTCCCCGGGCGGCCGAGATCGATCGCACCGCCGAGTTCCCGTGGGACCTCAAGGACCTGCTCGCGAAGCAGGACATCCTCGCCCTGCCGTTCCCGGTCGAGCACGGCGGGCTTGGCGGCGACCTCCTGAGCGTGTGCCTCGTCATCGAGCAGCTCAGCCGCGCGTGCGCCACCACCGGGCTGATCCTCGCGGTCCAGGAGCTGGCATCGCTGCCGATCGTCCATCGCGGGACCCCGGAGCAGCAGGCCCGCTGGCTGCCCCGGCTCGCCAGCGGCGAGCAGCTCATCGCGTTCGCGCTGACCGAGGCGGAGGCCGGCTCCGACGCCGCGGCCGCCCGGACGCGCGCGGTCCGCGACGGCGACGACTACGTGATCACCGGCTCGAAGCGGTTCATCAGCCAGGGCTCGGTGGCGGACCTCATCACCGTCTTCGCGGTGACCGACCCGGACGTGCCCAAGCACCGCCGCCTGACCGCCTTCGTGGTCGAGGTCCCGACCGAGGGCTTCAGCGTCGCCCGGCTCGAGCACAAGATGGGGCTCCGCGGCAGCCCGACGGCCGAGCTCGCCTTCGATGGCGTGCGCATCCCCGCGGCGAACCGCATCGGCGAGGAGGGCGACGGCTTCGAGATCGCCATGCAGACGTTCGAGCGCAGCCGCCCGGGGATCGCCGCCCAGGCGGTCGGGATCGCGCAGGGCGCGCTCGAGGTCGCCACGGCCTACGCGAAGGAGCGCAAGCAGTTCGGGCAGCGGATCGGCGACTTCCAGATGGTGTCGGCGATGCTCGCGGACATGGACGCGGCGACCGAGGCCGCTCGCCAGCTGCTGTACAAGGCCTGCACCGAGATCGACGCCGGCGCCCCCGATGCCGGGCGGTGGGCGGCCATGTGTAAACTCGTCGCCGGGGATGCCGCCATGCGGGTCACGACCGATGCCGTGCAGGTCATGGGTGGATACGGCTATATCGACGAGTTCCCTGTCGAGCGGATGATGCGCGACGCGAAGATCACCCAGCTCTATGAAGGGACCCAGCAGATCCAGCGACTGGTCCTGGCGCGCGCGCTGCTCGGCAAGGGCGGCTGACCGCGCAGGGAGGTTCACGTCCCGTTGCACATCGTCGTGCTCATGAAACCGGTCCCGGACCCCGCGTCAGCGGGCGAGCGGCTGGGTCCGGACGGCCGGTTGGACCGTGGCGCCGCGCCCGCGGTCGTCAACGGCAACGATGAATACGCGCTCGAAGCCGCGCTGAAGCTGACCGAGGCCCACGGCGGCGAGGTCACGCTCCTGTCGATGGCGCCGTCGAACGCGCCCGAGACCATGCGCAAGGCCCTCGCGATGGGGGCGGCGAGCGGCCGCCTTGTCACGGATCCGGCGCTGGAGGGGTCCTGCACGGTCTCGACGACGCGCGTGCTGGCCGCCGCCCTGGCCTCGATGACGTTCGACCTCGTGCTGGCGGGCGTGGACACCTCGGATGGCGTGTCCGGGGTGGTCGCGCCGGGGGTCGCGGCGCTGGCCGGGCTGCCGCTGCTGTCCTATGCGGCCCGGATCGACCCGGATCCGGCCGCCGGCTCCGTGCGCGTGCGGCGGATCACCCCCACGGGCTACGACGTGCTCGAAGCGCCGATGCCCGCGCTCATCACCTGCACGCAGGCGCTCGGCGAGCCGCGCTACCCGTCCCTCAAGGGGATCATGGCCGCCCGGTCCAAGGAGATCACCACGGCGTCGCTCGCGGACATCGGCCTGGACGGGACGACGGTCGGCGGCGCGGTCGCCACGACCCGCGTCACCGGCTCGCAGGCGCCCGAGACCCGCGCCGCGACGCGGGTGATCCGCGAGCCGGCCGACGAGGCCGCGCGGCAGGTCGTCGAGTTCCTGGCCGAACGGCGGCTGATCTGATGGGCGGGATCTGGGTCCACGGGGAGCTGGCCGGCGACGGGTCGCTCGCCCGGATCAGCACGGAGGTCGCGACGCTTGCCCGCGCGCTCGGTGCGGCATCCGGCGAGGCGGTCACGGGTGTCGTGGTCGGGTCGGCACCCGAGGCCGCCGCCGCGGAGCTGGCCCGCTACCTGCCACGGGTGCTCGCCGTCACGGAGCCCGCGACCGCGGACCACGCCGTCGGGAGCATCGTCGCGCGTCGGCTCGCCGGTCCTCGTCGACCAGCACCAGCCGCAGGTCGTCCTGACCGGCGCCGGGCCCGAGGGCCGGGACGTGGCCGGGGTGCTGTCCGCCCTGACCGGGCTCGGCGTCCTCGCCAACGCCACGGCCGTGTCCTGGACGGACGGCGGCCCGGAGGCCGAGCACAGCGTGTTCGGCGGCAAGCTCACCACGCGGAGTGCCCTCACGACGGGACGCGGCATCGTCACCGTCCGCCCGAACGTCGTGACCGCCGAGGCCGCGAGCGCCCCAGGGACGGTCGAGGCAGCCGAGGCGCCGGGTGCTGTGGACGGGCCGACGGCCGCCGTGGTCGAGCGGATCGTCGCGGAGGCGGCCGCCGCCCCGATCGAGGAAGCGAAGGTGATCGTCGCCGGCGGCCGCGGTGTGGGCGGCGCCGAGGGCTTCGAGCTGATCGGCGAGCTGGCCGCGGCGCTCGGCGGCACGGTCGGCGCGACCCGCGCCGCGGTGGACTCGGGCTGGATCCCCTACGGCCAGCAGATCGGCCAGACGGGGAAGATCGTCAAGCCGCAGCTCTACCTCGCGATGGGCATCAGTGGGGCGATCCAGCACAAGGTCGGCATGCAGACCTCGGGCACGATCGTGGCGGTCAACCGGGACCCTGACGCGCCGATCGCCGACTTCGCCGACGTGTTCGTGGTCGGTGACCTGTTCGACGTGGGTCGGGCGCTGCTCGCGGCGCTCCGGGCCCGCGCGACCTGACGGCGGCCGGGTCGACCCGTGGACTGGATCATCCTGCTGCCGATCTTCGCGTTCATCGCCCTCGCCGCGGGGCTGCTGGTGGTCTTCCGTGGGACCGGTCGCATCGTGGCGCGGACCCGCGAGGTGGAGTCGTTCCGCTCGGCCATCCACGACCTCACGACCCGTGTGGACGCGTCGCTGACCGGGGCGGCGGGCCGGATCGACCTCGTCCGACACCACGCCCTCGAGCCGGCCGCGCTCGGTGACACGCTGACCGCGGCGTCCGACGCCGTCGTGCAGTACCTCGAGGAGGCGAAGGCGCTGCACACCCCCAACGTCGCGACGCCGATCCGCGAGGATCTCGTCCACGGGCTCGAGCGTGCCGGACGGGCGCTCTCGACCGTCGAGCACGGGACGAACATCCTCGCCTCGGTGCGCGGCGGCGCCCGCGAGCTGGAGGCGCAGACCTCGATCAAGCGCGGCTACCTGAACCTCATCCATGCCCGCGAGGCGATCGCCCGACAGGCGATCCTGGCCGACGAGTTGAAGCAGGCCGACCACACCATGTAGTGGTATCCTGCGGCCATACCACAAGACCTAGTGGTACGTACCCGACAGGAGCCCGATGCGTTGCCCCAGTTGCGGAGAGCGCGAGACCCGGGTGGTCGACTCCCGGGACCTCGATGACTCCGCCACCATCCGCCGCCGTCGCGAGTGCTCGGCGTGCGCGACGCGGTTCACCACCTACGAGCGCGTCGAGGCCGCTCGGCTGGTCGTCATCAAGCGCGACGGCTCGCGCCAGGAGTTCGACCGCGACCGTCTCGTCTCGGGGCTGCGCAAGGCGCTGACCCGCCGGCCGGTGCCCGCCGGTGCCGCGGATGCCGCGGCCGACGCCATCGAGGCCGAGCTGCGTTCGTCCGGGGCCACGGAGATCCCCTCGTCGCGCGTCGGCGCGATGGCGATGGAGCAGCTCCGCGCGATCGACCAGATCGCCTACATCCGGTTTGCCAGCGTCTACCAGAGCTTCGAGGACCTCGAGGCGCTCAAGCGCGAGGTCGACTCGCTCTACGAGGAGCGCGGGACCCCCGGCGCGTTCGACGCGTGAGCGTCCTCTCCGACCGCGACATCCGGGCGGCACTCGAGTCGGGTGAGGTCCGCATCGACCCCTACGACCCCCAGGACCTCCAGCCATCCTCGGTCGACCTGCACCTCGACCACAGCTTCCGCGTGTTCCGCAACAACCGCTATCCGTACATCGACGTCCGGGCGCCGCAGCCCGACCTGACCGAGCTGTTGACGATCGCGGACGACGAGCCGTTCATCCTGCACCCGGGCGAGTTCGTCCTCGGCCAGACGCTCGAATGGGTCGAGCTGCCCGACGACCTGGTCGCGCGGCTCGAGGGCAAGTCGAGCCTCGGGCGGCTGGGCCTGCTCATCCACTCGACCGCGGGCTATGTCGACCCGGGCTGGAAGGGCAACCTGACGCTCGAGCTGTCGAACGTGGCCAACCTGCCGATCGCGCTCTACTCCGGGATGCGCATCGGCCAGATCTCGTTCTTCAAGATGTCATCGCCGGTCGAGCGGCCGTACGGGTCGCCGGAGCTGCGCTCGCGCTACCAGGGCCAGAAGGAGCCGACCGCGTCGGCCTTCCACCGGGATTTCGAGAAGTCCTGACCAGCGCCGTCCGATGAGCGTCCGATGGCCCTGAACGACGCGGTCGACTGGCGCGCCGACCTCGGTGGCGGCACGAAGGTCGCCCTGATCCAGGCCGGCACCTTCCGCTCGGACGCCGGGACGCTGTTCGGGCCGGTCCCGTGGGTCCTGTGGGGCGACCTGGTCAGCGACGAGGTCGACGACAAGCGGCGGCTCCTCCAGGCGCTGAACTGCCTCGTCATCGAGACGCCGTCGGGCCGCGTGCTCGTCGAGACCGGCATCGGCGAGCGGGTCGACGAGAAGACCCGGGCGATGCGCGCCTACGAGGGCCCATGGGTGGTGGCCGCGCTGGAGACCGCGGGCGTCCTGCCCGAGACCATCGACGTCGTGGCCATGAGCCACCTCCACTTCGACCATGCCGGCGGGCTGCTGCGCGCGAACGGCGACAAGGCCTTTCCGCACGCGAAGATCGTCGCCCAGAAGGCCGAGTGGGAGGTCGCGCTCGGCGACAACCCGCGACTCATCGCGTCCTACGTGCAGCCCGAGCTCACGCTGGTCAAGGACTGGGGCGCGCAGGGCTGGGTCGACGGCGAGCAGGAGCTCATCCCGGGGGTCAGCGTGGTCCCGACCGGCGGCCATTCGACCGGGCACCAGGCGATCGTGGTCCGCGGCGGCGGTGATGACGGCCGGACCCTCGCGTTCTTCGGCGACCTGCTCATGCGCCCGTGGGCGGCGAACCCGCGCTGGGTGACCGCGTTCGACGACTTCCCGCTCGATTCGGTGGTGCGCAAGGCCGAGCTGTTCGCCCAGGCCGCCGACGAGGGCTGGCTGATCGTGCTCTCGCACGAAGCCCGTCACCCCATCGGCCACGTCGTCCGCGACCGGGACCGCTTCCGCTTCGAGCCCGTCTAGCTGGGCCGGTAGACGGGCGTCGGCGTGCGCTCTCCGACCGCGAGGGCCGTCCCGCCTCGCGGGCCTGATCCGTCGCCTCCGCGACTTGTGACAGATGTCCGTCAGGCGGTCACTCGGCAGCGATGCGCTGACGTGTCGCTTCACGCGCTCATCTGGCAGGGAACTGCGGTCCGTCCGTGGCTCGGCGAGCGTGACCCGGGTCGCCGGCTCGTCCCTGCGGCTGCCCAAGGACCGCCTGATGGTCATTTGACGGGAATTCGGCATGGCGCGACATCGGTGCCGCACGATCGTTACGAGTCGGTCTAGCTCGGGTTGGGGCTCGCGCTCACGCTCGGGCTGGCGACGGCGCCGCGCTCGACGCCGGCGGCAGCATCGATTCGATCAGCGCCGCCGCGGCGGCCTCGTCGACCGGGCCATTGGCGACCTGCCGGATCACCCCGTTGGTGTCGATGAAGAACTGCGTCGGCAGGGCGAAGACCTTGTACGCATGGAACACGTGGCCGAGGGCGTCGAAGCCGATCGTGTAGGGCAGGTCGTAGCGGGCGGCGTACGCCTTGACGTCGTCGGGGGTGGTCTCCTGCACGCTGACCCCGATGACCTCGAGGCCCTGGGCCTTGTACCGCTCGGACAGCTCGCGGAGGATCGGCGTCTCGTGCTGGCACGGCGGGCACCAGCTCGCCCAGAAGTTGAGCCAGACCACCTTGCCGCGCAGGTCGGCCAGCCGGATCGGCTTGCCGTCGAGGTCGGTGAGCTGGTAGGTCGTGCCGTCCGGGCTGCGGGATCGTCAGCTCGGGGGCGAGGTCGCCGGGACGCAGGCCTTCGGTCGGCGCGCCGATCACGAACGGCGTCGCCCGCGGATCGACGAGGGCCGGTCCGGCCGTGGTGCCGATGCGGCGTGGTGATCCCGACGAGGATGATGCCCGCGGCCACGATCGCGAGGAACGCGGCGAGGATCTGCCGCCCGCTGAACGGGCCGATCAGCCCGTGCCGCTCGCGCTGGTGCGTGAACTCCGGTCGCTCGCTCACCTAGATGGCCGTGTTGAACGTGAAGTAGCGCGGCAGGAACGAGAGCAGGTCCAGGACCATCGCGACGCCGATGAACGCGACCAGGAGGCCGCCGATCAGCGACACCGTCTTCCCGTGCTGCACCAGCGGGCGGACGAGCCGTGGCGCGCGATCGTAGACGAGCGCGATCGCGATGAACGGGAGCCCGAGCCCGAGCGTGTAGGCGAGCAGCAGGATCGCGCCCTGGGCGGTCGTGCCCGAGGTCGCGGCCATCGTCAGGATCGCCCCGAGGATGATGCCGATGCACGGCGTCCAGCCGATCGCGAAGATCGCGCCGAGGCCGAACGACGCGATCCAGCCGCCGCGCGGGCTGACCATGCGGGCGCCCATCCGGTCGCCGACGGTCGGGCCGCCCGACGCGTCACCGCCCCCGAGGGCGATGGTCCCGGTCGCCGTGGCGAGCGAGCCCGACGCGCCGGCCTCGAGCGGCCGCCACGTCCGCTCGAGGATCGGGATGTGGAGGATGCCCGCGAGGTTGAGGCCCAGCACGATCAGCAGCGCGCCGCCGACGATGCGCAGCGCGGCGAGGTAGTCGGCGAGCGGGCCGGCCATGAAGGTCGCGGTGATCCCCAGGATCGTGAAGACGGCCCCGAACCCGGCGACGTAGGCGAGCGACTGCCGGACGGCCATCCAGCGCGACGGTCGGGCGCCGGGCTCCCCGGCGGCGACGGCGATCGCGGTCAGCTGGCCGATGTACGCGGGGACCAGCGGCAGGACGCACGGCGACAGGAAGCTGAGGAGACCGGCCGCGAGGGCGACGAGGATCGTGAGGTCCGAACCGCTCATCGGGTCAGGCGTCCACCGGTTCGGCGTCGAGGACGTCGTCGAGCAGCCGGCGAAGCGCCGCTGCGCTGGTCGCGAGCTCGAGCCGGCGGTCGCCGAGCTCGACGACCGGGATCGACGTGAAGAACGCGCGCTGGAGCGCCGGATCGGTGTCGATGTCGCGCTCGAGGAGGCGCGGCTCGGGCCGGCCCTCCACGGCGCGCTGGCGCAGCAGGGCCTCGAGCAGCGAGCGGGTCTCGTCGCACAGGCCGCAGCCGGGTCGGCTGTAGAGGATCAGGTCGGGGAGGGGAGTGCATCGCGCCCGGATTGTAGGTGAGGGCCGCCAATCGGCCCCGGCGGGCAACGAGATAGGCCGCCGCAGGGAGGTGCAGCGGCCATGGGCCGCAGACGCCGCGGGTCGGGCAACGGTTCCCTGTCCCGTGGAGGCGCAGATCGGCTCGCGGTACGATGGGCGCCGCGCCCCCGTAGCTCAGTGGATAGAGCGAGGCCGTCCTAAGGCCTGCGTCGGCGGTTCGAATCCGTCCGGGGGCGCCACGACATCCAGTGAAAAACGGCGCTGCTCGGAGCACAAGTACGGGGAAGTGGCCCCGACGCCGACTGTCCAGCACCAGTGACGTGCCGGGGCGCGGAGAGGGGCGCATACCCGATAGCCAGGTGTGGAACCAAGAGTTGATGTGGGGCCGCGAGCCGTCGAACGAAGCAGGTTGTTGAGGACAGTCGCTGCCGTCGCGCTTGTCATCTGCATCGTTCTCTCTCGGTCGCGGCATGCAGGCACGGTGGAGCCCACGCCGACTTGCTGCTGAACATCAAGAACGACTCGGCTCAGTCGACAACGGTTCGATGGGCTTCGACCGGTTTCTTCGGTGACAACGGCGTCGCTCCGTTGAACCCGGAGCCGAGACCGTCCAGGGTCTCGTCGCTGGCACCTACACCATGTCGGTCGACGGCGGGCCATCGACCTTCAAGTTGGTCGTCGTCCCAGCATCGGGAAATCCAACATCCACGGTCGTCGTTGGCAAGGACTTGAGCCTGTCCATGCCATGAGCCGTGGAGCGCGCACTCTCTGCGGGTAGAGGGCTGCTGGCCACGTTTCTACACGGCAGCGGAGTACCAAAGCAAATCGTCTCGTGCCGGTGCCCAGTCCCTGAATCCGTCCGGGCGCGCCAGCAGGTACGTCGACGTGGGTCACGACCAGGCGATCGAGGAGACGTTCAGCCGAGCACCGCCGGGGTCTGGCGGAGGATCGTCTCGACGGACAAGCGCGGGCGCCAGGACAACAGCGAGCGGCGGCGCGGCCTAGAATCGCCGCATGGGACTCTTGACCTTCGGCATCAACGTCACTCTGGACGGCTGCATCGACCACCAGGAGGGGATCGCCGACGACGAGACGCACGCCTTCTTCACCCGCCTCATGGACGAGGGCGGGGCGATGCTGTGGGGCCGCGTCACCTACGAGATGATGGAGAGCGACCGGCCGGCGGTCGCCCGCGGCGAAGAGGAGGCGCCGCCGGCGATCCGCGAGTGGGCGGTCAAGCTGGAGGCCAAGCCGAAGTACGTGGTGTCGTCGACGCGAACGGACTTCCCGTGGACGAACAGCCACCACATCGCCGGCGACCTGCGCACGGGCGTGCAGAAGCTCAAGGACGCGACCCCGGCCGGCGTGCTCCTCGGTAGCGGCAAGCTCGCGACCGAGCTGGACCGGCTGGATCTGATCGACGAGTACCGGTTCCTCGTCCACCCCAGGATCGCCGGCCACGGCCCGACCCTGTACCGACCACGACACCGAGGGGCCGCAGCCGGGGTCCAGGGCGACCGTCCGAACCAGGGCGCCCTCAGCGGTCATGAGGTCGACACCCGGCGTCAGGAACGCGCCGCCGACATCGCGGACGGCGGCGATGTGGCGCTTGTCCGGCGACCAGGCCGCCGTGAGGTAGCCGAACTTGGTCTCGCCGGCATCGCCGCTCGCGATCGGCGCTGTCCGCTTCCATCGATCTCCGCGACGAAGAGGTCGCCATCGCGCACGAAGACGATCCGGCCGGGCCATCGGGTGCCTGGACGAGCGACGGACGGGAACCGACTAGCAACGGCGAGCGCGGCGACCGTTATGACGAGGGCCGCCAGGACGAGCAGCCACGCCAATCGTCGGTCATTGCGAACTCGCCAGAGGCCTCCGAGGACGCCGCTCCGGGTACCGGACGCCATCGCCGTCCTGACCGTCAGGACCGGGTCGATCGGCTTGGCGGCCGGCTCGGTGTAGGAGCGGACCAGCGCTGTCACACGTGTCTCGAAGCCATCCATCGGAGTGTGATCAGTCATCGCCGAGCTCCGTTCGAAGACGCCCCAAGAGGCGGTGAAGGCGAACGCGGACGCCGGACGCGCTCAAGCCCAACTCGCGGCCGATGGCTTCCGAGTCGAGCTCGGCGATGTAGCGCAGGCCGATCAGGGTCCGATCCCGGTAGTCGAGGCCGTCCAGAGCGTTGGCGAGATCGATGAGAGCCGACCGGTCAGGATCTTGCGAGCTCCGCTGGTCCGTCCACGGAGAGTTCGCGGACCGTCCGACGACGCTGGCTACGCATGATCTGGCGGGCCTCGTTGGCAGCAACTGACATGAGCCAGGGCTTGAGCCGGGCTGGGTCGCGAAGCGTGCCGAGCCGGCGCCAGGCGATCGCCCAGGCAGCCAGCTCGGCATCGGCCGCAACGTCGAGGTCGCCGGATACGAGGTAGGCGATGCGGGCCATGTCCTCGTGGTGGGCGGTGACGATCCGGGCGAACGCCATCTCGTCGCCCGCGGCGGCTCGCTCGATGACCGCCCCCGCGATCCCGCCGTCTATCACTGCCCTGCTCACTGTCATGCCCTATAGATGCCGCCGCGCCCTACTTGCGTTTCATGCTCATGTCGTTCGCGGAAGCGGCAAGGTTCGTGGCCGCGATCGCCGAAGTCGCGGAGGTCGTGGGCCACTTCCCCGACGTGGACGTGCGACCCGAGGGAGTCACCGTCCGGACCGCCTCCGGGGAGTACGGAGCCCTGAGCCATCGTGATGTCGAGCTGGCACGCCGGATCTCGGCAGAAGCTCGGAGGCTGCGGATCGAGCCGGACCCCTCCCAGGTCCAGGTCGTGGGCATCGCGGTGGCACAGGATGCAGGCAGCGACGTCGGTCCGTTCTGGGCCGCAGCCCTCGGGTACCGGAGCCTTGGACCGAACGAAGACGTCGTCGATCGGCACCGACGGAACCCGCACGTGTCGTTCCAGGGCCTCCGCCCTCCCAAGCCGGGCGTGGCCGGACCCACATCGACGTCAGCGTGCCGGCCGATCAGGCCGAAGCAAGGGTCGCGGCAGCACTCGAAGCCGGCGGACGCCTGGCGGACGGTACGCATGCGCCCCATTGGTGGACACTCGCGTCGCCCGAGAACCACGGCGTCGACATCGCGGCCTGGCCGGACTTCGAGGACGACGAGGAGGACTGAGCCATCGACACGCGTCATCGACCATCCATTGGTGGACACTCGCGTCGCCCGAGAACCACGGCGTCGACATCGCGGCCTGGCCGGACTTCGAAGACGACGAGGAGGACTGAGCCATGGCGGCGAGCTTCATGAAGGTCCGATACGTCGTCCTTTACGTCGATGACGCGGAGGCCTGCCGCAGATTCTGGGTCGAGCAGATCGGCATGGTCGAGAAGCGGCGGTCGGAGGCGGGGAACGTCACCATCGCGCAGGTCGGGTTCGCCGACCAGGAGTTCGCGTTCGAACTCGTGCCGCTCGAACTGATGAAGGACAACCCGGACGGCCTCGACCTCGCGACACCGTCGATCGCCTTCACCGTCGACGACCTCGTGGCCTCGCACGACGCCCTCGTCGGACGCGGGGTCCAGGCGACGGACGTGGGCGAGCACCAGGGCACGCCAAGCTTCGCCTTCTCGGATCCCGAGGGACGCTGGTTCGCGGTGACGCAAGAGCACGGCGACCACGCACCGGATCTTCTCGACGACCGTGGCCTCGGTCTACCCGCTCTACCTCGCGAAGGTGGAGAAGAAGGGCCGCACGCAGGACGAGCTCGACGCCGTGATCCGCTGGCTCACGGGGTTCGACGAGGCGGAGCTCGAGCGCCACCTCGCCGCCGGCACGACCTTCGCGGACTTCTTCGCGGCGGCGCGACTGAACCCGAATGCAGGGCTGATCACCGGCGTGATCTGCGGCGTGCGCGTCCAGGAGATCGAGGACCCGCTCATGCAGCAGATCCGCTACCTCGACAAGCTCGTGGACGAGCTCGCGAAGGGCCGGCCACTGGAGAAGGTGCTCCGCACCTGACGGCGGGTCAGGTCTCCGTCGTTCCCGACGGCCAACGCTCCTCCAAGCGCGCGAGGGCATCGAGGACCTCGGCCCGAACGCGGGTCATCGGGGCGAACGGCAGGTCCAGTCGGATCGTGGCCGATTCGCTCAGCATCGCGTTGTACGGCCCGGCGCTGCCCGTCTGGCCGCGGATGTCGGTTCGGACGAGGACGATGGGCTTCTTGCCGTAGGCGTATCCGCACTCCCAGGCCGTGCCGGAGTCGGGGTCCGGGCCGTCCATGATCGCGACGAGCGCGTCGGCCCGATCGATCCCGGCGACATCGGTGCGGAAGATCCCTGGCGCGTCCTTGCCCGGCTCCTGCTCCTGGGGCAGGAAGACCTCGTGGCCTGCTGCACGGAGGCCTGCGGCGAGCTCCTCGTTCCAGCTCCGTTCAGCCGCCGAGAAGAGGGGTCCGGCGAAGTACAGCTTCATCGAACCCAGTATCGCCGACGCGGCCTGCACGGCCAGTCACCTGATCCGAACCGGGGCGTCAGGCCCGGTTACCCTTGCGCGAACGAGCGTTGGGGCGGCTTCACGACGGAGGGAACGGGCGGTGACCGACCAGGCGATGCAACGGGTGACGTTCAACTCCGATCGCGAGCAGACGCTGCGCAGCGACTTCGTCGAGCGCTTCAGGCAGTGTCCGATCCCCGATGACGAGATCCTGTCGCATCTCGGACTGTTCCTGCGGCGCCAGGACCTGACCCGGATCCTGTTCATGAACGAGCTGTACCAGAAGATCCTCCCGGTCCACGGCGTCGTCATGGAGTTCGGGGTGCGATGGGGGCAGAACCTGGCCCTGTTCGAGTCCTTCCGTGGCATGTACGAGCCGTACAACCACAATCGGAAGCTCATCGGGTTCGACACGTTCGCCGGGTTCCCGGCCGTCCATGCCAAGGACGGCGATCTCGACGGGGTGCAGCCGGGCGCGTTCTCGGTCACGCCCGACTACGACGAGTACCTGCGCGGCCGTCCTCGACTATCACGAGCAGGAGAGCCCCGTCTCGCACATCAGGAAGTACGAACTGGTGAAGGGCGACGCGACCGTGACGGTCGACGACTACCTGGACCGGAACCCCGAGACGATCGTCGCGATGGCCTACTTCGATTTCGACATCTACGAGCCCACCAGGCACTGCCTCGAGGCGATCAAGCCGTACCTGACCCGCGGCTCGGTGATCGGGTTCGACGAGCTGAACGTGCACGCCTTCCCGGGGGAGACGGAAGCGTTGAAGGAAGTCCTCGGATTGGATCGGTACTCGATCAGCCGGAGCATGTACAGCTCGACGGCGTCGTTCATCGTCCTGGACTGAGATCGGGGCTGCGGTCGTCGGCGACGCCTGCAACGCGAAGGGGCTCGACCCGTGGCCGACGTGATCTGGCTCGCGTGCCATTCCGCCGCACCCCTGGACGACGGCCGGGTCGAGCGGTGGGCATCGGCCGCGGAGCGTGCTCTGCCCTCGCTGGTCGGGCCGGCCGCCGGCATGGTCCGGACCGCGACCGGCGGGCGCCACGTCCTGCTGGTCGCCTGGACGGACCCGACGAACGTGCCGGCCACGTGGAGTCAGATCGAGCCGACGCCACGAGGCCTTGCCCTGAACGACGGATTCCCGATCGGGTACGAGTGCGCCGGCCTCGCGACCCCGAGCGCGACCGCGATCGCCGATGCGCTCGCCCGCGATCCAGCGCTCGTGGAGTCGATGCACTCGCCCTACGCGAACGTGGCGGTCCTCGATGGCACGTTGCGGATCGCCATCGACGCGCTCGGGTTCGCGAAGGTCTACCGAGCGCGTGCCGGCACGCTGACGGTCTGGGCGAGCCGGCCCAGCCTGGCCGCGCTGTTCACCTACGGGTCGGTGAGCCTGTCGATCGAGGGCTGGACGACCGCCCTGAGCCAGGAGCGGTTCCTGGACGACACGTCCGCGGTCGCCGGCGTCACGGTCGAGCCTCCGTACACGACGGTGCGGGCCGACGACGCGCCGCGCGACCCGGTCATCTCGCGCGGCGACGCCGTGGGGCGGCTCTTCGGCCACCATGTCGAGCCGGCCGCATTGCCCGGCCAGGTCGAGGATGCGCTCGCCCAATTCCATCGATCGTTGACGACGCTCGGCGGGAGCCGCATCCGCATCGCCCTGTCCGGCGGCCGCGACTCCCGCGTCGTCGCCGCGACGGCGCATCGCTACGGGCGGATCGATGAGTTCTTCACGTCCACGCCGCCGGCGCTGGACATGGAGGTCGCCGCGCAGCTCGTCGAGCGGCTCGAGCCACGCATCCCGTGGGTGACCAAGGACAAGGGCAACGAGACCACCCTGCGCCACGAGCAGGCGCTCGCCGAGGGCCTGACGGCGTCCGACCTCTGGCAGCAGCTCGCCGACTTCCAGATGTACGCCGACGGCGAAGGGGAGACGCCGCCGCTCCGGGACGTGCTACCCCGATATCCGTTCGACGAGGTCACCCTGTTCGGCATCGGGGGTGAGTTCGCCCGCACATTCCTCTACCGCGCCCCGGACCTCGCGCGGCCCGACGAACGCACCGCCGAGTTCTGGTCCGGCCTGGGAACGGGGCCGAGCTTCGTCAATGCCGCCGCGCGTCAGGCCGTACTCCGGCCGCGCGCGCTGGCGTTGCGGGCGTCGCTCGAGGAACGGTCGGTCACCGGGCTCGCGCAGCTCGACTGGTTCTACCTGTTCGAGCGGATGCGCCGGCTGAAGAACCGCATCGGGAACACGGCCAACATCCGCGTGTACTTCCGGTTCGACTTCGCGCGAGTGGCGCACGGCCAGACCCCCGAGGAACGCGTGGCCACCACGTATTACCGCGATGTGGTTCGGCACACGCTGCCGGCCTGGGCGGACGTCCCCTACAGCCACGAGCTGAAGGCCGGCCGTCTCCAGGACGCCACGGATCGCCCCCAGGCGACCGCCTTCTGGGCGTCGCCGTACATCGGGCCCCTGGGCCGCCACCTCCAGGACGTCCTCGCGGGGCAGCACCTGGTGCTCCGGGACGTCATCGCTCCGCGGATCGGCGTGCCGGGCGAGCACGACGACGCCGTCCGGCAGATGCGCCTGTTCACGCGGCTGCTCAACTACGGCAGCTATCTGACCTACCTCGAGACCATGAACCGCGAGTTCCGCGGCGCGGGCGGGATCGCGGTCATCGAAGACGAGGGGCTGGCGCCCGATGTCCACGTGGACCTCGTGACCGTCCCGCGCGTGCCGGCGCGGGTGAGGATCAGGCGTCTCGCGGGTCGCACGCGCCGTGGCGTGAAGCGGGCGGCCCGGCGCGTCCTTCGCCTCAAGTCGTCGTTTGCATCCGGAACCGCGTAGCCAAGCCGCCGCCGGCCCGCGCCGAAGGTGGGATTGACCGAAACCGCCGGCAGTGCATCATGCGTTCTCCATGACCACGACCATCGACGACGCGCTCACCGTGGAGACCGGGACACCGGTCGCCGAGGTCCCGGCCGCCGCCGTCACGCCGACCCGCCGCCCGCGGATCTGGCTGCGGCTGCTGACCGGGTTCGTGCTCGGCCTCGCGCTGGTCGTCGCCCTGTCCGGCGCCGCCCTGTTCGCGGCGGACGCGAGCTACGAGGGCCGCGTCCTGCCCGGCGTCCGAGTCGGCAGCACGGACCTGTCCGGCATGGACCGCGAGCAGGCGACGGCCGCGCTCGAGACGGCATACGCGGGCTACGGCGCCGGACGCCTGATCGTCCGGACGACGGCCGGGCGACGTGACCGTTCCCTACGCGGACATCGCCCGGGAGGCGCACGTCGACGAGATGGTCGACGCCGCGCATGGCGACCGGTCGCAGCGGGACCACGTTGGAACGGGCCGTCGGCGAGGTGCGCCTGGCGACGACAGGACGCACGCTGGAGCCGTGGCTGACGATCGACGAGGCCGCGCTCAAGTCGAAGGTCGAGGCGGGCCTGGCGAGTCTGGCCCGGCCGCCGGTCGACAGCACGATCGTGATGGGCCCGAAGTCGATCACCGTGACGCCGTCGCAGACCGGCCGCTCGTTCGACGGCACGGCCGCCATCGCGGCCGCCATCGCCGCCCTCGGCCGAACCGACGCGCCGGACGAGCTGGTGGTGGCAGGCGGATGGCGTCACGACCCAGCCGGCGCACGGTCTGCGCGACACGCTCGCGGCGAAGCACGCCGCGGAGCGGATGGCCCGCGGCATCATCGTGACGCGCGGGAAGGACAAGTGGATCATCAAGGCGGCCGTCGTCCGGTCCTGGATCCACTTCGAGACCCAGGCGGACGGGTCGCCCTGGCCGGTGGTGGACGCGACCGCGATCTCCAAGGCCCTCGCCGACGTCGCCAAGGACGTCAAGGTCCCCGCGGTCTCCGCCTCCTATCTCAAGGCCCGCAACGGCAAGGTCGTCGGCGTCACCCCGACAAGCCCGGTCACAAGCTCGACCCGGCCGCGATGACGGCTGCGATCGCCAAGGTCGTCGAGGCACGGGCCGGCTGGGTCAAGGGCGCGAACGTCAAGGTGCAGCTGGCACCGGTCGCGCCGAAGCTGACCACCGAGCAGGCGTCCAAGGCCGCGCCGGTCATGCAGATCCTCGGCACCTGGAAGACGTGGTTCCCCGTGAGCGACCACAACTTCTTCGGGGCGAACATCTGGATCCCGGCCAAGATCATCGACGGCACCGTGCTCCGCCCCGGCCAGAAGTTCGAGTGGTGGAGCGCCGTCGGCCCGGTCACGCCCGTCACGGGGCTTCGGTCCCGGCGGGTTCATCGCCGGCGATCACACGGAGCCGACCGGGGCCCTCGGCGGCGGCATGTGCTCGAGCTCGACGACGCTGTTCAACGCGGCGCTGCGCGCCGGGCTGCAGATGGGCGCGCGGTCGAATCACAAGTACTACATCTACCGCTACCCGCTCGGCCTCGACGCGACGGTGTCCAAGACGCGCGGCGGCGGCACCCAGACGATGTCGTTCACCAACGACATGAAGAAGTCGATCGTCATCCGGTCGTTCCGCTACACGGCGGGCGGCCGGGGCTGGGTCCGCTACGAGATCTGGGGCATCCCGGACGGCCGGACGGTGAGCCTCAGCAAGCCGTCCGTCTCGAACGTCCAGCAGGCGACGACCTCGACGGTCTACGTCGTCCTCGCTGCACCCAGGCGTCCGGCATGCAGACCGAGTTCCCGGCGAACGGCATGGACGTGGCGGTCTCGCGCGTCGTCCGCAAGGGCGGCCGGGTCATCCATTCGGATCTCTTCCGGACGCACTACGTCCTCTGGAACGGCGTCATCCAGGTGGGTCGCTAGCGCGGCTTGCGGCGGCTCGATAGGATGGGCCGATGTACGGCAAGCGCGCGACCCCGCCGGTCGAACCCGACGTCTGGCTGGCCGCGCTCGACGACGTCCGACGGCCCCAGCTCGAGGAGCTCGACGCGCGGATCCGGCGGGCGTTTCCCGACGCCCGACCCTACGTCGACCACGGGTTCCTGAGCTACGGTCGCTACACGTATCGCTCCAGGGCCGGCCAGACCGGCGAGTGGATGTGCGTGGCGCTGGCGTCGAACAAGGCCTACATCTCGCTGTACGCCGGACCGATGGACCTCGCGCCGTACGAGGATCGCCTGCCGAAGGCGAGCCTGGGCCGCGGCTGCGTCCGGTTCAAGCGGAACGCCGACGTGGACATGGACGTGATCGACGACGTGATCCGCGCGTCGATGGCGTTCGACGGCCAGCACGTCGACTACGGCAGCAAGACCTGAGGTCAGGACGAGTCGGGCGTCGTGCGCCGCCGCCGGTCAGCCGCGGTCGACGACGTCCTCGGCTTCGCGTGCCTCCTGGGCGGGCGGAGGTGGTGGCACCGGGTCGTCGCTGCTGGTTCGCGCCAGCTTCGTCGCGATGAACCCGGTGATCGTGCTGAAGAGCCCGATCCCGACGATCAGGGTGACTGGCGCCGACGAACCGGCCGGGGACCGTCACGGGATAGCGATCGCCGTACCCGACCGTCGTCACCGAGACGAGCGCCCACCACAGGGCGTCCCCGCCGCTCTTGATGTTGGAACCAGGGGCATCCTCCTCGGCGATGACCATGAGGATGGCTGCGAACTCAAGGACGACGATCGTGACGAGGAAGACCGCGAGGACCGCGCTGCCGGCCTTGTCCCGGAGCAGCGTCCGCACGATGGACGGCCCGCCGATCCTCGCCATCCCGCGATACACGCGGTAGACGCGGACGAGCCGGAGCAGCCGCAGCCCGGGGAACGGCAGGCTGCCGAGGAAGTCGAGCCAGCCCCACTTGAGGTAGGCGCGGCGATCCGGCGCCGAGATCAGCCGGTACAGGAAGTCCCCCATGAAGATGATGCAGGAGAGCCCGTCGACGATCGTCACGATCGCGACGATCTGCGGGTTCCGGGCGAAGATCGCGATGCCGATGTTGATGATGGAGAACACCGACAGCCCGAGGATGAACAGCTCGTAGCCCGGGTTCTTGACCAGCTCGCGCTGTTCCTCGGTCGTGATCGTCCACGGGCGAATGCTACCGGCCGCTATCCTGCCCCGATGACCCGCCAGCGCATCCCCGACGAGATCCTGTCCGCAGCCCATGCTCGGTCACAGGCCCGGGCGGACCGCGACTGGGCGCGCGCCGACGAGCTGCGCGCCGAGATCGAGGCCGCCGGCTGGAGGGTCGTGGACCGCGGGACCGACTTCGCGCTCTCGCCGATCGCCGTCCCGGACGTGGAGGACGAAGGTCGCACGAGGTATGGATCCGCCCGATCGGTCCCATCGCGGCTCGATGAGCCGGCCACCGACGACGCGACGATCGTGCTCGTGGCGACGGACTGGCCGGACGACGTCACTCGAGCCCTGGCCGGCATCCGTGCTTACGCCCCAGCGGCGACGAGCGTCCTGATCGTCGCGGACGCGCCGTCGGACGAGGTGGCCGGGGCGCTGGCCGCGCTCGAGGGGCATGCCGGCTCGGCGCCGCCGATCGAGGTCGTCTGGACCGGGGCGCGGCTCGGCCACGCAGAAGCCCTCGACATCGGCCTGCGGCGGTCGACCGGCGCGGTGGTGATCGTCGTCGACACGAGCATCGAGCTCACCGGCGACCTCGTGACCCCGCTGGTCAAGGCGCTCGACGACCCGACGGTGGCCGTCGTCGGCGCGTTCGGGATCGTGTCGGACGACCTTCGCAAGTTCCGCGACGCGCCAGCGGGGGACGTCGACGCCATCGAGGGCTACGTGCAGGCCTTCCGTCGCGCCGACTATCGCGACCGCGGCCCGTTCGATGCGCGGTTCCGGTTCTACCGGAACCTGGACATCTGGTGGAGCCTTGTGCTGCGCGACGACGGGGAAGGGGAGACGCCTCGCCGGGCTGTGGCCATCGACGGCCTGCCGCTCGTCCGCCACGAGCACCGCGGTTGGACCAGCCTCCCCGACGAGGATCGCGATCGCCAGAGCAAGCGCAACTTCTACCGGATCATCGACCGGTTCGGCTCGCGGCGCGACCTCCTGGTCAGCTCGACGTAGGCCTCGGCCACCAGGCGCGGCGCCGGACGGTCGACCCGCCCGCGGAGTCCTCGATCTCCCACCCGGCTGCCTCGATCTCGGCGCGAAGCGCGTCGGCACGGGCGAAGTCCCGGGCAGCCCGGGCCGCCGCCCGCTCCTCGACGAGCGCCAGGACCTCGGTCGGCGCTTCCTCGGCCTCGGCCGTGTCGGCGTCCCAGACCCGGTCGAGGTCGAGCCCGAGGACCTGGTCCGCGTCCAGCGCGAGCCAGCGGCGTTCGTCGATGGGGAGATCGCGCGCGCAGCGTCTCCCGGACGACGACGAGCGCCGTCGGCAGGTCGAGGTCGTCGTCGATGGCGTCAACGAACCGGTGGTGGAGCGCCCGGCCGGCGTCGGACAGCGGGACATCGAGCGCCGGCGCTCGGTCCGATGCCGCGAACGCCGCCTCACCGGCGCCGTGGCCGAGCGGGCCGCGGACGATCCCGGTCGGGCGGTCGCCGGCGGCCGCCGGCCCGGAGCGGGACCGGCGCCCGCCACGGCCCGCGGTCAGGCGGCGCCCCGAGCGCGCGGAGGCGCGTCCGCAGCGAGGTCAGTGCCGCCGCCGCGCCGTCGATGGACTCGTCGGAGTAGTCGAGCTTGTGGGCGTAGCGCGATGTCAGCACGAGGTACCGGAAGGCCAGCGGGTCGATGCCGCGGTCGACGAGCTCGGTGACGCGCTGGAAGTTGCCGGCCGACTTCGCCATCTTCTTGCCGGACATCAGCAGGAACTCGCCGTGGACCCAATGGCTGGCAGGGACGCCGCCCACGAACGGCGCCGACTGCGCGATCTCGTCCTCGTGGTGCGGGAAGACGTTGTCGATGCCGCCGGTATGGATGTCGAAGCGGTCGCCCAGGTAGCGCATCGCCATGGCCGAGCATTCGAGGTGCCAGCCCGGATAGCCCTCGCCCCAGCGCGGCGTCGGCCACTTGAGCAGGCGGCCCTCGCCGGCGGCCTTCCAGAGGGCGAAGTCGGCCGAGTCGCGCTTGTCCGGCTCGATCTCGCCGCGGTGCCCGGCGCGCAGCTCGTCGAGGGTGTTGCCCGAGAGCTGGCCGTAGTCGGGGAACGACGCGACCGAGTAGTAGAGGTTGCCGTCGGACGTCGCGTAGGCGTGGCCGCGCGTCCTCGAGCCGCTCCGCGAGCGCGACCATCTCGGCGATGTGCTCGGTCGCGCGCGGGAAGACGTTGGCGGGGAGGATGTTGACGAGTGCCTCGTCCGCGTGGAATGCCGCCTCGTACGCGGCCGCGATCTCGGCCGGCGTCTTGTGCTCGAGACCGGCCTGGACCAGCATCCGGTCCTCGCCACGGTCGAATCGCTCGTCGCGCAGATGGCCCACGTCCGTGATGTTCTTGACGTGGAAGACCTCGATGCCGTGGTAGAGCAGGGTCCGCCGGATCAGGTCGGCCAGCAGGTTGCTGCGCAGGTTGCCGACGTGGGCGTAGCGGTAGACGGTCGGGCCGCAGGTGTACATCCGGACGAGGCCGGGCTCGAGCGGCTCGACCGGGCGGACCGAGCGGGAGAGGGTGTCGCGCAGGCTGAGCGTCACGGGGCGGGACTCGCTTCGGGGGGCCGACGGCCATCCTACCGCGCGGCCGTCGGGTCGCCGGGAAGGGCTTGCGGCGACCCGCCCGTATACTCCCGCCGATGCGCCGCCGGTCCCGATCCTCCACGCTGCTCACGGCCCTGGTCATCGCGGCCGCCATCCTGGTCGGGTCGTCCGCCGCGGCCGTCGCGGCCGATCGCCCGGTCCACATCCTCGTCGGACGCGCCCACGACGCTCGACCCGGCCGCGCAGGGCGACGCGGACAGCGCGGCCATCACGGCGCAGCTGTTCGAGACGCTGACCACGTTCGACGGCAACCTGCAGCTGCAGCCGGCCCTCGCCGATTCGTGGCGGGTCGAGGACGGCGGGAAGCGGATCGTCTTCCACCTCCGCCCGGGCCTGTCCTTCTCCGACGGCACGCCGCTGCGGGCGAGCGACGTGGTCCGCAGCTGGCTCCGCCTGATCGACCCGGCCCATCCGTCGCCGCTGGCGTCGCTCGCGCTCGTGATCGATGGCGCCCAGGCGTACCTGACCCGGGCGTCGGCCGATCCGGCCTCCGTCGCGCTGCATGCCGACGACGCGAGCGGCGACGTGACTGTCGGCCTGGTCCGCCCGGCGGCCGACTTCATCGATGTCGTCTCCAGTCCGTCGTTCGGGATCGTCCCGCCGGTCGCGGCCGGAGACACCGGGGCGTTCGAGGCGGGGAGCGGCTTCGTCGGCAGCGGCGGATACACCGCCACCGCGACCAGCGCCACGGGCCTGACCCTGACCGCCAACGATCGCTACTGGGCCGGCAAGCCGGCCATCACGACCGTGGAGCTCGTGACCGACATCGCCGGCCAAAGCCCGGTCGAGGTCTTCGAGGCCGGCGACCTTGGACTACGCGCCGATCGCCGACTCGGACGCCTCGTGGATCGCCTACGACGAGACCCTCGGGCCGCAGCTCCGCGAGGTCCCGCAGTTCGTCGTCCAGTACTACGGCTTCGACACGAGCCGACCGCCGTTCGACAACGCCGAGGTCCGCCAGGCGGTCGCGATGGCCGTCGACTGGCGGCGGATCTCGATCCTCGGCGTCGCCGACCGGCGACGTCCCGGCCCCGACCTCGATGGTCCCGCCGGGCATCCCGGGCGGTCGACGGTGGACGCGTTCCCGACGCACGATCCCGATGCCGCCCGCGCGCTGCTCGCGAAGGCCGGCTACCCCGGCGGGGCGGGCTTCCCGACGATCACGATGCTGACCGGCGGAGGGTCGTCCGACGAGGCGATCGTCGACGAGCTGCAGCACGAGCTGGGCATCACGGTCAACTCCGAGACGATGGCCTTCGGCGACTACTACACGCGGATCCTCGCGGACCCGCCGGCCATCTGGTCGCTGGGCTGGGTCGCGGACTACCCGAGCCGGAACGACTTCCTGGGCGTCCTCCTCGGCAAGGACTCGACCAACGACATCGGCCGCTGGCACAACGCGGACTTCGATGCCGCGATCGCCGAGGCCGGGGCCGCCACCGATGCCGCGGCGGCCAACGCCGCGTACGACCGCGCCGAGGTCATCGTCGGGCGCGAGGTCCCGGTGCTGCCGATCCAGTACGGCACGGGCTGGGCGCTGTCGCGGAACGGCCTGCTCGGCGCCGGCCAGAACGGGCTCGGCAACCTGCGGATGGCGGGGCTGGCATGGGCCGACTGATGCGCCGACGCCGAGGTCAGGCCGTCGCGCGCGGATCGCGCTGCCGGCGCTCGTCGCCGTCCTCGTCGCTCGGGCTCGTGCCGCTCGCCGGGACCGCGCTCGCCGCCGACCCGGTCGAGTTCGGCACGCCGACCGTCAGCGGCTCGTTCGGCGAGGACATCGTGTTCACGCAGCCGGTCACGATCAGCCGCCCGCTCGAGCGCGTGGAGCTGCTGCTGACGATCGATGGCGCGATCGGTCCCGGAGGTCATCGAGGTCGACGCGCCGACGGGCACCGGCGCACACACGCTGACCTACCGCGTCGCCGCAGGGGGAGCAGCACCTGCTGCCGAACACGCCGGTCCGCGGTTCGTGGCGCGTGACCGCGAGCTGACGGCTCCGCGCCAGTCACCGGGCCAGAGGCCAGCATGGTCTACGCCGACCAGCGCTTCACGTGGAAGACCGCGAGCGGCGCGGTCGTGCGCGTCCACTGGTACGAGGGGGACGATGCCTTCGGGCAGCGGGCGCTCAAGATCGGCGAGGACGGCATCGAGAAGGCGGCCACGCTGCTGGGCGTCACCGAGGAGGAGCCGGTCGACTTCTTCATCTACGCCGACCAGACCGCGTTCTACGACGCCCTCGGACCCGGCACGCGCGAGAACGTCGGCGGCCAGGCCGATGCCGAGATCCGGACGCTGTTCGCGCTGATCCCGCCGTCCCAGATCGACGACGCCTGGGTGGAGACCGTCATCCCGCACGAGCTGACCCATCTCGTCTTCGACACGGCGGTGCGCAACCCGTACCACTACCCGCCGCGCTGGCTGAACGAGGGCCTCGCCGTCTACGAGAGCGAAGGCTATCCCGCCGACTACCGCTCGGCGGTCGCCGACGCGGTCCGCCAGGGGACGCTGATCCCGTTGTCGGGTCTGATCGGGCAGTTCCCGACAAGCGAGGACCGGTTCCGCCTCGCCTACGGGGAGAGCGTCTCCGCCGTCGACTTCTTCATCCGGACCTACAGCCAGGACGCGCTCGTGAAGCTCATCTCGTCGTACGCCGACGGGCGCACCGACGACGAGGCGTTCAAGGCCGCGATCGGCGTCGACGTGGACGCCTTCGAGGCTGCCTGGCTCGCCGACCTGAAGGCCGCGACCCCCGTTCGTCAGGGACCGCGACCCGCACCGGCCGGCCCGCTGCCCGCGGGCTGGGCGCCCGGCCCGACACCCGACCCGAACGCCAGCGCCTTCCCGGTCGCCAGTCACGCGCCGACGAGCCCGGACGGGTCATCGTCGGGCGACTCGTCCGCGGTCGTCGCGCTGGCGGTGGTGGTCGTCCTGGTCGCCGGGGGCGTCGGGTCTCGCGCTCTACGCTCGGCGGCGGCGACCGACGGCGAGCGACGGATGACCGTCATGGGCCGGCTCCGCCGGATCCCGAGCTGGCAGATCACGCTCGGGGTCGCCCTGCTCGGGCTGGGGTTCCTCATCGCCGCCCAGGCGGCCTCGGAAGGGCCCGCGCGTCCGCTACACGACGCAGGAGCGACCGCCGCTGCTCGCGACCGCGAGCGAGCTCCAGGCGAAGCAGGACGACCTCAAGGCCCAGATCCTCGACCTGCGCGCCAGGATCAGCGCGCTGGAGGGCACCAGCGCCGGCTCGGCCGCCACGGTCAAGCAGCTCAACGACGACCTCGAGCAGGCGCGCCTCGCCGCCGGCCTGATCCCCCTGACCGGGACGGGCATCGTCCTCCAGATGGAGGACTCGCAGCAGCCCGTCGCCGAGGGCGACAGCGCCGACGACTACCTGGTCGGCGCCCGCGACATCCGGACCGTCGTCGAGGAGCTGTGGCTCGCGGGCGCGGAGGCGGTCGCGGTCAACGGCGAGCGGATGACCCCGACCAGCGCGATCATCGACATCGGTTCGACCGTGCTGGCCAACTCGGCCTATCTCGCACCGCCCTACCGGATCACCGCGATCGGGCCGAAGGACCTGTACACGCGGCTGAGCGCCGCCCCCGGGTTCGTCGAGTTCGTGCGGGCGCGTGCCCAGCGCTACGGCATCCGGATGTCGTTCGCCGAGCCGGAGTCGGTCGACATCCCGGCCTTCGCGGGGACCGTGTCCCTGCGCTACTCGAGGCCCGTCTCGACCCCCGCGCCGTCGTTCGCTCCCAGCGCCAGCCCGGGCGGGTGACGACGATGCACGTGCGACGCAACCAATGGACGATCGCAGCGGTGGCATTCGTGCTCGGGCTGCTCGTCGTCGTGCAGCTGCGGGCGCAGGCCGGGACGACCGGGCTGGAGCAGCTCTCGACGCAGGACCTGACCGTCCTCGTCGCCAACGTCAACGCGCGCAACGACCAGCTGCGCAGCGAGGTGGCCACGCTGGAGCGCGAGCTCCAGGACCTGACGTCCGGGCAGGCGCGCGGCGCCCAGTCCCTCGACCAGATCCGGATGGACCTCCGTCGCGTCCGGGCCTATGCCGGGCTCGACCCGGTGGTCGGCCCCGGCGTCACGATCACGGTCAGCGGTCCGATCGACGGGCCGGCGCTCGAGGCGCTCGCGAACGAGCTCCGCAACGCCGGCGCCGAGGCGATCGCGGTCGCCGGCGTCCGCCTCGTGCCAGGCGTCGTCATGACCGGCGAGCCCCGGCGAGGTCAAGGTGGACGGCGTGCCGATCGCCGACGCGTTCGATATCGAGGCGATCGGCTCATCGGAGCAGCTGACCGGCTCGCTGACGCGCTCCGGCGGGATCATCGCCCAGCTCGCGGCCACCCAGGCCGACGTCTGCCATCACCGTGACGCCGCTGGAGCGCCTCGACCTGCCGGCGACCGACCATCCGCTCGTGCCGGTCAACGGCCACCCCCGGCTTTGATACGCTGAGCCGCCGGATGAGCGACCACGCCGTGCTCCAGCTGTTCCTTGGCGACGTCGTGCGCCTGCGCCGTGCCCACCCGTGCGGCGGCGACACGTGGCTCGTGGACCGCCTCGGCGCCGACATCGGCCTGCGCTGCCGCGGCTGTGGCCGCCATGTCCTCATCGAACGCGCGACCCTCGAGCGTCGGCTCGCGGGCTTCGTCGAGCGCGGGGACCCGGCGCTGAGCGCGGCCGTGACGCCCGTCCGGCCGGGACCGCGGGAGTGACGTCCGTCGAGACCGCCGTCCCGCAGACCGAGACCGCCCCCGACGACGCGCCGCCGCCGGGCGAGAGCGCCCTCGCGGTCTTCCGCAACGGCGCCTTCCTGCGACTCTGGCTGTCCCAGGCAGCGACCCAGATCGGCGGCAACATGGTCCTGTTCGGGCTGACCGTCATCATCGTGGAGTCCACCGGCTCCAACACCGCCGTCAGCCTGATGATCCTCAGCTTCCTGGTCCCGGCCGTCCTCTTCTCGGCCGTCGCCGGCGTCTATGTCGACCGCATCGATCGGCGGACGATCCTGGTCGCGACCAACATCCTGCGCGGACTCGCCTACATCGCCCTGTACCTGGTCGGCGCGAACCTCGCCCTGATCCTGCTGCTGAACGTCTTCGTGTCGACCGTGACCGTGTTCTTCGCGCCTGCGGAGGCCGCGATGATCCCCGAGGTCGTCGAGCGCCACCAGCTGCTGGCCGCGAACGGGATCTTCACGCTGACCCTGAACGCCGCGTTCGCGATCGGCTTCGCGCTGCTCGGTCCGCTGGTCGTGAACCTCGCCTCGCCGGGGGCGGTGATCCTGGTCGTGGCGTTCCTGTACCTGCTGGCCGCGGTCTTCTGCTTCACGCTGCCGAAGTCGCCGCCGAACGCCGATGCGCACGGGCTGGGGGTGTCGGATGCGGAGCACGCCGTGGGCTCGACGCTGGGGCAGCTGCGCGAGGGCATCGCCTTCATCCGCTCGAACCGTTCGATCGGCTGGTCGATCCTGTACCTGGGGATCACCGCGTCGCTCATCGGGGTCATCGGCGTCCTCGGCCCGGCTCTCGCCCAGAAGACCCTGGGTCTCGGTGCGAAGGACTTCGCGGTCGTGGTGCTTCCGCTCGGGTTCGGAGTCGTCCTCGGGATCATGCTGCTCAACGCCTACGGCCGCTACCTCCCGCGCCGTCGCGTCATCGAGGGCGGCCTCATCGCACTCGGGTTGCTGCTGGGCCTGCTGTCGGTCGCGGGGTCGATCAGCCAGATGCTGCAGCGTGCCGACGCCCCGGGTGGCGCTGGACCTGTCCGGGGTCACGTCCCTCCTGAGCGTCGTCGTGGTCATCGCGCTTCTCGCTGGCATCGCCTACGCGGCCGTCGCGATCCCGTCGCAGACCCAGCTGATGGAGGATCTGCCGGAGGACGTCCGCGGCCGGGTCTTCGGCGTGCTGGGCATGCTCGTCTCGGTTTCCAGCTTCCTGCCGATCATCGTCGTCGGCTACATCTCGGACAAGGTCGGGACGACCAACGTGCTCATCGCGGTCGCGATCGCGATCTTCGCGGCCGGCATGGCGTCGGTCATCTGGCGGGTGCCGTCGGCCGTGAAGGACGGCCCAGCCGCAGATCCGCGCATCGTCGACCCGATCGCCTCGGCGCTGGGCGCCGACCTGCCGACCTGGCACGACCCGGAGATGCCCACGGAACGGTACGTGGCCTCGGCCGGGGCGGCGACCGCCACCACGGGCACGGTCGGCGTCGCGAAGCCGGGCGCGACCACGGACGCCACGGCCGCCACGGCCGCGACGCTCGACACGGCCGCGACGCTCGACACGGCCGGACCAGCCGACCCCGCCGACCGCGCCTGAGCCCATGCCCCTCGACGCACTGATCACCGGTCGCATCGCCACGCTCGGCGGGGCGAGCGGGTTCGGCTGGGTGGAGGCCATCGGCATCCGCGACGGGCGGGTGGCCTTCGCCGGATCGGAGGTCGCCCTCGAGACCCGCGCCGACCCGTTCACGCGGCGGTTCTCCCTCGAGCCCGACGAGGTGGCGGTCCCCGGCCTGACCGACGCGCACCTCCACCTCGCCCAGGCGGCGCACGCCCTCCGGCAGGTCGACCTCTCCGCGGTCGCCACGCTCACGGAGGGGATGGCGGCCGTCCGGACCGCGCACACGGCCCTTGCCGACCCGGATGCCTGGATCGACGGGCACGGCTGGGACGCGGACCGCTGGGGCCGCTGGCCGACGGCCGACGACCTCGAGGCGGTCGCGCCGGGTCGCCGGGTCATCCTCTGGGCCCACGACCATCACGCGCTGCTGGCCAGCCACGCCGCGCTCCGGACGGGTGGCGTCACGGCGGCGACCGAGGACGCGACGGGCGGCGTGATCCGGCGCCGCGACGACGGCACCCCGGACGGCGTGCTCCTCGAGTCGGCCACGCGGCTCGTCACGGTCCATCTGCCCGCGCCGGCCCGGGCCGACCTCGAGGCGGACATCGTGACCGTCGCCAGGCAGTGCCTCGCCCTCGGCGTCGTCGCCTGCCACGACCCCGGGCCGCTCGCGCCCGACCCGGACCTGACCTACTCGTTCGGCGCCTACGCGCATCTCGCCGAGACCGGCCGCCTGCCGATGCGCGTCCATGCCTCGCTCCGGGCGGACTCGCTGGACACCGCGCTGGCCGGCGGGCTGCGCAGCGGCGACGTCCTCGGCGGCGATCCGGCCGGCCGGGCGCGGATCGGGTGGCAGAAGACCTTCGCCGATGGCTCGCTCGGGTCGCGGACCGCGGCCCTGCTGGCCGACCTCGAGCCGGCCGGCATCGCCGATATCCCGGCCTCGCAGCGGCGCGGCGTGTGGGTGACGACGGCCGGGGAGCTGGCGGAGCAGGCTGGCCGGGCTGCCGCGGGTGGGATCAGCACGCAGATCCACGCGATCGGCGACGCCGCGGTCCGGGCCGCGCTCGACGTCCTCGAGACGATGCCGCGCGGCCTGCCGTTGATGCCGCGGATCGAGCACGTCCAGCTCCTCGACCCGGCCGACCGGGGCCGGTTCGCGGCGGGTCGCATCGCGGCCAGCGTCCAGCCGCTCCACGTCGGCTCGGATGCGGAGAAGGCCCGGCGGCTATGGGGGGCGCGCGCCGAGGCCAACGGCTACACGTGGGCCTCGATCGATGCCACCGGCGCGGTCATGGCCTTCGGCACGGACGCGCCCGTCGAGGCCATCGATCCGTGGCCGGGGCTCGCGCTCGCGGTCCGCCGCGAGGACCCGCGCTGGGCGGCCGGCACCCCGCCGTTCGGACCGAGCGAGGCGATCAGTCTGGACCGGGCGCTCCGGGCGAACGCGATCGATGCCGCCGTGTCCGCGGGGGAGGCCGACCGCGGCCGGCTCGTCCCCGGCCAGCGGGCCGACATCGTGGTCATCCCCGCCGCGGCCATCGACGACCCGGTCGAGCCGGGCGGCGCGCTCTCGACCGCGCGGCCGACCGTGGTCTTCCTCGACGGCGAGGTCGTGTTCGAGGCCTAGGCCTTGACGACGCTCCCCGGGCGGTCGAGCTCGCGGCGGGCGTTGGCGAAGAGACCGTTCAGGATCCGCGACGTCGACGGGAAGGCGTGGATCGTCTCGGCGAGCACGTCGACCGGGATGCGCGCCTTGATCGCGAGCACGCATTCGTGGATCGCCGCTGAGGCGTCGGGACAGGCCATGGCCGCGCCCGCGAGCTGGCGGGTGCCGCGGTCCACCACGATCGTCAGGTGGCCGATGGACGCCTCGACCGAGTAGCCCTTGGCGGTCCTCGGGAAGTCGGCGACGAGCTCGAAGGCGTCGATCCCGTCGGCGCGCGCCTCGTCGAGCGTCATCCCGACCGAGGCCGCCTCGGGATCCGTATACGTGGACCGCGGCAGCGCGCGGTAGTCCGGCTGGATGTCCTCGCCGAGCGCCATCCGGATCGCCAGCTCGCCCTGGTAGTGGGCCTGGTGGGTGTGCAGCTCGGGGCCCGCGGGGTCGCCGATGATCCAGAGGCCGTCGGCGACGCGCAGGCGGCCGTCCCGCGGATAGGGCGTCCGCGCGTTCGTGTCCACTCCGTAGTGCTGGAGGCCGAGGTCCTCGATCGGGAAGGCGCGCCCGACCGCGAGCAGCACGACGTGGCCGGAAGCCGTGGTCCCGTCGTCGAGCTCGACGGTATGCGCCTCACCGGCCGCCGCTGCCGGCGTCGCCCGGAGCGCGCGGACGCCGAGCCGGACCGTCACGCCGTCCCGCTCGAGCGCCTGGCGGACCGCCTCGGAGTTGCGCGGGTGGTCGGTCGGCGCGAGCCGGGGGCCGGACTGGACGATCGTGGTCGGGACGCCGAACCGGGCGAAGACCTGGGCGAGCTCGCAGCCCGTGGGCCCACCACCGAGGATCAGGAGGCTTGCCGGGAGGGTCCGGGCGAGCGTTGCCTCCCGATTGGTCCAGACCGGGACCGCCGCGATCCCCTCGATCGGCGCCATCTTCGAGGTCGAGCCGACCGCCACGACCACGTTCCTGGCGCCGATCTCGTGGGTGATCCCGTCGTGGTCGATCGCGACGCGTCCCGCGTCGACGATCCGTGCCGTCCCGCGGTAGGCCACGGCGCCGACGGCTTCCAGCGCCGCCACGTGGCCGCGGTCGTCGGGCTCGGCCGCGTCCGGGGCTCGATTGATCATGTAGTCGCGCCGGGCCGAGGCGCGCGGCCAGTCGTAGGCAGCTGGGTTCTCGGCATGGCGGGCGGCGCTGTTGAGCAGCGCCTTCGACGGGACGCAGCCGATGTGCGGGCAGCTGCCGCCGAACCAGCCCGAATCGACGATGGCGACCGATGCGCCCAGCTCGCGGGCCTTGTTGGCGGCGGCCTCGCCGCCTGGGCCGGCCCCGATGATCACGAAGTCGTAGTGGTCCATCCGGTCAGTCTGCCGCGTCCGGATGACGGTCGCGTTGCCGGCGCGCCTCGTAGAGCAAGAGCGCCGCGGCGACCGAGACGTTCAGGCTGTCGGCGATGCCGCGCATCGGGACGCGGACGGCCTCGATGTCGGGCGCATCCCAGGTCGCGGTGAGGCCGTCGGCCTCGGCGCCGAGGACGATCGCGATCGGACCCGTCAGGTCGGCCTCCGTGTACGTCTGATCGGCGTCGACGCGGGTGGCCACGATCCGGAGGCCCGCGGCACGCGCCCAGGCGACCGCTTCCTCGGCCGGAGCGGCCCCGAGCGGAACGTGGAAGATCGCCCCGGCGCTCGCCCGGATCGCGTTCGGGTTGAACAGGTCGGTCCGCGGCGAGGCGGCGACCAGGGCGTCCGCGCCGGCGCCATCGGCCGAGCGCAGGACCGCGCCGATGTTGCCCGGCTTCTCGACGCCCTCGATGATCGCGACCAGCGGGTCCGCGGGCAGGGCCAGCCGCCCGAGCGAGAGATCGGGGATCCGGACGACGGCGAGCAGCCCCTCCGCCCGGTCGCCGAACGCGAGCTTCTCGAAGACGCCCTCACTGACGGCCGTGACCGGCGTTCCGCGGTCCTCGAGCGCGTCGAGCGCGGCGCGCGCGTCGGGGCCGGCCAGCAGCGGCCCGCACGCGAACGCCTCCACGACATCCGCCCCCGAGTCGAGCGCCCGGCGCACCTCGCGCGACCCGTCCACGACCGTCAGTCCTTGACGCTCACGTTCGCGGCGGTCGCGCAGGCCGGCCACGGCGGCGACCCGCGGGTTCGAGCGGCTGGTGATCTCCGGGGTGGTGGGGGAGCGCATCCCCGCCATCATGCCTCGCGGTCGAAGCGGGCGAACGACCCGAGCGCGAGCTGACGGCCGTCGGCCGTCGCAAGGAGCAGGTCGCCAGCCGCGGGGCGCACCGCTCGTCGGCGGAGCCCGGCGGCGAGCAGCTTGCCGAGCCGGTCGCCATCGAAGCCGGGCGTGTGGGCGGTCAGCAGGGCGAACGCGTCTGGCTCGAGCACGCCGCGCAGCGCGTCGAGCAGCGGCGGCAGGTCGTCCTCGAGATGCCATGCGCGGCCGCCGGACCCGTGCCCGTAGGACGGCGGGTCCAGCACGACGCCGGCATACCGCCGGCTGCGGCGTGCCTCGCGCGCCACGAACGTGGCGGCGTCGTCCACGATCCAGCGGATCGGACGGCCGGCCAGCCCGGACAGCTCGGCGTTCCGGCGTGCCCAGGCGACCGCCGGCCGCGCCGCGTCGACGTGCGTGACCGCCGCGCCGGCCGCGGCCAGCGCGAGCGTCGCGAGGCCCGTGTAGGCGAACAGGTGCAGGACGGTCGCGCCAGCGGCGTTCTCGCGCAACCACGGGAGCATCGCCGTGTGTTCGGGGAACAGGCCCACCTGGCCGGCGTCGGTCCGTCGCAGCTCCACGGTCAGCCCGTCGACCTCCATCGTCCAGGGTTCCGCTCCGGCGGCCGGTCCCAGCCAGCCGCGCTCCCGCTCGAAGCGGAGGCTGGCAGCGCGCCAGGCCGCGGGGTCCCGTCGCTCGCCGAGCGCGCCCGGCGACGGCCGGTCGATGACATACGGACCGAAGCGCTCGAGCCGCGCGGCGCCGCCCAGGTCGAGGAGCGCGTAGTCGGGGTCGTCGGGCATCGGGGTTCGCCAGTCGCGGGTGTGGTCGGGGGCGGCAAGGATAGGGCACGGCCGCGGCTGGACGCCCTGCGGTATGATGCCGGTCGCCGCTGGCTCCTCGATCAGGCGGTCGCGACATCGTCACGGGACGTGGAACACCTCGTGAGCCAACGTTGTCGGGATCAAGAGAGCGGGGGACCGGCGACGTTCGGGCGGCTAGCTCAGCTGGTTAGAGCACTTGCTTGACATGCAAGAGGTCACTGGTTCGAGTCCAGTGTCGCCCACCACACGCTCCGAGTGAGCGTGATGCCCAAGACCTGCGCGAGATCCTGACGAAGGGCCCGCCGTCCGCAGGACCCGGCCGAGCGGCGATGCAGCCGTCAGCGCCACTCGACGGTGACCACCTCGATCGGCTCGGACAGGCCCTTGAGCGTCTCGCTTCGAAGACCGGACGTCCTGTGTGACGCTCCGACCGTGCCGGCGCTCGCGACGATCTCGCCGGCCCCACCGAGGGCCGCGATGCGGGCCGCCTCGTGGACGCCCTTCCCATGGAAGTCGCCGGCGACCTGCGTCGCGTCGGAGGCGTGGAGGCCGATCCGGACCTGGGGCGCGAAGCCCTGCGTCGAACGGTGTTCGGCGAGTCGCCGCTGGATCGCGATCGCCGTCGCCACCGCGAGGTCGGGCGAGTCGAAGCTGACGAAGAATCCGTCGCCGGTCGTGGAGATCTCCTCGCCGCCGTTGGCCGTGAACACTTCTCGGAGGACCGTGTTGTGCCAGCGGAGCATCGTGTCCCAGGCCTCATCGCCGAGCGCCTCGACGAGGTTCGTCGAGCCGACGATGTCGGTGAACATGAAGGTCCGGAGGACCCGTCTGGGCGGGCCTTCCTTGCCACGGAGCTGCCATGGCAGCAGCTCCGCGACGTCCTCGAGGATGACGGCGGCGGTCGGGCACGCGAACGCGGCGGCGCGCAGGACCTCCTCGTCGACCGTGTCCTCCCCGACGACATCGCTCTTGCCGTAGTCGCCGGCAAGCCAGTCGAAGGCCGTCGGAGCGAGGGTGATGCAGTTCCCCGCGCCGATGCACTTGTGGCGGTCGACCCGCGCCCGGATGGCCATCAGCGCGACCCCACCGTGGCGAGTCCGCGGAACGCCAGCGATGTCGCTTCGGCGCGGCTCGAGGTCCCCAGCTGAGCCTGCAGTCGCGCCAGGCGCTGGGCGACTTCATCCTCGCCGACGCCGAGGTCTGCAGCGATCTCGGCGTTCGTCCGCCCCTCGGTCAGGAGCTGCAGCAGCTGGCGCTCGCCCGCTTCGAGGTTCGGCCCGGCCGCAGGGGCCGCCGACCCTGGCGTTGCGCTGCCGATCTCGCCGGCACCGGCGGCCTCACGGGCCGGACCGTTCATCGGACCGGCCAGCTCGACGAGATCGCGCCCGACGGGCCCGCTGAGCCATCGGACGCGGATCGCCTCGTCCGCCGTCCCCTGCGCGATCCTGGACAGCGTCGAATGGAGGAAGCCTCGAACGGTCCCCTGGACCTCCGGCGGCGCTCCAGCGAGCAGTGCCCGGGCGGCCGGGATCACGATCTCCAGACTGGCGTCCTCGTGCAGCCCGGCCTGGAGTGCCTCGAGGGCCGCACCGCCGGCCATGGCGGCGCCCGGGATGTCGCCGCGCATGAGGGCGACCGTGGCCAGTGCGGCGTCGGCCTGTGCGCCCCACGGCGCGTGTCCAGGCAGGAGCGGCAAGAGCTCCTTGACCTGCGCCACCGACCGCTCGACGAGCTCCACCAGCGCCGGATCCGGTGCGCCGTCAGCGGGCGGTCGACCATCGGACGGACCGACAGCGACGAGCCGCGCCGCCTCGATGGCGAGGCGGGCCAGGGCCTCGCATCGCGCGGACGCCCGTCCGCCTTCGGTCGCCAGCACCACGGCGCGCTCGAGATGACGGCGCGTCCCTTCGACGTCGCCCGCACCCGCTCGAGCCATCCCGCGCCAGGTCTCGAGCTGTCGGGCGCGCGGTCGCGACGGTGCCATGGACGCCGCGGCGGCGGCGAGATCGATCCAGCGTTCCGCCTCGACGACGTCGCCGAGCTCGAGCAGGCTCATCGCCACCCCGCCGGCGGCGAGGAACTCGATCGTCCGGTCGCCCTGGAGCCTGGCCGCCCGATACGCGTCCTCGCCGCGGGAGAGCGCCAGGTCCGGCACCACCTTGGCCGTGGAGTACACGTGGACGCCGAACAGCATCTGGAGGTCGAGGCGGGCGCGCTCGCTCTCCGTGACGAGTTCGGACAGGCGGCTCGTCACGCGCCGGATCTCCTCGAGATGCCGCGCCGAGGACGACAGGTGCATGACCGGCACGTATTGGGCGTACGCCATGGCGATGACCGTCGACATGACGCCCGTTCGGTCGCCGAGCCGCTCGAAGATGCCCAGCGCCCGCTCGAGGACCTGGGTCGCCTCGACGAATAGCGGCGCGATCGGCGTCGAGCGGAGCAGCTCCTCGACGCTGGCACCCGTCGCGAGGATCGCGAGCAGGTCGTTCCCACGACCGGCGAGGACCTCGCCCGAGAACCACGCGCGCCCACGCGCGAAGTCGATCATCCCGATCTCTCGGAGGGCGGCGGCGAGGTTGCGCTCGTCGCCTAGCTGCTCCGCCAGCTCGATCGCGCGGCGATAGGCCTGCTCGGAACCGTCGAGGTCGGTCTCGACCGCCGCGGCGCCGAACGACTCGCCCAGCGGGCTGCGCAGGAGCGCCTGGCCCAGCTCGAGCGACGCCCGGAGCTCCAGTGCGCCGTCACCCTGCTCGGCGGCGCGGGCGCGGACACGTCGAGCCAGCTCCGCGGCGGCGTCCTCGTCGTGGCTCATCCGGAGCGCGGATGCACGCCGGAGCTGCACATCGAGCTCGACGTTCGGATCGCGCATCGCTTCAGCAAGGGCGGCCAGCTCGGTCAGGCCGTCCAGCCGCTCGCCCGTCCGGCGAAGGACGGCGAACGCGTCGTCGCGGGTCGCGAGGAGGACCCGCCGGTCGGCCGGCGTCGACACGACCGGGAGCGCCTGTTCGACCAGCCGGAGCGCCTCTTCAGGGGCATTCGAGGCGAGGGCGGCCGTTGCGGCGTCGATCGAGAACCGCGCGGCCTGCCTGGTGTCGCCGGCCGCAAGCGCGTGCTGGGCGAGCATCGGCAGGCTCGCTGGGGAAGGCTCGCCACCTTCCAGCAGCAGGTCGACGACGGCCGCATGCACCTGCCGGCGACGGGCTGCCGACAGCAGGCTCGCGGCGAACTGGCGGACCTGCTCATGGGTGAACGTGTAGTCCGCGGGCTCGCCCTGCGCCTGCTGAAGCAGGAGGCCCGCCCGGACGGCTGGCGCGAGATCGTCGGCGAGCGGGTCGCCATCGTCGCCTGGTCCCGACACCCCGCCCCGGGAAGCCGCCTCGACGGGTGCCGCGAGGTCGCGACTCGCCGCCTCCGCCGCGACCTCGCCGTCACCCAGCCGCATCCGGATCGCCCTGAGGTCTCGAAGGCTGAAGCTGCGGCCAAGGATCGCCGCGTCCCCGAGCGAAGCCCGCGTCCGGGCCGGGAGTCGTGCGGCGCGGCGATCGATGAGCGTCCGGACCGCGGATGGGACGAGCCGGGCAGCGCTGCGGCTGAGCCGCCACTGTCCCGCGATCTGCTGGAACGTGCCGGCCTCGCGGTGCGTTCGGGCCAGCTCCTCGACGATGAATGGCACGCCCTCCGACTGGGCCTGCAGGGCCGCCGCGGATGCGGTCTCGACCGGACCACCCAGGACACGCTTCAGGAGCTCGGCCGTCTCCACCGAGCTGAACCGGCCGGGCCGCAATCGTCGGACGAGGCCCATCCGCTCCATGTCGGCGACGAAGTTCACCGCCTCGGTGGCCGACGCGAACTCATCCGGCCGGATCGTGAGGAACAGGAAGACCGGCCGATCGGCGTCGCTGCGGACGACGTAGCGGAGGAGCCGGAGGGAGTCGTCGTCGGCCCACTGGACATCGTCGATGAGCAGCGCCAGCGGGCGGATCCCTGCGAGCGTCGAGACCGCGACGCCTGCCAGGTCGAAGGCCCGGAGGAGCTTCGCGTCCGGCGACAGGGCCTCGAACCCGGGCTCGTCGCGCCCGGAGATGGCCTCGACGACCCTCCTGACGGCGGCCTCCGCAGGCGTCCCTGCCGCCGCCTGCTGGATCGCGCTGGAGGCGAAGAGGCTGCGAGCCACGAGGAACGGGCCGCGGATCTCCTCATCGGCGGTGACCGCGACACAGGCGAAGCCGCTCGCCGACGCGAGCTCGCTGGCGGCAAGCAACAGGCGGGTCTTGCCGATCCCCGGCTCGCCCTCCAGGGTCACCGCGGCGAGGCGGCCCGAGGCCTCGCGCAACTCCTGGGCGACCGCATCGAGCTCGGCGCTCCGCCCGATCACCGCGCCCGTCGCGCGGCGCAGCTGGACCGCAAGCGAGCACTGGGACCCGACGAGGGGGTCGAGCACACTGACGTCGGCCACCCGCAGGGCCGTGCCGTACGCCGTGGACGGTGATTCGTCCAGCATGCGGCGGATTATGACGCTGCAGCGTTCCGGCCGAGATCGCGCGACCTCATGTCGCGGCCAGAAGCTGGTCGGCGTACTTCTCGAGCGACCGCGCCACCCTGGCCAGTGGCTCCATCAAGGCGGGGGTACACAGCTCACCACACCGGACGGCGAACGCGGCCGCATCGCGCAGTCGTTCCTCCATCAGGACCCATGCAGCCTCTCGATGCGGTAGCAGGTAGTCGACCTGGTAGAAGAGCTCGAACCCCGGGCCTGCGGTCACGCCCGGCAGGTGGGGCCCGACCGGGAGCGTGGTCACGACGGTGCCGAGCGGCTTGATGGCCGTGTACATCAGCCCGACCGACACGTCGGCCAGGACCTTGAGCTGCTCCGGCGACTCGTCCGTGTTCGCGAAGTAGCGCGACAGCAGCTGGAGCAGCACCTCATAGGTGACGTTGAGCAGGTCCATCGCGCGAGTCGTCCCGGGATCCGTGATCAGCGGCACCATGACCCCGCTCGGCTGCGGCCGGACGTTGGCGGCCACCACCGGTCGAGCGGGCTCGAAGCCCGGATCCCTGTGCTTGAGCTCGAGGTACTCGTCGAGGATGCCCAGCAGGCGCCCGAAATGGGCGTCGCGCCACTCGCCACGGGCTCCCTCGCCCTGCTCGACGATGGTGTCGATCGCCCGCCGCGCGGATCGGAGGTCGGTGACGGCGACGAGCTCCGGCCACTGGAAATGCTCTGCGGTGGCCTGCGCGGTCGGGGGCCCGATGAACAGGCGCTCCGAGCCGAGCCGCTCGACCAGGTGCTCGAGGCCCGACTGGATCGACCGGTAGAGCTGGCCGATGGTGTCGAACTCCTGGAGGTGGGGGACGATCTCGTCGTGCTCGTCGTGCGGCAGCGCGACGGCCTGCGCGATCGCCTCGAATCCGTCGGCATCCTCGACGTCCATCCCGTCCGGCCGCTCCAGAAAGGCGAAGTGGCGGAGGGCCGGCTCGCCGAACGGCACCAGCTCGATCCGGACTCCGGCTGGATACGCGTAGGCGGGCATCGGGAAGTTCGGTCGGGCGAGACGCGGGGCCGCGCCGACCGCCGTCAGCAGGTTCTGGACGAGCGCGAGATGGAGCATCTCCTGCTGGCTGATCTCCAGGAGGGCCTTGCGCCAGCGCTGGACGGCGACGAGCGTCTCGGGTGTCAGACCCTCCTCGACCTGCTGCTTGAGTGAGAACGCCGCGAACAGGTATTGGAGCATCACGAGATGCTCGAGCTCGGCCCCCTTGCCGAGCGCGTAGATCAGCGCCTCCCGATGTTCGAGGCCCCCGCTGTGCGCATCATCTGGCCCCCTGCGGACATCCAGGACGCTGGCCAGCGGACCGTGCGGGCCAGGCGCGACACTCTCGGTCATGGAACCTCTCTCCGGCTGGCTGGAGCGGGCTGATAGAGGCGGTCGTCCTTGTAGCACCACCGCCAGTCTTCGTCGGGCTGCGCCGTCCGGATCATCGGATGCGCCGTCTCGCGGAAGTGAGCCGTCGCATGCCGGTTCGGGCTCAGGTCGCAGCATGCCGTGTGCCCGCAGGTGAGGCACTGCCGGAGATGGACCCATGTGCCGCCCATCTCGACGCACTCGGAGCAGACCATGAGGGGCGCACCGACGCGGATGTCAGGCTCGACGTGCTCGCAATCCGGTGTCACGTGGCAGCTCGTCCGATAGGCTCGCGGGGGCCGGTCCGTTCGACGTAGGCGACATATCTGACGACCGTCCGGAAGCCCTGGCGCTCGTAGATCGGGCGCCCGATCTCGCTGGCCTGGAGCGTCGCCACGTCGCAGTCGGCGTCCACGCCGTCTGCACCACGTGTGCCGTCATCGCCGCGCCATGCCCGCGTCGTCGCGCTGACGGGAGGGTCGCGATGCTGTACACGCCGATGGTCCGCCCGCTTCGCCAACCCAGCCCGGAGGTGACGGGGTACCGCCGGCGTAGCCCACGTAGATGACGCACTCGGGCCGGTCGATGAGGTCCGGGCAGGTGGTTTCCAGGGCGACCGTTGGATCCGAGCCGAACCCTGTGTGACCACCTGCCGATGAACGTCGATGCCGGTGGCGTCGGTGACCCGGCGGATCTCGAGCTCGGGAGGTCGTGCGATCGCGTGGTCGATCGGGAACGCGACCATGCCGGGCGTCGATGGCTCCATGGCTGGCTCCAGGCCCGCATCGGCCAGGGTCCGGACGAACCGATCATCGATACCTTCGCGCAAGCGAACGACGAACGGGTCACCCTGCTCGCGCGCCCGGGCCACCCCGGCGAGCACGCCGTCTCGTGTCGCCTCCTCGTGTTCCACCAGGACCTGGTTGAACCAATCGAATGGCAAGCCGGTCAGGATCGTGACCACCCCACCCGCGTGTGTCACGGTGGCTTGCGACGCACAGCTGACCACGCCCGTCAGGTACGCGATCCAGTTCTCGTGCTCGAGAGCGATCAGCTCGTCGCCCGTCATAGCCGGGAACGCTAGCCGCACGGAAACCGGCCGTCCACTGCCGAGGGCCGACGACGCGTTCAGCGGGGTGTGGTGAAGCCGGAACCGACTCACCCGCAGGCCTTGCCTCATCACCTACACTACCCTCGCGACTCACGGATATCGGGTCGCGTGCATCACCTCGAAGATGAGCGTCGATCGGGACGCGCCGACGGTCCATCGATCCACAGAGAGTCGAACACCTGCTGGAAGTTCGACGATCGACCCGGAAGGCACCACCCGTGAGCGGCCGGCGAACCGGCCCGGGCGTCGCCCGTTAGCGCGACCTCGAGCGCGCGAGCCGTCGGCTCGCGAAGGCGGGTGGGACCGCGGGAGTGAACCTCTCGTCCTGTCGATGGACGAGGGGTTTCGTGATTCTCGAGGAGAGAACCGATGAGCGAACAGGAGCCGGCGGGCGTGGCGATCGCCGAGGACGAAGACGGCTTCGAGGCGCCCGAGCGCGGCTCGGCCGAGGAGCTCTTCGAGCACGGAGCGACCGGCGAGCTGGGGCCGATGCGCCATTCGGCCGCGCACATCCTGGCGGAAGCCGTCCTCGACCTGTTCCCGGGCACGAAGCTGGGCATCGGTCCGGTCATCACCGACGGGTTCTACTACGACTTCCAGGCCGCCCGCCCGTTCACGCCCGACGACCTCGAGGCGATCGAGACGCGGATGCGCGAGAGCATCGCTGCCGACCATCCGTTCGTGCTGAGCGAGAAGACGCCGGCCGAGGCCCGCGCCTTCCTCGTCGAGCAGGACCAGCCATTCAAGGTCGAGATCGTGGACGACCTCGTCGCCGCGTCCGAGCGCGACGGCACGCCGATGCCGCCGACCACGTTCTACCGGCAGGGCCCCTTCATCGACCTCTGCCGCGGCCCGCATGTCGCGAGCACCGGCCAGGTCGGCCCGTTCAAGCTGCTCGCGGTCGCGGGCGCCTACTGGCGCGGTGACGAGCATCGCCCGATGCTCCAGCGCGTCTATGGCACCGCCTGGGCGACGCAGGAGGAGCTCGACCGATATCTGTGGCGGCGCGCCGAGGCCAAGAAGCGCGACCACCGCAAGCTCGGCGTCGCCCTCGACCTGTTCAGCTTCCACGACGTCTCGCCGGGCTCCGCGTTCTGGCACCCGAAGGGCCAGCTCATCTGGCGCACGCTCGAAGGGGCGATGCGCGAGCTCCAGCTGCGGCGCGGCTACCAGGAGGTGAGCACGCCGATCCTGGTGTCCGACCGGCTGTGGCGCCAGTCCGGGCACTGGGACCACTACGCCGAGAACATGTTCATCGTCGAGTCCGAGAACCAGCTCTTCAGCCTCAAGCCGATGAACTGCCCGGAGTCGACGTTCATCTACAAGAGCAAGCTCCGCTCGTACCGCGACCTGCCGCTGCGCCTCAACGAATACGGCCGGCTGCATCGCAACGAGCGATCGGGCTCGTTGTCAGGGTTGACCCGCGTCCGCCAGTTCATCCAGGACGACGCGCACATCTACGTCCGCCCGGACCAGCTGGCGACCGAGATCGAGGCGCTGCTGGGCGAGGTCCGCGAGGCCTACGGGTGGGTCGGGCTGGAGCCGCGCTTCGCATTCGCGACGAAGCCGGACAAGGCCATCGGCGATCCCGCGCTGTGGGAACGCGCCGAGGCGCTGATCAAGGAGGCGCTCGACCGGTCGGGCGTCCCGTACGTCGTGAAGCCCAGGGACGGGACGTTCTACGCCCCCAAGATCGACATCTACATCGATGACGCGCTCGGCCGCGAGTGGCAGATGGCGACCATCCAGGCGGACCTGACGATGCTGCCCGAGCGGTTCGACCTGACCTACATCGACGAGGAGGGCCAGCCTCAACGCCCGATCGCCATCCATCGCGCGATCTACGGCTCGCTGGAGCGGTTCATCGGCATCCTCGTCGAGCACTTCGCCGGGGCGTTCCCACTGTGGCTCGCACCGGTCCAGGCGACGGTCATCCCGATCGCCGACCGCCACATCGAAGCGGCGACGGAGCTGGCAGGGCTGCTGCGCGACCGCGGGCTGCGTGTCGAGGTGGACGATTCGTCCAACCGGATGCAGTACAAGATCCGCGCCGCGCAGGAGCAGAAGGTGCCGTACATGGTGGTCCTCGGCGATCGCGAGGTGGAGGCCCGGACGGCGTCGCCGCGGACGCGCGCCGGGGAGCAGCAAGAGCCCGAAGCGTGGGAGTCCTTCGCCGACCGGCTCGCCGCCGAGTCCGCCGCCCGCGGCCCGGGGGCGTGACGGGCCGACTCGTTGTCGGGTCGCGAACGCGTGTGCTATCGTTCGCCCTCGGCCCGGAACGGGCGCGTGAGCGCGCGTGTCGGACCGACCTGGACGATCGATCCGTAGTGGACGAGGGGTGAACCATCAGCCGAGACCTGCGTGTGAATCAGATGATCCGGATCCCTCAGGTCCGGGTGATCGATGAAGAGAATGCCCAGCTGGGTGTGATGCCCACGCCACGGGCGCTCGAGATGGCGCAGGAACGCGGCCTGGACCTCGTGGAGGTTGCCCCACTGGCGTCGCCGCCGGTGGTCAAGTTCCTCGATTTCGGCCAGTACAAATACGAACTCACGAAGCGCGAGAAGGAAGCCAAGCGCAAGCAGCGCTCGGTGACCTTCAAGGAAGTCCGCCTCTCGCCGAAGATCGGCGTCGGCGACTTCGACACCAAGGTCCACCGAGCCATCGAGTTCCTCGAGGATGGCGACCGGATCAAGGTGACGGTGCGCTTCCGCGGTCGGGAATTGACCCATCCGGAGATCGGGCGGAACCTCATCGCCCGGTTCTCGGACCGAGTCAAGGACCACGGCGTCCCGGAACGGGTCCCGCTGCTCGAAGGCAAGTCGATGTACATCACGATGGCATCGACCCACAAGCCCAAGAGCCACGAGGCACCGGCCAGGCCGGGCGACCACGACGGAGCCGAAGGCTCCGCCGAGTCGGCGCCGGTCGAGGTACCAGCCGCAGCCACGGCACCGGCTGAGCCGGCCGTCAAAGCGGCACCGGCGCCGAAGGCCGAACCGAAGACCGAAGCGACGGCCGAGCCGGCCAAGGTCGAACCGAAGACCGAAGCAGCGGCCAAGGCGGAACCCGCCGCCAAGGCCGCACCGAAGACCGAACCGAAGCCAGCAGCGGCCCCCAGGGCCGCCACGAAGACCAGCACCGCCGCGTCGGCGGCCAGGAAGACCGATGAGACGCCGGCGACGCCGGCCGCGACAGGAGAGTAAGGCGACGTGCCCAAGATCAAGAGCCACAAGGCCGCCCAGAAGCGCATCGGCGTGACGGGCAGCGGCAAGTTCATCCGGGTGAACGCGTGGCGTGGCCACCACCTCGAGATCAAGTCCTCCCGCCGCACCCGGCGCTATGCCGGCAAGTCGGTGATCGGACCGGAGCACGCGAGGCAGGTCCGACGCCTGCTCCCGTACCTGTAGGAAGGCGATAGCACCACCATGGCTCGAGTCAAGCGGGGCGTCACGTCCCATCGGCGCCACAAGCGCCTCCTCCAGGACGCGGCAGGCCGGAAGGGCACCAAGTCGCGGCTCATCAAGCCGGCGCGCGAGGCGCTCCTCCACGCCCTCGCCTACGCGACCCGCGACCGCAAGCAGCGCAAGCGCCAGATGCGCCAGCTGTGGGTCATCCGCATCAACGCGGCGGCCCGCCAGAACGGCCTCACCTACGGCCAGTTCATCAGCGGCCTCAAGCGCGCGGACGTGGAGATCGACCGCAAGATCCTCGCCGACCTGGCGATCCGCGACGAGGCCACCTTCGGCCGCATCGTCGAGCTCGCCAAGGGCGCGTAATTCCGGTCGGCCCACGTTCCGACTACCGCCCTCGATGAGCCCTCGACGTCGCTGACGCTCGAGGGCTCGTGATTCCCGCCCAGCAGGAAGGACGTTCGTGGACCTCGCCGATCTGACCCGGGACCTCGAGGCCCTGCGCGACGAGTCGCTGGCCGCCGCGGCCGCCAGCCCGGACGTCGCCACGCTCGAGGCCCTCGAGCTCGACGTCCTCGGCAAGAAGGGCCGCCTGACCTCGGTGCTGCGCGGGATCGGCGCGCTGCCCCCGGACGACCGGCCCCGCGTCGGGGCGGTCGCCAACGCCGTCCGGACCACGATCGAGGCCGCCCTCGCCGAGCGCGGCACGATCCTGCGGGGCTCGGCGCTGACCGACCGGCTCGTCGCCGAGGCCACCGACGTCACGACCGCCGGCCGGCCGATCCGGCGCGGGACGCTCCATCCGATCAACACCACGATCGAGGCGATCGCGGAGGTCTTCGGCCAGTTCGGGTTCGTCGTCTACGAAGCGCCCGAGATCGAGGACGACGTCCGCAACTTCCAGATGCTGAACATCCCGCCCGACCACCCCGCGCGGGACCTATGGGACACGCTGTACGTCGACGTCGAGGGCCAGCTGCTGCGGACGCATACCTCGCCCGGTCAGATCCGGGTCATGCACGAGAGCGCCCCGCCGATCCGGGCCCTCCTCCCGGGCCGCACGTATCGCTACGAGGCCATCGACGCGAGCCACGCCTCGGAGTTCTTCCAGGTCGAGGGCCTGATGGTCGACGAGGGGACCACGATGGCCGACCTGCGCGGCCTCCTCGACCAGTTCGCGAAGGCGCTCTACGGCGCGGACAAGCGGACCCGCTTCCGCCCCGGCTACTACCCGTTCACGGAGCCGTCGGTCGCGTTCGACGTGGAGTGCCTGGTCTGCGGCGGCGTGGGCTGCCCGGCGTGCTCGCGGAGCGGCTGGATGACGATCCTCGGCGCCGGCATGGTCCATCCGGTCGTGCTCCAGTACGGCGGCCTCGACCCGGAGCGCTACCAGGGCTTCGCGTTCGGCATGGGCGTCGAGCGCATCTCGAACCTGCGCCACAACGTCGGCGACCTGCGGCTGTACATGGAGAACGACCTGCGCTTCCTGGAGCAGTTCCGATGAGGGTCCCGCTCGGCTGGCTGCGCGAGTACGTCGACGTCGACCTGGCCCCCGAGGTCCTCGCCGAGCGCCTGACGATGCTCGGCATGGAGGTCAAGGGCATCGAGGCGTGGGGCGCCGACTGGCGCAACGTCGTCGTCGGCGAGCTGCTGACGGTCGAGAAGCACCCGCGCGCCGACCGGCTGTCGCTGACCACCGTCAACGTCGGGGCAGGGGAGCCGCTGGAGATCGTCTGCGGAGCCACGAACATCGCGCCCGGCCAGCGGGTCCCGGTCGCACTGCCCGGCGCGGTGCTGCCCGGTGACCGCCGCATCGAGCGCACCGAGAAGATGGGCGTGGTCAGCAACGGGATGCTGTGCTCCGGCGACGAGCTCGGGCTGACCGTCGACGCGGACGGGATCCTGATCCTGCCGCCCGACACGCCGCTCGGCGCCGAGCTGACCGCGCTGTACGGCGACACGGTGCTCGACGTCGACGTGAAGCCGAACCGTGGCGACGCCCTCTCGATCGTCGGGCTGGCGCGCGAGGTCGCCGCGCTGACCGGGTCGCCGCTCCGCTTCCCGCCGACCGATGTGGTCGAGGCCGGCCCGCCGGTCGCGGACCGGCTCACGGTCGAGGTCGAGGACCCCGACCTCTGCCCGCGGTTCGTCGGGCGCTGGGTCTCGGGCGTCACCATCGGCCCGTCGCCGGACCACATCCAGATGCGGCTGCTCGCGGCCGGCCAGCGACCCGATCTCGAACGTGGTCGACGCCAGCAACTACGTGATGATCGAGCTCGGGAAGCCGGTCCACACCTTCGATGCCGCGGCGGTCCACGGCGGTCGCATCGTCGTGCGTCGCGCGCGACCCGGCGAGCGCCTCGAGACGCTCGACCACGTCGAGCGCGAGCTGCATCCCGAGACGGTCGTCATCGCCGACCCCGAAGGCCCGATCGCCATCGGTGGGGTCATGGGCGGCGCGGCCTCCGAGATCGGGCCGGGCACCACGGACGTGGTCGTGGAGTCCGCCATCTTCGACCCGGTCAGCATCCGCCGGACGGCCGCCCGCTACGCGCTCCGCTCCGAGGCCAGTCTCCGGTTCGAGAAGGGCCAGGAATGGCGGATGGCGCGGCTCGGGGCGGACCGGACCGCGCGGCTGATCGTCGAGTGGGCCGGCGGTACGGTCGACGCCGGCGCCGTGGACACCGATCCGAACGAGGCCGCGGCTGCTCGCGTCGCCTTTCGCCCGTCGCGGACGGACCGGCTGCTCGGCGTGACGCTGGACCCGACCGAGCAGCGAAGCCTGCTGGCCCGGGTCGGCATCGAGACGACCGTGGCCGCGCCCGGTACGGCGATCACGGTCGCCGCCGGCACCAAGCCGCTCCGCGTCGAGCCGGGACCCGGGGTCGACGTCCTCGAGGCGGTCGTGCCGACCTGGCGGCGCGACCTGGCGGTCGAGGCCGACGTGATCGAGGAGATCGCCCGGGTCCGCGGCTACGAGACCATCCCGCCGATCCTCCCGCACACGTCGATGCCGTCCTACCGGCACAGCCCGCTCCAGGCGCGCGACGCCATCCGCGAGACGCTCAGCGGGGCCGGGCTGAGCGAGGTGGTCACCTACGCGCTCGTGGCGCCGCGGATGGTGGAGCGGTTCCCGTTCCGCGACGACGGCGCCCCCGACGGCGAACCGGAGCAGCGACCCGCCGGGCGCCCGGTGATCGTCACGAACCCGCTCTCGAGCCAGCACTCGGTCCTGCGCCAGAGCCTGCTCGGCAGCCTGCTTGAGGTGGTCGCCACGAACCTGCGCTACGGGCATGCCGAGGTCGCGATCTTCGAGGTCGGCAAGGGCTATGGCGCCACGGGCGATCCACCGACGCACGAGTGGTGGCGGCTCGGGTTCGCCCTGACCGGGCCGGCCGTCCCGCCGGCCTGGAACCAGGCGGCCCGCGCCGTACGACCTCGACGACGCGAAGGGCATCCTCGAGGCGCTGGCCCAGCCGCGCCGGCCTGCCGGCTCCCACGTGGACCGCGCTGACCGACGACCCGAACCTGCACCCCGGCCGGGCTGCGCGCGATCGACGCCGGCGGCGGGATCGTCGGCCGGGTCGGCGAGCTGCATCCGGCCGCTCATGGACGCGCTCGAGATCCGCGCCGAGCGGGTGATCGTGGCCGAGGTCGCGATCCGCGGGCTCGCCGGCGGTCAGATCGCGGATGCCCGGGTGACGCCGCCGCCGCGCCATCCGGCGGTCGAGCGCGACCTGGCGGTCATCGTCGGTGCGACCCGGCTCGCCGCCGAGGTGGAGGCGCTCGATCCGCCGCCACGCCGGGCCGCGGCTGCGCGCCGTCGCGCTCTTCGACATCTACCGCGGGAAGCCGCTGGCCGAGGACGAGAAGAGCCTCGCCTACCGGCTGACGCTGCGCGACGACGACCGGACCCTGACCGACGCGGACGTCGATGCCGTCGTCGCCGCAGGTGACGGGCGGGCTGGCGGGCGACATCGGGGCACGACTCCGGACCTGACCGGACCACACCGGACCGACCCCGGACCTCTGCGACCCGTCCGACCACCCATCCGTCCCCTTGCGGCGCGCGGAGAGCCGCTGCTAACCTAGCGCGGCTTCGGCGCCGGCCGGGGCATATGGACCAGAAGGAGCACCGGTGGATCTCGGGAATTTCCTCGGCGGGATCAGCACGGTCGACCTGCTCATCTTCCTGTACTTCATGGCGTTCTTCGTGCTCGGGTTCGCCCAGGGCACGATCCGCCGCCTGATCGGCATCGCGTCGATCCTGTTCTCGTTCCTGTTCGCGGCGAACATCGCGAAGCCGCTCGGCGAGTACCTCGGGCAGAACTGGACCCAGTTCTCCAAGGAATACAGCCTGATGATCGGGTTCGGGACCGTCTTCCTCGCCTCGGCCATCGCGTTCGCGCTGGTCGCCCAGGGCCTCTACAAGTCCCAGCCGCTCTTCCCGAAGGCGCGCTTCCTCGACGAGCTGATCGGCGGGATCCTCGGCCTCGTCGAGGCCGCGCTCATCTTCGGCGCCGTCCTGATCATCCTCGACTCGTTCTTCCGCATCCCCGGCATCGCCGCCGACCCGCAGGAGCTCCCGTTCCTGCGCGACTTCTGGACGGCCCTCGACGGCTCGAACGCGGCGGTGCTCTTCCGCGACACGCTCATCCCCGCGTTCTTCGCGGTCTTCGGGTTCCTGATCCCGGACTGGCTGGAGGCCTACTACATCTAGCTCGATGGACCGCGCGGCGCTGGACCGGCCATCGGTCGAGGCCGCCCGCGCGATCCTCGGCGCCACCCTCGTCCGCGTCGACGCGGGCGGCCGGCGTGCGGGACGCATCGTCGAGGTCGAGGCCTATGCCGGCCCCGAGGACCGCGCGTCGCACGCCCGGATGGGGCGGACCGCGCGCAACGCGGTCATGTTCGGGCGACCGGGGATCGCCTACGTGTACCTTGTCTACGGGATGCATGACTGCCTGAACGTCGTCACCGGACCGGCCAATTCGGCCAGCGCGCTGCTCATCCGCGCGGTCGCGCCGACCGAGGGCGTCGAGCTGATGCGCGCGGACCGCCTGGCCTGGCTCGGTGCGCATCGACGGACGCTCGACCCGGACGCGGTCGCGCGCGAGGCCGAGCGCCTGGAGCGGCTGCCCGACGCTCGCCTCGCGAGCGGGCCCGGGCTCGTCGCCGCGGCCTTCGGGATCGACCGATCGGACACGGGCACCGACCTCCTGCGATCCCGGCATCGCCGCTCCGCCTCGAGGGGGCGCCCGGGACCGTCGCCGACGGCGCCATCGAGACCGGCCCGCGCATCGGCGTCGCGTATGCGGGATCGCCGTGGGCCGAGGCTGCCGTGGCGCTTCACGATCGCCGGCGACCCGTCGGTCTCCGGCTCGGCCATCCGGCGCTGAGTCCCATGGACCCGCGATCGATCGCGCTCCTCGAGTTCCCGCTCGTCCGGGAGCGGCTGGCGGCGGCCACCTCGTTCCCGCCCTCGCGACGGCTCGCCGAGGCGCTGGAGCCGTCCGCGGACCCGGTCATCGTCGCGCGCGGGCTCGACGAGACCGACCAGGTCCGCGCGCTCCTCGCCGACCGCGCGGGCATCGGGATCGGGGCCGCGCGCGACATCGGGCCCGCGATCGAGCGGGCGGCCCGCGGCGGCCGTCTGGAGCCCGGCCAGTTCCTCGAGTTGGCGGAGACCCTCGACGCCACCTCCCGGCTGGCCACGTCGCTCGCCGACGAGCGCCGGGCGCTCCTGCGCGAGCTGGCGGCCGACCTGCACTCGCTGCCGTCGCTGCGGAGCACGCTGGCCCGGAGCTTCGACCCGGTCGGGGAGTTGCTCGACACCGCCTCGCCGCGGCTGGGCGGCCTGCGCTCGGCGGTCCGCGTCGCCTACGACCGGCTTCGCCGCCGGCTGGACTCGCTGGTCGGCGCCGAGCTTGGCGGGGCGCTCCAGGAGCCCATCGTCACGCTCCGCAACGGCCGCTATGTCGTGCCCGTCAAGGCCGAGGCGCGGGCGCGGGTCAAGGGCATCGTCCACGACGCCTCGGGCAGCGGCCAGACGCTCTTCATCGAACCGCTCGTCGCGGTCGAGCTGGGCAACGCCTGGCGCGAAGCCCAGGTCGCGGAGGCCGAGGAGGTCGCCCGCATCCTCGACGAGCTGTCGGCGTTCGTGGCGGCGAACGCGGATCCGCTGCGCGACACGCTCGACGCGCTGGCCCGCTTCGACTTCTGGGCGGCCAAGGCGAGCCTCGCCGCGGAGCTCGACGGCGTGCGTGCCGAGACCGACGACAGCCCCGCGGACTCGCCGGTCGTGATCCTGCTCTCGGCACGGCATCCCGGGCTGAGCGGCCGCGTCGTGCCGATCGACATCCGTCTGGGCGAGGGGGTTCGCGCGCTCGTCGTGACCGGTCCGAACACGGGCGGCAAGACGGTCACGCTGCGGACGCTCGGGCTGCTCAGCCTGATGCACCAAGCCGGGCTCCACGTGCCGGCGGCGGCAGGCAGCCGATTGCCCATCTGGCGCGACGTCTTCGCCGACATCGGCGACGAGCAGTCAGTCGCCCAATCGCTTTCGACCTTCTCCGGGCACCTGCGCTCGATCATCCGGATCGTGGACGCGGCCGGGCCCGCGACCCTGGTCCTGCTCGACGAACTGGGCGCGGGCACGGACCCGACCGAGGGCTCGGCGCTGGCGCAGGCGCTCCTCGACCACTTCATGCACGCCGGGGCGATGGTGGCCGCGACCACCCACTACGCGGAGCTCAAGGCCTACGCGCACACGACGGAGGGCGCGCGCAACGCGTCCGTCGAGTTCGACCTGGAGACGCTGAGCCCCACCTACCGCCTCACGATCGGGCTGCCGGGCGGCAGCCAGGCCTTCGCGATCGCCGAGCGGCTCGGGCTCCCGGCTGAGATCGTCACCGACGCGCGCTCGCGGCTGTCCGAGGCGCAGCGCTCGTTCGAAGCGACCCTGGCGGCGATCAAGGCGACCGAGGGCGAGGCCGGCGAGGCGCTCGACCGTGCCCGTGCCGCCGAGCTCCGTGCCGCCGACGCGCTGCGCACCGCGGACGAGGAGCGTCGCCGGGCGCGTCGGGAGCGGGATGAGGCGACACGGGCCGCCCGCAATGAGGCCGACGAGATCCTGGAGCAGCTCCGTGACACCGTCCGCGACACGCGACGGGCGTTGGAGCGCGAGACGGTCACCGCGTCGAGCCTCGACTCGGCCGTGGACCGGGCCGGCGCGATCGTCGAGCAGCTCCCCGAGGTCGATGACGACGCGGCGCCGGTCGTGGCGGCCGCCCCGCGCCAGTGGCAGGTCGGCGAGCGCGCCCGGAGCGTGTCGGGCGGCTGGGAGGGCCGCGTGGCCGCGCTGGAACGCGGCGGGCAGCGCGCGACCCTGGAGGCCGGCGGGCTGCGGGTCACCGTCGACGTGGACGACCTCGTCCTCGCGCAGGGACCAGCGGCGAAGGACGGACCCGGTCCGTCGGCCGCGACCTCGAACGCCGGCTCGCTGCGACTCGAGCACGCCCGCACGGTGGCCTCGTCGCTCGACCTGCGCGGGGCCCGCGTGGACGAGGCGCTCGACGCGCTGGCGCGCTATCTCGACGATGCCGTGGTGGCCGGGATGCCGCAGGTCACGATCATCCACGGACTCGGGACCGGGGCGCTGCGCGATGCCGTGCGTCGCCATGCCGCGGACCACCCCGGCGTGCGGTCGGTGCGTCCGGGGGAGCGTGGCGAGGGCGGCGACGGCGCGACCATCGTGACCCTTTAGCCGGGTCGCGGGCCTCTACGGATTCGGGGGCGGCGGGATCGAGGGTACCGGCGGCAGGCCCGGGCAGAACGGCTGGAGCAGCGGGTCGCAGGTGGGCGGCGGCTCCACGGGCGCCAGCGGGCACAACTTGCTCGGCGCGAACGGCGCGCCCCACGACCGCCCGAAGGGGAAGAAGCCGCTGCCGTAGAGGTAGGCGGTCCGGGTGCCCTTCGAGGTCCCGCGGACCCCGGCGCCCTTGGCCGCGCGGGCGGCCCAGTTGCGGTCCGCCTTCTGCCACGAAGGATAGGCGGCGTCGACCTCGGAGATGTCGAAGAACGCGCGGGTCACATTCGGCCCGACGCAGCCATCCTGCCAGAGGAGGCCGCTCGCCTTGTCGATCTGCGCCACGATCCGGCTGTTGGAGGACTGGGTCGGGATGGTCTTCGGGAGGAAGAGCTCCTTGACCGTCTTCGTGGTCGACGCCCCGGGCTTCATGCCGGTGAATGCGTCGACGGTGGCCGTCTTGAGGCCCGGCGGCTGCTTGAACTGGGCGATCGGCTTGCCCTTGCTGATCTCGGTGAGGATCGCCGACCACAGCGGCGCTGAGGTGTCGAGCGAGAGCTTGCCGTCGTTGGGCGAGTTGTCGCTGTTGCCCATCCAGACCCCGACCGCGAGCGCTGGCGACTTGGGGTCCTTCGGCGGGGCGAGGAAGCCGTACGCCGCCACGTCGCGGTTGTCGCTGGTGGTGCCGGTCTTGTAGGCGGCCGGCCGGCGGGTCGAGCCATTCTTGATGGCCCACTTGCCCCAGAACGGGTTGACCTTCATGTCCGTGTTGCCCTGGAGGATGTCGGAGACGATGTATGCCGCGCCCGCGCTCAGGACCTGCTCGCCCTGGGGCTTGTCGCTGGCCACCGGCCAGATGATCCGGCCGTTCGAGTCCGCGATCGAGGTGATGTACTGGCGCGGCATCTTCAGGCCGTTGTTGGCGACCGCCCCGTACGCGCCGAGCAGGTCGATCGGGTGGACCTCGAGGGTGCCGATGCCCATCGACTTGACCGGCACGGCCGTGCTCGGGTACGTGAGCCCGAGGTCCTTGGTCCGGTCGAAGAGGTGATCGAGGCCGATCATGATCGCGCCCTTGATGGCCGGCACGTTGAGCGAGAATTGGAGCGCGGAGCGCAGGCGGACCGGGCCGCGCTCGAGCTTGTCCGCCTGCGTCGGCAGGAAGCCGCCGCCGAAGTCCGTCGTGACGTCCATGAACATCGTCGCGGCGGTCAGCGTGCCGTCGTCGATGCCGATCGAGTAGTCGATCGGCTTGATCGCCGAACCGGGCTGCCGCCAGCCGTCGGCCATGACGTCGAACTGGGGCTGGAACTTCCTGTTGCCCTTCGCGGTATAGCTGGCGCTGCCGACGTATGCGAGGACCTGTCCCGTGCGGTAGTCGATCACGCCGGCCGCCGCGTTGTTGATGTTGTGGCCACGCAGACCGAGGATCCAGTTCCAGGCGCTGGTCGGGATCTTGTGGGCGCGCAGGAGCTTTCGCGGGTCCGAGGAATTCGGGGCCCGCGCCGCGGCCAGCACCCACTTCTCCGCGACCTGCTGCATCTTGTAGTCGAGCGTCGTGGTGACGGTGTAGCCGCCGGTGTCGACCTGCGGGCAGTCGGTGGGGGTGTCGGGGCACAGGATCTCCGACAGGGCCCGGCGGACCTGCCACACGAACTGGGGCGCCTTCCAGGTGGCCGAGGCCGGCAGGCTGAGCACGACCGGCTCGAGCTTGGCCGCGTCGTATTCGGAGGTCGAGTGCTTCGTGCCCGTGAGCGTGCTGTTGGTCTTCATCAGGTCCAGCACGTGATTGCGCCGTTGGACGATCTCGCTGTCGCTCGAGACGATCAGGTCGAACGCCGGGCAGTCGGCGTCGTCCGCGACCGCCGTCCGGCAGATCTCGTCGGCGTTCTTGACGAGATCGAACTTCGTCGGCGACTGCGGGATGGCCGCGAGGATCGCGAACTGGGCGAGCGTCAGGTCGCTCAGCGCCTTGCCGAAGTACCCGCGCGCGGCGGCCTTCACGCCATAGCTGTTGTTCCCGTAGAAGTTCTGGTTCAGGTAGGCGGTGATGATCTGTTCCTTGCCGGACTGGCCCGGGAACTCCTGGGTCAGGCGCACGGACTGGATGATCTCGCGGAGCTTGCGCTCGTAGGTGGTGCCTTCGAAGGCCCAGTCCGGGAGGAGTCGAGCGCGGACGAGCTGCTGGGTGATCGTCGAGGCGCCACGCGGCCGGCCGGAGATCGTGTCGACGCCGGCCGAGATGATGCCGACGGGATCGAACCCGGCGTTCTGCCAGAACCCCTGGTCCTCGATGGAGGTCGTCGCGTCGATCATCTCGCCCGGGATCTGGTCGTAGGTGACGACCTCGCGGCGGAGCGAGCCGAGCTTGGCGAGCTCGATCTTGCCCGTCCGGTCGACGACGCGGGTCTGCTGGTCGAACTCGAGGTTCTGGAGCGCCGCAGCAGGGTCGGGCAGGTTGGCGGAGTAGTGGTTGTAGGCGCCGACGGCTACGACCAAGCCAGCACCAGTCGCAAGGAGGGTGGTGCTCAGGAAGACGATAAGGACGACGACGACGACCCGACCGATGATCGAGCCGCGACGCCCCTTCGGGCGCCCTTGGAGCGCCCTTCGATGGCGCTGGCGCCGCGCGAGGCTGGTCTGCATCTGTGGCCGCACGATAGCATAGGGGGCGTGGATCGACGGACGAGCGCCTCCCGGTGGTTCGAGACGACTCGACGTTGGACGCTGTGACGGACGCCCCCGCGAGCGGCCTGGACGGGCTCCTCGACGACCTCGAGTGGCGCGGCATCCTGCACGCCACCACGCCGGGGCTGCCGGCCCGCCTGGCGACCGGCCGGCCGATCAGCGGCTACATCGGCTTCGACCCGTCCGGGGCGTCGCTCCACGTCGGGCACCTGGTGCCCATCTTCGGGCTCCTGCGCCTGCAGCGCCACGGCGGCCGCCCGGTCGCGCTCGTCGGTGGCGGGCACCGGGATGATCGGCGACCCGTCCGGTCGTTCGAGCGAGCGCAACCTGCTCGACCGCGAGACGCTGGCGGCGAACGTCGCGGCGATCCGCGGCCAGCTGGAGCGTTTCCTCGACTTCACGCCCGGATCGGGCGCGATCATGCTCAACAACCTCGACTGGCTCGGTGAGCTGTCGCTGATCGACTTCCTGCGCGACACCGGCAAGCACTTCACGGTGCCGTACATGCTCGCCAAGGACTCGGTCCAGGCCCGGCTCGAGCGCGGCCTGTCCTTCACCGAGTTCAGCTACATGCTGCTCCAGTCGTACGACTTCGCCCACATGCACCGCACGATCGGCGTCGAGCTCCAGATGGGCGGCGCCGACCAGTGGGGCAACATCACGGCCGGTCTCGAGCTGATCCGGCGGACGAGCGGGGCGGGGGAGGGCGACGGCGGCGCTGCCGACCCGGCCCACGGTCTCGCCTACAAGCTCCTCCTCTCGCCGTCGGGGACGAAGTTCGGCAAGAGCGAGAGCGGCGAATCCGTCTGGCTCGACCCGGCCCGGACGTCGCCGTACGCGTTCTACCAGTACTGGCTGAACACCGACGACCGCGACGTCGGGACGTACCTGCGCTGGTTCACGGAGCTCTCGCGCGCGGAGATCGAGGCGCTCGAGGCCGAGGCGGCACGGGCGCCCGAGGGCAGGCCCGGGCAGCGGGCGCTGGCGCGCGACATCACGGTGCGGACCCACGGTCAGGCCGCGGCCGACCAGGCGATCGCCGACTCGGCGGCTCGGTTCTCCGGCGAGGACGTCGTGGATGCCGCCACGCTGGCGGCGACCTACGCGTCCGCGGGCGGCTTCACGTTCGATCCCGCGTGGCTGGCACAGGGCGTCGCGGTCCTGCTCAGCGAGGCCGGGCTGTTCGCGTCTCGCGGCGAGGCACGGCGGATGATCGCCGGCGGCGGCGTGACGCTCAACGGTGAGCGCGTCTCGGACCCGGCGGCGCGTCCCGGAGCCCGATCGACGGGGAGTGGCTCGACGTGCGCATCGGCAAGCGCCGCCGCGAGATCGGTCGCCGCGCGGGCTGACGAGGCCGAACGGCCGATCGCTAGCCGGCGTGGCGGCTGCGCAGCACCTCGACCACCGCGGACGGGGCCAGGTCACGTTCCGCCAGGAGCACCAGCGCGTGATACAGGAGGTCGGCCGCCTCGCCGGCAAGGGCCTCGCGGGTCGCTGACCGATCCGCGCCCGACGCCTCGGCGGCCGCGTCGTCCTTGGCGGCCAGCAGGACCTCGGTCGCCTCTTCGGTGACCTTGCGGCCGGCCGCATCGACGCCGCCCTCGAGCAGGGACGTCGTGTAGGAGCCGGCCGGTCGCTCCACGGCACGGGACGCGATCGTCGACCACAACGACTCGAGCCAGGCGAACCCCTGGGTCGCTCGATCGGCCGGCGCGCCATCGGGGTCGAAGCAGCTCCGCGTGCCGCGATGGCAGGTGGGTCCGACCGGGTCGACCGTGACGAGGAGGGCGTCGCCATCGCAGTCGACGGCGAGGTCGACGAGCCGCAGCACGTTCCCGCTGGTCTCCCCCTTGCGCCACAGACGGTCGCGCGAGCGCGAGTGGAAATGCACGTCGCCGGTTTCCAGCGTCGCGGCGAGGGCCTCGGCGTCCATCCAGGCGAGCATCAGCACGCGCCCGTCGGCGCGGTCCTGGACGACCGCGGGCACGAGCCCGTCAGGCCCGGAGACGAGGTCGGGGGCGGCGGCTCCCCGGGCGATCGGCACGCTCATGCGACGGCCTGCGGCACAAGCCGCACCGGCAGGCCGGCGGCGGCCATCGCGGCCTTGACCTCGGCGATGGCATGGACCCGGCGGTGGAAGATCGAGGCGGCGAGGACCGCGTCGGCATGGCCGTCGACGATGGCCGCCACGAAGTCCGCCGGTCCGGCCGCCCCGCCCGACGCGATGACCGGCACGCCGACCCGGTCGGCGATCGCGCGCAGGAGCTCCGTGTCGAAGCCCGCGCCGGTCCCGTCGCGGTCGATCGAGGTGACCAGCAGCTCGCCGGCGCCGAGGTCGACGACGCGCTCGGCCCAGGCGATGGCGTCGAGGTCGGTGGCCTCCCGGCCGCCCTTCACGACGACCTCCCAGGCGGGCTCGTCGCGCCTGGCGACGTCGCGCATCGATGGCGACCACGACCGCCTGCCGGCCGAAGCGGGCCGCGCAGCGGCTGACGAGCGTCGGCTCGGCGACGGCCGCGGTGTTCAGCGACACCTTGTCCGCGCCGGCGCGCAGGACGTCGCGCATCTCGTGCACGCTCCGGACGCCGCCGCCGACCGTCAGCGGGATGAAGGCCCGGCGCGCGGTGCGCTCCACGATCTCGAGCAGCGTGCCGCGGCGCTCGGGTGCGGCGGTGATGTCGAGGAAGACGAGCTCATCGGCGCCTTCCGATGCGTAGCGCTCCGCGAGCTCGGGCGGATCGCCCTCGTCGACGAGGTCCACGAAGCGAGTGCCCTTGACGACCCGGCCGTCGGCGACGTCGAGGCACGGGATCACCCGGTGGCGCAGCATCAGGCGGCCCGTGCCATCGCGACGAAGTTGGCGATCAGCTGGAGGCCGTCCGCGCCGCTCCGCTCCGGGTGGAACTGGACGCCGTGGACCGGGCCGCGGGCGATGGCGGACACGAACGGGCGCCCGTGCGTCGTCCGGGCGAGGACGGCGGCCTCGTCGGCATCGATCGGGTCGCCCGCATAGGAGTGGACGAAGTAGAAGTCCGCCCCGTCGGCGATGCCGTCGAAGAGCGGGTGATCGCGCGTCCGCTCGACCTGGTTCCAGCCGATGTGCGGGAGCGTCGGGGCATCCTCGAGGCGGACCGTCCGGCCGGCCACCGCCCCGAGCGTGACGGCGCCGTCCTCGTCGCTGGCCTCGAACAGCAGCTGCAGGCCGAGGCAGATGCCGAGGAACGGCCGCCCGGAGGCCAGCCAGCGCCCGATCGGCTCGGTGAGGCCGCGCTTGTCGAGCCGCGCCATCGCGGGCGCCGCCGCGCCGACACCGGGCACGACCAGCGCATCGACATCGCGCAGCATCTCGCCGTCGCGGACGATCGTGACCGCTCCGCCGACGGTCGTGAACGCCTGGTCGATGCTCACGAGGTTGCCCGCGCCGTAGTCGACCACCGCGATGCGCGGCGTGGCGCTCACCCGAGCGAGCCCTTCGTGGACGCCACGCCGGTCCGCCGCGGGTCGGGCTCGACCGCCTCGCGAAGCGCGCGCCCGAGGGCCTTGAACGCGGCCTCGGCGAGGTGGTGGTCGTTGCGGCCGGTGCCGCGCAGATGGAGCGTGGCCCCGGCGGTCCGAGCGAACGACTCGAGGGCGTGCTCCACGAGCTGGAGCGGCAGTCCGCCGACCCGCTCGCCGCGGAACGGCAGGTCGATGACCGCGTACGGCCGGCCGCCGACATCGATGACCGCGGTCGCGACCGATTCGTCCATCGGGACGGCGCTGTCGCCGAAGCGGCGGATCCCGGCGCGATCGCCCAGCGCCTCGGCGACCGCCGAGCCGAGCACGAGCGCAACGTCCTCGACGGTGTGGTGCTCGTCAGTCTGCAGGTCGCCGTCCGCGTGGATGGCCAGGTCGAACAGGCCGTGGTGGGCGAACGAGCCCAGGAGGTGGTCGTAGAAGCCGATCCCGGTGTCGATGGCGGCGTGGCCGGACCCGTCGAGCCCGAGCGTGACCGTGATCTCCGTCTCGTTCGTCGTGCGCGCGACGGTGACCCGCCGGCCCTCGCGGGGCCCGATGGTCAGCTCGCCGAGTGGCGTCGTCATGTGCTGGTCTCCCGGGCGATCTCGGTGGCGGCCTGGATGATGCGATCGTTCTCGGGCGCGGCCCGGACCGTGAGGCGGAGGAAGCCGGCCAGCGGATGCCCGGCAGGAAAGGTGCGTGGCACGAGAGCGCGGCGGAGGAGGCCCTCGGTGGCGGCCGCGGCCCGTTCCGGCGAGCCGAGGTCGACCAGCACGAAGTTCGTGACCGACGGGCCGACGGCCCAGCCCGCGGCGGTCAGACCGGCCGTCAGGCGCTCGCGCTCGATGCGCACGCGCTCGAGGTTCGCGTCGAGGACGGTGTCGTCGTCCAGCGCGTCCGCGACGACCGTCACCGACACGGTGGAGACCGATCCGGGCGGGCGATAGGGGTTCAGCTGTCCGATCACCGTCGGGATCGGCGATCGCGAACCCGACGCGGAGCCCGGCCAGCGCGTACGCCTTGCTGGCTGTTCGCACGACGACGAGGTTCGGGTAGCCGGCGCGGAGACCGAGGAGCGACCGCCCGACGAACTCGGCGTAGGCCTCGTCGAGGACCACCATCGGGGCCGGGCGGCCGTCGCCCGCGGCATCAGCGGCCAGGCCGTCGAGCAGGCGCTCGATGGTGTCGTCGGGCTCCGCGAGCGCCGTCGGATTGTTCGGGCTGCACAGCCAGACGACCGCGGCGTCCGCGGCCGCCGTGCGGACCGCGTCGACATCGAGCGCCCAGCCCTGCTTCCGCCCGAGCCGCGGGACCGCGAGGACCTCGGCCCCGCGCTGCTCGGTCAGCACGCGGTACATCGCGTACGTCGGGACCGGGACCACGGCGCGATCGCCGGGCCGCAGGAAGGCCTTGGCGACGAGGTCGAGGATCTCGTCGGCCCCGGCGCCGACCAGCAGCTCCGCCGGCGTGACGCCGTAGCGGTTCGCGGCGGCGACCACGAGCCGCCGGTAGTCGGACGGCGGGTATTCCGAGAGGCTGGTGTCGAACCGCCCGGCGGCGAGGATCCGAAGCGCCAGGTCGGGCGGTGCCGGGGAGGTGTTGAGGTCGAACCGGACGATCGAGTCGCGGTCGACGCCGTAGCGCTCGGCGACCTCGTCGTCGGTGGCCTCCCACGTGTAGGTGCTCGGAGCCGTCGGCGAGACGAAGGTCACCGGGGTCGGGGTCATCGTCCGTCCTCCGCGAAGCGGATCTCGACCGCGTCGCGGTGGGCCAGCAAGCCCTCCGCCTCGGCCAGCGTGCCGACCGTGTCGCGGATGGCGGTCAACCCCTCGCGGGTCGACGCGCTGGACCTGGACGAACTTGCCGTACGCATCCACCGACAAGCCGCCGGCGCCGCGCGCGAGGCCACCGGTCGGAAGCACGTGGTTGGCGCCCGTCGCGTAGTCGCCCGCGGACTCCGGCGCCCACGGACCGACGAACAGCGAGCCCGCGTTGCGCAACCGGGCCACGGCCGGCTCGAGCGGCTCGACGTCCACCGAGAGGTGCTCCGGCGCGTAGTCGTTGATGAAGTCGATGGCGGCGTCGATCGTCGGCGCCAGCACGATGCGGCCGTGGTCGCGCAGGGCGCGCTCGAGGATGTCGCGGCGGGACGCCGTCGCGAGGAGCGCGGCGACCTGCGTCTCGACGGCGTCCGCGAAGGTGGCATCCATCGTGACGAGGATGGCCGGCGAGTCCGGTCCGTGCTCGGCCTGGGTGACCAGGTCCGCGGCCACGCGACGTGGGTCGGCCGGCGGCGCCGCGAGGACCATCCCCTCCGACGGGCCGGCGGGCAGGTCGATGCCGACGTCGCCGCAGACCTCGATCTTCGCCGCCGTGACCCAGGCGTTGCCCGGGCCGACGATGCGATCCACGGCGGAGATCCCGGCCGCGGGCAGGCCGTATGCCAGCGCGCCGATGGCCTGGGCGCCACCCGCGACGATGAACGCGTCCACCTCGAGGAGGCCGGCGGCACCGAGCAGGACCGGGTGGGTGGCACCGTCCCGATCCGCCGGCGAGGCGACGACGATCCGCTCGACGCCGGCGACCCGCGCCGGGACGACCGTCATCACCAGGGACGACGGGTACGGGGCGGATCCGCCCGGGACGTAGGCGCCGACCGAGGCCAGCGGGGTCCAGCGACGTTCGATCTCGATCCCGGGGACCACGGTCGTCCGGGTCGAGGCCGGGCGCTGGGTCTCGGCGAAGCGGCGGACGTGCTCGATCGCCTGGTCGAGGGCGCGGCGGACGGTCGGCGTCAGCCCGTCGCGGGCCGCGCGCAGGTCGTCGGGATCCAGGACGAGGCGGCCGTCGGGACGTCCGCCGCCGACGCGCTCATTCGCCTCGCGGACGGCGGCGTCGGCCGCGCCCGGACGTCGTCGAGCGTCGTCCGGGCGGCATCGCGGATCGCCGCATCGGGCGACGGCACCGCGCCGGGTCAGGGCGGGCGCGCGGCGATCGCGGCGGGGTCGCCGCGGAGGACGTCGGCGAGGTCGAGGCGCTCGAGGCGGAGGGCGACGGCGCTCACGGGACGATCTTCTCGATCGGGAGGACGAGGATGCCGGACGCGCCGGCCGCCTTGAGGCGCGGGAGGAGGCCCCAGACCTCGTCGGCACCAACGACCGAGTGGATGGCGATCATCCCCGTGTGCGCCAGCGGGATGATCGTCGGCGATTCGAGCGCCGGCAACAGCCGCTTCGAGCGCGGCGAGCCTGGACGACGGGCGCATTCATCATCAGGTACTTGCGGCCCCGCGCCGCGATGACCGCCGACAGCATCGTGTCGATGGCGGCGAGCTCGGCCGCGCGCTCGCGATCGGCGCCCGGGTTGGCGATGAGCACCGCCTCCGACGCGAGGACGTCGCCGATCTGGCGCAGGCCGTTCATCACGAGGGTCGAGCCGGTCGAGACGAGGTCGACGATCCCCTCGGCGAGCCCGAGCCGCGGTGCGACCTCGACCGCGCCGGAGATCGGGATGACATCGACGGGGATGCCGCGGCCCTCGAAGAAGCGCCGCGCCGTGTTGGGGTGCGCCGTCGCGACCCGCAGGCCCGCGAGATCCTCGACCGTCTGCTGCGGGGCGTCGTTGGGGACGGCCGCGGCGAGGCGGCACCGGCCGTACCCGAGCTCGCGGACCCGCGGCAGTTCCGCGCCGGCCTCGCTCAGCAGGTCGATCCCGGTGATCCCGAGGTCGGCGACGCCATCGCCGACGAACTCGATGATGTCGTTCGTGCGGACGAAGAGGATGTCGAGCGGGTAGTTCTGGACGCGCGCGACCAGGCTCCGATCGTGCTCGTCGAAGATCAATCCCGCGTCGTGGAGGAGCTTGAGCGTCGGCTCGACCATCCGCCCCTTGTTGGGGATGGCCAGGCGGAGACGTTCCCTCACCGCTCGCCGCCGACGGGGTAGGGGGTCGTGCCGGCCGCCGATGCGGCCGCCAGCTTGTCGAGCATCCCGCGGTAGCCGCCCTCGCCGTGGTTGAGCCACGACGCGATGCGGGTGATCGTGGCCGTGCTGGCCCCGGTCGACCGGGAGATCTCCGCGTAGTGCATGCCGCTGTCGAGCAGCCGGGCGACCGCCCAGCGCTGCGACATGTCGCGGAGCTCGTTGAGCGTGCACAGGTCACGGAAGAAGCGTTCCGCCTCCTCGCGTGTATCGAGGGCCAGGACCGCCGTGAACATCGCCTCGACGTCCTGCGTCCGCCAGTCGTCCGCCATCGCTCGGTGCCTCATCTTGCCGTGCTATCGTAGTAGCGTGCTAATACGCTATCATGGTGCGATGACGATGGCAAGTGGGTTCGAGGTGCTCCCGGCGATCGACCTGCGGGGCGGACGCGTCGTTCGGCTTCAGCAGGGCGACTTCGACCGCGAGACCGCCTTCGACGACGATCCGGCCGCTGTTGCTGAACGGTTCGCCGTGGCCGGTGCTCGCTGGCTCCATGTCGTGGACCTCGATGGGGCGCGGACCGGCATCCCGACCAACTCGGCCGTCGTCTCGGCGATCGTCGCCGTCGTGGGGGGGCGCGCCGCCATCGAGGTCGCGGGCGGGCTCCGGGACGAACATGCCGTCGACGCGGTGTTGACCGGCGGGGCCGCCCGAGCCGTCATCGGGACCGCGGCCGTCGCCGACCCTGACCTCGCCGGCCGGCTCGTCCGTGCCTGGGGCGCGGAGCGGATCGCCGTCGCGATCGACGTCCGCGACGGCCGGGCGGTCGGGCATGGCTGGGCGGCGTCCGACCCGGGTGTCGACGCGGTCGATGCGCTCGTCCGCCTCGCCGACGCCGGCGTCACCACCTTCGAGGTCACCGCCATCGCCCAGGACGGACTGCTGGGCGGTCCGGACCTCGCCCTGTACCGCCGGATGGTCGGACTCGGACTGGGCGATGTGATCGCGTCGGCCGGGATCGCCTCCGCGGCGGACCTCGCGGCCGTCCGCGACATCGGGTGTCGCGGCGCCATCGTCGGGCGCGCGCTCTACGACGGCACGCTCGCGCTCGATGCGGCGCTGGCTGAGGCGCGAACGGCGTGACCGGTCAGCGGCCGACCTCGTGGCCGTCGATCGTCTCGCGACCGGAATCGTCGAACGTGTACGAGAGCGGTCCGTCGGGCAGCCGCAGGTCGAACGTCGCGCCGGTGTCCGAGTACACCGCGGTGCCCCCGATGGGTTCGCCCGCGAAGATCTCGCAGTCGTCGAACGTGAGGCGAAGCTCAGCGGGGTCGTCGCCGACCTTGATCCGCCCCCCGTGCCGGCAGCCCACGTCGGTCTGGATGGAGTCCGGCGGGGCGTAGCGGAGATCCGGGTCCGACCAGAGCTCGTCGTCGATGGCACGCGCGATCTGCACCGGTGTCAGACCCTCGAAGGTCGGCAGCGGCGGGATGTACGTCTCGATCAGGCTGCCGTCGCACGTCACCGTCCGTGACGCCGGGCGGGTCCCGCCGACGAGCAGCGCCGCGACCGTGTCGTCCGGGCACGCGTCGCCGTTCCCGAACGAGCCGTGGCCGCCGTCGACCGTCGTGATCACGTAGCCGTCGGACAGGCGTGCGGCGATCCTCGCCGCCTGGCTCGGCGGGGTGATCGGGTCGGCGCCGCCGCTGAGGACGACCACCGGGAACGGCGTGTCGGTCAGCGGCGTCGGTGTCGGTCGGCCGACGGTCCGCCCGCCCCAGTCGACGCACGGCAGGCCGGAGTAATAGGCCGACTGGAGCGTCCCGGTCAGCGCCCCCGCGGCCTTGCCATCGCGGACATAGGCATCGGCGTCCGGGGAGGTGTCGCCCGCGAAGTCCGCGCACAGGGTCGCGTAGTAGGCGAACTGCGAGCTCGGCGTCTCGTCCGTGTAGTGACCCGCCGGAGCGACCAGGCGCCCGAGTGGGATGTCGTCGCCGACCGCGTCCGACGCGAGCGCGTGGAGGAACAGCGACCGGCCGAGCGGGTCGTACAGCGCGTCGTCGATCGCGCTGGTGACCGAGGCGCGGTCGAGGGTCACGGTCTGGACGCGCCCGGTGATGTCGGCGAACGACGTCTCGATGCCACCGGCCCCGGCCCGCTCCAACAGCCGTTCGAGCGACGCCCTCGGGGACGGCAGGTCGTGCCGGCACTCGTCGTCCGCCGAGCAGGCCTCGAGGACGCGGGACAACGTGGCCTCGAACGCCTTGTCGGCCTCCACCCAGCCCGCCTCCGAGCCCTGCGCCGGGTCGACCGGCCCGTCGAGGATGAGGAGGCTGATCCGGTCGGGATGGGCGCTCGCGTAGCGCTGCGCGATGACCGTCCCGTAGCTGACGCCGTAGACGGCCATCCGGTCGATGCCGAGCGAGGCGCGGATCGCCTCGATGTCGCCGGCGATGTGCTCCGAGCCGTAGGTGGAGAGCCACGCCGGGTCCGCGCCGGCCTCGACGGCGCAGCCGTGGGCGAAGTCGGCCGAGAACGAGGACGACACCGCGTCGGTCTTCCCGTAGTACCGGTCAAGGTTCTGGGGGCACTCGCGCAGCTCCGAGCGACCCGTCCCGCGCGGATCGAACGCCACGACGTCGTACTGCTTCCGGACCTGCTCGGGCAGGCGGTCGATGAAGTCGTTCGCGTCGAGCAGGCCGCTCTCGCCGGGACCGCCGTCGATGAACAGGAGCGTGCCCTGCTTCTCGCCGGTGGCCGGCGAGACCGCGTAGGTGATGTCGAGCGTGGCCCCGCGCGGATCCGCCGCGACCTGGTCGCGCTGCACCGTGATCACGTGGCAGGTCGCACCGGCCGTGGGGCAGGTCCGTCCCTCTCCCGGCCGCTCCGCGGAGCTCATGGAGACCGCCAGCGCGACCGTGGCGAGGACCGCGATCACCGGCCGGCCCCACGGGATCGATGGGCCGCTGCCTGCGACGGCGACATGACCGACCGCGGCGATCGCCACGGTCTCCCGGTGCTCCACGTCGTCCACGAGCCCGAGCGCGAGTCCCGCGGCAGCGACGGTCAGCACGCCGCCGAGGATCGCCCCGACCGTGGCCGCCAGGACCATCGCCAGCGACCCGGCCAGCGACCACGCGACGAGGCTCGGGACCAGGACGACCAGGGCCACGACCGACAGCACCAGGACGGCCCGGGCCAGGCGGCGCCCGGAGCCGGCCCTCCCGTGGAACCAGGCAGCGGCCTCGCCCTCCATGCCGGCAGGGGCGAAGAGGAGGTCGCCACGGCTCGTGTCCACGACGCCGAGGCCGGCCAGCACCGCGAGGTTCGTGCGCACGGCCCGGCTCCAGCGGCGCCACATCCAGATCGCCGTGACGATCGCCACCAGCAGCGCGATCCGGACCGGGCCGGCCAGCTGCTCGAGCTCGGCCGCCTGCGGGACGGTGACGAGGTCCGGGTCGAGGTCCCGCGCGAGGACCGCCCGTGTCCGGACCGCGATCAGGACGACGGCCACCGCCAGGACCACGATCAGCGACAGGACCACCCGGAGGCGCCTGGCGCCCGCGGTCGGCGGCGACAGCGGACCGGGCGGCAACTCCGGGATCGGGGGCGTGGCGGTCTCGATCAGCGTGGGATCCGGGGCGGCGTCCTCCTGGGTCGAGCCGTCGGTGATGTCCGCCCCCTCGTCGCTGGCCGGCTCGTCAGTGGCCGCCGTGGCCGCCGCTCGCCTCGAGCTCCTTGCGGTGCGTCTCGATGACCTTGTCGGCGATGTGCGAGGGCACGTCGTCGTAGTGGTCGAGGGTCGCACTGAACGTGCCGCGGCCGTGGGTCAGCGAGCGGAGCTCGGTCGCATAGCTGAAGAGCTCGGCCTCGGGCACGTGTGCGGTGACGATCTGGACGGTGCCCTCCGTGTCCATGCCGAGGACCCGGCCGCGACGGCCGTTGAGGTCGCGGTTCACCTCGCCCATGTACGCCTCGGGCACGCGGATCTGGACGGTCATGATCGGCTCGAGGAGCGCGGGCTTCGCCTGGTGGACGCCGTCCTTGAGCGCCATCGAGGCCGCGATCTTGAACGACAGCTCGTTCGAGTCCACGGGATGGAACGAGCCGTCGTAGAGCGTGGCCCGGAAGTCCGACAGGGGATAGCCCGCGACGACGCCTTCGGCCGCGGCCTCGCGGATGCCCTTCTCGACGCCGGCGAAGAAGCCCTTCGGCACCGAGCCGCCGACCACGCGCTCGGCGAACTCGACGCCGCCGTCGGGGTTCGGCTCGAGCTCCAGCCAGACGTCGCCGAACATCCCGTGCCCGCCGGTCTGCTTCTTGTAGCGGCCGTGGACCTGGGTCTTGCCGCGGATCGTCTCCTTGTAGGGGACCTTGGGCGTGTGGGTCATGATCGCGGCCCCGAACTTGCGCTTGAGCCGCTCGGTGATGACCGAGATGTGGGCCTCGCCCATGGTCCGCAGCACCTGCTCGCCGAGGGCCGTCCGCTCGAGCCGGACGGTCGGCTCCTCCTCGAGCATGCGCTGGAGGGCCGGGCCCATCTTGTCGAGGTCGCCCTTGGTCTGCGGCTCGATCGCGACCACCAGCGACGGCGACGGGAACTCGAGCGGCGACATCGTCAGCGGCTTCTCCTTCGACGCCAGGACGTCACCGGTCTCGGTCACGGTGAGCTTCGCCACCGCCCCGATCTCGCCCGCCTTCAGCTCGCCGATCGGCTCCTGCTCCTTGCCGTGGAGCAGGAGCAGCTGGCCGATGCGCTCGTCTTCGCCGCGGGTGGCGTTCCAGACGTGCGCCTGCGAGTGGAGCGTGCCGGAGAGGACGCGCAGGTAGGTCAGCCGGCCGACGAACGGGTCCGCGGTGGTCTTGAAGACGCGCACCAGCAGCGGGCCGGATTCGTCCGCGGCGACCTGGATCGCCGCCCCGGCCTTGTCGGCGGCCCTCGCCGGGGCCTCGTCGGCCGGGGAGGGGAGGTAGCGGACGATCGCGTCGAGGAGGCCGCTCAGCCCGATGCCCTTGACCGCGCTGCCCACGAGGACCGGTGCCAGGACGCTGTCCTTGACGCCCTTGCGCAGGCAGACCTCGAGCTCGTGGTCGGCGATCTCCTCGCCCTCGAGATACTTGGTCAGGACCTCGTCGTCGGCCTCGGCGGCGGCCTCGAGGAGCTGGTCTCGCCGGCGGGCGACCTCGGCGGTCATGTCGTCGGGGATGGGGATCTCGACCTCTTTGGTGCCGTCCCACTGGTACGCCTTGCGATGGACCAGGTCGACGTAGCCGCTGAACGACTCCGCCGCCCCGATCGCCAGCTGGAGGGGCGCGATCTTGTCGCCGAACGAAGCGCGGAGGGCGTCGAGCGCGGCGGTCGGGTCCGCGTTCTCGCGATCGCTCTTGTTGATGAAGAAGCAGGCCGCGCGGCCGGTCGAGCGGCCGAGCGCCACGGCCTGCTCGAGCCCCGCCTCGACGCTGCCGGAGGCATCGATGACGAAGAGCGCGCCATCGGCGGCCGCGAAGCCCTCGATGACGTCGGCCACGAAGTCGGGATAGCCGGGCGTGTCGACGAGGGAGATCCGCGTCCCGTCTGCTTCGAAGGTGCCGACCGCCAGGCTCAGCGACTCGCGCCGCTTCTGCTCCTCGGGCTCGAAGTCGAGGTGGGCCGTCCCGTCATCGACCTTGCCGAGTCTCGGGATCGCCCCGGCCCTGAACAGCAGCTGCTCGGCGAGCGTCGTCTTGCCGGAGCCGACGTGGCCCGCCAGGACGACGCTGCGGAGGTGGGGCAGATCGACGCTCTTCATCGTCATCGGGATCGACGGTCCTCCTGCTCGGCAACGGGGATCGGAGGTCGTGACTCGGGGCGGGGGCTCTCGCCATCATAGTGCGGTTATACTCCGGCCCGCGATGTCAGGTCACTCCAAATGGTCCACGATCAAGCGCGCCAAGGGCATCACCGACGCCAAGCGCGGCGCCCTCTTCACGAAGGTCGCGCGCGAGATCAGCGTCGCCGCCCGGCAGGGCGGTGGGGACCCCGACGCCAACTACCGGCTGCGCCTCGCGATCGAGAAGGCGCGCTCGGTCAACATGCCGGCCGACAACATCAAGCGGACGATCGACAAGGCCACCGGCGCGGGTGAGGCCGACCAGTACGAGGAGATCGTCTACGAGGGCTACGGGCCTGGCGGCATCGCGGTCCTCGTCGAGGCGCAGACGGACAACCGCAACCGGACCGCGGCCGAGGTCCGCTCGATGTTCACCAAGTCCGGCGGCCAGCTCGCCGGCAGCGGCGCCGTCGCCTGGCAGTTCGAGCCGCGCGGCCTGATCTCGGTTCCCAAGGCCGGCCAGGACCCCGACGAGGTCGCCCTCGCCGCCATCGACGCGGGCGCGGAAGACGTCGACACCGACGATGAGGAGTCGATCGAGATCTACACCGCCCCCGCCGAGCTGCAGGCCGTTCGCCAGGCGCTCGAGGGCGCGGGCGTGCCGGTCGACTCGGCCGAGGCCACGATGATCGCCAAGCAGACCGTCGAGCTGGACTCGTCGAAGGCGCGCCAGGCGCTGCGCCTGATCGAGCTGCTCGAGGACCTCGACGACGTGTCGCGCGTGACCGCGAACTTCGACATCCCCGAGGACGTCTTCGCCGAGGTCGCCGGGTGATCGTCCTCGGGATCGACCCGGGGACCGCCGCACTGGGGTACGGGATCGTCGACCGCTCCGGCGGCCGGCTGCGCGAGGTGGACCACGGCTGCCTCATCACGAGCGCCGACCTCTCGATGCCCGAGCGGCTGCTGGCCATCCACGCGCTGGTCGACGACCTGATCGGCCTGCACCAGCCGGATCTCGTCGCCGTCGAGCGGCTCTTCTTCTCGCGCAACGCCCAGACGGCCTTCGCCGTGGGTCAGGCGCGCGGCGTCGTGCTGCTCGCCGCCGCGCAGCATGGGAAGCCGGTCCGCGAGGCGACCCCGAGCGAGGTCAAGGTGGCGGTCACGGGCTATGGCGCCGCGGACAAGGCGCAGGTCGCGCGGATGGTCCAGCTGGTGCTCGGGATGAGCGACCTGCCACGCCCCGACGACGCTGCCGATGCCCTTGCGATCGCGACCTGGGCGGCCAATTCGGAGCGCGACGGCGTCGTCCAGGGGGCAGCGGTCCTCGACCGCGCCGCGGTCGCCCCGATCACCCGCGGCGAGTCGAGCTACGACCGGGCCGTTCGCGAGGCCCTCACCGCCGAGCGCGGCACGACCCGCGCCGCCAAGCGCAGCGCGTCCTAGGCCGGCTGCCTGGATGATCGCCTCGGTCGAGGGGACGGTCGGCGCGGTCGCCTTCGATTCGGTCGTCATCGAAGTCGGCGGGCTGGGCTACCAGGTCTTCGCGTCGCCCGCGATCCTCGCCTCGGCCGTGCCGGGCGGCCGGCTCAAGCTGCACACGTACCACCTCGTCCGCGAGGACCAGCAGGCGCTCTACGGGTTCCGGAGCGCCGACGAGCTCGGGTTCTTCACGCTGCTGCTGACGGTGACCGGCGTCGGGCCGAAGGTGGCGCTGGCGATCGTCGGCAGCCGTCCGACCGCGGACCTCCAGCTCGCGATCATGACCCAGGACCAGGCCGTGCTGGTCTCGATCCCCGGGATCGGCAAGAAGCTCGCCGAGCGGATCATCTTCGAGCTCAAGGAGAAGGTCACCGCGGCGGGCGTCGCGGCCGCGGGGACGTCGATCGCCGGCGAGGCGAGCGAGGGCGAGATCGTCGCCGCGCTCCAGGCGCTCGGCTACTCCCTGGGCGAGGCCCGCGAAGCGTCCCGCGTGGCACTGGCCGATGTCGGCGTCGCCAGCACGCTGGAGGAGCGGGTCAAGGCGGCCCTGCGGAGCCTGGTCCGGGACTAGCCCGGGATCGGGACCGCGGTCCCCGGTGCGGAACGTTCGCCCGGTGCGGGCCGCGTCCAGGGTTTCGGGTCGCATCTGCCATAACGACCGCCACCAGGTCCTTATGGTCGATCCGGCACGCACGTCCGATGCAGACGGCCTGCAGGGGCCCTTCGATATGCGAATCCGTGCGTGGCCGTGCATAGCGGACGCCGCCATCGGCCCTGGCCACGCCATCGACCGGCCAGAAGGTTCTGCTGGTGAACGTCCTGCCACGTTCGGCCGGTCGCTCGTGAGGAGCGGTGGGCCGTGCACGCCGGGAGCGCCGACGGCGGAGCCTGGTCCGGGACTAGCCCGCGATCGGGACCGCGGTCCCCGATACGCGGATCCGCGGATCGTCCGCGACGACCTCGACGGTCAGGTGGCTGGGACGGCCCATCTCGACGCCCTGGACGATCTCGAAGGTGGCCGGCGGCTCGATCTCGCCGACGTGCCGCAGATAGGCGCCGAACGCGGCCGCCGCGGCACCGGTCGCCGGGTCCTCGACCACGCCGCCCACAGCGAACGGGTCGCGCGCCCGGAACGACCGCGGCCCTGCGCGCCAGACGAGCTGGAGCGTGGTCAGGTCGTGCTCGAGCATCAGGGCCTTCACCGGCTCGAACGGGTAGGCCATCCGGCCGAGGGTCTCGAGGTCCTGGACCGCGAGGACCAGGTGCCTGGCCCCGGCGAACGCGAGGGCCGGCGGGAGCGCGGGGTCCAGCTCGTCGAGCCGCCAGCCGAGGTAGCCGAGCGCCTGGTCGACGAGCGCGGGCGGCGCGTCGCGGACCCATGGCTCGACCGAGATGAGCGTCGCGGTCGGCAGACCGTCGCGAGCGACCGTGACGCTGACCGGCACCTCCCCGTCGTTGGTGGCGAGGACGAGGGGCCGGGGGTCGCCGTCACGCTCCGCCAGGGCCACGCCGCCGGCGATCGTCGCGTGGCCGCAGAACGGGACCTCCGCGAGCGGACTGAAGTAGCGGACACGCCAGCGGCCCGGCTGTCCCGACCCGTCCGGGGCCAGGAACGCGGTCTCCGAGTAGCCGACCTCGGCGGCGATCCGCTGCATCTCGTCGGCGGGCGGCAGCTCGTCCCCGATCCAGACGCCGGCCGGATTGCCGCCCGCCGGGTCGGCCGTGAACGCGGCGAGGCGCAGCAGGGTGCCGCCGGTCGAGGTGCTCACGGGGACGACCGCAGACAGCGGCTAGGGCCGGAGCCCGGCCAGGGCGTCGGCGTGGGTCCCGAGCGGATCGATCTCCGTCCGGCCCGGCCTGGCCGCCAGGTCGGCGAGTGACTGCTCGTCGAGGATCGCGAGGATCGCGTCGCGGACGTCGATCATCGTGTCGCGGAGGGCGCAGGTCGCCTCGTCCGGGCATGAGCACGGCTCGTAGTAGCGCAGCGAGACGCAGCCCACGGGCGCCAGCGCCCCGTCCAGCAGCCGGATGACCCGGCCGAGCGACACGGACGCCGGGGCGACCGCCAGCGCATACCCGCCGTGGGCGCCGAGCGTGGTCCGCACGATCCCGGCGTGCTTCAGGCTCGCCATGATCTGCTCGAGGAACTTGACGGGGAGCCGCTCGCGCTCGGCGATCGTGGCGAGGGCGATGGGACCGTCGTCGGTGTGGCGGACCAGGTCCGTGAGGGCGCGCAGGCCGTACTCCGAGCGGCGGGAGAGGCGCATGGTGGCATCCTAGCGCCGAAGCCCTACCGGCGTACTCGGACTTCGCGGATGCCGCCCGCCGCGCGTAGAACATGCGTGCGATTTGCGTCCGTCCTGTGCTATATTCCGCGGGTATGGCGGACGACCTTTCGCGCATCCTGTCGGCAGAGCCTGAGGACGAGGCGGACCTCGTGGTCGAAGGCACCCTCCGGCCGCGGACGCTCGATGAGTACATCGGCCAGCGCGAGGTCAAGGCCAACCTCTCGGTGCTGCTGACGGCGGCGAAGGGCAGGGGAGAGGCGGCGGACCACATCCTGCTCTACGGCCCCCCCGGCCTGGGCAAGACCACGCTTGCGACGATCGTCGCGCGCGAGCTCGGCGTGAACGTGCGCTACACGTCCGGACCCGCGATCGAGCGCGCCGGCGACCTCGCCTCGGTGCTGACGTCGCTCGACGACCACGACGTCCTCTTCATCGACGAGATCCACCGCCTCAACCGCGCGGTCGAGGAGATCCTCTACCCGGCGATGGAGGACTACGCGCTCGACGTGATGATCGGCAAGGGCCCGAGCGCGCGGAGCCTGCGGCTGAGCCTGAAGCCGTTCACCGTCGTCGGCGCCACGACGCGGGCCGGTCGGATCAGCGGCCCCCTGCGCGACCGGTTCGGGGCGACCTACCGGCTCGACTTCTACACCGACGACGAGCTGATGGCGATCGTCGACCGCTCGGCGGCCATCCTCGGCGTCCAGATCGAGCCGTCGGCCGCCCGCGCCATCGCCCGACGCGGTCGCGGCACGCCGCGCATCGTCAACCGGCTGCTCAAGCGCGTCCGCGACCACGCCGAGGTCCATGGCGACGGCCGCGTGGACGAGGCCACCGCCCGCGAGGCGATGCGGGCCATGGAGATCGACGACGAGGGCCTCGATTCGACCGACCGCAAGCTGCTGGCCGCGATCGTCCAGAAGTTCGCCTCCGGGCCGGTCGGGGTGGCGGCGCTCGCGGCCGTCCTGTCCGAGGAGATCGAGACCATCGAGGACGTCTACGAGCCGTTCCTGCTGCGCCTCGGCTTCATCGACCGGACGCCGCAAGGGCGCATCGCGACGGACCTGGCGCGCGCCCATCTCTCCGGCCTCGGCTACGAGATCCCGCCACCGCGCCGCACCGAGCCCGGGATGCCCGGCCTGTGGGACGACCCACTGCCGGCACCCGACGCGTGACGGTGCCAGCCGCCGGCGGGCCCGCGCGCTTCGAGGTCACCACCCCGCCGCCGGCGAGCGGCGCGACCCGCGCCCGGACCGGGACGCTGACCCTGACCCACGGCGTCGTCGAGACGCCGCAGTTCATGCCGGTCGGCACCAACGCGACGGTCAAGGCCCTCTCGCCCGACGAGATCCGCGAGACCGGCGCCTCGATCATCCTGGCCAACACGTACCACCTGTACCTGCGCCCCGGCCACGAGCGCGTGGCCCGGCTCGGCGGCCTGCACACGTTCATGGACTGGGATCGCCCGATCCTCACCGACTCGGGCGGGTTCCAGGTCGTCTCGCTCGGCGACCTGCGCGTCGTCGACGAGGACGGCGTGACGTTCCGCAGCCATCTCGACGGCTCGACGCACCGGTTCACCCCGGAGGTCGCGATCGCGGCCCAGGAAGCGCTCGGGTCCGATATCGCGGTCGCCTTCGACCAGCCGGTCTTCCCGAGCTCGCCGCGCGCGGTCGTGGCCGATGCCACGTCGCGGACCCACCGCTGGGCGGAGCGCTCGCTGGCCGCCCACAGCCGGCCGGACCAGGCGCTGTTCGGCATCGTCCAGGGCGGGCTCGACCCGGAGCTGCGCGCCGCGTCGACCGAGTTCATCGCGAGCCTCCCGTTCGACGGCATCTGCCTCGGCGGTCTGGCCGGCGACGAGACGCCCGCGCAGCGCGACGCGACGCTGGATCTGGCGGTCCCGCTGCTGGACGACGATCCGCGGCCGCGCTACCTGATGGGCCTCGGCTCGCCGGCGGACCTGCTGGAGGCCGTCCATCGCGGCGTCGACCTGTTCGATTCGGTGCTGCCGGCGCGGGTCGCGCGGAACGGCCAGCTGTGGATCCCGGGCGGTCGCCTGAACATCCGCAACCGGGCGTTCATGGACGACCCGAACCCGGTCCAGGACGACTGCCCGTGCCTGCTCTGCCGCCGGTTCTCGAGGGCATATCTGGCCCATCTGTTCCGGGCGAAGGAGCTGCTCGCGTACCGGCTCGCGACTTGTCACAACCTGACCTTCACCCTAGACTTCATGGCCAGGGTCAGGGCCTCCATCAGGGCCGGGACCTTCCCCGCATCGATGGCCGAGTTGCGTGCTCGCGCGGGCCGGATGAGCGACGGTGAAGGGGCCGATAAGTCCGCGTGAAGGGTCGACCCGTAGCCTGCATCTCGACGCGGAGGCACAGCCATGGGCTCGCGGAACCGGCCTGGCAAAGAGGCCAAGAAGAAGCCGAAGGCGAAGAGCGCTCAGCCGAGCCTCTCGCCGCTCGCGGACCCGCCTCAGAACGTCGAGGTGATCCGCAAGCCGCGCAAGGAAAAGCCCGTCGTCGTCGACGACGACAACGAGGAAGCCTGACCGACGGGACGGACGCCATCGCGGCCGCTCCGATGACCGGTCGCACGGATCGATGAGGAGCGTGACGGACTGATGGCGATGACCGACGAGCGGAGCACCGAGCGGGCAACGGAACGGGCGCTGAGCGAGCGCAGCAAGGCCGTGGACGCGGCCCTGCTGAGCATCGAGAAGCAGTTCGGGCGCGGGGCGATCATGAAGCTCGGCTCGCGCGAGCTGCAGGAGGTCGACCACATCCCGACCGGGTCGATCGCCCTCGACCTGGCGCTCGGCATCGGCGGCATCCCGCGTGGCCGCATCACCGAGATCTTCGGCCCGGAGTCGTCGGGCAAGACCACGGTCTGCCAGCACGTCATCGCCGAGGCCCAGGCCCGTGGCGGCGTGGCCGCCTTCATCGACGTCGAGCACGCCCTCGATCCGGGCTACGCCCGCGCCTGCGGCGTCAACGTCGACGAGCTCCTGGTCAGCCAGCCCGACACCGGCGAGCAGGCGCTCGAGATCACCGAGACCCTGATCCGCTCGGGCGGCATCGATATCGTCGTCGTCGACTCGGTCGCTGCGCTCGTGCCGCGGGCCGAGATCGAGGGCGAGATGGGCGACTCGTTCGTCGGCATCCAGGCCCGGCTGATGAGCCAGGCGCTGCGCAAGCTGACGGGCGCGGTCTCGCGATCGAACACCTCGCTGGTGTTCACCAACCAGCTGCGCGAGAAGATCGGCGTGATGTTCGGGAACCCCGAGACCACGCCCGGTGGCCGCGCGCTCAAGTTCTACGCCTCGGTGCGCCTGGACATCCGCCGCGTCGAGACCATCAAGACCGGGACGGAGTCGGTCGGCAACCGGGTCCGTGTCAAGGTCGTGAAGAACAAGGTCGCGCCGCCGTTCCGCGTCGCCGAGTTCGACGTCATGTACGGCGAGGGCATCTCCAAGGAGGGCGGGCTGCTGGACGTCGGCGTCGCGATGGACGTCGTCAGCAAGACCGGCGCCTGGTTCAACTTCGGGGATACCCGGCTCGGCCAGGGCCGTGAGGCGTCCAAGGACTTCCTCAAGGGCAACAAGGTCGTCGCCGACGAGATCGAGGGCCGCATCCGCGGCAAGATCAACGACGTCGACCATCCCGGTCGAGGGCATCGAAGAGGCCGAGTAGCACCCGCCGTGATGCGGTCGGTCCGCGGCGTTCGCTCCTCCGCTCCGGTGCTCACGCACCTTGAAGTGCGCTCGCATCGGTGCTCGTCACGGCCTTGCGTCTCGACCGCCTGACGGCGGGTGCAGTAGCGTGTCAGGACAGAGCATGGCCCGCCGACCATCCGGACGTATGCCGAACGCCGAGCGGAGCGTGCCGAGGTCGACGACCCCCAGGTCGTGCTCGAGGCCGCGGCGCGCTTCCTCGAGACGCGCTCGCGGTCCGTGGCCGAGGTCCGGCGCCGGCTCATGACCGCCGGCTATCGGACCGAGCTCGTGGACGGCGCCGTCGCGCGGCTGCTGGACCTCGGTGTCCTCGACGACGAGGCCTTCGCCCGGGCGTGGGTGGAGTCGCGCGACCGCGCCCGGCCGCGTGGCGAGCGGGCGATCCGCGACGAGCTCCGGCTCAAGGGGGTCGACCGGACGACCGTGGACCTGGTGCTCGAGGAGCGGCGCCAGGCCGTGTCGTCCTCGGACGAGGACGATCCGGACGCCGCAGCGACCCCCGACCGCGCCGCGGCCGAGCGCCTGATCCGCAAGCAGTCCCGCGCGCTGGCCCGTGTGGTCGACCCCCGCCAGCGCCGGCAGCGGGCCTATGCGCTCCTGGCACGCCACGGCTTCGACCCGGATACGTGCCGCGAGGTGGCCGCGATGGTCACGGCGGCCGATGTCGATGCCGATCTGCCCGATCACGGGATGGATGCGTGAGGCGCCTCGCAGGGGTCGCGCTGGTCGCCGCGGTCGCGCTTGGCCTCGTCGCGTGCGACGCCTACACCATCGGACCAGTCCCGACCATCCAACTGCGGACGTCGGAGCCGGTCGGCCGGGGCTCGCCGCTGGCCTGTATGACCGCTCTGATCGAGGGCGTCCTGGTCCGGGAGGAACGGTCGGGCATCGGCCTGGTCACCGACGACGGGACGCGCTACGCGGTGATCTGGCCGCCGGGCTTCGTCGGGGTCACGGGCGACCCGGCGTTCGTGACGAATGCGAGCGGGCAACGGATCGCCAAGGTCGGCGATCGCGTCTCCCTGGGCGGCGGCGAGGTCGCGCCGGCCACCTGGCAGACGTGCGGCGACCTCACGATCGTCCAGTGAGCGACGGCGGCGGGCCGCTGGACGACATCCTCGCGGAGCTGGTTGCCCGGGAGCCGATCTTCCACCGGCTCGAGCTGGGCACGACGCGTGCGGATTTCGAGGCCCAGACCGCACCGGATTTCTGGGAGGTCGGGGCGTCCGGGGCGATCTACGACCGCGAGACGGTGTGGTCCGTGCTCGAGGAGCGCTATGCGGATCCCGGATACGCGGCCAGCGACCCATGGGAGACCAGCGACTTCGGCTGCCGGCGCATCGCGCCCGACACGTACCTCCTGACGTACACGCTGCGCCAGGATGCCCGGGTGACCCGCCGCCTCACCGTGTGGCAACGTCATGACGGGCAGTGGCGGATCCTCTACCACCAGGGCACGATCGTGGCCGCGACGTCGCCGGCCCAAGCTCAGCTCCAGTAGCGGCTGAGGTACTCCGCGTCCTGCGCGACGCCCGCCAGGTTGGCGGACCCCTGGTTGTGCTGCCAGAGCAGCCCGAGCGCCGTCAATCCCGGGATCTCGGTCACGCCGCGTATGTGGCGCGGGACGCCGGCGTCATCGAGGATCGGCAGGTCGAGCCAGCCATAGTCGGCGGCGTAGCCCGAGGTCCAGAGCACGCTCGAGATCCCCTCGGCTGCGAGGTCCAGCTCGGTCAGCTCCGGCGGCCGGTAGGTCGACCATCGCGGCTCGTCAACGCGCGGTGCGTCGATCCCGGCCCGCTCGATGTACCGGTCGAACGGCGCGCGGAAGCGCTCGTCGAAGAACCCGTCGACATAGGCCAGGTTGGCCCCGAGGTCCGCCGCGAACCGGACGCGCTCGCCGTCGGCCCCCGCGAACCGGCCTGCGAGGCGGATCCCACGCTCGGCGAACTCACGCAGGTCGGTGTCGTGGCCGCCATCGTGGCCGGAGAGATGCGGATTGCAGGCGAACCGCGCGCGGGGATCCGGGAGCCGGTCAACGGTCGGAAGGTCGACCCCGAGGTCGTGGCCGTGCACCAGGATCAGGCGCATCCAGTGGAAGAAGTCTTGCCCGCGGTAGCGGCGCGGCACGCGCCCGCAATGACCCACGGACAGCACCACCTGCCGACCCGCCGCGAACAGCTCCTCGGCGAGCTGCGCGCCGGTCTGACCGGTCCCGACGACCAGGACGCCGCCGGGTGGCAGGTCCGTGGGCCGGCGGTAGTCGTGCGAATGCACCTGCGCCACACGCGGGGGAAGTTGCGTGCCCGCGGTCGGGGTCCTCGGCCGGTGGAAGGCGCCCACCGCCATGACGACGTCACGGGCGTGGAACTCGCCGGCGCTCGTGCGCAGCCGGAATCGAGCCGCCCCAGGCCCGTCGATGCCGTCGAGATGGCGGACCTCGGTGCCGGTCCGGACGTCGGCGCCGATGACCCCGGCGTAGGCGGCCGTGCGGGCGATGATCTCCTCGCGGCTGAGGAAGCCGCCGGGGTCCGCGCCGTCATACGGGAACCCGGGGAGGCCGACGAGCTCGTTGGGCGTCACCAGGTGGAACGCGTCCCAGCGATCCTGCCAGCCACCGCCGAGCGTCGGTCGGCGCTCGAGCACCACATGCTCGCGACCGGCCTGGCCGAGATGCCAGCTGGCGATCAGGCCGGCGTGCCCCGCGCCGATGACGACCGTCTCGACCGATGTTCGTGGTCCCGACATCGTGCTCCTCGCGTCCCAGGTCCCGAGTATGCCGCGTGTCCAGGCGCTGCATCGCGGCGTGGTGGCGGTTCGGTTGACCCTCTGCGTCGCGGAACGTAGGCTACGCAGCAGACATCAACAGCGCCGCTGAGCGGCGTTGCGACCCAAGCCCGGGCTCGATCGCGGCCCACCGAGGGATCAAGGACGCATCCGAGCGGCCCTGTCGCCCCCATCTCGCGATCGAGACCGTCCGAACCTGCATAGATGACCTCCGATCGATCCGTTCGGTCGGGTGGGAGGATTCACTGATGGACACACTCGGTGTGGTGGCGGTGGCCCTGTTGGCCGCCGCCGGCGGAGCCGTACTCGGCGTGCTCGTCCGGAGCCTGTGGGCATCGCAGACGATGAAGGCCGCCCAGTCCGAGGCGCGCCGCATCGAAGCCGAGGCCCGCGCGCGCCAGAAGGAGCTCATCCTCGAGGCGAAGGACGAGAAGCTCCGCCTCCAGGCCGAGGCCGAGGACGAGGCCCGCGCCAAGCGCAACGAGCTCGCCGGCCTCGAGCGCCGGCTCCTGGCGCGGGACGAGCAGCTCGACCAGCGCACCGACATGCTCGAGCAGCGCGACCGGAAGCTCCTCGAGCGGGACCGCGAGCTCGACAAGACCCGCGAGGACCTCGCCCGCGCCCAGCAGGAGCAGATCGTCGCGCTCGAGCGCGTGTCCGGCATGTCCTCCGACGACGCCAAGAGCGTGCTCCTCGAGGCCGTCCGCGAGGAAGCCGAGCACGACGCGGTCAAGCTCGGCCGCGCCATCGAGCGCGCCGCGCGCGAGGAAGCCCAGGAGAAGGCCCGCGACATCGTGATCACCGCGATGCAGCGCGTGGCCGCGGACCACACCGCCGAACATACCGTCTCGGTCGTGCACCTGCCGTCCGACGAGATGAAGGGCCGGATCATCGGCCGCGAAGGCCGCAACATCCGGGCGCTCGAGCAGGCCACGGGCGTCGACCTGATCATCGACGACACCCCCGAGACGGTCATCCTCTCGGGCTTCGACCCGGTCCGCCGCGAGGTGGCGCGGATCGCGGTCACCAAGCTCATCGCCGACGGGCGCATCCACCCCGGCCGCATCGAGGAGGTCGTCGCCAAGGCTCGCGCCGAGGTCGATCTCGTGATGCGCCAGGCCGGCGAGACCGCGGCGTACGAGTCCGGCGTCCCGGGCCTGCCGGCGGAGATCATCAAGCTGCTGGGCCGGCTCAAGTTCCGCACCAGCTACGGCCAGAACGTGCTGAACCACGTCGTCGAGACCAGCCACCTGGCCGCGGTCATCGCCGCGGAGATCGGCGCGGACGTCCAGATCGCCAAGATGGGCGGCCTCCTCCACGACATCGGCAAGGCGGTCGACCACGAGGTCGAAGGGCCGCACGCGGCCATCGGCGCCGCGATCGCGCAGCGGCACAACCTACCGTTCAAGGTCGTCAACGCGATCGCCGCGCACCACCAGGAAGTGGAGTACGCCTGTCTCGAGGCGCCGATCGTCCAGGTCGCCGACGCGATCAGCGCGTCGCGGCCGGGTGCCCGCGGCGAGTCGATGGACACGTACGTCAAGCGGCTCGAGGACCTGCAGGCCATCGCCGAGAGCTTCGGCGGCGTCGAGCGCTCGTTCGCGGTCCAGGCCGGCCGCGAGGTGCGCATCCTCGTCCGCCCCGAGGAGATCGACGACCTGACGGCGACACGTTTGGCCCGCGACATCGTCAAGAAGATCGAAGAGCAGCTGACCTACCCGGGTCAGATCAAGGTCACGGTCATCCGCGAGACGCGCGCCGTGGAGTACGCGAAGTAACGATCAGGTGACTGGAGGCTGAGATGCGGCAGATCGCCGTGTTCCTGGTCGCGTTGGTGGTCGTCGCATGTTCCGGTCAGACGTTCGCGCCCAGCAGCGCGCCGACCCCGGTCGCGGCCGCGTCGTCGACGCCCCTCGGAACCGCCAGCGAGGCCCCGTCAGCGAGCGTCAAACCCGCGGTCCTGGGTGGGCTCATCGCGATCGGCCACTCGGGTCTGACCGGCGAGGGCACCGGCAGCCAGTCCGAGGCGGTGCCGGCGAACTCGTGGGCCACGGGCACGAATCCGGATGTCGACAGCGTGTATCTCCGGATGGTGGCCGCCCATCCCGAGACCAAGGGCCACGTCGCGAACACCGCCCGTGGCGGAGCGGTGGCCGCGGAGTTGCCCGGGATGGCCACGGCCGCGCTCGAGCAGGTGCCGCTTCCGGCTCTCGTGATCATCTCGACGATCGACAACGACATCCGGTGCGACGGCACCGATCCGGACCACGTCGTCGAGTTCGGAGCCTCCGTCAAGGCGGCTCTGGACGTCGTTACGGCGGCGTCACCCGGCTCGAAGGTCCTCATCGTCGGGCAGGCGGGACGTCCCAGCATCGACTTTATCGAGAAGCTCATCGCCCACGACCCGAGTCTCAAGGCGGGGTTCATGGGAACAGGGATGTGCGATGGCCTGGACGCGAACGGCAAGCCCGTGAAGGCGCATTTCGCGGCGCTTACCGCGATCATCGATGCCTATGAGGCCGAGGAAGCGCGGGTGTGCGCGGCCTTGCCGAATTGCCGCACCGACGGCGGCGTCCGCGCCGCATACGTCGACCAGCTCGCGAACTTCTCACCCGACTGGGCGCATCTCAACGTCCGCGGACAGGCGGCGGAGGCAGCGCTGATCTGGCCGGTCGTCCTCAAGACCCTGGGTTGGTGACCGAGATCCACCGGCCCGCCTGACCTCGACCGCCTCGGGACACAGGGTCGGCGCTGCGCACCCTATGCTCATCGTGTGAACGACCAATCACCTGCCCGCACGATCGGCCTGACCCGCCTCGGGAACCCGGCCAACGGGGACGCCCCGCGGCCAAAGGGCGCCCTGCGCGTGCTGATGATCGGCGACATGATCGGGAAGCCGGGCCGCGAGACGGTGGAAGCCCTGCTGCCGGCGCTGCGCGAGGAGCGCGGCATCGACTTCGTGACCGCCAACGGCGAGAACGTGGCGGGCGGCATGGGCCTGACCCCCTCGACTGCCGAGTCGATCCTGGCCGCCGGCGTCGACGTCATCACGTCGGGCAACCACATCTGGGACAAGCGCGAGATCTACCCGTTCCTGGAGGCGAACGACCGCGTCCTCCGGCCGCTCAACTACGGCACGCACGAGGTCCCGGGCCGGGGCTGGGGGGTCTACAGCGGCATGGACGGCACGGACATCGCGGTGATCAACCTCCAGGGCCGCACCTACATGCAGCAGATCGAGAACCCGTTCACCGACGCGGACCGCCTGCTCGACGAGTCCAGCGAGCCGCTCCCGCCGGTCCGCCTGGTGGACTTCCACTGCGAGCTGACCTCGGAGAAGAATGCCCTGGGCCTGTATCTCGACGGACGGGTCAGCGTGGTCGTCGGCACGCACACCCACGTCGTGACCGGCGACGAGCGGATCCTGCCCAACGGGACCGCCTATCAGACCGACCTCGGCATGACGGGACCGATCTGGAGCGTGATCGGGTTCGCGCCGCGGACCGTCCTGCCGCGCTTCATCAACGCGCTCCCGACCCGCTTCGAGGTGGGGGAGGGGCCGGTCATCTTCAACGCGATGCAGGTCGACATCGACCCCGCGACCGGCCGGGCGCTCCAGATCGAGCGGATCCAGCGGCTCGTCGAAGGCTGAGGGTGGCGACCCCGGGGCGTCGGCGGCGCCACGACCCGCTCGCCGCGACGCACGCCCGCAGCCCGTCGCCGTTCCCCTCGACGGTCGACCTCCACACCCACACGACCCGCTCCGATGGCGTCATGGCGCCCGCGGATCTCGTGGCCGCGGCGGCCGCCTGTGGCGTCACGTTCATGGCGCTCACCGACCACGACACGCTCGCGGGTTATCGCGAGGTGGTCGCGGCGGACGCCGTCCCGGCGACCCTGACCCTGATCCCCGGCGTCGAGATCAACGCGCTCGTCACGAAGGACCTCGGTCTCTGGGAGGGCGAGCTGCACATCCTCGGCTTCGGCATGGACCCCGACGACGAGGCCTTCGAAGCGGCCTTGTCCGCCCAGCGCGACCGCCGCCGCGTCCGGTTCGAGCGGACGGTTGCGCGGCTGCGCGAGCTCGACCTCGCCATCGACACCCAGGTCGCCGAGCTGCGGACGGGCGACGACGACGCGCTCGGACGGCCCACGATCGCGCGGGCCCTGATGGCCGCGGGCCACGCGGCGAGCGTCGAGGACGCCTTCCGGCGGCTCCTCGGCTATGGCTGTCCCGCCTACATCCCGCGCGAGGGACTCGGTCCACATGAAGCCATCGAGGCGATCCGCGCGGCGGGGGGCTTCGCCGCGCTTGCCCACTTCAGCGAGGCCCGGGGCCGCATCGAGGTCGTGCGGGAGCTCGTGGACGGGGGCCTGCGGGGCCTCGAGGTCTACTACCGCTCCTTCGATGCCGCGATGACGAAGTCGGTCCGCACGGTGGCGACCGATCTCGGTCTCGTCCAGACCGGCGGCAGCGACTACCACGGCGACCTCGGCTCGTACGCGGACGCCCACGCCTACCTGTGGGTGCCCGCGTCGGTGGCCGATGGCGTTCGGGCGGCGCTCGGCGTACAGTCGGCACGCCCATGACGGATCGAAGCACGCTCGACCGTGCCCTGCCGATGCTCGAGATCCTGCCGCCGCCGGCGGTGGCGGATCCGCGCCACCCGGCGACGCCCGACGACGAGCGCCTGGCCGAGTACCTGCCGGAGACCCGGGCGCTGCCGCGGTTCCACATGTGGACCCTGGGCTGCCAGATGAACCGCAGCGACTCCGAGGAGATGGCCGGGCGCCTGCTCCAGGCCGGCTGCGCCGAGGCGACCGGCTTCGACGACGCCGACCTCATCGTCATCAACTCCTGCGCGATCCGCGAGGGCGCCGAGCAGAAGATCATCGGCCGACAGGGACAGCTCGGGAAGCTCAAGGCCGCGCATCCCGGACTCCGTGTCGTCCTCACGGGTTGCGCGGTGCGCGAGCCGGAGCGTGACGGCCTGCGCCGCCGCTATCCCGCGGTCGACCTGTTCCTGCGGCCCGACGAGGAGCCCGAGCTCGTCGACCGGCTCGGGCTGGCCTCCGCGCAGGCACCGATCGGCGCCGTCGGTGGCACGACGGTCGTGCATCGAACCACGGTCGGGGTCGCGGACGGCCTGTCGGCGACCCGGGCAACGGCCGTCGAGACCGGCACCGTCGCGCGCGGCTCGGCGATCAGTGCCTGGCTGCCGATCATCTACGGCTGCGACAAGACCTGCACCTACTGCATCGTGCCGTTCAGCCGCGGCCCCGAGCGCAGCCGCCCGTTCGACGAGATCGTGGACGAGGCGCGCTCGCTGGCGGCTGCCGGCTACCACGAGGTCACGCTGCTCGGCCAGAACGTCAACTCGTACGGCCACGACCTGGCGCCCGAGGCGCGCTTCGGGCATGTCGACGAGACGCGCTGGGCCGGCCAGCGGCTGGACCTGCACGGCCGACCGGATCTCGCCGAGCTGCTGCGCGCGATCGATGGGCTCCGCACGGCCGACGGGCGAGCGGCCATCGGGCGCCTGCGCTTCGTGACCTCGCACCCGTGGGACCTGTCGGACCGGCTGATCGCCGCGCTCGCCGACTGCGACAGCATCTGCGAGCACCTCCACCTGCCCGTGCAGTCCGGCGACGACACGGTGCTGCGACGGATGGGCCGCCAGTACACGATCGAGCACTACCAGGAGCGGCTGGCGCGGATCCGCGAGGCCGTCCCCGGGATCGCGGTCTCGACCGACGTGATCGTGGGGTTCTGCGGCGAGACCGAGGCGCAGTTCCAGTCCACGCTCCGGCTGCTGGAGGCGGTCCGCTACGACCAGGTCTTCGCGGCGGCGTATTCGCCCCGGCCCGGCACGCCCGCGACGCGGCTCCCCGACGACGTTCCGCCCGAGACCAAGCGCCGCCGGCTCAACGAGCTGCTGGCGCTCCAGGAGGGGATCGGCCTCGAACGCAACCGCGCGTGGCTCGGGCGCGACGTCGAAGTGCTCGTCGAGGCCGTCAGCCAGCCGCGCTCACACGAGCACGAGGCGGGCACGGTCGCCGGGAACGGGCTGACGGGTCGGACCCGCGGCAACAAGCTCGTCCACCTGGCGGGTGCCGCCGAGCTCGTCGGGCGGCTGGTGACCGTCCGGATCGAGCATGCCGGGCCGTACGCGCTGCGAGGCGCCGTCGTCGCGTCGTGACGGACGCGCCGCCGCTGCTCGTCATCGCCGGCGCCACCGCGACCGGCAAGACCGCGCTCGCGATCGAGCTGGCCGAGGCGCTCGGGGCGGACGGCCGCGTCGCGGAGATCATCTCCGCCGATTCGCGGCAGGTGTTCCGCGGCCTCGACATCGGGACGGCCAAGGCGACCGCCGAGGAGCGAGCCCGCGTCCCGCACCACGGGCTTGACCTGGTCGAGCCGGACGCGCCGTTCAGCGTCGCCGACTTCGCCCGTCACACCACGGGCGTGCTCGACGACCTCGCGGCACGAGACGGGGTCGCGATCCTGGCCGGGGGGACCGGCTTCTACCTGCGGGCCGTCGCCCGCGGCCTCGATACCGACGCGCTCCCGAGCGACCCGGTGGTCCGGGCCCGTCTGGAAGCCGTGATGACCCATGACGGGCTGATGGCATCGGTCCTGCGGCTCGAGGCGCTCGCGCCCGAGCTGGCGGCCGGGGTCGACCGGCGGAACCCCCGGCGCGTGGTGCGCGCGCTCGAGATCGCCGAGCTGCAAGGTGACGTCCCGCGGCCGCCCGCGCGCGGGTACCCGGGTCCGGTGGCCTGGATCGGCCTCCGGCTGGAGCCGGATGTGCATCGGGCGCGGATCGCGGCCCGGGCGCAAGCCCAGTTCGATGCGCGGCCTCATCGAGGAGGCTCGAGCGCTCCGCGAGCGCTTCGACCCCGGCCTGCCGGCCTTCAGCGCGATCGGCTATCGCGAGGCGTGGTCCGTCCTCGACGGCACGAGCACGCTCGACGATGCGATCGAGGAAGACATCCGGCGCAACGTGGCGTTCGCGAAGCGCCAGGCGACGTGGTTCCGCTCGGAGCCGGACGTCGAATGGCTCGATGCGGCTGCGGTCGCGGCGGGTGTGACTGCGTCGGACGTGCTCCGGACGCCGACCGTTGTGGCCGCGATCAGCTGACATCCGCTGACAAGCGGAACGGCCGGCCCGCGTCGCAGGTCGGCCGTTCGATCGCGGTTCGCGAACCCGCCGCGGATCGGCGGGCGCTGGTGGCCTGGCTAGCCGGCGGGCGGCGCCGGCGGGGCCGGGGGCGTGGTCGGAGCGGGCGCCGGAGCGGCCGGGGCCGGAGCCGCAGACGCCATCGATGCCTGGGCCATCGCGATCTGCGCGGCCTGCATCTGCTCCGCCGCCTTTCGCTGCTCGGGGGTCATCAGGGCGAGCTCATGCTTCATGAACTCGTCGCGGACGCCCGGGTAGTTCAGGTAGAAGAACATCACGAACGCGATGAACATCGGGGCGAACTCGGCCTCCAGGGTCGACTGGCCCAGGACCGCGAAGAACCCGAAGATCAGCGTGAACATGGCGATGAAGGTGCCGAACGACCACGCGTACGCGCGGACGTTCCAGAACCCTGCCGCCACCCAGAACCAGATCCCGGCAAGCAGGATCGCGAAAAGCGCCTGGCCCCACTGCGGGTCCTTGAACGACACTTCCGCGCCGACGAACGTGAACTTGGCGATGCCGAGGAATACGAGCGTGCGCCAGATCTCGAGCAGCCCGGCCAGCCCGGCCAGGACCGCAAGGATGGTGACGCCGATAGGACGGTGCATCGGTGTGTGAGCCTCCCTCATGCCGCCCTCTTCAACGGTCGAGCGCGGTTCCGCCAAGCATAGACCGCGTGTCACGGGTTCCAAGCCCCGATCCGGATGGATCTCCGAGTCGAGCCGCTACACTTCGCCGATGCCCAAGGACCTGATCGACCTCACCACGCCCATCGAGAAGGCCTTCCTCGTCGCGGTGGACACCGGTGATGACGACGGCTGGACCGCCGAGGAGTCGCTCGCGGAGCTCGCCAACCTGGCGACCACCGCGGGTGCCGACGTCGTGGGCGCCGAATGGCAGAACCGCCGCCACATCGACCCCAACTGGTATGTCGGCAAGGGCAAGGCCGACGACCTCGTGGCCGCCAAACGCGAGACCGACTTCGACCTGCTGGTCGCCGACGACGAGCTCTCGCCCGCCCAGCAGCGCGCGCTCGAGGAGCACCTCAACGTCAAGGTCATCGATCGCAGCCGGCTGATCCTCGACATCTTCGCGCTCCACGCCCAGACCCACGAGGGCCGGCTCCAGGTCGAGCTCGCCCAGCTCGAGTACCAGCTGCCGCGCCTCACCCGGATGTGGACGCACCTCTCGCGCACCCAGGGTGGCATCGGCTCCCGCGGACCCGGCGAGAGCCAGCTGGAGACCGACCGCCGGATCATCCGCACGCGCATCGCCAAGATGAAGGAGCGCGTCGAGCAGGTCCGCCAGCAGCGCGAGACCGCGGCCCGCGGCCGTGACCGGCGCCTGTGGCCGACCGTCGGCATCGTCGGCTACACGAACGCCGGCAAGTCGACCCTGCTGAACGCACTGGTCGGATCGGAGGTCGCGCTGGCCGAGGACAAGCTGTTCGCCACGCTCGACCCCACGAGCCGCCAGGTCAAGCTCGGCGACGGCCAGACCGCGATCGTCACCGACACGGTCGGGTTCATCCACAAGCTGCCGCACCAGCTGGTCGACGCGTTCCGGGCGACGCTCGAGGAGGTCAACCGGGCCGACGTCCTGATCGAGGTCGTCGACGCGTCCGACCCGCGCATGGACGAGCACCGCTCGACGGTCCAGACCGTCCTCGACGAGCTCGGGGCGGGGGAGAAACCACGGCTGGTGGCCTTCAACAAGGTCGACCTGCTCGACCGCTCCGCCGACGGCGCGACGCCGGCGCCGTCGATCGCCGGCGCGGTCTTCGTGTCCGCGACCACCGGCTACGGCATGGACACGCTCCGGGCCGCGACTGCGGCGCTGCTCGCCTCGCTCTGGGTGGACATCGACGTCACGCTCCCGTACACCGCCGGGGAGCTGCTGGCGCGGGTGCGCGAGCGCGGGACGGTCGAGGTCGAGTACCGCGAGCGCGACGTGCGCATCGCCGGCCGGGTCGCGCCGTCCCTGGCGGGCGAGCTCGTCGCGGCGGCCGATGCGTGGGACGGCGCCGTGGCGGAAGCGGCGGCGGTCGCCGCGGACCGATGAGCGCGCCGCGTCGCCTGGCCGGCAGTGGCCGCTGGGGCGATCGCTTCGTGGTGTGGACCATCTCCGAGGGTCGCCGCGGGCGGCGCTGGCGCGAGCTGGTGGAGCGCGACGGCCACCTCATCCATTCGCTCCTCCTCGAGACCGACGCCGACCGGCGGTTCAGCCACCTCGAGCTGTCCTCCGGCGGGGCCCTGCTGACCCTCCATCCCGAGTCCGACGGGACCCTGCACGGCAATCGCGTCGACCGCGACGGCGTCGAGCACGTGATCGGCGTCGCATTCGACCCCGACGGCCCGGTGCTCATCGACGACTCGGTCCTCGCCGCCGCGGCCGCCGCGTGGCAGGAGACGAGCACCGATCGCGGGCGCGGCGATGCGGATGGTCGTCATCGACGGGGCGGCCCGCGTCTCGATCGTCGACGGCGCGGCCGAGACCCCGCTGGTCGTGGCCATCGACGCCGACGGCGTCCCGCAGCTCCACGACGCCCGGGTCGAGCCGCTCGAGCTCGATCACATGGAGGAACGATGATCCGCGTCCCTGCGCTCGAGGCCGACGCCATCCGGGCCGTCCATCGCGAGATCGACCCTGCGTTCACCGATTCGCCGCAGTACGTGCACCCGGGTCTCTCGGCGCGGCTCGGTGCCCCGGTCATCGTCAAGGTCGAGACCGACAACCCCATCCGCTCGTTCAAGGGCCGGGGGACGTGGGTCGCGGTCCACCGCCTGGCGGGGGAGGGGAGGATCGGCCCGGACCGGCCGATCGTGGTGGCCTCGGCGGGCAACTTCGGGCAGGGGATCCCGTACGCGGCCCGCGCGCTCGGCATCGAGACCGTGGTCTTCGCGTCGCTCCACGCGAATCCCGGCAAGGTGACGCGGATGCGCACCCTCGGCGCCACGGTCCACCAGGTCGGGCAGGACTTCGACGGGGCCGTCGAGGCGGCACGGGGCTTACTGCGAGCGGAGCACGACGCGATGTTCCTGGTCGACGGGGAGGACCCGTCGATCTCGGCCGGCGCCGCCACGATGGCGCTCGAGGTGACCGACGCGGTCGCCGCCGGGCAGCTCCCCGACGTGGCCGCCGCGTTCGTGCCAGTCGGCAACGGGGCCTTGATCAATGGCGTGGGGTCGTGGCTCAAGGACGTGGCGCCGGGCTGTGCCGTCGTCGGCGTGCAGGCCGAGGGCGCGCCAGCCATGACGCTGAGCTGGCGGGCCGGCCGGGCGATCGACACGCCGACGGTCTCGACCTATGCCGATGGCATCGCCGCGCGAGTCTCGATCCCGCAGGCCGTCGAGCTGATGGCCGGCCGGGTCGACGAGATGCTGCTGATCCCCGAGTCGGCCCTGCACGACGCCCAGGCCGAGCTGACCACGGAGCTCGGGATCACCGTCGAAGGCGCCGCCGCCGCGTCCTGGGCGGCGGCCCTGCAGCGCCCCGTCCAGGGCGGCGCGGCCCTCCTGATCATCACCGGGAGCAACGTCTAGGGCCTCGTCGTGGACAGCGTGTGGATAACCATCGCGGATGGGCGCCACGAACTCGGAAACTCGTGGATAACACCCCTTCCGCTCCGGCGGTCCGCCCGGGTATCGTAGGTCTTGCCCGAAGGGGCCCTGAACAACGAGCGATGTCGCCGGTGCTTGCATTGGTGGGGTCGACTGTTGATCGGCGGTTCCTTCGGGCGTTTTCGTGCGCGCTGGACCGGCGAGCAGGGAAGGGGACCTCGTGCGGAGCCCGCGCGCACTGCCAGCCGACCCCGCGGAGTTCGCCCGCTCGTTCGTCCCGCTCGCGCTGATCATCCTCGCGGCGGCGATCCGCGAGACCCGTCCGTTCGTGCTCGCGGTGCTGGTTGGCGGCGTCGTGGTCGCGGTGCGACGCGATGCGCCGGTCCGCTGGGCCTGGGCGGCCCCGATCCCGGTGGCCGTGGGGCTCACGTGGGGGTTGCTCCCCCCGCCTGTCGCGGATCCCGGCGGCGCCGACTGCACGTCGATCGGTTCGCCGCCCGCGGTCTGGCGGCTGGCCGAGGCGGCGCTCGTCATCGGCGTGCTGGCGTTGCTCGCTGTCGTGCTCCGCGCGAAGGGGAGCGACCTGGGGCTGCGCCGGCCGGCGCGGGCGGTCGTCCGCTGGGCCGTCGTCGGGGCGATCGTGCTCGGGCCGATCGGCCTCCTCGTCGGTGCCGTGCTCGCGAAGCCGTTCTTCGGGACCATCACGCTCGAGCTCGGCGATCTCCGGTTCCTGCTGCCGGCGCTGGTGTTCGCGGTCGCGAACGGTGCGTCCGAGGAGCTGGCCTACCGCGGCGCGCTCATGTCGTGGACAGGGCGCGTCACCGGCTCATGGACGGCGCTGATCGCCCAGGCCGTGGTCTTCGGGCTCGCGCACGGCGGCCCGGACGTCGGCGGCTCGCCGATCGTGCTGATGGTCGCGCTCGGGTTCGGCGGCTTCATCGCGGGTCTCATCGCGCTCCGGACGCGCTCGCTGCTGCTGCCGATGCTGTGGCACATCGCGCTCGACCTGCCGCTGTACGCCTACCTCGCGTGCCGCGCGAGCTAAGTTCGAGCCGGCTCATGGACTTGGGACCTGACGCCGGGTGCGTTGGGCCAAGCACTTCCGATAAGGTGAGTTATGTCTACTCCAGCAAGAGGGGCCTAGCTCGAAGCCCTTGCACTCGTCATGCGCCACGACGGCCGGGTGACGCCGCGGTGCTACACCGTTCGCGCCCACCACCGATCACGTCGATCGCCGGGCGTTTGATCTGAGGATCGACATGGCCGAGCAGCAGGCACCCTGGTCGCCGGAGCAGATCCGGTTCTCGCACGACGCGTTAGATGCATTCCTGACGCCGGATGTGCTCGCGGCGATCGGCGAGGGTCTTCAGGCGGACCTTGGTGGGACGGACATCGGGCAGACGGGCGTCCAGGCCGCGCTCGAGCGACGCGGCATCAAGCTGGATCCTGGCATCACGATCAACATGCCGGTCGGTCCGCCCATCGGCGACCCACCGTCGATCCCGCCGATCGTGATCGGAACACGCGTCCCGTTCCGTCGGTGCCTCACGATCTGCCACCACATCGGGCCCACTGACCCGCAGGACCCTGATCACAACTACCTGACGATCTGCTACTACCTCTGCATCTGAGAGGTCAGTGACGCAGCGGAGCTAGCCGCGACTCCGATGCGTCAGGTCGGCTTGGTTCCCTTCACGAAGACGCCGTCGACCGCGGGATAGTTCGAGAAGTACCGCTTGCTCCAGTGGAGCTTGCCGTGGTCGAAGATCGAGACGGTGACCCACACCTTGGCGCCGTCCGCCGGAGCGTTGTTGCGGAAGAAGTACCCCACGGGCTTGGTCGGATCCTTCTTGCCGATGTCGATCGCGCGCGGGCCGTTTTGGATGACGACGTTGCTGACCTTGGCCGTCCGTCCGTTCGGCACGCTCCAGATCTTGAACGTGAGCCATCGCTTGCTGCCGTCCTGCCTGACGGACCGCGTGATCAGGATCGGGTACTCGGTGTCGTTCTTGAAGCTCATGGTCTGCTTGGTGTTGCCGACGATCCACACGGTGGCATCCAGGCCCGGCGGATACCGGGTGATGAACTCGTTGTGGTTCTGGCGGGCGAGCGGCACCATGCCGGCCCGGAACGCCGCGTTGAACAGCGTCGTGGACGTGGTGCAGATGCCACCGCCGAAGGCGCCCGTGACGGTGATCTTCCCGCCCTCGATCGCGTTGCCCGGGCCCTCGCCGGGGAGCAGGCGCAGGTCGCCGACGACCTTCCAGAAGTCGAACACGCTGCCAGCCGGCACGACCGTGCCGTTGATCTTGGTGGCCGGCGCCTCGATGTTCCCGCCCCAGTGGTTGTTGACGATGACCCAGTAGAAGACGCTGTACGAGCTGATGGGCTGCATCTTGGCGGCGTCCGCCTTGGCGTCCGCCAGGGTGAGCTTCGGGTTGACGGCCTTGACGACGGCCGCGATCGGCGTTGCCGCTGCGCCACCCTGGCGGGCCAGGAGCTCGCTGATGATCTCGGCCTTCATGCGGTCGACGTTGAGCGTGCGGCCCTCGCGGCTGGTGCCGGTCGCCACGACGTGTCCGCCGACCAGCTTGAGGCCTGCGTCCTGCGCGGTCTGGTTGACCTGCTTGGCCATCGACCTGAGCATCGGGTCGAGGCCCGACCAGTCCACGACCGGGGTGACCCTCCCGTCGGCCGCGGTCGAGAACGAGATCAGCGGCGCGAGGCTCGCGCCGGGGATGGTCCAGCTGTCGTTGCCCCGGGCGACGACCACGTCGGCGGCCATCCGGTCCGCGGCCGCCTTCGCCGCCTCGGCCGAGGTGGTGGCGACCGCGGGTGCCAACGACACGACCGGCACGGGCACCGTCAGCGACGCCGGCGCGCCGAGCGACCCGAGCTGCTGGTCCAGTGCCGCCACGAGGGCCGCCTGGTCGACGGCGCGGCCGTCCTTCGCGGGAGAGACGCTGTAGGTCCCGCCCTGGTCAGCTGACACGGCGGCGTCCGTCGGGGTCTGGTCGATCTTGGTCGCGAGGGTCTCGACGGCGGCGGTCAGCTTGTCGCGGTCGTACGTGACGGCCGGGTCCAGGGTCACGCCGCGGATCGCGGCCTGCGGTGCCCCGATGAGGTCCGTGAATGGCTCGCCCTGGCGGCCAGCCGCGAGCGCCGCGTCGATCAGCGCCGTGGTGTCTGGGCCGCGGCCGACATCGGCGTAGCTGATGGTGGCCGGGCCGTCCGGGCCGTTGAGCGTGATCTGGCCGTTCCCAAGCGACGCATAGGCATTCGCGATCGCGGCCTCCGCCTGCTCGCGGGTGAGCCCGCTGAGTTCCGTGTCGCCGACGCGGACGCCGGGCAGGACGCGGCTGTCGTACTGCTGACCCCATGCATACAGGGCGCCGGCGCCGATGCCCACGGCGAGCAGGACGCCCAGGACGAACGCGACGGCAAAGCGGAGGGCGAGCGACCGTCGGCTCCGAGGCCGTGCCGGGGGCTCGGCGTCGGTCACGGCGGCCGCGAGGGGCACCACCGGCACGGCCTCGACGTCGGGCTCAGAGGTCGGCGACGTGTCCGCCGGGGCTGTGTCGGTCAGCTCGTCCGGCACAGCCGAATCCGCGGTGGTCCCATCAGCCGGGACGTCGGGACCAGGCTCGGCCGAGGCCGCCGCGGCTGGGGCGATATCCAGGGCGGGCTCGGTGGCATCCGCCCCGGCCTCAGGCATGGCATCGCCGACGGGCGTCTCGCCGTCGGGCGTGGAGGTGGTGGCAGCCTGGTCGTCTTCGAGGTTGGGCAGGTCGGTCATCAGGTGCTCATGCGGGTCGGCTGGCGCCGGGTCTTGACCCTGCCAGCCGCCATATCTTCGGGGGTGGACGCGTTTCTGTCATGACGTACAGGTACGCCATATCGTGTCGGTCGGACTGGAAAGGACTTACTCCGAGGGCTCGTAGACCCCGAGGACGTTCCCCGAGGGGTCCGCGAACATGAACCGCCGCCCGCCGGGATAGTCGTGCATCGCGAGCTGGATCCGGCCACCCGCCTCCAGCACGCTGGCCAGGGCCGCGTCGGCATCGTCGGTGCGGATCAGCGCCAGCACCCCTCCCCCGCGCGCTGCCACCGGCTGTGGGTTGAGCCCGGCGAACTCGCCGCCGGTCCTCGGGTCCTTGACGCCCGCGTAATCGGGGCCGTAGTCGTTGAAGGACCAGCCGAGCGCCCTCGCGTAGAAGGCTTTCGCCGTGTCCAGATCGTCGACCGCGAACTCGATGTAGTCGATCACGTGCGCCATGGTCGTAGGGTACGCGAACGACAGGACCGCCAGTCCGTTAGCATCTGCTGCCTGCCGCCCATCTCGTCTTGGCGGTCCTGATCGTCAAGGGGGTCTCCGATGGAGGAAGAGCGTTCGCAGCCGATGACCATCGCGCTGGTCGTCGTCGGCGTCATCGTCGCCGGATTGCTGCTGTTCGCGTTCGTCAACCGAGGATCAGACAACGGATCGCTGACCGGCCGGACGTGGCAGCTCGCCGCGATCACCGGGAAGACGCCCGCGTTCCAGGGCGTCGTCCCGGCCGCCGAGCAGCACCTGTACACGATCGCGTTCTCGACGGATGGGACCTTCGTCGCGCGGGCGGACTGCAACGCGCTCAGCGGCAGCTACACGCTGAACCGCACCGATGGCATCACCATCACCGCCGGCCCGAGCACGCTCGTGGCCTGCCCGGAGGGGTCCTACGGCAGCCTGTTCGCGCATTCCCTCAGCACCGTGACGACGTGGGCGACCACGGGAGCCCAGCTGACGCTGACTACGTCCGATGACGGGACCGGCACCTTCGTGGACGCCGCGACCGCGCCCGCGGTCCCGACAGCGACGCCGACGGCGTCTCCGAGTCCGACGCCTTCTGCGTCCCCGACACCGAGCCCGAGCCCGACCGCGAGTCCGTCGCCAACGCCCAGCCCGACACCCAGCCCGACGGCCTCCCCGACACCGCCGGCATCGACGGCGCCCAGCGCAGGCCCGACGGCCACGCCGACCGCGACGCCCACGCCGACGCCCCGCCACCGACACCAGCCCCGACGCCCAAGCCGACCCCGGCTCCGACGCCATCACCGACCCCGGCTCCGACGCCGCCGCCCGGTGGCGACCTGGTCGGCACGAGCTGGCAGCTCAAGTCGTTCACCACACGCGAGCCCGTGTCCGCTGGCGACGTCCCGGCTGCCGAGCGCTTCAAGTACACGGCCTCGTTCGCCCAGGGCGGCACCTTCAGCGCGACGGCCGACTGCAACACCTTGGTCGGTACCTGGACGGCGACCGCCACCGGAGGTCTGGCGATCGTGCCGGGGGCGTCGAGCATCGTGATCTGCGGAGAGGGGTCATATTCGGACGTGTACATCCTCGCGTTCACGAACAGCGCCAGCTACGTCATCGCGAACAACGTGCTGACCATCACGCTCCAGGATGGCGGGACGCTGGTGTACGAACCGCTCAGCTGACCCGGGTGGCCTCGGCAACGTCTCGCACCGCCAGCAGTCGCGCTGGGCGTCAGCAGGCGTCGTAGACGTAGCCCTTGTCAGTCGGTGGCACGAGGTCGACATCCCGCAGGATGATCGACAACTGCGGGTACGCGGCGCAGCCCTTGTCGAAGTCGCGGCGCCGGTATTCGATGACGAGGACCTGGTTGCCGTAGGCGCCGGTGTAGGCGTCGCATTCCGAGTACCGGTCGCACTCCTCGGCGACCGCGAAGTCGGTGCCCATCTCGGCGCGGCGGCCGACGATCTCGGCCGAGTTCTTCTGCGCGATCGCCAGGCCGTGGGCATGCGCGACGTCGGCGAACAGGCGGATCTGGGCGACGGCGTCGTCCTCGGTGACCAGCCCGTTCGAACGCGTGAACGTGTCCAGGTTGTCGATCTCGACGGCATCGAACCCATCGGCGGCGCAGCCGGCGATCCAGCCGCCGATGACCTCGGCGAGTCCGGCTCGGCGCTGCGCCGTGGTAGGCGCCAGCATGATCTCGTCCCAGTCGGGGTCGATCACGAGCTTCCCAGCCTTGTCACGGAGCATGAGGTCGGGATGGTTGGTCTTCCACCACGCGACATCGTCGGGCTGGATCTGGAAGCCGTTGACGTAGCAGATGTTGTAGCGCCCGGGCGCGGGCGCCGCGGTCCGATCGCGCGAGACGACGGTCACGCCCTTTGGCGGCGGGTACGCCCCACCGAGCTGGTAGTCGAAGGCGGCGTTCGGCGGCGGCAGGCGGACTGGCGGCGCGGTCGGACTCGGGCTGGCGGTCGGGGATGCGCTTGGTTCGACGGGCGTCGGGGTCGGTGGAACGGTCGTGCTCGTGGAGGGCGACTGGGTGATCGGCGGGATCGTGCCCGTCGGCGTCGCGGCATTCCCGCATCCGACGCAGACGAGCACGAGCATCGACGCCAGGATCGCTCCGCGCATGTCAGTCCGGCGCCGGTGCCACGTTGTGGTTCAGCCGGAAGACATTGTCCGGATCCCACGTCCGTTTGAGCGCGGCCAGGCGGGCGAGCTTGGCGTCGCCGTAGATGAGGCGCGACTCGGCCGGGCCGGCGTCCGCGTTCTCGTTCGCGTAGCGGCCCTCGATCGCGTCGGGCTCGACGAAGGACATCGCCCGGCGGGTCCAGGCGCGGTTGGCGTCGTCCTCGGCGAGGTCCTCCCACGCGACATCGGCGCTGTGGTCGAACCGGGCCGTGCGCCCGGCGTAGGCCATCGACCCCTCCCCCACCCGGCTGATCGCCCCACCCTGGGCGGTGACCGAGAACGATCCGCCGGCCGGGCCGTCCGCGACATGGTCGACCAGCGCATCGAGCGCCTCGGGCCGGAAGACGTCCGAGTAGAGGCCCTTGATGAACGAGCGATGGCCCTCGCCGAAGAGCAGGTCGTGCGCGGCCTGGACCTCGACATAGGGCTGGCTGCCACCGCTCACCGAGATCGGCTCCGGACCACGCCGAAGGCCGGCCGTGTCGCGCTCGACGTCTTCGGCGCGCCCGCTGTGGTTGAACGAGGTGATCACGACCGGATCGCCGATGGCCAGGTCGCTGGTGCCGTCGCCGATGGTCTCGGCATCCGCCGGCGCGATCGTGTAGATGAACGAGACGGCGTCGGGCGCATCGGTGGCGTAGTCCTCGAAGACCTGCCAGACCTCGCTCGCGGCCGACGCCGGGTACACGCGCACGCCGCGATGCAGGTCCGGGCCGAATGGATGCAGGCCGAACTCGAACTCGGTGACGATCCCGAAGTTCCAGCCGGCGCCGCGCATGCCCCAGAACAGCTCGGGCTCCTCGGTCTCGCTGGCGCGGACGGATCGGCCATCGGCGGTCACGAGTTCGACGGCTCGCAGGTTGTCGATGGTCAGCCCGAAGTGCCGCTGGAGCCGGCCGACCCCTCCCCCGAGCGTGAGCCCCGCGACGCCTGTATGACCGATCACGCCGATCGGGCAGACGAGCCCATGCGCCTGCGCTGCGATGTCGAGCTCGCCGAGGAACGCTCCCCCGTTGGCGCGGGCGGTACGGGTGGCCGGATCGACGGTCACGCCGCGCATCTGCGACATGTCGACCACGAGGCCGCCGTCGCAGGTCGAATGGCCCGCCGGGACTGTGACCGCCCGACTTGACCGCCAGGGCGAGATCGTGCTCGCGGGCGAACCGGATGGCGGTCGCGACCTCGGCGCTCGACCGCGGCTGGACGATGACGGCCGGCCGTCGGTCGTGGACCGCGTTCCACAGGCGACGGGCATCGTCGTAGGCGCCGTCCGTCCGGCGTGATGACGCCGCCGCCGAAGGTCTCGCGGAGTCGCGCTGAGCTGGGCGCCGGTCAGCTTGGACGCCTGGGCCATCGGCGATCCCTCCTGTACACCGAGACTACCCTGACGAGGTGGGTCCGCGTAAGGCCATCTCCGATGGACGATCGTCCATGCGAGGATGCGGACACGTGTCGCGCGACACGGCGCCTTGGGGCACGCATCGTGATGCTGACGTTCGAAGACATCTCCATACCAGAGGGCTTCCCCTTCATGCGCCGTCTCGCCTTCCTGCCCGCGATGCTCGTGCTCGTCGCCGCCTGTGCGACGTCGCAGCCCGGGACGCCTGCGCCGTCCGCCACCACTGCCCCGGCAGCGTCGCCCGCGGTCGTCGACACCTCGGCCCCCTCCCCCGCCGTGACGCCGCCGCCGACGGTCGCGCCTGCGGTCACGCCCGCTCCGACCAAGAGCCCGGCCTCCGACATGACCGCCGCCGAGCGGAAGCTCGTCGCCCTGCTGCGACCTGACGCCGCGATCGATTGCGCGCCGCGCCGGACCGACCTGCCCGAGGGTGCGCTGCGCGCCATCGAGTGCCATCCGGACGACCAGCTCGTCGCGAGCGTCGGCGTGTACTGGCTCCCGTCCGAGGACGAGGCGGCCAACACCTACATGACCCGGCTCGCCTCGTATGACATCCCCCTCGCCACGGGCAACTGCGAGCGCGACGTCCCGGGCGACGCTCCCTGGGCACCCGGTGACGGCTGGGCTAGCTGGGACGGACCTGGCGTCTTCAACTGGGAGAACTCGGCCATGAGCACCAGCCGGAAGGGCTGCTTCCGGAACGAGAACGGCGTCGCGAACGTCCGGGTCACCTGCGGCAACGCGTACATCGGCGTGCTCGGCACCGGCAAGGACCTGTCCGACCTCTACGACTGGACCCTGCGACTCCCCGCAGGGGCGGGGCCCGACACGCCCGAGCCGCCCGGCATCTGCGTCAGCGGCGCCTAGCCTCGCTCGTCACGACGACCGGCTGCAGCTCGCGGGCGATGCCCTCGGCCCAGGCCTCGATCGCCGGCCAGTCCCGATAGTCGCCGGCCGGCAACGCCTTCCGCGCCTCCGGCATCACCCGCATGAACCGATGCATCAGGCCCTCGGCGAGGCCGGACGGCGGGGCATCCGGGTCGTAGGCACCGAAGAAGACCCGCTCGTCGCGGGGCCCGATGGTGCGGGCGAACTCCGCGAACTCCTTCGGCGTCGCCGCCTCGAGCTGGTCTCGCCCCTTCGCGTCCACGGCGTCGGGCCCGACCGGGCCGCTGCTGAAGAACCACGTGGGATGCGCCGCGAGCGCGTCGCGGTGCCGGCGCACGAACCCCGTCGCCGGGTCCAGCCAGCCGCCCAGGTAGGCCGCACTCCCGATGACGAACGCGTCGTAGTGATCCACCCAGTCGGCATCCTTGACCGATCGAAGCGTGACGTCCAGCCCGCCCCCTTCGAGCGTCTGCGCGATCCGCTCGGCGATGCCCTGGGTCGCGCCGTGCCGGCTCGCATAGGCGACAAGGACGTTCATGGCCCACCTCCAGCCATGTCAGCCTGCCGTTCCGACCATGCGACGACCAGTGCCGGATGTCGCCTTTCGACGGCCTATCGGTCCGGGGTCGATCAGCGAAGCACGCGCATCGCGACCAACGTGAGCCAGCGACTCGGCCGGCGTCAGGTCTTGACGGGCTCCATGCGCTCCGTGAAGTCGGCCCGCCATGCCGGGGCCTCGAACGGGTTCGCGAAGTATTCGGTCATGTGCGCGACCTTGCCGTCCCGCAGCTCGCCGATCCCGACATAGCTGACCGGGATGCCGTCGCCGTAGTCGATCGTCCCTTCGACCACGAAGAAATCATCGCTGCCGAGCATCCGCTTGTAGGTCATCTTCGGGCTCGTCCCGGACATCTCCGGGTAGTGCTCGGCCAGCCGCGTGGCGGCCGCCTTCGTGATCCGCTCGCCGGACTGAGGCCACTCCTCCACGAAGTCGTCCGTCCCGTACGCCTGGATCAGCGCGCTCAACTGTCCGAAGTCTCCGGACTGGAGGGCCGCCTCGAACGCTGCGGCCATTTCGCTGCGATCACCCATCCTCGTGTCCTCCGACTGGTTGGACGACCAGAGTGGACTTCGCCGGAAGGGTCCGCAAGTGGGTTATCCACCGTCCCATGCAGGCTCAGTCGTCGATCAGGCGAGCCAGGACGAGCTGCGCCGTCTCCAGGGCGCCTTCGACCCACCCCTGGTTCCGCGAGAATGTCTCGCCCGCCACGAAGATCGGGACGTCCGGTTCCGGCTGCACGGCGAGGTCCATCATGTCGTCCGAGCGGAAGCCGGCGCGCCAGAAGGTCCACCCGGTCTCGCGGGGATCGGATCCCCAGTGCATGAATGCCGACCCCTCCGGGTCCGGGATGTCGAGCGCCGAGTGGATCTCGCGGAGGAGCTCCCCGACCCGATCGAGCACGGCCGGCGGGGCGGGTTCCCCGTTCGATGCGCCGCCTGCGAGGTCGACCCATGGCTGCGTGTGCCGGCCGTCGGTGTATTCGGCAAGGACGGCTGCCTGGGAATCCGCGCGCGTATCGAAATAGAAGACCTTGCGGTTCACCAGATCGGTCGTCGTCCGGATGCCGGGAACCGCGGCCGGGCCGTCTCGCCACCACGGTCGGCCGTACCAGAGGTAGAGCTTCGTCGCCGGGAAGCCCTCGACCGACGACAGGACCTGTCGCCACGCCGGCGTGTCGAGGGCGTTCGATGCCGACGCCACAGCGCGCAGTGCCGGGATCGCCATCGTGAGCACGACCTTCCGGGCGATGACATCGCGCTCGGCGAACCGAAGAAGCACCGCCCCGTCGGCCAGCGCACAGCCATGGAGCTCGTGCTCGAGGTGGATCGCTCCTCCGCCGGCGCTGAATCGACCGGCAAGCCCGAGTGGGACGCCGTCCATGCCGATGACCGGCACTCGGGCCTCGGCGGTCGGATCCCCGCCTCCGGTCAGATACTGGATCGCGTCCCCGAGGTTCAAGGGCCGCATGCCGGAGTCGTAGCCGAACGAGTCGACGACGAAGCGATGGGCCTCGGGCGACAGCACGCTCGCGAACGCCTCGGAGATGGACCAGTCGGTCAGCGGGCGGCCGAGATGCTGCCCGGACATACGGGTTCGCGTCCACTCGACGTCGGTGAGCGCCTCGAACCCTGGGCACGATCGCCGAGAAGGCCGTCCGCATCAGATCGAGGGCGGAGCGACCGCGCTCGCGGTCCGTCAACTCATAGCCGCGACCTGCGGACGGGTCACCTGGGCCGTTTCCCGGTTCGCCCCGGAGGTACGAGTGCTCCGGCCCGCCTCGCGTGTCGAATGGGCGGGTCGCCAGCCCCAGCTCATCGATCGCCGCCGCGACCAGCGGGTGGCTGGTCATGAACCGCATCCCGCCGAGCTCGATCGGGTGCGCGAGTCCATCGATGGCGACCGAGCGGAGACGACCGCCGATGCGCGTCGAGCGCTCGAAGAGACCGATCGACCAATCGGGGCGAGCCTCTTGGGCCGCATGGGCCGTCCAGGTCCCTGCCACGCCGGCACCGATGACCGCGAGGTCCAACTGCTCCGCAGTTCGCATCCGACCGACCGTGCAGGATCCGTCAGCCACGCGTGGCGTCCTGCCGCGATGGTACGACCCGCGAGGTGTCCCGTGGCCGTCGCGTCGCCGGGACTTGACAACCGCCGTCATACAACCGTATGGTTGTATCAATGCAGCTCACCTTCAACGCCGACCAGATCTTCGCGGCCCTTGCCGACGCCACCCGGCGCGACATCGTGCTGCGCGCCCTGAACGGCAGTGAGGGCGTCGCCGAGCTGTCCGGGCACTACGCCATGAGCTTCGCGGCCGTGCAGAAGCACGTCGCGGTGCTCGAGCGAGCGGGCCTGGTCACCAAGGAGCGCACCGGCCGCCGCAAGGTCGTGCGCACGAACATCGAGGGGCTCCGCCTGGCGCGTGGGCTGCTCGACCAGTACGAGGCGCTGTGGCGCGGCCGCGTCGAGCGCATGACGAAGCTCATCGCCAGCATGGAGGAACCCATCGCATGACGGTCACCGCGGTCCAGAAGGACCCAGCCAATCTGACCCTGACGATCACCGCCGAGTTCGAGGCCACCCCGACGCGCGTCTGGGAGCTGTGGGCCGATCCGCGCCAGCTCGAGCGCTGGTGGGGTCCGCCGACGTACCCGGCGACGTTCACCGAGCACGACCTGACCCAGGGCAGTCGCGTCCAGTACTACATGACCGGCCCGACCGGCGACCGGCCGCACGGGTACTGGGACGTCATCGAGGCCGATCCGCCCCGCCGACTCGTCTTCCGCGACGGGTTCGCCAATGAGGACGGGACCCCGAACGACGCCTTCCCGCGCAACGAGGGCCGCGTCACGATCGAGCCGATCCAGGCCGGCCGTACGCGGATGTCCATCGAGAGCCACTTCCCCACCATCGAGGCCATGGAGCAGGTCCTGGCGATGGGCATGGAAGAGGGACTGACGCAGGCGGTCGGCCAGATCGACGCGATCCTGGCCGAGGACGCCGTCACCACCGGAGGGGCACGATGACCACGATGACCGAGTCGACCACGCAGACCCTCGAGGCGCCCGGCGCCGTCCTGACCTACGACATCCGACCGGGCGACGGCACCGCGGAGCCGACGCTCCTCCTGATCGGCTCGCCGATGGGCGCGAGCGGGTTCGGCACCCTGGCGAGCCACTTCCCCGACCGCACGGTCGTGACCTACGACCCGCGCGGCGTCGAGCGCAGCACCAAGGCCGATCCGGTCAGCCAGTCCACGCCCGAGCAGCACGCCGACGACATCCATCGGATCATCGAGGCGCTCGGTGTCGGGCCGGTCGACCTGTTCGCCAGCAGCGGCGGCGCGGTGAACGCGCTCGCCCTCGTAGCGGCGCACCCGGGCGACGTCCGGACGCTCGTCGCCCACGAGCCGCCGCTCGCCTCGATCCTGCCCGATCGCGAGGGCGCGATGGCCGTGACCCAGGCGATCCACGACACCTACCAGCGCAGCGGCTTCGGGCCGGCGATGGCCCAGTTCATCGTCGTCGTGAGCCACAAGGGACCGCTGACCAAGGAGTTCGCGGCCCAGCCGGCCCCGGACCCGGCGATGTTCGGGATGCCCGCCGGCGACGACGGCACGCGGACCGACCCGCTCGTCGGGCAGAACATCATCACCTGCACGCACTTCGAGCCCGACTTCGACGCGCTGCGTGCGGCATCGACCCGGATCGTCGTCGGCGTCGGCGTCGAGTCCGACGGCGAGATGGCCCATCGCGGCGGCGAGGCCGCGGCCGAGCGGCTCGGCACCACGCCCGTGCTGTTCCCGAGCGGCCACAGCGGGTTCCTGGGCGGCGAATACGGCCAGACCGGCGAGCCCGACGCCTTCGCCGCGACGCTGCGGGAGGTCCTCACCGCGGGGTAGTGCCTCGCGTTCACTCGCGTGATCCAGCGCCGGATCCGACGTGCCTTCGGGCGCGGCCGGGTCCGGCGCATCCAATTCGGCGCTACGCTGGTCGCATGAGCATCTGGTTCGGTCTCCACCTCCCCTCCTACACCCATCCCGACACCCCGCCGGAGCGTCTGTTCGACCGCGTCGTCGAACAGGCACAGGCCGCCGAGGCGGCCGGCTTCGACCTCGTCACGGTGATGGACCACCTCTACCAGATCGGCGGCGTCGGCGAGGTCGACGAGCCGATGCTCGAAGGCTGGTCGACGCTCGCCGCGCTGGCGCGCGAGACGACGCGCGTCCGGCTCGGAACGCTCGTGACGGGCGTGACCTATCGCAACCCGGCCCTGCTCGCGAAGCAGGCGACGACCCTCGACACGATCTCCGGCGGCCGCGCCATCTACGGGATCGGCGCGGCCTGGAACGACGTCGAGCACGAGGGGTACGGGTTCGACTTCCCGCCCATCCGCGAGCGGATGGACCGGCTCGAGGAGGCGCTCCAGATCACGAAGGCGATGTTCACCGAGGACCGGCCGTCGTTCCACGGGCACCTACTACCGGATCGACCAGGCCCTCAACGTGCCGCGCCCGGTCCAGCCGGGCGGTCCGCGCATCCTCGTCGGCGGTGGCGGCGAACAGCGCACGCTGCGGATCGCGGCTCGGTACGCCGACATGACGCACTGGTTCCCGTTGGGGCTCGAGACGCTCACGCACAAGACCGAGGTGCTCGCCGGCTACTGCGAGGCGATCGACCGGGACCCGGCGACGATCGAGCGGACGATGGCGACGCCGGTCGTCGTGGTCGGGTCCGATACCGAGGCGGAGGCAGTCCTGGCGAGGCATCCCGGCGGAGCGTCGCCCATTCCTCACGGCCGGCACCGTGGACCGCGCGGCGGAGGCGCTCCAGCCCTACATCGACGCGGGCTTCACGGGCTTCACGTTCAACAACACGATCTACAAGTCGCCCGAGCAGATCGGTCGGCTGGGCGATCTCCTCCGGCTCGTCGCGGACGGCTGAACCGACCGATGCGCGCCGTCACCCTGACCATCGAAGGCCAGCCGGCCGCCTTCATCGAGCAGCCGGATCCTCAGCCGCCGGCCGACGGCGCCGTCATCGAGCTGCGGGCGTCGAGCGTCAACGGCTTCGACATCTTCCAGGTCGGCGGCGGCCTCATCGGGATGATGCCGCACGCCCTGCCGACGATCGTCGGCCGCGACCTGGCCGGTGTCGTCCGGGCCGTCGGCCGGGACCGGACCGACGTAAAGGTCGGCGCTGAGGTCCTCGGGTTCATCACGAGCGATCTCCCCCTGCACGACGGGACGTGGGCCGAGCTGGTCGTCGGCGGCGCGAACCTGATCCTCGCGGCCAAGCCGCCGGCGCTCGACTGGCGCGCCGCAGCGTCCATCCCGCTCGCCGGCTCGACCGCCCTCGGTCTGGTCGACGCCATCGACCCGCGGCCCGGCGACACGGTGCTGGTCATGGGCGCGACCGGCGGGGTCGGATCGTTCGCTGTGCAGCTCGCGGTCGCACGTGGCGCGCGGGTGCTGGCGTCGGCGCGGCCGGGCCTCGAGACCGACCTCGTGGTCGGGCTCGGGGCCAGCGAGGCGATCGACTACACGGTTCCCGACCTGACCGACGCCATCCGGCGGCTTGCCCCCGACGGCGTCGCCGGCCTCATCGACACGGTGAACCGCGGCGAGGCGTTCGCCCCGCTGGCCGCACTCGTGCAGGATGGCGGCCGTGCGGCGACGCCGCTGGGAGCCGCGGATGTCGCGGCCCTGGCCGAGCGCGGCATCGTCGCGACCAACGTCCGCGGCGCGCCGACGACCGAGACGCTCGCGACCCTGGCCGAGCTCGCCGCCGGCGGCGCGCTCCAGGTTCCGATCCAGGCGACCTTCCCGCTCGAGGACTACGCCATGGCGGTCGAGGCGTTCACCGCCGGCACGCGAGGGAAGCTGGTCCTGACCGTCGGCTAGCGCGTCCAGGCTGCCGTCCGGCCCGAGTATGGTTCCGGGAGCGCCGCCCCAGGGCGCCCCACCCGGTGATCGACCTTGGAATTCGGCGTCCACCTGCCGCAGATCGAATGGGATGGCGAGCATGTCACGATCGATCGCCTCCTCGAGATCGCGACGACCGCGGAGCGCCTCGGGTTCGGGACGCTGACCGCCAACGACCATCTCGTGTACGGGAAGCCGTGGCTGGACGGGCCGACCGCGCTCGCCGCGGTGATGGCCGCGGCTCCGACCGTCCGGCTCATGACGAGCGTCTCGCTGGCGGTCGTGCGCGGCCCGTTCGCGCTGGCCAAGAGCCTCGCGGCGATCGACCTGCTCTCCGGCGGTCGCGTGGACGCGGGTCTCGGACCGGGCTCATCGGCGGCCGACTACGCGCTGGTCGGGATCCCGTTCGAGGAGCGCTGGGCTCGCTTCGACGAGGCGGTCGCGACGATGCGGGCGCTCTGGGACCCGGATCGTCCCGCATTCATCGGCCGGTTCTACGACACGACCGGCGTGATCCAGTCGCCGCCCCCGGCACGTCGGAAGGGGCCGCCGATCTGGGTCGGCAGCTGGGGCTCGGCGGCGGGTCTGCGGCGAGTGGCGCGACTCGGGGATGGCTGGCTCGCATCCGGGTACAACACGAGCCCGGAGGACTTCGTGAGGACGCGGTCCGCGCTCGACGAGCTGCTGCGTGCCGACGGGCGCGATCCGTCCGCGTTCCCCTCGACGCTCGCGACCTGCTGGATGCACGTGACCGACGACACCGCGAAGGAGCAGGCCGTCGTCGAGGTCCTGAGCAAGCTGCTGCGCCGCTCCGAGGAGGAGGTCCGCACCCGGCTGCCGATCGGGTCGCCGGCACGCTGCGCCGACCTGTTCGCCCGCTACCAGGCGGCGGGCGTGGGACGCGTGCTCGTGTGGCCGGTCGGGGACGAGCTCGAGCAGATCGAGCGCCTGGCGGCGGAGGTCATCCCGAACCTGCCGATGCTGCCTCCCAGCACGTAACCTGTCCCGCATGGTCGATCGGCTCCGCGTGATCCTCGAGGTGGGCAAGAGTCGCCGAGTCGTCGCCGGGGCGACGGACTGGCCAGGGCTCGACCGCTGGGGGACGTCCGAGGCGGACGCGCTCGACAAGCTGACCTCGTACGTCCCGCGCTACGCCGCCGTGGCGGATCGGGCCGGGATGGGCGGCGAGTTCGCTCGATCCCGCGACGTGGACGTGGTCGAACGCGTGCCGGGATCGAGTTCGACCGATTTCTGGGGCGTCGCCCATGTCCCGTCGCAGATCGAGCGTGAGGTGCTGGCATCGGCGGACCTGGACCGGCGCCTGGGCCTCCTGCGCGCGTGCTGGGCCACCTTCGACGAGACCGCGGCCCGCGTCTCGGAGGAGCTGCGGCCCGGATCGCGCGGCGGCGGGCGGAGCCGGGCCGAGATCGTCCGCCATGTCTATCTCACCGAGCCGGACCAGTTCTCCCGCAAGATCGAGGTCCGGACCCCGTTCGACCTCGTCCTCACCCCGGGCGGTCTCGCGGCGCATCGGCAGGCGTACCTCGCCGCCATCCGCGCCTACAACGAGCAGGGCAAGGCGGCCCGCTCGTGGCCGATCCAGTTCCTCGTGCGTCGCACGGCCCATCACGCCATGGATCACGCGTGGGAGCTGGAGGACCGGGACCTCTCCGCCTGACCGGACCCCGTCCGGGGTGGTCGGCCGGACCTAGCCGACGACGGCGTGCACCCGGGCCTGCGCCCGGACGAGGACCGTCGGCCGCCGCGTTGGCACGATGCCGAGGACCAGGACGAGGCTGAGGAGGATCAGCCCGAAGCCGACCAGGAGCCCGATGCCGATCGGCTCGGCCAGGACCAGCGAGCCCCAGGTCAGCGCGAAGGCCGGGACGACGAAGGTCACCGTGCTCGCCGCGGTCGGCGTCGTGCGCCGCAGCACGCGGAAGAAGATCGGCCAGGCGAGCGCGGTCGAGAGCGTCCCGACCGCGATGAGCGAGACCATGCCGTCCGTCGCGAGGACGCCCGGCGCACCGCTGAGGATCGCGACCGGGAGCGCGACGAGGGCCCCGGCGACGAGCATGCCCGTCGCCAGCTCGAGCGGCTCCACGCCGGCCAGCCGCGCCCGGACGAAATTGCCCGCGATGGCATAGCTCAGCGGCGCGCCCAGACCGGCGGCGACCGCGAGGAGCGTCGTGACGCGCATCTCGAACGGCGAGAACCCGACCAGCACGATCACCGCGATGACGCCGACGGCCAGCCCCGCGGCGACGCGCGGGCCGACCCGCTGCCCGAAGAAGGCGATCGCGATCGCGGCGGTGAACAGCGGTGTCGCGGCGTTGAGCAGGGACGTGAACCCGGCGGGCAGCGTGACCTCGGCGATCGCGATCAGCGTGAATGGCACCGCCGAGAAGAGCGCGCCGACCAGGAGGAAGCTCGCCATGCGCCCGCGAGCCGCGGCCAGCGTCCGGCGTCCGGCCACGAGCACGAGCAGCGATGCGCCGATGAGCAGCCGGATCTCCGCGGCCCACACCGGGCCGACCTCCGGCGCCGCGATGCGCAGGAAGAGGAACGCCGCCCCCCAGACCGCCCCGAGGAACAGGAGCGAGCCGAAGTCGACGAGGGAGACGGAGCGCCGCGCTGGCGCATTCGAGAGGGTCATCTGCCCAGCATGCCGGTCGGAGGGCGATCGGACACCCGACGTCGGTCGCCACGCGACATCGTCATCCGTCGATGGTCGCTGGCGGATCGGAGGGGTCGCGTCGAAACGGGATCCGACGCGACGAGTGGTATACCGCTGACCAACGCGACGACCCACACGGTCAGCTCGGGACGGGTACCCGGAGCGACACCACGGTCCCCTTTGCCGTCGCGCGACGCTCGGTAGTCCGATCGGCGTGCGCGTCGTCCGATCTCGAAGAGACAGGAGAGGACGTATGTGCGACTCGACACCAGTCAGAAACTGGCTCATCGCGGCGTTGGTCGCCGTCTTTGCAGCCGTCGCGATCATCATCGGCGCAGCGATCGCGAACGGGTCGTGGTGGTATGCCTGGACATCGCCCATCGGCATGCTGGCTGCTGCCGGCGTCACAGGGCTGGCGCTCGTCTTCGTCAATCGCGCGATCGCTGCGCTCGACGCGTTCTGTGCTTGCGCAGGAGCGGCGTGCGCCGGGCCTTGCCGCAACCTTCGGGCGGTGCTCGTCGCGGCAGCGGCCGTTCTCGGGATCCAGGCGGTGGCTTGCCTCGCGGCCGCCTTGGTCGCCTGGATCCCGATCGCGGGTCAGCCAGTGATGTGGATCATCAGTGGAGCCCTGCTGATCCAGGCCGCATTGATCATCTCGGCATTCGTGTTCATGTCGCAGTTGGCCACCTGTCAGACCGCGACACCACCGGTGCCACCTCCCGGCGGACCTGGGAAGCCGCCGACCCAGCCCGTGTAAGGACCACGCAATGTCGCCGCGAGGGTCGCCGCATCCAGCGGCGGCTCTCGCGAGGCGGCCAGGCTTCGGCGAGGCGATCCATCAAGGAGGTGCGAGTGCCTCCGACGACATCGAGGGCGCTCAGTGCTCCGCGCTGCGGACGCGGCCCACGTACACGATCGGGAAGATCAGGAAGATCGCCAGCGCCAGCCCGGGGCTCACGAACCAGCCGATCAGGCCAGCGATCGCATACCCGATGAGCGTCAGGAGCGGTTCCTTCAGGCGGAAGAACTCGTCGTGCGAGATCGGGTCGCTGAGCGCCGGATGACGGGCGAGGTAGCTGAACAGCAGCAGCCACGCCACGCCGGACGCCATCCCGACCACGGCATAGGACGCGACCGCGGCCGCCTGGTCGGCGGGCGTGCCGACGCGGAAGGCGCTCGCGATGATCGCCGTCGGGAACGGCACCACGGAGACCGTCAGGAGCAGCACGAGGTTCCGCCAGAGGAGGCCGGCGTCCACGGCACGGATCCGCGAGAACGCGGTGTGGTGGCCCATCCAGAGCACGCCGATGTTGGCGAAGGCCGCGAGATACGCGACATAGCTCACCCACTCGTCCGCGAGCTCCTTGCCGAACTCGCCACGTGTGGCCGGGATGGCCAGCTCGAGCACGAGCAGCGTGATCGCGATCGCGAACACGCCGTCGCTGAACGCCTCGACCCGCGAGCTCTCGCTCAGACGGCGCGGCCCACGGTCGGTCATGGGGCCGAGACCTCCACGAGCACCTTGCCCCGGGCGTGCCCGTCATCGACGTAGCGGAGCGCCTCGACGACCTCGCTGAGCGGATAGCGCCGGTCGATGGCCGGTGCCACCTTGCCGTCCGCGATCATCGCGGCGACGGCCGCGATGTCCTCCGCCCGGAACGGCTTCCACCACAGCATCAGGCCGGACTTGCGGTCACTGACCAGCGAGATGAGCGGGCCGAGGGTCAGCGACGCCAGGATCCGCCAGGCGGTCCCGCCGAGCGTGACGTAGGTGCCACCGGGCTTGAGCGCCCGCCGGCAGCGGAACAGCGGATGGTGCGAATCCGTGTCGAGGATCCAGTCGTAGCGCTCTGCGGCCCTCGTGTAGTCGACCGCCGCGTAGTCGAGCACGTGATCGGCGCCGAGCGACCGAACGAACTCGACCTTGGCCGCGCTGCAGGTCGCGGTGACCACCGCACCGAGGGTCTTCGCGATCTGGACCGCGAACGGGCCGACGTTGCCCGAGGCGCCATCGACCAGCACCGAATCGCCGGGCCCGACCGTGCGGCCGTCGCGGCGACGGAGGCCCTGGATCGCCAGGATCGCCGAATGCGGCAGCGTCGCGGCCGTCTCGAACGGCATCCCATCGGGGATCGCGATGAACGCCCGCTCCGGCGCGCTGACGTAGTCGGCGAAGCTCCCCTGCCCGAACGGGTAGAGGTCGGCGAAGACGGCGTCGCCTGGCTGGAAGCGCGTCACGCCGTCGCCGATGGCGTCGACCACGCCGGCGACATCGATGCCGACCCGGTGGTTCCTCGGAGCGCGCAGCCCCAGGAACAGGCGCGTGAACTGCGGTCGCGGCTCGATCCCGTCGAGGTCCGCGCGGTTCACCGACGCGACCACGACGCGGACGACCACGTGGCCGGCGGCCGGGGTCGGTCGCTCGATCTCCCGGACCGACACCACGTCGGGCGGGCCGTACCGCTCCCGCATCGCGGCCTTCATCGATCGCAGGGCACGTTGCCGTAGGTGACCGAGCGGACCGTGGCGATGGCCGCGACGAGCAGCCCGACGACGCGCCGCCCTCGAGGCCTCCGCTCGCGTCCTGAGATCACGTGGTGGTCCCCACCGGCACGCCCTCACTGGCTGCGATGTCCCCAGCATGCACGATGAGGTCGAACTGGCGCCAGAGGACGACGACCAGGATCGCCGAGCCGATGAACCCGAACCAGAACGGCGCGGTGATGCCGTACACGCTGGCGAGGAGGCCGCCGAGCGGCGCCCCGATCACCAGGCCGCCGACCAGGGCCACGTGGTAGATGCCGGTCACGCGGCCCAGCATGGCGTCCGGGACGGCCCGCTGCCGCACGACCGTGGACGTGGTCCCCCACACGAGCTCGTGGGCGCCGAACACGCCGAGGGTGACGAACGCCACCGCAGCGGACGTCGTCAAGGCGAGGACGAGGTGGGTCAGGGTCTCGATCACGAGACCGACGCGCATGATGTCGGCGAGGCGGAAGCGCCGCTCGAGCGACCCGTACGAGACGGTGCCCACGATGCCGCCGATCGCGCCGGCGGTCGTCAACAGGCCGAACCCCACGGCGCCCAACCCGAGTCGCTCGGAGGCATAGAGCACGAGCACGGCGAACGCGGCGCCGAAGGTGATGTTGAAGGCGAAGATCGTCAGCGCGAGGGTCCGCATCGGGGGGTGTCCCATGAGCCACCGCAGCCCATCGCGCATCTCGGCCACGAAGCCGGAACGCTCCCCCGCCGCCTCGCTCACCTTCGTCCTGCTGGCGGCCACGCGGGTCACGAGCAGGGCTGCGAGCGCGAAGCAGGCGGCGTTGGTCGCGAACGGGAGCGCCATGCCGGCCGCGAACAGGAACGCGCCGATGGGCGGCCCGATCAGCTGGTTCGTGAGGATGTAGGCGCCCTCCATCCGCGCGTTTGCGGTCCCGAGGTCCTCCCGCTCGACCAAGCGCGGGACCAGCGAGCTCCCGGCCGTGTCCACGAAGGTCTCGGCGGTTCCGAGGGCGAACAGGGCGACGAGGATGACCGCGATCGCCACCGTTCCCGTGGCGATCGTGACCGCGAGGAGCACCAGGACGACGGCGCGGACGATGTTGACGACGGCGACCACGAGGCGGCGGTCGATGCGGTCGGCGACGGTCCCGGCGACCACGCCGAACAGGAGCGTCGGCAGGTACTCGGCCAGGAGCGCCATCGAGACCACGAAGGGGTCGTGCGTCTGTGAGGCGACCAGCAACGGCCCGGCCGCGATCGCGACCCCGTCGCCGAGGTTCGAGACGGTCTCGGCGGCCAGCAGCCAGCGGAAGCTCCGACCCAGCCGGGTCGGGGCGATGGTGTCGAGGATCCTGCTCGGGAAGCGTCGCACCGGCGGCAGGATACCAACAGCTGGTCGCCGGCTAACCCGCATCCGGTCACGGTCCCGGCGCGTATCGTGGGGTGATGGAGACGCGGCGCGACCGACGACGTGCGACGACCGGAACGGCGGCCGTCCTGTTCGCCTCGCTGACCCTCGTCGCGGCCGCATGCGCGCCCTCGACGCCGGATCAGCCGTCGGCGCCACCTGTCAGCCCGGCTGCCGACGCCACGCTCGGTCCCCTCTTCCCGCCGACGACCGCGCCCGCCAGCACGCCGTCCGCCAGCACGCTCCCGCATCTTCGGCCGCTGGCCGCGTCCGGCTCGATCGCCCTCGAAGACTCCGACGGGTCGCTGTCGGTCGCCGACGCCCAGGGGCAGGTCACGCCGCTCGTCGACGCGTCGCTCGGGATCTACGGCTTCCCGGCGTGGTCGCCCGACGGCTCCCGGATCGCGGCCCTCCGGGCCAGCGGGACCGACATCGCCCTCGTGCTGATCGACGTCGCCGCGGCCGGGACCGGGATCACGCCGAAGGTCATCTTCCAGACCCCGTCCGTCAGCCCGTTCTACCTGTCGTGGCACCCGGACGGGACGGCCATCTCGTTCCTCTCCGACGAAGCGGGCGGCATCTCGCTGCGCGACGTCGCCGCCGACGGGTCGATGCCGATCGACGGAAGCGGCGCGGGCGCCCTCATCCGGACGGGTTCGCCGTTCTACTTCGACTGGGTCGGGTCCGATCGGCTGTTCGCCCACATCGGGGACGGCGCCACGGCCTACCTCGGCGAGATCGGCACGGATGGCAAGCCTTCCGCGGCCGCCATCAAGTCACCCGGCGAATTCCGCTCACCCGACGTGAGCGCGGACGGTCGCTACGTCGGTTATGTGCGGGCCGGCAGCTCCGGCAAGGACGCCGTGGTCGCCGCGACCCTCGACGGATCGACCGAGCACTCGATCCCGGTCGCCGGCCTCTCGGCCGTGGGCTTCTCGCCCGCGGCCGACGTCCTGGCCTCGATCGGGTCAGCGACGCCGCTCGCCACCGCGCCGGGCATCCCGCTCGGCCCGCTGCGCCTGCTCGATGCGAAGACGGGTGCCACGCGAACCTTGCTGGACGGTGAGGTCATCACGTTCGACTGGTCACCAGACGGCAAGACGATCGCGGCGATCCGGATCGTCCCCATCGACACGCTGGCGCCGAGCGCCAGTGCGAGCCCGTCGACCGTGAGCACGAGCCCCGGTCCGTCCGCCTCGCCCGAGCCATCCATCGAGGTCCATCTCATCTTCGTGGACGTCGCCACCGGCGCGATCCGCTCCGACGCCCGGATCTCACCGGCCCAGCGGTACGTGACCGAGGTGCTCTCGTACTTCGACCAGTACGCCCTGAGCCATCGGATGTGGGCGCCCGACAGCTCGACGCTGCTCGTGCCCGCAGGTGGACGACACCGGCGCGACCAGGACGGACGTCTTCTACCCGGACGGCGGCGCCCCGACGCCGCTGGACGCCGAGATCGGGTTCTGGACGCGATAAGGGGTCGAAGAGGCGGCGGCTTCAGCTGACGGCGACCGCCTCGACGGGTCCCATGAGGCGCCGCATCGCGAACGACGGCTCGACCCCGATCTCCCGGTCGAGCAGGGACCGATAGTCCTCGTAGGCGCGGATCGCCGACGCGACGTTGCCCTCGGCGAGGTGGACTCGGATGACCGCCCGCCTGGCGCTTTCGCGCAGCGGGTCGCTGATGGTCGCGGCGAGCGCCGCCTCGATCGCTCGGCCGTACTCCGCGCGTGCGATGAGGCGCTCCGCCGCCAGCTCGAGCGCCTCGAGACGCAGCATCCGGAACCGCTCCCGGTCGGGCGCGACCCATTCGTCGTCCCAGTCCGGCAGGAGCTCGGCGCTGTCGATGAGATCGCTGACCCTGGCGAGCGCCTCGGCATCGCGATCGTCGAGGAGCTCGCGGCAGAGGGCGAACAGCTCGATGACGTCGACGCGGACCAGCGGGAGCAGGGCCACGCGATCCTCGTGCACGTCGACGACCGGGAGGCCGCTCCGTTGGAGTCGCCACAACGCCGTCCGGAGGCTTCGGCCGGCCTGGACCTCCGAGACGTCGGGCCACAGCGCACCAGCGAGCTTCATCCGGTGGACCGGTTGCGTGGACAGGCCGAGGAAGGCGACCACGCGTTCGACGCTGTGCGGCAGCGCCAGCTCACGGCCGTGGATGACGAGCTCGAACTCGTCCGTCAGTGACAGCCAGGATCGCAGGCCCGCCGGCCTCCTGGCCCCTCGCATGCCCATCGTGCCCCCACCGCGATGCGGCGCCTCGCGCCCTCACCCGCGCGCTCGAGGGCAGTCTGCGTCCGTCTGATGCGGCCGGTCAAGCAAACGTTCGCCGGTGGCAACGGGACTTCCGGCTGACGGTCCCGTGACGACGCGGTGACGCCCTCGTGACACGGCTGTGGCGAGCGCGTGACGGGCGCGCTGTCAGGCTCCCGACGGCACACGAGTCGTCGATCGCCCGGCGGATCCGCCGGGCACATGGACCGGGAAGAGGGGGCGTCATGGCCGAGGGGAAGACCGCCGCGCTGAGCGGCCGCATCGAGCTCGAGGGCGCGGAGGGGCGCGACGAGCGACCGGCCGTCGCTGTCCATGCGGTGTCCGCCGACGGCAAGGTCGTCGGGACCGCCATCGGTCAACGCGGACGGGCGGTTCACGCTGCCCGCGAGCGCGCTCGACAAGGCGTCGCACGTCGTGATCGGCGACGCAGCGGCGGACCCGTCGGCCGGCGGCGACCAGTTCCTGGGCTATCGCGTCGAGGAGGCCCGGGAGCTCTTCAAGGGCGACGTCCTCCGCCTGCCCGAAGGTGCGTGGGGTCCGTGGTACGGGTACACCGTCTGCGCCTCCGGCAGCGTGGATCGCTGCTTCCCCTACTGGCACCTCATCGACTATGTCAAGGCGTCGACGTCGATCGGCGCCCTGTCGACCCTGTCGGCCAGGACCTCGGCCGCGAAGCTGATCGACATCTCCGTCCTCGATCCGGCCAACATCTTCCACCCCTACCGCTGCGCCACGGTGTGCCAAGGCGTGGTCGAGGTGTACCGGCGCACGTGCTGCTGCGAACCGCCGATCGTCATCGATCCGGGCGACTACTACGACGGGCCGGTGGATTGGCCACCCCATCGACCGGATCCCGGCGATCCGCCCTTCCCCATCCCGTTCCCGCCGGACCCGGATCCAGGCCCCTTCCCGCCCGGCCCGGGTCCGGACCCAGCGCCCTTCGCGCTGCTCGAGCAGGTCGCCAGCGGCGGCGCGCTCGACGTCCGCAAGCTCAACATGGAGCGCGACACGTTCGCGCTACGGACGCTGAAGGGCGACCGCCTGTCGGACTACATCAGGTTGCGCCCGTACCTGTGGTGCACGTGCGGTGCCGGCACGAAGGTCGGTGAGGGCCTGATCGCCGACAACGGGACCTTCACCGCCTGCTGGCAGGAGTTCCCGAGGATCGACCTTCCGAACTGCAGCGACGAGTACGCCTACAAGGTCAAGCAGGTCATCAACGGCCAGACCGTCACGATCTACGACGGACCGGCAGCCGGCCAGTGGTTCTCGACCGGGACGCACCCGACGCTGACCTCGTACAGCCTCGCCGCCGTGTCGTGTGGCAGTGATCCGGTGGTCCCCGGAGCGGGCGACGCGACGGTGCTGCTGCATTCGATCGGCTCGACCGAAAGCTGGCACCTCGGCACTCCGAACCAGGACACGCCGGACTCCGTCGGGAACCTTGGGCAGACCGATGGTCTGCTCATGCCGTCCAGCGTGGATGATCCGTCGCACAACCTGCCCCTGGGTGGATCACTCGGGCTGCGCTACTTCTTCAGTCCAGGCATGCAGTCGCTCGCACGGTTCTTCCGGGTCGATGTCGCCAGCGCGGCCCCGAACGGCGACCCGGTCGGCGGCTGGACCCCCGTCGCCATCCCCGCCTGGTCCTCCTGGAAGTGGGTCTCGGGCACCGGCTGGAAACGGGCGCAGCACTCGCTCGGCCCGAACGCCATTGGCCTCTTCGAGATCCCGTACGAGACCGGCGGGCTGCTGAGTGCCAACGAGCAGTGGGACGACAACCAGTTCCACGCCATCCTCGACACGACGCAGCACCCCGACGGCAAGTACCTCGTGCGTATCGAGGTCTTCGACGGGAGCGGCAACCAGATCCGGCCGACCGGGTCCACGGGAACGGGCACCCAGAAGGCGTTCACCTTCGGGCGATGGCGGATCCCGGCGGGACCGCCGGACGACGTTCCGTTCTCGGCCCTGACCCACGCGCTGTGGTGGGACAACCGGCCCGCGACCGCGATCATCGACGGCATCCAGCTCACCGGGTCCAGCGGGACCCCCACGTGCCAGTTCCTCTCCGGCGCGGCCACGGACCATGTCTCGATCATCTATCGGGCCTACCACCCGCACCCGACGAGCGGCGGCGAGCCGTCGTTCCTGAGTGGCTTCTCGATGGCGATCGTCAAGGGGATCGGCGGTGGGATCCGGTATTCCACTGGCGGCCCCGCGGAGCAGGGCAAGCCGCCGGGCGGACCAGCTGTCGACTCGACCCCGACGCTCGGAAGCCTCCTCGGCAGCCCGGACAAGAAGTGCGCCTTTGCCGTGACCCTGACGGCCACCGTCAAGACCAACAACGGTGGCGGCACGCTGACCTACCTGGACCGGTCCTACGTCGCGGCGTTCGCCGCCGAGCATCCCTAGCGGCGTCAGCCGTCGAGTAGCCGCGCCGAGAGATGCTCGGCCAGCATGATCGCGATCACGTGCGGGAAGCCGGATGGGGCATCGGGGATGACCGAGGCGTCGGCGATGTGGAGCCCGTCGACGCCGTGGACCCGGCCGTCGGCGTCGACCACGTCGCCGTCGTCCGGTGACGGCCCCATCCGGCACGTGCCCACGACATGCGGGATCGAATACGCGTTCTCAAGGATCCGGGTTCGTATCGCGTCGGGAGTCTCGGGCACGGTCGGAGCCGGCCCCGTGGCGAGGCGTCGGATCTCCGGTCGGTTCGCGAGCTCGACGCCGATCCGGTAGCCCTGGGCCAGTCGCTCGAGATCGTCAGCGTCGCGGATCCCCGGCAATGTGATCCGCGGTGGGGCCTCCGGGTCCGCTGAGCGGAGCACGACCGTCCCTCGCGATCGTGGCTTGAGGAGGATCGGGTCCAGGTAGAAGCCAGGGTCGTCACCGGCGGGATCACTGACCCAGAACATCAGGTCAGGGGCTCCGTCGGACGGGGCGCGGTCGCTTCGGAAGGTCGCGATCGAGTGGAGGATCGGCCCGGCTGTCGCCGTACCCTGCCAGCCAGCGTCGAGATCGACCCCCGGATGATCGGCGAGGTTGGCCCCGACACCGGGCAGCCCGACACGCACGTCGATCCCAATCGCCCCAAGGTGGTCGGCCGGCCCGATCCCTGACCGCATCAGGACGGCCGGGCTGCCGTAGGTACCCGCGGCGAGGATCACGCGCCGCGCGTGGACCACGGTGCCATCGGCGAGTCGAACGCCGGTGACGCGCCCCGCGTCGATCATGACTCGGTCGACGAGGGCATCGCTGCGGATGGTCATGGCCGGCAGGTCCGCGTCGACCGGCAGATACGCGTCGACCGTCGTCACGCGAACACCGGCACGTGAGCTCATCGGCATCGCGCCCACCCCGACCGCACTCGGGGCGTTGTGGTCCGGGACGGCCGGGAACCCCATCGCCGCCATCGCCTCGAGGGCCGCAGCGTGGATGTCGGACCGCTGGTGCGTCGGATACCTGGTGATCGGGATCGGCCCGTCAGCCCCGTGCCAAGGACCGGCGCCGAACTCGGCGTCGGCCTCGAGCCGACGGAATGCCGGCAGGACGTCCTCGAAGCTCCAGCCGGGGTTGCCGCGGGCTGCCCAGGCATCGAAGTCGGCCGGCGCACCTCGCACCGCGAACCGTGTCAGCCACGAGGTGCCGCCAAGCACCCGGCCCCGTCGCAGCTTGCGTCCCGCGCCGGCGTCGTCGGGCTCCGACTCGAAGCCCCAGTCGAGTGGGACCGGCAGGCTCCACCCGTCCCGCCAGGCATCGGGCGTGTCCTGACGCAGGTCCGGTCCAGCCTCGAGCAGGAGCACCGAGCGGTCGCCGCGCTCGGCGAGTCGCCGCGCGATGACGCAGCCGGCCGCTCCGCCGCCGACGATCGCGATGTCGCTCGTCATGGCCGCCACGACATGCTACGCCGCTCGAATCTGGCGAACGTCGCCGTCGCCGCGGGCGCCACAATGGCGAGCGTCGGGATCCCTCCCGATCCGCGGACGACCCGGCGGGTCGCCGACCCGGAGGGCCACGATGGCCGGGACCAGCCGCTCGGTCTGGCGGATGCTGCTGCCCACGATCGTCCTCCTGGCCGCGGCGTGTGGCGGCACGACATCGGTGGCGAGTGGTCCGCCGAGCACGTCCGCGTCGACCGCACCCACCACATCGTCGTCTGCCGAACCGAGCCAGGTGGCCGACGACGCACCGGCGCCCCCGAGCGGGTCGCTCAGCGCGGATGCGTTCACCATCGATACCAACGCGGATCCGAGGATCGCGGGCGCTGAGCTCGAGAACGCCGTGCGCGCGCACGGTCGGGCCACGGCCGCGATGACTGACGAACTCGGACCAGACGCGGCGGTCGTCGCGGCTGCCATGGATCAGCTCGAATCGGACGCGCTCTGGGCCATGGTCGACGACGCCGCAGTCGCGGACGCACCGGCTGCCCCGAGCATGGTCCTCGCCTCGGTCCGGCTCCCGAGCACCGAGCCGCGAGCCGCGTCCGTCCCGCCGCCAGGCATGTCGTATCTGGGTCCGTGGATCGGGTCGGTCATGCTCGTCGAAAGCAGCCTGGGTACGGACAGCGCGTACAGCAAGAAGAGCCATGAAGAGGCACCAGTCGAGCTCCGCGGGAACAAGGGCACCGTCACGACCGATAGCACCGTGTCGATCACCCCGTCCGGCAGCCGACTTGCCGTCGACGTCGAGACGAAGACCAAGGGCGAGGTCAGCGACGCGAACGGCCGCCTGATCTTCCGGATCGATGGGAGCGGTCACGCGCACATCGACGTCCAGGCGTGTCCAGATGCCCAGGGTGTCGCCACGGCCAACCTTGAGTTCGCGGTGGATGAGCTGTACTTCATCGCCGGTTCCGACGGTCGTACCGGCACCTCGTGGCACGGCGACGACAAGGCGGACGCCCGGATCTTTGCGAACGATGCTGCCGATCTCGATCACACCGTCATCAACCTTGCGACCGACCGTTCGACTCAAGGGCGGCACCAGGGCGCCCGGCGCCGGTCAGACCGACCTGCGGAACGAGACCATCACCTCGAACACGACCGGGGCGACGATGGACGCCGATAGCACGATGCACGCCGGCGAAGGGACCTTTCAAGGGCACGGCACCACGATGGCCGAGGTCAAGGCCGCGTACAACGGTTCGCGGACCACGGTTGCCCTGGCCGTGTACGTCACCGCGAAGGCCGCCGAGAAGTTCTGGCGATCCGGGAAGTGCATCGATGTCGTGGTCGCCCCCGACGGCGGCGACGTCAGTGCGAACTCGACGACCTCGGTGACCGCCAAGGTTCGCCAGCATTTCGAGAACGCGGAGCTGGACAAGGCGGTCGAAGCCACGCTGAGCGGCGTCAAGTCCATCGAGCCGGCCGCCAAGAAGGTGCCGTCGCCGGCGACCTTCACCTACACGGCCGGGCCGAACCCCAAGGACGCCGGCATCGTGACCTTCAAGTCGGTGTCCAACCGCGGCATCGGAGAGAAGGCGGTGACCTTCACCGTTGGCGGTGGCTGGAAGGTCGAGGGCCACGATCAGGCGGGGGCGACGGTCGACGGGCAGAAATGCGGCGGCCTCGGCGGCGCCTGGAAGATCACGGGCCACATCAAGGACCAGGGGATCACGACCGATTCGACGTATGTCGCCACGATCGATGAGACGACCCTCGCGGGGACCTACACCTACAAGTCGGTGGGCAAGGTCGACACCGGATATGGCGTCATCACGACCACGATGACCGGGAATGGCAAGGCATCCCTCGTGGCCCAGGCCGACGGCTCCTACCTCATGACCCTGGCCGGAACGACGGTCAAGAGCACGGTCACGGGGGCCGGTTCGACGCAGTCCGTCAACGTCGCCATCCCGGCCCTCCCCTTCACGTGGCAGCCTGGCGGCACCTGCCCGTCCTGACCACCGGGCGAGAGGTCGAGACCCGACCTACGCGATCGGTCGGCGGGCGTCGACCACGACATCGAGCACGGGCTCGCCGGCGAGGTAGCGGCGGATGTTCGCGGTACACCGCTCGACCACGTTGGCCATGCTGTTCCGGCTGCCACCGCCGATGTGCGGCGTGACGATCACCTCGGGCAGGTCGGCGAACGGGTTGATCCCCTCGGTCTCGCCGTCGATGACGTCCAGCCCGGCCCCGGCGAGATGGCCACTGGCGATCGCCGCGCGCAGGGCGGCCTCGTCCACCAAGCCGCCACGGCCGGTGTTGATGAGATAGCTGCCGCGCGGCATCCGGGCGAGCTCCGCGGCGCCGATGAGGCGGCGGGTCGCCGCCGAGAGCGGCAGGTGCAGGCTGACGATCGTCGACTCGGCCAGCAAGTCCGGGATCGTGCGCCACGCCACCCCGAGCCGCGCTTCCACATCAGGGACGGGGTGTCGGGTCGCATAGACGATCCGCGGGCCGAAGGCGACAAGCCGCTCCGCCACCGCCTGACCGATCTGGCCGAGGCCGATCAGCCCGACGGTCGCGTCGGCCATGTCGTCGATGCCCGCGGTGATGACCTCCGCGGGCTCGAACCGGCCGGCGCGGGTCGCCAGCTCCGTGGACGACAGCCGCTTGAGCAGGGCCAGCATCAGCATCACGGCGTGTTCGGCGGCGCCGGTCTTGTTGACGCCCGGGTTGTACGCGACGAGCACGCCGGCGGTCTCGGCCGCGGGACGGTCGATGGGGTCGGTCCCCACGCCGATCTGCTGCACGTAGCGGACTGCCGGGGCCATGGCGAACGCGGCCGTGTCGACCGGGCGTCGCGCGTTGACGAAGATCTCGGCATCGACCGCCAGGCGTGCGAACTCGTCGGGGTCGAAGGTCGTGACCGCGACGACCTCGACGTCCGCCGGCAGTCGCTCGGCGAACCGCTCGCGAAAGGTCGCGAGCGCAGGGTCGATCAGGAGGACCTTGGACATCGTCGTGGTTGGGCTATGCGATGTCACCGGCCGCGGCCTGGGCCGACGCGACGGCCGCCTTCGCCTCGGCGGCCCCCTGCACGATCCGCTCGACGGCGTCGTCCTCGTCCGTCCGGGCGAACACCACCGATTCCGCCCGTCCGTACGCGGCCAGCAGGTTGCGGACGAGCCTGGCGCGCTCGTCCGGCACGTGCCCGATCATGTCGAAGGTCTTCTCGATCTGGATGGCGTGCTCGCGGATGTGCGACGACCAGCGGCCGAAGCGGAACGCGAGCGTCACCCGGAAGCCAGCCCAGGTCGCGCCGAAGCTGGCCTGCTCGTCGGTGATGCCCGCGAGGCGCTCCACGGTCCGGTCGGTCACCTCGTCGAGGCGCGCCAGCAGCTCCGTCACACCGCCGGCGGCCTCGGTCGTGGCCTCGTCGGGAAGTCCGCCCCACAGGTCGTCGGGCGCGCCACCGGGCATCGCCGGATCGCCCGCGGCGTATCCCTGCGAGAGCCACCACGCCGATCCCCAGCCGTAGCCTCGCTGGCCGCCGATGATGTGGCCCATCGTCAGGCGGATCGACCACTCGCCGCCGCCGGGGTCCGCATCGAGGCGCGCGTCATCGAGCGGCATGAGCAGCCCGTGCAGGTCCCAGCGCGCGGCCGTCGTGGGCCCGATGAGCCGCGCGGCGACCCGTTCGGCCCGATCGCCGGCGGAGGCGGCGGTCCGGGCTTCGATCTCGGCGAGCTCGAGGGCCTCGGCCGCGCGATAGGCGCCGTAGCGGACCTCCTCCTCGCTACCGCCGATCCACCCCCATGGGCGGGTGAGCGCGGCCTCGGGGATCGCCAGGAGCCCACTGGCCGCCTCGATCACATCGGCACGAGCACCGACGAGGGCTGGCTGGAGCGGGCGCGCGAGCGCGTCGTCGGTCCACTGATACAGGAGGGCGTCGGTGCGGTCGTCGGTCATGCGACGAGAGTAGGCGGTCGGGACGCCGTCGTGGTGACCGCGTGGGGCTCCGCGTGGTTTGATGGGCCGATGCTGGACCGACCGCCTACGACCTCGACGTTCGATGCCGGCGCCTGGGGAACGGCGCCCTTCTCGGGCACACGGCACGACGCTGTCCTGTTCGATGGCGTGGACCTCGCCGACCTGACGATCCGGGGGGCGTCGTTCGATGCGTGCACCTTCCGGGACTGCCGGTTCAACGCCTCCACGCTGCTCGACACGGCGCTCACCAACTGCACGCTGATCCGCTGCTCCTTCTTCGACGCGACGTTCAAGGGCTGCAAGCTGGTCGGCAGCCAGTTCGTGGCGGGCGACCACCAGCTGATGCGCGCCGAGGGCGGCGACTGGTCGCTCGTGGCGATGCGGGGCGCGGACCTGGCCGAGGCGAGCTTCGCCGGGGTGCGGCTGCGCGAGGCGGACCTGAGCGGCGCCCGCTTCGACGGCGCCAGCGTCCGCGACAGCGACCTGTCCGGTGCGAACCTCCACCGGGCGTCGTTCCACGGCTCGGATCTGCGCGGCAGCGACCTGTCCGCCCTGGACCCGCTCAACGTCGACATCGTCGGCGCGAAGATCGACATCGAGCAGGCGGTCGCGATCGCCGAGGCGCTGGGGCTGCGCGTCGGCTAGGCGGCGATCCGGGTCGCCTGGGTGATCGCGACGACCATGATGACGAGCCCGGCCACGTACAGGATCACGAGGACCCGGCGGGCAGGCTGCGTCCTCGCGATGCGCTCGGGATCGGGAGGCGGCGCTTTCGGCCGCCGCCGCGAGGCGACCGCGTTCCATCCCAGCACCACGACATTGGCCCCGATCAGGACCAGGAACCAGGCGGCATCGCCGATGTAGGCGGGCAGGATCGCGACGGCGGCCAGGGCGATCACGGAACCCAGCGCGACGAGGACGAGCATCCCGCTCTGGCGCCGGATGGCCTCGCCGCCGCCACCGAGGTACAGCGCGGCGATCAGGAACGCCATCGTCCAGACCCACAGGAAGACGGACGCGGCAAGGAGCGCCGGGCTGAGGACGCCGTCGATCACCCGGACGAACCCTCGAGCAACCAGTCCACGGCCGCCTCGACATGGATCTGCGCCGTGTTCAGGATCGGGACGCCCGCATAGCTCGACTCGGTCAGGATCAGTGCCAGCTCCGTGCCGCCGAGGAGCAGGGCGTCGATCCCGTCGCGATCGCGCATGGAGGCGATGACCTCCACGATGCGATCGCGACTCTCGTCGCGGATCACGCCTCCGATCAGCTCCCCGTAATAGATCTCGTGGACCGTGTCCTCCTCGCCGGTCGTCGGCTGGACGATCCGGATGCCGGCCGGCTCGAATCGATCCGGGTACAGCCTGGACTCCACCACGAACCGCGTGCCGATGATCCCGACGCGCCGATAGCCGCCCGCGACCGCCGCCGCGAGCGCGGCGTCGACGATGTGGATCAGGGGGATGGTCGGGGGCGGGTCGAGGTGACTCGAACGCCATGTGGCCGAGGTTCGAGGCGATCAGGGCTACACCGCAGCCCGCCGCGGCCAGCGCCTCGATCGCCGCCCCGAACACCTGGCCGACGGCCGCGTACTCACCCTCGCCCAGGAGGCGGATGACGGTCCCGCCGTCGACGCTGTCGATGACGACCCGCGGGTGCGTGCCATCCGGCCGTCGCCGCCGCCAGGTCGCGCCGAGCGATCGGTAGTAGTCGATCGTGGACTCCGGCCCGGTCCCGCCGACGATGCCGACGATACGTTCACTGCCCATGGCCCAAGCGTGACAGAACCGCGGCGGCCGAACGTGCCGGTGTCGGCCTCAGCGGGCGATGAATGCCGCCGCGATGGCGACGAACCCGGTCGCGGCGAGGCAGGCCACGGCGATCGTCAACGCGAACCAGCCCGTCGTCATCGACGGGCTGACGGCGCCGATCTCCGGGCCGGCCGCGGCGATCGCCGGCCACGGCTCGCGACCGTCGACGATCGCGACCTGGGCCTCGAGCAGGGCCAGGCACTCGCGGACGTTGCGCCGCTTCCGGCCGTCCGGGAGGGCCACCCATCGGTCGTGCAGGTCCGAGATGTCGGGCCGGGCTCCGGCGGACAGCTCGAGGAAGCGCCGGTTCACCTCGCGCGTGAAGTCGTCTTCGGGGCCGGTGTCCTCCTCGGCGTCATAGGCCACCCGAGCCGCGTCGATCCGGCCCAGATCCGCGAGGACCACGCCCGTGCCCGGCTCGCCCGCGTGCTCGTCGAGCCAGCGCTGGCATGCCTTGATGCCGCGCGGCCGGGCGCTCCCATCGTGGGTCGCCTTCCATTCGATGCGCTCGGAGTCGTCATGGTCGCGAAGGATCTCGAAGACCCGTCGATCGTCCGCCCGCCGCAGCCAGGCCCACGCGATCACCGAACCCACGGTGGCCAGGACGGCGGTGGCCAGGACGGCCGGGAAGACCTGCCGCGTCACGAGGACCACGACGATGCCCGCCATCACGGCGACGATGACGGTCCGCAGCTGGAGGCGGTACGACGCGACCGTCGGCCCGCGCATGGCCACAGCCAGCCGCATCGAACGGTCGCGGACGGCTCGTTCGTCGGCGTCGGCGCCGGCCGGACCCACGAGGTCAGGTAGCCTCGTTCTCGGCGAGGCGGACCTTGACGATCCTGGTCACGAGGTCAGTCGGGATCGGCCGGTCGGCCGGGAACCGGATGGTCCCCTTCCCCGCCAGATACGGCGTCAGCTCGTCGCCGATGACCTCGATGACCGCGCCGCTGGCCGGGAACAGGCTGTAGTGCTGCTTGAACGCCGCGTACGAGACCAGGAACCGCCCGCCCTGGCTGCGGAGGGCGGGCATCTGGTAGGCGATGGTCTCCGTGGCGTCAGGTGCCGCGGCGTTCACGGTGCGGCGCAGCGTCTCCACGCCGGATCGCCGGTCGGGCGGCAGGTCCGCGAGGTACGCCTCCACGGTCGCGGGTCCGGCCATGGCTCACTCCTTCGGGTCGTTGGGATCGTCTCGATCATCGCACGGCGTCACGTCGGAGGGTCCGTCCGCACGACTAAAGGGTCCCCTCAAACGGAAATAGCCAACCCTCCCGATGTGCCCTGGGGCCTAAAGGCCCGACGCTGGTGACAGACCACAGGGACGGTGCGCAACGAAGGAGATCTCCATGTTCATGCTCGCGGCGATCGCGGCGCTCGCGTTCCTTGGGATGCTCGCGGCGGCCTTCGGGGCCGACACGCGGGATGGGTTCCGGCGGTAGCCGGCCACCCATGCCGCACCCCCGTTTCCACTTCAACCCATCCGAACAAGGAGCGACCCATGACCGTGATGACGGCATCGCCGGACCTGGCCGCGATCAAGCAGCGCCAGCAGGCGACCTGGTCGAGCGGCGACTACCACATGATCGGGACGCAGATCCTGATCGTGTCGGAACTGATGATCGAAGCCCTGGACGTCCACTCGACCGAACGGGTGCTCGACGTGGCGACCGGGAGCGGCAACGCCGCGCTCGCAGCCGCGCGGCGTGGCTGTGACGTCGTCGGCGTCGACTACGTCCCATCACTGCTCGACCGAGCCCGCCGCCGGACCGAGGCCGAGGGCCTGGCGATCGACTTCATGGAGGGCGACGCCGAGGCGCTCCCCTTCCCCGACGGCAGCTTCGATGTCGTGAGCTCCGTGTTCGGCGCGATGTTCGCCCCGGACCAGGTGCAGACAGCGAACGAGCTCGCGCGGGTGACCCGCCCCGGCGGCCGGATCGGGCTCGTCGCGCACACGCCGAACGGGTTCATCGGCCAGCTGTTCAAGACCATCGGGCGCCACGTGCCGCCACCGGTGGGCCTCTGCTCGCCGATCCATTGGGGCACGGTCGAGCGCCTCGAGGAGCTCTTCGGCGACTCGATCGCCGAGCTGCGGACCGAGACGCGCTTCTTCACCTTCCGCGATCGCTCGCCCGAGGCGTTCGTCGACTCCTGGCGCCGCTACTACGGTCCGACGCTCAAGGCGTTCGAGACCGTGGGCGAGAGCGGGTCCGCCGAACTCGCGGCCGACATCGTCGACCTCGTCACGCAGTTCAACCGCGCGGACGACGGGACGATGGTCGTGCCGAGCGAGTATCTCGAAGCCGTCATCGTCACGCGATAGCGGCCCAGCGGGACCCGCGCACGGGGAAGCGCGCGGGTCCCGCAACCCTCCCTCCGCTCGATCCGACGCGTCCGTGGCTCCCGCTACCCTTGGTGGACGTACGAGCGAGGCGGGCAGCCTGGTGATCCTCCCCAAGATCCGGGATCCGCGGTTCATCACCGTGCGCCGCGGCGGGACGCTCCTGGACGACGACCATCGTCTGCTCGCCCTCTGGGCCGCTGACTGCGCGGAGCACGTCCTGCCCCTCTTCGAGCAGGTCCGGCCCTCAGACGACCGTCCACGCCGGGCGATCGACCTGGGGCGTGCCTGGGCGCGGGGTGAGGTCACATGGGCAGACGCCCGCGTCGCGGCCGGCCATGCCAACGCCGCGGCCAGGGACCTGCGCGGGGCGGCGCGCCATGCCGCGTACGCTGCCGGCCAGGCCGCTGCCGTCGGTCACGTGGCGGCCCACGAGCTCGGGGCCGCGGCCTACGCGATCAGGGCCGCGCGAGCTGCCGCGCCTGCCGACGTGGGCGAGGCGGCAGGCCGCGTGGAGTGCCAGTGGCAGCGCGACCGACTCCCGCACGAGATCCGGGACCTGGTGCTGGACGACCAGCGGCTGCGCAACGAGCTGTGCTGGTTCGCGTTCGACTGCTGACGCGACGTCAGGCGTGTGCCGCGTCGGTCAGCGGAACAGGTTGGTCGCGACGGGGGCCAGCGTGCCGACCCACAGGGCCAGCGCGGCGCTGAACGCCGCGACCGCGAGCGTCAGGGCGACGACTCCCTCGATGCGCAGGCGGACACGCGTCCGCTGGGCGCCTCGGCCTTCGAACGGGTCGCCCACGGTCCTCGGTCCTCGGATCATCGGGGGTCCTCCTGCATCAGCTGTCTGGGGTCGCGAGCGGCGGGCTCCCATCGTGGCGTATCGCCGGTCCCGTTGACCAGCCGGACCTTCGGACCAGTCATCCGCAGAGAGGCGATAGTAGTTGACTACGCAACCATCAGTCGTGTACACTCCGCCGCATGACACAGATGCAATTCGGGGTCTTCACGGTCGGCGACGTGACGACGGACCCGACGACCGGCCGTACGCCCACCGACGAGGAGCGTGTCCGCGCCATGGTCGCGATCGCCCTCAAGGCCGAGGAGGTCGGCCTCGACGTCTTCGCCACCGGCGAGCACCACAATCCGCCGTTCGTGCCGTCCTCCCCCACCACGATGCTGGGCTACATCGCCGCGAAGACGGAGCGCCTCGTCCTCTCCACCGCGACGACGCTGATCACGACCAACGACCCGGTCAAGATCGCCGAGGACTACGCGATGCTCCAGCACCTCGCCGACGGCCGGGTCGACCTGATGCTCGGCCGAGGCAACATGGGCCCGGTCTATCCCTGGTTCGGCCAGGACATCCGCAACGGGATCGCGCTCGCCTACGAGCACTACGCCCTCCTCCACCGCTTGTGGCGCGAGGACGTCGTGGACTGGGAGGGCAACGTACCGGACGCCCCTGACCGGGTTCACGGCGACCCCCCGCCCGCTCGACGGCGTCCCGCCGTTCGTGTGGCACGGCTCCATCCGGAGCCCCGAGATCGCCGAGCAGGCGGCCTACTACGGGGACGGCTTCTTCCACAACAACATCTTCTGGCCCAAGGAGCACGTCCAGCGGATGGTCGCCCTGTACCGCCAGCGCTACGAGCACTACGAGCACGGGCCGGCCGACCAGGCGATCGTCGGACTCGGTGGCCAGGTCTTCATGCGCGCCGACTCGCAGGAGGCGGTCAAGACGTTCCGCCCATACTTCGACCACGCCCCGGTGTACGGCGGCGGACCGAGCCTCGAGGACTACATGGACCAGACGCCGCTGACCGTCGGGAGCCCGCAGCAGGTCATCGACCGGACGCTGGCCTTCCGCGACATCGTCGGCGACTACCAGCGCCAGCTGTTCCTCGTCGACCACGCGGGCCTTCCGCTCGAGGAGGCTCTCGACCAGGTCGAGATGCTGGGCGAGCTGGTCGTCCCGGTCCTGCGCCGCGAGTTCGCGATCGGACGCCCCGCGGACGTGCCGGACGCGCCGGTCCACCCGCGCGTGGCCGCGGCAACGGGCAGCGTGTCCGACGCCAGTCTCCGGACGGAGCCCGTCCCGGCATGAGCGCGGACGTCCGGCGATCCCTCGTGGTCGTCAGCGGCGGGCTCGCCCAGCCGTCGTCGACGCGACTGCTCGCCGACCGGATCACGGCGGCGACCGAGCGCCATCTCCACGACGCCGGCATCGAGCCGGTCGTCGAGGTCATCGAGCTGCGGGACCACGCGCACGAGCTCGTCAACCACCTGCTGACCGGCTACCCGAGCCCGACCCTCCAGGCGGCGACCGACGCCGTCCTGGCCGCCGACGGCCTGATCGCGGTCACCCCGATCTTCAGCGCGTCGTACAGCGGCCTCTTCAAGCTGTTCTTCGACGTGATCGAGCGGGGCGGCTTCGCCGGCAAGCCCGTCCTGATCGCCGCCACCGGCGGGACGGCCCGCCACTCGCTGGCGCTCGAGCACGCGATGCGACCGCTGTTCGCGTACCTGAACGCCGCGACGGTCCCGACCGCGGTCTACGCCGCCACCGAGGACTGGGGCGAGGGCGCGCTGGCGGCCGACGGCCGCCTCGTCGACCGGATCGACCGCGGCGCGACGGAGCTCGCGACGGCCATCGCCGCGAGGACCCCTGCGGACGCCGCGCGACCCGTTCACCGACCCGGTGCCGTTCGAGGACCTGCTCCGCCAGGGCTAGCCCGCCGCGAGGCGCTGCTTCAGCGCCAGGATCCGCTGGTAGGAGGCGACCAGGGTCGCGCGCTCGAGCGACCCGTCCTTCAGGTCCCCGACGAGCCGACGGTAGACCGCCGCGGACGTCGCCTCGGTGCCCGTGATCAGCAGCATGTCCGTGCCCGCGCCCGCTGCCAGCTCGGCAAGGTCGCCGCTTGAGGTGCCACGGGCCTTGGCGATGCCGTCGAGCGAATCCGTGATGGTCACGCCCTGGAACCCCATCTCGCCGCGCAGGAGCGTGTCGCCGATCGCGCTCGACCAGCCCGCCGCGTCCGCAGCATCCAGCGCCGGGTAGGTCGCGTTCGACAGCATGATCAGCGGGATCCGCTCGCTGATCGCCGGCCTGGTACGGCACGAGGCCGGCGCCCAGCTCGTCCTTCGTGGCACCGATGACCACGGCATGGCTATCGGTGTTCTGCGTCGCGAGACCGATGCCCGGGAAATGCTTGAGGGACGGGCAGGACGCCCCCGGCCTCCAATCCGGTCGCGAACGCGTCCGCGACCTCGGACACGGTCGCCGGCGACATCGAGAACGTCCTGCCGGCGGCTGCCATGAACGACGTCGGGCCGGACGGGACGTCCGCGACCGGTGCGAAGTCCACGTTGATGCCGAGGTCGCGCAGGGCGCTCGCGGTCGCCAGCCCCTGGTCCTGCGCCACTGACGGACGGCCGTCGCGGCCCATCTCGTCGGGCGTCAGGGTCGGCGGCGCCCACGGGATCCGCCGGATCTCGCCACCCTCCTGGTCCACGCCGATGAGCAGCGTCGGCTGTCGACCCTTCGCCGCGGCAGCCTGGAGCGATGCCGTCAGGTCGCGGAGCGCGGTCGGCGTGCTGATGTTGGGCGGGAACAGGATCACGCCACCGACCTCGCCGCGCGTGATCCGCCCAAGCAGCGAGGCCGTCGCCGTCGTGCCGCTCATTCGGACCACCAGCTTCTGGCCGATCAGCTGAGCCGCGGTCGCCGGGATGGTCGGCGCGGTGGTCGGCGCGGTGGTCGGCGCGACGGTCGGCGACGCCGCTGGTGACGGTCGCGCGGTCGCGGACGGCTCCGGACTGGGCCGCGACGATCGGCGTGCGGTCGGGGTCGGGCTCGGCGTGACCGGCGCGCAACCCAGGACCAGCAGGCCCGCGAGCAGCGGCGCCAGCGACCGACCCGGTCGCATCGAGCCGGTCAGGCCCAGTCGACGAGGGCCAGCGGGACCGGCTCGGTCACGCCCTTGAGGACGGTCCGGATGGCCGGCCCGGCGTGCACGTCGCCGGCCTCGGCGAGCGTGTCCGTCGTCGCGTAGATCTCGCCCCCCGACGCCTGCGCGGCGACCCGTGCGGCGACGTGAACGCCCTTCCCGCTGTAGTCGTCGCCGCGTCGGTTGGCGTCGGCCGTGTGCAGCCCGATCCGCACGCCGATCGCGAACCCGCTCGACTCGCGCTGCGCGCGGAGGGCGCGCTGGATCGCGATGCCCGCCTCGACCGCGGCCCGCGCCGATGTGAACGCCGCGAAGAACCCGTCGCCCGTCGAGTTGACGATGACCCCGCCCCCGGTCGTGATCAGGCTTCGAAGCACGTCGTCGTGCCAGCGCAGCAACCGCTCCCAGGCCTGGTCGCCGAGGGCCTCAGCCAGGTTGGTCGACCCGACGATGTCGGTGAACATGAAGGTCATCCGCGCGGAGACCGGGCCGTTGCGGCGGTCCTCGGCGTCGCGCAGCTCCCGTTCGCCGCCCTCGATGTCCAGCCTCGCCCCGAGCCGGCGGAACTCGTCGAGGGCGGCGTTGAGCTCGAGGTCGGCATCGTCGTCGTCGCCGACGGCCCGCAACGCGCGCGACAGGACCGCCCGGGCACGGGCGATCTCGTAGGGCGAACCGACCTCGCGCCAGCCCTTGATCGATGCCCGCAGGGCCTCGGCCGCCGCCGGGGCATCACCCTCGGCGAGGAGCACGCGCCCGAGCGTCGCCTGTCGCCCGGCTTCCAGCGCCGGCGATGGATACGTGGCGACGATCTCGTCCAGGGCTTCGACCGCGGAGCGAGCGACCGCGAGGTCGCCGGCGGCGATCGCGATCTCGGCCTGCGCGGGGAAGAGTCGTGCCCGCCCCGATCGACCCCAGCCGCTCTCGGCGATCGCTGCGTCGATCGCGGTCGCGGCGATCTTGACCTTGCCTTCCGCGAGGCGGATCAAGGCGAGGGCCGGTTGTGGTGAGCGGCCGCGGGCATGCGCCTCGCGAAGGGCGGCCTCCGCACCGGCGAAGTCGCCACGAAGCCGGCGGATGTCGCCGATCGCGTAGTACCCGTCGGCTTGCGGAGGGATGGCGTTGTAGGCGCCCAGCTCGCTCGTGGCCGTCTCGAGGTCCTGCTCCGCGCGCTCCCAGGCGCCGCCGACGGCCGCGATCTCCGCGCGGTGGATCTTGCAGATGCCAGGAAACCCGGTCAGGGCCTGGCGGTGGCAGTAGCGCTCGGTCGCTTCGATCCACTCGTTCGCGCGCCGGTAGTCCGTGAGGTCCCGGCAGGCACTGATCATCGAGCAGGCCGCGACCCCGGTCGTGAATGGCGATAGCTCGCCGTTCACCGCGGCGATCGACGCCTCCTCCATCATCGCGATGCCATCGGTCGTCTGACCGTTCGCGATCTTCAAGGAGCCCATGTTGATCAGCCCGTACGCCTTGAGGTCGGCGTCAGCCGCGCTCTCGCCGATGGCGATGGCACGCTCGGCCAGGATGAGCGCGGCATCGACGTCGCCCGCGACGGCCGCTCCGAGGCTCTTGATCAGGGCGAGGTAGCCGTGGGCGTAGGTGTCGCCATCTGGTCCGAGGATCCGCTCGGCACGACGCACCCACACCGTCGAGATGGCGTGGTTCCCGGAGAACGCGTAATCGCGGCCCAGGTCGAGGGCGATGTACGCGGCGCGGATCTCGTTGCCTTCGGCCTCGTAGACCTTGAAGGCCCGCTCCTTCAGCTCGCGCTCGAGGTCGGCCTTGGCGACGAAGAACGCCGCCTGGGCGAAGCGCTCGAGGTCCTCGCCGGTGAACGGGCCCGCCGCGTCCGCCTCGGTGAACCGGTCGAACGCCTCGCTCCACTCGTGCCGAGTGAGCGCGTCCCGTCCTGCCTGGAGGAGATCGCCGGTCGCGTCGTCCACGGGAGAGGTGGCTTCGCTCATCGGCCGCCATTGTGCACCGTCCGTGCGATCGAGTCGGCCGACGGCATCAGCGGTCTGGAGGAGGCGCGATGGGCGACGGCGTACGCGAGATGCGGCTGGTCGTGACGGCCGAAGACGACGACGACGCGCTGCGCTTCTATCGAGACGTCCTGGGCCTGCCGGAGCTCACCGAGCGCTAGCCGCGCTCGGCGGCCCATGGCGAGCGGGCCATCCAGCCCGCCAGGTCGTTCCGATGCAGCAGACGGGTGCTCTGGCAGTCCGAGCGGATCTCCGTCTCGCGCCGGATGGCCGCGAGGAAGCGGCGGTCGAACGCGCGTCGCGGGTATTCGAGCATGACCCCGTCGCGCACCGCGTCGACCAGCTCGTAGCCGTCGCCGCGCACGTCGAGGCCGGTCGAGCGATCGAGCAGGACGGCCTCGACCCCATCGCCCAGGTCCACACCCGGCGCCATGTGCAGGATGATCGCGATCGCCGCCCGATCGGCGGCCCCGGCGTCCATGCCGGCCCGCACGAGGAACCGGCGGGCGATCTCGGCGCCCTCCACCTCGAAGCACATCGTGTTCTTCGGGAGGCGGGTGAGCCCGTAGTCGTGCATCAGCGACGCGGTCCACAGGACCTGCGCGTCGAAGACCCAGCCCTCACCCGCCGCGATCGCCGCGCCCCAGCAGTACGCACGCACCGAGTGCGTCAGCAGGTAGTCCGGCAGCGAGCGATGCGCCCACCGCCACGTGGCGCCCGAGACGTCGTCCTGCGGCACCGCGATGCCGCCGATCGCCCTCGGCAGCGCGGGCGGGTCCTTCGTCACGAGCGCCTCCTCCTACCAGACATCGCCCGGTCGCCAGTCGCAGCTGATCGACGAGTCGCGATCGAGCGGCGGCGTCGATGGGGTCTCGAGCACAAGGATGAAGCCTTCCTCGTCGGGCGTCCGCCTCGGACCGTCCGGGGTGCGGACGAACGCCGGGCCGCGCCACGTCGTCCAGCCAAGCCGCTCGTAGAAGGCGTGGCGCCCGGTGCCGAGGACGCCCAGCTCGTAGCGCTCGGCGATCCAGGCATCGACCTCCCGCATCAGCCGTGACCCGATCCCCTGCCCCTGGTGGTCGGGCGCGACGGCTACCGCTTCGACGTATCCCGTCCGGACCCCCTTGCCTCCCACCTCGATCTCGCGTTCGATCACGGACGCGTGCGCGACGATCGCCCCGCCGAGCTCGGCCACGAAATGGGTCCCGCCGAGCGAATGGTCCCAGTCCGTCTTCGTGAAGCGCTCATCCAGACCCGGCCCGAACGCCGAGACGAGAAGGTCGCGGATCGCGAGCAGGTCCGCGGGCCCGACGTCCGAGGTTTGCAGCCGCCGGATGCGGAGGTCGTCCGCCGCCGTCATCGATCGAGCACGACGCGGCGCAGGTAGTCGTTCCGGAACGTGCCGTCGGGGTCGAACCGATCGACGAGCGCCGTGAAGTCCCGCAACCGCGGGTATCCCGCACGGATCGCCTCGGGCGGCATGGTCGTCAGCTTCCCCCAGTGCGGCCGCGGCTCGAACGGCGCGAGGGCCGCCTCGAGCGCGGGCAGCACCCCGCGGACGGCGGTCCAGTCCGGCTGCCAGGTGAAGTGCAGCGCGACCGACTCGCGGCCGACGGCGGTGCTCATCCAGAGGTCGTCCGCCGCGACCGTCCGGACCTCGGAGACCATGCAGCAGCGGCGCGATCCGATCGCGCAGGCCGTCGATGGCGATCAATGCGTCCACCGCGTGGCGGCGCGGCAGCAGGTATTCGGTCTGCAGCTCGGCTCCGGCGCTCGGCGTGTGGTCCATCCGGAAGTGCGGCAGCCGCTCGTGCCACGGCCCCGGGACGCCGAGCTGTTCCGTGCACGCGTCGGCCGGCATGCGGCGGATCGGGTGGATCGGGACGGTCGCCCGGGTCGCACCGTGGAGGGTCGGCGGCGGATCGAATGGCAGCGCTGGATCGACCCGGCGCTTGAGCCAGACCTCCTCGAAGACCGGCCCGCGCCATTCGGTGAACAGGCTGACGCTGTCCGCGAGCCCGGTGATCTCGTCGAAATGGTCGGCGACGGCGCGGAGCGGGAGGTCCTCGTACAGGTCCTGGCGCACCTGGAACGTCGGCTCGAGGCGGAGCGTGACCCGGGTGACGACCCCGAGCGCCCCGAGCCCGACGACCGCGCCCGGGAACGTCTCCGGGTCCGCCGTCCGGGAGAGCGCGACGGTCTCCCCATCGGCGCGGAGCAGCTCGACGGCCGTCACGGCGGTCGCCAGGTTGCCGTTCCGGTCGCCCGATCCGTGGGTCGCGGTCGCGCAGGCCCCGGCGACCGAGATGTGTGGGAGCGAGGCGAGGTTGTGCAGCGCGAACCCCGCGGCGTGGAGTGGTCCGCACAACTCCCCGTAGCGCACGCCACCGTCGACGGTGACCGTGCCCGCCGACCGGTCCAGCTCGAAGATCCGCGGGAGGCCGGCCAGCGAGACCAGGTCGCCGGTGGTGTCAGCGATGTCGTTGAACGAGTGCCGCGAGCCGAGGACGCGGAGCGATCGGCTGCGGCGCACCAGCTCCTGGAGCTCCTCCAGCGAGCGCGGCTCGTGGAGGGCACGCGCCACGTAGGCGTGGTTGCCCGCCCAGTTGGTCAGGCCCGTGATGGCACGGCGATCGTCTGCCTCGGTCATGCTCGCCCGTCAGAAGTCGCGGCGACCGGCGAACGTCTCGACCACGCCGGGGCGGGTCAGCTCGTAGATCGCCAGCCGGTGACCGCCCGGGCCGGCGAACGAGCGGACCGGGCCCTGTGGGATCTCCAGGGCGTGAACCGCCGTCCAGCCGCGCGACTCGAGGTCGCCCGCCGCAGCCTCGAGGTCCGCGACGCGGTAGACGAGCACCGGCTGGTCGCCCTCGAGGTGACCGGCCAACAGGAGCTGCGGCGGACCATCGGTCAGCTCGATCATCGCGACGCGGGTCCCCATCCCGTCGATCGCGAACACCAGCCGCCCGCCGAGGACATCGGTGAAGAAGCCGACGTCGGCGGCGACATCGCGGCTCGGCATGTAGACGTAGTCCAGCTGCTCGAACATGGGTCGCGGTCATCGTACGCCGCGAACGGTGCCGCGCCGGGCGCGGTAGGCTCGCGGCGTGACACCGCAGACGTTCCCGATCCGGCTCGGCGCGCGGTCGAGGCCGCTGCTCCGCCTGTTCGGGGTGACCGGGCCGGAGACCGCCTACGTCGACCTCGGCGGCGGGCTGCTCGACGCGCGGTTCGGCGCCTCGTCGATCCGGACCTCGATCACCAACATCGAGTCCTGGCGGATCGAGGGCCCGTGGCTCTGGATCACGGCGATCGGGGTCCGCCGCAGCATCCGCCACGGCGACGTCACGTTCGGTGGCTCCCCGCACGGTGGCGTCCGCCTGGACTTCCGCGAACCGGTCCAGTTCGGGCCGTTCCGCCCGCCGGCCCTGTACGTCACCGTCGACGACCTCGAGGGCCTCGCGGCCGCGCTCACGGCCTACGGCATCACGGGTACGGACGCGAGGACCGCCACCGCCCCCTGATCCGGCCCGTACCGGTCAGTCCGGGCGGATGTTCAGGTTGTAGCGGAAGACGTTGTCCGGGTCGTAGCGACGCTTGATCGCCGTCAGCCGCGCATATCGCTCCGGCCCGTACGCCGCCCGCACGCGATCGGGGGTCTCGTCGACGGGTGCGTAATTCGCATAGCCAGCCCCGCTCAGCGATGCCGGCAGCAACGCATCGGCATAGGCGCGCGACCAGGCGATCTGCTCGGCGTCGTCGGCCGCGTCCTCCCAGATCGCGATCCCGCTGATGTTCCAGCCCGCTCCGCGCTGACCGAAGGCCGCGCCACCGGCCGGCTCCTGCCGCGCGACCCCTGACAGGGCCTCGATCAGCACGAACGAGACGGCGCCGGGCCGCGAGGCCATCGCATCGACGGTGGCGTCGATCACGTCGGCATCGAGCTCCCGCACGAAATGGCCTTTCCAGTAGTGCCGCAGGCCGAACGGCAGCTGCCCGCTGGCGGCCTGCACCTCCAGATAGGTCTTGGGGCCGATGTCGTCCTCGACCGGGCCGAGGGCGCGCAGCGGCGCGACGAGCGCATCGCCCTCGCCCGCGGGTCCCTGGAAGACCGCCGTGACGCTCAAGGTGAGCGGTCCGCCGGGCGTGGGATCGTCCTCCGGCAGGTGCGGGCCGGTCACGAACAGCGACCATCTCCGGCGGCATCACGGCGGCGAGGTCGGCGACGCCGTGCAGGACCTCGCGCGCCTGCTCGAACGGATAGGTCAGATAGCCCGAGTGGAGGGGGCCGACGGGATGCAGCGCGAACTCGAAGATCGTCACGATCCCGAAGTTGCCGCCGCCACCGCGGAGCGCCCAGAGCAGCTCGGGGTCGCCGTCGTCGCCCGCGATCACGATCGAGCCGTCGGCGGTCACGACCTCGGCACCGACGAGGTGGTCGCAGGTGAGGCCGTTCGTGCCCATCAGGAAGCCGACGCCCCCGCCGAGCGTCAGCCCGCCGACACCGGTGTCCCCGAACGTGCCGCCGGTCATCGCCAGGCCATGCGCCACCGTCGCCGCGTCCACGTCGTTCCAGATCGCGCCGCCGCCGACCCGGACCCGCCGCTGCTCCGGGTCCACGACGACGTCACGCAGGTGACGCAGGTCGATGACGGCGGCGTCGTCCGCCGTGGCATGGCCCGCGACGTTGTGCCCGCCGCCGCGGACGGCGATCGGCAGCCCCTCGCCCCTCGCCCAGCGGACGGCCGCGGCGACTTCCGCGGTCGAGGTTGGGCGGATGACCACGGCCGGCCGCCGGTCGATGGTCCCATTGAACGTCGAGCGCGCCTCGTCGTAGTCGCTGTCGTCCGGCAGGATCCAGCCGCCCGGGAAGGCCGCTCGCGCCTGCGTCGGTGGTCATCATCGAGGGCGTCCCTCATGGAGCGTGGCGATGGACTTGTCGATCCGCCGCTGGCGGGTCTCCGCGGTCTTCGCGCCTTCGATCGAGAGCACGTGCCAGGAGCGGTTGCTGTACGAGAGGCCGTCGAAGGTGCGTCTCGCCTCCGGGTCGGCGTCGAGCGCCGCGTCGAAGTCATCGGGCACGGCGACCTCGCGCGGCGCGGTGTCGAGCTCGAGGTCGACGTCCACCACGTCGCCCGCGGCCAGGCCCGCCGCGGCGCGATGGTCGGTACTCACGCTGACCATGTAGACGCCGCCCATCACCGCGACCGTGTTCCGGTACGTGTAGCCGTTGATGGTCACCCGAACGGGCGGTCGCTTGCCCTTGCCGAGCGCGACGACGACCTCCTCGGGGATCTCCATGCCGGCCGCGTTCTTGCCGGTGCCCAGGATCGTGGTCCGAAACCGCATGCGCCCGAGTCTACCCGCTCGCAAGGCCCGGTTCGGCGACCGGCTGACGGCTCACCAGGACCAGGGCGCCGGCGCAGGCGAAGGCGAGGACGACCGTCCCGAGCATGGCGACGGTCAATCCGACCGTCACCGACAGGAAGCCCATGATCGGCGGGTAGATGATCGAGCCGACGACCGCCGAGCCACCCAGGAAGCCCGACACCGCCGACGACCGCTCGGGGTAGCGGTCGCCGCCGATCACGATGATCATCGGGAAGACCGGGCCGGTCGCGAACCCCGCGAGCGCGAACAGGGCGATCGACACCGGCAGCGACGGGATCAGGATGGCGCCGATGAGCACGACCCCGGTCGCGGCCGCCGAGACGATCGTGAACCGCGTGTGGTCGTAGCGATCGGCCAGCCGGGCGGCGGTCAGCCGGCCGAGCGTGAGCCCGGCCCAGAACAGGGCGAGGGCGGTCGTTGCCTGGGTCAGTGGCGCCGGCTCGAGGAACCGGACCAGCCAGTTCGAGACGCCGACCTCCGATGCCACGTAACAGGCGATCGCGAGGGCGAGCAGGAGCAGCGGCGTGGGCAGGCGTCGCCGACCCCCGGCCACGCCCATCGCCGCGTCGGGGGCGTCGGTGGCCGTCGCCTGGTGGCGACCCGAGGGCATCGCCACGATCGCGAAGAGGATCCCGACGACGATGGCCACCACGCCCGTGCCCACGAGGATGCTCTGCCACGCGGCGCCGCCCTCGACGAGCCGGCCGACGACCAGCGGCGCGGTCAGGGCTCCGAGGCTGAAGCACAGGTGGAGCAGGTTCAGGGCCCGTCCGCGCTCGGTCTTGAACAGGTCGAGGAACAGCCCGTTCCCGCCGCCGTCGAGGACCCCGACGCCGAGACCCGCGGGCAGCGCCACGAGCAGGAAGACCGGCCATGACGGCGCCGCGCCCAAGGCGATCAGCCCCACCCCGTGGAGGACGGCCCCCAGCGACAGCACCGTCCGCCGGCCGACTCGCTCGGTCAGCAGCCCGCCGCCGAGCGACCCGGCCGCATACGCCACGGCATACAGGAAGTAGAAGACACCGATCCCGGCGTCCGATTGCCCGAACCCGTCCTTCACCGAGCGGATCAGCGACGGCATGAGCAGGCCGCTCCAGCCGATGAGCAGGAACGAGGCGGCCCCGAGGAGTCCGGCCGCAGGCGGCCGTCGGCGTGGCTGGTCGGTCACCCGCCCGATGCTATCGGGTCCGGCCGGTCGAGGAGGGCCGCGAACCGTTCGGAGCGCGACAGCCGGGTGATGCGCGCCGACTCGCGGATCAGGACGCGGAGCCGCGCCTCGTCGAGCGGGTCGCCGGGCTCGAATGTCAGCCAGCGGGCGCGCTGGGTGATGCCCTCCCCTTCCAGGACGCGCTCGGGGTCGTCCATGAAGACGCCGTACTGGAACCCGAGGTGGACATGCACTTGCTCAGCCCAGACGAAGCAGCAGAACGCCGTCTTGCGTCCGGACGGGATGTCGTAGCCGATCAGGCGCCAGCCGGGCCGGACGGCCTCGATCGCGTCGGGCAGCGTGTGCCGGACGATCCCGCGCAGCCGCTGCGCGATGTCGCGCATCGGCGCGGGATACCCGGCGAGCAGCGCCTCGGGCGGCAGCGAGTCCATGCGGCCATCATCGGCTGCGGTGCGGTCGGAACGTGGCATGAACCGCGCTGCCTAGAAGAACGTCGACGTCCAGGGTTCGGCGCGCGTCCGCAGCAGGGCGTCGAGCCGATCGAGCGACCCGGCCCGATGCTCGTCGGCGCCGCCCGCGAGCACCGCGCTCCGCAGGCTCGGTCCACCCAGGTAGGCGACCCCGAGCGCCTCGACCGGCACGGTCAGCGCGGCGGTCTCGGTCGTCTCGGCGCATGTCGCCCCGTCGGGACCGGCATCCAGGCGGACCCGGTAGCGGCCCTCGGCCCGTTCCGCATCGACGACCTCGATGACGATGCGGGCTTCGCGCTCATACGTCCGCGCCGCCAATGCGGCGGCCACGTCGAACAGGCGGACCCAGAGGCCATCGGTGACGTCGGCCAGCTGCGCGTCGCGGGCGTCCGCCAACAGCCACGGCAGGCGCTCGTCGCGAGCTCGCCGCGGCGCCTTGACCGTCGCGACCCAGTCCATCTCCGCGAGGAACCGCCAGAGCGTGGCGTAGGCATCGTCGGTGAGCGCGTGCAGCTCGTCGAGGGTGACGACGTTGGCCGGCCGGTTCCCGTCCCAGCGATCCTCGGTGCGGCTGAAGCGGGCGTAGCCGTCGACCGCGTCCGCCTCGTCGCGATGGAGGACGACGAACCCGTTCCAGACCGGGCCCCAGACGCCGGGGGCCATCCCCAGCTCGCCTTCCCAGCGGTCGTCCATGCGGCGGATCTCGCCGGGCTGACCGATGCGGTACCGCTCGTACACGTCCCGAACGGTCGCGAGGACCGCGGGTCCGGGAACGGCGTAGTCGACGCGGCCGGTCGCGGGCCGGACGACGACCGCGGACCGGGTGTCGAGCGTCCAGGTCGCCTCGAACGTGCCCTGGCCGTACCCGAAGCGGCCGTAGATCGGGTATTCGGCGGCGTGGAGCAGGGCCATGACCTCGCCCCGCTCGCGGATCGCGGCGTGCTCGGCAGCGGTCATGCTGCGCAGGATCCCGCGTCGCCGATGCGTGGGCAGGACCGTGACCCCCGAGACGGCCGCGGCCGGGAGGCGCGCGCCGCCCGGCACGGTGATCTCGGTCGGCCAGGAGCGGAACGTGCCGCACACCCGTTCCCCATCGTGGGCGACCCACGTGCGGTCCAGGTCCAGGCGGGGACGCAGATCCGCGACGACAGCATCGATGTTCGGTCGCTCGAGGAAGGCCGCAGTGAGCGCCTCGACGCTCTCGCCCAGCTCGTCCGGGCGGACCCGGCGGATCTCGATGGCCATCCACCCGACGATAGCATCCGGCCCCCCGCCTCGACCGGCTAGGATGCCGGGGATGACCGATCTCCACGACCACGACCACGTGCGGCCGGCGACGGCTGCCGAGCGTGCCGACGTCGCGGCGATGCACGCGGCCAACCGCGCCGCCTGGGACGAGGCCGCGGAACGCTATGAGGGATGGCTGGCCGAGGCGATCGAGCTGATCCGCTCGGGCGGCACGAATCTCTTCCCCGTCGAGGTCGAGCTCATCGGCGACCTTCACGGCCGCTGCCGGCGGGCGATCCACCTCCAGTGTGCCGGGGGTCGCGACACCCTTTCGCTCTGGAACCTCGGCGCCGAGGAGGTCATCGGCGTCGATTTCTCGCCCCGGATGCTCGAGCTCGCGTCCAGGCTCACCGAAGCGGTCGGCGCGCCGGCGCGCTGGATCGAATCGGACGTCCTGCACACCCCGCACGACCTGGACGGGACCGCCGACCTCCTCTACACGGGTCGCGGCTCGCTGATCTGGCTCCAGGACCTCGACTCGTGGGCCGCGGTGCTCGTCCGGCTCCTTGCGCCGGGCGGCCGCCTGGTCCTGTTCGAAGGCCATCCCGCGGAGTGGCTGTTCGATGTCGACGATGACGGCCGCTGGATCGCGACCGACTACGACTACTTCGCAGGCCCCGAGGCCTCGAAGGGCTGGGCGCCCGGCTACATCGACCACCTCTCCATCGATGACGACGACCAGAGCTGGAAGTTCGCCCGGGCCTGGACGCTCGGCGAGGTCCTCACGGCCATGCTGCGGGCCGGGCTCCGCCTGGAGGCTGTGGCCGAGCATCCGGTCGACTGGTGGGGCGGCCACGGCGACGTCCGCGACGAGGAGCGCGGGCGGATCCCCCTGTCGTTCTCGGTGGTCGCGACGCGGAGGGGCGCATGACGGCGTCATGGCGCGGGCCGTCGGGGCCGCAGCGACCGGCCGGCATGTGTGTCGGACCGGGCCACATGGTCGTCTACGGCAATCCCGCGCTCCGGGCCGCCTTCGGGGACGTCTCCGTCGGTCTGCCGGCCCGTGAGGGCATCCTGGGGCTGCCCACGGAGGCATTCACGCTGCTCGACGCGGTGTACCAGCGCGGCAAGCCGCTGGCACGCTGGATCGAGCGAGACGACGAGCAGTGGCGGATGACCGCCGCACCGCGGGTCGACCCTGAGACGGGCCAGGTCTACGGCGTCTCATTCCACCTGCGCGAGCGGTCGGACCTGCCGTCCCGCTAGGTGGCCTCGCCGCCGAGGCCGTCGAAGTGCCCCGTGGCCGTCCGCAGGACCGGCTGGACCGCGACGATCGCCGGGCGATGGATCGCGCCGTAGATGTGCGGGTATGGCGAGTCCGGAACGTCGTAGCGCCACGGGACGCCGAGCGCGTCGAGGTCCACGGTCAGCGCCACGAACGGACGCGGATCGACGGCGTAGTAGCGATCGAACGTCGCGCCGAGGGCGTCGACCCCGTCGGTGCAGTGGATGAAGCCCTCGGTCGCCTGCGAGGCGGCCTCGTAGTCGCGGCCGTCGGCGAAGGCGACGACTGCGGTCGCCCAGGTCTCGCCCGGGCAGAGGTGGAACGTGTGCTGCGTCACTCGGGCATGGCGGGATCGTCGACCGAGACCCAGCGCCGGTCCAGGGCGAGCTGGATGACCGTCGGGCGGTCCGTGGCCAGCGCGGTCCGCAGCGCCCCTTCGAACTCGGCGTCGGCATCCACGCGGACGCCGCGGGCGCCGGCGGCCCGGGCGACCGCCGCGAAGTCGAACGGTCCGAGCTCCGTGGCGACCCCCTGGCCGGTGCCGCGCCGCTCCTGCCACATCCGGATCGTGCCGTAGCGTTCGTTGTCGAAACAGAGCACGACGACCCGGGCACCCTCGCGGACCGCGGTCTCGAGCTCGCCCATCGTCATCGCCAGCCCGCCGTCGCCGACGATGGCGACGACCTGGCGGTCGCGGTGGACCAGCGCGGCGGTGATCGCGGCGGGCAGCCCGTAGCCCATCGCGCCCGATGTCGGGCCAAGGAACGTGCCGGGGCGCCGGAACCGGAAGCCACGGGCCACCCACCCGCCGAAGTTGCCGGCATCGATGGCCACGATCCCGTCGTCGGCGAGGACCCGGCGGAGCGTGCTGACGACCCGGCCGGGATGGACGCCGGGACCGTCCCATGGCGAGTCGTCGACGATGGTCTCCGCTTCCCACGCCGCGCGGTCTTCGGCGTTGGCCGCGTCCCGGGTCGCGACACGCTCGGCGTCGAGCACGGCGCCGCCGAGCAGCCGGTCGTTGGCGCCCTTGAGGAACGACCGGGCATCCGACCCGATGCTGATGGTGGCCGGCGCCAGCCCGGCCGCCCGCCCGGGCTCGATGTCGACGTGCACCCAGGGGATCCCGTCGGCCGGCACGGTGTAGCCGTAGCTCGTCGCCTCGTTGAGCCGCGAGCCGATGACGAGGATGGCGTCGGCCGCGTCGAGCCGCTGCCGGACCGATGACGGTGCGCCGAGCCCGGCCATGCCCAGGTACAGCGGGTGGTCGTTGGAGATGACGTCGGCCCGCCGCCAGGCGGCGATCACCGGGACGTGGAGCAACTCGGCGAAGCGCAACAGCTCGGTCGAGGTCCGGGCGCGCAGCACGCCCCCACCGGCAAGGATCACGGGGCGGCGGGCGCTGGCCAGCAGCTCGATGACCGCGGCCAGCTCCTCGGGCGTGGCCCGCGGGACGCTCGGCCGGTCCGCGTCGGCGCGCTCGAGCAGGACGACCTCGTCGAGCAGGTCCTCCGGCAGCGAGAGCAGGACCGGTCCGGGACGCCCGGAGAGCGCCTCGCGGACGGCCTGCGCCATGACCCCCGGGACGTCCTCCGCGCGACGCGGCTCCGCCGCCCACTTGGCGAGGCCGCCGATCGTCGCGACCTGGTCGATCTCCTGGAACGCCTCCCGACCCTGGAACGCGCGCTCGACCTGGCCGACCAGGGCGAACATCGGGCTGGAGTCCTGGCGGGCGGTATGGATGCCGATGGCCAGGTTGGCGCTGCCGACGGCCCGGGTGCCGAGGCTTGCCGCCGGGCGGCCCGTCAGCTGGCCATGGGCCTCGGCCATGAACGCGGCGCCGCCCTCGTGCCGGGTGGCCACGACCCGGATCCCGACGTCGGCGAACGCGTCGAGGAGCCCGAGGAACGACTCGCCAGGCACCGTGAACGCGTAGCGCACGCCGGCGGCGCGCAGGGCGTCGGCGATGAACCGTCCCACGGTCCGGGGCTGAGCTGGCTCGACCACCTCGGGCTCGGGCGGTTCGACGTCGGCCGCTTCGGATGCCGCGACTTCGGGCGAGCTCGGCTCTGCCTCGGGCTCCGCGGTCTCGGGCTCGGTTGCCTCGGGCTCCGCCTCCGGGGCGTCCGCGATCTCCGCATCGTCGATCCCGGCGGGATCGGTCGGCAGGATGGGATCTGGCTCGGTCATGGTCGGGTCGTCCCTCGTGCGGCGGGTCAGTATGCCAGCGGGACGGCGATGGCGGAGAGCACGAGTCCGAGGACCATCACGGTCGCGACGACCAGCATCACGGCCTGGGCGAGACGCGATCCGGGCATGGCGGACCTACCGGTAGTTCTCGAACTGGAGCGGGACCGGCTCGTCCAGCTCGCGCAGCCGGGCGATGACCCGCTGCAGATCGTCCTTGCTCTTGGCGGATACGCGCACGGCGTCGCCCTGGATCTGCGACTTGACCTTCGGGAACTCGTCGCGGATGAGCTTGGTGATGCGCTTGGCGACGACCTCGCCGAGCCCGCGCCGGAGCTTGATCGTCTGGCGGACCTTGTTCCCGCCCGCCGGCTCGACCGTGCCCCAGTCGAAGATCTTCAGCGACAGGCTGCGCCGGATCGCCTTGGACTCGATCAGGTCCTTCACCGCGGTCGCGCGGTACTCGTCGTCGGTCAGCAGGACGAGCTCGTCCTTCGACTGCGTCAGGTCGACGGTGACACCCTTGAAGTCGTAGCGCTGCTGGACCTCGCGGCGCACCTGGTCGAGCGCGTTGCGAAGCTCCTGTTCGTCGAAGTCGCTGACGACGTCGAACGAGACCTCTCCGGCCATCCCTTCCTCCTCTTCCCTAGCCCGCGCCGGAGCCCGTGGGGGCCTGGAGCGTCCATTCGCGCAGCTTCGCGACGCGCCCGTCCGGCGCCAGCTCCCAGGTCATGAAGCCCACCAGGTGCACGCGGGCATGGGTGGCGGTCTCCGTGTAGCTCGCATGCCACGCGGTCAGCACGGTGTCGCCCGAGACCCAGTGGCGTTCGGGCACGAACTCGACGTCCCCGGTGCTGAGGGAGCCGTCCAGCCAGTACGCGCGGATCGCGTTGTGGCCGACCATCGGCGACGCGAACGGGTCGGCGTGGTACTCGGCGTCCTCGGTGAACATCGAGACGATGAGGTCGCCATCGAAGGTCGCCCACGCGCGACCGAAGGTCTCGAGCATCGTGCCGGCAGTGGCGTAGTCGACGGACATGGGCGAGCCGTGCTCCTCGTGCTGCGGTCTCGCAATGGTAGGCCACCGCCCCCGCCAGCGCCCGTTCGCGGCTGAAGACACGCCCGTCGGCGCCCGGCCCTCCCCCGCCGGTATCCTTCGCACGTGCAGATCACCTTCCTCGGCCAGGCCGGGCTGTTCGTCGAGACCCGGGGCGTCAGCATCCTGTGCGACCCCTGGTTCAACCCGTCGTTCTTCGGGTCGTGGTACCCGTTCCCCGCCAACGACGGCATCGACCCCGAGCGGATCGGCCACCCCACGTTCCTCTACGTGTCGCACCTGCACCACGACCACTTCGACCCGCGCTACCTGCGCGACCACGTCGACAAGGACACGACGGTGCTGCTGCCCGCCTATCCGCTCGACGACCTCAGGAAGGCGCTGCACGGACTGGGCTTCGAGCGCTTCATCGAGAGCGTCGACCTGGAGCCTTTCCAGGCGGGGCCGCTCACGCTGACGATCCACGCGCTGGTGGCCCCGACGGACGGCCCGATCGGCGATTCGGCGCTGCTGATCGACGACGGCGAGGTCCGCGTCCTGAACATGAACGATTCGCGGCCGCCCGAGCCCGACCTGCTGCTGGCCGGCGGCCCGCTCGACGCCGCGTTCCTGCAGTTCTCCGGGGCGATCTGGTACCCGATGGTCTACGACTACCCGGACAACGCCCAGCAGGTCCTCGGCCACAAGAAGCGGGTCGCCCAGTCGGCCCGGGCCCTTCGCTACGTCGAGGTGCTGGACCCGGCCTTCGTGGTGCCGTCGGCCGGGCCGCCGTGCTTCCTCGACCCGGACCTCTTCGAGTTCAACGACCTCCACGGCAACGAGTGGAACACCTTCCCCGACCAGCCGACGTTCCTGGACTACATGGCCGAGCACGGCCGCGAGGGCGGCCGCCTCATGCTGCCGGGGAGCATCGCGGACGTGGGCAAGGGCCGCTTCGACGTCACCCACCCGGTCGACCCGGCCCCGATCTTCGCCGACAAGCGCGCCTACCTGGAGGCGTACCAGGCGCGCAAGGCGCCCGTCATCGCCGCCGAGCGGGCGGCGTGGAAGGGTGCCCGGGTGGACCTCCTGCCCGAGCTCAAGGCGTGGTGGGACCCGCTGCTCGAGCAGGCCGACATGATCTGCGCCGGCATCGACCAGCCCGTGCTTGCTGGACGTCGGCGACGAGCGGATCGTCATCGACTTCGCGACGCGCGAGGTGCGGCGGCCGCTCGAGGACGAGGACCCGCGCTACCAGTTCGTCCATCGAGCGCGAGCTCGTCGACCACCTCGTCCGCGAGCACGTCGAGGACTGGGTGAACGAGCTCTTCCTGTCGATGCGCTTCCGGGCGCGGCGGCGCGGCCCGTACAACGACTACGTCTACACCTGGTTCAAGTGCCTGAACGAAGAGCGGCTCCAGTACGCCGAGGGCTTCTACGCCGAGCACGGGCCGTCGCAGGGCACGTTCGAGTTCGCCGGGTACGACATCCAGCGCCGCTGCCCGCACATGAAGGCCGACCTCACCCGGTTCGCCTCGGAGGAGCAGGGGGTCATGACGTGCGCCCTGCACGGCTGGCAGTGGGAGCTGGCGACCGGGGCGTGCATCACCTCGGACGGGCACCCGCTGTACGCGCGCCCGATCTCGGCGCGGGCGGACGACGCCGACCGCGCCGCCGAGGGCGAGACCGCCGCAGCCGCCGGCCAGACCTGATCGCGGCGGGGCCCGAGTCGCGGGCTGCGCGGCTAGGCGCGGGCGCGCAGGCGCTCGACCAGCTGCTCGGCGGCCACGTACGACCGGCCGCCGCCCATCACCAGGACGACGTCGCCCGGCTCGACCGCGTCGGCCAGCCACGCGGCGGCCGCCTCGGGGCTCCCGATGGCCACCGCCGGGGTCGCGCTGCGCGCCGTGACGGCGTCCGCGAGCGCCGCGGCCGAGGTGATCGTCCGGTCCGGGTCGCGCACCGCCCAGATGTCGATGACGGCCGCGCGGTCGGCCTCGGCGAGGACCTCCGCGAACGCGTCGAGCATGGCGGCGGTCCGGTGGTAGGTGAGCGGCTCGTAGACGGCCCACAGCCGCCGGCCGGGATAGCGCCGCCGGGCGGCCGCGAACGTCGCGCGCATCGCGGTCGGGTGGTGGGCGTAGTCGTCGAGCACCGTGACGCCCCCGACCTCGCCCTTGAGCTCGAACCGGCGGCCGACCCCCTCGAACGACGCAAGGCCCGCGAGGATCGCGTCGGGCTCGACGCCGGTGGCGACGGCGCCGGCGGCCGCCATCAGCCCGTCGATCGCCATGTGCCGCCCGATGAGCCGCAGGCGGACGCGATCCGGCTCGTGGCCCGGGCCGCGCAGGCCGCGCACCTCGAGGTCCGTGCCGTCGCCGTCCTCGGCGAGGACGGTCCCGACGATCGTCGCCCCGGCGCGGGCGGTCTCGCCATCGGCCAGGAGCTGGACGCCGACTCCGCTTCCCGGGCCAGCCGGCCAGGGCCTCCAGGACGCCGCGGACGCCGCGGTCGCCGACGTTGGCCACGAGCGTGCGCGGCTCCCCTGTCCCCGATCCGCTCCGGCCGATCCAGCCGGCGAAGGCCGCGACGACGGCCGCCTCGTCCGCGAACACGTCCGGGTGGTCCCATTCGGCCGAGATGAGCACCGTGATGTCCGGCCGGTACGGGTCGAAGTTCCCGGCGTACTCGTCGGCCTCGACGATGAAGTCGCGGCCCGCGCCGATCCGCGCCACGCCCCGCTGCGGCCCGGCGATCGCGGCCGGCAGCATCGCCCCCACGAAGCCCGATGGGTCCGTGCCGGCACCGACGAGGATGTCGAGCATCCAGCCCGACGTGGTCGACTTGCCGTGCGTGCCGGTCACCGCGACCAGGCGGCGCCCGTCGGTGGCGGCCGCGTCGGCGATGACCTGCTGGACGCTCTCCGGCTCGATCCCGAGCGCGCGGGCGGCGACCAGCTCCGGGTGGTCGGGGTCGACCGAGGTGATCGCCTTGGTGACCGCGACCCGGTCCACCAGCCGCCGAGCCGTCGGCCCCGCGGATGTGCGCTGCGTCGTGCCCCCACTCGATGGGGATCCCGGCCGCCTCGACCGCCCCGGTCAGCGGGTCCGGCCCGCCGGCGTCGCACGCGGTCACGATCGCCCCGGCAGCGGCGGCATGGATGGCCGCGCCGGACGACGCGGCGCCACCGACGCCGATGACGTGGATGCGGGTCCCGGGCGCGATCGGCCGCGCGGGTCGCGGCCCGGCAAGCCCGCGCCCGATCTCCTCGGATGTGCGCGTCACCGGCTGGCGACCTCGGCGGGTCGCTCCGCGCGCTCCAGGAGGGCCTGCAGGGCCGCGGCGGCGCTCTCGACGATGTTCCCGGCGCGGTCCCGCGTCCACTGGTATCGCCGGACGTCGGCCCCGTCCGCGTCGGCGACCGCCACGTACACCAGCCCGACCGGCTTCTCGTCCGAGCCGCCATCGGGTCCGGCGACCCCGGTGATCCCGACCCCGAGATCCGCCCCGACCCGCGACCGCGCGCCGGCGGCCATCGCGAGGGCCACCTGGGCGCTGACGGCCCCATGGGTCCGCAGCAGGTCGACGGGCACGTCGAGCAGGCCCGCCTTGACCGCGTCGCTGTAGCTGACCACGGCGCCGAGGAAGTAGGCGGACGCGCCGGGGATCGTGGTGATGGCGTGGGCGACGAGCCCGCCGGTGCAGGATTCGGCCGTCGCGACCGTCAGGTCCCGGGCGAGGCACGCCGCCTGCAGCCGGACGGCGAGGTCCGCGAGGTCCGCGTACGAGGTGGGCGGCGTGTCCATGGACCGGTCAGCGCCGGTCGGTCTGCTTCGGGTCGTCGGGCGGCGCGAACAGCCACGTCTCGGGGTTGCCCTGCGCGGACATGTGCCCGAGGTCGATGCCGTTCACGGTGAAGTACGTGACGCTGGACTTGCCGGTCCGGACCTCCACGGTCTGCTCGGCGGTGAAGGTCAGCACCTTGCCCGAGGGATAGACGCGCCCGGCCGCGCCCGTGAGGTCGGAGACCTTGCCGTCCACCCAGACCTTGAGCCACGCACGGCTTCCCTGGATGGACACCACGACGTTGACGCCCTGGTAGGCGACGGTCACGTTCCGGGTCAGGGCGGTCTTCTTGCCCTCGGCGCTCGCCGCGGTGATCGTGATCGCCCAATGCCCGGCAGTGAGCTCGAGCGGTGCGGAGAACGTGCCGTCGTCGGCGATCGGCGCCGGTTTCGGGGCCGGCGCCTTCGGCGGGGCCGGTGTGGCTTTGCCGGCCCCCGGCGCCGTGACCGGACCCTTGTAGGCCGAGGTGATCACCACGGAGGTCGCATTCGTGGTCATCCCCTGGACGGGGATCGCCCCGTTCTCGTAGGTCGCGCCCTCGGCGGGCTGGTCGACGGAGAGCGTCGGCGCCTCGACGGTCGGGAACGGCACCGTGATGTAGAGCCGGATCGTGTCCTCGGAATGCTTGCCGGTGTCCGGGTCGATGGCGTTGACGTCGAACTGGTTCCGGCCGCGGCGCAGGTCCACGGTCGCGGACCACAGCCCGGTCGCCTCGGCGGTGACCTGGTACGGGTCCCGGCCAGGCGTCCCGTCGTCGATGTTGACGGTGGCGTTCGGCAGGGTGACGCCGCGCAGGGTGTACGAGGACGCCGAGTCGTCCACCGAGACGACGGCGGTCGCCGGGTCCGTGACCGAGATGGTCGGCGGCTTCGCGAAGCGGAGGAGCTGGATGCCGAGATACGCGCCGAAGGCGAGCACGCCGATGGTCATCAGCGCGAGGACGATGATGAACGGCGAGAACGTCAGACCCTTGCGTGGCGCCGCCAGGGGCCGCGGCACCGTGATGGTCGCCGGCGCCTCCTTCGGCTCGCCGCGCTCGCGCCGCCACTGCTCGAGGACCTCGTCGGCGTCGAGGCCGAGGTACAGCGCGTAGTTGCGCAGGAAGCCCTTGGTGTAGACCGCGCCGGGGAGCTCCTTCCAGTCGCCCCGCTCCATCGCGTCGAGATAGCGCGCCCGGATCTTGGTGTCGCGCTCCGCGCGGTACAGGTCGACGCCCTTGCGCTCGCGCGCCTCGTACAGGCGCTCCGGCAGGCTCGTGGCGGCGTCTGGGGCCGGCTTGGGCGCATCGGGCCGCTCGCCCGGTGTCGTCCGCCTCGTTCGGTCCTGTGTCGTCATCGGTGGTCCGTCGGCGTCGATCGCGAGGCGGCCGTCCGGGCCCGCCTCAGGCCGGTCAGCATACCCCACGCGTCTCGAAGGGCCGGCTGACGACCGTCCGGCACCCTCAATCGTCCCGGTCGACGTCGTCGGTGGAGCGCAGCCAGTTGTCGGGTCCGTAGATGACCCGCGGGGACGCCGGGTTGCGCGGATCCTGCGGCCCGACGATGCCGTAGCGCTCCAGCTCGTCCATGACGCGGCTCGCCCGCGAGAAGCCGAGCTTGAGCTTGGTCTGGAGGCGCGACGTGCTGGCCTTCTGCTCGCGCATGACCAGCTCGGCGGCATGCGGGGTCATCTCGTCGACGTCCAGCGCCGCGAGCCAGGCGAACTCGCCGTTGCCGTTCCCCTCGCCGTCGCTGAACTCGAGGATCGCCTCCTCGTAGAAGGTCCGGCCGTCCGCCTGGGCGAGCCAGTGCTGGGTGACGGCGTTGACCTCTGCGTCCGTCACGAACACGCCCTGCAGGCGCATCGGGCGCGGCAGGTCGACCGGTTGGTACAGCATGTCGCCGCGGCCGATCAGGTCCTCCGCGCCCGGCGAGTCGAGCACCGTCCGCGAGTCGACCATCGAGGCCATCGCGAAGGCGATGCGCGACGGGACGTTGGCCTTGATCAGCCCGGTCACGACGTTGACCGACGGCCGCTGCGTGGCGAGGACGAGGTGGATGCCGACCGCGCGGGCCTTCTGGGCGATCTTGACGACCGGGTCCTCGACCTTCCGGCCCTCGCGCATGATCAGGTCGGCGAGCTCGTCGATGATCAGCACGATGTACGGCAGGCGCTCGCCGCGCTTCGCCTCGTCCAGGGCGTTGTAGGCCTCGATGTTGCGCACCGTCCGCGAGGCGAGGGCCTTGTAGCGGTCCTCCATCTCGTGGACCGCCCAGTTGAGGATGGCCTTGGCCTCGTTGGCCTCGACGATGACGTGCTGGAGCAGGTGCGGCAGCCCGTCGTACGGCGCCAGCTCGACCCGCTTGAGGTCGACCAGGATGAGCCGGACCTCGTCCGGCCGGGCGTGCATCAGCAGGCTGGTGATCACGGCGTTGACGCACACGCTCTTCCCCGAGCCGGTGGCGCCCGCGATGAGCAGGTGGGGCATCTTGGCGAGGTCCACGACCTTCGCCTCGCCGGACACGTCGCGCCCGAGGGCGAAGGTCAGCTGGCTGGCCGCGAGCATGTTGCTGTCCTCGACCAGCGGCCGGAAGGCGACGACCTCGCTGACCTGGTTGGGGATCTCGATGCCGACGAGGTCCTTGCCGGGGATCGGCGCCTCGATGCGGATCGAGCGCGCCGCGAGGGCCATCGCGAGGTCGTCGCTGAGCGCCTCGATGCGCGACAGCTTGACCCCCTTGTCGGGGCGGACCTCGTACTGGGTGACGACCGGCCCGGAGTTCTGGCCGACGACCTTGGCCGGGATCGCGAAGTGGCGGAGCTTCTCCTCGATGCGCTTGATGTTCGCCTCGTGGTCGACGCCCGCGTTGCCCGTGGTCGGGCGGGCCGGCTCGAGCAGCTCGATCGACGGCAGCACCCAGTCGATCGAGGCAAGGCCGTCGACGGGCTCATCGTCCGCGTCGACCGCCGACGGCCGGGTCGCGACGGCGACGGCACCCGCGGCGGGCAGCGGGGCGGCGCCCTCGCCGGTCCAGAACGTCCGGCTGACCGGGGCCGAGCTGATCGCCGGGGCCGGTGGCGCGTCGAGGATGCTCGGAACGGCCGGATCGCCCGATCCGGGCTTGATCGGGAGCGCGACCGGGGGCTTGGCGGGCGTGGTCTTCGCGACCGGCTTCTCGTCGGCCTTCGGCGGTCGGTGGAGCGCGTCGGCCACGGTCGCCTGCAGCCAATGGCCGGCCCGCACGAACGGTCGCATGATCTGGTCCAGGTGCAGGTTGAAGGCGAGCATCAACCCGATGACGACCATCGCGAGCAGCACCACGATCGCGCCCGGCGCCGTCAGGAGCGGCTCGAGCACGCCCTCGAAGAACCGTCCGATGCGGCCGCCGGGCGTGAATGTGGCGCTCCCGACGAGGATCTGGCCGATCCCCAGGACCCCGGCGTAGAGCAGGCCGATGCCAAGCAGGGTCAGCCCCCAGCCCCTCGGCCGCCGCCATTCCAGGTAGCCGCCCGCGGCCAGCAGCAGGAACGGGAGCAGCCAGCGCATGGCCCCGAACCACGGGGCGAAGACGCCGGTCCACCAGCTGGTGAGGGCGCCCTTGCCCGGCAGCAGCAGGGCGATCAGGGTCATCGCGCCGAGGATCAGCAGGGTGATCCCGATGATCGAGCGCACGACGTCCGGGGTGAACTGGCTCGCGAGGCCGCCGCTCGACCGGCGGCGGCTGCGGGTGCCCGTCGTGGTGCGGCTGGGGGCGCGCTTGCGGGTGGCCAACGCCTAGACCTCGACCACGACCGGGAAGACCATCGGCCGGCGCTTGGTCTTCTCGTACAGGTAGCGCGAGACCGCGTCCTTGACCTGGGTCTTGAGCAGCGCGATCTCGCTGATGTGGTCCCCGGGCGTGTCGATCGCACTCATCACGCGGTCGACGGCCTCGTCCATGATCGGGTCCTTCTCGTTGAGGTGGACGAAGCCGCGGGTCACGATCTCGGGCCGCCCGACGATGGCGCCCGTCTGCTTGTCGACGGTCACGACGATCATGAACATGCCGTCGTTGGCCAGCGAGCGGCGGTCGCGCAGGACGATCTCGCCGACCTCGCCGACGGACAGCCCGTCCACGAAGACGTACCCCGCCGTGACCGGCGTCCCGCGCCGGGCGGAGCCATCGGCGAAGAGCTCGATCGGCGTGCCGTTCTCGATGATGAAGACATCCTCGGGGGCGACGCCGGTCTCGATCGCGAGCCGGCCGTGCTGCACCTGCATCCGGAACTCGCCGTGGATCGGGATGAAGTGCTTCGGCTTGGTCAGCCCCAGCATCAGCTTGAGCTCCTCCTGGCTGGCATGCCCGGAGACGTGCGCGCGCTTGATCGTGTGGTAGTAGACGTTGGCGCCGGCCTTGAACAGGTTGTCGATCGTCCGCGAGACGTACTCCTCGTTGCCGGGGATCGGGCTGGCGCTGACGATGACGGTGTCGCCCGGCTGGATCTCGACGAACCGGTGGTCGCGGTTCGCCATGCGGGCCAGGCCGGCCATCGGCTCGCCCTGCGCACCGGTCGTGGCGATGACCAGCTGGGCGTCGGGGTGGTCCTTGATCTTGTCCTTCGACACGATCATCGACGGGTCGTACTTGAGGTAGCCGAGATCGGTCGCGATCCGGAAGTTCTGCTCCATCGAGCGGCCGATGACCGAGACGCTGCGCTTCATGTCGGCGGCGGCGTCGAGGACCTGCTGGACGCGGGCGATGTTGCTCGCGAAGGTCGCGACGATCACCCGCCCCTGGAGGGGCTCCATGATCTCGCGGAAGGCCTCGCCGACCGTGCGCTCGGACGGGGTGTAGCCCGGGTTCTCCGCCCGCGTCGAGTCGGACAGCAGGCAGATGACCCCTTCCTGTCCGAGGCGGGCCAGGATCGCGAAGTCGGACAGCTTGCCGTCGACCGGCGTGTGGTCGAACTTGAAGTCGCCCGTGTGGACGATCGTCCCGACCGGCGTGCGCAGCGCGATGCCCATCGCGTCCGGGATCGAATGGCCGACCCGGAACGGGATGACGTGGAACGCGCCGATGTCGAGCTCGTCGCCCGGGTCGAGCGCGAGGACCGGGTTGTTGTGGAGCTTGTGCTCCTTGATCTTGTTGCCGAGCAGCCCGCGGGCCAGCGTCGAGGCGTAGACCGGCACGCCCGGGAACTCGGGCAGCACGTACGGCAGCCCGCCGACGTGGTCCTCGTGGGCATGGGTGATGAGGAACGCCTTGACCATGTGGCGGCGTTCCTTGAGGTAGCTGATGTCGGGGATGACGAGGTCGATGCCGAACATCTCCTCGTCCGGGAACATCAGGCCGCAGTCGATCACCACGATCTCGTCGCGGTACTCGAAGACGTACATGTTCTTGCCGATCTCGCCCACCCCGCCGAGCGGGATGATGCGGAGCGGATGCTCGTTCTTGGTTGGCATTCGGTCCCTGTAGCGGGTTAGAACAAGGTCATCTGGTCGGTGTCGGCGGTCGCGGTCGCGGGATCCGGCGGGGGCGCGGCGGCGTCCGTGGTCGTCCCGTCGGGGACGGGGATCTCGATCGGGTCTTGCGTGGGCTCTCGAGCGGCGGTGCTCGCATGGTCGGCCCTGCGGGCCCTCGCGTCCAGCAGGACGGCCGGGATCGTGGCGGCATCGGCGTAGCTGTCGCGCTCGATCGCGGGGGTGCGGAGCGCGGCCGCGGGGTGGTACATCGCGAGGACCAGGGCGTCCCGGGCGCCCGTCGCGGGATCGGCGGGTCGCACCGTGCCATGCGCCTGCGAGATGCGCGCGCCCGGCATGAAGCGGGCCATCGAATGGCGGCCCAGCGTCACGACCATCGCGGGATCGAGGATCTCGAGCTGGCGGACGAGGTACGGGGCACACGCCGCGATCTCGTCGGGTTCCGGATCGCGGTTGTCGGGCGGCCGGCACTTGACGATGTTGGTGATGAAGACGTCCTCGCGGCGCCAGCCGATCGAGCCGAGGAGCTTCACGAGGAGGTCCCCGGCGCGGCCGACGAACGGGCGCCCCTGGCGGTCCTCGTTGAAACCCGGCCCCTCGCCGACGAAGACGACCTCGGTGGACGGGCTCCCCTCCCCCGGCACGGATCGGGTACGGCCGACATGGAGCCGGCATCGCGTGCAGTCGCGGACCTCGGCCGCGATGGCCTCGAGCGCCGCCCGGCGCTCGGCGTCGGTCACGCGCCGCTCCCGCCTGAGACCCCCACCGGCTCGAGCGCCCGGTATGGGCGGGCGCCCCGTGCCGACGCGTGCTCGACCCAGTTGCGCTCGAGGAGGATCTCGGCGATCTCGACCGCGTTCGTCGCCGCGCCCTTGCGCAGGTTGTCCGAGACGACCCACAGGGCGAGACCGCGGTCGCCCGGGATCGACTCGTCGCGGCGGACCCGGCCCACGAAGATCTCGTCGTGCCCGGCAGCCTGCGTGGCCAGGGGGTAGTCGTGCGTGGCCGGGTCGTCCTGGACCACGACGCCCTTGACGGCCCCGAACAGCTGGCGGGCGCGCTCGGGCGTGATCGGGTCGCGGGTCTCGACGTGGACCGCCTCGGAGTGGCTGACGAACACCGGGATGCGGACCGCCGTGCACGAGATGCGCAGGTCCGGCAGGCCCAGGATCTTGCGGTCCTCGGAGACGACCTTCCACTCCTCCTTGGTGTAGCCGTTGGGGAGGAAGACATCGATCTCGGGCAGCGCGTTGAACGCGATGGGGTGCGGGTAGACGTCGGCGCGGACCGGTTCGCCGGACACGTGCGCCCGGATCTGCGACTCCAGCTCGGCGATGGCGTCCGCCCCGGTGCCGGAGACCGACTGGTAGGTGTCGACCACGACCCGCTCCAGGCCGACGCTGTCGCGCAGGGCCATGAGCACGGGCGCGAGTTGCATCGTCGAGCAGTTCGGGTTCGCGATGATGCCCTGGTGGCCCTCGAGGTCGTCCGGGTTCACCTGCGAGACGACGAGCGGGATCGACGGGTCCATCCGCCAGGCGGACGAGTTGTCGATGACGGTGGCGCCGCGGGCGGCCGCCGAGGGGGCGAGCTCGCGCGAGACGTCGGCGCCGGCCGAGAACAGCGCGATGTCGACGCCGTCGAAGGCGTCGGGGACGGCTTCACCGATCTCGAGCGTGCGGCCGTCGACCGACACCGTCCGGCCGGCCGAGCGGCCCGACGCCAGCAGGCGCAGCTCCCCGACCGGGAAGCCGCGCTCGCCCAGCACGGTGATCATCGTCCGGCCGACGACGCCGGTGGCGCCGACGACGGCGACGGTGAGTTCGTTTCGTCTCATGGAGGACACGGCTCCGCAGGGTCGTTGGTCAGTTCGGGCACGGTCGGAGTATACCAGCGGCCCTCCGCGGTCCAGGCATGTCCGGTGGTGCTGGCGGTCACCAGGGGCTCCTTGGGAATCACGAACGGGCCGTCCAGTGGACGACCCGCTCGCTCGCGCTCGGATGGGGTGGCGCCCGAGGGCGCCGAGGTTGCTAGGCCGGATCCTTCGCCAGGTGGCGTTGCATCGCGGCGCGGCGGGACAGGTTGACGCGGCCCTGACGGTCGATCTCCATCACGACGACCATGATCTCGTCGCCGACGGACACGACGTCCTCGACGGTGGGAACGTGGTAGTCGGCGAGCTCGCCGATGCGGACCAGGCCTTCCTTGCCGGGCATGATCTCGACGAAGGCGCCGAAGCCCATGATCCGGGTGACCTTGCCCATGTAGAGCGCGCCCACCTCGACCTCACGGGTCAGGCTGTTGATCCAGTCGATCGCCTTGCGGGCGTTCTCACCGGACACGGCCGCGATCTCCACGGTGCCGTCGTCCTCGACGTTGATCTCGGTCGACGTCTCTTCCTGGATCTTGCGGATCATCGATCCACCCTTGCCGATGATCTCGCGGATCTTCTCAGGGTTGATCTTGATCGTGGTGATGCGCGGCGCGAAGTCGCTCATCTCCACGCGGGCCTCGGGCATGACCTCGACCATCTTGTCGAGGATCTCGAGGCGCGCCGCGAGGGCCTGCTTGAGGCCGTTGCGGATGATCGCCTCGTTGATGCCCTGGACCTTGATGTCCATCTGCAGGGCGGTGATGCCGTCCCGCGTGCCGGTCACCTTGAAGTCCATGTCACCGACCGAGTCCTCCTTGCCGAGGATGTCGGTCAGGACCACGAAGCGGCCGTCCGGCTCGCTGATCAGGCCCATCGCCGCGCCGGCGACCGGAGCGGAGATCGGGACGCCGGCGTCCATGAGGGCGAGGGTCGAGCCGCAGGTCGAGGCCATCGAGGTGCTGCCGTTGGACGACATGCACTCCGACACGAGCCGGATGACGTACGGGAACTCCTCGTGGCTCGGCAGGACCGGGACGAGCGCGCGCTCGGCCAGGTTGCCGTGCCCGATGTCGCGCCGGCTGGGGCCGCGCATCGGCTTGTTCTCGCCGGTCGAATAGGGCGGGAAGTTGTAGTGGTGGATGTAGCGCTTCTCGGTCTTGGGGCTGATCGTGTCGATGCGCTGCACGTCCGAGGACGCGCCGAGCGTCGCGATCGTCATGACCTGGGTCTCGCCACGGGTGAAGAGCCCCGAGCCGTGGGCTCGCGGCAGGAGGCCCACCTCGACCGAGATCTGGCGGAGCTCCGTCAGGCCGCGGCCGTCCATGCGGATGCCCTCGTCGAGGGCCAGCTCACGGCAGGTCTTCTTGAAGAGCAGGTTGTAGAGGCTCTTCGAGACGCGGGCCTCGCGGCGCGCGGCCTCGAGGATCGCCTTCGGGTCGCCACCGGTCCGGTTGGCCCGGACCGAGTCCGCGATCCCCGCCTTGAGGGCCGCGATGCGACCGGGCAGGTCGTTCCCGAACCAGATCAGCAGGTTGGCGGTCGCCTCGGCGTCGGGGGCCGCCCGGTGCGCCTGGGCGAGCTCGATGCCGAAGAAGTTCGACAGCGTGTTGAGCTTGTAGTTCTCGAGATCCGGGTAGCCCTCGCGAGCGAGGACCAGGGTATCGAGGTAGCGCCCCTGCTCGAAGTGCGTGCCGTCGGCGAGCGCGGCCTCGATGAAGCCGAGGTCGAACCCGACGGAGTGCCCGACGACGAGCGAGTCACCGATGAACTTGAGGGCGTCCTTCGCGGCGTCCGCCGGCTTGGGGGCCTTCTTGACGTCCGCGTCGGTGATGCCGTGCATCTGGTGGCCGAGGATCGGCCGGCCCGGGTTCACGAGCGTCGACCAGCGATCGACGATCTTGCCGCCCTGGACCCTGACGGCCGCGATCTCGAGGAGGTCGGCCATCTTCGGGTCGGTGCCGGTGGTCTCGACGTCGACGACGACGAACGCGTCGCCCGCGGCAACGGCCTTCGTGTAGTCGAGCACCGAGCCGGTGCCCGGCTCGAGGTACGGGGTGCTCTTCGCCTTGCCGACGGCCGCGCGGAGCTCCTCCTGGATGTCGATGAGCGGCTGCAGCGCGCGATGGCCGAACAGGATGGCCTCGGCCATCACGTCCTCGGGCAGGAGCTTGGCGCCCGCCTCGACCATCATGATCGCGTCACGCGTGCCGGAGACGATCAGGTCGAGCTCCGATTCCGCGAGCTCGCTGTAGGTCGGGTTGACCACGAACTCGCCGTTGATGCGGCCGACGCGGACGGCCCCGACCGGACCCGCGAACGGGATCTCGCTGATGCTCAGCGCGGCTGACGCGGCCGTCGTACCGAGCACGTCGGGCTCGTTCTCCTGGTCGGTCGAGAGGACCGTGATGACGAGCTGGATGTCGTCCTTGTAGCCCTCGGGGAAGAGCGGGCGGATGGGGCGGTCGGTCAGGCGGGCCGCCAGGGTGGCCGCCTCCGACGCGCGCGCCTCGCGCTTGATGAAGCCGCCCGGGATCTTGCCCGCGGCGTACATGCGCTCCTCGAACTCGACCGTGAGCGGGAAGAAGTCGAGGCCCGGGCGGGGATCCGAGCGGTTGGCGGTGCCGAGCACCAGGGTGTCACCGTAGCGAACGGTGACGGCGCCGCCGGCTAGGCGCGCGAGCTTGCCGGTCTCGATGGTCAGCGTGCGACCACCGATCTGTGTCTCGAACGTGTGAGACAAGGGTATCGATCCTCCTTGACCGTGGAGGAGGTAGGCGACCTGCGGCAGGTCGGCCGACTCGGCCAGCTGGCGTCGAACGCGAGAGGACCCCGGGTGATGACCCAGGGTCCGGGAGCGGCGTCGCTAGCGGCGGAGTCCGAGTCGTCCGATGACGACGCGGTAGCGCGCGCTGTCCTTCTTCATCAGGTACGCAAGAAGGCGGCGGCGCTGGCCGACGAGCTTGAGGAGGCCGCGGCGCGAATGGTTGTCCTTGGGAAAGCTCCGGAGATGTCCGGTCAGCTCCTTGATCCGCTCCGTCAGGAGCGCGATCTGGACTTCCGGCGAACCGGTGTCACCTTCAGTGGTGGCATACCCGGTGATGATCTCTTGCTTCTCATCCCGCGCGAGCGGCACTCGTTCCTCCGAACACGGCAATGTGCTGTTCTTTCCGATCTATGACCGGCGGATGGTAGCAGGCCCGGCCGGATGCGGCAAACGCCCGACGCCCGCCCGGGAGGCGCTACGCTCTCCCGGATGCGCCCGTCCGTGCGGGTCCGTCGCAACCCGGAGGTCTCGGTGCCCAAGCTTGACAGGATCTACACGAAGACCGGCGATGAGGGGATGACCGGCCTCGGCGGCGGCCAGCGCGTTCCCAAGGACTCGCGCCGGGTCGTGACCTACGGGACCGTGGACGAGCTGAACTCGCTGATCGGCGTCGCGCTGGCGGACGGATTGTGCGAGCGCCTCGCGACGGAGCTGCCGCAGATCCAGAACGAGCTGTTCGACCTGGGCTCGGACCTGTGCTGGCCGTCCGACGACCCGCGTCGCGCCCGGATCCCGACCGTCGAGGCGCGCCACGTCGAGAAGCTGGAGCGGCTGATCGACGAGTTCAACGACGCCGTCGGGCCGCTGACCAACTTCCTGCTGCCGGGCGGGTCGCCGGGCGCGGCCCAGCTCCACGTCGCGCGGACCGTCTGCCGGCGCGCGGAGCGCGAGGCCGTCCGGCTGGGCCGGGACGAGGCGATCGGCGAGTTCGTGCTGGCCTACCTCAACCGCCTCTCGGACGCGCTGTTCGTGATGGCCCGCTTCGAGAACCAGCAGCGCGGCGTCAGCGAGCCGCTGTGGCAGCCCGGCCGATGAGCTCGATCGTGAGCGGCCGCTCGCCCGGCGTCGAGCCCGCCAGGTAGACGTCGCCGCCGACGAGCCGCAGCCGGCCGGCATGGCCGTCGACGAGGCACGTGTAGTCGCCGTCGGGCGGGACGGCCATCGGCATCTCGAACCCGACCCGGCCATCGACAGCGGGCGTGCCACGGTAGGTCAAGGCGCGGCCGAGCAGGCTGCGCGCCGCCGCCAGGTCGGCCGCGGCGATCGCGTCGCGGATCTCCGTGCTGCGGACCGGGCGGCCGTCGAGCGTGAACGGGGGCATCACGACGACCTCGAAGCCGTCCCGGGCACCGACCTCCGCGAGCGCGCCCGGGGTCCCGCGCCGCTCGAAGCCGAACGCCGCGTCGGGGGTCATGAGGAAGCCGCTCAGCTCGACCCTCGCGCGGATGCGCTCGATGAAGTCGTCGTACGCGGTGTGGCGCAGGGCGTCGTCGAAGTGCTGGACCACCGTCACCGCCACGCCGGCGGCGTCGAGCCGCTGGAGCCGCTCCTCGGGGTCGATGAGCAGCGGCGGCGCGCTGCCGGTCAGGACCTCGTCGGGGTGATGGTCGAAGGTGATCACGGTCGCGGCGGCGTGGCGCCGAGCCGCCTCGGCGACCAGGTGCTCGAGCAGGTACCGATGCCCCAGGTGGAGCCCGTCGAAGACGCCGACGACGACGAAGACGGGACCCGCCTCTCGCGGCAGTGCATCGACGCCGTTGACGACCTGCATCGCCGGCGTCAGGTCCGGGCGGCCGCGACCGGCGCCGGGGTCACGAACACCTTGTCCGGGGCGAGACGGCCACCGGAGGAGCTCGCGATGGCGGCGAGCGCGCCGTCCGGTCCGCGCAGCCGATAGTGGTCCGCGGGACCCGGGAGGCCCGCCGCGGGCGAGACGAACTGGCCGCGGGCGACCGCGAGGGTCTCCTCGGTGGTCAGCGCGACCTCGGGGAACGCCTCGAGGCCGGTGTCGATCGGCCGCAGCAGTGGCAGGAGGCCCTCCGGGCCACCGGCGGCCGCCTCGCGCACCGCGTCGAGCTGGACGGCGTCGCCGAGCTCGAACGGCCCGGACGCGGTCCGGACGAGCGCCCCGAGATAGGCGGCACTCCCCAGGGTCTCGCCGAGGTCCCGGGCGAGCGCGCGGATGTACGTGCCCGCCGAGCACACGACCTCGAGGATCGCGATCGGCCGCTCGGGATCGGAGCCGTCCCACTCGAGCATCGTCAGCGCGTGGATGATGACCTCGCGCTCGGCGAGGACGACCGTCTCCCCCGCCCGGGCCATGGCGTAGGCGCGCCGGCCACCGACCTTGATCGCGCTGAACGCGGGCGGTCGCTGCGAGATCGCGCCGGTGAAGCCGGCGAGCGCGGCCTCGACGGCGTCGCGACCCGGCGCCGGGCCGGTCGACGGCACGAGCTCGCCTTCGAGGTCGTCCGTGGAGGACGAGGCCCCGAAGCAGACCGTCGCGCGGTAGCCCTTGCGGTCGCCCGAGTGGTATTCGACGACCCGGGTCCCGTGCCCGAGGAAGACCGGCAGCACCCCCGACGCGAACGGGTCGAGCGTCCCGCCATGGCCGACCCGCTTCGTGGCGGCGAGACGCCGCACCAGGGCGACGACATCGTGCGAGGTGGGGCCCGCGGGCTTGGCGATCACCAGGATCCCGTCGAGGCCCGGACCGAGCGACTGGTGGGCCATCGTCAGCGCCGGACCGCGGCCACGAGCCGCTCCGCCTCGGCGAGCACGACCGGCACGGCGTCGGCCACGGGCTGGGCGAGCGTGGCCCCGGCCGCCCGGGCGTGCCCTCCCCCGCCGAACGCGCCCGTCAGCACGGTCGCGTCCACGCCGCCCGGCCGCGTGCGCACGCTGAGGCGGGTGCCGCGGGCGTCCTCCTTGAAGAGGATGGCGACCTCGGCATCCTCGGCCTGCGCGAGCAGGTCGATGATCCCCTCCGAGTGCGGCGGCTGCGTGCCGGTCGCGGCCAGGTCGGCGTCCGCGAGCGTCGACCAGACGATGCGGCCGCCGTCGGCGCTCTGCATCCGGCCGAGGACCAGGCCGAAGAGGCGGAGCTGGGTGTCCGGCTTGGTCCGGTACAGGCGCTTCGAGATGTCGGAGAGCGGCGCACCGGCCTCCACGAGCGCGGCCGAGACCGCCAGCGTCCGTGGCGTCGCGTTCGGATGCGCGAACGTGGCGGTGTCCATGACGATCCCGCCCATCAGCGCGGTGGCCATCGCGCCGCTGTCGATGTCGAGCGGGACGCCCAGGCGCACGGCGAGGAGCGTGACCATCTCGCACGTGGCCGCGGCCTTGGGATCCACCCAGTCGGCAGCGCCGTCCACCTGGTTCGAGGCGTGGTGGTCGATGACGATCCGGGGCACCCGCGCGAAGAGGTCGGCGTGCCGGACCCCGACCGAGCCCACCCGCTCGAGCGAGCCGCAGTCGGAGATCACGACGAGGTCGTAGTCGGCGGCCGGATCCGGGTCGCTCCGCACGCGGTCGACGCCGGTCAGGAAGTCGTACAGCGGCGGCGGCGGGTCCGACGTGACGGGATCGGCGGCCCCGCCGAGCGCCTCGACGAGATGGACGATGGCGAGGCTGGCGCCGAGCGTGTCCGCATCGGGGTTCTCGTGGCCGACCGCGAGCACGCGTCGCGCACCGCGCAGCCGCTCGACGACGAGGTCCGGGACGGCGTCGAGATAGGGCGAGAGGTCGACCGTCACCGGCGCGCCTTCGAGGTCGGACGACGCTTGCGGACGGGCGGACGAACGGCCGAGGGCGGCTCCTCGCCGAGGTCGCCGTCATGCGGCAGCCGAGCGACCGGGGTCGGCAGCGATTCGCCCGTCTCGAGGTCCATCGGCGGCTCTTCGCCGCGCTCGAGGTCGTTGAGCAGCTGGAGGACGCGGGTCCCCCGCTCGGCGGTGTCGTCCTCGTGGACGTGGAGGTCCGGGATCCGCCGCAGACGCAGCCGGACCCCCAGCTCGCGGCGGACGAACGGCATCGCCCGCCCGAGGGCGGCGATCGCGGCGGTCCGCTCGGCCGGCTGCCCGATGACGCTGACCCAGACCTTGGCATGCCGCAGGTCCGGGGTCGTCTCGACGCTCGTGATGGTCACGAACCCGATCCGCGGATCCGCGACGTCACGCGACACGATCGACCCGATCTCTTCTCTCAACAGCTGGTCGATCTTGTTGGTCCGTTGCGTCATCGGCCGTTGTCCTTACCTGTCGTCGCCGATGCCGGGCGTCCACGCGAAGGCGCCGTCGAGCACCGGAGCGAGCGCACCCCGAGGTGCGGAAGCGAGGAGCGCAGCTGGCAACGCACGCGTGGGCGTCCGGGGCGGCGACCCCGTTAGCCGGTCACAGCCCGGCTAACGGTCTGCGAGGTGAAGCATTCGATGATGTCGCCTTCTTCGAGGTCGTGGTACCCGTCCAGGCCGATGCCGCACTCGTAGTTGGCGAGCACCTCGCGGACGTCGTCGCGGAAGCGGCGCAGCGACTCGATCTTGTCGGTCGCCACGATCTTGCCGCCACGCCAGACGCGCGCGCCGCCGCGGACGATCCGCCCGTCGGTGACGTAGCAGCCGGCGATGACCGTGCTCTTGCCGACGCGGAAGATCTGGCGGACCTCGGCGCGTCCCTCCACCACCTCGACCACGACCGGCTCGAGCAGGCCCTTCAGGGCCGCACCGATGTCGTCGGTCAGCTTGTAGATGATGTCGTAGAGCCTGACGTCGACGCCCTCGGCCTCTGCGGAGCGGCGGGCCGTCTCGGTGATCTTGGTGTTGAAGCCCACCACGATCGCGTCCGATGCGGTCGCGAGCATGATGTCGTTGTCGGTGATGTCGCCGGCGCCCTCGAGCAGGACGTTGACCCGGATCTCCTCCTGGTCGAGCTGCTCGAGCGCATGGGTGATCGCCCCGAGCGACCCGGACACGTCGGCCTTGAGGATGATCCGCAGCTCCTTGGCCTGGCCGGCCTGGATCTGGCGGTAGAGGTCCTCGAGCGTCGCGCGACCGCTGCCGTCGCCGTTCCGCGCGGCCGACTCGAGCTTGCGGGTCTCGACGAGGGTGCGGGCCTCCTTCTCGTCGCTCGCGACGCGGAGGATGTCGCCGGCCTGCGGGACGTCGGCGAGGCCCAGGACGACGACCGCGGACGCGGGGCCGGCCTTGGTGACGCGCTTGCCCTTGTCGTTCTCGAGTGCCCGGACGCGGCCGAACGTCTCGCCGACGACGATGATGTCGCCGACCTTGAGGGTGCCAGTCTGGATGAGGGCGGTCGCGACCGGGCCGCGGCCCTTGTCCAGCTCCGCCTCCACGATCGTGCCGACGGCGCTCCGCTTCGGGTTCGCCTTCAGCTCCTGGAGGTCGGCGACGAGCAGGACCATCTCGATCAGCTCGTCGAGCCCCTGGCGGCTCTTGGCCGAGACCGGCACGAGCGGCACGTCGCCGCCGTACTCCTCGACCACGATGCCGGCCTCGGTGAGCTCGGTCTTGACGCGGTCCGGGTTCGAGTCCGGCTTGTCGATCTTGTTGAGCGCGATGATGATCGGCACCTTCGCGGCCTTGGCGTGGCTGATCGCCTCGAGCGTCTGGGGCATGACCCCGTCATCGGCGGCGACGACGACGATCGCGATGTCGGTGACCTTCGCGCCGCGGGCGCGCATGGCGGTAAAGGCCTCGTGGCCCGGGGTGTCGAGGAAGACGACCCGCTTGCCGTCGTGGGTGACCTCGCTGGCGCCGATGTGCTGGGTGATGCCGCCGCGCTCGCCGGCCGCGACCTCGGTGGACCGCAGGGCGTCGAGCAGGCTGGTCTTGCCGTGGTCGACGTGGCCCATCACGGTCACGATCGGGGCGCGCGGCTCGAGATCGGCGGGGTCGTCCTCCTCGTAGAGGACCTCCTTCGTCGCGGCGTCGACCTTGGCCTCGCCGTCGGCATCGGCGACGCCGGCGGTCACGGCGACGGTCTCGGCGACTTCGTAGCCGAGCTCGCCCGCGACCAGCGACGCCGTGTCGCGGTCGATCAGCTGGTTGATGGTCGCGAAGATGCCGCTCTTGATGAGCTCGCGGATGACGTCCGCCGGGTTGACCGCCAACAGCTCGGCGAGCTCCTTGACGGTGATGGTGCCCGGCAGCTCGATCGCGCCGCGCTCGCGCGGATCGAGGACCTGGACGTTCGTGCCGTTGAATGCGCCGTCACGACGCGGTGGCTTGCGGGGCCCGCGCCGGCCGCGCGTGCCGCTCCTACTCCTGGCCACGGGCTCCTCCTTCGATGGTATCGGTGGTGATGGCCGCCTCGAGCGTCGCCTTGACGTCGGTCGGGACGGCGGTGTGCAGTGCCCGGCTCAGGGCACCCTTGGTGATGGCCTGCGAGCGGCAGGCGTCCTGGTGGCAGACATAGGCGCCGCGTCCGGCGAGGCGGCCGGTCGGGTCGGCGACGACCTCGCCGTCCGGCGTACGAACGATACGCAACAGCTCCCGCTTCGGATAGGCCGTCCGGCAGACGACGCAGGAGCGGGTCGGGACGCGCCGCGGCGCCGACGCGTGGGCGGCGGCGCCTACGACGCCACCTCTTCCGCAGCCGGTGCCTTCTTGGTGGTCCGCTTGGGCTTGGCCGCCGCCGCGACCGGCGCTTCGACGGCTCGGGAGCCGCGGCCGCGTCGGCGGCGGCCTTCTTCGTCACGCGCTTCGGCTTGGCGGGCGCCGCTCGGCGGCGGCGCATCGGCGACGGCCTCGACCGGCACCGCATCCGCCGCCTCGGCGGCGACCGCGGCCTTCTTGGTCACGCGCTTGGGCTTGGCGGGCGCCTCGGCGGCGTCGGTCGCGACGGCCTCGACCGCCTCGTCGGCGACCGCCGGCGCCGCATCCGCGGCCGCCTTGGCTTCGGCGACGGAGACGTCGCTCCGGATGTCGATCCGCCAGCCGGTCAGGCGGGCGGCGAGTCGGGCGTTCTGGCCTTCGCGGCCGATCGCCAGCGACAGCATCCGCTCCGGGACGGTGACGCTCGCGATGCGGTGCTCCTCGTCGATGTCGACCGAGATCACCTGGGCGGGGCTGAGGGCGTTGGCCACGAAGACCCCGGCGTCGTCGTTCCACGGGATCACGTCGATCTTCTCGCCCGAGAGCTCCGCGACCACGGCCTGGACCCGCGCCCCGCGCTGGCCGACCGTCGCGCCGACCGGGTCGAGCCCGTCCTGCCGCGAGGCGACCGCCACCTTCGAGCGGCTGCCCGCCTCGCGGGCGATGGCCTTGATCTCGACGGTGCCGCTGTGGATCTCCGGGACCTCGAGCTCGAAGAGGCGCTTGAGGAAGCCCTTGTGGGTGCGGCTGACGAGGATCTCGGGGCCGCGCGTCGCGCGCCGGACCTCGAGGACGAACGCCTTGACGTTCTGCCCGATGCGGTAGTGCTCGAGCGCGCTCTGCTCGGACGGCCGGAGGACGGCTTCGACGCCCTTGCCGACGTCGAGGATCAGGCCGCGCGGCTCGACGCGGTTGACGGTGCCGTTGATGAGCTCACCCTCGCGGTTCGCGAACTGGTCGAAGACCTGGTCGCGCTCGACCTCGCGGATGCGCTGGAGGACGATCTGCTTGGCGGTCTGGGCGCCGATCCGGCCGAAGACGTCACCGTCGAGCTGCTCGGTCTCGACCAGGTCGCCGACGTTGGCGGTCTTGTCGAAGGCCTGCGCCTGGTCGACCGTCATCTCGGTGAACTCGTCCTCGATCTCCTCGACGACGCGACGGGCGCGGTAGACCCGGATCTTGCCGGTCTCGGCGTCGATCCGGACGTGGATGTCCTCGTCACCGGCGACCCGCCGGTAGGCGGACTGGATGCCGTCCTCGACGGCGCCGATCAGCTGTTCGCGGGAGATCTGCTTCTCGGCGTTGAGCTGCAGGAGGGCACCGACGAAGTCTCGACTCACGATGGCCTCCGTTCGCTGTAGTCGGTATTCGCGCGCCGCTCAAAACAAAACGTGGGGGTCACCCACGTCACGGAGCGGCCGTTCAGTTGGACGCGAAGTATACACCCGGATGGGTGGACGCTCAAACACGGGCCCCACGATGGGGCGGCGTCAGGACGGCGCGGCGTCCGCCGGTCCCCACAGCCGCGGACCGTCCTCGGCCGACCAGTCCGCGATCAGGCGATGGCTGGCCTGGAACGCGGCCACCCGGTCGGCCGTCCAGTCGTCCGTCCCGTCCCCCAGGACCACGTATGGGCAACGCTGGAGGTAGCCGAGGAGGACCTCCTGGCTGGCGTCGCTCAGGAGCATCTCGCCCAGCGACGGAAAGCGCACCGTGCCGCCCGCGGTGGCGCGCAGGACGCGCTCCCCGAACAGGTCGGCGATCTCGCGCCCGTCGGTCGGCGGCCGTGGTGAGCGCCCGGCGACGAGGATCCACGTCGGGTCGTCCGCGGTGATGCAGGCGTCACCCGGAACGAGCGCCGCGATCTGCGTGCCGTAGTCGGGCTGGACCGGCCTCGTGGTCGCCTGATGAGCCGCCCGCGCCCCGCCGACGCCGACCAGGAGCACCACCACGAGCACCGCCGCGCCGATGGTGACCGGCCGCGGGGCGCGGCCGTCGAGCAGCTCGAGGAGGAGCGTGCTCCCACCGGCCACGACGAGCGCGACGATCGGCACGAGGAAGCCCGGGTAGTGGGTGTAGTACGAGGCCGAGACGAGGAACATCGTCGTCATCAGGGCGAGCAGCGCCGCGAGCACCGCGCCGACGGGGCCCGCCCGCCAGGCCACGAGGGCCGCCAGGGACAGCACGACGACGGCTGCCACGATCCCGATCGCCCCGACGCTCCCCATCCCGATCGGCCCGACGTCGAAGAGCTGGAGCAGGCGCTCGGCGGACGTGTGGGTCACGTCCACGGGACGCGCGGCCTGGGACGAGACCACCTGGGTGATGAATTCGCCTGGCGCCGCGACGACGAACGGCAGCACCACGGCCGCTCCTGTGGCCAGCCCTCCGACAGCGGTCCAGGCGAGGTCGCGCCACGAGCCGCGCAGCAGGAAGACGCCGCCGATGACCACCACGTAGACGCCCGCCCACAGCTTGACCGACAGCGCGAGCATCAGCAGCGCCCCGATCAGGAGGCAGCGGAGCGCGCTGCGCGGTCGTCCCTCCCCCATGAGCCAGAGGTCGAGCGCCGCGAGGCAGAAGAGGTTCAGGAACGGCTCCAGCAGGATCGTCGCGTCGGCGATCAGCGCACCGATGCTCACCGCGTAGAGGCTCGCCGCGATGAGCCCCGTCGGCCAGCCCCGCCAGCGCCGTCCGATGTCGGCGATGAGCAGGATCGTCAGGGCCGCGAAGACCACCATCAGCCAGCGGCCGAGCACCACCGCGGACCGGGGATCCCCGTGCTCGATCAGCACCCCGAGCGGCGCCAGGAGCACGGCGATGCCGGGCGGGTGCAGCAACGTGAACTCGGTGTACGGAAGATGGCCGCTCACCAGAAGGGCCGCACTCGTGAGATAGACGCCGTCGTCGTACTCGATCCCGGAGAACAGCGCCCCGGAGCGGAGCAGCGGGATCGCCCGGAGGGCCACCCCGGCCAGCACGATCAGGGCGAGGACGAGCCACGGCCATGCGCGGTCGCGGCGGCGTGACGCCCCGGACACCGGCGGGGTCAGCGAGTCAGCGCTGGGGTCGGGAACCGGTCGGCGACGTACGCCTCCAGGATCCCGATGAACTCGTCCACGAGCCCGTCGCCGCGGAGCGTCCGATCGAGCTTCCCGTCGATGAAGACGGGCGCGACGGGCTCCTCGAAGGTGCCCGGCAGCGAGATCCCGATATCCGCGTGCTTCGACTCGCCCGGCCCGTTCACGACGCAGCCCATGACCGCGACACGGAGGTCCTCCGCGCCCGGATGGGTCTCGCGCCAGATGGGCATCTGGTCCTTGAGGTAGCCCTGGATCTGCTGGGCCATCTCCTGGAAGAACGTGCTGGTCGTCCGGCCGCAGCCCGGGCAGGCGCTGACCTGGGGCAGGAACGAGCGCAGGCCCATCGACTGGAGCACCTGCTGGGCGATCTCCACCTCGCGCTCACGCGGCGCACCGGGCTCCGGCGTCAGTGAGACGCGGATCGTGTCGCCGATCCCCTCGTTGAGCAGGATCGAGAGCCCCGCCGTGGAGGCGATGACCCCCTTGTCGCCCATGCCGGCCTCGGTCAGCCCCAGGTGCAGCGGGTAGTCGGAGCGGGTCGCCAGTCGGCGATACGTGTCGACGAGGTCGCGGACGCCGCTGACCTTGGCCGAGAGGATGATCCGGTCGTGGCGCATCCCGGTGGCCTCGGCCAACTCGGCCGAGCGCAGCGCCGACTCGAGCATCGCGTCGATCATCACGTCGCGCGCGTCACGCGGCTCGGCGGCGACCGCGTTGGCGTCCATCAGCTCGGTCAGGACGGCCTGGTCCAGCGAGCCCCAGTTGACCCCGATGCGGACCGGCTTGTCGTTGTCGATGGCGACCTTGACGATCGTCGCGAAGTGCTCGTCGTGGCGCTTCGCCCCGACGTTGCCCGGGTTGATGCGGTACTTCGCCAGGAGCGCGGCCGTCTCCGGGTACTCCACGAGGAGCTTGTGGCCGTTGTAGTGGAAGTCGCCGATGATCGGCACGTCCACGCCGAGACCGCGGACCTTGCGGACCATCTCCGGGACCGCGGCCGCCGCCTCCTCCGTGTTGACCGTGACGCGGACGAGCTGCGAGCCCGCATGGGCGAGCCGGGCGACCTGGATCGCGGTCCCGTCGGCGTCCGCCGTGTCGGTGTTGGTCATCGACTGGACCACGACGGGATGGGCGCTGCCGACCAGGACCCCGCCGACGTCGACGGAGACGGAACTCCGACGGATCGGCTTACCGTTCACGGTCGCTCCGACGTCCGAGCGCGCTCGGTGGAGCGCATCGGCCGGACGATCGCCGCCGGGGACGCAGCTGGTCGGGCGAGGTCATGTGCCGCCGCCCACGATCCGGGCGATATCGAACCCCGTCACCCAGATGATGAAGCCGAAGAGGAACACGAAGCCGACGACGTAGGTCATCTGCTCGGCCCGCAGGCTGATCCGCGTGCCGAAGAACCGCTTCAGCGTGATCATCAGCATCCGCCCGCCGTCGAGCGGCGGGAACGGCAGGACGTTGACGACCGCCAGGTTGGCCGACAGCACGCCGGCGATGTACAGCGTGAAGAGCGGCCCGAGCTTCCAGAAGACGTCGCCGATCTGGGTCGCGATGCCGACCGGCCCCGAGACCGGCGGCGGGCCGGTCGGGTTCGTGGCGACCGAATGGACCAGCGCCCCGAGGCCGCCGATGATCAGGCCGAGCGCATCGACCGTCCGCTGGGCGCCGAGCTTGACCGCCTCGACCGGCGTGTACTGGATGGGATGGCTGGTCGTCACGACATCGAGGTCGCTGACGCCGATCGCGCCCTTCTTGGCGGCGACCTCCGCTGGCGTCCGGAGCGTGGCCGTGACCGTCACGTCGCCGACGCCGGGCCGCTCGATGCCGACCGTGACGGTCTCTCCGGCATGCGACGCGAGGCCGTCGATCAGGGCGACGCCGTCGAAGGCGCCGAAGTACTGGCCGTTGACCGACGCGAGCACGTCCCCGGGCAGGACGCCGGCCGCTTCCGCGGGCGAGCCGGGCTGCACGGTGCCGACCTTGAAGCCGATCGTCGGGTCGCCGTAGAGCGCGAGCCCGGTGAAGATCGCGAACGCCAGCAGCACGTTCATGAGCACGCCGGCCACGAGGATCCAGAGGCGCACGGGCAGTGACTTCGACGAGAACGCCCGCGGGTCGTTGGCCGCGTCGCCGTCCTCGCCCTCGAGCTTCACGAACCCGCCGAGGGGCAGCCAGTTGAGCGAGTACAGCGTCTCGCCCTTGTTGCGCAGGACCCTGGCCCGCGGCGGGAAGCCGATCCCGAACTCGAGGACGCGCACGTTCGCCAGTCGCGCGGTCACGAAGTGGCCCAGCTCGTGGATCACCACGAGGACGCCGAGGATCAGGATGAACAGGACGATCGTGATGACCGACTGGACGAACCCCGTCATGCGCCGGCTCCGACCGGTCCGGTCGCGAAGGCGGCGCGCACGGCCAGGTCGAGCTCCACGAGGTCGTCGATGTCCGGCGCCTGGTCGCTCCCCGTCCCGAACCTGGCCACCGCGGCTTCCAGCAGCGACGGGATGCCGGTGAACGACAGCGTCCCGTCGAGGAAGCGGGCGACCGCCACGTCATCGGCGGCGATGAGCGCCGCGGAGGCGCGCGGACCCTGGCGCCCAGCCTCGCGGGCGATGCGCAGCGCCGGGAACCGGTCCTCGTCCGGCGCGCGGAAGTCGAGCCGTCCGATCGCGGCGAGATCGGGAGCCGCGGCGGGCGACGGATGGCGGCGCGGGTACGTCAGGGCGTACTGGATCGGGAGTCGCATGTCGGGGGTACCCAGCTGGGCCTTGAGGGAGCCATCGCGGAAGCGGACGGCGGAGTGGACGACGCTCTGCGGGTGGATGACGACCTCGATCGCGTCGTACTCGACATCGTACAGCCAGTGTGCCTCGATGACCTCCAGGCCCTTGTTCGCCAGCGTCGCGGAGTCGATGGTGATCTTCGCGCCCATGGTCCAGGTCGGGTGGCGGAGGGCCTGCTGCGGGGTGACCGCCGCCAACGCCTCGGGGCTCGCGTCGAGGAAGGGTCCGCCCGATGCGGTCAGGATCAGCGCGGCCACGTCATCCATCGATTCGCCCACGAGGCTCTGCCAGATCGCCGAGTGCTCGGAATCGATGGGTCGGAGCCAGGCGAGCGGGCTCGCGAACGGGTCGAGCGGCGCGCCTGCCGCCACGGCCGCGGCGTGGGATCGCGCCAGCGGCATCACGAGGTGACCGCCGGCGACCAGCGTCTCCTTGTTCGCGGTCGCGACGACCTTGCGGGCCCGCAGCGCCGCGAGGATCGGCCGCAGGCTCACGACCCCTCCGGCCCCGACGACCACGAGGTCGACGTCGTCGCGGACCGCGAGCGCCTCGAGGGCATCGGCGCCACCGACGCGTTCGGTGCCGGGCGGCAGGTCCATCGCCGCCAGGCCTGCCTGGTCGGCCAGGCTGACGGCCCGCGGGCGCAGGCGGGCCGCCTGCTCGGCGAGCGTCGCGGCATCGGTCCCGGCGGCCAGCGCGACGACCTCGAACGCAGCGGGGTTCGCGGCGAGGACATCCACCGCCTGGCGTCCGATCGAGCCGGTCGAACCGATCAGCGCGACCCGGCGGCGCACGGGCGGGTCGCGCTCGATGTCAGGCGAGGACGGCGACGACATACAGCGTCACGACGGGCGCCGCGAACAGGAACGAATCGACACGGTCGAGCATCCCGCCATGGCCGGGGATCAGCGTGCCGGAGTCCTTGGCCCCCGCGGCCCGCTTGAGGACCGACTCGGCGAGGTCGCCGGCCTGGGCGGACAGGGCGGTGAGCGGCCCAAGAGCCACGGCGTGGAGCGGGCTGACGCCCACGGCCCACAGGCCCAGGGCGACGACGAGCGACGTGGCCACGACGCCGCCGATGAGCCCTGCGTAGGTCTTCGACGGCGAGATGTGGGTCAGGAATTTCGCCCGGCCGAACTGCTTGCCTACGAGATAGGCCCCGGTGTCATAGGCCCAGACCGAGAGGATCAGCAGGAGGATCCAGGCCGTCTCGCCGCCATGACCGTAGAGGGGAGCGCCCTGCGGGATGGTCGGCGCCGCATGCCCGAGGCGCAGGACGAACGACAGCAGCGACACGTAGAGCGCGCCGTAGACCGTCGCCATCCAGGTCGTGAGGCCCTCGCGCGGGTCGATCTTGCTGAACGAGGCGACCCCCACGAGCACGATGCCGACCCCGATGAGCAACGGCCCGCTCCCGGCCACCGTCGGGATCGCCGCGTCGAGGACGACCACGAGCGCGAGGGCGGTGCCGAGGACCGCGAACGTGGGATACCCGGCGCTCCGCAGGAGCCGGAAGACCTCGATGGCCGCGAACGCCGTGATCGCGGCGATGCCGGCGACGAGCAGCGGCCCCCCGACGACGAGGACGATGAGCAGGACCGGGACAAGGACGACGGCCGTGAGCGCGCGCTGTCGCATGGCGGCTCCTCCCCCGGCCCTAGCGCCCGAACCGACGGTGGCGCGAGGCGAACTCGATGAGGGCGGCGTCCAGCGCGGCCGGACCGAAGTCCGGCCACAGCAGGTCGGTGAAGTACAGCTCCGCGTACTGCGCCTGCCAGATCAGGAAGTTGCTGATGCGGTGCTCCCGGCCGGTCCGGATGAGCAGGTCGAGCGGCGGCAGGCCCACGGTGTAGAGCCGGGAGTCGATGGCGTCCTCGTCGATCTGCTCGGCGGTCAGGCCGTCGGTCACGCAGCGCCGGGCCGCGTCCACGATCTCGTGCCGACCCGAGTAGTTGAACGCGACGTTGAGCATCAGCCGGTCGCCGTCGGCGGTTTCCGCAAGGGCCGACTCGATCGATTCGCGGGTCGCCGACGGGAGCTCCTCCATCCGGCCGAGCAGGCGGATCTGGACGCCCTGCTCGCGCAGCTCGGGGGTCTCGTCGCGGATCGCCATCTCGAGCAGACCGAGCAGGATCTCCACCTCTTCCGGGGAGCGAGACCAGTTCTCGCTGCTGAACGCGAACAGCGACAGCGCGCGGATCCTGCGCCGCACGGCGTGGCGGATGATCGGGCGGATGGCCTCGACGCCGGCCGCATGGCCCTCGGCCTCGTCCTTGCCGGCCTCGCGGGCCCAGCGCCGGTTGCCGTCCATGATGATCGCGACGTGGCGCGGCAGGTCCGCATCGAGGACGTCGAACGCGTCGGGCGCCTCGGACGCGTCGCGCGCGGCCACGACGGGCCGGTCATCGACATGCGGGTCGAGGTGTGCGCGAGCCACTTAGACCTCCAGGATCTCCTGTTCCTTCGCGAGACCCAGGCGATCGACCTCGGCCACGTACCGGTCGGTCGTCTTCTGGAGCGATTCGAGCTGGCGGTGGACCTCGTCCGCGCCCACCGTGCCGTCGCGCTCCTCCTTCTTGAGCAGGTCGGCCGCGTCGCGACGGGCGTTGCGGACCTCGACCCGAGCCTCTTCCATCCGCTTGTGGACGACCCGCACGAGGTCCTTGCGACGGTCCTCGGTGAGCGGCGGGATGTTGAGGCGCACCACCGTGCCGTCCACGTTCGGCATCAGGCCGATGTCGCTCTTGGTGATGGCCTTCTCGATGGCCCCGAGAACGCCGCGGTCCCAGGGCTGGATCACGATCTGGTGCGGCTCCGGGACGCTGATGCTGGCCAGCTGGTTGAGCGGCGTCGAGGTGCCGTAGTACTCGACATGGATGCGCTCGACGAGCGCGGTCGAGGCCCGACCGGTCCGGATGCCCTGGAAGTCGCGCTCCATGGCCTCGACGGCGCGGCCCATCTTGTGATCGGCATCGGCGATGATCTGGGCGGTCATGCGCGGGCACCTCCGGCCGTTCCCCGGGCAGCGGCTGTCGCCCGAGATGCGCGTCCCGACGGGCTCCCCGGCAGCCACTCGCGTGATGTTGTCCGGCTGGTTGAGGTCGAAGACCACGATCGGCAGGTCGTTCTCCATGCACAGGCTCACGGCGGTCGCGTCGAGCACCTTGAGCTGGTCCCGGAGGAGGTCGGCGTACTCGAGCGCCGCGTAGCGCTGCGCATCCGGGTTCGTGAGCGGGTCCTTGTCGTACACGCCGTCCACCTTGGTCGCCTTGAGCAGGACCTCGGCATTGATCTCCACTGCGCGCAGGGCGGCCGCGGTATCGGTCGTGAAGTACGGGTTGCCGGTGCCCGCAACGAACATCGTGACGCGGCCCTTCTCGAGGTGGCGGATCGCGCGGCGGCGGATGTACGGCTCGGCGATCTCGTTCATCGCGATGGCGGTCATCACCCGCGTCGGGACGCCGGCGCGCTCGAGGGCGTCCTGCAGCGCGAGGCCGTTCATGACGGTCGCCAGCATGCCGATGTAGTCGCCGGTCGCGCGGTCCATGCCGCGTGCCGACGCGGCAAGGCCGCGGAAGATGTTGCCGCCGCCGACGACGATGCCGATCTGGACGCCGAGGCCGTGGATCACCGCGACCTGCTTCGCGATGAACGCGCAGACGGCGGGGTCGACGCCATAGGCGCGATCGCCCAGGAGCGCCTCGCCGGACAACTTGAGCAGGATGCGGCGATAGCGCAGCGGCGTTGTCGCCGGAAGCGACGGTCGTCGTCGCGTCGTCGGTCACAGTTCCTCCCCGACCTCGAACCGCACGAAGCGCCGGACGCGGATGTTCTCCCCGATGGTCGCGATGGCGCTCGTGATGAGCTGGCCGACCGTCTGGTCCGTGTCGCGGAAGGGTTGCTCGGTCAACACGACCTGCTGATACCACTTCCGGAGCTGGCCGTCGATGATCTGCTCACGGATATTCTCGGGCTTCTTCTGGACCGATTCGTCGGCCAGCAGCTCGGCCTTCTTCGCGGCGAGGACGTCGGCCGGGATGGCCTCGATGCTCGGATAGTCGGGGCGCAGGGCCACGACCTGGATGGCCAGGTCCTTGACGAGCTGTTGGAACTGCTCGTTGCGTGCGACGAAGTCCGTCTCGCAATTGACCTCGACGAGCGCGCCGAAGCGGCCGCCCGTGTGGATGTAGCTGCCGATCAGACCCTCGCGGGCGTCACGGCCGGCCTTCTTGGCCGCCTGGGCGACGCCGCGCTCGCGCAGCAGGACGGTCGCCTTCTCGAGGTCCCCGTCGGATTCGGCGAGGGCCTTCTTGCAATCCATGAACCCGGCCCCGGTCCGCTCGCGCAGTTCCTTGACCAGCTCGGCCGAGATGTCCGCCATCGGTGTCTGTCGCTCCTGTGGTGTCGGCGTGCGTCACCGCATGCCGCGTGGTGGGATCCGTCGCTCGAGCGCCACCGGGCTCTCGACCCGGTCCGTCCGTGGTCAGGCGGGCGATCCGCCCGCGTTGTCGTCCTCGGCCTTCTCGGCCGCCTCGCGGGCGAGCTCGGCCGCGATGTCCTCCGCGGAGGCTTCCGCGGGGGCTTCGACCGGGACCTCGGCGACGCGGGCCGCCCGGTCGCCCGGCAGCAGGTCCTCGTCCTCGTCGACGTCCGGCTCGAAGGTGAGCGCCGCGCCGCCGGCGAGGGCCGCGACGAGCTCGTCGGACGCGCCCGACTCCTCGTCCTCGGTCTCGGGCATCGCGATGGCCTCGACGGCCTCGGGCTCGGTCGCGGCACGCGCGGAGCGCTCGCGGGCGCCCTCGATCGCCGCGTCCGCCACGAGCGCGCACAGCAGCCGGATCGCGCGGATCGCGTCGTCGTTGGCGGGGATGATGAAGTCGAGCTCGTCCGGGTCGACGTTCGTGTCGCCCGTCCCGATGACCGGGATCTCGAGCTTGTTGGCCTCGGTCACCGCGATCCGCTCGCGGTGCGGGTCGACGATGAAGATCGCGCCGGGCGCGCGCTTCATCTTGCGCATGCCGCCGAGCGTGCCCTGGAGCTTGGTCATCTCCTCGGTCAGCTTGGCGGCTTCCTTCTTGGTCATGCGCTCGAAGTCGCCGGCGGCCTGGCGCGCCTCGAGCTGCTCGAGGAGGCCCATCCGCTTCTTGATCGTGACGAAGTTGGTCAGCATCCCGCCGAGCCAGCGCTTGTTGACGTACGGCATGCCGGCGCGGGTCGCCTCCTGGGCGATCGGCTCCTGCGCCTGCTTCTTGGTCCCGACGAAGAGGACCAGCTCGCCGCGGGCGACGGTCTCGCGGACGGCCTCCAGCGCGACGTCCAGCCGTTGCACGGTCTGGGCAAGGTCGATGATGTGGATCCCGTTGCGCTCCGCGAAGATGAACGGGCGCATCTTGGGGTTCCAGCGGCGGGTCTGATGACCGAAGTGGACTCCGGCCTCGAGCAGCTGCCGCATCGAAACGGACGGCACGGTGAGCGACCTCCTGTTCGGTTCGTTCCTCCGCGGATCTCGTCGCCGGGAACCGGTCCTCGCCGCTGATGGGCTCGGCACCGGCACCATCCCGGTCGGAATGGTCCGCGTGTGGGCTCCGTGCCCCGCATCTGCGGAGCGCGGGCGGTGTCATTGGCGGCTCGGGACCCATCTCGGGACCCGGACCGGGCGGGAGTGTAGCACGGGGTCGCGATCCGTCGTAACGAACGGGCCGACGGCACGTCAGGGTAGCGTCGGACGCCCGTCCCAGGAGACCTGCGATGTCGCTCGCTCGTGTCGGTGGCGCCCTGGTCGCCGTGGCGGCCTTCTCGGGATCGTTGCCATGGCGATCGCGGCTCTCGGCGTCCAGGTCCGTTGGGCCGAGGCCTGCTGGCAATGGTCCGGCTGCGACCGTCAGGGCGGCGGCGCACTGGGCGTGCCGCACCTGATCGGGCCGGCACGTTCGTCCTCCTCGGGCTCGGCGCGGTCGTGCTTGGCGTCGCTGGCGAGCGCCCGGCGCAGGGCCGCGCGGTCCGGGTCGGTCTGGTGGTCCTCGGGCTGAGCCTCGGCGTCGTACGTGTTCGCCACCAACCTGCCGCTGCCGGAAGGAACGGATCCGGCCAGAGCCTGTTGATCATCGCGGGGCTGATCGGCGGCGCCATCGGCATGCTCATGGGGCTCGTCGTGACCGGGTCCGCGCTCATCGGCGTGCCCGGGCCTCCCGCGGGTCAGCGGCGTGCTCGTCCTCGCCGGGATGCTCGCCCTGCCGATCGGCGCGCTCCTCGGCGGGCTGTCGCCGGACGACCTTCTCACGACCACCGTCGGGGCGGCCATCGCCCTCGCCGGCGGGCTCTCGTTCTTCGCCGGGTTCGTCCTGCTGGGGCTCGTCGCGCTCCAGGACGGTCAGGCGGAACGGCCGCACGAGGCGTCGATCGCGCGGATAAGCGCCGGTCGTCAGGATGCGGCCGATGGACGGTCCACCTGGCGACCCGGTCGGACCCCGGCGCAGCGGACTGGTGACGCCGCCGAGACGCTGGTAGCGGCCGCATTGACCACCGCCGGTTGGACCATCCTGGCCCGCAACGTCCATGTCGGCCGGCACGAGATCGATCTCGTGGCCATCGACCCCGGCCCACCGCCCGGCCCTCGTGATCGTCGAGGTCCGCTGGCGCGCGCGGCGGGAGTTCGGCCTGCCCGAGGAGACCGTCGACCATCGCAAGCGCCGGCGCGTCCGGGAGGCGGCCTACGGGCTGCTCGATCGCGGCGAGTTGGCAGACGGGGCACCCCTCCCCCATCTCCCGCTCCGCTTCGACCTCGTGGTCGTGGAGCCTGGAGCCAGGCCTGCCGGCCCGCGGATCCGCCACTACCGCTCGGCGTTCTGACCGCCGCGCCCCTCAGGCTCCGGCCGGTGTCCGCTCCAGGATGGCGAGGTCCAGCGCGTCGAGTGTCGCGTCGTCGGCCATGACCGGCACCAGCTCGCGCTCGAGCAGGTCGTGGGTGTCGGGCGACGCCGCCGGGTCCGCGAGGAGGTCGAGCTCCAGCTGATCGCCGGCGAGCGTCCGTTGGAGGGCCAGGAACGACCGGCGGTGGAATGGCGTCAGGCCGAGCGCGCGGATCGCGTCGCGGTGATCGCGCGTGGCGTAGCCCTGGTTGTGCTCCCAGCCGTAGCCCGGGTAGCGGAGCGCGAGGCGCTCCATCATCCGGTCGCGGACCACCTTGGCGACCACCGAGGCGCACGCGATCGAGTAGACCTTGGCGTCGCCGTCGACGATGTTCGTGTACGGGCCGACCTGCGCCTCGAACCCGGCGATCCGGTTGCCGTCGACCAGGACGTGCTCGTGACCGCCGACCCGGGCGATCGCCCGGCGCATCGCGAGGTGCGTGGCGTGGTAGATGTTGAGCTGGTCGATCTCGCGGACCGATGCCGCGCCCACGCCGACCGCCACGGCCCTGGCCCGGATCAGCGGGGCGAGCCGGTCGCGCTGCGCCTGCGACAGCGTCTTCGAGTCGCGGACGCCGGGGATGCGATGGCAGCCCGGGCGCATGATCACGGCGGCCGCCACGACCGCGCCGCACGTCGGCGCGACGCCGACCTCGTCTACGCCGACCACCCGGACGAGCCCCTCGTTCCAGTAGCGGCGCTCGTAGCGGAGGGTGGGGACGACGACGGCCATCGGGTCCTAGCGTAGCGCGCCGGACACGAAGCGACCCCGCCGATCGGCGGGGTCGTGGTCGATGCGGGCGTGGGACGGCGGGACTAGCCCGGGCGTCGCTCGCGGAGGGTGGCCGCCTTGCCGACGCGATCGCGCAGGAAGTAGAGCTGGGCGCGCCGGGCGACCCCGTGGCGGACGACCTCGATCTTCTCGATGCGCGGGCTGTGGATCTTGAAGGTCCGCTCGACGCCGACGCCGGACGCGATGCGCCGGACCGTGATGGAGCGGGTGATCCCGCCGCCGCGAAGGCGCATGACGGTGCCCTCGAAGACCTGGATGCGCTCGCGGTTGCCCTCGATGACCTTGGCCGACACCTTCACGGTGTCCCCCGAGGCAAGCTCGGGCAGGTCCGAGCGGAGCTGGTCCTTGACGATCTCGTCGAGCACGTTCACGCGGCGGTTCCCTTGGTCTGGTGGGCAGCCGTGGCTGCGGGATGGGCGTCGGGATGGTCGTTCTCGGGAGCGACCGAGGGCGGAGTATAGCACGCTCCCCGTTCGGGTCCGGGAGCGCGGGCCGATCGCGCCTCAGTCGGTCCCGTCGACCGCCGGTGGCGGATCCAGCAGGTCGGGCCGCCGTTCGCGCGTACGGGCCAGCGCCTGCTCGTCACGCCAGCGGCGGACGGCGCCGTGGTCGCCCGACGTCGAGGATCGCGGGCACGTCCATGCCCCGGAACGTCGGCGGGCGCGTGTACTGCGGGTACTCGAGGAGGCCCGCGCTGAACGACTCCTCGGCCGTGGACGCGTCGTCGATCGCGCCCGGGAGCAGGCGCAGGACCGCGTCGATGACGACGAGCGCCGGCAGCTCGCCGCCGGAGAGGACGTAGTCGCCGATCGAGAGCTCGAGGTCCACGAGCGAGCGGATCCGCTCGTCCACGCCCTCGTAGCGCGGGCAGACGACGATCAGGTGCGCCCCCTCGGCCAGGCTCGCCGCCCGGGCGTGACGGAAGACCTCGCCGGCCGGGTCCATGAGGATCGCGAGCGAATCCGGGCGGCGCAGCTCGTCGAGCGCGGCCGCGACCGGCTCCGGCCGCAGGACCATCCCGGCGCCGCCGCCGTACGGGGCGTCGTCAACGGAGCGGTGCTTGCCGAGGCCCCATGCCCGCAGGTCGCGGATCCGGATCTCGGCCAGGCCGCGCTCCTGGACCCGGCCCGGGATGCTGTCGCCGAGCGGGCCGTCGAACATCGCGGGGAACAGCGTCAGGACGTCGATCTCGAGCGTCATGGCTGCGGCGGCGCGACCTCGTCGGCCACGGGCTCCGGCAGTGGGGCGCTGGCAGCGTCCTCGGTCGCCGTGGACGTCGCGGTGCTCGTCAGGCGCCGGGTGCGACGCCGAGGCGCCTTCGGCCGGTCCGGATCAGGTGTCTTCGACTTCGCCGGACGGAGGTCGAGCGACTCGGCGTCGACCACGATCTCGCCGCGGCGCGGGGCGAAGACCCGGATGAAGGCGCGGACCACCGGCAGGTCGAACGGCGCGACCGTGCCGCCCTCCACGATCAGGACGTCGTTCTCGCCCACGCGATAGATGTCGCGGACGGTCCCGAGCTCGGTGCCGTCCGTGCCACGGACGGGGACGCCCACGACCTCGTGCCAGTAGTACTCGCCGCGGCCGAGCTCCACCTCGGGGACGACCACGGCCTCGAGATACGCGCCGCGGAGGGTATCCGCGGCATCGCGCGAGGTGACCTCGCGGAAGCGCACCCGCCAGCCGGGTCCGTCGGCCACGGCCTCCGCCGACGCGATCGTCAGCGGCTCGTCACGCCCTTCGCGGTGAAGCACCGTGCCGGGCACGAAGCGGGTCTCCGGATGGTCGGTCAGGACCTCCACCCGGACGGCGCCGTGCAGCCCGTGGACCCCTCTCACGAGGGCGACCACGAGCCGTTCGTCGACGCTCAGAGGATCTCGAGCTGGACCGGCTCGCCGTCGCGGGCGGCCGTCACCTTGAGCAGGGTGCGCAGCGCCTTCGCGACGCTGCCGTTGCGCCCGATGACCTTGCCCATGTCGTCCTCGGCGACGTGGAGCTCGATGACGGTCGCGCCCTCCTCGCGGACGACCTCGACCTTCACCGCGTCGGGATCATCGACGAGCGACTTGGCGACGTATTCGACCAGTTCCTTGGCGGCCATCTTGATCCCCTACTTGGCGGCGGGCAGGATGCCCGCCTGACGGAAGAGTCGGCTGACCGTCTCGGACGGCTGGGCTCCCTTGGCGAGCCAGGCCTTGGCCTTGGCCTCGTCCACCTGGAACTCGATGGGCTCGGAGCGGGGGTTGTAGTGGCCGAGCGTCTCGATGGCGCGGCCGTCGCGGGCGCTGCGACCGTCGGCGACGACGACGCGATAGGTCGGCTGCTTCTTCGCGCCGACGCGCGTCAGCCGGATGCGGACTGCCATGGTGGGTGCGGTTCCTCCTCTTGCTCGAAGCCGGGTGCTGGGGGCACCCCGGTCTTCGCTACTTGACGGTGATGATGGCGTCGGAGTGGTCGAGATCGCCCGCGACCGAGCCCGACGCGACGAACGCGTCGAACGGGACGAGGAACGGCTTGACGTCGGTCTCGTAGGTCTTGAGCGCGCTCGGGTCGTGCGCCGAGATCAGGCCCTCGGTCCGCTCACGGATCGCCGTGAGGTCGAGGAAGGTGATCCCGGTGCCCTCGCCGACGCGGCCTGCGAGGTTCTTGTAGCGGCTGTCGCTGGCCAGCGAGGTGCCGTCGGTGGTGTCGAGCACATGCTTGACGAAGCCCGGGCCGCTGCCGATGACGACGAGGTCGTCCTTGACGGCCCAGGCCAGCTCCACGTCGCCGCTCGGCAGGCTGACGCCGGACAGACTCGGCGAACATCGACGTGTCCGAGCCGCCCAGCCGAGCTTCTCGATGGAGCCGGCGTCGACGATCGTGATCTTGACGCCGTTGTGGTCCTCTTCGCGGACGCTGATGCCCTGCTGGGCGCCACCGAGCGAGATGAGGCCCTTGAGGCTGGTCAGGAGCTTGGCCGCGTCACCGGCATCCGTGGCCTTGACGACGATGCCCGCCTCGGGCAGCGGGTCCGTGCCGTTGACGACGATGGCGGTGTCGCCGATCCAGCCGAGGATGGCGTCGAGGCCGCCGGCCAGGTCGGCCGACTTCTCGAGCTGGGCGATGGCGTCCTTGAGGCACGGCTGCGACTTGTAGAGGTCGATCGCCTGCTTGAGGCTGGCGCCGTAGTCGTTGGTGACGGCCAGCGCGATGGCGCTTGCGGGGATGTGCTTGACGATGTCGGACGTCCGGTCGGTCGGTCGGGCCGATCGCCTTCGCCGGCGGCGGCGAGATCGCCTCGAACTCGAGGGCGTCCGAGTCCGCCTTGACCGTGAAGGTCGCCCAATCCGGGAGCAGGCCGGTCGTCATCTTGGTCATCGTCGCAGGGTCGCAGCCGGCGATCGCGACACCGGGCGCTGCGCTCGGCATCGCGCTGAGCATCGACGACTGGAGCGACGCCGACCAGTCGTACAGCTTCCCGATGGCCATATACACGAGGCCGAGGTGGCTGCCGTCGGCGGCCGCGAAGGCGGCCTTCGGCCCGGGCTCGTTGGCGAAGGCCCCGGCGCCGTTGGTGTCGATGGCCGACTTGACCGACGCGAGATCGCCGATCACCGCGACCTTGCCGTTGATGATCGCCATGCCGGTCTCCGGCGTGCACTGCTTGGCGGGCGTCGTGATCGTCGTGCCGCCGTACTGGGTGGTCGCGGTCGCCGAGCCGCCCTCGGTCAGGAGCTGGTCGAACCAGTCCTGGGCCAGGGCGGCGTTCTTGATGGACAGGAGCAGCAGGGCGTGCGTCTCGGGGACCTTGCTCGCGCTCAGTGCCTTGGCATCCGGGAGCTGGCCGACGCTGAAGGCGATCTCGCCCTCGAACCACGGCTGGATGTCCTTGCCGAAGGTCTGCTTGTCGCTCGAGGCCTTCCCGACGATCTGGTCGAGGGTCTCGTTGACCTTGGTCTGGATGGACGACTGGTCGGCGAAGCCCGGGAAGTGCGACAGGAACTCCGCGACCTTGCGGTCCTGGCCGCCCGGGAGGTCCATGCGGAACTCGCCGTACATCACGCTGCCGGCCGGCACGTAGCCGAGGACCGTCGCGGGCGGCGCGGCCCCGGTCAGGGCGTAGACGGCCGCGGCGCTGACGGCCACGACCACGGCGATCACGCCGAGGGCGACCGCCCAGCGGCGGCGGCTCGGGCCCGGCCGGGGCGTCGACGGCGCTCACCGGCGCGGCCCGGGTTGCGGGCTCAGCCGGGACGAACTCCGTCGACGGGGCCACTTCGGGCGGCATCGCGTCCGGCGCCGGGGTCGCCGGCGTCGGGCTCACGGTCGTCGGGTCCCACGGGTCGCTGTGCTGGTCGGTCATCGGTCGGTCCCCTCAGGTACGGGTCGGGTCAGCGGCGGCCGGACAGGGCGCTCATGGCGGCCCGCCGACCGCCAGCCCCGGAGAGTTGCTTCATGACCTTCTGCATCTCGGCGAATTGCTTCACGAGACGATTGACGTCGGGAAGGGTGGTCCCGGAGCCGGCCGCGATGCGGCGACGCCGGGAGGCATTGAGGACGGTGGGATCGCGGCGCTCGACCGGGGTCATGGCCCGGATGATCGCCTCGGTGCGCTTGAGGTCGCCCCGGTCGACGGCGGCCTGGGCCTCGTTGGCCATGCCGCCCATGCCGGGGATCATCGACATGATCTGCCCGAGCGGCCCCATCTTCTGGACCTGCTGGAGCTGATCGAGCATGTCCTCGAGGGTGAAGCTGTTCTTGCGCAGCTTCTCCTCGAGGTTGGCCTGCTGGGTGGTATCGAAGGTCTCCTGCGCGCGCTCGACGAGCGTCATGATGTCGCCCATGCCGAGGATCCGGCCCGCGAGCCGGTCCGGGTGGAAGACCTCGAGGCCGTCGGTCTTCTCGCTGGTCCCCAGGAACTTGACCGGGACCCCGGTGACCGCGGAGATCGAGAGCGCCGCGCCGCCGCGGGCATCGCCGTCGATCTTGGTGAGGATCAGGCCGGTCACCGGGACCGCGGCGACGAACGCCTGCGCGACCGCGACGGCCTCCTGGCCGGTCATGGCATCCACCACGAGGAGCGTCTCGACCGGCTTGACCGCCGCGTTCACCGCGGCGATCTCGGCCATCAGCGCCTCGTCGACCGTCAGGCGGCCGGCCGTGTCGAGGATGACCACGTCGCGGACCTGGCGCTTCGCGGCCTCGACGCCCAGGCGGGCGATCTCGGGGACGCTGGTGCCGACCGGGGCGCGGAAGACCGGGATGTCGAGGCTCTTGCCGAGCGTCTCGAGCTGGTCGGCGGCCGCGGGACGGTAGGGGTCCGCCGCGACGAGCATCGGACGGCGGCCCAGCTTGACGATGTGGCGGGCGAGCTTGGCCGTCGAGGTGGTCTTGCCCGAGCCCTGGAGGCCGACCATCGCCACGACCGCGGGGTTGCCCGACAGGTGGAAGGTCCGGTCCCCGGCCGACAGGAGGTCGACGAGCTCGTCGTGGACGATCTTCACGACCTGCTGGCCGGCGGTCAGGCTCTCCAGGACGTCGGCGCCGACGGCCTTCTCGCGGACCCGTGCCACGAAGTCCTTGACGACCTTGAAGTTGACGTCCGCCTCGAGTAGCGCCAGGCGCACTTCGCGCATGGCGGCATCGACGTCGGCCTCGCTGATGCGCCCCCGGCCCGTCAGGGTGCCGAGGGTCTTGCGAAGCCGTTCGCTGAGGGTGTCGAACATGGTCCGGGTGGGGACTCCAGCGGGTGGTTCGGCCGGCCGGTCGGCGATCGCTCGCGGACGGGCCGGGTGGTGCGCGGGTTCTGACGCACCGAGGCGTGCCGAAGTGTAGCGCAGCCTCCTCCCGGCCGCCGCTGGGACGATGGTCCGGGTGGTGCACCGACTATGCTCCGCCATCGTGCGCAACCCGTTCGGATCCGCGCTCTGGCGCAACGGCGCGTTCCGCCGGGTCTGGGCCGCCTCCACCGTCTCGGTCTTCGGCTCGCTGGTCACGCGGATCGCCTTGCCGCTCGTCGCCATCCTGGTGCTCGGCGTCGGCTCGGTGGAGATGTCGCTCCTGCGCAGCCTCGACCTCGTCGCCGCGCTCGTCTTCGGGCTGGTCGCCGGCGCCTGGGTCGACCGGTTGCGGCGCCGTCCGGTCCTGATCTGGGCCGATCTCGGTCGCGCCGTGCTGCTCGGTTCGATCCCCTTGGCGTTCGTCCTCGGTGTGCTGACGTTCCCGCACCTGCTGGTGGTCACGGGGCTGGCGGCCGTGCTGACCGTCTTCTTCGACTCGGCCGACAACGCCTACCTGCCGACGGTCGTCGAGCGCGAGCAGCTGACCGACGCCAACGCGGCCTTGTCCGCGAGCGGCTCGGCATCGGAATTCCTCGCGTTCGGGCTGGGCGGGGTGCTCGTCCAGGTGCTGAGCGCGCCGGTGACGATCGCCATCGACGCCGTCACGTTCCTGGTCTCGGCGATCCTCCTCGGCACGATCCGGAAGGACGAGCCGCCGCCGCCGCCGGCCGCGGAACGGGCGCCGGTGATCGCCGAGATCCGCGAGGGCATCCGGCTCGTCCGGCACGATCCGATCCTGCGGGCGTTCGCTGGCTCGCAGGTGGCGATCTCGATGATCTGGGGCATCTTCGGCACGACCTGGTGGCTCTTCACGGTCGACGAGCTCGGCCTGGGGCCGGCGGCTCTTGGCATCGTTGCGGCGGTCGGCGGGGTGGCATCCCTCGTCGGGGCGCTGATCACGAAGCCGGCGACGCAGCGCTGGGGCGTCGGGCCGGTCGTCATCGTGGCACTCGTCCTCTCGACGATCAGCAACCTGTTCGTCCCGCTGGCGCCGGTCGGCGCCCCGCTCATCGCGATCACGCTCCTGATCCTCGCGCAGCTGCTCGGCGACTCCTCGCTGCAGGTCTACGACATCTCCGAGGTCGTCGTTCGCCAGACGCTGGTCGAGGACCGGGCGCTCGGCCGTGTGTCATCCACGTTCGTCGTCGCATCGGGCATCGCGCAACTCATCACGACGCTCCTGGCCGGCGTCCTGGCGGTGGCGATCGGCCTCCGCGCGACGATGTGGATCACCCCGGTCTTCGGCGTGATGGGCGTCCTGATCCTGTGGTTCTCGCCGGTCCGGCGCCTGAAGCAACTCCCGGTCGTGCTGGATGCCGGGACCGTCGAGGCCGTCGAGGCGATCGAGCGCGACCGACCGGTGGGCGGCTAGGCGAAGAGCGCCGCGACGAACGCGTCGGGGTCGAACGCGATCAGGTCGCCGGCCTGCTCGCCGACGCCGACGAAGCGGACCGGGATGTGCAGCGCGTCCTCGATGGCGAAGACGATGCCCCCCTTGGAGGTCGAGTCGAGCTTGGTGAGGACGATCCCGGTGAGCCCGACCGCCTCGTGGAACGCCACGGCCTGGGTGAGGCCATTCTGGCCGGTGGTCGCATCGAGCACGAACCAGGTCTCGGGGACGGCGCCGGGCAGCCGCTTGTCGATGATGCGGCGGATCTTGGAGAGCTCATCCATCAGGTTCGACTTCGTGTGCAGGCGACCGGCGGTATCGGCGATCACGAGGTCCGCGCCGCGGGCGACGGCCGCGTCCAGCGCGTCGTAGACGACCGCGCCCGGGTCGGCGCCGGGCGCATGCGCGACCATCTCGGTGCCGGCGCGGTCCGCCCAGATCCGGAGCTGGTCGATGGCGGCGGCCCGGAACGTGTCCGCCGCGGCGAGGATCACCCGGTGCCCCTCCCCGGCATACCGGCTCGCGAGCTTGCCGATGCTGGTCGTCTTGCCGGTGCCGTTGACGCCGACGATGAGGATCACGGCCGGCCCGCCCTCGACCGAGGGCTTGGGCGCCCAATCGGGGTCACGTGGCACGAGCAGCGCAGCGAGCTCGGCGCGGACCGCCGATTCGGCGCCGGCCGGGTCGCGTCGGTGGCGGGCGCGCTCGACCACGTCCATCGCGAGCGCCGCCCCGACATCACCGGCGATCAGCGTTTCTTCGACGTCGTCCCACGACGGCCCCTCCGGGCCGCCGGCGAGGAAGCCGCGCAGGCGCGACATGAAGCCGCCGCGCGTCCGCTCCAGCCCGGCGTCGAGCGAGCCCTCGTGCTCCGGCTCAGGCGGGAGTCCGGGGGCAGGCGCGGGCTGCAGCTCGGGGGCGGCGGCTTCGGGCGCGGCGGCTTCCGGCGCAATGGCGACGGGCTCCGGCTCGTAGACCGGCTCCGGGACGACGAGGCCCGGCTGCAGGATCGACCACGCCGTCTCGGCGGCCGGCTCCCACTCGGGTTCCGGCTCGGCCGGAGCGTCGGTCGCGGCCGGGTCCTCGAAATCGGCCGGATCGGGTTCCCAGCCCGGGGCGACCGTCTCGGGATCGGGGAGCGCCTCCTCGGTCTCCTCCGGCTCGGCTTCTTCCTCGCGGTTCCGGCGCCAGAACGGCATCAGCGGGCCGGTGCCAGCTCGCCGCGACCCTGGTCCGCGAGCGCCTGCGCCTCGTCGAGCCGGAGGCTGATGACGCGGCTGACCGAGTCGTCGCCGACGGTGACGCCGTAAAGGGCATCGGCGGCCTCGATCGTCCCGCGGTTGTGGGTGATCACCACGAACTGGGTCTGGTGGGCCAGGCTGCGCAGCGCATCGGCGAACCGCCCGACGTTGGCTTCGTCCAAGGCCGCGTCGACCTCGTCGAGCACGCAGAACGGGACCGGCCGGACCTCGAGCATCGCGAAGAGGAGCGCCACGGCGGTCAGGGCGCGCTCGCCGCCGGAGAGCATCGCGAGCGCCTGCGCCTTCTTGCCCGGCGGCCGCGCGACGATCTCCACACCGGTCGAGCCCAGGTCCGATGGGTCGGTCAGCGAGATCCGCGCGAACCCGCCGCCGAAGAGCTGCTCGAACCGCGTGGCGAACGCGACCTCGAGAGCGCGGAACGTCGTCTGGAACTGGTCCGCGATCATCGTCTCCAGCTCGACGATCAGCTCGCGCGTGCGCACGATCGCGGTCCGCAGGTCGGTCGCCTGCGTCTCCAGCGTCTCGAGCCGCGTCCTGAGCTCCGCATACTCGTCGACGGCGTATGGGTTGACCGCCCCGAGCTCGTGGAAGCGCCGGCGGAGCTGCCCGAGGCGGGCCGGTCCGGGCGGGGTCTCGGTCGGGGGCGCGCCAGCCCATCGCTCGGCGGCGGCATCCAGCGCCGACTCGAAGGCGGCGGTATCGCCGCCGGCATCGACATCTGCCACCGCGGCATCTGGATCCGTGTCGGCGTCGGCGTCCGGATCGGGGCCGACGACGCTGACGGCTGGCGATCCCGGCAGTGCCATCCCGGACACCGCCGCGAGATGGACCAATCCCGGCTCGCCGAGGCCGGCCAGGTCGACCAGCACGCTCTCGCGCAACGCGTCGAGCCCGAGACGCGCCTCCAGCTCGGCCCGATCGGCCGTGCGCAGTCGGTCGTCGGCGGCACGGAGCCGCTCCCGGGCCGAGGACGCGCCCTGTTCCGCGGTCGCCAGTCGCTCCCGGTCCGCAGCGTCCGCGGCGTGCAGCTCGGCGAGCGCCTGGCGGGCGGCCGCCTCGGCGACGACGGCCGCCGCGAGGTCGGACCGCAGGCGATCGCGCTCCGCCGCGAGGTCGCGGGCGCGGACGTCGAGACCTTCGAGCTCGCGGTCGGCCCGCGCCATCCGCTCCTCCGCGAGGGCGATCCCGGTCTCGGCCCGGGTCCGTCGCGCCTCGGCCTCACGGCGGGCGGCGTCGGCGGCCGCCGCCTGCTCGGCCAGTCGGTCGCGTCGCGCCCGCATCTCGGCGGCGCGGGCCTCCCATGCCTCGATCGCCGTGGCGGCGGCCTCGGTCGGGATCACGCCACGGTCCGTGGTGGACCCCGACGGCTCGGATGTGCCGTCCATCGCGGCCAGCGCGGCCAAGGCACGGGCATGGTCGTTGCGCAGGCGCTCGGCCTGCGCCTCGGCCCAGGCGGCCTCGCGGACCGCCGCTTCGGCGTCGCGCGCGGCGACCCGCTCCGCGTCGTCGGCGGTCCGACGATCGGTCGCGGCGCGGGACTCAGCGGTGCGGGCGGATTCCAGCGCGTTCCGCGCGGCGCCTGCACCAGCTGATGCGGTCGCCGCGGCCGTCCTGGCCGATCCGGCCGCCGCCGCCAGCCGTTCGACCTCCGCGGCGAGGGCCGTCGCCTCCGCCCGGCGCTGCAGGACCGACTCACCGGCACCGAGCGCCACGGCGAGCTCCCCCACGACGGCCGAGCCGTCGCGCGGGACCACGATCCAGCCACCCGGCAGCGCCGCCTGCACGGCGAGGCAGGTCGCGAGATCCGGGACCCAGGCGGCCCGCGCCAGCAGCCGACGTGCGGCGCCATGCCCGTCGCGCTGGACGGCGTCGGCCAGGAGTCCGCCGCCCGCGGCGCTCACCGCGTCGAGGAACCGACGCTCGCGGACGTCGGCGGTCGGGGCCGTGGCCGCGGTACGCTCCTCGACGATCAGCGCACCGCGTTCGCCGGCAAGGTCCGTGACGGCACTGCCCTTGACCAGGTACGCCCGGGTCGCCTCGCCGAGCGCCGCCTCGACCGCCGCCCGCAGGCCCGGATCGATGACCAGCTCCTCGTCGACGCGACGGCCGCCATGTCGTCGCGCCGCCTTCGCGATCCCGCGACCCTCCTCCTCGGCCAGGCGCGTCTCCAGCGAACGGGCACGGGCCTGGACGGCCGCCAGGTCCGCCTCGGCCGCGACGGCCCGCGCCTCGGCGGCGGACCGTTCCGCCTCCGCTGTCTCGAGTGTCGTGCGTGCCGTTTCCAGGGTGGCGGTCGCGGCCCGCTCCGCCTCGATCGCGGCGGCTCGCCGGTCATGCGCGGCGGCCGCCAGGGTCGCGGTGGCGTCGCGCCTCGCGGCGGCGGCGGTCGGCCCGCTCCCCTTCCCCGGCCGCCTGTCGGGCGGCCTCGTCGGCGCGGCGTCGCGCGGTCTCGAGCTCGGCCTGCCGGGCGGCGGCGGCTCGACGGAGCGCGGCGAGCTCCTCGCCCTTGGCCTGGCGCTCGGCACGCAGCGCCCCGAGCTCGGCGAGCGCGGCCGCGGTCTCGCGCTCGGCCTCGGCAAGGGACGCCTCGAGGTCGACGTCGCGGGGCGGCAGCGGCGCGGCGCCCGACCGGCGTCCGGCCGCCAGCTCCGCCTCTGCCGCCGAGCGGTCCGCGGCGATCCGGGTGCGGTCCCGCTCGATCGCCGCGATCTCCGAGACGACGCGCGCCTCGCCGAGCTGGCCCGCGGTCAGCGTCGCCCGCGCCATGTCGTGGGCGTCGCGCCGCTCGCGTTCCGCGACCGCGCGGACGCCGAGCTCCGCGGCCACCCCGGATGCCGCCACCTCCGCCGCGGTCATGTCGGCCATCGCCCGGTCCGCATCGGCGCCGGTGGCCGCCCGCCGCGCCTGCGTCTCCGCGACGCGTCCGGCGGCCTCGTGCCAGCGGGCGTGCGCCGAGAGCAGGATGGCCGCCGCCAGCTCGTCCGCGGTCGTCTGCCGGCTCGTCTGCTGCTCGGCCTGCGCCGCGAGCCGCCGCGCCTGCGGTCGGAGCTCGGCCACGATGTCCTCGACGCGCGCCAGGTTCGCCTCGGACTCGACCAGCTGCTCCTGGGCGCGTCGTCGTCGTCGCTCATGGCGCCGGACGCCCGCCACTTCCTCGAAGAGCGGGCGGCGCTCCTCGGGGCGCAGCGCCAGCGCCTGGTCGACCATGCCCTGCCCGATGAACAGGAACGCGTTGTCGGCGAGGTGCGCGGCGTCGAGCAGCTCGACGAGGTCGCGCAGGCGGATGCGCTGCTTGTTGAGGAGGTAGTCGTTCTCGCCCGAGCGATACAGCCGCCGGCCGAGCTCGAGGACCTGGAAGTCGACCGGGAGCAGCCCGTCCGCGTTGTCGATCACGAGCGTGACATCCGCCATGCCCTGCGCCGCGCGCTTGTCCGACCCGGCCCAGATCACGTCCTCGGCCTTGCGCGACCGGAGCGCCCGGCCCTGCTCGCCCAGCGCCCAGCGGAGCGCGTCCGCGAGGTTGCTCTTGCCCGAGCCGTTCGGCCCGACGATCGCGCTGATCCCGCCACCGAACTCGACGCTCGTCCGCTCGGCGAACGACTTGAAGCCCTGCAGCCGAAGGGCGAGCAGGCGCGACGGGGCGAGCAGCCGGCCCGGTCCGCTCGGCGCGGTCATTCGCCGACCGCTTCGGCCCGGAGCTGGGCGCGCAGGTGCTCGAGGGCCTCGGCCGCCGCCGCGGTCTCCGCCACGCGTCGCGAGGGACCCTCGCCGACCCCGAGCGGCTGGCCGTCCACGTGGACCTCGACGCGGAACGTCTTCTCGTGGTCCGGGCCGGTGACATCGACGAGCCGGTACGACGGACGGCCGCCCGTATGGCGCTGCGTGTACTCCTGCAGCCGGCTCTTGGGGCTCTTGAGCGCGACGATCGGGCCGTCCTGGGTCAGCTCGGGAGCGGCCAGCTCCACGAGCCAGTCGCGCGCCACGTCGAACCCCTGGTCGAGGTAGATCGCGCCGGCGAGCGCCTCGAAGGAGGAGGCGAGGAGGGTCGGGCGGCGGCGGCCGCTGCGACGCGACTCGCCCTCGCCGAGCATCAGCACGGAGCCGAGGTCGATGCGATTGGCGAGCCGGGCGAGCCCCGTGGTCGAGACGATCGCGGCGCGACGGGCCGACAGGTCGCCCTCGTCGTCCTCGGGATGGCGCGCATAGAGCGCCTCCGAGATGATCAGGCTGACGACGGAATCGCCGAGGAACTCGAGCCGCTCGTTCTGGCCGGCGGCCTCGTCGGGGTGCTCATGCAGCCAGCTGGCGTGGATGAGGGCCTGCTCCAGCAGGTCCTGGTCGCGGATCGGGACGCCGAGGCGGGTCGCGAAGGCCCTGGCGGGGCGCACGATGGCCCGCCGCCCGGGGGTCTTAGGACGACCGCTCGTCGATGTAGTCGACGGCGTCCTGGACGGTCCGGATCTTCTCGGCGTCTTCGTCGGAGATCTCGGTCCCGAACTCTTCCTCAAGGCTCATGATCAGCTCGACCAGGTCGAGGGAATCGGCGTTCAGGTCATCGACGAACGACGCCTCGGGCTTGACCTCATCCTCGTCGGCGCCGAGCTGCTCCACGACGATCTTCTTGAGGCGCTCGTAGGTGGTTGCCACTGACTCCCTCCTCGGATGGGTTAGGCCGACGGCCGGGTGCCGTTGGACTCCGCTTCGATCTTCCCGAGCACCCCGTTCATGAGGCGGCGCATCGGGTCGCCACTGTAGATGCGTGCCAACTCGACCCACTCGGCGATGGCCACCCGGGCCGGCGTGCCGGAGTGTAGCACCTCGGATATGGCCGTACGGAGGAGCGCGCGGTCCATCCGGGCGAGGCCGGTGACGGGGTACTGCGGGGCCGTCCGGGTGATCTCGGCATCGATCGAATCGCGGTACCTGGTGACCGCGGTGACGAGCTCCCTGGCCAGCTCGCCCGCCGCCGGATCCTTCTCGGACTCGGCCAGGTGCCGCTCGAGGACGGCCTCTGCCGTGTGCTGCCCGAAGTCCGCTTCGAAGACCGCCGAGAGCGCCAGCCGGCGCCCGGTCCGCCGACCCCGGACCCGGTCAGCCCCCGACACCGTCGACCAGCACGGTCACGGCACGCAGGTCGAGCCCGAGCAGGCGCTCCACGGTCGCCGCCACGGCCGAACGGACCTGCCCGGCGAGCGGCCCGATGGCCTGGCCGGGACGGGCGACGATCCAGATCCGCACGGTCACCCCGTCCTCGAGGACGCGGACGGTCACGGCGCGGCCACCCAGCAGGCGCCGCCACGGCGCGCCACCGCGGCCCACGCGCGCCACGCCCGGCACCTCCAGCGCCGCGAGCCCGACGAGCTCGCGGATCACCGCCGGACCGACGGTCAGCTCATGGCCGCTCACGACGCGACTCCCTCGGCGGGCGCGACCGCATCCGCGCCGGCCGCGGCGGCCGCCTCGCCGGCGGCCGCGTGCGTCGCGAGGGCCTCCCCGATGAGCGCCGGGACCCGGGTCCGCGCGGTCGTGGCGGCGACATCGCAGGCGAAGTCGATCATCCGGCTGCGCGCGCGGCCGTGGGTGATGATCACCGTCCCGCGCACGCCCAGCAGGATCGAGCCGCCGACCTTCTCGTAGTCGAAGACGCCGCGGATCCGGTCGATCCCGGGCTTCATGAAGACGGCACCGACCCGGCCGCGGAGACCGCGCCGGAACTCGGTCCGCCACAGGTCGAAGATGAAGCCCGACAGGCCCTCGAAGAACTTGATCACGACGTTGCCGAGGACCGCGTCGCAGACCACGACATCGGCCTGGTGCTTCGTCAGGTCCTTCCCTTCGACGTTGCCCTCGAAGCGGAGGCCCGACGCATCGAGCAGCTCGGTCGCGCGCTGGATGCGGGCGTCGCCCTTGCCGCGCTCCTCCCCGATCGACAGCAGCGCGACGCGCGGCTCGGGGATGCCCATCACGCGTTCGGCGAAGATCGCGCCCATCCGGGCGAACTGGGCGAGGTTCTCCGCCGTCGAGTCGGGGTTGGCGCCGATGTCGAGCAGCACCATCGGGCCGGAGTCCGTGATCATCTGGACGGCGAGGGCCGGTCGATCGACGCCGGGCAGGCGCCCGAGGCGGAGGACCGCGGCGGCCATGCCGGCCCCGGTGTGCCCCGCCGTCACGACCGCGTCGGCCTCACCGCGCTTGACGAGATCCGTGGCGACCAGGATCGAGGAGTCGCGCTTCTCGCGGAGCGCCATGGCGGGGTGCTCGTCCATGCCGACGACCTGGGTGGCGTGGACGATCGAGACGTTGGCGGGCAAGGGGCCCGCGAGCGCGGCCACGACCGCCTCGTCGCCGACGAGGATCAACCGGTCGTCGGGGTGGGACCGCGCGTAGAGCATGGCCCCGGGCACGACCTCGGACGGGCCGTGGTCGCCGCCCATCGCATCGACGGCGACGCGGACGCCGCCCGCCGTGCTCCCGGTCGGTGCGGGGTCCGTCACGCGATCAGCGCGCTGCGTCGTCGGCGGCGGGCTTGGGCGCGACCGCGAGGCGGCCGTTGTAGTAGCCGCAGTTCGGGCAGACGTGATGCTGCTGCTTCTGCTCGTGGCAGTGCGGGCACTCCTCGAGGTTCGGCAGGTCGATGGCGAGATGCGCGCGGCGCTCGCCCTGGCGGGCGTGCGAGACGCGGCGCTTGGGTACACCCATGGGGTCGTGGGCTCCTTGTCAGAGGTCGGTCGTATCGTGTGGCCGCTCGTCCGTCCCGGATCCGGGCGCGGCGCCACGCCGACGGCGGAGTCTACCGCATGATCCAGCCGCTCGTCTCACTGGGGTCACCGGTCGTCGGCCTGGAAGCCCCGGAGCGCCTCGAGCCGCGGGTCGATGTCGTCGTCCGGATGATCGTGCTCGCCGGCCTCCAGCGGCTGGCCGCAGACGATGCACAAGCCCGGGCAATCCGGCCGGCACAGCGGGGCGATCGGCTCGGCCAGGACGATCGCGTCGACGACCGGCGGCTCGAGGTCCAGCTCGTGGTGGTCGGTCAGGCGGAGCGCGTCGGGCTCGTCGTCGAACGCGACCGGCTTGCCGCTGGCGAGGTCGATGGTCGGCAGGTACTCCTCGTGGACCCCGAGGACCAGCGGGATCGACAGGTCCTTGACGCAGCGGCTGCACTCGCCCGCGATGGCCGTCGTCAGGTCCGCGTCGGCGAGGACGCCGCGGTTCGTGCGCGACAGCCGGACCGCGCCCTCGATCGGCGCCGTGAGGGCGAGGCCGTCGGGCAGCTCGAGCTGGACGTCCTGGACCGGGTACTGGCGGTCGGACCCGACGGCATCGGCCAGCAGTCCGGTCACGTTCCAGATGAGAGGCCCGTCCGGCGGGCGGGCGGTCATGGGCGGGCCGGCTGCGCCGCGTCCTCCGGCTCGTCGGCCCAGCCGCCGTCGTCCCCCTCGATCTGCCCTTCCTCCGGGACGAGGTCGGCGCGCCGCTCGTCGAGCATCGCGATCCCCTTCTTGATGCTCTGGAGCGTCTTGACGACGTCGCCCTCGAGGCCGACCAGCACGCCGACCGCGTACTCGTCCGCGCCGCGGCGGATCTCGTCGGCATCCTGGTGCGCCTCGCCGATCACGCGCTGGCTGATGGCCTCGGCCTGCTGGGTGAGCCCGCGCTCGTCGATGAGGAACGCCGCCTGCTCCTGGGCCTTGGCGACGATGCGCTCGGCCTCGACCTGGGCCTTCTCGATGATCCGCTCGCCTTCGGCGTTGATCCGCTTGGCCGCGCGGACCTCCTCGGGGACGGCGACGCGCAGCTCGTCGATGAGCCCGAGCGCCGCGTTCTGGTCGACGACCACGTTCGTCGTGAGCGGCAGCTTCTTGCCGTTGGCGATCAGCGACTCGAGGCGCTCGACGAGGAAGATGATGTCGATCGGAGTTCCCTCCCGGCTCGGCGGATGGTCCCTGACAAGCGTGGCCGCAAGTATGGCACGCGGGCGTGCCGTCAGCGCCTCCGGAGTGCCTCGTCGAGGGCCGTCCGGGCAGCGGCCGGGACCATCGACGCGACGTCGCCGCCGAAGCCCGCGATCTCCTTGACCAGGCTCGAGCTGACGTACCCGCTCTCGACCGACGTCATGAAGAACACCGTGTCGACATCGGGCGCGAGCACCCGGTTGTTGTGGGCCAGCTGCATCTCGACCTCGAAGTCGCTGATGGCCCGCAGACCGCGGACGATCGAGCCCGCGCCGCGGGCGCGACAGAACTCGACGGTCAGGCCGTCGAAGGAGGCGACCTCGATGCCGGCCAGCGATGCGCCCGCCTCGGCCAGGGCCTCGCGGATGACCCGGATCCGTGTCTCGACCGGGAGCAGCGGGCTCTTGCGCGGGTTGGCCAGCACGCCCACGACGACCGTGTCGAAGACGGCCGCGGCGCGGCGGATGATGTCGAGGTGGCCGTTGGTGATCGGGTCGAAGGAGCCCGGGTAGACCGCGATCGTGTTCATCGATCCTCCACGCGCCGATAGAAAGTCAGCGTCGTCTCGCCGAAGCGCCGCTCCCGCTCGGATGCTAGCAGCCCGATCCGGGGCGGCGGCGGCACCTGGCTGGCATGCTTGGCCACGGCCCGGCCGTTCGGGCCGAGCAGCAGCCCGAGGGCCTCGAGCGCGGCCACCAGCAGGTCCGGGCGGTCATAGGGCGGGTCGGCGACCGCGACGTCCCAGGGCCCGTCGGCCGCGCGGCGCGGCGATCCCAGCCAGCGCACGACCTCCTCGTTGACGAGGCGGGCCGCCGGGCCGCCGAGGCGGGTCCGTTCCAGGTTGGCGCCGATGACGCGGATGGCGCCCCCGTCGCGCTCGACGAACGTCGCCGATGCGGCGCCGCGCGACAGCGCCTCGATGCCGGCCGCGCCGCTCCCCGCGAACAGGTCGAGGAACGCGGCATCGCGCAGGTCCGGCTCGAGGATGGCGAACAGCGTCTGCTTCACGCGGTCGCCCATCGGCCGGGTCCCCTCCCCCGGGCCGGTGAGACGGATCCCCCGCGCCGTCCCCGCGATGACCCGGCCGGCGTCAGCCATCGTCGTCCGCGTCGTCGGCCGCCTCGCCCGCCGAGATGCGCCGCAGCCAGCCGGCATCGAGCTCGTGGCGGAGCGCGTCGACCCCGTCGACGAGGGCGCCCTGCGGGTCGAGGAGCGCTTCCGCGTGAGCCCGCGCCTGGACCGCCAGCTCGCGGTGCGTGGGCTCCTGGAGCGAGGCGACGCGAAGGCGTGGCAGGCCGCTCTGGGCCAGCCCGAGCACGTCGCCCTCGCGGCGCAGCTCGAAGTCGCGCTCGGCGAGCTCGAAGCCGTCACGGATCTCCGCGACCGCCTTGAGCCGGGCCTGGGCGACCTCATCGGCGGTGTCGGAGACGAGGATGCAGTACGACTCGGCAGTCCCGCGGCCGACCCGGCCGCGCAGCTGGTGGAGCTGGGCGAGCCCGAACCGATCGGCCGACTCGATGACCATCATCGTGGCCTCCGGCACGTCCACGCCGACCTCCACGACGGTCGTCCCGACCAGGACGTCGAGCTCGCCATCGCGGAACCGCGTCATCTCCGCGTCGCGGACGGCGGCCTTGAGACGCCCGTGCACGAGGCCGACCCGCAGTGGGGCGAGCAGCTCGGCGAGCCGCTTCGCCTCGGACTCGGCCGCGACCGCGCCCTCGGTCTCCACGCCGGACTCGTCGATGAGCGGCACGACGACGAACGTGCGCCGGCCGGCCGCGGCCTCGTCGCGGACCTTCTGCCACGTACCCGTGAGGTCGTTCGGGCGGCGGATCCCGGTCCGGATCGGGATCCGGCCCGCGGGCGGCGTCCGCAGGTCCGAGACGTCGAGGTCGGCGTAGACCAGCTGGCCGAGCGTCCGCGGGATCGGCGTGGCGGTCATCAGCAGGACGTGCGGCGAGCGGCCACTGGCCTTGCCCTCGAGCGCGTCGCGCTGGCCGACGCCGAAGCGGTGCTGCTCGTCGATGACCACCAGCCCCAGGTCGCGGAACGAGACCGACTCCTGGATGAGCGCGTGCGTCCCGACGACCACGGCCGCCTGCCCCGAGGCGATGTCGGCGAGGGTCTTCGCCCGGCGGTCCGCCTTCAGCGAGCCGGTCAGCAGCGTGACGCCGATCCCGAGCGCCTCGAGCAGCGCCCCGATCGTCTCGAGATGCTGGCGGGCGAGCAGGTCCGTCGGAGCCAGCAGCGCCCCCTGGAAGCCTGCCCGCGCGACCGCCGCCAGCGCGTACGCGGCGACCGCGGTCTTGCCCGAGCCGACATCGCCCTGGAGCAGGCGCAGCATCGGGGTCTCGCCGGCGATGTCGCTGCGGATCTGCGCGGTCGCGGCCGCCTGGTCATCGGTGAGGGTCACGTCCCGCCCGACGCGGACGGCCAGCGCGTCCGTGAGCGCCGCCCGGACGTCGGCGTCCGAGGCGTCGTCGATCGCGATGGGGACGGCCGCAGCGCGGGCCCGCTGGCGGCGGCGGGCGACCATGCCGAGCTGGAGGGCGAGCAGCTCGTCGAACGCGAGGCGGCGGAGGGCGGCATCGCGCGCCTCGAACGTCAGCGGGTAGTGGGCCGATTCGAGCGTGGCCGCGATCCCGGGCAGGCCCATCTCGGCGCGGATCGCCGCCGGGAGGTACTCCGGGTAGGTCGGGCCGGCCCGGTCGAGCGCGTCGCGGATGGCGGAGCGGAGGCGGGCCGCGGTCAGCCCGGCCGTGAGCCGGTATACGGGCACGATCCGGCCCGCATGCAGGACCTCGTCGTCGCCCTGGACCGCCTGGAACTCCGGGTTGTCGAGCGTCAGCCTGCGGCCGAACCACTTGACTCGCCCGGAGACCACGACCTCCTGGTCCACCTGCAGGCGCCGCTCGATGTACCGGCGCCCGAACCACGTCGCCTCGATCGTCCCGGTGTCGTCCTCGAGGCGCGCGATCGTGCGCTGGACCCGGCGCCGGAACGATGGCTCCACCCTGACGTCCGCCACGCGGACCCGTGCCGAGACGACGGTTCCCGGCTCCACGAGGCCGAGGTCGCCCAGCCGGTGCATCTCGCGCAGGTCGTCGTAGCGGCGCGGGAGGAAGAACAGCAGGTCGCGGACGTCGTAGACGTCGAGCCGGATGCCGGCCTTTCGAAGCGTCGCCCCCGCGGCCAGTCCGGAGCGCGCCAGCGGCGTATCGAGGAGCTCGACCGGGTCGACCGGCGGCGGCGGGACCGGGCTGGTCGCCTTGGCCACCCCTACTCCGCCGAGATCAGGTACCGGTAGTAGGGCTGGCCGCCGTGGCGAACCTCCACCTCGATCCCGGCCGCCTGGGCGCCGATCCGTTTCGCCATCCCCTCGGCCTCGGCGAGGTCCGCGCCGTCGCCGTAGAAGATCGTGAGGAGCTCGTAGCCCGGATGGAGCGCGGCGACCGCGGCGAGGACGGCCCTCGACCGGTCGCCATCGACGGCGACGAGCCCGTCGTCCGGGTCGAGGGCGATGGTCTGGCCGCGCTTGACCTTCTTGCCGCCGATGGTCGCGTCGCGGACGGCCTCGGTGACGACGACGCTCTGGATCGCGCGCGCCGCCTCGGTCATCGGGCCACAGTTCGCCTCGGCGCTCGATGGTCGGGTCGAGGGCGAGCAGCGCGGCGAACCCCTCGGCGGCGTTCCGGCTGGCGACGACGGCCACCGGCCGGTCGGCGAGCGCCGCGACCTGCCGCGCGGCGAGGACGACGTTGGGGTTGTTGGGCAGGATCAGGACCTCGCGGGCATCGATGGCCTGCACCGCCTCGAGCAGCTCCCCGGTGCTCGGGTTCGAGGTCTGCCCGCCCTGCACGATCGCCGCGACCCCGAAGTCCCGGAAGATCGCGGCCAGGCCCTCACCGCTGACGACCGCGATGACGCCCAGGGCCGGGGCGGCGGCCGTCCCGGACCGGCCGGCGACCTCGCCGGCGACCGCCGTGCCCGCCGCGCCATGCGGCTCCGCCGTGAATTCCGCGGCCCGCGTCTCGCGCACGTCGCGGGCCTGGTTGTCGAGGTTCTCGACGCTGATCCGGCTCAGCGAGCCGAGGGTCAGGCCGTACCCGATCACCAGGTCGGGCCGCTCGTTGTGGACGTGGACCTTGAGCGCCCGCGGGTCGCCCGCCACGAGCACGGACTCGCCGATGGTCTCGAGGTGGATCCGGATCGCATCGACGTCGAGCGAGCGCGAGCCCTCGGCCATCAGCAGGAACATCGTCTCGTAGCCGAACCCCTCGTCGGCGTGGGCGACGAGCGCCGACGGCTTCGCGCCGGTCCTGGCGCGGCTCCGCGCCGACGCCGCCGGCGCCTGGCCGACCAGGTGCAAGAGCGCCCCCTGGAAGAGCCGATACAGGCCCTGGCCGCCCGAGTCCACGACCCCCGCCTCGCGCAGGATCGCGAGGAGCGTCGGGGTCCGGGCGACGGACTTCTCGGCCGCGTCGACGGTGGCCGCCAGCACGGTCTCGACGTCCTCGCTGTGCTCCGCGGCCGCGACAGCGGCGTCCGCCGATTCGCGGATGACGGTGAGGATGGTGCCCTCGACCGGCTTGGCCACGGCCGCATAGGCGGTCTTCGAGGCTGTCGCGAGCGCGTGGGCCAGGTCCAGCCCGTTGAAGCGCTGCTTGCCCTCGAGCCCCTCGGCCATCCCGCGGAAGATCTGGCTGGTGATGACCCCGGAGTTGCCGCGGGCGCCCATCAGGGCTCCGAAGCTGATCGCGGCGGCCACGCGATCGACGGGCTGTCCGGCAGCGGTCTCCGCCTCCTCGAGCGCGGCGCGCACGGTCGCGTACATGTTCGAGCCGGTGTCGCCGTCGGGGACCGGATAGACGTTGAGGGCGTTGATCTCGTCGACGTGCACTTCGAGGTTCGCGACGGCGGCACGGAAGGCGGCGAGCAGGCCGGCCCCGTCACAGGCCCGGCGGACCATCAGGCGACGTCCGTCCCGCTGTCGGCGAGGTCGCGCGTCCGGATCTGCGTGGGGTCCTCGTGGGCGACGACCGGTGGAGCGCCGCCCGGCTGGACGCGGAGCCCGTCGATGTGGATCACGAGCCGGCGGACCTCGAGGTCGAAGGACCGCTTGACCGCGTAGCGGACCGCCGAGTCGACCTGACGCGCCACCTCGGCGACCGGGACGCCGAGCGCGACCTCGAGGTCGAGCTCGATGTCGAGCCCGTCGTCGATGCGGACCGCGATCCCGGGATGGGCGAGGTCCACCAGGGAGAGGAGTCGGGCGAGCGGGCTGCCTGCCAGGCCCGTGACCCCGTACGAGCCGAGGGTCGCACCGCGGACCACGTCCCTGATCGCGCGGCGCGTCACGAGCGATCGGCCCGGCGTCTGTCTGGCTGGCACGCGGGCGACGTCCTCCTCGCACGGCGGGTCGGGCGGCGACCGGCGGGAGCGTCGGTGGCCGTGTGGTATCGTAACGCCTCTTCTCCGGCCGCTCGCGGCTGGACCCTGACAGACCCACCCCTCCTGAGGACCACGCATGGCCCGCTCCTGCGCGATCTGCGGCAAGACCTCGATGGCTGGCTTCAACCCCCAGTCCGTCGGGATGAACCGCGTCCGGGCGCACCGTCGCATGCAGCCCAATCTCCAGCCCCTGGTCATCGACAACCAGAAGGGCGTCCCGACCAAGTCGCTCGTGTGCACCCGCTGCCGACGGACGCTGTCGAAGGCCTCCCGCTAGGTCGTCCGGGCGCCGTTCCGGCGCCGACGCTCACGGGACCGACCGGTCGTCACGCGACGGCCGGTCGTTTGCTGTCCCGCGCGACTAGCGGTCGGCGCTGTCGAGCCAGATCGTGAACGGGCCGTCGTTGACGAGCTCGACCTGCATCTCGGCGCCGAACGACCCGGTCTCGACCGCGAGACCGGCCGCTCGGATCGCGGCGGCGAACCGTTCGTAGAGTCGCTCGGCGAGCTCCGGCGGCGCGGCATCCGTGAACCCCGGCCGACGGCCGCGGCGCGTGTCCGCGTAGAGCGTGAACTGCGAGACGACCAGCGCGGCCCCGCCGATGTCGGCCAGCGAGCGATTGGTCCGGCCGTCCCCGTCCCGGAAGATCCGCAGCTCGACGCTGCGTCTCGCCAGCTCGTCCGCGATGGCGTCCGTGTCGTCCGGCCCCACCCCGAGCAGGATCGCCAGCCCCGGCCCGATCTCGCCGATGGTCTCGCCATCCACGCGCACGCTCGCGCGCGTGACCCGCTGGAGCAGGGCTCTCACGGGGTCGCGGGCGGCTCGGTGACGCCGTGCTCGCGGATGTAGGCCGCCCTCCAGGCCTCGGCACGGGCGTCGTGCTCGTCGCGCGAGGCCGCGTGGCGCTCCGTGACCAGCGTCTCGACCGACGCCGGCACCAGGAGGTCGTAGTCGCGGACGCCGTCGGGGTTCATCCCGCCGTCGCCGCGGAGCATCACGACCGGGACGCCGCCCGCCTCGATCTCGTCCATGAGGCTTCGCGCGAACGGCTTCGGCAGCGACGCGAAGCGGACCATCCGGTCGCGCGGGATCGGCGGCTCGCCGCCGTTCAGGCCGTACTGGTAGCCCTCGTCGGCGAGGGCGCGGATCAGCCGGATCTCGCGACCCATGTCGTGGCCCTTGACGAAGAGCGCGGACCCGACCACGAGGATGTCGACCCCCTGTGCGCCCGCGAACTCCGCCGTCTCGCGGTTGATGCCGCCGTCGACGTGCACCTCGGCGCCGTGCGCCTTGTGACGAAGCAGGTCGCGCGCCGGCAGGATCTTCTCCTTCGCGACGTCCTTCATGAACGCCCTGGCCGCCGAAGCCCGGCTCGACGGTCATGACCAGGATGATGTCGAGCAGCTCCTGGTACGGCTCGAGCGCGGACAGCGGCGTCCCGGGTCGGACCGCCAGGCCGGCCGCGCGACCGGCCTCGCGGATCGCGCGCAGCGTCGGCTCGATCGGCTCGTCGATCTCGACGTGGAACGTGATCGAGTCGCAGCCCGCGTCGAGGTACTCCTCGATGTAGCGGCCGGGCTCGCTGATCATCAGGTGGGCGTCGAACGGCAGCTCCGTCCGCCGGCGGAGGTGCTTGATGGTCTTCGCGCCGAAGGTGAGGTTCGGGACGAAGTGGCCATCCATGACGTCGAGGTGGATCCGGTCCGCGCCCGCCTTCTGGACCCGGCGGACGGCGTACGCGAGGTTCGAGAGGTCGGCGTCGAGGATGCTGGCCGCGACCCTGGCCCGACCTGTCGCCATCGCTACTCCCCCGTCCCGACGGGCGCCGGTTCGCGGCTGCGCTCGCCGCGGAGCGCCTCCGCGCTGGCGACGATCAGTCGCTCGCGGCGGCGGGCGACCGCCGGTGCGGGCGGCTCCCCTGCCCGCTCGGCCGCGAGCTGGCCGCACGCGGCGCCGACCTCCTGGCCACGGTTGCGGCGGATCGTCGTGCCGATCCCGGCGTCGCTGCAGGGTCGCGGCGAAGCGCTCGATGACCGGCATCGGGCTCGCGGTCCAGGGCGTGTGGGCGACCGGGTTCATCGGGATGAGATTGACATGCGCGTGATCGCCGCGCAGCAGGTCGGCCATCGCGTCGGCGTCGAGGTCGGTGTCGTTGACCCCGCCGATCATCGTCACCTCGTAGCTGATCCGCCGGCCAGTGGCCCTGGCATGGTCGCGCGCGGCAGCCACGACCTCGGCGATCGGCCAGCGGCGGTTCAGCGGGACGAGCACGTCGCGGAGCGGGTCGCGCGCCGCGTGGAGCGAGACCGCCAGCGTGAACTGCGGTCCGAGCGCGGTCAGTCGCCGGATCCCGGGCACGACCCCGGACGTGGAGACGGTGATGTGGCGGGCGCCGAGGCCGAACCGTGCACGGGTCGTTGAGCGCCTCGACGGCCGCCAGCACCCGGTCGAGGTTGAGCAGCGGCTCGCCCATCCCCATGAACACGATGTTCGTCAGCCGCTGGCCGTTCGCCGCCAGCCGGCGGGCCGCGTGGCGGACCTGGTCGACGATCTCGGCGGTCGAGAGGTCGCGCGTGAACCCGAGCTCGCCCGTCGCGCAGAACGGGCAGCCGACCGCGCAGCCGGCCTGGCTCGAGATGCACAGCGTGTGCCGCTCGCGGCTGGCGCCACGCGCCGGGTAATGCATCAGGACCGATTCGATGAGCGCGCCGTCGTCGAGCTTGTGGAGCGCCTTCTCGGTCAGGCCGCCGTCGGCCGAGGCGAAGCTCGGTGTCGGCGACGGTGTCGAAGCGGAAGGCCTCGGCCAGCGCGGTCCGCAGCGCGGCGGGGAGTGGCGCGATCGACGCGGGGTCGGTCGTGCCGCCGGCGTTCCAGAACGCGTCGGCGACCTGCCGCGCCCGATACGGCGGGCTGGCCCTGCTCGGCGACCCAGGCCTCGAGCTCGGGCGGCGTCACGCCCGAGAGGCCTGGGCGCTCATCATCGGTCACGGGGTCGATGCTAGCGCAGCCGGCTCACGCGGCCGGAAGGACCGCGCTGCCGATGATGCCCGGGCGGCCGCGGACGCAGGCCTCCCAGGACATCGGCTTCCCGCCGGCCGGCTGGACCGATCCACCAGGCAGGCCGCCGTCGGCCGTCGACAGCGCCATCGCCCGCCGAACGTGCCCGGAGGTCCGTCGGCGGGTGCGACCGGACGCCGGCCGAGTGGACCACGAGCCGACCGACGACGGTCTCGAGGAACGACCCGGGCCACGGCTGATAGGCCCGGACCTGCCGCTCGAGCTGCGCGGCGGGGCGCCCGGGATCGAGCCGGCCGTCCTCGCGGCGGAGCGGTCGGGTCAGCGTGACGCCGTCGGTCGGCTGGGGGTGCCGCCTCGAGCGCGCCTCGCAGCCACGGCCCGAGGGCATCCGTCGAGGACGACCGCGGCCAGATCGCGCAGCTCGCGCCTCCAGCGATGGCGCCGTCTCGGAGCCGTCGAGGGCGACCGTCCGCTGCGCCACGATCGGCCCGGTGTCGAGCCCGTCGTCCATCCGGATGAGCGTGACGCCAGTCTCGCGGTCGCCGGCAAGGATCGCGGCCGGGATCGGGGTCGCCCCGCGATGTCGCGGCAGCAGCGACGGGTGGAGGTTCAGCGCCCCGCGCGTCGAGATCGAGGAGCGCCGACGGCACGATCTGCCCGTAGTCGACGAGGACGGCCAGCTCGCGGCCGGAGGGCGAGGATCGCCTGGATCGATGCAGCGTCCGCAGGCGCTCCGGGGTCAGGACCTCGTCGATCCCGAGGCTGCGGGCGGCATCGGCGATCGGCGTCGTGGTCAGGTGCTTCGCGCGACCGGCCGGTCGGGCCGGCGCGGTGACGACGCCGACGAGCTCGATGTCGCGGCGCTTCGCCAGCCGGGCGAGGGCTGGTGCCCCGAATCCGCCGCTGCCGAAGAAGACGGTCCGCGCTGGACTCGGGCTCGACCCGGTCCGGGTCACGCCAGGGCGCTCGTCGCCTCGCGGACCTCGGCGTCGTCCTCGTCGCCGACCCCGACCGCCATGAGCTCGTCCATCGAGTCGAGATAGTCGATGTAGAGCCTGCCGTCGAGGTGGTCGAGCTCGTGCTGGAGCGCCCGTCCGAGGAGACCGGAGCCGGCGACCTTGATCTTGCGGCCCTGGCGGTCCTGGGCGACCACCCAGACCTTCTCGCGGCGGGTCACGTACGCGACGTAGCCCGGGATCGAGAGGCAGCCTTCGAGATCGCGGTCGTCACCGCTCGAGCGGACGATCCGCGGGTTGACCAGCTCGTAGAGGTGGTTCTCGACCTCGATGACGCAGGCCTGCATCGCCTCGCCGAGCTGCGGCGCGGCCAGCCCGACGCCGGGCGCGTCGCGCATCGTGTGGGCCAGGTCGTCGAGCAGCTCGTGCAGGTACTTGCCGAAGCTGTCGACGGGCAGGCCCTTCAGCCGGAGGCGCGGGTCACCGAGGAGGACGATGGGTCGGACGCTCATGGCCGCGAAGTATATCGGTGCACCCGGCCGGCCCGGGTGCCGGCGTCAGGCAGGCGGTGTCGCGTCGTCGATCGCGTCCGCGGCCGCGTCGGCCGCCTTCGAGACCGTGTCGGCCGCCGCGTCGGCGGCATCGCCGGCGGCCTTGCTCACGTCTTGCGCGGCATCGCTCTTGGCGTCGCCGTCGTGCGAGACCGATGCTCGCAGGTCGGTGGCCCAGGCCTTGGACTTCTGCGCGAGCTTGCCACTCGCGTCGGCGGTCGCCTCGCCGGCCTTGCGGGCCAGCGGCACGGCCTTCGTCGCGGCCGCTGAGGTCAGCTCCGCGGCGCGGGCGGACGCCTCGCGCACGGCGGGGGTCGCCTTCTCGGCCAGGTCGTCGAATGCGTGACGGATCGTTTCGATGATCCCGGACGCGGTCTGGGACGCGCTTTCGGCGGCGCCCTTCGCGTCCTTGGCGGCGTCATCGGCGGCCTTGGCTGCCCCGTCAAGGGGCTCGTCGCCGGACGGCGGCGTGGATGGGGAATCGGTCATCGGGGTGTCCTCCTGCTGCACGCGTCATGGTCGCACGAACGGCGCCATCGGTCATCCCTGCCGAAGGTCGCGCGCCGGGTCCCTCAGAGGAGCGATTCCGGGTCGACATCGACCGACCACGGCGCATCGACGCCCCCATCGAGGAGCGCCACGGGATCGGTCCCGCGCAGGACGACATTGAACCGCCAGCGGTCCGCTCGGCGGGCGATGTAGGCGGGGGCCGGCCCCGCGACCGTGGTATCGCTGCCCCGCTCCGTCGCGCGGGCGCGCAGCCGCTCGGCCATCGTCGTCCCGTCGCGCTCCGCCGCGGCCCGATCGGCCAGCCCGATCGTCAGCTTCACGAGTCGCCCGAACGGTGGCGAGCCGAACCGGCGTCGCAGCTCGAGCTCGGCGTCGAGGAACGCCCCGGCATCGCCGGTCGCCACCGCGACGATCGCCGGGTGGTCGGGCTGGTAGGTCTGGAGGATGGCCCGCCCCGGCCGCTCGCCGCGACCCGCCCGACCCACGGCCTGGCTGAGGAACTGGAACGTCCGCTCGGCGGCGCGCTCGTCGGGGAGGTTGAGGGCGACATCGGAGGAGACCACGCCGACCAGCGTGACCGAGGGGATGTCGAGGCCCTTGGTCACGAGGCTCGTCCCGACGAGCAGGTCGAGGCGGCCGTCCGAGAACGCGTCGACGACGCGCTCCGCGGCGCCGCGCCGTTCGACGACGTCCCGGTCGAGGCGCCCGACGCGGAGGCCCGGGAAGCGCTCGCGGACCTCGCGCTCGAGCCGCTCGGTCCCGCCGCCGAGGTAGCGGATCCGCGGCGAGTCGCAGTTCGGGCAGCGGGTCGCGAGCGGCGTCGCCCGGCCGCAGTGGTGGCAGCGCAGCGTCATGCCGGCCTGGTGGTAGACGAGCGGGCGCTCGCAGTCCGGGCACGCCTGCACGTGGCCGCAATCGCGGCACAGGACCACCGAGGCGCTGCCGCGCCGGTTGAGCGCGAGGATGGCCTGCTCGCCCGCCTCGGTGTCGAGCTCCGCGATCGCGGCCGCGAGCGGGCGCGACAGCAGGCCGCGCTCCCCGGCCGCAAGCTCGGCGCGCAGGTCCACGACCGTGACGGCGGGGAGCCGTCCGGCGGCCCGGTCGGCGAGGACCGCGTGCCGGTAGCGGCCGGCCCGGGCGTGCCCGACGCTGTCGACGGCGGGCGTCGCCGAGCCGAGGACCACGGCCGCACCGGCGAGCCGGCCGAGCTCGATGGCGACGTCGCGGGCCTGCAGGCGTGGCGTCCGGTCGCTCTTGTACGCGGCGTCGTGCTCCTCGTCGACGATCACGATCCCGACGTCGGGGAGCGGCGACAGGACCGCGAGCCGTGTCCCGACCACGATGTCGACGTCGCCCGCGCGGATGCGCCGCCACTCGTCGGCCCGCTCGCCGTCGCCGAGGCCGGAATGGACCACCGCGACCCGCGCGTCGAGGTCGGCGCGCAGTCGGTCGATCAGTGGCAGCGCCAGCGCGATCTCGGGCACGAGGACCAGCGCGCGACGACCGGCCGTCAGCGTCGTCGCGATCGCCTCCGTGTAGACCGCGGTCTTGCCACCGCCGGTCACGCCCTCCAGCAAGAGCGGCGTCGGGTCGCCCGCGGCAACGGCGTCGCGGACCAGCGTGCAGCGCCGCGGCCTGTGCCGGGAGCAGGTCCGTGGCCGGCGGGCGACCGCCGCGCAGCCCGACCGGGCGACCGGCGAGCGGGCGGCGCGGCCGCTCGCGGATCTCCGCGTCGAGGAGGCCGCGACGGACGAGCCCGGCCACCGCCGACGACCCGTGCCGGCCGGCCAGGTCCGGCACCGGCGACCCCCTCGGCCGCGTCCGCGGCGGTCATCTCGGTCAGCGCGGCCACCTGCCGGGGTCCGAGCGGTCGGCCGGGCGGCCGCTCGCCGGTGGCCAGTGACCGCGGCCTGGTCGCGCCCCGCCGGGGTCGCGCGGATCCAGCGCTCGTAGCGCGGCCCAGCGGACGCCCCCAGCAGGGTCCATTCGAGGGAGATCAGGTCCGCCGCGGCGAGCGCACGGAGCCGCCGCGTCAGCCCGGCCCGACCCTCGGGCGCGGCCAGCGACCGGGCCGGCCGAGGACCGCCGGACAGCTGGTCGAGGAGGTCGAGGTCCACCGGGGTCAGCGAGACCGCACCGGCCGCGCCACCGGACGCTCCCGGCGCCAGCTCGGCGATCAGCTCGAGCCGCTCGAGCATCCCGGGCGGGAGCATCGCTCGAAGGACGAGGGCCGGCGGGGCGAGGTAGTGCGCGGCGATCCAGCGCGCGAGGGCCAGCCCGAGCGGCGGCAGGAGCGGCCCGTCCGCCCGGACCCGGTCCACGACGGGCTTCGGGGTCACGCCCGGGGTCGGCGCGCCCTCGCCGAGGACGATGCCGAGAGCCTGGCGGCGCCCGAACTCGACGAGCACCGCCTCCCCGGCCTCGAGATCGGCGAGCGCCGCCGGAACGAGGTAGGTGTAGGTCCGGTCGCCGCCGGCACCGGCGGCGTCGACGGCCACCTCGACCAGCCGTGGCCCCACGGCCAGGACCGGTTCGTCGGCCGCGAGACCGAGGGTCACGCCCCGCGCCTAGACGCGGACCCGTCGCGTCGGGTGGAGGCCGTGCGTCTCCGCGACGATCTCGTCGATCCGCTGCGCGGTCCGCTCGACCTGGCCGGTCTCGTTGACGACGACGTGGTCGTAGTCCTCCTGGCGGGCGAGCTCGATGGCGGCGTTCCGCTGGCGCAGCTCGAACTCGTCGGCGCTCTCGGTGGCGCGGGCGCGCAGCCGGCCGACCAGCGTTTCCATCGACGGGGGCACGATGAAGATCAGCAGTGCCTCGTCGACCCGCTCCTTCACTTGCTGGGCGCCCTGGACGTCGATCTTGAGGATGACGTCATGGCCGAGGGCGAGCGCCTCGCGGACCTCCTGGCGCGGCGTCCCGTACCAGTTGCCGTGCACCTCGTTGGCCTCGAGCAAGGCGCCCCCGTCCCGGAGCTCGAGGAACCGCTCCCGATCGAGGAAGTGGTAGCTCGCTGCCGTCCACCTCGCCGGGTCGCGGGGCGCGGGTCGTGCAGGTCACGACGTAGTGGTAGTCCGGGTCGCGCGGCCGCTCGCGCAACGCCTCGATGATCGTGTCCTTGCCCACCCCGCTCGGGCCCGAGATGATCACGAGCTGGGCGCCGGGCGCACCCGCGACGACCTCGGTCGGCGCGGGCCCGGTCGAGGACGTCGGATCGACCGTCAACGGCCCGGCCCCGTCTGGGCGCGCAACGACGCGAGCACGCCCTCCAGCTCGTCGGGGAGCGGTGCGGTCGCCCGGATGAGATGGCCGTCGGACGGTGCCGCGAGCTCGAGCCGCCAGGCGTGGAGGAACAGCCGCTCGAGGCCGTCCGGTCCGCGCCGCGAGATCGCGCCGCCATACACCGGGTCGCCGGCGACGGGATGCCCGATCGCCTCCAGGTGCACCCGGATCTGGTGCGTCCGGCCCGTGACGAGGTCGAGCTCCAGGAGCGTCCAGCCCTCGAACCGCTCGCGCACGCGATAGCCGGTGACCGACGGCCGCCCATCCGTGACGACGGCCATCCGGGTCCGGTGCTTCGGGTCGCGGCCGATCGGTGCCTCGATGCGGCCGGCCGTCGCCGAGACCGAGCCGCGGACCAGCGCCTGGTAGGTCTTCTTGATGCGGCGCGCCTTGAGCTGCGCCATCAGCGACGCCTGCGCGGCATCGCCTTTGGCGACCATCAGGAGCCCGCTGGTGTCGCGGTCGAGGCGGTGGACGATGCCGGGCCGTGCGACGCCGGCGATGCCCCCGTACTCGGAGCCGTCGGCGCGGGCCAGCAGCGCGTTGACCAGCGTGTCGGCGGCGTGGCCCGGCGAGGGATGGACCACGAGGCCGGACGGCTTGTCGACGATCAGCAGGTCGTCGTCCTCGTAGACGACGTGGACCGGGATCTCGGGCGCCGGGGCGATCTCGGGGGTGACGACCGGCGGCACGTCGAGCTGGAGTTCGGACCCGGGCTGCACGATGGCGTTCGACTTCAGGGCGAGGCCGTCGGCGGTGAGTCGTCCGTCGGAGATCAGCTTCTGCACGTAGCTCCGCGACAGGCCGGTCGCATCCGCGACGACGCGGTCCACGCGCGATGCCTTTCCGTCGGGGACGCGCAGCGTGCGCGGTCCGGTGGCGATAGCGCCGTCAGGCATCGACCGCATCCTCGCCGTCGCCGCCCAGGCGGAGCACCACCGGGAACAGCGCCATGAGGATGAGCAGGAGGATCGCGGTGCTCACCGCGGCGTCGGCGACGTTGAAGGTCCAGAACCGGAGGCTGCCGATGCCCATGTCGATCCAGTCGACGACGTAGCCGAGCCGGAACCGGTCGATGAGGTTGCCCAGCGCGCCGCCGAGCAGGAGCCCGAGAGCGATCGAGAGGTACAGGCTGCGACCCGACTTGGCGTGGTACCAGACGATCAGCGACACGACGCCCACGGATACCACCCCGAACACCAGCGCCTGATCCCGGAAGACCCCGAAGAGCGCCCCCGAGTTCTGGCTGAAGATGAGCCGCAGGTAGTCGCCGACGATGTGGATCGCGTCACGCGGATCCATCGCGGCGAACCGCCACACCAGCCACGCCTTGCTCAGCTGGTCGAGGACGACCACCCCCACCGCGACCCCGACGAAGACGGCCCAGCGGGCGGGCTTGCGTGCGGTCCCGTTCCCGACGGACGCGGCCACGGACGGCGTGGCCGTGGTGCCCGTCGCCTCCCCGTGCTCCAGCAGATCGCCTCCCTGGTCGGAACCCTCCGCGGCCATGAGCCTACCCGTCGCCGACGCGGCGACGCAAGGCGACGGTGACGGAGCCGCTCTCGAGCTCGACCGTCGCGGGCGCGGCGACGTTGGCCGGGGCCGGGCCATCCACGAGCGTGGCCAGGGTCTCGCGGAGCACGCCATCGAGGTGGGCGGCGACCGCTGGCGCCAGCCCGGCGATCCACAGGTCGATCCGGTCGTCGAGCTCGAGGCCGGTGTCGCGGCGCAGGTCCTGGACGGCCCGCTGCAGCTCGCGGGCGTCGCCCTCCGCGCGCAGCTCCGGGGTGAGCTCGGTATCGATGACCATCACCAGGCCGTCGCGGTCGGCCACGGCCGTGCCGGGCCGTGGCGACGCCTGGATCTCGACCTCGTCGGGGGCCAGCGTCACGCCGCCGAGCGTCACCGAGCCGTCCGGATGGAACGTCGCCGACCCGTCCCGCGCGGCCGCCATCACGGCCGGGATCGCGGCGCCCAGCCGCTTGCCGATCTTCGGCAGCAGGGGCTTGACGCGCCGCTCGACCAGGTCGGAGTCGTCGGCGATGACCGAGACCTGCTTGACGTTGACCTCGTCGGCGATGATCGCGAGCAGCTCCGGGCCGACGTCGAGGGCGCGGTCGGGCAGCGCGAGCCAGGCGTGGGCCAGCGGCTGGCGGGTCCGGATCCGGGCCGAGCTGCGCAGCGTGCGGGCGAGGTCGACCGCGTCCTGCGCGACCTCCATCGCCCGCTCCAGCCTGGCGTCGCGGTGCCCCGCCAGGCCGGCCGTCGGCCAAGGGGTGAGATGCACCGAGTCCGGCCGGTCCGCCGCGTCGCGGACGAGGTTCCCGTACATCGCGTCGGAGAGGAACGGCAGGAGCGGTGCGAGCATGCCGACCGTGCCCAGCAGCGCCTCGTGGAGCGTCGCGAACGCCGCCGCACGGTCGGCCGCGTCGTCGTTGCGGCGCATCCGCTCGCGTGACAGGCGCACGTACCAGGTCGACAGGCCGTCCATGAAGCGCGACAGCTCGCGGGTCGCCGCGACGGCGTCGAACGCGCGCAGGTGCTCCTCGACCGCGGCCGCGGTGCCGGCGGCGCGTGACAGGATCCAGCGGTCGAGCGCGCCGCGTTCGCGGACCGGCGGCGCATCGCCGGCGACGGGCGCCCAGCCGGCCAGCCGCGCGTAGGTCACGAAGAACGCGTAGACGTTCCAGAGCACGAGCAGCTCGCGCCGCGCCTCGTCGGCCGCGTGCCAGCCGAAGAGGATGTTCTCCTCCGGCCGCGCCTTGGCGAACATCCAGCGCATGACATCGACGCCCATCCGCTCGGCGGCCTCGTCGAAGTCGATCGCGTTGCCCCACGACTTGTGCATGGGCCGGCCGTCCTCGCCGAAGACCAGGCCGTAGCCGAAGATCGTCTTGAACGGCCGCTCACGGCGGAGGACCGTCGACATCGCGAGCATCGAGTAGAACCAGTTGCGGAACTGCCCGGGGAAGCTTTCGGTGATGAAGTCGGCCGGGAACCACTGCGCCCAGTAGTCCTGGTCCTCGCGGAAATGGAGCGTCGAGAACGGCACGATCCCGGCGTCCAGCCACGGATTGCCGACGTCGCGGATCCGCTCCACCGGCCCGCCGCACGACGGGCAGGCGATGGTCACGGCGTCCACCCACGGGCGGTGCGGGGTGTGCCCCTCGAACTGGTCCCACCCGCCCACGGCCCGCTCGCGCAGCTCGTCCCGGCCGCCGATGACCTCGATGGTCCCGCACGCCGAGCAGTCGTAGATCGGCAGCGCCAGCCCCCAGTAGCGCTTCTTGCTGATCATCCAGTCGTGCATGTTGCGCAGCCAGTCGAGCTCGCGCTCCAGCCCGAAGCCCGGGATCCAGTCGATGGTGTCGACCACGTCCATGATCTGGTAGCGCAGGCTCGCGTCGACCTGCGCGGCCGTCAGCGTCTCGCGCGCCTGGTCGTAGACCGGCCCCATGCTGATGTACCACTCGTCGACGAGGCGGAACAGCAGCGGCGTCCCGCAGCGCCAGCAATGCGGATAGCGGTGGAGGTAGGGCTCGAGGCGGTAGAAGCGGCCATCGCGCTTGAGGTGCTCGACGATCGGCTCGGCGACGTCTCGGGCGTCCCGCCCCGACAGCGACCCGAACCCCTCCACCACGATCCCCGACTCGTCGATCGGCGCGACCACCGGCAGGCCGAGCGACTTGCCCAGCTGGAAGTCCTCGGCGCCGCAGCCAGGGGCGATGTGGACGATCCCGGTGCCCTCGTCCTCGCCGACCTCGTTCCACGCGACCACGCGATGGCGGTAGGGCGTGAACGGGTCGTCGCGGGTGCCCGCCGCGAAGGCGGCCCGCACCGCGGGCAGCTCGTCGAACGGGCCCGCGTACTCCCAGCCGACGAGGTCCGTCCCGGCGACCTCGTCCTCCACCTCGAACGGGCCCTGGAGCGCGGTCTTGAGCGTCCCCTTGGCCAGCCAGAAGCGGTCCTCGCCCTGGCGGACGCGGACGTAGCGCAGGTCGGCCCCGACCGCGGCCGCGACGTTCGAGGTGAGCGTCCACGGGGTCGTCGTCCAGACGAGCAGCGCCTCGCCGGGTCGGTCGGTCAGCGGGAAGCGCACCGTCAGGCCAGGGTCCTCGCGGTCCTGGTAGCCCTCGTTGAGCTCCATCTGGGAGAGCCCGGTCCCGCAGCGGCCGCACCACGGCATCGTGTCGTGGCCCTTGTACAGCCAGCCGCGGCGGTGGCATTCGGCGAGGAAGCCCCAGATCAGGTCGTTGTTCTCGTTGCTGAACGTGAAGTACGAGCCGCCGGTGTCCGGCATCCCGAGCCGGCCGACCAGCATCTCGACGGTGTCGGTGACCGGGCCGCGTGGACCCTCGATGGTCGTGACCCGGGTCGGGTCGTCACCGAGCAGGTCGTGCAGCCGGCGCAGCTCGTCGGGGTCGTTCCAGTCCATCCACATGCCGAGGCGGACCGACTGCTCGGTCTGGCGCGCGGCATAGGTCAGCACGCGCTGCTTGCAGAGCGTCACGAAGCGATCGATGCCGTACGCCTCGATGTCGCGCTTCGAGGTGAAGCCGAGGTCGCGCTCGACGTTGACCTCGACCCAGAGGCCCTGGCAGTCGAACCCGTTCTGGTAGCGCTGCTGTTCGCCCAGCATCGCGTGGAACCGCTGGTAGAGGTCCTTGTAGGCGCGGCCCCAGGCGTGATGGACGCCCATCGGGTTGTTCGCGGTGATGGGGCCGTCGAGGAAGCTCCAGTGGGGGCCGTCGGCGTTCTGGGCGCGGAGCCGCGCGAACGTCCGGCGCTCCTGCCACTGGGCCAGGATCTCGTGTTCCTGGGCGACGAGATCCGGCTTCGAACTGACGGCGTTGAACATCGGTCTCCGGGTGCGGCGGGATGGGCGGACGCGCCAGTGGCCGACGGGCGCTCAATTCGGCGGGTCCGAGTATCCTACCCGCGATGCAACCGACGCAGAAGGACGCGCGTCCGCGCGCCCGGTCGCCCTTCGCGGCCGCGTTCCTCTCGCTCATCTTCCCCGGTCTTGGCCACGCCTATGCCGGCGCCTTCACGCGCGCCCTGGCATTCGCCGCCCTCCCGATCCTCGTGATCGCCCTCGGGGCGGGTCTCCTGCTCCGGATGGACAAGATCGCCCTGGTCGGCCTCGTCCTGACACCGGGAGTCCTGAGCTCGGTCTTCGTCGGCAACCTCATCGCGCTCCTCTACCGGATCGTCGCGGCCGTCGACGCCTATCGGGTGACCGAGTTCCTCAACGCGCATGACGCCGGCGGCGACGGCCGGCTCGGCCCCGGCCGCCGACTGGGCCGGAACCCGCTGTCGATCGCCGGTCTCGTCGCCGTCATCCTGGTGATGGCCGGCAGCCACGTGGTGGTGGCGCGCTACGACGTCCTCGCGATGGACGTGCTCGACAGCCCGTGCATCTTCGTGGGCGGCGACACGGACGCCGTCTGCCCCGAGGACAACGCCTCGCCCGATGCCTCGGCCGATACGTCGGCCGACGCCACGAACACCGACACGAACCAGCCCGGCGACAGCCTGAGCGCCGAGCCCACCGAGACCCCGACCCCGGTCCCCACCGCCGTCGGGTCCGCCCTGCCCCAGGTGAGCATCCCGCCGTGGGACGGCAAGGAGCAGCTCAACATCCTGTTGATCGGGGCCGACCAGCGGCCGAACCAGGGGTTCTTCAACACCGACACCCTGATCGTCGTCTCGATCGACCCCGTCAGCAAGCAGGTCGCGATGTTCAGCCTGCCGCGCGACACGGTCGATGTCCCGATCCCGCCCGGCCCGGCCCGAAACGTCCTTCGGCTCGACCTACAGCGGCAAGATCAACAGCTGGTTCTCAACGATCAGGAACCGCTCCGACCTGTACTCGGGGACGAACACGACGCGCGGCTACAACGGCTTGAAGGCCATCCTCGGCGGGCTCTACGGCCTCGACATCAAGTACTTCGTCGAGGTCAACTTCCAGGGGTTCATGAAGGTCGTCGACGCGCTCGGCGGCGTCACCGTCAACGTCCAGGTCCCGGTCTCGGACGACCGCTACCCGGGGATCGCCGGCCAGCTCGAGCGGGTCTACATCCCCAGCGGGATCCAGCACATGGACGGCCTGCAGGCGCTCCGCTACGCGCGCTCCCGCCACTCGTCCAACGACTTCGACCGCGGCCAGCGCCAGCAGCGCCTGCTGCTCTCGCTCCGCGAGCAGGCGGACCCGCAGGTGCTGATCCCGCACCTGACGGACCTGGTCAAGGCGCTCAAGTCGGCGGTTCGCACGGACATCCCCGTCAGCCAGCTCGACGACCTGCTCGGCCTGGCTTCGTCGGTCGATACCAAGGACATCCGCTCGTTCGTCTTCGCGCCGCCGTTCTACCAGACCGAGTTCCCCAATAGCTCGCGCGGCTACATCATCGTCCCGAACGTCTCGAAGATCCGCAGCGCGGTCAACCACGCCTTCAGCAGCAACCCCGCGGACGAGGCCCTGCGCGAGAAGCTCGCCAACGAGGGCGCCAACGTCTGGGTGCTCAGCGGGCTGAGCGATCGCACGGTGCCGTCCGACCTCGCGGGCTACCTCGAGTACGTGGGCCTGGCCGCATCGGCGCCGCGCCAGAGCGCCCCGGGCAGCGTCCCCGCCGACACCAAGATCACGGTCTACAACGGCGCCGAGGACAAGTACCCCGACACGATCGCGTACCTCGAGTCGCGGTTCAAGGTGCAGTCCACGACGGCGACCGATCCGGCCATCCGGACCGACATCATCGTGACGGTCGGGCGTTCCACGCCCAATCTCAGCGCCCCGGTCGGACCCTGACCCTCCGCCGCTGATCGCGCCGGCCGACGCCGGTGCCGCGGGCTACTTGATCGGCGTGAGCCAGTGCGAGTACTCGGGCAGCCGCCCGCGCACCGCGTCGAAGTAGCGCTCGCTGATGATCCGTGCGATCGGCCCGATCGAGCCGGACCCGACGGGCCGGTGGTCGACCTCGACGACGGGCGAGACCTGGACGCCGGTGCCGCAGAGCAGCGCCTCGTCCGCCACGTAGAGCTCGGAGCGGTCGATCGAGCGCACTTCGACGGGGATGCCCTCGTTGGCGAGGATCTCCATGATCGCCTTGCGCGTGACGCCCTCGAGCAGGTCGTCGCTGACGGGCGGCGTGAGCGCGACGCCGTCGCGGACGACGAACAGGTTGGCCGCGGACGCCTCGTTGACGTGGCCGCCGGCCGTGAGCACGAGCGCCTCGTCGTAGCCGTTGAGCTCGGCCTCGGTCTTCTGGAAGGCCATGTTCACGTAGCCACCGACGATCTTGCCGCGGGCCGGCAGCGCCTCGTCCGCGTTGCGCCGCCAGGACGAGGTCATGATCCGGATCCCGGCCTCGGTGTCGATGTAGTTCCCGAACGGCAGCGCGACGACATAGAGCTCGTTGTCGAGGTCGTGCAGCCGGACGCCGATGGCCCGGGTCGACTTGTAGAACGACGGGCGGATGTACGCGTCCTGGCGGAACGCGTTGCGGCGGACCGTCTCGACGATCAGCCCGGTGAGCTCGTCGACCGAGGGGACATCGCGCATCAGCAGGATCCGGCACGACTGGCGCAGCCGCTCCACGTGCTCGCGGAGCTTCAGCCCGTAGAGGACGCCCTGCTCCTCGTTCCAGTAGGCGCGGATGCCCTCGAAGGTCGCGGTCCCGTACATGAACGCGTGGGTCATGATGCTGACCTTGGCGTCAGCCATCGGGACGAACTGGCCCTCGAAGTAGCAGATCAGCTGGTCGAGGGCGTCGGGCGACGGCGTGTGATGGGTGGTCTCGGCCGGGGTGTCGGCCGCCTTCTGGTCGGTCAGCATGCGGGTCGGCTCCTGCATCGGATGCGGTCGGCCGAGTATAGCAAGCGGGTCGGCGCGGTCCGCCCGCCTCAGCCGGCGATCGTGACGAGGACGATCGCCAGGTACACGGCGTAGAACACGCCGCCGACCAGCAGGTTGCGGCCGCGGAGGTGCCCGGTGCGCGCCATCGGGATGAAGATCGCGCCGACGGCCAGGAAGGCGATGCCGGCCGAGGCGAAGGCGATGTAGCTGTCGGCCGTGATCTGCCAGGTGCTCGAGGCGAAGACCAGGGCCACGACCGTCGGGATCGTCGACTGGAAGACCATCGCTCCGGTGATGTTGCCCATCGCGAGGGTGTCCTTGCCCGCCCGGACCCAGATCACGGAATTGGCCTTCTCGGGCAGCTCCGTGGCGATCGGCGCGATGACGAGCGCGAGGAGGACGCTGTCGACGCCGAGCGACGTCGCGAGGTGCCCGACGGCATCGACGAAGACGACCGCCCCGAGCACGATCAGCCCGAGGGCGACGAGCACCTGGACGTTCACGATTCGCAGCCGCGGGACCTTCGGGTCGTCGCGGTGTGCGCGGATGTCGAGCCGGTGGAAGCGGAGGGGCGCGAGGTCCGCGGCGTCGGTGTCCGGGTCGGCCGCGAGGTGGCCCTTGACATACCAGGCGTAGATGCCGATGAGCACGACGGCGACGATCCACTTCAGCCAGACCGGCTCCAGCGGCAGGAATGCCGCCCCGATGGCCAAGGCGTAGGCGACCACGAAGTACCGGATGTCGTGCGACAGGACATGCGTGTCGACCAGCATGTCGTCGGTCGTCGGTCGCTTGCGGGCGGCGTACAGGACCGCGACCCCGGTCACGAACATCGCGAGCGTCGCGAGCATGAACGGCGCCCCCAGGATCGCCCCGACCCCGACCTCGTGCGAGGCGTCGCCCGACGCGAACAGGATCGCGATGATCGGGATCATCGTCTCGGGCAGGGCCGTCCCGACCGCGGCGAGCACGGAGCCCGACCGCCCCCTCGGCCAGGTTGAGCTTGCGTCCGAACCATTCGATGCCGTTGGTGAACAGCTCCGCACCGGCGAGGATGATCACGAACGCGACGACGAGGGTCAGCAGATCCAAGCTCAGACTCCGGTGAAGGTGGCGGTGAGGATCGCCACGGCGATGACCGCGAGGATCGCGATCGCGACGCCCACCATCGGCCATTCGCGGTCACGACCGTACCCGAAGCCGGCGACCACGACACGGACGATGGGGGTCGACAGCACGACGAGCAGGCCGAGCCAGATGAACCCCTCGGGTCGGAGGGCCAGGATGTCGGGCACGATCTCGCCGAGGTGGAAGGCGGGGCCGCCGCTCAGCGGCGAGGTCCCGGCGGCGAACATGAGCAGGACGCCGATGACGAGGAGCGTCACCGCGACGTAGGTCATCGCGACCAGCAGCCGGCCGATGAGGGCCTCGAAGTCGCTGGCCCGGGTCGTGCCGCTCACGAGACGGCCTTCATGAGCATCTGGGCCGCCGTGTAGAGCAGGACCAGCACGAACAGCCAGCGCAGGACGCGCAGGTCGATCCGGTGGCCGAGCCTGGAGCCGATGCTCGCCCCGATGAAGACGCCGATCGCGGTGGGCGCGGCGACGTACGGGTCGATCTCGCCGCGGAGCAGGTAGATGATCGCGCTGGCCGTGGCCGTGATGCCGATCATCAGGTTGCTGGTCGCGGTGGCGATGCGCAGGGGCACGCCCATCCCGAGGTTCATGAGCGGCACCTTGATGATCCCGCCGCCGATCCCGAGCAGGGCCGAGACGATCCCGGCGAAGGTCGCCCCGACCACGCCAAGGCCGGGGCGGCGGACCCGATAGCCCTCCCCGGAAAGCCGGTCGAGCATCGTCGCGCGGCGACCGGTCGTCTCGGATGGCGCCGCCTCGCCGACGACCTCCTCGACCGGCGGTTCCTCGCCCATCCCGCGCCGGAGCATCGTGAGCGCGACGTAGACCATCAATGCTGCGAAGAGCCCTTCGAGGACGCGGACGTCGAGGGCGAAGGCGATGGTCCCGCCCACCAGCGCGCCAGTGGCCGTGAACAGCTCGAGCGACATGCCCAGGCGCAGGTTCGCGATGTGGCGCTCGAGGTAGACGCCGGCGGCCGCGCCGCTGGTCATGATCACGGCGACCAGCGAGACCCCGACCGCCTCGCGGAGGGGCAGGCCGAAGCCGAGGGTGAGCAGGGGCACGAGCAGGACGCCCCCGCCCAGGCCGAGGAGCGATCCGAACAGTCCGGCCGCGGCGCCCCCGCCGACCATCAACAGGCCGACGACCACCTCAGCGGCGCGTTCTGCGAGGCGGGGGGCCGGCCCGTCCGATCAGCAACGCCGATCAGGGTCGGAGGTGCTGGGGCGCGTACGGCAGGAGGGCGACGTGCCGGGCTCGCTTGAGGGCGACCGCCAGCTCGCGCTGGTGACCGGCGCAGGTGCCGGTCTTGCGGCGCGGCTCGATCTTGGCGCGCTCGGAGAGGTAGCGGCGGAGGCGATTGACCTCCTTGTAGTCGATCTGCGCGGTCTTGTCGGCGCAGAACGCGCAGACCTTGCGACGGCGGCGATCGCGATAGAAGTCATCGCGCTTCTTGGAACGGATGGGTGGCATGGGTCGTTGGTCTCCTGGTCAGAACGGGAGGTCGTCGAGATCGGTGTCGTCGGCGGGCGGCACGGGTCGAGCCGCTGCCACTCGCGGCGCCGACGGGCGCTCCGGCGAAGGCGCCGGCGCTGTCGTCGCCGCTGCCGCGGGCCGCAAGGTTGATGACGTTGTCGGCGGTCACGTCGAGCGAGAACCGCTTCTCGTTGTCCTTGCTCGTCGTACTCGCGGGTCTTGAGACGTCCTTCGACGAAGACGCGTCTGCCCTTGCGGAACTGGTCGGCGACCCGCTCGGCGCGATCGCCGAAGACGCTGACGCGGTACCAGTCGGTGCCCTCGTCCACCCAGCCGCCCTGGCCGTCGGGCTTGCTGTTGCTCACCGCGACGCTGAACTGGGTCACCGGCCGGCCGTTGGGCATGTAGCGCATCTCGGGGTCACGGCCCAGGTTGCCGATGAGCATGATCTTGCAGAACGCCATCGTGGGCCTCCGTCAATCGATGGCGGCCGGGGCCGCCTCGCTCTCGGATTCGTCGATGAGCTCGGGAGCGTCCTCGTCGTCGTCCTCCTCGTCCTCACCGGACGGGAGCATCGACTCGTCGTCGACGTCGATGTCGAGATCGGCGTCGTCGGCGCGGCCCGGCTTGGTCGGCCGGTCGGCGCGGGTCACGAGATGACGGAGGACCTCCTCGGTGATGAGGAGGCTGTGCTCCAGCTCCGTGATCGCCTCCGGGGGCGCCTCGAAGAGCACGATGTGGTACGACCCCTCGCGGTGTCGGTCGATGGGATAGGCCAGCCGACGGCGGCCCCACGGGGCGACCTTCACGATCTGGCCGCCGGCGGCCACGATCTGGCGGGTGGTGCGGTCGATGACCGCCTGGCTCTTGTCGTCCGCGACGTCGGGGCGGACCACGAGCATCAGTTCGTATCGGCGCATATGCGCAGCAACTCCTTCCGATGGGGAAGCCCCGTTGACGGCGTGCCGGCACGGAGCAGAAAGGATCAGGACGGCTAGTCTAGCACGAGGTCCCGGCGCGACCTTCCGACCCGCCGCGCTGCCGTCGCGCAGGCGACGGCCGGGAGGTCCGACGGCGGATACCCGGCGGCCGGCTGGGCCGTTGTATCCTCTCAGGCAACCCCCCGACACGCCCGCTTCGATCCCACTCCCGGAGGCTCCGTGCCCGCCAGTTCCATCTTCCTGCTCGACGCCGACACGGTGTCGGCCGAGGCGATCTCGACGACCCTCTCGAGCGTCGGCTACACCGTCACCGTCACCGCCGACCCCGCCGACGCGATCGCCCGGGCATCGGACCACCAGCTGGTCATCGTCGATGTCGTGAGCGGCCCGATGTCGCCGGTCGAGGTCTGCCAGGCGATGCGCGCGACCCCGGCCATGAGCGAGGTCCCGATCGTCTGCGTGAGCCAGACCGACGACGTCGACGAGCGGATCGCCTTCCTCGAGGCCGGCGCCGACGACGTGATGGCGAAGCCGTTCGACGGCCGCGAGCTCGAGGCTCGGGTCGAGGCCCTGCTGCTCCGCTTCCAGCGATCGGGCGGCCTCACCACGGTCTACTCGGCCGACGGCCTGACGATGGCCCGCGCCCGTCGCACGATCGCGGTCTTCAGCCCGAAGGGCGGGGTCGGGACGACCACCATCGCCACCAACATCGCGGTCTCGGCGGCCCTGCGCCGCCCGGACAAGGTGGTCCTCGTCGACCTTGCCCTCCAGTTCGGCGGCGTCTCGAGCCATCTCAACCTCGAGACGCGGGGCACGCTCGCCGACCTCGTCCGCGACGAGATCGCGATGCGCGAGCCGGAGATCATGCGGCCGTACGCCATCCGCCACGATTCGGGGCTGCACGTCCTGGCCGCCCCCGGGACGCCCGAGGGCGCGGACCTCGTGACCCCCGACCACGTCGCCCGGATCCTCAAGAACCTGCTGGAGGGCTACGACTCGATCGTCATCGATGCCGGCGCGGTCCTCGACGAGCGCTCGATGACGGCGCTCGAGGCCGCCGAGGCCGTGATGCTGCCGGTCTACCCGGAGATCGCCGCCCTTCGCGCGGTCCACAACCTCATCGACTACTTCAACGACGTCGGCTCGATCACCCAGAAGTCGACGTTCATCCTCAACAACGTCTTCGCCAAGGACATCCTCAAGCCGCGCGATGTCGAGAGCGCCCTCGGCTCGAAGGTCGGGGCGGAGCTGCCATACGACCCGTTCCTCTACCTCAAGGCCGTCAACGAGGGGATCCCGATGGTCATCGGGGCGCCCAAGTCGGCGCCGGCGGATCGCCTGAACAAGCTGAGCCTGAGCGCGTTCGGCGAGGACGGATACATCGTCCCCGAGGACGGCAGCGAGCGCCGGTCGGGTCGCTTCGGGCTTCGCCGCCGGGCCTGATCGGAGCGCGCGGCGCCACGGGGCTGGCGGCCCCCAGGTGCTCCGTTGGACCTTCCCCGAGAGAGCACCCTGGGGCCGACCCGACAGTCGCGCCGGCGCGGGTGCCCGCGCCATGGTCCGAACGTTCGGAACGGGCCGGACCTGGGTCTGTGGCGGGCACGCACCACCGCGGCCGGGACCGGGGCCGCGACGACGGGGGGCCGGGGTCTAGCCGGTGACCCAGCCCCGGATCTTCTCGCGGAGGGGCCCGCTCCTGGCGTTGGAGCCCGTCCCACTCCGGGTCGTCGCGTTACGTGCGTGCAGCGACTCGGGCAGGCGACATTACAGATGCATAACAGCGCCCGATCCGATGGTCTGGCCCCACCGGGACCATCGACATGTTCCGGCGCGGACCGGCTGTGGAACCATGCGAAGCACGGATCGAGGCGCCCTGATACGGCCCCGGGGGCGATCCGTACACGAAGCCCGCCGAGGGACGACTGACCTCCTCGGCGGGCTTCGTCGCGTCGGGAGCCTGGTGCCGGAGCCGAGATTCGAACTCGGACGCCCTTGCGGGCCGCGGTGTTTAAGACCGCTGCGTCTGCCGTTCCGCCACTCCGGCGTCCGGCCAGCGTAGCGGCTCCGCGTCGCGGCTTGCCGGATGGGCGCCGACGGACGACGATGCGCCGATGGACTCGACCCGCCTCCTCGATCGACGGCGCCGCTGCGCTCGCCCGCGCGGACGACCTCGACACGACGTTGCAGACGATCCTCCACGCGGTCTGCGACGCGCTCGGCGTGGGCTCGAGTGCGATCTTCGCGGCGGATCCCGACGGCGGCCTGACGCTCATCGCATCGACCGGGCTGGGAGACGAGGCGGCGACCGCGTTGGCGGGCGCCGTCACGAACCCGGCCCATCCCGTCGCACGGACCGCAGCGGACCCGGTCGCCGCCTTCGATGTCCTGCCCATGGCCCCGGGCGGCCCGGCCCTGCGCAGCCACGTGCCCCTCGTCGTGACCCACGATGGGGCCGAGATGGTCCTGGGCGTCCTGGCCCTGGCGCACGATCGCCCGCTCGTCGATGAGGCGGCGACGATCCAGGCCGCGGCGGATCTCGCGGCGGTCGCCCTCGAGCGACACACACCGACGGCCTAGGGTTACCGAGGGTGGGATCGCATTCCCGCTCCCGACGACGAAGCCCGCCGGTCTCCCGGCGGGCTGTCAGGTTCGATGGTGTGTCGGTCGCTCGCGACGCGACCGGGGACGCGCGGTCGGTCAGTGCTCGACCACCTTGTCGAGGGTCGCGGCCTCCTGGATCCAGCCGGCGATCTCGGACTCGGTCGGGACGCGACGCACGATCTCCGGCCGTGCCGCGACGACTTCCTGGACGGTGACCGCGAGGTTGGCCGCGTTCCGATGGGCGAGCTCGGCCGGCGAGTCGACGCCGGCGGCCTCCAGCAGGTCGCTGTACTCGGATCCGACGCCGTGGATCCGCATGAGATCCACGTGGTTGACCCACTCGAGGATGAGCTTGCTGCTGATGCCCGAAGCCGCCGCGATCCGCTCGCGGCCGTCGGGCTTCGCGCCGGCCTCGAGCAGGCCGGCCGTGGTGGTGATGCCGGCCGCCGCGAGCTTCTCGGCTTCGGCCGGGCCGATCCCTTCGACGTCCTGGATCCCCGAGCGATGCTCGGGTTCCGCGGCGGGAGCAGGGGCCGCCGCTGCGGCGACCGGGGCCGCGGGGGGTGCCTCGGGCGCTGGTGCCGGAGCTGCCGCCACGGCTGCCGCCGCTGCGACCGGAGCCGCCGGAGGCGCTGCCGGTTCGTCGTGCGTCACCGCGGCCGCGGTCGCCGCGACGGCCACCGGTGCCGCCGCGGGATGCGCCGGCTCGTCGTGGGTCGCGACCGCTGCTGCCCCGGCGACGCCCACCGGCGTCGCGTCCAGCGCACCCGCCGGCTTCGCGCCGATCCCGAACGCTTCCTTGACCTCGGCCGTGCTCAGGTACCACAGGATCAGCAGCGGCATGATGCCCATGCCGAAGGCGATGCCGGTGCCCGGGAACTGGAAGAAGGCGATGACCGCCTCGAACAGCGCGATGCCGGCGACGACCTGGGCGAAGAGGCGAGCCCACGGCCTGAGCGCCCAGAGGCCGCCGGCCACGAGGAGCCAGACGATCCCGGTCGCGACCGCGAGCCAGCCCCACAGGCCGACCTTCTCGAGGGCGGGCAGGTCGCCGAACGCGCCGAACCAGTCGAAGCCGAGGACCCGCAGTCCGAGGAACAGGAATCCGAATCCCGCGAGTGCCGCAAAGAAGCCGATGACGGCGATCAGGATGGGTGGGTTCTTCACGAGCGTCCTCCACACGATCGGGCCACGGCGCCGGCGACTCCCCGAACGGGGCGAGCCTGACGTGACCCGCCAACTCTAGCGAGTTGCCGACCGTTCCGACGGACTATTCGGCCGGCTCGGCTTCCGTGCACGTCGCTGCCGAAGGACACGGCGGGACCTCTGGCTGATTGGAAACCCTCGATCCTGATGCTTCGATACGCCTAAGCGGGGCCGCAGGGTCATGGCGACGCTGGACCGCAGGCCGCCGCCGAAGGGAGGCAGACGATGGTGCGCGCTGGTCCGAACGAGTACCTGTTGGTCGGTCGCAAGGGGGTGCTCGAGAACCGCGGGTCAGCGGTCAACACCTACCTGCGGCCGGGCACGATCTACGTGCTGGTCCCGAGCACGAAACAGGAAGCGGCGTTCGAGTTCACCCAGGAGACCAAGGACGGCGTCCCGCTTCGGTTCAAGGGCACGTTCATCTACCGGATCACCGACCCCGTGGCTGCGGCCGCGATGTTCGACTTCACCAAGGGCGACGGCACGACCCAGATCACGACCCTGCTCACCCATGTCTGTTACGGCGAACTGCGACACGCCGTGTCGCACATGACGATGGTCGAGTGCATCGAGCAGCGGAAGACGACGCTGAGCGGCGTCGTCGACGCGGCGTTGCAGGCGACGGTCCACCCCGAAGCCAGCGATGCGACGGAATGGGGCGTCCGGATCGAGGCCTCGCAGGTCGCCCAGGTCTTCATCGTCGACCCCACCCTTCGGCAGCAGCTCGAGGCCGAGGTCCGCAACGAGATCAAGCTGAAGGCCGACCAGTCGAACATGCAGGCTCAGGAGCAGTTCCAGTTGGCTGAGCTGGCGTCCGAGACTCGGATCCAGGAGCAGAAGCTGGCGGCTGCCCAGGCCACCCTTCGCCGCGAGGAAGAGCTGGAGAGCGCTCGAGTCGCCCGGATGCGCCGCGATCTGGACGAGCACTTCGCAACAGAGCGTCAGGAGGGCGAACTCGAACAGCAACGGCTCCACGGCCGCCTCGCTGCCGAGCAGGATCGCCTGACTGCCGAGGCCCCGGTCCGCCTGCTGCGGATCGAGACCGAGCGAGCGGCGCTGGCCGAGGAACTCGAACTACAGCGGCTGCAGGCCGAGGTCAAGGCGCTGGAGGTCGAACAGCAGCTCCTGCTGCCGCGCGCACAGCAGGTCCTTGATCTTGAACGGCTGCCAGTCGAGAACGCGCCGGAGATCGTGGCGGCCGCGTCCCGCGTCCTCCAGGGCACGAACCTGACCATCTATGGCGACGGAGCGGAACTGCTCGGCCAGGTGGCTCCGCTGTTCGAGCTGATCGGACGGGCGCTCCAGCAGGCGACGTCGCGGCCCGAGGGGGGCGCCACCGTGCCGGTCGAGCAGGCCCCGCCGGACGCGTCCGGCGACTCCGTAGACTCGGCCAGGTCGCTCGAATCGGGTGATGCGTCGATGTCGCCGCCAGCCGAGCCTGAGCGAGTCGAAGGTCTCCCGCCAGACTCCCGACCAAACGAAGACCCGCTGGTCACCCAGCGGGTCTGTTCGTGCTCAGAAGTGTGGAGGCGACGACCGGATTCGAACCGGTGAATAGAGGTTTTGCAGACCTCCGTGTTGAGCCACTTCACCACGTCGCCGCGATCGTCCGGGGCGGACCCCGTCGAGATGTCTGGCTGCCCCTCGAGGATTCGAACCTCGGTTCACGGATCCAAAGTCCGCTGTCCTACCACTAGACGAAGGGGCAGCGGGGACCTTCGAGGGAGGAATGGAGCGGAAGACGGGACTCGAACCCGCGACCCTCACCTTGGCAAGGTGATGCTCTACCAACTGAGCCACTTCCGCCCGGAGCACGACCACCGCGAGCGGTGGTGCCGAGAGCCAGATTCGAACTGGCGACACCGCGATTTTCAGTCGCGTGCTCTACCAACTGAGCTATCTCGGCCCGATGGCCAACCAGCCTGGGGCTGTCCGTCGGCGGTGGGCAGGATACCACGAGCGGGCGGGCCGAGGTCGAGGCCGGCCAGGCGCGCGAAACGCCCTAGTCGAGGCCGGCCAGGGGCGCCGCGTCGGTCGGAGCCAGCGGCCCCTCCCCCGTCAGCTCGCGCAGCCGGTTGATGCGATCGATGATCGGCGGATGGGTCGACATCAGGCCCGACGAGCGCTGCTCGAACTTCTTGATCGGGTTCGTGAAGTACATGTGCTGCGTACCGCGGTTGGCGACCTCGAGGACCTCCTGGTCCTCGGCGATCTTGGCCAGCGCCCGCTCCAGCCCGGCCGGATTGCGGGTCAGCTCCACCGACGACGCGTCGGCGAGGTACTCGCGCTGGCGGCTGACGGCCAGCTGGACGAAGCGGCTGATGATCGGCGCGATGATCGCGAGGACGAGCGCGATGACCATGAAGATCGCCTGCGCGCCGCCGCCCCCGCCCGAGGAGTCGTTCCGCCGTTGCCGGCCGCCCGTGATGCTGCTCCAGAACGAGAAGCGGAGGAAGAAGTCGGCGAGGATCGCGATCGCCGCCGACCATGACGCCGACGATCAGCGAGAAGCGGATGTCGTAGTTGCGGACGTGCGACATCTCGTGGCCGAGGACGCCCTGCAGCTCCTCGCGGTCCAGCTTCTCGAGGAGGCCGGTCGTGATCGCCACGGACGCGTGCTGCGGGTCGCGGCCGGTCGCGAAGGCGTTGGGCGCCGTGTCGTCGATGATGTAGACCTTGGGCATCGGCAGGTTCGCGGCGATCGCGATCTCCTGCACGACGTTCAGCAGCTGGGGCGCGGCGGACAGGTCGACCTCGCGCGCCTGGCTGGCGGCCAGGACCAGCTTGTCGCCGGCGTAGTAGCTGCCGACGCCGCTCAGCCCGCCGAGGAACAGCGCGAAGGCCAGGACGCCGACGGCGCCGGCGGGGCTGCCGAACCAGGCGTAGCCGATGGCGAAGCCCAGCAGCCCGAACAGGGCGATGACCAGCAAGGCGAGCAGGAACGAGTTGCGCCGGTTCGCGGCGATCTGGTCGTAGAACGTCGAGCGGGCCACGGGGTCTCCCGCGAGCGGGCGGTCAGCTCAGATTGAGGTCGACGTTCGGGACCGCCTGGGCCTCGGGCTCGGCGTCGAAGAACTCGCGCTTGACGAAGCCGAAGATCCCGGCGATGAGGACGCTCGGGAACGTGGCGATGCCGGTGTTGTAGTCGAGGACGCTGGCGTTGTAGTGCTGGCGCGCGAAGGAGATCTGGTTCTCCGTCGTGGTCAGCTGCTCCTGGAGCGCGAGGACGTTCTGGTTGGCCTTCAGCTCGGGATAGTTCTCGACGGTCGCGAACAGCGAGCGCAGCGTGCCGGTCAGGGCGTTCTCGGCGGCGGCCTGCTGGACCGGTCCCTGGGCGCCCGCGGCGACGGCGTTGGCCCGCGCGTTCGTGACGTCCGTGAGGACCTTCTGCTCGAACCCCATGTAGCCCTTCACGGCGTTGACGAGGTTCGGGATCAGGTCATGGCGGCGCTTGAGCTGGACCTCGATCTGGGCGAACGCCTCATCGATGCGCAGTCGGCGCTGCACCAGGCCGTTGTAGATCGAGATCAGCCCGATGACCAGGATCACGACGATCGCGATGATGATGATCAAAGGCCAGTTCATCCGAGTCCTCCAACAGGCCGGCCTGGGGCGGCGACCGTCGCCATCGAGTCTAGCAGCCCGCGTCAGGGACGCCGGCCAGGCCGCCGGGACCAGGGTGGTGGGCGGTACTGGGATCGAACCAGTGACCTCCCCGGTGTAAACGGGGCGCTCTGACCCTCTGAGCTAACCGCCCGCGGACAGTATGACGACCGTCCGGTGGGACGGTCGTCAGGTCGCTCGAAGGAGTGGTGCCCAGGCCGGGACTTGAACCCGGATGAGTTGCCTCATACGCCCCTCAAACGTACGCGTATACCAATTCCGCCACCTGGGCAGGTGCACCGGGCTCGGGTCCATCACGGAGGGGTTGGTACCGAGGAAGGGATTTGAACCCATACGCCCTTGCGGACACTAGCTCCTGAAGCTAGCGCGTCTACCAGTTCCGCCACCTCGGCGATGGACCCTTTCGACCGCTACCGGCCGTCGGCGAGGCGCCATGTTAGCACATCCCAAAATCGGTCAGCCGGGTCGGCGACCTGTCGCGGAGCGGGTCCTTCGACGGCGTCGCTGACCACCACGGTCTCGTCCGCGAAGGCGATCGGAAGGAGGTATCGGCCCGTTCCGAGCGCCTTCTCGAGGGCCGAATACGCCGCCTCGCGGGCGGCCGGCGTGCCGGGCGCCCGGGCCGTCGTGAGCAGCTTGTCCAGGGCCGGATCCTGGACGCCGGCGACGTTGGAACCGCCCGTCCGGGTCTGGCTGGACGCCAGCAGCGGGTAGAGGTCGGGGTCGAGGCCGATCGTCACGTCCGTGACGGCCGCGGAGAAGGTCCCGCTCGACAGCCGCTCCATCACGAACTGGGCCGGCGGGAGCGCCTCGTGGGTGGCATCGAGGCCGATCGCCTTCCAGTCCTTGACCACGGCGGCCGCGACCGCGAAGGCGACCGGGTTGGAGGCCTTGTCCGGGCTGGCGACGTCGAGCGCGAGCGGCGCCTTCGCGTTGGGCAGGTGCCAGCCGTCGTCCTTCTGGGTCCAACCGGCCGCCTTGAGGGCCGTCTTCGCCTCGGCGCGGGAGAACGGGACGAGCGGGTCGGCGGCGGCATCGAACAGGGTCGAGGTGGGCGGGATCGGATCGGGCGCCACGACCGCGGCGTTCGCGTAGACCGAGTCGACGATCGAGGCGCGGTCGATCGCGGCGAGCAGCGCCGTCCGGACCTTCGGGTCGCGGAACTCGGCATGGGTGGGCCGCAGGTTGAGGAGGACGGCCGTGAGGGTCGAACCCGGGTAGCGCAGGAGCCGGCTGCCCGGCGTCGTCGCGAGATCCGTCGCCACCGCCGGCTGCAGACCGGATGCCGCGTCGAGGTCCCCCGCCCGGTAGGCGGCGGCGAGCTGGTCGGCGGTGTCGTAGAAGTGCAGGTCGATCCCGGCGAGGTAGGGCGTCGGCCGCTCCGGGCGGTCGGTGGGTCGCGCGGTCGTGAGCGAATCGGTCGGGAGCGCCGACGGATCGGCGCTCGCCGCGGCCGCCGGCTCGACGGCCTCGGCCGGGACGAGCTCGGCATGGGCGTCGTCGAGGGTGACGAGCGCGAACGGGCCGGATCCGACGGGCTGGCGCCCGAAGGGGTGGTCGGGCAGCAGGTCGACCGGGACCTCACCGAGCAGATGGACCGGCGCGATGGGCTGGGTCGCGGCCTGCAGGAAGCCGCCCAGCGGCGTGGTCAGCGTGAACGTCACCTCGAGCGGGGACAGGGCCTCGACCGAGACCTCGCTCCACGACGTCGAGGCCGGTCCCTTGTACGCCGGATCCTGGAGCGTCTGGATCGTGTAGACGACGTCGTCCGCGGTGACCGGCTCCCCGTCGTGCCAGCGCGCGTCGGGTCGGATGTCGAAGGTCCAGGTCTTGCCGGTCGCGTCGACGGTCCAGCTCGAGGCCAGGTCCGGCACGATCGTGCCGTTCGGGCCGTTGCGGACGAGCCCCGAAAAGACGAGCGCGACCAGGTCGCGGTCGGCCTGTGTCCGTGCCGTCAGCGGGCTGACCGAGCCGGGGTGCCCGACGACGCCCTCGCGATAGGCGCGGGCGGACGCGTACGTGGGGCCGGTCGGCGATGGCGAGGCCGTGATCGCGGTGAGCGCGGGGATGCCGACGAGGCCCGCGATCAGCGCGAGCAGCACGACCAGCGCCCCGACCACGGTGGTATCGGTCCGGGTCATGAGACTCCGTGCGGATCGGTCGCCGCGGGAGGTCGGCGGAAGACGCCCGTCAGGCGACGGGGGCGAGGGCGAACGAGGCCAGCGAGAAGAGGATGAACAGCACCAGCAGCGCGATCGTGAACTGCCAGAGTCGGCGCTCGACGCCGCGACGGCTGCGGTAGACCGCCGAGTCGCCGCCGAACGTCCCCGACAGACCCGTGCCCCGGGCCTGGAGGAGGATGGCGACGATGAGGGCGATCGAGACGATGATCTGGCCGAATGCCAGGAGCGGATCCACGGGTCGGTGGCCTCAGTGCGGTACGGCGACGGATGCTATCACAGGATCCGGGAACGACCGGTCATGCCGTCCCACCGTGGGAGCCCCGCGAACTCGAGCAGGGTGGGCGCGACGTCCGCCAGGACGCCGTCCTGGAGCGTGTGGCCGACGGCCGCACGGCCGACCAGCAGGAGCGGCACGGGGTTCAGGGAATGCGCCGTGACGGCGCCGCCCTTGGCGTCGCGGAGCTCATCGGCGTTGCCGTGGTCCGCGGTGATGGCGAGCAGCGCGCCTGGCCCGTCGGGGTCGCGGGCCTCGACGGTCTCGATGGCCGCGACGATCCGCGCGAGGCAGCCGTCGAGCACGGTCAGCGCCTCGATCGTGGCGTCCCAGACCCCGGTGTGGCCGACCATGTCGGGGTTCGCGAAGTTCGCGACGATGAGGTCGTACTGGTCGGACTCGATCGCCTCGACAAGCGCGTCGGTCACGCCGGCGGCGCTCATCGCGGGCGCGAGGTCGTACGTCGCCACCTTCCGGCTCGGGATCAGGCGGCGGTCCTCGCCGGGATGGACGGCCTCGACGCCGCCGTTGAAGAAGTACGTGACATGCGCGTACTTCTCGGTCTCCGCGATGTGGCACTGCCGCCAGCCCGCGTCCGCGACGGCGTCGGCGAGCGAGCGGACGATCTCGGGCGGGAACGCGACCTCGGCCGGGAGGCCGGACTCGTACTCGGTCATCGTCACGAGGAGCATGCCCGTCGGCGCCGGACGACCCGATGGCGAGGTCCGGTCGAAGCCGGCGAATGACGGGCCGTCCGCGAGCGCGTGGGCGAGCTGGCGCGCCCGGTCGGCACGGAAGTTGGCGTGGATGACCGGGTCGCCGTCGCGGATCGGGGCGTCCGTGCCGTCGATGACGGTCGGCGCCACGAACTCGTCGGTCTCGCCACGGGCATAGGCGGCTTCGATGGCGGCCACCGCCGTCGGGGCGTGCTGCGCGGCCTCGGCGTGGACGATCGCGTCATAGCCGCGCTCGACGCGATCCCAGCGGCCGTCGCGGTCCATCGCGTAGTAGCGGCCGCCGATCGTCGCGATCGCGGCGTCCGGATGGGCCGCGGCGAGGCGCCGCTCGAGGTCGGTGACGAACCCGATGGCCGACGACGGCGGCGTGTCGCGCCCGTCGAGGAGTGCATGGATCCGGACGCGCGGGACGCCGGTCCGCGCCGCCAGCTCGGCCAGGGCCACGAGGTGTCGGTCGTTGGCATGGACCCCGCCGGGACCGACCAGGCTGACGAGGTGGAGGGTCCCTCCCCCGTCGACGGCGCGCCGGCAGGCCGCCACGAGCGCGGGGCGCTCGAAGAACGAGCCATCGGCGATCGCGGCGTCGATGCGCGGGAGGTCCTGGAGGACCGGCCGTCCCGCGCCGAGGTTGAGGTGCCCGACCTCCGAATTCCCCATCTGGCCGGGCGGCAGGCCGACATCGCCTTCCGAGGCACCGAGCGTCGAGTGCGGCCATCGGGCGAGAAGCCCCCGCCAGGTCGGCATCGGGGCGGCGGCGATCGCGTCGGCGGCCGGGTCGCGGCCGATGCCGAACCCGTCGAGGACGACGAGGACGATCGGACGGGGCCGGCCGAGCGGGGCGACGGTCACGCCGCGGCGCGGCGTGCGCGGGCCGTCAGACCGGCGCGGGCGACGATCCCCGCCATCTCATCGGGCTTCAGCGACGCCCCGCCGACGAGCGCGCCGTCGATCGCGGGCTCCGCGAGGAACTCCCCGATGTTGGCGGACGTGACGCTGCCGCCGTAGAGGACCGGCGTGGCATCCGCGGCCGCGGCGCCCAGACCGGCCGCCACGAGCGCGGCCCGGATCGCATCGGCCATCGCCGCGGCGTCGCGGCCGCTGGCGTTGCGCCCTGTGCCGATCGCCCACACGGGTTCATAGGCGATCACGAGCCCGGCCGCGGCGAGGCGTGCCGGCTCGTCGGCCGCCAGGGCCCCGGCGAGCTGCCGCTGGACGACGGCCTCCTGCGTCCCGGCGTCGCGCTCGGCGAGCTGCTCGCCGACGCACAGGATCGGGCGGAGCCCGGCATCGACGGCCCGCGTCAGCTTCCGGCCGATCAGCTCGTCGGTCTCGCCGGCGTCGCGGCGCCGCTCCGAGTGGCCCACGATGACCCATGTCGCGAGACCGGCCAGCATCGGCGCGGACGTCTCGCCGGTGTAGGCGCCCGCCAGCTCGTGATGGACGGTCTGGGCCCCGACGGCGACATCCGGGTCGCCCGCCGCAAGAGCGTCGCGGACCGCGGCCAGGCAGACGAACGGCGGACAGATGACCCGGATGACGCCGGGCTCGCGGGTCCGCGACGCGATCGTCCGGGCCAGCTCGCCGGCGTCGGCCGGGGTCGTGTTCATCTTCCAGTTCGCGGCAACGATCACGTCACGCATCACCGGAATCATGCCAGAGCCGGGGAGCGGCGACGGCGGGGCGGCCGCTCGACTGCGTCGTCCTCATGCACGGCGAGATCCTCCATCCGCTCGAGCGCGCGCTGGACCGCGGATCGGTGGAGGCGCAGCCGCTCGGCAAGCTCCGACAGGGTCGCCTCGGGCGTCTCACGACGAGCCGCGGCGACCATCCGGACGACCTCCGGCTGCCGCGCAAGCCGGCCGTCCGCGTCGAGGATCGCGATCGCGTCGAGCTGGCGGCCCGCGGCGCTGACCGCCCGCTGGAGGTTCGCCGACTCGGCGTTCAGCACGCGGTTGAGGTCGCCGCGCAGCGCCCGCGAGACCTGTCTGGCCTCGAGCTCGAGAAGCCCCCCGGCGGCGCCGATGCGGCGCAGGAACGTCCCGACCGCCTCGCCGCTCTTCCAGGTCACGACGCCGCGGCCGCGCCGGATCCGCCATGAGGCCGGCAGCTCGATATCCGCGAGGCGTGCAGCGAGGACCGGCGCATCGGCGGGGTCGACGACGAACTCCAGATGCGTGCGACCGCCCGACAGGCTGAGCGAGCCGCAGGCCAGGAAGTGGCCCCGGAGCCACGCCGTCCGGCAGTGGTCCGCCGCGCCGTCCCAGTCGAATGCGGTCGGGGTCGCCACGGGCGCGACCGGCGCGAGCGCCGCCACGGGATCGGCCGGGTCTCCCGCCGACGCCGCGGAGGTCCGGTGCATCCCCTCGGCGCCGCGTCGGAGGCGGACGGCCAGCCGTGCCACCGGGCCTTCCCGTCGGACGGCGGACGAGCCGAGCCCGGCCGCCTCCGCGACCCGGTCGCACGACCGGGACGGGTCGATGCCGGCCAGCTCGGCGCGCAGGGACAGGACGAGGTCGCGTTCGGAGCGGGTCACGGGTTGCCGGATGCCGCCAGGGATCGGGCGAGGGCGCGGGGCACGGTCAGGCGGTCCTGGCGACGGACTTCCGTCGGGCGCCGCTCTCGCGCTCGACGATCGAGAGGAGGGCCAGCGCCAGGCGCTCGGGGTCGTGGTGGTGGGCGTTCGCCGGGTCGACGACATCATCGAGGACGAGCCGCGGGAGCGGGGTCACGGCCGCCGGCCAGCGCAGCCTCACCGGTTCCGCGTGCCAGATCTCGGGCACCTTGGCCTCGAACCGGTTGTTGGCGAGGACCACGTCGACGATGCCGGGCGCCGTGTGGGCGACCAGCGCCTCGACGTGCGCAACGAGGTCGTAGCCGGCCGTCTCGCCGTCCTGCGTAGCGACGTTGCAGGCGAACACGCGCGGCGCGTGGCTCGCGAGGAGGGCGTCGCGGATCCCCGGGATCAGCAGGCTCGGCAGCAGGCTCGTGTACAGGCTGCCCGGGCCGAGCACGATCAGGTCGGCCTCGGCGATGGCCGTCAGCGCATCTTCCGACGGGTGGACGTCGGCCGGCGTCAGCCAGACCCGCGAGATCCCGCTCGTCCGCATGATCAGCGACTGGCCGTGGATGGACGAGCCGTCGGTCATCTCCGCGTGGAGCGTGAGCGGGGTGCCCGAGGCCGGCACGACCTGGCCGCGCACCGCAAGGACCCGATTGACCTGGCGCACGCCCTCCTCGAAGTCGCCGCCCTCGATGGCGGTCATGGCGGCGATCAGCAGGTTCCCCACGGGGTGGCCGGCGAGGCCGGTCGGGTCCGTGCCCGGGTCGACCGGGACGCCGTCGTCGCTGCCCGGGAAGCGGTACTGCAGGACGTCGTTCATCAACGGCTCCGCGTCGGCGAGTGCGGCGATGCAGTTGCGGATGTCGCCGACCGGCGGGATCCCGAGCGATTGGCGCAGCACGCCGGACGAGCCGCCATCGTCGGCCACGGTGACGATCGCGGTCAGGTTGCTGGTGTGCTCCTTGAGCCCGCGCAGCAGCGTGGACAGCCCGGTCCCGCCGCCGATGGCCACGATCCGGGGCCCGCGGGCCAGGAACCGCTTCTGGTAGATGAGCTCGACCAGCGGCGGCTGGTCCGCGTCGGCGCTGCGGAACGGGCCCATGAACGCGCGGATGACCTGGACCGACCCCACGATGAAGATCGCCAGGCCGGCCCCGCCCACGATCAGCCCGCGCAGCGGATAGGGCAGGAACTGCAGGGTCAGCGTGTCGATCAGCGTACCCAGCGCCCCACCTGGCTCGAGATCGCGGGTGACCTGGCGCAGCATGTGGGCAACGGCCAGGGCGAGCAGCAGCAGGCCGGCGAAGACGACCAGCAGCCAGCGCTTGATCCCGATGCCCGGGCTCAGCCAGCGGCGCAGGTTCACGCCCGCTCCAGCTCGCGGTGGAACACCGCGACCGGGCCGAACCCGCGTTCGCGGAGCCAGGCCGCCAGCTCCTCGCTGATGACGATCGAGCGGTGATAGCCGCCGGTGCAGCCGATGCCGATCGTCAGGCGGGTCTTGCCCTCGCCGATGTACGCGGGGACCGCGAAGTCGAGGAAGTCCTCGAGGAACGCCAGGAACCGGCCCGCCACGGGCTGGGCGAGGACGTACTCGCGCACGGCCTCGGTCAGGCCGGAGAGCTGCCGCAGGTCCGCGACGTAGTACGGGTTCTGCATGAACCGGACGTCGAAGACGAGGTCGGACTCGAGCGGCACGCCGAACTTGAAGCCGAAGCTGATGAGCTGGACGGCCAGCTGGTCCGGGCCGCTGGTCGTCCCGAGCTGCGCGAAGAGCCGCTCGCGGAGCTCGCGCAGCGACAGGTCCGAGGTGTCGAGCACGATGTCGGCCTCGGAACGGACCGGGTCGAGGATCCGGCGCTCCTCCGCGATCGAGCTCGCGATGCCGCGCTGGTCGCCCAGCGGGTGCCGGTGGCGCGTCTCGCTGAAGCGGCGGATCAGGACCTCATCGCGGGCTTCCAGGAAGACGACCCGGGGCTGGATGCCGCGCCCCTCGAAGGCGCCCCGCATCGCCCCGAAGGCCATCGCCGCGTCGCCCGCTCGCACGTCGAGCACGATCGCGACGTGGGCGAAGCGCTCGCTGTCGGACGAGACGAGCTCTGCCAGGTCGGGGAGCAGCTCACCGGGGAGGTTGTCGACGACGGTGTAGCCGATGTCCTCGAACAGCTTGGCCGCGGCGGTCTTGCCGCCACCGGACAGGCCGCTGACGATCACGACCGCGGGTCCCGACGCGGCCTCGTCGACCGCGCCGCCCTCCGGCCGCCCGGTCACCGCCCGGAGCGCTTGATGTACAAGGCCGTCAGCTCGTAGAGCAGGTACATCGTGAGCCCCAGCACGAACGGGCTGACGAGGTCGCCGCCGGGGGTGGCGACCGCCGCGAAGATCGCGATCCCGAGGATGGTCATCCGCCGCGTGCCGTTCAACCGCTCCGACGTCAGGATGCCGACCTTCGACAGTCCGACCATCACGATCGGGAACTCCATGATCAGGCCGAACGCCAGGAACATGGTCGTCACGAACTCGAAGAACGGACCGGCCGCGATGCCCGTGACGAGGTACTGGTCGTTGAAGGCCAGCAGGAAGGCGACCGCATAGGGCAGCACGACGTAGGCGATGACGACGCCGATCGCGAAGAACAGCAAGGCGAGGGGGATCCACGGGCGGACGGTCTTCCGCTCGGACGGCGTCAGGCCGGGAGCGACGAAGGCCCACAGCTGGTACAGCAGGATCGGCATCGCCACGATGATCCCGAAGACGATCGAGATCTTGAGCTGGATGACGAACGCGTCCCCGAGGCCGAGGGTCTGGACGGTCGCGTGCTTGCCGGTGACGGCGTCGGCCGGCAGGACGTCGATGATGAGGTTGCGGATCGGCGTGGCGAAGAACAGGAAGCCGATCGTGGCCGCGACCGCGACCGCGAGGATCGACCGGAACAGCCGGGTGCGCAGCTCTCCGAGATGGTCGATGAGCGTCATGACCGAGCTGTCGGGCGCGGTCGGCGGCGCGACGTCGGGTGGCGGGGTCGATCCGGGCGTCACGGGGATGGCCGGGACGCCGGCGTCGCGAAGGGCGTCGGCGTCGGCCATCTAGGAAACCAGGACGCGGAGCGTCAGTTGCTCGGCGCCGTCGGCTCGCTGGCGGCGGGCGCGGCCGCGACCGGCTCGGGAGCGGGCGCGCTGACCGCGGCAGGCGCGGCGACCGCAGCCGCCACCGGCGCCGCCTCGACCTGGCCCGCAGGCGCGGTCGGCGCCGCAGGTGCCGGGGCCGGGGTCGGGTTGAGGTTCATGCCTTCCTGGACGTCGGTCGACGCCTTCCGGAATTCCTTGATGCTCTGGCCGATCGACTTGCCGACCTCGGGAAGCTTGCCCGGGCCGAGGACCAGCAGCGCGATGACCAGGATGATGATGAGCTCCGGGGCTCCGATGTTCGGCATCGTCGTGCTCCTGTGAAGGTCGTTTCGAGGGTGCGCCGCGTCGCTTCGGGACGAGGCGCGGGGACCGTCCGGTGCGCGGGCTAGGGTAGCACAGGGAGCTTTCGAGCCCACTCGGCGGCGGCGGCTGCGACCCGCTCGAACGGATCGACGGGACCCCCGCCGCCGCTCGTCGTGCGGCGGACTGGCGATGGCCCGCGACACGTTCACCAGGAGCCCGCCGCCCGGTCGGCCGCCGGCCGGGGACGCGCTCGCGACGCCGTCCTTGAGGACCGCGGCCGCCTCGCCGCCCTGGGCGCCGACGCCGGGGACGAGGAACGCGAGGCCGGGCACGATCGAGCGGATGCCCGCGAGCTCGGCTGGAGCCGTCCCGCCCACGACCAGCCCGACGGTGCCGCCGGGCCCCCAGGTCGCCGCCCGACGGGCCACCCGCCGGTGGAGCGGCTCGGCGGGGAAGCCGGCGTCGGGGTCCGCGGCGACGACCAGGTCCTGGAGCTCCCCTGCCCCGGGGTTGGAGGTGCGGCAGAGGACGTAGGCGAAGCGGTCGAGCCGGTCGATCAGCGGGGCGATCGCCTCGGCACCCAGATAGGGGTTGACGGTGACGGCATCGGCGCCGAGGCCGTCGAAGAGGGCGACGGCCTGCCGGGCCGCGGTCGACCCGATGTCGCCGCGCTTCGCGTCGGCGAGGACCGGCAGGTCGGCCGGGAGGCGGCCGCGGATCCGCTCGAGGGCGGCCATCCCGGCCGATCCGAACGCCTCGAAGAACGCGAGGTTGGGCTTGATCGCGGCGGCATGCGGCGCGGCCGCCTCGACGACCAGCGTCGCGAACCGCTCGATGCCCGCGAGGTCGCGGGTGAAGCCGTCGGGGAGCGTGGCCGGGTCCGGGTCGAGACCGAGGCACAGGACGGTCCCGGTCGCGGCCGATCGTGCGGCCAGTCGCTCGAGGTACGTCCCGGTCACCGGGCGGGCGCGCTCGAGCTGGCGGACGCGCTCGGCGTGGCGAGCGGGGTCGGCGCCGGCGTCGGGATCGGCAGCTCGCTGGCCGGGATGAACCAGTCCGGCCGCGACGCGCCGTCAAGGCCGGAGACCTCGGTCAGGGCCTTGGTGTCGGTGACCGTCCAGTCCGGCGCGCTCCCGCCGAGGACCGCCATGCGCAGGTCGACGATCTGGCCCTCGATGTGGAGGAACGCGATCGCGTCGCCCTTCGGCGACCAGACCGGCGCCCACGACCCGCCGTCGTTGGTGACCCGCAGGAGCTCGCGTCCGCGCGACGCGTCGATGATGACGATGTCGGAGCCGAACGTCCCGCTCTTGGTCGCGGCGATGTACCGCCCGTCGGGCGAGTAGTCGGGCTCGAGGTATCCCGGGCCGGTCAGCGGCACGCTCTTCTTGGACTTCAGGTCGTAGCGATAGATCGCCGCGGCTCCCTTGGGCCCATCGCGCGCGTTGCGGACGTACGCCAGCGTCGTGCCGTCCGGCTTCCAGGCCGGGTCCTGATGGCCCAGCGGCGCGACCTCGGAGACGCTGGGGATCGTCGACTTCTTCCTGGCCAGGTCGTAGGTCTGGAGGATCACGTCCGACTTGGTCGGATCGGGTGCGTCCGAGACGAGGGCCAGCGTCTTGCCGTCCGGGGACGCCACCGGCTGGCGGAGCCAGACGAACCACTCGAGGCTGCCCTTGCGGATCTTGCCGTTGATGACCCGCTGCGGCTGCCCGCTGCCGTCGGCGTTGATCACCATCACGCTGGGCACGGTCATCAGGTAATGGGCCGGCTTGCCCTGCGACGGCCAGGTCCCGATCTCGCTCACCGTGCGGACGAAGTAGACCTGCGTCCCGTCGGGCGACCACGAGGGCATCGAGTCCGTCCCGGCGGTCGTGAGCTGGCGGACGTCCTTGCCCGACTGGATCCAGATGTTGCCGGCCTTCGCGTAGACGATCGAGCCCGGGAACGCCGCCTCCGGCTCGACCACGATCACGTTCGACGGGGCCGCGGTCCTCGTGACGCCCGGGACGGCGCCGCCGCCGGAGCTCGTCGGTCCCCCGCCACCGGGCGCCCCGACGAGCGGGACATCGCCGTTGAGCAGGCTCAGCGTGAAGAAGGCGACGACAAGGAGCCCGACGACCGACGCGATCGGGGCGATGAGCGAGCCGACGGGTCCCACGCCATACGGATCCAACCGTCGCGGCGGGCGGGGCGCGCGGGTCATGCGCCGACCCCCGCGAGCGACGCGTCGCTGGGCAGGGCCGCGTCGACGCGCAGGCCGGGGTGGTAGCCGGCCGGGGCCGCGTCGCGGATCTCGAGCTGGAGCGTCTCGAGGCCGCCGAACCGCCGGCTGACGAGCCGGGCGACGATGTCGAGCCGGTCCCCCTCGTGGATGACCTCGGCGAGGTCGGGCCGGCCGAACGCGATCCCGTCGAGGACGTCGCGGTCGCGGCGCAACGTGAGCTGGCTGTGGCCGCCCGTCGCGGCACGGACGCGCGTCACCGTCATGCCGAGCACCGCCACGAGCGGATCCGGGTTCCCGGGGCCATAGGGCGCCAGGCCGGCGATCTCGCGCAGGAACGCGTAGTCGACCTCGAGCGCGGATACGACCAGGTCGATCCGCAGCGGGACGCGCGGGTCGGCAGGAGCGGTGGCCTCCGCAAGCACGAGGAACCGCTCGCAGAACGCGTCCCAGTCGGCGGCCGGAAGCTCGAAGCCTGCCGCGCCGGCATGGCCGCCGAACCGGGTGAAGAGGTCGCCGCAGCGCTCGAGGGCCGCGCCGAGGTCCATCGACCCGTCGCTGCGACAGGACGCGCGGATCGACCCGCCCTGGTCGGAGCCGACGACGGCGGGCCGGCCGAAGTCCTCGACGAGCCGCGCGGCGAGCAGCCCGACGATGCCCACCGACCACGGGCCGTGGATCAGGGTCGCGGCCGGCGTCGCGGTCACGTCGACGGCGGCCCGCGCCTCGACGAGGGCCGTCTTCAGGAGGTCACGGCGCTCCTGGTTGGCCGCCTCGAGCGCATCGGCATGGCGGTTCGCGTCCTCCGCCGTGGTCGCCAGCAGGAGCCGCGCTGCCTCGACGGCCTCGCCGACCCGACCGGCCGCGTTCAGCCGCGGGGCGATGGCGAACGAGACGGTTTCGAGGTCGACCGCGGCCGGCGCGACATTGGCACGCTCCAGGATCGCGGCGATCCCCGGGCGGGGCGTGGCGCGGAGGATCGCCAGCCCGAGGCGGGCGATGGCCCGGTTCTCCCCGACGATCGGTGCGACGTCCGCGACGGTGCCGATCGTGGCGAGGTCCGCGAGCGCGAGGGCCGTCGCCGGTCCGCCGGGCAGGTCCGCGAGGAGCGCCCCGGCGATCTTGAAGGCGACCCCGCTGCCCGCCAGCCGGCGATCGGGGTAGCGCGAGTCCGGCCGATGCGGGTCCACGACCGCCAGGGCCGACGGCATGACCGGGGGCACGCGATGGTGGTCCGTGACGATCACGTCGAGGCCCCGCCGGCCCGCCTCCGCGATCTCCGCGTGGCTCGTGGCGCCGCAATCGACAGTGATGATGACGGTCGCCCCGACAGCCTGGGCCCGGTCGAGCGCCGCGATCGAGAGGCCGTGGCCCTCGTCGAGCCGGCTCGGCACGTACGGCTCGACCGCCAGTCCGTAGCGCTCGAGCGCCAGGACCATGATCGCCAGCCCGGTCAGCCCGTCGGCGTCGAAGTCGCCGAACACGAGGATCCGCTCGCCCTGCTCGCGCGCGAGGGCCAGGCGCCCCAGGAGGAGGTCGATGTCGGGGAGGAGGGCCGCGTCGTGGAGACCGTCGAGCGGCTCCCCGAAGAAGGCGTCGATGGCGGCGCCGTCCGGGACGCCGCGGGCGACGAGCAGCCCGGCCACGCGGTCGGAGAGGCCATGCCGGGTCGCGGCGGCGGAGGCGTCGGCCGTCACCTCGACATGGTCCGGGAGCACCCAGCGGAAGCGCGGCTCGAGCACGTCCATCAGTCTGACATCCGTCGCTGCACCGCGGCTTTGACGGGCGCCTCCATCGATCAGGTCAGGAAACGGAGCGGCGAGGTCGGGGCGCGCGGGTCGCGGCGACGCGGCCGTGCCGGCGGTCCTCCCAGAGGTGCCAGTCCACCAGGAGCGGGCTGGCCACGAAGATCGAGGAGTAGGTCCCGGACACGATGCCGATCAGCAGCGCCAGGATGAAGTCGTTGATCGCGGACCCGCCGAAGAGCAGCAGGGCGAGCAGCGTCAGGACGACGGTCAGGCTGGTCGTGATCGACCGGCCGAAGGTCTGCAGGATCGAGTGGTTGACGATGTCGGCGAAGGGCTCGCCGGCGTGCCGCGCGCGGTTCTCGCGGACCCGGTCGAACACGACGATGGTGTCGTGCACGCTGAAGCCGATGATCGTCAGCATCGCGGTCACGAACAGGGCGTCGATCTGGACCCCGAAGAACGTGCCGAGGAGGGCGAAGAAGCCGACGACGAGGATGACGTCGTGGAGCAGCGCGACCAGCGCCGTGACGCCGAACTTCACGTCGCGGAAGCGATAGGTGATCCAGAGCAGGATCCCGACCGAGCCGACGAGGATGAGGATCAGCGCCTGGCTGATCAGGTCGGAGCTGACCACGGCCCCGATGGTCGTCAGGCTGTTCTGGGCGGCGATGGGACCGAGCTCGGACTCGAGGGAGGCGCGGACCTCGCCGAGCGGTCCGGTCGTCGGCAGCTCGACCGTGCCGGCGGGCGCCGCGGACGGTGACGCCGATGGCGAGGCGCTCCCGGACGGGCTCGCAGAAGGGCTGGCCGAGGGGCTGGCGGATGGGGCGGCTGACGGGCTGGCGGACGGCGCGGCACTCGCGGCGGCGCTCGCCGATGGGGCGGCACTCGCGCTCGCGCCAGCACTCGCGGACGGCGCGGGACTCGCGGCGGGCGAGGTCGATGCCCCGGGCGAACCGGACGGCGACGTCGAGGGCAGGGCCAGGGTCGGGACCGGGGTCGCCTGCGGCGCCTGCGGCTGCAGGCCGACGGGGAGCACGGTCCGGATCTCGATGAAGCCGGAGCCCGTGGTGATCGCGGTGGCCTCGAGGCCGTGCTCCGCGAAGACCGCCTCGACCTGGTCGGGCGTGACGTTGGGGTCCTGGAACTTGATCTCCCAGCGGGTCCCGCCGGTGTAGTCGATGCTGAACTGGAGGCCGGCGTCCGTGAACGGGGTCAGAAGGATGAAGATCAGCCCCGGGATCGTCAGGAGGAGCGAGAACGCGTAGAACCACCGACGCTTGCCGATGACGTCAAACACGCTCGGCAGCTCCGCGACGGGTTGAGGGCCGGCCCATCGGCTCGCGGGTCACGAACTCCTCGCCCCGCAGGCCGTAGAGCGATGCGCGCTTGGCCCAGCTCTGGCGGACCATGACCCGCATGATCGAGCGGGTCACGACGATCGCGCTGAACATCGAGACGAGCACGCCGATGATCAGGACGAGCGCGAACCCGCGGATCGTCGAGGAGCCGAAGGTGTAGAGGATGCCGGCGGTGATGAGGCTCGACACGTTCGAGTCCAGGATCGAATTCCAGGCGCGGTTGAAGCCGGCCTCGACCGCGGCGGGCAGCGATTTGCCCAGGCGCAGCTCTTCCTTCATCCGCTCGAAGATCAGGATGTTGGCGTCGACGGCCATGCCGATGGACAGCACGAAGCCCGCGATGCCGGCGAGCGTCAGGGTGACCGGGATCAGCCGGAAGATCGCGACGACGACGAGCGTGTAGTACGCCAGCGCGAAGCAGGCGATCAGGCCGATGGCGCGGTAGTAGATGACCATGAACGTCATCACCATGAGGATGCCGAGCGCGCCGGCGAGCAGGCTCTGGTTCAGGAACTGGGAGCCGAGCGTCGCGCTGATGCGCTCGCTCGACAGCTCGACGATCGGGAACGGCAGCGAGCCGAACTTGAGGATCGTGACGAGGTTGTTCGCCTCCTTGGCCGGGAACCCGCCGATGCCGCCCGCCGTGATCTGGACGTTGCCGCCCGGGATGGCCTCGTTGATCCGCGGCGCGGAGATGACGGATGAGTCGAGGGTGATGGCGAAGTACTCGCCGACGTGCTTGGACGTGAACTCGGCGAAGCGGTTGGCGCCGTCACCCTTGAGCACGAAGTTGACCGTCAGGCCGCCGCTCTGGTCCTGGCCGATCGAGGCGGACGAGACCTGGTCGCCGCTGAAGAGGGGCGGCGTCTTGGTCAGGTCGAGGACCTGCCCCTCGGTCGCGGACGTGCTGCCGAGCGGAACGAAGTCGAGGCGACCGGTCTGGCCGACCAGCTGGCGGACGGCGTCGGGGTCGGTGACGCCCGGCAGCTCGACCACGACGCGGTCGTCGCCCTGCGTGACCACGACGGGCTCCGAGACGCCGGTCGTGTTCACCCGGCGCTCGATGATGTCCTTGATGATCGCCATGTCGGCGGCGGTCGGCGCCTTGCCGTCGACCTTCTGCGCCTGGTACTCGACGCGCAGGCCGCCGGACAGGTCGAGGCCCAACTTCGTCTCGATCGGACGGCTCCCCGTGGGGGTCGAGCTGTCCGGTACGGTGAGGTTCGGGAAGAAGTTGATGAAGAGGGCGATGACGCCGATCAGGACGATGAGGATGGGGCCGGCTTTTCGCATGTCCGCGGGATGGTACACGGAACGTCCGGCGGACGCCGACGGCGGGTCCTAGGCGTCGAGGGTCGCCTTGATCCGCTCGGCCAAGGAGCGGCCGATGCCGGGCACCGCGGCGATCTGCTCGACCGGCGCCTCGCGGACGCGCTTGATCGAGCCGAAGACCTTGAGCAGCTCGCGCTTCCGCTTCGGTCCGACGCCGGGCAGGTCGTCGAAGGCCGAGCGGACGGCCCGTTTCGCGCGCAGGTCGCGGTGATAGGTGATGGCGAACCGATGGGCCTCGTCGCGGAGGCGCTGCACGAGATACAGGGCCGGTGAGGTCGCGGCGAGCACGACCGGGTCGGCGCGGCCCGGCAGGAACAGCTCCTCGCGCTCCTTTGCCAGGCCCACCAGCGCAAGGTCGTGGAGCCCGAGCTCGTCGAGCACGACCTTCGCCGCCGCGACCTGGCCGCGGCCGCCGTCGATCACGACGAGGTCGGGCATCGCCCAGCGGCGCTCCTCCTCGCTGCCCTCCTGCCCCACCCGGCTCGCCCGGAACCGCCGGCGCAGGACCTCCTGGTGGCTCGCGAAGTCGTTCGGTCCCTCGACCGTCTTGATGCGGAACCGCCGGTACTCGCCGCTGCGCGGCTTGCCCTCCTCGAAGACGACCATGCTCCCGACCGACTCGCTGCCCTGGAAGTTGCTGATGTCGTAGCACTCGATCCGCGCCGGCGGGCCGGGCAGCCCGAGCGCCTCCGCCAGCTCCTCGAGCGCGGCCAGCGTCTTGCCCTGGTCGACGAGCCAGCGGGCCTGCTCCTTCGCGAGGGTCTCGGCGGCATTGCGCGTGGCGAGCGCCATCAGCTCGCGCTTCTCGCCGCGCTGGGCGAGCTTGAGATGGACGGGACCGCCCCGGCGGTCGGCGAGGAACGCCTCGAGGTCGGCGACGTCGTCGGACAGGGTCGGGAGGTAGACCTCGCGCGGGATCGAGGTCGCGCGCGCGTAGTACTGCTCGATGAAGCTGGCGACGACCTCGTCGTCGCTCGCCTCGCGCATGGCTTCGAGCAGGAAGACGTCGCGCCCGACCAGCTTGCCGGCACGGATCGCGAACAGCTGGACGGCCGCCTGGTTGTCCTGCCGGGCGAGCCCGACGAGGTCGAGCTCGGTCCGCGCGAACGCGGCCATCTTCTGGCTCTCCATCGTCCGCTCGATGGCGCGGATCTTGTCGCGGAGCGCGGCGGCCGCCTCGTAGTCGGTGCGCTCCGCGGCCGCCGCCATCTCGCGCTGCAACGCGGTCACGAGCGTCTCCTGCCGGCCTTCGAGGAACAGCTCGACCTGGGCGATGTCGGCCCGGTAGTCGTCCTTCGCGATGGCCTGGATGCAAGGGCCCTGGCACTTCTTGATGTGGTAGAGGAGGCACGGCCGCTGGAGCGCCCGCTCGCCGTCCTTGATCTCGATCGTGCAGGTCCGGAACGGGAAGAGCCGCCGGACGAGGTTCATCGACTCGTCGACGCTGGTCGCCGACGCGTACGGCCCGAAGTAGCGGCTGCCGTCGTTGGGGAGCTTGCGCGTCCGCTCGACGCGCGGGAAGTCGTCGCCGAGGGTGACCTTGATGTACGGGTAGCTCTTGTCGTCCTTCAGCCGGACGTTGAAGCGCGGCTTGAAGCGCTTGATGAGGTTGGCTTCGAGGAGAAGCGCCTCGGAGACAGAGTCCGTGAGCGTGTACTCGACCTCGGCGACCCGGTCGATGACGCTCCGGATGCGGTGGATCTCGCCGGCCGGCGTCGCCTTCTGCCAGTACGAGCGGACCCGGTTGCGCAGGCTCTGCGCCTTGCCCACGTAGACGACGTCGCCGCGGTCGTCCTTCATGAGGTAGACGCCGGGCCGGTCCGGGAGGCCCTTGAGCGTGGCTTCGAGCGCGGGGGTCACCCCTCGATGCTAGACGAGAAGCCGCCGATACGTGCCCCTGCGCAGACTCGCGGGCATGTCGATGCACCCGTCCGTGGCCGAGCGGCTGGCCCGCCTCGCACCCGACCAGCGGGCCGCTGCGACCGCGCCGCCCGGTCCGGTCCTGGTCGTCGCACCCGCGGGTTCCGGCAAGACGACGACCCTCGTCGCGCGGATCGCCTGGCTCGTCGACGCCGGCGTCCCGCCCGACACCATCGCGGCCATCACGTTCAACCGCCGCGCCGCGGCGGAGCTCGGCGAGCGACTGGATGCTCGCGCTGGCGCCGCTCGGGGTCGCGACTGGCGGCGTCCGCGTCCGCACCTTCCACGCGCTCGGCCTGGAGATCCTGCGCGATGCCGGGCGTCGAGGTCGACCTCGCCGACCGGGCGACCGTCCTGCGCGAGCTCGAGCCCGACGCCGACGACGCCCGCCTCGTGCGAGCTCGACGGCGCGATCTCGCGGCTGAAGGTCGAGCTGGAGGTCGCGCGCCGACGATGTCGCCGCGGACCCGGATGCCGGGCCGACCGGGCAGACCTTCGTCGCGTACGAGCGCGTGCTGTCGGCGCGCGGGCGAGCTGGACTTCGACGACCTCGTGCTCGGGGCGATCTCGCTGGCTCGAGGCCGATCCCGCATGCCTCGCCCGCTGGCGGGACCGCTGCGCCCACCTGCTGGTCGACGAGGTCCAGGACGTCGACCGGGCCCAGCTCCGGCTGGCGCTCCTCCTCGCCGCGCCGGCGAACCGGATCCTCCTCGTCGGCGACGACGACCAGTCGATCTACGGCTGGCGGCTCGCCGACGTGCGGCGCGTCCTCGGGCTCGACGCCCTGCTCGACGGGCTGCGGCGGATCGACCTCGAGGTGAACTACCGGTGTCCGGCTCCGGTCGTCGAGCGGGCGGTGCGGCTCGTCGAGCACAACGACGAGCGGTTCGCCAAGCGGATCCGCGCCGGACCGTCGGCCGCCGGGCGGCTGGTCCTGGCGCCCGACGGCGAGGACGATGCGGTCCGGCTCGAGCGGGTCATGCGCACCTGGCCCGACGACGGCTCCACGCAGGCGGTCCTCGCCCGCACGAACCGCGAGCTGATCCCGGCCGTCGTGGTCGCGCTGGCCCTCGGCCGGCCGTTCCGGGCGCCGCGGCTCGCGCTGCCGCTGGAGGACCCGGCGCTCGACGGGCTGCTGGTCGAGGCCGCGGGGCTCGTCCGGGGCGGGCGACCGCCGCTCGTGGCGCTCGGCATCGTCCGGGCCCGGGCCGCGGACGACGCCTGCGCCGGGGCCGGGCGACCATGCCCTCGCGACCGCGATGCTCGCCTGGGCGGCCGGCTACCCGGGATTCGACGCCTTCCGCGACGCCGTGCTGGACGGCCGACGTCGGCTCGCCGACCTGCGCCGCGACGACGCCCCGCTGACGCTGGCCACGGCGCACGCCACGAAGGGCCTCGAGTTCGACCATGTCGTGGTCGTCGGCATGGACGCGGCCCGCTTCCCGAGCGCTCGCGCGGTCGGGGAGGCCGTCGATCCCGAGCGCGCCTACGAGGAGGAGCGGCGCCTCGCGTACGTCGCGTGGACCCGGGCGCGGCGGTCGCTGACGCTGCTGTACGACCCGGCCGCGCCCTCGCCGTTCCTGCGGGAGGCGTTCAGCGCCGAGGAACTGGGGATCGAGGAGGATGTCGTCGAGCGAGGTGGTCGGTCGCTACGATGACGGCATGACTCGGCTACCGGCTCTCGGATCGCGCGGTGAGGGCTGGGTCGTCGCCCAGGGGGCGCTCCTGGTCATGACGGCCGCTGCCGGTTGGTTCGGCCCCGCGTGGGATGGTCCGGCCCGGGTGGTCGGTGGCGTCCTCGGGGTGGTGCTGATCGGAGCCGGCGCCGTCCTCGCCATCCGGGGCTCGCGCGACCTCGGGACGGCGTTGACGCCGTTTCCGCACCCGCTCGCCGACGCGACGCTCATCCAGACCGGCGTCTACCGGCGGGTCCGTCATCCCATCTACGGCGGGATCGTCCTCGCCGTCTGTCGGCTGGGCCCTGCTGACGGCATCGATCCCGGCGCTGGTCATGGCGGCGATCGTCTGGGGATTCTTCACGGCCAAGTCGATGCGCGAGGAGGTGTGGCTCGTCGAGCGTTTCCCCGACTACCCGGCGTACCGGACTCGCACCCGGCGGCTCATCCCCTGGCTCGGTTGACCTCGCGGGGCAGGAACGGGTCAGCCGGCGCTGGAGGACTCGGCGCTGGACGGGCCTGCTCGCCGAGGCCGGGCTCCTGGTCGACGCGGGACGGCCGCTCCTGGTCGCCCTCGGCAGGCTCCGGGACCGGGCCGAGGCCAGTGCATCGCCCGACCTGCCGCTCGCAACCGCGGTGTTGGCCTGGGCCGCCGCCTATCCCGGGTTCGAGGCGTTCCGGCGGCGGTAGAGGACAGCCGCAGGCGGAACTCGGGATCATGCAACCCCATCGGTATCGCTGACATGGCTCCATCGGTCGATCGACCGATGACGTTGATGACGCGAAGCCCGACGGTTCGGCCTTGGGGATGCGCGGTGGGCCGATGTCGCTGGCAGACCGCTTGCGACGGCCCGTTGGCCACAACCCCGGAGGTTCAGATGTCGGTCCTGCGTCGCCCTGCCCGGCCGTCGCCGGTCATCGTCGCATCGATGCTCGTTCTGCTCGTCTCGTCGACTGGTCTTGCGAGCGCGAACAACCCGGACTCGAGCGACGTGATCAACGGCTGCGTCGCCGATCAAATCGGCGTCCTGCGGGTGATCGACCCGGCCCCGCCGGCTTCCGAGACGTGCACCTCGAAAGAGACGGCATTGAGCTGGAACCAACGGGGACCCAAGGCGCGACCGGTGCGACTGGCCTTGCGGGCCAGAAGGGCGCGACGGGCGCCGCGGGACCGGCCGGTGTCGCTGGCCCAGCGGGTCCGGCCGGTATCCCTGGCCCGGCGGGTGCGGCGGGGCCGAAGGGCGATGCGGGCCCGGCGGGTGCGGCGGCGGTCCGAAGGGCGATGCCGGCCCTGCGGGGCGCGTCGGGGCCTCCCGGTCTCGGCGGCGTGCCGACGACCTACCTTCGATTCTCCCGCTCCTGAGTCGGACATTGCGGGTCGTGGATTGTGATGCTGGCGATGTCGCGACCGGCGGCGGGGTAAACAGCGACGGCACCGTGCAGTACTCCTACCCGATCGTGACCACCGGCAATCTGCCGATCGGCTGGATCGCCAGGATGAGCTCCGGCACCACGATACGGGCATATGTCATCTGTGCCGACGTCACGCCCTGATCAGCTCCGGGCCCGGTGCGCCTCCCGGTTGAGCTCGCGGATCAGCCGGTCGATCGCGACGAGGAACGGCTCGGTCAACGACTCGGGGAGGGCGTCGCGCACGGAGTCCTTCGGGCCGTAGGCGGCGCGCGCCCGCATCGCCGTCCGCCGCAGCGGGGCGATCTCGTCGTCGCGCAGCCGCTCGGGCAGCGGCTCGAGGTACGTCTCCCAGCGGGTGAGCCCCAACTCGCGTGCCGCGGCCAGCAGCCGGTCGCCATGGCGTGCCGCCTCGAGACCGGCGGCGTCGATGACGGGGCGCTCGTGACGGCCGGGCGAGGGCAGGGTCCAGGCGACCCCGGGTTCAGGCATCCGGCGAGCGAGCGCCCGCCGTGCCCGACTCCCCGTTGCCGTCGCTGGGCTTGAGCAGCACGAGCGGCAGGCGCTTGCGCTCGGACCCGTTGACGAGGATCCGGAACGAGTAGTCGCCGGGTGCGGGGAACGTCAGGTTCCACAGGTCGATCGAGAACGTGAGGATGGCGTCGCGGCCGTCGCGCTGGCTCCGGGCGACGACGCTCCCAGTGGCGCCGGCCACCTCGGCGCCGTCGGGGTCGAGGAGGACGAACCGGATCTCGTGCTCGCGCTCGGTCTCGGGCGCCGTCACCTGCAGGCCGATCACGAGGGCCAGGTGCGGGTGGCGCAACGGGAAGCGGCGGCCGCCGATCCGGGCGACGCCGCCGCCGAGCACGTGGAACTTCTGGCCGGGGATCGTCTCGGCGGCGTCAGCGAGGAACGCGAAATCGATCTCCGGCATGGCCCGGATGGTACCCGGCTGCCGGCGGCTCAGCGAGCCCGGGCGGCGGCGCGCTTGCGCGACGGCGCGATGGCCGGGACCGGCTGGGCGCCGTTGCCGTTGTGGCTCCCCCGCCCCGCCTCGTCCGCGAACGTGACGTCCGACAGCGGCACCAAGGGCTCGCCGCGGAGGACGCGCGCGAGGTACTCGCCGGTCGCGGACCCACGGGCGCGCGCGACGGTCTCGGGCGTCCCCTCGGCGATGATCCGCCCACCCCGGTCGCCGCCCTCGGGACCCAGGTCGACGATCCAGTCCGCGGTCTTGATGACGTCGAGGTTGTGCTCGATGACGAGGACCGTGTTGCCGCCGTCGACCAGCCGGTGGAGGACCTCGAGGAGCTTCTCGACGTCGGCGAAATGGAGCCCGGTCGTCGGCTCGTCGAGGACGTAGAAGGTCCGCCCCGTCGCGCGCCGCGACAGCTCGGTCGAGAGCTTGACCCGCTGGGCCTCGCCGCCGGACAGCGTGGTCGCCGGCTGGCCGAGGTGCACGTACCCGAGCCCGACGTCGTTGAGGGTCTGCAGCTTCGCGCGGACGTTGGGGACGGCCGCGAAGAAGTCGAGCGCCTCCGCGATGGTCATCTCCAGGACGTCGGCGATCGACTTGCCCTTGTAGTGGATCTCGAGCGCCTCGCGGTTGTAGCGCTTGCCCTTGCAGACCTCGCACGGGACGTAGACGTCCGGCAGGAACTGCATCTCGATCTTGAGGATGCCGTCGCCCTTGCAGTTCTCGCAGCGGCCGCCCTTGACGTTGAAGCTGAAGCGGCCCGGCGTGTAGCCGCGGACCCGCGACTCCGGGACGCCCGCGAACAGCTCGCGGATCGGCGTGAACAGCCCGACGTACGTGGCCGGGTTGGACCGCGGCGTCCGGCCGATGGGGCTCTGGTCGATCTCGATGATCTTGTCGATCGCGGACGCGCCCTCGAGCGAGTCGTGCGCCCCGACCGGCTCGCGCGACCCGTTGAGCTCGCGCGCGAGCGCCCGGTAGAGGACCTCGGTGACGAGCGTGCTCTTGCCGCTGCCGGAGACCCCGGTCACCGCCACGAACGTGCCGAGCGGGACGCGCAGGTCGAGGTCGCGGAGGTTGTGCTCGCGCGCGCCGCGCACGACGAGCTGCTTCCCGCTGCCCTTGCGCCGCGCGCGCCGGGATCGGGACCGCGCGCTCGCCGCGGAGGAAGGCGCCGGTGATCGAGCGCGGCTCGGCGAGGACGGTCTCGAGCGGCCCGTTCGCGATGATCTCGCCGCCATGCTCCCCCGCCCCGGGCCCGATGTCGACGACCCAGTCGGCGGTCCGGATGGTCTCCTCGTCGTGCTCGACGACGAGGACGGTGTTGCCCAGGTCGCGGAGCCGGGTCAGCGTCGCGATGAGCTTGGCGTTGTCGCGCTGGTGCAGGCCGATCGACGGCTCGTCGAGGATGTACAGCACGCCCATCAGCGTCGTCCCGATCTGCGTCGCGAGGCGGATCCGCTGGGCCTCGCCGCCCGACAGCGTCACGCTGGTCCGGTCCATCGTCAGGTAGTCGAGCCCGACGTCGACGAGGAAGCCGAGCCGGGCGCTGATCTCCTTGACGACCTGGTAGGCGATCGTCCGCTCGCGCTCGGTCAGGCGACGCGGCCAGCCCGGTCGCCCAGCGCGAGCGCCGCCGTGATCGACATGCGTCGAGACGTCCCAGACGTTCCGGTCGCCGATGGTGACGGCCAGGATCTCCGGGTCGCAGCCGCTTCCCGCCGCAGGTCGGGCACGGCCGGCTGACCATGAACTTCTCGAGCTCGGTCTTGACGTAGTCGGAGTCGGTCTCGCGGTAGCGCCGCTCGAGGTTCGTGATCGACGCCCTCGAACGTCGCGTTGTAGGTGTTCTCGCCGCGCTCGTGGCGGTAGCGGACGACGACCTTCTCGTTCTTGGCCGCGCGGAGCACGTAGTCGACCGCCTCCGGCCGGCAGGTCGGCGATCGGGGCGGTGTAGTCCCAGCCGTGCGACGCGCAGATGGCCTCGAGGATCTTCAGCCGCCACGACGCGTCGGTCGGCATCCGCGCCCATGGCACGAGCGCGCCCGTGGCCAGGCTCTTGCGAGCGGTCCGGGATCACGAGGTCCGGGTCGATCTCGAGGCGGGTCCCGAGGCCGGCGCACGCCGGGACAGGCGCCGTGCGGCGAGTTGAACGAGAAGGTCCGCGGCTCGAGCTCCTCCACGGTGAACCCGTCGTAGGGGCAGCTGTACTTCTCGCTGTAGCGCTGCTCCTCGAAGTCGGGCGCTTCGCCGTCGCGCGGCGATGGGGCGATCAGGACGACGCCCTCGCCGAGCCGCAGCGCGGTCTCGATCGAGTCGGCCAGCCGGCCGGCGTCCGGGTCCGGGATCGGCAGCCCCGTCTCGGGGTCCAGCGGTCGGCCGTCCTCGCCGCGGGCGGCGCCGTCGGGCGCCTCGGCATGGCGGACCACGTAGCGGTCGACGACGACCTCGATCGAGTGCCGCTTGTACTTGTCGAGCTTGGGGACGTCCCCGATGTCGAGCATCTCCCCGTCGACGCGGACGCGGACGTAGCCCTGCCGCCGGGCGCCCTCGATGATGCGGTCGCCCTCGGTCTTGCGGTCCTTGATCAGCGGACCGAGGACGAGCAGGCGCGTGCCCTCCGGCAGCGCGAGGACCTGGTCGACGATCTGCTGGACCGTCTGGCGCTCGATCGCATGGCCGTTGGGGCAGTGCGGGATGCCGATCCGGGCGAACAGCAGGCGCAGGTGGTCGTAGATCTCGGTGACCGTCCCGACCGTGGAGCGCGGGTTCCGCGACGCCCCCTTCTGGTCGATCGAGATCGCCGGCGAGAGTCCGTCGATCTGGTCGACGTCCGGCTTCTCCATCTGCCCGAGGAACTGCCGGGCATAGGCGCTCAGGCTCTCGACGTAGCGTCGCTGGCCCTCGGCGTAGATGGTGTCGAAGGCGAGGCTGCTCTTGCCCGAGCCGCTGAGCCCGGTGATGACGACGAGCCGGTCGCGCGGGAACGCGACGTCGACGTCCTTGAGGTTGTGCTCGCGCGCGCCGCGCACGATGAGCTGATCCTGGGGCACGGCCCCAGTGTAGCGGAACGGCACCATATCGAACAGGCGTTCTCGCACCGGTCGCGCCGTCGCCGGACGGGTCAGGGCCGGAAGTCCGGTGCGTTCCGGCACCGTCCGGCGACGCCGCGTTGGATCCGGAGTTGCGGCGCATCCAGCCGCGAGGCTATGGTTGTCGCCCCAGCGCGGGGCACCGGGAGGGTGCTCTCGCGCGCCCATGTGAACACGCTCCGTGAGCCAGTCGAAGGAGGTGTTTCTGGCCGTCTCACGCCCGCGCCGACCACCTCGACATGCCCATTGAGGAGGGATCGGTCTTGAGAAGATTCCTGGTCGTCGTGACGACCCTGACCATGCTGCTCTCGCTCACCGCGGGGACCGCCTTCGCGGCCAAGCCCAAGGCCCCGCCGGCCACGCCGGATGCGATGCCCGTCGACGACATGCCCCATCCGCTCGGCTCCGAGCAGGCTGCGCTCCGCGCCCAGGGGCTGCAGGGCTACCTGTCCGGCCACCTCGACAAGCACGGCCGCAACGGCGTCGTGCAGGTCCGCCGCGGCAAGTTCGTCGAACTCGACCGCCAGGGCGAGGACACGATCTGGACCGTGCTCGGCGAGTTCGGCACCAAGGTCCACCCGGACTACGGGGGGACGGCGGGTCCGGTCCACAACGAGATCCCGGAGCCGGACCGGACAGGTCGACAACACCACGATCTGGACTCCGACTTCAGCCAGGCGTATTACGAGGACCTGCTGTTCTCGGCAAGAAGAACGCGATCTCGATGCGCGAACTTCTATCTCGAGCAGTCGTCGGGTCGCTACACGGTCAACGGCACCGTCGAGGACTGGGTGCACCGTCCCCTACAACGAGGCCCGCTACGGCACGACGCCTGCGGCGACATCGTCTGCCCGACGCGTCTGGAACTTCGTCCAGGACGAGGTCAACGCCTGGTACGCCAGCAGGTCGCGGCCGGCAAGACCACGGCGGAGATCAACGCCTACCTGGCGCAGTTCGACAAGTGGGACCGCTACGACTACGACGGCGACGGCAACTTCAACGAGCCGGACGGCTACATCGACCACTTCCAGGCCATCCACGCCGGTGCCGGCGAGGAGACCGGGGGCGGCGCCCAGGGCGCGGACGCCATCTGGAGCCACCGCTGGTACGCCTTCTACAACCTCATCGGGTCGGCCGGTCCGTCGGGCAACAAGCTTCGGCGGCATCCAGATCGGCAACTCGGACTGCTGGATCGGCGACTACACCATCGAGCCCGAGAACGGCGGCGTCGGTGTCTTCTCGCACGAGTTCGGCCACGACCTCGGCCTGCCCGACCTGTACGACACCAGCGGCAACACCGGCGGTGCCGAGAACTCGACCGGGTTCTGGACGCTGTACTCGAGCGGCTCGTACGGCTCGAGCGGCAAGCCCAAGGACGGGATCGGCACCGAGCCGGTCCACATGAGCGCCTACGAGAAGCTCTTCCTCGGGTGGTCCAACTACGAGGTCGTCAACTACCAGGCGCCCAACACCCGCGTCCACCTCGGCCCGGCCGAGTACAACACCACCAAGACTCAGCAGCTGGTGATCCCGCTGCCGCCGAAGGAGGTGACCACGGACGTCGGGGCGCCCCACGGCGGAACGCACCAGTACTACTCGGGGTCGGGCAACGATCTCGACAACTCGATGACGCGCTCGGTCACGCTGCCCAGCGGGCCGGTGAACTTCGCGGCCTACCTCAACTACGACATCGAGACCGGATACGACTACCTGTACCTCACGGTGAACGGCACCCCGGTCCACACCAACCTGTCGGACCCGTCGTTCAACGAGGGCATCACCGACACCAGCAGCGGCGTCTACGTCCCGGTCACCGCGGACCTCAGCGCCTACGCCGGTCAGACGGTCACCCTCGCCTGGGAGTACATCACCGACGGCGGCGTCGCTCCCAAGGGCGCGCTGATCGACGACATGACCATCAACGGCGTGAATGCCGGCGGTGGCGAGAGCGGCGATCCGGCGTGGTCCTTCGACGGCTTCACGAACGTCACCCAGACGATCACGCAGTCGTACGAGAACTACTACATCGCCGAGAACCGCGTCTACTGGGGCTATGACAAGTCCCTGAAGACCGGCCCGTACAACTTCGGCTTCCTCGACAACCCGGCCCTCGGGAACTGGGTCGAGCACTTCCCGTACCAGAACGGGCTCCTCGTCTGGTACCTCGACTACTCGTACCCGGACAACAACGTCGGCGACTACTGTCTGGCCGGCAACTGCGGCGGGTTCTTCCTGCCGGTGGACGCCCACCCGAACCTGCTCATCCGCCCGGATGGCAAGGTCTGGCGCCCGCGTATCCAGTCGTACGACTCGACGTTCGGGCTCCAGCGGACGGATCGCATCCGTCTGCACCTCAACAGCGTCGGCAAGACGTACGGCGGCCTCCCCGCCAATCCGATCTTCGACGACTCGAAGAGCTACTGGGCCCCGCCGGACACCGCTGACCGGGAACCTCGGTTGGTCCAGCGTGCGGGTGCCCAACACCGGCACGACCATTCGCGTCCTCGCCCAGCGGGGCCCGTGGATGACCGTCGACGTGAAGTTCAAGTAACGGCGCCGGTGGCTTCGCCACCTGCCTGTAACGAGAAAGCCCGCCGGGTGACCGGCGGGCTTTCTTCATGGGAGTAGGCTGGGACCATGCGACCCATCAAGGTCGTCGGCGCGACGCTGCTCCTGGCGGGTCTGCTGGCCGGCTGCATGGGTCCGGCGACCGGCGCGACACCCGAACCGACCGGACCGGCGCCTGCCGGACCGACATCGGAGCCGGCTGGCGCCTCGCCGGCGAACCCGATCGCTGGACCGTCGAATGGCGCCGGCAAGCCCAACCCGAGCCTCGAGGTCCCGCCGCCCGCGTACTGAACGCGCGCGAGCCGGACCGGCCGCGCCAGCCGAGCGAGCGCGCGGTCAGCCCAGCAGGACCGCCGTGTTGGTGATGCCGCCGATGAGGCCGGCCGCGATCGCGAGCGCGAGCGGCAGACCGCCGACCATCGCCCAGACGCCACGACGGCCGCGCGCGCCGGCGGCGATGCAGAGCGCCCCGATCAGCAGGACGAGGGCGACCTTGGCGATCACCACGGCCGGCAAGCCGAGCGTCGTGAACAGGTCGTTGACGACGGGGTTGGCTTCAGCGGCGGCGCCATGGCGGGCGACCATGACGCTGAACGTCGCGAGGTCGATCGCCTGGGCGAGGGCCAGGGTCGCGAGTCGGAGGAAGCCGATGGAGGCGGCTCGCGAGACCATGGTGGCGACAAGCGCGACGAGGTCGATCGATCCGGAGGCCAGCGCCGTCACCACTCCACCCATCACTGGTCGAATCTAGCCCAGACCCCACGTCCCTGCAGCGGTCCACACCGCTTCGTGGCGCGCCGACGCACCACTTCATCGGGTCCCGTGACGGCACGGGCGCCGGCTAGAAGCGGCGGCGGCCCGGTCGCTGGCCCGTCCGCTTGCGGACGTTGGGCGTGACGCTGCGGTCCCAGGTCGGGCGGTCCTGCCAGCGGCCGCGCGTGCCCGGATCGTCGTCGTGCTCGTCGCGGATCCCGGGCAGCCAGTCGGCGATCGTGTTCTCGTCGATGCCGGGCTCGCCCGGAACGCCGTCGAGGTTCTCCGCCGGCTCCTCGTCGGCCGGCAGGACCGTGATGCTGGTCACCTCCATCACCGGGGCCAGCGCGGCCTCCCCCGCCGCGCGCCGGCCGCGCGCCCGGTCTGCCGCTCCCGTCAGGCTGTGGTCCTCGCGAGCCGCCCGTTCCGCCGCCCGCCCGACCACGATCGACGCGTCCTGCTCGAGGACGCGGAGGCGGATCTGCTGGACCTCGTCGCGGAGCGCCGCGGCGCGCTCGAACTCGAGCTGCTTGGCCGCGGCCTTCATCTCGGCCTCCATCCGCGCGACGAGCGCCTCGACCTTGCGGCGGTCCGACTCGGTCAGCTCGCCGCCCTTCTCGGACGTGTAGACCTGCGTCGACTCGGCCACGACGCGCAGCCGCTGGTTGAGGTCGTGGATGCCCTTGACGATCGTCGTGGGCTCGATGCCGTGCTCGAGGTTGTAGGCCGTCTGGATCACGCGGCGACGGTCCGTCTCGTCGATGGCGACCTGCATCGATTCGGTGATCCGGTCGGCGTACATGATCACCTCGCCGCCGATGTTCCGGGCCGCCCGGCCGATCATCTGGATCAGCGACCAGGCCGAGCGCAGGAACCCCTCCTTGTCGGCGTCGAGGATGGCGACGAGCGTCACCTCGGGCAGGTCGATGCCCTCCCGGAGCAGGTTGATCCCGACGAGGACGTCGAAGACGCCGAGGCGGAGGTCGCGCAGGATCGCGACCCGCTCGAGCGTGTCGACCTCGCTGTGGAGGTACTGGACCTTGATCCCGAGCTCCTTGAGGTAGTCGGTCAGGTCCTCGGCCATCTTCTTGGTCAGGGTCGTGATCAGCGCCCGCTCGCCCCGCTCGGCGCGGACCCGGATCTCCTCGAGGAGGTCGTCGATCTGGCCCTCGGTCGGGCGGATCGTGATGCCCGGGTCGACGACGCCGGTCGGCCGGATGAGCTGCTGGACGACCCGCTCGCTGCGCTCCAGCTCGTACGGCCCGGGGGTCGCGCTCATGTAGACGGCCTGATGGACGGTCGCCTCGAACTCCTCGAACGTCAGCGGCCGGTTGTCGAGCGCCGACGGCAGCCGGAAGCCGAAGTCGACGAGGATCTCCTTGCGCGTCCGGTCGTTCTTGTACATGCCGACGACCTGCGGGACCGTCATGTGCGACTCGTCGACGACCAGGAGCCAGTCCGGCGGGAAGTAGTCGAGCAGCGTCCACGGCCGCGAGCCCGCCTCGCGGCGCGACAGGTGGCGCGAGTAGTTCTCGATGCCGGTGCAGTAGCCCAGCTCGCGCATCATCTCGAGGTCGAACGTGGTCCGCTGGCGGAGCCGCGCGCCCTCGAGCGCCCGGCCCTCGGCCTCGAGCTCGCCGACCCGGACCTCCATCTCGGCCTCGATGTCGACGATCGCTTCCTTGAGCTTGTCCTGCGGCGTCACGTAGTGGGTGGCCGGGTAGACGTTGGTCTCCTTGCGCTCGGCGAGGAGCTCGCCGGTCAGCGGGTCCAGCTCCGTGATCCGCTCGACGACGTCGCCGAAGAACTCGACGCGGATCAGCGTCTCCTCCGAGGCCGGCTGGAGCTCCAGGGTGTCGCCGCGGACCCGGAACCGGGCGCGGGTCAGCGCCTGGTCGTTGCGCTGGTACTGGAGGTCGACGAGGTGGCGGAGGACCGCGTCGCGCCGGTACTGGCCGCCGACCCGGAGCTTGAGGACGGTCGCGCCGTAGTCGACCGGGGCGCCGAGGCCGTAGATGCAGCTGACGCTCGCCACGATGATCACGTCCCGCCGCTCGAACAGGGCGTGGGTCGCGGCGTGGCGGAGCCGGTCGATCTCGTCGTTCCGCGACGAGTCCTTTTCGATGTAGGTGTCGGAGCGCGGGAGGTAGGCCTCCGGCTGGTAGTAGTCGAAGTAGCTGACGAAGTACTCGACCGCGTTCTCCGGGAAGAACTCGCGGAACTCCGCGTAGAGCTGCGCGGCGAGCGTCTTGTTGTGGGCGAGGACCAGCGTCGGCTTGTTGTGCTCGGCGATGGTCCAGGCCAGGGTGGCGGTCTTGCCCGTCCCGGTGGCACCCAGCAGCGTCTGGTGCCGGACGCCCTTGGCGAGGCCGTCCGTCAGCCGCTCGATGGCCGCCGGCTGGTCACCCGTGGGCTCGAACGGGGCGACGAACTTGAAGTCGGGCATGGGGTGGTCAGGATACGCCGTTCGCGTGATGCGAACAAGTGTTCGCTATGCCACGAGATCGCCTTGACCCAACCGGTGACGCCCGGGCGGCATCTGGACGGGTGAGAAGATGGCGGGCTCAAGAGAGGTGTTCGTGGAGACCCTGGCGACGGCACAGCTCGCGGAGACGTCGTCGGACGACGCCCTTGTGCGCCGTGCACGCCTCGGTGACGCCGCCGCCTTTGACGTCCTCGTCTCGACGCGGATCGACCGCTGCTACCGCCTCGCCTGGTCGATCCTGCTCAACGACGCAGACGCGGCCGATGCGACCCAGGACGCGTTCCTGGCGGCGTGGCGACAGACTGCCCAGGCTGCGCGACCCGTCCGCGTTCGACGGCTGGCTCAACCGGATCGTCGCGAACGCGGCCAGGATGGCCCGGCGACATCGGGTCCGGCTGCGCGAGGTCGCGGTCGAACCGTCGTCGCCTGACGAGAGTCCCGGCGTGACCCACGAGCCGTCGGCGGGCCGGTCCGCGTTCGGTCCGCGACCGCGGAGATCGACGCCGTCGGCGAGCGGGACGCCATCGCCCGGGCCTTCGACCGGTTGCGACCCCACGAGCGGGCGATCCTGACCCTCCACCACGTCGACGAACGGCCGGTCGCCGAGATCGCGCGGACCCTCGGCGTGCCGACGGGGACGGCGAAATGGCGGCTCCACGCGGCTCGCCGCGCGCTCGAGCGAGCGATGGAGGCTGAGGCATGAGCGATCGATACCCGACCGACGCGCAGATCGCCGCGGCGCTTCGCACTCACCTCCCGGCGCATGCCCAGGCGGGCCTGCGGGCACGGGTCGCCGACGCGGTCCAGACCACGCCGCAGGAGCGATCGCTGCCGTCATTCCTCGGCGCGCTCGTGGACGCCGACCCGGTCGGACGCCGACGGAGCGTGCTCATCGCCGCCGCCCTGTTGCTCGCAGCGGCGATCGCGGGCGGTGCCGCCGTGGGTGCTTGGCAACTCCTCCACCGAGATGCCGTCCCGAAGCTGGACCTCGCGCCACCGGCCGACGTCCAGGCGTTGGTCCTCTCGACCTACGACCGAATGCCGCAGATGCCGCCGGTCGCCATCACGACCCTCGAGAACGGCTCCGTGAAGGGCCGGATCCTCGTCGATCGATCAGGTGCCGTCCGCATCGAGCATTTCGCGTCCCCCGACGCGACCGAACCCGACACGTACCGGATCCTTAGTGGGACGACGGAGGGGCAGGTGGCGATCATCGGATCCACCAAGGAGTGGGTGCAGCAGGACGGAGCCATCTCCGAGGACCCTAGGGTGTTCCTTCTCGCGGAGACGGAGGGCGGCGGCGCGACCGCCCAGCCCGGGTGCGAGATGACCCGGAACCAGGGCGAGATCGGCAACGGGACCGCGGCGGAGGGATGGAAATACCTCGGGCCGGAGTCGGTGCTGGGCCGACCCGCATACCACGTGGGCTGCGCCGGCGGAGAGCTCTGGATCGACGCCGAGACACGGCTCATCCTGCGTAGCCAGGGCCCGAGCCACGACAAGGACTTCCAGCCGATCCCCGGGTCCGTCCGGACGATCGAAGTGACTGGGCTCGCGTTCGGCGAGCAGCCCCCGGGCCTCTTTACGATCACGCCGCCGGCCGGCATCGCGACGATGTCCGTCGAGGATTACCAGTGCCGGCTTGACGCGGCGACGTGTCCGGCGTCACCTGCCCCTCAGACGCCGCCCACCGTGTCCAGCGGAGGTCCGATGCCGTCGAGGGTGCCCTCCGACGCGCACGACGGCTGGATCGCCTACTCAACCGATGGCCCTGACCCTGGCGCAACGGACAATTCGACCGGGAGCGATGTCTATCTCGTCCGCCAGGGCAGCAAGCCCATCCTCGTCGCGGGACGTGAGAGCGGTTCGACGCGGAATACGTGTCCGGTCTTCTCCCCCGACGGGACGAGGCTCGCCTACGGCGAGGGATCTGCTCAAGGTCGCGGATCGTGGTTCGCAAGGTCGACGGTGGCGGCGTCACCGGCGACGCCGTGCGCATCGCCGCTCCTGGGTCTGGATCGGCCGTGTGTCCACTCTGGTCATCGGACGGCGCGCGGGTCGCCTATCTCGACGGCAGCACCGTGGTCGTTCGCGGCGTCGACGGTTCGACGCCGACCAGCGCCGCCGGCGATCCCAGCGTCGACGACTTCGCTCTCGATCACCATTTCGATGGCCCGCTGCTCTCGCCGTCCGGCGATCTGACCGTCCGGACCGAGGAGGCCGGCGGCCAGTGCCACATCGTCGTCGCGACGCCCGATGGCGCGAAGACCGAGGTCATCCCGCTGGGGTTCTGTCCGTATGCCATCGCGACATGGTCGCCCGACGGCCGGCAGATCCTCCTCATGGAGGACGTGAGTGGCCACGACTTCACGATGCATGCCTTCGCGGTGGACCGCCCCTTCGCCATGACGACGGTCGTCGCCGTCGTCCGGACGAATGGCGCGCGGTCGTGGCCGGGTCGTGGTGACGTCTCGTGGCAGCCGGTGTTCCCGTGACGATGTCAGGCCGCGCGTGCCGCTGCGACCAAACGCGGAGTCGCTGAGCGGCATCTGGACGGGTGAGGCCGCATCCCGTGGTCTTCGGGGATCGACAGCGGATCGGAGATCGACGGATGACGATGGGCGGACGGGATCGGACGACCACCCGGTGGCTCGCGGCGATCAGCATGGTGCTCGTTCTGGCGGCATGCTCGGGAGGGGCCGGGCAGCCGTCGGCGACGCCGGCCACGGCGGTGATCCCATCGCCCACCCTGGCCTCGACCCCCAGCTTGGCGCCGACCCCCACCGCGGCGCCGACGCTCGTTGCCGCATCCGCGACCGCTCCGGCCCTCGAGGCCGGCATCACGCCACTCGATGCCGGGACGCACGCGGCACACGTCATGGGGACTGGGACGTATCCCGGCTACACGGTCGTCGTGCCGGGTGGCTGGTTCGATCGCGGAGGCCACTTCGTCATCAAGTACCCGACCATCGACGTCCCGGCGCCTGTCCTTGGCGTCAGCGTCTGGGACGTGGGAAAGGTGTTCCGCGACCCATGCCACTGGACGGGCCAGGCGGCGGATCCGGGCCCGGGCGTCGCGAATCTCGTCAGGGCGCTGGTCGCCCAGCCGATGCGCAACGCCACCAAGCCCACTGACGTGACCCTCGCGGGGTACAAGGGCCGGTACCTCGAATGGTCGGTCCCGGCTGACATGAAGTCGAGCACCTGGACCGATTTCGACGCCTGCGATGTCGAGCCATCGGACGGCCACCACAACTTCATGAGCTTCCTCGGCAATGGCGACGGCGACCGCTGGGAGCAGGTGCCCGGCCAGGTCGACCGGCTGTGGGTCCTCGACGTGCACGGGCAGCGGCTGCTCGTCGATGCCACGTACTCGCCAGATACGACTCAAGCCGACCGCGATGAGGAGGGGAAGATCGTGCAGTCGCTCCGGTTCGTCGCCCCGTAGGCGCCGGGCGGCTCAGGTAGCCTGCGACCCGAGGACCTCGGAGAGGAGCCGCTCAGCCGTCTGGCGCACGGCATCCTGCGGTCCGCTCGTGTCGATGATGCGGGTCGCGGCCGGGCGGAGGCGGGCGGTGAGATCGCCCTGGGCCGCGATCCGGCGCTCGGCGTCGGCGGCGTCGCTCCCCCGCTGCACGACGCGCTCGAGCTGGGTGTCCGGATCGCAGGTCACGAGCCAGACCTCGTCGCAGACGGCCGCCAGCCCGCCATCGAGCAATCGGATGGCTTCGATGACCACGGCGGTGGCGCCTTCCGACTCCGCCGCCTCGATCGCCCGCATGATCCGCGCCCGTGCCGGCGGTCCGGTGATCGCCTCGAGGTCGGCCAACGCCGTGGCATCACCAAAGACGATCCGACCGAGCCTCGCACGGTCGAGCGTCCCATCGTCGGCCAGCGCCTCCGGACCGAATCGCTCGACGATGGCGTCGAGCGTCGGCATACCCGGCTCGACGATGCCGCGCACGACGACGTCCGCGTCGATGACGACCACACCCGGCCGCTCGCCGAGCCAGCCGGCGACGGTCGACTTGCCGCAGCCGATCGGCCCGGTGATCCCGATGCGGACGGTCACGGCGCGCGCTCCTCGAGCTCGAGCCAGGCGTCTTCGGCGACGGCCAGCGCGACGTCGATATCGGCCAGCTCGCTGGTGACCCGCCGGAGCTCGACGAAGTTTGCCGCGACCGCGGGATCACCCATCGCCAGCTCGAGGTGGTTCTTGCGCAGCCCGAGCCGGGTCAGCTCGGCATCGAGCGCCGAGCGCTGCTTCCGGTAGGCATCCTTCGAGAGCTTCTCGAGCTTGCGGCCCCTGGGCTTGGTCACGCGCGGGCGCGACCGACGCGGGCACGCGTCCGGTGCCGTTCGTCGCCGCCGTCGGCGCTGGCGCTGCGGTCCCCTTCCCCGCCGTGCTCGGGGTCCCGCGACCGCCGTGCAGCCGCTTCGCCTCCGCTTCGAGCGCGCCCGCGACCGTCCAGCCGCTGACGACCGCCGTCCGCCAGGCCCGGTAGCCGCCATCGAACGGCGCCGCCGCGCCGTCATCGACGACCCAGAGCTTCTCGCAGACGGTCTCGAGCAGGCGCCGGTCGTGCGACACGACGAGCAACGTCGCCGGTGAGCCGGCCATGAACGACTCGATCGCCTCGCGGGCCGGGATGTCGAGGTGGTTCGTCGGCTCGTCGAGCAGCAGCAGGTTCGACGGCTGGATGCCGAGCAGCGCGAGCTCGAGCCGGGAGCGCTCGCCGCCGGACAGCAGCCGGACCTCCTTCAGCACGTCGTCGCCGCGGAACAGGAAGCGGGCCAGGTACGAGCGGGCCTCGCCCGCGGTCACCGGGATCGCCTCGGTCAGCGCGTCCAGGACGGTCGTCCCGGGGATCGCCGCGCCGCGGAGCTGTGCCAGGTAGCCGAGCTGGACCGCGTTCCCGAACGTCAGCGTCCCGTCGAGCGGCGGCAGCTCCCCGGCGATCGTGCGCAGGAGCGTGGTCTTGCCCGCGCCGTTCGGCCCGACGATGCCGATGCGCTCGCCGCGCTGGGCCGCGAGGAACGGGGCCCTGGCCACGGTGCGCGGCTCGGTCGCGGGGCTCCCGTCGGCGGTCACGGCGCCGCGGCCGGGCAGGTAGCCGACCGCGAGGCCCTCGATGCGGACCACGATCTCGCCCGAGCGGGTCGGGCCGGCGCCGGCGAGCGAGGCGGTGGGGATCGCGAGCCGGCGGCCGGCCTTCGGGGCCTCCTGCTTCTCGGCGAGGAGCTTCTCGAGGCGCGCCTCGTGCTCGTGCATCTTCGAGAACTTGCGGTGGCTGCGGTAGCGCTGGACCAGCTCACGCTCGCGCGCGATCGATTCGACCGTGATGTCGGCGTCCTTGACCGCCCGGGCGTCGCGCTCCTCGCGCTGGCGGTGGTAGGCGCTGTAGTCGCCGCGGAACGCGGTCAGGCTGCCGGTCGCGCAGCTCCCAGATCCGGGTCACGGCCGCGTCGAGGAACGCCCGGTCGTGCGAGGCCGCGAGCAGCGAGCCGCGGCGCTTGCGCAGGTGGTCCTCGAGCCATTCGAGCGCGTCGAGGTCGAGGTGGTTCGTGGGCTCGTCGAGGAGCAGCAGGTCCGGGTCGGCGATGACGAGGCGGGCCAGCGAGGCGCGCGTCTGCTCGCCGCCGGACATCGCGGCCGGCGGCTTCGCCCACTCGTCCTTCGCGAAGCCGAGGCCGCTCAGCGCCGAGTCGACCCGCAGGTCCAGCGTGTAGCCCGCCGAGGACGTCGTACTCGTGCTGGAGGTCGGCGTAGGCGTGCTCGCCGGCCCGGCCGTCGCGCTCGAAGGCGGCCAGCGTCTCGGCCATCCGGTCGAGGTGCGCGGCCCCGGAGCGGACCGCCGTCCGGAGGTCGGGCGAGGCCATGAAGACGGCGTCGAAGTGGGCCTCCTGCGAGAGCAGCCCGATCGTCAGGCCGCGCTTGCGCGACACCTCGCCGCTGTCGGGCTCGTCGCGGCCGGCGATCAGGCGCAGGAGCGTGGTCTTGCCGGCGCCGTTCGGCCCGACGAGGCCGATCCGGTCGCCGAGCGCGATCGCCGCGACGATCTCGTCGAGGATCACGAACGTCCCGACCTCGCGGCTCACGGCGTTCAGCCGGACGATCGACATCAGCGAGCCCCCGTTGGGACGGGGGCTGCGCCGGCCGCCTTCCGCGCGGCCGCCCGGCGGGTCGCGGCCGCCTGCTTGGTCCGCTCGGTCAGGTCGGACCAGCGTGGCCCGGTCCGCCGCCGGCCACCGGTCATCCCCCGCAGGATCGTCTTCGCGCCCGCCTGGTCGCGCTTCGGCAGCCGCTGGCACCACGAGCAGAAGTGCGTGCTCCGCGCCCCGATCACGATCCGCTTGATCGGTCGGCCGCAGCGCGGGCACGGCTCACCGGTCCGCTGATAGACGTTGAGGTGCTCCTGCATCGAGCCGTCGCCGTTCGGCGCCGTGTAGTCGTCGATGGAGGAGCCGCGACGCTCGACGGCCTCGGCCAGGATCGAGCGCACGGCCTCGAACAGGTGGCGCTCGTCGGGCGGACGGAGCGTCGGGGCGGTCCGCAGCGGGTGCAGCTTCGCTCGCCACAGCGCCTCGTCCGCGTAGATGTTCCCGACCCCGGCGATGAACGACTGGTCGAGGAGGAGCGGCTTGAGCCGTCCGGACCGGCGCCGGATCCGCCGCCGGAAGTCGCGCAGCGTGAAGGCCGGGTCGAGCGGCTCCGGCCCGATCTGCGCGAACAGCGCCGCCCCGCCGACCTCGGTGACCAGCTCGCCGGTGAGCGGGTCGCGGCCGTACAGCCCGATCTTCCCGAACTTGCGGATGTCGCGGAAGCGGAGCTCGCGGCCATCGGCCAGCTCGAGGACCAGGCGGATGTAGGCGTCCTCCTCGGCGCCGCCCGGCACCACGAAGAGCTGGCCGGTCATCTTGAGGTGGATGGTCATCGCGGCGTCGCCGGAGAGATCCACGACGATCTGCTTCGCGCGCCGGCCGACCCCCTCCACCCGCCGCCCCGCGATCGCGGCCGCGAACGCCTCGCCGTCGTGCGTCTTGAGCGTGCGAGCCCACGAGCTGCGGGCGCCGGTGATCGTGGCGCCGACCAGGTGCGGTCGCAGGTCGCGGACGACGGTCTCGACCTCGGGGAGCTCAGGCATCGGCCGGCGTCAGGCGATCGGGAGCGCGATGTCGGGCTCCTCGTCCGCCTCGGCCGCGATCTGCGTCGGCGCGGGTCAGCGGCGTCATCGAATCCCAGTCGTCGCCGACCTTCACGTCGACCGTGAGCGGGACGTCGAGCGGCAGCGCGCCCTCCATCGTCTCGCGCAGGATCGGCACCAGGCGGTCGACCTCGGCTCGTGGCACCTCGAGCAGCAGCTCGTCGTGGACCTGCAGGAGCGGCCGTGCCCGGAACCCGCCGGCCTTCAGCCGCTCGTCGAGCCGGATCATCGCGATCTTGACGATGTCCGCGGCGGTCCCCTGGATCGGCATGTTGATGGCCATCCGCTCGCCCGCCGCTCGGAGGGTCGGGTTGCGCGCGGCGAGCTCCGGGATGTGCCGCTTCCGCCCGAGGAGCGTCGTGACATAGCCCTGCGTCCGGGCCTGCTCCTTGATCGCGAGCATGTAGTACGAGATGCCCGAGTACGTCGCGAAGTAGGTGTTGATGAAGTCCTGAGCCTCGGCGCGCGGGATGTTGGCGCGGCTGGACAGCCCGAAGTCGCTCATCCCGTAGGCGATCCCGAAGTTGACCATCTTGGCCATCGACCGCTCGCCCAGCGTCACGTCGGCCGGGTCCTTGTGGAGCACGCGGGCGGCGGTCTCGCGGTGGATGTCCGCACCTCGCGCGAACGCGTCGCGGAGGTGCTCGTCGCCCGAGACGTGGGCGAGGATGCGCAGCTCGATCTGGCTGTAGTCCGCGGCGACCAGCGTCAGGTCCGGCGCGCCCGCCACGAAGGCCCGCCGGATGCGCCGGCCGAGCGGCGTCCGGATCGGGATGTTCTGGAGGTTCGGGTCCGACGAGGACAGGCGCCCGGTCGCGGCGACGGCCTGGTGGAACGTCGTGTGGAGGCGGCCGTCGTCGGCCAGCAGCGACGGCAGCGCCTCGACGTAGGTCGAGCGCAGCTTCGTGTAGGTCCGCCATTCGAGCAGCTTGTCGATCATCGGATGGGCGGGCCGCAGGTCCTCCAGCACCGACGCGTCGGTCGAGTAGCCCGTCTTCGTGCGCTTGCCCTTCGGCAGGTTCAGCTCGTAGAAGAGGATCTGCTCGAGCTGCTTGGGGCTGCCGAGGTTGAACTCGTGGCCGACGTCGGCGTAGATCTCCGCCTCGAGCCGCGAGATCTCGGCTCCGAACTCGGTCGCGAGGAGCGCGAGCGCGTCGAGGTCGAGCGCGACGCCGGTCGCCTCCATCCGCGCCAGCACCGCGATCAGCGGCAGCTCGATCTCCGCGTAGAGGCGGTCCAGGCCCTCGTCGCGGAGGCGCCGCTCGAGCGGCTCGCGGACGGCGATCGCCGAGAGCGCCTCGAGGCCGGCGCGGGCCAGGTTGTCGAGCTCCACGACCGGCGGCAGGATCAGGTCGAGCTGCTCCGCGACGACGTCCGAGATGGACTGGCTGCGGAGCGACGCGTTGAGGATGTACGCCGCGATCTGGGTGTCGAACGCGACGGGCGTCGCGGGCGCGTCGAGGTCGTCGCCGATCCGGGCGACGAGCAACGGCTTGACCTCGTGGGCGACGACCGGGACGGCGAGCCGCTCGAGCAGGAGCCGCAGGGCCGCCGCATCCTCCGCGCCCTCCGACGGCGACCGTCCGGCCGTCCGTGCCGGCCAGCGCGAAGGCGACCGGCGCGCCGCGGCGTGGCCGCGGGTCGTCGAGCAGCAGCCCGATCCCGACCGCCGGCTGCGCCGCCAGCCAGGCCTCCAGGGCGGCGACCCGGTCGCCCGCGTGGACCTCGATCCGCGACGGGTCCGCGATCGCCGCCGCCAGCGCGGTCGGCAGGTCGCCCGGCTCGACCGCGACCGGGGGATGGGCCGGGGCGGTCGGCCGCTCGGCGGCGTCCGCATCCGGACCGGCGGCGTCGGCCATCGCCGCCGCGGCGGGTCGCGACACGGCGTCGAAGTCGAGCGACAGCTGCAGCCCGCCGCCCTCCGACGGCGGAACGGCGGGTCGGGCGGTGCCCCATCCGGCCGGACGGGCGGCGCCGGCGACGCGCGCCGCCGGGACCGAGCCGTCGGATGCCACGCTCCGAAGCGCCTCCGCGGCATCGCCGGCCGTCTCGCCGGTCATCGCCGGCAGGCGCTCGATCAGCGAGCGGAACTCGTACTCGCGGAAGAGGCGGATGACCGTCTCGCGGTCGTAGTCGCCCAGCCTGGCCGCCTCGAGGTCGAACTCGACCGGCAGGTCGCGCACGATCGTGGAAAGGTCCTTGCCCATGAAGACCTGCTCGCGGTGCTCGATGAGCTTCTCGCGGAGCTTGTCCGGCTTGACCTCGTCGATGCGCTCGTAGAGCGCGTCGAGCGTCTCGTACTCGCGGATCAGCTTCGCCGCGGTCTTCTCGCCCACGCCGGGGACCCCCGGGATGTTGTCGGTCGGGTCGCCCTTGAGCGCCTTGTAGTCGATCATCTGGCCCGGCACGAGGTCGAACCGCTCGCGGATCTTCGCCGGGTCGTAGAGGATCGTGTTCTCGACCCCGGATCGCGTCGTCATCAGGCGCGTGTGGTCGGTGACCAGCTGGAGCATGTCGAGGTCGCCCGTCACGATCGTCGTGTCGAGGCCGCGCCGCTCCGCGTCGACCGTGATGGTCCCGATCACGTCGTCCGCCTCGAAGCCGGCCAGCTCGTAGACCGGCAGGCGCAGGGCCTTCACGACCTCGCGGACCTTCGGGAACTGGTCACGGAGGTCGTCCGGCATGCGCTGGCGGGTCGCCTTGTACTCGGCGTACTGCTCGTGGCGGAACGTCGGGCCCTGGAGGTCGAAGGCGACCGCGACGTAATCCGGGCGGATGTCCTGGATGCCGCGGAGCACGATGCTGCAGAAGCCGAACACCGCGTTGACGAGCTCGCCCTTCGACGTCGTCAGGGGCGGGAGGGCGAAGTATCCGCGGTAGATGAGCCCGTTGCCGTCGAGCAGCATCAGGCGGTCCATCGGCAGGCCTCGGGGTCGGTCCGAACGGGACGAGGGTGTGGGTCCCCAGTGTACCCGTGGCCGGCGACGCGGCGGCGGCGGGCCGTCCGCGATCGGCCGCCGATGCTGACCTCAGATGCCGCGGCGGCGAGCTCCGAGGCGAAGCGCGAACAACGCGATCCCGGCGAGCAGGACCCCGAGCGACACGACGAGGCCGAGCGACGGGCCGCCGTCCGTGGATGCGCTCGGCGTCTGCGTCTCGAAGGTGCTCCCGCCCGGCGACGGCGCGCCGAGCTCCGGCTGCGCGACGCCCTGGTCGCGACCGGTGGCCGCGACGTTCCGATCGGGTGTCGAGCCGTTGCCGACTGCCTGGACCGGCGCTGCGGATGCCGCCGGCACCGGCGCCTCGGACGCGGAGCCCGGCTGACCGGCGCCATCGATCGCGGCGGCCGCGGATGCCGCCGCGCTCGGGACCGGCGCCGCCACGTTGGGTGCGGGCGCCCCCGCGCTCGCCGCGGCGCTGGCCTGGCCGCCAGCGGTCTTGTCGACGAGCTCCCGGCTCGGCGCCGACCCGGCCGCACTCCCGGCCGCACTCCCGAACGACGGCAGCAGCGACGGCGCCGTCCCCACCAGCACGCCGACGAGGCCGAGTGTCGTCAGGCCCACCGCCAGCGGGCGGGAGAGGCGGTCCTTGGGGGACCCGATGCGGTCCAGCCAGCCGCGGAGGCCTCCGCGCTGGAGGCGCTCGGCGTCGGTCGACGGTGAGCTGGTAGTCGCGGGGCCGGTCCGGGGTCGGGAGGGCCCGGTTCGCCGCGACGATCGCCAACAGGTCGGCGTGGAGTTCGGCGCAGTCGGCACAAGCGGCGATCTGCGCGTCGATCGAGGGCTGGTCGGCGGCCGGGAGGGTGCCGTCGACAGCGGCGGAGAGCCGCTCGAGGTCGTGGGTGGCGTGGTCGGTCGTGGTTTGCATGTCAACGACAGGACGGGCGGATGCCGGGACCGGTTCCGGCGGCATCGCCGTGAGGCGGGCCGCATCGGCGGCGGTCAGGCGGAAGTCGCGGGTGCGCGGGGGTGTCGGGAGCGCCCGCGCGGCGTCGGCGAGGATCAGGAGCTCCTGATGGAGCGCGGCGCAGGACGGACAGCGCGCGACCTGGCGCGCAGCCGTCGCCCGGTCGGCCGGCAGGAGGTCGGCGTCGAGCAGGCTCGCGACCGCGTCGAGGTCGTGGGTGGCGTGCTCATCAGCCACGGAACAGCTCCATCCGGTCCTCGAGCAGGTCGCGGAGCGCCAGCCGGCCGCGATGGATCCGCGATTTCACGGTCCCGAGGGAGACGTTGGTCATCGCCGCGATCTCGGCGTAGTCATAGCCTTCGACGTCGAAAAGGACGATCGCCGTGCGCTGGTCGTCCGTGATGCTCGAGAGCGCCGCGGACAGGGCGCGGGTCCGCTCGGACAGCATCGCGGTTCGCTCCGGGTCGGCGTCAGGCCCGGTCGGGGGCTGCCAACTCTCGTCGTCGAGCTCCGGGATAGGGCTGGACCGGTCGACGCTTGCGCGCGCGCTGGGTATCCATCGCGGCGTTGACGCAGATCCGGTTCAGCCACGACTTCACGCTCCCGCCACGGAACGAGCGGAGGTTGCGGAAGGCGGAGAAGAACGCCTCCTGGACGCAGTCGGAGGCCTGGTCCCGGTCGGGCACCATCCGGACGACCAGTGCGAACAGCTGGTCCTGGTACAGCGTGACGAGGTCGTTGAATGCGTCGAGGCTGCCGTCGCGGGCTTGCTCGAGCAGGATGAGGTCGCGGCGCTGGACGGGGTCGTCGGAGACCGTGGTCGAGCGAAGGTCCTCCACGATCGGTGGATCCCTCCGGACGGCGATTCTGAGGCCGGGCGAGTCTAGCATCGGTCCCGGGCGAGACGCCGCGGTGCGATCCGCGGTTCCGGCTGCATCCAGTCCGTGGCTCGTGCGTGGACCACCGTCCGTCGCTGCCCTGGGCATGAAGACGCGCAGGCGACCGTTCGGTCGCCTGCGCGTCAAGGCGCTACCGGGATCGAGCCGTCACGGGGCGTTCGATGCGGGATGCATGGCCGCGTAGGCGTCGTCGCTCATCGTGGTCGTGGTCGGGGCATGGAACGCGTCGTAGGCGGCGTCGCTCATGGTGCCCCCGGCCGGAACGTGGAGTGCGTCGTAGGCGTCGTCGCTCATGTCCCGCGGTCGCGGCGCGACCACGGTCGGTGCCGTCTGTGCGGCGGCGGCCCCGATTCGCGCCGCATACGCGGCGTCGCTCATGTCGCGCGCCGCGACCACGGTGGCGACCGTCGGCGCGACGACGGCGGACCCGGTGTGGCCGATGCCTTCCACGATGCGCGGCAGACCGAAGCCGATCACCGCGCCAAGCGCGAACGCGGCGGCCACGACAGCGGCGACGATGGAGAGCGGGATGCGCCCGTTGCGGGCGGCGATCTGGGTGGACGTCATGTTCTTGCTCCTTGCTGTGATGCTGGACGCGTCGAACCAAGGCGGCACGTCCGATGGGGTGGTGGGTGGGACCTGGAGGCCCACCCGTCTGCGCATACCGATGCCCGGCCCGACCCTTGCCACGGTTGCGACTCGCTACGGCCGGGTGGCCTCGTGCTGTGGATCCATGTCGATGGCGGCCGGTCCGATGACTGGCGCGCGTCAGGTCACGGGGTGCATCCCTCGATCATCGGCACCTCCCGCACCCGGGCCGGTCCGATCGCCTGCTCCACGAGATCGCGTTGCACGGCATCGGCCCCTTCGGGCGAGCAGCCCGCCTGGCCGCGTCACCGAGTATGGGACCGGCCGATGCGGAAACGTTCAGGTCAAGATCGTCGAGTGGCAGTCGGGCCGACGCCCGGTGCCTCGGGGAACCGGACCACGGGGCCTCCAGGGCGGGACCAATTCGAGTGACGTGTCGGCGACGTAGGTTCATGTTCATCCCACCACGACGGCAGCCACTGCCAGCTCGGGGCCGTCTTCACCCCTGGCGCCGGGAAGGCCGACGGCGCCGTGCCGTCGATCGGGATCACCTCGACCTGGGTCTGTCCTGCGTCAAGTGCGACGATCCGGGTCCCGTCGGGAGACCAGGTCTGGGTGTCCAGCGTGACGAGCGTGCCGGTGAGGATCCGAAGGTCCGAACCATCCGGCCGGACGAGCGCGACGTTGGAGTCATTGGTGAAGCTCGTCGTTGCCCGGTTGAACGCGATCCACCGACCGTCCGGCGACCAGCGCGGATGACTGTCGCCGTCTCCACTGGTGAGGTCGCGGGTCGCGCCGGTGGCAACGTCGGCGACCGCGATCACGTACCCGCCGGCCTTCGTCAGCCCTTTCGAGGCATACGCGATCTGCGTGCCGTCGGGCGACCAGTCGAGCTGCACGCCGAGCGATGTCGTGTCCGAGATGGGGCTTCGGATTGAGGGCGGCAAGCACGCGAAGGCCGGTCCCATCGGCCTCGGCGACGTACAGGCGGACCGCTTCGAGGTCGGCGGGATCCGGGGCGCGGAACGCGATCTGCCGGCCGTCCGGCGACCACGCCGGCTCGGACGCGGACAGCTGTGGGGCCAGGGAATGCAGCTGGGTCCCGTCCGCCCGGACGACGCGGACTTCCGGGTTCGCCTGGTCGGAGAACGCCGAGAACGCGAGCGCACTGACTGTCCGGCGACCACGAGATCGGGGCCGGGAAGCTCTGGGCGTTGAGGGTCGCGATGACGGTCGCTCGCGCCAGTCTGCAGGTCGAGCAGCGTCAGGGACGCGGGCTGCGAGATCGGACGCCTTCGACCAGACGGCGATCTTCGCGCCGTCCGGCGACCAGGTGGGGAACGACGTCTGTCCTTGGCCTGCGGACAGGACGCGGCCACCCGAGCCGTCCGGCTCGGCCACCGTGATGCCTCCGTTCGTGGCGATCGCGAGCAGGCCATTCCGACCGAAGACGTCCGGACGGCGGATCGCCCCGATGGCAAGCGCGGCAGCGATCATCGCGATCAGGACCGCTGCCGCGATGGCGAACCGCAGGAGCGGGCGCTGTGGCAGGGTCCAGAGCGTTCGGGTCCGCGGCCGTTCGGACGCGACGGCATGCGCCACCGCTGCCGCGTCGACGGACCCGACCGCGGGTTCGGCATAGGTTCGGAGCATGGCCGACAGGCTCCGCTCGAATGGGGTCGGCGTCACGTCATGCATCCCGAAGGTCCTCCCAGAGGCGATCCAGGAGACGCGCGAGCTTGGCGCGAACCCCGGGCGGCGACATCCCGATGGCCTGGCCGATCTCGACGGAGGTCAGGCCGACGAGGTAGCGCATGGCCACGATCGTCCGATCCTGTGGGGAGAGGCGTTGGAGCGCGGCCGCGAGATCGACTTCCGCCGTGCGCTCGGCCGGGTCCCCGCGCCCCTGGTCGCCGAGCTGGCCGTCCTCGCCGTCCGCCACGTGGATCTCGCGCACGGCGCGACGGTTCCGGTGCTTCATGAGATGTCGCGCCTCGTTCGCGGCGACCGCGATGAGCCAGGGCTTCAGCCGTTCGGGATCCCGGACCGAGCCCAGCTTCCGCCAGGCGATCGGCCACGCGGCCTGGACGGCCTCGCGGGCGAGGTCGATATCGCCGCAGACGACGAAGCAGACGCGGGTCATGTCGGCGTGATGCGCCTCGACCATGCGGGCGAACCCGATCTCATCGCCGGCGGCCGCCAACTCAACGACCGACACGCGATCCCCCTGCCCGGTGAGACTGCTCATACCCCATAGAGGCTCCGAAGGGGTAGAAACGATTCATCACGACGCGTGCGCCGGACCAGAACGCCGGTCGCGTCGTCCATCGTGATGCCGGGCGACGAGTCCGCAGCGTAGCGCGCCTGCCGGCCGTCGCCGTCGGAACGCCACGCGTTCTCGCCTACACTTCGAGCTGGCCCGGAGTGGCGGAATGGCATACGCAGCCGACTCAAAATCGGCCGCCCGCAAGGGCATGAGGGTTCGACTCCCTCCTCCGGGACCACGTCCCAGGCCCCCGAGGACCGACCCATGTCGTCCGGACGCCCGATCGACTACCCCACGAACCGGCTCCTCGCGGTCGTCGACGACCCGGCCGAGGCGGCGAGCGCGCTGGCCGAGCTCCGGGCGGGCGGGCTCGCGACCAAGGACCTGGAGATCCTCCGCGGCGAGGCGGGCGCCGACCGGATGGACGGGACCGGCGATGTCGCCGGCCCGATGGGCCGCATCCGCCGCGCCCTCGCGTTCACGCTGATGGACCAGCTGGTCGACTTCGCCTGGTACGAGTGGGCGCTGCGCGACGGTCGGGCCGTCGTCATGGTCCGGGTCCGCGGCGACGCCCCGAAGGCCGGGGCGACCGAGATCCTCGGGCGCCATGGCGCCCATTTCGTCAACTACTACGGCCGCTTCGCCACCGAGGAGATCTCCCGCTGGCGTGGACCCGAGCCGGACGTCTCGGCGTTGCTCAAGCGGTAGCGCGTCGGGCCCCTCCGACGCGTCCGGCCCGACTTGTGACATCCTCAGCGGGACAGACCCCACCACCGACCTCGAGGGATCCATGTTCCATCGCATCTTCGGCGCCGACAAGGCGCAGGCGGCCGCCCAGGCAGAGACAGCACTGACGACCGCCCCGACCACCGCAGGCGAGACCGAGACCGTGCGCCGCATCGTGGCCCGGCTCGAGGCGATGCCGGCCGACCAGGCGCGGCTCGTCGCGTCCGCCGCGTATACGCTCGCTCGTGCCGCGAACGCGGACATGGACATCAGCGACGAGGAGACGGCGGCGATCGAAGCCGAGCTCCAGGCGCACGAGGGGCTCGACGAGCCGACCGCGGTCCTGGTGGCCGAGATGGCCAAGCTCCAGGCGAGGACCGTCGGCAGCACCGAGGACTACGTGGTGACCCGCGAGTTCCGGAACCTCGCCACGGAGTCGCAGCGGATCGGCGTCCTGCGGGCGTGCTTCGCGATCGCCGCGGTGAACGACACCATCTCCGCGGAGGAGAGCTCCGTGCTGAACGAGATCGCGCGAGAGCTCGACCTCGACCCGGCGACGCTCAACGCGGTCCGCGCCGACTACCACGAGAAGCTCTCCGCGGTCCAGGAAGTGCGGCGGGTCGCCGGCACGAACTGACCGGGTCCGGCGTCCGACCGGGCGCCGTCGTCGCGGCCGAACCCCTCGAGTCGCCCTCAGGCCTGGGCGAGCCGCAGCTCCACGAGGCCGTCGCCGAGCCGGCGATGGACCTCCGCCAGCAGCTCGGCGTCGTAGGCGACGCCTCGGCGCAGCTCCATCGGGAGGGCCTCCCCCGCCCCGCTCGCCGGGACGTGGATCACGACGCGCGTCGCGCCAGGCCGGTCCCGGAGCAGCGTCTTGACCAGCTCCATGGCGGACACCACGCGCTCGGATCCGGCCGACCCCGCAAAGCGCACGTGCAGGATCGCGTCGGGACCGGCGGCCAGCGGGGCGTCGGCCGTCGCCGCGGCCACGATCCGCTCGCGCGCCTCGTCCGGCACCGCGGGCTCCTGGTCGCGGTCGGGCGCGAGCGCCGCCACGCTGTCGGCTTCGACATAAGCGGAGACCGGTTCAGCGGGCGCGATCGGCGGCAGCGCCGAGATCGAGTCGGACGTCGCTGACGCCACGTCCGCGTCCACCCGGAGCGGCGAGACGAAGGCCACGGCCGGCGACTCGGCACCGACGTCGACGCCGCCCGCGGCGACCGGGACCGGTGCCGCGCCCGGGCCGACCGCGACCATCGGCCGCGGGGCTCCGTTGCCGTTGCCGTTCGCGGATCCGGCACGACCGTTCCCGGCTCGGCCGCGCGACCCGCGATCCCCCGCGGCGACATCCCGGGCGAAGGCCTCCGGTCCGAGCGCGACCGCGTCGTCCCAGTCCTGGACCAGGTCGGCGAGGACCGACGCCTCCTCGCCGCGATGATCGACCCGGCCGGCGATGAGCAGGATCGCGCCGTCCCGCCAGGTCGGCCGGCTCGTCTCGTAGAGGCGCGGGAAGACGACGACCTCGATCGTGCCCTGGAGGTCCTCGATCGTGACGATCGCCATCGTGTCGTTGCGCTTCGTGACGACCGTCCGGATACCGGTCACGATCCCACCCACGACGATCCGCTGGCCGTCGAGCGATTCGTCCTTCAGGTCGCCCGAGTAGGCGTTGACGAACCGGCCGACCTGCTCGGCCACCTCGCCCATCGGGTGCTCGGAGAGATACAGCCCGAGCAGCTCCTTCTCCCAGCGCAGCCGCTCGCGCATCGGCACCTCGGTGGCCACGGGGAGGGGGCGCTCGAAGACCTCGGCATCAGCCACGGTCATGTCGAACAGCGACGTCTGGCCGGTGATCCGGTCGCGCTGGGTCGCCTGGGCCGCCCCGATCGCGTCGTCCAGCCCGAGCAGGAGCTGCGCGGCATGCCCCATCGAATCGAGCGCACCGACCTTGATCAGGGCTTCCAGCACCTTGCGGTTGCACAGCCGCAGGTCGATCCGAGTGCAGAAGTCGGTCAGCGAGCGGAACGGCCCGCCCTCCTCGCGTGCGGCGATGATCGACTCGATCGCGCCCTGGCCGACGTTCTTGACCGCGAGCAGACCGAAGCGGATCGCCGCGCCCTCGACGGTGAACTCGAGGTGGCTGGTCTCGACGTCGGGCGGCAGCACGTCGATCGCCATCCGGCGGCACTCGGCGACGGCCGCCGCGACCTTCTCCTCGTTCGAACGGAAGGCGGTCAGGACCGCGGTCATGTACTCGACCGTGTAGTTGGCCTTCAGGTACGCGGTCTGGTAGGCGATCAGGCCGTAGCACGTCGCGTGCGCCTTGTTGAACCCGTAGCGCTCGAACGGCTCGAAGGCCGTGAAGACCGCGTCGATCGTCTTCGGCGGGACGCCACGCTCGGCCGCCTGGGTGACGAACTTCTCCTTCTGGGCGCGCAGGACCGCGGACTTCTTCTTGCGGATCGCGTAGCCGAGGGTGTCGGCCTCGGGACCGCTAAAACCGCCGAGCGCCATGGCCGCGGACATGATGTCCTCCTGGTAGACGAAGATCCCGTAGGTCTTCTCCAGGTATGGCTCGAGCAGCGGGTGAAGGTAGGTCACCGGCTCTTGCCCGTGCTTGCGCCGGATGTACGCCGGGATGTTGTCCATCGGGCCAGGCCGGTACAGCGCGACCATGGCGGCGAGGTCATAGACCGAGGTGGGCCGGAGCTCGCGGATGTAGCGGCGCATCCCCGCCGACTCGAGCTGGAAGATGCCGGTCGTCTCGCCCGAGGCGAGGAGCTCGAAGGTCTTTGCGTCGTCGAGGGGGATCTCATCGAGGTCGATGACGGTGCCGCGCTCGGCGCGGACGGTGTCGACCGCCTGGCGGAGGATCGTCAGGTTCGACAGCCCGAGGAAGTCGAACTTGAGCAGCCCCAGCGCTTCGATGGCGTGCATCTCGTACTGGGTCATCAGCCCGTCCGAGTTGGTCGCCTTCTGGAGCGGCATGAGCTCGGTCAACGGTTCGCGGCTGATGACGACGCCGGCGGCATGCGTCGAGGCGTTGCGAGCCACGCCCTCCAGCTGGCGGGCGAAGTCGATGATCCGCTTGACCCCGGGATCGGCGTCGACCTGCTCGCGCAGGGCCGGCGCGACCTGGAGTGCCTCGTCGAGGCGGATGCCGAGCTGGTTCGGGATCGCCTTCGCGATGCGGTCCACCTCGCCGTAGGTGTTGCCGAGGACCCGGCCGACGTCGCGGATGGCGGCGCGGGCCAGCATCGTGCCGAAGGTGATGATCTGGGCCACGTGGTCCTGGCCGTACTTGCGCCCGACGTACGCGATGACCTCGTCGCGGCGGCCGTCCTCGAAGTCGACGTCGATGTCGGGCATCGTCACGCGGTCCGGGTTGAGGAACCGCTCGAACGGCAGCTGGTAGAGGATCGGGTCCACCGGCGTGATGCCGAGGGTGTAGGTGACGATGCTCCCCGGCGCGCTGCCGCGGCACGTGGTCTGGATCCCCTGCTCGCGCGCGAAGCGGATGAAGTCCGCCACGATCAGGAAGTAGCCGGCATAGCCCATCGTCAGGATCACGCCGAGCTCGTAGTCGAGCCGCTCCTGGAGCTCCGGCGTGACCGTCCCGTAGCGGCGTTCGAGGCCGCGCTGGCATTCCGCCCGCAGCCAGCTTTCCACCGTGAAGCCGTCGGGCACCGGGAAGTGCGGGATGCGGAGCTGCCCGAGCGGCAGCGTGATGTCGGTCATCTCGGCGATGCGCCGGCTGTTCCGGATCGCGTCGAGGTGGTCCGGGAAGAGCGCGGCCATCTGGGCCGCGGACTTCACGTAGAACTCGGCGCTGTCGAACTTCATCCGGTTGGGCGTGTCGAGGTTGTTGCCGGTGCCGACGCAGAGCAGGACGTCGTGCGCCTCGGACTGGTCCTGGCGGACGTAGTGGAGGTCGTTGGTGACGACCAGCGGCAGGCCGGCCTCCGGGGCGAGCCGGATGAGCTGCTCGTTCAGCCGTCGCTGCTCGGGCAGGCCGTGGTCCTGGAGCTCCAGGAAGAAGCGATCCTTGCCGAAGATGTCGCCGTACTGGCCGGCGACGTTGCGGGCCAGCTCCCAGTCGTCGACCTCGAGCGCCTTGGCGACCTCGCCGCTGAGGCACGCCGACAGCCCGATCAGCCCGGCACTGTGCTTCGCGAGGTGGTCGCGGTCGATGCGCGGCTTGTAGTAGTAGCCGTCGAGGTGGGCGTCGGTCGCGAGCCGGCAGAGGTTCTGGTAGCCCTGCCAGTCCTGGGCGAGGAGGATCAGGTGGAAGGGCTGGCTGTCGGCCTTGCCCTCCTTGTCGGTCATCGACCGGCGGGCGACGTACGTCTCGATCCCGATGATCGGCTTGATGCCCTTGGTCTTCGCGGCCTGGTAGAAGGCGACGGCGCCGTACAGCGCCCCATGGTCGGTCGAGCGCGAGCGAATCCATGCCCTGCTGGGCCGCCGCATCCACGATGTCGGTGATCCGGCCCAGCCCGTCGAGGAGGCTGAACTCGGAGTGCACGTGGAGGTGCGTGAAGTCGTTCGGGGCGGTGGTGGTCAAGGGAGGTCAATGGTAGCCCGGTGACCGGTCCGCGGGTCTGGGGCCTGGCCGACCGGCCGTCTCGCCCTCAGGGGCGTCAGTTGACTGCCACGCCACCGGCCACGTAAATTACGTGCTACACGTAACCCACGTGGTGAGGTGCAGCGTGAAGCGAAACATCACGGTCCAGCTCGACGACGCCACCGTCCGGAAGGCGCGGGTGGTGGCCGCCAAGCGCGGGAGCTCCATCAGCCGGCTGCTGGCCGAGCAGATCGACCTCCTCGCCCGGCAGGACGACGACTACGACCGGGCCATGCATGACGCGCTGGCGGAACTCGAACGCGGGTACGACCTCGGTGGCGGTCCCTACCCTGCCCGCGACGAGGTGCACGATCGATGAGGACGTTCGTCGACACGAACATCGTCCTCTATGCATATGACCAACGCGAACCCGAGAAGTCGGCCATCGCCCGAGAGATCCTGTCCGACCTTTGGCGCACACGAGAAGGGCTGCTCAGCACCCAGGTCCTCCAGGAGCTGTACGTGAACCTCACCCGCAAGCTGCGGGTCGTCGTTCCCCGGTCGAAGGCGCGTGCGCTCGTCGGACGCTACGGCCGCTGGCCCGTGTACGCCATCACGACGGGTGACATCCTCGAGGCGGCCGACCTCGAGCAGCGCCACTCGCTGTCATTCTGGGACGCCCTCATCATCGTCGCCGCCGCGAGAAGCGGGGCCGACCGGATCATCAGCGAGGACCTCCAGCACGGTCGCACGATCGGCGGGGTACGGATCGAGAACCCGTTCCATCGCTGACCTGCGCGGGATCCGGACGATGGGCACGCCACGACCTGCTTCGCCTGTCGTCGAGCGGGATGGCCGACAGGCAAGGCCCTAGGACGAGGAAGGTGTCGCCCCATCGGCGCGGCCGTGCTCGCCAGCGGACCAGATTCGGTCGCGCTGCCCGGCCGTTACTGGCTGAACGCCGCCAGCGGAAGGCGGATGACCTGGTTGTTGGCCCAGTCCGTGGCCCACACCGAGCCATCCGCCACGACAAGGTTTGCGCCCATGAACCCGTCGCCGAGAGAGACGACGCGGTCGATCGTGTTCGTCGCCGGGTCGATCGACACGAGTCGTGCAGGCCCGTCGATGGTGCTCTCGACCACGAGCCAGGGGACCCCGTCGACCAGGATGGGATCGTCGCCGTACCCGCCAAGGTCGATCGTGGCGACGACCTTGTTCGTCGCCGGATCGATGCGGGTCAGGATCGTGGTGTCCTGACAGCTTGGTGTCCAGACCGCCTGCTCGCTGAACGCGAACCCGCTGCAAGGGCTGGCGCGCCCGGGACTCGATCGTCGCGACGACCTCGTTCGTCATCGGATCGATCCGATAGATGCTGGACGTGTTCGGCACTCCGACCCAGACGCTCCCGAGCCCCAGGCCGACCTGGTGCGGGCCACTCGGACCGACGTTGCCGACGTTGATCGTCGCGACGACCTTGTTCGTCGTCGGATCGATACGGGTCACGGTGCCGCCGCGGTGGTTCGCGACCCAAACGGCGCCGTTCTTCGGCGTCGACGGCGAGGCCCTCCGGATTGGATTCGACCGGGATCTTCGCGACGACCTTGAGCGTCGCCGGGTCGATCCGATAGACGAGATTGGTATCGAAGTCATTCGAGCCAGAGGCCTTGGTCGTTGACCGCGAAGCCCCCATCCTGATGTGTGGCGTCGACGGTCACCGGTGCGCCGATCGCATTCGTGGCGGGATCGAGGCGCAGCGGCCTGGCCCGAGCTCGGTGAAGACCCAGAGCACCTTGCCGTCGAACGCGAGCCAGCCCACCTTCGGGACCGCGATCGTCGCCTCGGGTGTGATGGATCCCAGGACCGGACTCGGCTCGACCACGGTCGGCGACACCGATGGTGTCGTCACGGGCGCTAGCGTGGGCGATGCCGGGTTGGTCGAGACCGAGGCAGGCGATGCCGGGATCGGCGTGGAAACGGCCGTCGAGGCACAAGCTGACAGGATCACTGCCGCGAGAGCGAGACCGGAGACGGACCGTCCGCGGGCGGCTCCGCGCCCGTGAACCCGATCCTCCACGGGGACGTCCGGGAACTGACGGCGGGGGGCATGGGAGGGAGACACGAGGTGGTCCTTCCAGCCCGACCGGTGTCCACGTCGCCGGCAACGTACCGACTGCGGGACACAAGCTCGCCGATCAAGCTCCCGCAACGGTGCTCGGCGGCAGTCCGAATGTCAATCCGCCTCGCGACCTGGCAGACGTCGTCTACGCATCGGCCAGGAGGTAGGTCGTCAACATTCCCAAGCCCTTGACGTCGACCTGTCGCTCCTCGAACCCGTCGCCACCCAGGAGCTCCCGCGTCGAGGCGGCGAGGTGGATCCGGCCGGGGACACCCGAGGACTCCATTCGCGCCGCCGTGTTCACCGTGTCGCCCCAAAGGTCGAAGACGATCCGGCGCTGCCCGATGACGCCGCCGACGACCGGGCCACTTGCCACACCGACTCGCACCTCCAGCGCCAGCTCGTTGGTCGATCGCCAGTCGGCGACCTCGGCGAGGATCGCCCGCCCGAAGGCGACCGCGGCCTGAGCGTGGTCCGCGCGGGCCTCAGGGGCACCAGCGGCGGCCATGTAGGCGTCGCCAACGGTCTTGATCTTCTCGATGCCAAGCTCGGCCGCGACCGTGTCGAACCGGCTGAACAGGTCGTCGAGAAGCGCCACGACGCGCGCCGGGCCGGTCCGCTGGGCCCATGGCGTGAAGCTGACGATGTCGGTGAAGACGACGGTCGTTGCGGGGTAGGACTCGGCGATGTTGTCCTCGCCGTGCTTGAGGCGGGTCGCGATCGATGCCGGGATCGCGTTCGTCAGGAGTTGGTCGGAGCGTGCCTCTGCCGCACGTCGTCGAAGGTCGGTGTAGAGCAGGAGGAGGAAGGTGATCGTCAGCGGGACGCCGATGTTCTGGACGTAGAAGATCAGCTGGATGACATATGGCGGTGGCGCGAAGAGACCGCGGACGAGCGGGTCCGTCGCGACCGCGACGAGCAGGGCTGCGAGGAAGACGGCGAACCACGGCCTCGCGCGGCGGGGCCCGAGCGCGAGCAGGGCGTAGGCCGGCGCGAGGAACGCCCAGACGAGGCCGCCGCTGTTCGTCGTGACCCCGCCGGCGAGGACGTTGGCCGCCAGGACGAACGCCGGCCCGAGCGCGAGGAAGGCGATGACGTACCGGTCGAAGCGCTTCGTTCGGGCCAGGACCACCAGGTTGCCGACGCTGAACAGCGACGAACCCGACGCCGAGCACCATGCCGACGAGCCCTCCCTCGAGCGGCAGGGCGAGTGGGGCGACGATCGTGGCGTATCCGGCGACCACGCCGGCGCGCTTTCGGAGACGAGCGTCGTCGTCATCCGCCGGCAGGTCGGCGATCGAGATCAGCCGCGTCACGACGAGCTGGAGGCGTTGCCGGAGCGAACGGCCGCTATCGATGGCTTGCCTCACCTTCGCTTCGATCGGGTCGGAAGGCTGAGGATAGCCCCGGTCGGAACGGTTCGAGCCGATCCCTGGGCCCAGGTCACCACTTCGAACCCAGGCCCAGAAGGTGACCGAAGTCGTTCGCGTGATGGCCGCCCGGGCGAACCTTCTAGATCCCGATGCGTTTCAGATGGGCGAGGACCAGGGGGACGAGGGCGTCGACGTCGGTGAAGGTGGCGAAGTGATCGGCATCACCCACGATGCTCACGGGAACCCCGAGGGCGGCAGCCGTGGCGTCCATCTCTTCCGGTTCGTCGCCTCCGCCGCAATAGAGCAGCGTCGGAGCGGTGATGCGGCCGAGGTCGAGCACGTAGTCGGAGCGCCGGGACCCCATATCGGCCGCGCCGAGGGCGCGCGGGTCGCACAGCATGATCTCCGCGCGATCGCGGTCCGACACCTCTCCGAACGCTTGCCAGAACGCATCCCAATCGGCGCGAGAGAGGGCCTCGGTCGTCTCGGGGATCTCCGGGCTGCTTGGGGTGACCAAGTCCGCGCCTCCCAGGACCAGGGTCGCAACGCGATCCGGATGCTCGGCGGCGACTATTGCCGCCAGTCCCGCCCCGCGGGAGTAGCCCCAGAGGGCGGCGCGATCGACCCCGGCATCGTCCATCGCCGCGACGATGTCGTCCGCGATCATCGGCGCCCGATAGGCCTCCCATTCGTGCGGCGCTTCGCTCAGGCCGTGACCTAGCGAATCGACGCTGAGCACGCGATACGGCGGGGCAAGTCGATCGACGAACCCAAGGTCGCGCCACTCCGCGGCCCGACCGCTGAACCCATTGATCAGGACGATCGGGAAACCCGCGCCGACATCCTCGTAGCTGATCTCGAAGCCGCGCGACGTGGAACGCCGGGTCTGAAAGCGCATGGCGCCCACCTCCACGCTTACGCGAGACCTTCGCCGAAGTACATCCGTCTGGCGGTCTCATCAGCCACGAGGCCATCCGGCCCGCGTCCATCGATGACGCCGAACCCGGCAAGGAGCGGGTCTTCCTGCTCGGCCCGCTTGTGGCCTTCGCGGGCGCGGTCGGCCGCCTCACCCTGCCCGTAGTTGAGCTCGCTCACCCATCGGTCGTACTGGTGGATGACGTCGTAATAGCGCCGCCGCCTGACCTGGAACTCGGCGGTGGCGACCATCCAGTCGCGCTCGCCGATCAGGAGCTCGCTGAGCTCGCGCACGTCGTGGAAGAGCAGGGATGTGCCGTGCCCCTGGGTGGGATCCGCCGAGCCCGCCGCATCGCCGATCAGCACCATCCCCTCGCCGGCGATGCGGCTCGCCCACATGTCGCTGTTGGGGAAGAAACCGATCGGACCCTCGGACCGGACGTCCTCGAGCGACCCCTCTGGCATCGCGATGGCGGCCACGGCGATCAGGGCGTCGAAGGACCGGTCGACGTCCTTGGCCCGCAGGACCTCGGCGGATCCCATGAGGTACAGCCTCGTCCAGTCGGCGCTCTGCGCGAACCAGTTGACCGAGATGTCGCCGGCATCCCCGACGTTGTCGGTGTCACGGTCATCCGTGCGGACGCCCGACACGAGGACGCCGCCGAACCGATTGACCTCAGGGTCGGACATCGTCTGCGCCCCAAGCCAGCGACGCGCCATCGAGAGCCGGCCGTCTGCGCCCACGATCAGGCGGGCCTGATAGTCCGACGCCTGGTCGTCGCGCACGACGCGGACGGACGGTGTCCCGGCAAACGAGGCTTCGACCGCCTTCGCCGGTCGGATGGCCGTGGCGCCGTTGACCTCCGCCCACGTCAGCGCGACGTCCTGGAGCCGCGGGTGCGAGAACCCGATCTCGGACAGTCCGTCGATCGAGTGCGTGGCGAAGACATCGAGCGTGGTTCGGCGCTGACCGTCGTAATGCTGTATGCCTCGCAGCTCGACGCATCCGGCCTGCGCAAGCACGTCGCCGAGTCCCATCGACAGGGCGTCCGCCAGGCCCCACGGCAGGGTCGCCTCCCCACGGACGCGGTCTCGGAAGCGCGCTTCCTTCTCGACGACGAGGACGCCGAGGCCAGCGCGCGCGAGGACGCCTGCGAGCATGGAACCCGCGATCCCCCCACCGACGACGATGACATCGAACGTGCGCATGGTCGCCATTGCCTGACCTCTGCCAAACGAACGGCACTCGTGGCGGGTCCCGCTCGACACCTCGTTCGTCGAACGGTGGATGTGCTTGAACGAGGCGATCGTCCTCGCAGGGCCGATGGTACGCGGCGTGGGGCCGTCGCCTACGGGCCTTCTACGGCTTCGCCGCGCAGGTGGCCCCATCGACGTGCAACGTGTCGACGAACTGGGCCATGAGATCGCGCGGGCAGATCGACCAGCCGAGCACCCCGTGGACCGCGCCGGCGACGACGGCCTGGGTCGAGTTCGGGAAGACGTCGAGCAACCTGCGCTGGACGTGCGCAGGCACGGTCCCATCCTGCTCGCCCGACAGGACGAGGGTCGGGATCTGGATGGTGGTCCCCGGCGTGCCCGCGGGCTCGACCCGGCCTGGCACCGGCCACGCGAGGCAGGAATCGGGCACTGCCCAGGGCATCCATTCCGCCACCGTGAACGGCGCGAAGGCATCCTTGGGCAGGGCCGCGATCCGCGCCGCGAGTGTGGTCTGACGGTCGGCAAGGGCTCGCCTGGGAGTTCCGGGCGATGGGATCGTCGATACAGGTCGCCGCCGCGTGCATGCCCTCCGAGAAGCCGGTCGCGTCGCCGCTGCCGCCGGACCCCGTGCCGACCCAGTCGCTGAACTTGAGGACCGGTCCGTTGTCGCCGTGAGCGTTCGCGCTCGCGGCGTCGAGGAGGCCCTCGGCCGCGACGTTGTCGTCGAACGGGCCGACGGCCGCGAAGATCCCGACCAGCGCCGCGCTGTCGATCACCACGTCGCTGCCGCTCGAGGGATCATGGACCGGCTTGGCGCGGATCCTCCGGACCAGTGCCGTCAGCTCGGCCACCGGGTGGGGATGGTTCTTCGCACAGGTCGCGCTCTGGGCACAGGAGCGCGCCGCGATCTGGAGCCATGCCTGAGCGTAGCCTGAACCCCAGTGATCGGCCGGGTCATCGACCGTCAGACCGGAGTCGAGGACGATGGCGTGGACCCGGTCCGGGAAGCGCTCGGCATACGCCCGCGCCCAGACCGAGCCGTACGACTCCCCGTAGAGGTCGATCTGGTCGAGGCCCAGGGATGCGCGGACATCCTCGATGTCGAGGGCGACGTCCCCTGAGCCGTAGCGGTCCGCGTTCTCGCCGAGCTGGGCGGCACATGCGGCGACCGCGGTCTGCATCTCCGTGTCGCTCGCCCACCCGTCCTGGAGGTCGGGGCAGTCGATCGCGCCGGACGCGCCGGTCCCCCGGGATCCGATCAACAGCTCGTCGTGCCGAAGGACGAGCGCCTCGCTGAGAACACCCGAATCATGTTGATAGCCTGGTTTGGCGCCGGCGCCGCCGCCCGGTCCGCCCGGCAGGCTGAGGACGGTGGCCAGCGCGGGCTGCGACGTATCGGTATGGGGCACGAGGCGCAGGGCGAGAGAGATCTTCGGGCCATCGGGCTTGGTCCGGTCGACGGGCACGCTGAGCTGCCCGCAGAAGGTCGTGGGGTCGTCGGCGCACGCCGTCAGCAAGCCGGCCGGCCCGGGGATCGAAGGGGCGGGCGTTCCGGCCTCGGCGGTGGGACTCGGTGGCACGGTGGTCGCGGGCGCGGTGGGCGAGGTCTGGGCCGCCGGAGCGCGGGAGGGCGCCGGGACGGTGGTCGACGTCGGTGTGGTCGACCCACACGCCTGCAGCAACACCGCGACGAGCGATGCCATGACGAACCTCGGGATCCTCAGTGACGTTCGATGCACGGGGGACGCTCCTTCCTGGTGATCGGGCCGGCCGGCGAACTACCGGCTCCCGGTTCCCGGGTCGTAGAGCTCGCTGGACGCCAGAGCGCTGCCGATGAGCGGTTTGGTCCGACCCCCGGCAACCAGAACGCTGCCGGTCTCGAGGAGCGTGGCGGTGGGGAATGTGCGGGCCTCGGTCATCCGCTGGGTGGCTCTCCAGGAGCCACTGGAGGGGTCGTAGAGCTCGGCCGGGAGGACGGGGCTGACAGGAGCGCGTCCATCCGTCCTGCTGTAGCCACCCGCGACGAGGACCATGCCATCCGGGAGCAGGGTGGCAGCGGCGTAGACGCGGATCACGCTCATGCTGCCGGTGGCGACCCACGACGCGGTGCGCGGGTCGTACAGCTCGGCGGACGCCGTCTGCTGGAAGCTGCCGCCCCCGCTGCTCCCGCCGACCACCAGCACGCGACCATCCGGCAGCAGCGTCGCGGTGTGGCCCGCTCGAGCGAGACCCATGTCCGCCGTGCTCGTCCAGATCCCCGTGTCGGGGTCGAAGAGCTCCGCCGACGCCGTCGCCTGGGGGTTGTCGACACCGCTGAACCCGCCGACGACGAGCACCTTGCCGTCGGGCAGGAGCGTGGCGGTGTGGTAGCCACGGTCCTGGTGCATCGCCCCGGTCTGCGCCCACGTCCTGGCCCGCGGGTCGTACAGCTCGGCGGAGGCCAGCGCGAAGCCACCGACCACGAGGACCCGGCCGTCCGACAGGAGCGTCGCGGTGTGATTTCCTCGGGCCTCGCCCATGCTGCCGGTCGCGGTCCACGAGCCGGTGCTCGGGTCGTACAGCTCGGCGGAGGCGCGGGTCCCGCCCTGGCCCGTGCCGTCACCGCCGCCGGCGACGAGCACCATGCCGTCGGGCAGGAGGGTCGCGGTGTGATCTGTGCGGGCCAGGCCCATGCTGCCGGTCGCGGTCCACGAGCCGGTGCGCGGGTCGTACAGCTCGGCGGAGGTGGATGGATCGGTTTCGCCGCCGCCGGCGACAAGAACGGTCCCGTCCGGCAGCAACGTGGCTGAGTGCCATGTGCGGGCCTCGGTCATGGTGCCAGTCGCGGACCAACCGGCCGGTCGGACGGTTCGAGTCCGGAAGGCACCGCCGAGGATGGCTCCGACGATCAGGGCCAGGATGATCCCGAGGACCACCAGGAGATAGGTCGCCCTCACGTTCGGCCGGCCGAACACCAGCGGAGTCGCGAGGCGGCCGCGGATGGACCGGGGATTCGCGCTCGCGATGGCAGCTCGGGCGATCGTGGATGGATCGAAGCCGGAGACGCCCTGATCGGCGTCGGAGCTGAGGGCGGCCGCGAGGCGTCGCTCGAAGAGGTCGAAGTCATGCATCGCCAAGGTCTCCACGAAGGCGCACCAGCAGGCGCGAGAGGCGACCACGAGCGCCTGATGACGACATGCCAAGCGCGTGCCCGATCTCGTCGGAGCTGAGCTCGGCGACATACCGCAACGCGATCAGGGCCCGGTCGGTCGGATCGAGTGATGCGAGGGCGCGCCGCAGGTCGGCGTTGGCGATGCCGGCCGCCAGCGGGTCCGAGCGGAGATCCGGCACCGCTTCCAGCTCGATGTCGGCGACCGAGATCTCGCGGATGCGCTGGCGGCGCGAGCGCATGACCCGGCGGGCCTCGTTCGCGGCGACCGCGACGAGCCAACTGCGGATCTGCGACGGATCCTTGACGTCGCCCATCCGGCGCCAGGCGATCGCCCAGGCCGCCTGTGCAGCGTCCTCCGCCAGGGAGGTGTCTCGACAGATGACATAGGCGACCCGGAGGAGGTCGCGATGGTGACGCGCGACGAGCTCCGTGAATGCCGCCTCATCGCCCAGCGCGGCCGCTCGGACGAGCTCACCGCCTTGGATCTCCATCGTGCCCACCATGACACAGAGATACCGCGCGAAGCCGGATTGATTCAGGCGCATCAGGCCAGTGGCTGCCGTCGAGCAGGCACCAGGGCTTGTACTCACGGGGGCGTCCTCGCCGAGCCTGCCGACCGAGCCGGGGCTGGCAGCCATCGTGGTCGGCCGCCGCGTGCCGCGGTCGTCTTCAGATTCTTTTCATGGAGCGATGCCCCCACGACGACCGGACGGCCCTACGGTCATCGAACCGAACGCGGGAGGCGAGACCACCCGCGGCGACACAAGGGAGGTTCGAGATGGATCCCGTTCGAGTTGGAAGGCCCGCAAGGTCGATGACCCTCCGCAGGCGCTCGCTGGCGCTCATCGCGGGAGCCATGCTCCTGACCCTCTCCCTGGGGGCGGGCACGGCCCTGGCTGACGGCCATCGGGGTCACGGCGACGCCGAGAACACCTTCACGAAATGGATCACTGCGTTCCCGACCATGGCGGGCGTCGTCGGCGGCGATGTCGGCAGTGGCTCGTACGCCGGCGAGATCCTCAAGTACACGCCGGGCTCGACGACGGTGATCGAGGCCCTGTATCACTTCAATGGCTCGAGGCACACCTTCTCCGCGCTCGTCCACGTCGAGCAAACGGGGCTGAACGCCGTCATCAGCGGCGTCGTCACGGACGGCTGGCTGAAAGGTCACCCGGTCGAGGGGAGGTACACGCAGATCGCCTGTAGCCAGGCCCCTGATGGCACCTGCTTCCAGGGTTCGCTCGACATCCTGCGACGGTCCGGCGACTGAGTCCCGTTGACTGGGGAGTGCACACTCCATGGATGACCCACACGGTCCGCCAGCTGATGGATGAACAAGCGGCAGGATTGGTGGGACGCGACGACGAGATGGCCGTTCTTCGCCAGCTGCTTGGCGAGGGTGGCCCTCTCGTCGTCTTCGTCCATGGGATCGCCGGGATCGGCAAGACCGCCCTTGTCGAAGCGTTCGCGGTCGAGGCGCGCGCTCGTGGGACGACCGTGCTTCGTCTGGACTGTCGTTCGATCGAGCCGACCGAGCGCGGGTTCATCGCGGCGCTCGAGAGCAAGATCGGGGGCCAGCTGGCGACCGCGGAGGACGCGGCGGCGCGGCTCGGCAGTCTCGGCGACCGTGTCGTCCTCCTTCTCGACACCTACGAGGTGCTGCGGATCCTCGACCCGTGGCTGCGCCAGTCGTTCGTGCCGGCTCTCGCGGACAACGTCCGTCTCATCCTGTCCGGACGCGAAGCCCCGATGACGGGCTGGCCCAGCGCGCTGGGCGGCCTGTTCCGCGGTCTCGCCATCGAGAACCTCGCATATGCCGATGCCGAAGCGCTCCTTGTCCGGGCGGGCGTCGACCACGAGGCTGCCGACCGGATCTACCGCCTCGCCCGTGGTCATCCGCTGTCCTTGCGGCTCGCCGCGTCAGCCCTGACCGAGCGACCCGGCGTCAGCCTGGAGGCCGTGACGGTCAAGGCGATCGTCGAGGAGCTGACGGAGCTCTACCTCGGGGTCCTCGACCCCAGGTCGCGCGAAGCACTCGACGCCGCCTCCGTCGTCCGACGGGCGACGCTCTCGCTCCTGGCGGCGATGCTGCCCGGATCCGCGCCGCAGGATGCCTTCGACCGGCTCAGGGCTCTCCCGTTCGTGGAGCTCGGCGATGACGGCCTGGTGCTGCACGACACGGTCCGCGAGGCGATCTGCTGCCCAGCTCATCGCTCTCCGATCCGGACCGCTCCCGGAGGTACCGGGCCGCGGCGTGGCGGCGGCTCCGGGACGAGGTCGCGCGCGCCCCGAGCCACGAGATGTGGCGGTACACGGCCGACCTCCTCTACATCCTCCAGAACCCGGCCGTCCGCGAGGCGTTCTTCCCGACGACCGAGCACCTCTTCTCCGTCGAGGTCGCCCAGCCGGACGATCAGCCGGCGATCGCCGACATCGTCGCGCGATACGAGCCGGGCGCGTCGGTTGCCGTCATCGACGCCTGGTGGCGGCAGGCACCCTGGAGCCTTCCGCGTCGCGCGAGACCGCCTCGGCGCGGTCGCCGGCTTCAGCGCGTACGGCGAGATGGACAGCGTGAGCCATCGACTCGTGCAGCTGGACCCGGTCGTGCGCCAGTTCTGGGAACACCTCCGCAGCCACCCTGTCCCGCGGGGCCAGCGCATCCTGTTCAGCCGGATGATGATCAGCCGCGACTTCGGCGAGGGATGGGCGCCTGTGCAGGCGGCCCTCTGGCTGGACCTCAAGCGGCGCTACATGGAGCTCCGCCCGAATCTCGGCGGCTCTACACCGTGACCCGCGAGACCGCCACCTGGGAACCCATGGTCCAGGGTCCCCTGGGCTTCGAGCGGCTCCCGGGCGACCCGCCCGAGCTCGACGGCGTCCCGTACTACACGCTCCTGCTGGACTTCGGGCCCTCGTCCGTGGACGGCTGGCTGTCGAGGCTCGTCGCCTCGGAACTGCAGATCGAGGACGACTCGATCCTCGACCTGACCCAGCGTCAGCTCGTCCTCGAGGGCCGGCGCGTCGACCTGACGAAGCTCGAGTTCGAGGTGATCAGCTACCTCTACGAGCGGAACGGGAACGTCGTCGAGCGATCCGACCTCCTCCGCGACGTGTGGGGCTACGACGACGCCGGGGGCAGCAACGTCATCGAGGCGAATGTGCGGTCGCTCCGGCGGAAGCTCGGCGAGCGCGCCGCCACGATCGAGACGGTGCGCGGACTCGGCTACCGCTATCACACCCTCACGTAGGGCGCGGCCGCGAGGAACACGCCTCCGGCTGGATGACGACGGGCGGTTCCCGAAGGCGACCCGGGTCTAGGTCGCCGCGGATCCCGCATCCGCGGGCGGTCGATCCGCGGGCGCCGATCTCTTGGCGAACTCCAGCGCGGTGTAGGAGCGAAATGGTTCGTCGAAGCCTGCCTGGGACTCCGCCCAGAAGCGGGCGTATCCGGGTTTCGTGGTGACCAGGTCCTTGTAGTACTGATCGGCGCCCACCCACAGCTCCTTCGGGATCGAATCATCGCGGTGCTGGTAGTAGAAGTACTCCCACGCGTTGAACTGCATGAACATGTAGACGCTGCACCTGGACCAATCGTCGGCGCTCAGGGCCTCTGGTGTCGCATACGCGACGTTCATGACGCTCGCGAGGCCCTCGTTCTCGATCAACAGCTCCAACGGCCGGTTCCCGAGCTGGATGGCGTTGTAGTGCGCCTGGCTGCGGAGCAGCTTCGTGTTGTCCTGGATCTCGAGCTGCTGCACGCGCAGCTGGCGATAGATGGCGACGCCGGTACCCGCGAGGACCAGCCCGGTGAGCGCCGCCCAGAGCCACTCCGATCCCGGTCCGATGAGCACCATCCCGTCGGTGTTGATGAGCGTCACGCAGCCCTCCTCCGTCCTCTGCCTAGGTGGCGAGACGATACGGAGCGGCAGGGTCGCCGGCAAGGGACGCGGCCGTGGGGCGGCCTACCGATCGAACCGCAGGAACGCGAAGCGTCCCGCCTTGTAGTCGCCGACCCCGTTGCAGAGGACGACCCGGTCGTCGGTCGCGGGAATGCTTTCCAGGCCCAGGTCGACGGTCTGGGCTGCCCCCGGCTGTAGCTCATCCGGGAACTCGCCACCACTCATGTTCCGCACGGGTCCGGAGCCATCCTCGGGGACATCGACCCGACCATCCTTGACCGGCAAGGCACCCGCTGGCAGGGACGTCAGGACGATGACGAGATCGCACGGCGTCGTGCCGATATTGTGCAGCTCGAGCCGGACCGTTTGCCCGCCATGGTCGGAGGTCAGGGTGATCGCGCGGTCATCGATCTTGCCCGTGATCGGACCACCCGCGCTCGGAGCGCCCGCCGTCGGACCGATCGCGGTCGGACCGGTCGCGGTCGGACCGGCCGCGCCGCACGCGACCACGACGATGGCCGTAGCGGTCGCGAGGAACGCGAACCTGAGGTGCATGACCGGCAGACGTTCGACCCTCATCGATGTTGCACGGCGGGCCGACCGGGCCCTCACGGCGTGACGGTGAGCGTGCCGATCATCCCGTTCGAGAAGTGCGTGGTGCGGTCGATGGCCAGCACCGAGCACGAGTACACATAGGTGCCCGGCTGCAGGCCGTGGACCGTGAAGACGGCATGGTCGTTGGCGTGGATGAACGGCGTCGCGGCGAGCACCTGCCCGACCGTCGGCCCGATCCGCATGTTGTGGTCCGGGGCGGCGATCACGCCCGGGACGTTCTCGAGGTAGAACACCACGGTCCCGGCCGTCGCAGTGAGCTGTTCGGGGACGAACTTCGGCTTGCCGTCGATCGCCGCCATCTTGACGACGATCGCGCCGGCCGGCGCCGAGTCGGCGGCCTCCGTGGTCGAGGCGAGCGTCGGGATCGGCGTGGGCGCGGCGGTCCTGGCGGGGGTCGGGGTCGGCGCGACGGACGCGATGGCCGAAGGTGCCGGCGTCGTCGGTGTCGTGGGTGGCGCGGCGATCGATGAAGCCGGAGGTGGCGTCCCCGCGCACCCTGCAAGCAGGAACGCAAGCGCCGCCATGAGGGGTCGTCGGCTCCCGGTCATCGTCGTACCGCCGTGCTGTCGCGGGACGGCGAACCGCATCTCGGGGCGCCGCGGCCATCGTGCGCGTGGCGTCGCCGGGTGGCAAGCCCCATCCAGCCCGCGGACGGGTCGCTAGACTCGGTCGCATCCGACTCGTCATGTGAGGCTCCCATGCGCCCGTTCAAGGTCGGCGTCGCGCTCATCACTGGCGAGATCGACGAACCGCAACGGGTCGCCCGCTGGACGGAGATCCGCGCCCTCGCGCTTCGGGCCGAGGCGATGGGCTTCGATACCGTCTGGACGCCGGACGAGCTGCTCTGGCTGCGCGAGGACAAGCCGGCGATGGGCTTCTGGGAAGGCGTGGCGATAGCCGGCGCCGTCGCGGCCGTGACGTCCCGCGTCGAGGTCGGGACCTGGGTGATGGCCGCACTGCACCGCAATCCGGGCATCACGGCCAAGGCCGTCGAGACCCTCGACGAGATCAGCGGCGGGCGCTTCATCTTCGGATTCGGTGCGGGCCACGCCTGGCCCGGTCAGGCTCGCGCGTTCGGCCTGCCGGAAGACCACGTCTACGAGCGGTTCGAGGAGTCGCTCGAGGTCATCGTGCCGCTGTTGCGTGGCGGGCATGCGGACCACCAGGGCACCTACCACGCTGCGCACGACCTCGCGCAACGGCCCGTCGGGCCGCGACCCGGCCGGATCCCGATCATGCTGGCCGGCCACGGGCCGAAGGGCGTCCGCCACGCGGCGCTGCTGGCCGACATCTGGAGCTGCTACGCCGAGCACGAGAGCACCGTCGCGGAGCTCGGGCCACGCGTCACGGCGCTCGAGGCGGCCTGCGCGGACGTCGGGCGGGATCCGGCGACCATCGGCCGCTCGGCCGGTGTCGAGGTCGCGCCCCTCGCGGCCAGCGGCGGGCCCGCCTCGACCGGGGCGATCGCCGGCAGCGCGGAGGCGATCGCCGACGCGCTCCGGACGTTCCACGCCGCCGGGTTCACCCGGGTGGAGTGCATGCTCTGGCCACAGACGCTGGCCGCGTTGGAGGCGATGGCGCCGGTCCTGGATCTCCTCGACGCGGGCTGATCCCACGCAGCCGGTCGACCCGTCGTCGCGGTTTCGGCGGGCACCCGCGGATCGCCCGTACGATGGGCCGACCATGACGTTCGACTTCTCGCCCGACCCCGGTCCCGATCTGGAGGGGCTGGTCATCGATGCCCTCGAGGCGCTGCCTCCCGAATTCGCCGAGCGCCTCGGGAGCGTCGCGATCGTGATCGAGGAGGAGCCGACGGCGGAGCAGCTCGCCTCGGTCGGGGCGCGTGGGCTGTTCGGGCTGTACTACGGCATCCCGCGCACGGCGTACGGCGCCGACCAGGTGGCCCTCCCCAGCAAGATCACGATCTTCCGTGGCCCGCTCCTGCGCGCGTACCGGACGCCCGAGGCCTTGGCGGCCGGCGTGACCGACACCGTCCACCACGAGATCGCGCACCATTTCGGGATCAGTGACGCCCGGCTCCACGAGCTCCAGGACGACAACGGCTGAGTGTGGATCCCGCGTCGGGTGCTGACGCCGACGAACATCCTGGCCCGCACCGACCGTGTCTGCCAGTCTGCACTGGAACATCGAGGACCAAACGACTCGACCCTCGGGCCAGGGATCCGTGCCTGGCAGTCCGCATTCTGGTCTTACCCGTGCTTCGGAGGCGTCTCAAGCCCCTCGCGTTGACTGGCAGGCACGAGGAGGCTAGCTCGAGGCAGGTGCCAACCACATGTCTGAAGGGAGCTGCTAGCCGGCGAGCAGCTCCCTGACCACGGGGCGATGCGCTCGACCCACAGGGCGTACTGGGCGCCCGACGGATGCAGGCCGTCCGACGCCACCAGCGAGCGGTCCGCCGCCGCGCGCGCCGACAGGTCGAAGATGTCGACGAAGGCGATGCCGCGATCTGCGGCCAGCCCCGCCATGATCCGGTTCTCCTCGACGATCGCCGTCCGACGCTGATCCGGATCGCCATAGTCGGCACCGGCCGGAGTCACGGTGTAGTCCGGGATCGCGACGGCGACGATCCGGTCCGACGGCACGACGGCGAGCACGGCGTCGAGGATCCCGGCCGCGTTCCGCGCGTAGACGTCGGCGGAGACGCCCTGGACGACATCGTTGACCCCGATGAGGACGGTCACGACGTCCGGCGCCAGGCCGGCGAGCGGCGGCAGCTCGTGCCGGATCAGGTCGGCCGTGGTGTACCCGTCGACGCCGAGGTTGGCGACGAGCTCGAGCGACGGCGGACCGGGCGCGAGGGCCGCCACCAGCCGGTCCGGGAAGCGGTCGGCGACGTCCACGGAGGTCCCGATCGTGTACGAGTCCCCGAGCGCGGCGTAGCGGAGCGCGGGTCCGCCGGCCGCGGATCGATCCACGTGGGTCAGGCCCCGGTCCCGTCCTCGAGGGACGCGACCGCATCGATCAGCATGTCGATGAAGCGAGGCCGGTCGATCGCGATGCCGACCTCGGCATTGGGGGGCCGGCCGGTCAGGCCGTGCAGGTCGACCACGGTCCGCCCACGGGTCAGCTCGCTGACGGTCTCGATGTCCACGCGGTAGGCGGCCGTCTCGACGAGATCGGGGACCGCGAGGTGCCCGACGGTCACCGCGTCGTGGATCGGTGAGCCATCCCAGCCGTACCGTTCGCGGTGGAACCGCGCGAAGAACCGCAGGAGATCGCCGAAGATCCGCGCGGGCCGCGTGCCGACGGCCACGAGCCGCTCCACGTCGGCCTCGGTGAAGAGCGCCTGGTGGGTGACGTCGAGCGGCATCATGACGATCGGCCGGCCGGCGTCGAAGACGATCCGCGCCGCGTCGGGATCCTGCCAGATGTTGAACTCGGCGGACGCGGTGGTGTTCCCCTCGGTGACCGCCCCGCCCATGATCCGCAGGCTCGCGATCCGCTCCGCGACGCGGGGATGCGTGCGGAGCAGCAGCGCGATATTGGTGAGCGGACCGACGGCGGCGATCGTGACCGGGCGCTCCGCCCGCTCGAGCGTCACGCGCAGCAGCTCGATGGCGCCCTCGGGCCGGACGCCGACGGTCGGCTCGGGCAGGTCGGCGCCGCCCAGGCCGTGCTCGCCATGCACGTTGCTCGCGATGTGGAGCGGCCGCGCCAGCGGACCGGCGGCGCCCGCGGCCACCGGGATGTCCGTGCGGCCCGCCAGCGTCAGCACGCGCAGCGCGTTATCGGTGGTGGACGCGAGATCCGAGTTGCCGGCCACGGTCGTGACCGCGAGCAGGTCCAGCTCGGGCCGCGCGATGCCCAGGATCATCGCCAGCGCGTCGTCGTGCCCGGGGTCGCAATCGAGGATGAACGGGATCCGTTCCGGCATCGGACGAGTATGCCCAAGTCACGCCCCATGCGGTACGATGCGGCATCGGTGCCGACCGGGGACCACGCGGTCGGAACGGAATCCCCTCGCAGCCACCGGCGCGACTCGGCCGGGGCTGGAGGGTCTGGAGGAGGACACATGCACAAGCGCCTCGGCTTGACCCTGTTCGCGGGTCTGGCCATCTTCGTCTCGGCCTGTTCCGGCAGCGGAAGCTCGGCTTCCCCGTCGGCTGCCGCCCCGTCGGCCGCTGCCCCCTCGGCCGCTGCGCCGTCGGCCGCTGCGCCGTCGGCATCGGCTTCGGCCGAAGCGAGCCCGTCGGCGTCCGCTGCGGGCGCCACCTGCGACAAGAAGCTCAAGGTGGGCCTCGTCACCGACGTCGGCCGCATCAACGACAAGGGCTTCAACCAGTCCGCCTATGAGGGCATGCAGGCCGCCCAGGCTGCGGCGCCGTCGTGCTTCGACACGAAGTACATCGAGACCCAGAGCCAGAGCGACTACGCCAAGAACATCGCCGAGTTCACCGATGCCGGCAGCGACATCGTGATCGGCGTCGGCTTCCTCCTGGGCGACGCCCTGGGCGACGCCGCGAAGGCCAACCCGACCATCAAGTTCGTCTCGGTCGACGGCGTGCCCAGCAAGGGTCACGACGAGAGCTGGATGACGAATGGCGAGTCGCTGTTCTTCGCCGAGGACCAGTCCGGCTGGATGGCCGGCGTCCTCGCCTCGCAGATCACCAAGTCGAACCACATCGGCGTCGTCGGCGGCCTGCTGGTCGTCCCGCCGGTCGAGCGGTTCGTCGAGGGCTACGAGGCCGGCGCCAAGTCGATCAAGCCCGACATCAAGGTGGATCACGTCTACACGACGTCGTTCACGGATCCGCCCCAGGGCAGCAACGCTGCCAAGCAGATGATCGACAAGGGTGCCGACGTCATCTTCGGCGCCGGTGGCCTCACCGGCAATGGCGCGCTCGAAGCCGCCTGCCAGAAGGCCGGCACCTGGGCGATCGGCGTGGACACGGACCAGTTCCTGACCCTGCCGAGCGTCAGCAAGTGCATCGTCAGCTCCGCGACGAAGAACGTCGTGGGCGCCGTCCAGAGCTCGCTGATCCGCATCGCGGCCGGCAAGTTCACCGCCGGGTTCCACACCGACGACGCGTCGACCGGTGGGATCAAGCTCGCCCCGTTCCACGACCAGGCCGCTCTGATCACCCCGGACATCCAGGCCCTCCTTGACAAGACCTATGCCAGCCTCGCTGACGGGTCCCTCAAGACGAACGTCGTGGTCGACCAGCAGCCCAAGTAACCGCCCGTCGCATGACGCGCGACCGAGCGGCGGGGACCTCCGGGGCCCCGCCGCTCTCGTTTATCCTTCGCTGACCGAGGCATCGTCTGGAGGCGCCTGTGGCCGAGGTCCCGCCCGTCCCCGATCCGCACCCGGAAGGCTCGATCACGGCAGCCGAGCCCGGCCCTGCCGAGGCCGCGGCCGAGCGCGCGAGCGGCGGCATCACGATCGCCCCGGAGGTCGCCGCCGCGGCGGCTCCCAGCCTCGAGATGCGCGGCATCACCAAGCGCTTCCCCGGCGTCGTCGCCAACGACGGCATCGACCTGCTCATCAAGCCGGGTGAGATCCACGCCCTCCTCGGGGAGAACGGCGCGGGCAAGAGCACCCTGATGAACATCCTGTACGGGCTGCTGACGCCCGATGCGGGCGAGATCCTGCTCGACGGCGTGCCGACAGCCATCGCCGGTCCGTCCGACGCGATCGCGCGCGGCATCGGGATGGTCCACCAGCACTTCATGCTCGTCCCGGTCTTCTCCGTCGCCGAGAACATCGTCCTCGGCAACGAGACCATGGCGAACCCGGTCTTCCTCGACACCAGGAAGGCCGACGGCCGGATCCGGGACCTGGCCCGCCAGCTCGGCTTCGAGATCGACCCCGACGTGCTCGTGGGCGAGCTGTCCGTCGGCATCCAGCAGCGGATCGAGATCCTCAAGGCCCTCTACCGCGGCGCCAAGGTCCTGATCCTCGACGAGCCGACGGCCGTGCTGACCCCGCAGGAGACCGCGGAGATCTTCCAGGTGTTCCGCCGCCTCGCCTCCGAGGGCACGAGCATCGTCTTCATCAGCCACAAGCTGTACGAGGTCCTCGAGATCGCGGACACGATCACCGTCATCCGGCGGGGCAAGGTCGTCGGCCAGGCGGATCCGAAGACGGCCACCGAGGAGGACCTGGCCGAGATGATGGTCGGCCGCGAGGTCTCGCTCGTGGTCGAGAAAGGCCCGGCGTCGCCGGGTGAGGTCGTCCTCCAGGTGGACAGCCTTTCGGTCGCGGACGACCGCGGCTCGACCGTCGTCGAGAGCCTCAGCTTCGAGGTCCGCGCCGGCGAGATCTTCGGGATCGCCGGCGTCGCCGGCAACGGGCAGAACGAGCTCGTCGAGGCGCTCACCGGATTGCGCCGGGCCGGGTCGGGGACGGTCACCCTCGCCGGTGACGAGGTCACCAACCACTCGCCGCGCGACCTGGCCGGACGGGGACTCGCCTACGTGCCCGGCGACCGGCACCGCTTCGGCCTGGTCCTGTCCTTCCCCATCGAGGACAACCTCGTCCTCACCGACTTCCACGACGCGCCGTACTCGCGCTACGGGGTCATCAACGAGCGGGCGATCAGCCGGCGCGCGGCGGAGCTCATCCCCGAGTTCGACATCCGGACCCCGTCGGGCGCGGTGCCGACCAGCACCCTGTCCGGCGGCAACCAGCAGAAGCTCATCGTCGCCCGCGAGTTCAGCCGTCCGCTCACCCTGCTCATCGCCGACCAGCCGACCCGCGGCATCGACGTCGGCTCGATCGAGTTCATCCACAACCAGATCGTCGCCAAGCGGGACGCCGGCACGGCCGTGCTCCTCGTCTCCGCCGAGCTGGACGAGGTCCTCGAGCTCAGCGACCGGATCGGCGTGATGTACCGCGGCCGGCTCGTGGCGATCCTCGACGCCGAGCACGCCGGGAAGGAGCAGGTCGGCCTGATCATGGCCACGGGCCAGGCGGAGGCGTCGGCGTGACCGATCCCGCGATCCCCGGCGCGGGCACCATGAACGTCGACCCCACGTCCATCCGGCTGGGCGGATCGCTCGGCCGGCAGTTCGTGGTCACGCTCGTGGCCATCCTGCTGGGCCTGCTCGCCGGGGCGATCCTGATCATCATCTCCGGGCTGATCGGGCCGAGCCATACTCTCGACCTGACGCTCCCGATCACCGCCTACGGGGCGATGCTCGAAGGCGCGCTCGGGAGCCCCAAGGCGATCGCGAACACCCTCAACGCCGCGACGCCGCTGATCTTCACCGGTCTCTCCGTGGCCATCGGCTTCAAGGCCGGCCTGTTCAACATCGGCGCCAACGGGCAGCTGCTGATCGGCGGCTTCTGCGCGGCCATCGTCGGCACGATCGCGGGGATCCCCTTCCCGATCGCGATGCTCCTGGCGCTCGCCGCCGGAGCCCTCGGCGGGGCCGGGTGGGGCTTCATCCCGGGCGCGTTGAAGGCCTGGCGTGGTGCCCACGAGGTGGTCACCACGATCATGCTCAACAGCATCGCCTACCTGCTGTTGAACCTCATCGCGAGCACGATCTTCAAGGACCCGAGCGCGACGTTCCCGCGCACCCCCGACATCACGCCGGAAGCCGCGCTGCCGATCATCCTCGCGGACACCCGGCTGACGCTCGGCATCGTCATCGCGCTGCTGACCGCCGTCTTCATCTGGTTCCTGCTGTACAAGACGACGCTCGGGTTCGAGATCCGGACCGTCGGCTCGAACGCCAGCGCGGCTCGCTACGCCGGCATCCGGCCCGCGTTCATCGTGATCCTGACGATGAGCATCGCCGGCGGCCTGGCCGGCCTCGGCGGCTCCGTCGAGATCCTGGGCATCACCAAGAACTACCCGGCCGAGTACATCGTCAACTACGGCTTCGACGGCATCGCCGTCGCGCTGCTCGGGCGAGCGCACCCCTTCGGGGTGGTCGGCGCGGCGCTGCTGTTCGGCGTGATGCGCGCGGGCGCGGGCGCGATGCAGCGGGCGACCGAGATCCCGGTAGACATCATCGGGATCGTGCAGGGGATGATCCTGCTGTTCGTGGCGGCCCAGGTCGTCATCGACCACGCCCTGCCCCGGTGGCGCGCCCGGCGCAGCCCCCAGCAGCCGGCCGCGGCCGCGGCGTAGGAGGACGAGATGACCGCCGTGGCCCTCCCGCCTGCCGCCCGCCGCGATCCCCGCGTCTGGTGGATCGGCGGTTTCCTCGTGGTCGTGCTGCTGTCGGCCCTGGCGGTCTACTTGAACATCCCGTACCTGGGCAGCTTCATCGACTGGCTCGTCAACCGCGTTCCGCCGCTCAGCTACCTGATCGTCCAATACGCGGTGCCGATCGCCTTCGGCGCCCTGTGCGGCGTCATGTGCGAGCGCGCCGGGGTCACCAACATCGGCATCGAGGGCATGATCCTCACCGCCGCGTTCGTGGCCTTCCTGAGCGGCGCCTACCTCGACCCGGTCGTCGGCGCCCCGACCGCGGCCATCCTCGCGATCGGCATCGCGATCATCTCGGCGATGCTGCTGTCGCTGCTCCACGCCTGGCTGTCGATCACGATCAAGGCCGACCAGATCATCAGCGGCACGGTCATCAACATCCTCGCCCTGGGCGGCACCGCCTACTTCAACCAGCTGCTCGTGTCGACGTCCGGGCTGTCCGGCACGAGCACCCTGCCCCGCTTCACCGTGCCGGACCAGGTCGCCCAGATCCCGCTGATCGGCCCGATCATCAACGGGCTCTTCAACCAGGGCCCGATCGCGATGAGCCTGATCGTCTTCGTGATCGGCCTGCAGATCCTGCTGTTCCGGTCGCGCTGGGGCCTGCGCACGCGCGCCGTCGGCGAGCATCCCAAGGCGGCCGACACGGTCGGCATCGACGTCATCCGGACGCGCTACCGGAGCGTGGTCCTCGGTGGCGTGTTCGCCGGGCTGGCCGGCGCCTACCTGACCCTCGAGCAGTTCAACTCGTTCCAGGACAACATGACCGGCGGCGTCGGCTTCATCGGCCTCGCGGCGATGATCTTCGGCCGCTGGACGCCGCTCGGCGCGTACGGCGCCGCGCTCCTGTTCGGCACCGTCCAGTCGATGCAGCTGGCCGTCCGCATCTCGCCGCCGGAGGGCGATCTCGGCCAGATCATCGCCACCATCCCGCCGCAGATCTTCGGGATGCTGCCGTACATCTTCACGATCGTCGTCCTGGCCGGCGTGGTCGGCCGGGCCGTGCCGCCGGCCGCGGACGGCATCCCCTACGACAAGGAAGCACGCGGCTGACCGCCGACGACGAGGCCGCCGCTCGGGCACAGGCGGAGCGCCGCGCCGACCGCGAGCGCACCCGCGCGATCGTCGACCTGCACGAGGGCCGCGGGCCGGTCCCGGTCCTCGACGACGCCGGGATCCGCGACCTCGTCGCGACCACCCGCCGGATCGCGATCATCGGCGCGTCGGGCGACCCGTCGCGGCCGTCGTTCGGGGTGATGCGCACCCTCCTGGCCCGCGGGCTCGACTGCGTGCCCATCAACCCGAACGTGGCGATGGTCCACGGCGTCCCCGCCTACCGGAACCTCGCCGATGCGACGGCCGCGACCGGGCCGTTCGACATCGTCGACGTCTTCCGGCGCTCGGACCTGTGCGTGCCCCACGCCCACGAGGCCGTCGCCGCGGGCGCCCGCTGCCTGTGGCTCCAGCTGGGTGTCGTGGACTGGGAGGCAGCCCGGATCGCCCACGAGGCCGGCCTGTCGGTCGTGATGGACCGCTGCACCGCGATCGAATGGGGCCGGTTCTCGGGCTAGCGCGCGCGTGGCGAACGGCGCGTCGGCGCGGCGGCCTCGACCTCGCGGGCGCGCGGCGCGCCCGCCTGGCCGTTACTTGATCAGGAAGCCGAAGAAGACCAGCACGACCCCGGCGACCGCGATGAGCCCGGCCATCTGCGCCTGTCGGCGGAGGACCGCCATCGCGACCGAGGCGCCGGTCTTGCCGTCGTCCCGGACCCCGCCGCGCCACGCCTCGTAGCGCGCGGTGTTCGCGTCCTGCGCCTTCAGCGCCTGGTAGCGCGACCACGGCGCCCTCGCGCGGGTGTAGCCCACCGCGATCAGGACGACCCCGGCGACCCACAGGACGATGTTGATCAGTCCCATCCCGGTCAGCCCTCCACCGTGGCGTCCGCGTCCAGCGCCGCCCGGACCGCGTCCCCGGCCATCGCGGCGTTGGCCTGGCCGCGGGTCGCCTTCATGACCTGGCCGACCAGGAACGCGACGACCTGGACCTTGCCGGCCCGGTAGTCGGCGACCGCCGACGGGTTGGCCGCCAGCACCTCGCGGACGATCGGCGCGAGGGCGCCCGTGTCGGAGATCTGCCGGAAGCCGCGGGCCTCGATGATCGCTGCGGCGCTGTCGCCGGTCGACGCGTGGGCCTCGAGGACCTCGCGGCCGTTCGCGCGCGAGATCGACCCGTCCTCGACGGCCGTGATGATCGCGCCGAACTCGGCCGGCCGGATGGCGAGCCCGTCCGTGGCCGCGTTGCGCAACCGGAGGTAGTCGCCGGTGACCCAGTTGGCCACGGCCTTCGCGGGCAGCGAGGGTGCCGCAGCGGCGACCGCCTCGAACATCGCGCTCGCGTCGGGGTCCGCGACGAGGACGGCCGCGTCGTAGGCGGACAGCCCATGCGCGGACTCGTAGCGGGCGCGGCGCGCCGCCGGGAGCTCGGGCAGGCCGGCCCGGATCCCCTCCAGCCAGCCCGCCTCGATGTGCAGCGGCGGAAGGTCCGGCTCGGGAAAGTAGCGGTAGTCGTCGGAGGTCTCCTTGACCCGCATCCGGTAGGTCTCGCCGCGCTCCTCCGACCAGCCGCGGGTCTCCTGCGCGAGCGGCTCGCCGGCGTCGAGGGCGGCCGCCTGGCGCTCGATCTCGAACTCCACCGCGCGCTCGACGGCGCGGAACGAGTTCATGTTCTTGACCTCGACCCGCGTCCCGAACGGCTCCGTGCCGCGCGGCCGGAGCGAGACGTTGGCCTCGACCCGCAGCTGGCCGCGCTCCATGTCGGCATCCGAGGCGCCGATCGAACGGAGCAGCAGCTGGAGCTCCTCGGCATAGCGGCGAGCCTGCTCGGCGGTGCGCACCTCGGGCTCGGTCACGATCTCCATCAGCGGGGCGCCGGAGCGGTTGAAGTCGACGAGGCTGACCCGACGGCCATCCGGGCCGGCCTGGTGGACCAGCTTCGCGGTGTCCTCCTCGAGGTGGGCGCGGGTGATCGCCACGGTGAACGGGCCCTCGGAGGTCTCGAATGTCAGCCGGCCCCGCGACGCGAGCGGCAGGTCGTACTGGCTGATCTGGTAGCCCTTGGGCAGGTCCGGGTAGAAGTAGTTCTTCCGATCCCAGCGGGTGGCCGCCGGGACCTCGGCCTCGATCGCGAGGCCCGTCGCCAGGACGAGCTCCACGGCGCGCTTGTTGATGACCGGCAGCGCCCCGGGCAGGCCGAGGCAGACCGGGCAGACGTGGCTGTTCGGCGGCGCCCCGTCATAGGCGGTGGAGCAGCCGCAGAACATCTTCGAGGCCGTGCGCAGCTGGCAGTGGACCTCGATCCCGATGACCGCCTCGTAGCGCTCGAGCGCGGTCAGCCCGGGTGTCGCCATATCGACCATGCGGCTAGTTTCGCATACGAGGGCGGACCGCCGGACGGGGTGGCCGGCCTGTCACCGAACCGTGCCGAAGCGATACGGAAACAGTGTGAGAGCGCTCTCTTGACACGGGGTGTTATGGTGCATATCGAGCGTGAGAGCGCTCTCACAAAGCCGGGGAGTTTCGGTGGCCAACTCGATCACTCGGGATCGCCGCAACGGAACGACACTCGAGGAGGTCGCCTCCCGAGCGGGCGTCTCTCGGGCGACGGTCTCGCGGGTCGTCAACGGCTCCCCCAAGGTCAGCCCGGAGATCCGGCGCGGCGTCGAGGCCGCGATCGTCGAGCTCGGGTACGTCCCCAATCGAGCCGCCCGGAGTTTGGTCACGCGCCGCAGCGGATCCATCGGCGTCGTCATCACGGAACCCGCCGGCCGACTGTTCAGCGACCCGTTCTTCCCGCGCCTCCTCCGGGGGATCAGCGCGTCGCTGACCGCTCGCGATCTCCAGCTGGTCCTGCTGATGCCCGAGTCGAGCGGCGAGACCCACCGGACCGCGGACTACCTGACGGCCGGACACGTCGATGGGGCGCTCCTCGTCAGCCTGCATCGCAACGACCCGCTGCCCGAGCGCATCGCCGCCGCCGGCATCCCGATGGTCGCCGTCGGACGGCCCCCGCGCGGCACGGCCGCCAGCTACGTCGACGTCGACAACCGGGGCGGGGCGCGGAGCGCCGTGGAACACCTGATCGCCGGCGGGCGGCGGACCATCGCGACCATCGCGGGACCGTCCGACATGGTTGCCGCACTGGATCGGCTTTCCGGGTATCGTGACGCCCTCGCGGAGGCCGAATTGGGGCCGGACCCCAGCCTCCAGGCGAACGCGGACTTCACCCAGGATGGCGGAGCGGCGGCGATGGAACAGCTCCTCGCCGCCCGGCCCGACATCGACGCGGTCTTCGCTGCCTCCGACCTCATGGCCGCGGGCGCGATCGCGGTCCTCGCCACCGCCGGGCGCCGCGTGCCCGAGGACGTCGCGGTGGTCGGCTATGACGACTCGTTCGTGGCGACGACCGTGCGCCCGCAGCTCACGAGCGTCCGCCAGCCGATCGAGGAGATGGGCCATGAGACGGCCCGCCTGCTCATCGACCTCGTCGAGGGCTCCGATCCCGTGCCACGGCGCGTGATCCTGGCCACCGAACTCATTCGTCGCGCCTCGAGCGCCGGGAGGCGCATGCCCTGAGCCGGCCGGCGACCGGCGTGTTCCGGCCCACCAGGGTCGGGGCCCCAACCTTTGGCCTCAATCCGAGGTAGAGATCGAACAGGATCTCGCAAGGAGGAGTTGATCGCGATGAGAACCCGATCCGGCCCGCGCGCCCTGATCGCCTTTGCCGGCGTCGTCGCCATCCTGGCGACCGCGTGCGGCACGGCGAGCACGACGCCATCCGCCACGACTGCCGCCAGCCAGGCTGCGGCGAGCGCGGCGGCCACCGCAACCCCCACCCCGCCGCCTGCCGTCACCCCGGTCCCGCTCCCGCCGGACCAGCCGGGCCCCAACGGCGGCGTCGTCGTCCGCTGGTTCGTCGGCCTCGGCGCCGGCGGTCAGCCCCAGCAGTTCGCCGCCGAGCAGAAGTTCGTCAACGACTTCAACGCCTCGGACGCGGCGAAGAACAAGGTCTACATCTCGCTCGAGATCTACAACAACAACGTCGCCGCCAGCCTGCTGGCGACGCAGATCGCCGCCGGCAACGCGCCGGACATCATCGGGCCGGTCGGCGTCGAAGGCCTGAACATCTTCCGCGACCAGCTGCTCGACCTCGCTCCGCTCATCACGAAGAGCGGGTTCGACACCAGCAAGTACGACCCGAAGCTCGTCGACTTCTTCAAGCTGGGCGTGGGCGGCGCCACCATCGGTGTGCCGTTCGCGATCTACCCGTCGTTCCTCTGGTACAACACGGCGAAGTTCAAGGAAGCCAAGCTTCCGTTGCCGCCGACCAAGGTCGGCGACCTCTATGACGGCAAGCCGTGGGACATGGATGCGGTCCGAACCCTGGGCATGAAGCTCACCGTCGACTCGAACGGCAACGACGCCACCAATGCGGCGTTCGACCCGACGAAGGTCGTCCAGTGGGGCTTCGACATGCAGTACGCGGACAACAGCCCGCTGGCCGAGGCCTCCCTCTTCGGAGCGAGCTCCTTCGTGGCCGACGATGGCAAGACCGCGCAGATCGGCGACCCGGTCCGGGTCGGCGAGAAGTGGTTCAACGACGGTGTCTGGAAGGATCATTTCATCCCCAGCGCGAACCAGATCAACAGCGATCTGCTCGCCAAGGGCAGCGAGTTCGCCTCCGGCAACCTCGCGATGAACGAGAGTCACACCTGGTTCACCTGCTGCACGGCCCCGGCCGCGCCGGCCAAGCCGATCGTCAAGGACTTCGGTTGGGCCGTCGCCCCGGCGTACAACGGCGTGACCACAGCCAAGCTCCACGCTGACACGTTCAGCATCCTCAAGACCACCAAGCACCCGGACGAGGCGTTCGCGGCCATCGCCGCCTTCGTCGAGTCGCCGGACCTGCTGGCCACCTACGGCGCCATGCCCGCGGATCCGGCCCTGCAGCAGCCGTTCTTCGACACCATCAACAAGCAGTTCCCGGGCATCACGCTCAATTGGGACGTGCCGAAGGCGATGCTGTCGTACCCGGACGTCCCCAACCACCAGTCCTGGGTTCCTGACTACGCCAAGTCCAAGAAGGCGTGGCAGGCATTCCAGAACTCGTACCGCACCGCGGCCGGGGTCGACATCGACGCCGGTCTGGACACGTTGAAGACCACCCTGCAAGGGATCTACGACGCGGCGCAGTAGCTCCTCCTCCTCACCCTCCCGGGCGGGTGTCCCGCCCGCCCGGGAGGCGTTTCCCTCACGTACCATCCTTCCCGACCACCACCGGAGCCCGGACACGTCATGACCGAGTCCACCCAGGCGCTGCCGACGACGCCGCTCCGACCCGGCTTCTCGAGCTGGTTCCGCCAGCCGAGGGTCCGCGAGGCCACGTGGGGGTTCATCTTCATCGGGCCGTGGCTCATCGGGCTCCTGATCTTCACGGCAGGCCCGATGATCGCCTCCCTGGTCATGTCGTTCACGAACTTCGACCTGGTCCGCCCTGAGGCGACCAAGTTCATCGGGCTGGCCAACTACCAGCAGATGTTCAACGACCCGGTCGTGCTGCGGTCGTTCGGTGCCACCTTCAAGTTCGCCCTGATCTCCATCCCGGTCACGATGATCGCGAGCCTCGGCTTCGCCCTGCTGCTCAATAGCCCGAGACTGGCCTTCCGCGGCCCGATGCGGACGCTCGTGTACATGCCGATCATGATCCCGCTGGTCGCCTCGACCCTGGTGTGGATCGGCTTCCTGAACACCGACACCGGCTGGATGAACAAGATCCTCGAGGCGTTCGGGCTCCCCGGTCCGGACTGGATCAACAGCGAGATCTGGATCTATCCGGCGTTGTCGATCATCGGTCTCTGGGCGATCGGCAACTTCATGCTGATCAACATCGCCGGCCTCCAGTCGGTCCCGACCGAGCTGTACGAGGCCGCGCGCATGGACGGCGCCGGGTTCTGGACCGGGTTCCGGCGGATCACGATCCCGCTGATGTCGCCGGTCCTCCTGTACAACCTCGTGATCTGCCTGATCGGCACGTTCCAGTACTTCACCCAGATCTACGTGCTGTCGAACGGCCGGGGCGACCCGAACAACGCGACGCTGTTCGTGAACCTGCTGCTCTACAACGAAGCGTTCGCCTTCGGCCACATGGGCTACGGCTCGGCGATCGCCTGGCTGCTGTTCGTGGTCGTGCTGGCGCTGACACTCGCCCTCTTCGGCTTCGCGCGGAACCGCGTCTACTACGCGGGCAGCGACCGATGAGCAAGGCCGCCGCCGTCCGCCAGTGGTCCTTCGCTGACCGCAGCCCGGTCGCCAGGAGCTACCGCAAGTTCCTGGGCAAGGCCTCGGTCACGATGTTCGCCCTGCTCATCATCTCGGCGCTCCTGCTGCCGATGCTGTACATGCTCACGACGTCGCTCCAGCAGCCCGGTCAGAGCGCCACGCCGGGCGCGCCGATCTACCCCGCCTCGCCCCTGACCGGCACCTACCAGGGCCAGCCGTACCCGATCTATGCCGTCCCGCTCCCCGACGGGACCACGAGCCAGCTGATGCTGGTGGAGCCGGGTCGCGAGTCGAGCATCTTCGTCGACCCGAACGACCCGACGGCCACGCAGATCGAGTGGGCCGGCCATTGGCGGACCCTGCAGCAGGCCTGGAAGTTCGACCCGCTCGTCGACAACTACACCCAGGCGTGGAACCAGATGAACTTCCCGCTCCTGTTGCGGAACACGGTCGCGATCGCCGTCCTGAGCACCTTCGGGGCGATCATCTCGGCGACCCTCGTGGCCTACGGGTTCGCCCGCTTCCGCTTCCCCGGGAAGAACGTCCTGTTCGTCATCCTGATCGCGACGATCATCCTGCCGTTCCAGGTGACGCTGCTGCCGACCTATGTGATCTTCACCTGGCTCGGCTGGAACGGGACGTGGCTGCCGCTGATCATCCCGCACTTCTTCGCCAACGCCTACAACGTCTTCCTGCTCCGCCAGTACTTCATGACGATCCCGCGCGAGCTCGACGAGGCCGCGATGATCGACGGCGCGGGCCCGTTCCGGATCCTCCGCTCGATCATCGTCCCGCAGTCCGTCGCCGCGATCATCGCGGTCTGCCTGTTCCACTTCTTCTTCGCCTGGAACGACTTCCTGGTCCCCCTCCTGTACCTCGCCAGCAAGCCCGACCTGCAGCCCTTGTCGCTCGGGATCCAGCAGTTCAACGCGCTGTACTCGACGCAGCCCACCCTGATCCAGGCCGCCGCGTTCATGACGATGGTGGTCCCGATCGCCGTGTTCCTGCTGTCGCAGCGGGCGTTCATGCGCGGCGTGGTCGTCACCGGCGTCGACAAGTAGGCTCGGCCCATCGGGCGCCAGGACGGAACCGGGTCCCTGCTATCCGGACGAAGGAGATCTCGGTTGCGCTACGGCCACTTCGACGACGAACGGCGGGAATACGTGATCACCCGCCCGGACACGCCGCTGCCCTGGATCAACTACCTCGGGAGCGAGGACTACTTCGCGCTCCTCTCCAACACCGCGGGCGGGTACTCCTTCTTCCGCGACGCCCGGCTGCGACGGTTGATCCGGTACCGCTACAACAACGCCCCGCTCGACGTGGGCGGCCGCTTCCTGTACGTCCGCGACGACGACACCGGCGACTACTGGAACCCGGGCTGGCAGCCGACCCAGCGCGAGCTCGACGCGTACAGCTGCCGTCACGGCCTCGGGTACACCGTGATCACGGGTGTGCGCGGCGGCATCCGTGCCGAGAGCACGTTCCTCGTGCCGCCCGGGGAGACGCTCGAGGTCTGGCGGACGCGGTTGACCAATGAGCGGCCGGACACGGCGAGGCTTTCGCTCATCGGCGCGGTGGAATTCTGTCTCTGGGACGCCCAGGACGATGCCACGAACTTCCAGCGGAACCTCTCGACCGGCGAGGTCCACGTCGAGGACGGCGTCATCTACCACGTGACGGAGTACCGCGAGCGCCGCGACCATTTCGCCTGGTTCGCGGGCTCGGGACCGGTGGCCGGGTTCGAGACGTCGCGCGAGGCCTTCCTGGGGGCCTACCGGGGCTGGGACCGGCCGGTCGCCGTGGAGACCGGCAGGATGGCCGACTCGATCGCCCATGGCTGGCAGCCGGTCGGGGCGCTCCAGACGGCGCTGGTGCTCGAACCGGGTGAGTCGCGCGACGTGACCTTCCTGGTCGGCTACACCGAGAACCCGGCCGATGGCAAGTACGATCCGCCCGGCTCCCGGCGGCCGGACACGAGGCGGGCTCGTGCCGTCATCGATCGCTACCGGCGCGAGGGACAGGTGGATGCGGCGCTCGCCAGCCTGCGGGACACCTGGACGGATCGACTCGGCGCCCTCCAGGTGACCACCGGCGACCCGCACGTCGACCGGATGGTCAACACGTGGAACCCCTACCAGTGCATGGTCACGTTCAACCTGTCGCGCTCCGCGTCCATGTTCGAGTCGGGTATCGGGCGCGGCATGGGCTTCCGGGACTCCAACCAGGACCTGCTCGGCTTCGTCCACATGATCCCGGAGCGGGCCCGCGCCCGCATCCTGGACATCGCCGCGACCCAACTGCCCGATGGGGGCGCCTACCACCAATACCAGCCGCTCACCAAGCGCGGCAATCACGACGTCGGCTCCGGGTTCAACGACGACCCCGCCTGGCTCGTGCTGGGTGTCGCGGCCTATCTCAAGGAGACCGGCGACCTGGCGATCCTGGACGTCCCGGTGCCGTGGGATAACGAAGCGGGATCGGAGACGCCCCTCCACGACCACGTCCGGCGGTGCATCGACTTCACGCTGGGCCGGCTCGGGCCGCACGGGCTGCCGCTCATCGGGCGGGCCGACTGGAACGACTGCCTCAACCTCAACGTCTTCTCCGACCGACCCGGGGAGTCCTTCCAGACGGCCCCGAACCGGCCCGGCGGCGTCGCCGAGTCCGTGTTCATCGCCGGCCTCTTCGTGCTCGCCGCGCATGAGGCCGAGGCGATCGCGGAGCTACGAGGCGATATCGGGGAGGCCACCCGCTGCCGAGCGGCGGCGGCGGCGATGACCGGGTCGATCGAGGCGTCCGGATGGGACGGGGCCTGGTACCGACGGGCGTACGACCACGTCGGGAACGTGGTGGGATCGGCCGAGAACGAGGAGGGCCAGATCTTCATCGAGCCGCAAGGGATGATGGCGATGGCGGGCGTCGGCCTCGATGACGGGCGCACGCGGACCGCGATCGCATCCGTCCGCGAGCGGCTGGCGACGCCCCATGGGATCGTGCTCCAGCAGCCGGCCTACGCGACGTACCACCTCGAGCTCGGTGAGATCTCGTCGTACCCGCCGGGCTTCAAGGAGAACGCCGGCATCTTCTGCCACACGAACCCCTGGCTGATGATCGCGGAGGCGATCACGGGCAACGGCGACGGAGCGCTCGACTACTACCTGCGCATCAATCCCTCGGCGCGCGAGGAGATCTCGGACCTGCATCGCTGCGAGCCGTACGTCTACGCGCAGATGATCGCGGGGCGTGATGCCGCGACACCCGGCGAGGCCAAGAACTCATGGCTGACGGGGACCGCGGCCTGGAACATGGTCGCGATCAGCCAGTGGATCCTCGGCATCCGACCCGAGCACCACGGGCTGCGGATCGATCCGGTGATCCCCCGATCGTGGACGTCGTTCCGCGCGAGCCGGCGGTTCCGCGGCACGACCTACGACATCGACGTGCGACAGGACCGCCGCGCCCTCCCGGCCACGGGATCCGCCGGCCTCGCCGCCGAGCCCCTCCCCGAGGTGTCGGTCCTCGTCGACGGCCGGCCGATCGAGGGCACCCTGATCCCGCTCGCGGCACCCGGCACGCCGACCGTCCGCGTCGAGGTCCGGGTCACGTGATCGAGTCGGACGACATCGGCGTCCAGACCACGCCCGGGGACTTCCACGGGCGCCCGATGCTGCGCATCGCCAACGGCGCGATCGCCATCGAGATGCTGGCCGCGGCCGGGCCCCGGATCGTCGGCCTGCGGCGCCACGGCTCCCCCGCCAATCTCCTGGCCGAGACACCGGACCTCGGCTGGGAGACGGCGCTCGGGCGCTACGAGCTCCTCGGCGGACACCGGCTGTGGCTGGCGCCCGAGGACTCGGAGCGGGCGGCCATCCCGGACTCCGACGGGCTCGCGGTCCAGCTCCTCGCCGATGGCGTGCGGCTGACCGGGGCCGAGGAGTCCCCGACCGGGTGCGTCCGATCGATGGAGGTCCGCCTCGATCCGGTCCTGCCGTCACTGTCCATCCTGCACCGGGTCGACAACCTCGGGTCGCACCCGCTCGAGCTGGCACCCTGGTCGATCACGCAGCTGCCCCTCGGTGGCGAAGCGCTGCTCCCGCTGCGCCGGGCGGTCGCCGGACACGAGACGCGGCCGAACCGGGCCTTCGTCCTGTGGCCGTACTCGTCGTTGGACGACCCCCGCCTCCACATCCGGGATGGGCTCGTGAGCGTGGACGCCGTCGCCGGGACCGACCTCAAGGTCGGCTGCATGGACGACTCCGGCTGGGTCGCCTATGTCCGCCATGGGGTCGCCATCGTGCGCCGGTTCGAGCCCGTACCGGGCGCGCCGCATCCGGACCTCGGGTGCAACGTGGAGACGTATTGCGGCTCGCGCTTCATCGAGCTGGAGGTCCTGGGCCCGCTGACCGTCCTCGCGCCGGGCGCCTCGACCACCTTGCTCGAGCGCTGGGAGGTTCGGGACGTCCCCTCGGACGACCCGATGCGCTGGCGGGACACGCTCTCGCGCCCGATCGACGAGCCGGCGGCATCGTGAGACGAGGGACGTTCCCGCCCGGCTTCATCTTGGGCGCGGCGACCTCGGCCTATCAGGTCGAGGGCGCCTGGCAGGCCGATGGAAAGGGTGAGTCGATCTGGGACCGGTTCACCCACGCCCCTGGCAACGTCGTCGATGGGTCGACCGGCGACGTCGCGGCCGACCAATACCATCGCTATCCCGAGGACGTCGCGCTCCTGCGCGACCTCGGCTTCGATGCCTACCGGTTCAGCATCGCGTGGCCGCGCATCTTCCCCGACGCCGACGGCGCCGTGAACCAGCGCGGCCTCGACCACTACCGCCGCCTCGTCGACGAGCTGCTCGAGAACGGCATCCAGCCGTCGCCGACCCTGTATCACTGGGACCTCCCCACGTGGGTCCAGGACCGTGGAGGCTGGGCGGACCGGCGGGTGATCGACGCGTTCACGCGGTACGTCGAGACGGTCGTCCGCGCGCTCGGAGACCGCGTCCCGACCTGGATGGTGATCAACGAGCCCTGGATCTTCGTGTTCCTCGGGTACCAGCTCGGCACCCACGCCCCGGGCTACCGCGATCCGGCGCTGGCGCTGCGCGCGAGCCACGTCGTCAACCTCGCCCACGCGGAGGCCGTGCGCGCCGTCCGCGCCACCGCCCCCACGGCGCGCGTCGGTTCGGCGGTCGACGTCGAGGCCACCTATCCCGCCGGCGATGACCCGCTCGATGCTGCCGCTGCCGAGCGATTCCATGCCTGGCGGAACGCGTGGTTCCTCGATCCCCTGCTGAAGGGTCGCTACCCCGACGCGTTCGCGGACCAGGCGGCGGCACTGGACGCGATGGACATCCGGCCGGGCGACATCGAGGCGATGGCGACGTCGCTCGACTTCATCGGTCTCAACATGTACTCGCGGGCGATCATCGCCCACGACCCCGACGGTGGCGCGACGGCGACGCGCCGTGTCCCCGGACCCGGTCCGCGCACGTCGATCGGCTGGGAGGTCTGGCCCGCGGCCCTCCACCGCGTCCTCCTCCGCGTGGCGGGCGACTACGGACTGCCGCTCCTCGTGACCGAGAACGGCTGCGCGGACCACGCGATGCCGGGCGCGGACGGGCGGGTCCGGGACACCGACCGGATCGCGTACCTCGACGGCCACATCGGACAGGTCCTCCGGGCCATCGACGACGGCGCCGACGTCCGTGGCTACTACGTGTGGTCGCTGCTCGACAACTTCGAATGGGCGGAGGGCTATCGCGAACGCTTCGGCATCGTGTGGTGCGACGTGCCAGGCGACGGACGCCGCGTGGTCAAGGACAGCGGTGACTGGATGCGCGAGCTCATCGCGCGCGGCGCGATCGACTACGACGAGTCGCTGGCCTGATCGATCCGGGCAGTCCACCGGATCGACCCATGATCAGGGCCCTCCCGCGGCGGATCCGGGCGGCGACGGCGGGTCGTCGACCAGTCCCAGACGGTGGGCGATCGCGGCGGCTTCCGCCCGGTTCGCGGCCCCGAGCTTGTCGAAGATGTGCGACGCGTGGACGCTGGCGGTCTTGCGGCTGATGAAGAGCTCGTCGGCGATCTCCCGGTTCGACCAGCCGCCGGCGATCAGACGCAGGACCTCCGTCTCGCGCTCCGTGAGGCCCACGGCGGCCGCCGCTGTCCCGGAGGGTCCGGCCGCGACGCCGTCGCTCTCGCGGTGGATGGGCAGCCTCCCCTGGCGGGCCAGCTGCTCGATGCGCTCCCGGAGCGGGCGGGCGCCGAGCCGGGTCGCGGTCGCGTGGGCGAGCTCGAGGGCGGCCGTGGCCGCCGCGCGATCGCCACGGTCCCGCAGGAGCGCACCGGCGGCCCGGAACCGCGCGTAGGCCGCCGGGAACGGTCGGTCGATCGACTCCCAGCCGGTCGCGACGGCGAGCCAGGCGTCGGGGGTGTCCAGGTCGTCCACCCGGGCGGCTTCCGCACGACACCAGGCCAGGGAGGCCAGCTCGCGGGAGGCGCCGGTCGCGGCCCCGGACGTCAGGCCCGTCGCGGCCGCGACGGCTTCGACGGCCGAACCGAGCTGCGCGGCGCTCTGCCGCGCGACATCGACGGCCGCGATGTCGTGGCGAGACCGCGCGGCCTCGGCCGCGTCGGCCTCGACCCGCAGCCCGGTCGCCGCGAGGGCGGCCAGCGCCGGGTCCCGGACGCCGGTCGCCGCGAGGGCGAACCCGGCGCGTACGGCTGATCTCGCCTCGGCCGGGTCCCCGCGCTCGACGGCGAGCTCGGCCACGGCGGCCAGGATCGCCGCTCGATCCGGCGTGCCGCCAAGTGAGTCGTCGGTGGCGCGGGCGGCGGACAACGCGTCCTGGGCGGCCGCTGCATCGCCGCGCCAGGTCGCGAGGCGGCCTCGCTGGATCCGGAGACGCATCCCGGCGACCCCGACCGGGTCGTCCAGCAGGCCGATCGAGAGGAACCGGTCCGCCTCGTCCCAACGCCCGGTGGCGATGGCGGCCTTGGCGGCGACCGCGAGCAGGGTGCCGCCGTAGGCGCGCTCGATCCCCAGCGCCCGCACCCGCTCCCAGCCCTCGATCGCGACCTCCAGCGCCTCCGCCGTGCGGCCGACGCGGTCCAACAGGGTCGCGAGGTTGGTGGCGCCGAGCGCGATCCCCTCCGCGCCGCGGAGCTCCTCCGCGATCGCCTGGCCCTCGTGGAACCGCACGATCCCCTCGTCCACGCGACCGAGCATCGCGAGGTCCGTCCCCAGGATCCCCAGCGCCAGCGCCTCGTGCGACCGCGATCCGACGGCCCGCGCGACGACGAGGGCCTCCTCGGCGATGGGGAGCGATTCGCGGAACCGGCCGTCGGTCAGCAGGATCCCGGCGCGGTGCCACAGGATCCGCGCCCGGGCGTCGGATGGATGGTCGCTCGGGATCAGCCGCTCTGCCTCCGCCAGGGCCTCCGCCGCCGCCTCGCGATGACCGGCCAGCCAGAGATACCAGCGCTGCCGCTCGAGGAGCTCGGCGACGCGAGCCGGATCGACGCTCGGATCGGCGATGTGGATCGCGGCACGACCGTGCTCGACGGCCGCCTCGTACTCGCCGATCAGGACCGCGGTCTCGGCTGCGCGGACATGGACCCACGCGGCGTCCGACCCGCGGTCGTCGCCCACGGCTGGCTCCGCGTCGATCAGCCCGAGCGCCCGCTCGTAGCGCTGGTTGGCCTCGGCCCACGCATATGCCTGCTCCGCAGCCTGGGCCGCCTCCAGCGTGGCCGCGAGGGCCCTGGGCCGGTCGCCCGCCTCGTCCCAGTGGTATGCCAGCTCCGCGGCGGACCCGACCGGGCCCGTGCGCGCCCGATCCGGGTGCTCGGGCGTCCCCGCCTCGAGGGCTCGGGCGTACCGCTCGTGCAGCCGCGCCCGCTCCCCGGGCAGGAGGTCCTGGTGGATGAGCTCCTGCAGGAGCGCGTGGCGGAAGACCACGTGCGGGTCCGACGCGCCGCCCGCTCGGACGAGGATGTGCCGGTCGATGACGTCACGGAGGTCACCCTCGACGGCCTCCGGTGGGCGGTCGAGCACGTCGGCGAGGATCCGGTCGTCGATCCGGCGGCCGGCCGCCGAGGCCGCGCGCAGGACCGACTGACCCGCCGCCGACACCGATGCCAGCCGGGCGAGGACCACGTCGCGCAGCCGGGCCGGCAGGTCGTCGGACCCGGTCTCCCGACGCGCCGCCACGACCTGCTCGGCGAAGAAGGGGTTCCCGCCGGTCCGCGCCAGGGTCCGGTCGACGAACCCGGGCTCGGGGGCGCCGCCGAGCGCGTTCGCGAGGAGCTCGCGAAGGGCGTCCCGTTCGAGCCGGGTCAGGTCGATCCGCTCGACGGTCGATCCCCGTTCGAGCTCGGCGAGGTCGACGCCGTCCCCGCGGGCGCCCGGCTCGTCATCGCGGGCCGTCGCGACGATCAGGACCCGCTCGTGATGGAGGTTCCGCACGAGATAGGTCAGCAGGTCGCGCGTCGACGGATCGGCCCATTGGAGGTCCTCGATCACGAGGACGAGCGGGGCGATGCGGGCCAGCCGGCGAACCACGCCGAGCGCCAGCTCGAAGAGCCGGACCTGGGCGTATCGATCGTCGGCCGCACCTTCCCCGTTCTGGAAGGGCCGACGTCCGGCGCGGTCGCGTGGGACGGCCGACCACGCACCTCGGGGATGAGCCGCGCGAGCTCGGCTCGGTCCGGTCCGAGCAGGGCCGGGAGCGCTCCGGGATCGACATCCTCGAGGAGCGCCCGAAACATCGCGACGAAGGGGGCGTACGGGAGGCCTCCGGTCTCGAGCGGCAGGCACGATCCCGTCAGGACGCGACCGCCGGCCTGTCCCGTGTCCGCCACGAACGCCTCGACGAGCGCCGTCTTGCCGATGCCGGCCTCGCCGACGACCAGAACGGTCGACGACCTGCCGTCGATGGCGCGCCGAAGCGCGGAACTGAGCCGTTCCAGTTCCCTTGTCCGCCCGATGAGGCCGTGACCGGGAGCGGCATCCATGTGCCGCCGATGATAGAGGCCGTCGTGCCGGCGGCGTCCCCTCCGGGTCTCGACGAGGACGGCCCGGATCGTCACGCCGACAGGCCGAGGGTCTCCAGTCGTGCGCGAAGCCGGCCGCGTGCGCGGCAGAGTCGCGTCCGCGTCACCTGACCGGATCGTCCGATCATCCGCGCGATCTCCTCGGGCCGGTAACCGTCGGCCGCCAGCATCACGATCGAGCGGTCGTCGGCGCAGAGCGATGCGAGTCCCGCGTGCAGCAGGTCGTCGCGCTCGTGTCGGATGGCCTCGTCCTCGGGCGACGACGCCACGTCGCGCCGGACGAGCCGCGGCATGGCCTGCTGCGCGACCGTCGCTCGCCGCGCGAGGCTGATGGCGTGGTTCCGGCCGACCCGGTCAAGCCACGCGCACGGCTCGCTGGGGACGCGGCCGGCCCGGAACTCGACGGCGAGCCGCGCGAATGCCTCCGCGACCAGGTCGTCCGCGAGGGCCGGGTCGCGCGTCATCCGCAGGAATTGTCCCCGCAGTCGGACCGCGTAGGCCCGGTACAGCTCGTCGAGGTCGGGGGTTCGGGTCTCGGTCGCCATGGTCGGATCTCCGTCTGGGCCGGACCTGGTGGGCCGGTGGCTCGACGGTCGACGTAAGGCGGCGGGGTGGGCATCGGGCGGCAGCCCTATCCCGGGGATCGGGTCGCCTCGTTCCTGTGCCGGCGGTAACGACCCGGGAGCGGCCACGTCTCGAAGTCGGACGCTCAACGCGAGCGTGGACCCCCCAAGGAGCGACACGATGCGACCCACCGCCCGATCCCGGATCCCGATCAGCGCCGGTCTGGTCCTGCTCTGCACCCTCGCGGCCGGCTGCGGCGCATCACCGTCCTCCCCGCCCGCGGCGACGGCCCAGGTGTCGTCGGCCCCCAGCGGTGTTCCGAGCCCGACGACCCGCGCCAGCGCCCGGCCGTCCCCATCGGCGTCGGCGACCGTGGATGCGGTCGGTCCGTTCCTGGCGACCATGGGGCAAGGTGGGTTCTCGGCGAATGGGGCGATCACCGGCGAGATCAAGGACGGCGCGCTGAGCGCGCCGGTCGACGGCACGCTCGATTGGCAGGGAGCGAACCGGCGCCAGGTCGTGCGGGTCGTCCTCGCCGGCCGTCCGCAGGTCACCGAGTCGTTGACCGTGGACGGGACCGCCTATGAGCACCGTGGCGGCCTGTGGTTCGTCAAGCCCGACTCGGGGTCGTCGGGCGACCTGGCGACCGGGATGCGGTCGTTCCTCGACCTCGTCGACACCGGGCTCGAGACGCGCGACGGCGAGTCCCTGCACCACCTCACGTCGCGGAACGCGGCCGGTGTCCCGGCCTCCGTGATCGGATTGACCGATGCGGGGACCACCGGGAAGGTCACGATGGACTTCTACGTGCGCGACGACGGCACACCCGTGGTCATCTCGTTGCACGCCGACTGGACCGATGGCAGCGGTGCGACCCCGGTACCGGCGTCCATGTCGTTCGACGTGCGCCTGACCAATGTCGGCGGCCAGGTCCTCATCGAGCGACCCGACCAGGTCTGGACGCCGTTCGCCTCGAAGAAGCTGGGCTACTCGGTCGCGCATCCCGCGGACTGGGACGTGACGGCAGCAACGAAGACGGGCGATCCCGATGTCTTCTTCGGACCGGACGACAACGGGTTCCAGGTCTTCCGGGCGGCGGCCCACGGCGGCACCTTGAACGAATTCGGCGCGGCCTATCTCCACGGCCTCAAGAAGTTCCCGAAGGCGTCGACGACCAAGAGCGCGATGACCGTCGCCGGCGACCGCGCATGGCGGATCGAATGGGCCGCCACGATCTCCGGCCAGCGTTCCTGGAACCTGGATGCCATCGTGGTCCGCGGCGGCCAGGCCTACCTCTTCGAGTACACGAGCCTCTCGAAGCTGGACGAACGGGACCGAGCGCTGTTCGACGACTTCCTGTCGACCGTCGCGTTCCCGTGATCGCGCCGAGGGAGGAAGCGCTTCAGCCGGCCCTGGTCCGCTCGACGAACCGGCCGATCCGGCGGAGCGCCTCCTCCAGCCGCTCGTACGACGTCGCGTAGCACATGCGCACGTGGCCGGCCCCCGACGGCCCGAACGCACTGCCCGGGCACCACCGCGACCCGCTCCTGGGTGAGCAGGCCCTCCGTGAAGGCCTCGTCGGTCAGCCCGGTCGAGGTGATCCTGGGGAACGCGTAGAAGGCACCGCGAGGCTCGAATGTGTCGAGGCCGAGCGCGTTGAGCCCGTCGACGATCAGCCGCCGCCGGCGGTCGTACTCGGCGCGCATCCGCTCGACGTCGGGCTCGCCCTCGATGACGGCCACCAGCGCGGCGTCCTGGGCCATCGTCGGCGCCGACATGATCCCGTACTGGTGGACCTTGACGATGCCCTCGAGGATCGGCGCGGGCGCCGCCACGTAGCCGACGCGCCAGCCGGTCATCGCGTACGCCTTCGAGAAGCCGCCCATCAGGATCGTCCGCTCGCGCATCCCCGGCAGCGCGCTCATCGCCCTGTGCGTGTAGTCGCCGTAGGCGAGGCGGTCGTAGATCTCGTCGCTGTAGACCAGGAGGTCGTGGCGGACCGCGATGTCGGCCAGTGCGTCCTGGATGGCCGGCGGCAGGACGGCCCCGGTCGGGTTGCACGGATAGCCGAGGAAGAGCGCCTTGGTCCGCGGCGTGATGGCGGCCTCGACGGCCGCCGGATCGAGGGCGAAGTCGTCCTCGAAGCGCGTCGCCACGTGGCGGACCACCCCGCCGGCGAAGACGATCGCCGGGACGTAGGCCACGTACGACGGCTCGTGGAGGATCACCTCGTCACCCGGGTCGCAGGTCGCCCGCAGGGCGAGGTCCACCGCCTCCGACGCCCCGACGGTGATGAGGATCTCCGTCGCCGGGTCGTACTGGACGCCGTAGCGCCGCTCGAGATGCTGGGACAGGGCCCGCCGCAGCTCGAGCGTCCCGTAGTTGGAGGTGTAGTGGGTGCGCCCCTCGCGGAGCGATTCGACGCCGGCCTCCACGATCGCCCGGGGCGTGTCGAAGTCGGGCTCGCCGACCCCCAGGCTGATCACGTCGTCCATCGTCGCGAGGATGTCGAAGAACCGGCGGATCCCCGAGGGCGGCACGTCGATGACGCGCTGGGCCAGGGCGCGCTCGGCGAGGGGCGGGAGTCGGTCGGTGCTCATGACTGGCTGAGCCTACGGCATCCGCCCGCCCGACCGCGCGCCGGCGGCCCCGAAGCCGTCGGCGCGCTCCCCCCGATCGACGCCCGCCGTCAGTCGGCAGGCGCGGTGGCGAGCTCGGAGCCGCGCGGGCCCTTGACCGATGGCTTCGCTGGTGCCATCGGCTCCCCGGCCGGCCGTGGCTCGACCGGGAGCACCGGACGCATCGGCACCGGCGGTGCCACGCGGGTTCGGGCCGATCGCTCCGCACGGGTCCGGATCCCGGTCATCTGGCGCTGCATCATCACGAAGACGCCGAAGCCGACGGCCGGCATCACGACATGCGATGCCATCCCGGATTCGCCGTACCAGACGCGGAACCGCTCGACCAGGCGGGATCGCCCGCCCTCGAGCGGCTCGATGACGAACGCCCAGCTCGCCGAGAACTGCTGCGGGGTCTGGTTCAGGATCGCGCCGGACGCCGCGAGGCCTCGCGGCGCGGTCTCGGCCGGTCCGCTGCCGGTGCGCTTCGCCCACGCCTCGGCCTGCGCCTGCACGAGGGCGGTGTCCGAACGCAGGACCAGGGCTCGGTCGGGCTGGAACTCGACGACCTCGAACCCACCGCCCGGATGGGTCGGCATGATGTCGCCCGCCTTGAGGTCGCCCCACGCCGCGACGATCTCATCGGAGCTCGCGCCGCGCTGGTCGAGCTGGTCGTAGCTGTACCAGCCGGCCTTGCCGAAGCCCATCTGCACCAGCCACGGCCAGATCCGGTCCGGGGTCGCCGCGATGGTGATCCCGCGGGTCTCGCTCGCGACGGGATCCGCGACCACGTCGTCGCCGGGCAGCGCCCGGGTGGTCTCGTCAGGGTCGATGCCCCAGGTGCGCCGCCAGCGGCGAGCCTCCGACACAGCCATCCCGGCTGCCACTCCGACGGCCACGCCGGCCAGCGCGAATCGGACTCGCATGGGTCACCTCCGTCACGATACTGGCCCCGTGGTCGCCGGCGCGCCAGTGCCGCTCGGCCCGATGTCCCGGGGTCGATCAGCCTCGCGCCGATGCCCGCGTCAGGGGATCACGTGGGGCGTGCGCCGGTCGCCAGTGCCGTCGGCTCGATGGCCCGCCAATCGGCAGCCGCGGTGATGGCCTCGTAGCCGCGCGCCAGCCCCAGGAGCGAGGCCTCCGACCACGGCGCCCCGATGAGCTGCAGCCCGACCGGCAGGCCATCGGACAGCCCGCACGGGATGCTGATGCCGGGCAGCCCGGCCATGTTGACCGGGAGCGTGCAGGCGTCCGAGAGGTACATCGCGACCGGATCGTCCATGCGCGCGCCGATCGGGAACGCGACCGTCGGGCTGGTCGGCGCGACCAGGGCGTCGAAGCCCTGCGCCCAGAGGGCGTCGAAGTCGCCCTTGATGAGCGTCCGGACCTTCTGCGCCTTCAGGTAGTAGGCGTCGTAGTAGCCGGCCGACAGGGCGTAGGTCCCGAGCATGATGCGGCGCTTCACCTCGGCGCCGAAGCCCTGGCCGCGCGTCGCGAGGTAATCCGCGAGGACGTCCGTGCCGTCGCCGCGGCGCGGGCCGAAGCGGATGCCGTCGTAGCGGGCGAGGTTCGCGGACGCCTCGGCCGGAGCCACGATGTAGTAGGTCGCGAGGCCGTATTCGGTGTGCGGCAGGCTGACATCTTCGACGCTCGCCCCCGCAGCCTCCAGCGCGGCCACCGCCTCGCGGACGCGGGCTTCGACACCCGGCTCCATCCCCGCGACGAAGTACTCGCGCGGCAGCCCGAACCGCTTGCCGCGGAGGCTCGAGCCGGCTTCGTCGTCGGATGCGGGCAGCCGCAGCAGCGCGTCCGGGACCGGCTCGGGCGACGAGGTCGAATCGCGTGGGTCGCGGCCGGCGACCGCGTGGAGCAGCGCCGCGGCGTCGCGGCTGTCGCGGGCGAACGGCCCGATCTGGTCCAGTGATGAGGCGAACGCCACGATGCCGTAGCGGCTCACCCGGCCGTAGGTCGGCTTCAACCCGACGATCCCGCAGAGGGCGGCTGGCTGGCGGATCGATCCGCCCGTGTCCGTGCCGATCGCCAACGGGACATGGCGGGCCGCGACGGCGGCCGCCGAGCCGCCGCTGCTGCCGCCCGGGACGCGATCCAGGGCCCACGGGTTGGCGACCGGGCCGTAGGCGGAATGCTCGGTCGACGACCCCATCGCGAACTCGTCCATGTTGGTCTTGCCGAGGATCACCGCCCCGGCGTCGCGGAGGCGCTCGGTGATGTGCGCGTCGTACGGGGCGATGTAGCCCTCGAGGATGCGCGACCCGGCCGTGCATTGGCCGCCCTTGACCGACACGAGGTCCTTCAGCCCGACCGGGACCCCGAGCAGCGGATGGAGCGCATCGAGCGCGGCGGCACCGTCACGCCGAGCGGCGGCCAGCCGCGTGTCGGCGGCGTCGGCCTCGCCCAGCGCCCGGTCCCGGTCGATGGTCAGCCAGGCGTTCAGGGCACCGTTGTCGCGCTCGGCGGCGTCGAGATGCGCGGCGGCCGCGTCGCGCGCCGACACCCGGCCGGCGCGCAGCTCGGCGGCCAGCTCGTGCGCGAGCAGGCTCGTCGTGTCGGTCGCCATCGGCGTCAGTCGCCGCCCAGGATCGCGGGCACGACGATGAGGTCGCCGGCATGCTCGGCGGCATTGCCGACGACGTCCGCGACCGGCAGCGACGGCACGACGACGTCCTCGCGGAGGATGTTCTCGAGCTCGATCGTCTGGGCCGTGGGGGCGATGTGATCGGTGGGGACCTCGGCGAGGATCGCGTACTGGTCGAGGATGTGGTTGAGCTGCCCCTCGAGCCGGCCGAGCTCCTCGTCGGTGAGACCGAGGCGGGCGAGGTGGGCGACGTGCTCGACGTCGGAACGCGACAGGGTGGCCATGCCCCGATGATACCGGGCCATCGGGACGGCGGCGCTCGGTACGATGCGAGGGCATGACCATCCGCATCCGCCCCATGGGCGCCGACGACGTCGAGCCGCTCGCCGACGCGATCGTCGCCGATCATTGGGGCGAGCGTCGCTCCTGGTTCGAGTTCGTCGTCGGGCACGCGGCCTGCCGGCCGCTGGTCGCGGTCGACGGCGACGGCCGCCGCGCTCGGGAGCGCCGTCGCCTCGGTCAACGGGCCGGTCGCCTGGATCGGGACCATCTGGGTCGTCCCCGACCGCCGCCGCGAGGGGATCGGCGAGCGCCTGACCGCGGCCGTGCTCGACGCCGCCGACGACGCCGGCTGCCGGACCGTCGGTCCTCGTCGCCACCGAGGTCGGCCGGCCGCTCTACGAGAAGCTCGGGTTCGAGCTGCAGACCTCGATCGTCGTCATCGAGGCGCCCGGGACCGGCGCGGTCGCGAGCGACGTCGCGGCCGGAGATGGACCTGATCCGCCGGATCCGCGGGTCCGCCCATTCCGGCCCGACGACCTCGACAGGATGGCCGATCTCGATCGGGCCGCCACGGGCGAGGACCGCCGTCACCTCCTGCGCGCGTTCGCGACCCAGGCGTCGGCGACGGTCTTCGACGACGCGGCCGATGGGATCCGGGGCTTCGTGGTCCGCGCCCCGTGGGGCGGCGGCGCCACCATCGCCCCGGACCCGGACGTCGCGCTCGCCCTCCTCGAGGCGCGGCGGCGGCGGACCAGTCCGGACCGCCATGTCCGGGCCGGCGTCCTCGCCGAGAACGAGGCGGGGCTCGCGCGCCTCGCTGACGCGGGCTGGACCGAGGCCTGGCGGGCGCCCCGGCTCGTTCGCGGAGCTGCGCTCGTCTGGCAGCCCGAGGCCATCTGGGGGCAGTTCAACCACGCCATCGGCTAGGTGTGGCGCGCACGCACCGGACTCCTGGCGGATGTCGCTCCCTCGATGGGGGGATTGGACCCGCCCGGGTGGCACCCCATCATGCCCCGGTGACCTCCACGCTACCCGCGACGACCCCGGTCTGCCTCCAGTGCGGCACCCCAGCGGTCCGGGCCGACGTGACCTTCTGCCGGCGCTGCGGCCTCCCGTACGGCGCCCCGCCGCGCGCCGACGCGGAGCTGCCCGTCTGCCCGATCTGCTACGTCACCGTGGACGATGACGGACGGATCCCGAGCCTGTCGCTCCCGGGACTGCGGGTCGACATGGTCCACCACCGCGCCGAGCACGATCGCCATCCCGTCGGGGACGACGACTGGCTCGAGACGCTGCGGGAGGGCGACCGCATCCGCTGGGGCCGCTGGTCGGCGCCGTTCGACGTGGTCCGGCGCTACCTCGTGACCGGCCAGATCGAGGCGGGCCGGCAGCGCCAGATCGCGCACGACGCGATCGTCACCGCGATGACCCAGCTCCGCCGCTGGGGCGCCGACGGCGAGATCTTCGGCGACCAGCCGGAATGGGCGGCCGCGCGATCCGCGGTGACCGAGCTGATGGAGCGCTACGCCGTCCGTCGGCGCTGATCCGGCGCCGAACGCCCGTCACGCGCCGGCGCATCGCCCCTAGCCGCGGACCGCCGCGAGGGCCCGCCGGGCCTGGGCCAGGTGGACCCGGTCGTGGCCGCCGATCATCCGGAACATCAGGTCGAAGCTCTCGTCGCCGCGCTCGCGGTGGCGGCCGACCCGGGCGTGCTCCGCGGGCGAGGTCCGCGCCCAGAAGGCCAGGTTCGCCGTGCGGAGCGCCTCGAAGAGCGCAAGCATCGCCTCGGGGTCGTCGCCGTCGTGCAGCCGCGCGACCCACAGGTCCTGGTCGTAGCCGATGATCTCCGGTTCGTCGTGGGCGACGACCCAGCGGTAGCGGCCGGCCATGACGAGCTCCGCGTCGGCGATGTGGGTGAGGCAGCCCAGCACGGACCATTCGCCCGGCTCGGGCCGGGTCCGCAGATCGGGGCCGGCCTCGGCGACGAGGGCGCGGATGACGGCCGGCGTCGTGGCCTGCGCCGCGGCCGGGTCGTCCTCGCCCAGCGCGTCGAGCAGGCTCCGCTGGTAGGCCGCGGCGTCGCGGATCGGGTCCGGGCTGGTCATCGGGCGCTCCTCATTCGACGTCCGCGAAGAACTCGTCGTAGGCGTACTGGTCCCAGTCGCGGACCCAGATCTCGGCGATCCGCGAGTCGACGATCCGGTAGACCACGACACGGTCGACGTCGAGCGTCCGCTCGCCCCGACGCAGCCGCCAGCGAACGAGCGTCACCGCGTGGTCGTCGCCCGCGATGATGTCGTCGACGCCGACCACCTCGAGCGAGCCGTTGGTGTCGCGGAAGATCCGGGTGTAGTAGGCCAGCACGGCATCCTGGCCGTGGAACGTCCCGGCGTGCGGGCTCCGCCCGGGGATGTGGAGGACCAGGTCCTCCGCGTAGAACGGCAGGGCAGCGGCGGCCTGCCCGGCCTGGAGCGCCGCCGAGTAGCGCTGCAGGAGCTCGACGTTGGGATGGGTCACCTGTCCTCCTCGGATGTCGCCTCGCCCGACAGGAGCCGCCGGAACCCGTCCTCGTCGAGGATCGGGACCCCGAGGTCCTGGGCCTTCGTGAGCTTCGAGCCGGCGCTCTCGCCGGCCACGAGGTAGTCCGTGGACTTCGAGACCGATCCGGCCGGCTTGCCGCCGGCCGCGCGGATGGCCTCTTCCGCCTCCTGACGCGAGAACCCCGGCAGGGTGCCGGTGACGACGAGGGTCTTGCCCTCGAGCGGTCCGGCGGTCCCCTCCCCGGGCTCGCGCACGACGGGGCGCTCCGGCACGACCCCGACGTCGACGAGTTCGCGCAGCACGTCGCGCGTCCCCTCGTCGGTGAACCAGCGCTCGAGGGCGGCCGCCACGGTCGGGCCGATGCCGGGGACCTCGGTCAACGTCGTGGGCTCCTCGGTCGCGATCCGCCGCAGCTCGACCTCCACGGCCGCGAACCACGGATCCGGCACGACGTCGCCGTCGGGCGGTGGGTACGCATCGGGGCGGACCCGGCCGGCCAGCCAGGTCGCGAGGTCGATCGCGGTCTGCTCGCCGACCTGCGGCATCCCGAGGCCGTTGAGCACGCGCGCCAGCGGCCGCCCCACCCGTGCCCGCGCGATCCGGCCCTCGAGGTTCTCGGCGCTCTTTCGCGCGAACCGGTCGAGCGTCTCGAGGTCCTCGGCCTTGAGCCGGAAGAAGTCGGCCCGCGAATGGACCATGCCGCGCTCGAGGAGCTGGCTCAGCACGGCCCAGCCGGCGCCCTCGATGTCCATCCCGCCGCGGCCGACGAAGTGCCCGTACTCCTGCGACAGCCGGGCCGGACAGCGCGTGTTGGGGCAGTAGACCCGCACCGCGCCCTCGTCCTGGACGACCGGGGTGTCGCACACCGGGCAGCGCTCGGGCATCGCGAACTCGCGCTCCGCCCCGGTCCGCCGGTCGACCAGCGGGCGCACGACCTCGGGGATCACGTCGCCGGCCTTCTGGAGCACCACGTGGTCCCCGATCCGGATGTCCTTGCGGCGGACCTCGTCCAGGTTGTGGAGGGTGGCCCGCGACACCGTCGAGCCGGCCACCTTGACCGGGGTCATGTGCGCGACCGGGGTCAGCGTCCCGGTCCGTCCGACGTACGGGACGATGTCCTCGACATAGGCCTCCACCTGCTCGGGCGGGAACTTGAAGGCGATGGCCCAGCGTGGGGCGCGGCTCACCATGCCCAGCCGCGACTGCTGGTCGAAGCGGTCCACCTTCACGACGACGCCGTCGGTCTCGTACGGAAGCTCGTGGCGGGCGTCGCGCCAGCGCTCGGTGAAGGCGATCACGCCCTCGATGTCGAGACCGGGCTCGTGATCGGGGTTCACGGGGAACCCGAGCGCCGCGAGACGCCCGAGCGCGGCCGACTGGCTCTCGACCGCCGTCCCGTCCTCGACCAGCTGGTAGAACCACGACGACAGCCGGCGGCTCGCGGTCACGGCCGGGTCGATCTGACGCAGCGACCCGGCGCCGCTGTTGCGCGGGTTGGCGTACAGCGCGAGCCCTGCCTCCTCGCGCTCCTCGTTGATCCGCTTGAACTCGGCCTTCGGCATGAAGACCTCGCCTCGCGCGTCGAGCGTCGCCTGGTCGGCGAGGCGGGCCGGGATCACCGCGATCGTCCGCAGATTCGCCGTGACGTCCTCGCCGCTGGTGCCGTCGCCGCGGGTAGCGCCCTGGACGAACCGGCCCCGCTCGTAGTGGAGGCTGATGGCCAGGCCGTCGATCTTCAGCTCCGCGACGTACGCCAGGTCCGGCGCGGGGTCCGGCGCGGCAGGCAGGCCGAGCCCCTTGCGGACCCGAGCGTCGAAGGCGCGCAGCTCGTCGTGGCTGAACGCGTTCGACAGCGACAGCATCGGCCGCGCGTGGCGGACCTCGTCGAAGGTGCCGGTCGGCGTCCCGCCGATGCGCTGCGTCGGGGACTCCGGTGTGATCAGCCCGGGATGGGCGGTCTCGAGCGCCACCAGCTGGCGGAAGAGCTGGTCGTACTCGGCGTCCGACAGCTCCGGCGCGTCGGCGACGTGATACAGCTCGTTGGCGCGGTCGACCTCGGCCGCGAGCGTCGCGTGCCGCTCCGCCGCAGCGGCCGGATCGAGCTCGGCCGCGGCCGCGACCAACGCGGGGTCGACCGGTGGCAGTTCGATGACCATCGGTGCGAGGGTACCGAAGACGTCGGCCCCGCGCACCGCCGGCGACCTCAGGCGGCGGCGAGCGCCTCCGCAAGGTCGACGATCTCGCGCTGGATGTGCGGCACGAACGCCGCACCGATCCGGGCGAGCAGGCCGTCCGCGGCCTCGGCCGCGGTGCAGACCAGGTACAGGTGGCCTCCCCGCTCGGCGACCGTCGTCGGGGCGCCGCAGGCGGGGCAGGTAGGGTCGGTGTCGACGGTGTGCTCGATCAGGTCGAGCACCCGGGCGTGGTCCGGACATGGGAAACCTCAGTGGGGGGTCGTCGAAGGGAGGGAGCGAGCGGTCACCGGGCCCCGAGAAGCGGACCGCTCGACCTCCACCCTGCCACGGAACGACGCCGGCCGACGATGCCGGGCCGGTGCCGATGGCGTCGCGTTTCGGGGTCGCTCAGGCGGGCGTCGTGCCCGGGTCGACGAGGTGCTCCGGGCCGACGTCCGCCGGGGTGCGGGCGCCCAGCAGGGCCAGCGCGATCTCGAATTCGTCGCGGAGGATGGCGAAGGCGCGCTCGACGCCGGCCTGGCCGCCGATGGCCAGCGCCCAGTAGACCGGCCGGCCGACGAGGACGCCCCGCGCCCCGAGCGCGAGCGCGATCGCGATGTCGAGGCCGCGACGGACCCCGCCGTCGACCCAGACCTCGGTCCGGCCGCCGGTCGCGGCGACCACCTCGGCCAGGGCGTCGACGCCGGCCTGGCACCCGATCGAGCTGGCGGCCGCCGTGATTGCTGACGACGATCGCGTCCGACCCCGTGCTCGACCGCCAGCCGGGCGTCCTCGGCGGTCAGGATGCCCTTGAGCACGAGCGGCAGACCGGACCAGCGCCGGATCTCCGCGAGGTCGGCCCAGGTGAGGGTCGTCGCGTTCTGCAACTCGGGCTCGCCGCTCGGCGTGACTGCCGTGCGTCGCCCCCACCTCGCGGAAGTTGCCGAGCGGGGGCAGCTCGAACCCGGATCGCCGATCCCGGTCGCGATAGCCGAGCACCGGGAGGTCGACCGTCAGGACGATCGCGCCGTATCCGGCGGCGGCTGCGCGCTCGACCAGCCGGCGGGAACGCGCGGCATCGGCCTGGACGTAGAGCTGGAACCAGCGCGTCGCGTCCGGGGCCGCGGCGGCCACCTCCTCGATCGAGCGCGACGACGTCGTCGACAGGATGTAGGGCACGCCCGCGGCGGCTGCGCCCCGCACCGCCGCCAGCTCCCCGTCGGGATGGGCGAGGCCCTGCACGGCCATCGGGGCGACCGCGACAGGCATCGCGACCGGGACGCCGAGCATCGTGGTCGACGGGTCGACCGCCGAGACGTCGACCAGCACGCGCGGGCGGAACCGCCGCTGTCGCCACGCGACTTCGTTCTCGTCGAGCGTGATCTCGTCCCACGAGCCACCCGCGACGTAGTCGAACGCCGCCTCGTCCATCACGCCCTGGGCGAGCGGCTCGAGCTCGTCGAGCGTGGCGATCGCCTCGAGGTCGAGGCTCGCGTCAGTCACCCGACGATCTCGAGGTTCGCGAGGCTCGCGAGCATCTGCTTGCGGCCGACGGCCGGGTCCTTGAACGCGACGGTGACCTCCTCGTCGCTGCGCGTGAGCTTGGACGTCACCACGATGCCGTCGCCCCAGCGCCCGTGCCGCACGCGGTCGCCGTCGCGGAAGCGGCGCTCGCCGGGGATCACGGGGCGCGCCGCGGCCGGGGCCGCGGACCGCGTTCCCGCCGCGGACCCGCTGTCGAGGTCGTCGTCCCAGGCACGGACGGGGCGGCTCAGCGACCCGGAATGCGCGCCGGCGGCGAAGGCATCGCGCTTCGCGGCGAGGTCGCGGCTCGGGCGGAACGGCTCGCCGGGTGCGGGCGCGCCGGGCCGGCCGCTGCCCTCGCGGAACGCGCCACGCCCGCCGCCACGCGTCGGCGTATTGAAGCGGCTCGTTCGGCGGGCGCCGAAGACGAGGTCGAGGTCCAGCTCGCGGTCGTCGTCGCCGTCGAGCCGCGGCCCGACCATCAGCTCGGCCGGGATCTCGAGCAGGAACCGCGACGGGACCGAGGCCTGGCCCATCCCCCACGTGGCGCGCCGCCACGCGTGCGAGAGGTACAGCCGGCGCTTGGCGCGGGTGATGCCCGACGTAGGCGAGCCGGCGCTCCTCCTCGAGCTCCTTCTCGTCGTCGAGGGCCCGGCTGTGCGGGAACAGGCCCTCCTCGAGGCCGGCGATGAAGACGACCGGGAACTCGAGGCCCTTCGCCGCGTGGAGCGTGATCAGCGTCACGGCGTCGGCGTCGCCCTCATACGAGTCCTGGTCGGCGACGAGCGCGGTCTCCTCGAGCAGCCGGTCGAGCGCGTCGTCCGGCGCGAGGTCGTCGTAGCGGGTCGTGACGAGGCGCAGCTCGAGCAGGTTCGCCCAGCGCTCCTCGCCCTCCTCCGAGCCGTCCGCGAGCATCGCCCGGTAGCCGGACGCCTCGAGCGCCTCGTCCAGCAGCTCGGGGAGCGCCAGGACGCCGATCCGCGTGCGGAGCCGGCGGACCAGGGTGGCGAACTCGGCGAGGGCGTTCCGCGTCCGTGGCGCGAGGCCCTCGAGCGTGCCGTTCGCGGCCGCCTCGATCGCGCCCCAGGTCGTGCCGTCCTCACGGGCGGCGGCCGCCCGCAGGACCTCGATGGTCTTGTCGCCGATCCCCCGCGCCGGGACGTTGATGATCCGCTCGAAGCTGACGCTGTCCGTGTCGGAGCGGAGGATGCGCAGGTACGCCAGCGCGTCCTTGACCTCGCGCCGCGCGTAGAACCGCGTGCCGCCGACGAGCTGGTAGCGGATCCCGTAGCGGAGGAACGATTCCTCGATGGCGCGGGACTGGGCGTTCATCCGGTACATGACCGCGATCTCGCGCGCCCGGAAGCGCGTGTCGGTCGCGTCGTCGTCGGCGCGCCGGGTCAGCGCGCTCCCCCGTCCCCCGACCAGGCTCTCGACCTGGCGGGCGATCCACTCGGCCTCCTCGTCCTCGTTGTAGGCCTCGAAGCGCTGGATCCGCAGGCCGCCCTGGTTCTCGGTCCAGAGCTTCTTGTCCTTGCGCGCGCTGTTGCGCGAGACGACCGCGTGCGCCGCGTCGAGGATCAGCTGCGTCGAGCGGTAGTTCTGCTCGAGCTTCACCACGGTCGCCTCGGGCCAGTCGCGCTCGAAGTCGAGGATGTTGCGCAGGTCCGCCCCGCGCCAGCTGTAGATCGACTGGTCGTCGTCGCCGACCACGCACAGGTTCCGGTGCTTCGTCGCGAGCGCCCGCACCCACAGGTACTGCGCGCGGTTGGTGTCCTGGTATTCGTCGACGTGGAGGTAGCGCCACTTCTCCTGGTACTTGGCGAGGACGTCGGGCGCCTCCTCGAAGAGCCGGACCGCCTCGAGCAGGAGGTCGTCGAAGTCGAGCGCCTTCGAGGCGCGCAGGCGTGCCTGGTAGCGCGTCGCGAGCCGGGCGATGGTCCGCTCGCGGTGGTTGGCGGCGTTCTCGGACAGGAACGTCGGGTCGAGCATCTCGTTCTTGGCCCGGCTGATGGCGCCGAGGACCGCGCTCGGGCGGAACTCGCCCGTCAGCGGCATGTCCTCTTCCTTGAGGATCTGCTTCATCAGCGACTGCTGGTCGTCGGTGTCGTAGATGACGAACCGGCGGTCGACGCCGATCGCCTCGCCGTCCTGGCGGAGGACCCGCGCGCACAGGGCGTGGAACGTGCCGGCCTGGACGTCGCGGCCCTTCTCGCCGACCAGGCTGATGATCCGCTCGCGGAGCTCGGCCGCGGCGCGGTTGGTGAACGTGACCGCGAGGATCCGCCACGGGGCGACCCCGTTCACGCCCACGAGGTAGGCGATCCGATGCGCCAGCACGCGGGTCTTGCCCGAGCCGGCGCCCGCGAGGATCAGCAGCGGCCCTTCGGTGGTCGTGACCGCGCGCGCCTGCTCCGGGTTGAGCGCCCGGACGATCTCCTCGATCCGCTCCGCGCGGCGGGCGGCGATGGCGGTCGGATCGGCGGCCGGCGCCGGACTGGCCGGGTCGGCGTCGGCACCCGGAGCGTCCCGCATCCAGGCGGGCTCCTCCGGTGGCGCCGGGGCGTCGTCGAGCGCGGCGAAGGCCGTCCCGACGGCCTCGGCGGCCTCCTCGGGAACGGGGTCGGCCGGGCGTCGGCGACGGGTGGGGCTCACCCCGCCATTGTAGGTGGCGCGGCTTGCGTGGCTCCGGCGCGACCGGCCCGCAAGGGCACGGCCGCGCCCGGCGGACGGCGGGTCTCGCGACCCGCCGCCGGGTGCTCAGCGTCGGGTCAGGACGCCTTGATCTGGTCGGCCGGCGGCGCCGTGATCGTGACCGGCTCGTCCCACTTCGAGAGGACGATGTCGATCTTCAGGTTGCCCTGGGACGGGGACGCGATCTCGGCGGTGACCCCGGCGAGGTGGTTCGTGTCCTTCTCGACGCGGATCTGCAGCTTCAGCGAGCCGTCGGTCTTCACCGGGAGGCTGCTGGCCTGCGCGCCGGCGATCTTGGTGAGCTCGTCCGCGGTCAGGTCGACGTTGACGGTGTAGCACTGCTTGGAGCCGCAGGCGACGTCATCGCCCTTGACCGGTGAGATGCCCAGGCTGCTTCAGCAGGTCGCCGACGTTGCCGATGGTCTTGCCCGTATCGGTCGGGTCGACGCCGGCGGTGTCCGTGACGTCGCTGACCATGTAGAGCGGGCCGGTGAGCGAGGTCTTCACGTAGGCCTTCTTGTCCACCACGATCAGGTCGCCCGACACGCCCAGCAGGGCCGGGACGGCGAACGAGGCGTGGACGGCCTTGTTGGCGATGTCGACGTCGGCCGAGGCGGTGGTGCCGGCCAGGTTGAACGACTGGGACGTTCCGGTCCCCATGACGTCGCCCGAGAGGTTGCCGTCGACCGTGGCGTCAGCGTGGAAGCTCTTCGCGCCTTCGGTGGCCTTGAGCGCGGCGGTGATGATGTCGTCGGGCGTGGTCAGGGCCGGCGCGGACGGGGTGCCGCTGCAGGCGGTGAGCGAGATCGCGGCGACCGCGACGAGCGCGAACGCGGCGGGGAGTCGGCGGGACATGGGTCTCCTTCGATGGGCACAGATGACAGGCGACAGCCTCGATGCGGCGGCCGATCCTGTCAAACGCCCGATGGTCCCGGTGCGGATGGGAGTCGTCGCATGGTTGACGAGCGGCTCGGCATCGGTCGCGGTGCCGGAGGCTCGTAGGTCGTTCGACCGATGACCTCGTCGCGGGCCCGGACGAGGATCGGCTGCAGACGTCGACCGACCGGTCGACCGGCTGTCAGGAGGACGCTCCATGCGACGACTGATCGGGATCCCGGTGCTGCTCGTGCTGATGCTGACCGCGGTCGGGTCGGCCTCGGCTGCGAGCCAGAAGGACATGCCCTCCGGCTTCTGGGACCCGGTGACGAACACGTCCCGACCGATGACCTGCGACGAGACCCAGGTCATCAACAAGAACCAGCGGAAGGAGACCTTCCACTGCACCTACCCATTCCCGGCGCCCGACAAGGCCCTCAAGTACGAAACAGGCGATGGGTTCGGGATGTTCTGGGCCTCCGACTTCGACGGCAAGGTCGCGACGAGCTTCCGGCTCGTGATCACGCCGTCGGGCAACCTCGAGGGCTCGGCCTCGTACTGAGGCCATCGCAGCTCAGGGATCACGAAGCCCCCGGCGTCGCCGGGGGCTTCGATGCGTCCGCGAGAACCGGGGGCGTCGCCTCGTAGCCCGCGCTGACCCTGAAGCATTGCACGGTTGCGGCAACCGAATGCCGTCCGGTCTGCACGGTCGGGCCGATGGATCGGCGGACGTTCCTCGTCACAGTAGGGAGGTCCCGCGGCAACGTCCACGGAGACTCGACGGAAAGGAGGTACCAACACTCATGACTCAGCTCACTGCACTCATCTCGTCCTTCCGCCGTGACGAAGGCCAGGGCCTCGCGGAGTACGCGCTGATCCTCGCCCTCATCGCGATCGTCGCGATCGTCGCCCTCATCTTCCTGGGCGGCCAGGTCAGCACCATCCTCAGCACGGTCGGCGACTCCATCTAGTTCCGACAACCGTGAATCTCGAAGCCCCCGGCGTCGCCGGGGGCTTCGATGTATGTCGCGGGGAAGGTTCCGGACTAGAAGTCCATCCCCCCGCCGCCGTGGTCGTGGCCCGCCCCGTTGCCGCCCTTGTCCTTCTCGGGCAGATCCGAGATGAGGGTTTCGGTCGTCAGGACCATGGCCGCGATCGACGCGGCGTTCTGGAGCGCCGAGCGCGTCACCTTGGCCGCGTCGACGATCCCCTTCTTGAAGAGGTCGCCGTACTCGCCGTTGAGGGCGTCGTAGCCGTGGCCGGGCTTGAGGCCCTTGACGTGCTCCACGACGACCTCGCCGGGGGCGCCGGCGTTCTCGGCGATCTGCCGTGCCGGGGCCTCGAGGGCCTTGCGCACGATCTGGACGCCCACGAGGGCGTCGCCCTCGAGCTTGATCTTGTCGAGCGCCGGGATGGCCTGCAGGAGCGTGGTGCCGCCGCCGGCGACGAGGCCCTCTTCGACGGCCGCGCGGGTCGTCGAGAGCGCATCCTCGATGCGGTGCTTCTTCTCCTTGAGCTCGACCTCGGTGGCCGCGCCGACCTTGATGACCGCGACGCCACCGGACAGCTTGGCAAGGCGCTCCTGGAGCTTCTCCTTGTCGTAGTCCGAGGTGGTCTCCTCGATCTGGGCCTTGATCTGGCTCATCCGGCCCTTGATCTGGTCGGCCTTGCCGTCGCCGTCGACGATCGTGGTGTCGTCCTTGGTGGCCACGACCCGGCGAGCCGAGCCGAAGTCCTCGACGGTGACGGAGTCGAGCTTGCGCCCGACCTCTTCACTGATGACGGTGCCGCCGGTCAGGATCGCGATGTCGCGGAGCATCTCCTTGCGGCGATCGCCGAAGCCCGGGGCCTTGACGGCCAGGACCGAGATGGTCCCCTTGAGCTTGTTGACGACCAGCGTGGCAAGGGCCTCGCCGTCGATGTCCTCGGCGATGATCAGGATCGGCTTGCCCTGCTGGAGGCCCTTCTCGAGCGCCGGAAGCATGTCCTGGACGCTGGAGATCTTCTTGTCGGTGATGAGGATGAGCGGGCTGTCGAGGACCGCTTCCATCCGATCGGGGTTGGTCACGAAGTACGCGGACAGGTAGCCGCGGTCGAACTGCATCCCCTCGGTGTATTCCTTCTCGAGGCCGAGCGACTGCCCTTCCTCGACGGTGATGACGCCGTCCTTGCCGACCTTGTCCATCACCTCGGCGATGACCTCGCCGACCTCGGGATCCGCGGCGCTGATGGCGGCGACGGCCGCGATCTGCTCGCGGTTGTCGACCGGGCGCGACTGCTTCTTGATCTCGGCGACGATCGCCTCGACCGCGGCCTCGATGCCGCGCTTGACGACCATCGGGTTGGCGCCGGCGCTGACGACCCGGAGGCCCTCGGCGACCATCGCCTGGCCGAGCACGACCGCGGTGGTCGTCCCGTCGCCGGCGACGTCGTCGGTCTTGGTCGCGACCTCCTTGAGGAGCTGCGCGCCCATGTTCTCGAACGGGTCGTCGAGCTCGATGTCGCGAGCGATCGTGACGCCGTCGTTGGTGATGGTCGGGGAGCCGAACTTCTTGTCGAGGACGACGTTGCGGCCCTTGGGGCCGATGGTCACCTTGACCGCGTCGGCGAGGCGGTCGACGCCGCGCTTGAGCGAACGACGAGCCTGCTCGTCGAAGACCAGTTGCTTAGCCAATTCGAGTGTCCCTCCGGGAACGTGGGGCGGTGTGCTGGCCGACGGCAGAGCCGTCAGTCGGCGACGATCGCCAGGATGTCCTTCTGACTGACGATGAGGAGATCGTCGCCGTCGACCTTGAACTCGGTCCCCGCGTACTTCGCGTACAGGACCTTGTCACCGGTCTTGACGTCCATCGCCTCGCGCTTGCCGTCCTCGAGGATGCGGCCCGGGCCGGCGGCGATGATCGTGCCCTCCTGGGGCTTCTCCTTGGCGGTGTCCGGGAGGACGATGCCGCTCTTGGTCATCTCCTCGCGGGCGCTGGGCTTGATGACGACGCGGTCGCCCAGCGGACTGAGCTTCTTGGTCGCGGTCGCAGTGGCTTTGGCCAACGTGCTATTCCTCCTGTGGCGGCCGGCGGCGGCCGTCGGGCATGACTGGCGGGCGTCGGTCCGACCGGGAACGTGGTCGGATCGGGCATCCCGTGGACGCTACTGAAGCATCGTGCCGCGCTCGGTCCCGCTCCTCCCGCCGGTCCATGCCGGCGACCTGTGCGGACGACCGTGTCATTACGGTCCAACGATGCTTTGGCACTCTCGCACGGAGAGTGCCAAACGGAGACTACCGAACCGGGACCCCCGCTGTCAACCTGAAGCGACCGCCTCGACGCGGGGTCGGGGCGGTCGCGCGCGGCGGCGGTGCTAGCCGGCCGAGTGGGGGAATGTCAGGACGACGTTCTGGCCGACGCGCGCGAGCGTGACGCAGCCCGGCCCGTCGAACCCGACGTAGTAGCCCATCTGGCCCTCGAAGGCGTCGTAGAGGACCGCCTGGCGGAGCGCCGGCAGCGCCGGCTTCATGGACTCGGGGCCGTTATAGACCATGTCGCCGGTGTCGGACTGCAGCGACATGTGCATGAACCGGACCTGGATGACCCGGTCGCCGTCCATCTTGATCGGCTTGCCACTCGCCCCTTCTGTGTAGGGCTTGGTCGCCACGGTCAGGTCGCCGACCGGCTGGCCGGCGGGATTGCCCAGCGAGGACCGGCCGAAGACGAAGGTCAGCGTGTCAGCCGTGTCGGAGGTGCCGACCTTCATGTCGAGCAGCCGGTCCGAGGGCAGGTTGCCCTGCTGCTCCTCGATCGGGCAGGTCGTGGGAATCGGCGTGGCGGACGGCGACGCGGACGGGACGAAGGTTGCCGTCGACGTCGCCTCGGGCGACGCGCTCACCACGGCGGTGGACGCCGACGCCGATGCGGAGGCCGAGGACGATGCGGAGGCCGAGGACGATGCAGACGGTGACGCCGACGGCGGGGCCGGGGCGACCTGCGTGCACGCCGCGACGGCGAACGTTGCGATGACGAACATGCCGCCGAGGCCATGGAGGGGGCGGCGCGGGGTGGGACTCACGATTTCCTCCGACGGCTCGGGAAGAGCCGATCATAGGTGGCGACGAGTGACGTTCCAAGGGCGTCGATGCTGACCTGCCGTCGTTCGGCAAGCCATACCCCTGTGACGCGGACCCACTCCGGTTCGTTGCGCGAGCGCGGTGCGCCGGGTGGTGCCAGGAACGGCGAATTGGTCTCGATCAGCAGTCGGTCGAGCGGGACGAGGGCGGCGACCTCGGCCGACGCCTCCTCGCCAGCCCGGAACACGAGGCCGGAGAAGCTCACCGCCAGCCCAAGGTCGATGACCTGTCGGCCGTAGTCGAGCGGTCCCGAATACGAGTGGATGACCGCCGGCGGGCGGCCGCCGAACGCGGCCGCCCAACGTGCATCCCCCACCCCGGCCGCGCGCAGCTCGGCGAGCAACGCGTCCTGGGCGTCGCGCCGGCCATCGGCCGAGCGGCAATGGAGGATCGCGGGCTTGCCGGTCTCGAGGGCGAGCGCGAGGTTCCGGCGCAGGTTGGCGAGCTGGTCGTCGACGGGACTGAAGACCCGGTCGTAGTCGAGGCCGGTCTCGCCGATGGCCACGACGCGATCGTCGGAGGCGAGGGCGGCCAGGCCGGCCCACGCCGCGTCGTCGACCTTGGCGGCGTCATGCGGATGGACCCCGACCGCGGCGTCGAGCCACGGGAAGCGGTCCACGAGCGCGAGCGCGCGCTCGCACGAGGCGACGTTCCAGCCGGGGACGAGGATCCGCTCGACGCCGGCCAGGCGGGCGCCGCCGATGACGAGGTCGGCATCGCCCTCGAAGCGGTCGGCGTTGACGTGGCAGTGGCTGTCGACCAGGCGCATCCGGCGTCAGTCCGGCCCGGGCTCCGCGTCGAGCCGCGGGAAGAGCGGCTCCGGGGCGGTCACGCGATCCGACTCGCCGGCGTGGCGCCCCCAGGACAGCTCGTCGAGGATGGGCGGGCCGTCGTTGCCATCCCACCGGTATGGGAACGGAAAGCCGAGCTGGGCGAGGACGCGCGGCCCGGTGGCGGGCATGAACGGCGTGACGGCCAGGCCGATCAGCCGGCAGGCCTCGACGAGGTCGCCGAGGACGCCGCGGAGCTGGACGCCGGCCGCCTCGTCACCGGCCTTCCAGGCCTTCGCCAGGTCCCACGGCCGCGCGGCGTCGACCATCTTGTTGGCCTGCGGCACGAACGAGCCGATCAGGAGGGCCAGCGCCTCGTCGAGGAGGCAGCCGCCGATCGCCGCGGCATACCGCGCGGGGACCTCGCTCCACGCGGCCGACAGCCGGCCCTCCGTCGTCGGCACGGGATCCGGCCGCTCCCCGTCGAGGTAGCGGTTGACCATGCTGACCGTGCGGTTGACGAGGTTGCCGAAGTCGTTGGCGAGGTCCGCGTTGTAGCGGCGGACGAACGAGTCCCACGACACCTCGGCGTCCCGGCCGAACGGGACCTCGCGCAGCGCGACATAGCGGGCGCCGTCCTGCCCGAACGCGGCCACGAAGTCGTCGGGGTCGAGGAAGTTGCCGCGGCTCTTGCTCATCCGCTCGCCGCCGGCCGCGAGCAGCCAGCCGTGGACCCACACCTGGCGCGGCGCCTCGAGCCCGGCGCTCCAGAGCATCGCCGGCCAGAAGATCGTGTGGAAGCGGGCGATGTCCTTCCCGATCACGTGCAGGTCGGCCGGCCACCAGCGCGCGAACGCCGCCGGGTCGTCCGGGAAGCCGGCGCCCGTGATGTAGTTGATGAGCGCGTCGTACCAGACGTAGATCTTGCCGGCGGCCGGGTCCCACGATGCCGTCGGGGAGCTGCGACGACGAGCCGTCCTCGCGGATCGGGAACGGGATGCCCCAGTCGCCGGGCGTCCGCTCGCGGCTGATCGAGAAGTCCTCGAGGCCGTTGCGGATGAACCCGAGCATCTCGTTGCGCCGGAAGTCGGGCTGGACGAACTCGGGATGCTCGGCGAAGTGCCGCTCGAGGCGCTCCTGGTAGTTCGACAGCCTGAAGAACCAGTTCCGCTCGGTCAGCCACTGGAGCGGGACGCCCGGGTGGTTCGGGCAGATCGTCCCCTGCGCGGTCTCGATGACGTCGGTCGCGTTCCGGAAGCCCTCGTTCGGGCAGTACCAGCCCTCGTACGTGCCGAGGTAGATGTCGCCGTTGGCGTACGCCCGGCGGACCATCTCCTGCGCGGCGCGGACATGGTCGGGGTCCGTCGTCCGGATGAAGCGGTCGGGCGCGATGCCGAGGGCCGCCTCGGACGAGTGGAAGAGCGCGACCTTCTCGTCGACGTACTCGCGCGTCGGCCGGCCCTCGTCGACGGCGGCCTGGGCGATGTTGATCGAGTGCTCGTCGGTGCCGGTCAGGAACCGCGTGTCGTCGCCGAGCATCCGATGCCAGCGCGCGATCGCGTCGGCGCCGATCACCTCGTAGAGGGTGTGGATCCCCGGCTTGTTGTTCGCGTACGCGATCGAGGTGGTCAGGTAGAAACGGGGCCGGTCGCTCATGGGAGCGAGATGGTAGCAGTCGGGCGAGGCGCGCTCAGCCGGCCTCGTGGAGGCCGGGCACCGCCCGCGCCCGGTCATCGACAGCCGCCGCCTGCCGGAACGGGCGGCTCAGGAGGAGCGCGCCGCCGGCGACCATGGCCGCCGCGATGCACGCGAAGCCCCAGCCGAGCGAGGTGGCGACGACGATGGTCCCGAGCGAGAGGTTGGCGACGACGCCGCCGACCTGGAGCGCCAGCGACTCGACCGAGAGCAGCGTCGTCCGCTGCGCGGCGGCGACGCGACCGTGGAGCAGCTCCGAGGTGAGCGGTCCGCCGACGCCGAGCAACAGGTAGACGGCGACGTAGCCGGCACCGACGAGGGCGAGGATCGGGCTGGCGACGAGCAGGATCGCGGCCCCGGCCGCGAAGGACGCAAGGGCCGCCGCTCGTGCGCCTCCGAGACGACGGGCCGCGGCGGGCGCGAGCGCCGATCCGGCGGCGTTGGCCGCGAACGCGGTCGCCGCGAAGATGCCGTAGACCCGGCTCGCCTGCGACTCGCCGCCGAGGAGGCCGGCGAACGTGCCCGGGGCCAGCAGCTCGATGCCCGCGAGCACGACGCCGAGGAGCCCGGCGCGGACCATCAACCGGCGCAGCATCGGGTCGCCGAACCCGAGCCGGAGCCCGTCGCGGATGGTGCTGGGGATGCCGCCGGCGATCGCCCGCGCGCCGACCCAGGCCGGTCGCCGTTCGTGGACGACGAGGACGATCGCGACGGCGTTGGCGGCGGTCATGGCCGCGGCGAGGAGGACCGGCACGGAGAGGCCGATGACCGGGCCCGACGCGAGCGATGGCCAGAGCGCGAGGCAGATCGCCGGCAGGAGCCCGCCGATGACCGCGCCGAGCCCGAGCGCGAGCGCCTCCGCGGCCTGGCCGCGTGCCAGGCCCTGCCGGACCGAGGCCTCGGGGTCAAGCGCGTGCGTGGCGTCGACGTACCAGGCATCAAGCGGCCCGGACCCGAGCGCCCGCCCGGTCGCGCCGAGCACCATCGCGAGGGCGAACACAGGGACGTCCTGGGCGATCGCGGCCACGAGCAGGGACACGGTGGTCGCGATCGAGGCCGCGACGAGGACGGTGCGCCGCCCGATCACGTCGGCGAGGCCGCCGGTCGGCAGCTCCAGGGCGATCGTCACGATCCCATAGATGGCGTACAGACCGCCGATCACGGCCAGGTCCAGGCCGCGAGCCTGCATCAGCAGGACGTTGACCGGGATCGTGAGCCCGATCGGGAACCAGCGGAGCGCCGACAGGAGGGCGAAGCGGCGGACGAGGCCGGCCGGGGTCGCGGGCATCAGAGGAGGTCGTCAGGGTGGACCGGGACCGCCTGGACATGGATCGAGACGATCTCGGAACCGGGGTCGCCGGCGGACTCGGCCTCGGCCTCGCGGGCCAAGTCGAGGAAGCGCTCGATGAAGCGGTTGGTCGCGGCCGGGGTCAGCCGGACCTCGATGTCACTCGTCCCGGCCGCGCCGAGCCACGCGCGATCCCAGTCGAGACGCCGCGTGCGCCACTGCTGGTCACGGCGGAGCAGCCAGTGGACCTGGAGGTCGTGCATCGCGTCCGAGGCCTCGCGGCCCTCCGGCTGGTCGACGAAGTCCGCGTCGTCCCAGGACGTGAACTTGGCCGCCGCGCGCCAGCGACGCTCCCGCTTCGATGGCTGGTCCTCGTCCTCGACGATGAACCCGTAGCGCTCGAGCTGACGGAGGTGGTAGCTCGTCGAGCCGCTCGATTCGCCGAAGCGCGCGGCGAGCTCGGTGGCAGTCGCCGGACCCTCGTGACGGAGCGCGCCCAGCAGGCGGGCCCGGAGCGGGTGGGCGATGGCGCGCAGCGCCTCGACGTCGGTGACCCTGGTGCGATCCCATGCGTCCATGGGCACATCCTAACCGCAAAGACTTCTTTGCACAAGACCCTTTGCAAAATCGTCTTTGCGGTTGGCCGATGTCAGGCTGGGGTGTCGCTCCGCTCGACGAACGGCGCCCGCCACTCCGGCGCCTCGAATGGCGGCGCCCAGTAGACGGTCTCGCGGCGGACCAGGCCGTCGCGCAGCTCGATCAGGTCGATGCAGTGGTAGACGAGGCCATCCGGGTAGGTCATGACCCATGCCCCCCACCAGTGCTCGCCGCTGCCCGAGATGCGGACCACGGTGTTGCCCGGCGTGACGACGTAGCGATCCTCGGCGCCGACCACCCGGTCCACCACCGTGGTCGGCTTGCCACCGGGATAGCCGTCCACGACGGCCGCGAAGGCGTGGCTGCCGACCAGGCGCTCGCCCGACTGCGGCCACATGGTCACCCACTCCGGGTGACGCAGTCGTTCGAGCGTGGCGAGGTCGTTGGCGGCCGCCGCGGCCGCGTACTCGCGGACGACCTCTTCGTTGGTCCGGTCCACGGTGCCCTCCGTTAGGTCGCCCGATCGTAGAGCGGGCGACCGGGGCTCACAACCCCTTTCGTCAGTGGCGGAAGTGGCGCGACCCGGTGATCAGCATCGTGCCGCCGGCGGCGTCGACGACCGCGACGGCCTCGGCGTCGCGCATCGAGCCGCCGGGCTGGGCGAAGGCGGTGACGCCGGCCGCCAGGCACGCCTCGATGGCGTCCGGGAACGGGAAGAACGCGTCGGACCCGCAGGCCGCGCCCACGGTGGCGTCCGGTCCCAGCATCGCCCGCGCCTTGGCCACGGCCTGGCGGGCGGCATCGACCCGCGAGGTCTGCCCGCTCCCCATCCCCACCAGCCGCCCGTCCTTGACCAGGACGATCGCGTTCGAGGTCACGCCCCGGACCAGCCGCCACGCCAGGTCGAGATCGACCTGCTCGGCGTCGGTCGGAGCGCGGCGCGTCGCGCAGGTCCAGGTGCCCGGGATGTCGCTGACGATGTCCGGCGCGGTGACGAGGACGGCGCCGCCGGCCGTCCGGATGGAGCCGGTGGGCGTCGCGGCCCCGGCGGTCGTGGGCGCATCCGACGCGAGGGCGGGATCGAGGAGCACCCGCAGGTTCGGCTTCGTGGCCAGGACCTCGAGCGCGTCGGCGTCGAACCCGGGGGCGACCACGATCTCGAGGAAGATCGAGACGAGCCGCTCGGCGACGGCCCGGTCCACGGTCCGCGTCAGGGCCACGACCCCGCCGAAGGCGCTGACCGGATCGGCCTCGAGGGCGGCCTCCCACGCCCCGAGGAGGGTCGCCCGTTCCGCCGCGCCGCACGGGTTGGTGTGCTTGACGATGACGACCCCCGGGCCGCGCAGCGCCCGGCCGAGGGCGGCCGCCGCCGCGGCATCCAGGACGTTGTTGTACGAGAGCGTCTTGCCCTGGAGCGGGGGCCGCTCCTCCCCGAAGACCCCGTCGAGCGCGGTCGTCCCCGGCCGCCGATAGCGCGCCGCGGGCTGGTGCGGGTTCTCCCCGTACCGGAGGGTCTCGACCTTCTCGAGCGGCACGGTCAGCCGGGCCGGGTATGGATCGCTGGCGCCGGGGAGGCCGGGCTCGTCGGGGAGCGCGAGGCCGGCGGCCGCCATCCTGACCGGCAGCTCGGCCGCGATCCGGGCGTCGTACGCCGCGGTGTGCGTGAACGCCTCGATGGCGAGGGCGCGCCGCAGCGCGTCGTCGATGCCGCCTGGCGTGTCGAGCGCGGCAAGGACCTGGTCGTAGCGCGCCGGGTCGGTGACGATCGCCACGCTCGCGTGGTTCTTCGCCGCGGCTCGCACCATCGACGGGCCGCCGATGTCGATCTCCTCGATCAGCTCGTCCACCGTGATCCCCGGTCGCTCGAGGGCCGCGGCGAACGGATAGAGGTTCGAGACGACGACATCGAACGGGGCGATCGCGGCGGCGATGATCTGCTGCCGGTGGTCGGCGAGGCGCCGATCGGCGAGCAGGCCGCCGTGGATCCGCGGGTGGAGCGTCTTGACCCGGCCGTCGAGCATCTCGGGAAAGCCGGTGACGGAACCGACGTCCGTGACCGGCAGGCCGGCATCGCGGAGGGCCTTCGCCGTCCCACCGGTCGACACGAGCTCGAAGCCGCGCGCCACGAGACCGCGTCCGAGGTCGGCGAGACCGGTCTTGTCGTAGACGGACAGGAGCGCGCGGCGAGGGACCGGGACCGCGGTGTCGGCCCGCTCGAGGTCGACCCGGACCTGCCGGCCGTCGGGCGCGACCGTCACGGCGCCGGCCAGGAGCAGCGCGACCGCGCGTGGCAGGAGCCGGTGCTCGACGGCGCGGATCCGCGCGTGCAGCGCGTTCACGTCGTCGCCGGGCAGGACCGCGACCGCCTCCTGGGCGACGACCGGTCCCCCGTCGAGCGTCTCGTCGACGAGATGGACCGTCGAACCGGTCATCGCGACGCCATACGCGAGCGCGTCGCGGACCGCGTGGGCTCCGGGGAAGGCCGGCAGCAGGCTCGGGTGGGTGTTGAGGATGCGGCCATCGAACACGGCGAGCACCGCCGGGCCGACGATCCGCATGTAGCCGGCGAGAACGACGACGTCCGGCGCGACATCGACCAGAGTCGCCGCGAGCGTCGCGTCGTCGCCGCCCGGGACCAGCGCGGTCTCGATCCCCTGCTCCGCGGCCCAGTCGAGGGCCGGGCACGCCCGGTCCGCGAACACCAGCACGATCTCACCGCCGAGCTCGCCGCGGACGGCCGCGGCGTGGAGCGCCCGGAGGTTGGAGCCGGCGCCCGAGACGCCCACCGCGATGCGGCCGCTCACGCGACGGCCCCGAGGGCGCCCTCGACGTAGCGCGCGCCGCCGACCGCGACCACGTCCACGACCTCCCCGACGACGGCCGCCGGGATCCCCTGCCCTGCCAGCGCGGCCAGCGCGGCCGAAACGGCCCCGGACGGCACGACCATCACCATCCCGAGACCGCCGTTGAAGGTCGCCCGGAGCTCGTCGTCGTCGAGCCCGCCGAGCGCGCCGAACAGGCGCATGACCGATGGCATCGGCCAGCGGGACGGGTCCAGCCGGGCGGCCAGCGAGGCCGGCAAGGCCCGCGGCACGTTCCCGGGCAGGCCACCGCCGGTGATGTGGGCGAGGCCGTGGATGTCGGCGCCCTCGGCGACGACCGCCTCGCGGGCCGCGAGCACGGCCCGCGCGTAGATCCGCGTCGGCGTCAGCAGGACCTCGCCGAGCGTCGCCATCGACTCGTGCGGCGCGGCGGCCAGCGCGGCGTCGGCCGCGGCGTCGCCGAGCGTCCGGCGCAGCCGCTCCTGGTAGGGCGCCGCGAGGTCGAGGTCCCACTGCGCGACCAGCGCCCGGACCAGCGAGTAGCCGTTCGAATGGAGGCCGGACGATGCCAGGCCCAGGATCACGTCTCCGGCACGGGCCGCGGAGCCGTCGATCGCGCGCGAGCGCTCGACGACGCCGATGCACGTCGCGGCCAGGTCGAACGCATCGGCGTCCATGAGACCCGGATGCTCGGCGGTCTCGCCGCCCACGAGCGCGCAGCCCGCGTCGCGGCAGCCGGCCGCGACGCCGCCGACCAGCTCGGCCACAGCGACCGGGTCGAGGTGCCCGACGGCCACGTAGTCGAGGAAGGCCAGCGGCTCGGCGCCGGTGCAGACCACGTCATCGGCGCACATCGCGACGAGGTCGATGCCGATGGTGTCGTACCGGCCGACGGCCGCCGCGATCGCGGTCTTGGTGCCGACGCCGTCCGTGGACGCGACCAGCAGCGGCTCGCGGTAGCCCGGCGGGATCGAGAAGGCGCCGCCGAACCCGCCGAGACCGCCGACCACCTCGGGCCGGCGCGTCGACTCGACGTGCGGCGCGCATCAGCTCGACGGCCCGCTCCCCGCCTTTGACGTCGACGCCGGCCTGCCGGTACGCCCGGCGCGTGTCAGCCACCGGCGATCACGGGCTCCTCGAGCATGAACTTTCGCGAGTTGGCGTCGTACGGGACGGGCTCGGGATAGTTCCCGTCGAAGCAGGCGAAGCAGAACTGCTCGTACGGGAGCTCGAGCGCGGCGAGCACGCCGCGGATCGAGAGATAGCCGAGCGAGTCGGCGCCGATGAACTCGCGGATCTGCGCCTCGTCGTGGGTGGCCGCGATCAGCTCGGTCTCGATCGAGGTGTCGATGCCGTAGAAGCACGGGTGGTAGATCGGCGGGGCGCTGATCCGGACGTGGACCTCGGTCGCGCCCGCCTTGCGCAGCAGCTCGACGATCCGCTTGGTGGTCGTGCCGCGCACGATCGAGTCGTCCACGACGATCAGCTTCTTCCCGTTGACGACCTCGCGGAGCGGGTTGAGCTTGATCGTCACGCCGCGATGGCGAAGCCCCTGCGACGGCTGGATGAAGGTCCGGCCGGCGTACCGGTTGCGGTACATCCCCTCGCGATACGGCTGGCCCGACGCCTCGGCGAACCCGGCGGCTGCGGGCGCGCCGGTGTCGGGCACCGGCATGACCAGGTCGGCCTCGACCGGGTGCTCGAGGGCGAGCTGCTCGCCCATCCGGCGCCGGACCTCGTACAGGTTGCGCCCCTCCATGTACGAGTCGGGGCGGGCGAAGTAGATGAGCTCGAAGACGCACAGCGCGGGCGATCGCCGCCGCGTAGCGGACCGAGCGCGGGGCGTGCCCCTGCTCGAGGATGACGATCTCGCCCGGCTCCACGTCGCGCACGTACTCGGCGCCGACGATGTCGAGGGCGGCCGTCTCCGACGAGAGGCACCAGCCGGCGGAGGCGTCGTCGTCGATCCACAGGCCGTCGTCCGGGCCGCCGGGGCGCTGCGGCCGTGGCAGCTTGCCGAGGACGAGCGGGCGGAACCCGTGCGGGTCGCGGACGCCGATGACCTTCCGCTCGTCGAGGATCACCAGGGTGAACGCGCCGCGGACCCTCGGCAGCACCTGGACCAGTGCCTGGACCGTGTCCGTCGCGGGCTCATCGGCGAGGAGCGCCGTCAGCAGCTCGGTGTCGGTGGAGGCGGGCAGACGGGCACGGCCGCCTTCGAGCTGGGTCAGCAGGTCCCGCGTGTTGACCAGGTTCCCGTTGTGGCCGATCGCGATCGCCCGCCGCGGCCCGCGCCGGTACGTCGGCTGGGCGTTCTCCCAGATCGTCGAGCCGGTCGTCGAGTAGCGGCAGTGGGCGATGGCGAGGCCGCCGCGGAGGCTCGGCAGCCGGCGCTCGTCGAGGACCGTGCTGATCATCCCGAGGTCCTTGTAGAGCATCAGCTGGTCGCCGTCGCTGACCGCGATCCCGGCCGACTCCTGCCCGCGATGCTGGAGCGCGAACAGCCCGAGCGTGGCGATCGCCGCGGCGTCCGTCGCCTCGGAACCGCGTGGGACGACCGCTCCGAACACACCGCACATGGGTCAGCCCTCCCAGCCCAGGGCGCGGGCGAGCCCGTGCTCCCAGGCGTGACGAAGGTCGGCGAGCGGGACCTCCAGCGCATCGGCGATCCGACTGCCGCGTTCCTCCGCGGATCCGGTGGCACCGGTCCCGGCCAGCTCGATCACCAGCCGGTCGCCCCCGACGGACCCGATCGGCTCGACCGGGAGGCCGTGCTGGCGGGCCAGGAGCTCGATCGCCGGCGCGAAGCGCGGCCGGCAGGTCACGACGAGGCGCGACGGGCTCTCGCCGAAGAGGTCGACCGCCGGCGAGTGCGCCACGGCGACGCGGGTGACGGCGCCGAGGCCGCCCCACATGGCGCTCTCGGCGATGGCGACGGCCAGCCCGCCGCCCGAGACGTCCTGCGCCGAGGCGACGAGCCCGCGGGCGATCGCCTCGCGGATGAACGCCTGGAGGGCGGCCTCGCGGGCCAGGTCCAGCGCCGGCGGGTCGTCGTCGGCGGCGCCCGCGAGCCCGGCGTAGGCCGAGCCGGCGAGGCCCGGCGTCGCCTCGCCGACGAGGACGATCGTGTCGTGGGCCTTCTCGAAGGCCGGGCCGACCAGCGTCGCGACGTCGTCGAGCAGCCCGACCACGCCGATCTCGGGCGTCGGGGCGATCGAGCCGGTCGGGGATTCGTTGTAGAGCGAGACGTTGCCGCCGGTGACCGGCAGGCCGAGCGCCCGGCACGCGTCGGCGAGGCCGCGGACGCCCTCGGTCAGCTGCCAGAACGCCTCCGGACGCGTGGGGTCGCCGTAGTTGAGGCAGTTCGTCACGCCGAGCGGCCGCGCTCCGGTGATCGAGACGTTCCGCGTCGCCTCGGCGACCGAGAGGGCCGCCCCGAGCCACGGATCCGTGACGCCCACGCCCTGGTTGCCGTCCGTGGTCGCGACGAGCGCCTTGGTCGTGCCCTTGACGCGCAGGACCGCGGCGCCGCGGCCCGGTCCGGCGACCGTGTCGGCGCCGACCGTCGAGTCGTACTGGTGGAAGACCTCGTGGCGCGAGGAGAGGTTCGCCGACCCGAGCAGGGCGAGCAGCACCGCGCCGGGGTCCATGCCGCGCTCCGGGCAGTCGGTCGACCGGTTCGATCGGCGCACCCGGCGCCGGCGCGGCGCGGTGGTGCGTCGGCCGCATGGCCACGCGCTGGTGGACGATGGCATCGCTCGTGAGCGCGCTGGCCGGGATCCGCGCGATCTCGACGGCGCCGGGGTTCGGCCGCCCGTCGGCGTCCAGCCCGCCCTCGACGATGGCGATGTCGCCGTCCGCCGGTCACGCGGCCGATGATCGCCACCGGCAGGCCCCAGCGGGTGCAGACCTCGCGGACCTCCTCCCACTTCGCGGGCAGGACGGCGGCGCACATCCGCTCCTGCGACTCCGAGATCATCACCTCGAACGGCTCGAGACCCGGCTCGCGGCGCGGGATCGCGTCGAGGTCGACGAGCATCCCGGTCCCGCCACGATCAGCGGTCTCCGACGTCGCGCAGGTGATCCCACCCGCGCCGAGGTCCTGGAGGCCCTCGACCAGCCCGCGCTCGATGAGCTCGAGGCTGGCCTCGATCAGCAGCTTCTCCGCGAACGGGTCGCCGACCTGGACGCTGCGGGCGCTTCGACGGGTCGTCGTCGGTGAAGGTCGCGCTGGCGAGGACCGACGCGCCGCCGATCCCGTCGCGGCCGGTGGCCGACCCGAACAGCACGACCAGGTTGCCCGGCCCGGGCGCCGCGGCCAGCGTCAGGAGCCGCTCCTCCATGCAGGCCGATGGCCATCACGTTGACGAGCGGGTTGCCCGCGTACGTCGGGTCGAACACGAGCTCGCCGCCGACCGTCGGCACGCCGACGCAGTTGCCGTAGCCGCCGACGCCGCGCACGACCCCGTTGACGAGGTGCCGCGTCCGGGCGTCGGCCGGGTCGCCGAAGCGGAGGGCGTCGAGGACCGCGATCGGCCGGGCGCCCATCGTGAAGATGTCGCGGAGGATGCCGCCGACGCCCGTCGCCGCGCCCTGGTAGGGCTCGACGGCGCTCGGGTGGTTGTGCGATTCGATCTTGAACGCGACCGCGAGCCCGTCGCCGATCGAGATGACGCCGGCGTTCTCGCCCGGACCGGCGACGACGCCCTCCCCGGCGGTCGGGAGCGTCCGCAGCAGCGGCTTCGAGCTCTTGTACGAGCAGTGCTCGCTCCACATCACGCTGAACATCGCCAGCTCGAGGTCGTTGGGGTCGCGCCCGCCGAGCCGGTCGCGGATCGCGTCGAGCTCGTCGTCGGTCACGCCGAGACGGCGGTGCAGCGGCTCGACCTCGCGCTCCATGACGGTCATCGGCCGCCGACCGCGACCAGGTCCGCGTTCGCGGCGAGCGCGGCGCTCTCCACGAGCGAGCGGATGATGCCGGCGCCGTCGTCCGAGCCGAGGATCGCCTCGGCGGCCCGCTCGGGGTGCGGCATCAGCCCGGCGACGTTGCCCGCGCGCGTTGATGACCCCGGCGATCGCGCGCAGCGAGCCGTTCGGGTTCGCCGGGCTCTCCGGCCCGGCGACGGTCCCGTCCGCGTCGACGTAGCGGAACAGCACGCCATCCGCGGCCTCCAGCGCATCGAGCGCCGCGTCGTCCGCGAAGTAGCAGCCTTCGCCATGGGCGACCGGCATGCGCAGCGGCCGGCCGACCTCGAGCGCGTGCGTGAACCGCGTATCGAGCCGCTGCGCGGCGATGCGGACCTCCTGACCGGCGAACCGGAGCGAGGCGTTGCGCAGCAGGGCGCCCGGCACGAGATGGGCCTCGGCGAGGACCTGGAAGCCGTTGCAGATGCCGAGGACCAGCCCACCGTCGTTCGCGAACGCGCGTCACGGCGCGCATGACCGGGCTGAACCGCGCGATCACGCCGGCCCGCAGGTAGTCGCCGTACGCGAAACCGCCCGGCAGGATGACCGCGGCGACGCCCTCGAGCGACGCCTGCTCGTGCCACAGGACGACCGGCTCGGCGCCGGCCAGGTCCAGCGCATGGACCGTGTCGCGGTCGCAGTTGCTGCCGGGGAAGACGACGACGCCGATCGCGCACGCCCATCGGTCAGCCCTGCCCCGCCGTCACGAGCGAGGAGGCCGCCGCCGAGCGGCTCGATGGCGTACGCCTCGATGAGCGGGTTCGACAGCAGCTCGGAGGCGAGGCGCTCGACGACGGCCCGCGCCGCCTGGGCGTCGTCGGCCTCGACCGTCAGCTCGACGCGGCGCCCGACGCGGACCGCGCTGACGCCGTCGATCCCGAGATGGCCGAGGCTGCCCTCCACCGCCCGACCCTGCGGGTCGAGGATGCCGGCCTTCGGCAGGACGTTGACGGCGAACCGGAAGCTGGTCATGGGGCGATGACATCCTCCTGGAGGTAGCGCTCGAAGCTGGCGCCGGTGATGCGTTCGTAGGCTTCGATGTAGCGGGCGCGCGTGCCGGCGACGACCTCGTCGGGCAGCGCCGGCCCGGGCGCGGTCTTGTCCCACGGCTGGGCCTGAGCAGCCAGTCGCGGACGTACTGCTTGTCGAAGCTCGCCTGCGCGCGGCCCGGCTCGTAGGTGGCGGCATCCCAGAACCGCGATGAGTCGGGGGTCAGGACCTCGTCGATGAGCATGAGCTGGTCGGCCGCCGGCAGCTCGTCCCGAACGCGTACGACCCTGGACCGTCCGCCGGTCCGATCGCCGAGCGCAGCCCGAACTCGAACTTCGTGTCGGCGAGGAGGATCCCGCGCCGCTCGGCGACGGCCGCGCCGTATCGGTAGAGCCGGATCGACCGTCGCGGATCCGCTCGGCGACGCAGCGCCGGCGCCGGTCGTCAGCCCGGACGCGATGCGCGATGTGGTCGATCATCGGTCGAAGGTGATGTTCTCGTCGTGCTCGCCGTCCTCGGCCTTCGTCGCCGGCGTGAAGATCGGCTCGGGCAGGCGGTCGCTCTCGCGGAGGCCGGCCGGCAGCGGCGATGCCGCAGACCGTGCCGGCTCGCCTGGTACTCCTTCCAGCCCGAGCCGGCGAGGTAGCCGCGCACGACCGCTTCGATGGGCACGACCGAAGCCGGCCGGCAGATCATGATCCGGCCGCGGAGGTCGTCGAGCGGTCCGAGGTCGGCCTGATGCCCGCCGACGGCGACCTCGGCCTCGACGGTCGCCGACCAGGACCGCGGGTCGTATCGAGGAGGTGGTTGGGGACGATCGCCGCCGGTCTCGGCGAACCAGAACCGCGACAGGCCGGTGAGCACGCGGCCCTTGTCCGGGATCATCGAGTCGGCAGGACGACGTCGAAGGCGCTGATCCGGTCCGAGGCGACGAGCAGCAGCCGGTCGTCGGTCAGGCGTAGAGGTCGCGGACCTTGCCCGGAGCGGAGGAACGACTCAGCCAGCATCGGGCACCGTCGCGTGCGGCGCGGCCGCGCGCGGGCGGCGAGCGCTGCCTCGAGGCCGTCGAGCCGGGCGATGACCTCGGGGACGTGGTGGAGGAACGAGGCGTCGTCGAAGCAGGCGTCGAGCTGCGTCGAGCGACAGCCGCTGGGCCACGGCCGGATCCGACGCGAGCAGGTCGCGCAGCGGCGCCCGCTCGTCGGCGGCCCGCAGGGCGCGCGCGCTGGACGACCGCGTAGGCCTCCTCGCGCGACAGGCCGCCGTGCTCGACGAGGGCGACGAGCACGCGACGATGCGTGGAGCCCGAGGCCGCGGTCGATGTTCTCGCGCATCCGCTCGGAGCGGACCACGAGGCCCTCGACGAGCCCGGTCATCCTCACGAGCATGTAGTCGAGGACGATCGTCGCGTCGGGCAGGATCACCCGCTCGGCGCTCGAGTGGCTGATGTCGCGCTCGTGCCAGAGCGGCTGGTCCTCGAGCGCCGTGCCCGGCGTAGCCGCGCAGCAGCCGGGCCAGGCCGGCGATCCGCTCGGACAGGATCGGATTGCGCTTGTGGGGCATCGCCTCGGAGCCCTTCTGGCCGGCCGCGAACGGCTCCTGGAGCTCGCCGATCTCGGTGTGCTGGAGGTTGCGGACCTCGGTCGCGAACCGCTCGAGCGACCCGCCGAGGATCGGCGATCGCCGCGAGCAGCGCCGCGTGGCGGTCGCGCTGGACGATCTGGCGTGCTGACCGGGTCCGCGTGGAGGCCGAGAGCGGCGAGCACCTCCGCCTCGATCTCCGGACCGAGGTGGCTGTACGTCCCGACCGGGCCGGAGATCTTGCCGGTGCGCGATCTCGTCGACGGCGGCGGCGAGCCGCGTCGCGCGCCGCGGTCGACCTCGAACGCCCAGCCGGCGAGCTTGAGGCCGAGCGTCGTCGGCTCGGCATGGACCGAATGGGTTCGGCCCATCATCACCGTCTCGGCCTCGGCGCGGGCGCGGACGACGATCGCCGCGAGTCAGCCGGTCGGCGTCGGCGAGGAGGCGCCGGCCGGCCGCCGCGAGCTGGAGCGCGAGCGCCGGTGTCGACGACGTCGCTGCTCGTCAGGCCGAGGTGGAGGAAGCGGCCCTCCGGGCCGACCGACTCGGCGACCTGGCTGACGAACGCGATGACGTCGTGGTCGGTCGTCCGCTCGATCTCGGCGATCCGGTCGACATCGACGCGCGCGCGCGTCTCGATGCGCGGCGAGCGCCTCGGCGGGGACGAGGCCGCGGCCGGCCTGGGCGCGCGCGACCGCGAGCTCGACCCGGAGCATCGCCTCGAAGCGGGCCTGGTCCGACCAGATCGCGCCCATCTCGGCGAGCGTGTAGCGGCGGATCATCGGGCGGCACCCGACGACGCGGCGTGTCGGCGGCCGCCGCGACGCCGGCTCGGTCGCGCCGATGTCGTGGCGGCGCTGCAGGCCGTCCCACGGATCGAGCGTCCGCGGCGCGCTCCGCCTGGTCGCGGGCGGCGGTCAGGTCCGGCCCGCGGCCGACGACGGTGAGCACGCGCCCGCCGGCGGTCCGGACCGTGCCGTCGGTCGTCGACGCCGTGCCGGCGTGGAAGACGAGGGCGCCCGCGGACGTGCGCCTCGCCGAGCCCGTCGATCGCGTCGCCGCGGCGCGGCGCGTCCGGGTAGCCCGGCGGCCGCGAGGACGATCGCGACCGTGGCGCCCGGGAAGACCGGGAGCCGCGTGTCCGCGAGGCCGAGCGCCTGCGCGGCCGCGCGCGAGGTCGCCGCGCGCCGCCGCGAGGAGCAGCGGCCCGAGGGCCACGGCCGAGCCGCGGCAGGACCGCCTGCGTCTCCGGGATCGCCGAAGCGGGCGTTGCACTCGAGGAGGACCGGACCGTCGGCGGTGAGCATCAGGCCGGCGTAGAGCGCGCCACGGAACGGCGTGCCGCGGCGGGCCAGCTCGGCGAGGATCGGGCGGTGGAACGCCTCGACGAGGGCCGGCGATCTCGTCGTCCGGGAGGTCGGCGAGCGGGCTGTAGGCGCCCATGCCCGCCGGTGTTCGGGCCGCGATCGCCGTCGCGCGAGACGCTTGTGGTCGCGCGCCGCGGGCAGGGCGAGCGCCGTCGCGCGCCGTCGCACGAGGGCGATCACGCTGGCCTCGCGGCCGACGAGCCGCTCCTCGACGACGACCGCGGGCGCCCGGCCGGCCGTCCGACGCGACGATCCGGCGAGCGCTCGCCGTCGGCCTCGTCGAGGTCCTCGCAGACCGTCACGCCCTTGCCGGCGGCGAGGCCGTCGGCCTTGACGACGATGCCCGTCCCGTCGGCGGCGAGAGCCGCGCGCGAAGGCGCAGCGCCGGCAGCGAGTCCTCGAAGGCGCGCCGCCCGCGCCATCCGGACGCCGGCCGCGTCGGCGACCTCGCGGCAGAACGCCTTGCTGCGCTCGATCCGGGCGGCCGCGGCCGTCGGCCCGAACGACCGCGATCCCGGCCGCGGCGAGCGCGTCGGCGACGCCGGCCGCGAGCGGCGCCTCGGGCCCGATGACGACGAGCTCGACGGCCTCGCGCCGGGCGAGCGCCACGACGGCCGCACCGTCGCAGCGGATCGACGTCCGCGCGGCGCACCCGCGGCACGCGCGGCGATCGCGTCGCTGCCCGGGCGCGACGATCACCTCGTTGACGCCCGGGCTCGCGGGCCGAGCTTCCAGGCGAGCGCGTGCTCGCGGCCGCCACCGCCCACGACGAGGATCCGGGTCGGCAGTCGGCGGCTGGCCGTGCTCACGCCGGGATGCCCCGCCCCGGTCCGCATCGGCCGCCCGGCCCGCTCGATCGTCTGCGTCCGCTCCGGCCCGACCGACACGAGGACGATCGGGACGCCGGCGAGCTCCTCGAGGCGCGCTGACGTACCGGCGGGCGTTCTCGGGCAGGTCGCCGAGCGAGCGCGACGCCGTGGATCGGCTCGGGCCAGCCGGGGAACGTCTCGTAGATGGGCGTCGCCGCGCGAGAGCCCGCGCCGCTCGACGGCCAGACGCTCGACGCGCTTGCCGTCGATGTCGTAGGCGACGCAGAGGCGGATCTCGTCGATGCCCGGAGAGGATGTCGAGCTTGTTCAGCATGATCGAGCTGACGCTGTTGACCTCGACCGCGTAGCGCGAGCGGGACGGCGTCGAACCAGCCGACCCGGCGGCGGCCGCCCGGTCGTCGTCCCGACCTCGCGGCCGCGGTCCGCGATCCCCTCGCCGATCTCGTCGTCGAGCTCGGTCGGGAACGGGCCCGCGCCGACCCGCGTGTCGAGTAGGCCTTCATGACGCCGATGACCTCGTCGACCTGGAGCGGCCCGATGCCCGCCGCCCGTGCACGCGCCCCCGGCGACCGGGTTCGACGAGGTCACGTACGGGTAGCTCCCGTGGTCGAGGTCGAGCAGCGTCCCCTGCGCGCCCTCGAGGAGCAGGTGGTCGCCGCGCGCGAGGGCCGTCCTGGACGAGGCACGTCGTGTCGACGATCGTGGTCCGCAGCCGGTCGCCCCAGCCGAGCGCCTGCGGTCGACGAGCGCCTCGAGCTCGAACGGCTCGCGCGTCGGCGTCGAGCGCAGCAGGAGCCGTTCTTGTCGGGGAGCACGCCCGATCCGAGCTCGCGCGGAGACCGCCGCGTCGAGGAGGTCCTCCATGCGCAGGCCGACCCGCCACGCCCGGTCGGCGTAGGTCGGCCCGATCCCGCGGCGGGTCGTGCCCACCGCGCGCCGTCCGAGGCGGGCCTCCGTCGCCTGGTCCAGCGCGATGTGGTACGGCATGATCACGTGCGCGTTGCGGCTCACCCGGACCCGGCGAGACGTCGATCCCGCGCGCGCCGAGCGCGTCGAGTTCGCCGATCAGCGTCGCCGGGTTGACGACGACCCCGGTTGCCGATGACCGGGACGATGTGCGGGTAGAGGACGCCGGACGGCGACGAGGTGGAGCTTGAAGACCTCGTCGCCGAGGACGACCGTGTGACCGGCGTTGTCGCCGCCCTGGTAGCGGACGACCATGCGCGACCTGCTCGGCGAGGAAGTCGGTGGTCTTGCCCTTGCCCTCGTCGCCCCACTGGAGCCCGACGATGACGGTGGCCGGCATCAGTCGCCTCCTGGAACGCTCGGCCGGTCGGCCGGTCAGCGCTCGCCCGACGACAGCGAGCGGCGCCCCGGGCGGAGCACGGATCGGAACGGCGACCCGGCCCGCCTGATCGGGCCGGCTGACTCCGGTAGACGTCTCCCGCGTCGCGCCGCCGACGGTCGGCGGATCGCCGTCGAGCTGGTCGCTCGGTCGCCTCACTGGGCGGCCGATGCGCCCTCCAGCGCGATCGCTGACCTCCTGGTCTCACGGGCCTCGGACCCGCTGTCGGGCGAGGACCGGGCCGAGTATAGCAGCGCGGCCGACCTCGCCGACGGCCTCCACGAGCTCGCCTCAGGCGGTCGGACAGCGGCCCGGCCGTGGTCGACGGCTCGCATCGGTACCATCCGGCGGCGCGTCCCGGTACTGCTGGTGACCCCGTCGGAAGGGCCTCGGCCTAGCCTTGACGACGTGATGCGCCTGCTTCGGGGTCCTGGCGCTCGCGGCTCCGGTCGCTCTCGGGATCCTGCTCTCGTCGCCGTCCCGGAGGTCGCCGCGCTCCTGGGTCGATACCGTGAGCCGTTCGCGTGATCGCCGCGGTCGCCGCGGCGACCATCGGCGTGTCGCATGACCGCGCGGGCTCGCTCTACCTGCGACTGCGCATCCGGCTCGCCGCGCCTCGTGAAGGCCGCCGAGCGGATCGCGGCCGGTGACTACGCCGGTCACCGTCGCAGGCCCGCGGCAACGGCCTCGAGGGTCGTCTCGCGCGGGCCGTCAACGGCGTCGCCGCCGCCCTCGCCGAGACCCACGACGCGCGCGACGATCGACCGGCTCACCGGTGTCGGCAACCGCAGCGCGCTCGCTCGGCGACCTCTTCGCCGAGGTCGAACGCGCCGAGCCGCTATGACCGACCGCTCTCGGTCGCCTTCGTCGACATCGACCACTTCAAGACCGTCAACGACACCTACGGCCACGCCGTCGGCGACGTCGTGCTCCGCGGGGTCGCCCAGACGATCGGCGCGAACCTGCGGGCGAGCGGACATGATCGGCCGGTACGGCGGCGAGGAATTCATGCTCGTCCTGACCGAGACCGACGTCGACGAAGGGGCCATCCTCACCGAGAAGCTGCGCCAGCTCGTCCAGCGCCAGCGCTTCGCGGTCGACGGCAACGCCGGACCTGTCGGTGACGATCTCGATCGGGATCGCCGGCGGGGCCGGGCCGAAGCTCCGCGTGGACACCCTCGTCCGCGACGCGGACGCCGCGATGTACTCGGCCAAGTCGCTCGGGCGCAACCAGACCTACGTCTTCTCGGAGCCCGACGACGACGCCCGCGTCCCGCGGGCCCCGATCTCGACGGCCGGTCGCGCTCGCGCGCCATGGAGATCGGCGCGCCGCCCGCGACGGCCGCGACCGCGGCGCTGCCGTCGTACATCGCCCCGCTCCCCCACTACCGCGGCCAGCCGTCGGCGCTCATCGCGTCGATCGTCGTCGACATGGCCCGCCAGCTCGAGCTGCCGGAGGCCGAGATCGACCGGATCCGCGTCGCCGCCCTCCTCCACGACGTCGGCAAGGTCGCCGTGCCCGAGGAGATCCTCGAGAAGCCGTCGGCGCTCACGACCGGCGAGTGGCGGTCGGTCGTCCAGCACCCGCGGATCGGCCAGGTGATCCTCGAGCAGGCCGCCGCGCTCAAGGAGGCCGTGCCGATCATCCTCCACCACCACGAGCGCTACGCCGGCCACGGCTATCCCTACGGCCTGCGCGCGCAACGAGATCCCGCTCGGCGCCCGGATCGTCGCCATCGCCGACGCCTACGACGCGATGATCCACGACCGGCCCGTACAAGCGCGCGATGACCCACGACCAGGCGATCGCCGAGCTGCGGCGCCACGCCGGGACCCAGTTCGACCCGGAGCTCGTCAGCCTCTTCTGCGACCTCTACGCGCAGCACGCCCCGCAGCCCGATCCCGCGGTGCTGGCGATGACCGCGGCGGCGGGCCGTCGACATGACGCCGGTCCTGATGGCGGGCTCGCGGGCCAGCTCGCGCCGCGTGTCGCGGCCCAAGATCGCCGGCGCGACGCCGGGCTCGATCACGATGGCGTCCGGGTCACGGTGGCGAGATGGAGCTCGACGACGCCGACCTGTCGCCGCAGCGGGCGCCGACCTCGCCGATCCCGACCGCGCCGACCGAGGACTCGCCGTCGCACGGGGCCGCCGCCGGCTGACCGCTGGGCGCGCGACGCCGGTGAGCCGCCGTGCAGGCCCGGATACGCGCCCGATGAGGGCCGCTCGCTAGCGTAGGCATCGCCCGCCAGGTCGTCCGCCGGCCCTGCCGATCCGCCGTCCGCCATGGGCCCGCCGCCGGGGCCGGCGACCTCCCCTCCGCCCGCCGTGACTGCCCGCCCGCAGACGCAGGGTCGTGTCCGGTGCGACCGGCCGACCGGGAAGGAGAACGGACCGTGAACAAGGTCCTGCTCACGGGGCGCCTCACGCGCGACCCGGAGATGCGCAGCCTGGCCAGCGGCAAGATCGTCACGACCTTCACCGTGGCCACGCAACGAGTTCCTCGGCGCCGGCAAGGAGAAGGCCGAGTACCACACCGTCGTCACCTGGGACCGCCTGGCCGAGATCGCCGGCCGCTACCTCGGCAAGGGCCAGCAGGTCGCCATCGAGGGCCGCCTCCAGACCCGGTCGTGGGACGACGACGAGGGCGCCCGGCACTGGAAGACCGAGATCGTCGCCTCGCACGTCGAGATGCTCTCGGGCCGCAAGAAGAAGGACTACGAGGCCGAGCAGGCCGCCGACGCGCTCGTGGCCCAGGCCGAGGCGCTCGGTGACGCCCGAGCCGAGGACCCGATCCCCGACGACGCGGCCGGTCGCCGCGGCCGACGGACGAGACGAGGAGGCCGAGGACAGCGGCCGCCTGACCATCGCCCATCCCGGTGCCACGGCGGCGCGTCCCCCTCCCGCGCCGTCGTGGCCGCATGCCCGCCGTCGACGCGCCGGAGTGCGCCCGGCGTCAGACGAACTCGTAGAACGACACCGCGAGGATCGCGTAGACGAGCATCAGCAGCGCGCCCTCGAGCCAGTTCGACTCGCCGTCGATCGCGATGAGCGCGCTGATCCCGACCGCCGCGGCGACCGCGGCCACCTCGAGCGGCGTGAACACGAGGTTCATCGGCTGGCCGATCACGACCCCGACGAGCACCAGCACCGGCGCGACGAACAGCGCGACCTGCAGGCTGGACCCGTAGGTCACGGCCATCGCGAACTCCATCTTGTCCTTCGCGGCGAGCTGGACGGCCACGAGGTGCTCGGCGAGGTTGCCGATGGTCGGGATGATCACCACGCCCACGAAGAAGAACGACAGCCCGAGGGTGTCGGTGAACGTCGTGATCGAGTCGACCAGGATCTCCGAGAGGACCGCGAGCAGCGCCGCGGTGAGGAGCAGGACGAGGATCGCCTGGCGGCCGCTCCACATCGGCCCGGCGTGGCCCTCGGGCTCGCCGTGCCCGCCGAGGGTCTCCGACGGGTTCGTGAACTGGTACACGAGCGATAGGCCGTAGCCGACCATGAGCACGATGGCGACCAGGACCGACTCCTCGGTGAGCGTCCCCTCCGTCGCGTTGCTCGACGTCGCAGCGAAGACCGCCGGCACGAACAGCCCGATCAGCGCCACGACCAGCAGCGCCGCGTTCGAGCCGGCGATCCTGGGGCTGAACGTCTGGGTCCCGTGGCGCAGCCCGCCGATCAGCACGCTCGCCCCGAGCACGAACAGCAGGTTGCCGATGATCGAGCCGGTCAGGGACGCCTTCACGACTTCGATCAGGCCGGCCTGCAGCGCGAAGAACGAGATGATCAGCTCGGCGATGTTGCCGAACGTGGCGTTCAGGATCCCGCCGACCTGCGGGCCGGTCAGCGACCCGAGCCGCTCGGTGGACAGCCCGACGACCCACGCCAGTCCGAGGATCGCGGCCGCCGACACCACGAAGATCACGGTCTTGTCCGCGTGGGCGACCTCGAGGAGGATCGCGACGACGCTCACGAGGACCGTGACGAGCACGGCGATCCTGGCCGTCGTCGACAGCTGGCCGAGGATCGGGATGCCGGAGCGGCCCGCTGGGGTCCCGGTCGCGGCGGTCATGGACCGATGCTAGCCGAGGCGCTCGGCGTTGTAGAGCCGGCGTCGCGGGATGCCGCTCGAGGCGGCCACCTGCCGTGCGGCGTCGCCGCGTGCCGTCCCCGCGGCGACCAGCCGCTCGACCTCGGCCGAGCGCGGCCGCGAGCCGCTCCGCCTCCCCCGCCGTCCGAGCGCGGCCGCCGACCGTCGGACGCCCCGCCACCCGGCCCGACGACCAGCACGAACTCCCCGCGCGCCGGGATCGCGCCCATCGCCGGCCGCGGCCGCGAGCTCGTCGAGCGTCCCGCGGACGATCTGCTCGTGCAGCTTCGTCAGCTCGCGGCAGACGGCCGCCGCCCGCGAGCCGCCACACGCCGCGGCCAGGTCCGCGAGCGTCGCCGCCACCCGCCCGGGCGCCTCGTAGACGACGGCACCGCGCTCGTCGGCCGCGATCCGGGCCAGCCGCTCCCGCCGCTCGCGCCCCGAGCGCGGCAGGAACCCCTCGAACGTCCAGCGCGGTCCCGCGACGCCCGACCCGGCGACCGCCGCCAGCACCGCCGACGCGCCGGGGAGCGGCACGACCACGCCGCCCTCGGCCGCCCACGCCGCGACGAGCTCGCCGCCCGGGTCGCTGACCGCCGGCGTCCCGGCATCGGTCACGAGCGCCAGGTCCGCGCCGCCGCGCAGGTGCTCGAGCAGCGCCGCGCGCGCGCGCCGGCCCGCTTCGGGCGTGATAGCTCGTCATCTTCGTCTCGATCCCGTGGCGCGCCAGCAGGCGGTGCGTGTGCCGCGTGTCCTCGGCCGCGATCAGCGGGACCGCGCGCAGGACCTCGAGCGCCCGGAGGGTGATGTCGCCGAGGTTGCCGATCGGCGTGGCGACGACATACAGCGTGCCGCCGGGACCGCTCACCCGCGCGCGGAGCCGGGCCGGCGCCGCGGGTAGAGGTAGTCCACGCCGGCGGTCCGCGGTCCGAGCTTGGCGATCGGCGGCACCTGCCGCTTGAACTCGGCCCCGGCGACCATGCGGTCGACCCGCTCGATCGCGACCGGGTCGAAGCCGAGCGCGACCATCTCCTCGGTCGAGCGCCGCTTGTCGATCCGCCAGAAGAGCAGCCGGTCGAGCTCGGGATAGCTGAACCCGCCCTCGATCTCGTCGGTCTGGCCGGGCCACAGGTCGGCCGACGGGGCCTTGCGCAGGATCGCGCCCGGGACGCCGATCGTCGCCGCGAGCTGGCGGACCTGGGTCTTGTAGAGGTCGCCGATCGGGTTGAACGCGCAGGCCGAGTCGCCGAACAGGGTCGTGTAGCCGATGAGCGACTCGGTCTTGTTCCCGGTCCCGACGACGAGCCCGCCCCACGTCACCGAGCGGTCGTACAGCACGGCCATCCGCTGGCGGGCCATGAAGTTGCCGCGCCGCAGCGGGCTGGCGTCCGGGTCGGCGGCGAAGTAGCCGTCGACCATCGGGCTGATGTCGACCAGCTCCGAGGCCGTGCCGAGGTCCGCGACGACCGCCTCCGCGTCCGCACGCGAGGCCGGCGACGAGGTGCGGTACGGCAGCAGCACGCACAGCAGCTTGCTCGGCCCCGATCGCCTCGGCGACCAGGTACGCGACGAGCGCCGAGTCGATGCCGCCCGACAGCCCGAGGACCGCGCGCTCGAACCCGGCCTGGCGCAGCTGGCTGCGGATGAACTCGCTGATGACGCGGCGGGCGACGCCCGCGTCGATCGCCAGCTCCTCCGGCATCTCGAACACCGAGACCGGCGTCTCCGGGGGCTCGGCCGGCCGCGAGCCGCTCACCGGTCCGTGCCGGTCGGACGGGGCGCGCGCTCGCCCTCGGACCCGAACCCGATGGGATGGGGCCGCGGCAGCTCGGGGGCCACGTCCAGCCCGGCCTCAGCGTCCGGGTCGCCCGTGCGGTCGGAGATCAGGCCCGCGCGCTCGGCGACGATCCTCGAGAGCTCGCGCACGTGCAGCTCCGGGCGCTCGTCACGCAGCAGCGGCAGCGCGATCCGCTCGCGCCGGATGTCGCCGGCAGCGATCTCGACCAGTGAACAGCCCCTCGTCGTAGAGCGGGGCGCTGAAGACCGGCGCGCCGTTCGGCCCGATCACCTCGGAGCCGCCCCAGAACGAGATCGACTCGTCGACCCCGACGCGGTTGCAGAAGATCACGAACGACGTCGTCAGCTGGGCGTACGCGCGCATGAGCGTCCGCCACGAGGTCGCCGTGCCGAGTCCGACCTCGTTGGTCGCCGCGAGGTCGCGGCCCGGCGACGACGACACGTTGATCAGGATCTGGGCGCCGTCGAGCGCCAGCGTCTCGGGCACGCCGAGGTGCCAGAAGTCCTCGCAGACGCCGATCCCGATCCCGACGTCCAGCCGCGACGGCACGGCCCGCAGCACGTCCCCCGCGGCGAAGAAGCGCCGCTCGTCGAACAGCCCGTAGGTGGGCAGGTAGACCTTGCGGTGGACGTGCCGGATCTCGCCGTCCTCCAGCAGGGCGGCCGCGATGAACAGGCGGTGGTCGCCCGACTCCTCGACGAAGGAGACCACCGCGGACAGCCCGCGCGTCGCCGCGGCGAGCCCCGTCAGGCGCGGGTCGTCCAGCCGCATCGAGACCTCGCTGGCGAGGTCCTGGAGCTGGTAGCCGGTCAGCCCGAGCTCCGGGAAGACGACGAGATCGGCACCGCCGGCGCGCGCCTCATCGAGGAGCGCGTGGTGGCGGTCCAGGTTCGCGTCGAGGTCCCCGAGCCGCGGGGCGATCTGGGCGAGGGCGATGGTGATGGTCTGCACGTTCCCGAGCATACGCGAAGGCCCGGCGCGGGAGCACTGTCGCGCCGTTCGCCACACGCTCCCGGGAAGTCCCGGGACCCTTCTCCGGCACGCGCTGATTCGACCTCCCGCGACTGCGTGACGGCCGCCCCGGCAGGGTGCTAGTCTTCCGGGCACCCGCGTGCCTTCGAGCCCGCGGACGCGCGCCTCATGACCCGGCCAAGGGAGGATCAACGGCCCGGGAAACGGGGTACAGAGGAGGAGTCAGCAAGCATGTCGCGATCCCGTAGGTGGTTGCCGAAGTACGCGGTCATGGCCGCGTCCTTCGCGATCGTCTTGGCCGCATGTTCCGGCAACACGGCGTCGACCGCGCCGTCCGCGGCGCCCTCGACCGCACCGGTCAGCCAGGCCCCGCCAGCACGACCCCGAGCGCGAGCGCCGCTGCGTATGACGCCATGGCGTACCCGGCGACCGCGATCGACTGCGCGAAGCCCCCGACCGGCTACACCGGCGAGTTCAGCCAGATCAAGGCCGTCGACCGGCTCACGGTCGAGTTCGACATGTGCGCCCCGGACGTCGCGTTCCTGAGCAAGATCGCGTTCGCCACGAACGCGATCCTGGACAGCGACTGGCTGGCCGCGCACGCCGCCGACAAGTCATACGTCAAGACGACCAACGGCACCGGCCCGTACATGGTCAAGGAATGGGTTTCCGGTGACCACATCACGATGGTCGCCAACCCGAACTACACGGGCCCCAACAAGCCGATCGCCCCGACCCTGATCTTCAAGTGGGCCGATACGGCCGAGAAGCGCCTCCAGGACCTCCAGGCCGGCACCGTCGACGGCATGGACAACGTCGCTCCCACCGACTTCGACACCGTCACCAACGACTCCACCCTGCAGCTCCTCAAGCGTGATGCGCTTCAGCACGCTGTACCTCGGCTTCAACGTCGACCAGGCTCCCTGGAACAACGAGACCGTCCGCCAGGCGATCGCCCAGGGCATCGACCGCGAAGCGGATCCTCGACCTGTTCAACGCCCCCGGCTCGACCGTGGCCGACTACTTCACCCCGTGCAGCGTCGCGGGCGGTTGCGAAGGCGACGCCTGGTACGCCTACAACAAGGACGCGGCGATCGCGGCCCTGAAGGCGGCCAACTTCGACTTCAGCAAGACCTACGACCTGTACTTCCGCCCGAAGGTCCGCCAGTACTTCCCGAACCCGCCGGACACCGCCACCGAGATCCAGGCCCAGTTCAAGGACCTCGGGATCAACCTCAAGATCCACACCGAGGACAACGCCACCTACCTCACCAACTCGAGCAAGGGCCAGTACTCGCTGTTCCTCCTCGGCTGGGGTGGTGACTATCCGGACATGACCGACTGGCTCGACTACCACTTCGGGATCGGCGGCAACGCCGCGTTCGGGACCAAGTTCAAGGACCTCACCGACATCCTGACGAAGGCGGCCTCCGAGGTCGACCCGACCGCTCGGCTCGCCGACTACAAGATCGCCAACAACCTCGTCAAGCAGCACGTCCCGATGATCCCGCTCAACCACGCCGCCTCCGCGGCTGCGTACAAGGCGGACGTCACCGGTGCGCAGGCCTCGCCGCTGGGCGTGGACATCTTCGCGGTCGTCAAGCCCGGCGACCGCCAGCAGATCGTCTTCGACCAGAACGCCGAGACCTCCGGCCTGTACTGCGGCGACGAGAGTGACGGCGACTCGCTCCGCAACTGCGAGCAGGTCTACGACACCCTGTACGCGTACAAGATCGGCGGGACCGAGACGGTCCCGAGCCTGGCGACCAGCTGCGACCCGAACTCGGCCGGCACGATCTGGACCTGCAAGTTGCAGGACAACGTGAAGTTCGCGGACGGGTCGGCCTTCGACGCCAACGACGTCGTCACCTCGCTCGCCGTCCAGTGGGACCCCAACAACCCGCTGCACGTCGGCAACGGCGGCACGTTCGACTACTGGGGCGCCCTGTGGGGCGGGTTCCTCCCCAAGTCGTGATCCTGACCCCAGCCTGAGAGCCGAAGGGGGCGTCGCGACCCGCGACGCCCCCTTCGACCACCCGGAACCCCGAGGGACCGGATGATTCGCTACATCGTCCGCCGCATCCTGCTCACGATCCCGGTCCTGATCGGGGTCGTGACCCTCGTCTTCGTCATGGGGCACCTGCTCCCCGGCTCGCAATGTGCGGCCATCCTCGGGGAGCACACCTCACCGCAGGCGTGCGCCGCCTACGACCACGCCCACGGCTTCGACCGGCCGATCCCCGTGCAGTACGTCGACTTCGTCGCTGCCCTGTTCCGGGGCGACCTCGGGACCTCGATCAAGGCGTCGCAGCCGGTCACCGACATGCTCATCGCGCGCCTGCCGACGACCATCGAGCTGGCCTTCTATGCGCTCCTGATCGCCATCCCGGTCGGCGTCCTGCTGGGGATCATCTCGGCTCGCAAGCGCAACTCGAGCATCGACGTCGGCACCATGGCCGGCGCCAACCTCGGGGTGTCGATCCCCATCTTCGTCCTCGGCCCGATCATGATCTTCATCTTCGCGATCCTGCTGAAGGGCAGCCCGCTCGCCCTGCCGCCAGGCGGCCGGCTCACGCCCGGCCTCGATCCGACCCCGCTGGCGACCGCCTGGGGCCTCCAGAACCTGAGCGGACCGCCACGCGGGGTCGTCGACTTCGTCTCGAACATCTACACCCTGAACGGGATCCTGACCCTGCGCTGGGACATCTTCTCCGACGCCTTCCGGCACATGATCCTGCCGGCCCTGGTGCTGGCCACGGTCCCGCTGGCGATCATCGCCCGGATCACCCGCTCGAGCCTGCTCGACGTGATGGGCCTGGACTACATCCGCACGGCCCAGGCCAAGGGCCTGAGCGACCGGGCGGTCGTGCGCAAGCACGGCCTTCCGAACTCGATGCTGCCGGTCATCACCATCATCGGCATCCAGCTCGGCAGCCTGCTCGCGGGCGCGGTCCTGACCGAGACCGTCTTCGGCCTGGCCGGGGTCGGCCGGGCGGTCACCGAGGGGATCCAGAGCCGCGACTATGCCGTCGTCCAGGGGTTCGTCCTGGTCATCGCGGTCGGCTACCTGATCGCCAACCTGATCGTCGACGTCTCGTACGCCTGGCTCGATCCGCGGATCCGGCTCCAGTGAGGACCAAACGATGACCGCACCCACGTTCCAGGGCAACCTCCATGGCGGGCTGGACACGGCGGTCGACCAGGAGGTCCGGCGCGTCGGCGTCTGGCGCGACACGGGCCGGAACATCCTCCATCAGCGCAATGCGCTCGTCGGCCTGGTGATCCTGGCCGTCCTGGGCCTGGCCGCCCTGTTCGCCGACCAGATCGCCCAGTATCCCCCCGACCAGGTCCTCATCGGGGTCGTCGACGGCGCCACGAAGGCGTCCCCGCCGTGCATCCACATCCTTGGCTGCCCGGCCGACCAGCCGCAGTTCCTGATGGGCACCGACCCGAACGTCCGGGACGTCTTCAGTCGGGTCGTGCATGGCGCCCGGGTGTCGCTGTTCGTCGGGTTCGTGACGGTCGGGTTCGCGATCCTGATCGGGGCGTTGATCGGCCTGGTGGCCGGCTACGCGGCCGGCTGGACCGACAACTTCCTGATGCGGATCATGGACATCCTGCTGGTCTTCCCCGCGCTGCTTCTGGCCATCGGGATCGTCACCGCCATCGGCGCGGGACTCCTGACGGCCCAGCTCGCGATCGTCATCGTCGCCATCCCCATCTACGCCCGGATCATGCGCGCTGCCGTGCTGTCGACGAAGGAGAACGACTTCGTCACGGCCTCGAGGGCCCTGGGCGAGAACGCGCGAGGGCTCCTGTTCCGCCGGATCCTGCCGAACTCCATCACCCCGCTGGTCGTGGCCGGAACGCTCGGCATCGCGGGAGCCGTCCTCGACGTGGCGGCCCTCTCGTTCCTTGGGATCGGCGCCCAGCCACCGATGGCCGAATGGGGCTCGATGATCGGCCAGAACAGCGGCAAGCTGTTCACGGCCCCGCACCTGATCCTGTTCCCGGGCATCGCCCTCACCCTGACCGTCTTCGCCTTCAACCTGCTCGGCGACGGCCTGCGCGACGCGCTCGACCCGCGGCTCAATCGATGACCGAATCATCCTCGGTCGAGGTCCTCGGACCGCCGCTCGACGAGACCACCATCGAGGAGATCGTGCCGGTTTCGGCACGCAAGCCGCCCAGGACGAGGGAAGGCGGGCCCATCCTCGAGGTCAAGGGCCTGCGAACCTCGTTCAAGACCCGCGACGGCGTGGTCAAGGCCGTCGACGGCATCGATTTCACGGTCGGCCGCGGCGAGATCATGGGTCTCGTCGGCGAATCCGGCTGCGGCAAGAGCGTGACCAGCCTGTCGATCCTGCGCCTCGTGGCCTCGCCGGGCTCGATCGATGCCGGCCAGATCCTGTTCGACGGCACGGACCTCATGAGCCTGTCGAGCGAGGAGATGCGGAAGATCAGGGGCGACCGGATCACGATGATCTTCCAGCAGCCGGCCTCATCGCTGAACCCGGTCCGGGACGTCGACTGGCAGATCGGCGAGGTGCTCGAGCTGCACCGCAAGATGACCGGTGCCGCCGCCCACCTGCGGGCCCTCGAGCTGCTCAAGATGGTCGGCATCCCGGACCCGGAACGGCGGCTCAAGTCGTTCCCGCACGAGCTGTCGGGCGGCATGGCCCAGCGGGTGATGATCGCGATGGCGCTCGCCTGCGAGCCGGACCTGCTCATCGCCGACGAGCCCACGACCGCCCTCGACGTCACCATCCAGGCCCAGATCCTCGACCTGATGCGCAAGCTCCGCGACGAGATCGGGACATCGATCATCCTCATCACCCACGACCTTGGCGTGGTCGCCGAGATGTGCGACCGGGTGGCGGTGATGTACGCGGGCGAGATCGTCGAGCAGACCGATGTCGGATCGCTCTTCCGGGCGCCGCTCCACCCCTACACCCGGGGCCTCATCGGCTCGATCCCGGTCGTGGGCGACGTGAAGGAATCGCTGGCGGTCATCCCCGGCAACGTCCCGAACCTGATCGACCTGCCGTCGGGCTGCCGGTTCGCGCCGCGCTGCCTGAGCCGGGTCGAGGAGGACGTGACCCTGGCGACCGAGGCCCATCCGGCGCTGTTGCCGGTCGCCGCGGGTCACACGGTCCGGTGCTGGCTCTACCACGACGAGGAGGGCCGGCCGATCAGCAGGCCGGAGGTCGGGGCATGACGGCGATGGCGCCCGATCCAGCGTCTGCCGGGGATGCCGAGCCACTCGTCCGGATCCGCGACCTGGTCAAGCACTTCGCGATCCGGGGCGGGATCCTGCAGCGCACGGTGGGGATGGTCCAGGCGGTCGACGGGGTCGATCTCGACATCCGCAAGGGCGAGACCCTTGGCCTGGTCGGCGAATCGGGCTGCGGCAAGACGACGGTCGGGCGCCTGCTGCTGCGCCTGATCGAACCCACGGCCGGCTCGATCCGCTTCGACGGGACCGAGCTCACGGCCCTCAAGGGCCCGGCTCTCAAGCCGTACCGGCGCCGGATGCAGATGATCTTCCAGGACCCCTACTCGAGTCTCGACCCGCGGACGCCGATCGCCGACAGCATCGGTGAGGGCCTCCGGATCCACGGGATGGGGACCTCCGCCGAGCGTGCCGAGAAGGTCCGGAGGATGATGGACCTCGTCGGCCTCGCGCCGTAGCACGCGAGCCGCTACCCGCACGAGTTCTCCGGCGGCCAGCGCCAGCGCATCGGCATCGCCCGGGCGCTGGTCCTGGAGCCCGACCTGGTCGTCTGCGACGAGCCCGTCTCCGCCCTCGACGTCTCCATCCAGGCCCAGGTCCTGAACCTGCTCAAGCAGCTCCAGCAGGAGCTCGGGCTGACCTACCTGTTCGTCGCCCACAACATGGGCGTCGTGGAGCACATCAGCGACCGGGTCGCGGTCATGTACCTCGGCCGCATCGCCGAGCTGGCCGACCGGCGGGCGCTCTTCAAGCAGCAGGACCACCCGTACACGCAGGCGCTGATGTCGGCGATCCCGATCCCGGACCCCACGATGCGGCGCACCCGGGTCATCCTGCGCGGCGACGTGCCGAGTCCGGTCAACCCGCCGTCCGGCTGCCGGTTCCATCCGCGCTGTCCGCTGCGCGAGCAGCTCGGCGCCCCGCAGATCTGCGCCGAGACCGTGCCCGCGCTGCTGCCCGAAGACGGGGACCATCAGGTCGCGTGCCACTTCCGTGGTCAGAGCGCCGTGGCGGTGGCTCCCGCGCTCGCTGGCTCGACCGCAGCGGCCGACGATGGAGGTTCGCTGCCCGGTGCGGCGACGGGGGCCGCGCCCGGGCCGTAGGGAGCGTCCGAGCGAGCCTCGCCCCGCTGGTCTCGCCCTAGCGGGCCTCGTCTTCGCGCTTCTCCGGCGATTCGGTCAGGATCGTCGTGTAGCCGAAGCCCTCCGGCATCTCCGTCGCGGGCGTCTCTTGCACGGAGCCCGGGGCGGCGAACACGCCGGGATCGAGCGCCGGGGCCTCGAGCGCCGGCTCGACCGGCGTCGTCCCCGCGAGCGACGCGAGCGCGGAGGCCGGCGTGCCGCGCCGGACCCGCTCGTCGAGCAGGTGGGCGATGCCGACATCGGTCTTGAGCGCCTCGTCCGCGAAGTGGCAGGCGGCGGACTGGTCGCCCGCGAGGACCTTGAGCTCCGGGTCGTCCGTGCGGCACGTCTCGGGCTGTCCCAGACGCTCGTAGAGCCAGCAGCGGGTGTGGAAGCGGCAGCCCGAGGGCGGGTTCACGGGGCTGGGCACGTCGCCCTGGAGGATCACCCGGCGGCGCTTGCGCTCGGCGGAGGGGTCCGGCACGGGGACGGCCGACAGCAGGGCTCGGGTGTAGGGGTGACCGGGCGCGCCGTAGACCTGGTCCGGCGGGCCGATCTCGACGATCTTGCCGAGGTACATCACCGCGACCCGGTCGCTGATGTGCTTGACCACCGAGAGGTCGTGGGCGATGAACAGGTAGGTCAGGCCGAGCCGCTCGCGCAGGTCGGTCAGCAGGTTGAGGACCTGCCCCTGGATCGATACGTCGAGGGCGGAGATGGGCTCGTCGCAGACGATGAACTCGGGCTCGACCGCGAGGGCCCGCGCCACGCCGATGCGCTGGCGCTGGCCGCCGGAGAACTCGTGCGGGTAGCGCGACACGTAGGTCGGGTCCAGCCCGACGAGGCGCAGGAGGTCGGCGATGCGCTCCCGCTTCGCGTCGCCCGAGGCGAGGTCGTGGGTCTCGATCGGCTCGGCGATGGTCGAACCGACCGTCATCCGCGGGTCGAGCGAGCCGTACGGGTCCTGGAAGATGATCTGCATGCGGCGGCGCATCTTGCGCAGGGCCTCGGGCTTGAGGCTCGTCAGGTCGACGCCGTCGAACGTCACCTTGCCCTCCGTGGGCTCGCGGAGCCGGATCAGCGCCCGGCCGGTCGTGCTCTTGCCGCAGCCGGACTCGCCGACGAGCCCCAGCGTCTCGCCGCGGCGGATCGTGAACGACACCCCGTCGACGGCCTTCACGGCCCCGACGGCCTGCTGGAAGATGCCCGAGCGGATCGGGAAGTAGACCTTGAGGTCCTCGACCTGGACCAGGACGTCCGACGGGGCCGCGCTCGGCTCGCGGCCCGCCGGTCAGCGTCGCGGTCATGCGATCCACCCGTCGGGCTGGGTCGCCCAGCAACGCGCGAGGTGGCGCGTGGTCGCCCGCTCCGTCAGCATCGGCTCGTGCTCGTTGCAGATGTCCCGGACGTAGGGGCAGCGGGGGCTGAAGCGGCAGGTGTCCGGCGGCGAGATCAGCACCGGCGGCATGCCCTCGATCGTGCGCAGCCTCTCGCCACGGACATCGTCGAGCTGGGGCAGCGAGTCGAGCAGGCCCCACGAGTACGGCATCCGCGGCTGCTCGAACAGCTCGTCCACCGTCGCGGTCTCGACGATGCGCCCGGCGTACATGACGTTGACGCGGTCGCACATGCCCGCGGCGATCCCCAGGTCGTGGGTGATCATCAGGACGGCGGTCCTGAACTCGTCCGAGAGCTTCTGGATGAGCTCGAGGATCTGCGCCTGGATGGTCACGTCGAGCGCGGTGGTGGGCTCGTCGGCGAGGATCAGCTTGGGATCGCAGGAGAGCGCGATCGCGATCATCACGCGCTGGCGCATCCCGCCCGAGAACTGGAACGGGTAGTCGCCCAGGCGCTCCTTGGCGCGCGGGATGCCCACCTTGGACAGCAGCTCGATGACGCGGTCGCGTGCGGCGGCGTCGGACAGGCCCATGTGCTGGCGGATGGCCTCCGCGATCTGGTAGCCGATGGTGAGCGTCGGGTTCAGGCTGGTCAGCGGGTCCTGGAAGATGAACCCGATCTCCTTGCCGCGCAGCTTGCGGATCCCGTCGTTGTTGAGCTTGAGGACGTCGATCCCGTCGAAGGTGATCGAGCCGGCGACGATCCGCCCGGGCGGGTTCGGGACGAGCCGGGCGATCGACAGCGCGGTCACGCTCTTGCCGCAGCCGGATTCGCCGACCAGGCCCAGCGTCTCGCCGTACTTCATGTCGAAGCTGACGTCGTCGACCGCCTGCACGACCCCGCTCGGCGTGAAGAAGTGGGTCGACAGGCCGCGCACCTCGAGCAGGACGTCCGACGCCCGTTCCGGTCTTCTCGGATGGTTGCAACGGGGCCCCCGGTTCCAGGACGCCCGGCGTCACGTCGATGATCGTCGGGCGTTCGGCTTCAGGGATGTCGGCGTCGGTCGTCGGCAACTACTGCTTTCCCTTCAGCTTCGGATCGAGCGCGTCGCGCAGGCCGTCGCCCAGGAACGTGAAGCTGATCAGGGCGATCGCGATGCAGATGGCCGGGAAGAGCACGAGATGCGGCGAGGACAGGATCACCTTCTGGCCGTCGGCCACGAGGCTGCCCCAGGACGCGCGCGGCGCCTGGACGCCGACGCCGATGTAGGCGAGGGTCGCCTCGGCGAGGATGGCGGCCGGGATGCCCAGCGTGATCGCGACGATGATCGGGCCCATGCCGTTGGGGAGCAGGTGGCGGGTCACGATCTTCCTGTCCGAGACGCCGATCGCCTTCGCGGCTTCCACGAACTCGGTCTCCTTCAGCGCCAGCATCTGCCCGCGGACGAGCCGGCCGACCGTGACCCAGCTGGTCAGGCCGATGGCCACGAAGACGAGCAGGAGGCCGTCCATCGCCTGGCCGAACGGGGTCTCGCGGAAGACGACCGAGAGCAGGATGATGAACAGCAGGTCCGGGAAGGCGTAGATGACGTCGGTGAACCGCATCAGGAGGTTGTCTGTGCGCCCGCCGAACCAGCCGGCGGCGGCGCCGAGCGGCACGCCGATGGTCAGGACGACGATCTGGACGACGATGGCCACCGTCATGCTGATCCGCGCGCCGTCGAGGAGCCGGCTGAGCAGGTCGCGCCCGATCTGGTCGGTCCCGAAGAGATGGCCCGGACTGAACGGCGGCAGCGGCTGGCCGCCGTTCTTGACGACCGCCGTGAGGTCCTGCTCGGTATACGGATAGGGCGCGATGTACGGCCCGATGATCGCGATCACGAACAGCGTGATGACCGAGAACAGGCCGACCATGGCCAGCTTGTTCTTGCGCAGCCGGCCGAAGGCCTCACGCCACAGGCCCGTCGACGTCTGCTGTCGCGCGATCGTCCCCTGGGCCGCCTGCGTCGCCATGCTCGTCGCTCCTGCCTAGCTGTAGCGGATGCGGGGGTCGATGTAGGCGTACGCCACGTCGACCACGAGGTTGAGGAAGGCCACCGCGAAGGCGTACAGGATGGTCATCGCCATCAGCACCCCGTAGTCGTGCTGGCTGATCGACGTGACGTAGTACCGCCCGACGCCCGGGATCGCGAAGATCGTCTCGATGATGAACGAGCCGGTGACCAGGAACGCGAGCGTCGGACCGAGGATGGTCACGACCGGGATGAGCGCGTTGCGGATCATGTGCCGGGTCACGACGTTGCCGTCGGCCACGCCCTTGCTCTGGGCGGTCCGGATGTAGTCCTTGCGGGTCACCTCGAGCATCGACGCCCTCGTGTATCTCGCGATGACCGCGATCGGGAAGCCAGCCAGGGCGATCGTCGGGAGGATCCAGGTGTCCGGGCCTTTCCAGCCCTTGGTGGGCAGGACGTGCAGGGTCACCCCGAAGAAGATGATCAGCAGGATCGCCAGCACGAAGCTCGGCATCGCGATGCCGATGATCGAGATGCCGGTCGAGAGGTAGTCGGGCCAGCGGTTGTGCCCGAGGGCCGCGAAGATCCCGAGCGGGATGCCGACGAGGACGGACAGCGCGAATGCCATCAGCCCGAGCTGGATGGTCACCATCAGGCCGCCGCCGACGATGTCGTTGACGGAGCGGTCCACGAACTTGTAGGACGGGCCGAGGTTGCCCTGCAGCAGGTTGCCGATCCAGTGGATGTACTGGAGCGGCACGGGATCGTCCAGACCGTACTTCGCGTTCAGCGCCGCGATGACGTTGGCCGGCAGCGCCTTCTCGCGTGCCCACGGGCCGCCCGGGACGGCGTGCATGAGCGTGAACGTGATGATCGACACCGCGAAGAGGACCGGGATGATCCACAGCAGCCGGCGGATGAGGTACCTGGTCACGGTCTTCCTCGATCGTCCTGGTGTCGCGCCGTGTCCGTTGGTGGGGTCATGTCGCGACCTGGGCCCTGCAGCGCCGACGGCGTTGGAGGGGCCGGGTCGCGGGGTGGGACGCGAGGCGCCCCACCCACGTGATGCCTAGGAGCGGACGCTCCTATTCGTGCTTCGCGATCGAGATGTTCTCGTAGAACAGGTCGCCGATGACGACCGAGTCCTGTCCGGTGCCGATGACACCCTGGACCCAGGGGCGGACCTCGTAGTTGCTGATGCGCCAGCGGGTGAAGACCGCCGGAGCGTCCTGCACGAGGAGCTCCTGTGCCTGGTTGTAGAGGGCGATGGACTTGGTCGCGTCCGGCTCAGCGCCGGCCTGGGCCACGAGAGCGTCGAACTGCGGGCTCTTGTACCCCTCGTCGTTGTTGCCGCTCTCGCTCTGGAAGAGCGCGCGGAGGAAGTTGTCGGGGTGCGGATAGTCCGCGCCCCACGCGTTCCGGGCGATCGAGAAGACGTTGTTCGGGCGGTCGACGACGAACTGGTCGAACGTCTCGCCCTTGAGCTCGCTCTTGACGCCCAGGTTCTTGTTCCACTGCTCCTGCATGTACGCGGACGTGATCTCGTGACCGGCGTCCGTGTTGAAGCCGAAGGACAGGGTCGGGACCTGGCTGACGTCGCTGTAGCCGAGCTCCGTGAGCGCGGTGGCCAGCTCGGCCTTGGCGGCCGTGACGTCGTACTTGAGGCCGATGTCGTCCTGATGACCCGGCATGCCGGGCGGGATCGGGCTACCGGCCACCTTGCCCTGGCCACCGTAGACGGTCGCCATCATGGTGTCCTTGTCGATCGCCATCGAGAGCGCTCGGCGGAAGTGCACGTTGGCCGTGGGGCCCTTGGTGCAGTCGAAGCCCCAGTAGTCGAAGATCAGGGTCGGCTGGGTCACGACCTGCGGGCCGAGGGTCGCGTCGGCCTTGATCCGCGGCACGTCGGGCGGGTTGGCCGCCAGCATGTCGAGCTCGCCCGCCTCGTAGGAGGCCTGGTTCGCCGTGGGATCGCCACCGATGGAGAAGTGGATCTCCTGGAGCGTCGGCTTCTGGCCGTACCAGTTCGGGTTCGGCACGACGACGATCTCGGACTGGTGGGTCCAGGACTTCATCATGAACGGGCCCGAGCTGACGAAGTTCTCAGCCTCGGTGAAGTTGGGGGTCTCGACCCACTTCTTCTCGAGCGGCGCGGCGCCCCAGAGGGCGACGATGTCGAGGAAGTAGCCGGCCGGGTGGGCCAGCGTGATGGTGAAGGTGTGGTCATCGGGGGCGGCGACGCCGAGCTTGGCGAGGGCCGCGTCGATGGCCGCATCCGTCGGAGCCGGCTTGGCGCCGGTCATCTTGATGAGGTCCGCGGCGCCGACGACCGGCTCCAGGAACGCCTGGTAGGTCGAGGCGGTGCGCGGGTCGGCGAGGCGCTGCCACGCGTAGACGAGGTCGCCGGCGACGATCGGGTCGCCGTTGCTGTACTTCGCGTCGCGAAGGGTGAACGTGTAGTTCAACCCGTCAGCCGAGATCTTGGGGAGCTCGGTGGCGAGCGACGGGACCGTGTTGAGGTCCTTGTCGAAGTAGATCAGGCCCCGGTTGAGCGCATGCAGCACGCCGATGTCGGTGCTGGTGGACGCCTTGCTGGGGTCGAGGGTGTCGGGGTCCTCGTTGCCGAGGGTGACCCGGATGCTCTGCACATCGGCGAGTTCAGCCGCCGGCGAGGCCGAGGCCGAGGCCGCGGGCGCTTCCGACGCCGAGGCCGCGGGCGCTTCCGACGCCGGCGTCGAGGCCGCCGGCGAGGCGCTGCTGGTCGAGCCGCCACAGGCGGTCACGATCATCACGCCGGCCGCGAGCAGGCCGAGTAGTCGTTTCTGCATCAACTGTCCTCCGAACGGGTGGATACCCGAGTGTTCTCCCGCAGACACGACCGTTCCCATGCGTTTTCCATGTTCGCCTGGTAGGTCCCGCTCATGGACCGGATCGAGACTCCCACTCGATCGGGTTTCAGGGCGAGCCGAGGCGACGGCACGGTTCGGGTCGGTGCGCTGCCGGTACTATCCACAGCACCTCATGGACTGTCAACCTTGACCTAACGAACGTTCGTATGGCGACGCCGGCGGGCGTCGGCGTCAGTCCGGGCACGGGGTCTGCACGCCGGTCATCGCGCGCCAGCGCAGGTTCGGCTGGCGTGCCGCGGTCGCCTCGTCCAGACGCCGGACGGGGGCCGTATGCGGGGCTCCCGTGACCATCTCCGGGTCGCGCTCCGCCTCGGCGACGATCTCGGCCAGGGCGTCGGCGAAGGCATCGAGCGTCTCGACGGATTCGGTCTCGGTCGGCTCGATCAGCATGCCCTCGTCGACGATCAGCGGGAAGTAGATCGTCGGCGGGTGGAAGCCGTGGTCGATCAGCCGCTTGGCGATGTCCAGGGTCCGCACGCCGGTCCGCTTCTTGATCGACGTGGCCGAGGCCACGAACTCGTGCTTGCAGGGGCGGTCGTACGGGATGTCGAACGTCCCGGCGAGCCGGTGCTTGAGGTAGTTGGCCGCGAGGACCGCGTCGTCGCTGACCTCGGCGAGCCCCGTCCCGCCATGCGCGCAGATGTACGCATACGCGCGCACGAGGACGCCGGTGTTGCCGACGAAGCTGCGCAGCCGCCCGATCGAGGTGGGGCGCTCCCCTTCCAGCTCGAGGCGGAAGCTGCCGTCGTCCTCGCGCAGCACGCGCGGCGTCGGCAGGTACGGGATCAGCCGGTCGCCGACGCCGACCGGACCGGCGCCCGGACCGCCACCGCCGTGGGGCGTGCTGAAGGTCTTGTGCACGTTGAAGTGCATGACGTCGAAGCCGGCCTCGCCGGGCTTGAAGCGGCCCAGGATGGCGTTGAGGTTGGCGCCGTCCATGTAGGCGAGCGCGCCGGCCTCGTGGACCGCGTCGAGCAGCTCGCCGATCCGCGCCTCGAACAGGCCGAGCGTCGAGGGGTTGGTGATCATGACGGCCGCCGTCCGCGGGCCGAGGGCGGCCCGGAACGCGTCCACGTCGACGCCGCCGTCCGCGGCGGACGGGATGGTGATCGTCGTGAACCCGGCCATCGAGGCGGTCGCCGGGTTCGTGCCGTGCGAGCTGTCGGGGACGAGCACCTGGTCCCGGTCCGCGTCGCCGCGCGCGCGGTGGTAGGCGCGGATCATCAGGATCCCGGTCAGCTCGCCCTGCGCCCCCGCCGCGGGCTGGAGGCTGACCGCGCGCATGCCGGAGATCTCGGCCAGCGCGCCCTCCAGCTCCCAGAGCAGCTGCAGCGTCCCCTGCGAGACGGCGTCGGGCGCCAGCGGGTGCAGGTTCGCGAACCCCGGCAGCCGGGCGGCCCACTCGTTGAGCTTCGGGTTGAACTTCATCGTGCACGAGCCGAGCGGGTAGAACCCGGTGTCGACCGCGAAGTTGAGCTGCGACAGGTTGACGTAGTGGCGGACGACGTCCGGCTCGTTCATCTCGGGCAGCGCGGGCGGATCGGTCCGCCGCGCGGCGGCCGGGATCCGGTCGAGGGCATCCTTGGGCGGATGCGGGATCTTGCCGCCACCGCGGCCGGGGCTGCTGCGCTCGAACAGGGTCGGCTGGAGGCGGGGGCCGGTGACGCTCATGCGCGGACCGCCGCGACCGTGCCGGCGCCGGCCTCGACGCCGGTCGGCGGTCGGCCCTGGAGGACGTCGCCGAGGGCCTCCGCGAAGCGGGTGATCTCGGCGCTCGTCGTCAACTCGGTGGCGCAGACGAGCAGGCCGTCGGCGAGCGACGGGTCGTCGGGGACCGCGTCCGCGAGGACCAGCCCGGCGAGGATGCCGTGGTCGAGCAGCCGGCGGTGGACGGCGGGCGCGTCGGGGACCCGCACCGCGAACTCGTTGAGGTACGGACCGGGATGCAGCCGCGGGGCGCCTACGGCTGCGAGCGCCGCCTCGAGCTCGGCCGCCCGCGACGCCCCGAGCGCGGCGACGTCGCGCAGCCCGTGCGGGCCGATGACGGCGAGGTAGATCGACGCGGCCAGTGCGAGCAGCGCCTGGTTCGTGCAGATGTTGCTCGCCGCCTTGTCGCGGCGGATGTCCTGCTCCCGCGCGCGCATCGTCATGACGAAGGCGCGCTGGCCGTCGAGGTCGGTGGTCATGCCCACGAGCCGGCCGGGGATCTGCCGGACCAGGGCGTCGGTCGAGGCCAGGATCCCGAGGTACGGGCCGCCGTACTGCGGCGCGATCCCGAGCGGCTGGCCCTCCCCCGCCGCGATGTCGGCGCCATAGGCACCGGGCGGCGCGAGGACGGCGAGACTGACCGGCTCGATGACCGCGACGAACAGGGCGCCGGCGGCATGGGCCAGCTCGCCGATCGCGGGCATGGGCTCCAGCAGGCCGAGGAAGTCCGGCTGCGCGGCGACGACGCCAGCGACGGGTCGCGCCGGATCGGCGAGCATCCGCGCCAGTGCCTCGAGGTCGGTCGTCCCGGCCGCGGGCCCGTCGGCCACCAGCGGGATCTCGTCGAGCTCGAGGCCGCCACCGAAGTACGTCCGTAGCGTGCCGCGGTAGTGCGGATGGACGCCGCGGCTGACCAGCACCCGCTCGCGGCGGGTCGCGCGGCAGGTCATGAGCGCGGCCTCGGCCGTCGCCGCCGCGCCGTCGTAGTGCGACGCCGAGACCACGTCGAGGTCCACCAGCTCGGCCATCAGCGACTCGTACTCGTAGATGCTCTGGAGCGTGCCCTGGCTCACCTCGGGCTGGTACGGCGTGTAGGCCGTGTACCACTCGCCGCGCAGCAGCAGCTGGTCGACCGCCGGGGGGCTCCAGTGGCGGTAGACGCCGGCGCCCAGGAACGACACGAGGTCCGTCCGGTTCCGCGCGGCGAGGGCGGTCAGTCGCGCGGCGAGCTCCAGCTCGGGCTCGGGCGGCGGGAGGTCGAGCCGCGACGCGCGGAGGCTCTCGGGGATGTCGGCGAAGAGCTGGTCGACCGAATCAAGGCCGATGGCCTCGAGCATCCGCGCCCGATCGGCGCCGGTATGGGGACCGTAGGGCATCTCGGCCGTCAGCCCGCGGCGATGAGGGCGTCGTAGGCGGCCGCGTCGAGCAGGTCGTCGAGCGCACCCGCGTCGGCGACCTTGACGCGGATCATCCAGCCCGCGTCGTACGGGTCGGTGTTGACCAGCTCCGGGCTGGCGCCGAGGGCGTCGTTGGTGGCGACCACCTCGCCGCCGACCGGGGCGAACAGGTCGCTGACCGCCTTGACCGACTCGACCACGCCGAACGTCCCGGCCGCCTCGAGGCTGCGGCCCACCACGGGCAGCTCCACGAAGACGATGTCGCCCAGCTGGTCAGCGGCATAGGCCGTGATGCCCACGACCGCTTCGTCGCCGTCGAGGCGGACCCATTCGTGGTCCTGGGTGTAGCGCCGGTCATCGGGGACCATCGCGGGCGTACCTCCTCCTGGCGCGGCGCGATGCCGCAGGCGACCAGCGGTCGGACGCTGCCCGACGCCTAGGCCGGGCGGCGGTAGAACGGCAGGTCGACGACCCTCGCGGGGACCCGCGCATCGCGGACCTCCACGTCGACCATGGTACCCGTCTGCGAATCCCCCGGCGCGACGTAGGCCATCGCGATCGGCACCCCCAGGGTGGGCGACTGGGTCCCGCTGGTGACCACCCCGGTCCGCCGGTCGCCGACGTGGACGGCGTAGCCGTGGCGGGCGATCCCGCGGCCCTCGACGACCAGGCCGACGAGCCGCTTCGACGGCCCGTCCGCGGCGATCCGCTCGAGCGCGGCGCGACCCACGAAGTCGCCGGCCTTGGCGAGCTTCACGACGCGACCGAGGTTCGCGTCGAAGGGCGTGGTCTCGAGGTCCAGTTCGTTGCCGTACAGCGGCATGCCCGCTTCCAGCCGGAGCGTGTCGCGCGCGCCCAGCCCGACCGGCACGCCATCGACGCTCCGCACGCCGGCGAGGAGGGCGTCCCACAGCTCGCCGGTCCGGGCGGTGTCGACGAAGACCTCGAAGCCGTCCTCGCCCGTGTAGCCGGTCCGCGCGACCAGCGCGGGGATCCCGGCGACACTGCCCTCCGCGATCGCGTAGTAGCGCAGCGCTCCGAGGTCGACGTCCGTCAGCGGCGCGAGGATCTCGCGCGAGCGCGGACCCTGGACGGCGACCAGGCCCATCGCCAGCGAGCGGTCGTCGAGGAGCGCCTTGAACCCCTCGAGACGCTGGGCGAGGGCATCGGAGACGACGTCGGCGTTGCCCGCGTTGGCGACGACAAGGAACCGGTCTTCGGCGAGCCGGTAGACGATCAGGTCGTCGATGACGCCACCGTCAGGCGCGCAGATCATCGAGTAGTGGGCGCGGCCGATGGCGAGCGACGGCGGGTCCGTGACGAGGGCGGCGGCCAGACCGGTGCCGGCCTCCGGGCCTTCCACGAACAGCTCACCCATGTGCGAGAGGTCGAACAGGCCGGCACGCTCGCGGACGGCCTTGTGCTCCTCGAGGATCGAGCCGTACTGGACGGGCATCAGCCAGCCGCTGAACTCGATGAGCCGAGCCCCGAGCGCGACATGCCGGTCCTGGAGCGGGGTCTGCCGGGGTGCCTCCAGCTCGGTCACGAGGGTTCCCCGGCGATGCCCTCGGCGGCGGCCACGAGCTCGGCGGCGTGGCTCACGAGCGCGCGCTCGGTCTCGAAGGTCAAGACCGATGGGGCGTCAGCGAAGGGGATCCATTTGACCTGCTCGAACTCGTGGTCGTGGTCCGCCAGGTCGCCGCCGGTGGGCTCCATCATGAAGTAGTGGACCGTCTTGTGGATGCGGGTCCCCGACTGGACGAAGAAGTACTCGATCGAGTCGAGCGGGCCGGTGATCCGCACGCTGAGGCCGGTCTCCTCGGTCACCTCGCGGATCGCGGTCTGCTCGGTCGTCTCACCGCTCTTGGGCGTGCCCTTGGGGAGGGTCCAGGTCCGGCCGTCGCGCTCGCGCCGACGGCAGCCGACGACAAGGTATGGCTGTCCAGCCTCATGACGAACGACGACCCCGCCGGCGGAAGTGGCGGTCGTGGTCCTCAGCCGCGCCACGGCGCCGAGGCGGCGCTAGGACGCCGGGTCGCCGCGGCCCGCGCGGAGCGGGTCCAGTGCATCACGATCGCGTGATGCGGGCGACCAGTCGATGGACGCGGGCCGGCCGGCCGGATCGACCGCCAGCGACCGCGCAGGCTCGTCAGCGGCGCCACGTCGGGGCGGCGCAGGACGGTCGCGGCGGTGACCGCGGGGCGGAACGCGGAGGCCGAGACGAGACCCATCCGCCGCTCACGCGCCCGGGCCGAGGCACGGACGAAGTGGGCCGCCGGCCGGGCCGCGTACTTGGCGGCGATACTGTGGTCCATCGAGCCTATGGTACCGGTTCAGTCCTGCCTTGCAAGGGCGGCACGCACGACATCGGCGCGCTCCGTTGCCAGCGTGCCACGGGCGAGGGCCAGGTCCACCTCCCGTTCGGCCAGCGCGCGGTAGAGCGGCAGCGCGCCGGGAGCGTCGGCGCGGAGCGCGGCGAGATGCGCTTCGAGGGTCCCGAGGTCGCCACGGGCGATCGGCCCGGTCAGCGCCGGCCCGATCCCGAGGGCCCTCGCGTTCCCCAGCGTCCCCTCGATGAGCGGGCCGTAGATCGCGAGCGAGCCCGCCTCGTCGAGACCGGCCACGCGGCCCAGCGTCGCGATGGCGTCGAGCAGTGCCACGAACCCGCCAGCCGCGAGGACCGCCGCCGCGTGGTAGGCCGCTTTCGACCCGGGCGCGAGGCGGACCGGGCGAGCGCCGACCGCCTCGGCCATGTCGGCCAGCAGTGCCGCCAGCTGGTCGTCCGCCTCGATCGCGACGGTGGCGCCGCGGAGGGCCTCGACCGCCCGCTCGGTGTCGGCGAAGGCGACGAGCGGGTGGAAGGTGCCGACCTGCGTCCCGGCCGCCTGCGCGGGCGCCAGGACGTCGGCATCGAGCGCGCCGCTGGTGTGGACCATGGCCTGTCCGCTGTACATCCGGATCGTCCGCGCAAGCGGCGCGATGGCATCGTCGGGGACCGCCACGATCACCAGCTCGACGTCGTCGAGGAGCGCCTGTGGCTCGGCGAACGCACGCACGCCGTCGACCTTCGAGCGGAAACGCTCACGGCTCGCCGCGCTCTGGCTGGCGACCGCCTGGATCGGCCAGCCGGCCCGGCTCAGGGCGACCCCGAGCGCGGTCCCGACGGCACCCGCGCCGATGATCCCGATGACCGGCGGCTCGCCCGGCTCGGCGTGTCGATGGGGGTGCTGGTGGTCGCTCTCGTGGACCTCGTCACCGTGGCGGTGGGAGCCCGGCGGGGCCGGGTCGAGGTCGATGCCGGACGCCTCGATCGCCGCTTCGGTCTCGGCGTGCGCCTTGGCCGTCGCCGGGTCCTCGCCCGGCGGCTCGCCCCACGCCCTCATCGGCCGACGGCCGCGATGGTCGGACGGTCGCGGTACGCTTGCACCCATCGAGTGTAGCGAGCCAGTGAGGAAGCGCGCGTTGACAGCGATCGATCCGTTCGGAGCCCGACGACCCCTCGGCGACGACCTGCCGGACCACTATCGGCTGGCGGTCCTGGGCGACCGGATCGACCTCGACCGTGCCCCCGTCACCGTCAAGATCCTGCTCGAGAACGCCCTTCGCCACGCTGGTGAGGGGATGGTCCACGCGGCCGATGTCGAGACCCTGACCGCGTGGCGGCCGGGCCGCGCCGCCGAGGCCGAGATCCCGTTCATGCCCTCGCGCGTGATCCTCCAGGACCTGACCGGCGTGCCGGCCGTCGTCGACCTCGCCGTCATGCGCGATGCGATGGCGGACCTCGGCGGCGACCCGGCGCTGGTCAACCCGCTGGTGCCGGCGGACCTCGTCATCGACCACTCGGTCCAGGTGGACCGCTTCGGCAGCGAGGGCGCGTTCGCCTACAACGTCGAGCGCGAGTACGAGCGCAACATCGAGCGCTACCAGCTGCTCCGCTGGGCCCAGACCGCGTTCCGTGACCTGCGGATCGTCCCGCCCGGGACCGGCATCGTCCACCAGGTCAACCTCGAGTTCCTCGCGACCGTGGTCACCGAGCGGCCCGACGCGCATGGCCCGGTCGCCTTCCCCGACACGGTCGTCGGCACCGACTCGCACACGACGATGATCAACGCCCTCGGCGTGCTCGGCTACGGTGTCGGCGGCATCGAGGCCGAGGCCGTGCTGCTGGGCCAGCCGCTCTACCAGCCGATGCCGCATGTCGTGGGCGTCCACCTGACCGGCGAGCTGCCGCGCGGCTCGACCGCGACGGACCTCGTGCTGGTCGTCACCGAGATGCTGCGACGGCACGGCGTCGTCGGGGCCTTCGTCGAGTTCGCCGGTGACGGCCTGGCGAGCCTGTCGCTCGCGGACCGCGCGACGATCAGCAACATGAGCCCCGAGTTCGGGGCGACCTCGACGCTCTTCCCCATCGACGACGAGACGCTGAGCTACCTCCGGCTGACCGGGCGGACGCCGGCCCACGTGGCGCTGGTCGAGCGCTACGCCAAGGAGCAGGGGCTGTGGCGGATCCCCGGCGATGGACCGAGCTTCGACGAGCGACTCACGCTCGACCTCTCGAGCGTCGAGCCGTCGGTCGCCGGCCCGCGCCGGCCCCAGGACCGCGTCCCGCTGCAGTCGCTGCGCGAGAACTTCCGGTCGAACTACCCCGACGGCCTCGAGCCGGCCGCCGAGCCGGAGATCGGAGGTCGAGGAGGCGTCCGGCGAGTCGTTCCCGGCGTCGGACGCCCCGGCGTTCGCCTCTGCCGACGCGGGGAGCGAGCCCGCGCCGCCCGCGGAGCCCGTGGTCGCCGATGCGGCGCCGATGGACCGGCGCGCCTACCGGCCGATCGAGATCGAGGTCGGCGGGCAGCGGACGACCATCGGGACCGGCTCGGTCGGGATCGCCGCGATCACGTCGTGCACCAACACGTCGAACCCGACCGTGATGGTCGGCGCGGGCCTGCTGGCACGCAATGCGGTCGCGCGGGGGCTGCGCGTGGGCCCGACCGTCAAGACCTCGCTGGCGCCCGGCTCCAAGGCCGTGACCGGCTATCTCGAGGCGGCCGGGCTGATGGCGCCGCTCGAGGCGCTCGGGTTCGCGCTGGCGGGCTACGGCTGCACGACGTGCATCGGCAACTCGGGGCCGCTCGACACGGCGATCGCCGGGGCGATCGAGGCGAACGACCTGGTCGTGGCGGCCGTGCTCTCGGGCAACCGCAACTTCGAGGGCCGCATCCATCCGCTCGCACGCGCGAGCTACCTCGCGTCGCCCCCGCTGGTCGTGGCATTCGCGCTGGCCGGTCGCGTCGACATCGACCTGACGACCCAGCCGCTCGGCACCGGCTCGGATGGGCGCCCGGTCTACCTCGCGGACATCTGGCCGTCGCCCGACGAGATCCGCTCGGTCATCGCCGCCTCGATCGACGCCGAGCTCTTCCGGCGCACCTATGCGGTCGTCTTCGAGGGCGACGATCGCTGGCGCGCCCTGCCGATCCCCGAGGGCCAGCGCTACGCCTGGGACGTGGCCTCGACCTACGTCGCGAAGCCGCCGTTCCTCGACGGCGTCGCGGACGCCCGCGCGGCGCTGGCGGACATCACGGGCGCCCGGGTGCTGGCCGTCCTGGGCGACTCGGTCACCACCGACCACATCTCCCCCGCCGGCTCGATCTCCCCGTCATCGCCCGCCGGCCAGTGGCTGCAGGCCCACGGCGTCGGCCCGCTCGAGTTCAACTCCTACGGCGCGCGGCGCGGCCAGCACGAGGTGATGGCCCGTGGGACCTTCGCGAACATCCGGCTGCGCAACGGTCTCGTCTCGCCGAAGGAGGGGCCGTTCACGGTCCACCTCCCGTCGGGCGAGGACGGCTTCATCTACGACACCGCGATGCGGTATGTCGAGGAGGGCGTCCCGCTCCTGGTCATCGCCGGCCGCGAGTACGGCTCAGGCTCGTCGCGCGACTGGGCGGCGAAGGGACCGCTGCTGCTCGGGGTGAAGGCCGTCATCGCCGAGAGCTACGAGCGCATCCACCGTTCCAACCTGGTCGGCATGGGCGTGCTGCCGCTCCAGTTCAAGCCGGGCGACAGCGCGGCGTCGCTGGGCCTGACCGGTCGCGAGACCTATTCGATCCTGGGCCTCGACGGCGGCCTGTCGCCGCGCCAGGGCGTGACGGTCGTGGCGATCGCGGATGCGGCGGCGGGTGGCGACGGTCGGGAGCGCCGGTTCGAGGCGATCGCCCGGCTCGACGGGCCGATCGACGTCGACGTCTTCAACGGCGGCGGGATCCTGCCGACCGTGCTCCGCCGGCTGGCGGCATCGAACGCCTGACCGGCGTGCTCGTCAGGCGCTGAGGCGCCTCGGGCGCTTCGCGGTCGTCGCCGTCTCGGCGTGGAGCCGGTAGCCGGCCAGCGTGCACGCCGCCAGCGTCAGGTTGCGGGCCGCCGCGTGGGCGTCGCCGTGCTCGGTCGCATCGGTCCAGCGCTCGAGGCAGGTGCGGACGGTGTCGTCGGCGACCTGCTGCGCACCTGGACCGGTCGCGTCGCAGACCTGGATCATGTTCTCGACGACCCGTGACATCCCGGACCCGAGCGTGCCCGCCCGGTAGCTCTGGATGACGTCGTCGGCGCCCTGCTGGGCGACGAGGAGACCGATATCGGTAGGAGCGGGAGCGGCGAGGGCCACGTCGGGAGACTCCGGATAGGGATTCGAGGCCCTTCGATCGTGCCGTCGGGAGCCGCCGCGTCCTAGGCCGAACCCCGGCAGACCGGGTCACGGCGGATTGCGCGGTCCCGGCAATGCGCCCGGCGGTCCGGCGCCGTCCCCGGAACGGCGCGAAGCCCCCGGAGGGAGATCCGAGGGCTTCGCTTACGCGGGGAGGAGGACCGCGTTCGAACCTCAGACGCGGAAGGTGGGCCTGGCGTGACGCGAGCGCCGATCAGGGATATCGCCCGACCCCGACACACATGTGGACCGCGTCCTCCGCGCACGCGACGCCAGTCGCCCGGGTACTCCCGTCGGCCAGCTTGAACACGTAGACCGTCACGATCGGACCCGGGTGACGCGACGCCGGAGGCGGCGGCGCCTCGCCGCCCGTGACGTCGACGGGCGCCGGCTGGGAACCGTCGGCATAGGACTCGACCGAGACGATCGGCGCGTGGCCGGGGTCGCGCGAGTCGAGGGCGGCGGTCGCCCGGTCGACGTCGCCCGCGCAAGAGGCCGGAGCTCCGCGCCCGTGACGCCGACGGGCGGCGAGCACCGCACGATGTCGCCGAGCGTGAACCCGTCGATCGTCGGCGCGCTCGAGAAGGGGTTGCAGCCGAGAACGCACAGCGCGAGGGCGATCGCCGGTCCGGCCGCCCGGGAGCTCATCCCCAGATGTCGATCAGCGGCAGGCCGGCCCGCGAGAGCGTCTCGTTGACCTCGGTGATGTGCGCCACGTCGTGGGCGAACGCTCGCTGGATGACCTCACCACGTGTCTGGGCCTCATCGTCGCCCCATTCCTTGTGGCGGACCTCCTCCGCGAGCATATCCGGCGTCCAGCGGTCCAGGCAGCCCTCGACGATGCGGAACGTCGAATCGAGGGCCACCACGAGGTCCGAGGCGCTGAGCACGTGCTCGAGGTCGTCGTCCCCGGGACAGTCGTATGAGGCGTTCGTGAATGGCGTCGTCTCCGCGCCGGGCTCGCCCGCGACATCGCACAGCCCGAACACCCGCTGGCAGGCGAGGTGGCCGATGGTCGCCCAGAGCGGCCACCGCTCCGGCGTCGGCTGGATCGCCAACTGCTCGTCGGTCAGCCTCGCGACCACGTCGCGAAGCTGCTGGTTGTAGTGGGGCCACCGCGGGTAGGCGACGCGGATCGTGAGCTCGGTCATACGGCCAACGATAGCGTTCGGATCGCCCGGGACCGGTCAGGGATGCCGAGCCACTGACCGAAACCCGTCACATCGGCGGGAGCGTGCTGGTCAACGATGGGACCCATCGATGACGGAGGCGAAGGCATGGATCACGTCGGCCGGTCGAACGTCGGCTTCCTCGCGGTGCTCGCCCGTGCTCATCTCGGCGCTGTCGGCCTGCGGTCCCGCGACGGCGGCCGATCCGGACGTCGCGGCCGTCCAAGCCGTCGCGGCAGACACCGTCGTGGCCGGCCAGAGGGTCGGCGTGCTGCCGGGAGGCGGCGTTGCCACGGCCCTGACGGCGACAGACGTGGACCGTCTCGCCAGCGACGCCGAGGCGTACGCCAGGAACCACTACGCCGGTCCGCTCCTCGCGAACAGGCTCGCCCTCTTCAAGGAGGCCGTGGCGGCGCCGATCGGCGGTCAGCCCCCGGTCCTCGACGGTGGTGCCAGGGACATCCAGATGGGCAAGACGGCCGTTGGCGCGGATACCGCCTCGGTGCGGCTGCGGGCGACGACGTGGCTCAAGGTCGCCCAGGGCGACAAGGTTGCGACGCCGACCAACACGGCCGACTTCACCTTCGAGCTCGCGAAGGTCGACGGCCGCTGGTACGTCACAGCCGAGTCGTTCGACTACCTCCCCGGCCAGGGTCCGTAGGCCCGGCAGCTCGACGCTCCCGGTGCATCGACGCGGCGCACAGATGCCCGGTCATGGGGTGGAGGTGGTGGGCGATACTGGATTCGAACCAGTGACCTCGCGGATGTGAACCGCGCGCTCTAACCGACTGAGCCAATCGCCCGAGGGGTCGCGACACCACACCGGGCGTCGGACGGGAACCGGCCGATCATACCCGCAGGCCGGGCCAACGGGCAACGATCGCCTCCTGGTCGACCCCGGACACGACGATCATCTTCTGGCGACTGGTCGCGCCGGCCACGATGCGGACGTCGGCCTGGGCCACGTCCAGCTCGTCGGCGAGGAGCCGCACGAGGGCGTGGTTGGCGGCGCCTTCGACGGCGGGGGCGGTCACCCTGGCCTTCAGCACCCCATCGAGGACCCCGTCGACCCGGTCGGTCACGGCGCGCGGGGTCAGGCGGACGGTGAAACGGACGTCGGGATGGTGCAACGTGTCCACGCGTGATCGCGACCCGGCGTCGGCCCGGGCGGCGGCTGGGGGCGCGCCCATCCTAGCAGCCCCGCTCGAGGCCGCACCGGCCGCGGCCGTCAGTGCTCGTGCGCCGGCTCGTCGGGGGCGTGGTGGTGCGGCCGCTCGCCGAAGATCGCGCGGCCGACGCGAACGATCGTCGCCCCCTCCTCGATCGCCAGCTCGAAGTCGTCGGACATGCCCATCGACAGGGCCGGCCCGAGCGCGGGCCAGCGGGCGCGCAGCCCCTCCCCCAGCACTCGGAGGCCGGTGAAGGTCGCCCGCGCATCGGCCGGATCGGTCGCGAGGCGGCCGACCGTCATCAGGCCGCGGACCTCGAGGTTCGGCAGGCCGAGCAGCGCCGGCAGCGCCGCCTCGACCGCATCGGGCGCGAAGCCGGCCTTCGCCGGGTCGGCGTCGACGTTGACCTGGACCAGCACGGGGTACCGGGCGCCCGGCCGGACCTCGGCGGCCAGCCGGTCGAGGCGCTCGCCGAGCCCGACCGAGTCCACCGTCTGGATCGCGTCGAACACCTCGAGCGCGCGGCGAGCCTTGTTGGACTGGAGCGGGCCGACGAGCTGCCACGACGCGCCGGGCACCTCGGGGGCCTTCGCCTCGCCCTCCTGGACGCGGTTCTCCCCGAGCAGCGTCAGCCCGGCCGCGACGGCGGCGCGTAGCCGTGCCGCGTCCACGGTCTTGCTGACGGCGATCAGGGTCACGTCGGCGGGGTCGCGTCCCGCCCGCGCGCAGGCGTCGGCGATGCGCTCGAGGACGCGCGCTCGCGCGTGCCCCAGGTCGTCGATCTGGTCGTGATCCGGTGGCATCACCACCGGCGGCTACTTCCGGCGGAGGAAGCTGGGGATCTCCAGGTCGTCCGCGTCGTAGGTCGGGGCGCGCTTGACGGGCGCGGGCTCGCCGACCGACCGCTCGGAGCGGGTCGCGGCGACCGCGGCCACCTCGGGCTCGCGGCCGGTGCCGGCCCCACTGTCGAGCGCACCGTCGAGGATCTCGTCGCGCTGGCGCTGGAGCTCCTCGAGGAAGTCGCGCTCGCGCGGCTGGCGGATCGATGCCGCCGTGTCCATGACCCCGGTCGCCTCGCGGGCGCTCGAGTGGCGCTTGCGGCCGCCGTCGAAGCCGGTCGCGATGACCGTGACCATGACCTCCTCGCCCAGCCGCTCGTTGAAGCTGGTGCCGAAGATGATGTTGGCCTCCGGGTCGGCGGCCTCCTTGATCGCCTCGGCGGCCTCCTGGACCTCGAACAGCGACAGGTTCGCGGACCCCGTGATGTTCCAGAGGATGCCCTGGGCGCCGTTGATGTCGAGCTCGAGGAGCGGGCTGGCGATGGCCATCCGCGCGGCCTCGACGGCGCGGTTCTCGCCGCTCGCCCGGCCGATGCCCATGAGCGCGGATCCGGCGTCCTTCATGATCGCGCGGACATCGGCGAAGTCCTGGTTGATGAGCCCCGGCACGGTGATGATGTCGCTGATGCCCTGCACGCCCTGGCGCAGCACGTCGTCGACGACGCGGAAGGCGTCGAGGATGCTGGTGTTCTTCTGGACGACGTCCTTGAGGCGGTCGTTGGGGATCGTGATCAGCGCGTCGACCTGGCTCTTGAGCTCCTCGGCCGCCTTCTCGGCGACGAGCTTGCGCTTGTTGCCCTCGAACGCGAACGGCTTGGTGACGACGCCGATGGTGAGCGCGCCGCCCTCCTTGGCGATCTGCGCGACGACCGGCGCGGCGCCGGACCCGGTCCCACCACCGAGCCCCGCGGTGATGAAGACCATGTCCGAATCGGCGAGCGCCTGGGCGATCTTCTCGGAGTCCTCCTCGGCCGACCGCTGCCCGATCGACGAGTCGCCGCCGGCGCCGAGTCCGCGGGTGACCTTGTCGCCGATGCGGATCTTGTGCGGCGCGTCGGACTGGAGGAGCGCCTGCGAATCGGTGTTGCAGGCGATGAACTCGACGCCCATCATCTCGGCCCGGATCATCCGGTTGACGGCGTTGCTCCCGCCACCCCCGACCCCGATGACGCGGATCAGCGCGAAGTTCTCGGAGTCGGAGCGCAACGTCATCGGTCATCCTCCAGACGCCCCTCGGCAGGCGTCGATGCGTCGGTCGGCCGGACCCTGATGACTCCTGGGGCAGAGCCGGGGTCCTGTGGATAAGGTCGGAGTATAGCGCCGACCCCGCGGATGCCGACAAGCCTCCTTCGAGGTTCCCGGGCGCCGGGGCGCGAGGCTCCGGTGCGGCCCGGCACCGCCGGGTCGAGCGGCGGTCCCGCGGGCCGGCCCTAGGGGAAGACGCTCCGCAGGGCCTCGCGGAGCCGGCCAAGCCCGCCGCCGCCCGGCGCGGACTCGTAGCGCAGCGGCTCGCCCGAGCTGAGGCTGATCGCGCCCCACTGGAGGAGCCCGACCGCGGTGCTGTAGGACGGGTTGAGCAGCGTGTCGACGAGGCCGGCGATGCCCGCCGGGGCGGCGACGCGGACCGGCATCTGGAGGACGCTCCGGCCGAGCTCCGCCGCGCCAGCGAGCTGGGCGGCGCCGCCGGTCAGGATGACCCCGGCCGGGAGCATGCCGACGCCCGCCGCGCGGATCTCGTTGGCGAGCAGCTCGAACGTCTCGCGCATGCGCGCCTCGATGATCTGGCAGACCTCGAGCCGGCTGACGGTCCGACCGGCGTCCTCGCCCAGGACCGAGACGCTGATCTCCTCGTCGTCGGCGTCCTCGACCGAGCGCAGGTCCGCGGTACCGTGGCGGATCTTGAGCTCCTCGGCGACCTGGAGGCTCGTCTTGAGCCCGATCGCGACGTCGTTGGTGACGTTGTTGCCGCCGACGGGCAGCACCCGGGTGTGGAAGGGCGAGCCCTCCTGGAAGAGCGCGAGGTCGATCGTGCCCGCCCCGATGTCGGCGACCGCCACGCCCAGCTCCTTCTCGGTCTCGGACAGGACCGCCTCGGCGGACGCGAGCGAATCGGCGACGAGCTCGTCGATCTTCACGCCGGCCGCGGACACGCACTTGGTCAGGTTCTGGACCGCGGTCGCCGACGCCGTGACGATGTGGGTCTCGACCTCGAGCCGCAGCGCGCTCATCCCGAGCGGGTCCTTGACGCCCTCCTGGCCGTCGACCGTGAAGCCGCGGCGCTCGACGTGGAGGACCTCGCGGTTCGACGGGATCGAGACCGCCCGGGCGACCTCGATCGCGCGGTTGACGTCCTCGCGGGTGACCTCGCGATGGTGCGCGGTGACCGCGACCTGGCCGGGCGAGTTGATGCTCTCGACGTGCTGGCCGCCGACGCCGACGAAGGCGCGGTCGATCTTCCAGCCGGACAGGCGCTCGGCGCGCTCGACCGCATCCGCGATGGAGCGGATCGTCTGGTCGATGTTGATGACGACGCCCTTCTTCAGGCCGGACGCGGGAACGGTGCCGTGGCCCATGATCGTCAGCCGGCCGTCGCGGCTCACCTCGCCGATGAGCGCGCAGACCTTGCTCGTGCCGACGTCGATGCCGACGAGGACCGCTTCCCGTTCCACCATGTTGTCCGTCTCTCCCGTCCGTGCTGTCGATCTAGAGGAAGTGTCGCCGGATGAGCGCCACGTTGTTGAAGATGCGCAGGCCGAAGGTGATGAGCGCTACGAGGTAGAGATCCAGGCCGAGCCGGTCGCCGACGAAGGTGAGGAGCACGGCGATGATCGCATTGACCAGGAACCCGCTGACGAAGATTCGATTGTCGTAGACCCCGTCGAGCTCCGCACGGACCGCCCCGAGCACCGAGTCCAGCGCGGCGAGGATCGCCACCGCAGAGTAGCGGCTGAGCTCGAAGCTGACGTTGACGTTGAGGACGAGGCCCGCAAGGACGCCCACGAGGAGCCCGAGCAGGGGAAGCAGCACGCTGTCGTCGCCCTCGATCCGGTGGGTTTCGGCAAGGCTACCCGACTGCCAGCGGGCGCGGCAACCATCTGTGCAGCCCGGGACCGGCGCCTCACCCGGGCGCCGAGGGCGAGGGTGTTGCCGTCGGCTTGGCCGTGGGCTTGGCCGTCGGCTTGGCCGTGGGCCTGGCCGAAGGGCTCGGTGTCGGGCTCGGCGTCGGGCTCGGCGTCGGCTTGGGGATGTAGGTCCCTTCCGTGCCCGAGGCGAGGATGACCCGCTCCACGGTGTCCTCGCGTCCCACGAGCAGGCTGCGCAGCAGGCGGACCTGCTCCGGGATGAGGTCCGGGGTCCGGATCGTCGGCGTGTACGTGCCGAAGACCGCGGTCCAGCTGCGCGGGTCGGAGCGGACGAGGAAGCCGTTCTCGTCGGTGAGGGCGATCGACAGCCCCGTCGCCTGGCTGCCGACGTCCGCGGGGGTGAGCGACGCCAGCCGCGTGGCGGCATCGAGGTCGACGGGGTCCAGGGTGCTGCCCGCGATGAGGCCGGCCGAGGCGGCCCGCCCGTCGTCCACGACCGGCAGCCCGGCCGTCGCGGCGCTGGGCACGTCCGGCAGCGTGGCGAAGAGCTTGCCGTCGGCGTCGACGAGGAACTTCAGGTCGCCGACCTTCCAGATCAGGATCGGCACCCGCTCGTCGATGGTCACGGCCAGGGTGTCGGGGAACTCGACGCCGATCCGGGCGTGCTCGACGGTCGGCAGCCGCTCCAGCTCGGCCTCGAGGGGGCCGGTGGAGATGCGGAACAGGTTCTGGCCGCGGGCACCGGCGATGGCGGCCTCGACCGCCGCCGGGTCCGTCCAGACCGGGGCCTGCGTGAGCCGCACACGCGCGTAGTCGAAGGCGCTCGACGACGACACGCCGTAGAGCGCGCCGCAGGCTGGCGAGCATGACGAGGGCGGCGCCGGCCCGGATCGGGGTGAGGCGCGCCGACGACCTGCGCCGGACCGGGCGTGTCCGGCGACCCGGCCCCAGCGGTGTCTGGCGGCGGGTCGGCGGACGGAGGCTCATCGCGGCAGGTCCGCTCCGCTGAGGTGGCCGGTGACCGCGGCGGCCGCGCGGTCTCGGGCGAGTTCGACCACCCGCTCGCAGACGTCCGCGAACGTGTAGCCCGCCGGCGGACGGCATCGTCGGGAAGAGGCTGATCGGGGTGAAGCCCGGGATGGTGTTGATCTCGGAGACGTACGATCCGTTCGCCGGCGACGAGGAAGTCGACGCGGGCGAAGCCCTCGCACCCGATCGCCCGGTAGGTGTCGCGCGCGAGCTTGAGGATCGTCGCCTTCTGGGCGGGGCTCACCTCGGCCGCGGTGGACGTCTCGGACAGGCCCGGCGTGTACTTGGCGGCATAGTCGTAGAACTCGTGGCCGGAGATGATCTCGCCCGGCCCGTACAGCTCGAGCGCGTCGTTGCCGAGGATCGCGACCTCGAGATCGCGGGCGCCCGCTAGATACGTCTCGACGAGGGCATGCGTGTCGTAGCGGAACGCCAGGTCCAGGGCCGCCGGCAGCTCGGCCAGGTCGTGGACCAGGGTCATGCCGACCGACGACCCGAGCCCCGAGGGCTTGACCATGAGGCGGGGGTCCGCGGCACCGGCGGCGAACGCGCTGAGCTCGGTGGTGACGGCGGCCGGGTCGTCCCGCCAGCGGACGCCGCTGACCTCGCGCCAATCGACGACCGGCAGGCCCAGCCCGCGGCACATCCGCTTGAACAGGCGCTTGTCCATCCCGAGCGCCGAGGCGGCCACGCCGGCACCGGTGTAGGTCAGCCCGGCCGCCCCGAGCATCGCCTGGACCGTGCCGTCCTCCCCGAACGGCCCGTGGAGCGCGATGAAGACGACGGGCGGCGGGTCCGCGGCGGCCAGCCGGTCGATCGCCGCGCCGGCGGTCAGCGGGCCGTCGGCACCGAGCGCCGGCGGGTCGTCGTAGGCGGCCGCGGGGCGCTCGCCGCGGACATGGTCGGGCGGCAGCCACCACCAGCGACCATCGAGGTCGATCAGCACCTGGCGCACCGGGTGGCCGAGGCCGGCCAGGGCATCGGCGACGGCCGTCCCCGACACGACCGACACGTCGTGCTCGGCCGACGGGCCGCCGAGCAGGACCGTGACCGGCACCCGCGGATCGCTCACGAGCCCGGCTCCCAGCCGCGCCAGTCGCCGACGAATTCGATCTCGGGCTCGAGCGTGACGCCGGCGCGCTCCGCGACGACCGCCCGGACGTGCTCGGCGAGGCGGCGGACGTCGGCGGCCGTGCCGCGCTGGTCGTTGACGATGAAGTTCGCGTGCTTCTCGGACACCGAGGCCCCGCCGATCCGGGTGCCCTTGAGCCCGGCCGCCTCGATCAGGCGGCCGGCCGAATCGCCGGCTGGATTGCGGAACACGCTTCCGGCCGACGGGATCCCGAGCGGCTGGTGGGTGCGGCGCCAGGTCCGGATCTCGTCGAGGCTCGCGGCGATCGCGGCGGGATCGGCCGGGGTCAGGTGGAAGGTCGCGTCCATCACCAGCTCCGGCGGCGCCCCCTCCGCGACGTGCTTGAAGCGGCTGTCGCGGTAGGCGAACCCGAGGTCGGCGGCCTCGAGCGAGCCCTCCGTGCCGTCCGCGGCCAGCACGCCCGCCGAGTCGATGACGCCCGCGATGTCCCCGTCGTGTGCCCCCGCGTTGGCCCAGACCGCCCCGCCGACGGTGCCGGGGATGGCCAGCCCGAACTCGAGGCCGGTCAGACCGGCCTTCTGCGCCTCGGTCGCGGCGCGGGCCATCTGGACGCCCGCCTCGGCGATCAGCCGCTCCCCGTCGATGCGGATGCCCTCGGCGCGGACCTGGATCACCAGGCCGCGGATGCCGGCATCGGCGATCACCAGGTCGCTCCCCCGCCCCAGCAGGAAATGGGGCAGCTCGACGGCTCCGGGCGAACTGGACGAGCTTGCGCAGCTCGAACCGGTTGTGCGGCGTCACGAAGAGGTCCGCCGGCCCACCGACCCGCATCGTGGTGAAGCGTCCGAGCGGCTCGTCGCGCGACGTCTTGACCCCGATCCGCCGCTGGATCTCGGTGCCGATCGCGATGGCGTCGAAGGCGGCGATCACGGCGCGACCCCGCGCGACACCCGGTCGATGGCATCGCGGTCGGGCAGCGGCCTGCGCTCGGCGGCGGCCATCACGAGCTCCGCGACCGCGTCGGCCGCCGCGGGTCGGCCGAGCGCGCGGGCCGCGGCGGACATCGCGAGGTGGCGGGCCGGGTCGTCGAGGATCCCGGCTGCCTCCACGAGCGCGTCGGCATCGAACGCCTCGTCCTCGATCAGCCGCGCCGCCCCGGCATCGACGAGCGCGCGCGCGTTGGCGCGCTGGTGGCCGGCGGCGTGCGGGTACGGGACGACGATCATCGGGACGCCGAGCGCGGCGACCTCCGCCAGGGTCGAGGATCCGGCGCGCCCGACCACGAGGTCCGCGGTCGCGAGCGCCGCCAGCATGTCGTCGCGCAGGAACGGGTAGGGCCGATAGCGGGCGCGCCGGTCTGCCGGCAGCGCCTCCCGGTCCACGAGCGCCGCGGCATAGGCGTCGTCGCCCGTGACATGGAGCACCGTGACCCGCTCGACGAGCCGGCCGATCGCCCCCGCGACCGCGGCGTTGAAGCGGCGGACCGCCTGCGAGCCGCCGAAGACCAGCAGCACGCGCTCCCCGGCCGGGACGTCCAGGTGGGCCCGGGCGGCGTCGCGGTCCACCTCTCGAGTGTCGCGGATGGGTGTCCCCGTGAGGTAGCACGGCACCCTGGGCGCCGCCTGGTGGAGCGCGGTGCAGGTCGCCTCGAAGGAGACGGCCAGCGCGGTCGCGAGGCGGGCGGTCGAGCGCACCGAGCGGCCGGGGATGACGTTGCCGTCCCACATGACCACCGGGATGCGCAGTCCGGCCGCAGCGAGGATCACCGGGATCGCCACGTAGCCGCCGGTCGTGAAGATGACGGCGGGGCGCTCGGCGGTGAGCATCGCGGTCGCCTGCGGGACCGAGACGCCGAGGCGGATGGGATCGAGGACCGCGTGCACATCCCGCCCCGTCGTGCGCAGGGACCGGGCCGCGAGCCGGCGCATCGGGATGCCCGACGGCGGGACGAGGGTCGCTTCGAGCCCGCGGTGGCCACCCAGCCAGCGCAGCTCAGGAGCGTCCGGACGGCCGCGCAGAGACCGGGCGACGGCCAGCGCCGGGTAGATGTGTCCGCCCGTCCCCCCGCCGACGATCAGCGATCGCATCGTCGTTCCACGTCCCCTTTTCGACGGTCTCGCGCGAGATCGAGAGCAGGATCCCGACCGCCGCGAAGCTGATGATGAGCGATGAGCCGCCGGCGCTCACGAACGGCAGGGTGATGCCGGTGATCGGGAAGAGCGCGACCACCACCCCGATGTTGATGAACGCCTGGATGCACAGCCACGCGGTGATACCCGCGGCGAGGAGCGCCCCGAAGGTATCAGGCGCCGCCAGCGCCACCCGCATGCCCGAGTACGCGAGCGCGAGGAAGAGGACCACGACGATGCCGGCCCCCAGCAGCCCGAACTCCTGGCCGACCTCGGCGAAGACGAAGTCGTTGAACGCGTTGGGCACCGAGACGACGCTCGCCCCGAGACCGGTCCCCAGCAGCCCGCCGACGCCGAGCGCGAGCAGGCCCTGGATGGTGTGGAAGCCGGTGCCGAGCGAATCGGACCACGGGTCCAGCCAGGAGCGGATCCGCGTCAGCTGGTAGCCGCGCAGGCCGACCAGGATGACCACGGGGAGGGCGGCCGCGGCCATCGCCGCGACATGGACCAGGTTGGCGCCCGCGACGAAGAACACCGTCATCGCGGTCAGGCCGATGACCATGGTCGTCCCGAGGTCCGGCTCCTTGAAGACCAGCACCACGATCGGGGCCACGATGATCATGAACGTGAGCGTGCCGCCCCAGAACGAGCGGACCTTGGTTCCGCGCTTCGCGAACCAGTGGGCGAGATAGATGACCATCGCCAGCTTCGCGATCTCGGCCGGGTGGATCGCCGGCAGCAGCGGCAGCTCGAGCCAGCGGGCGGAGCCGCCGACGACGCGGTTGAACTGCGGGACGAAGACCAGGATCAGCAACCCGACCGCGACGATGTAGAACGGCACCGAGACGAGCCGGAGGTAGCGGTAGTCGACCTTCATCATCACGACCATCGCGAGGATGCCGAGGACCGCCCACTGGATCTGCGGGCCGACCGTGGCGAAGGTGTCCTCGTTCGAGAGATACCCGCGGATCGCCGACGACGAGTAGACCATCAGGATGCCGATCGCCGTCAGCGCGACCACCACGACGAGGATCACGTAGTCCGCCTGGTGGCGCTCGCGCTGGACGACCGACCCCGTCCGGGTGCGGGCCGGCTGCCGGTTCGCGGTCTTGCGCTGCTCCGCGGGCGTGAGCTCGCGCTCGCGACCCGGGAGGCCCAGGCGCGGGATCGGTGGGGCGAGGTTCATCGCGGTCCTCCGGCGGTGCGCTCGGCGGCGAGCCCGGCGACCGCGGCCTTGAAGGCTCGTCCCCGGGCGGCGTAGTCCTCGAACATGTCGAAGCTGGCGGCGGCCGGGCTGAGCAGCACGGTCGCGGGACCGGTGTTGGCGGCATCGGCGGCGAGGGCGTCGCGGGCGAGGGCGTCGGCGAGACGCACGGCCTCCTCGAGCGTGGCCGCTCGGGCCGTGCGCCCGAGCCCCGCCGCGCGGAAGTCCGCCTCGAGGCGCGGCCCGCTCTCGCCGATCAGCACGGCCGCGACCGCCCGCTCGGCGACCACCGGCGGGAGCCCGGACAGGTCGACGCCCTTGTCGCGACCGCCCGCGATCAGCACGACCGGCGCCTCGAAGGCGCGGAGCGCCGCGATCACGGCATCGGGCTGGGTCCCCTGCGAGTCGTTGACGAAGCGGACGCCGTCGATGGTCGCGACCGGCTCGAGGCGGTGCTCGACGCCGGTGAAGGCCCCCGCCGCCGCGCGGATGGCGTCCGGCTCGACGCCGAACAGGAGACCCACCGCGACGGCCGCCAGCGCGTTCGAGACGTTGTGGGCGCCGGGGATCGCCAGCTCGGCGACCGGGAGGATGCGACCCGCGGGACCGGTGGCCGCCGGTCCGCCGCCGGCGATCGCGAGCCGCTCGACGCCGTCGGCGACGATCCAGCCATCGACGACGCCGAGGCCGCCGGCGACCGGCGGGCGCTGGCCGTAGGTCACGGCGCGCGCCCGACGCCCATCCGCGTAGGCCGCGACCACCGGGTCGTCGAGGTTCAGCACGAGCGCGCCGGCCGGATCCACGAGGTCGGCGAGCCGACGCTTGGCACGCCGGTACGCCTCGAGCGAGCCGTGCCGGTCGAGATGGTCCGAGGTCACGTTCGTGTAGACCGCGACGGTCGTGCCGCGCGACAGGGTCGGCAGCTGCAGCTCGGACAGCTCGTACACGACGCGGTGCTCCGGGGTGAGCTCGGGCAGCCGCTCGACGATCGGGATCCCGATGTTGCCGCCGAGGACCGCCGGGTGCGCCGGGTCGGCCGCGAGGATCGCGGCGGCGAGCGACGACGTGGTGGTCTTGCCCTTCGTGCCGGTCACGCCGACCGTCGGGCGCCGGGCAGAGCCGCAGGAACAGGTCCGGTTCGGACACCACGGCCGGGGCCGTCCAGTCACCGGCCGACCGCGCGTCGACGAGCGCGCGGAGCGCCGCGCGCAGGCGCGGCTCCGTGGTCGGGTAGTCCGGATTGATCGCCGGGGACGAGGTCACGAGCGCCGCCCCGGCCCAAGCCAGCGACGGGTCGACATCGGGGCCGGCCAGCAGGCGGACCGGCCGTCCCTCGAGCGCATCGATCGCCGCGTCCGAGCTCCGCGGCCGGCCGCCCGTCGTAGACGGTCACCTCGGCCCCGGCGTCGGCAAGGAACCGGGCCAGGGCGATCCCGCTGCGGGCGAACCCGAGCACGGTGACGGGTCGGTCGCGGAGCGCGCCCGAGCGCACGCCATCGAGCGTCAGCGTGTCCGGGTCGATCGGTCGCGTCACGGTCATGGTCATCACGCCAGCCGGTTCAGCGAGGCGACGAACAGGGTCACGCCCAGCAGCGCCGCGAGGATCCCCACGATCCAGAACCGGATCGTGATCTTCTCCTCGTCCCAACCGCCGAGCTCGAAGTGGTGATGGAGCGGGCTCATCCGGAAGATCCGTTTGCCGCCACTCAGCTTGAAATAGCCCACCTGGATGATCACCGAGGCGGTCTCGATCACGAAGATGATGCCGATGAGCGGCAGGACGAGGACCTGGCCCGTGATGAGCGCGGTGACGGCCAGCGTGGCGCCGAGGGACAGGGCTCCGCTGTCGCCGATGAAGATCTGGGCCGGGTGGACGTTGAACCAGAGGAAGCCGAGCAGCGCCCCGATGATCAGCGCGCAGAGGAGCGCGAGGTTGGCCTGGTTCGGCGTGTTCAGGAGGGCGATCAGCATGTACGCGACGAAGGCGATGGCGACCGTCCCGCCGGACAGGCCGTCGAGGCCGTCGGTGATATTCACGCCGTTGGCGGCCGCGACGATCGCGAACGCCGCGAACAGGACGTAGATCCGCGCGTCGATCGGGACCTTGCCGACGAACGGCACGGCGATCGCCGTGATGTCGTAGGTCTGCTGGATCTGGTACGCGGCGACGAAGGCGACGACCGTCAACCAGATGAGCTTCTGGCGGGCGCGGATGCCCTCCCCTGTGCGGGCGTTCAGGTAGTCGTCGAACGCGCCGAGCAAGCCGACCATCGCCAGCGCGGCGATCGGCGCGAACGTCGAGGCGTCCGGTGTCTGCCGAAGGAAGAAGTAGATCGCGATCGACCACGCCCACGATCAGCAGGCCGCCCATCGTGGGCGTGCCCTCCTTGGCGTAGTGGCTCTCCGGGCCTTCCTCGCGGATCCGCTTGCCGAAGCCGATGGCGCGGAGGAGCCGGATGTACGGCGACATCAGGATGACCACGAGCGCGAACGCGAGCAGCAGCCCCTGGATCAGCTCGACGGTCATCGCTCGGGTCCCCGTTCGCGCCCGGAGCGCATCCACGAGGGCGTCGAGGCCGATGCCCGCGCGAGCCCTTGACCAGCACGACGTCCCCGTCGCGCAGCCGCGGGCGGAGGACCTCGAGCGCGCTCGCGGCGTCGGGCACGACGAAGATGCGCTCGGGCGCGAGCCCGGCGTCGGCGGCGGCCGTCGCCATGGCGCCCACGTCGGTGCCCACCACGACCAGCAGCGCCGCGGCACGGCCCGCGGCCTCCCCGACCGCCCGATGGCCATCCTCGTGCGCATCGCCCAGCTCGAGCATCTCGCCGAGCACCGCGACCGGGCGGCCCGGGAGGTCGGCGAGGACCTCGAGAGCCGCGGCCACGGACCCTGGCGACGCGTTGTAGCTGTCGTCGATGACGGTCACGTCGGCAAGACGGACGAGCGTCATCCGATGCGGCGCCGACCAGCCGGCGGCGATGCCCTCGACGATCGCGTCGAGCGGGACCCCGGCGGCGAGCCCGACGGCAGCCGCGGCCAGCCCGTTGTGGACCGAGAGCCGGCCGAGCGACGGCGTCATCGCCGGGCGGCGCTCGCCGCCGGCCCTGAGCGTGAACCGCATCCCCGTCGGTGCCAGCCGACGTGACCGCCTCGGCGCCGACGTCCGCGTCGTCGGCGAAGCCGTAGGTCAGCGGCCGGGCCGCGGTCCGTGCGCGCCATCCGGCGGACGATCGGGTCGTCGGCGTTGAGGATGGCCGTGCCGGTCGGCGGAAGCGCCTCGAGCAGTTCGCCCTTGGCCGCTTCGATGGCCTCGATGCTGCCGATCCGCGACAGGTGGACCGGCTGGACCGCGGTCACGACACCGATCGACGGCCGCGCCATCGCGGCGAGGTCGGCGATCTCGCCGCCGACGTACATCCCCATCTCGAGGACCGCGGCCTCGTGCTCCGGACCGAGCGCGAGGAGCGTCAGCGGCAGCCCGATCTCGTTGTTCTGGTTCCCGGCGCTCCGCAGGGTCCGGAAGCGCCTGGCGAGGACCGCCGCGACCGCCTCCTTCGTCGAGGTCTTGGCGATGCTCCCGGTGATCCCGACCACGAGCGGGTCGAACCGGCGGCGCCAGCCGGCCGCGACCGCGCCGAGGGCCGCGATCCCGTCGGCCACCCGGATCACGGTGACATCGCCCAGGGCGGCCGGGTCCGTCGGGCGGGCGGGTCACGAGGAGAGCCGCGGCGCCCGCCGCGACCGCGTCGGCCAGATGGTCGTGGCCGTCCGTGCGGTCGCCTGGGAGCGCGACGAAGAGGTTGCCCGGGCGGACCGCGCGGGAGTCCACCGCCCCGCCGCGGACGGGCCGGTCGGAGCGGGTCAGCAGCCGGCCGCCCGTCAGGCGCACGAGGTCGTCGGCGGTGAGGGCCGCGCCTGGGTCGGTCACGCCCGGGAGTCTCGCATGGACCGTCGTCACCGGGCCGCGACCGGGCCGATCGCGGTCATCCGGTCGGTCAGGAGGTCGGGCGTGGTGATCGCGTCCGTGGCGATGCGGCGGAACAGCTCGAACGACATCACGGGCATCTCGAGGTGGCCGACGCGGACAACGGTCGGCGTCCCCTCCTCGATGCGGACGGCGACGACGAGGTCGGGCACGCCCTTCTGGCGCCCGATGTAGCCGACGAACGAGTAGTTGAACAGGTTGACCTTCCACGCGCCGTGGCCGTGGTCGGCCTTCGGGTCCCAGATCTGGGCCGTCCCGGTCTTGCCGCCGACGTCGTAGCCCTTGACCAGGGTGCGGTCCTTGTAGAACGGCACGGTCGTGACGACATGGTTCATCAGGCCGATCAGCTGCGGACGACAGGTGCTGGTCGATGACCTGTCGCCTTGCGGCGCGTCCACGATCTCGCGCTCGCCGATCGCCTTCACGACATGCGGCTGGACCATCGACCCGCCGTTCATCAGGGCGGCGTAGGCCGTCGCGAGCTGGATCGGCGTGACCGCCACGCCCTGGCCGAACGCGCCGTTGGCCAGGTCGATCTGCGCCCACGGCTTGAGGCCCGGGTCGCGGACGATGCCCGAGACCTCGTTGGCGAGGTCGATGCCGGTCTTGGCGCCGAAGCCAAGCTTGAGCCACGTGTCGTAGAGGATCGCGGACGACGCGCGGGTCGTCGGCGCGAGGTCGAGGGCCACCTTGGCGGCGACGACATTGCGCGAGAAGGCCACGCCGTCCTCGAAGGTCATCCAGCCCATGCCCTTCCGGTCGGCGTCGTCGATCTGGGCCCGACCCTTGTCCAGCTGGAGCGTGCCCGTGTCCTTGATGCGCGTGTCGAGGGTGACGCTCTTGTGCTGGAGGGCCGCGGTCACGGTCATCATCTTGAAGACGGATCCCGGCTCGTAGACCGACGAGACGACCGGGTCGATGAACCGGTCCGGGTGCTGCGCGGCGATCGCGCGGTAGTCGTTGCCGTCGTACGAGGGATAGGTCGCCTCGGCATAGACCTCGCCGGTGTACGGGTCCATGACCACGGCGGAGACGCTCTTCGCGCTTGTCGGCGACATAGGCCGCCAGGAGCTCCTGCTCCACCGCGAGCTGGAGGCTGGCGTCGATGGTCAGGCGGACGTCCTGGCCGGGCGTCCCCGGCGAGACGACGGTCGCGGTCTCCGGGATCGGCTGGCCGCGCGACGTCGCGCTGGAAGTCCGCGACCCGCGGCGAGCCGCCGAGCGTGTCCTGATAGGCCTGCTCCACGCCGTACTGGCCGGTGCCCTCGCGGTTCACGAAGCCGAGGAGCTGCGCGCCGAGCGTCGAGTCGCGGCCGCCGCCGGCCTGCGGATACACCCGGAGCGGCTCGGCTTCGAGCGTGATCCCGGTGAGGCGCCGGTCCGCGCTGGCCGCCCGGATCTGGTCGGCGACCGCCGGCTCGATCTCGCGGGCGAGGATGAGGTAGCTCTTGTCGATCATCAGCAGCTTGTCGCGAAGCGCCGCCGCCGCCGTGTCATCGAGCATGAGGATGCGGACCAGCTCGTCGCCGGTCGCCTCCCGCTGCTGGGGCGTGAGGATCTTCGGGTTGGCGACCAGCCGGTCCCGCTCGACGGTCGTCGCGAGGACCACCGTCCCGCTGCGGTCGTAGATGTCGCCGCGCCGGCTGGGCTCCTTGACCTCGATCGTGGTCTGGGCGACGGCCTTGGCGGAGAGGTCGTCGCGCTGGAGGACCTGCCAGTACGCGAGCCGGCCGACGACCGCGACCGCGGCCACCACGAAGACCAGCAGCAGGAACAGCAGCCGCGGTCTCGAATTCGGTCCGACCCAGCATGGTTCGCTCGATCGCCTAGCGGGCGGGCAGGATGAGGGGGTCGCCGAGCTGGCCGAGCCCCGCATCGATGGCGATCTTGCGGATCGCCGGCTCGTGGCCGAGCCGGCTCAGGTCGGAGTGGAGGTCCTGCGCCTTCGAATCAAGGCGGTCGCGGGTGACCTGCAGCCGGCCGATGTCATACCCGGTCGCGGATTCGCGGACGACCTGCGCCAGCCAGAAGAAGGCGAGCAGGAACGCGATCACGATCGTGCCGAGCACGAGGCTCCAGTGGCCTGGGCGGCGTCCGGCCCGGACCGCCGTGCGCATCCGCCGGCGGCCGAGGGTCGGCCCCTCCGCGATGCGCGGGCGCCCGCCGAGCGAGATGGTCCGTGGGCGGGCGCCCTCGTAGACGGCCACCGGTCAGTCGGCCGACATGAGGCGGAGGCGCGGAGCACGCGGATCGAGGAAGGCGAACGAATCGCTGGGGACGACGTTGGTCGTGTCGCCGTACTCGACCTCGAAGCCCTCCGGCTGCTGGTGTCGGTCGTGGCGCTCGCGGACTTCGTGCTGCCGGCGGCCGTACGACTTGCGGCGGCTGGACTGATGGTGCTTGCTCATGGGGGCTCCTCCTTCCGGTCCTGCTGGCGTGGCCGGTCCCTCTGGTCGGCTCACGGGTGGTCGATCGATCGGGCCCCCTTACGCGGCCAGACGCTCGGCGGCACGCAGCCGGGCGCTGCGGGCTCGGGGGTTGGCGGCGATCTCGCTCGCCGACGGGGTCAGGGACGGTCGGGTCACCATCCGCAGCCGCGGGTTCTTGCCGCAGACGCAGACCGGCAGCTCCGGCGGGCAGACGCAGCCGCGGCGTTCCGTGGCGATGAAGCGCTTGACGATGCGGTCCTCGAGCGAGTGGTAGCTCAGGACGACGAGCCGCCCGCCCGGCCGGAGCAGGTCGAGGGCGGCGGAGAGGCCGGCCTGGAGCGCCTCGAGCTCCTCGTTGACCGCGATCCGCAGGGCCTGGAAGACGCGTGTCGCGGGATGCGTCCGGCGCGGCTGGCGCGGGTTCGGCGGCGCGACCTTCTCGACCAGGGCGGCGAGGCCCTCGGCGGTGTCGACCGGTGCGGTCCTTCGTGCATCCACGATCGCCCGGGCGATGCGCGGCGCCTTCGGCTCCTCGCCGTAGCGACGGAAGAGCGCGGTCAGCTCGGCCGTGTCGAGCGTCGCCAGCAGGGTCGCCGCCGGGACGCCACGGCTGGTATCGAAGCGCATGTCGAGCGGCCCGCCGGCACGGAACCCGAAGCCGCGGTCGGTGTCCGCCAGCTGGAAGCTCGAGAGCCCGAGGTCGAAGAGGCAGCCGTCGACCGCGCCGAAGCCGGCTTCGGGCGCAACGGTGGCGAGATCGTGGAAGTTCGCCTGTCGTAGGACGAGGCGATCGCCGAAGCGTGCTCGGAGGCGACCGTCCACTCTGGCGACGGCCGCCCCATCGGCATCGAGGCCGAGGAGGCGGCCATCAGGGTCGGTCGCCTCCAGGATCCGCTCGGTGTGCCCACCGCCGCCCAGGGTGGCGTCGATCTGAAGGCTGCCCGGCGCTGGAGCGAGCATCACGAGGACCTCCTCCACCAGCACCGGCATGTGCCCATCCTTCATCTCTCCTCCGTCCCGAACGATCGGATCCCGAGCGGATCCTGGAAGCGCATGTGGTGGCGCTAGATCCCCAGCCCTTCGAAGGCTTCGGCCAGCGCTTGTGGGTCGTCGAGCGCCTTGCGGTAGTCCTCCCACCGGTCGGGTGCCCAGATCTCCACGTGGTCGTGCGTCCCGACCACCACGGCGTCAGCCGTGAGGCCGATGGACTCACGCAGGTACGCCGGGACGAGGACCCGTCCCTGGCGGTCGAGCTCTGCGGGTGCGGACCCGGCGAACACGAACCTCGTGAAGCGCCGGGCGGTCTGGTCGGTGAATGGGAGCGCCGCGACCTTGGTCGAGAGGGACTCCCAGCCGGCCGCGGTATGGATCGCGAGGCAGGGGTCCAGCCAGCGCGAGACGACGGCTCCGGCGTCCAGCTGGGCGCGGAACTTCGCAGGAACGGCGATCCGTCCCTTGTCGTCCACCGTGTGCCGGTACTCGCCGGTGAACACCAGTCGGGCATCCCCTGTCGTTGCGGTCGCGGTCGTCGCGTGCGGTGCGGGTGTGCGGCTCGGGCCGCCGGCACTGGCGGTGAGGCGGGGTCGTCGCCGGCGGGTCGGCCGGTTCGGTACGTTCCCCACTTTTCACCACTTCGCGCCACTTCGGGCCATATTAGCGTGTCGACGGCTCCCGTCAATGCCGTTTCTGCACATGGCGATCACGGGATCGGTCGGGGTGGGGCGACGGCGCGGTGGGGTCGAGTGAGGCGGGTCGGCGCGAACCGCCCGCGTGAGCCCAAGAGGTGGCGGGCTGAAGAGGTGGCGCGCTGAGGTCGGGGCAACGGCGCCCACGACGGCCCTGACCCGCCCGACGTGGCACAACGACCGCCGGGAGACCCTTATGGCCGGTCCAGACTCGGGGATGGCCGTTCGGGGCACCCGGCAGGGGGTCTCGTATGCCGGGGCGTGCTCGGATCCGCAGATGTTGTTCGAGCTGCGGGCGATCCGGGCGGCCAGCACCGGCCATACGGTTCCTGGGGCGAGCGTTATGCCAGGTCGTTGCACCCGGACCGTCGCCGGGGCCGCGGCCGTGCCGCGCTCAGCGGGTCGGGGTCGGGATCCGCAGCTTCTGGCCCGACTTGAGGCCGGTCGTCTGTGTCCAGGGGTTCATGTTCTTGACCCGCTGGAGCGACACGCCGAAGTAGTTTGCGATGCTCGCGAGGTTGTCGCCCGAGCGGATCACGTAGATCCAGCAGTCGGACGCGCCGGGACAGGCCGTCAGCAGCGCGTATCGGTTCGAGCTCGGTTTCGGCGTCGGCTTCGCGGTCGGCTTGGACGTGGGCTTCGTGGTCGGCGGCGGCGAGACGGTCGGAGTCGCGGTCGGCGACGGTGTGGCTGCCGGCGACACGGTCGCGGCGATCGGGCTCGGCGTCACGACCGGAGCGACTGCCGATGGTGCGATGGTCGCGGCGGCGCCGCTCGATGGTGCCGCTGCGGCGAGCGACGGCGACGCGGCCGGCGGATGGCTGGCGATCGCCGCCGGCGGCATGGTCAATCCACCGTTCGCCATCACGAAGGCGGCCGAGATGGTGAACGACAGGACCAGCGTCGCGAGCGAGATGGCGATCGCCGGGGTCAGCGAGGCGAGCGCGCGCGGCCGTGCCACCGGGACGGGCGTCAGGGCCACCGCGCCGTGCTGGTATCGCGGGCAGTTGACATGGCCGCTCGACAGGCATACGAGCTGCTGCTGGCGCAGCGATTGCGGGACGACCTCGGCCAGGGCCGCACAGCGGTTGGCAGGGTCTGGCGCCTCGATCGGCGGGCCGACGACGCCGTTCACCTCGGCCCGGAAGAACGGGCAGATGGCGGGATCCTCGGATCGTCCCTGCACGAGCGGCAGCCAGGTCGACGGCTCCGGGACACCGGCCAGTGGCCCGTCGGCAGGGTCGGTCGGCTGGTCGGCGAGGAGCTCCTCGGCCGTCCAGTCGTCGGGCTGCGGAGCGGCTGGCGTCCGGTCTGGCACGCACCCTCCTGGTCCGTCGGTGGCTTGGACGGCCGGGAGTCTAGTACCTTTCGTGCCTTGCCGTCCCGACGGACGGGGTGCTAGGCTCCGCCGCCAGAACCGACCGAACACCCGTTCGGCCCGCACGGATCGAGGCGAATCACCGCGTCATGGCCCTGCAACTCCCGGTCATCCCGCCACAACCGGACGCGTTCCACCTCGCGCCGCACCGCATCAAGCGCTGCACCTTCCGGCGCCTGATCCAGGTCGAAGCGGGCGGCGAGCGGGTCTACGACGTCGAGTGCCTCTACCCCGATCGCAAGGTGCCGATCCCCCTCGGCGACCTCGATGCGGCCACGCCGATCTGCAACGCGTGCACCGCCCCGCACACCTTCCGCCCCGACGAGGACTGAGCGCGCGCTGACGTGCCATCGCCGCGTTGTCGGCTGCGCGCGCTCGCTCACGCACCTTGGGGTGCGCTCACTCTCGTGCTCGCCTCCGCCTTGCGCTGACACGCCCCCGCGCGCTCAGCCGGCGGCGGTGACATCGGGCTGGCCGATATCTACATGAGCGTCAGCGAGGCGGTCTGTAAGCCGAGTTCTGTCCCGATCGGCGCCGAAGCGCCGCGCGGGGATGGCCATCCATCTGAGGCCGGCGGTTACCCGACGGCTCATGCGACCGACCCGAGGGCTGGGCAGCGCACCTCTCCCCCGGCGACGGTCGCCCGCCGTCGGGTTGCGCCCTCCTATTTGGCCTTGCTCCGGGTGGAGTTTGCCGCGTTTCACTCCGGCGGCGACCCGAGGGCCGTCGACGGCATCGTCACTGTGGCACTGGTCCTCGTCTCACGACGGACGGGCGTTACCCGCCACCCTGCGCTGAGGAGCTCGGACTTTCCTCACGACGAACGGGTCGCCCCGCCGCCGCGCAGCCATCCGACCGCCTCGCTGACGTGGCCATCCTACCCGCCGCTGAGATCCCGGGCGGCCGGCGCGAGGACGATCTTGCCCTTGGGCCCGTCGAAGAAGAGGTTGTCGGTGGTCTGGGTGACGTGCTGCGGACCCTGGAGCGCCGCGAAGAGGACCGTCTCGAAGTCGCCCTGCGGGCCGAGGCAGCCCATGAGGGTCATCATCAGGTCACCGAACGTCAGCGTGCCGGTCGTCGGGTCGTACGTGTAGCTGCCACCGAACTGGTTGCAGCCGCCCGTACCCTGCGCACGATCCGCCGTGAAGCCGATGAACGGCGTGCTCGCCGGGACCGACGGCTGGCCGCCGACCGAGACCACGCCCCAGTTCGTGCCGGCGAGCGTCGCGGGCCAGCCGGCGACGGCGTCGGGCGGGCGGGACGACGCGCCGGATCCGCCGCAGGCCGCGACGAGCAACGCGACGAGCGCGACGATCAGGGCGATCGGGGCGACAGAGGGTCTCACGTGCGCCCTGACGACGGTCGCGGCGTCACGGTTCCGCGACGACCGTCACGGCCGCCGCACGACCGAGGCCGGGCCGCCGGCCTGGGCGCGGTCGATCGCCTCGTTCGCGAGGCGATCGGCGACCGAGTTCTGGGCGCGCGGCACGTGCGCCGCGGTCCAGCGGTCGAAGCCGGCGAGGGTCTTCCGGGCCGCCGACCAGAGCGGGATCAGCTTCGCGTCCTTGACCCGCCAGCGGCCGGCGAGCTGCTCGACGATGAGCTTCGAATCGAGGAGGAGGTGGACCTCGCGAGCCCCCAGGTCGCGGGCGAGCTCGAGCGCGCGGACGACGCCCGTGTACTCGGCGACGTTGTTGGTCTGGATCCCGAGATACGCCGAGATCGAGGCGTCCGGATCGGCCTTGTCGTTGCGGGCGTCAGGCCGCGCGAGGTCGTAGAGCGCGGCGCCCGACGAGGCTGGACCGGGGTTGCCGCGGGCGGCGCCATCGGTGCGGATGAGGAGCCGGAGCGAGGTCGTGGCGGCCGACCTGGACGAGTCGGATCCGGCGGGCGTCGACTCGGCCCGGCCGCGGTCGTCGGCCGCTCGACGGTCTCGCCCTCGGTCCAGAGGGTCGGCGGGCCGTCCGGATCGTCGACGCGATCGCGCGCGGTCAGGCGGTCTCCTCGCCGGCATCGACATCGGCGGCTTCAGCGACCGGGGCAGCCGCCGTCGGCGCGTCAGCCGCGGCGGGAGCCTCGGCGACCGCGGTCCCGGCAGCCGCCGTCATCCCGCCGGGACCGGCAGGCAGCACCGGCAGCTCCTTCCCGGCACCGGACGACGACGAGCCCCCGCGCAGGAACCGCCACGCCATCTTGAGCGGGTCGTAGTACTCGTCGGCGACGCGCTCCTTGAGCGGGATGATCGCGTTGTCGGTGATCTTGATGTGCTCCGGGCACACCTCGGTGCAGCACTTGGTGATGTTGCAGTAGCCGATGCCGCCGGCGTCCTTGAGGTACGGCCGCCGGTCCGCCTCGTCGATCGGGTGCATCTCCAGCCCGGCCGCACGGACGAGGAACCGCGGTCCCATGAACGGCTTGTCGGTCTCGTGGTTGCGGAGCACGTGGCAGACGTCCTGGCACAGGAAGCACTCGATGCACTTGCGGTATTCCTGGACCCGCTCGATGTCCTCCTGCTGCCAGCGCCACTCCTCCTGCGGCTTGTCGGCCGGCGGGGTGAACGGCTCGATGGTCTTGTTGACCTCGTAGTTCCACGAGACGTCGGTCACCAGGTCGCGGATCAGCGGGAAGGCCCGCATCGGCTCGACGGTGATCGGCTGCTCGAGGTCGAAGTCGGACAGCCGCGACTTGCAGGTCAGGCTCGGCCGGCCGTCCACCTCGGCGCTGCACGAGCCGCACTTGGCCGCCTTGCAGTTCCAGCGGACGGCGAGGTCCGGCGCCTCGTGGCCCTGGATCCAGTGGAGGGCGTCGAGGACGACCATCCCCTCCTCCACCGGGACGTCGAACTCGTCGTAGTGGCCCGGCTCGCCGGGGCTGCCGCGGAAGACCCTGAGGTGGGCGTCGGGCATCAGTCGTCTCCCGTCATCAGTGCGCGGTGCCGAGCAGGGCGCGCAGCGCGTCGGGCATCCCCGGCAGCGGCGCGGTGGTCGCGGTCATGGCGCCGTCGGGTCCCTTCGAGACCACGCTGTTGCGGTGGCCCCAGGCGTCATCGTCGGTCGCCGGGAAGTCGATCCGGCTGTGCGCCCCGCGGCTCTCGGTCCGCTGCCGGGCGCTGCGGGTGATGGCCTCGGACACGATCAGCAGGTTGCGCAGCTCGAACGCCAGGTTCCAGCCCGGGTTGAAGGCGCGGCCGCCGCTGACCCGCACGCCGTCGAGCCGGGCGCGTAGCGCGTCGAGCCCCGCGAGCGCCTCGACCAGGTCGGCCTCCTCACGGAAGATCCCGACCAGCCGCTGCATGGTGTCCTGGAGGTCGCGCTGGATCGCGTATGGGTCGTCGCCGTCCGTGCGCGCCAGTGGCGCCGCCATGGCCGCCTCCGCGGCGTGGACCTGGTGCGGGTCGACGTACGGGTCCCCGGTCTGGGCCGCGGCGTAGGCCGCGGCGCCCGCCCCGGTCCGCGCCCCGAAGACCAGCAGGTCCGAGAGCGAGTTCCCGCCGAGCCGGTTGGCGCCGTGCATGCCGCCCGCGACCTCGCCCGCGGCGTACAGGCCCGGGACGGTCGTGGCGCCGGTGTCCGGCACGACCCGGATGCCGCCCATCGCGTAATGCGTGGTCGGGCCGACCTCCATCGGGCCGGCCGTGATGTCGACGTCGGCGAGCTCCTTGAACTGTTCGTACATCGAAGGCAGCTTGCGCCGGACGAGGTCGGCCGGCAGGTAGCTGATGTCGAGGAAGACGCCGCCGTGGGGCGAGCCGCGGCCCTCCTTGACCTCGGTGTAGATCGCCCGCGCGACGTTGTCCCGGGTCGAGAGCTCGGGCGGCCGCCGCGCGTCGGTCTCGCGGCCCTGCGAGAGGGCCGTGACCCATTTCGCGGCCTCGTCGTCGGTCGCCGCATACTCGGCGCGGCGGTCCTCCGGGAGGTAGTTCCACATGAACCGCTCGCCCAGGCTGTTGCGCAGGATCCCGCCTTCGCCGCGGACGGCCTCGGTGACCAGCAGGCCGCGGACGCCGGGCGGCCAGACCATCCCGGTCGGGTGGAACTGGACGAATTCCATGTCGATGAGCTCGGCGCCGGCCTCGTAGGCGAGCGCCTGGCCGTCGCCGCTGTACTCCCACGAGTTGGACGTGATCTCGAAGGCCTTCCCGATCCCGCCGGTCGCGAGGACCACGGCCTTGGCCGGGAAGACCACCGGGTAGCCGGTCGCCCGCCAGTAGCCGACCGCGCCGGTGACCTTGCCGCCACCGGTCGTGAGGTGCGTGACGGTGCACTCCATGAAGACGTCGATGCCGGCCGCGACCGCCTTGTCCTGGAGGGTGCGGATCATCTCCAGCCCGGTCCGGTCGCCGACGTGGGCGAGCCGCGGGTGCGAGTGGCCGCCGAACGGCCGCTGGAGGATCCGCCCGTCACGGGTCCGGTCGAAGACCGCGCCCCAGCGCTCGAGCTCGTTGACCCGTGCCGGGGCCTCCTGGGCGTGCAGCTCGGCCATGCGCGGGTGGTTGAGCAGCTTGCCGCCGACCATCGTGTCGCGGAAGTGGATCTGCCACGTGTCGGCGGCCGCCACGTTGCCGAGGGCCGCCGCGACCCCGCCTTCGGCCATCACCGTGTGGGCCTTGCCGAGGAGCGATTTGCAGACGAGCCCGACCGTCGCGCCGGCGGCGCGTGCCTCGATCGCGGCCCGCAGCCCGGCCCCGCCCGCGCCGATGACGAGGACGTCGTAGGGATGCGACTTCGGGTCGGGGATCGCCATGCTCGTCCGGCCGCCCTAGAAGTGGATCGCCGGGTCGGTGATGACCCCGAGCGCCAGCAGGCGGACGTAGACGTCGGCGAAGGTGACGGTCAGGAGGCTGATCCACGCCCACGCCATGTGGTGCCGATTGAGCGTGGTCAGGCGCTGCCACAGCCCGTGCCGGATCTGGGTGTTGCGCGAGCACGAGAAGCAGTCGATCTTGCCGCCGACCAGGTGGCGCAGCGAGTGGCACGACAGCGAGTAGCCGGTCAGCAGGAGGGCGTTGAACGTCAGGATCACGGTCCCCAGCCCGATCCGCCACGCGCCGTCGAGGCGGAACGAGGTGAACGCGTCGATCCACAGGAAGAACAGCGGGATGAACGCGAGGTACAGGAAGTAGCGGTGCAGGTTCTGGAGGATGAACGGCAGCGACGCCTCCATCGAGTAGCGCCGATGGATCGTCGGCTCCCCCACGGCGCAGCCCGGCGGGTCGGCGAAGTAGAAGCGGTAATAGGCCTTGCGGTAGTAGTAGCAGGTCGCCCGGAAGCCGAGCGGGATCCACAGGATCAGGATCGCCGGGCTGAACCAGGCCGGCAGGAACGGCAGGACGATCAGCGGCGAGAACAGCGGGGAGAGGTAGCCGTCCACCTCGTAGGGCGTGTTGAACAGCGGCGTGAGCAGGACGCCGCTGATGAACAGGTACGTCGCGCAGATCGTGAAGACCGTGCCCTGGAGGGCGGGCGCCGCCCACCACCTGGTCGTGCGGCTCGTCGCGCCGAACCCCCGGGCCGCGGTCCCGCGCGGCTTGGGCGGCGGGACCTTGGGCGCGACGAGCGGCCGGGCCGGCGGCGGGAGCGTGGCCATCTGGTGGTGGGTCCTCCGATCGATCGGGCGCGGTGGCTTAGGAGGCTGGGGCGGCGGCGGGCGTCGCGGCGAGGTGCTCGATGACGGCGTCCGCGAAGCCCTGCGTGCCCGTCGATCCGCCGAGGTCGTACGTCGTCTGGCGGCCCTCGGCGATCACCTCGCGGACGGCCCGCTCCACGTCGGCCGCGGCCTCCGGGTAGCCGAGGTGTCGGAGCATCAGCGCGCCGCTCAGGATGAGCGCCGTCGGGTTCGCCTTGTCGAGGCCCGCGTACTTGGGCGCCGAGCCGTGGACCGGCTCGAAGACCGCGGCGTCGGTGCCGATGTTGGCGCCGGGCGCGACCCCGAGCCCGCCGACGAGGCCCGCCGCGAGGTCGCTGACGATGTCGCCGTAGAGGTTCGGCAGCACGAGCACGTCGTACAGCTCCGGCTTCTGGACGAGCTGCATGCACATGTTGTCGACGATGCGGTCCTCGAACTCGATGCGGCCCTCGTAGTCGGCCGCGACGGTCCGGCAGCTGTCGAGGAACAAGCCGTCGGACAGCTTCATGATGTTGGCCTTGTGCACGGCCGTGACCTTGTGCCGGCCGTTGGCGACGGCGTAGTCGAAGGCGAAGCGGGCGATCCGCTCAGACGCCTCGCGGGTGATGATCTTGATGCTCTCCGCGGCGTCGCGGCCGACCATGTGCTCGATGCCGGCGTAGAGGTCCTCGGTGTTCTCGCGGACGATGACGAGGTCGATGTCCTCGTAGCGCGACTCGACCCCGACCATCGAGCGCGCCGGTCGCAGGTTGGCGTACAACCCGAGCGCCTGGCGGAGGCCGACGTTGACGCTCCGGAACCCGCCGCCCACCGGCGTCGTGATCGGGCCCTTCAGGCCCACTTTGGTGCTCCGGATCGACGCGAGGACCTCGTCCGGGAGCGGCGTCCCGTGGGTCGCGATGGCGGCCTCGCCCGCCTCGACGGGCTCCCATTCGAAGCCGATGCCGGTCGCATCGAGCACGCGGGTGGTCGCCTCCGCCAGCTCCGGTCCGATGCCGTCACCGGGGATCAGCGTGATTCGATGGGCCATGGCCCGATTGTAGCGACGCGACGGACGCGACGGCGGCCGGCGTCCCGAAGGGTGCCGGCCGCCGTGCGTCGGGATCGGGCTGACGGTCAGCGGGCCGGAAGCCACACCACCGGGTTGCCAAGGTTGGCGACGTTGGTCGTGATCGGGATCACGATCGGCGACCCCGTCCCGTCGGCCATGACCGAGAGGATGGACCCGCCGCTGATGTCCGGGGCGATGAGCCGCTTGCCGTCCGGCGAGAACGCCGCCGGGCCGCAGAAGCTCCGGTTGGCGAACTCCTGATGCTCCTCGCAGCTCTTCCCGTCCGTCCAGGTGTGGATGGCGATGTCCGCCGTCCCCCGCCCGACCATGGCATCGGCCGTCGTCCGCACCTCGGTCCCCCCATAGGAGAAGCGGGCGCCGTTCGGGGACCAGACCGGCCAGGAGGACGTCACCAGCTCCTGGTCTGTGCCGGTCGCAACGTCGACCATGCGCACCGTGGGCGTCGTGCCCGAGCCCGTGTAGAGCAGGCGCAGGACGGCTGGATCGGGCGACCAGCTGACGCCGCCCTCCGCGGAGGCCGGGGCCGTCGACAGCGCGTGCAGCTCCGTCCCGTCCGGGTGGACGAGATAGATGATCCCTGGTCCGGTCGTGTTGTCGGCCTGATAGCCGGCCGCCACGAACGCGAGCCAGCGGCCGTCAGGCGACCAGACGGGCGACCAGAGCCCAAAGCTGGGGTCGATCGGATCGGTCGCCATCACGGTGAACGTCGAGCCGTCGCTCGGGCCCACGACGATGTGATCGCGCGACCCGTCGTAGGTGATGTAGGCGACACGCTGGTCGTCCGGCGACCACGTGAGGCCGCTGCCCATGCCCACCAGCCCGGCGAGCTTGGGCAGGGCGGTCGAGGACGCGTCGCCAAGACGGACGACCGCCATGTACTGGTTCGCGTCCGACGACACGGCCATGCCGAGGCGCGTCCCGTCGTGCGAGAGGACGAGGTAGTCCGCCGTGGCGGGCAGGGCCATGACCGTCCTGGGATCGCTGCCGTCGGCAGCGAAGCTCTTGAGGGTCGGCCCATCGGCGACCAGGATCCGGCCGTTGGTCGCGAGGCCGGGGATGGGTCCGGGCGCGCGCAGGGCGCCGGTGGCGATGGCGGTGGCCAGGATCGCCAGGATGACCAGGGCGATCAGGGCCAGCCAGACGAGCGAGCGGGGGGCCGCGATCCGGCCCCGCATGTCAGTCGCGGTGTCCACGGGAAGCCACCTTTCGGGGCTCGTCCACCACTTCCGTTGCCGCGTGGCCGCGCTCTGCACGAGGACCTCACCGAGGTGATCCGGGACGCGATGCCCGGCTTCCTCGTGCAGCCATGCCGTGAGGGTCTGTCCGAACGTGTCGTCGGTGGTCATGCCGGACGGCCCTCCACGGTGGCCGGGCCGACCCGCGAGTCCGCATCGAGCGCGGCGCGCATCAGCCCAAGGGCGCGGTGTAGACGCGATTTGGCGGTGCCGAGGGGGATCCCCAGCGTCGCCGCCACGGTCGGGAGTGGGAGGTCGAGGTAGTGATGCAGGACGATCACGGCTCGCATCTCCGGATCGAGCCGGAGGAAGCCGCGTTCGAGCTGGTCGCGGGCGACGACGACCGATTCGGCGCCGTCGACCGAGGGAGTGGAAAGCGAGGTGAGCTCGACATCGACGCGATGGCGTCGGACCCGGCGTGCCTCATCGATACAGGCACGGACCAGGAGCCGGTGGATCCAGGCGTCGAAGCGATCGGGATCGCGGAGGGTGGGCAGATCACGCCAGGCCCGGACGAGCGTGTTCTGCACGGCGTCCTTGGCCTGTTCCGCATCCCGGAGGATGAGCCAGGCAGCGCCATCCAGTCGGGAGATCGCGGCGCCTGCCAGCTCGGCGAAGGCGTCATGATCGCCCGTCCGTGCTCGCTCCACGAGGTCTCGCTGCATGTCGCCCCTCGGCGATGGCGGGCCGTCTGGCCTCGCTCGATGAGTATGGCGAGGCGACCCTCGCGGTTCGTTCCCGAATCGATGGCGGCTCGTCGGTCCAGGATGGTCGGACGCGGTACCATCGCCCTCCCGTCCCGACCGTCGCCGGAGGCCCTCGTCCGCCCGTGAAGATCCAGGAAGCCGACGCCAAGTCGCTGCTCGTCGCCCAGGGGCTGCCCGTCCCCGACTGGGAGGTCGCCCACACCGTCGACGAGGCACGCGCGGCGGCGCAGCGCTTCCTCTCGACGGGTGCGGGCAAGGTCGTCATCAAGGCCCAGGTGCTGGTCGGCGGTCGTGGCAAGGCGGGCGGCGTGAAGCTCGCCGGCTCGGTCGACGAGGCCGCCGCGGTCGCCGAGGCGATCCTCGGCATGGACATCAAGGGCATGACCGTCCGCAAGGTCCTGATCGGGGCCGCCGCGGACATCGTCAAGGAGTTCTACCTGTCGGCGGTCCTCGACCGCGCCGAGCGACGGATCCTGCTGATGGGCTCCGCCGAGGGCGGCGTCGAGATCGAGCAGGTCGCCGAGACGAACCCCGAGGCGATCATCCGCCGCCACGCCGATCCGCTCCTCGGGCTGCTCGACTACCAGGCCCGCGACCTCGCGTTCGCCATGGGCCTCGGCGGCCATCTGAAGGAAGCGGTCCGGATCGCCAAGGGCCTCGTGACCACGATGCGCGCCTACGACGCGGATCTGGTCGAGATCAATCCGCTCGCGATCATCCGGGAGACCGGCGCGGACGGGGCATCGGTCGAGCGCCTCGTCTGCCTCGACGCCAAGGTCACCCTCGACGACTCGGCACTCCCCCGCCATCCGGGCCTCGAGGAGCTGCGCGACCCCGACGAGGAGGCGCCGGCCGACAAGGAGGCGCGGGAAGCGGGGCTCACGTTCATCAAGCTCGACGGCACGATCGGGTGCATGGTCAACGGCGCCGGCCTGGCGATGACCACCATGGACCTCGTGAAGCGCGCCGGCGGCGAGCCGGCAAACTTCCTCGACATCGGCGGCGGGGCGCGGGCCGACAAGGTCGCGGCGGCGATGCGGATCATCCTCGGCGACCCGAAGGTGGATGCGATCCTCGTCAATATCTTCGGTGGCATCACCCGCGGCGACGAGGTCGCCCGCGGCCTGATCGAGGCGCGTGCCCAGCAGACGCGTGACGTGCCGATGGTCGTCCGGATCGTCGGCACCAACGCCGCCGAGGCGGCGGTGCTGCTCGAGGAGGCGAAGTTCGAGACGGCGGCGTCGCTCGACGAGGCCGCCGCCAAGGCGGTCGCGTCCTCGCGGGGAGCCGCGGCATGAGCGTCCTGATCGGGCGCGAGACGCGCCTCCTCGTGCAGGGCATCACCGGGCGCGAAGGCGAGTTCCACGCCCGTGCCTCCGCGGCCTACGGCACCAAGGTCGTCGCGGGCGTGACGCCGGGCAAGGGCGGCCAGGTCGCGCTCGACGGCACGGTCCCCGTCTTCGACACGGTCGCCGAAGGCGTGGCGCAGACCGGCGCGAACACCTCGCTGATCTTCGTCCCGGCCGGCGGGGCACCGGATGCGGTGATGGAGGCCGCGGCCGCCGGCATCGCCACGATCTTCTGCATCACCGAGGGCATCCCCGCGCTCGACATGATCCCGGTCGTCGAGATGGTCCGGGCGCACGGTGCCCGCCTCATCGGCCCGAACTGTCCGGGTGCCACGTCGCCGGGGCGCGCCAAGGTCGGGATCATCCCGGCGTCGATCCACCGCGAGGGACGGGTCGGCGTCGTGTCGCGCTCGGGGACTTTGACCTACGAGGCGGTGCAGGCCATGACCGATGCGGGCCTCGGCCAGTCGACGTGCGTCGGCATCGGCGGCGACCCGATCATCGGGACGACCTTCCTCGACGTCCTGCAGCTGTTCGCCGCGGACGAGGAGACCGACGCGATCGTGCTCATCGGCGAGATCGGTGGCGCCGCCGAGGAGACCGCCGCGGCCTGGGCCGCCGTGCATCTCCGCGACGTGCCCAAGGTCGCGTTCATCGCCGGGCGGACCGCGCCCGAGGGCAAGCGCATGGGCCACGCCGGGGCGATCATCTCGGGTGGCGCCGGGACGGCGGCCTCCAAGGTGGCCGCCCTGGAGGCGGCCGGCTTCCGCGTCGCCGGCTCCCCCACCGAGCTGCCCGGCCTCCTGCGCGACGCCGGCTACCGCGGCTAGGGCCTGGAACTGATGGACCCTGACGGCATCGTCCGCGGGCTCCGGGAGCGACTCCCGGGCACCGAGGTCGTTGGGCGCGACCACGCCGACTTCGATCATGCGCGACGGGTCTGGAACGGGATCGCGGACCGCCGCCCCGCTGCGATCGTGCGCGCCAAGGACCGTGACGACGTGGTCGCGACCGTCCGCTTCGCCGCGGACCACGACATCCTCCTCGCCGTCCGTGGTGGCGGTCACAGCCTGCCGGGTCTGTCCACGTGCGACGACGGCATCGTGCTGGACCTGGCCGCCATCAACGCGGTCGTGGTCGATCCCGCCCAGCGGGTCGCGACCGTCGGTGGCGGCGCGCACCTCGGCGACCTTGATCGGGCCGGAACCGCGCACGGGCTGGTGACGCCCGCCGGGGTGGTCTCCCACACGGGCGTGGGCGGCCTGACGCTCGGGGGCGGGATGGGCTGGCTCGGCCGCCGGCTCGGGCTGACCATCGACAACCTCCTCGGCGTCGAGATCGTCCTGGCCGACGGACGCATCGTCGACGTCGACGCGGAGCACGAGCCGGAGCTCTTCTGGGGCTTGCGTGGCGGCGGCGGCAATTTCGGGGTCGTGACCTCGTTCCGCTTCCGGATGCACCCACTCGGCGATGTCGTCGTCGGCTCGTGGGAGTTCCCGGCCGGCAGCGCCGCCGATGTCCTGCGCCGCTACGAGCAGCTCGCCGCGGAAGCACCCCGGGCCATCACCAGCTCCTTCTCGATGACGCCGGAGTCGCTGTCGGTGACGGCGGCGAGCTCCGGGTCGCTGTCGGATGCCCTCGACCGGGTCGGGCGCTACGGCCGGATCGGCACGCCCACGAGCGCGTCGCTGGGCGAGATGACGTTCCTCGAGCTGCAGTCGCGCGGCGACGAGGAGATGCGCTGGGGGCGCCGCTACTACTCGAAGGGCGGCTTCCTCGACACGGTCGACGGGGCCGTGATCGACGACATCCGCGCTGCCGTCGACGACGCGCGTGTGCCAGGCTCGGAGGTCTACGTCATCCAGCTCGGCGGGGCGATCGCGGACGTCGATGACGCCGCGACGGCCTACACGGGTCGGAGCGCCGGCCACTACTGGATCGTGGGACCGGTCTGGGACGATCCCGCCGATGACATGGCGTGCCTGGCGTGGGGCCGGACGCACGCCGCCTCCTTCGCGGCGCGATCGCTGGCGGGCAACTACGTGAACGAGCAGGCCGACTCGGACCCGAGCGTGGCCCGCCTGGCGTATGGCGGTGAGACCTACGCCCGCCTGGCGACGCTCAAGACGCGCGTCGACCCGGGCAATCGCTTCCGGCTGAACCAGAACATCGTCCCGCTGACGAGTCCCGTCGGATGATCGATCGGAGGATGGGCTGATGGGTGCGCGCATGGACCTGATCGCCGGCGATGTCCGCGAGATCCTGCTCGTCGTCGGGCTCGACGAGCCCGACCTCGACGCCGCGCGGTCGCGCTTCGATGCCCATCTCTCGCTGGGCGGGGGCCTCGATCCGACCTGGCTCGACCTGTTCGCCGAATCGGCGCGAGCCGCCACGGGAAGCGGCGACCCCGTCGACCTGCTCGACGCACGGATCGAGCTCGACGGGCCTGGGGCGGCCGCCGGCGACCGCACCATCGAACGCATCGATCCCTCCTGGATCTCGGCCGTCGCGCGGATCCCGGATTCGGCGCTCGACGCGATCGCCGGCCGCTGGATCGAGCTGGTCGGCGACGAGATCGGGCCGCTGCCGCGCGAGGAGAAGCCCTGGATCCGCGACCTCGCCGGCCGGATCGTGACGTTCTGCCGGCAGGCTGACCGGTCATCGGACGTGCTCTTCGTCTGGTCGCTCCGGTGACCGACGAGACGGTCACCCGCGAGGCGTCATTCGAGGCCAACCGCTCGCTCTGGGAGGTCTGGACGACCGTCCATGCCGAGGGCGACTACTACGACCTCGACGCGTTCCGCGCGGGCGGTGTCCGCCTCCGGGAGTACGAGCTCGAGATGGTCGGCGATGTGGCCGGCAAGTCGCTGCTCCACCTGCAGTGCCACTTCGGCATCGACACCATCTCGTGGGCACGGCTCGGCGCCCGGGTCACCGGCGCCGACTTCTCGCCGAACGCGATCGAGCTCGCGACCGCGCTGGCCGCCGACCTCGGGTTCCCGGAGGCGCGGTTCGTCTGCTCGAACCTGTACGACCTGCCCGCGAACCTCGACGGCACCTTCGACGTCGTCTACACGTCGCGCGGCGCCCTGGGCTGGCTGCCGGACATCCGCGGCTGGGCCGCGGTGGTGGCCCACTTCCTGGCGCCGGGCGGCACCTTCTTCATCACCGAGGCCCATCCCGTGTTCAACACGTTCGAGAACGAGGGCGTCGCGGCCGGCGAGCTGCGCCTCGCGTATCCGTACTTCGAGCATCCGGAGCCGCTGGTCTTCCCGGTCCAGGGCTCCTATGCCGATCCGGGTGCCGACGTCGGTGACCAGACCGAGCACAGCTGGGACCACGGCCTTGGCGAGATCGTCATGGCCCTCATCGGCGAGGGTCTGCGCATCGACCTGCTCGTCGAGCACCCGTTCCTGGCGTGGGCCGCGGACTTCCTCGTGGAAGGACCCGATGGGAACTGGCATCTGCCGCCGGACACCCGCGGCGAGCTGCCCCTGATGTTCTCGCTCAAGGCGACCAGGCCCCGCGGCTGACCGGCCCGCCTAGTGCAGGTGGTCCTGCCAGTCGTCGGGGACGCGGTCCTCGGGTCCGGGCACCGTCTGGTCGAGCGGGTGGTGCAGCGCCGGCGCCAGGTCAGGGCCTTCATAGGCGTTCTCGGTGACGTAGCTGAAGAACCAGTCCTCATCCGGCTCGTACGTGCGGACCATGGGATGCCCGCTCGACGCGGCGTGCCCTCGTGCGTGCTGCGACGGCGAGGAATCGCAGCAGCCGACGTGCCCGCACTTCGTGCACCGCCGGAGGTGGAACCACCAGCCGCCGGTCGCCTCGCACTCGACGCAGCCCGGACCGGAGGGCGGGACGCTCGCATCGATGGCGGTGGCGAAGTCGTCGGTGGCCATCAGCGGTCTCCTGTCGTGAAGCCGAGGCTCGTCCACGACGGGCCACCGGGTGCCTCGATCAGCTCCACGAGGACCCCGTGGCACGACCGCGGATGAAGGAACGCGACTGGCCCCTCGGCACCACGGCGCGGCGCGCTGTCGATGAGCTCGAGGCCGTCGATCTCGAGGCGGAGCAGGGTTTCAGCGAGGTTCGGGACCTCGAAGCAGACGTGATGGAAGCCCTCCCCCTTCGAGGCGAGGAAGCGCGCGACGCCCGTCGTGTCGTCGGTGGGCTCGACGAGCTCCACCTTCGACTCGCCGACCCCGAGGAACGCGATGCGCACGTGGTCGGACGGGATGTCCATCACCGTGTCGAGCCCGAGGCCGAGCGAGTCGCGCCACAGGCCGAGCGAGTCGTCGATCGAGCGGACGATCAGCGCGACGTGGTGGACCTTGCCAAGGGAGCGGATCTCGGCCGGGAGGTGACTTTGGGGGGCGGTCTTGCTCACTCGCGCAGATTACGCTGCGCGGCATGGTCGTGGACGTACCGCCCAGCGGCATCGCCGTGCCCATCGCGCTCCCGCCCGGTCTGGCCGCGATCCGCGAGGGCTGGGACCTTGCGGCATCGCTCGGCGCGCAGCCGCACGTGACGGCCCTCTACCCGTTCGCGCCGGCGGCCGACCTCACCGCCGACGTCCGCGACGGCCTCGCCGCGATCGCCGCCACGGTCGAGCCGTTCGTCGTCCGCTTCGAGCGTGCCCGGCGGTTCCCCGGCGTGGTCTGGGTGGAGCCCGACCCCGACGGGCCGTTCGTTGCGCTGACGCACGCCATCGCGTCGCGCTGGCCGGCCTGGCCGCCCTACGGCGGGCTGTTCGACACGGTCATCCCGCACCTCACGATCGCGGAGTCCGAGGCCGCGCCGGTCGACGAGGTGGTCGCCGCGGTGGAAGCGGGGCTCCCCTTCGAGGCCATGGCCGAGCGGCTCGAGCTCTGGCTCCAGGACGAGGTGGGTCGCTGGCGGCCGCATTGGGCGTTCCCGCTCGGCGTCAGACGGTGATGAGCTCCCGGTGCTCGCCCCAGCTCGCGCGGAGCCGGTCGCTGATCTCGCCGACCGTCGCGTTGGCGCGGACGGCCGCGAGGATCGCCGGCATGAGGTTGCCCTCGCCCGCGGCCACGCGGGCCAGCTCCGCCATCGCGGCCCCCCAGTCGGGCTCCGAGCGCTCGGCGCGGACGCGCCGGACTCGCTCGATCTGGCGGCGTTCGCCGTCGGGGTCGATCTGGTGGATCGGCGGGGTCGTCACCTCGTCGTCGCGGAACTTGTTGACCCCGACCACGACCTGCTCCCCGGACTCGATGGCGCGCTGGACCCGGTACGCCGCCTCCTGGATCTCGCGCTGCTGGAACCCGCGCTCGATGGCGACGAGGGTGCCGCCCATCGCCTCGATCTGGTCGAGGTAGGCCCACGCCGCGGCCTCGAGCTCGTTGGTCAGCGATTCCACGTAGTAGGAGCCGGCCAGCGGGTCGGGCGTCTCGGTGACGCCGGCCTCGTGGGCGATGATCTGCTGCGTTCGCAGGGCGAGCCGGGCGGCCTCCTCGGTCGGGAGCGCGAGCGCCTCGTCGCGGGCGTTGGTGTGCAGGCTCTGCGCGCCGCCCAGCACGGCGGAGAGTGCCTGGATGGTGGTCCGGACGACGTTGTTGTCCACGGACTGCGCCGTGAGGCTCGAGCCGGCCGTCTGGACGTGGAACCGGCACAAAAGCGAACGGGCGTTCGATGCGCCGAAGCGCTCGCGCATGATCGTCGCCCACATCCGGCGGGCCACCCGGAACTTGGCGACCTCCTCGAACAGCTCCGACCACGCCGCGAAGAAGAAGCTGAGCCGCCCGGCGAAGTCGTCGACGTCGAGCCCGCGCTCGACGGCCGCTTCCACGTACGCGATCCCGTCCGCGAGCGTGAAGGCCAGCTCCTGGGCGGCGGTCGCCCCCGCCTCGCGCATGTGGTAGCCCGAGATCGAGATGGTGTTCCACCTGGGGAGCTCGGCCGCGCAGAACTCGAAGACGTCGGTGACCAGCCGCATCGACGGCCGCGGCGGGAAGATGTACGTGCCCCGGGCGATGTACTCCTTGAGGATGTCGTTCTGGGTCGTGCCGCTGATCCGCTCGCGCGGGACGCCCTGCGCCTCGGCCGCGGCGACGTAGAGGGCCAGCAGGATCGGCGCCGTGGCGTTGATGGTCATCGAGGTGCTGACCTCGCCGAGCGGCAGGCCATCGAGCAGCACGCCCATGTCCACGAGGCTCGAGATCGGCACGCCGACACGGCCCACCTCCCCTTCCGCGTCCCGGGCGTCCGAGTCGTAGCCCATCTGGGTCGGCAGGTCGAAGGCGACCGACAGCCCGGTCTGGCCCTGGTCCAGCAGGTAGCGGAAGCGCTGGTTCGTCTCCTCGGCGGTCGCGAAGCCCGCGTACTGGCGCATCGTCCAGAACCGGCTGCGGTACATCGTGGGCTGGACGCCGCGCGTGAACGGGAACTCGCCCGGCAGGCCCAGGTCGCGAGCCTCGTCGACGCCGGCCGTATCGGCGGCGGTGTAGACGTCGCGGACCTCGATGCCCGATGAGGTCTCGAAGGTCGATCGCCGCTCCGGCGCGGCGCCGAGCGCCTTGGCACGGAGCGTGGCCCGCCAGCGGGCGCGAGCCTCGTCCGGGCCCTCCCCGGTCGGGCGGGTCGGGTGGCTCACCGGAGGATCACCAGGAGGTCCCCGAGGTCGACCGTCTCCCCTGCGGCTACCGCCACCCGCTCGACCACCCCGTCGCGAGGAGCGCGCACATCGTTCTCCATCTTCATGGCCTCGACCGCGAGCATCCGGCTGCCCGCCGTGACCGCGTCACCGGCGACGACGGCCACCGAGGCGATCCGTCCCGGGATGATGGCACGGATGTCGAGCGGCCCGTCGACGCTCGAGGCGGCCCGCGCCGACGTCGCGCGGTCGCGGAGCTCGGCCCGATCGGCGTCCTCGACCACGGAGCTCGAAGCGCCAGCCGTCGACGACGACCTCGACGGCCCCGTGGTCCAGCGGGAGGACGAGGGCGCCATCGAGATCGACCGACACGGCCATCGGCGGCGCCGTGACCGCATCGTCGAGGACGGTGCCGGTCGCCCGGTCCGTGACGCGGAGCCGCCTCATCGTGGCCACCGGTCGACCGCATCGGCTCGGGCGGTGGCGCGCCAGCCGTCGGCGGGCGCCGGGCGGCGGGCCGTGACTGGCATCCCGGTCGCCCCCGTCGCGGCTCGGACGGCCACGCCCATGGCGGTCGCCAGCGCCTCCCGGCGGGCCGTCACGCCGTCCCAGTGCTCCTCGACCCAGTCGATGGACAGGTCGGCGGCCCGGAACGTCCCGTCGCGGGCCACGAACCGGTGGAACGGCAGCGTGGTCTGGATCCCGGCGACCTCCGTCTCGTCGAGGGCCAGCCGCAAGCGCTCGATCGCCGCCGGCCGATCGTCCGCGACGACCATGACCTTGGCAACGAGGTTGTCGTACTCGGGCGGGACCCGTGCCCCGACCTCGCCCGCGGTGTCGACCCGGACGCCTGGGCCCGACGGCATCGCCCAGTGGCGGATCGTGCCCGGGGTCGGGGCGAAGCCTCGGCCCGGGTCCTCGGCGGTGAGGCGGACCTCGATCGCGTGGCGGGACGGCTCCCCTGCCCTCGCGGCCGCCCGGTGGGCCGCCTCGGACAGCGGTCGGCCCGCGGCCAGCCAGAGCTGCTCCTGGACGATGTCGAGCCCGCTGACCAGCTCGGTGATCCCGTGCTCCACCTGGAGCCGCGTGTTGACCTCGAGGAACCAGACGGCACCATCGGGCTCGAGCAGGAACTCCGCGGTCGCCGCGTTGCTGAGCCCGGCCGCCGAGGCGATCCGGACCGCCCGGTCGTGCAACGCCAGGCGGGCATCCTGCGACAGCCCCGGGGCCGGCGCCTCCTCGACGAGCTTCTGGTGCCGGCGCTGGATCGAGCAGTCGCGATCGCCGATCGCCACGACCGCGCCCGCGTCGTCGCCGAGGAGCTGGACCTCGACGTGGCGGGCCGGGCGGACCTCCCGCTCGAGGTAGACCCTGCCGTCGCCGAACCCGCCGGCCGCCTCGGCCGACGCGGTCGCGAGGGCCGCCGGCAGGTCGGCGGCCCGCGCCACACGGCGCATCCCCCGTCCCCCGCCGCCAGCGGCGGCCTTCACCAGCAGCGGGAAGCCGATGGCCTCGGCTTCGGCGACGATGGCCTCCACCGCGTCGGGGCGGTCGACCGGCACGGCGTCGAGGGTCCCCGGCACGGTGTCGACGCCAGCGCCGCGGGCGATCCGGCGGGCACCGAGCTTGTCGCCCAACGCTTCGATGACGGCCGCGGTCGGCCCGACGAACGTCAGCCCGGCGTCCGCGACGGCTCGTGCGAAGGCCGCCCGCTCGGCAAGGAACCCATACCCGGGATGGACGGCCTGGGCACCGCTGGCGGTCGCCGCGTCGAGGACGGCATCGATGCGCAGGTAGCTCTCGGTCGGCTCGGGGGGGCCGATGCGGACCGCGACGTCGGCGAGCCGGACGTGCATCGCGTTCACGTCGGCGTCGCTGTACACCGCCACGGTCTCGATGCCCAGGTCGCGACAGGCGCGGATGATCCGGACGGCGATCTCACCCCGGTTGGCGATCAGGACCCGGTCGAACGGCCGGCCGTCTTTGTGCAAAGACGGGTCGTGGAGCGATCCCGCATCAGAGCGGGATGTTGCCATGCTTCTTTCGTGGGTTGACGTCGCGCTTGTCGGCCAGCATCGCCAGCGAGCGGATCAGTCGAGCCCGGGTCTCGGACGGCCGGATGATGTCGTCGACGTAGCCACGGCCGGCAGCGATATACGGGTCGGCGACGTCGGCCTCGTACGCCGCCGCGAGCCGCGCTCGCTCCGCAGCAGGATCGGCGGCGGCCGCGATCTCGTCGCGGTAGAGGATGTTCACGGCGCCCTCAGCACCCATGACCGCGATCTCGGCCGTGGGCCACGCGAGATTGACGTCGCCGCGGATGTGCTTGCTGCTCATGACGTCGTACGCGCCGCCGTAGGCCTTGCGCGTGATGACCGTCAGCTTCGGTACCGTGGCTTCGCAGTACGCATACAGGAGCTTCGCACCGTGGCGGATGATCCCGCCGTGCTCCTGGCTCACCCCGGGCAGGAATCCCGGGCACGTCGACGAACGTGACGATCGGCACGTTGAACGCATCGCATGTCCGGACGAACCGCGCCGCCTTCACCGACGCGTCGATGTCGAGCGCGCCGGCCAGCACCGACGGCTGCTGTGCGACGACGCCGACGCTGCGGCCGCCGAGCCGCGCGAAGCCCACGATGATGTTCGCCGCCCACGCGGGCTGGATCTCGAGCAGGTCGCCGTCGTCGACGATGCGGGTCAGGACGTCGTGCATGTCGTACGGCTGCCGGGGGTCGGCGGGGATGACGGTATCCAGCTCGACGTCGGCGCGATCCACTGGGTCGCTCGTCTCGCTCGCCACTGGGTCCGCGAGGTTGTTCTGCGGCAGGTGCGCGAGCAAGCGCGCGGACCTGGTCGAACGCGGTCGCCTCGTCGTGTGCCGCGAGATGGGCCACACCGCTGCGCGTCGTGTGCGTCGTCGCGCCGCCGAGGAACTCGGCGTCGACATCCTCGTGCGTCACCGCCTTCACGACGTTCGGCCCGGTGACGAACATGTACGACGTGCCTTCGACCATGATCGTGAAGTCCGTCATCGCCGGTGAGTAGACCGCTCCGCCGGCGCACGGCCCGAGGATCACGGAGATCTGCGGCACGACGCCCGACGCCATGACGTTGCGCAGGAAGATGTCGGCGTATCCACCCAGCGACGCGACGCCCTCCTGGATCCGGGCGCCGCCGGAATCGTCGAGACCGACGATCGGAGCGCCGACCTTCATCGCCAGGTCCATGATCCGGCAGATCTTCCCGGCATGCGCCTCGGCGAGCGATCCACCGAAGACCGTGAAGTCCTGGCTGAACACGAAGACGAGTCGACCGTCGATGGTGCCGTGACCCGTGACGACGCCGTCGCCGAGGATCGCATCCGGGTTGCGGTCGGCGCTCGTGACGAACGCCCCGGATTCGACGAACGACTCCGGGTCGAGCAGCAGGTCCAGCCGCTCGCGCGCCGTCAGCTTGCCGGCTGCGTGCTGGCGCTCGACGCGCTCGGGTCCGCCGCCCTGCATCGATGCGGTTCGCATCGCGTCGAGTCGGTGGAGTCGCTCGTCGGTGTCTGACACGGCTCGATTCGCTCCCCACTAGCGTCTTTGCGCAAGGACAGTGGCCATCATACCGGTGCGCGATGGCGATTCCCGGTCAGGTTCTCCACATCGCGGATATCCACAGATTTGGTGAACAACTCCGCGATGCTGTGGATAACCCGGGTCGCGTTAGCCACACGAAGGGCGTAGAGTTGCGCCCCACGCGTTCCCGTACCCGCCGATGCGGGATCCACAACGGACGATGATTCGAGGTGATGCCCCGGTGACGAACGTGATCGCGATCGCGAACCAGAAGGGTGGCGTCGGCAAGACGACCACCGCGATCAACCTCGCCGGTGCGCTTGCCGAAGAGGGCCATCGCGTCCTGTGCATCGACATGGACCCACAGGCCAACCTGACCGCCGGGCTCGGCATCAACCTCAACATGGTCGAGCGCTCGATGGCGGATGTGCTCGCCGATGGACGGTCATCCCTCGAGGACGTGATCCTCCCGACCGAGATCGCCGGTATCGACGTCGCGCCGGCGCACATCGACCTCGCGTCGACGGAAGGCGAACTGTTCACCGCACTCGGCCGCGAGCAGATCCTGCGCGAGGCGCTCGATGGTCAGGTGAGCCAGTACGAGTACGTGCTGATCGACTGCCCGCCGAACCTCGGGCTGCTGACCGTCAACGGCCTCGTGGCGGCGAACGGCGTGATCATCCCGGTCCAGACGCAGTATTACGCGATGAAGGGGCTCAACAACCTGGTGAAGGTCATCAACCTGATCCGGGTCAAGCTCAACCGGGACCTGCGGATCCTCGGCCTGCTGCCGACGTTCTTCGACGCCCGGACGAACCTCGCGCGCGACATGCTCGACGAGCTGCGCGTCGTGGGCGACCATCACGTCTTCAACAGCATCGTGCGCAACACCGTCAAGCTCGGCGAGGCGCCCCTCGTCGGACGCCCCATCACGTCGTACGCCACCACGAGCGATGCGGCCCGCACGTATCGCGAGCTGGCACGGGAGGTGATCGACCTTGTCCCGGCCTGATTTCCGAGCCGCGGCCGCGCGGCGACTATCCGAGGATCGCGAGCTCTCCCCCGCCATCATCAGCCTGCTCGGCTCCGATGGGCCGGTCCGGTCGGTCGGCGTGCGCATCGTCGCTATCGATCGCATCGAGCCGAACCCCGAGCAGCCGCGCCTCGCGTTCGACCAGGCGACGCTCGACGAGCTGGCCGCGTCGATCCGCGAGCACGGCGTCCTCCAGCCGATCCTCGTCCGCCCGCTCGACGGGACGCGGTTCCAGCTGATCGCCGGCGAGCGACGCTGGCGCGCGTCGCGGCTCGCGGGACTCGACACCATCCCGGCCCTGATCGAGGAGATCGACGACGACACCGCGCTCGAGATCGCGATCATCGAGAACCTCCAGCGTGAGGACCTCTCGCCGCTCGATGAAGCCGCGATGTACGACCGCATGGTCCGCGAGCACGGCTACAGCATCCGCAAGCTGGCGGACAAGCTCGGCAAGGACAAGGGCTATCTGGAGAACCGCCTGCGCCTGGCCGACGCACCGCCCGAGATCCGCGAGCTGGTGTCCTTGCGCAAAGACACGCTCTCGCATGCCTACGAGCTGATGAAGGTCGACGACCCGCGCAAGCGCCGGCGCCTCGCGGCGCAGGTCGCCCGCGGCGAGCTGACCCTGGTCAAGCTGCGGGACAAGATCGAGGGCCGTCGCACGCGACCGGCGTACGACGAGATCGCGGACGACGCGGTCGAGGTCGAGGTCGAAGCGGCCGCACCCGTGGCCGTCGCCTGCCATCGCCCCGGCGCCACCGGCAGCCGCCGCCGAGGAATGGTCACCCGCCGCCCGGCAGCCGATCGGCGAGAACTCGCTGGTCGACGCGAAGCAGCGTCTCGGTGACGCGGTGGAGCAGTTGGTCGACGTCCTGCGTGATCCCGGGGTGCGGCATTCGATCCCGGACACGGACCGGGCGAACCTCGCCAAGTACCTGACGATCTCGAAGCTCAAGCTCGAGAACGTGATCGCGATGGTCCGGAGCGACGAACCCGGCGCCTAGAGGTCAGGGCTGGGCCGTGACCACGCCCAGCCAGCCCACCGCCAGGACCGCGATCCCGACCGCCTGGAGTTCCCACGCGCGCTCGCGGCGTGCCGGCCCGGCCCGGTAGCCCACCGCCGACGCCACGAACAGGAGGCCCGCCCCGGCCACGGCAGCGATCGTGGCCGCGATCGGCGCCGATCCTCGCAGGGTCGCCTCGACCAAGGGCGGCAGCGCGACCGCCAGGACGGCAACGACGAGCCCGAGCCCGAGGTTCCATGACCGACGGAGGCCGAGGACGGTCGCCACGGACTCGACCCCGGTGGCCTGATCGCGCTCCAGGTCCGCCCGCGCGTTGCCGATCGCCAGGCCCGCTCCGGCGAGCACGGCCGCGATGACCAGGCGGCCCATGAAGGCTGGGAGCATCCCGGCGGCACCAAGCCACGCGAAGACGGGGAGCATCGGGATCCCCACCGCGAAGGGCACCCACGACCAGGGCGTGCCCTTGAACCGAAGGTCGTAGGCGTAGCCGATCGCGAGGATGACCGCCCCCAGGGCCACGACGAGGGGCCCCGAGGGTGCCGCGAGGGCCAGCCCGATCGCTGCCGCGACCACGATGCCGGCTCGCGCCGCCCCGGGCTCGACAAGCCCGGCCGGGATCGGCTTCGAGGTCTTCTGCCCGGCGTCCCGGGGCGCGTCGACCACGTCGTTGAGGATCCCGATCGAGGCCTGCAACGCGGTCATCGAGACGCCGAGCCGGACGGCGATGGGCACCTCGCCGGCAGCGAGGAACGCGATCGCGGCCGTGGCGACCCCGTCGAGCAGCGACGGGAACGGGTGGGTGAGGCGGACCCAGCCGGCGAGTCGGCCGGCGATGGACCCCTCCCCCGGTCGAAGCGCTCGGGGCGCCTCAGACGTAGACGATCTCCTCGAAATTCTCGACGAGGTACTCGATGAGCCGGTCGCGGCCGTCCTCGAGCTGGGAGTGGATGCCCGGGACGAGCGTGTACAGGGCGACCGCCGGGACCATCAGGTGCCCCTCGCGGTCGCGGCCGATGCTGGCGGGCGGCCCGCCACCAGAAGCGAACACCCGTTCGAAACTTGGTTCGTCCAGGCGGGCGGCGCGCCGGAAATCCTCGACGACGCGGACCACACCGCGGCGGATCGCGACGTCCCGCATGGTCTCGGCCGCCCAGGCGTCGATCTGGCCATCGCTCTGGTCCCCGAGACGCGTCCGGTATACGCCCGGATCGCCCGACAGCCCGGTATCGCCCACGGTCCCTCCTGCGCCTGCGTCAACGGCCCGAAGTATGCCAGAGCCTGCTCGTCAGGCGGCGGTCGGCGCGTCCGTGCGATCCGCTCCCGAGGCTGCCTGGGCCGCCTCGCGCGAGCCCTCCGGCCACTCGTTGAACTGCTCCGTGAGCCAGCGCCCGATCCGGCCCGGGGACGCCACCGGCGGCGCGTCCTTGAGGAGGTCGTGCAATCGCGTCCACAGCTCGGCCGTCAGGCCGTCGATCGCCTCCCGGGTCGGTCGGCCGCTGACCGCGAAGGGCTCCCCCACCGCGACCCGGACCCGGCCGCCGAAGCGCAGCCAGCTCGTGCCGTTGATGGCGATCGGGACGAGGGGCACGCCCGAGCGGATCGCGAAGTAGGCGGCACCCTCGCTCAGCGGCAGCAGGTCGGCCTCGCCCGGATGGATCCGGCCCTCCCCGGCGATCGCGACGACGCCCCCGCTGTCGATCGCGGCGGCGACCCGACGGGTCGCCTCGAGCAGGTCGTTCTTGCCGGGCTTGTACGGGATCGCGGTGCCGGTCCAGAACATGACCCGGTTCCGGCCGCCGACCCGCATGTCCTCCTCCTTCGGGCCGAAGAAGAAGAGACGTGGCCGCCATGGCAGCGTCGCCATCAGCATGAACGGGTCCGACCAGCTCAGGTGGTTGAAGCAGTAGATCGCCGGGCCGGGCGGGAGCCGCTCGCGACCCTCGAGGCGCGGCCGCATCCAGGCACGGGTCATGGCCGACGCCGCGAGCCGCGAGACGTAGTAGCGGATCGTTCGGCGGACCGGGTGGACCGCGGCACCCGCCGGGGGCTTGTCGGCGCTCATGCCGGGCTCGCCGGCCGACGCTCCACCGCGTCAGGGTCCAGATCCGCGAGCCGGTCCAGCACGACGTCGGCGAAGTCCGTGGCGCCTGGCGCCGGCGGGACGCTGTGGTTCGGGACGAGGACGACCGTCATCCCGGCGGCACGGCCGGCCGCGGCCCCGTTCTTCGAGTCCTCGACCACGAGGCAGTCCCGCGGGTCGACGCCCAGGCGGCGTGCCGCCTCGAGATACACGTCCGGGGCAGGCTTGCCGTGGTCGACCTCGTCGGACGAGACCACGACCCGGAAGGTGGCGGTCAGCCCGATCGCCTCGAGGGCGGCGTCGATGACCGCCCGGTGCGCGGACGAGGCCACGGCGACCGGATGGGCGGCGGCGATCCGCCGGACGGCCTCGACCGCGCCGTCGATGCCGGGCGCCCCGTCGGCCCGGTAGCGGGCGACCACCCCGTCCACGACCTCGCGCTCGATCGCGGCCTCCGGGAGGTCCAGGTCGAGGCGCTCTCGCATGATCCGCGCCCAGCCGGCCGAGTTGGCGCCCATCACCGCGGCCTGGTCGTCGGACGTCCACGCGCGATCGTGCCGTCGGGCGAACCCGAGCCGGATCTCGTCCCACCAGATCTCGGAGTCCACGAGGACCCCGTCGAGGTCGAAGATGACCGCGGCGACCCGGGTCACGTCGGATTGGGCGGGGGCAGCTGCGGGATCGGCGGTGGTTCGCGACGGGTGGGGGCCTCGTCGGTGCCGCCGGAGCCGCCGCCGGTCTTGTCCATCGCGAGGAAGACGGCCTGGGCGAAGTCGGCGACGTCGTCCGCGGTGTCGTCGGCCCCGCGGAGCAGGACGCCTTCGAGCTGGAAGTTGAGCAGTCGATGGCCGCCCTGGATCTCGACCGCGAGCTCGCCGATCTGCAGGCGGTTCCAGCGGACGAGGCTCCCGGACGCCCGCGGCCCCTCCCCCGGCACGTTGACCCGCACGTTGACCTTGAGGATCCCGGCCGTCGTCACGACGAAGATGAAGTAGCGGACGGTGGGGTCTTCGCCCCAGGCGACCCAGCATTCCGGGTCGGGTCCGGCGCCGAGCAGGTCGAGCGCGCTCGAGATCGTGGCCATGACCTTGGGCGTCATGGCGTTCTGCCGCGGCGCCACGTCGCTCCACTCGCTCAACCGCACCGGCGGCCCTCCCTCGGCTCGTCAGGACTGCCCCACGTCGCTCCGAGGGCGAGGCTAGCACACGGAGATCGCGTCGGCGTCACGGACGTCCGGGCGTGGCGCGGGCGCCGTCGTGGCGTCGGCGCCGTGCGGTTGCGGAGGCCCGCAGGGGGCGGCGCCCTCCCGTACGATGCCGCGGTGGACGTGACCTTCATCCCGTCGGTCGCCGCCGTGTCGAGCGTGGGGATCGCCGGCGGCCTGGCGCTCCTCGGGCGAGGCATGCGCGGGCACGGGATGGCGACCCGGATCGCCGATACGTCGACCTCGGCGATCGCGTCGATCGCGGCCGGCGAAGTCCGCGTCAGCGGGGTCGTCCAAGCCGCCGAGGTGACCCTCGTCTCGCGGCTCCAGAGCGTGCCGTGCGTCTACTACCGGGCGGTCGTCGACGATGACGGGGAAGGCACGACCGGCCGCGGCGGGACCGTCGAGGAGCAGGCTGTCGGGTTCCGGGTGCGGGACGACTCCGGCGAGCTGCGAGTCTTCCCGCGCGACGCCCGGATCGAGGCGCCCGAGCGCTGGCGAGACCGGTCCGGTGCGCTCGGCGAGCAGCCGGCCGGGCTGGCGCTGCGGACCGCCGGGCCGTTCCGCTCGGCCGAGCCCGACACGGCCGCGCAGATCGAGGATCTGCTGCGGGTCCACGTTCGAGAGGCGCCATCCGACGGCTGGGCGGCGACGGGCCGGGGCGCCCGGTCGTACCGGGAGGCCCGCCTCGAACCGGGCGACGTGGTCACGGTCGTCGGCCAGGCCCTCCCCTTCGGGGACCTGGGCGATCCCACCGGTGCCGACCTGGGCATGGGGGCCGGCGGGCTCGCGGACGACCCGGAGGTCGCGATGGACCTCGCGGAAGCGGGCGAGGCCGGCGCCCTGGCCGACGACCCCGCCGCCGCATGGGGCAACGCGGCGATCCCCGGGTTCGGGATCGGCCGGCCAGCCCGGCCGGCGACCATCGATCCCGACGCCCACCCGCTCCCGCTCGGCGACGCCGCCGACGCGGCCCGGGTCGAGCGCACGTTCGAGATCCCGCCCGACACGCTCGTGGTCGCGGCGGTGCCCGACGGCCCGCTGCTGATCGCCTATGGCAGTCCGGCAGCGGCGACCGAGCGCCAGCAGGCCCGCTTCCTCGTCGGGCTGCTCGGGGCCGTGCTCGCGATCGGCTCCGCGATGGTGTTCGCGGTCATGCTCGACGGCGGGTTCGGGTCATGAACGCGGCGTCCTACGCGGCGGTGTTCGCGATCGGTCTCGTCGTGATCGTGGCCGGCTACATCGTGCTAGCAAGCTACAACGCAGTCATGGCCCTGCGGCAGCGCATCGACAAGGCCTGGTCGAACGTGGGCGTCGTCCTGCAGCAGCGCCACGACCAGCTGCCCAACCTCGTCGCGGCCGTCCGCGGCCTGATGGCGTACGAGCAGGACGTCCTCACCGAGGTGACCCGGGCGCGGGCGGCATACGCACCCGACGCGCCCATCCCGGCGCAGGCCGGCGTCTCCGTCCAGACGAGCGCGGCGATCCGGACGTTGTTCGCCACGGTCGAGCGCTATCCAGAGATCCAGTCCGCCGCGAACGTCGCGGACCTGCAGGCCGAGATCGAGCGGCTGGAAGGGATGATCGCGGACCGCCGTGAGCTCTACAACGACCAGGTCTACCGCTACAACACGCGGATCTCGCAGGTGCCCGCGAACGCGATGGCCGCGATCCTCGGCTGGCGTCCGCGGGAGTTCTTCACCCCGGACCCGGCCGCGACCACCCGCCCGGACGTTTCCCTGGGCACTGACGACCCGCCGGACGCCGATCCCGTCGCGGGCCCGTCGGCATGAACGAGCCGATGCAGCCCATCGAGCGGCAGGTCTGGCTGGTCCGCCACGGCGAGACCGAGTGGGCGCGCCTCGGGCGGCACACCGGTCGGACCGACATCCCATTGACCGAGATCGGGCGCACGCAGGCCGGGGCCCTCGGCCGTCGGCTCGATGGCCACCCGTTCAGCCTCGTGCTGACCAGTCCCCTCTCCCGGGCCGCCGACACCGCGCGTCTCGCCGGCTTCGGAGCGATGGCGGAGCCCGATCCGGACCTCATGGAATGGGACTACGGCGCCCTCGAGGGCCGGCTGACCGCCGACATCCGTGCGGAGTACCCGGACTGGGCCATCTGGACGGGTCCGTGGCCCGGCGGCGAGACCATCGACGAGGTCGGTGCCCGTGCGGACCGGGTCCTCGAGCGCTGCCTGGCGCCCTCGGTCGATGGCGACTCCCTGCTGTTCAGCCATGGCCATCTGCTCCGCGTCCTCGGCGCCCGCTGGCTCGGCCTGCCGGCCGCCTCGGGCGGCCTGTTCGCGCTGTCGACCGCGACCGTCTCGATCCTCGGCTGGGACCGGGACCGGCCGGTCATCGAGACGTGGAACGAGGACTGCCACCTCGAGGCGCCCGCGGACGCGACCGGCGCGACAGGCCCGAGGGACGTCGCAAACGCGACGGACAGGACAGCACGGCCATGAGGATCGCGATCTTCGGTGGCACCGGGCCGACCGGCCGGCTGGCCATCGATGCCGCCCTGATCGCCGGGCACACGGTGACGGCCTATGCCCGTGACCCGTCGAGGCTCGAGCGCCGCGGGCGGCTGACGATCACGGCGGGCCCGCTGCGCGACGTCGCCGCGATCGACCGGACGGTCGCCGAGGCCGACGCCGTCCTGAGCCTGCTCGGGCCGAAGCCCGGCGGTGACGCGTTCGCGATCGCGGATGGCACGTCCGCGATCCTCGCCGCGATGGCGACGCACGGGGTCCATCGCATCGTCGCGGTCAGCCACGCGGTCGCCGGCGACCCGGCGGACCGGCTCAGCCTGGGCGATCGCGTGCAGCTCCGGCTGGCGTATGCCTCCCGGCCGTCCGCCTATCGCGACATCGTGCGGACGGCCGAGCGGATCCGGGCCTCGAGCGCCGACTGGACGCTTGTGCGTGCCGGGCGCTTGACCGACGGACCCCGGACGGGCCGGGTCGTGGCCGGCCCGTTGACCGGCCCGGCCGCTCCGGTCTCGCGGGCGAACCTCGCCGACATCCTCGTCCGCGCGCTCGCCGACGGCGCCCTCGTCGGCCAGGCTCCTGTCGTCAGCGACGGGTAGGGGTTCCCCGGCCGGCGCGGATCGGACCGCGCCCAGTCAGGCTGTGACCAGTCGGACCGCGCCACTCGTGACCTCGACTCCTCAGGCGCCGGCTGGCCGGCGTGTCGGCGGGACGACCGGCGCGACCTTGGCGGCGACGCGCCGCGAGGTGGCCCCGACCGCGGCCTCCACCGACGCTTTGCTCCGCTTCGTCGCGGCCGGGGCCGGCGCCGCCGCCTCGAGTGCCGGCGTTCCGAAGCCCGCGAGCAGATCGGCCACCTCCATCGGCCGAGCGAACGCGTAGCCCTGGCCGTAGGCGCAGCCGAGGCGCTGCATCCGGTCGGCCTGCTCGGAGGTCTCGATCCCCTCGGCGACTGTCTCGATGCCGAGCGAGCGGCTCATCGCGATGATCGCGCCGGCGAGCGCGGACGACTTCGATGCCTCGTCGACGTCCTGCACGAACTCCTTGGCGATCTTGAGGGCGTCGACCGGGAACTGGCGCAGATGGCTGAGCGAGAAGTAGCCGGTCCCGAAGTCGTCGATGACGGTGCGCACGCCCATCGCCCGGACTGCCTCGAGGGTGGCGATGGTCGTCGGCGTGGCGCGCAGCAGCGCCGTCTCGGTGATCTCGAGGACGAGGCGCTTCGGGTCGAGCCCGGACTCGCCGAGCACGGCCTTGACCGCCGTCGACGAACCCGAGCTGCTGGATCTCGCGGGCCGAGACGTTGACGCTGACGAACGTCTCGGGTGGCACGTGGCCCTCGGCCAGCCAGTCGGCGGCCTCGAGGCACGCATGACGCAGCACCCAGCGGCCGATCGGGAGGATCGTGCCGGTCTCCTCGGCGATCTCGATGAAGCGGTCCGGCATGATCAGGCCATGCGTCGGGTGGTGCCAGCGCACGAGCGCCTCGACGCCGGCCAGACCGCCGGTCCGCAGGTCCACGATCGGCTGGAACATCAGGGCGAGCTGGTCGAGGTCGGCGGCGCGCTGCAGGTCGACGCTGAGCTCGTGACGCTCGCGCATGGCCTCGTGCATGCCGGGGTCGAAGACCGAGAACCCGGACTTGCCGTTGGCCTTGGCCATGTACATCGCCACGTCGGCGTTGCGCACGAGGTCCGCCGCGCCGGCGATCGCGTCGCGGGCGCTGGCGATCCCGACCGACGCGGACACCACGACGTGCTTGTCGCCGAGGATGTAGGGCGCCCGGAGCTCGTAGACGAGGCGGGCCGCCATCGAGCGGGCGCGACTGAGCGACGGCTCGTCCTCGATCAGGACGGCGAACTCGTCGCCGCCGAGGCGGGCGACCAGGTCGCCCTCGCGGACCAGGCCCTCGATGCGCTCGGTGACCGCGACCAGGAGCGCGTCGCCGGCGCCGTGGCCGAGCGTGTCGTTGACGACCTTGAAGTCGTCGAGGTCGAGGAAGAGGACCGCGGTGACCTTGTCCTCGGGATGGGCATCCCGCTTGGAGCCGAGCACGCGCTCGAGCGCCAGCTGGAACATGCGGCGATTGGCCGCGCCCGTGAGCGAGTCGCGCTCGGCGAGGTCCTGGACGTGCTGGAGCAGCACGGCATTGCGCAGGTTGAGCGCGGCGATCGCCGCGAACTGGCCCAGCATCGCCGCGACCCGGCGCTCGACGCCCGGGCGGCGACGCGCCCGGTGCTCGACGACGATGGCGCCGATCGGTCCGGCCGTCCGCGATCATCGGCGCGACGAGGACGTTTCGCGCGTCGGGCAGCAGCTTCGCGAGGAACGGGTCGCGCGTCGGGTCGAGGTGCTTGACCGGCAGGATCTCGCGGCGCTCCCAGGCGCGGCTGACGATCCAGTCGGGGTCGCTCGAGGTCGTCGGCGCCTCGGCCGTGCCGTGCGTCGCGAGGACCACGACCCGCCGGTCGGACTCGCCGAGCAGCACGCCCCGCTCGAAGCCGAAGCGTCCCACGAGGACCTCGAGGACGAGCTCGGCCTGCCGGATCGCGTCCGCGACCGTGTCGAGCTTGGCCCCGACATCGACGAGCGCCTGCAGGTCGGCCCGGCGCTGGCGCAGCTCGCGCTCGTTGAGCGCCGAGAAGATCGAGGTCGCGATGGCGAACAGCCAGAACGAGGTGACGTTGAGGACCGGCATCCGATCGAACTCGATGCCGACGCCTGGCGTGACCTCGATCGGCGGTCACGAGGCGGGCGGCCTGCGCGTAGAGGAGGACGAACAGCAGCAGCGAATGCCAGAGGGCGATCTTCAGGCCGGTCCGGTACGACGCCAGCAGCGAGACCGCGACGAGGTGGAGGTAGACGACGAAGCGGATCGGGCTCTGCGTCCCGCCGGTCGCGTACATCGCGGCCGCGAGGTAGACGCCGTCGATCAGCAGCAGCCCCGTCAGGATCCAGTAGTTGAACCGGGTCGTCCGCTGGCGGGCCCATTCGCCGATGACCGCGATCGCGAGATACGCGGCGGTCCACGCCCCGATCGTCCCGAGCGGCTCCACGAGCGCCTCGGGCGCGAGCACCGCCCAGAGGGCGACGATCATGCCGATCGCGACGCGCAGGATCAGCAGGTGCGACATCCGGTCGCTGAGCGACGTGAAGTCCGCGCGGCTCGCGTGGACCTGGTCGTGGGCATCGGTCGCCGAGGCGACCGGGACCGGGAGCGCGGCGCTCCCCGCGCGCGTGCCTGGCCCGAGCCGTCACAGGAGGTCCTCGTCCTCGAAGCCGAGCAGCGCCTCGGGACCGGTCCCACCGGCCTGCTTCAGCCGTGGGTCGCGACGGTCGACGCGCGACTGGACGAGCAGGAACAGCAGCACGAGCGACCATCAGGGCGAGCGGGAAGCTGAAGGTCGTCGCCACCGCCGCGGCCGCGGCGGGCTTGACCACCGTCGAGACGCCGGCGGCGACGTTGTCCCTGATCTCGTCGACGAGGCCGACCGGCTTGCGATCCTTGTGATCCGGGCTCGGGACCGGGAGCCGGCCCGGAGCCGGTCGTGCCGACGACCGCGGTCGTGCGCTGCGGCGGGGCCGTCGGGGTCGGGGTGGGCGTCGGTGACGGGAGCGGTGCGACCACCGGCGACGGCGACGCGGACGGGGACGGCTCCGGGGTCGGCGTCGGGCTCTCGCTCGGGCTCGGATCCGGCGTTGCGGTCGGGGTCGGCTCGGGTGTCGGGGTCGGCGTCGGAGCGACGAGCTGGGCGGGCGTCGGGGTCGGGGTCGGGACGGGCGTCGGCCTGGGGGTCGGCTTGGGTGTCGGAGTCGGCGTCGGGGTGGGCGTCGGCGTCGGGGTGGGCGTCGGGGTCGGCGTCGGCGTCGGGGTCGGGGTCGGCGTGGGTGTCGGCGTCGGGGTCGGCGTGGGGGTAGGCGTGGGTGTCGGGGTCGGGGTCGGCGTGGGGGGTCGGCGTCGGTGTCGGGGTCGGGGTCGGCGTGGGGGTGGGCACTGGCTCGGTGGCCGTCCGCCAGATCCAGTCCTCGAGGTCGTTGCGCTCCCGGCTGGCCACCGGGCCGCAGGTGGGCTTCGCGTCATCCGCCTGGACGCAGATCGTGTCCTCGCCCGGGTTGTCAGCCTGGTAACTCACCGAGCACGTGCCGTCCGTGCCGGTGTCGCAGCTCATGTCCGGCTGATGGTTCGGCGCCGCGTCGTCCCAGATGAAGCGGACGTGCGTGTCGGTCCCGGCGCCGTCGATAGACGTTGTCGGCCGCGTCGTAGAGCGTCGCCTGCAGCACGAACGTCGTCCCGGTCGGCCCGCTGGCGGTATCCGGCTCGACATCGAGGGCGAACAGGGCGCCATGGCCGGCTGCGAGCGCCGGCGTCGCCAGGGGGATCGCCGCCGCCCAGACCAGGGCGGCCACGGACCAGGCGGCGAGGACCGATCGATCGGCGATCCGGCGGCGGCGCAGGGAGGGCATGCGTCGTACTCACTAGCAGCGGCCCCGGGGAACCCGGGACGGATGAATGCCTGTGATTCATACCCGCCGCGAGCGCCGCGAACGTACCGGGCCATTCGTCAGCCGAGGCCTATGTGCGGGGAGTCACCGCCAAGGCGAGCGCGTCGCTCCGCGGCCGAGTCCTACGATCGTCGGGTGACCATCGGGACGCCCGAATCCACCCTGGACCACGGCTCCGCACCGGACCGCTCAGGACGGCCGCAGATGCGACATCGGTCGCGGTCGGTCGGGCTGGTTCGCGACGGCACCGGAAGCCGGACGCGTCCCGGCTGCTGCGAGCCCGAGGTGACTGCGCGCACCAGGCGTCGCGCTGGACAGGAAGAAGCCCCGGCCCGAAGTGGGCCGGGGCTTCGCTGCGTTGTTGCTGGTGTGGATCAGAAGTTTGCCGCGAACGTGCGGACGAGGTGGTCGTTCTTGTAGATCCTGATGACGTGCCGGCCCGAGCCGGTCCTGAAGTGCTGGTAGTACACGGTGTGGGCGCCGAAGCCCTGCTTGATGTGCAGCGTGACGCTGCCGTCGACCTTGATCTTCCAGTCGAGCTTGGTGCCGAGCACCGTCTGGGTGGCCGGCTGCGCGTAGCTGCGGAGATCGATGCGGACGCCGTGGGGGCGGAGCGCGATGGTCGACTGGCCGAAGACGTTCGCGGTCACCACGCCGTCGATGCGCACTTCGGTGTCGAAGAACGAGTTGCCCGACACCGTGATCTTGCCGGCGTCGTAGTTCAGCAGGCCGGTCGCCTCGGTGCCGTCCGGCGTGTACCAGACGTGGCTGACGGTGTTGTTGCTCACGGTGGCGGTGGCGCCGTTCCTGATCACGATGCCGTTCTGGGCGATGTAGTCGATGTGACCCGCGCCGGTGATGACGTTCTTCGGGACCGTCGCGGAGGTCTTCGCGCTGGAGGTGGCGCTGCCGTCAGCCTTCAGGCCGCTGACCTCGATCCCGTTCTTCTGGAAGTCGTAGACCTTGTTGCCGCTGATCGTGCCGCTCGCGCCGTCGATGTAGAGGATGGCGCGGCCGTGCTGCGTCCCGTCGAACGGCTTCTCGCCGATCTGGTGGACCTTGCTGTTGGTGATGTTGACGTTGATGCCGTTCACGACGACGCCGAAGTAGCGAGCGTCATGGATGTCAGCGTTGGTGACGCTCTTCGGGTTGTAGACGCCGATGTCGCAGCCGGTCGCGTCGACCGAACCCGTGACCGTTCCGCCGATCTGGGCGGCCGTGAGGTCGATCCCGTCGCGCTCGAACCCGGTCGCGGTGCAGGACGCGCCATGGCGAACGCAGGCACGGCGGCCACGGCCATCGTGCCGACGAGCGCCGACGCCGAGACCAGGCCGAACAGCCGGCGCTTGGTGATGAAGAGAGGCATTGGGTGTCTCCGATTGGATTGCGTTTGGATGAAATGACATCCCGAATCCTGATCGGAACGGCGCCCTGGTCCCATTGCGCGCGTCTGCACATCGACCACCGATCGACTGCAGGGTTGCGGCAGCCCGACCGGGATCGAGCTGAGGCTCGGGGTCGGGGACGCAGGAAAGGCTGGCTCCGGCGGTAAGATTCGAACTTACGACCAAGCGATTAACAGTCGCCCGCTCTACCACTGAGCTACGCCGGAGCGGAGACGCGGGGCCCCGGGCAGACGCCGGGACCGCTCGCGAGTGGGCGCCGAATCGACGCCGCGCGACAGGATAGCACGAGGGCGGCGGCGGGTCGGACGGGGATCTCGAGGCCGGATCCTTTAGGGCGCCTCGATGGGGCTGTCCGGACGGTTCCCCCATTCCTCCCACGATCCGGCATAGCTGCGGACGCCCTCGAAGCCGGCCAGCTCGTGGAGGACGAACCAGACGAGCGCGGCGCGCACCCCGCCCTGGCAGTACGTGGCGCGGATCTCGGCGGGGTCGGCGCCGGAGGCACGGACCAGCGCGACCATCTCGTCCACCGGGCGGAACGTGCCCTCGTCCGTCAGCAGGTCCACGAAGCAGCGCTGCCGGGCGCCCGGGATGTGGCCGCCGCGCCTGGCCCGCAGGTCCGTGCCGACGTACTCCCCCGCCGTCCGGACGTCGAGGATCCGGGTCGGGCGGTCCCCGGCCGGGCCGGACCCGGACGACGACTCGCGGCTCCACGCGAGCACCTCGTCGTAGGTCGCGATCAGCGTGTCGTCGCGCTCGTCGAGCGCGACCGGCTTGCGGAGCCCGTCGGCGAGGTCCGCCTCCGGGAGCTCGGTGGTGCTCGGCTGGCCGGCCCGCCGCCAGGCCTCGATGCCGCCGTCGAGGATGTGCAGCCGCTCCTGCGGGAACCCGTACAGGCGCATGAGCCAGTAGCCACGGATCGCCTGGCGGTTCATCCCGATGTCGTCGTAGAAGACGATCCGGTCGCCCTCGCCGACCCGCCAGCGGCGCAGCACCGCCTCCGCCTGCTCGCGCGTGGGGACCAGCCACTCCCGCTCGGCGTCGCCGGTCTCGGGCGCGGTGCCCTTGAGGGCGAGCTCCTTGTGGAGGTCGGAGTAGGTCGCGCCCTCGATGTGGCGCTTGTTGTAGACCCGCTTGTCCGGCGAGACGTGGACGACCCGGACGTCGGGATCGCCGAGATGGGCCGTGAGCCACGCGACATCGACGAGCGGTCCGGGTGCGGGCTCGGGCGCGGGGCGCGTCGCCTGGTCGTTCGCGTCGGGGACATCGACTCGAATCTAGCAGGGCCGCCGGGGTCCTCGGGCGACGAGGCGTGCCGGCGCGCTACCCTCCGGTCATGCGCGACGCTCCGACCCCGCAGCGCTTCCGGACGCTGGTCCTGCTGTATCCGGTCATCGATGCCCGCTGGGGCTCGGGGCTGCTGCGCAAGCGCGCGCGCCGGGTCATGACGCGCGAGGAGCGCGCCGTCATCGAAGGCGTCGTCGAGCGACTCCCCGAGACCGTCCAGCGGTGGAGCGACGGTCTGGCCGAGCTTTCCCCGCTCGACGTCATCGAGGTGCGCCGGCCGATCCCGACCCTGTCATCGAGCGGCGGCGGGCGCTGGTGGGTGGGGCCGCGCGAGGTCCGTGCCGCGCTCGAGGAGCACGCCGCACCCGGGCGCTACGACTCGGTCTATGCGCTCTGGCCGTGCGATCCCGAGGTGCCCCAGTGCGGCTGGGGCTGCACGCTCGGCCCGTCCGACGCGACCTTCGGGGCCGGCTTCAGCTCGATCTCGACCGACCACTGGCGCACGCTCGCCACCGACCCCGACCCGGAACAGGGCTACGTCCACGAGTGGCTGCACCAGGTCGAGTCGGTCTACCGGGCGCTGGGGATCGGGCCGGACCTCCTGCCGGGTCTCCACGACGCCGGTGACTTCACGTCGGCCCGCGACCCGCTGGAGCCGCCGTTCGGGCGCTCGTACGCCGAATACCACGACGGGAACGGCGGACGGGCGGGCGCCCGGACGTGGTCGCCGTGGTATCGCGACTGGATGACCGGCCGGCTGCGACGCCTCGGCGCGCCGGGCGCGACCTCGGGACCGCCCATCGGCCTGACCCCGGAGCGCTGGGCGCTGCGCGGCTGATCCGGGCGAGGCGGATGCGCGGGTGACGGATCGCCGGGCGCGGCCGCGGTCAGTCCTTGTGCTGGGACGCCGGTCGGGGCTGGTGGGCCAGCGAGCGCAGGAACCGCATCATGGCCTCGGTCGCGGCCGCGACCGGCGTGGTCGCTGCCTTGGCCGGCGTCGCGGACGCCGGCGTCGGGCCGGCCACGGGCGGGATGACGGTCTCGATCGGCATCTTGACGGAGGCGACCGCGCCTTCCGGCACGGCGGGCGCATCGGCCACCGGCGCCGGAGCGTCGGGCGCGGCCGGGGCATCGGGCGCGGGTCACCGGCGCCTCGTCCATCACCGGGACGAGCTCGGGTCCGCGGGCACCCGGATCGAAGGCGCCGAGCTGCTGCGCGCCGCCGTCGCCGGCCGGGCCGGGACCGTCGGCCGCTCCCGCGGTCGATGGGTTCGGGAGCCTCCTCTTCGCGGGCCAGCTCGGCGACCGCCGCGGCGCGGGCATCGGCGCCCACCTTGGCCAGGTCCGGTGGCTCCGGGAGGTCGTCGGCGAGTCGCGCGAACTCCGCCGGGTTCGCCTCGGCCGACAGCCGGTCGAAGAACGCGTCGATCTGGTGGTGGTAGTCCTCGACGGCGCCGCCGATCTGGCCGACCTCGCCGTCGATCAGGGCGGTGTGGCGGACGAGATAGCCGTCGAGCTCGGAGCGCCGGACGCCGATGCGCCGCTCGGCCTCCTCGCGGATCCGGACGGTCTCGGCCTTGGTCCAGGCGTGGATCCCGGTGATGTCGTCCTCGGCGAGCTTGCGCAGCTCCTCGGCCTCGGCCGCGCCGCGCGTCCGGACCTTGTCGACGTGCGCCTCGGCGACGCCATCGACCTCGGTCGACATGCGCTCGCGTTCGCGCTCGGCCGCGGCCTGCATGGCCTGGGCGAGCTCGTTGAGGAAGCCCCGGTTGCTCCTGGGCGCGTCCAGCGAGATCGGCGGTTCGGCGACCGCGGCAAGCGACACGCCGTCACCGGCGCCGTCTGGGACCCCGGTCGAGCCGGCTGGATCGAGTTCGGATGAGTACATTCGTCCTACCCCTTGGAAGGGGTCGGATAGTACTCGTGGGCTATGCCGCAAACAACGGCGCGCGCGAGAATTCGGTGCCTCCGGGAACCGCCCCGGAGGCCCGGACGAGCGGCGCTCGCCTCGCGAGCGCCGTGGCTGCCTCTACTCGAGGTAGTCCTTGAGCTTGCGGCTCCGGGACGGGTGGCGCAGCTTGCGCAGCGCCTTGGCCTCGATCTGGCGGATCCGCTCGCGGGTGACGTTGAACTCCTTGCCGACCTCCTCGAGGGTCCGGGCACGCCCGTCCTCGAGACCGAAGCGGAGCTGGAGGACGCGCCGCTCGCGGCCGGTCAGCGAGTCGAGCACCGCCTCGACCTGCTCCTTGAGGAGCTGGTGCGACGCGGCCTCGGCCGGCGCCAGCGCGCCGCGGTCCTCGATGAAGTCGCCGAGGTGGGAGTCCTCCTCCTCGCCGATCGGCGTCTCCAGCGAGACGGGCTCCTGCGAGACCTTGATGATCTCGCGGACCTTCTCCGGGGTGACCTGGACCTCCTGGCCCTTGGACATCGCCTCGGCGATCTCCTCGACCGTAGGCTCGCGACCGAGCTCCTGGAGCAGGCCGCGCGAGACCCGGATCAGGCGGTTGATGGTCTCCACCATGTGGACCGGGATGCGGATGGTCCGCGCCTGGTCCGCGATGGCCCGGGTGATGGCCTGGCGGATCCACCACGTCGCGTAGGTCGAGAACTTGAAGCCCTTCTCGTAGTCGAACTTCTCGACCGCGCGGATCAGCCCGATGTTGCCCTCCTGGATCAGGTCCAGGAACGACATCCCGCGGCCGATGTACTTCTTGGCGATCGAGACGACCAGCCGGAGGTTGGCCGAGGTCAGCTGCTCGCGGGCGTCGCGGCCGATGACGACGATGTCGCCCTTGCGGTCGCGCAGCTTGGTGTTGGTGGGCACCTCCGGGTCGTAGCCCATGCGCTTGAGCAGGTCGGCGTCCTGGCCGGCCTCCACCCAGCGCTGGAGCGCCGGGAACGCCACGCCCTCGCGCGTCCACTCCCAGATCGCCCGCAGCCCGACGTTGTCGCGCGAGTCGAGGTCGCCGTTGTGGACGGCGAGGAACGCCCAGTCGAGGAGCGGCAGGAGGGTGTCCGGCGTCGGCCCCTCGTTGTAGGTGTGGAGGAGCTTCTTGGCCTCCTTGAGGCGCTCCTTGGTGCCCTCGGACTGGGCGTCGCGCCCGGCCTTGATGAGGTGGAAGTCCGGCGTCGCGACCAGCAGGTCCTTGGCGGCCTTGGCGGAGATGGCTGCCCGCACCATCTCGTGGGCCTCGGGGCCGTAGGGCAGCCGGTGCTGCGGCTTCTGGGTACGCGTCTTGCGCTCGGTGTCGTGGAGGGTCCACTCGTGGAGCGAGACCATGCCCTTCCACGGCTCCTCGACCAGCTGCTCCCCAAGCTCGATGGCCTTGGCCAGGACGACCTCCTCCTCGGCAGTCAGCAATGCGACCTTGCCGATCTCCTTGAGGTACATCCGGACCGGGTCGTCGATCCCGATCATGTCGGCGGAGATCGCCTCGAGGTCCTCGGCGGACGGCTCCTCGAGCTCGGCCGCGTCGAGCTTGGCCGGCGCGTCGACCGGCAGCTTGGCGACCGGATCGGCGGCGCCGTCCTCCTCGATCACGACCCCGACGGTGGCATCGGCGTCCTCGCCGAGCGCCTCGGGTCCGAGGTCGAGGTCCTCGTCGTCGTCGTCATCGTCATCATCGTCCGAGGCGACCGCCGCAGCCGACGCGCGCGACGGCCGGAGGCCGGCCAGCTTGGCCTCCTCCATCTCCGCCTTGCCGCGCCGGGGGCGCGAGAGGACGGCTTCGACGAGCTGCTTGTCCAAGGGATCTGCGGGCATGGTTACCTCCGGTGGCTGACGAGCAGCCGGGTCTGGTCTCGACGTCGGTCGAGCGACCGGCGCGCTTCGTTGATCTGCTTTCGTTCGAGCATCAGGCGGGTGATCGCCTCGGCGTCGCCGGCCCGGTCGGCCTCCCCCTGGGCGGCCTCGTTGTAGTCGCTGCGCTCGCGCAGCCGCTCGTCCTCGAGGTCGAGGAGGAGGCGGCCGATCTCGTAGTCGAGCTGGCTTCCGTCGAGCGTCCGCGGGTCCGGCCCCGGCTTGGCATACAACGCGCGAGCGAGGGCGGCCGTTTCATCGTCGAGCCCGGCCAGCAGCGCCGCCGCGTCGAACGGCGGGTGGATGCCCTGGTCGTTGGACTCGCGCTGGAGCACGATCGCGCGGAACAGCTCGCGCGCGACGGTCGATGGCAGCTGGTCCGGACCGAGCTCCTCGACGACCTTGAGCTGGAGGTCCGGGATCAGGAGCAGCAGGCGGAGCAGCTCGGCCTCCACCGGCGTGACCGCGCGGAGGATGTCGTTGATCGGCAGCGCGTCCGGGGAGGCGAGCACGGAGTCCGCGGTGATGCGACCCTGGTGATCGCCGGCGCGACCCGGGCCGGCGGCCGCGAGCCTGCGTTCGAGGACCTGGCGGAGGGTCTTCTCCTCCACACCCGAGACGCGGCGGACCTCCTGGAGCGCCTCGTCGCGGCGCAGCGGGTCGTCGATGTCGCGGATCGATGGCATGACCGCCTCGACGAAGCCGATGCGCCCGGACGATTGCTTCAGGTCGAAGCGGGCGGCATGGTGGCCGATCAGATATTCGACGAGCGGCTTGGCGGCGGCGATGGCCGCGGTCCACGCTTCGGGCGCCTCGCGGACGACCTCGTCGGGATCCTTGCCGTCGGGCAGGCGCGCGACGCGGACGTCCTCCAGCTTGACCCCGGACGCGTCGTGCTGGAGCTGCCCGACGAGCCCGGCGAGTGCCTGGACCCCGAGCGTGCCCGCCTTCTCACCGGCCGCATCGACGTCGTACGCCAGCACGATCCGGTCCGCGTAGCGCGTGAGCAGCGCGACCTGGCCCGGCGTGAGCGCGGTCCCGAGGCTGGCGACGACGTTGTCGAAGCCGGCCTGGTGCGCCATCAGCGCGTCGGTGTAGCCCTCGACGATCACGGCCTGGCCGCCGGTGCGGCGGATCGGCCCCTTCGCCTTGTCGATCAGGTAGAGCGTCCGGCTCTTGTCGAAGAGCGGGGTCGCCGCGCTGTTGAGGTACTTCGGCCCCTCCCCTTCGATGAGGCGGCCGCCGAGACCGACCGCATGACCGGACGCGTCGCGGATCGGGAAGATCACGCGCGAACGGAACTTGTCGTAGACGCCCTGCCGGCCGTTCGAGCGCGGCGCGGCGAGCCCGACCTCGACGAGCTCGTCGGGGCGGACGTCGCGCTTCGCCTGGAGCGTGCGAGTCATCTGGTCCCAGCCGCCGGGCGCCCAGCCGAGCTGGAACGCCTCGATCGAGGCGTCGGTGATACCGCGGCCGTGGACGTACTCGAGGGCGGCGGCCCCGGTCTTCGAGGAGGTCAGGACCGCGTGGTAGAAGGCGATCGCGTGGTCGAGGACCTGGCGGAGGCGGGCCTTGTGCGCGTCCTCGCGCTTGGTCCGCTCGTCGATCTCGACGCCGGCGCGCTCAGCGAGCGTGCGCAGCGCCTCGGGGAACGTCGAGCCGTCGCGCTGCATGACGAAGCTGAAGATGTCGCCGCCGAGGCCGCAGCCGAAGCAGTGCCAGCTCTCGCGGGCCGGGGTGACGACGAACGAGGGTGTCTTCTCACCGTGGAAGGGGCACAGGCCCTTGTAGGTGGTGCCCGCCTTCTTGAGCGTCACCGTCTCGCCGACGACCTCGACGACCGACAGCTTGCTCTTGACCTCCGCCGCGACTCCGACCGCCAAATGGCGCCTCCTGGTTCCCATCCGACCCGACGCCCCGCAGCGCCCGATCGACCCGTCCGACCACCCCGCCAGGCGCCGGACATGACTGTGGGCCTGTCAAGTCTTGACAAGCCCTGTTGCTATGAATCATGCCTCACGAGGTTGGCTTTGTCAACCCCTTTGTCAATACCCGGTGGGGGTATCCGACAATGGATCCGCGACCAGCATCGCCCTATCGTCGCGTCCGCGACCCGGGACTCGATGGGACCTGCGAGTCATCGCGCGCGTGATGTCGGGCAGACCATTCGCCCGATAGGACGATCTCCGAGGTGGAGAGGATGAGCGGCTACCTGCCTGGGCGAACCGACGTGACCGTGACCGGTCGCTCGATCGAGCGCGCTATCGCCGACGGCTCGGCGGCTATCGCCGACGGTCCGCCCACTCGGGATCCGCTCTTCCCCGTGGCGCTCGCCAGAGGACGAGCAGCGATCCGTCTCCCTGACGACATCGCCACGACCGTCGAGCGGTCGCGCCCGGGATCACGCGCGAGACCGGCTCGGTCCGCTATCGCCCGCCCATCAGCCGTCGTTTCGCCGGGACCTCCCGGACTGGGTCGGATCACCGGCGATCTGGGAACCCTGGCGAGCGCGGGATGCCCGTGCCGGGCCGAAAGCGTCCGGCGCGCACAGGATATCGAGCGCCTCCGACGCCGATCATCCTCGCCGTCGCCTCGACCTCCTCGCCTCGGCCAGCGCCCGATACGACGGCTACGAGGTCCTGGCTCGCGGGTTCCTGGAGGAGGCACTGCCAAAGGTCCGCCGCGACGTCGCCGGCTGGGTGCAGGAGCTTCGTGCATGGGCCGACACGTGGGCACTCCGCGCGATGGCCCATCGCCCTGGCGCCTTGACCCTGCTCTATCCGTTCGCCGCCGCCATCGCAGGGTCCTACGCGGCATCGGCCGTGCGCACGAACGGCGTCGTCCTCGGGACCCGGTTTCCGTTTCACGACGTCCCGCTCGTTTCCGGATCGTCGCAGCTGGCGACCGGGCTGGTCGCGCTCGGTCTCCACCCGAACCTGGCAGGTGAACTAGCGGCATGGGTTCGGACACGAACATGCCGATGGCGGGTGGGGTGATGGCGACGGCGTCTCGGATCTCCTACCCCCTGTCGCCGCGAGCTGTTGACTGCGCTCGACCCGCGGTCCGACCCGGCCTGATCGCGGGATGGCTCGCCCGGCAGCAGCGGTCCGACGGGTGGTGGCGCGCCTGTGGGCCGGAAACGACCTGGCTCAGCGTCGAGCTGCTCGGCTGGCTCCGTCGGGCGTCGCTGCCATTCGCGCAGCGGTTCACCTGGCCGCACCTCGCCGTCACCAACCGGGACCGGCGCACCGGCCTGCCCTTCTATGGCTACTTCGCCGACCTCGAGCGTCTCTTCGAGGCCGTTCCAGGACTCGCCGACGCGCCCATCGACGTGGCGTTCATCGACCTGGCCGGGTTCGGCACGTTCAACAACGCCTTCGGGATGGCGAAGGGTGACGAGGTGCTGAGGAGCTTCGCCCAGGCGCTGACGCACATCCCAGAGTCGATGGCGATCCGCGACGGCGGCGATGAGTTCATCGTGCTTTGCACCCCGACCGGGACCGGTCTGGCGGCGCGCATGGTGGCCTTCCGCCAGCTTGCAGCCGATATCGCGTCGAGCTACGGCCGGCGTCGCACTCCGAGTCCTGACGCCGTCACGAGCGGAGGCTGATCGTCGGGGCCCGGAACGAGCTCGGCATCCGCATCTCGCATTTGAAGGAGGAGATCCGAACGTCGGCCCACTCGGTGTCCACGCGACCTGGTCGCCTTGGGTAGCACGACGCTCACACCTGGCGAGCGCCGCCTCCAGCTGCTCGACCTTCGCGAGCAGCGCATTGATCGCGTCGTCCTGCATCTGCAGGTGGTCCTGGACCTGGCCGACCTCGTGGAACGTCGCGTCCGCGTCGTTGTAGGTCATCGTGGAACGCTTGTCCGCGGCGCGGCCGAGGATGTTCTGGCCGACCATGATCACCGACAGCATCACCAGCTGGATGAAGGTCTGGCTGATCCACTGGACGAGCGCGAGCAACCCTCCCCCGACGGCCTGCGGAAGGACCAGCAGCGCGAGGCAGGCGAACGCGTAGGCACACCACATCGTGCCGACGACGTTCGTGAGCGTCAGCGCGATCCTGCCGTTGATGCCGTCGTGCTCGGCCGCCCTCGTGGGCGGCCCGCTCTTCCTGCGCTCCTCGACCCGTGGGTGCGGCTGCCGCTTGTACTCGATGCGCATCGTGTCGCCTCCGATCGTCGCTGCCCCAACGACGACATCATCGTCCCGAGAGACGGTCAGGCCGGCCGCCGACTGACCCTCAGGGAGTGCGGCGTCTGCTCGAGCGCCTCGAGGAGCCTGGTCAACACGTCGTAGCGGATCTGCGCCCGGCGCGCCTCGTCGTCCATGACCGCGCGATTCGTCGCGTCGCCGTAGCCGGCCGTCAGGCGGACGTCCCGACGACGGACCTCGGAGAGCTCGGCGGCCCGCGCCTTCAGGAGCGCTCGACGCAGCTCGTCGAGCTCGGCGGCCGACCCAGGTCAAGGCGCAGGTCGATGGGCCGCGGCTCGGTCATGCCGTGCCGATCACTCGGGCCAGCAAGGCGAACCCATCCGGGCTGCCCGACCAGCGCGACTCGAGCTCGCGATCCCGACGCGGCGGCGCACGTAGCGCATCGCCAGGACGGCGACGACGACGTCGTCGAGCGGCCCGAGGACCGGGATGAATTCCGGGATCAGATCGATCGGACTGATGATCCATCCGATCAGCCCGACCAGGACGACCCGGACGTCGATGGGAACGGCGCCGTCACCCGAGCGAGCGGAGAGCCGAGCACGTCCGGGATCACCTCAGAAGCTCACGGATCGGCGCGTCCTTCGGCCGAGGACGAAGAAGAGGCCGAGGAGCGCGATCCACAGCAACGCCAGGCCGACGGCGACCGCGACGATGACTTCGAATGCCATGGCTGCCGACCGGCACCCTCAGCCATCAGGCGTCGGCGCGGTCGGCCTCGGGCTCGGGCTTCGACGGCGGGGTGCTCGCGGCCGGGCGTTCGGTCGCGCCCTCCCCGACCGGCTCGAGGTCGATGGTGCGGACGCGTCGGGTGCGTCCCGCCTCGGTGCGGACGAGCGCCGAGGGGATGAGCCCGCCGGGCATCGATTCGACGACGGCGATCTCGCCGCTGTACAGGCCGCCGCCGACGATGCGGACCCGGCGGCCGATGGTGATCCCCTCGCGGCCGCTCTGGGCGTTCACGTCGATGGCGACCACGCTCGGTCGGACGTACGTGACCTCGGGGGTGTCGGTGGGGGCGGGACGACGGCTGGTGCGGGCCACCGGATAGGTGACCTTCCGCTTGCGCACCGCCTAGGAGTCCCGTCGCGAGCGAGGCGCGTCCTTGGGTGGCTTCGGCTCATGACCCGGACGGGGCGGCCGCGGCGCGGTGCCGGGGGCCATGTCGGGCCGGCGCTCGGCCGGTGGGCGTTCCCTTGCGGCCTGCACCGAGGCGGTGAATGCCGCGGCGGCCGCCGGCGTGAGGCTCTTCACCCAGGCGCTTTCGACTTCCTTGACGCGTTCTGTCTCGGCGAGTCGCTGCTCTCGCTCGTATTTGGAGTGCTTTGCCATCAAGACCTCGCTTCGTGTCAGCGCCGCGATCCGGGCGCCCGACTGGGGTGAGTGTAGACGCATACCATTCCGGGCATGGACTACGGACTGTGTCTTCCGAACTTCCGGGCCGGCGCGTCGGCCGAGGGCATCGAAGCCGGCGCCGAGGTCGCCGAACGGCTGGGCTGGTCGACCGTGTGGACGACCGACCACGTGCTCGTCGACCACGCGAGCATCGACGAGTACGGCCGCATCTACGAGGCGCTGCTGGTGCTCGCCTGGGTGGGGGCGCGCCATCGGGGCGTGCGCCTCGGGACCAGCGTGATCGTGGTGCCGCAGCGGAACGCCGTGCTGCTCGCGAAAGAGCTGGCGACCCTGGACGGGCTGAGCGGCGGACGCCTCACGGTCGGCGTGGGGATCGGCTGGAACCGGACCGAGTTCGGCAATCTCGGCATGGCCGAGCGGTTCGGCGTCCGCGGCGCCTACCTGGACGAGACGATCGCCTTGTGGCGCCACCTGTGGTCCGGGTCGCGCGAGCCGTTCCACGGCCGCTTCCACGCGATGGACGACTTCGAGTTCGAGCCGCTCCCGGTGCAATCGCCGCTGCCGATCGTGATCGGCGGGCGCGCGGAGCCGGCGCTGCAGCGCGTCGGCCGGGTGGGCGACGGCTATCACTCGAGCTCGACCTCGCCGACGCTGTATGCCGAGCGACTGCCGCTCATCCGGGCGGCCGCCGAGGCGGCCGGACGGCCGATGCCGTCGCTGTCCGCGCGGGTCAACGTGGTCTTCGGGGCGACCGCTGACACGTCGTATTCGATGCGCGGGTCGTCGGAGGAGATCGCCGCCGAGGTCCGCGCGTTCGCGGACGTCGGTGTCACGCACCTGGCGCTCGCGTTCGGGACGACGGACGCGGCCGAGGTGGTCGCCCGCGCCGAACGGTTCGCCCGCGAGGTCGCGCCGCTCGTCTGAGCGATCAGGCTGCCTTGGCCTTCGCGGAGGTGGTCATCGGCTTCTCGTCGAGCAGCGTCAGGTAGCAGGTCACGCCGCGCTCGTCCTTCGCCCAGTCCGCATCGGTCGGGTAGAACGCGCCGAGGTCGTACAGGTCGGCCTTGGTCGTGCCGACGTAGGCCTCGAGCGCCGAGCCGCAGGTGTCCGAGAGGTAGGCCCGCAGGTCGGCGTCGCTGGGCACCTTGGCACCCTTGGCGGCCGGGTTTTCGGTCACCAGGATGACCTCGGCCGTGTGGCTCTCGGTGCACGGGTGGTGCTGGACATCCTTGACGGTGTCCGCCGCGGCCGCCGGCACGTCGAAGCAGTCGCCGACCTTGAGGTCGTCGGCCCCGCCGCTGATCCGGTCGCGGAACAGGAACGCCCCGCCGGCGATGAGCACCACGACCGCGATGCTGAGCAGGAATCTCATGCGCCGGACGGTGACGCGCCGCACCGCCCCGAGGCATCCCCCAGGAGTCCGGCCCCCAGGGGTACTCCCGATCCCCTAGGGCTTGGCCACCATGAGGAACACGACGAACGCGAGGAGGACGAGCTGGAGCCGCGTCACGAGGAAGATCTTGGCCAGGCCTGCATGGGCGGCCACCGAGGTGGGGCCCTCGGTCGCGAACAGCTTGCCGACCTTCTCGCCGTTGGGGCCGAGATAGAGCGCGCCGATGAGCACGAGGATCAGCCACGAGGCCATCCCGAGCGAGACCCAGAGCGCCGAGAACTGCCAGCGGTTCAGCACCAGGATGAACCCGGCGATGAACAGGATGATCGCCGTCGGGAGGAAGACCCTGAGGCCGAGGGCACCGATCGCGCGGGCCGTCCGCGGGAGCTCGGCAGGATCATCGGAGCGGCCGGCCCGGGCGGCCAGCACCTGCGAATAGAAGACACCACCAACCCAGACCATGGCCGCGAGGACGTGGACGTACTTGACCAGCGTGTACGGCAGGTCGTTCATGGGGCCTCCCTCGGGGTCGTCCCGGGACGGGTCGACCATCGGCGGGAGGATACTCCCGCCCGGTCAGTCCAACTTGCCGTCCGCGAAGCGCTGGACGAGGTCGGCGTAGCCGGGCAGGCCGCGCTCGTAGCCGATGGCCCAGAACCCCGCGCCGGCGAGGCCGCGAGCGTCCGCGAGGGCCAGCTTGGGCGTGAGCGTCGCGGGCGAGTCGACGTAGATCCCCGTCCAGCCGCCATCGGTGTTGGGATCCGCGATGGCATAGAACTCGACCTGCTCGATGGGATCGAGCGTCGGGATGAACGATGGGTCGCTGAACCTCGAGAGGTGGTCGCCCGGGATCCAGGTGTCGCCGCGGCCGGTGTCCGGGTCGCCGAGCTCGGGGCCGGTCACCGGCCACGACATGCCATAGAACGGCAGGCCCAGGATCGTGCGCTCGACGGGCACGCCGGCCAGCGCGTACAGGTCGAGCGACCAGGCGAGGTCCTGCGGCGCCCCGTCGCGCCGGTCGAGCGGCGCCGACGCGCCGGGGGCCGAGCCGGCCCAGTGATAGTCGTAACCCATCATGAAGATCCGGTCGGCGCCGGCCTCCGCGGCCGCCTGGGCCATCGCGGCCCCGGTGACGTGCGCCGTCGTCGCGACCGAGACCTGGCCCTGGCCGGTGTCGCCCCGCAGCGCCTTGCGCAGCCGGCCCACGAACGCGCCGTAGGACGGCACCCACTGCGGGTCCATCGATTCGACGTCCACGTTGATGCCGTTGAAACCCTGGTCGTGCGCGAACGCGACCAGCGACGCGATCACCTTGTCCTGTCGCGCGAGAGGCCCGCCGAACAGCTGCTTGTTGCGCGCCGTCCCGAAGCTCGAGAAGACGATCTCGACCCGCACCTTGCGGTCGTGCGCCTCGCGGATCATCTGCTGGCCGACCGGCCCGGTGATCCGCTTGAAGCCGTTCTGGGCCTGGTCGAGGGAGCCGTCGCTGCGATTCGTGACCGAGAAGAGCGCGAGCGTGCTCAGCGGGGTCGCGGCGACGTGGGCCGCGATCGTGCCATCCATCTCCCAGTAGGGCACGAAGCCGTACACCTCGTGGCCGGGCGTCGGGACCGGGGTGGCGGGGACGATCGGGGTATCGGTCGGCGAGTCGGTCGGGCCGCTCGTCGGTCCGCTCGCCGCGTCGCTGGCGGTGGCGGTGGGGTCGCCGCTCGCGTCGACGCGGGGCGTCGGGGTCGGGGTCGGGGTCGTGCCGCAGCCGACGAGGAGGATCGCCAGGGCCGCGACGGCGAGTCGCTGGAGCACCCGGACAGGGTCACGGCTGGGACAGGAACCGTCAAACGCCTCGCCGCGGGCTGGCATCATGCGAAGCGTGGATGTCCCGACGCTGCACGGCGAGATCGTCACGCTCCGGCCGGCCCGGCCCGACGACATCGACCGCCTGCGCGAGATCCTGCTCCAGCCGGAGGTCGTGCGCTGGTGGGGCGGTCCACGCGACGACCCGGCCTTCGACGTCGCGGCCGACTGGCTGGAGACGGACGAGGCGGGGGCGGTCTTCGCGATCCAGGTGGACGGCCGTACGGTGGGGAGCATCCAGTTCGGGCAGGAGCTGGAGCCGGACTATCGCCACGGCTCCATCGACCTCTTCCTCGACGCGGACCACCAGGGTCGCGGCCTTGGGCCCGACGCCATCCGGACGGTCGCGCGCTATCTCTTCGACGTGTGCGGCCACCACCGGCTGACGATCGACCCGTCCGCGGCGAACGAGCGGGCGATCCGGGCGTACGCGCGCGTGGGGTTCCGGCCGGTCGGGCGGATGCGCGACTACGAGCGCGGCCCGGACGGCACCTGGCACGACGGCCTGCTCATGGACCTGCGGCGCGACGAGCTGCGCTGACCGGCGGCGGCCGGGGCGTCACCGGACGGGCGCGAGCTCCTCGCCGCCAGAGCGCAGGACGTCGCCAGCCCGGTCCGAGAAACGGACGCCGCCCCCGGCCGTCTTCGCCTCGTACATCAGCTGGTCCGCGAGCTGGAGGACCAGCCCGGTCGTCGGTGGCTTGCGGGCGCGCTCGATGAGGTAGACCCCGATCGAGGCGCCGACGTGGAGGGCCTTGCCGTCGATGTCCATCGGTTTCGCGATGGTGTCGTGGATCCGCTTGGCGAGCCGTCGCGCGGTCGCGACGTTCGGCAGGTCCACCAGGAGGACCCCGAACTCATCACCGCCGAGGCGGACCGCAGCATCGGTGAGGCGGATGGAGGCCTGGAGTCGCTCGCCGACGACGCGCAGGACCTCGTCGCCCACCGGATGGCCGTTGCCGTCATTGATCGCCTTGAACCCGTCGAGATCGATGGCCATCAGCGCGCCAAGGCGGTCGTGGCGCTGCGAGGCGTCGATCGCGTGCGTGAGCCGGACGTCGAAGCCGGAGCGGTTGAGCAGCCCGGTCATCGGGTCGTGGTGCGAGATGGTCGTGGCGTCGTGGCTCTGCCATACGGCGAGCACGAGGATCGCCGCGACGAGCGCCGCCCACCAGCCGAGCGCGGTGTAGGTGTAGGCCAGGATCCAGCCGAGGACGACCTCGGTGGCGGCCGTGGCCCGGTAGGCCGTGTCGTACAGACGCGCCAGCTCGCTGCGCGTCAGGCCGTCGCGGAGGTGGACGGTCCCGGCCGCCAGGCTGATCGCGATCGCGGTCATCACGGCCCCGCCGCCGATGATGGCGATCAGGGCGACGGCCTGCGGCTTGTCGGGGAGCAGCACGCCGAGCATGTCCTCGATCCCGAGCAGCACGACCCCGCCGACGACCGCGGACAGGGTGAGGGCCGCGTGGTTGGCCACGGTGCCGTACCACGGCACCTCGCGCAACTCACGCCGCTCCATGGTGGACAGGAGCGCCACGACGCCACCGGCGGCGGGGCCGCCGACGGCCATGGCCGCGATGATGAACGGCAGGTGGAAGGTCAGGACACCGTGACCGTGCATGCGCTCGACGCGGGTCCCGCCCAGGAGGCCGATCGCGATCCAGAAGATCAGGCCGAGCAGGATCCCCTCGCGGCCTCCAGCCGCGGTCAGGGAGATCGACTCGTCGATCGGGAAGGTGACGGCCGCCCACGCGAGCGATGCCAGGCCGACGATGATCGTGGCGGCCGTGTAGACCATCAGGGCGCCGCGGTCGCGCGGCTGGCGCGGGGCGTCGCTGCGCCGCCGGGTCATCGAAGTCGCTCGAACGGATCCATCAGGGGGCACTCCCAAGGATCTGGATGGGGCGGCCGGCGGAGGAGCCGAGCGCCTTGTCCCGCCCGTCCCACGGACCGTGGGAGATCGTGCCGGTCACGCGTTCGGGGCGCCGCGCCGGGTCACGATGTCCGTCCGGGTGGTCCTCCGGGCGTTGTGGCTCGGACCGCTCTCGACCGTTCGAAACGCGACCCGACCGCACACCGAGAACTGTCTCCCGACGGGGGCTGGAACGCCATAGGACGATGGTCCCGGCGGGGTCCTGTTCGGGGCGTCGCGGCACCGGATTCCCGGCATGGAGAAGGGCGTCGGCGCTGGCGCCGACGCCCTTCGATGCTGCGCCACGGTCGGGGCGCCGGGATCACATCTGGGTGAGGCCCAGGATGTGGCCTTCAGGGTCGGCCACCAGCGCCAGCTGGGCGTTCCCGTCAGGGCTGAACTTCGGCATGATCACGGCCCCGCCGAGATCGACCGCCTTGGCCAGGGTCGCGTCGATGTCGTCGACCGTGACGTAGCCGGTGACGTGGCCGGCCGACCCGTCCGGGGTGCTGCCGACGCCGACGATCAGCCCGGTCTGCGCCGGGTCGGTCATCCCGTAGCCGCCCGGGAAATCGGTGTTCAGCTTCCAGCCGAACAGGTTCCCGTAGTAGCGCTGGAGGGCGCCCTGGTCCTTGCCCACGATCTCGAAGTGGATCACGCGTGCGTCTGCCATCGGTCCATCTCCTGCTGAGGGACCTCGGTCAACGGTGCCTCGGTCGCCCTTCGAACCAGTGACGAACGGGTCTCGCCGGAATCGACAGGGCCGGTCTCCGACGGTCAGCGGTTGCGGTCGGCCCGGACGAACAGGATCGTCCCGACCACCATGAAGAACAGGAAGAACGCGGCCGTGATGAGCGCGTCGAACCACATCGGGTGGAGGACCGCCGCGGCGATATTCCGGCTTGCCCATGTAGAAGATGTTCCGGGCCAGGTCGATCGAGTACGTCATCGGGATGATCTTGGCGAGGAACCCGAGGATGCCGGTCGAGGCGGCGACCGGGATCAGCGCCCCGGACAGGAACATCTGCGGGAAGATCAGCAGCGGGACGCCGATCGCGACCGTCTTCTGGTCCTGCGTGAGACCGATGAAGAAGACGCCGAGCGCCCCGCCCGCCAGCGCGAGCACCGGCGTCAGCGCGATCATCCGCAGGAGGTCGCCCGCCTGCATCGGGATCTGCATGATCACGATCATCGCGATGATCCCGACGAGCGAGACCATGGCCGCCACGCCGGACCCGATGAGCTTGCCGAGGAGCACGGAGAACCGCGAGATCGGCGCGACGAAGAGCTCGGCCGTGAAGTCGTTCTCGCGTTCCTCGACGAGGTTGGTGACGCCGGTGATCGTCCCCTGGTACATGCCGTTGGCGATCATGCCCGACGAGCATGTAGGGCAGGTAGGCGAACGGCAGGGCGCCGCTCAGGTTCTGGTTGATGCTGCCGCCCAGGACGCCGATGAACAGGATCGGGAAGACGACCGTGAAGGCGAGCGAGAGCGGGCTCTTCACGGCGCGCAGGATCTCGCGCCAGGCGATGGCGAAGATGGCGTTGGCCTCGCGCGCCAGGCTGGCGCCGCGGGTCGCCGGGACGGCGCCGGCGCGCGGTCCGGTGGCGATCTCGGTCGTCATGCGACGGCCTCCTCGTTCGTGCGGAGGAGCTCCACGTAGGCCTCCTCGAGGCTGGGCTCGTGGACGCGCAGGACCGTGAGCGGCGTGTGGATGCCGGCGATGAGCGCCTGCGGCGTGGTCTCGGCGTAGGCGACGCGGAGCGACCCGCTCGCGTCCTCGACGGGCGTCAGGCCGAGGCCGGCCAGCTCCGCGACCAGGGCGGGGCGGTCGGCGGCATCGAGCACGACCGAGCGGTCGAGCAGCCGGCGCTTCATCTCGTCGGGCGTGCCGATGACCGCGATGCGGCCATGGTCGATGACGCAGACCCGCTCGGCCTCTTCGGCCTCCTCGAGGTAGTGCGTCGTGAGGAAGATGGTCGTGCCGTCGGCGTTGCGGACGTCGCGGAGGTAGTCCCACAGGCCGCGGCGGCTGACCGGGTCGAGGCCCGAGGTGGGCTCGTCGAGGAACAGCACGCCGGGGCGGTGGATCAGCGAGCGGATGATCTCGAGCTTGCGCTTCATGCCGCCCGAGAAGGTCTTCAGCGGCTTGCCGAGGTCGTCGGCAAGCCCGACGATGCCCGCCAGGTGCTCGACGCGCTCGCGGTACTCCGCGGGCATCGCCCGGTAGAAGGGCCGGTAGCCATAGAGCCCGTAGATCGCCGCGTGCAGGCGGATGTTCTCCTCGCCGGAGAGGTGGAGGTCGATGCTCGGGTTCTGGAAGATGATCCCGATGTTGCGTCGGACCGCGGTTGCCTCGCGGTCCAGGTCGTGGCCGGCGATCGTGACCGTGCCGCTGGTCTTGGCCAGCGTCGTCGTCAGGATCGAGATGGTCGTGGTCTTCCCTGCCCCGTTTGGCCCCAGGAAGGCGAACAGCTCGCCCGGCCGGACATCGAAGCTGATGTCGTCGACGGCCGGGGTGGTCGCCTTCTTGTAGCGCTTGGTCAGGTGGTCGACCGAGATGATGGGGTCGGTGCGATGCGTGTCCATGGCCCACATCCTCGCCGCCGACTGTGGAGCGCGCATGGAGACGGCGTGGCGAGGTGCCGAGGTGCGGCTGCGGCCCGTGCACGGCGATGCGTCGCAGAAACGGCGAACGCCGGCGAGCACGAGCCCGAGGCCGACGGGAGGAGGATCGTCGGTGGGCGCTGGCTCGCCGGCGCTTGGAGTCGCCGGGGAGAGATATCGAGTGTCATGCTGTCGGCGATCCCTGAGAAGCGCCTGAGAACCAGCGGAGGATCGAGCCGTGGCGTCGTTCATCGAGGTGCCGGGCGGGCGGCTGCGGGTCGTCGACGAGGGTGCCGGGCCGCCGATCGTGCTGATCCACGCCGGGATCGCCCAGCTGGAGAGCTGGGACGGCGTGGCCCCGCTCCTGACCGCGGCGGGCTATCGCGTCGTCCGCTACGACGCGCGCGGCTGGGGTCGGTCGACGACCGACGACGTGGCGTTCGCGGAGCCCGACGACCTGGTCGCCGTGCTCGACGCGACGGGGATCGGCCGGGCCGCGCTGGTCGGCAACTCGCGCGGGGGCGCCAACGCCTTCGACACCGCCATCGCGTACCCGGACCGGGTCGTGGCGGTCGTCGGGGTCGCGGCCGGCCTCGGCGGCTTCGACGGCGACGCGACCCCCGAGGAGATCGAGCTCTTCACGGAGATGGATCGCGTCGAGTCGCTCGACCCGCCCGACCCCGCGGCGGTCGCGGAGATCGACCTTCGCGTGTGGGTGGACGGCCCGGGACAGCCGCCGACGCGCGTCCCGGCCTGGATCCGCGAGGCGGTCAGGTCGTGGGACGAGCCCCTGTACGCGGCCGGGCCACGTGTCGGGGCGGCGCATCCCCCTCGATCCACCCGCCGCCGAGCGCCTCGACGAGCTCCGCCTCCCGGTGCTGGCCGTGGCGGGCGCGCTCGATCCGACCGAGATCGCGCAGATCGCCCGGCACCTCGAGACGAACGCGCCGCGGGCCCTGGCCATCGTCTGGCCGGATGTGGCGCACATGATCGGGATGGAGGTCCCGGAGCGCCTCGTCGGCGCGATCGTCGACTTCCTGGCGCCGTTGCCCCGCTGGACCTAGCGGCGCGACGGGATCAGTGGATCGCCAGGCAAGAGCGGCCGCATGCTGATCGCGATCACGGATCGGCCCAGCTGGGTGACGTACGCCTCCACCTGGACCGATCGGTCGAGGCACGAGCCGTCCGGACACGTCGTCGGCTGGGTCCCGACGAGCTGGACCTGCCAGGCCGTGTCGTCGAGCTCGGTGCGATCCGTCCCCTGCCACGCCGCGACGCCCGCGCGGTCGGCGACGCTGATGCCCTTCAAGTCGCCCAACACGCCAAGCCGGATCCCGAGGACGCGGTAGGGAGCGACCAGGCCGGCGGCGTCCATCGTGGTGGCGACGAGCTGCTCGTTGATGTTGACCGGCCTGGCATCGTCCGCCGGCGGCTCGGCTGCCCGCTCTGCCGGCACCGGCTGCCGCGTGGCCGGCCCGCCGCATCCGAGGGTCCCGGCCAGGAGACCGGCGAACAGCGCAGCGCTGAGGACCACCCGTCCCGGGGCCATCCGCGCAGCCAGTCCGCCGCACCGCATGCGCCCATGGTCGCACCGCCGCAAAGGGGCTGGGTGTCCCGGCATGGCAGCACCGCTGACCGCACGGGACATCCACCCGCGCTCAGACAGCATGAGGCCCGCCAGGACCTTGCCGCGACGGATCAGCCCGAGTGGTCGACCCAGCCCAGGGTCCGCTCGACCCCCTTGTGCCAGCGGGCGATCCCGGCGGCCCGCTCTGCCTCGTCCATCGACGGTTCCCAGCGGCGGGTAGCGCGGTCCATCGCGCGCAGCGCGTCGAGGTCCGGCCAGAACCCGACCGCAAGCCCCGCAGCGTACGCAGCCCCGAGCGCGCTCGTCTCGGCGATCCGCGGAGCGACGACCGGGCGGCCGAGGATGTCCGCCTGGAACTGCATCAGGAACTCGTTGCGGATCATCCCGCCGTCCACGCGCAGCTCCGGCGGCAATGGCGCGTCGAGGTCCGCGACCATCGCGACCCCGAGCTCCTGCACCTGGTAGGCCGTGGCCTCGAGCGCGGCGCGCGCGATGTGCGCCTTGGTCGCGTACCTGGTCAGGCCGGCGATGACGCCGCGGGCATCGCTCCGCCAGTGCGGGGCGAACAGCCCGGAGAACGCGGGCACGAACACGACGTCACCGCTGTCGGGCACGGACCGGGCGAGCGCCTCGACCTCCGAGGCGTCGGTGATGATCCCGAGCTGGTCGCGCAGCCACTGGATCAGCGAGCCCGCGACCGCGACGGATCCCTCGAGCGCGTACGTGGCCGGCCCGTCGCCGATCCGGGCGGCGACCGTCGTGATCAGGCCGTGGCTCGAGTGGACCGGCCGCTCCCCCGTGTGCATGAGCATGAAGCAGCCCGTGCCGTAGGTGCATTTGACGGCGCCGGCATCGAAGCAGGCCTGGCCGAACAGGGCCGCCTGCTGGTCGCCGAGGTCGCCCGCGATCGGCACCCCCTCGAGGTCGCCGATCGCCCTCGCCGTAGACCTCGGACGAGCTCCGGATCGCCGGGAGCATCGCCGCGGGCACATCCGACGGCCGCGAGGAGCTCGGGGTCCCAGGCCAGCGTCTCGAGGCCCATCAGCATGGTCCGCGACGCGTTCGTGACGTCGATGATGTGGACGCCGCCGCGGATGCCGCCGGTCAGCTTCCAGATCAGCCAGCTGTCGATCGTGCCGAAGAGGAGGTCGCCGGCCTCGGCCGCGGCCCGTCGCTCGGGACCCCCGTCCTCGAGGATCCAGGCGACCTTGAGCGCCGACGAATAGGTCGAGATCGGGAGGCCGGTCGCGCGCACGGAACCGGTCCATGCCGCCGGGTCCCGCGGCGGCGAGGCGCTCGGCGGCCTCGGCGGTCCGCGTGTCCTGCCAGACGATGGCGTTGTGGACGGGCCGCCCGGTGCGACGGTCCCAGACCACCGTGGTCTCGCGCTGGTCGCTGATCCCGACCGCGGCCAGCGCGCTCGCGTCCGCCCCCGATTCGCGCAGGGCGATGCGGACGCACGCCCGCACGCGCTCGACGATCTCGTCGGGGTCGTGCTCGACCCAGCCGGGTCGTGGCGTGATCTGGGCGTGCTCCAGCTGGTGGCTGGCGACGACCGATCCGGATCGGTCGAAGAGGATGCAGCGGCTGCTCGTCGTCCCCTGGTCGATGGCGGCGACGAGCGACCGCGGCTCCATGGTCGGGGCGATCCCCGACGGGCTAGTAGCGGTAGGCCGCCCGGTCGATCGAGGCGGCCATCCGCCCGACGTCCCGGAGCTGGTACACGATCGCGAGCACCGAGAGGGCGATCCACGCGATGATCCCGATGGCGCCCTCCTTGAAGAGGCCGTTGAAGAAGCTGGAATCGAGACCCGACAACTTGACGATCCCGAAGAAGACCAGCACCCCGTTGACGACCGCCGCCGCGCCGCTGATGGCCGACAGGTAGATGACCAGGAACGCCGGCACGCCCAGGGCGAACGTCGCGAAGGCGAAGACCGCCCCGACGATCAGGCCGACGAGGATCCCGAGGACGTGCGCGTCGATGCCAAGCCAGTCCATCAAGCCGACGCCGAGGGCGTAGCCCAGGGCGCCACCCAGGATCACGACTGCGGCGTAGTACCAGAAGAACGAGATCACCGCGAGGAACAGGCCGAAGCCGAACCCGATGATCCATGACAGGATCGTCGAGAAGAAGCCCTGGCCGAAGATCTCCTGGCCCCACTGGGCGCCCGCGGCCAGGCCGAAGAGGAACGCCCACAGGGGCAGCAGGATCGTGAAGAACTTGAGACCGTAGGCCGCCCAGGCGGCACCCACGACGACGGCCAGCAGGCCGACGATGATGCCTTCGATGGACATCCGAACCCTCCGCTTTCGGGGCTCCCGCCGCTGGGCACGTGCGGATGAACGGGGCCGACGCTGGGACTATACCCGTCGCGACGGCCCCGACAAGCCCCTTCCGTGCGTTGTCAGGCCTCGCGCCGGGAGTGCCCCCGTGCGTCGCGGCTGCGCAGGGCGTTGGCGCTCGCGAAATGCGCCTGCTTGCGCACGGACTCGGCCATCGGGGCCGCGTAGAGGCCTTGCTCGGCGTCGAGGACCCGCGCCAGCTCGCGCAGCTCGGCGTCCTTGCCGGCGTAGCCGCGGATGCGCCGCGCCGTCGACGCCATGACCCGGCTGGCGTGGGCGAAGTCACCTTCGCGATTGCTCACGATGGCCTCCTGCCGGGCACGCGCGGCGAAGACCAGGGCGACCGCGCGGTCCACGATCGGGTCGCGCGGCTGCGCGTCGTTGGCGCGGTCGTCGGCGTAGGTCCACGAGAGCCGGGCCGGCTCCACGGCCTGGACCCCGCTGCCCGCGAACCGGCCGTCGCGGTCGGTCAGGGCCACGATCAGACCCGTTTCGCGGCCGAGCTCCCCGTACGGGAACGACAGCCGCAGGACCACCTCGACCGTCTGGCCGGAGACGAGGTCGCCGAGCGCGACGCTCGTGCGACCCCCGCCACCCGAGACGGCGTGCGGCGTGACGGCCTCGATCCGCAGGTCGTCGCGGGCGGTGACCTCGAGGACGACGCCCCGGGCGGTGACCTCGAGCGCCTCGCCCACTTCCGACGTGATGGCGTCGCGGATCTGCGGCGCGTCGGCGATGTAGTAGAAGTGGCCGCCGCCGGCGTCGGCGATGGCCTGGAGGAGCCCTTCGTCGAAGGTCGTCCCCACCCCGAAGGTGGTGGTCGTCACGCCCCGGGCCCGGAGCGCGGCCGCATGGCCGGTCAGGGTGTCGGGGTCGGTGATGCCGACGTTGGCCAGACCGTCGGTCAGGAGCAGGCAGCGGTCCACGCCGTCCTGCCCGAGATGCTCCGCGACCTGCTCGCAGCCGCGCAGCCAGCCCTCGCCGAGGTTGGTGCTGCCGCGGGCGTCGATATCGCGCAGCCGGTCGCTGGCGGCACGGCGGGCGCCGGGGGTGGCCGGCGTGGACGGGAAGACGACATCCACGATGTCGTCGTACACGATGACGCTGAACCGGTCGTCGGCTTCGAGCCGGCCAAGGGCCTCCTCGATCGCCTGCTTGGCGACCGCCAGCTTCTGCCCCGACATCGAGCCCGAGCGGTCGAGGACGAACGCCAGGTTCACGGGCGGACGGCGGCGCGCCGCGGTCGCCCGCGGGGCGGTCACGGTCGCGACGACGAACCGCTTGCTGTGGGCGCCGGGTCGGATGAGATGGCGGTCCTGGCGCACGTCCAGGGCCTGGGCGGGATGATCGGTCATGACGGGTCCTCCTCGAGGAGCTCTCGGGCGATCGTCAGGAGACGATCCACCCGCTTGTTCTGGATCCGGCTCAGGGGCCGGCGGACGTGGAGTTCGATATCGGGAGCCAGGACGATCCGCTCCCATTGCGAGCGGTCGCCGGCGGTCGTCGGCGGACGGACGACCTCGGTCGGCGTCGGCGGCGGTCCGGTGGAGGCCATCGCGGGCATCGGCGCCGGTCGCCAGCCGTCCGCCGGGATCTCCGCCATCCGGCGAGCGAGCACGGGTGTGGCCGCGCGGTCCTGCTGGAGGCGCGGGATCGGCGGCGGCGGCTCGAGGACTCGCCGAAGGTAGTCCAGCGCGGAGTCCGGCGGTCCCGGGTCGGCCTCGACCGCGAGCGAGCGCACGTCCGCGTCGTCCAGGCCGGCGAGTCGCTGGCGGATCTCGGCGAGGGGCAGGTGCTCCCGCTGGAGGCGGCGGATCAGCCGCAGCCGGGCGAGATCCTCGTCGCTGTACTTGGCGCCCGGGCCGGACCGGCCCGAGCCTGGCAGCAGGCCGGAGGTGATGTAGTACCGCACCGTCCGGGGGGTGACCCCGCCCAGGTCGGCGAGTTCGGTGAGCGAGTAGCGTGGGTCGTCTGGCACGGGCGCAATCCTAGCAGTGCTACGTGACACTGTCAAGACTTCCTCGACGAACGGCCCACGCCCTCTCCACACTCGCTCCATACCGCCGGTCGAGGCTGTGCTGCAGACAGGTCCCCAGGTGGACCCGCACAGACAAGGAGTGAGCGCAGATGCGCCGCATCATCCCCGCGATCCTGCTGATCGCCGTCCTCGCCATCGGCGGGGGCGTCATCGCCTCGACCGCCTACCAGGCCGGGCTCCAGACCGCGGTCGCCACCACGGCCCAGGGCACCGGCACCACGGTCGTCGTCCCCGCGTACGGGGTCGGCTACGGCTGGCCTCCGTTCGGCTTCGGGTTCGGCTTCTTCGGGTTCCTCGGAGCCCTCCTCTTCTTCGTGATCGTCTTCGGGCTGATCCGCGCGATCTTCTTCGGCGGCCGGCACCGTCACTGGGACGGGGGCTGGGGACCGGGCGGGCCGATGGGTCCGGGCGGTCCCGGCGCCGGGCGCCCGTCCGGCAGCCGCTACGCGCGCTGGGAGGCCGTCCTCCACCAGGACTTCGACGAATGGCACCGCGGCGCGCACGGCCCGGTCGGCGACGGGACCGGGACCACCGGCCCCGAATTCCGGCGGGACCGGCACGACGCCCCCGGCCGCGGCCGGCTGACCCCCCTCACGCGCCCCCGGGCCATCGACCCGGGGGCGCATCCGTCTCCCCCTCCCCCACTACGATGCCTCCCATGCGAACCGTCCTCGTCGTCGACGACGAAGCCAGGATCGTCCAGCTGGCCCGCGACTACCTCGAGCACGCCGGTTTCAGCGTGCTGACCGCGGCCGATGGCCCGTCGGCGCTCGAGATCGGTCCGCCGGCGCCACCCGGACCTCGTCGTCCTCGACATCGGGCTGCCCGGGCTCGACGGCCTCGACGTCACCCGCGAGCTCCGACGCGACTCCGCCATCCCGATCGTGATGCTGACCGCCCGCGACGACGAGCTCGACAAGCTGCTCGGCCTCGAGCTCGGCGCGGACGATTACCTGACGAAGCCGTTCTCGCCGCGCGAGCTGGTCGCGCGGGTCAAGGCCGTCCTCCGGCGGACCGAGGGCGCGAGCGCGCCGGGCGACGTGATCCGCGCCGGCGACGTGGTCCTCGACGTGCCGCGGATGCGAGCCGAAGTGGCCGGCCGGGCCGTCGAGCTCACCGCCACCGAATTCGGGCTGCTGGCCACGATGGCCGCCAGCCCCGGGCGCATCTTCACGCGCTCGCAGCTGCTCGACGCCGTCCGCGGGGTGGCGTTCGAATCCTACGAGCGGGCGATCGACTCCCACATCAAGAACCTGCGCCGCAAGGTCGAGCCGGACCCGCGGGAGCCCCGCTACGTGCTGACCGTCTACGGCGTGGGCTACCGGTTCGCCGACGACCGCGGGACGTCCGCTTGAGCGCGGGTCCCGAGGACGGCGTGGGCGGTCCGCCGCCCGGCCCGCCCGGCCCCTCGAACCGCTGGCGCGCCGATCGGGGTCGGAGCCGACCGTGGAACGACCCGGATCTCGACCGCCACGACCCGTTCGCCCGCGAGATGCGCCGGCGGGCGCGACTCGCACGCCGCCAGGACCTGCGCGGGCGGGCGCCCTGGCACCGCCGCCAGGGGTTCGGCTGCATCTTCGCGATCCTGTTCCTGATCGTCGTCGGGTCGCTCGTCACCGCGGTGGCGGCGCTCCTCTCGAACCTCGGGCCGCTCCCCGTGGTCATCGTCGCGGTGGTGGCCATCGTGGTCGTCGCCGCCCTCCTGCGCGGCACGATCGGCGCGGCCCGCGAGCTCGACCGGATCGTCGCGGCGACCGGCCGGGTCGAAGACGGCGACTACGCGCGTCCGGATCGGCAAGACCCGGTCCGACCTGCCGCCCATCCAGGAGCTCGCCCGCGGCTTCGACACCATGGCCGCGCGGCTGCAGGCCGACGAGGAGCAGCGCCGGATCCTGCTGGCGGACGTCAGCCACGAGCTGCGGACGCCGCTGGCGATCATCACCGGGAACCTCGAGGCCATCGTCGACGGCGTCTACCCGCCGGATGCAGCGCACCTCGCCCCGATCCTCGACGAGACCCGCGTCCTCGAGCGACTGATCGACGACCTGCGGACCATCTCGCTGTCGGAGGCCGGCATGCTGCCGCTCCACCCGGAGCCGACGGACCCGGACCTGCTGATCGCCGACGTGGCGCGCTCGTTCCGGCCCGCCGCCGAGGCCGCCTCGGTCGAGATCGCCACGGAGATCCCGGACGACCTGCCGATCGTCGAGGTCGATCCGGTGCGGATCCGCGAGGTGCTCGCCAACCTCGTCGCCAACGGCCTCCGCCACACGCCGGCCGGTGGCCGCGTGACGATCGCCGGGCGGGTCGCGGACGGCGACGCTGATCCTGAGCGTCGCCGACACCGGCCCGGGCATCGACCCGGCGATCGTCCCGCACGTCTTCGACCGGTTCGTGAAGGGCGCGGACTCCCGCGGGTCCGGGCTGGGGCTGCGCCATCGCCCGGGGCCTCGTGGAGGCCCACGGTGGGGCGATCTCGGTCGAGTCGCCGCTCGGTGGCGGGACGACGTTCCGGGTGACGCTCCCGCTCGTTACGGGCGGGTGACCCGCACGTCGTCCACGGCGGCTTCGACGGTGCTCGCCGACCCGACGTCTCCGGCCTCGAACACGATCCGGACCTTCTCGCCCGCCCACGGGGTCATCACGATGCTCGCCGAGGCCCAGGCCGGGTTGTCGGTGTTCCCGGCACCCAGCTCCTGACGGACGAGGGTCCGCGACCCGTCCTCCCGCTCCACGTACGCCCGGAAGTAGTCCGCGGACGACGAGTTCGAGCTGTGCGCGAGGTAATAGCGGAAGGTCAGCCGGCCCGGCACCGCCGGGATGGCGATCGCCGCCGAGCGCACGCTCGTGATGCCGTCGAGGTCGTACGAGTTCACGCTCGAGCCCGCCGGCAGCCCCGTGACCATCGCCCGCGCGCCCGAGACCGTCGTCCCGAGCTGGCGGGCGGTCGCCGACGGATCGCCGCGCGCCCACGCACCCGAGGTCGCGGTGTCGGTGCCGAGCGGGTTCACGACCCAGCCATGCGGCACCTCGAAGTCATCGAAGAACGGGCCGCAGTTCTGCTTCGTCAGCCCGGTGACCGCCCAGAGGCAGCCGGCATGGTCGATCAGATACAGGATGGCCGCCTTGTTCCGCGTGGTCTCGCGGGCGATCAGCTCGTCGGGCGGGTAGAAGCGGGCCGTGCTGCTGACCTTGCTGTGCGACGGGTAGAGCTCCATCGTGTACATCCAGATGCGCTGGGCCCCGTACGCCCAGTCGATCTCGTCGCCGTCGGTGACGTAGAGCGAGCTCGACTGCATCGCCGTGTAGCCGTTCGTGGCGGCCATGCGCCTGGCCATCGTGGCGAGCGCGGCGTGGTCGGCCGTGGTCATGTCGGCCGGCACGGGCGTATGGGTATAGCCGTACGGCCACAGGATCTGCTCGCCGGCCGTGTGGAACGTGATCGCGGCCTTGATCTGCTGGATGCCGTCCACGCGGCGGCTCGCCATGAAGTCGCGGATCGCCCTGGCCTCGGGCGTCGAGAACGCCGCCGAGCCGTGGTACGTCTCCGACGACTTCGAGGCCGACGAGCCGTGGCAGCAGGCCCAGCGGTAGCCGTAGTTGCGGTTGACGTCAGTGCCGACCGCGGTCGTGCCGCTGTTGGGCTGGCGGTTCTTGCGCCAGGCCCGGTAGGTCGTCCCGGCGATGTCGTACTCGCCGCCGTCGGGATTGACCATCGGGACGATCCAGATCTCGCGCGTGTCGACGAGCCGGGTGATGGTGGCGTCCGTGCCGTAGCCGGTGGTCAGCCACGAGAGGATCGCCAGGGCCTGTTCGGCCGACAGGTGCTCCCGAGCGTGATGGAGCCCGTCGAACAGGACCTCCGGCTCGTCCTCGTCGACCGCGACGTTGTCCGACACCTTGACCGCCCAGATGTCGCGTCCCTGGTAGCTCTTGCCGATCGACTGCACCTGGACGATGTCCGGGTGCGCGGCCTGTGCCGCCTGGATCGTGGCCACCATCTCGGCATAGTCGTGGTAGCGGCTGTCGTTGGCCGGGAAGGCGGCGTCCGTGGGGGCGGGGTCGGCCGCGCCGGCGGCCGTGAGGACGGTCGCGAGCAGCAGCGGGACGGCGAGCGCGAGGGCGGCGGGTCGGGCGTGCATGCCCCAAGGATGCCGGTGACGGGGCCGGTCGGTCCACCCCGCGATGGGGCTAGCGCGCACCCGGACCGACGATCGGGCCGGGAACCGCCCCGCCGGTCGCGGAGTCTGAAGCCCACCGGACCGGTCCCTCTCTCGACCGGCCGACCACTGGGAGGGTCGCCATGACCCGGACCTTCGGACGCGCCGGGGCCAGCCTGGGCGCCGCACTGCTGCTCATCATCCTCGCGGCCGCCCCGGCCTTCGCGTGCGGTGGACTGATCGGGCCCAACGGGGCCGTGAACCTCCTCCAGACCACGACGCTCGCCGGCTACCACGACGGCGAGGAGCACTACGTCACCGCGTTCCAGTTCGCCGGCGGCGGCGGATCGTTCGGCAGCCTGACCCCGCTGCCCGGCGTGCCGTCGAAGGTCGAGAAGGGCGGCGACTGGACGCTCCAGCGCCTCATCCGGGAGACCGACCCGCCGGTGCCGGCGGCCAGCGCTGCTGCATCCCGCGAGCTGGACGCCGCCGCCCAGGTCCTGATGGAGGTCCGCATCGACGCGCTCGACATCACGGTGCTGAAGGGCGGGGCGGCCGAGGTCGGTGCATGGGCGACGAAGCACGGCTTCCGCCTGCCGCCCGACGCGCCCGAGGTCCTCGACTTCTACGCGGCGCGCAGCCCGATCTTCCTCGCCGCCGTGTTCGATGCCGATGCGGCCGCCGCACGCGGGCAGGCCATCGGCGACGGGACGCCGGTCCACATCACGATCCCGACCGCGAATCCATGGGTCCCGCTGCGGATCCTCGCGCTCGGGCAAGACCGGCCCAGGAGCGGGTGGACGCCAGCGTGTACCTGCTGACCGACCACTCCCCAGCCCTGCTGCCGGTCCCGACCGGCGACAACGGCCTCTCGCTCGACCACAGCGCGCCGGCGACGGCGTCGCTCCTCGACGACCTCCGCTCCGATCGTGGGATGGACTGGGTGCCGGCCAGGGGCTGGCTGACGAAGGTCCGCATCGACGCCGCGGCGCCGCAGCTCGCGTTCGACCTCGCCGTCGACGCGACGGGCGCCCGATCGCCCTCGCGCGTCGCGGCCGGGCTGGACCTTGCGGTGACCGCGACCCCGGTCGACCGCGGGAACGCCGGGCGCGTCGTGGCGGGACTCGCGTTCAGCATCATCGGGATCGGCGGGATCCTGCTCCTCGTGCGGCGCCAGCCGCCGGTCCGGACCACCTGACGTCATGCCCGCCGGCGATGCCGCGCGGACCGTCCGCCGGCCGGGGCGCCTCGCCCTGGTCGGCGGGATCGGCCTGTCCCTCGGGCTCGTCGGGATCGCGGCGGCCTGGGCACGACCACCCGCGCTGGACGATCGCACCGTGGCGATCCAGATCCATTACTCGCACTTCTCGCCGAACGCCGTCAGCGTGCCGGTCGGCGTGCCGATCCGGTTCGTCATCGCCAACACCGACCCCATCGACCACGAGTGGATCGTCGGCGACGCGGCGGTCCACGAACGGCACCGGACCGGCACCGAGGCCGTCCACGGAGCACGGCCGACCGAGGTGTCGATCCCGGCCGGCCACACGGTCACGACGGTCGTGACCTTCGCGGCAGCGGGGTCGGAGCTGTTCATCTGCCATCTCCCCGGCCACGAGGCGTACGGGATGGTCGGGACCGTGACCATCACCGGGCGCTGACCCGGGGTCACCGCGGGCGGTCCCGACCCGGTGCGGCCCCACCGCCGCTATCCTCGCGGGGATGCGCCGACTGCCCGACCCGTATGACGACATCGCCGCCGGACGTCCGGCCGCGATCGGGCTGGCCGGCCCGGCGCTCCTCGGCAGCCGGCTCCTGACCAAGGACCTCGCGTTCCCGCACGAGGAGCGCGACGCGTTCCGGCTGCGTGGGCTGCTGCCCGACCGGGTGCTCACGATCGAGGAGCAGGTCGAGCTCGAGCTCGAGCACCTGCGGGTGAAGGGCGACGCGCTCGAGCGCTACATCGGGCTCGCGGCCCTCCAGGACCGCAACGCGACGCTGTTCTACCGCCTCCTCGCCGAGCACCTCGACGAGTTCCTGCCGATCGTCTACACGCCGACGGTCGGGCGGGCGTGCCAGGAGTTCAGCCACATCATCCGGCGCACCCGCGGCGCCTGGATCACGCCTGCGGACCGCGACCGGATCCCCGAGCTGCTCCGGCAGGGCCCGTACGAGGATGTCCGGCTCATCGTCGTCACCGACAACGAGCGGATCCTCGGTCTCGGTGACCAGGGCGCCGGCGGCATGGCCATCCCGATCGGCAAGCTCGCCCTGTACACCGCGGCCTGCGGCATCCACCCGGCCGTCACGCTGCCGATCTCGCTGGACGTGGGCACGGACAACCCGGCCCTCCTCGCGGACCCGCTGTACCTCGGCCATCGCGCGCCGCGACTCCGTGGCGCCGAGTACGACGCGCTGGTCGAAGCGTTCGTCGTCGGGGTCGAGGCGGTCTGGCCCGGCTGCGTCATCCAGTTCGAGGACTTCAAGCAGACCAACGCGCTCCGCCTGCTCGACCGGTATGCCGCCCGCGTCCCGTCCTTCAACGACGACATCCAGGGCACCGCGGCCGTGGTGGTCGCGGGCGTGCTCGCAGGGCTGCGAGCGACCGGCACGGCCCTCGCCGACGCCCGGATCGTGCTGGTCGGCGCCGGCGCGGCCGGGATCGGCATCTACCGCCTGCTCCGCCTGGCGATGCTCGACGCCGGGCTGACGGCGGATGACGTCGAGCGCGCGATCGCGGCGGTGGACACGCGCGGGCTCGTCCACGGGGGTCGCGACGACCTCGACGAGATGAAGCGCGAGCTCGCGGTGCCGACGCCCGACCCGGCGGGCGGGCCGACGGACCTGGTCGGCACGATCCGGCGGATGCGCCCGACCGTGCTGGTCGGGACGACCGGGGTCGCGGGCACATTCAGTGAGGCGGCCCTCCGGGCGATGGCCGACGGGACCACGCGGCCGATCGTCCTGCCGCTCTCGAACCCGACCTCGGCGGCGGAAGCGGTCCCCGCCGACGTCATGGCGTGGACCGACGGGCGCGCGATCATCGCGACGGGCTCGCCGTTCGACGCGGTCGTCCGCGATGGCCGGCGGCACGAGGTCGGCCAGGCCAACAACGCCTTCATCTTCCCGGGCGTCGGGCTCGGCGCGATCGTGGCCGAGGCGCGGAGCATCACCCAGCGGATGTTCCTGCTCGCGGCCCGGACGCTGGCCGATGCCGTCTCGGCCGACCGGCTGGCCAGCGGGGCGCTGTACCCGCCCGTCGATGCGTTGCGGGACGTCTCGCGCACGATCGCCGTGGTGGTCGCCACCGAGGCGGTCCGGGCCGGGCTCGCCGGGATCGCGGACGCGGACGGCCGGCCACCCGACGATGCGGCGATCGCGGCCGCCGTCGACGGGGCGATGTGGTGGCCGGACTACGTCCCGTACACGCCGGCGCGGGTCGCCGAGCGCCGGCGCGATACCGAGATCTGATGGCGACGCCCGAGCCGATCGCGATCCGCGGTGCGGTCCTGCGCGAGGGCGGCGACGCGGCGCGCATCGAGCCACTCACGCTCGCCGCCCCACGCGCGGGCGAGGTCCGGGTCCGCATCCTGGGGTCAGGCGTCTGCCATTCCGACCTGCACGTGCGCGACGGCGACTGGCCGCGGCCCGTCCCCGTGGTCATGGGGCACGAAGGCGCCGGCGTGATCGAGGCCGTCGGGCCCGGGGTCACGGACCGGCATGTCGGACAGTCCGTCGCGCTCGCCTGGCTGATCCCGTGCGGCCGCTGTCGCGCGTGCCGGGCGGGCCGGCCGTGGGCGTGCCCGGACTCGCCCTCGTTCCGCCATCGGATGCTCGACGGGGCGACGGTGATGCGCGATGCCGACGATCGGGAGGTCCTCAGCTACTGCGGGATCGCGACGATGGCGGACGCGACGGTCGTGCCGGTCGCGGCGGCCATCCCGATCCCCGACGGCGTCGACCCGGCCGTCGCGGCGCTGATCGGCTGCTGCGTCACGACCGGGGTCGGTGCGGTCCTCAAGACCGCCGAGGTCCCGGCCGGTGCCAGCGTCGCGGTCGTCGGCCTCGGCGGGGTCGGGCTGTCGTGCGTGATGGGCGCGGTCCTGGCGGAGGCGTCGCGGATCGTGGCGATCGACCGCGTCGCGGCCAAGACCGACGTGGCCCTGGGCCTCGGTGCGACGGACGGCCTGATCGCCGGTGCCGACCCGGCCGCGACCATCGACGCGCTGCGCGACCTGACCGGCGGCGGGCCGGATTTCGTCTTCGAGGCGATCGGGCGGGCGGAGACGGTCGAGCTCGCGATCGAGAGCCTGCCGCTCGGCGGGGCCGCGGTGCTCGTCGGGATGACCCCGGTCAGCGCCCGGGCGTCCTTCGCGGTCTACCCGTTCGTCGACGGCAGCCGCCGCATCCTCGGCTCGAACTACGGGTTCGCCGACCCGGCCGTGGACCTGCCTCGCTACGCGCAGCTCCACCTGGACGGCCGGCTCCCGGTGGAGCGGCTCATCGACCGGCGGATCGGTCTCGACGAGCTGGAGGCGGGCTTCGACCGGCTGCGCGCCGGCGACGGGCTCCGCCAGGTCGTCACTTCCTGACGCCGACCATCCGCAGGCCCGCCTTGTCGATCGGCGCCGCGAGGCTCGACCAGGCATCGAAGGTGGTGGACGCGCCGGCCCCGAGGGTCGGCGAGCCGATGATCGAGCGCGTCACGTCGACGACGTTCCCGACGCGGTTGTAGGACGTCATCATCACGCGGTACGAGCTGACCGCGACGCTCGCCTTCACGGTTCCCTGCATCCGATAGCGCGACGCGTCATAGGCGGCGGTGACGCCCGAGGAGGTCAGGGTCGTGAGCACGGCGTGCGTCGACACGGCGCGCACCGTCACGACGGCCTTGGCGTAGCCGGCGGGCACGCTCCCGACGATCCGGAACGGCGCCCGGTACCCGCGGGGCACGTAGATGTCGGTGCGTCCGGTGCGGGTCGCCAGGAGGTGACCCGCGGCGTCGTAGAGCTTGACCGTGATCATCGAGGGCGCCTGCGACGTCGTGGTGCCGTTGTAGACCTCGCCCACGGTGATGAGCGACGAGCCGTCGACCCGGGTGGAGGTGCTGAGGAGCGCGAGTCCGGCCGGGACCCGCCGGATGGACAGGGCGTACGAGTCGGGGGACGCCACGCCCTTGGTCGTGATCTTGACGGCGTAGCTGCCCTTCGCGAGCGTCTTGAAGATCTCCTCCGTGGCGTTCCCGCCGCGGTCGGAGGTCGACAGCAGCTTGGTGCAGCCGCTGTACAGGCTCAGGCTCGCGTCTTCCGGCAGGTTCCCCAGGACGATGCGCACGACGCCGGTCGAGGTGAACGAGAACTTGTACCAGTCGATGTCGGTCGGGGTGCTCAGGCGGCCCGCGCGCCAGGCGCCGGTCGGGCTGATCGTCGAGGCGCTGCTGCACGAGTTCGGGGCGTCGCTGGCCGTCCTGGTGTAGGTAGCCGTCAGGTGGTTCGTGGCGTTGACGATCTTGGCCGCGTGGTTCCGGGCGCCGCCGTCGGACCACTTGCTGAAGGTCCAGACGTCCTCGCCCATCGTGACGCTCGCGGGGGCGGTGACCGTCACGTGTGAGCCGCGGATGCCCGTGACGGCGGGCGGCGGCGCGCCGCTCCCGCTGCCGACGCCGAGCGTGAAGCCGGACGGCGAGGACACGGCGTCCACCGTGCCGGTCTTGGGCTGGAAGTCGCGCTGCACCGTGGTGCTGAGTCCGCTGCTGTCCGTGACCTTGAGATAGACGCGGATGTAGGACGGGTAGTCGTGGTCGGGCGCGTTGAAGGCGAACGTCTTGACGCCCGTCTTGCTCGAGATGATGTGCTCGTGGCAGTTCGACGGGCAGTGCTCGATGGCGAGGGTCCAGGTGAACTTCGAGGCGGCCAGCGTCCCGTCCTGGAGGTCCGTGCCGGTGCCGGTGACGGAGAACGGGTCGCCGACCGACCAGGTGGTGGTCGCCGCCGGCCCCGTGATGGTCGCGGTCGGTGCGGTCCCGACGTTGATGGTCTTGAACGCGGTGTCGGTGTCGCCGCCGGCGGTGACTTTCAGGCCGACCGTCACGTTGCCCGGCGAGGTGTACACCTGCTCGGCGCTGACCCCGGTCGCGTCGTCGAACTGGCCGTCGCCGTCGAGGTCCCACTGGTAGGTGATGGGGTCGCCGTTGGGGTCGTTCGAGGCGCTGGCGTCGAAGTCGACGTCGAGTGGCGTCGGACCCGACGTCGGGGTCGCCGTGAAGGCCGCGTTCGGCGGGAGGGCCTGGTAGTAGTGGATGGCCCGGATCTCGTTCCGGTCGTAGTCGGCGTAGATGATGTCGCCGGCCGGGGTCGTGCCGACCCAGACGGCGCCGCCGCTCGTGTCGCCGGAGCGCCGGAGGTTGGCGAACTGCTCGATCGAGGTGAAGTCCGGGTTCGCCGTGGCGCTCGACGCCGGGGCGAACCAGATGCACCGTCGCGTGTAGTCGGCGAAGAACAGGCCGTTGTCGTACTTGGTCGGGTAGTTGCCGGCGGTCGTGCGGAACGCGATCCCCGAGATCGAGGAGCTGCCGGTCCCGCAGTCGTCGTCCGTCACGGTGTCGGCGTGGTTGTAGGTGAAGGAGGGTCCCGCGAGCGCGGGCGGGCTGACGCACAGGGGGATGTCGAGGCCGGCGTACTGCGGGCGTCACCGCATTGCCCTCGCGACACGGCCAGCCGAAGTTGCGAACCGCCGCGTCCGGGTCAGGGATCGTGTTGATCTCCTCCCAGGTCGTGAACCCCACGTCGCCGAGCCAGACCGACCCGTTCGCCGCGGATCGTCATGCGGAAGGGATTGCGCAGGCCGTAGGCGATGATCTTCTGGGCGTTGGCGCTCCCGCTCCCGAAGTTCGCGTTGTCCGGCCACGCCGCGCCCGTGTCCGGGTTGATCCGGAGGACCGTGCCATCGAGGCCCAGGGGATCGCCGGTCGTGCGGATGTCCTGGGAGCGCAGCGCGCCGCCCTCGTCGGTCGGGTCGCCGCACGGGTTCTTCGGGGTGACGGAGGCAGGCCGCCGAACGAGCCGCCCTCATCGCCCGTAGTCCGGCCCGTTGAAGCTGGCGCCGTCGCCGCCGGTGACGTACAGGGCGCCCTCGGGTCCGAAGGCCAGGCTGCCGAGCGAGTGGCTGGGGAACTGCTGGCACCAGTCCTCGACGAGCGTCGTGGTGCCGGTCACCGCCGTCCCGCCGGCGTTCGTGGTCATCCGGACGAGCTTGCCCGAGATCATGCAGCCGTCGGTGTTGCCGCCGGGGTTCGGCGACGGACAGGCGTCGCCCCACTTCGGTCCGGGTGGACCGCCCAGCTGATGGTCGTAGGCGTACAGGGCATAGACGTACGGCCGGGTCGGGAACTGCGGGTCGACGACCATCCCCATGAGGCCGCGGTCCCAGTAGTCGTCGACCTCGCTCGAGAGGTCCACGAGCTGCGTCGGCGCTCGTGTCGGTCAGGCTGTCGTACTCGTTGATGACCCCGTTCTTGAGACCCAGGTAGACCTTCCCGTTGGGCGAGAAGGCCACGACCATCGGCTTGTCGGGCAGGTTGCCCCAGACGAGCTCGTCGCGGAACCCCGCCGGGACGGTCGCCCCGGACTCGGCGGCGACCGACGTCGCGGCGAGCGGCAGGATCATGGCGGTGAGCGCGAGCGCGGCGAACGCGCTGAGATGACGTCTGGCGGCGGTCATGGTTCTCGTCGGCAACAGGGATGAAAGGATGATCAGGGCCCCGACCTCGATCCGCGATCCCGGCCGAGCGGCTGGGACTTCCGTACCATCGATGAGGTGACGGTCGGCGGTCAACGGAATAGGACGAGGAACCGGTGCGTAGCGTAACCGGGACCGCCGAATGGTGCCGACGGCCCCGGTCTGCTGCAGTCGCGGATCAGCCGGCGGGCGTGGCGGGTGCGGCGGCCGGACGCAGCCGACCGTCGGCGAGGGCCTTGGTCAGGCGGTCCAGGATCCGGTCCTCGCGGGCCTGGGCGATGGTCTTGTCCGCGACGGCCTTGTCGAGATCGGCCTTGACCGCCGCGACGATGGCCGCGCTGACGGTCGCGTAGTCGACCTTCTGGGTCGTCGCGAGGTCCTTGAGGCTCTTGCCGGACTTGAGCGCGGCCTTGACGTCCGCGGACGGCAGGTCGAGGGCCTTCGCGGCCGCATCGAGGCCGTCCCTGACGACGCCGAGCGCGCCACTGGACGCCTTCGCGATCCGCTGCCCCCAGCCGGCCAGCAGCTTGCAGCCGTCGGCGGTGGAGGTCTCGACGCGCGCCTTGAGCCGGTCACCAGCCGCGCTCGGGAGGTCGCCGTCCGACACGGCCTTGTCGATCGTGTCCGCGAGCGCCTTCTTGGCGGCGGCCTTCAAGGCGTCCTCGGTCACGCCGAGCTCCTTGGCCAGGGCCGCGCGATAGGTCGCGCAGTACTCGGCGGCGGCGCCGGTGGCCGCGGTGGGTGCGGCGGCGGGCGCGGCGGCGGGCGTGCGCGGTGGGGCCGCGGGTGCGGCCGCGACGGTGTTGATGACGGTCCCGCCCACGAGCGCGGCGACGACCATGGCGCCGGAGAAGCCGGCGAGACGAAGCTTCGACATTCGAGTGGTCCCCTGCGACGCACGACCCTGGATCGGTCATGTCGTGGCCACAGGTTCGCGGCGGCACATCAAGAACGTGTGTGGATGCGCCACGCCGGTCTTCACGACTCCTGAACAAGGGGGCCGCTAGGATGCCGCCCATGCCGGCACGCGCCCACATCCTGGTCGTCGAGGACGAACCGCGCCTTCGCGACCTGCTCCGCCTCTACCTCGAACGGGACGGCCACGCCGTCACGGTCGTCGGCTGACGGCCGTGCCGCCATCGAGGCGGTCGACGCCGCCGACACCGCGCCCATCGACCTCGTCGTCCTCGACCTGATGCTGCCCGGCCTCGGGGGCGAGGCGGTCCTCGAGGCGATCCGGGCCTCGACCGACATCCCGGTCCTCATCGCCTCGGCCAAGCGCTCCGACGCCGAGCGGATCGCGGGGCTGCGGATGGGCGCCGATGACTACCTCGCCAAGCCGTTCAACCCGCACGAGCTGACGGCGCGGGTCGCGGCCATCCTGCGGCGGACCAACCGGGCGAGCGCGACGACGACACCGGGCGTGCTGTCGCTTGCGGCGGGCCGGGTGACGATCGACCAGGTCAGCCGGCGCTTCACGCTCGACGCGACGGACGGCCCGGTCACCGGCCGATTGACCCCCGGCGAGATCGGCCTGCTGGGCGCGCTGGCGCGCGACCCCGGGGCGGTCCTGTCGCGTGAGCAGCTGCTCGACGCGGTCACGCGCCGACCGGACGACGTCTACGACCGGGTCGTGGACGTCCACGTGGCGAACCTGCGGCGGAAGCTCGGCGACGACGCCGCGGACCCGTGGCTGGTCGAGACCATCCCGCAAGTGGGCTACCGGCTGGTGGCGACGCGGGACGAGGCATGAGCGCGGCATCCCGCCGCATGTCGCTCGGGGTCCGGCTCGGGCTCATCCTGGGCGCGATCGTCCTCGGCGTCCTCCTGATCACCGGCCTGGTGGTCAACCGGGTGGTCAGCGGCGGGTTCCAGACCGTGCTGGAAGGCCAGCAGCAGCAGCGCCTCGACGATGCCGCGTCGAACCTCTCGGATCGCCTGGACCGGCCCGTGCGCGCGCAGACCGTCGTCCGCCGGCTCGCGACGACGCTCGGTGGCGAAGTCAGGGTGGTCAGCCCGGACGGCACGACCCTGTACGCCTTCGGCAAGCCACCCGATGGCGATGTCGCCCACTACACCTCCCCGATCCAGGACGCGGATGGCGCGACGCTCGCGACCCTGGAGGCCGACCTGCCGGCCCGGGTCGGCGATCGCGGCTTCCTCCCGCTGTTCAACGCCACGCTGATCCTCGCCGGTCTGCTGAGCGTCATCGGGATCGCCGTCGCCTCGGCGCTCGTCGCGGACCGCCTGACCCGCCCCGTCCGGGACGTCACCGACGCCGCGCGCCGCCTCGGCGCGGGCGATCCGGACGCCCGCGCGACCGGCGGCGGCGACCGCGAGTCCGCGGAGCTCGCGACCGCGTTCAACACCATGGCCGACCGCCTCGGTCGGTCGGAGATGCTCCGGCGGCGGGCCGCGAGCGACATCGCCCACGACCTCGCCACGCCCGCGACCGTCCTCGAATCGCAGCTCCAGGCCATGGTCGACGGGGTGGTACCGGCGGACCGCGAGAACCTCGAGGCCGCGCGCTCGGCCGCCTCGGCGCTCGGCAGCGTCGTGGCGGAGCTGAACGACCTCGCCAGCGCCGAGGCGGCGCCGCTCCAGGCCCAGCCCGTGGCGATCGATCTGGCCGACGCGGTCCACGATGTCGAGATGGGGCTCGACGGGCTCCGCCGCGAGCGCGCGGTCGGGCTCGAGGTGGCCGTCCCGGCGGGGCTGCTCGTCACCGTCGACCCGGGTCACCTGTCACGTGTCCTGCGCAACGTCATCGGCAACGCGATCGCGCACAGCCCAGCCGGGGGTCGCGTCGCGGTCTCGGCCGTGGCGCTCGAACCGGCCCAGGGCGCGCCGGCGCCGGATGTGCCGGGTGCCGTCGCCATCCGTGTCGCGGACGAGGGTCCGGGCATCGCACCGGCCGACGTTCCGCACGTCTTCGAGCGGTTCTACCGCGCCGACCCGGCGCGTGCCGTCGATCCGGCCACTGGCCGCCGCACCGGCAGCGGCCTCGGGCTCACGATCGCCCGCGAGCTCCTGGCCGCGAACGGCGGCCGCATCGAGGTCGAGTCGACCGGCCCGACCGGCACGACGTTCCGGATCGACCTGCCGCGCGGCTAGACGCCTTCGCGCTCGGGCTCGGCCTCGTCGAGTGGCGCGAGCACGGGCGGCTCCGGATCCTCGATCGGCGGCAGGAGCGCCTGACCGGTGATGAGCCGCGTGCTCCGGCCGTGGGTGAGGAACGTCCAGCCCCAGCGCACGACCACCACGAGGCGATTGGCGTAGCCGATCAGGTACGTGACGTGGATGCCCAGCCAGAGGAGCCAGGCCGTGAAGCCGCCCTGCCGGCCGAACGGCCCGAGCCAGCCGATGTTGGTGACCCCCGACAGCCGGCCGATGACCGCCACGTCGCCGCGGTCGCTGTAGCGGAACGGCTCGTATGGCCGGCCGAGGACCCGACGGCGGATGACCGCGGCCGCGTACGACCCGCCCTGCATGGCTCCCTGCGCCACCCCTGGGGTGGGCTTGCCCTCCTTCCAGGGCTCGACCGCCGCGTCGCCGACGACGAAGATCTCGGGATGTCCGGGCAGGGTGAGGTCGGGCCCGACGAGCACGCGTCCCGCCCGGTCGGTCTCGGCGCCGGCGGCCTTGGCGACGGTCCGCGCGAACGTGGAGGCGGTCACGCCCGCCGCCCACAGCACGGTCCGCGCCGGGATCGTCTCCTCGCCGTCGGCGGAGACCACCCGCACCTGGCGTTCGTCGATGTCGATCACCCGGGTCTTCGTCCGCACGGTCACGCCCAGCCGCTCGAGCTGGCGCTGCGCCGAGGCGGAGCGGTCCGGCGGGTACGGCGGCAGGATGCGGTCCATCGCCTCGACCAGCACGATCCGGGCGTCCTCGGGATGGATGGACCGGAAGTCGTGGCGCAGCGATTGACGGGCGATCTCGCCGAGCGCGCCGGCCAGCTCGACACCGGTCGGTCCCCCGCCGACCAGCACGAACGTCATCCATTCGCGGCGGCGGTCGGGGTCGGCCTCGCGCTCGGCGGCCTCGAACGCGATGAGGATGCGGCGCCGGATCTCGGTCGCGTCCTCGATGGTCTTGAGTCCCGGGGCGATCGGCGCCCACTCCGGGTGGTCGAAATACGAATGGCGCGCGCCGGTCGCGACGATCAGCGTGTCGTAGTCGATCGGCCCGCCGTCGGAAAGGATGACCTGGCGCGCTCCGACGTCGATGCCCTTGGCCTCGCCGAGGATGACCGTGGTGTTGCGGCGCTTGCGCAGGATCGAGCGGAGCGGCTGGGCGATCTCGGCCGGCGACAGGACGCCCGTCGCGACCTGGTAGAGCATCGGCTGGAACAGGTGGAAGTTGCGGCGGTCGACCAGCGTGACGCGCACCTCGGGGTCGATGCCGAGGCTCCGCGCGGCGTAGAGCCCGGCGAACCCGCCGCCGACGACCACCACGCGATGCGGGAGCCGGGCGGGTGCCGCCGGCTGGGCCTCGCTGGGTCGCTCGGTCGGGGCGGCGTCAGCCATCGGTCGATCCTACCGGCTCGCGGCCGGCCGGGTCTCCCCTACTTGTCGCGCTCGGCGGCGCTCGTCAGGGCCGCCTGGGCGGCGGCGAGCCGCGCCACCGGCACGCGGAACGGCGAGCACGAGACGTAGTCGAGCCCGATCTGCTCGCACTTGGCGATCGACGCGGGATCGCCGCCGTGCTCGCCGCAGATCCCGAGCTCGAGCCCGGGCTTCGTCGAGCGGCCCTTGTCCACGGCCATCTTCATGAGCCCGGCGACCGCGTCGTCGAGCGTCTGGAACGGGTTGACCGGCAGGATCCCGTCCTCGACGTACTTGAGCAGGAACCCGCCCTCGGCGTCGTCGCGGCTGTAGCCGAACGTCATCTGGGTCAGGTCGTTGGTGCCGAAGCTGAAGAAGTCGGCCTCCTTCGCGATCTCGTCGGCGGTGAGCGCGCCGCGCGGGACCTCGATCATCGTGCCGAACTTGTAGTCGACCTCGACGCCGGCCTCGCCGGCCTTCGCCTGGACGGCGTGCGCCTCGGCCTCGAGCAGCGCGCGCGTGGCGGCCAGCTCGTTCACGTGCCCGACGAGCGGGATCATGATCTTGGCGATCGGGTGGCCGCCGGCCCGCTTGACCGCGATCTGGGCGTTGAGGATCGCCCGGGTCTGGATCTTCACGAAGTCCGGGATCATCAGCCCGAGGCGGCAGCCGCGGAGCCCCAGCATCGGGTTCTGCTCGTGCAGCGACTTGATGGTCGCCAGCAGCTCCTTGTCCTCCTCGGACGCGCCGCCGGTCGCCTCGGCCCGCGTGACCTTGACCAGCTGCTCCTCGAGGTTGGGGAGGAACTCGTGCAGCGGCGGATCGATCAGGCGGACCACCACGGGCAGCCCGTCCATCGCCTTGAAGATGCCCTCGAAGTCGCCCTGCTGGAGGACCTCCAGCTTGGCCATCGCCGCGTCGAACCGGGCGACCGCCGCGGCATCGTCCGCGTCGAGCGTCTCGCCGGCCGCGGCCCGGGCCTTCGCCCGCGTGGCGACGTTCGCGACGAGGATCGCGTCGCGCACGATCTCGAGCCGCTCGCCCTCGCGGAACATGTGCTCGGTCCGGCACAGGCCGATACCCTCGCGCGCCGTAGCCGCGGGCCTGGGCGGCCTCCTCCGGCTTGTCGGCGTTGGTCCAGACGCCCATGCGGCGGATGCCGTCGGCCCAGCCGAGGACGCGCTGCAGCTCCGGCTGGTCCTCGAACCGCGCCGACACGGTCGGGAGCGCCCCGAGGTAGACCTCGCCGGTCGCGCCGTCGACGCTGATCCAGTCGCCCTCGCCGAACGTGGCGCCCGAGTCCGTGCTCTTGGCGGTCTTGGTGCCGTAGTCGATGACGAGCTCGGCGCAGCCGGCCACGCACGGCTTGCCGATCTGGCGCGCGACGACGGCCGCGTGCGAGGTGGCGCCGCCGCGGGCGGTCAGGATCCCCTGCGCCACGGCCATGCCGTGGAAGTCGTCGGGCGAGGTCTCGACGCGGACGAGCACGACCTGCTCGCCGCGGCCGACCCATTCGACGGCGGTATCGGCACTGAAGACCGCGCGGCCGACCGCCGCGCCCGGCGAGGCGTTCAGGCCCTTGGCGACACGGGTGGCCTTGGCCAGGCCGGTCGGGTCGAACTGGTCGCGCAGCAGCTGGTCGACGTGCGCCGGCTCGATCCGGGCGATCGCCTCCTCCTTGGTGATCATGCCCTCGTCGACCATGTCGACGGCGATCCGCACGGCCGCCGCCGCGGTGCGCTTGGCGGAGCGTGTCTGGAGCATGTAGAGCCGGCCGCGCTCGATCGTGAACTCGAGGTCCTGGACGTCGCGGTAGTGCTTCTCGAGCTGCTGGCCGATCCGCTGGAACTCGGTGTAGACCGCGGGCATGTCCGTCGCCATCTGGGCGATCTTCGGCGCGGTCCGGATCCCCGCGACGACGTCCTCGCCCTGGGCGTTGGTGAGGTACTCGCCGTAGAGGACCTTCTCGCCGGTGTTCGGGTCGCGCGTGAACGCGACGCCCGTGCCCGAGTCGTCGCCCATGTTGCCGAAGACCATCGTGACGACGTTGACCGCGGTCCCGAGGTCGTCGGCGATGCCCTGGTTCTTGCGGTAGTCGCGGGCGCGCTTGCCGAACCACGAGGCGAAGACCGCCTTGATCGCGAGGTCCAGCTGCTCGTCGGGGTCCTCGGGGAAGTCGCGGCCCGTGTCGGCCTTGACGATGCCCTTGAACTCGCCGACGAGCGCCTGCAGCGCGGCCGCGTCCAGGTCGGTGTCCTGGGCGGCCCCATGCGCCGTCTTCGCGGCGTCGAGGGCGTGGTCGAACTCGCTCGCCCGAGACCTCCATCACGATCCGGCCGAACATCTGGATGAAGCGCCGGTACGCGTCCCAGCCGAAGCGCTCGTTGCCGGTCAGCGCGATCAGCCCGTGGAGCGTGGCCTCGTTCAGCCCGAGGTTGAGGACCGTGTCCATCATCCCCGGCATCGAGAACTTGGCGCCCGAGCGGACGCTGACGAGGAGCGGGTTGGCGACGTCGCCGAACCCCTTGCCGGTGCTGCGCTCCACCTCGTGGACGGCATCGACGACGTCGTCCCAGAGCCCGTCCGGGAGGCGCTCGCCGGCGGCGAAGTAGTCGTTGCACGCCTCGGTGGTGATCGTGAAGCCGGCTGGCGTGGGCAGGCCCGCGATCGTCATCTCGGCCAGGCCGGCGCCCTTGCCGCCGAGCAGGTCGCGCATGCCGGCATTGCCCTCGGCGTGGCCGTCGCCCCATGCGTAGATGTAGCGCTTCGCCGCGCGATGCTGGCGGTCGGCGGCTGGGGTGGCGGTGGCCATCGGTTCCCTCCGGGATCGGGATGACGGGCCCGCGGTCGTGCGGCGCGGCGCCCGTGAAGTGGGTCGGGTGGTGCAGGGAGATTGTACCGTCGCCGTCCGGCGTCCCAAGGTTGCGAGACGGTGGCAGGTGACCGGTCGCGCGGTCAGCCGGCTCGCGGATCAGTGGACGAGGGCGCTCCGCTCGACGTTGCTGGCCCACGACGCGATCTCGGCCCGTCGGGACGCCCCGAGCTTGGCCAGGATGTGCTCGACGTGGCTGCTGGCGGTCTTGGGGGCGATCCCGAGGACATCCGCGATCTCCGCGTTGGTGTGCCCCTCGGCGATGAGCCGCGCGACGGCGTACTCGCGGGCGGTCAGCGGGCGCCACGGCTCCTCGTCCACGACCCGGCCGCGAGCCATGCGCTGGATCGCGTCCGCCCGCGCGGCGAGCGCCGGCGCATCGAGGCCCGATGCGGTACCACGGGCGTCGACCGCCAGCGCAAGTGCCTCGGCGAACCGGTTCGAGCGGACGAAGCACTGGGCGAGGTCGAGCCTGGCCCACGTGGCTTCCCAGATCCGGCCCCTTGCATCCCAGCCGCGGATCGCAGCCTCCAGGGCGGTGCGGGCGATCCCCGTCGCCCCGTCAGCGAGGGCGACCAGGCCGCGACCGTGGTCGAGGGCGGGTCCGGCGAGTTCCCGGATCGGGGCGAGGTGCGCGTCGCAGGCAGCGAGCCACCCCGAGGCGTCGCCTGGTCGTCCGGCCGCCTGCGCTGCGCGGACGCCCGTCACGACGAACGGGACTAGCAGCACGCGTTCATCCACCTGGTGTGCTCGGTCGAACGCATCCTGGCAGATCGTCATCGATCGCTCGGCGTCGCCGCCCTGGAGCGCGACTTCCGCCAGTCCCCAGAGCGGCGGCAGCGACATGTCGATCGATTCGCTGTCGTCGCCGAAGGCCAGGGAGATCGTCAGGTCTGCCTGCGCCTCGACGAGCTCCCCACGCCCGAGTTCCACCAGCGCGAGCGCGAGTCGGGCGGTCTCGGCTCCATGGCGATTGCCCTGGTCGGCGATCGCCTGACGCGCCTGTACGGCGGCCTCGTCCCAGCGCCCCTCCGCCCAGGACACGACGGCGGAGGTCGCCGCCATGACGTGGGCGCAGTACGACTGCTCGATGGAGTCGGCGTAGCGCAATCCGGCGTCGATGAACCGGGTAGCCGCCACGTGGTCCATGGCCATCGTGGCAAGCGTGGCGCCATCTCGGTAGGCCGAGACGGCCGTCGACTCGAGACCGGACGCTTCGGCGGCGCGGGCGAGACCGTCGATCCTGGCGAGCGACCCAGCCACGTCGCCCTCGATGAAGTCGACGAGGGACGTCTTCCAATCGGCGTACGACACCCAATCGGGATCGTCGAGCGCAGCGCCCATCGAGCCGAGGCGCTCGAACGCCGACCTGGCTTGGGCCATATCGCGAAGGTCGGCATAGGCCATCCCCTTGATCATCATGGCCTCGGCCCGGATCTCGTCCGCCGCTCGGTCGTCCGGCAATCCCTCCAGGGCGACCATGACGCGGTCCACCGCCTCGAGGCGCTCCATGCTCGGCCGTCCGGTCCGTCGGCTGTTCGAGACCGCGTACAGGATCGCTCCGAGTTCGTTGATGGTCTCTCCGGCTGACCGGTAGTGGTCGGCAGCCTGGGCGTAGGCGGCCTGCGCGCGCTCGTTCTCCTCGATCGCCTCCGCCTCGATGCCGAAGGTCATCAGCAGTGCGGCTCGCTCCGTCGGCAGCAGGGTATCGGGCATGTTCGCGATGGCGCGCCGGTAGAGCTCGAACGCCTCGCGGTGCGCGGAGAGCCGGGAGGCGTCGCGGGCGCCGGAGAGGGCCGTCTCGTAGGCCCGCGTGCGCAGCCCCGCCCGCTCGAAATGCTGTGACGAGTGGATCTCCGACTGCCCTTCCAGCTGGGCGCCGAACTCGCCGGCGCGGGCGTGGAAGCGGCGCCGCTCCCGAAGGGTGACGCTCCGGTAGATCGCGTCGCGCAGCAGCTGGTGGCGGAAGTCCATGAACCCGTCATAGGGTCCGATCAGGACGCCGTGGTCGATCAGCTCCTGGATCGGCTCGTCGAGCGTTTCCGGTGGGACGTCCATGATGCCGGCGAGCACGTCGGGGATGAAGCAACGACCGAGGACGGCACCGGCGCGGGCGACCGCCTGCGCGTCCATCGACCGGCGCCCGATCCGCTCGAGGACCGCGTCCTCGATCGTTTCGGGGACACTGGCCTCGCGGATCGCGCCACCATCGGCGCGAGCCTGGGCGCTCATGGCGCCAAGGAGCTCCTCGATATGGAGCGGGATCCCATCGGTGCGCTGGTACACGGCGGCCACGACCTCGCGCGGGGCGGGCAGACCGCTGTCCAGGATCAGCGTCGTCACCAGGGCGGTCTGGTCGAGGTCGAGCGGCCCAAGCCGGATCTCCTCGGCGACGCGTTGCGTGACCAGGCGCGACCGCCAGTCGCGGAGGATCGTGCCGGGGGGCGCCTCGTCGGAGCGATAGGCCGCGACGATCAGGAGCGGTCGGTCGCGCGTCGCGCGGGCCAGCTCCGCAAGGACCTCCAAGCTCAGCTCGTCGGCCCATTGCAGGTCCTCGAAGATCAGCATGGTCGGCTGGTCGAGGACGTCGTGGACCCGCTGGACCACGTCGACGACGAACATGCGGCGCCGGGCGTGCTCGAGGTCCAGGGCCGCGTCCCGCATCGAGAGCAGCTCACCGAGCGGCTCCAGGCCGGGGACATGCTCTGCCGCGCGTGCCAGCCACATGATCTGCCCAGCCGGGACGTTGCGGTCCTGCGGCGCCAATGACGCCTGCGCCACTCGGAATGCCCGGGCGCCAGCCTTGTCCCAGGTCGCCGCGATGAGGCGCGTCTTCCCGACACCGGGTTCGCCCGTGATCAGGAGGAATTGGCCCCTCCCGGCAACGACCTCGTCCAGTCGGCGATCGACCAGGTCGAGCAGGTCGTCACGGCCGACGAGGAGCGGGCTGACGGTGCGCTTCAACTCGGTCATGCGCTCGAAGTGTATGGCGTCGCCGTCACCCGTCATCGGTCATTCGACCGATGGGGGCCGTTCGGCCCGAAAATGGCCCCTCGGCGACCGAATGCTGGTCCCGACGAGGTGGAGGCGGGTACCATCGGAGTGCAAACGACCGCCGGAGGCCGACCCGTCCGATGACCGACCCCGCCCTCGCCGCCGCCCCTGGCGTCATCCAGCGCGACGCGCCGCAGTACAACGCGCGACTCGTCCGGCGCGAGGACGAGACCGATTTGCTGGCCTATTTCTGGGTCCGCTTCGACGGTGAGCCCACGCCGTTCGAGGCCGGCCAGTACATGACGATCGGCGTGATGGTCGACGAGCGGATCGTGCAGCGGCCGTACTCGGTGGCCTCGCCGCCGGCGGTGGTCGGAACGGACGGCTACGAGTTCTACGTCCGCCTGGTCCAGGGCGGGATGTTCACACCGCTGCTCTGGGAGCTGCCGATCGGCCAGGGCATGCGGATGATCGGCCCGAAGGGCAAGTTCATGCTCGGACCGGATGCGGACCGGACCCACATCTTCATCTCGTCGGGGACGGGTAACGCCCCCTTCGTCGCGATGATGCGGCAGCTGCTCATCGACGGGCGGCCGCGCAACGTGGTCTTCCTCAACGGCGTCTCGTACGCGCACGAGCTCGGCTACCGGCGGGTCCTCGAGGACTGGGTCGCCTCGGGCGAGTACCCGGTCACGTACGTGCCGACCGTCTCGCGCCCGGCCGATCCACGCAACGCGGGCTGGAGCGGGCGGACCGGCCGCGTCGAGATGATCCTCGAAGGTGTGCTCGACGAGCTTGGGTTGTCCGGCGCGAACTCGGTCGCCTACATCTGCGGCAACCCCGACATGATCCTGTCCGCGGAAGCGACCCTGCTCGGGCGCGGCTATCCCGAGGAGCAGGTCCACAAGGAGCTGTATTGGCCGAAGGGCAAGGAGCCGCGCGGCGTGGCCGCCGCTGACCTCGCCGCGGCCATCGACGCCGCCGAGGCGAACGCGGACGAGTAGCCCGCGCTCGACCGGTCGGGCACGCCCGGCATCGGTCGGGTGGGCTCTCCCCCATCGGTCATGCGGTATACGGGTCCATGGGTCGAACGACCGATGACGGCCGTCGGCGCCACGCCCAGCCTGCCACCCAGGCGTTCGATCCCGGAGGGCGGGACCGACCGGACGCCAGGGAGTGAAAGGCAGGATCGACGATGGCGACGCAGCTGCTCCACGTGATCTGCACCCCCCGGGGGCTGGCATCCAACACGGCACGGGTCTCGAACTGTCTGCTCGAGGCGCTGCACGACCAGGAGGACGACCTCGTCGTCACGAGCCTGGACCTGTTCCATGCCGACCTTCCGTCGGTCGCGGGCAAGAACATCGAGACCAAGTACCGGCTGATGACCGGTCAGGACCTCGACGAGGAGGCCCAGGACTCGTGGCGCCAGATCGAGAAGACCATCGAGCAGTTCCTGGCCGCCGACGTCTACCTGTTCACGGTCCCGATGTGGAACCTCGGCATCCCGTACGTGCTCAAGTACTACATCGACGCGATCATCCAGCCCGGCTATCTGTTCCGCTACAACGAGATGGGCGTCGTCGAGGGCCTGGTGCGCGGCAAGAAGATGATCTGCGTCACCTCGCGCGGCGGCGACTACTCCAGCGACATGATGCGGCCGTACGACTTCGTCGAGCCGTATCTGCGGACGATCTTCGGCTTCGTCGGCATCACCGACGTGGCGTTCTTCAACGTCCAGCCGATGGACGTCTCGCTCGACATCCGCCGCTCGGCCCAGAAGTCAGCGATCACCGAGGTCCGCGAGTACGCCGCGAGCGGGCTGTGGCGCCCGGAGGGCGATCGTGGGCTCGCACTCGCAGGCGCGGTGGCCTGACGCCGGACACGGCGAGGCCGCGACGGGGATCCGCCGCGGCCCCAATGGATCATTCGTCAGGGAGCGAGTCGCTGCCAGATCACGCCCTGGAGGTCGTCTCGTTCCACCACTGGAGCGTCGGCCCGCTTGGCACGAGGTCTCGGACGTTCGATCCGCCCGGGCCGCCCGCGGGGCGTGTGCCTAGGAGGTGCGGTAGGAGGAGTACTCCTTGCGGCCCGCGAAGAACCCGACGCCCCAGGTGCCGAGGTCGATCGCCAGCCCGAAGAGCAGGAAGATCCAGTTCAGGAAGGTCATGCCGTTCGCCTGGAACAGGCCGTACATCAGCGTGGTCCAGGGGAAGAACAGGAAGCCGCCCAGGAACCAGACCCCCGACCCGAAGAGGTTGCTCCAGTACGACTGGTCGTTCGACCACGCCACCAGCAAGGTGAACCTCGGCAGCAGCGCTCCGAAGACCGCGTTCAGCAATCCCACGTTCGTGTCTCCCTCTGCGATGTCCACGAGTGCAGCGTCGACCCAGTCCGGGTCGCGATGGGCATCGCGACCGCAGCATACGCGGGCTGTCCAGCCCCGGGACGGGCTATCCGCGCAGCGTGATGGACCGGCGCGGTAGTGCGCCGCGAGCGCGTCCTCACCCCAGTCGTCGGCCAGGTCGCGCCAGACGGCGTGGATGTGGTTCGCGCCGTTCTGGGTGTTGTCGTACTCGAGAAGGAACGCTGGACCGCGGACCGCGTAGTAGTGGCCCCGACCGGGCGCATCGGGTCCGGCCCAGGCGAAGGTGACGTCCGGGAGGCCGTCCGCGACGATCCTCGCCCAGGCGGCGTCGGCCGCTCCCGGATGGACACGGCCGAGGTAGTGGCGGATCAACGCCTCGAGGCCCGCCCGGGCCCCCGGAGCCAGCGCGTCGTGGCGGATGCCGGTCGCGATGTCGCGGACGTCGGCCCGCCGCCCGTTGCCGCTCAGGATGTCCGGCGGCGCGACGGGGTCGACGACGGCGATCGGCCCGCTCGGCGGGCGTCAGCGACAGCAACAGCGATCGGGCGAGCCGCTCCTCGCCGTCGATCGCCCGCTCGCCCGCCCGGGGACCGTCCGGGATCGTCGCGGGGTTGGCGCCGAGGAACGACGGGGCCGGACGGACGATCCGGCCGTCGATCATCGTGAGCTGGACGGCGACGTGATGACCGCCGAGCCGCCACGACCACGGCCCGCTGCCCGCCGGATCGCCGAAGACGGCGAACCAGTAGCGGTCCTGGTCTCGCCGCTCCCAGCCGGAGATGCCGGTCCGGCGCTCGAGGTCGCCGAGGACCGGCTCGAGCGCCACGATCGAGCGGATCTCCGCCGCCCCTCGCTCGCTCATCGCGGCATCGACGACAGCCCACGCGAGCGCCCGCTCCCCTGGTCGTCATGGCCGCGATCGCGAGCCCACGGCGCGGTCCCGGCCGGTAGTCCCAGACGAACCGCTCATCGCTCTCGAACGGGTAGGTCGCCTCGGCACGCCGCTCGGCGTCGAGCCCCTCGAGCCACGCCAGCACCGCGCCGCGCAGCTCGGCGGCCGCGGACGCCTCGGACGCCTCCGACGACCCGTCGATCACGAGGGAGCCGTCACCCGGCCCGCGCGGCGTCCAGACGGTCGAGGATGAGGCGGGTCACGCCTTCGACCGGCACGCGCTCCTGCGCCATCGAGTCGCGGTCGCGCACGGTCACGGCGCCGTCCTCGAGCGACTCGACGTCGACCGTGACGCACCACGGCGTCCCGATCTCGTCCTGGCGGCGGTACAGCTTGCCGATGGCCGCGGTGTCGTCGTAGACGGCCATCGTGTGGCGCTGGAGGTCGGCCTTGATGCGGTGGCACAGCTCCACGATCTCGGGGCGCTTCTTGAGCAGCGGCAGCACGGCCACCTTGTACGGGGCGAGGTCAGGATGGAGCGCCAGCGAGACGCGGGTCTCGCCGCGGACCTCCTCCTCCCGATAGGCGTCGATGAGGAACGTGAACGCCGCCCGGTCCGCCCCCGCCGCCGTCTCGACGACCCACGGGATCACGTGCTCGCCGGTCGCCTGGTCGAAGTACTCCAGCGACTCGCCGGACGCCTCGCTGTGGCGCGAGAGGTCGAAGTCGCCACGGTTGTGGACGCCCTCCAGCTCCTTCCAGCCGAACGGGAAGCGGTACTCGACATCGATCGCCTTCTTCGCGTAGTGCGCCAGCTCGTCCGGGGCGTGCTCGCGCAGCCGCAGGCGCGCCGGGGTCACGCCGTAGCGCTCATACCACCCCAGCCGCCGCGGGAGCCATTCCTCGAACGCGGCCGACGCGGCCCGCCTCCGGGCGCACGAAGTACTGCATCTCCATCTGCTCGAACTCGCGCATGCGGAAGACGAAGTTGCCGGGCGAGATCTCGTTGCGGAACGACTTCCCGATCTGGGCGATCCCGAACGGGAGCTTCTTGCGCGAGGACTGCTGGACGTTCTTGAAGTTGACGTACGAGCCCTGCGCCGTCTCCGGGCGCAGGTAGATGACCGAGGCGTCCTCCTCGACCGGGCCCATGAACGTCTTGAACATGAGGTTGAAGCGGCGCGGCGCCGACAGCGGACCGCCGTCCACCGGGCAGCGCAGCCCGAGCTTCTCGACGATCCCGGGGTCCTGGAGCTCGGTCGCCGTCAGGTGCTCGGCGCCGGGCAGCTCGTCGAGCCGGAAGCGGCGGTGGTCGGTCGCACATTCGACGAGCGGGTCGCTGAACGAGCCGACGTGCCCGGACGTCACCCAGACCTGCGGGTGCATGAGGATGCCCGCGTCGAGCCCGACGATGTCGTCGCGCTCCTGGACCATCGACCGCCACCAGGCGCGCTTGACGTTGTTCTTGAGCTCGACGCCGAGGGGGCCGTAGTCCCAGACGGCGTTGATCCCGCCGTAGATCTCGCTCGAGGGGAAGATGAAGCCGCGGCGCTTGCTGAGCGAGACGATCGTGTCGAGCTCGGCGACGGCGGGCGCGACATCGTTCGGGTCGTCCTGGTCGGGGCGGGTCACAGGTGGGCGTCTCCGCTGATACGCGACCGTGGCATGGCCGCGCGGGAATGGACCTGCCGATGCTACCAGAGCGCGCCACGCCGCCGAGCGCGACGCGAATGAAGGGGCTTGACATCGGTGCTAGCGGTTGTAGATTCGGTCGACCGACCGATATCGGTCACTCGACCGAATCGCGACGACGTCCACGGAGGATCGACCGATGGCCTACGACATCGAGGGCAAGTTGCTCGAGGTCTGCACCTGCAACGTGCTGTGCCCGTGCTGGATCGGCGAGGATCCCGACGGCGGCACCTGCGACTCGGCGCTCGCCTGGCACATCGACGGTGGCGCCATCGAGGGCGTCGACGTCGCCGGTCGGACGGTCGCGCTGTCCGTCCATATCCCCGGCAACGTCCTGGCCGGCTCCTGGAAGGCGGCCGTCTTCGTCGACGACGGCGCGACCGACGAACAGCAGGCGCAGCTCCTCAAGGTCTTCACCGGCTCGCTGGGCGGCGCCATCGCCGACCTCGCCGGGCTGATCGGCGAGGTCGTCTCCGTCGAGCGCGTCCCGATCACGTTCACCGTGGATGGCGGCAAGGGCCGTCTCAAGGTCGGCACGGCCGCCGACGCCGAGATCACCCCGTATGTCGGGGCCACCGGGAAGCCGACGATCCTCTCGGAGACCATCTTCTCGACGATCCCGGGCTCACCCGTCTTCGCCGCGAAGGCCGACCACTTCGAGCGGGACGGCGACCCGTACGGGCTCCCGAATGTCAAGCGGACCGGCAACAACGCCCTCCAGGGGCACTTCCACTTCGCCGCCTGATGTTCACGCCCGCCCACCTTCGCGTCCCGCGCCGCGACGGAGCGATCCTGGGCGGGCTGCTCATCTCCCTCGCGCTGGCCGCCTGGCTGGCCCTGTGGTGGTGGCAGGGATCGCCCTACGCCCCGTACATGGGCCACGCCGGGGCCGTCGGACCGGTGCCGCTCGAGGCGGCCCTGTTCGTGCTCGGCTGGGTCCTGATGATCGTGGCGATGATGCTGCCCTCCAGCGTCCCGCTGGTGATGACGTTCGGTGCGCTCGTCGGACGGCGTCCACGGCCCGGCCGGCTCGTCGCCCTGCTCCTCCTGGGCTACCTCGTGGTGTGGGGCGGCTTCGGGCTGGCGGCCTGGATCCTGGACCGCGGCATCCATGCCGCCGTCGATGCTCTTCCCTGGCTGGCCGAGCACCCGCAGCTGATCATCGGCACGACCCTGCTGGCCGCCGGCCTGTGGCAGTTCAGTCCGTTGCGCGAACGATGCCTGGAGGCCTGCCGGAGCCCGCTCGGGCTTCGTCGTCAACCGCTGGCGCGGCACGTCGGTCTACCGGGAGTCCTTCGCCATGGGCATCGCGCATGGCGCGTTCTGCGTCGGCTGCTGCTGGTCGCTGATGCTGGTGATGTTCGGGGTCGGTCTTGGGAGCCTGCCCGCGATGCTCGTCCTCGGCGGCCTCACCGCCATCGAGAAGAACCTCCCGTCGGGCCGGCGGCTCACCCGCCCGCTGGGCGTGATCCTCATCCTGGCCGCGGTGTACGTGGTCGCGTCATGAGCCGTGGGACGTATGCTCGCCATGTGGAGGAGACCATCCCGGCGACGACCGGCAGCCGAGCCGAGCGCCGCGACCAGGCCACCGGCGAGACCCGCGCGAGCATCCTGGCCGCCGCCCGCGCGACGCTGCTCGCCGACGGCTACGCCAGCCTCTCCACCCGTCGGGTCGCAGACACCGCCGGCGTCCCGCTCAGCCAGATCCACTACCACTTCGGCAGCAAACAGCAGCTGATCCTCGCGCTCCTCGAGGCCGAGAACGCCCGGCTCATCGAGCGTCAGCGCGAGATGTTCGGCGGCCCGGAGCCCCTCTGGCAGCAGTGGGAGCGCGCGTGCGACTTCTTTGACGAGGACCTGGCCTCGGGCTATGTCCGGGTGCTGCAGGAGATGACCGCCGCGGGCTGGTCCGACCCGGAGGTCGCGGCGGCCGTCCGCACGTTCCAGGGCGCCTGGTACAGCCTGCTGGCCGAGGTCGCCGACCGCGTCGCCCTTCGGATCGGCGGTCTCGGGCCGTTCACCCCGGCGGAGGTCGGGGCGCTCATGGGCCTGCCCTTCCTGGGCGCCGAGTCGGCCATCCTGCTCGGCTTCAGCGAGGATCAGATCCCGGCCCGCTCCGCCCTGCGCAAGGTCGGGCTCGTCATCCGGATGCTCGAGGAGCGCATGCCATGAGCGACACGCTGACCCAGGCCTGGATCGCCGGACCGGTCGCAGAGGCGACCCCCGACGACATCGCCGCGGTGCGCGCGACCGTGCTCGACTACTTCGAGGGCTGGTTCGAGGGCGACGCGGTCCGGATGGCGCGCGCCCTGCACGCCGGCCTGGCCAAGCACTCGCTGGGTCAGGACGCGGCCCGGTCCGCGGTCCTCGACGTCACGACGAGGGACGAGATGGTCGACGTCACCGAGGGTGGCGGGGGCCGGTTGCGCGACGGTCCCGACCGACGCATCGGGATCGACATCGCCAGCCTGTCGGGCGACATCGCGAGCGTGGTCGTCGATTCGGATGTGTTCGTCGAGTACGTCCTCCTCGTGCGGACGGGTGACGGCTGGCGCATCACCTCGACGCTGTGGCAATGGGCCGCCGGGCATGGTCCGCGCGCCTGACGCGTCGCCCCCGCCGAGCGCGACCGCCGACGCCCGGCGGCCCGAACAGACCCGCGCCCGCTACCCGGATGCGACCGGCGTGGTCACGCGCGACGGCGTCCGGATCGCCTGGGAGCGCTACGGCGACGGGTCGCCGACCATCCTCCTGCTGCCGACCTGGTCGATCATCCACTCCCGCCACTGGAAGGGCCAGATCCCCTACCTCGCGCGGCACTTCCGGGTCGTGACCTTCGACGGCCGCGGCAATGGCCGCTCGGACCGGCCGGCCGAGGCGGGCGCGTACGCCGGCCGCGAGTTCGTCGCCGATGCCATCGCGGTGCTGGACGCCTCGGGGACCGACCGGGCGGTGATCGCCGGGATGTCGATGGGCGCCGGCTATGCCCTGCACCTCGCCGGTACGCACCCATCGCGCGTCCTCGGCCTGGTCTTCATCGGCCCCACCCTCAACCTCGATGGGCCCGATCACGGACCCGCTGCGGACTTCGACGCCACGCTCGACAGCGACGAGGGCTGGGCCAAGTACAACGCGGCCTACTGGCGGCGCGACTGGCCGGGGTTCGCCCGGTTCTTCTTCGGGCAGGTCTTCAACGAACCGCACTCCACGAAACAGATCGAGGACATGGTCGGCTGGGCGCTCGAGACCGATCCGGAGACGATGGTCGTGCTCGAGCACGACCCGTACATCGATCTGCCGGGGGACCTGCGTGCCTCGAGCGACGAGCCCGGCGCGCTCGCCTTCATGCGCCGCATCGACCATCCTGCCCTCGTCATCCACGGCGACCTGGACGCCATCAGCAGTCCGGAGATCGGTCGCCGGCTCGCCGCCGACCTGGACGGCCGCCTCGTGCTGCTCGAGGGCTCGGGCCACGCTCCGCACGGCCGCGACCCAGTGAAGGTCAACCTGCTCATCCGCGAGTTCGTCCGATCACTCGGAACGGATGTCCGATGACCGCCCTGTCGCCTGCCCGCGCCACGACCTGGACCCGTGCCCTCGCCCGCCGTCGCCGAGCGCTCTACATCTCGTCGCCGATCGGGCTCGGCCATGCGCAACGCGATGTCGCCATCGCCGACGAGCTGCGCGCCCTTCGCCCGGATCTCGAGATCCACTGGCTGGCCCAGCCGCCGGTCACCGACGTGCTCGAGGCGCGCGGCGAGCGGGTCCACCCGGCCAGCGCCTGGCTTGCCAGCGAATCCGCTCATTTCGCCGCCGAGTCGACCGGCCACGACCTCAACGCGTTCCAGGCCGTCCGCCGCATGGACGAGATCCTGGTCGCGAACTTCATGGTCTTCCACGATGTGGTCGAGCAGGGCGAATACGACCTCGTGATCGGCGACGAGGCCTGGGACGTCGACTACCACCTGCACGAGAACCCCGAGCTGAAGCGGACGGCCTTCGCCTGGATGACCGACTTCGTCGGCTGGCTGCCGATGCCCGACGGCGGGGAGCGCGAAGCCTTCCTGACCGCCGACTACAACGCGGAGATGATCGAGCACGTCGCCCGCTTCCCGCGCCTGCGCGACCGCTCGATCTTCGTCGGCGACCCCGACGACATCGTGCCCGACGACTTCGGGCCCGGCCTCGGCTCGATCCGCGACTGGACCGAGCGGCACTTCGACTTCGCCGGCTACGTGACCGGCTTCGACCCGTCCGCGCTCGTCGACGGGCGCGAGGCGCCTCCGCCGCGACCTGGGCTATCGCGACGACGAGCGCGTGGTCATCGTCACGGTCGGCGGCTCGGGCGTCGGCCGGGCGCTCCTCGAGCGCGTCATCGCGAGCTACCCGGATGCGTCTCGACGGGTGCCGGGGCTCCGCATGGTGGCGGTCGCCGGGCCACGGATCGACCCTGCGAGCCTGCGCGCGCCCGAGGGCGTCGAAGTCCGAGCCTACGTCCCGGACCTGTACCAGCACCTGATCGCGGCCGACATCGCCGTGGTCCAGGGCGGGCTGACCACGACGATGGAGCTCGTCGCGGGGCGGCGGCCGTTCCTCTACTTCCCGCTGGCCAACCATTTCGAGCAGAGCCGCCACGTCGCCCATCGCCTCGACCGCTACGGCGCCGGCCGGCGGATGGAGTACGCCACGTCGGACCCCGACGCGATCGCGGAGGCGATCGCGCTCGAGATCGACCGCCCGATCGACTATCGGCCGGTGGCGGCCGACGGGGCCGCCCGGGCCGCCGCGATGATCGCCGAGCTGGTCTGAGCGGATCCGCCCGGCTCAGGCGGCCGGCAGCGCCTCGCCGAACAGCCGGAGCGCGTTGCCGCCCATGACCTTCGCGATGTCGCCGTCCGCGAGACCGGCCTCGAGCAGGGCCTCGGTGATCCGGATCATGCCGGTGGCGTCGAACGGGACCGGGACGCCGCCGTCGAAGTCCGAGCCGAGCCCCACGTGCTCGACGCCGGCGACATCCACGGCATAGCGGATCGAGCGGACGATCGCCGCGACGTCGTCGCCGCCGCAGGCCGTCGGCCAGAACCCGACCCCGATCAGGCCGCCGCTCGCCGCGATCCCGCGCAGGTGCTCATCCGAGAGGTTGCGGGCGTTGTCGATGACGCCGCGCGCACCCGTGTGCGAGGCGACGACCGGCCGCGTGGACATCGCGAGGACGTCGTCGATCGTGGCGGCCGAGGCGTGGGCCACGTCCACGAGCATGCGCCGGGCCTCCATCCGCTCGATCATCTCGCGGCCGGCCGGGGTCAGGCCGCCCTTCTCGATGCCGTGCGCGGAGCCGCCGAAGGCGTTGTCGAAGAAATGGCTCGGCGACATCATCCGGAAGCCGGCGTCGGCGACCACCTCGACGTTGGCCGGGTCGTCGTCGAGCGCGTGGGCACCCTCGATCGCGAGCAGCCCCGCGGTGACCGGCCAGTTCGGGCCTCGGGTCGCGAGGTGCGCCGCGAGGTCCGCCTGCGAGCGGATGATCGTGAGGCGCCCGTCGGAGCGGCGCGCCATCGCGTCGGCCCGCGACGCCATGTGGAGCGCCCTGGCGAGCAGGCTGCGCCAGGTCCGCGGCGGCCAGCCCGAGCCGATCGCGAGCAGGATGATGTCGTCGCTCGTGTCGTCGTTGCGGTCGATGTTGAGGTGGCGCGGGGACTTGGTGCTCGCGGCGAAGACCTGGAGCGCCACGTTGCCCTCGATCAGGCGCGGAACGTCCACGTGCCCGCGGTCGCCGCGCTGGAGCAGGTCGCGGCCCCAGAGCAGCGAGTCCGCGTGGAGGTCCACCACGCCGAGCGTCTCGTGGAGGGTCCTCGCCCGCTCGTTGGCGGGATAGCGGCCGACGGTCGGGTTCGGGCAGAGCCGCCGCTCGGTCCGCGCCACGAGCCGGCGGCCGGCGACGCGGGCCGTCGCGGCCGCGGTCAGGCCGACGGCGGTCGTGACGACCGCGGTGTTGAGCGCTCGCGATGCCATCGCTCGCTCCCTCGCCTCAGGCCACGCGCCAGCGCGTCGGGGTGATGCGCAGGACCACCGGGTACTCGGCGTCGTAGTAGCCGGGCTCCCAGCCGTACGACTTGATCATGCCCGCGTACTTCGCCATGAAGGTGGCGTCCGCCGAGGCCGGTCCACCGTCGGGGTCGATGCGCGCCTCCGCCTCGATGGTCACGTACGCGTCGCCGTGATCCTCGGTATCGAGCGTGAACGAGACCAGCGGCCGCTCCTCGATGTTGCCGTTCCGCGCTGAGCGCCGATGCGAGTAGACCGTGATCACCCCGTCCGCCCATTTGAACCAGATGACCGAGCTCTGCGGCTGGCCCTCGGGGTTGACCGTGGTCAGCCAGCCGGTCAGGTCCGTCTGGAGGCGCTCGGCGATGCGCGCGCCGGCGGGGGTCGTCGGGTCGAGTGCCTTCATGGAGCCTCCTGCTGCAGGTCGAGTCGCAGGACGACCTCGTCCTCGACGATGCGGTCCGTCGCGACGAACCCGTAGCGCTCGTAGAACGGCTGCGGCGAGCCTTCGCCCTGGCCGGCGCTGACCCACAGGATGTCCGCCCCGGGGCGCGTCCGCACGTAGGCGACGATGGCGTCCAGCGTCGCCGTGCCGTAGCCGCGCCGCTGGAAGCGGCGGTCCATGAGCAGCCGCCAGAGGTAGTACGGACCGATGAGGTCCGCCTCCATGTGCTCGATCCCGTCGCTGATCATGACGAACCCGACCATGGTCCCGTCCTCCGCGTGGACCGTCCACATGCGGGGCGCCGCCCGCGCGTCGGCGATGGCGTCGCGGAACGAACCGTCGACGGACTCGACGAAGCGCTCCTGCCCGGGCGCCACCTCGAGGGCGATGGCCGCGTCCCGGTCCGCCTCGGTCACGATGTCGCGCAGCTCCACGCGGGCCATCAGCCGGGCACCGGCGCGTGGCGGACCTCGTCGAGGAAGGGCAGCGAGCGCGCCTCCCGCTCGAGGACGTGGCGGACGAACTCGCGCAGCGCGGTCTCGACCTCGCGCTCGACCACGGGAGCCTGGCGGAGCGCGGCCAGCGCCTCGATGTCCAGCCGCTGGTAGGCCTTGATCAGCTTCAGCCCCTCGAGGCTGAGACGGGTCCGGTCGTGCGGCGGCCCGGGGCAGCGCTCGCAGACGACCCCGCCCAGGGGCGGCACCCAGCGGAACCGCTCCCCGGACTCGAGGACCCGGTCGCACTCGACGCAGCGGTCCACCTCCGGCCGGCTGCCCAGCTCGTCGAGCAGGTGCATCTCGTACCAGCGCGCCACCCGGCCCGGCGCCATCCCGCCGTCGAGCAGCTCGTAGGCGCGTCGCAGCAGGGCGTAGAGCGGCTCGGCCGCATGACGCTCCTCGAGGGAGCGGTCCGCCAGCTCCGCGAGGTACCAGGCGGTCGCGGCCCCTTCGAGCGAATCGCGCAGGTGGAGCCAGGCATGCTCGACGCTGACCTGCGTGACCACATCGAAGGTGCGGCCGCGGGCGAGCGCCACGGTCAGCTCCGCGAACGGCTCGAGGCTGCCACCGAGACGCGAGGTGGGCCGCCGGATCCCCTTGGCGATCGCCTTGAGCTTGCCGACGCCGGGCGTGATCAGGGTCAGGACGCGGTCCGCCTCGCCCAGGTCGAAGCGCGACAGGACGATGGCGTCGGTGGTGTAGCGGCGCGGGACGGGCACCGGGCGACGGTACCACCGATGCGTGGCCCCATCCGATGCCCGGCGCGGCATCCGATCCGCGCTGGGCCGCGTATCCGGTGGTAGACGCCGGTGCGGTCGCGTCCCCCGCGCCGGCGTCGCACCTCGTCCAGCCGTGCTCCACCCGGTCGCGCACTATCTGCTACTTCCGGCGCGCACGTTTCGTGTACACTCCCCGAACGATGACGACCTCGACCGACATCGACCTCGACCAGCTCATCGCCGACACCGAGGCGGAGATCCTCCGGCTCGTCGCCGACCGCGACCCGTCCACGCACGGGCTGTACGAGATGGTCCGCTACCACCTCGCCCTCGATGGCTCGGGCGCCTCGGGCGGCAAGCGGATCCGGCCGCTCCTCGGACTCCTCGCGTACGCGTCGATCGCCGGCGAGCATGCCCGGGCCTTGCCTGGCGCCGCGGCCGTGGAGCTCGGGCACAACTTCAGCCTGGTCCACGACGACATCGAGGACGGCGACGTCGAGCGCCGCCATCGCCCCACGCTCTGGACCGTCCACGGCATCCCGCAGGCGATCAACACCGGCGACACGCTGTTCAGCCTCTCGCGGATCGCCCTCCACCGGCTCAGCGACCTCGGGTTCTCGGACGCCAAGGTCCTGCGGCTGATGCGGCTGTTCGACGAGACGTGCCTCGCGCTCTGCGAGGGCCAGTACCTCGACATCGCGGCGAGCATCTCGAACGAGCTGATGACCGTCGAGGGCTACTTCGACATGATCGGGCGCAAGACCGCCGCGCTGATCGCGGCCTCGATCGAGGCAGGGGCGCTGCTCGCCACCGACGACGAGGACGTGATCGCCCGGTACCGCGGCTTCGGCTGGGCGCTCGGGCTCGCGTTCCAGGTCAACGACGACCTCCTCGGCATCTGGGGCGCCGAGCCGGCCACCGGCAAGGAAGCCTCGGACGTCGCCCACCGCAAGCAGACGCTCCCCGTCATCTATGCCCACGAGACCGCCGGCCTCGCGGACCAGGCGCGGCTGCAGGCGCTCTATGCCGCCCCCGACCGGACGCCCGCGGAGGTCGCCGAGGTCGTGGCGATCCTCGAGCGGACCGGCGCCCGCGAGTACTCGCGCGAGCAGGCGCGGCGCCATCGCGACGAGGCCCTGGCCGAGCTCGACGCGGCGGGCGTGCTCGGGGCGACCGCGCGGGCGCGGCTCGAGCAGATCATCGTGGCGGCGATCACCGCCTGAGGCGGCTCAGCCGCGGGCCGCTCCGCGCGTCGCGGCCGCCCAGTTTCCGTCAGATGACCACAAGCGGGACGTTCGTCACTGCGGTGCTGTCGATCGATCGCCTGAGGGTCATCTGACAGGTTCTCGACGGTGGCGGCGGGCGGATCCGTGCACGAAGCTCCCCGCCGGGGACCACACCAACCCACGGACCCCTGACCAAGGACCGTCTGAGGGTCATCTGGCAGGAATTCGGGCATCATCAGGCCCAGGCGATCACCGCCTGAGGCGGCTCAGCCGTCCGGCACCCGGCGGCCAGCGGCGTCAGGCGGGCGGCACCCGGAACACGCCGATCGCGAAGCCCATCGAGGCCCGGCGCCAGCCGGCATAGCTCGCCCGCATCCCGGCCGCGCGTGCCGCGAACGCGTCGCGTTCCGGGTCGTCGGAGTTCGCGGCCGCCCAGGCATCCACGGCGCCCGCATACGCGGCCTCGTACTCGTCCCACTCCCCGGGGGTGACGAGCTCGACCGAGACGAGGTCCAGTCCGGCGGCGCGGCCCAGCGCGGCCAGGCCCTCGGCCCCGTCGACCAGCTCGTCCCGCGCCATCCCGAACGCCGCGAGCCCGGCCGGGTCCGGCTCCGCGACCCACGCGCCGTCGCCGAACACCACGTGTCCGCCCCGCCCGACGATCGAGGCGAGGAAGGCGAGCGTCTCCGCCTGCTCGCCGACGATCCCGGTCGCGCCCATCGCGATCGCCAGGTCGACCGAGCGCCCGGCAAGCAGCGCCCCGGGCGAGTCGGTGTCGATGAGCGAGAGTCGCCCGGCGACGCCCGCATCGGCCGCGGCGGCACGGGCCTCGGCCATGAACGAGCGGTTGCGGTCGAAGCCCTCGGCGGTCGTGCCCGGCCAACGGCGCAGGAGCCGGATCAGCAGCGCGGCCTTCCCCGAGCCGAGCTCCACGATCCGCGCGCCGGGCGCGAGCGGGATCCGCTCGGCGAGGGCGTCGAGCCGCTCCGCCGAGACCGGCCCGAGGCTCGTCCTCGCCCCGTGGGCGATCGTGGTGAAGCGCAGCGGATCGCCGGCCGGCGGGAGGTCTATCGGTCGTCCTCGTCGTCGCCGGTCCGGTCGCGCGGCTCGCGCACGGCGAGGACCTTGCCGACGCGGCGTCCATCGGTCGTCTCGACGGTCAGCGTGAGCCCGTCGACCTGCACCCGGTCGCCCGGCTTCGGGACGCCGCCGATGCGGTGGTAGATGAGACCGCCGACCGTGTCGTACTGGTCCTCGTCGTCGAGGCCGAGGGAGGTGTCGAACAGCTCCTCGAGGTCGTCGACCGCCGCGCGACCGTCGATCCGCGCCTGGTCGTCGGAGATCCGCACGATGAGCGGCTCCTCCTCGTCGTACTCGTCCTGGATCTCGCCGACGATCTCCTCGAGGAGGTCCTCGATGGTCACGAGACCCGCCGTGCCGCCGTACTCGTCGAGCACGACCGCGAGATGGACCTTGCGGCGCTGGAGCTCGTGCAGCAGGTCGTCGACGGTCATCGATTCGGGGACGAAGACCGGCGTGCGCAGGATCGAGCGGAGCGACGGCCGCTCGCTGGCCGTGCCCTTGAGGAAGGGCAGCAGGTCCTTGGCGTAGAGGATCCCGACGATCTCGTCGATCGTGCCCTCGTAGACCGGGATCCGGCTATGGCCCTCCTCGATGACCTTGTCGATGGCGTCGTCGAGGGTCGCGTCGGCCGTCAGGCTGACCATGTGGATGCGCGGGACCATGACCTCGTGGATGCGCTGGTCGCCGAGCTCGATGACCGCGTTGATCATCTGCTCCTCCTCGGCCTCGAGGATCCCCTGCTCCCCGCCCCGCTCCACGATCAGGCGCAGCTCCTCGGCCGTGATCTGGGCATCGCTCGAGACCTCCGCCCCGAAGAGCCGGACGATCCCGCTCGTGACCCAGGTCAGGAACGCGATGACCGGCTTGAGCGCCCGCCCGAGGAAGTCGATCGGGAGCGACAGCGTGATCGCGAAGCGCTCGGCGTGGGCCAGGGCCAGGGTCTTGGGCACGAGCTCCGCGAAGATGATCGTGAACAGCGACAGCAGGATCGTGACGATCAGCAGCGCGATCCCCGACGCGGTGCCGCGGTCCATGCCCCAGCTCACCAGCAGGGTCGTCAGCTGGTCCGAGAGGCTGACGGCGGCGTAGGCCGAGGCGAAGAACCCGATGAACGTGAGGCCGAGCTGGCACACGGCGAGGAAGCGCCCCGGCTCGTCGAGCAGGCGGCGCACGCGCCGGGCGCCCTGGCTGCCCTCGTCGACCAGCTGCTCGACCCGGCTGCGGCGGATCGAGACGAGGGCGATCTCGGCAGCGACGAAGAACCCTTCGAAGACGGTCAGGATGACGATGACCAGCAGCTCGCCGAACGGGAGGCTCACCCCTCGGGGCTCCCTCCGGCGGGTTTGGCCTTTGGCTCGCGGATCCGCGCCGGGACCCCGACCGCCAGCTTGCCGGCGGGCACGTCGCGGGTGACCACGGCGCCGGCCCCGGTCCTGGCCCCCTCCCCGATGTCGATCGGGGCGATGAGCATGGTGTCGACCCCGAGGAACGCCCCGTCGCCGACGGTGGTCGGGTGCTTGCGGGACCCGTCGTAGTTGGCGGTGATGGTCCCGGCCCCCACGTTGACCCGCTCGCCGAGCACGGCGTCACCGAGGTAGCTCATGTGATGCTGCTTCGAGCCGGCGCCCAGCCGCGCGTTCTTGAGCTCGGCGTAGTTCCCGACCTGGGCGCCGCGGCCGACGACGCTCCCCGCCCGCAGGTGGCTGAACGGCCCGACAGTCGCCTCGTCCTCGATGACCGACGACTCCGTGATGCTCGCCCAGACCTGGGCGCGCTCGCCGACCTGGGTGTCGATGAGCTGGCTCCCGGCGCCGATGACGCTCCCGGCACCCACCGTCGTCGTGCCGCGGAGGATCACGTTCGGCTCGATGGTCACGTCCGCGGCGATGTCGACCGTCCAGTCGATGTAGGCCGTGGACGGGTCGCGCATCGTGACCCCGGCCCGCATGTGGGCCTCGTTGAGGCGGACCCGCAGGCTCCATTCGGCCGCGGCCAGCTGGTTGCGGTCGTTGATGCCGTCGAACCGGCCGTCGTCCTCGAACCCGACGGCCGCGACGATGCGGCCGTCCTCGCGGGCGAGCCGCACGAGGTCGGTCAGGTACAGCTCGCCGGTCGCGGCCGATGGCTCGAGCGTCGCGATCCGCCGGCGCAGCCAGGCCGCGTCGAAGGCGTAGAGGCCGACGTTGATCTCGTTGCCCTCGAGCTCTTCGGGCGTGGCGTCCTTGGCCTCGACGATCCGCTCGACGGTCCCGAAGTCGCCACGCACCACGCGACCGAGCGCCGCCGGGTCGGCGGCGTAGACGCTGGCCAGGGCGATCGCGGCGCCGTCGGCGCGGCGCGCCTCGATCACGGCCTCGAGGTCGGAGCCGGTCACCAGCGGGACGTCGCCCGACAGCACGACCACCTCGGTCGCGGCTTCGGGGACCGCGGCCATCGCGGCCCGGACGGCGTCGCCGGTCCCGCGCGGCTCGGCCTGGAGCGCGAACGTCGCCTGCCCGTCGAAGGCCTCGGTGATCGCCGCCACCGCGGGGGAGTAGACGACGACGGGCGGCGGGCCCGCAGCGCCCTCGGCGGTCGACGCCCACGCGTCGAGGACGTACGCGAGCATGGGCCGGCCGCACATCGGGTGCAGGACCTTGGGGAGCGAGGACCGCATGCGCGTCCCGAGCCCGGCCGCCATCACGACGGCGACCGGCCCTGGTAGTGGGTCCGGATCGGGTTGGTGGGCTGTCATCAGGAGGTGGGCGGCATCGTATGGGCGGCTCGTTCGGGGTGTCAACCGGCCCGCGGCTTGTAGGCGACGACCTCGATCTCCACCTTGAAGCCCTTCGGGAGGGCGGCGACGGCCACCGTGGAGCGGGCCGGTGGCGGGTCCGGGAAGGCCTCGGCGTAGATCGCGTTCATCGCCGCGAAGTCGCCCATGTCCACGAGGAAGACCGTGCTCTTGACGACGTCCGCGAACCCCACGCCGGCCGCGTCGAGCAGCCCGCCGATGTTCTTGAGCGTGATGCGGGTCTCCTCCTCGATCGTGCCCTGGCGCAGCTCGTTCGTCGCCGCGTCGATCGCGCCCTGTCCCGAGCAGAACACGAAGTCGCCGGCCACGATGGCCTGGCTGTACGGCCCGATGGCGCTCGGGGCCGAGCTGGTGGCGATGGCCGATCGACTCATGGCTGGCTCTCCGTGCTGGCGAGGATCGTCGTCGCGGCGACGAATGGGCGGTCCGCGCCGGGTGCGGGCAGGCTCCCGGCCTCGATGGCCTCGTCCACCGCGCTCGCGGCAGCCCGGGCCTCGGTCGCTGAAGGATAGAGCGCCCAGAGGGTCGGCCCCGACCCGGACAGCCCGATCGGCCGTCCCAGCAGCCGGCTGAGCGCACGGCGGAGCGGGACGAGACCGGGCACGATCGCCGACGCGGCCGGGAAGAGGTCGTTGGCCATCGCGAGGACGCCGGCCCGGGCGACGAGGTCGGCCGGGCCCAACCCGGAGCGCAGCTCCTCCGCACAGTGCGTGGAGCTCATGAGCACCGAGCCGTCGCCCGAGCTACGGAGGGCCGCGAACGCGGCGAAGACCTCGGCCGTGGGGAGCGCCACCGCGGGCGTCACGAGGAGGACGCCGGGCGCGCCACGCAACCCGTGGAGGGGGGCGACCCGCTCGCCTCGCCCCTCCACCAGGGCCGGCCCGCCGGCGAGGAAGAACGGCACGTCCGACCCGAGGCCGGCCGCCACGGCAAGGAGATCCTCCGCCGCCAGCTCCGCTCCCCAGGCGGCGAGCGCGCCGTCGATGGCGGCCGCGGCATCGGACGAGCCGCCACCGAGCCCGGCCGCCACCGGGATGCGCTTCTCGAGCCGGACGGCCAGCGCGGGCGCCGGTCCCGGTCCGCCCGGATGCCCGCCACCGACCGCGAGCCGGGTCGCCGCGACCGCCCGCATCACGAGGTTGTCGGCGCCCGGCCCGGGATCGGGCCCGGTCGTGTGGAGCGAATCCTCGCGGCCCGCGGCGGGGGCCAGGCTCAGGCGGTCAGCCAGCGCCAGCGGCACGAAGACGGAGTGCAGGTCGTGGTATCCGTCGCGCCGTCGCCCGGTGACGGCCAGCGTCAGGTTGAGCTTGGCTGGGGCGAGGCGCACGACCGGGGTGAGCGCGGCCGTGCTCATCGGTCCTCCCGGCGGCCGCGCCGGTCCGTGCCAAGCGGCCCCAGCGCCTCGCGCAGCGCGATCCACTCCCCCACCGCCAGCGTCTGCGGCCGCCGGTCCGGGTCGATGCCGGTCGCGGCCAGCGCGGCGGTGACCCGTGTCCCGTCCACCGGCAACTGGCGCACCAGGACGTTGTGGAGCATCTTGCGGCGCTCGCGGAAGCTCGCCTGGACGAGCCGCCAGAGCTCGTCCTCCGACTCGGGGTCGAGCCGGTCGTCGAGGTCGTACGGCTCGACGACGATCACGGCGGACTCGACGGCCGGGCTCGGCTCGAAGGCGCCGGGCGGGACCCGGATCGCGATCCGGACCCGCGCGTGGTACTGCACGAAGACGGACAGGTAGCTCATCTTCCCGGGCGGGGCCGCGATGCGCTCCGCGACCTCGCGCTGGACCATCAGCACCGACCGCTCCGGTCTGCGGCGGCGCGCCCAGCAGCGCGTGGAGGATCGGGCTGGTGATGTGGTACGGCAGGTTCGCGACCACGTCGTAGGGCGCCGGGACGAGATGGGTCAGGTCCTGGTCGAGCGCGTCGCCCTCGACGAGCCGGAGCTGCCCGGCCTCCAGCGGCTCGGCGAACCGCTCGCGCAGGAACGCCGCGAGCCCGCGGTCGAGCTCCACGGCCGTGACGGCGGCGCCCGCCTCGAGCAGCGCGCCGGTGAGCAGCCCGAGGCCGGGGCCGATCTCGAGGATGCCGCGACCCGGCGCCGGCGCGGCCTCCGCGAGGATCGCGTCCAGCACGTCGATGTCGGCGAGGAAGTTCTGCGAGAGCGAGTGCCGGGCGTGCAGGCCGGCCGCCCGAAGGGTGGCCCGGACCTCGGCGGCGTCCAGGCGCGGCCGGGCCGCGCCGCTCACCGCGTCGCCAGCTTCAGCGACGGCCGCGCGTCGAGGTCGAGGCCGGACCGGTCGCCGGCCGCGAACCGCCGGCCGCCGGCGGCGCCGATCATCGCGCCGTTGTCGGTGCACAGCGTGGGGCGCGGCACGATCAGCGGGACGCCCATGGCCTCGGCCTCGCCGGCGAGGCGGGCACGCAGCGCCCTGTTCGCCGCCACGCCGCCGCCCAGCACGATCGAGCGCGCGCCGACCGCGCGCGCGGCCCGGATCGTCTTGGTCACCAGGACGTCCACGGCGGCGTCCTCGAAGCCCCAGGCCAGCTCGGCGACGACCGCGTCGGGGAGCGGTGCGTCAGGCTCGTCCGTCAGCCCCTCGTCGGCCCGCGCCGTCGCCACGATCCGACGGGCGGCGGTCTTGAGCCCGGAGAAGCTGAAGTCGTAGGTATCCCCGAGCCACGCCCGCGGGAAGACCCGGTCGCGGCTCGTCGCGAGCGCGGCGGCCCGGGAGATCGCCGGTCCGCCCGGGTAGCCGAGGTCGAGCAGGCGGCCCACCTTGTCGAAGGCCTCCCCGGCCGCGTCGTCCACGGTGGTGCCGAGCAGCCGGTAGGTCAGGTGGTCGGTCATCTCGACGAGGAACGTGTGCCCGCCCGAGACGACCAGGGCGACGAGCGGGAAGACCGGCTCCTGGGCGTCCGGTTCGGCCGGATCGGCCAGCCAGGCCGCGTAGACGTGCCCCTCGAGGTGGTTGACCCCGACGAGCGGGCGGTCGTGCACCCACGCCAGCGCCTTCGCGAGGTTGATGCCGACGAGCAGCGAGCCGGCCAGCCCGGGGCCGTAGGTGACCGCGACGGCATCGATGTCGGTCCACGCCACGCCGGCATCCGCCCAGGCCTCGTCGAGGACCGGGATGATCCAGCGCAGATGGGCGCGAGCGGCCACCTCGGGCACGATGCCCCCGGACGCCGCGTGGAGCGCGACCTGCGACGCGACGACGTTGGCGTGGATCGTCCGGCCGCCCTCGATGAGGGCGATCCCGGTCTCGTCGCACGACGATTCGATGGCGAGGACCAGCGGCCCGCTCATGCCCCGTCGCCGTCGAGCGTGGCATCCGGCCGCTCCGGGGCCGGCGACGCGTCGAGCGCGGCGCGCAGTCGCGCGATCCGGGCCTGCTGGCCGGCGTCCGACAGCGGCTCCGTCGTCATGATCAGGGCGTCCTCGTTGTCGTCGCTGTAGTAGCGCGGCCGCAGCCCGACGGGTCGGAAGCCGTACTTCTCGTACAGCCGGCGCGCGGGCAGGTTCGAGAGGCGGACCTCCAGCGTCGCCTCGCGCGCGCCGCGGTCCTCGGCCATGTCCAGGAACGCGAGCAGCAGGCGCTCCCCGATGCGCTGGCGGCGCCAGTCCGGGTGCACGGCGAACGTCGTGATGTGGGCCTCGTCGACCATCAGCCACATCCCGCCGTACGCGATGATCTCGCCGTCGGCGCGGGCGACGAGGTACTGGGCCATCCGGTTCGATTCGAGCTCGCTGCGGTAGGCGTTGGCCGGCCACGGCGCGTTGAAGCTGGCGCGCTCGATGGCGTGCACCAGGGGGAGGTCCTCGAGGCGCATCGGCTCGATGCGGATCCTCACGGGCGGTCGCGCGACCATTCGACCTCCCCGGCGACCGTGCGGACCCCACGCGGCAAGGTGACGTACTCGGGCACGAGCGTGGCGAGGTCGTCGACGTCGCCGCGGCCGAGGCGTTCGGCGCCCATCGCCAGCAGCTCGGCGGCGAGTCCGGCGCGGGCCGTCTCTCCGCGCTCGACTGCGGCTCCGGGCGCCCGGTCGGCCAGGTCCACGGCGATCAGCCAGGTTCGCGGACCGAGCGTCGGGTCCGTCCCCGTCGGCAGCAGCTCCGCGGGGGTGCCGTCGCGGACGAGCAGCCGCTCAGACGGGCCGGCGGGCAGGAGGAGCGCACCGGGACCGCCGTCGGCCGCGCCACTGCGACGGGCAGCCGCGAGGAGGGCCGCACCGGTCGCGATCCCGACGATCGGCCGACCGAGGCCGTGGGCGAGCCCCTTGGCCGTGGCGATCCCGACCCGGAGCCCGGTGAACGCACCGGGCCCAGTGCCGACGATGATCGCGGCGATCCGCGTCCGATCGACGCCCTGCTCGTCGAGCAGCCGCTCGATGGCCGGCAGGAGTGTCTCGCCGTGGCGGTAGCCGGCCGGCCACGACGCCTCGGCGAGCATCATCCCATCGGTCGTGCCGAGGGCGACGACGATCCGGGTGGTCGCGGTGTCGAGCGCGAGGATGACGGGATCGCCGCTCATCCGGCCGCCTCGAGATAGCGCTCGTAGGCGATGCCGCGGGCGATCAGCCGGATCCTCCGCGGCTCGTCGGCGGACCCGTCGATCACGACGTCGAGCCGCTCGGGCGGCAGGGCATCGCCCATCCGGTCGGGCCATTCCATGACCACGACGCCCGCCGTCCAGCGGTCGTCGAGCAGGCCGCCCGCGAGCGCGTCGGCGGCATCCGCGAGCCGGTACAGGTCGACGTGGTAGAGCGGCAGGCGGCCCTCGTACTCGGCCATGAGGATGTAGCTCGGCGACGCGATCGTCTCGGTCACCCCGAGACCGGCCCCGAACGCCTTGGCCAGGTGGGTCTTGCCGGCGCCGAGGTCGCCCCACAGGCACACGAGGTCGCCGGCGCGCGCCGCGGTCGCGAGCGCGCGCCCGAGGGCGGACGTCGCCGCGGGATCGGGGCACAGGAGCTCGCGCACGAGCGAACGGGTCACGGCCATCGGACCGCTCAGGCGAACCGTTCGAGGTCGCCGAGTGGCACCGCCACCACGCTGCCGTCGGCGAGCCGGACCCGTCCCGCCTCGAGGTCGAGGCCGTCGCCGAAGTGGCGCCGGCCAGCGGCGCCCATCCAGTGGCCCTCGTGCCCGCTCAGGTCGCCGCCGCGGATGCGCACGAGGTCCGGCGCGGGCATCGGGAGATCGAGCCCGGGGTGATCGAACACGAGCATCGGCGGGTCGGCGATGATCGCGACCTCCTTGCCGGCGAGCGCGACGAGGAGGGACATGACCGTCGCGGCCATCGGGCGGCGGGTCGCGCCCTCCATCACGAGCACGGCGTAGGACGGCAGCCGGTGCAGGGCCGCCCGCTGCCTGGCCTCGGAGGCGAGGAAGTCGCGCCGCTCCTTGCTGGCGAGCCCGGCCACGACGATGCCGCGGACCCCCATCGCCCGTGCCCGGGTCAGCGTCTCGGCATCGACCCGCGCGTCCACGACGAGGATGGAGCCGGCGAGGCCGACATCCATGCCGCCGGGGCGAAGCCCGCCGTCCGGTCCGGTCGCGAGGCGGATCCGCCCGCGCGTGGAGCCGCCCAGGGCGACGATGCCGCGGACGCCGTGGCCCGCGGCCCGGATCGTGATCGAGGAGCCGGGCCGAACGTCGCGCACGATGCCCGCGACCGGGGTCTCGATCGGGTCGACGATGTCGCCGGTCGCGATGCGCCAGCGGCCCTTCCACTGGAACAGGTACTCGCCGCCGACCGGGGCGTGCCCGAGCCCGGGCGGCACCAGCTCGCCGGCCCGCGAGGTCGGCTGCCAGCGCTCGCCCGCGATCGGGACGACGTCCACCGGGACGTTCCGGTCCTCGAGCCGGCCGTCACGAAGCCGCTCGGCGATCGGGGCGCCGACCACGACCGACGCGCCGGCCTCCACCAGCACGCGATCCCCGGGCGCGAGATGGAACACGGCGTCGACCGGGGCTTCGATCAGGCGTCGGGCCGGGACCAGGTCGAGCGAGCCGACGGTCATCGCGGCACCGGACCGGCGACCGCGGCCTGCCAGCCGTCGAGCAGCTCGCGCCGGCGGTCGCTGCGATCGGGCAGGCGGAGCGGCACGTCGCGCAGGTCGACCATGAGACCCGCCAGACCGCCGGCCACCTCGACGGCGAAATGACGGCCGCGGACGCCCAGCCGGACCCCATCGCGGAAGCGGAACTCGGCGACGGCCGTGGTCCCGGCGGGCAGGGCGACGACCTGGAGGCTGCCGGGATGGAGGTCGACCGCCGCCCCCGGCGAGGCGGCATGGAGGACGAGGCTCCCCGCGCTCCGCCCCGTGCGCAGGCCGGCCGGCGTCACGACGGTCCCGATCGGGGCGAGCAGGTCGTCGATCATGTCGGCGAGGACCGCGCGCCGCTCGTCGGGGTCGGGGATCGAGCCGAGCGCTCCCAGCAGGCGGGCGTGGTCCAGCGCGAAGGCGGTCGCGCCGGACCGGCGGATGACGTCGGTGATGGCGAGGGCGACCGAGGCGGGCGTCATCGTCGACCAGGCGCCGCCGGCCGCGATCACCAGATCGGGCGGCGGCCCGGCCGAGAATTCGGGCGTTGCCTCGGCCAGGCGTCCCAGGGCCGCTCGCAGCGCGGCGTGGCGGAACGCCATCCCGTCGCCGGTCGCGTCGGACCATGGGGCGATCCGCAGCTCGCGCATGCGGTCGCGGAGGCGGTGCCGGTCGGTGATCGTCGTCGACCAGCCGAGAACGCGGTCGACCGCGGCGTCGTCGGGGTCCGCGGGCACGAGCCGGGCATCGGGGACCATCGCCACGTCGGTCGAGGGCGGCTCGCCGGGTCCGCCTGGCGACGAGCGCGCGCGAAGGCCGCCGTCGAAGCCGATCTCGATCACCTCGATCCGGCGGTCGAGCAGCTCGGCGAGGCTCGCCGCCGCGGCCCCGATGGCCCGACGTGCATCGTCGGCGGGAGCGGCGAGCTCGGTGAGGAGGTCGCGCAGGGGCGCCCCGGCGGCGCCCTCGCGGGCGGCCGGGGCGAGCAGGGTCTCGCCGTCGCGGGCCGATGCGTCGCCGAAGGCTGCGACCCCGTCCGCCATCGCGCCGGCCAGGACGATCAGGCGGTCCGGCTGCCGGGCGGCGACCGCCGCGACCAGCGTTGTCAGCTCCGCGATGGCGCCGCGCTCGTCGGCACCGGGCGGGTCGCCGGCGCCGGCCAGGACCCCGTCGACCGCGGGATCGAGGAGCAGCGCGGTCATGGCCAGCGGGTCGGTCGTCGCGGCGCTGGCCGAGACGACGCGCCAGCCGCTTCGCGCCGCGGCGGCCGTCAGCGGCGCCAGGGCGCGCTCGGAGGCGGCCACGACGCCGAGGGTGCGTGGAGCGGCGGATCGCACCCGGACGACGGGGATCGCGTCGACATGGGCGGGATCGATGCCGAGCCTGGCCGCGAGCGCCGGTGCCGCGGCCGCAAACCGCTCGACGACCAGCGCCGTGGCCGCGTCATCTCCGGCGGCGGCCGGGAGGGCGACGGAGCCGAGCAGGCGCCAGGCGTGCCCGACCCGACCGATGAGCGCCGCACCGCTGGTCGCGCCGCCGTGATCGGCAGCCAGGAACGCGCGTGGATCGCTGGTCACCGGGCCATCCTACCCGTCGAGCCGGTCCCCGGCCTCGCGGTCAGGCGTCCCAGGTGACTTCTTCGTCCAGCTCCTCGAGTCGGGCGATCAGCTGCTCGATGCCGTCCTCGTCGGCGAGGATCTCGTTGGCGGAGGTCAGCTCGCCGCCGAACAGGCCGCGCAACACCGGGTCGAAGAAGAGCATCGCGTTCGCGCCGAGCGACCGGTAGGGTCGGCTGGCTTCGAGGAAATGGACCGCGGGACCGGTCAGGCCGCGCAGCTGGATCTCGCGCGCGACCTGCTCGACCAGCTCGTCGCGGCCGTCGTCGGACAGCTCGATGGGCGTGCTCATCGGAGGGCGGGGGCCGGCGGCAGCGGGGTCACGCCCCGGATGGTACGGCACGCGGGCATGAGCCCGCGCGACGGCGCGAAGGTCGGGCGCACCTAGGATCTCCGAACGGACAGGGTCCGGAGCGCCACCGCTCCGGGCGCGGCATCGTACACCCGGGGCAGGCGCCGGGACATGGCGGTCACCACCTCCCACGAGTTCGTGGTGCGCGTCCGCGCCAGGTCCGCGGCCGCGATCCGCTCGTCGCCGTCGGCTCCGATCAGCGTGAACTCGTCGTCCGGCGTCACCGGTCCGCCCGGGATGTCGGTGACGTCGACCATGACCGCGTCCATCGACACGTTGCCGACGAGCGGCGCACGCCGGCCGCGGACCAGCGCCTCTGCGCGGTTCGAGAGCGAGCGCGACCAGCCGTCGCCGTAGCCGAGCGGGAGCGTCGCGATCCGGCTGGGCCGCGCCGTCTCGAACGACGGTCCGTAGCCGATCCCCGACCCGCTCGGCAGGTCGAGGACGCGGACCGGCCGCGCGCGGAGCGAGAGGATCGGCCGGAGCGCGCGGGCTGCCGCGTCACCCGCCGGCGTCCCGAGGATCTCGTCCGGGACCAGGCCGTACATCGCCAGGCCGGGGCGGATGCCGTCGTAGGCCGCGACGTCGCCCAGCAGGATGCCGGCGCTGGCTGCCGCGTGGCGGCGCGGCAGGTCGATCCCGGCGGCGCGCAGGGCGGCCGCAGCCGCCTCGAACCGGACCATCTGCCGCTCGGTGCGGGGCAGGTCCTCCGGCGCCTGGAGATGCGTCCACAACCCGACCAGCCGCACGCCGCGCGTCGATCCGATCGCAGTGGCGGCCGCCACGAGGTCCGCGCCGTCGAAGCCGTCCCGCCCGAGCCCGCTCTCGATCTCGAGCTCGATGGCCAGGTCGTGGGTGGTCGGGGTGGTCGCCGGTCGCGGCCGCCACCCCGTCGAGCATCCGCGCGAGGAGCAGCGGGTCCCCCGCGCTGACCGCGACGCCCAGCCTCGCCGCGTCGACGACGAGGGCCGGCGGGACCGGGTAGAGGACCGTGATCGGCGTTCCGAGCCCCGCGTCGCGCAGCTCCGCGGCCTCGTCGAAGGCCGCGACGCACAGGCCGTCCACGCCGGCGTCCTGGAGCGTCCGCGCCACCGGGACCGCGCCGTGCCCGTAGGCGTCCGCCTTGACCACCGGCCGGATCGCCGTGCCGGGCGGGACCGAGGCGCGGATCGCCGCGAGGTTCGCGACCAGGGCGTCGAGGTCGATCTCCAGCCACGCAGTCCGTGGCAGCGGCGGGAGGCCGGCGCTCGAGAGCCGCGCCTCGATGGGGCGGCGCCCGCCCGTCACTTCGGCGCGAACCCGAGCCGGCCCTTGGCGGCGCGGCGTTCCTCGGCGGCGGCCAGGCGCTTGCGCGCGAGCGCGAGCCCATCGGGCAGGTCGGAGGCGAGGAGACCCGAGTCGCCGAAGCGCTCGCGCACCTGGTCCCCGGCAAGCCCGTGGAGGTAGACCCCGAGCCGTGCGGCGGCGAACGGGTCGAGGCCCTGGGCGAGGAGCGAACCGATGGCCCCGGCGAGCACATCACCGGTGCCGCCCGAGGCGAGCGCCGGATTCTCGAACGGCGCGACTGCGACCTCGCCCTCGGGCGACGCGATGACCGTCGCCGCGCCCTTCAGGACCACGACCTGCCCCCAGGTCTTCGCCGCGTCGCGGGCCGCGGCCACCCGGGCCGCGTCGTCGTCGGCCAGATCGCCGTCCGCGGCTGGATCGCGGCCGGCACCCGCCCGCAGCCGCGCGAACTCTCCGGCATGCGGCGTCAGCACGGCCGGCCGCCGGCCGCCCTCCCACCAGGCGTCCATCGTCGCGAGCGAGCGGAGCGCCTCGGCATCAAGCACGATCGGCGCCTGGTCCGGCCCGCCGACGTCGATCAGCTCGCGGACGAGCTCGGCCGTGGCGAGCCCGGGGCGCAGCCCCGGGCCGACGACGATCGCATCGTGCTCGTGGTCGAGGATGCGCGCGAGCGACGGCTCCGGGTCGATCTCCTCGACGTCGTCCTCGGGGAGCGCCATCGTCGTCGCCTCCACGACCTTCGCGGCGAACAGCGGCTGGAGCGATTCGGGCACGGCGAGCGTCACGAGCCCGGCGCCCGCGCGGCCGGCGGCGCGACACACGAGCAGCGCCGCCCCGGCGTAGTCGAGCGAGCCGGCGATCACGAGCAGCTTGCCGAACGAGCCCTTGTGGCCGCGGGCCGGCCGGGCCGGCAGCAGCGATCCGGCGATCTCGTCATCGAGCTTGACGGCGCCCTCCGGGAGGGGCGCCGCCCCGCCGGCCGCCGGTGTGGCGTCCTGTTTGGCCCGTGCCCCGAAGCCCACCGGCGCCCGCTCAGTCATCGATCCCCTCGCCGACCGCGGCCGGGGGCGCGTCGCTGGCCAGGGCGGCCGCGCCGCCGGCCTCGGCCAGGTCGCGCAGCCGCTCGATCCGGGCGAGGATCCGGCGCTCGCGGTCGTCGAGCCGCTCCTCGATGTCCGGCGGGAAGATGAACCGGCCGGCGGCGGTCCGGATGCCGTAGGCGATCGCGACCGCGTAGTCCGACTCGTGGCTGATCGAGACGGCGATCCGGCCCATCCCGAGCTGCTCGGCGCGGGCCGCGGCCCGCCCGTGGAGCCGGATCGACGGCTGGCCGGTCGGCAGCCGCTCCACCTCGATGTCGCGCCAGCCGATGCCGCGGACGCCGAGGCCGAGGACCTTGGAAACGGCCTCCTTGGCCGCCCAGCGCCCCGCCATCGTCTCTGGCCGGTCGCGGACGTAGCGCTGCTCGGCGGGGGTCAGGACCCGGTTCGAGAACCGCGCGCCGAACTTCGCCAGCGTCTCGCGGATGCGATCGACCTTGATGATGTCGATGCCCAGCTCGGTCGTACCGGGCGGGACGACGGCCGATGCTGCGAACGCGTCGCTCGAGTCCGCAGACGGCATCGGTCTACTCGACCGTCACCGACTTGGCGAGGTTGCGCGGCTGGTCGACGTCCGTGCCGCGCGCCGTGGCGACGTGGTACGCGAACAGCTGCAACGGGATGATCGCGAGGACCGGGGCGAGCGCCTCGTGCGTGTCGGGGACCCAGCACACGTCATCCGCGAAGCGCTCGATCTGGGGGTCGCCCTCGGTCGCCACGGCGATGACGCGAGCGTCGCGCGCGCGGCCCTCCATCACGTTGCTGATGAGCTTGTCGTAGACCGAGGACCGCGTCGCCACCGCGACGAGCGGGCATTCGGCGTCGAGCAGCGAGATCGGGCCGTGCTTCAGCTCGCCGGCCGCGTAGCCCTCGGCGTGGACGTAGCTGACCTCCTTGAGCTTGAGCGCCCCCTCGAGCGCCGCAGGGTAGCCGTAGCCGCGCCCCACGAACATGAAGCCGCGCGAGTTGACGTAGCGGCGCGCCAGCTCGGCGGCACCCGCCGAGGCCCCCTCGAGCGCCCGGGCCGCGGCGGCCGGGAGGGCGCGGAGCGCCTCGCCGAAGGCCAGCTCGTCCTCGTCCGCGAGGCGACCGCGCGTGCGGGCGATCGCGGCGGCCAGCACCAGCAGGGTCGTGACCTGGGTGACGAAGGTCTTGGAGGCCGCCACAGCCATCTCCGGCCCGGCCTGCAGGAACAGGACCGCGTCGGATTCGCGCGTGATCGCCGATCCGACGGTGTTCGTGACCGCGATGACCGGGCAGCCGCGCTCGCGCGCCAGGCGCACCGGGGCGATCGTGTCAGCGGTCTCGCCGGACTGGGTCACGGCGATGATCAGCGTGCGCTCGTCGAGCGGCGGCGGTCCGTAGCGGAACTCGGAGCCGACGGTCGCGCGGACCGGGATGCCGATCCAGTCCTGCAGCGCCGCGGCGCCGATGAGCGCCGCGTAGTAGGCGCTGCCGCAGGCCACGAGCTCGATGCGGTCGACCGCGCGCAGCGTGTCGAGCATCCCTTCGATCTCTTCGACGTGGATCCGGCCCTCGCGGGTCACGCGGCCGGCGATCGACTGGGCGAGGGCCTCGGGCTGCTCGTGGATCTCCTTGAGCATGAAGTGCTCGTAGCCGCCCTTCTCGGCGGCCTCGGGCGTCCAGTCGATGGTCGTGATCTCGCGCTCGCGGTCCTCGCCGAACTTGTCGGTGATGACGACGCCCCACGGCCGGAGGTCGACGACGTCGCCCTCCTCGAGGAAGATGATCTGGTCGGTGTGGGCGAGGATGGCGGCCACGTCCGAGGCGAGGAAGCTCTCCCCGTCGGCGAGGCCGACGACGAGCGGGACGTCCTGCCGGGCACCGACGAGGCGGTCGCCCTCGGCGCGGTGCATCACGACGATCGCGTAGGCACCCTCGATCTGGCGCAGGGCGTGGCGGACGGCTTCGGCCAGATCGCCCTCGTAGGCCTCCTCGACGAGGTGGGCGATCGCCTCGGTGTCGGTCTCCGAGGTCAGGATGTGGCCGCGTTCCTCGAGGCCGTCGCGCAGCTCGCGGAAGTTCTCGATGATCCCGTTGTGGATGACCGTGATCTCGCCCGTGCAGTCCTGATGGGGATGGGCGTTGAGGTCGTTCGGCCGGCCGTGCGTCGCCCAGCGCGTGTGCGCCAGGCCGATCGCGGCGTGGGGCGTCCGGTCCGCGATCGCCGTCTGGAGGTTGACCAGCTTGCCCGCGCGCTTCTCGACGAAGAGGTCGCCCGCGTCATCGACCAGGGCGATCCCGGCCGAATCGTAGCCGCGGTACTCGAGCCGTTTGAGGCCTTCGATGAGGATCGGTCCCGCTTCGCGCGGGCCCGTGTAGCCGACGATGCCGCACATGTGCTCAGGTCCTCCGTTCGCCGCCGCCGGTCCCTGGCCGGCAGGCAGTGGTGACCGAGATGGGTGGGCACCGCCGTTAGTCTAGCCGCTCCTTCGCGATGACCGCGAGAGCGTCGGCGACTTCTGTCACCACCTTTGCGTCGGGCCCCTCGACCATGATCCGGAGCGCTGGCTCCGTTCCCGAGGGACGGACGAGGATGCGGCCGTGTGGTCCGAGCCGGCCCTGCGCCTCCGCCACGGCGCTCGTGAACGCGCGATCGGACTCCCACAGGTCCCGCTGACGAGCCTTCACGGCCCGCTGCTGCTGGGGGAGCAACGGGATCCGGGCGGCCAGGTCCGCGAGCGCCCGGCGCTCTCTTGCCATGACCCTGAGGACCTCGAGCGCGGTCACGATTCCGTCGCCGGACGTCGTGTGCTCGAGCACGATCACGTGGCCGCTCTTCTCGCCGCCCAGGACGGCGCCCGAGAGCTGCATGCCCTCGAGGATGTACTTGTCACCTACCGGCGTCCGCAGGACCTGCCCGCCGGCCGCCTCGATGGCGTTCTGGAGGCCGCCGTTGGAGAGGACGGAGACGACCAGGCCGCCCCCGGAGAGGACGCCCCGAGCGAGCCGGTCGAGCGCGAGGATCCCGAGGACCTGGTCGCCGTCCACGATCCGGCCCGCCGCGTCGACCGCGATCAGCCGGTCCGCGTCGCCGTCCAGCGCGAACCCGACATCGGCGCCGCGGGCGACGACCGCCTCCGCGAGCGAGGCGGGATCGGTCGCGCCGGAGCGGACGTTGATGTTGACTCCGTCGGGCTCGGCGTGGATGACTTCGACGACGGCGCCCGTCGCGGCCAGGATCCGCGGTCCGAGCAGGCAGCCCGACCCGTTGGCGCCGTCGAGCACGATGCGGAGGCCGGTGGCGTCGATCGTGGTCGCCAGGCCCAGGCGGTGCTCGACATAGGCCTCGACGAGGTCGGTGCGGTCGGTGACCCGCCCGAGGGCCGCGTTGGTGACGCCCGGCAGCTCCTCGGCACGCCAGATCAGCTGCTCCAGCTCGTCCTCCACCGCGTCGTCGAGCTTGAGGCCCTCGCGGTCGAGGACCTTCAGCCCGTTGTCGTCGGCCGGGTTGTGCGAGGCCGAGACCATGATCCCGCCGGCGAACGGCCCGGTCCGCGCGAGGAACGCCAGCGCCGGCGTCGGGACGACCCCGACGACCTGGACGTCCACGCCGATGCTGCTGGCCCCAGCCGCGATGGCCGAGACGAACATGTCGCCGGACCGTCGAGTGTCCTGGCCGACGACGATGGCGCCGCCGGGCTCGGCAAGGTGGTGCGCGGTCGCCCGGCCAAGCGCATAGGCGAGGGTCGGCTTGAGATCGACGTTCGCGACGCCGCGGATGCCGTCGGTGCCGAAGAGGCGGGCCACGCTCAGCCGCCCACGGACGACTGGGACGCGGACGGCGACGGGGACGAAGATGCCGGGGCGCGCTCGGTCACGGTGACCAGCACGGTCTCCGGGCTCGTGGCGACGAGGGTCAGCCCGGCGGGCAGCGCCGCGGTCACGTGGACCGCCGTGGTACCCGGCGCGAGGCCGGCCACGTCGAGGTCCATGACCAGGGTCGACGCCTCGAGGCGGTCGAGGTCGGCCACGGATCCGCCGATGGTCGCGAGGACCCGGTCGACGTCGATCTTGTAGTCGAGGGCGGCGCTCTGGCCGACCAGCCGGACGCCCGCCTCGAAGGTTCGCGTCGACGTGATCGGTCGGAACGTGACCTTGACCGACACCCCGGTGTCCCCGATGGGCACGACCCCGGTCGGCAGGTCCAGGTCGGGGGTCGCGGTCAGCGCGCTCGACGCGCCGTTGATGGACACCGGCATCGTGTTGACGCTCACGAGGGTACTCAGCTGGTCCGCGTCGCCCTCGACCGTGACGACGGTCGGGGTCACGGTGACGCTCTCGACCTCGAAGCCCGGGGCCGGCGTCCCCGTGACGACCGGCTTGACCGGCAGCGTCCGCGACTGGCGATCGGAGAACACCGGCAGTGTCACGTGGACGGACCCCGGCGAGAGGTCCACGGGGCTGACCCGGTTCCCGACGCTGTCGACCGGGATGAGGTCGACGTCCTGGTCGATGTCGAGCCCCGGCTCCTGGATGACGATCGCGCCCTTGGCCTTCACGACCTTGTCGACCAGCGACTTGGCGCCTTCGACCAGGACCTGCTTCGGCTCGACGTCCATGACGCCGACGGTCAGCCCGGCCGGCGGGGACCCCTGCTCGATCTCGACGGGGACGGCCCGCTGGATGAACTGATCGAGCTGCACGTTCACGTACGGCGGGGAGACGCTGAGGATCTGGATCCGGGCATCCGCGTTCTCGACCTGGACGGGGCGCTGGACGATCTGGCCGTTCGGCTCGATGCCCGTGAGGTCGACGAAGGCCGTGAACGAGGAGGCCGTGGGTTGGGGCACGTCGGTCGGCGCGAAGTAGCTGATCGACTGCGTCGGCGGCGGCAGCGTGAGGAGCACGGCCCCGTCCGGGATGTTCCGCGGGATCACGGGGACCGGCTGGGTGAACGTGTTGGAGTTCTGGGTCAGCACGACGCCGCCGTAGAGCAGCGCCGCGAGGCCGATCGCGGCGAGCTTCAGCGGCCAGTTGTGGACGATGACCTGGAGGGCTCGGGTCACCGCGGTGCCTGGGCGGCCGCGGTCGACGGCCCGTCGTCGTCGGGGGGCGGGCTCGCGGGCGGCGTCGTCGGCGGCCGGCCGACGAAGCGCCCGAGGTCGCCGAGCTGCGGCGCCCGCCCGGCGGTGCCACCGGGACCCGTCGGCCGCCAGCCCAGCGCGCCGCGCCGTCCGCCCGCGGGGTCGAGCCGCTGGCGCATCGCGGCGGCCAGCTGCAACTGGTTGAGGTTGCGGACGATCCGGCTCCGTTCGACCAGGCTGATCTGCTTGTTCTCCTCGGAGACGACCACCACGAGGGCGTCCGTCTGCTCGGCGATGCCGAGCGCGGCCCGGTGGCGGGTGCCGAAGCGCTCGGTGTGGATCGTCATCTCCGCGAGCGGGAGCAGGGCGCCGGCGGCGAGGATCGTGTCGCCGCGGATGATCACCGCGCCGTCGTGGAGCGCGGTCCGTGGCGAGAAGATCGTGCGCAGGAGGTCCGCCGAGAGGTCGCCGTGGAGCATGACGCCGGTCTCGGCCACCTCTTCGAGGCCGGTCTCGCGCTCGATGACGATCAGCGCGCCGTGGCCCTCAGCGGACAGGGCCGCGGCGGCGCGGGCCACCTCGTCCGCGACATGCTCGGCGATCCGTGAGTCGAGCGGCGACAACAGCCACGAGAAGGAGCCGACCCGGCCGATCCGCTCGAGGGCGCGGCGCAGCTCGGGCTGGAAGACGACGACGAGGGCGAACAGGCCGACGACCGCCCCACCCTGCAGGATCCGGGTGAGCAGGATGAAGTTGAGCGCGACGGCCAGGAAGTAGACGACGATCAGGACGCTGACGCCGATGACGAGACGGACGGCACGGGTCCCGCGAATCAGGCTGAACAGCCAGTAGATGAGGAGCGCGGTGATCCCGATGTCGACCACCGTGCTCAGGTGCACCTGATCGAGGATCGATCTGAGGAGCTCGGTCATCGTGGTCCGAGTGTAGCATCGGGCATCGTCGCCTCGACCCCGGCGCTCAGGCGCAGAAGGCGGTCAGCCGAGCGTCCTCGGGGAACCGCTCCGCGGCCATCGTGCACAGGCGGGCGCGCGTCAGGTCGTCCGCGGCCAGATCGGTCAGCCGGCCCAGCAGGACCAGCTTGTCCGCAGCCGCGGTCCGCCAGCCGCGGTCGAGATAGAGCTCGGTGAGCGCCAGGTGGACGTCGCCGGCGGCCGGGGCCACCGCGAGCGCCTGGTAGCAGGCGTCGAGCGCGGCGTGGAGGTTGCCGATCGACCGCTGGGCCGCCGAGGCCTCCAGGTAGCAGCGGCGGGCCTCCTCGCGGTCACCGCCATCGAGCGCTGTGTCGGCCGTGGCCGACAACACGGCGGCGGCCGACAGGACGCCCAGGCGCGGATCGCGCTTCGGCTCCGGTGCCGCGGCGGGGCTGTCGGATCCCGGCTCGATGCCGAGGGCGGCGGCCAGCGAATCCGCGGCGGCTGTGTCTCCCGCTTCGCGGAGGCGGCCGGCGAGGACCTCCACCCCGCGTCGGCGACTCCGCGATTCGGCCAGCTCGAGCGCGAGCCGTCCGGCATCGGCGGCGTCGCTGAGGCGACCGGCCTCGTCCAGCACGACCACGAGCCGGTCGAGGGTGTCGGCGGCTTCGGCCCGACGGCCGGCCATCGCCAGCAGCTCGGCCCGGCCGCGCAGGGCAGCCTCGTCAGCGGGTGCCCGGGCGAGGGCGGCGTCGTAGGCGGCGAGCGCCTGGGCGGTCCGGCCCATGCGCGCGAGGACGCCGCCGAGGCTCGACTGCGGCATCGCCCGGTCCGGGGCGATCGTGCCGGCTTCCTGGTAGGCGGCGATGGCCTCGTCGAACCGGCCGCGCTGCGCAGCCGAATGGCCGCGCCGGAGGGCGTCCTTGTAGCGCTCGAAGGCGTCGCTCACGCGGCATCCTCCCGGCCGAGGAACTCGACCAGGAGCGCCTTCTGGACGTGGAGCCGGTTCTCGGACTGGTCGAAGATGAGGCTCCGCGGCCCGTCCATGACCTCAGAGGTGATCTCCTGGCCCCGATGGGCGGGCAGGCAGTGCATCGCCAGGACCCCGGGCCCGGCCGCGTCGAGCAGGGCGTCGTCGACCTGGTAGCCGCGGAACGCATCGCGCCGCTCCTCGGTCTCGGCCTCCTGGCCCATCGACGTCCAGGCGTCCGTGTACACGATGTCCGCGCCGCGGACGACCTCGCGCGGGTCAGACCCGAAGACCAGCCGCCCGCCGCTCGTCGCGGCGAGCTCGGTCGCCCGGGCGACGATGCGCTCATTGGGGCCGTAGCCGTCGGGATGCGCGAGGCGGACCTCCATGCCCATGGCCGCCCCGACCAGGGCGAGCGAGTGATAGGTGTTGTTCCCGTCGCCGACGAAGGCGAGCACGACGCCCTCGAGGCGGCCGAGCCGCTCCTCGATCGTGAACACGTCGGCCAGCGCCTGGCAGGGATGCTCGCGCAGCGTGAGCCCGTTGATCACCGGGATGGCGGCCTGGGCCGCCAGCTCCACGACGACCTCGTGCGGGCCCGTCCGCACGACGATGCCGTCCACGAACCGCTCGAGGTTGTGAGCGACGTCGCGGACGCTCTCGCGGGCACCGAGGACCACGTCGTTGGTGAGGTAGATCGCGTGCCCCCCGAGCTGGGCCATCCCCGTCTCGAAGGTGACCCGGGTGCGCAGGCTCGGCTTCTGGAAGAGCATCGCGATGGTCCGCCCGGGAAGTGGCGGCGGCACGTGTCGGCCCGTCTCGCGGAGCTCCGCCTTGAGGCGAGTGGTCGTCGAGAAGACGCGGGCGACCTCGGCCGCCGACAGGTCGGCGACGCTCAGCAGGTCGCGCCCGCGCAGCGACGGGCTAGCCAAGGGGCAGGATCCGGAGGGTCACGCGCTAACTGTAGCCGCGCCACGCTGACGCCCGCAGTGCCCCGAAGGTCGTGCCACCCACAGTCGAACGGGCGGCTGGGCCCCGACCGTCATCGAACCTAGCCACGGCTCGTCGTCGAGCCTTCCGCCCGTCGTGGTCCGGCTCCGTCAGCCCCGCCGTCCGAGGCGAAGGCGCCGGAGAGCACGGGAGCGAGCGCACCCCAAGGTGCGTGAGCGACCGGCGGAGTCCGGCAACGCACGCATGGGCGGCCGCGAGCGGCCGCCCGGTCATCGCTTGGTGTACTGCGGCGCCTTGCGGGCTCGCTTCAAGCCGTACTTCTTGCGTTCCTTCATGCGCGGATCGCGGGTGAGGAAGCCGGCCTGGCGAAGCGGCAGGCGATTGCCCTCGGGGTCGACCTCGAGCAGCGCGCGGGCGATGCCGTGGCGGATGGCGCCGGCCTGGCCGGTGACGCCGCCGCCCTCGACCTTGATCATCGCGTTGTAGCGGCCCTCGGTGCCGGTCACGCGGAACGGCAGGCGGAGCTCGGTCTCATTGACCGCGTTGCCGAAGTGCTCCTCGAGCGAGCGGCCGTTGACCACGATCTCGCCTTCGCCCGGCAGCAGCCGAACGCGGGCGATCGCCGTCTTGCGACGGCCGGTCCCGGAGAAGAATGCGGGCGATGCCATGCGGTAGGACTCCTCGTCAGGCGAGCGGCTCAGGCCGCTGGGCCTGATGGGGATGGTCGGAGCCCGGATAGACCTTGAGCTTGCGGAGCTGCTGGGTCCCGAGGCGGTTGTGCGGCAGCATGCCCTTCACGGCGCGGCGGATGACTTCCTCCGGCCGGCGGGCGAGCAGGTGGCCGAGGGTCTCCTGCTTGAAGCCCTGCGGGTAGCCGCTGTGGCGCGAGTAGAGCTTCGTTTCGAGCTTGTCGCTGGTGACCGCGATCTTGGCGGCGTTGAGGACGATGACGTGGTCGCCCGAATCGAGGTTCGGCTGGTACGAGGGCTTGTGCTTGCCTTCGAGCACCCGCGCGATGCGCGAGGCGAGGCGGCCGAGCGTCTCGTCCGTCGCGTCGACGACGAACCAGCGGCGATCGATCTCGCTTTCCTTCACCGCGATGGTCTTGACGTTCATCGTTCCTCGTGTTCTCCGTTCGATTCGCCCGGCCGACGCCCGATGGCGACGCGCCTGAGGCAGAGACCCCTGGCCGGGGCGGCTGCCCCGTCGAGGGCCGGTCGTCGGGCGCTGAGCGCCGCTCGGACCGCTGCTTCGTCCATCTTCCCGAGGCCGACCTCGATGAGGAGGGCCACCATGCGCCGAACCATCCCGCGGAGGAAGGAGTCGGCCCTGACGTCGATCGTCACGAGCCGGCCCTCCCGCCGCACCCGGACCGCCATGACGGTCCGGACCGGTGAGCGGTCCGTGGCCCCGAAGGCGCTGAAGTCGTGCCGGCCGATGAAGGCCGACCCGGCTCGCTCCATCGCGGCCGTATCGAGTGGGACCCGGATCCCGAGCGCCAGACGCTCGCGGATCGGGCTGCGCGGCCCGTTCCAGACGGTGTAGCGGTACTCCCGGTACCGCGCCGCATAGCGGGGCTGGAACGTCGAGGTCGTCCGACGCAGATCCCGGATGGCCACGTCGCGCGGGAGGAGCGCTTCGAGCGCCGATCCCAGCTCCGTCGCCGTGAGTCGTCCGTCGTAGGAGAAGGCGATCACCTGCCCCGTGGCGTGGACCCCGGCATCCGTTCGGCCGGCCCCGTCGACCCGTTGCGCCACCCCGTCACCGAGGCGCTGCACCGCGTCTTCCAGGACTCCCTGGACCGTCCGTTTCCCAGGATTGACCTGGAACCCGGCGAAGTCCGTGCCGTCGTATTCAACGGTGGCGCGGTAGCGCACCGCCACGGTCTCTCGACCGCGTGCTAGACGAGTTCGATCTGGACGATCTCGGCCGCGTCGCCCCGGCGCTGGCCGAGGCGGACGATCCGGGTGTACCCGGACGTGCGGTCGGCGTACTTGGGGGCGATCTCGTCGAACAGCTTGTTGACGACGAGCGGCTCGTTGGGGAACTGCGAGACGATCGCCCGGCGAGCCGAGAGATCGCCGCGCTTGGCGAGCGTGATGGCCTTCTCGACCCGGCCGCTGATCTCCTTGGCTTTCGCCTCGGTGGTCTTCACCCGCTCATAGCGGATGACCGACACGGTCAGGTTCTTGTAGAGGCTCATGCGCGGGCCGTGCTTGCGGCTGAGCTTGCGTCCGCCGATCCGATGGGCCACGGCTCAGGCCTCCGCCTCGTCGTCCTCGAACGGCTCGTCGCCGTCGGGGAGGTCGAGGCCGTCGGTCTCGGAGTCCGGGACGATGAAGCCCCGCATGCGCAGGCGCTCCTTCATCTCGTCGAGCGACTTCTTGCCGAAGTTGCGCATCCGGAGGAGGTCGTCGTCCTTGAGCTGCAGGAGCTGGCCGACCTTCACGATGTTGTTGCGCTTGAGCGAGTTGTAGGCTCGCATCGGCAGGTCGAGCTCCTCGATCGGCATGTCGAGCATGTTCGAGGGGAGCGCGGCGGCGCCGGTGGGCGCGGCGACCGGGGCGGCGGCCATGCCGACCGTGACGAACGGGCGGAACTGGTTGACCAGGATCTCCGCGGAGCGGCTGAGCGCCTCCTCCGGGGTGATCGTGCCGTCGGTCTCGATCTCGATCGTCAGGCGGTCGTAGTTGGTCATCTGACCGACTCGCATGCCCTCGACCCAGTAGTTGACCTTGCGGACCGGGGTGAAGATCGCGTCGACCGCGATCACGCCGATCGGCAGCGCCTCGGCGCGCTCGGCCCCGAGGTAGCCGACGCCGCGCTCGACGGTCAGGTCGAGCTCGATCGTCACGTCGTCGGTGTCGAGCGTCATCAGGACGAGGTCCGGGTTGACGATCTCGACATCGGCCGACTCGGCGATGTCCGAGGCCGTGACCGCACCGGCGCCGCTCTTGATGAGGCGGAGCTGGACGGGATGGGCCGCGTAGCTCTTGAGGCGGAGCTTCTTGACGTTCAGGACGATCTGGGTGACGTCTTCCTTGACGCCGGGGATCGTCGAGAACTCCTGGTAGACGTCACGGATCTGGAGGCTGGTGACCGCCGCGCCCTCGAGCGAGGACAGGAGGACGCGTCGCAGCGCGTTGCCGAGCGTGACGCCGTACCCGGCCTGCAGGGGGCCCGCCTCGTACTTGGCGTACGTGCCGGCTTCCTCGACAGGCTCGATCTGCGGGGACTCGAGTTCGATCATGAGGGGCGGTTACCTCGAGTAGTACTCGACCACGAGCTGCTCGTTGAGGTCGAGCGGCATCTGGTCGCGGCTGGGCGGGGTGACGACGGTTCCGGCGAGGGTGGCGGCATCGACACGCAGCCATTCCGGGGCCTGGTGATTGCGGAGCGTCTCCTTCGCGATCTTGAACGGCTCGCGGGTCCGATGGGACTCGCGGACGGAGATCACGTCACCCGGCTTGAGCCGATAGGACGAGATGTCCGTGGGCCTGCCGTTGACGGCGAAGTGGCCGTGGTTGACGAGCTGCCGCGCCTGGGCGCGGGAGGTCGCGAAGCCGAGCCGGTAGACGACGTTGTCGAGCCGGGTCTCGAGCGAGCGGAGCAGGTTCTCGCCGGTCACGCCGGGCCGGTTCTCGGCATCGACGAAGTAATTGCGGAACTGGCGCTCGAGGACGCCGTAGGTGCGGCGGACCTTCTGCTTCTCGCGCAGCTGCAGGCCGTACTCGCCGACCTTGCGACGGCGCACGCCGTGCTGGCCGGGAGGGCTCGGGCGACGCTCGAAGGCGCACTTCTTGGAGTAGCACCGGGTGCCCTTCAGGAAGAGCTTGGCGCCCTCTCGGCGGCAGAGGCGGCAGACGGATTCGGTGTAACGGGCCATGGGTCCTCGGGGCTCAGACTCGGCGCCGCTTGGGCGGGCGGCAGCCGTTGTGCGGGATGGGCGTGACGTCGGTGATGGCGCTGACTTCCAGACCGGCAGCCTGCAGCGAGCGGATGGCCTGCTCGCGACCGGCGCCCGGACCCTTCACGTAGACCTCGACCTGGCGCATGCCGTGCTCCATCGCGCGGCGGGCGGCGCCGTCAGCCGAGAGGGCCGCGGCGTACGGGGTGCTCTTGCGGGAGCCCTTGAAGCCGGCGACGCCGGCCGAGCCCCAGCTGATGACGGCCCCGTTGAGGTCCGTGATCGTGATGATCGTGTTGTTGAACGTGGCCTGGATGTGGACGTGCCCCTGGGGGACGTTCTTCTTCTCCCGCCGGCGCTGCTTGACCGCCTTCTTGCGTTCCGCCATGCCTGGTCAGCCCCTCGCTACTTCTTGCGCCGGACGCCGACGGTCTTCTTGGGACCGCGACGCTGGCGAGCGTTCGTCTTGGTGCGCTGGCCACGGACCGGCAGATTGCGCCGATGGCGCAGGCCGCGGTACGACCCGATCTCGGTCAGGCGCTTGATGTTGAGCGCCACTTCGCGACGAAGATCGCCCTCCACCTTGTAGCGGCGGTCGATCAGCTCGCGGAGCCGGTTGACCTGCTCCTCGGTGAGGTCCCGCACCCGGGTGTCCGGGTTGATGTTCGTCTGGGCCAGGATCTTCTGGCTCGTGGGCAGGCCGATCCCGAAGACGTAGGTGAGGGCGACCTCCACGCGCTTCTCGCGCGGGATGTCGACGCCGGCGATGCGTGCCATCGATTACCCCTGCCGCTGCTTGTGCTTGGGATTGCTGCAGATGACCATCACGGTGCCGTGGCGACGGATGACCTTGCAGTTGTCGCAGCGCGCCTTGACGGAGGCTCTGACTTTCAACGGATCCTCGGGTTTCTGGTGTCGGGGTGGCTTACTTGAGGCGGTAGGTGATGCGGCCGCGCGTCAGGTCGTACGGTGACAACTCGACACGGACGCGATCACCGGGCAGGATCCGGATGAAGTTCATCCGCAGCTTGCCGCTGATGTGGGCGAGCACCCGGTGGCCATTCTCCAGTTCGATGGCGAACATCGTGTTCGGGAGCGGCTCGATGACCGTTCCTTCCACTTCGATCGCATCTTTCTTGGCCACAGGCTACGTGCTTCCCTTTCTCACGCGCAGTGTCGGCCCGGTCGGGCCGACACACGAACGCGTAGCGTATCAAACATGGCGAGACCCGGCAACCGTCCGGTCATGCGACCGTCAGGATCTGCGGACCGTCGTCCGTGATGGCGATGGAGTGCTCGAAGTGCGCGGCGAGCGATCCGTCGCGCGTGGCGACGGTCCAGTCGTCGGCCAGGACGTGCGCCTCGTGGCGCCCGAGGGTGAACATCGGCTCGATGGCCAGGCACAGCCCGACCTCCAGCTTGCGTCCCGGTCGCCCGGTACGGAAGTTGGGGACCTGCGGCTCCTCGTGCATCTCGGTGCCGATCCCGTGCCCGACGAACTGGCGGATGATGCCGTAGCCCTTGGGCAGGGCGACATCCTCGACCGCGGCCGAGATGTCCTCGATGTGGTTGCCGGGGACCGCGGCGGCGATGCCCGCCATCATGGCGGCGCGGGTCGCGTCGATCAGCTCGGCGACGGCCACGGGCGGCTCGCCCACGAAGAAGGTCCGCGCGGCATCGCCGTGCCAACCGTCGACGATCGCCCCGGCGTCGACCGACACGATCTGGCCCTCGCGCAGGGTCCTCGAGCCGGGGATCCCGTGGACGATCTCGTCGTCGATGGAGATGCAGACCGTGGCGGGGAACGGCCGGCGCGGGTTGATCCCGGGGTAGCCCTTGAAGGACGGGATGGCGCCGGCGCGCGCGATGTGCACCTCGGCGATGTGGTCGAGATCCCCGGTGGAGACGCCCGGCCGGATCTCGGCCTCGATCAGGTCGAGGACCTCGGCGACGAGACGGCCGGCGCGGCGCATGCGGTCGATCTCGGCCCGGGACTTTCGCGTCACCACGGTCAGGCGCCGCCGGCGGCCGGGCCGTCGAGGGCCGCCACGAGGCCGGCGGTCGTGCCGGCGATGCCGATCGTGCCGTCGACGGTCGCGAGCACGCCGCGGCGACGGTAGTGGTCGACGACCTCGAGGAGCGGCGGCACCTGCTGGTCCATGCGCGCCCGGACGGTCGCCTCGGCGTCGTCGGCGCGCTGGCGGAGGGGCGATCCGTCGAGGTCGCAGACGCCTTCGACCTTGGGCGGGTTCGATGCCAGGTTGTAGACGTGCCCGTTCGCCGCGCAGATGCGGCGGTTGGCCATGCGCCGGACCAGGTCCTCGAGCGGGACGTCGATATACAGGGCGCGGTCGACACGGCGGCCCTCCGACTCGAGCGCATCGTCGAGCGCCCGTGCCTGGACCTCCGTCCGCGGGAAGCCGTCGAGGATCGCGCCATCGAGCGCGTCGGGGGCGTGCAGGCGGTCCAGGAAGACCCGGACGATGGTCTCGTCGGGGACGAGCTGACCGCGGCTCATATAGCGGTCGGCCTCGCGCCCGAGCGCCGTCCCCGCCGCGACGGCAGCGCGGAGCAGGTCGCCCGATGCGAGCACCGGGACCCCGAGTCGAGCGGCGAGTGCCGGAGCCTGGGTGCCCTTGCCGGCACCGGGAGCTCCCAGCAGGACGACGACCATCATGGTCGAGGGCGGCGGACCCCGTCGGCGCCGCGCGTGGCGCGCGCCATGGCCAGGGCGGTCATCGGATGAAGCCTTCGTAGTTGCGCATCATCAGCTGCGCCTCGATCTGCTTCATCGTCTCGACCACGACGGAGACCACGATGAGCAGGCTGGTGCCGCCCAGGCCGAGCGTCGCGAGATCGGGGATCGCGAGGGCGAGGAGCGACGGGGAGACGGCGACGGTCGCCAGGAACAGCGCGCCGGCGAAGGTGATCCGGGTGACCACCCGGGCAAGGTAATCCTGGGTCGGACGGCCGGGCCGGATCCCGGGGATGAACCCGCCGTTCTTGCGCAGCTGCTCGGCGGTCTCGTCCGGCTTGAACGTGAAGGCGGTGTAGAAGTACGTGAAGCCCATCGTGAGCAGGAAGTACATGACGATGTAGATCGGCGAGCGCGGATTGAAGAAGTTCACGATCCAGGTCGCGATGTTGGCCACGACCGTGATCTCCGAGCTCGTGAAGTACGACGCGAGCTGCTGCGGGAACAGCAGGATGCTGACCGCGAAGATGATCGGGATGACACCGGCCTGGTTGACCCGCAGCGGCAGGAAGGTCTGGCCACCCTGGTACATCCGCCGGCCGCGCACGCGGCTGGCGTACTGGATCGGGATCCGCCGCTGGCCTTCCTGGATGTAGATGATCACGGTGACCGCCGCGATCGCCAGGACGCCCAGGAGCACGAAGGCCGCGATGTTGGGGTTCACGAGGAACCCGTTGATCGCGGAGGGCGCACGGCTGACGATGCCGGCGAAGATGATGAAGCTGATGCCGTTGCCGATGCCCCGCTCGGTGATGAGCTCGCCGATCCACATCAGGGCGATGGCCCCGGCGGTCAGGGTGGCGATCTGCGTGAGGGTCGTGAAGCTGGCGAGGTCGAACCCGCCAGTCAGGACCCCGCGTGCGTTGAGGAGCGCCAGGAACCCGTAGGCCTGGAGGATCGCCATCGGGACGGTGAGATAGCGGGTGTACTGGTTGATCTTGTTGCGACCGTACTCACCCTCGCGGCTGAGCGCCTGCAGCGAGGGGACGACGCCCTGCATCAGCTGCATGATGATCGACGAGTTGATATAGGGGTTCATCCCCAGCGCGACCACCGAGAACGTCGCCAGGCCGCCGCCCGAGAACAGGTCGAGCAGTCCGAAGAGCGGGTTCTGGTCCACGAACTGCTTGAGCTGGTCCTTGTTGATGCCCGGGACCGGCACGGCCGCGAGCAGCCGGAAGACGATCAGCAGTCCGAGGACGTACAGGATCCGACGCCGGATATCCGGCGCCCGGAAGGCGTTCAGCAGGGATTCGAACACGGGTCAGGCGTCGCCGGCAGGGGTCTCGGCGTCGTCGGACGCGGTCGCGGGATCGGCGGCGGGTGCCTCATCGGCGGGGTCGCTCGCGGCGGCCTTGGCGGCCTTGGCGCGGGTCGCCTTGGCCGGCTTGGCGACGGCCTTCGGGACGGCGGCCTTCGGGGCCTTGGCGGGCTTCACCTCGACCGTCTCGGGCTCGGCCGTCTCGGGCTCGGGCTCGGCGGCGGCGGCCCCGACGGCCTCGGCCCCGCTCACTCGACGTCGACATCGGCCTTCGCCTCGGGCGTTGCGGCGATGTGCCCGTGGGCGTCGGCCTTCGGCCCGCGGCCGAGGGCCGGCATGGCCGTGGTCGGGACCTCGAGCACGTTGACCGATCCGCCGGCCGCCTCGATCTTGGTCCGGGCCGACGCGGTGAACGCGTCGGCGACCACGAAGAGCGGCACGGACAGGTCGCCGGCGCCGAGGATCTTGAGCGGCTTGTCCAGGGTTCGCACGAGGCCGACGGCCCGCAGGATGTCCTGGTTGATCGTGATCGTGGCCTCGGCGGCCTTGCCCTTGGCGCCCTTGGGCGCCTCGACCTCGAACGCGCCGCGGTCCGCGAGCGCGCCGATGGCGCCGATGTTCACGATCTCGTATTCGATCTTGAACCGGTTCTTGAAGCCGCGCAGCTTGGGGATGCGCATGTGCAGCGGGGTCTGGCCGCCCTCGAACCAAGGCGGGATCGAGCCGCCGGCGCGGGCCTTCTGGCCCTTCGTGCCGCGGCCGGCCGTCTTGCCCTTGCCGGCCGCGATGCCGCGGCCGACGCGCATGCGCGCCTTGTTGGATCCCTCCGGCGGTCGGAGGTCGTGGAGCTTCATGCCTTCTCCTGGGCGTCGGGCTCGGTCACTTCCTCGAACGTGACGAGAAAGCGGACCTGGCGGACCATCCCGCGCGTCGCCGCGTTGTCGGTGATGACGCTGGTGCTGCCGATGCCATGCAGCCCGAGCGCGCGGACGGTCGCCCGGTTCCGCGCGATGTGGCTGATCTCACTCTTGACCTGGGTGACCTTCAGCTTGGCCGACATCAGCGCACCTCCGCCGTCGCCGGCGTCGGTGCCGGCTGGCCGGAGATCCGGCTGTAGAGGCGCACGCCGCGGCGGGCGCTCAGCTCCTCGGCCGAATGCAGCGAGCGGAGGGCCTCGATGGTCGCCCGTGTGACGTTGACCGGGTTGGTGGAGCCGTAGGTCTTGGACAGGATGTCGCGGACGCCCGCGGCCTCCAGCACGGCGCGCACGGAGCCGCCGGCGATGACGCCGGTCCCCTGCGAGGCGGGCTTGAGCATCACCCGGCTTGCGCCGAACTCGACCCGGATCTCGTGGGGGATGGTCGTGCCGACCATCGGGATGCGGATCAGGTTCTTCTTCGCGTCCTCGACACCCTTTCGGATCGCCTCGGGCACCTCGCCGGCCTTGCCGAGCCCGGCTCCGACGTGGCCCGCGCCGTCACCGACGACGACGACCGCGCTGAAGCTGAACCGCCGGCCGCCCTTGACGACCTTGGCGACTCGGTTGATCTGGACGACGCGCTCCTCGAGCGCGAGCTTGGATGGGTCGATGCGTGCCACGGGGCTCCCTTCCGATCAGAACTCGAGGCCGGCTTCGCGGGCGGCATCGGCGAGCGACTTGATCCGCCCGTGGTACCGGAACCCGGCTCGATCGAACACGACCCGCTCGACGCCGGCGGCCTTGGCCCGCTGCGCGATGAGCTTGCCGACCGAGGCGGCCTCCTGCGACTTCGTCTCCTTGGAGCCGCGAAGCTCCTTCTCGACGGTCGAGGCGGCGGCCAGCGTTCGGCCCGACGTGTCGTCGATGACCTGCGCGTAGATGTGGTTGATGCTGCGGAACACCGCGAGGCGCGGCCGCGAATCGGACCCCTCCAGGTGGAGGCGGATCCGCTCGTGGCGCTTGCGTCGCGCGGCGCTGCGGCTGGCGACCTGCGTCATCGCGTTCGTTCCTTCTCGATGGTCTGGATCACTTCTTGCCGCCGATCTTGCCGGCCTTGCCGGCCTTGCGGCGGACCTGCTCGCCCGCGTAGCGGACACCCTTGCCCTTGTAGGGCTCGGGCTTGCGCGTCGCGCGGACGGTGGCGGCGATCTGGCCGACCAGCTCCTTGTCGATGCCGACGACCGCCAGGCGGGTCGGGCTCTCGACCTCGAAGCTGATGCCCTCGGGCGGGTCGATCTCGATCGGGTGGCTGTAGCCCAGGTTGAGCTGGAGCTTGCGGCCGTTGAGCGCAGCGCGATAGCCGACGCCCGTGATCTCGAGGCCCTTCCGATAGCCGTCGCTGACCCCGATCACCATGTTGTTGATGAGGGTCCGCGTGAGGCCGTGGAGCTGCTTGTGGGTCTTCTGCTCGGTCGGGCGGGTGACCACGACGGTGGCCGCCTCGCGGGTGATGGCCATGTCCGGATGGAGCGACCGGCTGAGGGTCCCCCTGGGGCCCTTGACCGTGACGTTCCGCCCGTCGATGGTCACGTCGACCGAGGCGGGGACTTCGATGGGGAGGCGTCCGATACGTGACATCTGTCGCCTACCAGACGAAGGCCAGGACTTCGCCGCCCAGCTGCGCCTGACGCGCCTGCTGGCCGGTCATGATCCCCTGGCTCGTGCTGACGATGACGATGCCCAGGCCGCCGAGCACGCGCGGGATGTCCGTCTTGCGGGCGTAGACCCGCAGGCCGGGCTTGCTGATGCGCTTGAGGCCCGAGACGACCGGGACCTTGCCGTCGACGTACTTGAGCGTCAGGCGGAGGACCGCGGCGCTGCCGTCCTGCTCCTCGGCGACGTCGGCGATGAAGCCTTCGGCCTTGAGGATGCGGGCGATCTCGCGCTTGGTCCGGGACGCGGGCACCACGACCTCGGCGTGCCGGGCGCGCGAGGCGTTCCGGACGCGAGTGAGCATGTCCGCGATCGGGTCGGAGATGTTCATCGGTTCCCTACCAGCTCGACTTGGTGACGCCCGGCAGCTCGCCGCGGAGCGCGCGCTCGCGGAAGCAGATGCGGCACAGGGCGAAACGGCGCATGAAGGCGCGCGGCCGACCGCACACGAAGCAGCGGTGGTAGCCGCTGACCTTGTGCTTGGGGGTGCGCTTCGCCTTGGCGATCAACGATTTCTTGGCCATGTGACTCCCTCCCCGCGCCTACGAGGCGAAGGGCATGCCGAGGAGTTCAAGAAGCTTCTTGGACTCCTCGTCGGTCTTCGCCGTCGTCACGATGCTGATCTCCAGCCCGCGGAGACGGTCCACCTTGTCGTAATCGATCTCGGGGAACGCGAGCTGCTCGCGCAGACCGAGCGAATAGTTGCCCCGCCCATCGAACGACTTGCCCGGGATGCCCCGGAAGTCGCGGATGCGCGGCAGGGCGAGCGTGGTCAATCGATCCATGAAGTCCCACATCCGCTCGCCGCGGAGGGTGACCTTGGCGCCGATCGAGTTGCCCGTCCGCACGCGGAACTGGGCGATCGAGCGCTTGGCCTTGGTGACGATCGGCTTCTGGCCGGTGATGGCCGCGAGATCGCCCACGGCGGCGTCGAGCGCCTTCGCGTTGGTCAGCGCCTCGCCGAGGCCGATGTTGACGACGATCTTGTCGAGGCCCGGCACCTGGTTGGGGTTCGCGTACTCGAACTGCTTCTGGAGGGCCGGCACGACTTCCGCCTTGTAGCGCTCCTTGAGGCGGCTGGTCACGACTTCACCTCGAGCTGCTCCCCGCAGTTCCCGCAGACGCGGACGCGGCGGCCGGTGTCGAGCACGGAATGCTTGATCCGGGTGGGGTTGTGACAGCTGCCGCAGACGACCATGACCCGGCCGATCGGCACGGGCTGGGCGATGTCCATGATGCCGCCGGCCTGGACCTTGGGCATCCGGTCGTTGGCGCTCGCCGACTGGCTCGGCTTGGTGTGTCGCTTGGCGATGTTGAGCCCTTCCACGACGACGCCGACCCCGCCCTTGGGGGAGCCACGCCGGTACATGCTCCGGACCCGCCCGGCTGGCTCGCGCCGGACGATGCGGTCGACCTTGCCACGCTTGCCGGCGTCCTTGCCGGCGAGGATGACCACGGTGTCGCCCTTGCGGATCTCGGGCACCTTCGTGCCGCGGGTGGAGGTGGCCATCACAGGACCTCCGGGGCGAGCGACACGATCTTCATGTAGTTGCGGTCGCGCAGCTCGCGCGCCACGGGGCCGAAGATCCGCGTGCCGCGGGGGTTGCCCTGGTTGTTGATGAGCACCGCGGCGTTCTCGTCGAAGCGGATGTAGCTGCCGTCGGGGCGGCCGTACTCCTTGGCGGTGCGGACCACCACGGCTCGGACGACGTCGCCCTTCTTGACGGCGGCGTTCGGGATGGCCTGCTTGACGCTGGCGACGATGACGTCGCCGACGCCGGCCTCGGTCTTGAGCGAGCGGCCCATCACCCGGATGCACTGGATCGTGCGGGCTCCGGTGTTGTCCGCCACCTTGAGACGGGTCTGGGACTGGATCACGACGCGGACTCCCCCGCCCCGGCGTCGGCGGCGACGGCGTCGGCCGCATCGGCCGCGGCGCTGTCGGCCTCGGCGTCCGCGTGGACCCGGCCCGGGTGGGCGGCCGAGTGGATGGCCTCGGACGTCTCGGTCTCCTCGGCGATGAGGTCGATCGGCGTGCCGTGGTCTCCGGCGCGCACGAGGACGCTGACGAGCCGCCAGCGCTTCGTGGCCGAGAGCGGGCGCGATTCCTCGATGAGGACGGTGTCGCCGATCTTGGCGTCGTTCGTCTCGTCGTGCGCCTTGAACTTGGTGCTCAAGCGGATGACCCGCTTGTAGAGCCGGTGGCGCGTGAGGCGCTCGACGGACACGACGATCGTCTTGTCCATCTTGTCGCTGACCACGCGGCCGACCTTCGTCTTCCGCTTGCCGTCCACTCGGGTGTCTGCTCCTGTCATCGCGTGATCTCCCTCACGCCGTCTTGCCGAGCTTGCGCTCGCGCTGGACGGTCAGGATCCGCGCGATCGTTCGCCGCGTCTGCGGGATCGTGCTGAAGTCCTTCAATTGCCGGGTCGAGAGCGCGAAGCGCGCTCCCCAGAGGTCCTGCTTCGCATCGAGCAGCGCGGTCTCGAGCTCCGCGTCGGAGAGGGCGCGGACCTTGTCGATGTCCATCGTCACGCCTCCTTCGCGCCGTCACGGACGACCACGCGCGTGGCGACCGGCAGCTTGTGGCTCGCGAGGCGCATGGCCTCGATCGCCGAGTCGTGATCGACGCCGGCCATCTCGAAGAGGATCCGCCCGGGCTTGACGACCGCGACCCAATGGTCGGGGGCGCCCTTGCCCGAGCCCATCCGGGTCTCGGCCGGCTTCTTGGTCGCGGGCTTGTCCGGGAAGATGCGGATCCAGATCTTGCCGCCGCGCTTGACCGAGCGGGTCATGGCCCGCCGGGCCGCCTCGATCTGGCGGCTGGTGATCCAGGCCGGTTCCTGGGTGGCCAGGCCGTACTCGCCGAAGGCCACGCTGTGGCCGCCCTTGGCGACGCCGGACATCCGCCCGCGCATGACCTTGCGGTGCTTGACCCGCTTCGGCATCAGCATGGTCAGACCCCCGTCCCGGCAGCGGCCGGCACGTTCAGGTCCCGGGCGGGCACGCGCTCGGGGGCGATATCGCCGCGGTAGATCCAGACCTTGACGCCGATGCGGCCGTAGGTCGTGTGGGCGTGGACCTGGCCGTAGCTGATGTCGGCCCGAAGGGTCCCCAGCGGGATGCGCCCCTCCTTGTCCCACTCGCGACGGCCCATCTCCGAGCCGCCGAGGCGGCCGGCGACGGCGATCTTGACGCCCTTCGCGCCGGCCTTCATCGACCGCTGGATGGCCTGCTTCATCGCCTTCTTGAAGGCGATGCGGCGGCTCAGCTGGCCGGCGATGTTCATGGCCACGAGGTAGGCGTCGAGCTCGGGCTGGCGGATCTCCTTGATCTCCAGCTTGACCTTGCGGTCGGTGAGCGCGCCCACCTGCTGACGCAGGATCTCGACGTTCGCGCCGCCCTTGCCGATGACGATCCCCGGCTTGGCCGTGTGGATCGTGACGGTCACGTGGTTGATGCCACGCTCCACCTCGACGCCGCTGACGCTGGCGTTGGCCAGGCGGCGGTCGATCAGCTGGCGGATGAGGATGTCCTCCTTGAGGGAGGAGGTGTATTCCTTGTCATCCGCGTACCACTTCGCGGTCCAGGTGCGCGAGACACCCAGGCGGAAGCCGTATGGATGGACCTTGTGTCCCATGTCAGGCCTCCTGGTCCGCGACGACGATCGTGATGTGGGTCATGGGCTTGTGGATGGGGAACGCGCGACCCTGCGCCCGCGGCCGGAAGCGCTTGATCGTCGGTCCCTCATCGGCGACGGCGTCGAGGACGATGAGGTCCTCGGCCGACAGGTTGTGGTTGTTCTCGGCGTTCGCGGTCGCGCTGTGGAGCACGCGCGCGACGTCCTTGGCGGCGTACTGCGGCATGAACTTGAGCAATGCCGCGGCCTCCTCGACGGGCTTGCCCTTGATGGCCGTCGTGATCAGACGGGCCTTCCGGGTCGAGCCGCGAAGGTACTTGGCGGTAGCGGAAACACGCACGGTCAGGTCGCTCCTACTTCAGCGCCAGCGACCGCTCGGTGTGCTTGCCGTGCCCGCGGTAGTTGCGGGTGGGGCTGAACTCACCGAGGCGATGCCCGACCATGTTCTCGGTCACGTAGACCGGGACGTGCTTCTTGCCGTTGTACACGGCGATGGTGTGGCCGATGAACGTCGGGAAGATCACCGACGCGCGCGACCAGGTCTTGACGACCTTCTTCTCGTTGCGCTTGTTCATCTCCTCGATCCGGCCGAGGAGTCGGGCCTCCACGAAGGGGCCCTTCTTGATGGAACGGGACATCGGCTCCTACCTCCCCGCTACTTGCGATGCCGTGACCGGACGATGAGACGTCCGGTCGTCTTCGACCGCCGGGTGCGATAGCCCATGGCGGGCTTGCCCCACGGGGTCTTGGGCGGCATCCCGGTCGGGGACTTGCCCTCACCACCGCCGTGCGGATGGTCGCGCGGATTTATGACGACGCCTCGGACCTCCGGCCGCTGGCCGAGGTGCCGGGCGCGGCCGGCCTTGCCGAGGTTCTGGTTCTCGTGGTCCAGGTTGCTGACCTGGCCGACGGTGGCCATGCACTTGATGCTGACGCGACGGACCTCGCCCGACGGCAGGCGGACCTGGGCGTACTCGCCTTCCTTGGCGAGCAGCTGGGCCGAGGTGCCGGCGGAGCGCACGATCTGACCGCCCTTGCCGGGGATCAGCTCGATGTTGTGGATCGTCGTGCCGAGCGGGATGTTCGCGATCGGCAGCGCGTTGCCCAGCCGCGCCTCGGCATCCGGGCCGGCGACGACGACGTCACCCACCTTCATGCCGTGGGGCAGGAGCATGTAGCGCTTCTCGCCGTCGCGGTAGTGGAGCAGGCCGATCCGCGCGGAGCGGTTCGGGTCGTACTCGATGGTCGCGAGCCGGGCGGGCACGCCGATCTTGTTCCGCTTGAAGTCGATGATGCGGTAGTGCTGCTTCTCGCCGCCGCCGCGATGGCGGACCGTGAGGCGCCCGGCGTTGTTGCGCCCGGACCCGCGGATCTGCTTCTCGAGCAGGGGCTTGTGCGGCTCCTTGGTGGTGATCTCCTCGAAGGTCGAGCGAGTCATCTGGCGGAGCCCAGGCGAGGTGGCCTTGTAACTACGAAGCGGCATCGTCAGACCCCCTCGAAGAATTCGATCTTCTGGCCGGGGGCCAGGGTGACGATGGCCTTGCGCCAGGGCGTGGTGTGGCCGACGATCCGGCCCCGCTTGGTCCCGCGGCGCTTCTCCTTGGCCTTCGTGGTCAGGACGTTGACCGCGACGACGGTCACCTTCTCCTTCTTGTAGAGCTCCTCGATCGCCGCCTTGATCTGGATCTTGTTGGCGTCGTGGTGCACGGCGAAGGTGTACTTGCCCCGGCCGGACTCGTCGATGGACTTCTCGCTGATGACGGGGCGCAGGATGATCTCCGGCGCGGTCAGGACGCTCATGCGTAGACCTCCTGCATGCGAGCCAGGGAGGCCTCTTCGATGAGCACGACATCGGCCTTCAGCAGGTCGACGACGTTGAGCGAGTCGGCGAGGATGACCTCGACCGTCGGCAGGTTGCGCGCGGACAGCTCGAGCTTCTCGTCGCGGGCCGGCGACACGACCAGCACGCGACCCGAGGCCTCGAGGGCGCTGAGCACCACGGCCAGGTCGCGCGTCTTGATCGCCTCGAGCCCGAACGTGTCGATGACCTTGATGGCCTCGTCGCCGAACTTCGCGGTGAGCGCGCCGCGGAGGGCGAGCCGCTTCATCTTGCGCGGCAGCCGCTGCTCGTAGGAGCGCGGGTGCGGGCCGAACACGGCGCCGCCGCCACGGTAGTGCGGCGCGCTGACGGTGCCCTGGCGGGCGCGGCCGGTCCCCTTCTGGCGGTACGGCTTCTTGCCGCCGCCGCGGACCTCGCCGCGGGTCTTGGTGTCGTGCGTGCCGGTCCGGCGACCGGCGAGCTGGGCGGTCACGACCTGGTGGAGGACGGCGGCATTGATCGGGGCCGCGAAGAGCTCGTCACTGAGCTCCACGCTGCCGACGGTCTTGCCCGTCCGGTCGTACAGGTTGGTCTGCGGCATCGCGTCAGGCCTTCTTCACGAGGATCAACGAGCCGCGCGCGCCGGGGAGGCTCCCCTTGACCAGCAGCAGGTTGCGATCGGTGTCGGCGCGCACGACGCGCACCTTCTTGATGGTGGTCCGCTCGTCGCCCATGTGGCCGGCCATCTTCAGGCCGCGGTAGACGCGGCCCGGGGTGGTGCCGGGGCCGATCGAGCCGGGCTCGCGATGGTGGTCGGAGCCGTGGGTCTTGGGACCGCGGTGGAAGTTGTGGCGCTTGATGTGGCCCGCGAAGCCCTTGCCCTTCGAGACGCCGGTCACGTCGACCTCGTCGCCGACGGCGAACAGGTCGCCGAGCGCGACGGTCTGGCCGACCTCGTAGGAGCCGATGTCGTCGACCCGGAACTCACGGATGGTCGCGACCTTGGGCAGGTCCTTGAGCTGGCCGGTCTCGGGCTTCGAGAGCTTCTTCGCGACCTCGGTCCCGAGCTGGACGGCCGTGTAGCCGTCCCGGTCCGTCGTGCGCAGGCGCGTGACGGTGTTGGGCTCGATGGACACGACGGAGACGGCGACCATGGTGCCGTCGTCCTCGAAGACCTGGGTCATGCCGACCTTGCGGCCGATCAGTCCGATCCCCATCACATCTTGATCTCGATGTCGACGCCAGCCGCCAGGCTGAGTCGCATCAGGGCGTCGACCGTCTTCGACGAGGGGTCCAGGATGTCCACGAGCCGCTTGTGGGTGCGGATCTCGAACTGCTCCCGGCTGTCCTTGTCGATGAACGGCGACCGCAGGACCGTGAACTTCTCGATGCGGGTCGGGAGCGGCACGGGGCCGACGACGTCCGCGCCGGTGCGCTGGGCCGTCTCGACGATCTGGGCCGCCGACTGATCGAGCAGTCGGTGATCGTAGGCCTTGAGGCGGATGCGGATCCGCTGCTTCGCCATGTCGTCCCTACTCGGTGATGGTGACGATGGCGCCGGCGCCGACGGTCCGGCCGCCCTCGCGGATGGCGAAGCGCTGGCCGACCTCGAGGGCGATCGGGGTGATCAGCTCGACGGTCATCTCGACGTTGTCGCCGGGCATGATCATCTCCGCCCCGTCGGGCAGCCCGATGGCCCCGGTCACGTCGGTGGTGCGCAGGTAGAACTGCGGCCGGTAGCCGTTGTAGAAGGGGGTGTGGCGGCCGCCCTCCTCCTTGGTCAGGACGTAGACCTGGGCGCTGAACTTGGTGTGCGGCTTGACCGAGCCGGGCTTGGCCAGGACCTGGCCGCGCTCGATCTCCTCGCGCTCGATGCCGCGGATGAGGCAGCCCACGTTGTCGCCGGCGCGGCCCTCGTCGAGCAGCTTCTTGAACATCTCGACGCCGGTGATGACGATCTTGCGGGTGGCCTTCACGCCGACCAGCTCGACCTCGTCGCCGACCTTGACGATGCCGCGCTCGATGCGCCCGGTGGCGACCGTCCCGCGGCCCTTGATGCCGAACACGTCCTCGACCGGCATGAGGAACGGCTTGTCGATGGCCCGCTCGGGGGTCGGGATGTAGCTGTCGACCGCGTCCATCAGCGCCTGGATGGGGGCGTAGGCCGGGTCGCTGGCGTCGTCGCCGGCCTCGAGCGCCTTGAGCGCGCTGCCGCGCACGACCGGGATGTCGTCGCCCGGGAAGTTGTACTTGCTGAGCAGCTCGCGGACCTCGAGCTCGACGAGGTCGAGCAGCTCGGGGTCGTCGACCATGTCGACCTTGTTGAGGAAGACGACGATGTAGGGGACCTCGACCTGGCGGGCCAGCAGGATGTGCTCGCGGGTCTGCGGCATCGGCCCGTCGGTGGCGGCCACGACCAGGATGGCGCCGTCCATCTGGGCGGCCCCGGTGATCATGTTCTTGATGTAGTCCGCGTGGCCCGGGCAGTCGACGTGGGCGTAGTGGCGGGCGTCGGTCTCGTACTCGACGTGGGCGATGGCGATGGTGATCCCGCGCTCGCGCTCCTCGGGGGCGTTGTCGATCGAGTCGAAGGCGCGGTACTCCGCCTCGCCCTTCAGGGCGAGGTACTTGGTGATCGCCGCGGTCAGCGACGTCTTGCCGTGGTCGATGTGGCCGATCGTGCCGATGTTGACGTGCGGCTTGGTGCGCTCGAACTTCTTCTTGGCCATCTGGACTGCTCCCGGCTCTGCCTAGACCTTGGACTTCTGGACGAGTTCCGAGGCCAGGTTGCCCGGCACCTCGGCGTAGTGACTGAATTCCATCGACGAGGTCGCACGACCCTGGGTCATGCTCCGCAGGTCGGTGACATACCCGAACATCTGGGCGAGAGGCACGAACGCGCGGACGACCTGGGTCGACCCTCGCGACTCCATCCCCTCGATCTGGCCGCGGCGGCTGTTGAGGTCGCCGATGACGTCGCCCATGAACTCCTCGGGCATGAGGACCTCGACCTTCATGATCGGCTCGAGGATGGCCGGGTCGGCCTTGGAGAACGCGTCCTTGACCGCCATCGAACCAGCGATCTTGAACGCCATCTCCGAGGAGTCGACGTCGTGGAAGGACCCGTCGAAGAGGGTCACCTTCACGTCGACGACCGGGAACCCGGCGTAGATGCCGGTCGCGAGCGTCTCGCGGATGCCCTGGTCGACCGGCTTGATGTACTCGCGGGGGATGGTCCCGCCGACGATCTTGTCGATGAACTCATAGCCGGCGCCCTTCTCGGCGGGCTCCAGCTTGATGACCGCGTGGCCGTACTGGCCCTTGCCGCCGGTCTGGCGGATGAAGCGGCCGTTGCCCTCGGCGGCGCGGCGGATGGTCTCGCGGTAGGAGACCTGCGGCTTGCCGATGTTCGCGGCGACCTTGAACTCGCGGACCATCCGGTCGACGAGCACGTCGAGGTGCAGCTCGCCCATGCCGGCGATGAGGGTCTCCGAGGTCTCCGGGTCCGTGTGGACGCGGAAGGTCGGGTCCTCCTCGGACAGGCGCTGGAGCGCGAGCGCGAGCTTGTCCTGGTCGGCCTTCGTCTTCGGCTCGATCTTGACCTCGATGACCGGCTCGGGGAAGGTCATCGACTCGAGGATGATCTGGTGGTCGGGATCGGTCAGGGTGTCACCGGTGTAGGTGTCCTTCAGCCCGACCGCCGCGGCGATGTCGCCCGCGTAGACCTCATCGATCTCCTCGCGGTGGTTCGCGTGCATCTGGAGGATGCGGCCGATGCGCTCCTTCCTGCCCTTGGTCGGGTTCATCACGTACGACCCGGCCTTGAGCGTGCCCGAGTAGACCCGGAAGAAGGCGAGCTTGCCGACGAAGGGGTCCGCGGCGATCTTGAAGGCCAGCGCGCTGAAGGGCTCCTTGTCGTCCGGGGTGCGGATGATGTCGGCGCCGGTGCGCGGGTCGAGCCCGATCATCGGGGGCACGTCGAGCGGCGACGGCAGGAAGTCGATGACCGCGTCGAGCATCTTCTGGATGCCCTTGTTCTTGAGGGCCGAGCCGGTGAGGACCGGGATGATCCGGGTGGTCAGGGTCCCGAGGCGGAGGCCGTGCTTGATCTCGGCGACCGTCAGCTCCTCGCCCTCGAGGTACTTGTGGGTCAGCTCGTCGTCCATCTCGGCGACGGCCTCGATCATGGTGTGGCGGTGCTTCTCGGCCTCGGCGCGGAACTCCTCGGGGATCTCGACTTCGTCGATCTGGTTGCCGAGGTCGTCGCGGTAGTAGACGGCCTTCATCTCGACCAGGTCGATGACCCCTTTGAACTGGTCCTCGCGGCCGATCGGGATCTGGATCGGCACGGCATTGGCGCCGAGGCGGTCCTTGATCGAGGCGACGCCGCGCCAGAAGTCCGCGCCGGTGCGGTCGAGCTTGTTGATGAAGCAGAAGCGGGGCACGCCGTAGCGGTCCGCCTGGCGCCAGACGGTCTCGGACTGCGGCTCGACGCCGGCCACGCCATCGAAGACGACGACCGCGCCGTCGAGCACGCGCAGGCTGCGCTCGACCTCCACGGTGAAGTCCACGTGCCCGGGCGTATCGATGATGTTGATGCGATGGTCGCCCCAGAACGCGGTGGTCGCGGCGGCCGTGATGGTGATGCCGCGCTCCTGCTCCTGCGGCATCCAGTCCATCGTGGCCGCGCCCTCATGGACCTCACCGATCTTGTAGATCTTCTTCGTATAGAAAAGGATCCGCTCGGTGACCGTGGTCTTCCCAGCGTCGATGTGCGCGATGATCCCGATGTTCCGCGTCTTCGCGAGCGGAACCTGCCGTGCCACGGTGCCTATGCTCCCCGAGCTACCACTTGAAATGGCTGAACGCCTTGTTGGCGTCCGCCATCTTGTGCGTGTCTTCGCGACGCTTCACCGCCGCGCCGAGGCCGTTCATGGCATCGACGAACTCGGCGGCGAGCTTCTCGCTCATGCTCTTGCCGTTGCGCTTGCGGGCCGCCTGGACGAGCCAGCGGACGCCGAGCGACATGCGGCGATCGCCCCGGATCTCGACCGGGACCTGATACGTGGCGCCGCCGACGCGGCGCGGCTTGACTTCGATGATGGGGGTGGCGTTGCGCATCGCCGCCTCGAGGATCTCGAGGCCGGGGCGCGCGGCCTGGGCCTCGGCGCGGGCGAGCGCCTGGCGCAGGATCCGCTCGGCCAGGTTCTGCTTGCCGCCCTTCATGAGCTTCGCCGAGAAGCGGGCGGTCAGGCGGTTGGCCGGGATCGTCTCGTACTTCGACTTGCGCGGGATGCTCGTTCGACGTGGCATGTCAGCGGGCCCCCGGCTTCGCGCTGGCCTTCGCGCCGTATTTGCTGCGGCCCTGCTTGCGGTCGCGCACGCCGGCGGCGTCGAGGGTGCCGCGGATGATGTGGTACTTGACCGACGGGAGGTCCTTCACGCGGCCGCCACGAACCAGCACGACCGAGTGCTCCTGGAGGTTATGGCCGATCCCGGGGATGTAGGCCGTGACCTCCATCTGGTTGGTGAGCCGCACGCGCGCGATCTTGCGCAGCGCCGAGTTCGGCTTCTTGGGCGTCATCGTCCGGACCTGCAGGCAAACGCCCCGCTTCTGGGGGGCGCCGGGGATGGGTACCTGGCGCTGCCGCAGGCTGTTCCAGTTCTTGCGCATCGCCGGCGCCTTGATCTTTGAGATCTTGCGCTGGCGACCGTGTCGCACGAGCTGGCTGATCGTCGGCACGAAAACGCTGCTCCTCTCGTCGAAGTGATCGGGTCACGGTCGTCGCCGACCGGCCGGTCCGGTGAGGCACGATCGCCTGGGGGCGACCGGCGGGGACCGGTTCAGGGTTCAGGCTGCTGGTCGTCAGGTGGTCCTGCGGCGCGCACGCCGCTGGCGGACCCCTCCCGAGGCCACGAAGGCGGAGTTTATCAGCGGCCCGCTGAGCGTGTCAAACGCTCGGCGGGCCGCCCCGCGGGCCCGTCAGGGCCCCCGGGATCAGTCCTTGGAGCCGCCCTCGGCGGGAGCGTCGGCGCCGCCGGCGACGAAGGCGGCGAGGCCCTCGTCGTCGTCCGTCGCGGGCGCCTCGCCATCGGCGGGCAGGAACGGGTTGGCGAAGTCGGATTCGTCGTCCGCGCCGCCGGCGATGGTCGCCGCCAGCACGAGCTCCGTGGCCTCCTCGTCGGGCGCCCGACCCTCCCCGTCCTCGAGGAACGGGTTGTACTCGGAGCCGAGGTCGTCGAGCGACTCGCCGGCGAGCGCCTCGAGGGCGGCCCGTCGCTCGCGCTCCTTGCGAGCGGCCACGTTGGCCGGCGCCCCGGTGCCGGCCGGGATGAGCTTGCCGATGATCACGTTCTCCTTGAGGCCGATCAGGTGGTCCTTGGCGCCGTTGATGGCGGCCTCGGTCAGCACCCGGGTGGTCTCCTGGAAGGACGCGGCGGCGAGGAAGCTCGAGGTGTTGAGCGAGGCCTTGGTGACCCCGAGCAGGACGGTCTGGGCCGTGGCCGGCTCGCCGCCCTCGGCGAGGACCCGGTTGTTGTGCTCCTCGAACTCGAGGCGGTCCACCAGCTCGGTCGGCAGCAGGTCGACGTCGCCCGGCTGGTCGATGCGGACCTTGCGGAGCATCTGCCGGACGATGATCTCGATGTGCTTGTCGTTGATGGTGACGCCCTGGCTTCGGTAGACCTTCTGGACCTCCTTCACCAGGTAGCGCTGCACGGCGTCCTTGCCCCGGGTGTCGAGGTACTCCTGCGGGTTGATCGGGCCATCGGTGATGGCGTCGCCCGCCCGGATCTCCGCGCCGTTGTCGACGAGGATCTTGGCGTTGTGGGGGATGAGGTACTCGCGCTCGACGACGTCCTCGGCACGGACGACGAGGCCGTTCTTCTCCTTGACGAGGAAGCCCTTGACCGGCGCGGCGATGTCGGTCGCCGCCCCGTCCACTTCGGTGCGCGCGAGGACCTGGCCGAGCTCGACCACGTCGCCGGGCGCCGCGAGCAGCTCCGCCTTGGGCGGCAGGATCAGCGACGTGTCGTAGACCTCGGTCGAGATGACCTTGACCTTGGTCGGCCCGTCGCCGCGGATGATCTCCACGATGCCGTCGATGTGGCTGATCTCGGCCTTGCCCTTGGGGATGCGGGCCTCGAACAGCTCCTCGACGCGTGGCAGGCCGGCCGTGATGTCCAGGCCGGCGACGCCGCCCGTGTGGAACGTCCGCATCGTCAGCTGGGTACCCGGCTCGCCGATGGACTGGGCGGCGATGATGCCGACCGCCTCGCCCGAGCCGACCATCTCGCCGGTGGCGAGGTTGCGGCCGTAGCACGCCCGGCAGACGCCGTAGCGGGCCTCGCAGGTGAGCGGTGAGCGGACGAGCGCCTCGTCGACCCCGGCCTCGTCGATGCGGGCCGCCATCTCCTCGGTGATCATCTCGTTGCGCTCGACCAGGTAGACGGGCTCGTCGCCCTTCTTGGCCTTGACCGACGGGTCGGGCAGCGAGGCCGCCGCGAGCCGGCCGACGAGACGGCGCTGGAAGGCGTCGCGCTCCTCGCTCGATTCGCTGCGGATGATCCAGCTCCCCTCCTCGGTGCCGCAATCCTCCTCGCGGGTGATCACGTCCTGGGCCACGTCGACGAGACGTCGCGTCAGGTAGCCCGAGTCGGCGGTCCGGAGGGCGGTGTCCGCGAGGCCCTTGCGGGCGCCGTGGGTGGAGATGAAGTACTCGAGGACCGTCATCCCCTCGCGGAAGTTGCTCCGCACCGGGACGTCGATGATGCGGCCCGACGGGTCGGCCATCAGGCCGCGCATCGCGCCCAGCTGGCCGATGTTGCCCTTGTTCCCGCGGGCGCCGGAGGCCGTCATCATCGTCACCGGGCCGGTCGGGTCCAGCGACTTCATCATCTCGTCGGACATCTTGGCGGTCGTGTCCTGCCACACCCCGACGACCTGCTCGTAGCGCTCGTCCTCGGTGATGAGGCCGCGCTGGAACTGGCGGTCGATCTGCTCGACGGCGATGTCGGCGCCCTCGAGGCGCGCGGCCTTGTCCTTCGGGATCTCGATGTCGAAGAGGCCGATGGTCATGCCGCCACGGGTGGCGAACTCGAACCCGACGCTCTTGATGCCGTCCACGAGGTGGGCCGTCTCGTCCGCCCCGAGCTGGCGGTAGCAGACGTCGACCAGCGCCTTGAGGTCGACCCGGCGCATGACCTGGTCGTGGAAGCGCAGCTGGTCGGGCAGGATCTGGTTGAAGATGATCCGGCCGATGGTCGTGCGCCGGCGCTCGGCGCGCAGGGTGCGCGGACTCCGGGTCCCACACCTTGACCTCGACGTCGATGAGCTCGTGGAGCGTCGCGCCGGTCTTCTCGCGGAGCTGGTAGGCGAGGATCGCCTGGTCCTCGGTCGGGAAGGTCCGGACGGCCTTCTTCGACTTCGCGGCCTGCGAGTCCATGGTCAGGTAGTAGCAGCCGAGGACCATGTCCTGGGTCGGGGCGACGACCGGGCTGCCGTCGGCGGGCGACAGCAGGTTCGCGGTCGAGAGCATCATCGTCCGCGCCTCTTCCTGGGCGGCCGTCGAGAGCGGCACGTGGACCGCCATCTGGTCGCCGTCGAAGTCCGCGTTGAACGCGGTGCAGACGAGCGGGTGGATCTGGATGGCCGAGCCCTCGACGAGGACCGGCATGAACGCCTGGATGCCCAGGCGGTGCAGCGTCGGGGCGCGGTTCAGCAGGACCGGATGGTCCTTGATGACCTCTTCGAGGACGTCCCAGACCTCGGGCCGGACGCGCTCGACGATGCGCTTGGCGCTCTTGATGTTGTGGGCGAAGCCCTTCTCGACGAGCTGGCGCATGACGAACGGCTTGAACAGCTCGAGCGCCATCTTCTTGGGCAGCCCGCACTGGTGCAGCTTGAGCTCCGGGCCGACGACGATGACCGAGCGGCCGGAGTAGTCGACGCGCTTGCCCAGCAGGTTCTGGCGGAACCGCCCCTGCTTGCCCTTGAGCATGTCCGAGAGCGACTTCAGGCGGTGGTTGCCGGTGCCGGCGATCGCGCGGCCGCGGCGGCCGTTGTCGATCAGCGCGTCGCAGGCCTCCTGGAGCATCCGCTTCTCGTTGCGGATGATGATCTCCGGGGCGCCCAGCTCGAGCAGTCGCTTGAGCCGGTTGTTGCGGTTGATGACGCGGCGGTACAGGTCGTTCAGGTCGGAGGTCGCGAAGCGGCCGCCGTCGAGCTGGACCATCGGCCGGAGGTCCGGCGGGATGACCGGCAGCACGGACAGGATCATCCAGTCCGGGCGCGTGCCGGAGCGGCGGAACGCCTCGATGAGGCGCAGCCGCTTGATGGCCTTCTTGCGCCGCTGGCCGGAGCTGGTCCGGACCTCGACGTGGAGCGAGCGAGCGAGCTCCTCGAGGTCCATCCGGCTGATGATCTCGCGGACCGCCTCGGCGCCCATGCCCGCGCCGAAGACGCGGCCACCCTTGGCGCCGGAGCCGTAGCGCTCGTCGAGCGCCCGGTACTCGTTCTCGCCGAGGGTCTGCATCGGCTTGAGGGACTCGAGCTCGTCGCGCAGCTTGCGCAGCTCGTCCTTGAGGCCCTGGGCCTGCTCGGCGAGGCCAGCGCGCTCGTGCTGGAGGGCCTCGTCCATCGCCGGCCCGCAGGTCGTCGATCTTCTGCTCGACCGCGCGCGCCTCGTCGGCCTCGCGCTGCTGCAGCTCGCCGTTGACCTGCTCGGTGTACGCGCCGACGACCTTGCGCAGCCGCGCGGTCGGCCTCCTTGCCGCCCTTGTCGCCGGCGGCCACGATGACCTCGCCCGTCGGGGCGAAGGCGATCGTCTCCTCGGCGACGCCGGTCTTCAGCGCGGCGAGGGCGGTCTCGAGTCTCCTTGGCCGCGGCGACGATCTGCCTCGGTCTGGGTCGCGCGCTGGGCCTCGAGGTCCGCCTTGGTCGCGGCGAGGTCGGCGTTCAGCTCGTCCTTGCTGCTTGTTGAGCTCGGCCTTGAGCTCGTCCTCGAGCTCGGTCAGGCGCTGGCCCGACTTGCCGCCACGGCCCTCGGCCTCGTCCTCGATCGCGGCCAGGGCGCGCTTGCGGGCGTCCTCGTCGACGTGCGTGACGATGTACAGGGCGAAGTAGAGGATGCGCTCCAGGTTGCGCGGGCTGATGTCGAGCAGGATCCCGAGCCGGCTCGGCGTGCCCTTGAAGTACCAGATGTGGCTGACCGGGCTGGCGAGCTGGATGTGGCCCATCCGCTCGCGGCGGACCTTCGAGCGCGTGACCTCGACGCCGCACTTGTCGCAGATGATGCCCTTGTAGCGGATCCGCTTGTACTTCCCGCAGTAGCACTCCCAGTCCTTCGTCGGACCGAAGATGCGCTCGTCGAAGAGCCCGTCCTTCTCCGGCTTGAGGGTCCGGTAGTTGATGGTCTCGGGCTTGGTGACCTCGCCCTTCGACCACTCCCGGATCTGGTCCGGGCTGGCGAGCGAGATGCGGATCGCGCTGAAGTTATTGACTTCGAGCATGGTTCTCCTCCGCGCCGCCGTCTGGCTCGGCAACGCGATGCGGACCGTGAGCGAGCAGCGTCGTGCCGGCCGAAACGCGGCGCTGCGGGTGGGTCAGGGACGGGTGCGAGTGCAGGGCGATCAGTCCTCGAACCCGGCGAGGTTGATCCCGCCGAGATCGGGGAGCAGGTATCCGGATGCGTCGTCCTCGCCGAGCGGGATCTCCTCGTCGTTCTGGTCGAGGATCTCCGCGTTCAGCCCGAGGCTGCGCAGCTCCTTGATCAGGACCTTGAACGACTCGGGGACGCGCGGCGGCTGGATCTCCTCCCCCTTGACGATGGCTTCGTAGGTCTGGACGCGCCCGAGGACGTCGTCCGACTTCACCGTGAGCAGCTCCTGGAGGATGTTGGCGGCGCCGTATGCCTCCAGCGCCCAGACCTCCATCTCGCCGAAGCGCTGGCCGCCGAACTGCGCCTTGCCGCCCAGCGGCTGCTGGGTGATGAGGCTGTACGGACCGGTCGAGCGCGCGTGGATCTTGTCCTCGACGAGGTGGTGGAGCTTGAGCATGTAGATGTAGCCGACGGTGATGTGCCGGTCGAAGGCCTCACCGGTCCGCCCGTCGCGAAGCTCGATCTTGCCGGTGATCGGCAGGCCGGCCTCGCGCAGCTCGTCCTGGATCTGCTGCTCGGTCGCGCCGTCGAAGACCGCCGTGGCGGCCTTGAGGCCCTTCTTGTGGAGCGCCCAGCCGAGGTGCGTCTCGAGGATCTGGCCGATGTTCATCCGGCTCGGCACGCCGAGCGGGTTGAGGATGATGTCGACCGGGGTGCCGTCGGGCAGGTAGGGCATGTCCTCGGCCGGCAGGATCTTGGCGATGACGCCCTTGTTGCCGTGGCGGCCGGCCATCTTGTCGCCGACCGAGATCTTGCGCTTCTGGGCGACGGACACCCGGACCAGGCGGTTGACGCCCGGCTGGAGGTCGTCGTTGAGCTCGCGACGGAACTCGCGGACCTCGACGACCTTGCCGCGCTCGCCGTGGGGCAGGCGCAGCGAGCTGTCCTTCACCTCGCGGGCCTTCTCACCGAAGATCGCCCGCAGGAGGCGCTCCTCCGCGGTCAGCTCGGTCTCGCCCTTCGGCGTGATCTTGCCGACGAGGATGTCGCCGGGGCGGACCTCGGCGCCGATGTAGACGATGCCCTCCTCGTCGAGGTCCTTGAGGGACTCCTCGCCGACGTTCGGGATGTCGCGGGTGATCTCCTCGGGGCCGAGCTTGGTGTCCCGCGACTCGATCTCGTGCTTCTCGATGTGGATGCTGGTGAAGAGGTCGTCGCGGACGAGGCGGTCGCTGATGACGATCGCGTCCTCGTAGTTGCCGCCCTCCCAGCTCATGAACGCGACGAGCACGTTCCGGCCGAGCGCGAGCTCGCCGTTCTCGGTCGAGCTGGAGTCGGCGATCGGCTGGCCGTCGAGGACCCGCGCGCCGACATCGACGATGGGGCGCTGGTTGATGCAGGTGCCCTGGTTGCTGCGGACGAACTTCAGCAGCTTGTACTCGTCGAGCTCGCCGGCATCGGTCTCGATGCGGATGCGCTCGGCGGTGACGCTGGTGACCACGCCGCCACGACGGGCGACGAGGACCTGGCCGGAGTCGCGCGCGGCGCGCTCCTCCATGCCGGTGCCGACGATCGGCGACTCCGGCTCGAGGAGCGGCACGGCCTGGCGCTGCATGTTCGAACCCATGAGCGCGCGGTTGGCGTCGTCGTGCTCGAGGAACGGGATCAGCGCCGTCGCGACCGAGACGACCTGCTTGGGCGAGACGTCCATGTACTCGATCTGGTTGGCGCGGGCCTCCGGGAACGTGTCGCGGTAGCGCGACGGGATCCGCTCGGCGGTGAAGTGGCCCTCGTCGTCGAGCGGGGCGTTGGCCTGCGCGACGACGTGCTCCTCTTCCTCGTCGGCCGGGAGGTACTCGATGTCGTCGGTGACGATCGGGCGGATCGGGAAGGCGTGGGCCTTCTGCTTCTTGAGCTCGCTGATCGCGGCGCTCGTGAACGGCAGCCCGGACTTGAGGATGACCTCGCCGCCCTTGGTCACGACGTCCGAGCCGGCCTCGTAGCCGGCCAGGCCCGGATCGTCGTAGCCGACGGTCCGCTTGACCTTGCGGTACGGGGTCTCGATGAAGCCGTAGCTGTTGATGCGCCCGTAGGTCGCGAGCGAGCCGATCAGGCCGATGTTCGGGCCTTCCGGCGTCTCGATCGGGCAGATGCGCCCGTAGTGGCTGTGGTGGACGTCGCGGACGTCGAAGCCGGCGCGCTCGCGCGACAGGCCGCCCGGGCCGAGGGCCGAGAGGCGGCGCTTGCTGGTGAGCTCGGCCAGCGGGTTCGTCTGGTCCATGAACTGGGAGAGCTGGCTGCCGCCGAAGAACTCCTTCATGGCCGCGACGACCGGGCGGATGTTGATCAGCGCGTTGGGCGTCGCCTTGTCCAGCTCCTGGATGGTCATGCGCTCGCGGACGACGCGCTCCATGCGGAGCAGGCCGATGCGGAACGCGTTCTGGATCAGCTCGCCGTTGGCCCGGATGCGCCGGTTGCCGAGGTGGTCGATGTCGTCCTTGGGATGGAGTCCGCGGTTGCACTCGATGAGGTGGCCGACGATCGCCGCGATGTCTTCCTTGGTGATCGTCCGACCCTCGCGCTCGAGCTCGAAGCCCATGTGGCCCGCGACCGCGTCGAGCTTCTTGTCGAACTTGTAGCGGCCGACCCGACCGAGGTCGTAGCGGCGGAAGTTGAAGAACAGGCTCTCGACCAGCTGGCGCGCGTTGTCGCCGGTGGGCGGATCGCCCGGGCGGAGCTTCTTGTAGACCTCGATGAGGGCCTCGGCCTGGGTGTGGGTCAGGTCCTTGTCGAGGGTGTTGGCGATGTAGGTGTGATCCGGGTCGATGTCGACGCCGCTGAAGAGCGCAGCGATCTCGTCGTTCTGCTCATAGCCGACCGCGCGGAGCAGGGTGGTCGCCGCGATCTTGCGCTTGCGATCGACCTTGACCCACAGCTGGTCCTTGTTGTTGGTCTCGAACTCGAGCCAGGCGCCGCGGTTCGGGATGACCTTGGCCGAGAACAGCATCCGACCGGACGCCGGGTCCTCGACCTCGCTGTAGTAGACGCCGGGCGAGCGGACGAGCTGGCTGACCACGACGCGCTCGGCGCCGTTGATCACGAACGTGCCCTGGTCCGTCATCCACGGGTAGTCGCCCATGTAGACGCGCTGGCGCTGGATCTCGCCGGTCTCCTTGATGAGGAGCTCGACGTTGACGTAGAGCGGCTTGCTGAACGTCAGGTCCTTGGTCCGGCACTCCTCCTCGGAGTACTTGGGCGCCCCGAACTCGTAGTCGAGGAACTGGAGCTCCATCACCTTGCCGGTGAAGTCCTTGATCGGACTGATCTCGTCGAACAGCTCCCGCAACCCCTTGTCCACGAACCACGCGAACGAATCGAGCTGCAGCTCGATGAGGTTGGGGATCTCGAACTTCTCGTAGCTGACGCCATCGACCTTCTTGTCGATACGGGCGTACGAGATGCGACCCGAAGGGGTCAGGGCGCGAGTCGACGACTCAGCGACGGACGGCATGAAGCACCACTCCTTGACGGAGGCTTGGAAGGGGAAAGAGGGCCGCGCTCACAGAAGGAGTAGGATATCGCGATTCCTCATCTTGTCAAATGGCCCCAGTTCTGGTAATGGGGCCTGTTTCGGTTTCCGGCGAGCCAGGACGGTCAGATGCCCGCCAAGCCGAACGTCCACGGTGCGGTGTCGTCCCGGTCAGATACCGCGAAGCCGGCGGCTGGGCGGATGCAGCCGAAGGCGCCGGCGAGCAAGGGAGCCGAGCGCACCTGAAGGTGCGTGAGCGACCGGCGGAGCCGGCAACGCACGGATGCGCCGCCCAGCCGCCGGCCGCCCCACGGCCGCTTACTTGATCTCGACCTTGCCGCCCTGCTCTTCGACGGCGGCCTTGATCTTCTCGGCCTCGTCCTTGGTCACGCCTTCCTTGACGGCCTTGGGCGCGGCGTCGACGAGATCCTTGGCCTCCTTGAGGCCGAGGCCGGTCAGCTCGCGGACGACCTTGATGACCGGGATCTTGTTGGGCCCGATCTCGGTCAGGGTCGCGGTGAACTCGGTCTGCTCCTCGGGAGCGGCGGCCGCGCCGGCACCGGCGTCGCCACCGCCCGCGGACGGGGCAGCGGCCACGGCGGCAGGCGCCGCGGCGGTCACGCCGTAGCGCTCTTCGAACTTCTTGATGAACTCGGACAGCTCGAGGACGGTCATCTTGTCGATCGCGTCGAGCAGCTCGTCCTGGGTCTTGGCAGCCATGGGATGGGTGTCTCCTTGTGTCGGGGTCGGTGTCGTGGTGGGTCGTGGTGAAGGGCGCTACGCGCCGTCGGCCTTGGCCTTCTGCTCGGCCACCTGCGCGAGGGCATAGCCCAGGTTGCGCAGCGGCGCGGCGAACAGGCCGGCCAGCGTCGAGACCGGCGCCTGCATCCCGCCGGCCAGCTTGGCCAGCAGGACCTCGCGCGACGGCAGTGCGGCCAGTCGCGTGACGGCGTCGGCGTCGATCGCCTTGTCGCCCAGGACGGCACCCGTGATCCGCACGATCTTGTTGTACGGACGGGTGGCATCGAGGACGGCCTTGGCGGTCCCGGCTTCGTCGTTCCCGAACGCGATGGCGGTCGGGCCGGTCAGGAGCGGGCTCAGGGCCTCGCCGACCGAATCCTCGGCGGCGATGCGCATCAGCCGGTTCTTGACCACGCGATAGCTGACGTCCTGCTTGCGCAGGGCGCGCCGGATCTCGGCGATCTCCTTCACCTTGAGGCCGCGGTACTCGGACACGATCAGCGTCCGGCTGTTGGCGAGATCCTCGCGCAGCTCGGCGACCGTGGCCTGTTTGGCCTCCGTGGGCATGTGGCCCTCCTTCGTTCGGCACGCAGCCGGCGTGCGGCGGTGGACGCCCGACCTGGTCGGTCGGGTGGCCCCTGCGACGGCCCTGACGACCTCGCTCCGAGGTCGTCCCACTCGCAGGGGCGCTGCCCACCCGGAGGGTGTGCGGCACCGATCTGCCTCGGCGTGCTCGTCGTCGTCCCCGGTCCCCTCCCCTGCGGGCGGGTCGCGGTCCGGTCCGGCGGATCAAGCCCCGGTCGTCACCCCATCGGGGTCGCGACCTGCGGGCGCAGGCTGTCTGCGGCGGTCCGTCTATCTGGTCAGATGACCGGCCTCTCGGCTGTCATCGCGTCTGGTCGGCCGGCGTCCCGCCGGCCGGTGGGTCAGGCCGCCGCGGCGGCCAGGACGCCCGGCAGGTCGACCCGGATGCCCGGGCCCATCGTGCTGGCGATCGTGAGGGTCTTGAGGTACTGGCCCTTGGCGCCCGAGGGCTTGGCGCGGTTGACCGCGTCGACCAGGGTCGCGAGGTTCTCGAGCAGCGCAGCCGCCTCGAAGCTGCTGCGCCCGACGGCCACGTGGACGATCCCGGCCTTGTCGACCTTGTACTCGACGCGGCCGGCCTTGACTTCCTTGATCGCCCGCTCGAGGTCGAAGGTGATGGTCCCGGCCTTGGGGTTCGGCATCAGGCCGCGCCGGCCGAGGATCTTGCCGAGCTTGCCGACCAGGCCCATCGAGTCGGGGGTCGCGAGCGCGACGTCGAACTCGAGCCAGCCGGCCTCGATCTTCTTGACCAGGTCGTCGCCGCCGACCTCGTCGGCGCCGGCCCGCAGGGCCTCCTGGGCCTTCTCGCCGGTGGCGAAGACCGCCACCCGGACGATCTTGCCGGTGCCGTGCGGGAGGACGACCGTGCCGCGGACGAGCTGGTCCGCGTGGCGAGGGTCGACCCCGAGCCGCAGGTGCGCCTCGACGGTGGCGTCGAACGAGACCGTGGTGGTCTGCTTGACGAGCTCGACCGCCTCGCCGGGCTCGTAGACGCGGCCGTGGTCGACGAGCTTGGCCGCTTCGATGTACTTCTTGCCGTGTGCCATGTGAACCTCCTGGCGGTCGGGCGAGACCCGACCTCCCCCTTGCGCGGGGTGGGCGTCCGGCTGGTGCTTGCGCGGCCGGTCGCGCGTGGCTGGCGGACGGACCGCCTTAGTTGACGACCTCGATGCCCATGCTCCGGGCCGTGCCCTCGATCTGGCGGGCGGCGGCCTCGACGTCGTTGGCGTTGAGGTCGACCATCTTGATCGCCGCGATCTCGCGGACCTGGTCGCGGGTCACGCGGCCGATGGTCTCGCGCTTGGCGGTGCCGCTCCCCTTCTCGATGCCGGCCGCCTTGCGGAGCAGGTCGGCGGCGGGCGGGGTCTTGAGGACGAACGAGAACGAGCGGTCCTCGAAGATCGTGATCTGGGCCGGGATGATCTGGCCCGACTTGTCGGCGGTCTTCTCGTTGTAGGACTTCGTGAACTCGACGATGTTGATGCCGTGCGGGCCCAGCGCGGTCCCGACGGGCGGGGCGGGGGTCGCCTTGCCGGCCGGCAGCTGCAGGGTCAGGACGATGCGGATCTTCTTGGCCACGGGGCTCGCGGTTCCTTTCTAGAGTTTCTCGACTTGCAGGAAGTCGAGTTCGACGGGGGTCTCGCGGCCGAAGATGCTCACCAGCACCTTGACCTTGTTGCGCTCGGGGTTGACCTCGTCGACCGTGCCGATGAACTCGGCGAACGGCCCGTCGGTGACCCGGACGCTCTGGCCCTTGGTGAAGGCGACGCGGAACTTGGGCGTCTCGACGCCCATGTGCCGCAGGATCTGCTTGACCTCGTTCTCGTCGAGGGGGATGGGCTCGCTGCGGACGCCCGGGATGTTGGCGCCGCCGACGAAGCTGGTGACGCCCGGCGTGTTGCGGACGACGAACCAGCTGTCCGGGTCGAGGATCATCTCGACGAGGACGTAGCCCGGATAGACCTTCTTCTGGACGGTGTGGCGCTGACCCTGGCGGATCTCGATCTCGTCCTCCATCGGGACGAGGACCTGGAAGATCTTGTCCTCCATGCCCATCGACTCGATGCGGTGCTCGAGGTTGGCCTTCACCTTGTTCTCGTACCCGGAGTACGTGTGGATCACGTACCAGCGCTTCTCGGGCGTGCGCGTCTCGATCGTCAGCTCGGTCATGGTCGTGTCCTACCCGGCCGTCGCGATGAGGCCGATGATGGTTCGGAAGAAGGTGTCGAGGACGGTGATATAGACACCGATCACGAAGCTGATGGCGAAGACCAGCACGGTCAGGTTGCGGACCTGCTCGAGCGTCGGCCAGGACACCTTGCGGAGCTCGGACACGACTTCATGGAAGTACTGGCGGAAGCGCTTCACGTCGGTGGTTCTTCTCTTCGGCTACGGACGGGAGTGGCAGGGGCGATAGGACTCGAACCTACAACCGCTGGTTTTGGAGACCAGTGCTCTGCCAATTGAGCTACACCCCTGCGGTGGAGGCCTGGCTTACTTGGCCTCACGGTGCAGTGTATGGCGTCGACAGCGTGGGCAGTATTTCTGGAGCTCGATCCGGTTCGGATCGTTGCGCTTGTTCTTGCGCGTGGTGTACGTCCGCTCCTTGCACTCGGTGCAGGCGAGCTGGATCGTGGGACGGGCTTCGACCTTCGCCATGTCGTCCCTACTCGGTGATGGTGACGATGGCGCCGGCGCCGACGGTCCGGCCGCCCTCGCGGATGGCGAAGCGCTGGCCGACCTCGAGGGCGATCGGGGTGATCAGCTCGACGGTCATCTCGACGTTGTCGCCGGGCATGATCATCTCCGCCCCGTCGGGCAGCCCGATGGCCCCGGTCACGTCGGTGGTGCGCAGGTAGAACTGCGGCCGGTAGCCGTTGTAGAAGGGGGTGTGGCGGCCGCCCTCCTCCTTGGTCAGGACGTAGACCTGGGCGCTGAACTTGGTGTGCGGCTTGACCGAGCCGGGCTTGGCCAGGACCTGGCCGCGCTCGATCTCCTCGCGCTCGATGCCGCGGATGAGGCAGCCCACGTTGTCGCCGGCGCGGCCCTCGTCGAGCAGCTTCTTGAACATCTCGACGCCGGTGATGACGATCTTGCGGGTGGCCTTCACGCCGACCAGCTCGACCTCGTCGCCGACCTTGACGATGCCGCGCTCGATGCGCCCGGTGGCGACCGTCCCGCGGCCCTTGATGCCGAACACGTCCTCGACCGGCATGAGGAACGGCTTGTCGATGGCCCGCTCGGGGGTCGGGATGTAGCTGTCGACCGCGTCCATCAGCGCCTGGATGGGGGCGTAGGCCGGGTCGCTGGCGTCGTCGCCGGCCTCGAGCGCCTTGAGCGCGCTGCCGCGCACGACCGGGATGTCGTCGCCCGGGAAGTTGTACTTGCTGAGCAGCTCGCGGACCTCGAGCTCGACGAGGTCGAGCAGCTCGGGGTCGTCGACCATGTCGACCTTGTTGAGGAAGACGACGATGTAGGGGACCTCGACCTGGCGGGCCAGCAGGATGTGCTCGCGGGTCTGCGGCATCGGCCCGTCGGTGGCGGCCACGACCAGGATGGCGCCGTCCATCTGGGCGGCCCCGGTGATCATGTTCTTGATGTAGTCCGCGTGGCCCGGGCAGTCGACGTGGGCGTAGTGGCGGGCGTCGGTCTCGTACTCGACGTGGGCGATGGCGATGGTGATCCCGCGCTCGCGCTCCTCGGGGGCGTTGTCGATCGAGTCGAAGGCGCGGTACTCCGCCTCGCCCTTCAGGGCGAGGTACTTGGTGATCGCCGCGGTCAGCGACGTCTTGCCGTGGTCGATGTGGCCGATCGTGCCGATGTTGACGTGCGGCTTGGTGCGCTCGAACTTCTTCTTGGCCACGTGACCGTGTTCTCCTTCGTCGCGGCGGTGCCGCTGTGGACCGGGGCTCCCCCACTCGGCTGGCCGACAGTGGGTGGAGCCCACAATCGGACTCGAACCGATGACCTCTTCCTTACCAAGGAAGTGCTCTGCCAGCTGAGCTATGTGGGCCCGGGAGCTAGCGCGAGAGATATCGAGGTGGTGGGCCGGGAGGGATTCGAACCCCCATGCCTTTCGGACCTGGTCTACAGCCAGGCGAGCCGCCGTTGCTCAACCGACCCACTGTGGCGGCGGCGCCGGATCGAGCTGCGGCCCGTGGTGGATCCGGCCACCGATTGGATGTGCGCTGGAGCCGACGACGGGACTCGAACCCGGAACCTGCGGTTTACAAAACCGCTGCTCTACCAATTGAGCTACGTCGGCGCGACGGGCAGGGCCTTACCGCAGATGACCCGCTTCCGGCGCCGGGGAATGATATGGCCGGCCGTGGGGGCCGGTCAAGCGCGCGGCGTGCGGGGCTTGCGAGCCTTGGGCGTCGGACGAGCGGACGGCTTGGCCGCGGGCTCGCCGGGAAGCAGGTCGTCGTCGGACATCGGCGCGTCCCTGGCGGTCGTGACGGCCGCGCTGGGCGTGGTCGTCCTGGCCCGCTTCGTGGCCGTCGTCGGGGTCGCCTCGGGCGATCCGGTGGACGCCGCCGCGATCGACGGCTTCGAGGCGGCCTTCGCCGGCTTGGCGGGCTTGGCGGGCGTCGACCGGCTTGGCGGGCTTGGCGGCCTTCGCCGTCGTCACCGGCTTGGCGGGCTTGGCGGCCTTCGCCGTCGTTGCCGTCGACGCCGGCCTGCCAGCCGTTGCCGATGTCAGCGCCTTCCCGGTCTTGACCGGCTTCTCAGACTTCGCCGGCTTCCTCGCCTTGGTCGCCTTCGGCGTCTTCGGCGTCGGGGCCACCTCGATCACCTCGGCGGTGGGCGTCGGCTCCACGGTCTTCTCGGGCTTGGTCCGTTTCGCAGTCCGCTTCGGCTTGGCGGCCGTCGCGGCGCGCGTCGCGCGCTTCGGCGTCGCCGCCGGCGTCGGGTCGGCCGCGATCTCCGCAACGATCCGATCCACCGCCGGTCCGGGATCCGGCGGGACCAGCTCGTCGGGCTCCGGCGCGCGCGGGGCGTCGAACGGGGCCGGCGGCGTCGAGCGGCCCTCCGGATCGCGCTGGGCGAGCGCCTCGAACAGCAGGATCGACCCGGCGACCGCGGCATTGAGCGAGCCGATCGCGCCGCGCATCGGGATGCGCATGAAGAGGTCGCATCGCCGCCGCACGGCGGGTCCAAGGCCCTGGCCCTCGCTGCCGACGACGAGCGCGAGGGGTCCGCGCAGGTCGGTCTGGCGGACGGTGAGCGGCGCATCGGCCTCGGCGCCGGCCACGCGAAGGCCGCGCACATGCAGGTCGGCGAGCCCGCCCGGGAGGTCGTCGACCGGGCACAGGAGCAGGTGCTCGGTCGCCCCCGCCGATGCCTTGACCGCGGAGGGCGTGAGCGGCGCCTGACGGTGCGTCGGGAACAGCACGCCGTGGACGCCGGCGGCCTCGGCGCTGCGCAGGAGCGTCCCGACGTTCTGCGGGTCCTCCAGCGAATCGAGGACCAGCACGAACGGCGGTTCACCGCGCTCGACGGCGCGAGCGAGGATGTCCTCGATGGTGGCCCAGCGGCGCGGCGCCACGACGAGCCCGATGCCCTGGTGGCCGTCGAAGCCGGCGAGCGCCGTCAGCGACCCGCCCTCGAGCTCGACGATCGGGATGCGCAGGCTGGTCGCGTGGAGGACCAGGCGCTCGAGCGCCTGGCGACGCTGCGGCACGACGAGCAGCCGGCGCGCCTCGCGGCGGGCGGCGAAGGCCTCCTCGACCGGACGCCGTCCGGCGATCAGCTCCTCGTCCTCGCCGATGAGGTCGGGCGGCGGCAGCGCGGGTGCCGGCTGGTACGGCCGGTCGGGACGAGGCGCGGGGCCGCGACCCGGGTAGGGCGGGCGGGCGTTGCGACCGTACGGTGCGGGTCGGCCCGGTCCACGCGGACGGTCGTAGCCGCCCGGGCGGCCCCGGTCCGGCGGACGCCGATCGTAGGGGCGATCCCGATCGGGTGGCCGGGGCCGGTCGTCGGTGCGGAACGGCTGGTCGTGGGTCGGGCGGTCGCCGGCGTGGTCGGGAGGTCGATGCCCGCGGTGATCAGGACCGCGGTCCGGCGGGCCGGTGCGATGCTGGGGTGGTCGCCGATCGCCCGGTGGGCCGGGTGGTCGCCGATCGCCCGCGTCGTAGCGTGGCGGGCCGTCATGGCGCGGCGGGCCGTCATAGCGCGGCGGAGGCGGGCCGTCATGCCGGGGCCGTGGCGGGCCATCGTGGCGCGACGGGCCGTCTCCGGCCGGGCGGTAGCCGGACGGTGGCCGCCGATCGGCACGATACGGACCCGGCGGGCGACCGGGTGGGCCGGATCGCGGCGGGCCGGACCTTGGTGGACCGGACCTTGGTGGACCGGACCTTGGTGGACCGCCGTGGCCCTTCCCTCCGCCGCTCGGTCGCGGCCGACGGTCGGGATCGTCGTTGCGCGGCCGGTCAGCCACGGCCAACCGCCTCGAGCCGCCGCCAGCGCTGGCCGTCGCGGGTGTCCTCGACCGCGATCCCGCGCGCCGCGAGCTCGTCGCGCAGCCGGTCCGAGCCGGCCCAGTCCTTCGCCGCCCGCGCCGCTTCCCGCTCGTCGAGGAGCGCCCTGCTGTCCGGGTCGAGCGCGTCGTCGTCCGGCAGGACGCCCAGCACCCGGTCGAGGTCGTGCAGGCCCGCCGCGATCGCCGCGGCGTCGGTGGTCGAGATCGATCGCGCCTCGATGCGCCGATTGGACTCCCGGACGAGGTCGAAGACCGCTGCCAGCCCGGCCGAGACGTTGAGGTCGTCATCGAGCGCGTCGGCGAACGCCGTCCGCGCGCCCGCCACCAGGTCGGGGACCGTCGGATCGTCGGGCCGGTCCTCGCGATACGCCTCGAGGGCGGCGAGGGCCGCGTCGAGCCGGGCGACCGCAGCGCTTGCCGCCGCGAGCGACGCGTCCGACGAGTCGAGCCTCGCGCGGTAATGGACCGCGATCAGGGCGTAGCGCAGCGCACGCGGCGAGATCCCGTCGGCCAGCAGGTCGCCGACGCGGGCGATGTTCCCGGTCGACTTGGCCATCTTGGCGCCGCCCATCTGGAGGTGGGCGCAGTGGAGCCAGGTCGCGACGAACGGCTGTCCGGTCGCCGCCTCGCTCTGGGCGATCTCGTCCTCGTGATGCGGGAAGATCAGGTCGACGCCGCCGGTGTGGATGTCGAACGACGGCCCCAGGTGGGCCATGCTCATCGCCGAGCATTCGATGTGCCAGCCGGGCCGACCCGCGCCGATCGGCGTGTCGAAGCTGGGCTCACCGGGCTTCGGCCCCTTCCAGAGGGCGAAGTCACGAACATCGTCCTTGGCGTACTCATCGGCCTCGACGCGCTCGCCGACCCGCAGCTGCTCGGGGTCGAGGCGGGCCAACCGGCCGTACGCCGGCCAGGAGGCGATGCGGAAGAAGATCGAGCCGTCCTCGGTGCGATACGCGTGCTCGCCCTCGAGGAGCTTCGAGATGAGCGCCACGATCTCGTCGATGTGCGCGGTCGCCCGCGGCAGCACGTCCGGCGTGGTCATCCGGAGCGCGGCCGCATCCTCGAGGAACAGGGCGAGATAGCGGTCGGCCAGCTCGCCGATCGAGATCCCGGCCGCGGCGGACCCGCGGATGATCTTGTCGTCGATGTCGGTGATGTTCATCACCCAGCGCACCGGCCGGCCGCGCCAGCGCAGGTAGCGGACCAGCAGGTCCGCGAACAGGAACGAGCGGAAGTTGCCGATGTGGGCGGGGCCGTAGACGGTCGGACCGCAGGAGTAGATGCGGACGGTCTCGCCGTCGATCGGCTCGAGCGGCCGCGTCTCGCCCGAAAGCGTGTCGTGCAGCCGAAGCGTCACGAGCCGGTCTCCGCGGCGGTCCCGACGAGCGTCGCCAGCGCAAGCGCCGACACCGTGCGGCCGGCGCCCTCCGAGCCGTCGAGGTTCCCGGTGGAGGCCTTGACGTTCACCGCGCCGGCATCGAGCCCGGTCAGGGCCGCGATGGCCGCGCGCATCGCCCCGAGATGCGCAGCGAGCCGCGGGCGCGCGGCCACGATCGTGAGGTCGACCGACTCGACCCGCCAGCCGGCCGTTGCGGTCCGCGCGACGACCTCGGTCAGCAGCGCGCCGCTGTCGATGCCGGCGGGCGTGGCCGGCCCGGCCGGGAACAGCGAGCCGAGGTCGCCGAGACCTGCCGCCCCGAGCAGCGCGTCGGCGACTGCGTGCAGGGCCGCGTCCCCGTCCGAATGGCCGTGCAGCCGCGGCGCGCCGGCGATCCGGATCCCGCCGAGGGCGAGCGGCTCGCCCGGCCCGAACGGGTGCGAATCGTGGCCGATCCCCGTTCGCCGGGCCGTGTCGCGGCCGAGCGCCATCGCGACCGTGGCCAGGTCGGCGGGCAGCGTCACCTTGAGATTGCTCGGGTCACCAGGCACGACATGGACCGCGATGGTACAGGCCTCGAGCAGCGAGGCCTCGTCGGTCCAGGTCTCGGGTCCGTCGGCCGGGTAGCGCTCGAGGGCGGCCCGGAACACGCCCGCCCGGATGCCCTGCGGCGTCTGCGCCGACGCCAGCCCGTCGCGTTCGACCGTCCCCGCGACCCGGTCGCCGTCGATCCGCTTCAGCGTCTCGGCGACGGGGAGCACCGGGATCGCCGCCCCGTGCTCGGCGGTGGCGCGGATGACGTCGCGCACGAGGTCCGCCGACACGAGCGGCCGGGCGCCGTCGTGGACGAGCACGATCCGACCGTCCTGGTCGCCGACGCCGCCGAGCGCCCGCAAGCCCGCGGCGACGGAGGCCTGGCGACGGTCGCCACCCTCGACGACGGCGACCACCGATGGCGGCAGCCACGCGGCGGCGCGGACCTCGGCGGTCCGCTCGGCGGCGGTCACGACCACGATCCGCTCGACCTCGTCCACGGCGGCGAGCGCAGCGAGCGTCCAGGCGAGCAGCGGCCGGCCGGCGACCGGCGCGAACAGCTTGTCGGTGCCGCCCATCCGGGCGGAACGACCCGCGGCGACGACGATGGCATCGGCCACGGGCGACGCGCCGGTGGGGCCCCGCGGCGCGGCGGCGCTCAATCGAGTCGCGGCTGGGCGAAGATCATCCTGCCGGCCACGGTCTGGAGCACGCGCGTCACGGACACGTCGACGTCGTGGTCGATGTGCCGCGCGCCACCCTCCACGACGATCATCGTCCCGTCGTCGAGGAACCCGACGCCCTGGCCGGCCTCCTTGCCCTCCTGGATGACCCGGACGCGGAGCTCCTCGCCCGGCAGCACGGCGGGCTTGACCGCGTTCGCCAGCGAGTTGATGTTCATCACCCGGACGCCCTGCAGCTCGGCGACCCGGTTCAGGTTGTAGTCGTTCGTGAGGATCACGCGGCTGCGGGCGCGGGCCAGCGCGACGAGCTTGCCGTCGACCTCGGCCACGTCCGGGACGTCGTCCTCGATGATCTCGACCGGCGTCCCGGGATCCTTCTGCATGCGGGACAGGATCTCGAGGCCGCGCCGGCCGCGGTTTCGGCGGAGCGTGTCGGAGCTGTCGGCGATGTGCTGCAGTTCATCGAGGACGATGCGCGGCACGACGAGCGTGCCGTAGATGAACCCCGATTCGACGATCTCGGCGATGCGGCCGTCGATGATCGCGCTCGTGTCCACGATGATGTGCGGCTCCCCGGTCACGCCGCGCTCCACGACCTCGGCGTCCGGTCGGCGCAGGAAGCCGACGGCTTCCGCGGCGATCAGGAGGTCCTGCCGCTTCGCGACGGTCAGGCCGAGCATGCCAAGCCCCAGGAAGATCGAGACGCCGAGCGGCAACCAGGTCCCGAACGGATCGGGGAGCTGCGACAGCGGCAGCCCCAGCAGCAGGCCGAGCAGGAGCCCGATGAGCAGGCCCACGATCGCGGTGACGAACTCGGCGGTCGAAAGCGCCTCGACCCGGCGGATGAGCCAGGTGGCCGGGACGACCGTGAGGTATGGGAGCACGCCGAACCCGACGACCATCCAGGCCACCACCCAAAGGGCGATCAGGGCACCGGAGGCGTCGTAGTCGCGGAACAGTCCATTGCCGGTCGTCGCCAGGACCAGCCCGATCGACCCCCCGAGCAGGGCTCCCAGGACACGGATATAGCGGATCAACGACTCCCTCTCGGAGTGTTCCGCCGTCGGCGCACCTTCGAACGGTCCGGACGGGGCGTCAGCCTAGCATCGCCGGCACTGGCTCGCCACGCCCGGACGAGCCGGCACCGAGCGCCGCCCGGATCGCTTCGGCGAGCGTCGCGACCGCGACGACCTCGATCTCGACCGGGGCGGCCGACCGTGGACCCGGTGCGGAGCGTGGCACGATCGCCCGGCTGAAGCCCAGCCGGGCCGCCTCGCGCAGGCGCCGATCGAGACCCGGGACGGCGCGCAGCTCACCGAGCAGGCCGACCTCGCCGATGGCGACCAGGCCGGTCGAGACCGGGCGATCGCGGAGGGACGAGGCGAGGGCGAGCGCCAGCGGCAGGTCGAGGCCCGGCTCGACGACGGTCAGGCCGCCGGCGAGGTTGGCGTACACGTCATGACCGGAGAGCCCGACACCGGCCCGTCGGCCGAGGACGGCGAGGAGCAGGCTGAGGCGGTTCGGGTCGAGGCCGCTGGCCCGGCGCGTCGGCGAGCCGTAGCGTGCCGCGGCGACGAGCGCCTGGACCTCGACCAGCAGCGGCCGGCTGCCCTCGAGCGTCGGGGCGATGACGCTGCCCGGCGCGGGCTCGTCGTGGTCGGCAAGGAAGGCGCGGGCCGGGTCCGAGACCTCGGCCAGGCCGCGCTCCCGCATCTCGAAGACCCCGACCTCCTCCGTCGACCCGAAGCGGTTCTTCGTGGCGCGCAGCAGGCGCAGCGACGACGTCCGCTCACCTTCGAGGCTCAGGACCGCGTCGACGAGGTGCTCGAGCGTCTTGGGACCGGCGATGGAGCCGTCCTTGGTGACGTGCCCGGCGAGGATGACCGCGATCCCCTCCCCCTTTGCGAACGACATCAGACGGAGCGTCGACTCGCGGACCTGGCCCACGCTGCCGGGCGCCCCGTCGAGGTCCGCGACCATCGCGGTCTGGACGGAATCGACCACCAGCACCGCCGGCGGCTCGGCTCGCGCCGCCTCGATCACGCGGTCGATGTCGTTCTCGGCGAGGATCCGGATCCGCCCGCCGATGTCGCCCTCGAGCAGGCCCAGGCGCGCCGCCCGCAGGCGGACCTGCGACGCCGACTCCTCCCCGGTGGCATAGAGCGCCCCGGCCGACCCCGGGTCGCCGACCAGCCCGGCGGTCGACTGGAGGAGCAGCGTCGACTTGCCGATCCCCGGCTCGCCGCTGAGGAGCACGACCGCACCGGCCACCAGCCCGCCGCCGAGGACCCGGTCCAGCTCACCGATCCCGATCGGGCGGCGCGGGACGGTCTCCTCCGCGATCGCGTCGAGGGGCGTGGCGGTCGGGCGGTCCGAGGGCCCGGTGACGCGGACCTTGGCACGCTCGGCGCGCGATGGCGACCGGACCACGGTCTCGACGAGGCTGTTCCAGCCGCCGCAGGCACGGCACTGGCCCTCCCAGCGCAGGAAGGCCTCACCGCAGCTCTGGCAGACGTAGCGGCTCTCTCCTCGAGCCACCGTCAGCGACCTCGGGCGCGCCGGGCGCCGACGCTCAAAGCGCCTCGACCGGCGTACGCGGCTCCGCGGCGTGGATGTCGAGGCCGGCTTCCGGGTCCTTGTCGACGATGATCGTCGTGCCCGGCTCGTAGAGGCCGAGCAGCAGGTGCTCGGCGAGGACGTCCTCGACCATGTTCTGGATGACCCGGCGCAGCGGTCGCGCGCCGTAGGCCACGTCGTACCCCAGCTTGATGATGTGCTCCTTGGCCGCCTCGGTGACCTCGAGCTGCATCTGCTGCGCTCGCAGCTGGTCGCGCACGCGGGCGAGCATCAGGTCGACGATCAGCGTGATCTCCTCGACCGTCAGCGAGCGGAAGACGACCGTCGCGTCGATGCGGTTGAGGAACTCGGGTCGGAACGCCTGCTTCAGCTCCGCGTTGACCTTGTCCTTCATCAGGTCGTACGAGATCTGCGCCTTCGAGGCATCGGTGTCGCCGGTCACGCGGAAGCCGAGGCTCGAGTTCGTCTGGAGCTGCTTCGCGCCCAGGTTCGAGGTCATGATGATGATGCAGTTGCGGAAGTCGACCCGGCGGCCCTTGGCGTCCGAGAGGTGCCCGTCCTCGAGGATCTGCAGCAGGATGTTGAAGACCTCCGGATGCGCCTTCTCGACCTCGTCGAGGAGCACGACCGCGTAGCTCTTGCGGCGCACGGCCTCGGTCAGCTGGCCGCCCTCGTCGAAGCCCACGTAGCCGGGGGGCGCCCCGACGAGCCGGCTGACGTTGTGGCGCTCCATGAACTCGCTCATGTCGATCTTGATCAGCGCGTCCTCGCTGCCGAACATGAACTCGGCGAGCGCCTTGGCGAGCTCGGTCTTCCCGACGCCGGTCGGGCCGAGGAAGATGAACGAGCCGATCGGCCGCTTCGGGTCCTTGAGGCCGGCCCGGGCGCGGCGGACGGCCTTCGAGACGATCTCGATCGCCTCCTGCTGCCCGATGACCCGGTTGTGCAGCGCGTCCTCCATGTGGAGCAGCCGCTCGGACTCCTCCTGGGCGATGCGCGTCACGGGGATGCCGGTCCACATGGCGACGACCTGGGCGATCTCCTCCTCGTCGACGACCGGCTGGTCGCCGGACATCGAGGACTGCCACTCGGTCCGGAGCGCGTCGGCGGTCTCGCGCGCGGTGGCCTCCGCCTCGCGCAGCGTCGCGGCCTCCTCGTACTCCTGGTTGTTGATCGCCGCGTCCTTCTCCTTGGTGATCCGCTCGAGGTCCTTCTGCGCCTCGCGCAGGGCGGGCGGCGCGCTCGAGTGGCGCAGGCGGACGCGCGACGCGGCCTCGTCGATCAGGTCGATGGCCTTGTCGGGCAGGTGGCGGTCGGTGATGTAGCGGGTCGACAGGTCGGCGGCGGCCTTCACGGCCGCGTCGCTGATCGTGACCTTGTGGTGCTGCTCGTAGCGCTCGCGGATGCCCATCAGGATGGCGACGGTCTGCTCGAGGGTCGGCTCCTCGACCATGACCGGCTGGAAGCGTCGCTCGAGCGCGGCGTCGCGCTCGATGTACTTGCGGTACTCGTCGAGCGTGGTCGCGCCGATGCACTGGAGCTCGCCGCGGGCGAGCGGCGGCTTCAGGATGTTGGCGGCATCGATCGCGCCTTCGGCCGCGCCGGCCCCGACGAGCGTGTGCAGCTCGTCGATGAAGAGCACCGCGTCGTTGGTGTTGCGCAGCTCCTCGATGATCTTCTTGAGCCGCTCCTCGAACTCGCCGCGGTACTTGGTCCCGGCCACGAGCGACCCGATGTCGAGCGTCAGGACGCGCTTGTTGAGCAGCGTCTCGGGGACGTCGCCGGCGATGATCCGATGGGCCAGGCCCTCGGCGATGGCCGTCTTGCCGACGCCGGGCTCGCCGATCAGCGCGGGGTTGTTCTTGGTCCGCCGCGACAGGATCTGGATGACCCGCTCGATCTCCTTCTCCCGGCCGATGACCGGGTCGAGCTTGCCAGCTCGAGCGGCCTCCGTCAGGTTGATCCCCAGCTGGTCGACGGTCGGCGTCTTGCTCGCGCGCTTCGTCTCCTGGGCGGACGGCCCGGCGGAGGAGCTCTGCGACAGGACCCGGATGACCTCGTGGCGGACCTTGTCCAGGTTGACGCCGAGCGACTCCAGGACACCGGCGGCGATCCCCTCGCCCTCGCGGACGAGGCCCAGGAGCAGGTGCTCCGTGCCGATGTAGTTGTGCCCGAGCCGGCGCGCCTCGTCGATCGCGAGCTCGATGACCCGCTTGGCCCGCGGCGTCAGCCCGACCTCGCCGACGACCGGCCGATCGCCTCGCCCGATGATGAACTCGACCGCGGTCCGGACCTTCGCCAGCTCGACGTTCATGTTCTCGAGCACGCGCGCGGCCACGCCCTCGCCCTCGCGCACGAGACCGAGCAGGAGGTGCTCCGTGCCGATGTAGTTGTGGTTGAACCGCTGCGCCTCGTCCTGCGCGAGCGTCAGGACCTTGCGGGCACGGTCGGTGAACTTGTCGAAGCGATCCATCAGGTCGAACGTCTGTTCCTTGCCGAGCGTCACGGGCGTGATGCTTGCGGGCATGCTAGCACCGTCCCCTGCAGCGGTCTCGGCGCGATACCGGCACCGGGAATCACGACGACCCGCCGGGGACCGGCGGGTCGTTCCGAGTCGGCGGACGGAGGTCAGCCCTTGGTGTTGGCCTCCATGGTCTCCCTGGCGATCTCCTCGACCTGCTCGGCCGCCGCGTCCTCGACCGCAGTCTCGTCGGCGGCGACCGTCTCGACGATCTCCTCGATCGCGTCGGTAGCCTCCGCTTCCTCCGCCGCCTCGTCGGCGGCGACCGTCTCGACGATCTCCTCGATCGCGTCGGCGGCAGCGGCCTCCTCGGCCTCCTCGGTCGCGACGACCTCGTCGATGACCGCGGTCGCGGCTTCCGACGCGGGTCCGACGTTGGCGTCGTTCGCGTCGGCGGCGTCGCTCAGCTTGTCGATCTCGACCGCGGCCTCGGCCTCGATCTCGGCTTCGTCGGCGGCCACGGCCTCGACGATCTCCTCGATCGCCTCGGTGGCGGCAGCCTCCTCGGCGGCCTCGTCGGTGGCGACCGTCTCCACGATCTCGTCGATCGCGGCGGCAGCCTCGGTCTCCTCGGCGGCTTCGATGGCGTCGACGGCCTCGGCCGTCTCACCGATCTCGGCTTCCGCGAGCTGCTGGCGGACCTGGGCGAACGCAGAGGCCAGCGTGTTGTCGATCCCGCCCTCGGGCTCCTGGATCGCGTCGGACATCGAGTAGCCGCGCTCCTGGCGCGGCCGGCGCTCCTGGCGCGGCGCGGCGGGCGCACCGGTCCCGGATGCGACCGGCTCGGGCGCCGGGCGGGCCGGCGGCTCCTCCGCCTGCTTCAGGCTGAGGCCGAGGCGATGCCGCTCGGAGTCGAGCGAGATGATCTTGAGCTTGAGCTGCTGGCCCTCGTGGACGACGTCGGCCGGGTGGGCGACGCGCTGGTGCGAGAGCTCGCTGATGTGGATGAGGCCCTCGAGCCCGTCGCGGACGCGCACGAACGCGCCGAAGTTGACGAGCTTGGTGACCGTGCCGTCGATGATGTCGCCGACGTTGAAGTCCGCGACCGTCGAATGCCACGGGTCGGGCTGGAGGCGACGGATCGAGAGGCTGATCCGGCCGCGCTCGTGGTTGATGTCGATGACCTCGGCCTCGACCTCCTCGCCGACCTTGTAGCCGGCTTCGGGGTTGTTGACCTTGTTCCAGCTGAGCTCGCTCTTGTGGACGAGGCCGTCGATGCCGCCGAGGTCGATGAACACGCCGAACGGCGCGATCGATCGGACCGTGCCCTTGACGGTCTGCCCGACCTGCAGGCTGCTGAACAGCTCGTCCCGCTTCTCGCGGCGCTCCTCGTAGAGGGCGACCTTCTCGGACAGGATGAGCCGGTTCGCCTTGCGGTTGACCTCGAGGATCTTGAGCCGGAGCTTGCGGCCGACGAACGGCTGCAGCTTCTCCGCGATCTCCTGGGCCGCGTCGCGCGGCTGGTCGTTCTGCGGCCGGCGCGGGAAGTCGACGATCTGGCTGATCGGCACGAACCCGCGGATCCCGCAGTCGACGATGAGGCCGCCCTTGTTGTGGTCGATGACCGGCGCCTCGATGATGACGCCCGCCTCGAACTGCTCCTGCATCGCGCGCCACTTGCGCTCGAGGCCGGCGCGGCGGAGCGAGAGGACGACATGGCCCTCCGGCGATTCCGGCTGGAGGACGTACACGAGCACCGTGTCGCCGACGTTGAGCGGGGGCTGGCCCTCGCCATGGCGGCCGAACAGCTCGCGGTTGCTGACGACGCCTTCGCTCTTGGCGCCGATGTCGACGAGGATCTCGTCCTTGTCGATGCGCACCACGCTGCCTTCGACCACGTCGCCGTGCTTGAAGCTCTTGATGTCGGTGTCCTGCTCGGCGAGGAGCTCCTCCATCGTGGTCGGCTCGGGGCCGAGCTCACGGGCGGGGACCGGCTCCTCCTCCTCGGCGGCGGACGGGGCGTCCGCAGCCTCCTCGGCGCTGATCACGCTGTCCGGCGCGGCGTCGGCCGCGGGCACGGACGGGGCCTCGGCGACGGGTGCCACCGGCCTCGGCGGCCTCGGCGGCAGGTGCCTCGACGGGGCCTCGACGGCCTCGGCGACGGGGGCCTCGATGGCCTCAGCGACGGGCTCGGGCTCGCTCGGAGCCTCGGGCTCCGGTGCCTCGACCGGGGTCTCGGCGGCGGCCTCGGCAGCGTCAGGGACTGGGTCGGCGGACGCTTCGGGGGCGTCCGGCGAGGTGGCGGGCTCGTCGACGGTGGTCACCGCGACGGCGGTCTCTGGCGTCGCTTCGTCGGTGGCGTCGGTCGCCTCCGGCTGCGGCGCGGTCCCGCCCGTTGTGTCTTCGGTCAACTGATGGGTGCTCCTGTCATGGATTTGGCCCCAGAATCACGAACGGCTCGAGCAACGCTCAAGCCGTTTCCCATCCGATCAAGTGGTCCGTGGTGATCGACTCCGCGGTCCGCTCCTTCGTGCGCGATTGGCTGGCTCGTCGCTCTTCAGCTGTTGGTGGCCCCGAGGGCCGGGAGAGTCTAGCACACGGCTTCTGACACCAACAATGGGCTACGATCGGCCGACCGATGCCCGAACTTCCCGACCTGACGGTCGTCGCCGAGGCGCTCCACGCCGCCCTCGCCGGCCGGACGATCCGCTCCGCGACCGCGGTCGCGCCGCTCGCGGTCCGCGGCACGCCGGCCGAGCTGGCCGCGCTCGTCGGCCAGCGACTGAGCAGCGTCCGCCGACGCGGCAAGTTCCTGCTCCTGGACCTCGAGCGCGACGCGATCGTCGTCAACCCGATGCTCACGGGGCGATTCCAGCTCGCGGACCCCAAGGAGAAGCACCCGAGCAAGACGGCCGTGGTGATCGGGTTCGGTGCGCGCGCGCGAGGGCCGCGCGACACGGCGTCGTGGACGTCCGGGGCGTCGTGGATGCCGGCGAACGACGCGACCCCCGAGATCCGCTATCGCGACCCCACGCAGATGGGCAAGGTCTACCTCCAGCCCGCCGGGGTCGAGCGGCCGGTCGCCGGGCTGGGCGGCGACGACCAGGGCCCGGACGCGGATGACCCGGCCCTCACCCTCGACGTTTGGCGCGAGCGGATCAGGCGGCATCCCGGGGAGCTCAAGAACCTGCTCCGGAACCAGGGCTTCGTGGCCGGCATCGGGAACGCGTATAGCGACGAGATCCTCCACGCGGCGAAGCTCCTGCCGTTCCGCAAGCGCTCGAGCCTCGCGACCGAGGAGATCGACGCGCTCTATGACGCGACGCGGACGACCCTCGCGACCGCGATCGACATCCTGCGCGAACGGGTCCCGCCGACGTTCGAGAAGCAGGTCCGCGACTTCCTCGCGGTCCACGACAAGGGCGGCCAGGCCTGTCCGCGATGCGGGACGCGCATCACCGAGGTGCGGGCCGGGCGGGTTCATCACGTCGTATTGCCGCGGCTGCCAGCGCTGACGCGCGGCGCGATGGTCAGGGCAGCTTCAGGACCTGGCCCACGCGCAGCTTCGACGGGTCGACGATGTGGTTCAGCGCCGCCAGCTTCTTGATGGTCGTCCCGAAGGTGGCCGCGATCCCGCTCAGGGTGTCGCCCCGCTTCACGGTGTAGCTCGTCGGGTGGTCACTGCTCGAGGGGCTCGGGCTGACCTCCGTGGGGACCAGCGTCGGGCTCGGCGCGACCGTCTTCTGTGGTGCGGCGCTCTCGCGCGCGGTCGGCTTTGGCGTGGCGGCATGGCTGGCGACGGCGGCGGTGCTCGCCCGAGGCGAGGCCGAGGCGGATCCGCCCGGGACCACGACTCCACCGGGCACGGATCCGCCGCCCGACGCGAGGCGCGCCACCAGGACGGCCACGAAGGCGATCGCAAGAAGGGCGACGAGCGCTGCCTGCCCGACCGATGGCGAGCGGCTCATGACGGGGAGGGCCACCGCAAGGCGGCCGTGGTCGAGCACGACCGGGGTCGTGCGGGTGACCGGGCGGCGCGTCGTCGTCTCGCGATGGACCGCCGACCGAGCCTCGGTCGCGGCGATGTAGGTGGCGCACGCGCCGTGGGAGACCGTCAGGCACAGCCGGCGCTGCTTCTCGGCCGCGAGCGGAGCTGCCGGCGTGACCGCAGTGCAGCGGTGCTCACGGGCGGCGGTCGCACTCCGCCAGGCGCCGTCGGCCGACAGCAGGTATGGGCAGATGGTCTTGACCGGGTCCACCGCGGTCGCGGCCGCGGTCGCGGTTCCCGGCTTTCGGTCGGGCACGGCCTCGAGATCGACATCGGGCGCGGCCACGCGGTCGGCGGCAGCGTCGGGCGCATCCGGGGCATGCGGATCGACGGTCATGATCCAGGAAGGATAGCCGAGGACCCCTCGTCACCCACGGTCCAGGACCGCTGATGGTGACCCCCGGAAACGCAAAAACCCCGGCGACGACCTATTTTCCCGAAAGGCTGCCCTCTCAGTATCTTCGGCGCTGGAGAGCTTAACTTCCGTGTTCGGGATGGGAACGGGTGTGGCCTCTCCGCTGGAGTCACCGGGATCTTCTGCGTACTGGTTCGTGTTTCGGCAGCGGCTCGACGCGAGGTCCACGAGGGACGCACGCGGGGCGCCAAGGAGATCTTCGATCTCAGAGTCGTCAAGGATGGATGATCACGATCATCCCAGCCACTGACCCCTGGTCAGTTGCTGAAGAGGTCAAGCCCTCGACCATTAGTACCGCTCAGCTTCATCCGTCACCGGACTTCCACATGCGGCCTATCAAACAGGTGGTCTCCCTGCGGTCTTACCCGGTTGACCCGGTGGGGAACCTCATCTCGAGGCGAGCTTCGCACTTAGATGCTTTCAGCGCTTATCCCAACCGAACATAGCTACCCAGCGATGCCCCTGGCGGGACAACTGGCACACCAGCGGTTCGTTCACTCCGGTCCTCTCGTACTAGGAGCAACTCCTCTCAAGTTCCCTACGCCCACGGCGGATAGAGACCGAACTGTCTCACGACGTTCTGAACCCAGCTCGCGTGCCGCTTTAATTGGCGAACAGCCAAACCCTTGGGACGTACTTCCGCCCCAGGATGCGACGAGCCGACATCGAGGTGCCAAACGGTGCCGTCGATGTGAACTCTTGGGCACCATCAGCCTGTTATCCCCGGGGTAGCTTTTATCCGTTGAGTGATACCCCTTCCACTCGGAGGTACCAGATCACTAAGCCCGACTTTCGTCTCTGCTCGACTTGTAGGTCTCGCAGTCAAGCTCCCTTATGCCTTTGCACTCTTCGGCTGGTTTCCATTCAGCCTGAGGGAACCTTTGGGCGCCTCCGTTACATTTTAGGAGGCGACCGCCCCAGTCAAACTGCCCGCCTGACACTGTCCTGCGCCCGGATCACGGGTCGCGGTTAGAACCGAAACACAACAAGGGTGGTATTTCAACGTCGGCTCCACCGAAGCTGGCGCTCCAGTTTCACAGCCTCCCACCTATCCTACACAAGCTGAATCCCAATCCAATGTCAGGGTGCAGTAAAGCTCCACGGGGTCTTTTTGCCCTGCCGCGGGTAACCTGCATCTTCACAGGTACTTCAATTTCGCCGGATCCCTCGTTGAGACAGCGCCCAGATCGTTACGCCATTCGTGCGGGTCGGAACTTACCCGACAAGGAATTTCGCTACCTTAGGACCGTTATAGTTACGGCCGCCGTTTACCGGGGCTTCGATTCAAAGCTTGCACCTCTCCTCTTAACCTTCCGGCACTGGGCAGGCGTCAGCCCCTATACGTCAGCTTTCGCTTTCGCAGAGACCTGTGTTTTTGCTAAACAGTCGCCTGGGCCTTTTCACTGCGGCTTCGATCGACCCACTGCAAGCAGCAAGCCGCGAAGCGCCCCTTCTCCCGAAGTTACGGGGCCATGTTGCCGAGTTCCTTAACGAGGGTTCTCCCGATCGCCTTGGTATGCTCTACCCGCCTACCTGTGTCGGATTGCGGTACGGACACCATTGATCTCGCTAGACACTTTTCTCGCCAGCGTGGCTCACTCGAATCGAGGCGGATGCCCCTTTCACTCGCTGCTCGGGGTTGAATGACCGGACGGATTTGCCTGTCCGATCCCCCTACCGGCTTGGACGCGTATAGCCAAAACGCGCTCGAACTACCACACCGTGTCATGCCATTGCTCTCACCTGGGATCAGATCCGGGACTCGACCGACTTTCGCCGGCCAACCTCCGTTCTCCTACCCCCAGGCGACACCTTGCGGTGCAAACGATCGTTAGTGGTTCCGGAATATCAACCGGATGTCCATCGCCTACGACGTTCGTCCTCGGCTTAGGCCCGACTAACCCTGAGCGGACAAGCCTTCCTCAGGAAACCTTAGGCTTACGGCGTGTGAGATTCTCACTCACATTGCGCTACTCATGCCGACATTCGCACTTCCGTCCACTCCAGCCGTCCTCACGGTCGACCTTCACTGCTGACGGAACGCTCCCCTACCAAACCACGACCGGCGAACCGGCCATGGAGTCCGTAGCTTCGGTACCAAGCTTGAGCCCCGCTGAATTTTCGGCGCAGATCCACTTGACCAGTGAGCTGTTACGCACTCTTTCAATGGTGGCTGCTTCTGAGCCAACATCCTGGTTGTCTATGCGAATCCACATCCTTTACCACTTAGCTTGGATTTAGGGACCTTAGCTGACGGTCCGGACTGTTTTCCTTTTGACCACGAAGCTTAGCCCTCGCAGTCTGACTCCCGGGCTCTGAAATCACGGGATTCGGAGTTTGGTTGGGGTTGGTAAGCGGGAAGCCCCCTAGCCCATCCAGTGCTCTACCCCCGTGATTGAACGCCCGAGGCTAGCCCTAAAGCTATTTCGGGGAGAACCAGCTATCTCCGAGTTCGATTGGCATTTCACCTCTATCCACAGCTCATCCCCTAGCTTTTCAACGCTAGTGAGTTCGGTCCTCCACGAGACATTACTCTCGCTTCAACCTGGCCATGGATAGGTCACTCGGTTTCGGGTCTACTGCGTGCGACTGATCGCCCTATTCAGACTCGCTTTCGCTCCGGCTCCGTCCTTCGCGGACTTAACCTCGCCACACACACGTAACTCGTCGGCTCATTCTTCAAAAGGCACGCCATCAGGCTACCGGCGAACCGGCAACACCCTCTGACTGCTTGTAGGCACGTGGTTTCAGGTACTATTTCACTCCCCTTCCGGGGTGCTTTTCACCTTTCCCTCACGGTACTCGTTCACTATCGGTCGCCAAGAGTATTTAGCCTTGGACGGTGGTCCGCCCAGCTTCCCACATGAGAGACCTTCCACGTGGTACTCAGGTGGCTGATCACGGAGGTCGGTCGCTTTCGCCTACGGGGCTCTCACCCTCTATGGCCTGCCGTTCCAGGGCAGCTCGACTAGCGATCGACTTGGTAACTCCGCCGGGACCTTGCCGGGTCCCGATGATCGGCTCCTACAACCCCCACTCAGAAACGGCGGCAACCTATCGCGCTGAGTGAGTTTGGGCTCTTCCCTTTTCGCTCGCCACTACTCAGGGAATAGTCTCCTTTCCTCCAGCTACTGAGATGTTTCAGTTCGCTGGCTTACCTCTTCCCGGCCTATTTGATTCAACCGGGAGTGACTGGGCATGACCCCAGCCGGGTTTCCCCATTCGGACATCTCCGGATCAAAGTCTGCTCGCGACTCCCCGGAGCTTTTCGCAGCCTGCCACGTCCTTCTTCGGCTCTTGGCGCCAAGGCATCCACCCCGTGCCCTTTGTAGCTTGACCCCCTCCAGCCTCTGACCAGGTGGTCAGTCGCGGATGGGATCGATCGGGATCATTTCCTTGACTACTCGGCGAAATCGAAGATCTTCAATCTGCCGAAACACATTCCAGTTGTTAAGGTGCGGCCCGCCCGAGGGCGGACCTCTCGACGGACCGGCCGAAGCCGCTCCCTCGTCCAGCGTTCCGCTGGTCGGTGGCCTGCCGAAGGCGACAGGACACGGATCAGGGGATCGATAGATGGTCGCTGGATCCGCTTGGGACCCGCCTGGGCGGGACCGCTGGGATCGATGGCTGTTCGTGTATTCGTGTTTGCGATGCCGGCGCGACGCCAGAGCTGGTGGAGACGAGGAGACTCGAACTCCTGACCCTCTCCTTGCAAAGGAGATGCTCTGCCGACTGAGCTACGTCCCCGCGCCGGTGGGGTGGGTGATGGTGGGCGTTTCTGGACTCGAACCAGAGACCTCTGCCTTATCAGGGCAGTGCTCTAACCAGCTGAGCTAAACGCCCGCCGCGGGCAGCGACTCCTGGCGACCGAGGTCGTCACGGGCAGCTGCACCTTGACCCTTGAAGAGTGACAGGAACTCCGGACGCGGATGTCCGAATGGGTTTCGGTGTCTTTCCAGGTCGCGATCGGTCTCTGACACGAGCCTTGCGGTTCGAGTCAGCGAGCTCCACCTGGCGGGGAAGACTCGAGCGACCGGGCGATCAACCCTAGGAGCCATCAACGCCTCGACCCCACCAAAAGGTCGAGACTCGGATCTCCCTAGAAAGGAGGTGATCCAGCCGCACCTTCCGGTACGGCTACCTTGTTACGACTTCGTCCCAATCACCAACCCCACCTTCGACGGCTGCCTCCTTGCGGTTGGCCCACCGGCTTCGGGTGTTGCCAGCTTTCATGACGTGACGGGCGGTGTGTACAAGGCCCGGGAACATATTCACCGCCGTATGCTGACCGGCGGTTACTAGCAACTCCGGCTTCATGTAGGCGAGTTGCAGCCTACAATCCGAACTGAGACCGGCTTTAAGGGATTCGCTCCACCTCGCGGTTTCGCAGCCCGTTGTACCGGCCATTGTAGCGTGGGTGTAGCCCAGGGCGTAAGGGCCATGCTGACTTGACGTCATCCCCACCTTCCTCCGAGTTTCTCTCGGCAGTCCCGTGTGAGTGATACAACACACAGTAGGGGTTGCGCTCGTTGCGGGACTTAACCCAACATCTCACGACACGAGCTGACGACAGCCATGCAACACCTGTGGCCAGGCCCCTTGCGGGGAACCGACGTTTCCGCCGGGATCCTGGTCATGTCAAGCCCTGGTAAGGTTCTTCGCGTTGCGTCGAATTAAACCCCACGCTCCGCTGCTTGTGCGGGCCCCCGTCAATTCCTTTGAGTTTTAGCCTTGCGGCCGTACTCCCCAGGCGGGACACTTAATGCGTTAGCTTCGGCACTGGCGGGGTTGATACCACCAACACCTAGTGTCCATCGTTTACGGCTAGGACTACCGGGGTATCTAATCCCGTTTGCTCCCCTAGCTTTCGCGCCTCAGCGTCAAGAACAGGCCAGGAAGTCGCCTTCGCCACTGGTGTTCCTCCCGATATCTACGCATTTCACCACTACACCGGGAATTCCACTTCCCTCTCCTGCCTTCGAGTCGATCAGTATCGCGTGACCCTCCCCAGTTGAGCCGGGGGCTTTCACACGCGACTTGAACGACCGCCTGCGCGCTCTTTACGCCCAGTAAATCCGGACAACGCTTGCCACCTACGTATTACCGCGGCTGCTGGCACGTAGTTAGCCGTGGCTTATTCATCAGGTACCGTCATGATCTTCCCTGATAAAAGAGGTTTACAACCCGAAGGCCGTCATCCCTCACGCGGCGTTGCTGCGTCAGACTTTCGTCCATTGCGCAAAATTCCCGACTGCTGCCTCCCGTAGGAGTCTGGGCCGTGTCTCAGTCCCAGTCTGGGTGATCGTCCTCTCAGACCACCTACCGATCGTCGCCTTGGTGAGCCGTTACCCCACCAACGAGCTAATCGGACGCAGGCCCCTCCCGAAGCGCCTTGCGGCTTTACTGGTGCCGATGAAGGCACCACCACATGCGGTATTAGCCACCCTTTCGGGCAGTTATTCCCCACTTCGGGGCAGGTCACCCACGCGTTACTCAGCCGTCCGCCACTAACGATCAGAGCAAGCCCTGATCGTCCGTTCGACTTGCATGTCTCATGCACGCCGCCAGCGTTTATCCTGAGCCAGGATCAAACTCTCCGATAGAAACGCGCCATCTTGCGATGGCGACTTCGTTCCGAGGGTTCGACCACTCGCACATCCTTATCACGGATTTCCTGTCACTCTTCAGTTGTTAAGGTGCAGCGTCCAAGGCGAAACCGCCTGCGGCGCAGACCCCGAATGATGGGGCTTGGCGGCCCTGGTGTCAAACCAGCGACCGAGGGTCACCGGGGACCGGTGACCGGCTCCGGGCGCACCCCGTGGGGTGGCACGAGGGCGAATGGTATGGGCGGGGTCGGAGTTCCGTCAAACGACCCCTGGCGTGCTCAGATCGGGCTCGTCTCCACGAGCAGGATGAACGCCGCGCCACTCAGCCAGCAGAGCAGGGCGAGCTCCGCCGAACCGCCGACCGCGAGGGGTCCGGTAAGCACGACGTAGAGCACCAGCCCGAGGACCGCCGCAGCCCGCGGCCTTGGCGAGGCGCAGCAGGATCTCGAAGACGAGGTTGCTCATCGCGGCCTCAGACCGCCCGCCGGCCCTGGAGGGCCCGGATCAGCGTCACCTCGTCGGCGTACTCGAGGTCGCCGCCGACCGGCAGGCCGCGGGCGATCCGGCTGACCAGCCCGACGGTCGACTCGAGCCGCTCGGCCAGGTACATCGCGGTCGCCTCCCCTTCGAGGGTCGGGTTGGTGGCGACGATGACCTCGTCGAACGGCGTGCCGTCGCGCTTCGCCTCGTCGGCACGGGCGAGCAGCTCGCGGATCTTCAGCCGGTCGGGGCCGATGCCGTCGATCGGGGAGATCGCCCCGTGGAGGACGTGGTAGAGCCCCTTGAACTCGCCGGTGCGCTCGAGGGCGAGGACGTCCAGTGGCTCCTCGACGACGCAGATCCGCGTCTGGTCGCGGGCGGGGTCCGTGCAGATCGCGCAGAGCGGCGCCTCGCTGATGTTGAAGCAGCGCTCGCAGAAGACGACCTTGTCGCGGACGTCGATCAGGGCCGCGGCGAGGGCGCGCGCCTCGGCATCAGGGGCACGCAGCAGGTGGTAGGTCAGGCGCTGGGCCGTCTTCGGCCCGACCCCGGGCAGGCGCGCGAACGACTCGATCAGCCGCGCGACGGGTTCGATGAGGGGCGTGGCCACGTTGGGGCGGCCCTACATCCCCGGGATGCGCATCCCGCCGGTCACGGCCGCCATCTTCTGCTCGGCGAGTTCGCGCGAGGCTCGAAGGGCGTCGTTGGCGGCGGCGAGGACGAGGTCCTGGAGCATCTCGACGTCGGACGGGTCGACCGCCGACGGGTCGATGGTGATGCTGACCAGCTCCTGCTTGCCGGTAGCCTGGGCGGTGACGACACCGCCACCGGCCGACCCGTCGACGATCGTCGCCTCCAGCTCGGTCTGGACCCGCAGCATCTCCTGCTGCATCTGCTGGGCCATCCGCTGCAGATTCGCCATCCCCATGGGCTCGCTCCTCCTCAGGTGTTCGGGTCAGTCTGGCGGATGTCCGGGTCGGCTGCTGGTGTCGCCGCCGGCGCGTCGGTCAGCGGACCTCGCCGACGTCGGCGAGGTCGTCGGCGAAGATGCGCCGCGCCTCGGCGACGAGGTCGTCGGCCGCGGGCGGGACGAGCTCGAGGTTGGTGGCGACGCTGCGGACGCTGACGTCGCGGCCGAGGAAGCCGCCGATCGCGGCCTCGAGCTCCGGCCGCCGGCGCTCGGCGTGGTCCTTGAGGAAGCTCTTGCTCTCGGGGAAGCCGAGGGTCACGACGTTGCCCTCGACGCCCATCGGCCGGCACTCGGTGATGACGGCGCGGACGGCTGGCTGCACGGACGCGACGATGGTCGGCCAGCCGTCGCGGAGACGCGCCAGGTCGGGGCCGATGTCGCCGGGAGCAGAGACCCTTGGCGCCGTGGCAGGCCCGCTTGCTGGACTGGCCGGGTCGGCGGCAGCCGGCAGTGCGGCGCTTGCGGTGGCGGCCGGCGGCTCGGGGGCTGGCAGGTCCGCAGCGACTGCCGCGACCGGCGGGTCGGTGGCCGGCGAGTCGGCGGCAGCCGGCAGGTCGGTCGGAGTGGGTTCGGGCGGCGGGGTCGTTGGCCGACGGCCTGGCGGCGCGCGGCTTCGCGACCTCGGCTGGCTCGGGGGTCGATGTCGCTACGCTCTGCGGCTCCGGAGCGGATCGGCCGGCCCTCGCAGACGGCCGGGCAACGGGCTCGGCCGTCACGGGGCGGGTGGCCGCCGATCTCCGCTGCACCGGGCGTGGCGACGGTCCCCCTCGGGGCCGTGAACAGGGCCAGCTCCAGCTGGAGCCGCAGGCCGCCGACCCCCGCGCGCTCCGGGTCGATCGAGGCGAGCCGCCGCGCGGCATCCGCCAGACCAGGCACCGCGTCGGCATCGTCCGACGCCAGGTCGGCGACGAGACGCCCGCGGATCGCATCGATCGTCTGGTCGAGCAGCGTCCGCGCGTCGCGGCCGTGCTCCTCGAGGCCGTCGAGCAGCGCGATCCCGGTGGCCGCGTCGCCGGCCACCAGCGCGTCGATGAAGGCGTCGACGGCATCCGCGTCCGCGAGCCCCAGGAGGTCGCGGACGCGCCGCTCGTCGATGTCGCCCGGGGCGGCGGAGAGCAGCTGGTCCAGCATCGACTCGGCGTCGCGCATCCCGCCGGCGGCGAGACGGGCGATCAGCGACAGCGCGGCGGGCTCGGCGGTCCGGCCGTCCGCTTCGAGGATCCGCACGAGCTTGCCCTCGATCTCGGGGATCGTCAGACGTCGGACGTCGTAGCGCTGGAGGCGCGACAGGATCGCCGGCGGGAACCCCGACGGCTCGGTCGAGGCGAACATGAAGACGACGAACTCGGGCGGCTCCTCGAGCGACTTCAGCAGCGCGTTCCAGGCGTCCTTGGTGATCTGGTGCGCCTCGTCGAGGATGTAGACCTTGCGCTTCAGCTCACCGGGCGGATACGGCAGGCGCTCGCGGAGGTCGCGGACGGCATCGATGCCTCGGTTGCTGGCGGCGTCGATCTCGACCAGGTCGAGCGTGGTGCCCTCGCGGATCGAGACACAGGAAGGACAGATGTCGCAGGCGTCGCCGTCGCGCAGGTCCGTGCAGTTGACCGCCTTGGCGAGGATCCGCGCCAGCGAGGTCTTGCCCGTGCCGCGCGGCCCGACGAAGAGGACCGCGTGCGAGACCCGGCCCGTCCGGACGGCGTTCCGCAGCGTCTCGACGACCGCTTCCTGGCCGACGATCTCCCCGAACGTCTGCGCGCGCCAGCGGCGGTAGAGGGCCTGATGCGGGACGGTTGACGTCAAGTGCGGCTCCGATCTTGGGCGCGCTGGATCGAAGTGCCGTGCACCCTCCGTCGACCAGGTCGTCCCCGTGCCCACCATGACGAGCGGCTCGGACCAGGCCGTTCCGCGGCACTCGGCGATGATCGCTTAGTGCTGCTTCCTTCCGGACCTGACACGGTTCGCGGTTCGCCGCTGCGCGGGACCCGGTCCTCAACGTCGCTCGTCGGGCAGCGTTCGAAGACGGAGACCTCGGGAGGGGATTCAGCCCTGCTGGAGCGGATTGCAGGTACAGGGCACCGCTAGTTCCCCGCCTAGCACGGCTCGGGAAGGATACCCGGTCGGCGTCCCGAGCGCGTCCTCAGGCACGCCCCGGACCGGGATCGCAGCGCTCCTCCCGGCGGCCCGGGCGGTCGGGGCCAAGGCGGTGAGGAGCACGAGAGCGAGCGCACCCTGACGGTGCGTGAGCGAGCGCGCGACGAGCCAACGCCGGCATCGGCCGAGCCGGGACGACGGGGAGTGGCGGAGAGGGCGGGATTCGAACCCGCGACGGGTTGCCCCGAACCGCATTTCCAGTGCGGCGCCATAGTCCACTAGGCGACCTCTCCCCCGGGGTGCGGCGACCGGTCGTCCCTGACGGGCCGAGTCATCTCGAACCGGGATGTGAGCTCCCACCCGTCGGCCTGGGCGGTCGAGGCCAAGGCGGTGAGGAGCACGAGAGCGAGCGCACCCGACGGTGCGTGAGCGAGCGCGCAGACGAACCAACGCCGGCATCGGCCGAGCCGGGACGACGGGGAGTGGCGGAGAGGGCGGGATTCGAACCCGCGGTGCTTTCGCACACCGCTTTTCGAGAGCGGCACCATCAACCACTCGGACACCTCTCCGCGGGAGAGGATACCAAACCGGTGCCGAGCGACCCCCCTGACCCGGAGGTACGGTCCGCCGTCAGGCGACCGGCGAGACCTCGAAGAGCGCCTTCGCCTCATCGCGCCGGATGCCGCTGACGATCTTGATCCGGCGGCCGAGGGCCTCGTGCTGGGCGAGCTGCAGGACCGTGCCCGCCGCGCCGGTCCGGGTGTTCGGCAGCGCGAAGACCAGTGCCTCCACGTCGCTCTCGAGGAGCGCCCCGACGCACATCGAGCATGGCTCGAGGGTCGCGAAGATCGTCACGTTGTCGAGACTCGGGGTGCCCAGCTTGCGGGCCGCCTCGCGCAGAGCGCCGACGACCGCGTGGGCGGTCGGGTCGTTCGTCTCCTGGACCCGGTCATGGGCTCGCGCGACCATCGCCTCGTTGACGACGGCGACCGCCGCGATGGGCCGCTCCCCGCGGCTCCGCGCCAGCTGCGCCTCGGCGAGGGCTTCGCCCATGAACAGCTCGTAGTTCATGAGAACGATGCTAGCAGACGCCCATCGGCGCCTCGTCGCGAGCGCAACCGAACCGCAACCGGCTGGGGGACGACCGGCGCGCTAGGATTCCTGCCTGTGACCAAGGTGAAGCGGATCGGGATCCTGACCGGCGGCGGTGACGTCCCCGGCCTGAATGCCGTCATCAAGAGCGTCGTCTATCGCGCCACCGAGGCCGGCTACGAGGTCCTCGGCATCCGCCGCGGCTGGGAAGGCCTGACCCACGTCCGCCCCGAGCTCGGTGCCGACCCGGACTACCTCCGCCCGCTCGACCGGAACAACACGCGGACGATCGACCGCACCGGCGGCACGATCCTGCACACCTCGCGGACGAACCCCCGGAAGATGCGCGAGAGCGGGCTCCCGCCGTGGCTTGACGCCAGGGCTCGTGCCGGCTTCGCATCGGGAGAAGACCTCTACGACCTGACCCCGCTGGTCCTCGACCACCTCGGGTCGCTCGGGATCGACCTGCTGGTGACCATCGGCGGCGACGACACGCTGTCCTACTCGCAGGTCCTGGTGAATGCCGGCATCCCGCTCGTGGCCATCCCCAAGACGATGGACAACGACGTCCAGGGCACCGAGTACTGCATCGGCTTCTCGACGGCCATCACCCGGGCCAAGGAGGCGATCAACCGGCAGCGCACCACGCTGGGCAGCCACGAGCGCATCGGCGTCTTCCGGATCTTCGGCCGCGACGCCGGGTTCTCGGCGCTGTACACGGCCTACGTGACGTCCGCGAGATGCGTCATCCCCGAGGCGCCGTACGACCTCGATGCCCTTGCCGGGATCCTGGCCGCCGACCACAAGGCGAACCCGAGTCACTACGCCTTCGTCATCACGGCCGAGGGCGCCATCTGGCACGGGGCGGAGATGTCGGACATCGGCGACGCCGACATGTTCGGCCACCGCCACAAGGCGAACGTCGGCGAGGCGCTGGCTGCCGAGATCAAGGCGCGGACCGGCATCGAGACGCTCGCGTCCGAGCTGACCTACGACCTCCGTTCCGGCGAGCCCGACTCCGTCGACTCGATGGTCGCGACGACCTTCGCCAATGTCGCGATGGACCTCGTGGAGTCCGGCGAGACCGGCCGGATGGTCGCCATCCAGGACGGCAAGTACGCCCATACGCACCTGCCGGACCCGGCGCTGGGGCCGCGCAAGGTCGACGTCCCGGTGATGTACAACGCCGCTCGCTTCCGCCCCCGCTACGACGGCAAGCTGGGCGACCCGATGCTGCTGGTCGGGCTCGACTGAGGCGCGGTCCCCGAGACTAGCCCTCGAGGCCGGACAGGCCGCGGATCGTGCGCGCGATGACCGACATGTCCTCGTCCGAGTGGCCGCCCGCGATCAGCCCGGTCTCGAGTTGCGCGACGAGCGCCGTGAGCGGCAGGACCGCGCCGAGCTGGCCGGCGAGGTCCAGTGCGATCGCCAGGTCCTTGCGGTGGAGCGCGACCTTGAACCCGAGCGGGTAGTCGTTGTCGAGCATGCGGCCGCTGCGGTTGGCCAGGACCCAGGATCTGGGCCGCGCCACCGCCGAGCGCGCCGACGACCTGCTCCACATCGAGGCCGGCCTTGATCGCGAGCACGATCCCCTCGGCCACGCCCGAGGTAGGCGCCGGCCAGGATGACCTGGTTCACCGCCTTGACCGCCTGGCCGGCGCCGATCGGGCCGACGTGGGTGATGGTCTTGCCCATCGCCGCGAGGACCGGGCGGGCGCGCTCGACGTCCTCGGCGTCGCCGCCGACGAAGATCGTCAGCGTCGCCTTCTGGGCGCCCTCGCTGCCGCCCGAGACCGGGGCGTCGACCATCGCCAGGCCGCGCTCGCGCAGGCGTGCGGCGAAGTCCCAGCTCCCGGACGGCGCGATCGTCGAGCAGTCGATGATCAGCGTGCCCGGCCGGGCGCCGGCGACCACGCCGTCGGGCCCGAAGAGCACGGCCTCGACGTCCGGCGTGTCCGACACGCAGATGACGACGATCTCGGCGTCCGCGACGGCATCGGCGGCCGTGGCGGCCATCGCGACCCCGGCCTCGATCAGCGCGGCTGCACGGCCGGGCGTCCGGTTCCAGCCGGTGACGGCGAAACCGGCGCGGGCCAGGTTGCCGGCCATCGCCTCGCCCATGGTCCCGAGGCCAAGGAAGGCCACGCGGGTCGGGTCGTCGGGGCGCTCGTCGGTCATCGGGGGCCTACAGGGCCAGCGTCGCGATGATCGCGAGCAGCGGCACGACGAGCTGGAGGAGCGCGGCGCGGAGCATCGCCCGCGACGTCGTGATGAGGACGACCCCGGCGAGGACCATGCACGCGCACGCGAACACCACGACGGCTCGCCCAGCCTCGACCGAGCCGTTCGTCACGAGCACGAGCCCGACGACGATCCCGAGCGCCAGGAACAGGTTGTAGAAGCCCTGGTTGTAGGCCATCGGCCGGACGATGTCGGCCTGCTCCTGCGACTGGCAGCCCGAAGCGACGCCAGGTCTCCGGGCGGCTGAACGTCACGCTCTCGTAGTAGAAGAACAGGACGTGGATGAGGGCCGCGACGAAGGCGAGCGCCTGGGCGAGGAGGGACATCGCGTCCATCGTAGGGGGTTGGCGCGCCCGGCGAGACTCGAACTCACGACCTTTAGGTCCGCAACCTAACGCTCTATCCACTGAGCTACGGGCGCACGCGATCCGGCACGGCAGCGCACGGACGCGGCGCAGTGTACCGCGTCGGCGCCGGAGACCGCCGATCAGGGGACGTCAGATCACGGAACCAGTGAGTGGCGTGGTCCAGGCAAGGCGGCCCGCGAGATGGTGGCCTGTGGCAAGGCGGAGCCGAGCACCGGAGCGAGCGCACCCCAAGGTGCGTGAGCGAGGAGCACAGGCGACAACGCGGCCAAAGGCCGTCAGATCGTGGGACGCAGTGGCGGAGAGGGAGGGATTCGAACCCTCGATGCAGGTTACCCCACATGGCGGTTTAGCAAACCGCTGCACTAGACCTCTATGCGACCTCTCCGAGCGGCCGAATGCTACCACCGAGTCCCGGCCTAGGGGATGCGCACCCTGGTGAGGTCGGTCCCGTTGAACCGGTCCAGATCGACGCGGCCGGTGATCCCCGGGACGCTCCCGCTCGAGGTGTACTGCCAGAACGACCAGCCGTTCCCGCCCCAGGCGTCGGCGGGCAGCGTCGGCGTCGCGTCGGTGGTCCAGTGGGCGATCCACAGGACCTTGTAGCCGTTGTCGGCGAACCACGTCGTGTCGCCGGCGTACTTCACCCAGAACGCGGGTGACATGTAGATCACGCCGCGGACCCCGGTGCGCTCGTAGATGCGTCCGAGATAGCCGCGGACCCAGTCCTGGAGCTGGGTCTGGGTCAGCCCGCCGGACACCTCGAGGTCGAGCACCGGCAGCAGGTCGCCGGACGCCATCTGCGCAGTGTCGAGGAAGTGGTCCGCCTCGGCCTCGGCGTCGCCCGGCGTGAGATCGGGCTGGGCGAAGTGGTAGGCGCCGATGATGATCCCGTTGGCGTTCGCTGCCGCCCGGTTGGCCGGGTACGTGGTGTCGACGAAGTCGATGTCCTCGGACGCCTTCATGAACGCGAACTTCTTGCCGGCCGCGGCGACCTGGGTCCAGTCGATGGTCCCCTGCCAGTGACTGATGTCGATGCCCTCGGTCAGGCCGCTCGCCGGCGGCGGGACCACGACCGGCTTTGGCAGGCTCTTGAACAGCCCGCTCGCGGCGTAGAGGTACGTGACCTTGTAGAGCGACTTGACGCTCTTGCCGTTGATCGCGCTGATCCGGTACCACCACGTGCTCGACATGCTGCGTCCACCGCAGGACAGCCGCCACGCCCCGCCGATGACCTTGGTGGTCACCGTGACCTTGGTGCCGGCGTGCAGCGTCACCTTGTTCGGCTTGCTGGTGCTCGGGCCGGTGCGGGCGTTGGCGCTGCAGAGCGCCGTGTGGGTGCTGACCGCGGTCGTCGTCGGGGTCTCGGTCGTCGTCGCGGGCTTGAACAGGGCCACCGCGGCGTAGAGGTACGTGACGCCGTACCGCGAGGCGACGGAGCGCGCCGTCGATCGCGCTGATCCGATACCAGCTGGTGCTGGTCCTGGTGGTGCCACCGCACGTGACCGTCCAGCGTGCGCCCGTCACCGTCAGGGCGACGGTCACCTTCGCCCCGCTCCCGAGCGTCACCTTGATGGGAGCGGTCGTGGTGGGGCTCGTCCGGACGTTGACGCCGCTGCAGGCCGTGACCTTCGGGACGGCCAGGCCGAAGACCTCATTCGGCGCGACGACCGACGCGACCGCCGTCGACAGGACCGCGCCGAGGAGCGCGAACGCGAGGAGCGCGACGAGGGGGAGCGACCGCGAACGGACCGGCCGGTGGGCGACGACAGTCAAGCTGGGCAACCTCGGATGTTGGCCCTCAAGGGTGGCAGACGCCGTCAACCCGGGACATCCCCCCTTCGGGCCAGTGGCACCCGGGCCTTCCGGCCCCGTACCCTACTGCCAGTCGTTGGCCTCGACGAGGGCGGGCTGGCCGGGGCCGTTGCACGGCGGCAGGAGGTCGGCGGTCATCACGAGCCCGCCGATCTCGATCGAGCCGTCCGCGAAGAGCGCCACCGCCTGGAGCGGCAGCCGCGCCGTCGCGTCGCACCAGTTGCCCACGCGGAAGGTGAACGTGCGGCTCGCCCCGGCGGCGAGGACGGGCCCATCGCCCGTGACGGGGAGAGCGCTGTGGATGAGGTCCTTGCCGGTCACGTCGGCCATGGCGACGACCGGCCGCGCCGGCAGCCGACAGGCCGTCGCGCCGGCGGTGACCGTGACATCCGCGCCCCGGCTGCCGGCGGCGCCACCCCACGGTCCGCCGCGCACGGTGAGATCGCCCGGACCGCAGTCGGCGACGGCCGACGAGGCGGATGCGGATGGCGTCGCCGCCGCGCTTGCGGACGGCGCGCTGCTCGCGGGCGCGCTGGTCTCCGCCGACGCCGTCGGGATCGGCGCCGTCGAGGTGGCGTTCGGACTCGGGCTCACCGTCGTCGAACAGGCGGCCGCGGCAAACAGCACGGCCGCGGCGGTCACCACGACCCGGTGTCGAGCAGCGCGAGGCCGCTGGGGATGACGCGTCGATCCGGTCATGCCTCGATCGTGGCACACGATCCGGATTCGCGCCGTCGGGCGTGCCGGGGCCGCGGCGCACGCGCGCATTGACACACCACGGCACGCTCGGCCACACTCCGCCTACGCATGAGCCACTTCTTCTACTTTCCAAGCCCGGCATGATGGTTCTCGGTCACTAGACCGGGGGCACGGGTCGTGCCGGGCGAACGAAGCAGAGGTGAAGCCTCTGCTTTTTTGTTTGGCCCGACCGATCGACGAGGAGATCTGAGCGCGATGTTCGTCGTGATGGCCGCAGGCGCCACCGAGGCCGAGGTCCTCGGGGTCAAGAGCCGCATCCTCTCGGAGGGGCTGACCCCGTACGACCACGCCGGGGTCGACCGGATCGTGATCGCGGTCGTCGGCGAGATCGGGTCGCGCAAGCCGGTCCTCCTCGACCGGCTCGCGGCGCTGCCCGGGGTCGAGGCCGTCACCCCGATCAGTCGCCCGTTCAAGCTGACCTCGCGCGAGTTCCATCCCGAGGACAGCGTCATCCGGGTCCTTGACGCCGTGATCGGCGACGGCTCGCTGACGGTGATGGCCGGCCCGTGCTCGGTCGAGAGCCGGGACCAGCTGTTCGAGACGGCCGACGCGGTCAAGGCCGCCGGTGCCACCATCCTGCGCGGCGGCGCCTTCAAGCCGCGGACGAGCCCGTATGCGTTCCAGGGGCTCGGCGTCGAGGCGCTCCGCTACCTCGCGGAAGCGCGTGAGCGGACCGGCCTGCCGGTCATCACCGAGGTCATGGAGCCCTCCCAGGTCGACATCGTCGCGGAATACGCGGACATCCTTCAGATCGGCACGCGGAACATGCAGAACTACTCGCTGCTCCGCGACGTCGGTCGCGTGGCCCGCCCGGTCATGCTCAAGCGCGGCTACGGCGCGACGGTCGAGGAATGGCTGATGGCGGCCGAGTACATCGTGTCGTCGGGGAACCCGAACGTGATCCTGTGCGAGCGCGGGATCCGCACGTTCGAGACCTACACCCGCAACACCCTGGACCTGTCGGCGGTGCCGCTCGTGCACCACCTGACCCATCTGCCGGTCGTCGTCGACCCGAGCCACGCCACGGGGAAGCGCTGGCTGGTGACGCCGCTGGCGATCAGCGGTGTCGCGGTCGGGGCCGACGGGATCATGGTCGAGGTCCATCCCACGCCCGACGACGCGCTGTCGGACGCCGAGCAGCAGCTCACGCTCGACCAGTTCCGCGACATGATGACCGCCGTCATCCCGGTCCACGCCCTGGTCGCGTCGCGCCGCCGCCAGCCCATCGCCGCCGGGTCCGTCGGAAACGGCGGCGGGCTCTCGAAGCATTGAGCGCCATGACCGCCCCCGGATCCGACGTCGCCGTCGTCCGCGCCGCGCGGCGGCTCCGCGGCGACCTGCGCCTGCCCGGCGACAAGTCGATCAGCCATCGAGCGCTGCTGCTGGCCGCCGTCGCGGCCGGGGAGAGCCGGATCGAGCGGGCCGGGGACGGCGCGGACGTGCGTTCCACGGCCGGGATCGTCCGGGCGCTCGGGGCGACCGTGGAACGGGTCCGCGAGGACGGCCGCACGGTCGACTACCGGGTGGTCTCGCCGGGGGCCGACGGGCTGCATGCCCCGGCCGGGATCCTCGACTGCGGCAACTCCGGCACGAGCCTGCGGCTGACCAGCGGCGTGCTCGCGGGGCTGCCCTTCACGAGCACGCTGGACGGCGACGATTCATTGCGTGGGCGTCCGGTGGCTCGTATCATCGAACCGCTGCGTCAGATGGGGGCGGCGCTCAACGCCCGGCAGAACGATTCCCTCCCTCCCCTGACGGTGACCGGTCGATCGCCGCTCGTGGCCATCGACCACGCGACGCCCGTGCCCAGCGCGCAGGTGAAGTCGGCGGTCCTGCTGGCAGGGCTTCGAGCGGACGGAACGACGACGGTCACCGAATCGATCGCGACGCGCGATCACACGGAGCGCATGCTCCGGGCGCGCGGCGTGCCAGTCGAGCGCGAGGGCGGCCCCGACGGGCCCGTGAGCTGGACGGTGCGAGGAGGGCTGGCGGTGCAGGCGATCGACGAGCGGGTGCCGGGCGATGTCTCCGCGGCCGCCTTCTGGCTCGTCGCCGGGTCGATCCATCCCGATGCGGAGCTCGTCCTCCACGACGTCGGGGTGAACCCGACCCGTCGCGCGGTGATCGACCTCCTGCGGCGGATGGGCGCGGACATCGACGAGCGGCCGGCAGGCGGCACGGACGACGGCGTCGGAGAGCCGGTGGCGGACCTCGTCGTCCGCTCGGCGCCGCTCCACGGGGCCGACATCGGCCCGGCTGACGTGGCCGCGGCGATCGACGAGATCCCGGTCCTCTGCCTGGCGGCCGCGATGGCCGAGGGCACGACGACGATCCGCGGGGCCGGCGAGCTCCGCCACAAGGAATCGGACCGGATCGCGGGGATCGCGGCCGGGCTGACGGCGCTCGGCGCGAGGGTCGAGATCGACGGCGACGATCTCCGGATCGAGGGCGGCGCCCGCCTGCGCGGGGCCGCGACCGACAGCCTCGACGACCACCGCCTGGCCATGACCTTCGCCATCGCCGGGCTCATCGCGGACGGCGACACCTCGATCGAGCGGCCCGGCTCGGCGGCGATCTCCTATCCGGGCTTCTTCGACGACCTCGAAAGGGTGCGAGCATGACGAAGCGCGTCGTCCTCATCGGCCACCCCGTGGCGCACTCGCTCTCCGGGGCGATGCAGCAGGCCGCCTTCGACTCGCTCGGCATCGACGCCAAGTACGAGCTGTGGGACCGCGCCCCGATCGACCTGGCGGACGCCGTCGCCGAGCTCCACGGCGACGACTTCCTGGGCGCCAACGTCACGATCCCGCACAAGGAGCGGGTCGTGCCGATGGTCGACCGCCTGACCGAGGAGGCCCACGCGACCGGGGCCGTCAACACCATCACCCGCGAAGGCAAGCGGCTGATCGGCCACAACACCGACGTCCCCGGCTTCAAGGTGGCCCTCGACCGGCTGGTCGGCAAGCAGAAGATGCCGCGGACCGCGGTGCTGCTCGGTGCCGGCGGCGGCGCTCGCGCCGTCGTCTACGGCCTGATCACCGAGGGCTTCCAGCGGATCATCGTCTTCAACCGGCACCTCCACCGCGCCGAGGGCCTCGTCAAGCACTTCGGGCGCAGCGCCGCCCACATGGAGCTGCGGGCGATGCCCTGGCACGAGTCGATCATCGAGTCCGAGCTGGCCAAGGCGAAGGTGCTCGTCAACGCCACCTCGATCGGCCTGACCGCGGACGAGAGCCCGCTGCCGGCCGAGATCCTGCCGGGCGAGCTGCTCGTGCTCGACCTCATCTACGCCCGGACCCGGCTGCTGCGCGATGCCGCCGCCGCCGGCTGCCAGGTCGCGGACGGCGAGCTGATGCTGCTCCACCAGGGCGCGGCCGCGTTCTCGCTGTGGACCGGCCAGAAGGCCCCGCTCGAGCTGATGCAGGAGAAGCTCGCCGAGGCCCGCGCCGGCGGTCTCCGCTCGGCCGAGGGCGAGCCCGCGGGCGAGCCGGAGGCCGAGGCGTCGGCCGCCTCCGCCACGGCCGACTGACGGCCCGGGCCGGAACGCGATCGCCGCGGAGTCGATGATGGCCGCCTTCCGCTTCCTGACCGCGGGCGAATCGCACGGGCCGGCGCTCGGCGCGACGGTCGAGGGCGTCCCGGCCGGGCTGGCCCTGACCGAGGACGCGCTCGCGGTCGACCTCGCCCGGCGCCAGCGCGGGTACGGCCGCGGCGCGCGCCAGTCGATCGAGCAGGACCGCGCCGAGATCCTCGGCGGTGTCCGGCACGGCCTGACCCTCGGGTCGCCGATCCTGCTGCTCGTCCGCAATCGCGACTGGGAGAACTGGACGCGGGTCATGCAGGTCGGGCCGCTCAGCGACGAGGAGGCCGACGAGCTGCTGGCGGCCGCCGAGGACGGGAACAAGCGGGCGACGCCGGTCACGCGGGTCCGGCCCGGCCACGCCGACCTGGCCGGCGCGCTGAAGTACGGGTTCACCGACGTGCGCGACGTGCTCGAGCGCGCGTCCGCGCGCGAGACCGCGGCGCGCGTCGCGGCCGGCGGCGTCGCCCGGGCGTTCCTGCGCGAGCTCGGGATCGAGGCCTGGTCGTTCACCGCCGAGGTCGGCGGGGTCGCGGTCGACCCGGCGAACTGCACGCGGCCGCGCGACGAGGCCGACGACTCCCCGCTGCGCTGCCCGGACCCCGACGCCGAGGCCGCGATGATCGCCCGCATCGACGAGGCGCGGTCGGCCGGCGACACGGTCGGCGGCGTCTTCGAGGTCGTGGTCCACGGGCTGCCCATCGGGCTCGGGTCGTACGTGCACTGGGACCGCCGGCTCGACGCGGCGCTCGCCGCGGCGGTCATGAGCATCAACATCGTGAAGGGCGTCGAGTTCGGGCTCGGCTTCGAGCAGACGCGCCGCTTCGGGTCGGCCGTCCACGACGTGATCGAGGGCCGCGATGCCGACGGCCGCTGGGTCCACCGCACGAACAACGCCGGCGGGCTGACCGGCGGGGTCACCAACGGCGAGCCGCTGGTCGTCCGCGGCGCGGTCAAGCCGATCTCCACGCTGGCCCGGCCGCTGCCGTCGGCCGACCTCGTCACCGGCGAGGCCGTCGACAAGGCCCACTACGAGCGGAGCGACATCAGCGTCGTGCCGGCGGCCGGGGTGGTCGCCGAGGCGATGGTGATGCTGACGCTGGCGGCGTTCGTGCTCGAGAAGACCGGCGGCGACTCGATGGCCGAGGTCAAGGACAACCTGGCGCGCTATCGCGACCGCGATCGGCCGGGCTCCCGACGCGCCGGTCGCGGGAGGCCGACGCAGCGGCGGCCAGCGCGGCCCACGGCCTGACCGGCACCGACGAGGCCGGCTCCGGCGGCGACGACTGACGGCGATGGACGTCGTCCTCGTCGGGCTGCCCGGGAGCGGCAAGAGCGTCATCGGCAAGCGGCTGGCGTCCCGCCACCACGCGACCTTCATCGACCTCGACGAGCGGATCGAATCCGAGACCGGCCGCGAGATCCCGGCGATCTTCGCCGAGGACGGCGAGCCGGCCTTCCGCGCCCTCGAGCGCGAGGCCATCGCCGCGCTCGGCGCGCCAGACCGCGACCCGGGGATCCGCCGGGTGATCGCGACGGGCGGCGGCGCCGTCGTCGACCCGCGCAACCGCTGGACGCTGTACCGCGGTCGGGCATCGGTCTGGCTCGACGGGCGCCCGGAAGTCCTCGCGCAGCGGCTGCGCCGCTCCCCGCACGTCCGGCCGCTGGTCGCGGCACGAGATCCCGATCGGGGCGCTGCGCGATCTGGCCGCGAAGCGCGAGCGGTTCTACGCCGCCGCGGACATCCGGACCCCCGGGATCGCCGAGGTGGGTTCCGTGCTCGACGACCTGGAGCGACGGCTCGCCGGACTCGACCCGGTCGACACCGGCCGCGTCACCACGCTCCTGCGGGCAGACACGCCGATCGGCCGGTTCGTCATCGGCGAGGGGATCGCCCGGGCCGCGCTCGGCGACGCGCTCCGACAGACGTCGGCATCCCGGGCCGTGCTGATCTCGGAGCCGGGCGCGTGGGCCGCAGCCGGCGAGGCACTCGCGGCCGGGCTCGCGGCCGACGGCTGGGCGGTGGCGACCGTGCAGCTCCCCCAGGGCGAGGACGCCAAGCACCTGGCCGTGGTCGAGACGGCCGCGAGCCAGCTGGCACGGCTGCGCGTCGAGCGCGGCGAGCCGCTCGTCGCGATCGGCGGCGGGGCGCTCGGCGACGCCGCCGGGTTCCTGGCCGCCACGTACCTGCGCGGCGTCCCGGTCATCCACGTCCCGACGACCCTCGTCGCCCAGATCGATTCGTCGATCGGCGGCAAGACCGGCGTCGACCTGCCGGAGGGCAAGAACCTGCTCGGCGCGTTCCACCAGCCGACGGCGGTGATCATCGATATCGCGTTCCTGCGGACGCTCCCCGAGCGCCAGCGGCGGGCCGCGCTCGGCGAGGCCGTGAAGATGGCCGCCCTCGGCGACGAGCGCCTGTTCGAGGTGCTCGAGCGCGACGGCGAGGCGATCGCCCGCGGCGACGCGTCGGCGTTCGCGTCCGGGGCCGTCGCCGAAGTGGTCGAGCGGGCCGCGATGGCCAAGGTCGCCGTGGTGGTCGCCGACGAGCGCGAGCGGGACGCGGCCGGCGGGCGGATCGCGCTCAATCTCGGGCACTCCCTCGGCCACGCGGTCGAGGCCGCAGCCGGGTACGGCGGCCTGCTCCACGGCGAGGCCGTCGCCTACGGGCTCCGGGCCGCCTGCATCGATCGGGGTCGAGGCCGGCGTGACGCCGCCCGAACGCGCGGACCGCATCACCGCGCCTCCTGGACGCGCTCGCGCTGGGCGGTCGAGCCACTCCCCTACGGGCTCGACACCGTCCTCGACCATCTCGGCGCGGACAAGAAGCACGCCGGCGGCCGCCTGCGCTGGGTCCTGCCGACCGCCGACGGCGTCGCTGGTGCGCGACGACATCCCGCCCGAGCTGGTCGCCGTGGCCGCCGGGCGCCTGCTCACGACCGAGGTGCCCGCATGACCGCCGTCCTCGTCCTCGAGGGCCCGAACCTGAACCTCGTCGGGACGCGTGAGCCCGAGATCTACGGGTACGAGACGCTCGACCAGATCCACGCCGGGATCGCCGCACGCGCGGCCGAGCTGGGGCTCGAGGTGCGCTTCTTCCAGTCGAACCACGAGGGCGCGCTGATCGACCGGCTCCACGAGCGCGACTTCGACATCGCGATCGTCAACGCCGGCGGGCTCACGCACACCAGCGTCGCGCTTCGCGACGCGCTGCTCGGCGTCCAGCGGCCGTTCATCGAGGTCCATCTCTCCGACCCGGCCACGCGCGAGCCGTTCCGCCACGTCAACTACCTCCACGACATCGCGCTCGAATCGATCGTCGGCCAGGGCGCGCTCGGGTACCACCTGGCGCTCGAGGCGATCGTCCGCTGGGCCGACGGCGAGGGCGTCGAGCGTGCCTGAGCGACATCCCGAGACCGCCGAGGTCCGGCGGCTCCGCACCAGGATCGATGCGCTCGACCGCAAGCTGGTGGCGCTGCTCAACGAGCGCGCGGAGCTGGCGCGGCAAGCCGGGCGGGCCAAGGACGCGGCCGGGGTCAAGCGGATCCGCGACGCCGAACGCGAGCGCGAGGTGCTGCTCCGGGTCTCGATGGCGAACACGGGCCCGCTGCCACAGGCGGACCTGCTCGCGCTCTACCGCCGGCTCATGACCGCGACCCGCGCGCTCGAGGCCCGCGATCGCGCCGCCGACCGGGGCCACTCCGACGACTGAGCAGGAGCGGGCCTCGCTGCAATGCCACCGGGCCGACGACCCGGTTCGCCCCGGCGCCGACCGGCTACCTGCATCTGGGCCATGTCGCGAACGCGGTCGCCGTGTGGGGGATGGCGCGTGCGGCCGGCGGCCGGGTGATCCTGCGCATCGAGGACCACGACCGCCAACGGTGCCGCCGCGAGTTCGACGCGGCGCTGCTCGAGGACCTGGCCTGGCTCGGCTTCGTCGCCGATGCGGGGCCGCTCCGCCAGTCCGATGACGACGCGCCATACCAGGGCGCCCTCGAGACGCTCCGGGCGGCCGATCTCGTCTACGGCTGCGACTGCTCGCGTTCGACCTTCGACGCGTGGGCGGTCGCCAATGGCCGCGAGTGGGCGGGCGCGGGCTGCCCGGGCGGCTGCCGCGAGCGCGGGCTCGATGGCCCCGTGCTGCGCGTCGTGCTCGGTGGCGGCAAGGAACGCTGGATGGACGGGTTCGTCGGGCCGTGCGAGGGCGAGGTGTCTGCGGCGGGCGACCCACCGATCCGCGACCGCCACGGCAACTGGACCTACATGTTCGCGGTCGTCGTGGACGACCTCTGGCAGGGCATCGACCTCGTGGTTCGCGGCCGGGACCTCCTCGAATCGACGCCGGCCCAGATCCGGCTCGACTCGCTCCTCGGGGGCGACGCGCCAGCCACGTTCGCCCATCACGGGCTGGTCCGGCAGGCGGACGGCCGCAAGCTGTCGAAGGCCGACGGGGCGACCGGGATCCGCGAGCTCCGCGCCGCGCGACGCCGGCCGCCAGACCTGATCGGCGAGGCGGCCGCGGCGATCGGCCTGATCGACGCGCCCCGGCCGATCGAGGCGACCGAGGTGGGGGCGCTCTTCCCGGCACCCGTCGCCGACTAGGGCTCGGTCCGGTCCTCGATCTCCCAGGCGTGGTCCAGCGCGTGCCAGGCGATCCGGCGCGCGGCATAGCGCGGCGGCCACTTCCGGCCACCGATCGGCGAGCCGTCCGATGGCTGGCGCAGGACCTCGAGCATGGCGGCGCGCATCGCTTCCACGGCCCCCGCGACGGCACGATCCTGCGCCCGCACCTTGATGCCCATCACCCCGGCGTAGGCATCGTCCCCGCCGTCCACGTGCTCGATCATGCGGGCACGGTCGCGGCCGCCGCCGCGAGGGCCCTTGCGGAGCTCGGCCGGCGCCGCGGCGGCGACCCGCTCGAACACGGCCCAGGCCGCCTCGACGAGCGACGCGGATCGCGCGGCCTCGTCGGCCGAGACGGGCCGGCGGTCAAGGTCGGTGATCGCCGACGGGACGCCGAAGTCGGTCCCGCCGTCGCCCATGACGGTCTCGACGACGGAGAGGTCATGGGCGCTCACGCTGAGCGGCTCCAGGCCGGCCCGATCGATGACCACGTTGTACCGGTCGGCGGCGTCGACGAACCGGTCGATCGCGTCGGTCTCGGTCCTGCCGGAGCGACACCAGCCCGGCCAGTCGATCGCCCAGAGCGAAGGTCCGCTTGGTGCCGACCTCGACGCCGATGTCCAGGCGCTCGGCATGGGTACGGCCCTCGAGCCGCGAGCGGGTGCATCCGTCGGTGTCATGCCCCTACCCTACCGCCATGGCCATCATCGATGTCCACACCCACATGTTCACGCGGCGCTGGCTCGAGTCGCTCCGCGCGTCGGGCGGGCCGTACCGCGTCGGCATCCGGCCGGACGGCCGCGAGGAGATCTTCCGCGGCGAGACGCCGGTCGTGTTCCCGCAGCCGGGCCACTTCGACTACGGCCTGCGGATCGCGACCATGGACGAGGCCGGCATCGACGTCTCGGTGGTCTCGCTGACCTGCCCGAACGTCTACTGGGGCGGCGAGGCGGTCAGCACGAGCGTCGCGCGCGAGGCGAACGCCTCGATGGCCGAGGCGCAGCGCGCCTACCCGCGGCGGATCCGCTGGTTCGCCTCGCTCCCGTGGCAGTACCCGGCCCGCGCGGTCGAGGAGCTCGCCCGCAGCTGCGACGAGGGCGCGGTCGGCGTCATGGTCCTCGCGAACATCGCCGGCCGGAGCCTGACCGAGGACGCGTTCGCGCCCGTCTGGGCCGAGATCGACCGGCGCGGGCTGCCCGTGCTCGTCCACCCGGGTGAGCCGCCCGGCGCCGACCTGATGGACATGGGCCTCTACGACCTCAGCTGGTCGGTCGGGTTCATGTTCGACACGACGCTCGCGATCACGCGGATGATCTTCGACGGGTTCCTCGACCGCTATCCCGACCTCCGGCTCATCGCCGCACACGGCGGCGGGACGCTGCCCTATCTCGTCGGGCGGTTCGGCAAGGGCGACGATGTCGAGCTGCCCGAGCGGCGCCGGATGGACGCCCGCCCGATCGACTACCTCCGGCGCATCTACTACGACTGCATCACGTACGACCTCGGCGCGCTCCGCTACCTGATCTCGGTCGTCGGCGCGGACCGGGTGATGTTCGGGACCGACTGGCCGCACCAGGTCCACGACATCGTCGGGTCGCTGGCGAACACGGCGGCGCTTCCCGAGGACCAGCGCGAGGCGATCCGCGGCGGCACGGCGACGAACGTCTTCGGGCTGTAGCGCCCGTAGGCGCAGCCGACCTCCTCCTTGGCGCGCGGCCAACGCTCGACCGTACCCGTCGACGTCTTCACGTAGACCGCGTCGCCCGCGGGGACCGTGAAGATGCGCCAGCGCTTGGTGTGGAAGCCCGTGTCGGTCGCGTCCTCCGGGAGCTTGGTATCGGCCTTGAACCGACCGATCGATTCCTTGGTGAGGACCCCGAGCGGGTCGCGGAAGTACTGGACGCCGCGCATGGTCAGGAACACGGTGCTGTCCCAGCCGCAGTGCCCCGGACCCGGGATGGACATGACGATCCCGGTGTTGACCCGCGTCCCCAGGACGTCCTGCCACACGGTCAACCCGGCGGGCGGAAGGTCGGACGGCAGGAACTCGGACGCATCGCACGCCCGGAGGCCGACGACCTCCCAGCCGACGTCCTCCGTGACGCCCTCGAACCGATCGGTGGCGACCGCGACGACCTTCGGATCGCCGTTGACGAGGTAGACGTAGTGCGCCCAGTGGCCGTCGACCTCGATCGGCTCGAACCCTTGCTTGGGGAATGTCTGGTAGGTGAGGCGGACCACGTCGAGGGCGCCGGCCGGGGACGCGGCGGGCTCGAATGGTCCCGGCTGCGCCGGTACCTCCTGCCCGATCGAGGACATCGGCCCGCTGCAGCGAAGCTGACCGGCCAGATCCGCGACCCAGACCGGTGCGGTCGCGACGGATGGGGATGCGACCGCCGCGGTGGCCGTCGACGTCTCTGATGGGCTCGCGGTCGGCGTGGCCTCGCTCGACGGGGTGAGCGTGCGCGACGGTGGCGACGGATCGACCGCGATCGTGCAGGCGGCCGCGATCAGCGCGGCGATCGCGAGAAGCGCCGAGGAGCCTCGACTGAGCCGGGCGTCGTCCGTCATCACCGGTCAAGACGCCGACCGACTGGAGGCTGTTACATCCGCTCGAGCCGCGTCGCCGCGCGAAGGTCGCCGACGAGCCGGGCGAGGCCGTCCACGTCGCGGCCATCCGGGCCGAGCGCGTCCACCAGCGCCGACGCGACGATGACGCCGTCCGCGCCGGCCGAGGCGATCGCCCGGACGTGGGCCGGCTTGCTGACGCCGAACCCGACCGCGACCGGGACGGGCGACGCCGCCTTCACGTCGCGGACCAGCCGACCGACCGAGCGCGGCAGCGAGGTGCGTGCCCCGGTGACCCCGACGAGCGAGACGCAGTAGAGGAACCCGCCGCTGCGAGCGGCGATCGCGGCCCGGCGCGCTGGCGACGTCGTCGGCGCGACCAGGTAGACGACCGCGAGACCCGCGTCCCGGGCGACCGCTTCGAAGGGGCCGCCCTCGTCGGGCGTGAGGTCCGCGACGATCAGCCCGGCCGCGCCGGCACCCGCGAGCCGCCGTGCGACCGCCTCCCCGTCGCCGCCGCCGATGACCTGGTTGGCGTAGCCCATCGGGACGAGCGGCAGGTCCGGGCGCGCCGCGCCGATCCGCTCGATGAGCCGAAGCGAATCCTCGAGCGTCGCCCCGGCCTTGAGGGCCACGCCCGATGCCCGCTGGAGGGTGGCGCCGTCGGCCAGCGGGTCCGAGTAGGGCAATCCGACCTCGAGCAGGTCGGCGCCGCTGTCGGCGGCGGCGAGGGCGATCCGCAGGCTCGTCTCGGCGTCGGGGTAACCGGCGACCACGTACGGGATCAGCGCGATGCGCCCGTCGGCGCGCGCTCGCCCGAACGCGGCCGCGATGCGCCGGGCGCCCGCGGTGTCGTTCGTGCCGGTCGCCCGGGGCGTGGCCGTGGTCATCCCTCGCCCGCCCACGGCTCGACGTCGGCGAAGCGCTCGAGCGCGGCGAGGTCCTTGTCGCCGCGGCCGGAGAACCCGACGAGCGCGAGGATCTCGTCGGGCCACGGGTCGCCCGAGCCGTCCGTTCCGGCCAGCAGCTTCGGGATCGCGGCGATCGCATGGGCCGTCTCGAGCGCGGGCAGGATGCCCTCGGTGCGGGTCGTGGTCTTCATCGCGGCGACGGCCTCGCGGTCCGTGGCGGACGCCACCTCGATGCGGCCGCCTTCCGCGAGGGCGGCCAGCTGCGGGCCGATCCCCGGGTAGTCGAGACCGGCCGAGGCCGAGTGCGCCTCGACGACCTGGCCGTCGCGGTCCTGGAGCATCAGCGAGCGCGAGCCGTGGAGGATCCCCGGCGTCCCGCCGAGGATCGCCGCCGCGTGGCGCCCGGTCTCGATGCCGTCGCCGGCCGCCTCGACGACCGCAAGGCGCACGGACGGCTCGCCGATGAACCGCGCCAGCAGCCCGATCGCGTTCGAGCCGCCGCCGACGCAGGCGATCGCGGCGTCGGGCAGGCGCCCCTCGACGGCCTGGAGCTGGGCCGCGGCCTCGTCGCCGATCCGCCGCTGCAGGTCGCGGACGATCGTCGGGTACGGATGCGGTCCCATCGCCGAGCCGAGCACGTAGTGGGTGGTCTCCACGTTCGTGACCCAGTCGCGCATCGCCTCGTTGACGGCGTCCTTGAGCGTCGCCGTCCCCGAGGTGACCGAGCGGACCTCGGCGCCCAGCGCGCGCATCCGGAGCACGTTCGGACCCTGGCGCTCGATGTCCTCGGCGCCCATGTAGACGACGCACGGCAGGTCGAGGAGGGCGCACGCGGTGGCCGTCGCCACGCCGTGCTGGCCGGCGCCCGTCTCCGCGATCACCCGCGTCTTCCCGAGCCGACGCGTCAGCAGCGACTGGCCGAGCGCGTTGTTGATCTTGTGCGCGCCCGTGTGGGCGAGGTCCTCGCGCTTGAGGTAGAGACGGAGCCCGGGGATCGGCGCGCGGCGGTTCGGCGGCGTGCTCCAGGCGACCCGGGTGACGCGCTCGCCGCGAGCCGCGCCGCCTCGGTCCGCACGGCCTCGGCCAGCCGGTCGGCGCGATACAGGGCGGTGGGGCGCCCGGCGAACCGTGCGAGCAGCTCGCGCAGCTCCGACCAGAAGACCGGGTCCTGGCGGAGGTCGTCGTAGGCGTGCTCGAGCTGCTCGAGAGCCGCCATCAGCGTCTCGGGGACGTAGCGGCCGCCGAAGTCGCGCTCCATCCCCCAGCGACCGTGCGCGTCCGCCTCGACCAGGCCGGCGTGGACCGGCGTCGGGCCGAACGGCAGGTTGGGCCGGTCGTCGCGCGCCGCGCGGGCGCGCTTGGCGAAGAGCGCGACGAGATACGGGTCCTTGCGCGGCCGCTCCCCGGGCTCGCGCGGCAGCTCCACGCCCGAGGCGACGTCCACGCCGGTGGCCGGGATGTCGCGCAGGGCGCCGGCGACGTTCGCCGGCGCGAGGCCGCCGGCCAGCGTGACCGGCAGCTCGCGGGCGACCGCCGCGGCCAGCGCCACGGATGCCCGCTGGCCCGTGCCGCCGGGGTGGGGCCCGCCGGCGGTGTCGAGGAGGAGGCGCTCGACACCGCCGGCGAGGTAGGCACGGCCCGATGCCGCGAGTCGGGCCGCCGCGGCGGGCACGTCCGGCGGCGGCTCGGCAGGGAGATGCAGGACCTTCCAGACCGGGCGCCCGATCGATGCCGACGATCGAGACGGGCTCACGGCCGTTCAGCTGCACGACGTCGGGATCGACGGCCGCCACGATCCCGGCCAGGTCGGCGAGCGCGGCATCCGCGGTGATCGCCACGATCGTCGGTCGGTCCGCGGCGGCGGTCGCGGTCCGGATCGTCCGGGCCAGGTCCGCGGCCTCGTCGAGCGACAGCGCGCGGGGCGTCCCCGGGACGAGGTTGAGCCCGAGGGCGTCGGCCCCGGCCGAGATCGCCGCGATCGCGCTGCCCGCGTCGCCGACCCCGCAGATCTTCACCATCGGGCGGCGCGCGACATTGGCCGGATCGGTCGGCGCGGCCCCGGCGGCCACGAAGGCGCGGACGGTCGCGGCGGGATCGCCGCTCCGCACCAGGGCCTCGCCGACGAGCCCGCCATCGAACCCCTGCGCCCGCCAGCGGGCGATCGTCTCGGCCGAGCGGACCCCGGATTCGGCGATGACGAGCCGGTCGTCCGGCACGAGCTCGCGAAGCCGGCCGGCCCGGTCAGGGTCGACTGTCAGCGTCCGCAGGTCCCGGTTGTTGATGCCGATCAGGCGGGCGTCGGTGTCGATCGCGATCCGCAGCTCACGCTCGTCGTGCGCCTCCACGAGCGGCTCGAGCCCGAGCGACAGCGCCCGCTCGACGAGGTCGCGCAGGCGGCCCTTGCCCGGGTGCAGGACGGCGAGCAGCAGCACGGCGTCGGCGCCGGCCAGGCGCAGTGTCTCGAGCTGCCGCGGGTCGACGACGAACTCCTTGGCGAGCACCGGGATCGAGACCGCGGCCCGGACCGCGCGCAGGTCGTCGACCGACCCGCCGAACCAGTGCGGCTCGCACAGGACCGAGATGGCCGCGGCGCCGCCGGCCTGGTAGGCCCGGGCGCGGGCGACGATGTCCTCGTCATCGGCCGCGATGCGACCGGCCGATGGCGACGCGCGCTTGATCTCCGCGATCAGGTGCAAGCCGGGGTCGAGGAACCGCTCGAGGATGCCCCGGACGGGCGGCGCGGCCGCCAGGGCCGATGGGTCGACCGGGCCGCTGGCCGCGAGCTCGCGGTCGATGTCCGCCCGCCGGCGAGCGGCGATCTCCTCGACCACGCTCGGCGTGGCGGCGCGCTTCGGTCGCTCCACGGTGGCGGTCATGCGGGCGCCGTCGACGCGTCGGCCGTCGATGCGTCGGCTTGGGCCGCGGCGGCATCGGCCGCCCGCCGCTCGGCGCGCAGGGCCTCGAGGGCGTCGGCCGCCAGGCCGGCGTCGATGGTCAGCGTCGCGCGGTCGATGCCCTCCTCCATCGACCCGACGGCATCCGCGACCAGCAGGGCGGCGGCCGCGTTCAGCACCACGACGTCGCGGCGTGCCCCGGGCTCGCCGTGGACGATCGCGTCGACCATGCGCGCGTTCTCGGCCGGCGTGCCGCCACGGAGCTTCGCGGTCGCCACGCGCCGGAACCCGAGCTTCTGGGCGTCGATGACGTGCCGCTCGATCGCGTCGGGCGAGACGTGGTAGAGCACGCCGCTCCCGTCGAGGGGCAGCTCGTCGACGCCGTCGCCGTGGATGACGAAGGTCCGCTCGGTGCCGAGCCGCTGCGCCACCTCGGCGATCCGCGCGGCCGCGGCCGCGTCGCCGACGCCGAGCAGCTGGCGCGTGGTCCCGGCCGGGTTGGTGAGTGGCCCCAGGAGGTTGAACGCGGTCCGCACCCCGATCTCGCCGCGGGTCGGGCCGGCATGGCGCATCGCCGGGTGGAACCTGGGAGCGAACATGAAGGCGAAGCCGACCGTCCGGAGCGCCTCGGCGGCGGACGCGGCGTCGTGGTCGATCCGCACGCCGAGCGCGTCGAGGACATCCGCCGAGCCCGCCTGCGAGGTGATCGCCCGGTTGCCGTGCTTGGCGACCACGACCCCGGCGCCGACCGCGACGAGGGCCGCGCTGGTGGAGATGTTGAACGTGCCGCTCCCGTCACCGCCGGTGCCGACGACATCGATGGCGCCCGCCGGCGCATCGACGTGGACGCACGCGCTCGCGCATCGCGGTCGCGAAGCCGGCGAGCTCGTCGATCGTCTCGCCGCGCATGCGCAGGCCCATCAGCATCGCGGCGAGCTGGGCGGGCGTCGCCTCGCCGTCCATCACCTCGCCCATGGCGAGGCGGGCGTCGTCGAGCGACAGCGAGCCGCCGTCGACGATCGTGGCGAGCGCGGCCCGGACCTGGCCGCTCATCGGACGGGCTCCAGGGCATCCCCGGGCGCCGCGCCGGTCTCGGCCATCCCGGCCGTCGCGAACGAGCCCGACACGGCATCCAGCCGCGAGGCCTCCCCTTCCCCGGCCAGCCGCAGGAAGTTCGCGAGCAGGTGCGGGCCTTCCGGCGTCAGGACGCTCTCGGGATGGAACTGCACGCCCTCGAGCGGCAGCGACGTGTGGCGGAGCCCCATCACGACCCGGTCGACCTCACTCATCGCGGTGACGCGGAGCTCCGGCGGCAGCGTCGCCGGATCGACGGCCAGCGAGTGGTAGCGCGCGGCCATGAACGCCGGCGGCATCCCGGCCAGCAGGCCGGCGCCGTCGTGGGTGACCTCGGACGCCTCGCCATGGACGAGCGTCGGCGCCCGCACGATGGTGCCGCCGAAGGCGACCGCCATCGACTGCATCCCGAGGCACACGCCGAGCACGGGGATCTCACGCGCGGCCGCCGCCTGGATCGCATCGACCGACACGCCGGCGTCGTCGGGGTCGCCCGGCCCGGGCGAGATGACGATCCCGCGGAGGTCGGCCGCCGGGTCGTCGGCCAGCGCCTCGACGCCGGCCCGGTCGATCGCGTCGTTGCGGACCACCCGGATATCGGCCCCCGCCGCCTGGAGCGCCTGGACCAGGTTGAACGTGAAGCTGTCGTAGTTGTCGATGACGAGGATCACGTCCGCGCTCCGATCACGGGCTCGGCCGTCGGGGCGTCGTCGTCGGCGGCCGGGGCATCGGGGACGCCCGCTGCCAGGTCGATGGCGCGTCGGACCGCGGCGGCCTTGTGGTCGGTCTCCTCGAACTCACGCTCCGGCACGGAGCCGGCGACGATCCCCGCACCGGTGTGGACGTGCGCCTGGCCGTCCGTGAGCACCGCGCTCCGGATCGTGATGGCCGTGTCGAGGTTGCCGTCGTAGCCGAGATAGCCGACGGCCCCGCCGTACAGGCCGCGACGCTCGCCCTCCGCCGCGGCGATGAGCTGCATCGCGCGGATCTTGGGGGCGCCCGAGAGCGTGCCGGCCGGGAAGACCGCGCGGAGGGCGTCGAGCGCGTCGAGGTCGGGCCGCAGCCGCCCTTCGACGTGGGACACGAGGTGGAGGACGTGGCTGTAGCGCTCGACCTCCATGTACTTGCTCACCGTCACGGTGCCGGCCCGGCTGACGCGCCCGAGGTCATTTCGCCCGAGGTCGACGAGCATCACGTGCTCGGCCCGCTCCTTGGGGTCGCGCTGGAGCTGCTCGGCGAGCAGGGCGTCCTCGCGCGCATCCACGCCACGCGGCCGCGTCCCGGCGATCGGATGGGTCGTGAGCTTGTCGCCCTCGACCTGGAGCAGGAGCTCCGGCGAGGCGCCGACGACCTCGAATGTGGGGGTGCGCACGAAGAACAGGTACGGACTCGGATTGACGCGACGCAGCGCCCGGTACAGCCCGATCCCGTCGAGCGTGCGCCCGGTCTCGGGATCGCCCGGCAGGTCGAAGGACTGGCGCCGGGCGAGCACGACCTGGATCGCCTCCCCGGACGCGATCGCCTCCTTGGCGACCTCGACCGCGTGGATGTAGGCCTCGCGGCCGAGGCTGGTGTCGACGGGCGCGGGCGACGCCGACGGGAGCCCCCCGGTCCGGCGGACAGCCCCGGCGATCTCGGCCGCCGACGGGCGGCCGGCGCGGTCGAGCGCGGCGAAGATCGCCTCCTCGGCGATCCGGTAGCGGCCCTCGAGGTCGGGCGCCTCGGTGTGCAGCGACGCGACCGCGGACAGGGTGTGGGTCAGGTGGTCGAAGACGAGGACGAGGTCGGTCTCGATGAAGGCCGCCATCGGGACGTGGACGGGGTCGCGGTCGGGGAGCGGGACGGTCGGCTCGAACGTTGAGACGGCGTCGTAGGCCAATGCCCCGACGGCGCCGCCGGTGAAGCGCGGCATCCCTTCGACCGGCAGCACCCGGCGGCGCGGCACGAAAGCTCGGATCGCATCGAGCGGGTCCGCCGCCGGGGCCGTGTCGATCGGCAGGTCCGGGGCATAGGTCGGGACCGTGACGGGTCGGGTCTGGGTGCGGGCGAGGCCGTCGCGGACCTCGAGGAGCCGCCGCGGCCCGACGCCGAGGAAGGAGTACCGGCCGAGGCGCTCGCCGCCCTCGACCGACTCGAGGAGGTAGGCCGGACCGCCGTCATCGAGCCGCAGGAACGCCCCGATCGGGGTCTCGAGGTCGGCCGGGCGGGTGGCGCGGAGCAGGATCGTGTCCGCCTCGGTGGCGAGGCGTTTCGTCTGCGCCAGGCTGAGCGGGTCCGTCGTCGTCATCGCGGTTGGCCTCAGGAATCAAGAAACGACCAGTTCGTCCCGGGACGAAAGGTCGTGCCTTCCGCGGTGCCACCCTCATTCGGCGATGCCGCACTCACGTGACCGACGGGTCGGATGGTGTCGCCACCATCGCCGATCGGCGCTGCCCTGTATCGCTGGCGCTCTGCGCCGGAGCCTACTGGCGGAGATCCGCGTTCGGTCCGGAGGCTCCCGGGTCCATTCCCTGTCGTCGTCGTCCCGGTTCGCACCAGCCACCGGGTCTCTGGATCGACGTGCGACGGGTACTCGTCCCGTTCACAGCCCGTTCTTCGTGATGTAGGGGCGGAGTATGGGCGGGCCTCCTTGGATGCGTCAAGCCCGCCTGGCGAGCCTGGCGGAGAGGGTGGGATTCGAACCCACGAAGTCTTTCGACTCTGCGCTTTTCAAGAGCGCCGCCATCAACCGCTCGGCCACCTCTCCGTGGCGCAGGATACCAGCGGGTCGGCGAGCCCTAGGCGAACGTATGGCGCCGCCGACGGGCCGGCGACTCGTCCTTGTCCAGCGTCCGGCGCACGAACGGCAGCCAGGCGAGCGCGCCGAGGCCCTGGGCCAGCACCGCCAGGATCAGCAGCAGCCCGGGGACGACCAGGGCGACGCTGGGGACGACGAATTCGAGCGGCAGACCGAGGGCGACATCGACCGGCCCGACATCGACCGAGGTGGCTTGGTTCTCTCCCGAAGGCGGTCCGATCTGCATGGTCGGCCCGCTCCCTGACCCCGGGGGGCCGCCCGTCGTTCCGGCGCCCAGGGCGGTGACGCCGGACGACGCGTCCGGTCCTGCCGACCGGCCCGCCCCGCTCCCATCGGTGCCGGTCGGATCCGTCGGGGTCGGCGTGGCCCCGGCCGCGTCGGAGGGCAGCGCCGTCGGGCTCGGCGACGGCGTCGGTGTCGCGTCGGGCGGTGCCGACAGACCGGGATCGATCGGTCGAGGCGTGGGCGTCGGGCTCGGCGTTGGGGTGGGCGTCGGGGTCGGTACGGGTGTCGGGGCGGGCGTCGGGCTCGGCGTGGCGACGGCGGTCGGGGTCGGCGTGGGGACCGGCGTCGGCGTCGGCTTCGGCGTCGGCTTCGGCGTCGCGTCCGGGAACCCGACCGTGATCGTCACGACGGCCGGGAGCGACGACAGGTCGCCGTCGTTGGCGACGTAGGTGAAGGTGTCGATGCCCGAGTACGCGTCGTCGGGCTTGTACTGGAACGAGCCGTCGTCCTTCAGCACCAGCGTGCCATGCGATGGACCGGACACGAGGATCGCCACCAGGCTCTGGCCGTCAGTGTCGTAGTCGTTCGCGAGGACGCCGTTGTTCTTGTTCACGGAAAGGCTGTGGGCGTGGCGGGTCGCGTAGGCGTCTTCCAGCGCGACCGGTGGGAGATTGCCTACAAGCGCCGGGGGCGCGGCCAACGCCGGCGACGCGCCGATCGCGGCGACGATGAGCAACCAGCCGACGGCGAGGCCGGCGAGCGCCCGTCGGCGGATGCGGCCGGTCACGCGACGGCTCGCGGGGTCCAGAGCCGGATCGAGGCGGGCGGCTCGGTGCCCGGCAGCGGCGCGTCGGCGGCCGTCTGGAGCCCGGTCACGAACAGCTCGACCAGGCGAGGGTCCAGCTGGGTCCCCGCACCGCCCTTGATCCGGCGGATGGCCTCGTCCGTGTCGAGGGCCTTGCGATACGCCCGGGAGGTCGTCATCGCCGAGAAGCTGTCGGCGATCGACACGATGCGGGCGATCAGCGGGATCGCCTCCCCGGCGAGCCCGTCCACGTAGCCGGTCCCGTCCCAGCGCTCGTGGTGATGGCGGATCCCGGCGCGGATCAGGTCCGTGTCGGGCAGATCGCGCACGATCAGGTCGCCAAGGACGACATGCTGCTTGACGATCTCGTACTCGTCGTCGGTCAGGGCACCGGGCTTGCGCAGGAGGTGGTCCGGCATCCCGATCTTGCCGATGTCGTGGAGCAGGCCCGCCAGCCGCACGGCACCGACGGTCGCCTCGTCGATGCCGTCCAGGCGGGCGAGGAACACCGCGTACCGCGCGACGTCTTCGGAATGCCGCTTCGTGTAGCGGTCCTTGGTGTCGACCGCGAAGACGAGACCCTGCAGGACGTCGAAGGTGGCCGCGCCACCGTCCACGATGTCGTCCATCCCGGCGACCCGGATCTCGTTGCCGCCACTGGCCTTGGCCGCGCCGAGCGTCGAGGCCACGGTCGCCAGCAGCACCGTGAGGGAGGCGCCGTCCTTCGGATAGGTCGCGATGCCGGCGCTGATCGTGATGGGGATGCGCTCGCCGGCATAGACATCGAGGCTCCGCTCGACCAGCGCATCGCGGACGGCCTCGATCGCCGGCTCCAGGCCGGCGAGGTCCTTGGGGGGCGCGATGACCAGGAACTCGTCGGGGCCGTAGCGGCCGATGACCGCCTCCAGCGGACAGATCTCGTCGAGCACGTCCAGCACCGTCATCAGCACGGTGTCGCCGGCCCGGTGCCCCTGGTTGTCGTTCAGCAGGGTGAAGTTGTCGATGTCGATGAGCGCCACGGCGACGGGCTCGCCGTTGGCCTTCGCGGTCTCCATGCGTCCGGCGAGCAGGCTCACCAGCGTCCCGTGGTTGTACGTGTTGGTCAGCGGGTCGCGCCGGGTGGAGTCGACCAGCTCCATCGTCTGGCGGCTGATGCGCTTCTGGGCCGAGCGGAAGATCATGAACAGCAGGACCGCCGCGACCGCCGCCGCGCTGAGCGTGACCAGCACGACCTGCAAGCGGACGGCATCGAGCTTGGCCAGGATCGGCCCCGCGTCGCGCCACAGCGTGAGCTCGCCGAGGACCGCGCCGCCGCGGTCCGTGATCGGCAGCCGCTCGCGCAGGAGCGTCGGGGCGGTCATGCCCGTGTCGACGTCCGCGGCTGCTTCGGCGAGCGGGACGATGGCCGCGTCCGCGGTCTGGTCGATGGCCACGGCCGGCACGGTCGGCACCGGGCCGTCCTGGTCGGTGGCGAGCAGGGTGCCGTCCGCGCGGCGGAGCTCGGCGTGGAGGATGCCGCCCGTGCTGCCGAGCGCCGCGAGGACCTGCTGGAGTCGGCGCTGGTGGGCGGGATCCGGGAGCCCGGTCGCAGCGAGGTCGGAGCCGTTCAGCAACTCCCCGGCGACGAGCACGCGGACCGACGCGACATCGCCGCCGACGACGGCATTCGTCGCGGCGTCCGTGAAGTGGGACGTGACCATCGACGCCTGCGCCGAAGCAGTGACGCCCACGAGCACGAGGAAGGCGCCATAGACGAGCAGCAGAAGCACGGGGCGGCGGATCCGCGGTTCGGAGCCGAACACGGAACGGGCAGGTCTCCGCACGAAGCGTTGGTCGCGCGAGCGTACGGGCGTGGGCCGCAACCTCCCACCGGACGTTCGTCTCGGCGGTCCAGCCATCCGGGTCAGTGCGCGGACGCACCACCCGCCATCAGGCGATGCGGTCGCGCCCCAGGTACGGGCGCAGGACCTCCGGGACGGTGATGCTGCCGTCGGGCTGCTGATACGTCTCGAGGATGGCCGCGACGATGCGCGCGAGCGCCAGCCCGGACCCGTTGAGCGTATGGACAAGCTCGGCCTTCGCGCCTGGCTCCGGCCGGTAGCGGATCGCCATCCGGCGCGCCTGGAAGTCCTTGAAGTTCGAGCAGGAGCTGACCTCGAGCCAGCGCTCCACCCCCGGCGACCAGACCTCGAGGTCGTACTTGCGCGCCTGCGTGAAGCCCATCTCGCGCGTGCTCATCAGGAGCACGCGATAGGCGAGGCCCAGCCGCTGGAGCAGGACCTCGGCGCGCTCGGTCATCCACTCGAGGGCCGCGGCCGAGTCCTCGGGCCGCTCGAAGAGGACCATCTCCACCTTGTCGAACTGGTGGACGCGGAGGATGCCGCGCGTGTCCTTGCCCGCCGCCCCTGCTTCGCGGCGGAAGCACGGCGAGTAGGCCGCGTAGCGGATCGGCAGCTCCGCGGCCTCGAAGATCTCGTCGCGGTGCAGGTTCGTGACCGGGACCTCCGCCGTCGGGACCAGGTACAGCTCGTCGCGGGTCACGACGTACATCTGGTCTTCCTTGTCGGGGATCTGCCCGGTGCCGCGGGCCGAGTCGGCGTTGACGACGGCCGGCGGCCAGACCTCGGTGAAGCCGTGCTCGCGGGTGTGGACGTCGAGGAACCAGTTGATCAGGCCGCGCTGGAGCGCGGAGCCGGCGCCCTTGTAGACGGGGAAGCCCGAGCCCGCGATCTTGGCGCCGCGTGCGTTGTCGAGGATGTCGAGGGCCTCGCCGAGCTCCCAGTGGGGCTTGCGCGTCCAGGTGGCGCCACCGGCCGGCGCGTCGGCGCCGACCTCGCCCTCGAGCGGCTGCTCGTTGGGGAGCTGCTCGCCCCAGGTCCGGACGGTGACGTTCGCCTCCTCGCCGCCGACCGGGATGTCCGGGTCGGGCGGGTTCGGGATGCGGAGGAGCTGGTCGTCGAGGGCCGCCTCCACCTCGGCCAGCTCCGCGTCGAGGACCTTGATCCGTTCGCCGGCGGCCGTGGAGTCGGCCTTGAGCCCGGCGACCTCGTCGCCGTCGGGGGCGGCGCCGCCCTTCATCGCCTCGCCGATCCGCTTCGAGGCGGCGTTGCGCTCGGCCTTCAGGGTCTCGCTCTCGCCGAGCAGCTGGCGCCGGCGGGCGTCGAGCTCGAGCGCCCGGTCGACGAGCGCGGGGTCCTCGCCCTTGTCGATCGCACCCCGGCGGATGACGTCCGGCTCGTCACGGAGTCGCTGGACGCCGACGCTCATGCCACCACCTCGATCCCGCCGGCTGCGCGCAGCCGCTCGATGACGAACGTCGTGTCCATGCTCGCCAGCAGCCAGCCGGCGCGCGGGCCGTTGGGCCGCCCCAGGAACGTGATGTAGAGCGCGGTGAAGGCGGACTTCGCGTCGATCCCGGCCGCGCCGGCCGTGCGGAAGATCGCGTCCTGCCACGCATCGCCGGTCTCGAGGCGGGTGTCCGAGGCGGCATCGGCGAGCGCGGCGAGAAACGCCCGATCCGCCGGCTCGAGCTCCGCGGTCTCGGCGGGCACGGTGTCCTGGACCTTGACGACGGCGCGCTCGGGCGCATAGGCATCGAGCCACCCCCGCGCCGCGCCAAGGCGCTCCTCGAAGATCGCGCGTTCCCGATCGTCGAGCGCGCTCCCCTTCTCCGCTTCGACGCGGGCCGCGACGTCGACGCCCGGCACCTGGGCCAGGAGCGCGAGGTGCGAGAACGCGGGGCGGAAGGCGGCGGCCTCGGCGGCGACATCGGCGTCGGGGTCCAGCAGCGAGTACCGGAACGTCGCCTCGGAGCCGGGTGGCAGCTCGCCCTTGACCTCGCGGCCGGCGGTCGCGGCCGCGAACTTGTCGAACTCGTCGAAGAGGCGCGGGATCTGGTCTGTGCCGTCGGGGTCGAACTCGATCGCGTGGTTGGGCTTCGGGCGCAGGAAGAGGAACCGGAGCTGCTCGGGGGGGATGACCTCGGCGATGGTGTGGGCGGCCGCGCCACGGCCCTTCGACGTGGACATCTTCTTGCCGCCGATGTTCAGGAATTCGTAGGGCACGTTCAGCGGCGGCTCGCGCTCGAAGATCTCGCGGGCGATGGCGTCGCTGCGGTCGCGCGACCCGCCCGCGGTCGAGAGATCCTTGCCGCACGGCTCGATGGTCACGCCGAACAACGACCACTGGGCCGCCCACTCGAGGTTCCAGGGCAGCTTGGCGTTGCCGCCGAACGGCGAGATCCAGCCCGAGGCGCCGCAGCCGGTGGCCCACTCGACGTGGCGCGCCCGGCACTCGTAGAAGACCCGCTCGCCGTCCCACTGGGTCACGATCGTGGTGCCGACCTTGCCGCAGTTCGGGCAGATGACGCCCGCGGGGTGCCACGCGTCGGGATGCTGGACGTTGGCGACGCGGCGGTAGATCTCGCGGACCGCGGCGGCCTTGTCGAGCGCGATCCGCAGGTACGGGTCCATCGCCCCCGTCGGGTAGATCTCGCTCATCCAGTAGTAGCGGTCGGGGTGGATGCCGAGGCCGGCGAAGACGTCGATGAAGACCTGGGCGTGGTGGCGCGCATACGACGCGTGCCCGTCACCGGCCTGGTCCGGGACGTGCGCCAGTGGACGGCCCATCTCGTGCTCGACCGCGTCGGGCGTCAGCAGCGCCTGGGCGTCCATCGGGTCGAGGTCGTCGACGCCGTACAGGAGCGTGGTCTCGATCCCGTTCGCGCGCAGCGCGCGGGTGATCGTGTCGAGGATGACCGGTCCGCGCAGGCTCCCGACGTGGACCGTCCCCGATGGGGTCTTCGAGTCGTTGACGACCTGGGGTCCGCGGTCGCGGACCTGTGCCGCGAGTTCGTCCGCCCAATCCATGCCTGTCCCCGTCTACTGGCACCCGTCCCGTCGAACCGGCTCGTGCGCTCCGAGGCCCGAGGCGGAGCCCCGCGACGCCATCGGCCCGAGGATCCCTCCGCGGTACCGCTAGGTGATGCTGACGATCTTGTAGGAGAAGTCTCCGGCCGGCACGCGGACGAGGATCTTGTCGCCCTTGCGCTTGCCGAGCAGGGCACGACCGACGGGGCTCTCGTTCGAGATGCGGCCCTCGCCCGGCTTCGCCTCGGCGGAGCCGACGATCGTGAAGGTCTCGGCGCCATCGGTGCTCTCGACCGATACCGTCGAGCCGATCTGGACGTGCTCGGTCGAGTGGTTCTCGTCGATGATCGTCGCGTTCTTGATCAGCGCTTCGAGCGTCTGGATCTTGCCTTCGACGAACGCCTGCTCGTTCTTGGCGTCCTCGTACTCGGCATTCTCGGACAGGTCGCCGTGTTCCTTGGCGTCGTGGATCCGATTCGCGACCTCCGGCCGCTTGACGCTGATCATCTCGTCAAGCTCCGAGCGGAGCTTGGTGAGACCCTCCTTCGAGAGGTAGGTGGGCTTGTTGTTCACGTCCGGTGGCCCCCGCGCTGCAGGTGGTCAAGTCGTCTGACCGGGCTGGGCGGTCAAGGTCGATAAAGGAAAGAACTCCAGGTGGCTCGCGGCGTGTTCCCGCGCACCTGAAGTTCCGACCGGGCCCGAATGGTAGTGCCGTGCCGTGCGGCTGTCAAAGCGCGGCGAAGGGCCGCCGGGCCGCTAGACCGCCTCGTATCATGGCTGCGACGGACCGCCCTCCGACATTCGCAGGAGGCGGCGCTTGATCCGCTGCAGCGAGCCCCGGTCGGGGAGCGCCACGAAGAGGGTGTCATCGCCGGCGATCGAGCCGGCGACCTCGGGCCAGCGGGCGCGATCGAGCGCGGCCGCGATCGCATGTGCCGAGCCCGGCAGCGTGCGCAGGACGAGCAGCAGTCCCGCCTCGTGGATCTCGAGGGGCAGATCGGACAGCAGCTTGCGCAGGCGGTCCTCGCCCGAGGTCTCGGCTTCGATGAGCCGCGGCGGGAGCGCGTAGGCCGCCGTCCCCTCGCGAGCGACCTTGATGAGCCCCAGCTCGGCGACGTCGCGGCTGATCGTCGCCTGCGTCGTCCGGAACCCGCGCTCGCGCAGGGCGGTCGCCAATTCCTGCTGGGTCCGGATGGGACGTTGCTCGACCAGGTCCCGGATGGCTCGCTGGCGGAGCTGCTTCATGACCTCCATGGCGGCCTATGCCGGCCGGATGCCGGTCGCGATCAGCAGCAGCACGGCCCCCGCGAGCACGAAGCGGTAGATGACGAAGATGTCGAACGAGTGCGTTCGGACGTACTCGAGCAGCACCCGGATCGCGAGCAGCCCCGAGAGGAACGCGGCCACCAGGCCGATCACGAGCGGGGCGAGGCTGACATCGACGCCGGTCTCGCCGCCGATCAGCTTGCGGATCTCCAGGACCGCGGCTCCCGCGGTCACGGGGGTCGCCATCAGGAAGCTGAACCGAGCGGCCGACGCCCGGTCCAGGCCCGCGATCCGACCGGCCGAGATCGAGATGCCCGACCGGCTGATGCCGGGGACCAGGGCGATGGCCTGCGCGACGCCGATCCCGAACGCGAGCGGGAACGTGATGTCGCCCTCCCGCTTGGTCGTCGCCCCGAGGCGGTCGGCCAGCCACAGGACGATGCCGCCGATGATGAGCGTGATCGCCACGACCTCGGGGGCGCGGACCGCTTCCTCGAAGACGTCGTTGAGGAAGAAGCCGGCGATGGCGGCCGGGATCGTCGCGGCGACGAGCAGCCACGCGAGCTTGCGGTCCGGGTCGCCGCGGAACGAGCGGTCGCGGATCGTGGCGAGACCGGCCGGCACCAGCCGCGCCCAGTCCGACGCGAAATAGATCAGGAGCGCCCCGAGCGTGCCGACGTGCAGCATCACGCTGAACGCGAGCGAGTTGATGAACGGGTCGGTCCAGCCGAACAGCCAGGGCACCAGGATCAGGTGCCCCGACGACGAGACCGGCAGGAACTCCGTGAGCCCCTGCACGATCCCCATGACCAACGCTTGAAAGACGGTGTCCATGGGTCCCTACCGAGAATCCGGCCTGGATGACGCGCCCAGGCCAAGGCGCCTCGAGCACGAGAGCGAGCGCACCCCAAGGTGCGTGAGCGAGCGCGCGGAGGAGGCAACGCCGGCATGGGCCGTCAGCCAGGCCGGCCTAGCGAAGGAACAATGGTGCGAGCACGAGCGAAATCGTGGCCAAGAGCTTCACGAGGACGTGGAGCGACGGGCCGGCGGTGTCCTTGAACGGGTCGCCCACCGTGTCGCCGACGACGGCCGCGGCGTGGGCGTCGGAGCCCTTGCCGAGGACGTTGCCCTCGTCGTCCGTGAGATGACCCGACTCGATGTACTTCTTCGCGTTGTCCCACGCGCCGCCGCCGTTGTTCAGCACGGTCGCGAGCAGGACGCCCGCGATCGTCCCGACCATCAGCATGCCGGCGACCGCCTCGGCGCCGAGGATGACGCCGATGGCGATCGGCGTGGCGACCGCGACCATGCCCGGCAGGATCATCTGCTTGAGCGCGGCCTTGGTGGTGATGTCGACGACCCGGGCGTAGTCCGGGCGCTGGGTGTAGTCCATGATCCCGGGCATCTCGCGGAACTGGCGGCGGACCTCGACGATGATCGTCTGGGCCGTGGTGCCGACGGCTCGGATCGCCAAGGCACTGAAGAAGTAGACGAGCGTCGCCGCGATGAACGCCGCGATGAACACGTTGACGTTGGCCAGGTTGACCGAGTTGAGCAACTCGACCCCGGGGACGCCATTGGTGATCTGGCGGCCCTTGATCACGTTGATCTTGTCGATGTAGGCGCTGAACAGCAGGAAGGCCGCCAGCGATGCGGAGGCGATCGCGTAGCCCTTGGTCAGGGCCTTGGTCGTGTTGCCGACGGCGTCGAGCCGGTCGGTGATCTCGCGGGCGCCCTTCTCGATGCGGCTGAACTCGGCGATGCCGCCCGCGTTGTCGGTGATCGGGCCGAAGGTGTCCATCGCCAGGATGTAGGCGGTGGTCATCAGCATGCCCATCGTCGCGACCGCGGTCCCGAAGATGCCGCCGACGTTCCGGCCGTCGGCCGAGAGCAGGTTGGCCTGATCGCCCAGCCAGTGGCTGACGAAGAGCGCGATGCTGATCGTGATCGCGGTGACCGCGGTGGTCTCGAAGCCGATGGCCGTGCCGGCGATGATGTTCGTGGCGGGGCCGGTCTTCGACGCCTCGGCGATCTCCCGGACGGGCCGGTAGCTGCCGGCCGTGTAGTACTGCGTGATGTAGACGAAGGCCACGCTGGTGGCGAGGCCCACGATGCCGGCAGCGAAGAAGTAGATCCAGGTCGGGAAGCCGCCCGCGCCCACGCCGCCGTTGGTCTGCATCATCACGTTGGTCGTGATCGCGAGACCGACCACGGACAGCAGGGTCGTGACCCAGTAGCCGCGGTTGAGCATGTTCATCGGGTCTTCGTCTTCCTTGCCGCGGACGAAGAAGATCGCGACGATCGTGGCCAGGAGGCCGAAGGCGCGGACGACGAGCGGGAAGAAGATCCACGCTTGCGGGTTCGGCCAGCCGGCGGTCACGGCGATCGCGTAGACGCCCACCCCGAGGATCATGGCGCCGATGTTCTCGGCGGCGGTCGACTCGAACAGGTCCGCGCCACGACCGGCGCAGTCGCCGACGTTGTCGCCCACGAGGTCCGCGATGACGCCCGCGTTGCGGGGGTCGTCCTCGGGGATGCCCTTCTCGACCTTGCCGACCAGGTCGGACCCGACGTCGGCGGCCTTGGTGTAGATGCCGCCGCCGAGCTGGGCGAACAGCGCGACGAACGACGCGCCGAACCCGAAGCCGACGATGAGGAACGGTGCCTGGGCGACCGTGACCTCGCCGACGAAGGTCGAGTACACCGTGAAGATGCCCCAGACGCCGAGGAGCGACAGGGCGACGACGAGGAAGCCGGAGACGGCTCCGCCGCGCATCGCGACCTGGACCGCCTCGACGAGGCTGCGCCGGGCCGCCGAGGCCGTCCGGACGTTCGCCTTGACGCTGATGAACATGCCGATGATCCCCGAGGCCATGGAGCATGCGGCGCCGACGATGAACGCGACGCCGGTCATGATCCCGATGGGCGCGCCGGCCAGCGACGGGACGTCGGCGACGTCCTTGGTCTCGATGAGGGTGATCAGGATCGCGATGAGGACCGACCCGACGAGCGCCAGGATGCCGATGGTCGTGTACTGGCGCCGGATGAACGCCACCGCGCCTTCGAAGATGGTGCCGGCGACGGCCTCCATCTCGGGCGTGCCGGTATCGCGGCTGAGGACGTCGCGGGCGAGGTAGATGGCGAAGAGCACGGCGATCAACCCTGCGGGCAGGATGATCAGCTGGAGCGCACTGGCATCCATCAGGTCAGAGGGTCCTCCAGATCGGGCGGTTCGGCCACGGACAGCCGGGCGCGTGATGGGCGCCGTCTTGGGGCGACATGTCCGGGGCGTGCGTGGTTCGGTCACCCGTCCCATGCATCGGCGAATGGGACCTTGCAGACCGGCGGCGAGTGTAGCAAGGCGCCGGAGAGCGGGTCAAACTCGCATCATCGGCCCGATATGCAGTCGCCTTCGGGCGTGACGGCGGTCACGTCGGCCACCCCCTATACTGCCGGACTTGTGACCCACCGACGCGTCTTGTGAGCAAACGGCCCGCGCTCGGGTGCCTCTTCGAGATCGTCGAGACCCTGGCCCTCACGCTCATCATCTTCTTCGTCATCCAGAACTTCGTCGCGCAGCCCTACAAGGTGCAGATGCAGTCGATGGAGCACACGCTGGAGCCGGACCAGTACGTGCTGGTCGACAAGCTCACGCCTCGCTGGGACAGCTACAAGCGCGGCGACATCGTGGTCTTCAAGCCGCCGGCCGACTGGGGCCCGTTCGATGACACGCCCTACATCAAGCGCGTCATCGGTGTCGGCGGCGAGACCGTGGAGATCCGCGACGGCCTGGTCTACATCAACGGCACCGCCCTGCCTGAGCCGTACATCTACAAGGACGACAACGGCAACCCGCAGCCGACGACGGCGTCCGACCAGGCGACCTGGGTCATCCCCCAGGGCGAGCTCTTCCTGATGGGCGACCACCGCTCCAACTCCACGGATTCGCGCGCCCACGGACCGGTGCCCATCGAGAACGTGGTGGGCCGAGCGTGGCTCCGCTACTGGCCGCTCGACACCTTCGGGATCCTCCCGACCCCCACCTACCCGACGCTGGTGCCGGTCTCGCCGTGAACCCCGCCCTGGCGGGGGTCGCCCTCGCCATCACGATCGGCGCGATCGTGGCGGTCTCGGTCCGCGACGCCCGGACCGCGATCCTCGGGCTGGCCGTGCTCCTGATCGCATCACCCTTCCTGGCCGATCCCCTCGCCGACACCCTTGGGCTCGCCGCTCGCGTGGTCGGGGCCGTCCTGGCCGCGTATCTCCTGTGGATCGCGCTGCGGACCGCGGCCGCCCCGACGGGCGGGTCGCGACTCGGCTGGGCGGCCGAAGCCGCGGTCGCGGCCGCGGCCGCGACGGTCGGCTACGGCACCCACGGCCTCGGCGTCGCGGGCCAGGGTCCGGCCCTCGCCCAGGCGGCCGGGTTCGCGCTCGCGGCGCTCGCGGTCGCGCCCCTGTGGACCGGTCGCGACGTCCTGCGCGTCGGGATCGGCCTGCTGCTCCTGATCGATGGCGCCCTGCTGGTCCGCGTCGCCCTCGGCGGGACCCCGGGCGCGCTCGAGCAGCTCGTGACGGCGGGGCTCATCGCCGGGCTCGGCGGCGCCATCGCGATCCTGGCCGTGTCGGCCAGCCGTGACGGGGGCGAAGGCTTCGAGCTCTCGCTGCCCGGGCGGCCACGCGGGGTCCGGGCGGCCGACGCCCGACCCGTCGACCGGCGGTGACGCTGGCCCTGTTCCTCGCGATCACCTTCGGGGCGACCGGGATCGCGCTCCTCGTCAGCCGCCGCCCGGCCGCATCGGCGATCGCCGGGCTGGGCGGACTCGCCGCGGCGGTCGTCGCGGCCCTCGCGCTCGACCCGAACGAGCAGGTGACGATCGGCGGCGCGGTCGTCGCGACCTCGGCCTACCTGCGGCTCTTCCTGGTCCTCGGCTCGAGCATCGGGCTCGTGCTGGCGGTCGTCGGCTTCGCGACCGGGTCGCGGCGCGACGCCCCCGCGGTCACGCTCGGCACGCTCGGCGCGGCCGCGCTCGCCATGTCGCTCGCGGACCCGAGGATCGCGGTGCTGGCCATCACGGCGGGCGGCCTCCTTGCCGTCCTCCTCACGATCGTCCCGGGCGGGGACCGGGCGTCCGCGACCATCGGCGTCCTCGAGCTGCGGGCGCTGATCGTGGCCGGCGCGATGGCCATCGCGGCCGCGGCGTGGATCGGCCGCGACCTCAGCCAGCTCGTGGCCCAGCCGGTCGTGTTCGGCCTCTGCTACCTCGCGTTCGCCCTCGCCGTCGCCATCCGCTTCGGGGCCATCCCGTTCCACATCTGGGCCGCCCGGCTCACCGACACGGTCCCCGAGGCGGCCCTGCCGATCGTCACCGCCTGGGGTCCGGCGGCCTTCGCGGTCGTCGCCCTCGCCTGGACCGACCAGTCGGTCGCGCCGCTCCTCGTCGAGATGGACGCGGAGCGGGCCATCGTCCTCGCCGTCGCCGTCGTCCACGATCGTCCTCGCCGCCTTCGCCGCGTGGATCCAGGACGACCTCGAGCACGTGGTCGGGTACTCGATCATCGGCGACGCGGGCGTGGTCCTGCTCGCGATCGCGGCCCTCGACCCCGATGCCTGGGCGCCGGCCCGGATCTGGATCCTGGCCTACGTCGTGACCCGGAGCGCGTTCGCCGCCTGGGCCGCCTCGCTGCGCACCACCTACGGCACGGGACGGATCCCGGACCTGCGCGGCTGGGCCGTCCGCTCACCGGTCCTCGCGATCGCCCTCGGGCTCATCGTCCTCGCCGGGATCGGGCTGCCGGGTCTCGCCGCCTTCGACGCCCGCGCCACGCTCGTGGACCTCGCCGTGCCCAGCCCGTTCAGCGTGCTGGTGCTGCTGGGGACGTTCGCGCCGCTCGCCTACGAGGCCCGCCTCTTCGTGATCGGGGCCCGACGGCCGCCGGCCGAGGTCCCGGCACCCGTCGGGCGCGGCGGGCTGCCGCGTCGGACGGCGCTCGACGTCAACGACGTCCGCGGCTCCGCCGGCACGTTCTGGAGCGTCAACCGGGCCGCGGTCGCATCGCTGCTGACGGTCGTGCTGGCGGTCGGCGCCCTCGTGGTCGCGGCCGGGGGCCTCGGCGGACCGGAGGCAGCCGCTGGCGTCGCGCCGGGAGCGGAGGGGCCGTCCGAGTCGTTCGAGCCGGCGCCAGAGCCCGGGACGTCATTCGAGGTCCCGTCGCCAGTGCCGGGCGAGGTGTCGCCCGGCGATTCGTTCCAGCCGATCGCGACGAACTGACCCGGGCCGCCTACTCGCCGGGGGCGAGCACCCAGCGGTCGACATCGCGCTCGTAGTCGAACAGCTCCCCCGGCTCGAACCAGAGCGCGAGCTCCGCGACCGCGGCGTCGGGGCCGTCGGACGCGTGGACGATGTTCTGGGCGGTCTCGAGGGCGTAGTCGCCGCGGATGGTGCCCGGCGCGGCCTCGTGCGGCCGCGTCGCGCCGTTGATCGCGCGGACGACGGCGATCGCGTTCGGGCCGTCGAGCGCCGCCGCGACGAGCGGCGACGAGACGATGAAGTCGACGAGGCCCGTGAAGAACGGCTTCTCGCGGTGGGCCGCGTAGTGGCGTTCCGCGAGTGCGCGGTCGACCTGGATGAGCTTGAGGCCGACGAGCTTCAGGCCGCGCTCTTCGTAGCGATCGATGATCCGCCCGACGAGCTGGCGCTGGACGCCGTCGGGCTTGATGAGGACGAGGGTCCGTTCAGAGGCAGACATGGTTCCCTTGGGTGCGGATCGGGACTGGACGCCCGATATCGTATCGGGTGGGGCGCCGTCCGGCCGGACCTCGGCCGAGCGAGCAGGTCAGTGGTCGGCGGGCGGGTCCGTCGGCGCGCGACTGGCGGCCAGCGCCGCGCCATAGGACTGCATCGCCCCGATCTCGTGGCCGACCGCGCGGAACGCGTCGCCGCGGACGAGCTGGAGGCCCGGGTCGCCGGTCTCCCCGATGAGGTCGAGGACGGCCGGCGCGAGCGAGGGTGACAGCCGGACGACCAGCCCGAGGGCCACGGCCGCGGTCGCGAGGTCGCCGGCCGCGATCGCGCGCTGGCCGGTCGCCGAGGAGGTCGGCCGCATCGGTCGGCGGCGGGAGCTGCCAGGCGGGCCGCACCGGGGCGAGGTCGGGCTCCGTCTGGTCCCACAGGCCGGGGTCGTCGGGCAGCGGGCCCGGGTGGAGGTGGAGCACATCGTCGTCGGTGGCCGCGGCATCGGAGGCAGGCACGTCGTCGTCGCCGGGATGCGCGGAGCGGTCGGGCGGGAAGAGCGTCGCCGGCGACGGCACCGGCTCGACCGGGTCGGCGGGCCACACGGCGGATCGGGGCATGCCCGCGAAGACCGGGTCGATGGGGCCGTCGGCCAGGGTCAGCGCCCGACCGGCGATCCGGCGGGCCTCGCTGGGGCGGCCCAGCCCCGACGCCGCCTCCGCGGCGATGACCAGCACGACCACCGCCTCATGCCCGCCGGCGAGGACCTCGCGGGCGATCTCTCCGGCCCCCACGAGGTCACCGGTCCGCCAGCGGGCCTCGGCGAGGTCGACGGCACCCGTGACGTCGAGGGCATCCGCGCCGGCCAGCGTCTCCAGCTCGGCCCGCGCGAGCGAGAGCGAGCCCATCCGGAGGTGGAGTCCCGCCAGCACGAGGTCCGGGCCGCGCGACGGGTCGTCGGCGGCGCCCCCAGCCGGGACGCTCGCGGCGTCCGACTCGATCATCCCGGCACTCGCAGGCGCGCGTCGAGGCCGCGCAGGTAGCGGGCAGGGGCGACGGCCGCGAGCCGGAGGGCATCCTCGCGGACGAGATCCCGGGCGACCCGCTGGACCGAGGCGGCATCCACCGCGTCGACGGCCTCGAGCGCCTCCTCGAGCGTCAGGACGCGGTCGTGCAGCGCCTCCTGCCCGCCGACCCACGACGCGACGTGGCGGGTGTCGTCCATGCGGAGCTCCAGCCCGCCCGAGAGATAGCGCTTGGCCTTGGCCAGCTCGTCGTCGGGGACCGGCTCGTCGCGCAGCCGGGCCAGCTCGGCCAGGATCGCGGCGAGGGCCTCGCCGAGCCCGGACGGATCCACCCCGGCCGAGATCTCGAGGGCGCCGGCATCGGCGTAGTCGACGACCCCGGACGAGACGTCGTACGCCAGCCCACGCTCCTCGCGGACCGACAGGAAGAGCCGGCTGCTCATCCCGTCGCCCAGGACGGTGTTCAGGACCGAGAGCGCCCAGCTGTCGGGGTGGTCGCGATGGAGCGCCGGGACGCCGATGCAGAGCTGCGCCTGCGTGGTGGCGCGCTTCCCGACCACGACTCGTGGGCCGGCGGGCAGGGCCGGGGCCGGGGCGAACCCGGGCACGACGCCGTTCCCCGTCCCGAACGCGCTGGCCGTGAGGGCCACCGCCTCGTCATGCTCGAGGTCGCCGGCGACCGCGACCACGGTGTTGCCCGGCCGGTACGTCGTCCGCCAGAAGTCGCGGATGGTCCCGGCCGGGAGCGAGCGGATGCGCTCCTCGTCGCCGCAGATCTCGCGGCCCAGCGGCCCGTCGCCGAACATCGCGGTCTGGAAGAGGATCTGGCAGTACTCCGACGGGTCGTCGAGGTACGAGCGGATCTCCTCGACGATGATCCCGCGCTCGGCCTCGATCTCCTCGTCGGCGAGCGTCGGGCGGACGATGAGCTCGCCCAGGACATCCACGGCGCGAGCCGCCTCGCGGCGCGGGACGCGAACCCAGTACACCGTCGACTCGCGGTCGGTCGCGGCGTTGAACGAGCCGCCGACGCCCTCGATCGCCTCGCTGATGGCGCGCGTCGTCGGATAGGCCGTCGTGCCCTTGAAGGTGATGTGCTCCATGAAGTGGGCGACGCCGGTCTCGGCATCGGATTCGAGGCGGGATCCCGCGAGGACGTACGCGGCGATCGAGACCGAGCGCGCCCCGGGCACGCGGGCGCTGATGACGCGCGGGCCAGACGGCAGCGCGGTCCGTTCGAACATCCGCCCGATGGTACAGGAACGCGTGCGGCGCCCCGGCCGGTGGCCGGGGCGCCGCACGATGCCCGATCGAGCGGGCTACTTGGGCAGGATCGAGGGGAGCCACTCCTGGAGGAAGAAGATCACGAAGGACAACGAGACCAGCCACATCAGCGGGTGGACCTCGGCGGCCTTGCCCTTCACGACCTTGATCAGGACCCACGAGATGAAGCCGGCGCCGATGCCGACGGTGATGTCGTACGTCAGCGGCATGAGGATCATCGTCAGCAGGGCCGGCAGGCCCTCCTCGAAGTCCCCGACCGGGATGTCCTTGACGAGCGTGAACATGAGGTAGCCGACGAGCACCAGGGCCGGGGCCGTGGCGACGGCCGGCACGATGCCGGCGATCGGGGTCAGGAAGACCGCGAGCAGGAAGAGGACGCCGGTGACGACCGAGGTCAGGCCGGTCCGGCCGCCCTCGGCGACGCCGGCCGCGCTCTCGATGTAGGTCGTGTTCGACGACGTGCCGGCCGCGCCGCCGACCGCCGCCGCGACGGAGTCGACGATCAGGATGCGGTTGACGTCCGGGACCGAGCCATCCTCGTTGGCGAGACCGGCCTCGGCGGCGACGCCGGTGACCGTGCCCATCGTGTCGAAGAAGTCGGTCAGCATGATCGCGAAGATCGTCAGGACCGCGATCGAGCGGCCCGAGGGTCCACACCTGGGCGAGGTCGAACTTCCCGAGGGTCGAGAAGTCCGGCGTCGCCGTGAACGTGGTCGGCAGCTTGGCCGACCCGACGAGCAGCGCGAGGATCGTCGTGAGCAGGATGCTCAGGAGGATCGCGGCCGGCACCTTCCGCGCCCACAGCACGATCGTGATGGCGAGTCCGGCGATGAAGACGAAGTGGTCGACGGTCGTCGGGAACTGGACCGTCACCAGCGTGCCGCTGCCGGCCTTGATGAACCCGCCGTTCGCGAAGCCGATGAACAGGATGAAGAGGCCGATGCCGACGCCGATCGCCCGCTTCAGGGCGAGCGGGACGGCGTTCATGATCGCCTCTCGAAGACCGGCGAGGACGAGGATCGTGACGAGGACGCCCTCGATCACGATCACGCCCATCGCGCCCGCGGGCGAGAGCCCCTTGGCGGTCAGCGAGAACGCGACGATGGCGTTGATGCCGAGGCCGGCGGCCAGCGCGAACGGGTAGTTCGCGAAGACGCCCATGGCGATCGTCATGATCCCGGCGATCAGGGCGGTCGCGGCGGCGATGGCCGGGAACGTGAAGGCCGGGTCGGCGTCCTTGAACCCGGCCGTCAGGATCGTCGGGTTCACGAAGATGATGTAGGCCATGACCATGAACGTGGTCAGGCCGGCCTTGGCTTCGGTGCCTACATTCGTTCCGCGGTCGTTGAGCTTGAAGAACGACGCGATCGCGTCCACGCGTGCCACTCCCTCTCTCGTGGCGCGCCGACACCCTAACGCGGGCTCGGACCGCGCCAATACACCGTGCTGCGGCCGACCCTCCGTCGGTCGCGGTTGCCTCCCCCGCCCCGGGCTCGGACCCGGTCTCCGGATCTGCTACTCGTCCTCGTGGGCTCGAGGCCGAGCAGCTCCATCTGGACGTAGTCGCGCATCTCGAACGCGAGTTGCGTCGGGGCGAACGGCGACGCCGAGTCGCCATCCGCGCCCGGGCCGACCGGTGCGAACTCCACGACGACCCGTTCGTCCCCCTGGACGAGCGTGTAGACGAGGAGCTGGTCCGGCCGGGTCTCGAACTCGAGATGCTCGAAGGAATCGATGTTCAGCGTGATGGCCAGCGGCGTGAAGTAGGTGGAGACGTCGTCGGCATCGGTGACGATCCGCTCGACCCAGCCGGTCCCGTGGGCGACGACCTCGCGGCCGCGCAGGTAGCGGTAGGTGACGGTCTGCTTGAGCAGGGGCCGCAGGAGGTTGAGCATGTCCGTGCGACTCGACACGAGGCCATGGTTCACGAAGAACTTGGCGGCCGGCGGCGTCGTCACGAACCGTCTCCCGGGCACAAGAGCTGGACGAGGTGGCGTCGATGGTACCGCACGGTCGAGGCCGTGACGACGCGTATCATCGCGCCCATGCTGCTCGCCCTCGACATCGGCAACACCAACGTCACGCTCGGCCTCTTCCGCGCCGGGACCCTCGTCGCCACCCGTCGCGCGGCGACGCGCCCCGAGGCCACCGCGGACGAGTTCGAGACGACCCTGGACGCGCTCCTGCGGCTCGATGACGCCGCGCTCGCGGACGTCTCGGCGATCGCGGCCGCATCCGTGGTCCCCTCGCTGACCGCCGCCGCGACGACGGTCGCGGCCCGCCGCGAACGGCCGATCCTGCTCGCCTCGGCCGGGACGATGCCCCTCGCGATCCGGGTCGACCGGCCGAACGACGTCGGCGCCGACCGCCTGGTGAACGCGCTGGCCGCCCAACGCCTCTATGGCACGCCCGCGGTCGTGGTCGACTTCGGGACCGCGACGACCTTCGACTGCGTCGCCGCCGACGGCGCGTACGTCGGCGGCGCGATCGCCCCGGGCCTCGAGCTCGGGCTGGAGGCGCTCGCGACGCGGACCGCGAAGCTGCCGCGGATCGAGCTGCGAGCGCCGGCGCGGGCGATCGGCCGCGACACGGTCTCGGCGATGCAGGCCGGCGCGGTCCTCGGCTACCAGGCGCTCGCCGCCGGACTGCTGGCGCGGATCCGGGCCGAGCTCGCGGAGGAGAACGACGTCGCGCCGGCCGAGGTCAAGGCGATCCTGACGGGCGGCCTGTCGGCCGCGCCGTGGGCCGAGGCGCTCGAGGGGATCGACGCGATCGATCCGGCCCTGACGCTCAGGGGCCTCGCGATCCTGCACGCAGAGGTCGTCGGCGGGGAGCGGCTGGAACTCGGGCTGTCATGAGCGACGGCGGCGGCCGGCTCGAGGGCCGCCTGATCGGCCTGGGTGTCACCGGCTCGATCGCGGCGTACAAGGCCGTCGAGCTGCTCCGGGCCCTGCGCGCCGAGGGCGCCGACGTCGCGGTGATGCTGTCCCCGTCCGCCACCCGCTTCGTGGGTCCGCTGACCTTCGCGGCCCTCTCGCGCCACCCGGTCGAGACCGAGCTGCTCGACCTCCTCCCCGACGGGCGCATCGGCCACATCGTCGTCGCCGACTCGGCCGACGCGATCGTGGTGGCGCCGGCGACCGCCCACTGGCTGGGCGCGATGGCCAACGGGCTGGCCGGGGACGTCGTGACCGCCACGTGCCTGGCCACGTCGGCGCCGGTGGTGGTCGCTCCGGCGATGGACGGCGACATGTGGACCCACCCCGCGACCGCCGGCAATGTCGCCCGGCTCCGCGATGACTTCCGCTACCGGATCGTGGAGCCCGCCAGCGGGCCGCTCGCGTCGGGGCAGTCCGGCGTTGGGCGCCTCGCCGAGACCGCGGCCATCGTCGACGCGATCGTGGCCGTGGTCGGCGGCCATCCGATCCGCGCCGCCGATCCAGCCGCCCGGCCCCCGTTGACGTCCCCCGTGCGCGAGGCGGACCTCGCGGGCCGCCACGTGGTGGTCTCCGCGGGCGGCACCCGCGAGCCGATCGACCCGGTCCGCTTCATCGGCAACCGCTCCACCGGCAGGATGGGTCTCGCCGTGGTCCGTGCCGCGCTCGACCGCGGAGCGCGGGTCACCCTCCTCGCCGCCAACCTCGAAGTGGCGCTCCCCGACGACCCGGAGCTGACCGTGGTCCGGACCGGATCGACGGCCGAATTGGAGACCGCGCTGGCCCGTGTCACGACCCACGACGGCGTGACCGCGGGCTTCGATGCCCTCGTGATGGCCGCGGCCGTCGCGGACTTCCGCCCGACCGCCGCGGCCGAGCGCAAGCTGCCCCGTGGCGACGGGCTGACCCTCCAACTCGAATCGACGCCGGACCTGCTCGCGGCCGTCGCCGCGACGGTCCGGACGGTCGAGCCCCGGCCCGTGCTCGTCGGCTTCGCCGCCGAGACCGGCTCGCTCGAGCGAGCGCCCGACAAGCTCCGCCGCAAGGGCGTCGACGTCCTCGTCGCCAACGACGTGGCGGAACCCGGGTCCGGGTTCGGCACCGACACCAACCGCGTCACGATCCTCACCGCCGACGGCTCGCAGACCGACCTTCCGCAGCTGACCAAGCGCGAGGTCGCGGACCGCATCCTGGATCTCGTGGCCGCGGCGCTGGACGCGCGCGACGGCGCCGCGCAGACTGGAGCGACCCGGCAACCCGCTTCGGAGCCAGCATGAGCGCCACCGCCGACACTCCCCGCCGCCTGACCGTCGTCGACATCGCCCGCATCCACGCGGACGGCGCGCGACTGCCGATGCTGACCGCGTACGACTTCCCGACCGCCCAGCTGCTCGACCAGGCCGGGATCCCGCTGCTGCTCGTCGGCGATTCGCTCGGCCAGGTGCTGCTCGGCTACGAGACGACGGTCCGCGTGACGATGGCGGAGATGGTCCACCACACCAAGGCCGTGGTCCGCGGCTCGGCCCGGGCGATGGTCATCGCGGACATGCCGTTCCTCTCGTACTCGACCCCCGAAGAGGCCCTCGAGAACGCGGGGATCTTCCTGCGCGAGGCCGGCGCCCAGGCCGTCAAGGTCGAGGGCGGCGTCCGGACCGCGCGGATCATCGAGACGCTGGTCCGGGCCGGCATCCCGGTCATGGGCCACATCGGGCTGACGCCGCAGGCCATCAACGCGATCGGCAAGGTCCGCGTCCAGGGCAAGGACCGCGAGCAGGCGCGGGCCCTCCTGGGCGACGCCTACGCGGTCCAGGAGGCCGGCGCGTTCGCGGTCGTCATCGAGCTCGTCCCCGAGCAGCTCGCCGCGGCCATCACCGAGCGGCTGCGCATCCCGACGATCGGCATCGGGGCCGGGGCCGGCACGAGCGGCCAGGTCCAGGTCATCACCGACCTGATCGGTCTCGGCGACTTCGTCCCCAAGCACGCCCGGCCGTACGCGCACATCCGCGGCGAGATCCTCGAGGCGGCGCGAGCGTATGCGGCCGAGGTGGCCGGCGGCACGTTCCCCGGCCCGGCCGAGACCGTGCGCATGGACGACGCCGTCCTCGACGACGTGCTGGGCCGCGGCGCCCCGGATCGCGCCAGCGGGTCGATCCCGGTCGGCGGGATCCCGCTCGACCGCGACCTCTGATCCGGTCGCTCCCCCGCTCCCGGGCCGCGGCGTGACCGTCGTCATCCGGACGCGCGCCGAGCTGCGCACGGCCCTGGCCGCAGCCCAGCGCCCGGTCGGCCTGGTGCCGACGATGGGCTGGCTGCACGACGGCCACCGCGCCCTCATGCGGCGGGCACGAGCCGCGGACGCGACGACCGTCGTGACCATCTTCGTCAACCCCCGTCAATTCAACGTCACGGCCGACTTCGACCGGTACCCGCGGAACGAGGCGCGCGACGTCGCGATCTGCGAGGCGGAGGGTGTCGACATCGTCTGGGCGCCACCGGTCGACGAGGTCTTCGTGCCGGGCTTCGACACGACCGTCCGGGTCGGGCGCCGTGGCCGGCCCGCTCGAGGGCAAGGCCCGACCGGGCCACTTCGACGGCGTCGCGACGGTGGTCTCGATCCTGTTCGGGGTCGTGGGCGCCGAGCACGCCTACTTCGGCCAGAAGGACGCCCAGCAGGTGATGGTCATCCGCCGGATGGCGCTGGACCTCGCGATCCCGACCGAGGTGATCGCCTGTCCCACGGTCCGCGAGCCGGACGGGCTGGCCCTGTCGTCGCGGAACGTCCACCTCGACCCGGCGCAGCGGACGGCGGCGGCCGTGCTCCATCGAGCGCTCAGGCGCGCCCGCGACGCGTGGGGTGCCGGCGAGCGGTCGGGCGAGGTGCTCCGGGCGGCGATGCGAAGCGAGCTCGCCGACGAGCCGCTTGCCGATGTCGACTACGTCTCGGTCGCCGACGCCGCGACCCTGGCCGAGCTGGACCTGGTCAGGGGGCCGGCCCTGGCGTCGCTCGCCGTCCGCTTCGGCTCGACACGGCTGATCGACAACGAGCCGCTGGGCTGACGCGACCGGGAACCGGACCGACATCGGCGGTGTATCAGGGTCGACCGTCCTCGCCATCCATGAGGTCCGACCGATGACCACCCGCCCGCGCCGCCGCATCCCCGCCGTTGCCCCGCTCTGGTCGATCCTGCTCGGCGGTGCCGCGCTGCTGGCCGCGGTCGCGCCCGTCGCGGCCAAGGAGGGCGCCCAGGCACAGCTCACCACGACCATCCCCCGCGACGCCACGCCTGGCAGCATGCTGCTGGTCGAGTGGGACGCGTTCATGCCGTCGCCTGTGCGCCGCGACCCGATCCTGGGCTCGCCGATCTTCATCCGCCTGCTGCCGGCCGGTGCCGGCAAGGCCGTCGAGGCCAACGGCCACGAGTCGCCGAAGCTCTCCGGCCACTACGTCGCCAAGGTCAGGGTGCCGGACAGCGGGATCGGCGGCGTCCAGATCGGCCTGCTCGGCGAGATGTGCGAGGCCGGCAAGGCCTGCGTCCGCGACGACATCATGCTGCTGCTCGTCGGGCCGGTCATGAGCACCTCGACGGATCCGGCCGCCGCGAGGGTGGTGACCCAGGCCGCCGCGGCGAGCGCAGCGCCGGCTCCGGCGGCCACCGCAGCGCCTGCGGCCGTCGCGACCGCTGCCCCGCCGGTGACGACGCCCGTGACGCCGGCCCCTGCAAGCACCGCGTCCGGCATCGTGCCCGGCTGGCTCGGGGCCTCGGCCGTCCTGATCCTCGCCGTGATCGGGCTGCTCGCCGCGGGGCGGCGCATCCGCCGCCGCAGTGCTCCGTCAGCGGCCCTCGGCTCCGACGCCACCCGCACCTGAACCCTCAGACGGTCGCCTCCGTGGCCGCACCCAGGATCCGGTCGATGAACAGGTACTCCCAGACGAGGGCCTTGATCTCCTCGATCTTCCCGACATCGGCCGGATGGGTCTTGACGAGGAGGTCGTGGACCTCGGAGGCGACCGCGTAGGTGTCCTCGGGCACGAGCGTGGCGAACAAGTCGGCCTGCCGGATCGACTCGATGACGCGGTCGCTGGGCCGGTAGCCGCCGGACAGCACCAGGCCGAGCGCGCCGCCGCCCCGGACGCCGCGGCCGGCGCGTCCGTCGCCGTCCAGGCGGGCCCCGACGATCGCCTCGATCACGTCCTCGCGGTCGCCCGGGACGATGACGAGGCTGCGCGGCCCGATCCGGTCGAGCATGTGCGCCGGCTCCATCGCGCCGATGGCCACCCCGCCGATGACGAGGTCGAGGTCCGGGCCGGGATGGAGGGTCTCGCCGTGGACGCCCTCGAGGACCATCGCGAGGGTCGGGTTCGAGAGGATCGGCCGGTACGGCAGCACGCCGAGGAGTGGCACGCCGTGGCGGGCGAGGCCGCGCTCCAGGGTCCGGGCCAGGCCTGGCTTGGCGTCTAAGTCCACCTTGTTGACGATGGCGCCGGCCACGTGGACGCCGTGGCGCTCGAAGAGCGCGGCATTGAGCACGATCTCGTCGATCGGCCGGCCGACGCCGCCCTCGGACACGATGACCGCGGGGACGCCCGAGCATCGCCGCGACCCGGGCGTTGGAGAGGTCGATGACCGCCCCGACCCCGGCGTGCCCGGTGCCCTCGATCAGCAGGATGTCGCGGTCCGCCGCGAACGCGGCATGCGCGTCCCGGATCCGCGCGCCGAGGTCTTCCACCACCTGGCCGTCGATGAACGACTGCGTGAACCCGCGCGGGATGTGGACCGGGCTCATCTGGGTGAGCGGCTCGGCGAGGCCGAACACGCTGCGCATGAGGATCGCGTCCTCATCGGCCGGGACGCCGTCCTCGATGACGGTCCGCTGGCCGACCGGCTTCATGAACCCGGTGGACAGCCCGCGCCGGCCGAACCCGTCGAGCACCCCGAGGCTGACCGTGGTCTTGCCGCGGTTCTGGCCCGTGGCGGCCAGGTAGACGTGGCGCATCGGGCGCCCGGGTCAGGGCCGCGAGGCGGTCTTGCGCTCGATCTGGGCGATCGCGTCGCGGAGCCGGGACAACGTCTCCGCGTCCACCGCGTCCGGCTCGAGGTACGGTCCGAGGCGCTCCATGATATCGGCGACCAGGCCCAGGAAGACGCCCGCATCGGCGACGAAGAACTGCGGCTCGTTGTTGTAGCGGACGAGCGTCAGGCGGCCCTGCAGGACGCGCCGCTCCTCGACGTGGGCGATCTGCGTCGCGAAGTTGTGGCCCTGGATGCCGTCGGGGTTGTTGAGGAAGTTCAGCGCGTTGTCGATGGCGAGGCCGAAGCGGGCCCGCCACGCGATCAGCCGCTCGTGGACCTCGGACGGGATGCGCACCTCGGCGACCTCGTCGAAGACCTCCGGCGCCACGGTCAGCAGGCCGACCGTCGTGGTCCCGGCCCGCGGCCCGAGCATCACCTGCAGGCTGCGCTCGAGGGTGAACACCTCGGAGTCGAAGCGCGGGCTCGTGATGACGTCGGTCAGCAGGTCCTCGACGTTGTCGAGGATGCCCGGCTCCGCGACGGCGTTGACGAGGTGGAGGATCTCCTCCTTGAACAGGAACTTCTCTTCGTGATCCAGCATGGCCGGAATGCTAGCACTCGGTCACGGGTGCCCAAGCGGCCCGATGGTCAGCAGGACTGAGCCCCGATCCGGTCATCCCGGTCGGGGCTCGTCGAGCTGCGGCGTGGGCCGCGGATTACGGGTAGAGGCCGCGCATCTCCATGGCGTTGGCGACACGGTCGACGGCCAGCAGGTAGGCCGCGGTCCGCATGTCGCACTGCTCGCGCTGGGCGATGGTCAGGGTCTCGTGGAAGGCCTTGGTCATGATGCCGCGGAGCTTCTCGTTGACGACCTGCTCGCTCCAGTGGTCGCGGTTGAGATCCTGGACCCACTCGAAGTAGCTGACGGTCACGCCGCCGGCGTTGCAGAGGATGTCCGGGATCATGAACTTGCCGGCCCGGAAGAGCTCCGTGTCGGCGTCCGGCGTCGTCGGGCCGTTGGCGGCCTCGGCGATCAGCGACGCCTTGATCCGGCCGGCGTTGCGGCTCGTGATCTGGTTCTCGAGCGCCGCCGGGATCAGGATGTCGCAGTCGACCTCGAGCAGGTCGGCGTTGCTGATGTCGGTCGATCCGGGGAAGCCCTGGACGGTGCCGTGCTCGCCCTTCCAGGCGACGACCTTGGCGATGTCGAGCCCGGCCGGGTCGTGGATGCCGCCGGTCGAGTCGGAGACGGCCACGACGGTGGCGCCCTCCTCGCCGATGAGCCGCGCCGCGATCGAGCCGGCATTGCCGAAGCCCTGGACCGCCACCCGGCACTGCTTGAGGTTCATGCCGAGGTGATGCGACGCCTCGACGATCGTGAAGACGCAGCCGCGGGCCGTCGCCTCATTGCGACCCTCCGACCCGCCGAGGCTGATCGGCTTGCCGGTGACGACACCCGGGACCGTATAGCCCTGGTGCATGGAGTACGTGTCCATGATCCAGGCCATCACCTGGGCGTTGGTGTTGACGTCCGGCGCGGGGATGTCGCGCTCCGGGCCGATCAGCACCTCGATCTCGGTGGCGAACCGGCGGGTCAGCCCCTCGAGCTCCTTCTGGCTGAGCTGCTTGGGGTCGACGATGACGCCGCCCTTGCCGCCGCCGTACGGGATGCCGACGACCGCGCACTTCCAGGTCATCCACATCGCGAGGGCCTTGACCTCGTCGAGGCCGACGTCCTGGTGGTAGCGCAGGCCGCCCTTGGCCGGGCCGCGGCCGAGGTTGTGCTGGACGCGGTAGCCGGTGAAGACCTGGACCGATCCGTCGTCCATGTGGACGGGGAAGTGGACGGTCAGCTCGCGGCGCGGCTCGCGCAGGACGCGGCGCAGGCCGGGATCCAGGTGGAGCCGCTCGGCGGCCAGGTCGAACTGTCGCTGGGCGACCTCCCAAGGGTTGATCGCGGTCGCGACGTGCTCGGTCGTCATCGAAGGAGGAACCTCATCGTCGGGCGGCATCGCCGTGCCGCCACGTCATCGCGGGTCGTCTCCCGGACGACCCCACGGGGCGCATCGGTCGGATCCTGGCGGGGGGCCGGAGGTCCGATGCGCGACTTCATGCCGGCCGGAGTATAGCCCGACTCCCCCGGACTTCGCCTACCAGATGGTACCGGTCCGCAAGGTTGTCGCAACCTTGCCGCAATGGAACTGCTCTGGGTCCGCTCAGCCGATCGGCCCGCAAGGCGGGCGTTGCGCAAGGGAGCGAGCGCACCCCAAGGTGCGTGAGCGACCGCGCGGAGCGCCCAACGCCGCGGCCGTTCGGATCAGCGGACCCCGTCGATCACGCCTTGTACAGGACGGCAGCGCCGACGCAGCCGGGGCCGAGATGGGGACCGACGGAGGCGCCGACGAGGTTGATCGTCACGTCCTCCGCCCGGAGGCCGGCCCGTGCGACGACCTCGTCGCGGAAGGCCTCGATGTCCGGCGTGACGGTGTGCAGGATCACCAGCGATTCGATCGGCCGCTCGCAGATGAGGTCCATGACCCGCTCGCGCGCCTTCGACCTCGTCCGGACGCGGTCCGTGGTCTCCACCACGCCGTGCGTCACGGCGATGATGGGCTTGACCGAGAGCAGGGTCCCGATCGCCGCCTGGGCGGCGCTGATCCGCCCGCCCTTCTTGAGGTACTCGAGGGTCTCGAGGGCGACGTACATGCGCATGTCGGGCGCGCGCTCTTCGAGGACTGCGGCGATGTCCTCGGCCGAGCGTCCGTCCGCCGCCATCCGGACCGCCATCCGGGCGAGGATGCCCTCGGCCATGGACGCCCCGAGCGAGTCGACGACGTGGATCTCGCGATCCGGCAGCATGTCCCGCGCGACCTGGGCGCTCTTGATCGTGCCCGACAGGCTGCCCGCGACATGGATCGAGACGATCGCCTCGGCGCCGGCTTCGAAGGCGGCCTCGTAGGCGTCCTTGAAGACGCCCGGCGACGATGCGGCCGTGGTGGGCAAGGGCGCATCCGGGGCCACCATCCGCTCCCAGAACGCGGTGGTGGACAGCTCGACCCCGGCGGTGAACGTCTCGGGACCGAAGGAGACGAGGAGCGGGATCACCTGGATCCCCTCGCTGGCGGCCTCGTCCGGGTCCATGTCCGACGCGGAATCGGTGAAGATCGCGACGCGGCTCAAGTGGGTCCTCCTGCCGGCTCGCCTGGGGTTGCGGGCATGATACGGGCCGGGTCCAGCCCGGTGTCGCTCCCGCGGCGGGCGGAGCCGCTACGCTTCGCCACCATGGAACGCTCGCTCCGTGCCGTCCTGGTCGGGACCTTCCTGCTCCGCTTCAGCACCGGCCTCACGGGCTCGATGCTGGCGTTCTACCTCGTCCACCTGCCGGAGCATGGCGGCCAGAGCGTCGACGCCATCGTCGTCGGCCTGTATGCCGCGCTCTTCTACCTCGCCGAGCTGGTCCTGTCGCCGGTGTTCGGCGTCCTCTCCGACCGCTACGGCCACCACCGCGTGATGCTCTTCGGGCCGATCTTCGGGGCGGTGGCCGTGATCCTGACGGCCCTGACCACCAACCTGTTCCTGCTCGGCGGCACGCGGATCCTCGAGGGCGCGTCGGGCGCCGCGAGCGTGCCCTCGATCCTTGGCTTCATCGCGCTCGCGACCGCCGGGAACGAGGTCCTCCGCGGCAAGACGGCCGCGCGCTTCGAGGCGCGTGACGCTGGCGGGCCTCGCGGCCGGGGCCATCGGCGGCGTGAAGCTCTTCGAGCTCATCGGCCAGCCCGCGTTCTTCATCAACGCGGCGCTGTACGGCGTCGCGTTCCTCGTCTACAAGTTCGGCGTGCAGGACCCGGCCGGCGAGGCCGAGGCGGTGGCCGGCGAGCACGTCGGGTTCACCCGCTACCTGCAGCTCATCCGGACCTCGCACGTCTGGCTGCTGGCCCCGACCTGGATCGCGCTCAACGCGGCGATCGGCGTGTGGCTGAGCCAGTCGTTCTTCCAGCTGGCCAAGGGCGATCCGCGCTTCCCGGACCAGGCGCTGATGACCGGCTTCACCGCCAACCAGATCATCATCGGCGGGATCGCGGTGGCCATCGTCTTCGGCGCCGGCCTGTTCTACTGGGGCAACCGCTTCAAGGCGCTGCGACGGACCACGATCATCGGCTACGGCGTCGGCGGTGGCGCGGTCCTGGTCGTCGCCGGGCTGGTCACGAACCACCTCGCGATGACGCTCCCCCTCGTGGCGGTCGTCGCCGGCATCGCCGCCGCCGTCGGGCTGTTCGTCCTCGCCGGCGCGACGCCTGCGGCCCTCGGGCTGCTCGCCGACATGTCGGAGCGCTTCCCGACGGATCGCGGCGCGATCATGGGCCTCTACTCGGTCTTCCTCGCGCTCGGCCAGATCATCGGCAGCCTGATCGGCGGCGTGGCGGCGGACTGGCTCGGCATCGACGGCATGTTCATCGCGACCCTGATCCTCCTGGGCATCGCGGTCGTGCCGCTCGCCCGGCTGCGGACCCAGGAGCACCAGCTCGAGCAGCTGTCGCCAGTCGGCGCGACCCCCGCGTGACCCCCGGCGCGATGCCCGGCGTGACGCCCGGCGTGACGCCCGGCGTGACGAACGCGCGCGTCGAGGGCCCGTGGCCGCTGGCCCGCGGCTCGCACGGGGCCGTCGTCGCGCCGAACCACCTCGCGACCGGCGCCGGGCTGGCGATCCTCCGGGCGGGCGGAAGCGCCGTCGATGCGGCGATCGCGACCAACGCCGTCCTGGGCGTCGTCCAGCCCGCCAGCTGCGGCATCGGCGGCGACGCCTTCTGGCTGATCTGGGACGCGGCCGCCGGCCGGCAGGTCGCGCTCAACGGGTCCGGCCGCGCGGGCTCGCGCGCGGACGCGGCCTTCCTGCGGGCGTCGGGGCTGACGGAGATCCCCGCGCGCGGACCGCTCTCGGTCACGGTCCCCGGCGCGGTCCGCTCGTGGGGCGATGCGCACGCGCGGTACGGGCGACTGTCGCGGGACGCGATCCTCGCCCCGGCCATCGAGCTGGCACGGGACGGGTTCCCGGCCACGCCCTCCTTCATCGAGGCGGTCGAGGAGGTCGCGCCCGAGATGGCCGATGCGCTCGGACCGGCCTGCGGCTTCTTCGCGGTCTTCCGGCCGCACGGCCGCGCCTGGCTCCCGGGCGAACGGGTGCGGCTCCCGGCCCTGGCCGCCACCCTGTCGACGCTCGCGGACGACGGGTTCGATGCCTTCTACGAGGGCGACGTGGCCGACCGCCAGGCGCGCCTGTTCGCGGACCTCGGCGGGCTCGTGACGCTCGCCGACCTCCGCGGGCACGCCTCGACGTGGGGCGAGCCGATCGCCATCGACTATCGCGGGACGCGAGTGACGAGCCACCCGCCGAACAGCTCGGGCATCGTCGCGCTGGAGCTGCTCTCGATCCTGGCGCGGTTCGAGGCGCCTCGACCGGCGGCGTTCGGCCCGGCCGGGGTGACGGACCCGGCGTGGATCCACCTCGGCATCGAGGCGGCGAAGCTGGCGATGGCCGACCGCGACGCCCATGTGACCGACCCCGACTTCCGCGACATCCCGGTCGAGCGCCTGCTCGATCCCGACTACGCCGCGCGCGCTGGCGGCGCGCATCGACCCGCGGCGGGCGGCGCACCCGCCGAAGGCGACCAACCCGCGCGGCGGCGGGACGATCTACCTCGCGACCGTCGACGCGGACGGGAACGCCGTGAGCCTCATCGAATCGAACTACCGCGGGTTCGGGTCCGGCGTGGTCGATCCGGCGACCGGGATCCACTACCAGGACCGCGGGTCGTACTGCAGCCTCGACGCGGACCACGCGAACGTCCTGGTGCCGGGCAAGCGGACGCTCCACACGCTGCTCCCCGGGATGCTGTTCCGTGCCGGCCAGCCCGGCCCGTGGGTCGTCGCGGGATCCATGGGTGGCGATGCCCAGCCGCAGATCCACGCCCAGCTCGTGTCGGCGCTCGTGGACGGCGGGGTCGACATCGCGACCGGGGTCGCGGCGCCGCGCTGGTACGTCGAGCCGGGCGCCCACTTCGAACCGCCCGTCGAGGTCCGCCTCGAGCCACGCCACGCCCCTGGGATCGCCGAGTCGCTGTCGGCCCTGGGCCATCCGGTCACGCTCGTCGAGCCGTTCGACTCGAACCTGGGCCACGAGCACGCCATCGAGCTGGTCGGCGGCGGGCCGGCCGCCCTCGACGGGTCCGTCGCCGCCGCCACCGACCCACGCAGCGACGGGCTTCCGGCCGTCTGGTAGGGGGCATCCGGGACCATCCGGCCACGGCGGTTCGCTTCCGCCATATGCGATACTCGCCTCCGCCGGTGGCAGGCTGCGCTCACACGAAGCCGCCACCGGCCTTGCCGTCCGATGGACGGGCCGTGGAGGGGCCGGTGACTTCGAACGTCAGCCAGAACTACCCGTATACGAGCGAGACCGGCGCCGATCGCGCCTCGGTGATCGCGTCGCTCGTGGCCGCGCGCGACGGGCTGGCAGCGACCCTCGCCGCCGAGACCACGCCGCTCGGTGACGACGAGCGCTGGTGGGTCTGGAAGTGCCCGACGCCGGGCTGCCCGGGCCTGCTCCACGCCGCGGGCTACGCGTTCGAGAAGCACGCGGTCTTCGTGGTCTGCGACGGCACCTGCGCCAAGACGTTCCTGCGCTGAACGACGCCGCCGCCCCTGAGGTCCAGGCGAGCCGCCGCCGGCTCGCCACGGACGGGGTCGGCATCGCGATCTCGGCCATCGGGTTCGCGTTCGTCTACGGGCTCTCTGCGCGGGAGGCGGGGTTCTCTCCGATCGAGGCGATGGCGATGAGCACCATCGCGTTCGCCGGGGCGGCCCAGTTCGCGGCCGTCGGCTACGTCGCGGGCGGGCTCCCGTGGGCCGGCATCGTGCTGCTGACGGGCCTGCTGAACGCGCGGCACCTGCTCTATTCCGCGTCGCTCGCCCCGTGGCTGCGCGATGTCCCGCGACGGCGTCGCGCCGTCATGGCCCATCTCCTGACCGATGAGGCCTACGCGCTGACCATCGCGCACTTCCGGCGCCTCGGGTGGGCGGACACCCGGGGCTACTGGATCGCGGCGATCCTCGTGACCTTCATCCCGTGGAACCTCGCGACGCTGGCCGGCGTGCTGCTCGGCGGCCAGATCCCGGACCCGGCGCGGTTCGGCATCGACATCATCTTCCCGGCCGCGATGGTCGGGCTCGCGGTCGGGCTCATCACCGGGCGCCGCGAGATCGTGGCGGCGCTCGCGGGCGCCGCGATCGCCGTCGTCGTCGCGCTCGCGACCAGCACATCGATCGGGATCATCACGGGCGGCGTCGTTGGCCCGCTGATCGGGCTTCTCGTCCCGGCGCGCGTGGCGAAGGAGACGGCGCCGCTGGGCAGCGAGGCATCGGCCGTGCGCTACGCGATGCCCGGGGCGCATCTCGAGCCCGATCCCGCAGGCGATCCGGCAGCCGGTGCCCCTGACGCTCCAGACGAGGAGTCCGGCCGATGAGCACGAACCTCGTGTGGCTCGCGATCCTGATGTTCGCGGTCACGTATCCGTCGCGCGCGATCGGCCTGCTCGCGCCGGCCATGGACCGGCTGCCGAAGGTCGTCCTCGACTACCTCCAGCTCGTCGGGCCGGCCGTGCTCGCGGCCCTCGCCGCGGTGGCCGTGATGGTCACGACCGACGAGGGGTCCGGCCCGACCTTCCATGTCGGCGTCGAGTGGCTGGCGCTGTTCCTCTGCCTTGGCCTCGTGGCGTGGCGGAAGAACCTGTTCCTCGGGCTCGCCGGCGCGGTGATCCTCGTGGTCGTTGCCCGGAACCTGGGGCTGGCCTGAGCCGAAGCGCCTCAGGCCCGGCGCGCCTCGGCTTCGATCTCGACCAGCAGGCTCGGATGGGCCAGCGCCGACACCGCGACGAGGGTCGAGGCCGGCCGGATGGCGCCGAATACCTCGCCGTGGATGGCCATCACCTCCCGCGCCAGCGCGATGTCCGTGACGTACATCCGCGTCCGCACGACGTCCTCGAGGCCGAACCCGCCCTCCGCGAGGGCCGCGGCGATGATCTCGAGGGTCATTCGCGTCTGCCCCGCGATGTCGCCCGGGTGTCGCGACACGCCGTCCGGCCCGAGGTCGGTGGTCCCCGCGACCCAGCACCCGTCGCCGACGACCACCGCGCGGCTGTAGCCGGCGATCGGCTCGAGCGGTCCGCCCGACGAGATGAGCCGCCGCCCGCTCATGCGGCCGGCCCGTCCCGCCAGGCGAGGACCTGCGGGTCGTCCGCGATCGCGAGCAGGAGCCCGGCGAGCAGCGTCGTCCGCGGCACGATCGAGCCGACGTCGAGGTACTCCCCCGGGGCGTGGTCGTTGCCGCCGATCGGCCCGAGCCCGTCGAGGCTGGGCACGCCCATGCCCGACGTCGTGTTGGCGTCCGACGCCCCGCCGGTCGCCGCATCGCCGAGCTCGAAGCCCAGCGCCCCGGCCACACCCCTGGCGTGCTCGAGCAAGCGGGCGCTGCGGGCGAGCTTCTCCATCGGCCACCAGCCGGCGTCGGCGTGGATCTCCACGGTCGTGTCCGGGACCACGGTCGCGGCCGCGATCCGGCGGATCTCCGCCTCCGCGGCCTCGAGCTCCGCGCGGGCGACCCCGCGGACGTCCACGTCGAGTCGGCAATGCTCGGGGACCACGTTGAAGCGAGTCCCGCCGGCGATCACCCCGACGTTGACGGTCACGCCCGGCCAGCGGCCGTTGAGGTCGTGCAGGTCGCGGACGATCCGGGCCGCCTCGAGGATCGCGCTGCGCCCCTTCTCGGGCTCGACGCCCGCGTGGGCCGCGCGACCGGTGACCTCGATGCGCAGGTCGCGGATCCCCTTGCGCGACGAGACGATGTCGCCGTTGGCGCGGGCGCACTCGAGGACCAGCGCCGCATCGACGTCCGCGGCGAGCGCCCGGATGTGCGGCGTCGACGTCGGGGAGCCGATCTCCTCGTCCGGGTTGGCGACGAACGTCAGCCGCTCGAACGGCAGGCCGCCCGTGAGGCCGATGATCGCCTTGAGCGCGTAGAGCCCGGCGAGCAGCCCGGACTTCATGTCCGTGACGCCGGGGCCGGTCGCGATGCCGTCGGCGATCCGGAACGGCCGCGCGGCGGCGGTGCCGGGGTCGAACACCGTGTCGAGGTGGCCGATGAGCAGCACGCGGGGCCCGCCGGCCCGGCCCTCGAAGGTCGTCACCACGGTGTCGCCGAGCCGGCCCGCCGGATCCGGGCGGGTCTCGACGCGACCGCCGAGCCCGTGGAGGAAGGCCGCCGTCCAGCCGCCGACGACGTTGACGCCCTCGGGCGTGTAGCTCCCGCAGTCGATGTTCACGAAGCGCTCGAGGTCGGCGAGATAGGCCGGCAGGTCCGCATCGATGGCGGCGCGCAGGGCGTCGAGGGTCGCGGTATCGGGCAGGGCGGTCCGGGCGTCCATCGCGCCGAGTCTAGTGGCTATCCTGTCCGGACCGTGCGACTGGTCGAGACCCGCCTGTTCGAGGGGCCAAACGTCTACCGGCTCGAGCCGGTGGTCAAGCTCGAGGTCGCCATCGGCCGGCGGCGGACCTGGTACGGCCAGCGCGATCCCGAGCGACACGCGCTCGTGCGGCTCGGCGCCGCGGTGCCGCCGCGCGAGTGGCCGGACGGGATCGTCACGCTCGCGGCCTGGCTCCGGCGGCTCCGGACCGACCATGGCGAGGGGACGGGCGGCCTGCGCGTCCACCGCTCATCGGACCCCGGGCATTGGATCGTCACCGTGCCGTGGCGCGGCGCCGAGCGGGCGCAGGTCATCGCGGAGGCCGCGCTCGCGCTGACGGACAAGGACGTCTCGCCGTCGCGGCACGCCCACCTCACCGGCGCGCAGACGCGGCTCCTCGAGCGCTGGAGCGAGCGGATCGCCGGCGCCCGGACGACGCCCCCGTCGTGGATCCGCGATGCGGACCGGCGCGTCCCGGTGGTCTCGATCTCGGGCACCAACGGCAAGAGCACCGTGACCCGACTGATCGCGCACATCCTGATCGGCGCGGGGCGGCATGTCGGCATGACCACCTCGGACGGCATCCTCGTCGACGAGCGGATGGTCGACCCGGGCGACTGGACCGGGCCCGGCGGCGCGCAGCAGATCCTGACCCGCCGCGACATCGACATCGCCGTCCTCGAGACCGCGCGCGGCGGGATGGTCCTGCGCGGCGTCGGCTACGAGTCGAACGAGGCGAGCGTCCTGACCAACGTGTCGTCCGACCACCTCGACCTGCAGGGCATCCACACGCTGCCCGAGCTGGCCGAGGTCAAGTCGACCATCTGCCGGATCACGAAGCCCGACGGCTGGGTCGTGCTCAACGCCGACGACCCGCTGGTCGCCGCGGTCGCGCGTCGGGTGCACGGGCAGGTCGCGTATTTCACGCTCGACCCCTCGTCGCCGATGGTCACTCGGCATCGTGCCCGTGGCGGGCGTGCGTACCTCGCCCGGCGCGGTGTCCTGATCGAGGCGGACGGCGCCCACGAGACCGAGATCGCCGAGGTGGGCCGGATCCCGATCACGATCGGCGGGCTCGCGCGCCACAACATCGCGAACGCGCTCGCGGCCGCCGGCGGCGCCCGCGGCCTGGGCGCGACGCTGGAGGAGGTGCGCGACGGGCTGCTGGACTTCCGGCCGACCTCGGACGTCTCGCCCGGGCGCCTGAACCTGTTCCGCGTCGGCGGTCGCATCGTGATCGTCGACTTCGCCCACAACGAGGCGGGCATCTCGGCCGTGCTCGACGTCGCGGAAGGGATCGCGACCGGCGCCGCCGGCCGGGCCACCCCGATCACCGCGATCATCGGGACCGCCGGCGATCGGCCGGACGACACGCTTGCGCGGCATCGGGCGGATCGCGGCGGAACGGGCGCAGCGGGTCGTGATCAAGCAGACGCTCCGCTACCTGCGCGGACGAAGCGCGGAGTCGGTCGTCGGCGAGCTGATGGCGGGCGTGGTCGCCGGGGGCGGTGACGCGGCCGATGTCGCGATCTACGACTCCGAGACGGCCGCGCTGCGTGCGGAGCTGAACGGCGCCGCCGGCCACGGCCCGACCGGCGGCCGCGGTGACGCCCGGGTGATCGTGCTGATGTGCCACGAGGAGCGCGAGGCGGTGTTCGAGCTGCTCGCGGACCTGGGGGCGCGGCCGGTCGACATCGCCTCGGAGCTGACGACCCTGGTCCCGCGGCTGCAGGGTCGGCCGCGCTAGGCCGACCAGAGCCCGGGTCGTGCCGTATCGGCCCTGACACAGCGGCCCACCTGGTGGTGCTGGCCGACAGCCAATGATCGTCGCGGTCGTGACCCCGTCGGTCCGCGTTCGCTGGCCCGCCGCCTTCGATGGCGGGTCGCGACCGACTCGCGCTCTCGAGTTGCTGGCGCTGCACCAGCGGTCGACGACCGCGACTGTGGTTGCCGCACGAAACATTGGCTGTGAGCCAACGGAGCCGCGAGGCCGTGGGTCGCGTCGGCCTACCCGGGCCGGTCCACCTTCGGCCACCAGGCGCGGACGTCGAGGCGCGCCGAGTACAGCAGGTGCGGCGGCTCATCCGGGAGGGTGAGGCCGTGCGCCTCGGCCATCGTGTTGCGCGCGATCCTCACGGCCGCGGGCTGGAGCGGCCAGGGCCGATGCATGATCTCGGTCCGGGCGATCCGCCCCTCCCCATCCGCCGCGAAGAGCCGCATCCGGTCGGTCAGCCACGCTTCCAACGAGCCCGGCGTCGCGCGCTCCACAGGACCCGTGGCGCGGTAGCGCGCCTCGAACCGCGCGGGCTCGCCGCGGGGGTCGTCCCGCACCGAGCGGTAGTCCACCACCTCGCGCACGTGCCCCGCGGACATCGTCGCGTGGAAGTACGGCAGACCGAAGCCCGTCCGCGCTCCCTCCACGGCGGGCTTGCTGGCAGCGTCCAGGCTGAGGAACCAGACCCCGGGCCGACCCTCGTGGCGCACATACGTCCGGACGTTGAGCTCCGGGAAGCGCCCCGCCGCGGGCGGCGCCGGCAGCCCGCGCGGGCCGACGTCCTCCATCACGAACGGCACGATGCCGAGCCACGCGCGCCCGTCGAAGAGGTCGAGCTCGAGGCCGTCGGGCAACTTGGCGCGCAGCGCATCGGCATCGACCGCCCAGTGGGCGAACAGCAGGTCGACCCAGCGCATCCGCATGACCCACGGCCGACGCCGCAGGGCCGGCAGGCGCATCAGCCTTCGGGAGCGGTCCACTCGCCCGGGTCGGTGAACGCCGTCCCGCCGCGGGACGTGCCGGCCGCGGCCGTGGCCTCGCGGTACACCGCGATCGCGTCGTCGACGCAGCAGACGACCAGGTCGCCCGGGATCGCCCGCCGAAGGGCCGCCCGGACCGCGGCCATCTCCTCGAGGATCTTGTCGGACCGGGTCGCGCGCGACGTGCCGTCCGCCTTCGCGGCGCGCACGCCGTCGATGACGTTGCCCGCGGTCTCGCCGGGCGCGCGGCCGCGCAGATTCTTGTCCTCGCGCACGATGATCTCGTCGAAGGCGGTCGCTGCGATCGCGCCGTACTCGCGCTGATCCTCGTCGCGGCGGTCGCCCGGGATCCCGAGGACACCGATCGCCCGGCCGGTCCGCTGGGCGGCCTTCGCCGCGCCGATCCGCCCGGCCTTGGTCGGCGACTCCTCCATCATCCGGGTCACGAAGTCGGCCAGCTGGCGCATCCCGTCCACGTTGTGGCAGTAGTCGATCACGACCCGCACACCGCCCACGTCGAGCAGGTTGAGCCGCCCCGGCGCCTGGAAGAACGAGGTCGAGAAGGTCCGCAGCCCCTGGCGGATGTCGTGGAGGTGCGCGCCGGCAGCCCAGGCGGCCGCGGCCGCGGCCAGGGCGTTCGCGACGTTCATCCGCGCGCGTCCACCGAAGGTCGCGGGGATGAGGTGCGTGTACAGCACGGGCATCGTCCGCGGTCCGAGTTTGAGGACGATCAGCTCGCCCTCGGCCGTCGGCTCGAGGCAGAACGCCGCCCCGCCGCGGCCGGTGTGGCCGTCCACGCGGTCGAAGCCGTCCTCGCCCTTCGTCGTCGACATGCTGAACAGCACGACCCGCCCGGCGCAGTGCCGGCCCATGCGATAGACGTGGCTGTCGTCGGCGTTCAGCACCGCCGTCCCCGAGCGCGGCACGGCCTCGACGATCACGCCCTTCACGTTGGCGAGCTGCCCGATGGTGTTGATGCCGCCGAGCCCGAGGTGGTCGCCGGCCACGTTGGTCACGACCGCGACATCGTTGCGGTCGTAGCCCAGCCCTTCGCGCAGGATGCCGCCGCGCGCGACCTCGAAGACCGCGGTGTCGACGGTCGGGTTCTGGAGCACGGTCTGGGCCGATTTCGGCCCGGACATGTCGCCCTTCTTGATCAGCCGCCCGTCGACCACGATCCCGTCGGTGGAGGTCATCCCGACCCGTCGGCCCATGAGCTTGAGGACGTGGGCGATCATCCGGACCGTCGTGGTCTTGCCGTTGGTGCCGGTGACCGCGACGATCGGGATCCGCGCCGACGCGCCGGCCGGGAACAGCGAATCGATGACCGGGCGGGCGACGTACTGCGGCTCGCCCTCGGTCGGATGGGTGTGCATCCGGAACCCGGGCGCGGCGTTGACCTCGACGATCGCGCCGCCGGTCTCGCGGACCGGGGTCGCGATGTCGGGGCAGATGAAGTCGATGCCGGCGACATCGAGCCCGACGATCTGCGCCGCGGTCTCGGCGATCTCGATGTTGTCGGGGTGCGCCTCGATGGTCCGGTCGATCGAGGTGCCGCCGGTCGACATGTTGCCGGTGAGGGCCAGCTTGACCCGGGTGCCCTCGGGCGGGACGGCGTCCAGCTCCAGGCCCTGCGCACGCACCAGCTCCTCGGCCGCCTCGTCGACCTTGATCCGGGTCAGCACCTTCTCGTGGCCGATGCCGCGGCGCGGGTCGGCGTTGGCGATGTCGACGAGCTGGCGGATGGTGTGCTCGCCGTCGCCGGTCACCGAGGCCGGCACGCGCTCGGCGATGGCCGCGATCTTGCCGCCGATGACCAGGCAGCGGTAGTCGTTGCCGGCCACGTACGTCTCGACGACGAGGTCGCCCGAGCGGCTCTGGGCGAGCGCCCCGTGGAACGCGGCGCGGACCGCCTCCTCCGAGCGCAGGTCGAGGTGCACGCCGCGGCCGTGGTTGCCGTCGAGCGGCTTGACCACGCACGGGTAGCCGAAGCGCTTCGCCGCCGCGACCGTCTGCTCCTCGGTCTCGACCACTTCGGAGCGCGGCACGGGCAGGCCGGCCGAGTCGAGCAGCTTGTTGGTCAGGTTCTTGTCCGAGGCGATGTCGACGCCGATCGCCGACGTCTTCGAGGTCATCGTCGCGCGGATCCGCTGCTGGTGGACGCCGTGGCCGAACTGGACCAGCGAGTGGCGGTCGAGCCGGATGAACGGGATGTCGCGGCTGACCGCCTCGTCGATGAGCGCCTGCGTGGACGGGCCGAACGCGGTGCGCTCCGCCATCCGGATGAGCGCCTCGAGCTTGGGCGCGAAGTCGAAGAAGACCTCGGGGTCGTCCGGCGCGACCAGGTGGTTCACCAGCCCGACGGCCATCTGGCCGGCCTCGAGCCCGACGACCTCCTCGCGGTACTCGAAGATGCAGTTGTACTGCCCGGTCGTCCCCGCCGAGCGGGTCTTGCCGTGGCGGACGTCGGTGCCGGCGAGGTTCTGGAACTCGAGCGCGACATGCTCGGCGATGTGGCCCACCCACGTGCCCTCGCGCAGCCGCGTGATGAAGCCGCCGCGGCGGCCCAGCGAGCAGGCGTGGTCCTCGAGCGTCGGGATCAGCGCGATCAGGGCGTCGGTGAAGTCCGGCAGCTTGTTCGAGGGGTACTCCTCGAGCACCCCGAGGTCGACCAGCATGCGGATGACCGGCTCGCGTGCCCAGTAGTTCGGCCCGCGCAGCACCCGGGTCTCGAGGATGCGCAGCGTCGGCAGTGGCCCGGTCGCGCCCGACGACGCCGCCTTCGTCGATCGAGGGCTGCGCTTCGTGCGCGTGGCGGGTGCGCTCTGGGCCACGGGTTCCTCCTTGGTCGGCGCGGACGTGCGTCCGGCCGGACGGGATGGTCGGCCTAGCTCGACGCGGCCTCGCCGCCGGGCAGGGCGTGGAGGCTCGGCGTCATGATGCGCTCGCGGCGGCGCAGGTCGAAGCGGTAGCCCGCCGGCAGGGAGTGCAGGACGACCCCGCTGATCATCAGCGGCCGGTGCCCGCGGACCTCCCAGGCATCGGTCTCGGACTGGGCGCCGTCGACCACGGTGATCGAGCCGCGCCCGATGACTTCCATGATGTGGTCCGGACCGACGACGCCGGCCGTGTCCTCGTCGACGCCGAGACCCAGCAGCGACGGGTTCTGGGCGATCAGGCTGAGCAGCCGGCCGAGCCGGTTCCGCTGCTGGAAGTGCTGGTCGATGATGACGCCCGGGAGGACGCCGAGCCCTGCCGAGATCTGGGCCATCCGGTGCTTCGGGGTCGCCCCGGACGCCCCGAACGCGATCATGTGGCTGGACATCGCCGAGGCACCGGCCGAGGTCCCGGCGACGACCGCGCCGTGGCGGAACCGCTCGAGGATCGCGTCGGCCAGGCGTGTGCCGCCGATCGTCGACGAGAGGCGCAGCTGGTTGCCACCGGTGAGGAAGATGCCCGTCGCGTCGCGGACCGCGAGCGCCGCGGCCTCGTCGTTGGCCTGGGGACGGGTGACCGCGTGGAGCGGCCGGACCCGCGTGACGCCCAGCTCGCCGAAGACGTCGCGGTAGCGCTGGCCGGCTTCGAGACCGAGCGACGAGGCCGTGGAGATGACCACGATGGTGGCGTCGACGCCGCCGGCGAGCGCCACGAATCGGCTGAGGATGACCCGGTCCCGGACCTTGTCCTCGGCGCCGCCGATGATGATGACGGTTCCCTCGGCCACGGGCCTCCTGGGGCTTCGACGGTGGTTGGCGGAGAGGATACCTTCTCGGCCGGTCCCCACGCCGAGACGGGCCGCGCGACGGGCATGCGAGAATCCCCCGTCATGACCGACGACGAGGAGCCGACCGGTCTCCGTCCGATCCCGGGCTCGGCCAGGGGACGCGGGCGGATCGTCATCGACCTCGGGGCGATGGTGGACCGTCCGACGCGGCGGCGCGCCGGCGTCTTCCGGCGGGCCCTGCGACGCGAATGGTCGCGGCTCCACGACCCGCGGCGGATCGCCGCGATCCTTCTGCTCAGCATGTCCTTCGCCCTGCTCACGGCCGGCCTCCTCGCACGGGGAGAGCCCGGCGGGGCCGATGCGCGGGCCTATTGGGCGGGCGTCCGCATCTGGCTCAACGGTGGCGACGCCTACCACCCGACCGGCCCGTTCCTCCCCTACGTCTACGCCCCGTGGATGCTCCCGTTGTTCACGCCGTGGGCGGCACTGCCATGGGACGTCGCGTGGTTCGTCTGGCGCGGCGGGACGATCCTGCTGCTCCTCTGGACCATCCATTGGGCGTATCGCCAGCGCCCGCTCACCACCGCGGTGATCTTCGCGCTCCTCGCGTTCCCGTTCGGGGCCAATCTCGACACCGGCAACATCAACCTGCAACTCACGCTGATGCTCTGGGCCGCGCAGTTCACCGGTCCGCGGCTCGGCGGGCTGCTGTGGGCCCTCGCGACCTGGATGAAATGGATCCCGGCCATCCACTGGTTCATCCTGGCGCCGCGGACGCAGCGCTGGGGCCTCGTCTGGCTGGCCGTGTCGATCGGGCTGAGCATCCTCACGCTGCCGCTGACGATCATCCAGCTGCAGGTGCTGTTCGGGTTCGGGGCGCGCCCGGTCCGCCTCGACTACCTCGTCTACCTGTGGGCGTTCGTGCCGTGGCTCTATCGCCGGCCGGACCCGTTCGACTTCCTGCGGCCGGCGACCTGGCGGCGCTGGGCGTCGACGGCGCGACGCGAAGATCGCCGGCCCGGGGCAGAAGCCAACGCCGTCGGAGGGCTAGACCGCGGGCTCCGCGATAGGCAGCACGACCAGGTCTTCGGTGTCCTCGCGGCGTCGCTCGTCGACCTGGCGGAGCAGGACAGCCGCGACGAGGAAGAGCCCGACAGCGATGGCCATCGCCGTGCGGGGGCCAGAACCCGCCTGCTCCTTGCCACCGACGATGTCGATCACCGGCCCGCCGATGATCAGGGCGAGAGCGCCCGCCGACGCCGTCGCGACATTGCTCATCCCCATGTAGCGACCTGACGAGGCCTTGGGGATGATGTCGGTCATCAGCGCCCAGTCCACCGACAGGAAGGCACCCGCGCCGATCCCGACGAGGATGATCCCGAGTTCGGCCACCGGTATGCCGGGGGCGATCGCCAGCAAGGTCATCCCCGTCGCGCCGAAGCCACAGGCGGCATAGATGACGGCCTTGCGGCCGATCCGGTCGGACAGCTTGGCAGCCGGCCAGGCCGTGACCACGATCGAGACCGCCACCAGGATGGCCGAGATCGTCACCCAGGACCCCTTGTCCGAACCGATGAGACCCATCGCGCGCTCGAGATACAAGAGGCTCAAGGCGGTGATCATCGAAACGGCCGTCAGGAAGAACAGGCGCGATGCGACCAGCCAGACATAGCTGTGCTCGCGCAGGATGTCGGTGCCCCACGCTTCGGCGGCGACCGACGGCCAGGTCCGGCCGGCCCGGTCCTTCGCCTTGCGGCCCTCGCGGACCCAGACGACCGTCCCGACGCATCGTGAGGAACTCGATCAGGCCGACCGCGATGAGCGGGATCCGGAAATCGGGCGGGTCGACCAAGAGCCCCAGCGACCCGATGATCGTCCCGCCGACGTTGCCGAGGACGGACATGATCCCGACGAGCGCACTCGCGACCGCGACCTGCTTCGCGCCGACGAGGTCCGGGATGTAGCCCTGGAAGGGACCCTGGGCGAAGTTCGAGCTGAACTGGAGCAGGACGACGAACGCCATCACCGCGACGAATGTCTGCGCAGACGAGAGGCCCAGCAGGAAGAGCACGTCGAGGAACGCGCCGATGGCGATGTACGGCTTGCGTCGGCCCCATCGACTCATCGTGTAGTCGGTGATCGTCCCGACGGTCGGCTGGACCACGATCGCCATCACGACCGCGACGATCTTGATCAGCGCGAGCGCCGTGCCGCCGGTCCCGGGGTCCACGAGGTGGGGCACGCGCTCCTGCAGGACCACGCCGTCGACGGCGCCCCAGATCGCGTTGATGCCGAACCAGTAGATCGAGATCTGGAACAGCTGACCGGAGCGGCAACAGGGCCGCAGGACGGCCGTCGGCCGTCAGGTCGCTGGGTCCGGATGCGTCTGGGCTCTGCATCCTGTGGCCTCGTGTTGTCGCGGTCAGTCCCGTCCGTGGGCTGACACCATGACGCGCTGGACGCGAGGGTCGTTACACCATCCTACGCGTCGGCGGTCGCCGTTCCGTGTGGATCGAGGGACACCGTCGTCCGCAGCGGCACGAATCGACGCTCCGTGGCGCCGGCGGCGACGAAGCGGAACAGCGAGCGGTCGAGCGAGTAGATGCCGGTCGAGACGACCCCGATCCGGCCGAGCTTGAACGAGAAGACCGGGTTCTCGCCGTTGCCCGCGTAGTGCGACGGCGTGCCATCGGCGGCGATCGACCGCGAGGTTCGCCTGTCCCGCCGAACCGATCATGCAGGGCGCCGAGGAGATGGCTGATCGGCTCGGTCGGTCGCCACGCGTCCTCGAGCCAGCGGGCCCCCACTTCGGTATCGGCGCGGCCGTGGATCCGGCCCTGCTCGCGATAGGTCGCGCGAAGGGACTTGTAGTCGCGCAGGTCGCCGTTGTGGCTGAAGGCATACCGGCCCGCGGGGTCGTCGAACGGCTGCGTGTCGGGGAGGGCCAGCGTCGAGAGCCTCGACGGCCGTCGGAGGTGGACGAGCGCGCTGGTCGTCTCGACCGCGCCGACCCGCTCGCGACCGGGGTCGTCGGCGAACGCCCGGACATCGCGGTAGGAGGCGAGACGCCCATCGGCGCTCGTGCCAGGCGGCGCCCCAGCCGAACCCGGCGAGCCCGAAGTGCTCGAGCCTCTCGGTGAACGGCCACAGCTCGTCCAGCCGGAACGGCTCGGCGGATCGGACGACGTAGTGCTCACACATGGTCGGCCGATGATACGAGGCTGCCCTGACACGACGGGCACCAGTACGTGGTCCGCGGCAGGTCCGTCCCCTGGCGCGTCGAGCGGATCGGCGTCCGGCAGCGCCGGCACGGGCGGCCGGCGCGGCCGTACACGAAGAGCGGGCCGGGGGCGCCGCGGTCGCCGGTGGTGGTGACGCGCTCGGGGCCGCGCGTCGCGTGCGCGTTCGCGACGAGCAGCCGGCGGGCCGTCTCGATCAGACGATCGAGGGTCTCGTCGTCGACGTCCGCGACCCGGGTGAACGGCGAGACCCGCTCGATCCAGAGGACCTCGTTCTTGTAGACGTTGCCGATGCCGGCCAGGGCCCGCTGGTCGAGCAGCGCGACGGCGATCTCCAGGTCCGCGCGCGACGGGTCGCGCAGGCGGCGGCGCGCCTCGGCGGCGTCGAAGTCGGGCGTCCAGCAGGTCCGGCCCGAGCCGGCCCAGCGCCGGATGGAGCGACTCGGCCCGCGTCTCGAGGAGCTCGACGACCGGGGCATCGAAGCAGACCGCGACCGCGCCGGGCACCTCGAGCACGAGCCGCGCCCGCGACGGCGGCCGGCGCCAGCGCTCGCCCGGCCGGTAGCGATGCCACGAGCCGTTCATGCGGAGGTGGGTCCGCAGCTCGAGGCCGCCGTCGAAGCGGATGATCAGGTTCTTGCCGATCGAGTCGACCGCCTCGATGGTGCGGCCGATCACGCGATGGACCTGCGGGACCGGTCCCGGACCCTGTGCCCGGGCCGCGGTGACGGCCCGCCCGACGAGATACGGCCGGAGCCCGGCCGCCGTGCGATAGAGGGTGTCGCCCTCAGGCACGGGCCGCGCGGAGGACGAGGCCCGCGATAGCCGGGCGCGAACCCGGCGGCCAGGAGGCGCTCGCGGAACGGGGACGACGCCACGTCCTCGCCGTCCACCTTCTTGAGCACGAGCTCCTTGAGCCGCCCGTCCACGACCAGCTGCGCAGCGCCGCGGCCGCGGCGAGCGCGACCTCGGGATCGGCGGCCGGGGCCAGCGTCTGGAGCGTCGAGCCGCCGCGCTCGAGGTAGAGCGCCGCGACGCCGTCGACGAGCACGACGTAGGCGCCGGCCGCGCGCTGCAAGGGTCGTCGGTCGTGCTCGTCGCGACGCGGCCACGACAGGGCGGCGCCGTACGGGTTCGCCGGATCCGCGGCGGCGAGCACGAGGACCTCGGCGGCATCCGGGCGCTCGCTGGCGTCGCGAGCCGAGCGCAGCCGGTCGAGCGCGCCCGGCAGGGCGAACTGCGCGGCCCCGAGCCCGTCGACGAAGTAGCCGCGGCGGATCCGCCCGGCGTCCTCGAGCGCGCGCAGGACCGGGTAGACCGCGCTGAACCCGCCATCGAGGCCCTCGGCGGCGACCGCCTCGCGCGTCAGCACCCCGTACCGCTCGAGCAGCGCGAGCGACTGGGCGTGCAGCCGCTCCGTCGGCGTGCCCGTCGGCGGCTCGACGAGCGACCAGCGGCCGGCCGCCTCAGGCGGCCCGAGCGCCGTGAGCCGGCCGGGTCGTGCGCGCCGCGTGCCGCCGCCCCCGGTCCGCTTCCAGCGCAGGGCGCGCAGCGGCGCGAACGTGTCGTTGGTGACCTCGCCGGCCCAGACCAGGTCCCAGAGCGCATCGAGGACCTCGCGGTCCGGACCGCCGCCCGCCGCCGCGGTGCAGGTCGCGGTAGAACGAGGCGCCGCGCGTCGCGAGGTGCTCGCGGATCGCGTCGTGGCGCGGCCCGGCCGGCCGGTCCGTGCCATCGGCGAGCCCGACGGGTCGGAGTGCGTCGCGGCCCGGCCGGACCAGGACGATCCGGCCGTCGTCGCGGCCGAGGCTCCCCCGCCCCACCCAGGCGACCTCGCCGAGCGAGCCCAGCTCGTCGAGCAGCCGCGGCTGGTAGCCCGGGATGCGTGCCGGGAGGACGTCCCGTTCCAGCACGGACGCCGGGATGGCGAGCCCGGCCAGCTGGTCGACGACCTCGGCGAGCCGCTCGAGGGCGGCCGAGCCACGGAACGGGGTCCCGGCATGGCCCACCGGCGCGATCCCGTGCCAGCCCGGCAGGAACCGGCCGAGCGCGGCCGGGTCGACCGGCTCGACCTCGCGGCGCAGCCGCGCCAGCGACCGTCGGCGGAGCTGGCGCAGGACGTCCGGATCGCACCACTCGCGCTCCGCGCCGCCGGGCCGGAACTCGCCGCGGACGAGCGTGCCCGGCGACCAGCAGCCGCTCGAGTGCGTCCTCGACGATCCCGGCCGGGAGGCCCCACCGGTGCGTCGGCTCGGGCGTGAGGAACGGGCCGTGCGTGCGTGCCCAGCGGGCGAGCAGCCCGTCGAGCGCGCCGGTGACCGGGGCGAGGAACGCCTCCGGCACGCCGACCGGCGCCGAGACGCCCACCCCGTCGCGATAGCGGGCGACGTCCTCGATGGCGATCCAGCGGTCCTCGCCCGCGATCCTGGTCCGGATGGCGCGACGCCCGGAGGCGAGCTCGGCGAGCCAGTCGGCCGCCACGGCCGCCCCGTCCTCGACGCGCGCGACCACTTCCTCGAGCGACAGGTCGCCGAGCCGGCGGAGGAGGTCGTGCACCCCGTCGACGGTCGTCGCCCTGCGGTCGTCGGTCAGCGCCTGGAGCGAGAGCTCGAGGTCGGCCAGCGCCTCGGGGTCGAGCAGCTCGCGCAGCTCCTCCTGGCCGAGCAGCTCGCGCAGGAGGTCGCGGTCGAGCGTGAGCGCGCCGGCTCGGCGCTCGGCCAGCGGCGCATCGCCGTCGTACATGTACGCGGCGACGTAGTCGAAGAGGAGGCTGCTCGCGAACGGGCTGGCCCGCTGCGTCTCGACGCTATGGACGGTGATCTCGCGCCGCGCGACCCCCGCCAGCACGTCGCGCAGCGCCGGCAGGTCGAAGACATCGCTGAGGCACTCGCGATAGGTCTCCACGAGGATCGGGAAGCTGCCGTACCGCGAGGCCACCGCCAGCAGGTCGGCGGCGCGCTGGCGCTGCTGCCAGAGCGGCGTCCGCGTCCCAGGCCGGCGGCGCGGCAGCAGCAGGGCGCGCGCGGCGTTCTCGCGGAAGCGGCTGGCGAACAGCGATGACGTCGCCACCTGCCCGACGACCAGGTCCTCGACCTCGTCCGCGTCGGGGAAGAGCAGCTCCTCGATGCCGTCGAGCGAGGCGTCACCCTCGGGCAGCCGGATCGCGATCCCGTCGTCGGACCAGATGGTCTGGACCTCGAGCCCGCGTCGCTCTAGGAGCCGCGACTCGATCGCCATCGACCACGGCGCGTGCACGCGGCCGCCGAACGGCGTCAGCAGGCAGAGCCGCCAATCGCCCAGCTCGTCGCGGAAGCGCTCGACGACGACGCGCTTGTCGGTGGGGAGGGCGCCGGTCGCCTCGCGTTCGTCATCGAGGTAGGCGAGCAGGTTGTCGGCGGCGCGCTGGTCGAGGTCGTGGAGCTCGCGCAGCCGCGTGGTCGCGGCCGTACGGCCGCGGTCGCCCTTCGCGAGGTCGGCTTCGATCTCGCCGACGAACGCGCCCATCGCCCGCCCGAGCTCGATGGGCCGCCCGACCGCGTCGCCCTTCCAGAACGGCAGCTTGCCGGGGACCCCGGGCGCCGGCGTGACCGTGACCCGGTCGTGGCCGATCTCGTCGACGCGCCAGCTGCTCGCGCCGAGCACGATCACGTCGCCGTGCATCCCGGCGCGGAGCTCGTAGACCATCTCCTCGTCGAGCTCGCCGACGCGGCGGCCGGGCGTGCCCGCCTCACCGGCCATGAACACGCCGTACAGCCCGCGGTCGGGGATCGTCCCGCCGCTGGTGATCGCGACGACCCGGGCGTCGCGGCGGCCCTCGACGATGTCGGTCACCCGGTCCCACGTCACGCGCGGCTTGAGCTCGGCGAACTCGTCCGACGGGTAGGCGCCGGCCAGCATGCCGAGCACCCCCTCGAGCAGCTCGCGGGTGAGCGTCTCGTATGGCGTCGCGCGGGTCACGGTCTCCAAGCAGGTCGGCGACGGTCCACGGGTCCATCACGGTCATCGCGACGAGCTGCTGGGCGAGCACGTCGAGTGGGTTGCGCGGGATCGCGGTCGCCTCGATGGCGCCCTCGTGCATCCGCCGCGTCGACGACGGCCACCTCGAGCAGGTCGCCGCGGTACTTCGGGAAGATCACGCCCTTGCGACGGCGCGCCGACCTGGTGCCCGGCCCGCCCGACGCGCTGGAGCCCGCGCGCCACGCTGGTCGGCGACTCGACCTGGATCACGAGGTCCACGGCGCCCATGTCGATGCCGAGCTCGAGGCTGGACGTGGCGACCAGCGCGGGGAGCCGGCCGGCCTTGAGGTCCTCCTCGATCGCCAGCCGCTGCTCGCGGGCGATGCTGCCGTGGTGGGCCTTCACGAGGTCCTCGCCGGCCAGCTCGTTGAGCCGCTGGGCGAGCCGCTCGGACAGCCGCCGGCTGTTCGTGAAGACGATCGTGCTGTGGTGGCTGCGGATCAGCTCGAGGATCTGCGGATGGATCGCCGGCCAGATGCTGTTCCGCGCCTCGCCGCTCGTGGCCGGGCCGCCCGGCTGCTGGTCGAGCGGCAGGACCTCGCCGATGGCCGACATGTCGTCGACCGGGACGATCACCTGCAGGTCGAGCGGCTTGCGCGCCCCGGCGTCGACGATCGTGACCTCGCGACCGGGTCCGGTCCCGGCGAGGAACCGGCCGATCGCCTCGAGCGGCCGTTGCGTGGCGGACAGGCCGATGCGCTGCATGGGCGGTGCGCCCGCCGGGCGGAGCCGCTCCAGCCGTTCGAGGCTCAGCGCGAGGTGGGCGCCGCGCTTGGTGCCGGCGATCGCGTGGACCTCGTCGACGATCACGTGCTCGACGCCGCGGAGCACCTCGCGGACCTGGCTGGTCAGCATCAGGTACAGCGATTCGGGGGTCGTGATGAGGATGTCCGGCGGGTGCCGGGCGATCTCGCGACGGTCCTCGGTCGGGGTGTCGCCCGTGCGGCTGGCGACGGTGATGGTGGGTGGCGCCTCGCCGAGGCGCTGCGCCGCGTGGCCGATCCCGGTGAGCGGGGCCCGCAGGTTCCGCTCGACGTCGTAGGTCAGGGCCTTGAGCGGCGAGATGTAGAGGACGCGGACGAGGCCGGGCGGGCCGCCCTTGGTGCGCGGCGGGGTCGGGTGGGTCGCGAGGCGATCGAGCGTCCAGAGGAAGGCGGCGAGCGTCTTGCCGCTGCCGGTCGGGGCGTGGATCAGCGTGTGGTGACCTGCCGCGATGGCCGCCCAGCCGCGGGCCTGGGCGTCCGTGGGAGCCTCGAAGCTCGCCTCGAACCACTCGCGGACGGGGCGCGAGAACGGGGCGAGGGCGTCGGCAGGGACGGGGCCGGTCTTGGGCCTCGACTTGGTCGCGGTCACGGGACGGCGAGTATAGGCCGCTGGCACGATTTCGAACAGACGGTCGAAATCGGACGCGGGAGCGTTCGCGTCGCCCCGGCTATCCCTCGCGGGCGCGCTCGCTCGCTGTTCGTTGGCAGTGAACGAAAGCACATCGAAAACTCGCCGACCTTCGTGGCGGGTCACGTCCCCTGCCGGTGCGTTCGGTGGCAGCGATCGAAAGCAGGCCGAAGGTTGCCTGACCACCGCGGGTCGCCGATGTCGACAGGCCGTGTTCGCTGACGGTGAACGAAACCGGTACGACGCGCCGCTGCGACACCGATAAGCCCAAGGTGACCGTGCTTTGGTTCACTGGCAGCGAAGTCCGGCCCCAACAAGGACCGAGCCAGCCGCCCCATGGAGGTTGCACGACAAGGATGGGAGCCCGCGAGGACCAACGCCGCCGACGGGCGAACGTGCGCGACGTCAAGATCCGGGCCGGGGTGGATCTCCGTCGACTCCGCGAGGACGCCGGCCTGACCCTTCGAGCTGTCGCCGTCGCGGCTGGGATCAGCCCGTCCCATCTCTGCGGGATCGAGCTCGGCCGGTCCGAGGCGAGCCATCTCGTGCTTGTTTCGGTCGCCGACGTCCTCGGCGGGTCGATGCGACT
>CAWKJL010000002.1:0-818382 GCA_963850045.1 uncultured Chloroflexia bacterium | reverse complement strand
ACCATATCCAGGCACGGATCGTCGAGTCCTTGATCGCCGCTGCCAAGCCGCGGTGGAAGGCCTTCGTCGAAGTTCCTGTGCATCGACCGGCGCGTGGCTACATCGATCTCGTGCTGAGCGATGAACCGGCTCGGCAGTTGGTCGCCGCCGAGGTCCATTCCGATCTCCGACGGATCGAACAGCAGCTTCGCTGGGCGCACTACAAGGCCGAGTCGCTACCCTCTTCCGACCTCTGGAGGAGCCTCGCGACTCCGCCGAGCGTCGGTTCGTTGCTGGTCCTCCGGGCAACGACCAGGACGCGGACCCTGGTCCAGGATCTGGCCGAGACCTTCTCGACGGCGTACCCGGCCAGGACGCGAGATCTCTACGAAGCCATCACGGCCAAGGGCATCTGGCCCGGCGACGGTCTCCTGTGGGTCCGAGTCGACGGGAAGGTCTGCCGGCTTCTCGACTCGCCTCCGCGAGGTGTGTCAGTCGGGCGGTAGGCACGTCGTCGCGCTTGTTCGCCGTGGATGAACGAAAGCACGGCGAAGACCCGCTGATCGGGCGAGTCCATGTCTGCGCCACGCTTCTGTTCACCGGAAGCGAACAGCCGGCGCGGAACGGGCCCGACCGCGCGATCGCACGCCCTTTCGGGCTGCTTCTGTTCACTCGTGGTGAATGAGTCCGTGAACGCGCCACTACCCCGCGCGGTCAGCGTCGGACGCGGTGCAACTCGGGCGCCCGCGGCCGCCGCTGAGGGTCGCGTCGGCGGCGCCGGCTACCCCTCGCGGGCGCGCTGGCGGCGGTGGATCGTGGGATCGGCGATCTCCATGAACCTCACTGGATCGCCGAGCGGCGTGAACCCGAGCTTTGCGTACAGTCCGCGCGCGCTCGTCGAGATCAGCGCCCAGCGACGCAGCTCCTGGAGGTCGGGGTGCGCGACCACGCAACGCATCAGCCAGAGCCCGAGCCCCAGGCCGCGGTGGCTGTCGAGGATGAACACGTCGCCGACCCAGGCGAACGTCGCGCGATCGGTGACCACGCGTGCGAAGCCCACCTGCTCGTCGCCGTCGTAGGCGCCGAAGGCGATCGACCCGTCGATCGAGCGGCGGACCAGCGGCTCGGCGATCTCGGCGGCCCACTCGGTCCGGGCGAGGAACGCGGCCGTGGCGGGGATGTCGAGGCGGCTGGGGTCCGTCGAGACGGAATACGGGTCGCGGCGCCACTCGACGCCGTCAGGCATGCGGGTCCACGACCCGGCTTCGCCGGTGTCGTGGAGCGGGGCGAGACCCCCCGTCCCGGTCATGACCGCGCCCCTGGGTCCGGGCGCGTCCCGCCGAGCAGCTCGGCCGCCTCGCCGGCCGCCGTGCCCTCGTCGTCGGCCAGGAGATGCCGCCGGTCGAAGGCCGAGTGGTCGACGAAGCCCTGCAGGCGCGACCGAAGCGCCTCCACCCGCTCGACCTGGCGCTGGGCGACCGGCTCGAAGGCCTCCGCGCCGTCCGCGACCGTCCAGAGGGCGACGAGGTCGTCGAGGCAGAACGGCGCGGTCGACATCGCCTCGTGCCACGCGGGGTCGCCGGCCCGGACCACAAGTCGTCCCAGGGCGGTCTCGACCGCGCTCACGCCCTGGTCGCAGGCGAGGCACGGCGGCCGCTTGCGCGCCCCGGCCAGCCGGGTCCGCAGCGAGCGCCCGCGCCGTCCGAGCGCCCCGCGCAGCGGCTCGATCCGCCGGTCGAGCATGGCGCCATAGAGGATCGAGGAACCGAGGATGCCGCCCGGCCCGCGCCGGTCAGCCAGCACCAGCTCGGCGACATGGCGGCGACAGAAGCCCTGCGTCCGCTCGAGCGATTTGCGGAACGGGATGTCAAGCACGCGCTCCGCGATGATCGTGTCGAGCATCGCCCGCTCCGAGCGGGCGCGGACCGCGCAGATCGGGCAGACACCGCTGCTGAAGGCGTCTGACAGGCGGACGTCGACGAGGTCCTTCGCGGGCAGCCCCGATGCCGATCCCGATGGCATCAGCGGGTCGCCCGGATCGCGAGCGGATCGACGGCGCGTGGCTCCCGGTCGGCGGGCGCGATGTGGAACCCGCCGTCGCCGAGGATTCGGCGGGCGACCGCCGCCCGCGTCACGCGGTCCAGCGGGTCGATGGGGTCCCGTTCCGCGACGGTCACCTCGACCAGGCTCGCGGGACCGGCCTCGAGCAGTCGGCCGGCGATGCCCTGGCGGCGATGGTCCGGTGCGACCCCCAGGGCGAGGAGCTCGCCGTCGGTGGATGTGACCGCGACCCCGACGACGATCCCGCCGCCGGCCGCCGCCGACGACGGGACGACCGCGGCGGCCACGTGCGCCCCGCATCGAGAGCCGCCGCGACGAGGGCATGGCCATGACCGGCATCGGCCGGTGCGATGACGCGCGGCGCGAGGGCCAGACGGTCCCAGGCCGTTCGATCGACGGTCGCGATGACCTTGGCCGTCCCGGGGTTGCCGTCGGGCGCGGCGTTGCCGTCCGCCGGTGCCAGCGGGTCCCACCAGCCGCGGTCACGCGCCTCGCGGAGCAGCCGCGGCACGAGGGCGCGGCGGACCGCGCGTGCGGTCGCGGACGAGGCGGCCTCGGCCGTCCTCTGGGTGCTGTCGACCTCCCACCCGGCATTCGGGACGTCGTCGAAGGTCAGCGGCAGCGGCGCCTGTCCGTAGCGGGCGCCCTCGCTCGTCCAGCGCTCGCGCCACCCGGCCGGTGTCTCAGTCGGCGCGGCCTCGTGCGCGCCCGCGAGCCAGACGAGCGACCACGACCGCGGCACGACCCGATAGGCGTCGTAGCCGCCCCCACCGGTCGCGAGCCAACGGCCGCCGGCGTAGCGATGCGCGACGACGTCGACCAGCCGTGCCGCCTCGCCCATGGCGGTCGTCGTCAGCCGCAGATGGGCGAGCGGATCCCAGACGTGCGAATTGGCGCCGTGCTGGCTGACGATGAGGTCCGGCCCGAACGCGGCGGCCAGCTCGGGGAGCAGCGTCCGCAACGCCTCGAGCCACGCCCGCTCGCCGGTCGCGGCCGCCAGCGGCACGTTCACGGACGTCCCGGCCGCGACCCCCTCCCCCGTCTCGTCGGCGAACCCGGTGCCCGGGAACAGCGTCAGGCCCGACTCGTGGATCGAGAACGTCATGACGCCCGGGTCGTCCCCGTGGATCGCTTCGACGCCGTCGCCGTGATGCACGTCGAGGTCGACATAGAGCACGCGCAGGCCCTCGCGACGCGCCCGCGCGATCGCCAGGGCGACGTCGTCGTAGATGCAGAAGCCGGACGCCCGGTCGCGCATCGCGTGATGCAGCCCGCCCCCGGGGTGGAACGCGTGGTCGACCTCGCCCCGCAGGATCGCCTCCATGGCCCGGAGCGAGCCGCCGGCGACCATCGCGGCGGCGTCGTGCATCCCGGCGAACGGCGGATCGTCACCGCCCGTGGCGATCCCCGCCTTGGCGGCCCGTACGGCGCCGCCGAGAACCGCCGGACGACCTCGATGTAGGCCGGGTCGTGGCACCACGCCAGCTCGTCGTCGGGTGCCGGCTCGGGCTCGAGCCCCGGGACCGCGCCGACCGCACGGAGCAGGTCGAGCCCCGGCCCGAACCGGCGCGGCGTCAGCGGATGGCCCGGCCCGAAGTCGTAGGTGGCCGAGCGCGGGCCGTACACGAGGAGCATGCGTGCCACCTTACCGGGCGGCACGCTCTCGGGTCAGGCCGGGTCAGGTCAGGGTCAGGCTCCCGAGCAGTTGCATGAGCCTCGCGTGATCGAATGCCTCCTGGCCAGGGGCATCGAAGAGCTGCCAGTCGCAGCTGTGGGCCGCTCCGACCACGGCCACGTTGACGATGTGGGTCGGGGCACCCTCCACCGTTCCGTTCCAATCGGTCACGATCGCGGCAAGGTGGTGATCGCCGCCGATCCCTGTCCGCTTCGTCGTGGTCGGTCTGGCCTGCCACTCCTTGGCGTAGAACTCGATGCCGTCCCCGGCCCATCCGGCGAGATCGAGGGTGTTCGGCTTGCAATAGGACCGGACGGCCGCGGCGTCGAACGCCGTCGTGAACCACTCGCCCTCGGACCCGGCCGGCTCGACCTTCCAGTCCGTCGGAATCGACAGCGTGTAACCGAGCGGCTTCGCGGCGTGCTTGACGACCTTGTCCGGACCGCCGACGACCGGGGGGATCGAGCGAACCGCCAGCGACAGGTCCCAGATGTCGAGCTTCAGCTCGAGCGTGACCGGCGACCCGTCGGCAAGAACGTCGGCGTCGAGGGTCGCGGTGCCCGCATTCTCCCGCCGACACGCCGCCCCGAGGGCGCCCGACGTCAGCGCGAGGGTGGTCCGCAGATGGTGCTGGGCTGGCCGTCCAGCGTCACCGCTTCGACGTCGGTGACGTCCGTGATCCCTGCCAGGGCCGCCGCGAGGTCGTCGGTCGGTGGAGCCGCGTCCTGGGCCGCCCAGGTGCCAGCGTTGCGCGTCTGGACCTTGCCATCGATGACGAGCCGCTCCCAGGAAGAGGAGTCGCCGAGGCCCTCCACGACGAGCAGCAGGTGGGATATCGCCAGGGCGTCGAGTCGAACCGGCCGTAGACCGGGAACGTGAAGCTCGGGTCGAGTGCCTCGGTGCCGGTGATGTCCGCGGACAGGATGGGACCCGCCCGCATGGCCGCCACGAACTTGTCGATGGTGCGGGCGACCGCGGGAGCGGATGCGGACGGCGTCGGCGCCAAGCTTGCGTCGTGCGTCGAAGGCACAGCGCTCGGTGATGGTGCGGCCGCTGGACTGGAGCGGCAGCGCCCGTCGTCGAGGAGGGACCGCCGCCGCACGCCCCGAACGACACAGCCACCAGGATGGTTGCGACGAGGGCGCGGACGGGTGCACGGCGCATGTCCATCGCGTTGATGGACGACGATACGCCCTATCCGTTACCTGCCGTCAATGGATGGACCGTGATGGAACGCGTCTACACGACCCCGCTCATCGACAAGCTCGGCATCCGGCCCGGGATGCGCGTCGCGCTCATCGACATCGAGGACGAGGTGATCCGCCCGCTGATCGCCGACCGGACGTCCGACATCACCGAGGGCTGGCCGGCGCCCGACACGGACGTCGTCCTGCTCGGCGCCGAGTCGATGGCGCAATGGGGACGCTCCGGGAGCTGTCGACTCGCATCCGACCGAACGGCACGATCTGGGTGGTCTGGCGCAAGGGCAAGTCGGCCACGCTCCGCGATGTCGACGTCATCGGGGCGGGGAAACGAATCCGGGCTCGTCGACAACAAGGTCGTCGCGTTCTCGGCGACGCACACGGCGTTCCGGCTGGTGATCCCCGTCGCCCTCCGCCCGCGCTGACGGCCGCGGGGCGTACCATCCGCGCATGCCGACCGACCTCCTGCTCGTCCTGATCATCATCCTGGTCGGGGTGATCGCGAACCGCGGGCCCAAGACGTTGCCGAAGTGGGGCTCGGCCCTGGGCAAGGGCGTCAAGGACGCCAAGGCCGAGGCGGCCAAGGCCCAGGCCGAGATCCAGGCGCGGACCACCACGCCGGACGTGCCGCCCGCGGACCCCGCCGGTCCCGGCGCGGGCACGCAACCGCCCGCCTGACGATCTCGTCGGCCGGCATCCACCTGCCATGACGCCCGAGGACCTCGCCGCCCTCATGGCGCGGCCCGAGCCCGGCCCGCACGTCGTGACGCTGACGATCGACGGCCGGCGCGTGCAGACCCTCGCCGACCTGCCGCCCATGCGCGACCGGCTGCTGTTCGTGGGGCTCAACCCCTCGCCGGTCAGCATCGACGCCGGCCACTACCACCAGGGCAAGCTCGGCCGGACCTTCTGGAAGCGGCTGATCACGGCGCGCATCCTGCCGCCCGGGACGGAGATCGAGACCGCCGACGACGCCCTCGTCGCCGCCGGGCACGGCATCACCGACCTGCTCAAGATCCCACCGCCCGCGACGAGGCGACGGACGCCGAGCTGACCGCCGGCATCGGCCCGCTCTGGCAGAAGATCGCGCTCTGGCGCCCGGCCGCGGTCGTGTTCATCTACAAGCGCGCGGCCTCGATCGCCGCGGGGCGGCCGCTCGAGGAGCCATGGGGCCAGCTCCCCGGGGTCGCGCTCGGGGGCCGGCCGTGCTTCCTGATGCCCGGGCCGTACGCCCCGACCGAATTGGTCGACGAGGGCCTGAACCTGCTGCGCAACCTCGCGGCGTCGCTGCCGGTGGATCGGGCCTAGGCGGTCGAGCCCGCCAGGTCGTCGGGGACCGCGGTCGCCTCGGTGGGATCGTCGGACCCGGGGAGGCCGTCCCCTCGTTCGCCCGCGTCGGCCTCATCCTCTTCGGTCTCGTCGAGCGGCGCGTGCGTGGTCGGCAGGCGGAGCGCGAACGCGGCGAGCAGGGCGAGGTAGGCGACGGCCGGGAGCACCGCCGCGAGGGTCACCACGTCGCCCGGCGCGTTGACCTGCGCGATGAAGACCATCACGTCGGCGAGCCCGGAGACGAAGAACAGCGCGAGGATGCACAGCCCCGAGAACGCGGCCAGGAACCAGCCGAAGCTCGGGTCCTCGCCCGCTCGCCGACCCGCGATGGCCTGCCCCGTGAAGTACGCCCACGATCCGACGGTCAGGATATTGAGGACCACGCTCAGCATCGTCAGCCAATACGCGTCGCTGAAGGTCGAATTGGCGACGTCGGTCGAGATCGAGCCGAACAGCGAGAGCGTCATCAGCATCGAGATGACGGCGACAAGCGCGACGAGGACCATCCAGCGGCGCGTCCCGGGCCGATCCGCGTACAAGCGCGACTCCAGCAGCCCGCGCGCCATGTAGATGACGGCGAGGACCGCGACGAGCGACACCGCGACCTGCATGGCGATCGACAGTGGGCTGACCCCGAGCTCGCTCTCCGGGACGATCGAGGCGAACCACTCCCTGAGGTAGTCGTTGGCCACCTGCAGCGTCCGCCCGATCGCGAGCAGCGCGGTCCCGAGCGCCATCGTGCGGTGGGCCGACCAGGCGTCGCGATGGCGGAGGAAGAACACAGCCGGGATCAGAAAGCTGCTGACGGGGACCCACAGGCCCAGGACCCACAGGAAGATCCCATCGGGCCGACCGTCGTGTCGAGGGGGTGGCTCCGGACCGTCAGGACCCCGATGGCGAGCGCGCCGAGGAGGAACAGGAACGTCGGCACGGGCGTGCCCGTGATCGTGCTCGTGACCGTGTCGGGGAGATGCGGCGGGCGGGGCTCCTCCCAGGGCGTGCCGTCGATGGTCGCGCCCGAGGGCTCGTCGGGGAGCGGGTCCGCGGTGGTGTCGGTCATCGATGCTGCCCTCCCGCCGCGATGATATCCCCGTCGTCCCGGTGGCCCGTAAGGCGCGGGGCCCCCGGCGCGACGCCGCTGAGGCGCACGCGCGAGGCCATGAGCGACGCGGCGTCGACGGGACCCGGCAGCATCCGCGACCCGCGCCGCCCGTCGAGGTCGCCGCTGACGACCGCGCTGCCATCGCCCACCACGAAGGCGACGTGGTCCGCTCGCACGCCGGGGGTGACGACCACCGTCAGCGGGACGTCGCCCAGCTCGATCCGCTCGCCGTCGGCGAGCTCGCGCGTCTCGTAGGGCAGCGGCCGGCCCCCGCCCGGGCCGACGAGGATCGGGATCCCGAGCCGCTCGGCGAGCACCTCCGCGCCGGCCGAGTGGTCGGCGTCGACGTGCGTCAGGGCGATCGCCCGGATCGCGCCACCGAGCTCCGAGGCCAACGCGACGGCGCGGTCGAGCGCGGGGCCGGTCGGATCGCCCGGGTCGACGAGCACGAACGCGCGGCGGCCGACGAGGTAGGCATCGACCGTCTGCCCCGCCACGCCGCCCGCCGCCGGCATCTCGATGCGGGTGGTGTCGAGGGCCGACCGATTCCACGTGGACGCTGCCGAGCGTCCCCGTCGCCAAGCGGTCGCGGACGTCCTCGAATGCGCTCACGTGCTCGAGCTGCTGGAGCGTGGCGGCGGTCGGCGCCCACAGCGCGAGCCGGCCCTCGGCCATCGCGTCGAGCGCGTCCCCCGGTCGCAGCCACGCTTGTTCGACGACCTCGTCGCCGTGGAGGCTCGCGCTCGCGCCGGGTGGGAGCTCGGCGGCGAAGAACCGGGCGTCGAACCGGCGCGGCATCGATGGCGGCGTCACCCACCGCGACATCGAGACCAGAAGGTCCGTCCGCAGATGGAGGTCGAGCTGCGCCGCGAGCGCCTGGAAGTGGATCTCGCCGCCGACCAGCGCGCTCCGCGGCGCGGACGGTCGCCGCCGAGATGTCGCCTGTGTCCGCGAGGAGCACCCCGGCCTCCTCGAACGCCTCGCGGATCGCGCAGATGTACTTGGAGATCGCCCGGGTCGGCGGCACGTCGCCGCCGAGCGCGGCGGCGGCCTGCTCGGGCGTGATCGCGGACCGGGCGACCAGGCTCGGGTGGGCGTCGGCCGAGTCCACGCGCCCGCCCGGGAAGACGTGGACATCGGGGGCGAACGCCATCGACGGCGGCCGGCGGGCGAGCAGCACCTCGGGCCCGGACGGGCCTGGCCGAAGCAGGACGAGGGTCGCGGCCGGACGTGGCTCGCCCGGGTCGACGGGCTCGGCTCGCTCACGCGGGCGGGTCGGTGGGGGGGAAGCGGCGGCCGCGCCGATCGGGGCCGCGACAGGTTCGGTCGCGGCGGCCAGCTCGGCCCGCAGCGCCTCGGGCGTCGTCACCGGCAGGCGGCAGACGAAGCCCGCGGCAGACGTAGGCCGTCGGCTTGCCGTCGATCGCGATCCGGTCGGCCAGCAGCGGGACGACGGACGTGCCCGGGTCGGCGCTGACGCGCGACGACCTGGTTCGGGCGGAAGCCGCGCGTCGTCTCGGCGATCAGCGCCTGCGTCGCGGCGTCCGCCGGGTCGCCGACGATCGCCACCTCGACGACCGGTGCCAGCGCGAGGTCCATCGCCGACAGCCACTGGGCGAACCCGGTCGGGTAGCGCGCCACGAACCCGGTCACGGTCCGCATCGCGCGCTCGGCGGCATCGCGATAGCGGCCCTCGCCGGTCCACGCCGCGAGCCGCAGCAGCACCAGCGTCGCCATCGCGTTCCCGGACGGGACCGCGTTGTCCTGCACGTCCTTCGGTCGCGCCACGAGCCGCTCGTGGTCGTCGGCGGTGTCGAAGAAGCCGCCGGCGGGATCGGCGAACCGCGCGAGGACCCGGTCCATCAGCGCCCGGGCCGTCGTGAACCAGCGCTCGTCGAACGTGGCCTCGTACAGCGCGAGCAGCCCGTCGGCGAGATCGGCGTAGTCCTCGAGGACGCCCTGGCCGGTGGCCCGGCCGTCCTTCCACGACCGGCCGAGCGACCCGTCCGCCGCGAGGAGGCCGGCGGTGATCGCCTCCGGCGGCGCGGGCGGCCGACGGCCGTCGAGGTCGCGCGCCGCCCGAGGAGCCGTCCCGCGTCGGCGAACGCCGCGATCGCCAGCCCGTTCCAGGCCGCGAGCGCCTTGTCGTCGCGCGCCGGCTGCGGCCGGGAGGCCCGGCCGTTCGAGGAGCCGCGCCCGCGACGCCGCGAGACCCGCTTCGAAGGCGGCGTCCTCGCGCGACGGCGGCGGCGTGTGGGCGTCCGGCCAGACGCGCGACAGGATCGTCGGTCCCCTCCCAGTTCCCGAGGTCCGTGACGCCGTACGCCGGCGAGGAACGGCGCCGCGTCGGCGCCCAGCACCTCGCGGATCTCGGCCGCGGTCCAGGTGAACGTCAGCCCCTCGACGCCGTCCGTGTCGGCGTCCTGGCTGGCCGCGAACGCGCCGTCGGCCGTCGTGAGCTCGCGGACCATGTAGTCCAGCACGCCTCGGCCGACGCTCGCGGAACCGCGCGTCGCCGGTCTGCGCCCAGGCGTGCAGGTAGACCCGCGCGAGCTGGGCGTTGTCGTAGAGCATCTGCTCGAAGTGCGGGACCAGCCAGATCGCGTCGGTCGCGTAGCGGTGGAAGCCGCCGCCGAGCTGGTCGTGGATGCCGCCGTCGGCCATCTTCTCGAGGGTGAACCGGGCGACCGCCTCGGGCTCGCGGGTCGCCGCCGGCCATCCGCCGGAGCAGGAACTCGACGGTCATCGGCTGCGGGAACTTCGGGGCGCGGCCCCAGCCGCCGTTGACCCGGTCGAAGCTGCCGAAGATCCCGGCCACGGCCGCGTCGAGGAGCTCCGGCGTCGGGTCGTCCGCGCCGGCGCCGGCCGTCGATGCGCTGCCGGTCGACGAGCGTCGCGACCAGCCGCGCCCCGGCCGATTCGAGCTCGTCGCGCTGCTCGCGCCACGCGCGCGCCACGCCCTCGAGCACCTGGCGGAAGGACGGCATCCCGTGGCGCGGCTCGTCCGGGTAGTAGGTGCCGCCGTAGAACGGCCGGCCGTCGGGCGTCAGGAAGACCGACATCGGCCAGCCGCCCTGCCCGGTCATCGCCTGGACCGCGCCCATGTAGAGCTGGTCGAGGTCGGGGCGCTCCTCGCGGTCCACCTTGATCGCCACGAAGTGGTCGTTCATGTAGGCCGCGGTCGTCGCGTCCTCGAACGACTCGCGCTCCATGACGTGGCACCAGTGGCAGGCGGCGTAGCCGATCGAGAGGAAGATCGGCCGGTCGAGGAGCTTCGCCCGGGCGAGCGCGTCGCCGCCCCACGGGAACCAGTCGACCGGGTTGTGGGCGTGCTGGAGCAGGTACGGGCTCGTCTCGCCGGCGAGGCGGTTCGGCATGGTCGCAGTGTGGCGCACGGCCGCGCGTCCACTGCCCGGTGTCACGACGCACCGCCGTTGACGTCATAACCGGCAGATAGGCACCGATTTAGGGAACGGGAGTATGGTTTTCGTCCGTCGAACGGAAGTACGCTCCCTGCCCGCCACCGAAAGGTGGAGGCTGTTCTCGGAGGTAGCCGTCGAACGTGAGACGGCCAGGTTCGATCCTTGCGGCGCTCTTCGCCGCCGGCGTCCTCGCGTCGGTGGGGTTCGTCGCGCCGGCAGCGACCGCCGCCCGGACCGCCCCCGTCCCCAAGGTCGTCCTGATCGTCGGACCGGCGGGCAGCGCCACGAGCGGCTATCGCGCCGAGGCACGAGCGGCCGCGGCCGTCGCCCGGCAAGTACACCCCGGACGTCACCGAGATCTACTCCCCCAACGCCACGTGGCCCGCGGTCAGGGCCGCGCTCCAGGACGCGTCGCTGGTCGTCTACATGGGCCACGGCAACGGCTGGCCCAGCCCGTACCGCGACACCCTCTACCCGCCGACGCAGGACGGCTTCGGCCTGAACCCGTCCGCCGGCAGCGGCGACGACGCGCACCAGTACTACGGGGAGGGCCGGATCGCCGACTCGATCCATCTCGCCAAGGACGCGGTCGTGCTGCTCCATCACCTCTGCTACGCGAGCGGCCTGTCTGAGCCGGGGCTTCCGGAAGGGACGCTGGCGGTCGCGCGAGCAGCGCATCGACAACTTCGCCAGCGGCTTCGTCGCCGCGGGCGCGTCGGCCGTCATCGCCGAGGCGTACGCGAGCCCGTCCGGCTACGTGAAGGCGATCCTCGGTGGCGGCAAGTCCATCGATTCGATCTGGCGCGACGCCCCGAGCGCGAACGGCCGCGCCTTCGCCTTCGAGAGCGCCCGCAACCCCGGCTTCCTCGCGCAGATGGACCCGAAGACCGCGACCTCCGGCTTCGAGCGCTCGATCGTCCTGAAGGCCGGGCTCGTGCCCGCCGACGTCCGGGCCGGCGCCCGCGGGACCGCGAGCGTGCACGTGCCGATCGACCCGGGCGTGTCCAGCCTGCTCGGGACCGGCCTCTCCTTCGGCGACGCCGCGCTTCTCGATCGCGACGCTCGGCCGGCACGACCACCAAGCTGAGCCTGCCGTTCCAGATCGGCGACCGGAGCCATCTCCCGAGCGGGCTCGAAGCGAGCCTGCAATGGAGCCGCATCGACACGGTCGTGACCGGGCCGCCGGATCCGACGCCCAGCCCGACCCCGCCACCGGTCCCCGCGGGTGACCTCGCCCTCGTGACGCCCGAATCGCCCGGCACGCTCGTCTCGCCGATGGACCTCGTGATCGGCGACAAGACGATGTCGCTCTCCGCGGCGCTGCCGACGGTCCCCGGCCACTACCGGCTGACCATCACGCTCCACGACGGGGACGGGGTCGCATTCGACGCCGCGTCGCAGGCGCTGGTCCGGACCGTGGTCGTCCGCGTCACGGGCGAGCTCGACGGGGCCCTCGCGGTCGCCCCGAGCGCGACCTTCGGCGCGGGCACGACGGTCCAGCTGCCCGTCGGTGCCGTCAACCTCGGGATCGCGCCGTGGGGTCATGCCGCCGGTGGCGCCGACCCCGCATCGGCCGCCTCGATCATCGGCCACTGGGTGGCGCTCGACCTGCTCGCCTCGGGCGTCCCGACCGACGTCAGCACGGACCTCGCCCCCGGCCTGGCCCCGAACAAGCCGGCCGAGACGACCCTCGCCCTCGCCGTGCCCGACGCGCCGGGCGACTACCTCCTGGTCCTCGACATCGTCACCCCGGAGCACGGCTCGCTCGCCGCCGCCGGCATCGACCCGACGATCATCCGGATCCACGTCGTCGCGCCGGCCGTGCCGACCCCCGGCCCGGATGGCAACCCCGGCGGGACGACAGCCCGCAAGAGCACGACCGGAGTCGACACGGCACCATAGGGCCATGCCCAAGGCGGCTCCCGCGCTGGTCCGCACCGACGCGTCGAGTTCGCCCATCTGCTCGTGGACCTGGAGGCCGGACGATGAAGGTCGGGGTGATCGCGCCGCAGGGATGGACCGGCGACTACGACGGGTGGGACTCGCTCGCCGCCTGGAAGCGCACCAAGGACGTGACCGCCCTGGCTGAGCGCCTGGGCTTCGAGTCGGTCTGGCTCTTCGACCACTTCCACACGATCCCGCGGCCGACCGACGAGATCACGTTCGAATCGTTCACGTCGCTCTCGGCGCTGGCGGCGCTGACGACGCGCGTCCGCCTCGGCCATGTCGTGATCTGCACCGCGTTCCGCAACCCGGCCCTGACGGCCAAGATGATCTCGACGATGGACACCATCAGCGGCGGGCGGATGGACCTCGGCATCGGCGCCGGCTGGAAGCGCGACGAGTGGGACGCGTACGGCTACGGCTTCCCCGAGACGAAGGAGCGGCTGGCGCGGCTGGGCGACGACCTCGGCGTGATCACCGCGATGCTCGCCGGCGACAAGCACGCTCACGCGACGTTCGCGGGGAGCTACTCGAGCGTGAAGAACGCGCGGAACGTCCCGAAGCCCATCCAGCAGCCGCGCGTGCCGATCATGGTCGGCGGCAACGGGCCGAACGTGACGTGGCGGCTCGCCGCGACGTACGCCGACGAGCTCAACGTCGACGGGATGGAGCCGGCCGATGTCGCCGAGGCACTCCCCGTGATCCGGTCACGGTGCGAGGAGATCGGCCGCGACCCCGACACCCTCGCGATCTCGGTCCACATCTGGGGCGGCAACCTGCCCAAGGACCAGGGCGTCCTCGCGCAGCTGCTCGCGGACTACGCCGCGCTCGGGGTCGACCGCGTCATGACGCTGGTCCCGGGCTGCGCCGACAGCGACGAGCCGATCGAGATGTTCGCGGCGGCGGCCCGGGCGTCCGGCGCGGAGATGGCCTAGCCCGAGGTCGTCGGCCGGCGACGGGCCGACCGACGCCCGCCCGGGCCTGCCAGACGGCACTGAGGGGCCGAAGGATCGGGGAACGGACGCTCGACGCCTAGCCGTGCCTACCGAGCAACATCTCGGCCTCCAAATCGACCAGCCCGACGCTTCGAGCTCCCGGTGCTGTCCGCCAGGCCCACATCGGGCGGCCTAGCCGCGAAGCAGGAACGGGGTGCTCTTCGTCACGGCACTCCCCTTGACGCTCACGACGACGGTCCTCGAACCCGACGGTGGCAGTCCGGGTTGCGCCCAGAGGACGAAGCTCTGGTTCGTTGCACCGAACGGGGGCGTCAGGCCCTGCTGGAAAACGATGTACGGCGGATCGAGCGGCGGACCCAGGCCACTGCTCGGCAGGATATGGATCTCAAGCGCGCTGGAGCCCGCGGTCGTGCCGGTGAACGTCACGTCGACCTGCAGATGGCCGTTCGCGTAGAGGTGGTTGTCGCCGGCGATCGAGACGGACGCCACCTCGAATCGGCCGCCGCCGGCTCCCGGTTGAGCCGGCACGGCGCCAGCCTCGACCGGCGCCTCCCAGGTCTCGCCGAGCAACGTGGTGCTGATGTTCGGGTCGGCCGGGACAAGCAAGGATGATCCGCCAAAGATCGCGAGGCGGGCACCATCGGCTCCCAGCGTCATCGAATGGTCGAAGCGCGGGCTCGGCCCGATGTCCTGGATCTGCGTCCACGTCCCGGGATCCCATCGCCAGGTGTCACCTTTGACGTGGCGGTCGGCAGGTGCGGCAAAGACCGAATCGACGCCGCCGAACAGGATCGCGCCGGCTCCGACGCCCGTCATCGATCGCGCCGATCCGGGGGCCGGGGCCGATGTCCTGGACCTCGGTCCACGCCGTCCCGTCCCAGACCCAGGTATCGGCCAGGCCGTTCATGTCCGCGCCGAAGCCGCCGTAGAGCAGGGCTCGTCCGGGACCACTGAGCTGCGCCATCGCGTGACCGCTCCGACCGGACGGACCGGTGTCCTGCACCTGCGTCCAGAGCTGGCCGTCCCAGGCCCACGTGTCGCCGACCGGAGCGCCCGCGATCCCGCTGAACAGCACGACGGCCTGGGCGACCGGGTCATCAGCAAGCGCATGCCCGGACCTGGCCATCGGGCCGCTGTCGGCGACCTGGGTCCAGAGGTCGCCGTCCCAGATCCAGGTGTCGTTCAGCGGGCCTTCTCCCAGGAGGCGACCGCCGAACAGGACGATGACGCCGCGGGCGGCATCGAAGGCCATCGCGTGCCCGAAGCGGGCCGAGGGACCGGTGTCGGCCGCCTGCGTCCAGAGCGAACCATCCCAGGTCCACGTGTCGTTGACGGCCCCGTCCCCGGCCACCCCACCGAACAGGACGACCTTCTTGCGGACGGCGTCGAGGGCCATCGCGTGGCCGGCTCGAGGGCTCGGACCGATGTCCTGTTTCTGAGACCAGAAGAACGGCGGCATCTACCCCTCCAGTCGCGCTCGCCGGCCAGTATGGCCTAGCGCGTGGGCCGGAGGGCCTCCGCTCGGAGCTTCGCCAGGTAGGCCGAGGCGCCCTTGTAGTTCGGCCACGTGACCTCGTGCTCGTACACGGCTGGCGTCTCGGAGAGTCGGTGCTCGCCACCGAAACCGATCCATCGAGTGCCTGCGGCGGCTCCGAGCACCGAGTCCAGGGTCGCGAGGCTTGCCGATAGCTGGGTGGCCAGCGCGAGATAGTGCGCGTCGTACGCGGTCAGCCCATACCGCTCGATGTGGTCGATGGTCAGGAGCATCAGCGGACGATCTGGATCGACCGTGGTCAAGAGCAGTTCGTCCAGTTCGTCCACAGCGTTCAAGAGGTCCTGGCTCGACGCGCCGTGTTGACGGGCGAGCGGGTTGAGGACCTCGAGCCAGAACAGGGACGGCACCAAAAGGGACCGGCCGGCCTCGGCCCACTCGCGAATGTAGGGTCGGATCAGGGCCGCACTTGGTTCGTCGCGGACCAGCGAGATTGCGACGGACGAGTCAACCACGATCGGCGGCAGGTCAGTCATCGCCGGGCGCTCTCGGGCTCGTCGCGGTCCCGATCGAGCCGGACGGACGCGACGGCATCGAGTTCGCCCGGCTGCGGCGGGTACTTCGATCGCATCTCCTTGCCGAACGCCTCGAGTCGATCAAGCGCGGCCAATCGGCGGTTGCGAACATCGTCCGATACCTGGCTCAGTCGCTCACCGTCCTCGACCGAGACCAGGTACGCCAAGGGTCGATGGTCGCGTTCGATCAGGATCCGCTCGCCCGCTGAAGCGGCATCGAGGATCTCGCCAAGGCGCTTGCGCATGTCCATCGCCGTCACGGTTCTCATAGGTATCAGATAGATAGTCCATCATGATGACCTGTCAAGGGCCGTCCGCGGCGCGAGACGCGCCCGACGACGCGCGTCGGCGTAGGCTTCGACCATGAGCGCATCGCATGTCGTCGCTGGCTTCCTGCCGTCCACCAACGGGCTCCATTTCTCGAACTCGTTCCCGCCCGGGCCGACCGTCACGCTCGGGCCGCTCGACCCGCGCTGGGTCGGGATCGGGGACGCGAGCGCCGGCCTGTGCGGCGGGATGAGCTGGTACACCCGCGAGCAGTTCGAGGCGAAGAAGCCGATCCCGCCGGACACCGCGCCGCCGGCCAACGGCTCGACCCTGTTCCAGGCGATCGTCCGCCGGCAGGTGCTCTCGCTCGACTGGCTGAAGGTGCCGCTGCGCTTCTACGCGCTGTCGGCGTTCGGCCGGCCGAAGGCGGGCAGCCGGGCGGTCGATCGCGACTGGTCGAAGATCACCGGCTTCCTCGACGGCGACAAGATGCGGATCATCGGCCTGATCCGGCAGTCGTCATGGAACCCGTTCGGCCTGACGGAGAACCACCAGGTCCTCGCCTACGGCTACTCGGACGACGGGACGACGCGGAAGCTGCGCATCTACGACCCGAACCACCCCAACGACGACACGGTGACCCTCGAGATCACCGACGCGGGCCTGAAGCAGTCGACCGGGGAGCCGCTGCTGGACCTGTTCGACGCGGGGTAGGTAATGAGGCCCTTAGCTGCTTGTGTCGCGTTCAAGGACGGCCCGCGGAAGACGTGAAAGCGCAGGGCCTTCGTCCGCCTCAATCCCGATAAGAACGAGCGGGACGGCCGGCACCCCCCGTCCCTGCCGTGCGATGTCATAGAGAGTTCCCTCGTAGTAACCGGGTCCCGAAGACATCTGTGCCTGCATGACCTTCATCGGCAGAATCATTCGATCCCTAGGTCGATCCGGCCCGCCACGAAGAACGCCATGTGCTTTACGAACAAGTCATAGGCGATAAACGCGTACTTGCCCAGTTGGACCTCGATTGCGACGCGCTCCTTAACGAAGTCCGTCTGGTTGTATGACTTGAGGGGAGTTCGGCCCGAATTCAGGATTTCTGATCGTTGGTGATCGGCATCCATTCGCAAGGTATCGGTGATCAAGCCGTAGTCGTCCGTGACCCCAGTATTCAGTCCGACCCTCGCGCCAATTCGACTTTGTGAACTCTTCCTTGAATCGCTTGTTGATTGCCGAGGGGGAATACAACGAGCGACCGAGCATCGTCTTCTCGCGGCTGACTTTGGTCCGGCACGCTTCGGCGTCAATCGATTTAATGATGAACTCGATCTCATGCCACATCCCGGGTCGCCGCATCTCGAGCCATTCGCGACCATTCAGGTGCGAGTGGGTCGCGCCAATCCTCATAGACCCACCTACGCGACTGCGTGACTAGAAGACTCCAACATCAGGTCGTTGAACCAGCCTCCTACGATCAAGCCGGACACAATCTCGGCCGCATGTCGCGATATCTTCCTAGCGCTTGTGGAATTGACATCAGTGGCGAGAAGATCCAGGGCAATAGCTGATCTGTCCTCGTCCGCAAGAACTTCTGCGATGGCAAGTCCCGCATCGCCGAGCATGTCCAAAACTGCGAATGGGTGCTCGCCTTCGCCTTTGTGAGCCCACACCATCTGAAGGTTCTCGGAATCTGTCGCGAGAACTCGCGAACGGCCGAAGTTCAGGATTGACTCAACCTGCGCTGCGGTTTGTGCCGGGAGGCGCGCGATGATGCGCTCTGCGCTTGCTCCCGAAAGGTCTACGGAACGAACCCGTTTGGACGTGCCGTAATAGAACGAGACTCGCCAATCAATCGACCCGTTAGCTGCTCGTTCATTCGCGAGTTCGAAGCGCACGCCACTACCGAATCGCAGGCCTGGGATGGCCATCCGGAAACGCCGATCTCGTGAATACGATCGGCCGTGCCGATCAGGACCTGGGACCGGCGCCTTTCATCGCCGAACGGAACGCCACTTTGAGCCCAATCGAGGAACGAGATGCTCGTCGACAGGTCGACGGAGGGAAGCCTGCGCCGACGTAGTAGGCGAGAAGCGGTGGGACTGCATTGCCAACCTGCTTCAAGGTAGCCGTCATCCGCGACGAGGCTCTGAAATCGAAGTCAATCGGAAACGACTGGAGACTGGCCCTCTCCCTGACGGCAGGCGACGGACGGCCCGATCAAACTCGATCACGACGCTCTCACGCGAAACGCGCGTGCACGTCGCCGTGATCGTTCTGGCCGGTCGGTCAAGGCGATCCGGAAACGCCATGCGGTTGTACACGGGATGAAAGGTCTTCGCCTCCCTGTTCAGGCGGAATTCTTCAGCATCGAGGGCATCGTCCTGCTCCATCCCGGTGATCGGTCCTGGGACAATGTGACCGTAGATAGGGTCTCGACCTCCTGGTGCCGAGAGTTGAGTGACGACCTCTCCTAGGGTCACTCGTCGCGTCACCCCGACATAGGAGCGCAGAACATCGCTCGAAAGGAGCCGGCGATCATTCGTTTGCGGGACTCAGGCACGCCAAAGTCAGCTGCGTCAACGACTTCGATCGAACTGATCAGGTGTCTAAAGCGTTCCAGGCTGCGACCTGGCTGAATCTCGACCTCGAGCCTCCCAGCGACTCCCGAGCACGTTCTCCATTGCCCAATGGCGGGGTCCCAGTGCTTCCACTATCTCGAGGAATTTGGCCACGTCGACGAGGCCGTCCTCAAGGTCGCCAGAGCCGCCTCGATTGGCAAAGGAGAACTGCGTGCAAGGCGGACTTCCGACAACGAAGTCGACGCGTTCGATGGACTCCGGAGCGAGCTGTCGGATGTCCACTTGGAAGGTTTCGTTCGAGAAGTTGAGCCTGTGGGTAGCGTTCGCCTCGGGCCACCACTCGTAGGACTGGCGAACCTCGATGCCGGCCATCTGCAGACCCAGAGACCAACCGCCAATACCGCTGTACAGGTCGATCGCAGTGAGTGCAGGTCCGTTCGGCAGCATGGCATCAGCCTACATGTCAGGAGCCGACTTGGCGGGAGGGACCAAACACGGGACGGTAGCCAGCTCGAGCCCTGAAGCGACTGGATTTCGCGGCAAGGCCGAGTCCATGATGTCCGAGCACCAATCTCGTGCGGCCGATTGACGATGGGGGACCCCCGTGCCGGATCAGCAAATCGATCTCGTCCATCTCGAACCAATTCGAGTGGAAGTTGACCGCCTGATTCCTGGATCCGAACAATCCACGGCTGGCTGGTTACGGTGACGCAGCCGAGGTCCCGGATGACGCCATTCCTTCCGATGAGATTCAGATCAGCCTCCTTGCCGAACTCAAGGAGGTCGGCATCGGTGACATAACCGAGAAGATCAAAACGCTGGGCTTCGTTGGGATTGACAGGATCGTGGTGCGGCCGATCCATGGCCACGATGGTGACTACGTTGTCCTTGAGGGCAATCGTCGACTGGCGGCGTTGCGAGCGGTACGAGCTAACGCCGCGGATCCTCGCGCGCTATGCCTCATTGACACCCGACAAGCGCGCGAGCCTCGAAGCCATCGATGTGATGGTCTACCGCAACGGCGACGACGACGACGACATCGCTTGGATCATTCAAGGCTTCCGCCACATAGAGAGCATCAAGGACTGGGGGCCGTTCCAGCAGAGTCGGTACCTGGTTGACCTGCATGAACGGCGTGAGTTGAATGTCACCGAGGTGGCGGCGATCGCCGGACTCGGTCGGACTGAAAGTTGCTCGACTCGTTCGTTCCTACTACGGTTGGAAGCAGGCGCGCGGCGATTCGGACTACGGAGACCAGATAACGGAGCAAGATTTCAGCGTCTTCTCCGAAGCCATCTTCCACCAGAACGACTCGCCTCTTTGGCGATGGCTCGAGTGGGACGACACCGCCAAAGTCTTCAATAGACCGTCCCGGCTCGGCAAGCTCTTGGGACTCCTGAAGGACAAGGTCAACGGCACCGCCGGATCCCGCGCGTCAATACGCTGACCTCCGCGACAAGTTCTCGAAGTTGGTCTTGGATGGCAACGAGAAGGAACTCGAAGAGTTCATTGACGGAGCCACCGACCTGGACCCCACACGGCCTTCCAAGCCGTTCAACGCGAAGAGGATCAGGCCGAGGCTCGCGGGGAGCTTGTGGACATCGTCATCCAGAAGACGCGGCTCACGGAGATGAACGACCGGCTGCTGACTCTCCCAATTCCCAAGATTCTTGAGCTTGGGGAGGCGATGCAGTTCTATGACCTGCTCGACGGGATCGCAAAGACCGCATCGACTCAAAGAGGACAAATCATCGCCGCTGCAGCACAAGCCCCCGCCGATCCGCCATCCGACAACTAGTCGTGGCAGTTCGCGTCCATCACGTCACAGACCTACTCCTGGCATCGCCGATCGGTCCAATTGGTCTCGAAACCTGGCTGACTGAACATGTCCAGAGTGAACTTGGAGTGTCGGAGTTGGAAGCTCTTGAGACATGCGAGGGCCTCGTGCCTCGCGTGATCGGAGAGCTCGAGCGTAGGCTGGTCGAGCACGATAATCGCGGTACGACACCAGCGTTTTCGTGGGACCCGACGTTCAGGACGGTCGAGATCGGTCCAGCGCCGAGGGTCGGGGCTCCTGTGGACCTATCCATACGGGCAGGGATTCTCGCGGCCATACCTACCTTGGATGGCACCCAGTTCGAGTATGTATGCCGGCATGCGCTGGTCATCTATGGGGCGACTCGCGCACAGGTTCTAGGTAGGGCCCCGGCGATCGGAAGATCGATGTGATTGCCGAAATCGCGACGCCACAGCGGCCCGGCCGCGATCGACTTCGCAGCATTCCAATCCGCTTGGTTGTTCAGGCCAAGCTTCGAGTAGGAGGAGATGTAACAACCGATGAAGTTGCGTCCTTGGCTGCCAGCCTGAACGTACTTCGAATGGGTGGGGACTTAGTCTCGAGGTTGCCTGCTTGGTTCACGGTGCCGACATATGGCGCATTTGGGGTCGTGATGACCGCGGGACGACTCGCACCTGACGCTCGACGTGAGGCCAAACAGGCGGGACTCTGGTGGGTTGAGGGCGACCAGCTCGCAGAGGATTTGGCACGGTCGCCGGACGCGGGTGATTGGCGCGACCCGACCTCAGGGGAGTTCGATCCAACTCGCTTTCGGTCATCGATCATGATTAACTGAACCCCGATCTGCGATCGACGGGAACCTAGAACATCGTCGAGTTCCAGGGGGCCGTCGACGTCGCGAACAACGCGTCCGCGTCGGCGATCGCCCCTGGGCGGCACTCCCTGACCCGCCCGGCGCCGGCCAGGTCCCCGAACCGGTACGCCCCGAGGTAGACCGACGCCAGGTCGCGGATGTCGACCAGCAGATCCGCCGCCTCGGCCGCCGCCGCCGCGGCCAGCGACCCCGCCCCGTCGGCCCCGACCGTCAGCCGCCACCGACCGGCGTTCGACGGCAGTCCTCGTCGCGACACCTCGAACACCACGCTCCCCGGCCCGCGGTATCGCCGGCCCTCCAGCGCGCCCTTCAGGTCGATGATCCGCACGTAGATCGCGTCCGCGACGGACATGTTCAGCCGGCGCGGCTCGGTGATCATCAGCAGCAGCGGGTTCGGCTCCGGGGCGCGCCAGCAGGCCACCGTCTCGACGAGGTCCAGCGAGAACAGCCACTGCCACAGGACCTGCTCGGCCGCCGGGTCCAGCCCGAGCACCTCGAAGACCGTGATGACTGTGCTGCGGGCCGGTCTGCGCCCAGTCGGCCTTCCGCCGGTGGATGGCATATCCGCGCGCCTGCCCATCGACCTCGTAGACCGCGAGCACCTTGTGCCCGCGCCCGTAGGTCATCCACTCGGCGTCGTGGGCGATCCACAGCCGCCAGCGCGGATCCGACCGGTCGACCGACCCGTTCGAGCGTCGCCCGCCGCGCGTCGTAGATCGGACGCGCCAGCTCGATGAACTCGTCGCGCTCGACGAGGCGGACCTGCCCCGCTGGCTCGATCGGCTTCGAGAACTGGATCTTGCCCTTGGCGGCCTCGAAGTTGGCGCCCTTGGTCGCCATCCCGTAGCCGAACCGCTGGTAGATCGCGCCTTCGGACGCCCACAGGATCGCGACGGGCTCACCGCGCTCGGTCGCCTGGCGGTACAGCTCGGTCATCATCTGGCGGAGGATCCCGCGGCGGCGGTGCGTCGGCAGCACGCCGACCAGGGTGATCGCCGGCGGCCCCGACTTCCCCGCCCGGCGTGGTCATCCGGAACGAGATGGCGCCCGACACGCCGACGGCGAGATCGCCCTCGAAGGCGCCGACCATCCGGTCCATCTCGACCAGCTCGGTCTCGTTCTCGATCTCGCCCTCGGTCCAGACCTCCCCGAACGCGGTCATCGCGGGCGTGAGGAACTGGCGGAAGGTCTCGCGGGTGGGCGTGCGCAAGGTGATGGGCGTTGTCGGGTCGGGCATCCGCGCATGGTGCCACGCGGAGGGCGCCTCGGACCAGTCAACGGGCGCCATCCGAGTCAGACCTCGGGGAGCTCCTGCGCGTCGGTCTGCGCCGGCGCGAACAGGTCGCCGACGCGCTCGACGCGCTCGGGCAGGTCGCGGATCGTCCAGCGGTCCGGCCGCAGGTCCGGGTCGTCCAGCTCGTCCCAGGTGATCGGGGCGGAGACCGGGGCGCCCGCGGCCGGGCGCACGGCATACGGCGCGACGAGCGTCTTGATCGAGGCGTTCTGCGTGTAGTCGAGCCGGGCGCGACCCTTGCGCGCCTCCTTGGCCCACTCCCACGAGATCAGGTCCGGGACCGTCGCCCCGACCGCCCGCGACACGCGCTCGACCCACGCGCTGGTCTCGCTGAACTCGTACTTGGGGACGATGGGGATCCAGACCTGGACGCCGCGCTTGCCGGTCACCTTGGGATAGCCGCGGACGCCGAGATGGCCCAGCGCGGTCCGGAACAGCCGGGCGAGCACGAGGGTCTCGTCCCAGGTGGTCTTCTCCCCGGGGTCGATGTCGATCAGCGCGAACGTGGGCTGCCAGGCGTCCGGGAGGCGGCCGGTCCAGGCGTGGATCTCGAAGCTGGCCTGGTTGCCGAGCCAGCACAGCGCGGCGGCGCGGTCCGCGATGAGGTGGTAGTTGGCGCCGCGGTCGCGTGCGGCCGTCGACCCCGGTCTCGTGCCAGCGGGTCAGCCACTTCGGGGCGGTCTCGGGGATGTCCTTCTGCCAGAAGCCCGGGCGCGCCGGCGCCGTTGGGGAACCGCTGGAGGTTGAGCGGCCGGTCCTGGACGTGGCGGAGCATCGTCGGCGCGATCCGCGCGAAGTAGCGGATGAGCTCGCGCTTGGTGATCGGGGCCGCGTCGGCGCCCGTGGCGCCGGGTTTCGGGTCGAACAGCGGCTTGTCGAGGTTCGTCAGCTTCAGCTCGTCGGCCCCGACGCGCCAGACGCCTTCCTTCCCGAGCGCGTCGAGCGCCTGGAGCTCGTCGTCGGTGACGCGCCACGGCGGGGACCGGCGGGCGATCGGCGTCGGTCGGCCCTTCGGTGCCTCGTCGGCTTCGATGGTTCCTTCGGCATCGGTGGTGCCTCCGCTTCGGCGGCCTTGACGGCGGTGCTGGTGGCGACCTCGGTCTCGCGCGCGACGGTCAGCGGGTCGCGGCCCGCTTCGACGCCCTTGAACGCCGCCTGGCGGACCATCCCGTCGCGCGACCAGCCGCCGAGCTCGGCCCGGATCACGAGCTCCGGCCGGACCCAGGTGATGTCGCGCAGGTCGCCGCCCCAGCGGCCGCGGTAGTCCTTCGGCGGCGCCGGGTCGAACGGCGGCTCGTCGACGGCCAGCGGCTTGAGCCGTGCCAGCAGGTCCTTGCGCAGCGCGCCGGTGAACCCGGAGCCCACCTTGCCGCTGAACTGCAGCTTGCCGTCCTCGTAGACGCCGACCGCCAGCGCCCCGAGGTCGCGCGCGTTCCCCTCGCCCGGCGTCCAGCCGCCGACCACGAGCTCCTGCTCGGGCCGGATCTTGAGCTTGAGCCACGCGTTGCTGCGCCGGCCGGGCTCGTAGCGCGAGCGCCGGAGCTTGGCGATGACGCCCTCGAGCCGGCTCGCCTGCGCGGCCGCGAAGAACGCCTTCCCCTCCCCGTCGACGTGGGCCGCGAAGCGGACGCGCGGATGGTCGCGCAGGACGCTCTTGAGCAGTCGCTTGCGGTCCTCGAGCGGGACGTTGAGCAGCGACCGGCCGTCGAGGTACAGCAGGTCGAACGCCTGGTAGACGAGCCCCTTGGCGCCCTTCTCGCCGAGCCGCGTCTGGAGCAGCGAGAAGTCCGGGCGCCCGTCGTCGTCGACGGCCACCACCTCGCCATCGACGATCGCCTCGCGGGCGTCGATCCAGGACGGCGGGCTGAGCAGCCGCGGGAAGTAGGTCTCGGCGTCGTTGAGGTTCCGCGTCCAGATGCGGACCTTGCCGTCGGTCGACGACCGCCTGGACGCGATAGCCGTCCCACTTGATCTCGAAGAGCCAGTCCGGGTCGTCGAACGGCTTGGAGGCCAGCGTGCGCGAGCATCGGCTCGATCCGGGCGGGGAGCGGCGCGGTCTCGGCGCCGGCGAGGTCGATCTCGGCGGTCGCGGCCGGCGCCTTCCCGATCCAGAGGGCGTCGCGATCGGCCTTGACCTCGTCGTTCGTCCGGCCGGTCTTCACGCTCTGCGGGTGGTCCTCGGCGTCCCAGCCGGGCTGCGAGGTGTCGTCCTTCTTGTGGATCAGCAGCCACTGCTCGCCCTGGTCGTCCTCGAACGCGGTGCTCGGCGCCGAGCCGCGGCCGACGGCTGGTCCGGACGATCGTGAAGCGGCCCTTCACCTTCTCGCCGCGGAGGCGGAACTTCAGCTCGCCGTCGGCGACGGCCTTCCGCGGGTCCAGCGTCGGCGCCTCCGGCTCCCACGTGCCCCAGTCCCAGACGATGACGTCGCCCGCGCCGTACTGCTTCGCGGGGATGACGCCCTCGAAGTCGAAGTACTCGATCGGGTGGTCCTCGACGTGGACGGCCATGCGCCGCGATGGTCGGGTCGAGCGTCGGGCCCTTCGGGACGGCCCACGAGACCAGCACGCCCTCGATCTCGAGCCGGAAGTCGTAGTGCAGCCGGGTCGCGCGGTGGCGCTGGACGACGAATCGCCCGGTCGTGCCGGTGACGGCCGCGGGCGCCGGCTCCGGTGTCCTGGCGAAGTCGCGCTTGCGACGGTATTCCTCGAGCGGCATCAGGCGGTCAGTGTGCCCGATGCCGGCCGACTCGCGGCGGGGTTGACCGACCCCGCCGCGAGCCCAGATGGCCGGCGGGAACGTGCTAGCGGTGGGCCGTGGCAAGCCTGGTGTCGGCCAGCTCGGCGGTGAGGGCGCCTTCGAGAGCGCCCTCGGCGGCGTCGGCCTCGGCCTTGGTCCGATGGACCGTGCCCGGAGCGTGCTCCGGTGGCGCGTAGATCGTGTAGAGCCGCATGTCCACCGACCCGGTGTTGACGAAGTTGTGCCGCGTCCCGGCGGGCACGAAGACGAGCCGACCCGGCATGACCGGACCATGCTCCCCGTCGAGGATCGCCTCGCCGATGCCCTCGACGAAGATCAGGACCTGGTCGACGTTCTCGTGGACCTCGTCACCGATCTCGCCGCCCGGCGGGATGCACATGACGACGACCTGGCTGTGCACCCCGGTCGAGAGGACCTGGCGGAAGAACGAATTCCGTTGCGCTTGCTCGGCGATGTCGAGATCGAACATGGGACGGCCCTTCTTTCTCCCCCCGACGATGCGCCCGAGGCGCGCGCGGCTCCGGGCACGAAGGGCCGAACGAGCGCGAAGCGGCGGGCGCGGCTCCGCTCGGGCCTACCCCGTGGCCGGCGAGCCGAAGGCTCGGCAGGACGTCGTCCAGGAACCGGCGGTAGGTCGCCATCGTGTCGAAGCCGATCTGGAAGTGGGACACGCCGTGGTCGATCATCGTCTGCATCTCGCGGACGACGTCAGCGGGCGTTGGGCCGAAGATGCGGAACAGGGCGTCCGGGTAGAACGTGTGCACATAGGTCGGCTCGAATGTCGCCGGGTCCTCGGGCATCGACACTTCGATCCCGGCGGTCAGGCGGATCTCGTCGAACGGCCGGCCGATCGCCTCGCAATGGGCCTTGAGCGTCTCGTACGGCTGCTGGTACATCTCGGTCCACGGGCCGTCCCAGTTCCACCAGTCCGCGAGGCGGGCCGTGACCCCGAGCGCCTTCGGCCCGTTCGTGCCGACCATGATCGGGATCGGCGGGTCGGGGCGAGGCTCGCAGTAGGCATCCTCGACGTGGTAGTAGGTCCCGTGGTAGGTCGCCGGCGACTGCGTCCACATCGCGCGGACCAGCTCGATGGTCTCCGCCAGCTGCGCCACGCGGACGCCCGGCGTCGGATAGTCGAAGCCGTACGCGCGGTACTCCTCGTCGTGCCAGCCCGCGCCCAGGCCGAGGATGAACCGGCCGCCGGTCAGCTCGCTGGAGGGTGGCGGCCATCTTGGCCAGCAGCGCCGGGTTCCGGTAGCTCTGGCTCAGGACCAGGTGGCCGTAGGTGAACCGCGGGAACGCGGCCGCGAGATAGGCGAGCTTGGTCCAGCCCTCGTCGACCGGATCGGCGCCGAACTGGAGGTGGTCGGAGATCCAGACGGTCGTGAACGCCGGCGGCGCCATCTCGAGGACCGTCCGGATGTGGTCCATGAGGTCCACCCCGTCGGGTCGCTCCGGGAAGCCCTGGAACCCGAGATCCGCCACGTTCCGACTCCTCCTTCGTCATCATCCGTTGCGGCGCGGGGCCCGTCCCCGCCCTTGGGACGCCGCTCGCCCGGTCAGATCGCGCGCCGTATATGCACGAACTCCGGCCCACTGATCCTCCAATTGTGCGATGCACCTCGGCTGCATATCCGTGAGCCGCGCGGTCCGGGATCGACAACCCTCGAGGGCGGGTCGGGCGAGATGCGGGCCCCTATGCAGCCGAGGTGCATCAGGTTTCCGGCGATGACATCGCGGATAGAACGTGCATATGGCGGGCGCGAGAAGCGAGACGCGGGCTAGGGCTGGGCGCACGGCGCGCGCGGCGCAGGGCCGCGCGGCGCAGGGCGCGCGCGGCGCAGGGCGGCGCCCCATGCCCGGATCAGGCGGTCTTGCGCTTCCGGGCGGGCTTGGCGGCGGCGGCCTCCTCGGCCTCGGCCTCGGCGGCCGCCTCCGCGTCGGCGGCGGCCTTGGCCTTCGCGCTCGTCGCCTTCGAGGCGCTGGCCTTCGCCGGCCTTGGCGGCCTTCGCGTCGGCGACGGACACCGGCGCCTCGGTGCCGGCCTCGCGCGCGGCCTTCGCGGCATTGACCGAGGCCTCGAGCGCGGCCATCAGGTCGATGAGCTTGCCGGTCTCCTCGGGCGCCTCGATCTCGACGGTCTCCTTGCCCTCGACCTTGGCCTGGATGATCGCGTCGAGCGCCTCGCGGTACTCGTCCTTGTACTGCGCCGGGTCGAACTCGCCGGTCATCGCCGACACGAGCTGCTGGGCCATCGCGATCTCGGCGGGCTTGAACGTGAAGTCCTCGTCGGGGAGGTCCAGCTCGCCGCGTCGAGCGGATCTCGTCCGGCCAGTGGAGCGTGGTCATCAGCATCGTGTCGCCGAACGGGTCGAGCGCGGCGAGCGCCTCGCGGTCCTTGATCACGACCTTGCAGATCGCGGTGAGGCCGTCCTCCTCGAGGACGGACTTCAGGAGGTAGAACGCCTTGCGGCCGATCTTGTCGGGCTCGAGGTAGTAGGCGCTCTTCACGAAGCGGACCGCCGCGTCATCGCGCTTGGCCTTGGTGAACTGCTCGATCTCGATCGAGCGGACCGTCTTGAGCGGCACGCGCTCGAGGTCCTCGTCGGTGATCACGACGTACTCGCCGGGCGAGTACTCGAAGCCCTTGACCGTGTCGGACGCGGTTGATCGGCTCGTCCTCGACCGGGCACCAGATCTTCATCTGGATCCGCGACAGGTCGTCCTTGTGGAGCATGTTGAAGCTGATGCCCTTGGATTCGGTCGCGAGATACAGCTTGACCGGGATGGTGACCAGCCCGAACTGGATGGCTCCCTTCCACATCGCTCGCGCCACGGCAGAACCTCAGCTTCGCTCGAGATCAGGCGCCGCGGTCCGTTCCCGGGGCGCCGGGACGGTCACGATAGCGCACCGTGGCAAGGCGCGGGCGACCGCCGAGCAGCCCGGGCATCGCACGGCCGTGACGACCGTCAGCGGACCGCGATGAACCCGTCCGACCTGCACGAGCGACGCGTTGCGCGTGCGGACCTTGATCGTGTGCGTGCCGTAGGCGAACGACGTCGCGAACAGGATCTGCCGGCCCCTGGCGGTCGACGCCCGCAGGCTGACCGTCCGCGCCAGCACGCCGTCGACGTAGACCTCGACGCTGCCCGCGAGCTTCGGCCGGTCGGGAACGACGATGCCGACGCCGCGGCCGGTGAACGTGTACGAGGCCGTCGCGCCGGCCCGCCTGGCGGCATGGAGCGTAGCGCGCGTACGCGGCGCTGCTGGACGTCCTCGACCACGAGCCGCCGTAGACCACCGCGCCGACTGCGGTCGTCGACGACGGACGGCCGGACCGGGTTGGCGGTCGCGACCCAGTCGCCGTAGTTGCCGGCGTCGTCGCGCGCCCGGATCCGCAGGTCGGTCGAATGCGGCGAACCGGAGCGACCGGGTCAGCGTCCGGGTGTTGACGCTCGCGCCAGGTGACGGCCGCCCCAGCGCGCCGCCGTCGAGGCTGGCCTGGTACCTGGTAGCCGCCGACGCCGCTGGTCCGGTCGAAGCCGGCCGGCCACGAGATCGAGACCGGCACGGTGGAGGTGCCGAGCCGCCCGGTCGTCAGGACGCCGACGGGCGCGGGCACGGTCGGCTTGTCGTTCTCGACCACGACGGTGACGCGTCCCGTGTCGCGGTCCGGCCCTGGTTCGTGGCGCTCGATCCCGACGTGGTAGGTGCCGGCCGGGACCGAGTCCGGGCACGTCGACGGCGATCGTCGTGCGCGTCCGCGGTCCAGCCGAGCAGGCTCGACGGTCCCGAGCGAGGCGGTCCAGCCGGACGGCAGCGACGTGACGTTGAGGCGGACCCGCTCGAAGAACGTGCTGCTGCGGTCGATCGAGACCGGGATCTGCGACGTCCCCGCCCGACGGGCTCGTGTAGCCGAGCGCCGAGGTGTCGAGGTCGAACGTCCCGAGCGGCCCGAGCCGCGAGACGTCGAGCAGCTTCTCGTGGTACGAGTCCGGGTCGGTCGAGGTCTTCCAGTCGTAGGTGCCGAGGTACTGGAGCGCCTCCTTGACCTCGGCCGGGGTCGCGTTCGGGCGGCTCGACTTGTAGAGCGCGACCGCGCCGGTGACCGCGGGCGCGGCCATCGACGTCCCGGACGATGTAGGCGTAGGTGTTCCCGGGCTTCGTCGACCAGATGCACTTGCCCGGGGCGATGAGGTCGACGTCGCTGCCGTAGTTGCTGAAGTCGGCGAACGTGTCGTCCTTGTCGTAGCCGCCCCACGAGTAGCAGCGATTGCCGCCGAGCCCGCCGCGCTTGCCGTCCGTGTCGGCGAGGGCCGAGACCGTGATGACCTCGTTGTAGGCCGCCGGCACGCGGCTCGGACGCCGACGCGTGGTCGTTGGCGGCAGCCGCGACGACGGTCGATGCCGCCGGCGACGAGGCGGCAGACGGCCTGGTGCAGGACGTCGTCGTTGCTGAGGCCGCAGTTGGACGTCGTCGGCGCCGGCCTTCGCGACGCTCATGTTCGACGGCCTCGATGAGCGGCCGGCGACGAGTCGTTCGGGTCGCGCTGGGCGAGGATCCAGTCGAGGCCGCAGACGTACCACGACAGCAGGCCGTAGCCGTCCGCGTTGAGGATCCGGACCGCCCAGATGCGGGCACCCGGGCGCGACCCCGACGACGCCGATCGTGTTGTCGAGCGCCGCGACCGTGCCCGCCACGTGCGTGCCGTGACCGTTGGCGTCGCCCCACTGGTCGTGGTTCGAGGAGGTGCAGTTGTAGCCGCCGGCGACGTTGAGGTCGGGGTGGTAGGAGACGCCGGTGTCGACGATCGCGACGTCGGCATCGACCCGCTCGTCCAGGCCGTCGATCTTGGCGACGGGCGAGATCGCGGCGCCGATCCGCGAGACGCCGGTGGGCGATCGTCTGCGAGGTCAGGTGGATGAGCTCGTCCGGGACGACCTCGGCGACGTTCGGGTCCGCGAGCAGCGCGCTGCGCTGCTGCTTCGAGAGCGTCGCGCTGAACCCGCGGAACGCGCGGGTGAACGTGCCCTTGGCCTGGATGCGGTCGCGGACGCGGTGGTGGCTCACGACGGTGTTCGGGTCCGCGCCCGAGCGCAGGACCACGATGTACTTGCCGGTGGGGTCGACGCCGCCGGTCGCCGCGCTGAGCGGCGTGGCCGGGATCCGTGGACGGCGACCGGGTCCGTCGCTGGCGCGAGGGCTCCGGCGACGGGGCTGGCGTCGGGGGTCGGCGACGGCTCCGCGGTCGGCTCGGCCGAGTGGGCTCGGGAGTCGGGCTCGGCGGTCGGCGTCGGCTCGGGGCTGGACTCGGTCGCCGGGGGCACCGCCGGCTCCGCCGCGGACGCGGGGATCGCGGGGGCGACGGCGATGGCGGCGAGCAGCAGGCAAGCGATCCGACGGCGCATGAACACTCCGGGTCCGGGCTTGGCCACGGGGCTCGGATCGACGTGGTGATCGGCCTCGTTCGTTCCTTAGTGTCCCCCCGCTGGCAACCCGAGCCAACCCGACCTTCGTCCGGGTCACGCACCGCCGACCGTCCCAGACCCCACCAGACCCGATAGGACGATAGGTCTCAGCGCGGCGCTCCCGACGTCCCGACGCGGATCTCCGACTCGGCCTCGGACACCTTGGCCAGGATCGCGGAGCGCATCGAATCGAGCCCGGTCCAGACCGCCTTGGTGGCGTTCGAGATCGACGTCAGCTGCGACTTCAGCGTCCGGATCGACCTCCAGCTGCTCGCGGATCGCGGTGAGGGCCGTGGCCACGGCCGCGGCGTCCACCTCGACCTCGTGCTCGGTCAGCGAGGCCAGGGCGAGCAGGCGGGCCAGGCGAACGGCCGCCTCGAGGGTGGCCGGGTCCGGCGCCTCCGGGTCGATGACGCAGTAGACCTCGTCGCCGACGACGTTGAACGGCGCGACGCCGGCCGGCGCATGGGCCGGGCGTGAAGACGACGAGCCCGATGGCGGCGCCGCGGTTCTCGCGGGCCTCGCGCAGCTCGTCGCGGATCGCGCGCATCGACATCGGGCGGTCCTTGGCCTCGATCACGACGCGCAGGTCGCAGCCGCGCGCGACCCGCGCGTCCACGGTCAGGACGAAGTCGCCCTTCTTGGACTTCAGCACGGCCCCGGCGTCGGTGCCAGTACGGTCCAGCAGGTCGCCGGCGCCGCGGGCGAGATCGGCGAGCATCGCCTTCGAGGAGGTCCTCGAAGTCGACGCCCTTCGCGGCCGAGCGGGCGCGCTCGGCGCCACGGGCGGCCGCCGCGGCCTCGATCGCCACGAGACGCTCCTCGACGCCCTTGAACCCGGCCGCGATCTCCTCGCGGAACTGGTGCATCGGGGAGTGGAGCCGGGTCGGGTCCAGCAGGGTCGCGAGCTTGGAGGCGTCGCCGTCGAAGTAGGTCTCGAGCATCCGGCTCATCCGGCCGATCGCGCTGTCGCGCTTCTTCTCGTCGAACAGCTCGTCGACCATGCCGCGCAGCGCGCCGCGGTCGCCGAGGAACCGCTCGAGGGTCCGCGGCAGCCGGCCGTCGCCGTCGGCGAAGTTGGTGCGGAGCGTCTGCTCGAGGGTCGCGGCGGCGCGCTCGTTGACCTGCTCGGCCTGGCGGACGAGCCGCTCGAACTCGGTCTTGACGACGTCGACGTTGACCGTGACGCCGGTGTCCTGCAGCGCGAGCAGACCGATGCGCAGGGCGCGCTCGACGATGGCCGGGCGATCGTCGCCGGGACGGTCGGCCAGGTAGGCGGCGAGGCCGGCGTCGCCGAGGACGAGGCGCTCGACCACGATGCGGTCGCCGTCGATGCGCACCCGGGTGGGCAGCGGCGACGGCTCGGTGGGGGCCACGGTGGACGGGAGCGGGCGGATGACGGCGGTATCCATGGGCCGAACGGTGCCCCCGACCCGTGACATCTAGGTTGGCACGGCATTTCCGCCGGAGGTCGTACGATGACGGCTGCGTTCGACCGCGTACCCGAGGGCCCATGTCCCGCGCACACGTCCAGATCTCGTGCGATCGCCCTGATCGCCGGCGCCTTCGTGGCGTTGTCGGCCACCTTGACCGTCTCCGCGGCGGGACCGCCACCCGATCGTCGCGCCGCGTCCCGTCGGCGAGCAGCCGGCCTGGGACCCGCCAGATCCGCGGAACGTCCTGGGCGGCACGCGCCTGATCATCCAGTTCGCCCCGGGGACATCGCCACGCGACCGTCGCGCTGCGGCCACGCGCATCGCCCACGGCCCAGCCCGTCGCCGACATGCCATCGGCCGGGATCGGGGTGGTGGCCCTCCCCGCCGGCGCCACGCCAGCCGAGGTCGCGACCGCGACCGCGGCCATCGAAGCCACACCGTCCGTCCAGAGCGTCAGCATCGACCACCGCCGCTACCGCGACCTCGACCCGACGGACGAGCCGGGCTGGCCCGAGCTGTGGGCCATGGAGAACACCGGCCAGAAGCTGTTCGGCGGCGCCGCCGGGACCGGCGGCAAGCCCGACGTCGACCTCGAGGCGCGCTCGGCGCTCGCCGTCACGACCGGCGACCCGAGCGTGGTGGTCGCGGTGATCGACGACGGCATCGACTTCAGCCACCCGGACCTCGCGGCCCAGGCCTGGACGAACCCGGGCGAATCGGGCGGCGGCAAGGAGACCGACGGGATCGACAACGACGGCAACGGCTACATCGACGACGTCCACGGCTGGGACTTCTGCCACAACGACAACACGGTCCATGACGTCAACGACGACTTCCACGGCACCCACGTGGCGGGCACGATCGCGGCCGCCCTCGACGGCCAGGGCGTGGTCGGGGTCGCGCCTTCCGTCAAGCTCATGGCCCTCAAGTTCCTCGGCGACGACGACGCGTGCGGCTTCGACTCGCAGGCGATCGAGGCCATCGCCTACGCCAAGCATTTCGGCGTCCACATCGCCAACAACTCGTGGAGCGGCCGCGGGCGGCTGGACAGCGCGCCGAACCTGAAGGCCGCGATCGCGGACTCGGGGATGCTGTTCGTGGTCGCCGCCGGCAACGACGGCCTCGACAACGACCAGGAGGCCTTCCCCGGCCCTGCCCGCGTCGTGGGACCTGCCGAACATCATCTCGGTGGCCGCGATCGACAACAAGGGCAACCTGGCCGACTTCTCGAACTACGGCAGGCGCACGGTGGACATCGCCGCGCCCGGTGTCGCGATCCTGTCCAGCGTGCCGGCCTACGACGGAAACCACGGCCACTACTCGACTGGGCTGGGACTGGCTCGATGGCACGTCGATGGCCGCGCCACAGGTGAGCGGCACGGCCGCCCTGGTCGCCTCGTACCTGCCGGCCATCGCGGCCGACCCGATCGCGCTGCGCGCGCGGATCCTCGGGAGCGGCAAGTCGGACTCGCCGACGGCCGGCCTGACCGCCACGGGACGGATGGTGGACGCCTTCCGGGCCCTCGATGCGGTCTCGCCGACGACGTTCGCACCCGATGCCTTCGGCTTCTCGACCGGCTCGATCCTCGGCAAGACCACGGTCCGTGCCCGGGTCTTCTGGCCGGCCGCGACGGACAACCTCACCGGGGTCGCGTCGTATGACGCGGGGCTGCGCCGGGGCAGCGGCGCATACGTCACGGCCCTGAGCGCGTCGGCCGCGCGCTCCATGTACCAGACGCTCTCGATCGGGTCGCCCTACTCGGTCCGGCTCCGGTCGCGCGACCATGCCGGGAACACCGGGGGGTACACGGTCGGGCCGACGTTCACGCCGAAGGTCTACCAGGAGACGACCTCGATGGCGACCTTCAGCGGGTCGTGGGGGTCGAGTTCCAGCTCGGGCGCCTCGGGCGGGCACGATCGCTCGGCGACGCGCGCGGGCGCGAGCGTCACGCTGCGGTTCACCGGTCGTGCCTTCGGGATCGTCGCGACGCGCGGGGCGTCGCGCGGCTCGGCACGCGCGTACGTCGACGGGGTCTATGTCGGGACCGTGAACCTGCACGCCTCGCACACGCTGTCGCGGGTCATCGTCCTGACCCGCGCCTGGACGTCGAGCGGGCCGCACACCGTCAAGCTGGTCGTCGCCGGGACCAGCGGCCACCCGCGGTTCGACATCGACGCCCTGCTGCTGATGCGCTAGGCGCGGTCCGCGTCGGCCTCAGCTGCCCCGGTAGGTCGTCATCGAATAGGGCGCCAGCAGCAGCGGGACGTGGTAGCTGCGCGTGACGTCGGTGATGCGCAGGTCGACCGACACCTTCGTGAAGAACGTGCCGTCCTCGCGCGCGACGTCGAACTCGATCCGGTAGTCGCCGGCCGCCAGCGGCCGCTCGAGCAGGTCGCGGACCCGCCCGTCGCCATCGGTGAGCGCCTGGGTCATGCGGATCGGGGCCTCGCCGACGTCGAGGCGGAGCAGGGCGACGCGAAGGCCGACGGCGGGCATCCCGCGGTCCGTGTCGAGGACGTGCGTCGAGATGGTCGGACGAGTCTCGTCGGGCTGGACCGCCACGCTATCCTCCGCGGATGGGAACGCTGCGCATCGAGGTGGGTGACCTGCACTTTAGCGCCCGCTGGGACCCGGCGGCCCCGCGGACCGTCGACGCCATCCGGCGGATGCTGCCGATCGAGTCGAAGCTGATCCACTGCCGCTGGACCGGCGAGTCGACCTGGATCCCGTTCGGGGACTTCCGGCCGGGGCTCGACTACGAGAACCACACCTCGCACCCGGCGCCGGGCCAGCTGGCCATCTACCCGGGCGGCATCAGCGAGTGCGAGATCTTCTTCCCGTACGGCGGGTGCACGACGGCGTCGAAGGTGGGGCAGCTGGCGGCCAACGTGTTCGCCGCGGTCGAGCCCGACGACGGCTGGGCCGATCGCCTGCGCGAGGTCGGGCGGCGCTGCCTCTGGGACGGCGCCCAGTCGATCCGGATCACCGAGGTCGAGTAGCGGTTCCGCGCGGCGTCTCGGCGCACGGCGGCGGCCGCTGCGGCGGTCGAACCCGATCGCGCGAGCCAGCCCAAGCTTGGTATCGCGACCCCGATATGCACGTTTCGTCGGCGGGGCGTGTTCCGAAATCATTGATGCACCTCGGATGCATATGCGGCCTCCTCGGAGCAGTCAGGAGGACCGATCGGAGGGCCGGACCGGTCCGCCGTCCCCGGTATGCAGCCGAGGTGCATATCGATTCCGGGCCAGTCCCGGGCTGGCGATCGTGCATATCCGCCTGGCGCGCGCTGCCTGGCGGGGCGGGATCCCGCCCCGGAGGCCGCTATCCTGCCCCGGTGACGGGCACGCCGGATCTCCTCATCACGGGCGGGACGGTCGTCCGCGCGGACGGCTCGCGGCGAGCCGACATCGCAGTCACGGGCGGCCGGATCGAGGCGATCGAGCCCGACCTCGGGGGGCTTCGGGAGAACGCCCGCGAGACCATCGATGCCACCGGGTTGCTCGTGCTGCCGGGCGCCGTCGACGTCCACACGCACACCAGGGTCGCCAGCGACGCCGAACCCGACCGGTTCTTCCAGGATTCGGTGGCCGCCGCGTTCGGCGGCACGACGACGTTCCTGTCGTTCAACAATCCCGGGACGGGGTCATCGCCGGCGGCCGAGCGATCGCTGCGGACCGGGGTCCGCGAATGGCGGGCTGCGACCGACGGCGACAGCGCCGTCGACGTCGGGCTGAGCCTCGCGGTGAGCGGCCACGCCGACGACCCGCGTCTCGGAGCTCCCCGCGACGATCGACGCCGGTGTCGCGACCTCGAAGGCGTTCATGGTCTTCGACTTCCGGCTCCCCGACGCACGACTGTTCGAGGCGATGCGGGTGATGGGCGAACGCGGCGGGATGCTCCAGGTCCACTGCGAGGACCCCGTCCTGCTCGACGCCGCCGTCGCCGACGCGTTGCAGCGTGGTGACGTGCTACCGCGCTACCACGCTGCCACGCGACCACCGTTCGTGGAGGCGGTCGCGACCGCGCGGGCGCTCGCGTTCGCGCGACAGGCGGAGGCGCCGGTCCATGTCGTCCACCTGAGCTCGGCCGCCGCGCTCGACGAGGTCCGCCGCGCGAAAGCGGCCGGGGTCCGCGTCTCGGCCGAGACGTGCCCGCACTACCTGACCTTCACCGATGCGGTCTACGACGAGCCCGATCCCGTTCGCTGCGCGGGATACCTGATCTCGCCGCCGCTCCGCTCCGCCGCCGACCGCGACGCGCTGTGGGCGGGCCTGGCCGACGGCTCGCTCGACCTGGTCGCCACGGACCATGTCCCGGACCGCATCGCGGTCGAGAAGGGCGACGCCGCACGCGGCGTGCCGTTCAACGAGATCAGCAACGGCGCGCCCGGCATCGAGACGCTGCTGGCGGTCCTCTACGGGCGCGGCGTCGCCACCGGCCGAATCACGGTGGAACGGCTGGTCGACCTGATCGCCACGACCCCGGCCCGCCGCTTCGGCCTGGCGGCCAAGGGCTCGCTCGAGGTCGGCAAGGACGCCGACCTGGTCCTCTTCGACCCGGCCGCCCCACGCACGATCCGCGCCGCCGACCTCCACCACACGAGCGACTACACGCCGTACGAGGGGATGGAGGTCAGCGGCGCGGTCCGCTCGGTCTTCGTGCGCGGCGCCGCCGTGATCCGCGACGGCGCATTCGTCGGTCAGCGCGGGTTCGGGCGGTTCATCGAGCGAGGGCCGATCTGAGCCTGGGGACGGCGGCGCCCCCGAGCATCACATCGAGGCCGAGCAGCGATCCAGCCGACGCCGTTGAGCGCGACGCCGATGAGCGAGATCGGGCCGAAGATCGTCGGGTTCGCCGACGACGTGAGTTCGAGATGGCTCATCCCGAGGATGGCGAGCAGGGACCCGATCGCCGAGGGCGAGTGCCCCCCACCGTGTGACGGCGCCCGAGCGGGCCGTGACGAAGCCGAACGCCGCGTCGGCAAGCCACATCGCGAACCCGACGTAGAACATGACCAGCCGGAAGTCGGGATCCGGATCGGGCGCGACGGGCCGGCCGACGGACAGCAGGACCAGCGCGAGGTACCAGGCGTTCGCGGCGATCGCCGCGGCCGCGACGACGACGGTCGACGGTCGCGATGCCTGGCGACGCCTGCCGTCGATGCACCGCGACGACGACGGCGATGGCACCGAGGTTGAAGAGGACGAGGCGCAGCGTGTTGACCCCGTCCGGGATCCCGATCACGAACGCTGCCAGGAGGACCGCGCCGCCGACGATCCCGGCGGCGCCGAGCGCGCGGTTCATGCCGGACTTGCCGCGGCGGCCGACGGTCGGTCGAGGCGGATCGCCTGCACGCCGAGCATGAGCCACCCGAGCGCGAACAACGCCATCCCGATGGGGATCAGGGCAGCGATAGAAATCACGGCCTCGCTGAGGATGACCACGATCCCGATCCCGATGATGGCGGCACCGCCGCGCGACAGGACCTTTGTCCAGTACGTCACGGCGGCGAACAGCCCCGATCCGAGGATCACGGTCAAGACCCCGATGAACCACAGGCCCCAGAACCCGTCCCCGGCCACGAGGACCGATCCGATGTAGCCGACGAAGAAGATGAACGTCCCGATCGCCGTCACGGCGAAGGCCGCCCAGATGGCTCCCGGGTGGGTTCGAGCCTGGAAGGCGCTGAGCCCGGCGACGGCCACGAGCAGCACGATCATGCCGGTCATCAACATCGCGACGGGCACCCCGTTGTCGACGATGCCGTACACGCCGGTCGAGAGTAGGCCGGCGACGCCCCACAGGACGGCACCGATGATGGCGGCGAAGCCGCCGACGCGAAGCGACATGGGAAGTCCCCTTTCGGGTGATCCGGCGCGATGGCCACGCGACCGGAGTCGCGCGTCGAGCGCGCCGAGGAGGATGTCCGCCACGTCGTACGGGCCGAGCGGGCGCTCCTCGAGGAGCGCCAGGAACTCGTCGCCGTAGCGCGCCCGCCAGCGGGCGGGATAGCAACGGACCAGGATCGTTCTCATGGTTCGGACTTGCCGAGCTGCCGGAGCCCGCGCTGGGCGAACTCGGACAGGCCGTGGAGCTGCTCAGCGAGCATGGTCGCGCCGACCGCGGTCAGGCGGTACGGCCGGCGCCGGTCGACCGGCGTCAGCGGCTCGATGAGCCCCTCGTCCTCGAGTCGGGCGAGGGCCGCGTAGAGCGTGCCGGCGCCCATCGGCCGGCCGGTGCCCGCCTCGACGTCCTGCATGATCGCGTAGCCGTGCTTCGGCCCGTCGGTCAGGCTGACGAGGATGAGCAGCGACGGCTCGGTGAACCGTCCGAACTCCGGGGCGTTCCGCTCCATGTGGACTCCTGCTGTGACGATAGTCGATATATCGATAGCCGATATATACGCCCATCCGCGGAGCGTGTCAAGCGGTGTCGGCTATTCGAGGATGGCGTACGCCCGGAGGGTCAGGAAGTCGGCGAAGTCGTCACCGAGGACGAGGCGGTCGAGCAGGTCGACGGCCTCCGCGAGCCGGCCCTCCCCCGCCCCGCCGAGCCGCGCCAGCTCCTCGTCGCGGATCGCCGCGTAGCGCTCGGGGTCGACGGTCGACCCGTCGTCGAGCACGACCCCCTGGGTGATCCACATCCAGAGCTGCGAGCGGCTGATCTCGGCGGTCGCCGCGTCCTCCATCAGGTTGTCGATGGCCGCGGCGCCGACGCCGCGCAGCCACGAGTCGAGATAGGCCAGCGCGACGCGGACGTTCGCGCGCACGCCGGCGACGGTCACGGCGCCGCCCGCGACCGAGAAGTCGAGCAGCTCCGCCGGCGCGACCGCGACGTCCTCGCGGGTCCGCTCCTTCTGGTTCGGGCGGTCGCCGAGGACCCCGTCGAAGACCTCCTTCGCCACGGGGACGAGGTCGGGATGGGCGACCCAGGTCCCATCGAAGCCGTCGCCGCTCTCGCGGACCTTGTCGTCGCGGACGCGGGCAAGGGCGCGCTCGGTCACCTCGGGATCGCGTCGGTTCGGGATGAAGGCGGCCATGCCGCCGATCGCGTGCGCGCCGCGGTCGTGGCAGGTCTGCACGAGCAGCTCCGTGTAGGCCCGCATGAACGGCACGGTCATCGTCAGCTGGGCGCGGTCGGGCGTCGACATGCGCGGATCCGTCCGGAACTTCTTGATCGCGCTGAAGAGGTAGTCCCAGCGGCCGGCGTTGAGGCCCGCGGCGTGCTCGCGCAGCTCGTAGAGGATCTCGTCCATCTCGAACGCGGCGAGGATCGTCTCGATCAGCACGGTCGCCCGGATCGTGCCGCGCGGGATCCCAAGGACCGCCTGCGCGTGGACGAAGACGTCGTTCCAGAGCCGCGCCTCGTGGTGCGATTCGAGCTTCGCGAGGTACAGGTACGGCCCGCTCCCAGCCTCGATCGCGGCGCGCCCCGAATGGAACAGGTACATCCCGAAGTCGAACAACGACGCCGAGATCGGGGCCCCGTCGACGAGCACGTGCGACTCGATGAGGTGCCAGCCCCGCGGCCGGACGAGGAGCGTCGCCCGTTCCTTGTCCAGCCGGTACGCCTTGCCCTCCGGCGAATCGAAGGTGAGCGTGCCCCTCGTCGCGTCGGCGATGGCCGCCTGGCCGGCGATCACGTTGGCCCACGTCGGCGACAGGGCGTCCTCGAGGTCGGCCATGAAGACACGCGCCCCGGAGTTGAGGGCATTGATCATCATCTTCGGCTCGGCCGGCCCGGTGATCTCGACCCGCCGGTCCTGCAGGTCCGCCGGCGCCGGGGCGACGGTCCACTCGGACTCGCGCACGTCGCTCGTCGCGACGAGGAAGTCGGGCAGGACCCCGGCATCGATCTCGGTCTGGCGCTCCTCCCGCCGCCGGAGCAGCTCCAGCCGGACCGGCCCGAACCGGCGCTGGAGGTCGCCGACGAAGGCGAGCGCCTCCTCGGTCAGGATCCGGTCGCGCTCGGGCACGACCGGCCCGTGGAGCTCGATGCCGTCGGGCATGGTCATCCCTCTCCGCGACGCACGGTCGCCTCGATGAGCCCGTGCGGCTCGGTGGTCGCGATGTAGGTCCCGCCGTCGTCGTCGACGCCGAACGGGGTCAGGTCCACCCGCCAGTGGTGGAGGTTCGGGAGCACCATCCGGACCTCGTCGACCTCCTCGTGCCGCTCGATGATGGCCCGGCCCATGATCCAGACCGAGGTCTGCACGGACGGGCTGTCGTGCTCGGCGAAGACCTCCAGCAGCGTCGTCCGGACCGCCTCGAACGTCTCGTCGAGGTCGACCGACGGTGAGCCGTATCGCCACACGGCCGTGATCTTCGTGGCCATCAGCCGGTCCTCGGCCTCGGGCAGCGTCGTGTACCGGTCGCGCGGGAAGCCCGTGAAGCTCGAGCGGGTGGTCTTCATCACGATGAGGTCCTCGACGCCGGCCTCGATGCTGGTGCCGCCGCGGGTCGCGGTGACCGTGGCCACCCGCGTGCCCTCGCCGCCGCGGATCAGCGCGTCGGGCGCGGGCCGGCCGTCGATCTCGAGGGGCCGCCAGTGGTGGCCGCGGAGATTGACGGTCGCGCGGTCCACCTGGGGAGCCTCGAGGAAGTGCTCGGCGAGCGCGACCCCGTAGGTCTCGATGGCCCCGTCGAGATGCGCCTGCGCGAACGCGTACGCGGTGTTCTTCATCGTGTCGGTGGCGATCACCAGGGCGTTGTCGCCGTCGGTGTGGGCGGCGGTGAAGTCGCCCTCGAGCGCGATCGCGATCGTCAGGTCGCGGACCCGATGGCCGCCCGGCTCGCGCAGCACGCGCACGAGGCGGATCGCCGCCTTCCCGTATCGATTGGCGCCGAGTTCGATCACCGGCCGGCCTCCCCAGTCTCGTCGGTCAGTCTGGCATGCCGGTCGCGGGCGATGTCGATGACGGCGTCGATGGCGCGCCGGATCTCGTCGTCGCGGTCCCCCGCCAGCGCGGCACGGAAGTCGGGAAGCAGCTCGCCGCGCGACCGGCCGGCGACGAAGACGCAGTAGCGGAAGCCGAAGCGCGCTTCGTAGGCCTGGTTGAGCTCGTCGAGCTCGGCGGCCACGCGGCCGCGATCGACCTCCGCGGCGCGCGCCTCGCGGGCCGCGTCCTCGGCGTCGTAGCCCTGCTCCACGAACGACAGCGCCGACATGCTCGCCGGCGGTGCCCCGAGCCGTGGATGGGCGTCGATGAGCTCGAGCTGCTCGGCGACGGGCATCGCGTGGGCGATCCGCCGGGCGCCGGCGTAGAACTCGTCGAGCGAGCCGAACGGGCGGGCCATCGCCAGGCGCCCGAGGAACCGCGGCGCGCCCTCGAAGAGCGGGGAGACCGCGGCCGCGAAGATGCCCGGCGACAGGACGTCGAGCACGTCGATCGATGGGGGCGTGGACGGGCTCACCAGCCGCCCGCCTCGCGGATGATCCGGTGCAGGACGCGGGCGGCGACCACGCGGCGGTACTCCGCCGTGGAACGCACGTCGTCGATGGGATGCAGCTCGCCCGCGAGCGTCTCGGCGGCGAGGTCGGCGGTCTCCGGGTTCGGGGCGCGGCCCTCGATCGCGGCCTCGGTGGCCGCGGCCCGGACCGGGGTGGCCGCCACGGAGCCGATGGCCACGCGGATGTCGCGCCACTGGTGCGCCTGCGAGCCGGTGCCCGTGCCGGCGCCCGTGCCGTCGCGCCAGGCGACGGCCATCACGACCTTGCTGATCGACTGGGCCCGTCGGGTGCCGACCTTGCGGAAGCGGACCTCGCGGCCGGGCGCGAACGGGATGTGGATCCGCGCGATGAGCTCGTCCGCGGCGAGCGCGGTCTGGCGGTAGGCGGTCCAGAACTCGCTCGCGGGCACGGTCCGCTCGCCACGGCTGCTGACCAGCGCGAACGACGCATCGAGCGCGAGCAGGACCGGGAGCGTGTCGCCGGCGGGCGAGGCGTTCGCGATGTTGCCGCCGAGCGTCCCGCGGTTCTGGATCTGGGCGGCGCCGATCGTCGCGGCCGCCTCGACCAGCGCGGGGAGATGCTCGCGGCACAGCGCCGAGCGGCGGATCTCGGTGTACGTGGTCAGCGCCCCGAGCACGACCCCGTCGCCGCCGACCGCGATGCCGCGCAGCTCGTCGAGCCCCCACAGGTCGACGACGCGTTCCGGCGGCTCGCCGAGCTCACCGGTCAGCGCGACCATCAGGTCCGTGCCGCCGGCGATCGGCCGGGTGCGGCCGTCGGCCACGGCGTCGAGCGCCTCGGCGAGGCTGTCCGGGCTGACCACGGGCGGCTCGACCGGCACCGCTACCCGTGGCCCCCGGCCGCGATCGCGATGGCCTCGACGATCTTGGTGTAGCCCGTGCAGCGGCACAGGTTGCCGGCGATCGCCTCGCGGATCGCGTCCCCGTCGGGACCACCGCCGGCATCGAGGTAGGCGCGCGCCGCCATCAGCATCCCAGGTGTGCAGATCCCGCACTGGGCGCCACCCGCCCGCAGGAACGCGGCCTGCAGAGCGTCGAGCACCGGCGGGTCGCCCGGGGTGGCGGGTGCGCCCGCGAGCCCCTCCACCGTGCGGATGTCCGCGCCATCGACCTGGCAGACCGGCACGAGGCACGAATTGACCGGCGCCCCATCGAGCAGGACCGTGCACGCGCCGCACTCGCCCTCGCCGCAGCCCTCCTTCGTGCCGGTCAGCGCCAGCTCCTCGCGCAGGACGTCGAGCAGGCGGCGCATGCCGGGCACGTCCACCTCGAGCGCCGTGGCATTGACGGTGAAGCGGTACGCGGTCATCGCGCCGGCTCGGACGCGCCGGGCGGCAGCGGCGCCATGGCGGGCCGGCCCAGGACGGCCGCGAGGATCCGCTCCGGGCTGGCCGGCAGGTCGGCGATCCAGGCCCCGGTCGCGTCGGCGATCGCGGCGACCACCGCCGGCGCCCCGACGTCCATCGGCAGCTCGCCGACCCCCTTGGCGCCGTGCGGGACGCCGCTGAACGGCGCTTCGACGAGGATCGTCGAGATCCGCGGGGCATCGAGCGCGGTCGGGATGATGTAGGTCGCGAGGCGGTCGTTGAGGTAGCGCCCGTCGCGCAGCTTGATCTCCTCGATCGTGGCGTAGCCGACGGCCTGCAGCGTGCCGCCCTCCACCTGCCCCTCGGCGAGGACCCGATGGAGCACCTTCCCGATGTCGTCGGCGGCCACGACGTCGCGGACGTGCACCTCGCCCGTGTCGAGGTCGACGTCGACGCGGACCACGCAGGCCGCCCAGCCGAAGGCCGGGTAGGCGTCGCCGCGATACGTCTCGTCATCGAAGCCGACGCCCGGGTAGGGCTCGAAGCGCTCGTCGACCCGGATCGCCCCGTGCTGCGTCGCGTGGGCTCGATAGGTGTCCGCGAACGACCCGCCGGTCGCGGCCTCCACGTCGGCCCGCAGCCGGCGCGCGGCCTTGATCAGCATCCCGCCGACGACCATCGCCGTGCGCGAGGCAACGGTCGGGCCGCTGTCGGGGACGTAGGCGGTGTCCTGCGGCGCGATCACCACGTCATCGAACGGGATCCCGAGCTCGTCCGCCGCGAGCTGCGGGAAGATCGTCTTGGTCCCCTGCCCCATCTCGGTCGAGGCGGTGAGGATGCGGACCTCGCCGGCGGCGGTCAGCTCCAGCGACACGACCGAGGCGAGCTTGACCTCGCCCGAGCCGGTGAACCCGGCGCCGTGCCAGGCGAGCGCCAGGCCGATGCCGCTCGCGACCTTCGCCCGGCCGGTCCGCAGCGGCGATTCGGGGATGGACCCGGAGCCCGCCCGCTGGCCGCGGTCGCGCGCGGTCCGCGTCCGGAGCCGCTCGAACTCGCTCGCCTCGGCGGCGCGCTCGAGGACCTCCTCGCCGGCCACGCTCTCGCGCAGGACCTGCCCGGTCGGCGTGGTGTCGCCGGGCCGGTAGACGTTCCGCCGGCGGATCTCGAGCGGTGACAGCCGCAGCGCCTCGGCGAGGCGGTTCAGGTGGGTCTCGGTCGCGAACTCGACCTGCGGCGCCCCGAACCCGCGGAACGCGCCGTTGGGCGGCGTGTTGGTCCGGGTAGCGCGGGCGCGGATGCGCACGTTGGGGACGCGATACGGCCCGCCCGCGTGGATCGCGCCGCGGCTGAGGACGACCGGGGTGAGCGTGCAGTACGCGCCGCCGTCCATCACGACCTCGATGTCCTGCGCCAGGATGCGGCCGTCCGCGGTCACCCCGGTCCGGTGGCGGACGATCGCCGGATGCCGCTTGGTCGTCGCGGCGATGTCCTCGTGGCGGTCGTAGATCATCCGCACCGGCCGGTGCGCCTTGAGCGCGAGGAGCGCGGCGTGGAGCCCGATGACCGAGGGGTACTCCTCCTTGCCGCCGAAACCGCCGCCGGTCTCGGCCTGGACCACGTGGGCCTGCCGGTCGTCGATGCCGAGGCCGCGCTTGAGCGCCGAGTGCACGTAGTACGGGCACTGCAGCGAGCCCGTCACGGTGACGCCGCCGTCGTCGCGCGGCGTGGCGATCATCGCGTTGTTCTCGATGTACAGCTGCTCCTGGTGGCCCACCCGGTACTCGCCCTCGAGGACGAGGTCGGCGGCGCCGAGGGCCGCGTCCACCTCGCCCGATTCGATCGTGTAGCGGGCGAAGACGTGCTCGGACTCGAGCGGGTCGAAGACCGGCTCGAGCCGCTCCGTCCGGACGCGCACGTGGGCCTTGGCCGCGCGCAGGGTCGCGCGGTCGGGCGCGGCCACCAGCACGAGCGCCTCGGCGTGGTGCTGGATCTCGCCGCCGACCGGGACGAGGATCGGCTGGTCCGCCTTGATCGAGCTGACGATGTTGTCGCCCGGGATGTCGGCCGCGGTCACGACCACGACCGTCGTCCAGTCGAACGCCGGGTCGAGGTCGAGCGCGACGAAGCGAGCGTGCGGATCGGTCGAGCGGATCGTGGCACCGAACCAGGCGCCGGGGACGACGAGGTCGTCGGCGTACTTCGCCGCACCAGTCAGCTTCTCGGGGCCCTCGCGGCGCGTCGGCGGCAGGCCTCTCGCCCGACCCGGGGCGGTCGTGCCAGTCGGGATGACGAGCGCACCGGGCGCCTCGATACGCGACGACATGTGGGCTTGACGACCCTCCTCGGACTCGGAGCGTACCATCGGGGAGGGCGTGGACGGGCGGTCTCCACCGCACCCGACCAGACCCCACCAGACCGCCCGGGTCGGTGCCGTGGGACACCGGCATTCCGTCAGGACGGGGTCGGAAACGGTCCCATTCCGGGGCAGGCGCATGTAGCATCGGACGCCCTTGGCCCGATCGCCAGCATCGTCTTCATCGCCTTCGTCATCGCGTTCATTCGGGAGTCATCGCGGACCATGGAATTGTCTCAAGGCGCACTCATCGGGATCCTCGCGGCGGTCCTCGCCGCCGACATCCTCGTCGTCGTCATCGCGCTGGCGTGGACGCAGATCCGCCGCCGGCGCAGCCGCGCCGCGAGCGCTGCCGCCGCGCCGCCCGCGGGTGGTGCCGCCGTCGCACGGACCGCACCCGTCGGGGTGGCCGCGTACCCGGTCGGCACCGGGATGGGCGCCGCCGGGCGGGCCGTCCCCGTCGCGAGCCCCGTGACCGTCGAGCCCAGCGCTGACGCCCTGACCGGGCTCCTCACCCACGCCGCCTGGACGCGGATCGTCGTCGACGAGGAGGCCCGCATCCGGCGCTACCGCCGGCCGGCCACGATCGTGATGGTCGAGCTCCAGGGCCTGGACCGCCTCGTCGAGCTGATGGGCCCGTCCTCGGTCGACCGGATCGTGCCCGCCGTCGCCGACACGCTGCGCCGCGACGCGCGCGAGTCCGACCATGTCGCCCGTCTTGGCACCGGCCGGTTCGCCGTGCTGCTGCCCGAGACCGACGAGATCCTGGCCATCAACTACGTGGAGCGCGTCCGACGCGCCGCCGACCTCTGGCTCGAGTCCGGCGCCGTCGCGCTGCGCATGGCGATGGGCTGGGCCTCGTCCGCCACGGACGGCTCGCTGGCCGACGCCGAGGGCCTCGCCACCGACCGCATGTTCATCGAGCTCCGCCGCGCCGAGCGGCGGTCGACCCCGAGCGGTCCGGGCGACCCGCCCGGCGCCACCCGGGCCAACGACGGCAACGGCGGCAACGGCGGCATGGAGCCGGCCTTCAACAGCTGACACACGGGCGGCCAGGGCGGGCCATGTGCCCGTGGCCCGGCCGCCGGGGTCTACCCCGAGCGCGCGTCGAGGCGGATCGGTCTCCCGGTCCGCCTCGATCCTTGTCTGGCGCGAGCGGGGCGCCGGACCGCTGAGCGCCTGCGTTCGCGGGCGCCCGAGGATCGCCGGGCTTGGTTCGCCCGGCGGGCATAGACGACGTGGCGTCACCTTCCTGCGGCCCGAGTTCTCCGCGTTGGTCCAGCCAACGAACCAGATCGACACGACGGCACGCGCGCCACACCCCGATATGCAGCGTGGGATGCATCATGCCGCGCGTAGACGTACCTCCGACCCCGCACGCACGTCGCGTATGTTCGTGGGGCGAACCACGGGTCGGGGGGGCGAGATCGGGACGAGGGCGCGGAACGGGGCCGCCCGACGATCGAGCGAGGCCCCGCGATCCGCGACCTCTGGCTACCCGGCGGTCGGTGCCGCGATGGTCGCCGGCACGACGACCGGTGTCTCGGCCCGAGGGATCCGCCTCGGCAGGGCCAGGGCGACGACCGCACCGACGGCGACGATGGCCGCGCCGACGAAGACCGCCGGCTGGAGCCCGTCGACGAACGCCTGCGGCGACTGGTACGACCCGGCCGACGAGAACACGCTCGCGAGGACCGCCACCCCGAACACGCCGCCGATCTCGCGGATGGCGTTCGTGGCCCCGGACGCCTGGCCTTCCTCGATCGGCTTGACCGCCGAGAGGACGACGTTGGCGATCGGGGCGAAGAACAGGCCCATCCCGATCCCGGCCATCACGAAGCCCGGCACGAGGACCGGGTACGCGACGGTCGGCGTGATGACGGCGGCGATCCAGAAGAGCCCGGCCGACAGCAGCGCCATCCCCGCGACCAGGATCGGCCGGCCGCCGATGCGGCCCGCCAGGGCCCCGGCGATGGGCGCGACGAAGGCCGGCATCGCGGTCCACGGCAGCGTCCGGAGACCCGACTGGAACGGGCTCAGGCCCTGGACCACCTGGAAGAACTGGACGAGGAGGAAGACGGCGCCGAAGACGCCGAAGTACATCAGGAACGAGACGACGTTGGCCGAGCTGAAGGCGCGGCTGCGGAAGAAGCGGAGCGGCAGCATGGGCGCCTTCGCGCGCGACTCCCAGGCGAGGAACGCGACGATCAGGACGGCACCGACCAGGAGCGCGCCGACGATGCGCGGATCGGTCCAGCCATCGTCGTTGCCGTTGATGACGCCCCAGACGAGGGCCAGCAGGCCGAGGCTGACGAGGCCGAGTCCGGGCAGGTCGAGCGCGCCGTCCGGGCCGTGCGACTCCTCCAGCCGGGTGGCCGCGAGGATGACGGCGACGATCCCGATCGGGACGTTGAGCCAGAAGATCCAGTGCCACGACACGCCTTCCGCGATCGCGCCGCCGATGAGCGGGCCGATGGCGATCGCGAGGCCGGCGATGCCGCCCCACGCGCCGAGCGCGAGCGCGCGGCGCTCGGGCGGCACGGCCGCGGACAGGATCGTCAGGCTCAGTGGCGTCACGAAGGCCCCGCCGACGCCCTGGATGGCGCGGGCGACGATCAGCACGTCGCTCGAGGGAGACAGGGCCGCGGCCGCCGAGGCCGCCGTGAAGATCGCGAGGCCGATGACGAACATCCGCCGCCGACCGAACCGGTCGCCCAGCGCGGCGCCGGTGAGCAGCAGGACCGCGAAGGTCAGGGTGTAGGCGTTGACCATCCATTCGAGGTCGGACAGGCTGGCGCCGAGGTCGCGTCGGATGACGGGCAGGGCGGTCGTCACGACGAGGTTGTCGAGCGCGACCATGAAGAGGGCGATCGAGGTGATGGCGAAGGTCCAGGCCGTGGACCGGCGAGCAGACATCTGGGGTGACCTCACGTTCGTCGGGAGTCGTCGGTGGTGTCGCGAGTGACTAAGTAGTCACTAAGTACCGGGGTGAAAAAGGGGGCCGCGAGCCGTGGCCCGCGGCGGTCGGAGCGGCGACGTCATCGGACAGCGGCGATCCTCCCCAGCTCGGCGAAGGAGTACTCGCCGGTCTCGGCCATCTCCGGTCCGATGGCGGCGGCCGTGTTCATCAGCATCCCCTTCCCGAGCCAGTGCTCGAGCTCGTGCTCGCTGGCGCCGGACAGCTCGCGGACCAGCCGGTACATGCGCGTCCACTCCTCGCCGACGGCGCGCCGGATGTCGGCGTCGCTGCACGCGGCGTAGGCCTGGAGCTGGCAGAGCAGCAGCTCCCGGTCCTGGAGCAGGACGCAATAGGCCTGGCCCATCTCCTCGAGCACGTGCTCCGTCGAGGGGTCGTCCCGGCGGGCGGCGGTGCCGGCGGCCTCGAAGGCGGTGATCGTCCGGCCGAAGCCGTGGCGGACCGCGGCGATGAAGAGGTCCTTCTTGGTGCCGAAGAGCTGGAAGAGGTACGGCTGGCTCACGCCGGACCGGCGGGCGATCGCCTCGGTCGAGGTCCCCGCGTAGCCGGTCAGGGCGAATTCGGTCATCGCGGCCGCGACGATCTCGTCGCGGCGCTCGTCGGCGGAGAGGCGTGCGGTCGGTGTCATGGCGCGTAACTTAGTGAGTACTAAGTCGCATGTCAACCCCGCAAATGACGAGGCCGGGGGCAGGGCTCGGCCGGCCGCGCGGATGGCAGACCGCCGCCTACAGCTCGCCCAATTCCATCATCTCCTTGAGCCTTGCCAGCCCGCGCGACCACATCCGGCCGTAGACGGCGACCACGATCGGACCCAGGAGTCGCTGCGCGCCGCGCATGTGGAGGTCGGACATGACCTCGACCGCGGTCCCGTCGGGCGTCTCCCGGAAGTCGAACGTCGCGTCGAAGGGCGCGTTCGGGGACGTCCCCCGCATCGCCGCGCGGTACGGCGGCCGGTACTCGGTCGTCACCGCGTCGTTCTCCGTCCGCCGACCCCACATGACCACGACGGCGTGCCGGGTCGAGCCGAGCCCGTGCGGCGGGGGCGAGGTCCAATGCTCCTCGACGTTGCCCGGGAAACCACGTGCCGGTGTTCTCGACATCGGTCAGCACCGCAAAGACATCGCCGATCGGGCGCTTGATCGTGATCCGGTTCGTGACCTTCGACATGGCCTCACCCGCTTCCGATCAGTCCACGCCGAGGCGGATCCCGCGGCCCGGCGTCGCGCCCGTGTGCGTGCCGCCGTCCACGACGAGCGTGCCGTTGACGAGGACGTGCTCGATACCGTCGGGGAACTGGCGCGGCTCGTCGTAGGTCGCGTTCATGCGGACCGTGGCGGGATCGAACACCACGATGTCGGCCAGCAGCCCGTCGCGGAGCAGCCCGCGCTGTCGCAGCCCGAGTCGCGCGGCGGGTGCCCCGGTCATCTTGTGGATGGCCGCCTCGAGCGTCAGCCGCGCCTCGTCGCGCACGAACTGCCCGAGGATCCGCGGGAACGAGCCATAGGTGCGCGGCGCGGGCTTCTCGCCGAGGAACGTGGAGTCCGTGCCGACCATGCCGACCGGGTGCGCCACGAACAGCGGCAGCGTCTTCGACCACGGCCCGCTCGTCACCTGGGCGACCCCGAGGTCCTCGGCCAGCAGGAGATCGCAGATCGTGTCGACGGCGTCGCGGCCCGTCTCGGTCATGACCTCGGCCATCGTCCGCGACTCCCAGCGCAGCAGGTCGGGGCGGGTGAACGCCCCGAGTCGCAGGTCCGCCCAGCCGGCCGGCCCCGTGTAGGCCGCGCCGCGTGCGGCGAACTCGGCGCGCAGTCGGTCGCGGGCCGTCCGGTCGGCGAGTCGTGCCTTCAGCGGGCCGGGCCCGCCCGCCTGGATCCAGCCCGGCAGCTGGATCAGCAACCGCGTGCTGGCCCATTCGGACGGATACGTATCGAAGGTGACGTCGAGGCCCTCGGCGCGGGCGTCGTCGACCAGGGCGAGCATCGGCTCGGCGGGCCCGGGGTGCGTCTCGCGGTGGTAGAAGTGCGTGATATGGCTCGGCGCGGCGGCCCGCCGGCCGATGTCGATCGCCTCGCGGAACGGGTCGAGGTAGCGGTCGCCGAGCGCGTACCGGACATGGCTGTGGTAGAAGCCGCCGGACCGGCCCGCCTCGGCGGTGAGCGCGGCGAGCTCCGCGGTCGTGGCGTAGCTGCCGGGCGGATAGTCGAGCCCGCTCGACAGCCCGACGGCGCCCTCCGCCATCGAGTCGCGCAGCAGCCCGCGCATCCGGTCGAGCGCCCGCTCGTCGGCGGGCACGTCGTCCCAGCCGAGGGCATCGATGCGGAGCGCCGAGTTGCCGACCAGCGTCCCGACGTTGACGCTGACCGTGCCGTCGTAGCGCTCGAGGTAGGCGCCGACCGAGTCCCAGTCGTAGTCGATGGGCGGGCGGCCGTCGAGGCCGCTGTCGAGCTCGACGAAGGCGAGCAGGTCCTCGCGGCGGTGGAACGGCGCGAACCCGTTGCCGTCGACGCCGACGATCTCGGTGGTCACGCCCTGGCGGACCTTGGGCTCGTGGCGCGGCTCGGCGAGGATCCACAGGCCGCCGTGACTGTGGAGGTCGATGAACCCGGGGGCGACGACCTTGCCGGTGGCATCGATGCGGCGCCCGACGTGGGCGGGCTCCGTGGCGCCGCGCGTCCAGGATCCGGAGCCGCTCCCCGTCGACCGCGACGCTCCCCGGCCGACCGGGGGCACCGGTGCCGTCGACGATCGTCCCGCCGGCGATCAGGAGGTCGACGCTGTCGAGCATGCCGCGACCGTAACAGGCCGGCCGGTGGGTGAGCGCGGGATGATCGAGCAAGGCCACAGACTCAGCGGATGCCACCGCGGGAGCGAGCCGTCGATCGCGGCGGCCCGGATCGCACGCCAGGACCTGACCAGGGTCAGCGCGGAGATTCACGGGTCGCGGGTCATGGCCGGCCTCGCCCTTCGCGACGTCGGGCGGGCGGCATCCCTTTCGGCGGCGCAGGTCTCGCGGATCGAACGCGGACTGGCACCGTCCGCGACGATCGGATCAAGTCGCCCGGATCGGCGCGATCGTCGGACTACGAGGTGCGACTCCGTGCCTATCCGGGCGGCGATCCGATCCGCGACGTCGCGCAGGTCGCGGCTCCTCGAGCGGTGTCGGAAGCGGCTCCATCGTGGATCTGACGGTCCGGACGGAAGTGCCGTTGCCGATCGATGGCGACCTGCGGGCCTGGGACGCATGGATCAGCGGCTGCGACCGACGGGTGAGTCCAGGGTCGGGCCTTCCGGTCGAGGCCGAGACGCGGTTCGCCGACTATCAGGCGCAGAGCCGACGCCTGGCCCTGAAGATGCGGGACGCGGGATCGGTCGACATGATCCTGCTCGTCGTCGCGAACACTCGCGCCAATCGGGCGGCCGTGTCGGCGGTCGGCAGCGCGATCCGCGAGTCGTTTCCGATCCCGCCACGGCAGGCCCTCTACGCACTCGGCGCCGGCATGCATCCCGGCGGCTCGGCGCTGGTGTTCCTGTGAGCGGCGGGCATCCCGGACGCCGATCTCCCATTCGGCCGTTGCATCGATGACGCTACGGACGACTCGGGCCGCGACCGAGGCGATCCCATGGCCACGCTCGTCATGGGACGCACGGATGACAGCCTGAGGCCCCGGCGGCCGGTGGCAGGCCGGTCCCGTTCGTCGGTTGCGTCGATCCGGTGCAACGCTGGAGCCCGAGCGGCCGCGGCCGACCGTCGGGAGCATCGCCTCGCCTGCGGCCCCCTCGTCAGCCGCGGACGCCGGGGCCCTCAAGACGGCGGCCGCGGACCCAGGCCGCGCGGACCATGTCCGGGTGCGTCCGGTAGACGAGCCGGCTCACGAGGTCGTCGGGGTCGTCGTCGGTCACGCCCGGGATCGGTGCCACGAAGGACGGATCGACCGCGATCACATCGGCCTCCTTGCCCGCCTCGAGCGAGCCGATCGCGGTCGGCGAGGCCCAGGGCGGCCGCCCCGCCGAGGGTCCCCATCCGCAGCCAGTCGAGCGGGGTCATCGCGTGCTCGGCCCCGAACCCTGCCACCGCCAGGGCGTTCTTCGCATACGCCCCGACGCGCATCGCGGTGAAGATCGAGAGGTCCGGCCCGGCCGCGACGTCCGAGCCCAGGCCGACCATGAGCCCGGCCTCGAGATACCGCGCGAGCGGCATGACCCCGGACGCGAGGAAGAGGTTCGAGGCCGGGCAGTGCGCGACGCGCGTCCCGGTCTCGACGAGCCGCGCCAGCTCGCGGTCCGAGAGGTGCACCGCGTGGGCGAGCACGGTCCGCTCCCCCAGCCCGCCGGCGCGGTCGTAGACATCGACGTAGTCGGTCGATTCGGGGAAGAGCCGCGCGACCTCCTTGATCTCGCCGCGGTCCTCGGAGAGATGGGTCTGCCAGTACGCCCCGGTCGAGCGGGCCAGCGCCGCCGATTCGCGCAGGAGGTCGGCCGTGCACGAGACCGCGAACCGCGGCGTGACCGCGTACTGGAGACGGCCGTCGTCGCGTCCGTGCCAGCGATCGATGAGGTCGGCAGCCTCACGCAACGTCCGATCGAGGATCGTCGACGGATCGATGGTGGCGTCGTAGGTGATGCGGTCCATCATCACCTTCCCCACGATCGCCCGGATGCCGTGCGCCTCGGCCGCGCGGAATGTCGCGTCGAGGCTGGCCTCGTAGACCGCCCCGTAGACGAGGGCCGTCGTGGTCCCGGCGGCGGCGAACGCCTGCCACGCCAATGGCGCCAGGCGGGTCGCCTCGGCCTCGTCGAAGCCGCGCTCGAGCGGGAAGATGTAGCGGTCGAGCCAGGTCAGCAGGTCCAGCCCGGCCCCGAGACCGGCGTTGGGCAGCTGCGGCAGGTGCGCGTGCAGGTCGACGAGCCCGGGCAGCACCACCCACGGGCGGAGGTCGAGGGCCGCGTCCGCCTCGACGGGCCGCTCGGCGGCGGCGCCGGCGAAGGTCAGGCGCCCGGCGGCATCGACGACCAGCAGGCCGTCGGGCTCATGGCGTGTGCCGCCACCGGACAGGGGCGTCAGCAGGCGTGCGCGGATCGCGAAGGGCGGGGTCGCGGGCAGCGAGCGTCAGGTCCACCGCGGAAGGCTAGCAGGGCGTGTCGCCCCGCTGAGTCGGCCCGTCGGCCGGCGGGCGGATCGCCCGCGAGCGCCGGTCAGCGCTTCTTGCCGCGGACCTCGAAGAGGTGGGCGGTCCACTCGGAACCGGTGCGGTCGATCGTCGCCGAGCTGCCGTGCCAGCCACAGGTGCACGTGATCGTCTGGTCGCGGTGCTTGTACTCGTCGATGACGTGCTTGAACGGCTCGTTGGCCGGGGTGGCGGGCTTGAGTGGCGGACGACTATTCACGGAGACTCCTGGGCGAGGGAAGACAGCCGGCACGCAACGCGCGGGGGAAGTGTCCATAGTACTCCAATGGGGGGACCTTCGCCTCAGGGCGATGGGCCGCGAACGCCCGCGGTCTGGTCCGGTGACGCCCGCCTGGAGCCTCGCGCGCCCTCAGTCCGGCGACAGGTGGTAGCCGAGACGCCGCGGCAGACGCGTGAGCTCCCTGAGGACCGGGCCCGCTGAGTCGCCGCGCTCCTCGATGGCCTCCCGGCGGACGATCGCCTCGCGGATCACCCGCGCGCCGAGATAGCGAAACGGCTCCGGCGGGAACGCCCTGGCCCGGCCGCCGACCAGCGCCTCGACGGCGGCCGGAGCGAGCCCGACCGGCTCCACCCCGAGGGCCAGCCCGGCCAGCACCCGACCGGCCACGACCGATGGCGCGACGCCGTTCCCCGAGTAGCCGTGGGCGAAGTGGATCGGCCGGCCGGGCACGCGACCCGATGCTCGGCAGGTGGTCGGCGGAGATGTCGATCGGGCCGCCCCACGCGTCCTCGATGCGGACCCCGCGCAGGGCTCGGGAACAGCCGTCGCAGCCCGGCCGCTGCCCGCGCCGTCGCGGTCGCGTCGTCGGTGAAGACCGGCCCGATGCGCCCGCCGAAGCCGGCCCGGCCGCCGCCGCCGCCGATGGCGATCCGGCCGTCGCGCGTGGTCCGCAGGTAGTGCAGCGTGAACCGGGCGTCGGCGAGCCCCTCGCCGCCGGTCCAGCCGATCTCCTCGAGACGGTCGGGGATCGGCTCGGTCAGCACGATGTAGCTCGACCACGTCACGAGCCGGCGGCCGAAGCTGGGCCACGCCGCGGCCCACGCGTTGATCGCGACGACCGCAGAGCCGGCGATGACCTCGCCACCGCCGGCGCTCGACGTCGTGCGGATCCGGACCGGTCGCCCGGTCCGCCCGGCCGGTGCCCGCCGACCCCCGGATCCGAGGCGGCCCAGCCATCCTGCCCGTTCGCCGTCGAGCTCCTCGACCCGCGTCCCCTCGTGGATGACGACGCCGCGCTCGAGGGCGACCCGGCGCAGGCCGCGCGCGAGGATCGCCGGCTGGATCGTCGCGGCGACGGGCATGAACGCCCCGGCCGCGGAAGACCGGCGACGCGACGCGCGCCTGGACCGCGGCCGGATCGAGCGCCACGTAGCGGTCGCCGTAGCCGGCCGCGGCACAGGCGTCGACCGCGTCGCACCACTTGTCGTCCTGGGCCGGGGCCGCGCTGACCGAGATCGTGCCGCGCTTCGTGTACCAGGCGTCCACGCCGTTCGCCGCCGACCAGCGGCCGATCTCGTCGACCGCGTCGTCGATGGCCTGCGCGGCGGCCACGGCCCCGGCGACCCCGTGCCGCTCGATCAGCGTCGGCAGCTCGTCCCACCAGCCGGTGGCGAACCCGCCGTTGCGCCCGGACGGCCCACCACCGCAGACGTCGGCCTCGAGGAGGACGACCCGCGTGCCAGGCGCCTGCTCGGCGATCCGGATCGCCGTCCACAGCCCGGTGTACCCGCCACCGACGATGGCCACGTCCGCCGTCGTCGTGCCGCGCAGCGGCGGCGCGGCGTCGAGTGAGGCCAGGTCCGGGGCCGTAGCCGCCTCGGCGGCGAGCGCCTCGCGGAGCCACCACGACCGGCGCTCGCCGCTCGGCCGAACCGGCTCCCGGCCTGCTCCGGCCGTCATCCGTGCGGCGGCAGCAGGTCGGTCCGCACGACCTGGTCGACCGTCACGGGCGCCTTGGTGAGCCCGAGGCTCGCGAGGTAGTCGATCGAGGTCTTCCAGCCGGCGGTGTCGATGGCGCCAAGGCCGCCGGCCTGCTGGACCGGTCCCGTCCACGCGTCGATGGTCGCGTCGAGGACCGCCTTCTGGGTCGGGTCGTCGGCCTTGAGCCCGTCGACCGACTTGGCCGCGGCGTCCAGCCCGACCTGCGGGTTCGCCTGGACCCGGGCCATCGCGTCGAGCGTGACCGCCACGAACCGGGCGATCGCGTCGTGCTTGCCCTCGATGGTCTTGGTGCTCGAGATGAGGCCCGGCCCCGGGAGCGGCGTGATGTCGTCGATGTGGAGCACGGTGACCGGCACGCCGGTCAGCCCGAGCACGACCGGCTCGTTGTTGACGAAGCCGGTGGCGGCGTCCACCGCGCCGGCGGCCACCGCGGCGCCCTGGCCGAAGTCGGGGTACTCGACGATCGTCAGATCGTCCGGCGTCAGCCCCGCCGAGGCGAGCAGCGCCTGGAGCATGATCCACGACGAGCCGTAGCGGCCCGGGATCCCGAGCCGCTTGCCCTTCAGGTCGGCCGCCGTCTTGATCCCAGTCGAGGTCTTGGCGAACACGATCGACGGGAACTTGCCGTAGATCGTCGCGATGTACTGGACCGGGATCGCCTGGCTGACGGCCGGGATCACGCTGGTCCCGTCGCTGATGCCCACGTCGATGGCGCCCTGGCCGACGAGCGTGACGAGGTCCGGGTCGATCTTGTTCTGGAACTCGACCTGCAGGCCGGCCTTCTCGTACGAGCCGTCGGTCTGCGCGAGGTAGAACGGGGCGAACTGGACGTTGGGGATGTAGCCGAGCCCGACGACGAGCTTGGTCGGTGCGGGAGTCGCCGGAGGCCGTGTCGGGAAGGCGCCTTCGCACGCTCCGACTGCCAAGGCGATGAGCAGCACCGGGACAACGAGAAGACGTAGACGTGGGATCACCAGGACCTCCGGCAACGACGGGTGGGACGCGTCATCGGGCGCCGACCATGCGGCGCTCGACGGCGACGACGACGAGGTAGAGCGAGATCCCGACCAGGGCGATGGTCAGGAGCGTCGCGAACATGAGCGGGATGTCGAAGAGCGACCCGCGGGCGAGGTTGATGAGGACGCCGAGGCCGCGGTCCGCCCCGGCCCACTCGGCGACGATCGCGCCGACGACCGCGAGCGTGACCCCGACGCGAAGCCCGCCGAAGATCGACGGCAGTGCCGCCGGGATCTCGAGCGTGGTCAGGACCTGGCGGCGCGTGGCGCGCAGCGCGCGCCCGAGCTCCAGCAGCCCGGCATCGACCGAGCGGATCCCGACCATCGTGGAGACCGCGACCGGGAAGAAGACGATGAGGGCGCAGATCAGGACCTTGCCGAGCAGCCCCGGCCCGAACCACAGCGCGATCAGCGGGGCGAGCGCGAGGATCGGCGTCGCCTGTGCCGCGACGAGGTACGGCGAGAGGACGCGCTCGATGAGCTGGCTGCGCGCCAGCCCGTAGCCGACGACGAGGCCGAGGCCCGCCCCGACGAACAGCCCGAGGAAGATCTCGACGAGCGTCGCCGCGAGGTGCGGCTCGATGGTGCCTTCGAGCAGGGCGGTCGCCCAGCGTCCGACGACGGCCTCGGGCGTCGGCAGGATGAACGGCGGGAAACCGGTCACGACCACGGCGAGGCGCCACACGATGAGGAAGATGCCCAGCGCGGCCATGACCGGGAGCCAGCTCGAGCGCCTCACGCCGCCTCCTCGAGGTGCGAGCGGATCTCGGCGGCGGTCCCCGCCGCGACGGCCGCGTCGAGGGCCTCGATCGTGCGCGGCCGGGGGGACTCGATCGCGATCTCGGCGATCACCCGACCGGGCCGCGGCGACATCACGACGACGCGATCGGCGACGAGGATCGCCTCGGGGATGCTGTGCGTGACCATCACGATGGTCGTGGCCGAGCGCTCGCCGAGCTCGAGCAGCTCGAGGTCGAAGCGTTCGCGCGTCAGGGCGTCGAGCGCGCTGAACGGCTCGTCGAGGAGCAGCGACCTCGGGCTCCAGGGCGAGCGCCCGGGCGAGCGCCACGCGCTGGCGGACACCGCCGGACATCTCCCCGGGATGGGCGAGCAGCGCCGAGGCATCGATGCGGACGAGCTCGGCGAGGTCGAGCAGGCGCACGTCCCGTCGTTCGGGCGACCAGCCGGCGAGCTCGAGCGGGTAGGTGATGTTCGCGGCCCCGGTCCGCCATGGCAGGAGCCGCGGCTCCTGGAACACGAGCCCGATCCGCGGGTCCGGGCCGGTGATCGGGCTGTCGTCGAGGGTGACCTCGCCGCGAGTCGGGACGAGGAGGCCGGCGATGACCCGGAGCGCGGTCGACTTGCCGCAGCCGTTGGGGCCGATGATCGCGACGATCCGCCCGGCCTCGATCGTCAGGTCGAGGCCGTCGAGGGCCACGTGCGGCTCGGCGCCCTTGCGGCCGGGGAACGTGACCGCGAGGTCGTCGAGGCGGATGTCCCCGCTCATCGCGCCAGCCCGTCCGCGAGGCGGCGCAGGATCGGCGCGGTCGCCGGGTACAGGTCGACGTAGGCGTCGAAGACCGCGTCGTACGTGGCGGCGAGCTCGGTCCGCGGCTCGATCCGGTGGTCGATCCGGGTCATCGCCGCGATCGCTGCCTCGATGTCCGGATGGGCGCCGATCCCGACCGCGCCGAGCATCGCCGAGCCGAGCACCGCGGTCTCGAGGACCTCGGGCACCGCGACCGGGAAGCCGGTCACGTCCGCCTTGATCCGGTTCCAGGTGTCGCTCCGCGCCGGGCCGCCGCAGACGCGCATCTCGTCGACGCGAACGCCCGCCTCGAGCATCGGACGGGCCACGTGCCGGATCGCCAGCGCCGAGGCCTCCAGGATGGCGCGGGCGAGGTGGCCGCGGCCGTGCGCGAGCGTCAGGCCGATGAAGGCGCCGCGGGCGGTCGGGTCCCAGTACGGCGAGCGCTCGCCGGCCAGATATGGGAGGAAGACCAGGCCGTTGGCCCCGGGCGGTGTCGCGGCGGCCTCGCCGATGAGGGCCTCCGTGCCGATGGTCCCGGCCAGGATCCCGTCGCGATACCAGTCGAGCGAGCGGCCGGTCGCGGCCATCGCCGCCCCGACGCTGTAGCGGCCCGCCAGCGGGGCCGGGGTGACGAACGCGCCCGCGACCTCGACCGGCTCGTGCCAGTAGACCCCGAAGCCGCCGGCGGCCCCACCCGGGTCGTAGGCGTCGCCGGGGTCGCGCAGACCAGCACCGTGGTAGCTCGCGAAGGCGTCGACCGTCCCGCCCACGACCGGGATCCCGGCACGGAGCCCGAGCGCATCGGCGGCTCCCGAGGTCAGCTCCCCGACGATCTCACCGGTCACCCCGGGCGGTGGCAGCTTGTCGGGCGGGACGCCGACCGCGGCCACCAGCGCCGGGTCCGCGGCGGTCTGGTTCGGGGTCCGCGGGGACGCGGCGACGTCCGAGAGGCGGTACGCCAGCCACTCCCAGGTCGCGAGGTACCAGCGCGTCTCGGCGGCGACCGTCGGCTCGTGGCGCTCGACCCACAGCGCGGCGGGGAGGCCCGCGAGCGCCCATCCGCTCACGCCGGTGACCGCCGCCAGCTCCGCCGCCTGCTCGGTGGAGCGGGTGTCGAGCCAGGTGATCGCCGGCCGGGTCGCATCCCCGCGGGCGTCGACCGGCACCAGCGTCGGGCCGTGGCCGTCCACGCCGATCGCGACGACCTCGGCGCGAGTCGACGCGCCGACCTCGCGGACCGCGCGCACGATGGCCGACCACCAGTCCGCGGGATCCTGCTCCGCCCACCCGGGCCCCTGGCCGACCGCCATCGGGTAGCCGGCTCGCGCGAGCGCAAGGAGTCGGCCGTCGGGCGTCACGAGACCGGCCTTGACCTCGCTGGTCCCGAGGTCGAGGCCCAGGATCGCCGGCTCGCGGACGCTCATCGGGCGGCCAGGTCGGGCTGTGCCGACCGCGTCACCGCATCCAGGGCCACCACGGCCTCCGCGGTCTCGACATCGGTCACGAGCGTCCCGACGACCCCGGCGCGGAGCGCGCCGAGGATCGGCCGGACCTTCGAGTCGCCCGCCGCGACCCCGATGGCCACGGGGACGCTGCCGAGCTTCGGCGCGTCGAAGGCGATCACGCGGTCGTGCAGGGCCGGGCAGACGAACCGCCCTTCGAGGTCGAATGGCGCGACCAGGACCTCGCCGACAGCGCCCGATGCGTCGAGCTCCCGCGCGACATCCGGGCCGACCGTCGTCGGGCTCCAGCCGGGTCCGCCGATGCCGAACAGGGCGACATCGAGGCGATCCCACAGCTCGAGCACGGAACGGACGCCCGCGTGGGCCACCAGGGCGTTGCGGGTCGCGGCGTCGTCGACGAGCCCCGGCGCCATCAGGCCGTGCGCCTGCGCCCCGAACGACTGGGCGATCCGCCGGTACGGCTCCCGCTCGGGCCCGGTCGACCAGTACCCGCCACAGAGCGGCACGACCGTGGCCGCCGTCGGGGCGGAGGCGTCGTCCGCACCCTCACCGAGCGCCTCGCCGAGGGCGTCGGCCGTGGCCGAGACCGAGGCGCCGTCCGCGACGCCCACGATCGAGCCGGCGCGGACCGCCGCGCGCAGCACCTGCGAGGCGAGCCGCCCGACCATCCGGCGCGTGAGGTCCTCGGGACCGGCGATCGTCGGGGCCAGGTGGACGGCGTCGAGCCCGTAGCGCCGGCGGAGGGCGTCGGCGGCGGGGCTCTCGGCGCGGGTCGAGTCGATGATCCGGATCTCGACGATGCCCTCCGCCCGCGCGCGCTTGAGCAGCCGCGACACCTGCGGGCGCGTGACGCCGAGGAGCTCGGCGATCGCGTTCTGCGTCTCCCCGAGCTCGTAGTAGAGGCGGCTCGCGCGGACGAGCTGCTCGAAGTCGCTCACAGGCTCGCCGTCGCTTGGCGGGCGGGCGCTCGGCGGACGGTCGCACGCCACCCGTGCACAGATGTACTGAACAGATGTGCATCCATCGTCCGGGCATCATACGCGGCCCGCCGAGCCCGGTCCACCGGCAACGCGGATATGCACGATCGACGGCGCCGAACCCGCTGGAAATCCGTATGCCTATCGGCTGCATACGGATCGACCGCGCTGGCCGGAGCGAGGCGCAGGAGCACGGACGTTGATATGCATCCGAGGTGCATACGTGAACCGGGCATCGATCCGGCCGCGGATCATGCATATCCGAGCCGCTGCCCGGAGCCGTGCCCGGAGCCGCTGCCCGGAGCCGCTGCCCGCGCTGCTGCCGGCGGAGACGGCGCGCCACGACCCCTAGAGGACCCGCCCCGGGTTCAGGATCCCCTGCGGGTCGAGCGCCGTCTTGATCGCTCGCATGACCCGGACGGCATCGGCGCCGCGCTGCTCCTCGAGCCACGCCCGCCGGGCCGTCCCGATCCCGTGCTCGCCGGTGATGCTCCCGCCGAGCCCCATGGCCGCCCGATAGAGGTCGCTGCGCACGGCGTCGGTCTTCGCCTCGCCGTCGGGATCGCCGCGCTCGAGGACGAGGTCGGGGTGCAGGTTGCCGTCGCCGGCGTGCCCGAAGGTCCCGATCCGCACCTGGTGCCGCTCGGCGATCCGCTCCACCTCGCGGAGCATGTCCGGCACGCGCGACCGCGGCACGCTCACATCCTCCATCCGGACCTCTCCCAGGCGCTCGAGCGCGTAGTGCGCCGCGCGCCGCGCCTGGCGGAGCCAATCGGCCTCCTGGGCGTCCGCCGCGCGCACGACATCGGTCGCGCCCGCCCGCCGGCAGACGGCCTCGGCCCGTTCCAGCTCGTCGATGGCCGCGACGCCTGGGGCATCGGATTCGATCATGAGCATCGCCGCCGCGGTCCGGTCGAGTCCGAGGTCGTTCATGTCGTCGACGGCGATGATCGTGAATCGGTCGAGCAGCTCGAGGGTCACCGGCGTCAGCCCGACCGCGGCGATCCCGGCGACCGCGTCTCCGGCACCGTCGAGGGTCGGGAAGAACGCGAGCATCGTCGAGCGCGGCGGCGGCGCCGGACGCAGCTTGAGGGTCGCCTCGGTGATGATCGCGAGCGTGCCCTGGCTCCCGACGAAGAGGTGGGTCAGCGAGTACCCAGCGACGTCCTTCACGTTCTTGCCGCCGGTCCGGATGACCGTGCCGTCGGCCATCACGACCTCGAGCGACAGCACCGACTCGCGGGTCTGGCCGTACTTGACGCAGCACAGCCCGCCGGCGTTGGTGCCGAGGTTCCCGCCGATCGAGCACATCTCGTAGGACGCGGGATCGGGGGCGTAGAACAGGCCCTCGGCCGCCACCGCCGCCTTCAGGGCCGCGTTGATGATGCCGGGCTGGACCACCGCCACGAGGTTCTCGCGGTCGATCTCGACGATCCGGTCCATCGCGGTGAAGGCGATCGTCAGTCCGCCCTCGATGCCGGCCGCGCCGCCCGACAGCCCGGTCCCGGCCCCGCGGGGCACGATCGGGACGCCGAACTCGCCGGCGAGCCGCACCACGGCGGCCACCTCGGCCGTCTCGGTCGGCAGGACCACGGCCCCCGGCAGGCCCGCCTTGAGATACGCGGTCTCATCGAGGCGGTAGGTCTCGCGATCGGTCTCGTCGGTGAGCAACCGGAGCCCCGGGAGCTGGGTACGGATCGCGTCGACGAGGGGCCCGATCGCGGCGACGGTCGTGCTCATGGCTGGCAGTCTACGGGCCGGAGGTAGCATTCGGACGATGCGCAGACTCGCGACCGCGCTCCTCGCCGTGCTCGCCATCGGGGTCCCCGGGCCGGTCGCGGCCGCGACGGACGGCCGTGCCGGCTCCCCGTTCCGTGCCGCCCCGACCACGATCACCCCGGGCGCCGTGAACCGGACCAGCCTGGCCCTGACCGCGACCTACGACGCCGGGCTCCACATCGACTGGCTGCCGCGGCGCGTCAAGGTCGACGCCAGCATCGCGGTCACCAACACGTCGGGCGGCCCGATCGACCGGATCGAGCTCAACACCGTGGCCGCCCGCCTCGGCTCGATGCGCTCGTGGTCGGTGCTGGTCGACGGCGCCCACGCCGCCGCCCGGATCAGCGACCAGACGCTGATCGTGCCGCTCGGCGGCATCCTCGCGGCCGGCGCCACCACCACGCTCCGGGTCCGCTACATCGCGACGCTGCGGAGCGGGACCGCCGGCTCGGACTGGCTGTTCACCAAGGCCAACGGGATCATCGACATGTACCGCTGGCTCCCGTGGATCAGCCGCGCGACGCCGTTCACCCGGCCCAACCACGGCGACCCGTTCGTCACCCCGGTCAGCCCGCTCGTCCGGGTCCGGATCGACAGCGACCGCACGCTGGTCCTCGCGACCAGCGGCGACCAGACCGCGGTCAGCGCGAACGGGCGCTCGCAGACCTTCGAGGCCCGCCAGGTGCGCGACTTCACGGTCACCGCGGCGACCGACTTCCGGACCGCCACGAGGCGGGTCGGGGCCACGCTCGTCCGCGCCTACTACCGTCCCGGCGGGCCCGGTCCGGCGATGCTCGACGCGGCCGCGGACGCCATCCACTCGCTCGGCGCGAGGCTCGGCGCCTACCCCTACCCCACCTTCAAGGTCGTCCAGTCCGCCGGCGCCTACGGCATGGAATCGCCCCGGCTCGTCTGGATCCCGACGGGCGCCCCGAGCGCGAACCTGCGCTACCTCGTCACGCACGAGACCGCGCACCAGTGGTTCTACGGGCTGGTCGGCAACGACCAGGCGCGCATGCCGTTCGCGGACGAGGCCGCCGCGGACGCGGTCGCCCGCACGATCCTCGGCATGCACCGGGCCAGCCGCTGCTCGACGACCCGCCTGGACCTCGCGATCTATGGCTACAGCTCGGCCTGCTACTACGAGGTCATCTACATCCAGGGCGGGAACCTGCTCGACACGGTCCGCGGCCGGATGGGCACCACGGCGTGGTGGACGGCGCTCAAGGCGTACGTCGCGGCCCACCGGTACGGACTCGTGACGACGAGGACGCTGCTCGACGCCCTCGACGACGCGACGTCCCTGAACCTCCAGCCGACGTTCCGGGCGAGGTTCCCGAGCCTCTACTGAGGCGGATCGACGGGCTCGCCGCCCCTCGCGGACCCGGCGGTCCGCGCGAACCCGGCGGTCCGCGGCGAGCGCCTGCGGCATCTGCCGGAACGTGGCCGGGAGCAGCGGCCGCCACGCCCGCCAGCCCGTGACCAGCCAGTCCGCGACGATGCGGTGCCGCAGCGTCCCACGGCAGGCCGTAGGCCTCGCGGACGGCCGGTGGCAGGAGGCCGATCGACGGCCACAGGGTCCACGCATAGGCCGCCGGCGGGACGCCGATGCGGGCGAACACCCCGGGGAGTGGCGGCCGCAGGATCGTGTCCGCGAGCTCCCGCGCCAGCGGCCCCACCCGGACCGGGCCGTCCGCGGCGAGCATGCCCGCGACGTAGGCGTCGAACGCGTCGAGGTCCGCGGGCAGGAGCGCGTCGGGGATCCCGAACGCCCGGCCGATCGGTCGCGTCTCCTCGTAGTACGCGGCCGCGCGGTCGCGCTCCAGCGGCCCGAGCCACGCCTCGTTCGCCACGATCGTCGAGTCCACCAGCGTGGCGTGGACCCACAGCGACAGCTCGGGGTCGCGGGCGGCGTACCCGGGTCCGGTGATCCCGCGATGCAGCGTGTTGAGCCGGCGGATCTCGGCGCGCGCGGCCGGCGCGGATCCGTAGATGATCGCCAGGTAGCTGCGCAGCGTGCCCCGCAGGCGGCGCCACGGGTCGGCGCGGAAGTCGGAGTGGTCGTCGACGCCGGCCGCGACCGACGGGTGAGCGATCTGCAGGAGGAGCGCCCGGGGACCGGCGCCCAGGAGGAGCATCGCCTCCCGGTTCAGCCGCCAGGCTTCCGAGGACGGGCCGGGCAGGCCGGCGCGCCGGCCAGCGGTCGTCGGGCCGGGCAGCGCGGGCCTAGCGGTCGTCGGGCCGCCGGCCGACGAGCCACCAGCCCGCCGGGAAGATCGCGGCCGCCAGCACCAGCTTGGCCGCGTCCCACACGAGGAACTTGGTCATCCCCTCCGTGATCGCGACGTCCCAGGGCAGGCCGAGCGAGACCTTGAGCCAGGGCACGCCGATCGCGTAGATGATCGCGGTGCCGAGGACCATCATGGCCAGCGCCCCCAGGATCCGGCGGTCCCAGCCGAGCTCGGCCAGCCGGCCGACCACGGCCGCGGAGACCACGAACCCGATGAGGTAGCCGCCGGTCGGGCCGCCGAGGACGGCCGAGCCGCTGTCGCCCTGGGCGAAGACCGGCAGCCCGATGGCCCCGATCGCCAGGTACAGCAGGAGCGCGAGCGACCCGCGCTTGAAGCCAAGGGCTCCGCCGACGACGAGGACGCCGAACGTCTGGCCGGTGAACGGCACGGGCTCGACGGGGATGTAGATCTGGGCGGTCAGCGCGACGAACGCGGCGCCGATGACGATCAGGACGATGTGCCGGACCCGCGACCCGAGCCGCTCCGCGATGGAGATCGGGACCAGGAAGTCGGCGAGGGTGATGCCGCGGTCGCCGGCGGCGCTGCGATCGAGTCTCGGGATGGCGAGCGTCAAGGATGCTCCACGCGTCCGGGGTCGCCCTGGGGCAGCGACCGAGGCCCCGAGTCTAGCATCTCGCCCCGGCCCCACGGCCTCATTCGTAGGCGACGGCACGCACGATGGAGACCCGTGAGGCGATCCCCGCCGGATAGGCGGCCGCCAGCATCGAGAGCGCGACGCCAAGCAGGATCGAGCCGATCACCGTCGGCCACGGGATCGTGAACGCCACGGCCGTCGAGCCGCCGGCCAGCACCACCATCAGCGCCCCGACCAGGAGCCCGGCGAGGATGCCGACGATCGAGCCCGCGACGCCGATGACGCCGGCCTCGACGACGACCGAGCGCCAGACCTGGCGCCGGGTCATCCCGGCGGCACGCAGGATCCCGATCTCGCGGACGCGCTCGATGACGTTCATGGTCAGGGTGTTGGCGATGCCGAGCGACGCGATGATCACGGCCACGATCGCGAGGACGTCGAAGAGCCCGAACACGCGGACGAGCGCGTCGTCGATGGCGCCCTTGACCTGGTCGAGCGTCACGACCTCGAAGGCCGAGAGGGCGGCGGCCTGATGGAAGTCGTCCAGCTGGGCGGGCGTGATCCCGGGGTCGAAGGTGATCGCGAACGCGTCGGCCCCGGCGACGCCGAGCTGGTTCGTGGCGTCGGTCCAGCCGACGAGGACGGCCTCGCCGCCCTTGCCGGGCAGGGTCCGCTCGGCGACGCCGACGACGCGCAGGCGCATCGTGGTCGCGTCGGCGGTCCCGACCGTCAATTCGTCGTCGATCGCGAGGTGGAGGCGGTCGGCCAGCGAGGCGGGCACGATCGCGGCGCCACCGGCATCGAGCGCCTGCAGCGCCGCGTCGCGGTCGCCCTGCACGAACGTGAGCCGGCCGTCCTCGGCGAGGTCCGCGCCGACCATCGCGGCGCCGTCGGTGGCGATGCCGTCCACGGCGAGGTCGAACGTGGCGATCGGGCTGACGCGGTCCACGCCGGGCTGCTCGGCGAGGTCGGTGGCCGCGGGCTCGTCGGCCGCCACCGGGCGGATCGAGGTGACGAGGAGCTCGCCCGGCACGACCTCGCCCACCCAGGCGCCGGCGGCGGCCCGGGCGTGCTGCCCGACGCCGCCGAGGGCGACGACCAGGGCGAGGCCGACCGCGAGCGCGCCGAGGGTCAGGGTCGTGCGGCTGCGATCGCGGACGATCGTGGCCCGGGCGAGCCGCTCCTCGAGCGCGAACGGCAGGCGGAATGGCAGGCCGCCGATCCGCGCCAGGGCCGGGACCAGGAACGGCACGAGCAGCGTGGCGACGAGCAGGACGCCGTAGACGACGAGCGCGCGCACCGCCCCGGCCGCGCCGGCGTCGCGCGGCCAGACCAGCAGGCCGGCGATGCCCACGACCGCGAAGACCACCAGCAGCCAGCCCAGCCGTGCCCGACGGGCGGGGGTCTGGTCCATGCGTGCCCGGAGGGCTTCGACCGGCGGGATGCGCGAGGCGCGGATCGCGGGCTCGATCGCCGCCGCGAGGGTGACCGCGACGCCCGTCACGAAGGCGACCACGACCGAGCTGGCCGCCGGCGCGGCCGACTCGAGCGTCACCGAGCCGATCGTCCGCAGCCAGGCGGCCATCAGGCCCGCCAGCACGGCGCCGAGCGCCAGGCCAAGCAGCGAGCCGAGGACCCCGACCACGACGGCCTGGACGAGGATGAACCGCTGGACCTGGCCGCGCGTGGCGCCCGCGGCCCGCAGCAGCCCGACGTCGCGGATCCGCTCGAGGACCGTCATCGAGAGCGTGTTGACGATGAGGAAGGCGCCCGCGAACAGCGCGATCGCGGCGATGAGCGCCGTCGTCGACTGGAAGTCGGCCGTCGATGCGCGGAGGTTGTCGGCGAGGTCCTGCGGCGAGGAGATGACGTACGGCTCGACCAGCAGTCGCGACTCGAGACCGGCGACGACCTCGGCCTGCGACGCGCCCGCCGCCAGGCCGATGTCCACCCTGGTCAGGCCCGCCTGGTCGAAGACCGCCTGGGCGGTCCGCAGCGGGACGACCACGGTCCGGCCGCCGGATGCACCGAGCGGGCCGCTCCCGGCGAGGATGCCGATCACGTGGTACTGCGCCGGTTCGCCGGCGCCGAGCACCGTCAGCGTGGACCCGAGCTCGAGGCCGTCCTCGGCCGCCAGTCGCTCGTCGATGAGCGCGCTCGGCTCGTCGGCGCCGGTCAGCGGGCTGCCGGCGACGAGCGTGAGGTCGTGCAGCCGCGGCTCGGCGACCGGATCGATGCCGAGGACCGTGACCGACGGCGGGAGCGAGCCGTCCGGGTTCGTCCCCTCGAGGTAGGTCCGCCGCTCGAGGGCCGGCGCGACGATCTCGACGCCGGGCGTGGCCGTGATGGCCGCGAAGCTCTCCGAGCCCAGACCGCCCTCGCCGAAGGCGGCGACCCGGAGGTCGGCCCGCCCGACGAGCGCCTGGACCGTGCGGTCCGCGGCCGCGGTGATGCCGTCGCCGGTGGCCAGCCCCGCGAACAGGACGGCCACGCCGAGCGCGACGCCGATGATCGTGAGCGTGGTCCGCAGCCTGCGCTCGCGCAGGCTGCGCAGCGCGAGCCGGGTCAGCCCGGACATCGTGGAGCCACCGGCCTACAGGCCGAGCTGGGCGAGCCGGGCGATGAGGGGTGCGGCGTCGTGGGACTCGCGCCGTCCGAGATGGATCGAGTCGCGGATCGTGCCGTCGGCGATGACCAGCACCCGGTCGGCGTAGGCCGCCGCCTTCGAATCGTGGGTCACGAGGACGATCGTCTGGTGGCGCTCCGTGCACGACCGCCAGAGCGCATCGAGGATCTCGGACCCGCTCGTGTAGTCGAGGTTCCCGGTCGGCTCGTCGGCGAAGAGCAGGGCCGGACGCGTCACGAGCGCCTTGGCGATGGCGACCCGCTGCTGCTCGCCCACCGACAGCTGGTCGGGCTTGTGGTGCTCCTTGCCGGCGAGGTCCACGAGCGCGATGGCCTCCTGGACCCGTTCGCGTTGCTGGCCCTTCGTCGGGTCCTCGCCCGCGATCGTGAACGGCAGGCCGACGTTCTCGGCGACGTCGAGGAGCGGGATCAGGTTGAACGACTGGAAGACGAAGCCGGTGCGATCCCGGCGCAGCTTGGTGGCCTGCTCATCGGGGAGGCGGCTGATGACCTCGCCCTGGATGGTGACCTCGCCCGAGGTCGGCTGGTCGAGCCCGCCGAGGAGGTGGAGCAGTGTCGACTTGCCCGAGCCCGACGGGCCCATCAGGGCCACGAACTCGCCTTCGGCGACTTCGAGGGAGACGCCGCGCACGGCCTCGACCGTCGTCTGCCCCAGCGGGTACGACTTCGCGAGGTCGCGTGCCTGGAGGATGGGCGGCATCCGGCCGAGTGTATAGGCCGACCGCCTCGCCAGGATCGCATCGGCGGCCTCCGCCGCGAGGGTCGTCATGCGCCGAAGAAGAAGCCGGTGACGCCGCCCACGATGGTCTCGAGGAGGCCGCCCGGGGCCGGCGGGTCGAGGACGCGCAGGCCGTGCCCGCTGCCGATGTCGGCGGGCGACCCGCCGCCCTGGCCGCCGGGCGCACCGCCACCCGGGCCGGAACCGTCATCGGACGGGGTCGGCGACGGGACGGCCGCCAGCGCCGGCGAGGCGCTCGGACTGGGGACCGCGGCCGGCTTCGGCTCGGGCGATGGCTTCCGCGTCGGCTTGGGCGTCGGCTTGGGCGTGGCGTGGACGGTCGGCTTCGGCGTGGCGTGGACGGTCGCCTTGGGCTTGGCGGTCGGCCTGGGCGTCGGCTTCGGCGCGGACGTCGAGCCGCACTTGTCGGCGAAGACCACGGTCCACATCTTCTTGCCGTCGGCGCCCTGGTAGGCGCCGACCCCGACCGAGTCGTAGTCCTTGCCGAGGATGTTGGCGCGGTGGCCGCTCGAGCCCATGAACGCCGACTGGATCGCGGCGGTCGCGGCGGCGTCGGGCGAGTCGTAGTTGTAGCCGATGTTCTCGCCGGCCGAGCGGAAGCAGTAGCCCTTGTCCTTCATGATCCCGAACACGTTGCCGGCGCCCGGGATGTCGTGGCTGAAGTAGTCGCGGACGATCATGTCCTTGCTGCGGCTGCGGGCGATCGAGGTCAGGGCCGCGTCGACGCGCAGCGCCTTGAGCCCGGCCGCGGCGCGCGCCTGGTTGTGGAGCGCGGCCAGCTGCTTCTCCGACGCCGAGGAGAAGGTGTTCGCGCCCCACGCGTACGTGGGCGAGGGCGCCATGAGCGTTGGCCGCCGACGTGACGGCGAACACGAGCGCGACGAGCGCGGCAAGGCGGCGCGGATCGAGGTGCGGGATGGGCCGGGACATGTGCCGCTCACCGTATCGCGGGCTCGCGCCCCCTCCCCCGGCGCGATGGTCCCGGCGGTCCCGGTCGCTGGTACTTGCGGTCGGGGTCGGTGCGGTGCGGTCCGCGGCGGTCCGGGTGGGTGCGGTGCGGTGCGACCCGGCCCGAGGTGGTGCGTCAGCTCGCCGGCGTGCCCCTCGCCCGGACGCGTTCCGCGGCGGCGAGGATCGTCGCGGCCGCGAGCTCGGCCTCGTCCGCGCCGGTCCCCCAGTTCGAGACCGAGACCCGGATCGCCGCCATGTCGTGCCAGGTCGTGCCGGACAGCCAGATGGTCCCCTCCTCCTGGATCTCCAGGAGGGCCGCGCGGGTCAGCGCGTCCGAGGCCGCCGGGTCGCGGTCGTCGGCCTCGAAGCGGACCAGCACCTGGTTGAGGACGACGTCGTTGAGGACGGTGGCACCGGGCGCCGCCTCGATCCGGTCGGCGATGCGCCGGGCGACCCAGCAGCCCCGCTCGACCATCTCGCGCACCCCGGAGCGGCCCGAGGCTGCGGAGCGCCGCGTACATCGCGAAGCCCCGGGCCCGCCGCGAGAACTCCGGGACCCAGTACATCTGGTCGCGCTTCTCGTCGCCCACGTATTCGAGGTAGGCGGCGCGGGGCGGCGCCATCGCCGCCGCGTGCGCCCGCGGGTGGGCAACGAACGCCAGCCCCGAGTCGTACGGCACGTTGAGCCACTTGTGCGCGTCGGTCGCCCACGAGTCGGCGCGCTCGATGCCGTCGAGCAGGTAGGCCGTCTGCGGGCTGACCTGCGCCCACATCCCGAAGGCGCCGTCGATGTGGACCCACGCGTTCGTCCGCCGTCGGACGAGGTCGATCATCGGCCCGAACGGGTCGAAGGCGCCGGTGTTCACGTTCCCCGCCTGGAGGCAGACGATCAGCGGGCGGCCGGCCGGGATGCCGTCCAGCGTCGCCTCGAGGGCGTCGAGCCGCATCCGGCCCTGCCCGTCGGCGGCCGCGGTGTGGACCCGGTCGCGGCCGAGGCCGAGGAACTGCAGCGCCCCGCCGATGGTCGAGTGCGCCTCGGCGCCGACGATCACGTCGATCTCCGGCGCCCCGATCAGGCCCCGCGCCTCCACGTCCCAGCCGGCGGCCTCGAGGACCGCGTGGCGCGCGGCGGCCAGGCCCGTGAAGCCGGCCATCTGGCAGCCCGAGACCAGCCCGTAACTGGTGCCTGCGGGCAGCCCGAGCAGGTCGATCAGCCAGGCGCCCACGGCCTCCTCGACGACGGATGCGGCCGGGCCGCAGGAATACAGGCCCGCGTTCTGGTCCCAGGTCGTGGTCAGCCAGTCGGCCGCGACCGAGGCCGGGACGCTGCCGCCGATGACGTAGCCGAAGTAGCGCGGCCCCGCCATCGAGACGATCCCCGGGTCGGCGTCGCGGGCCAGCCGCTCGATGACCTCGATCGGGTCCTCACCGGTCTCGGGCAGCGGCCCGACGAGCGCGGCGCGCAGCGACGCGACGTCCTGGTCGACGAGGACCGTGCCGCTCGGGCAGCCCCCGCAGGTACTCGGTGGCGATCTCGAGCGGTCCGTGCCAGGAGCGGCCCCGGATCCTCGCGCGTCGCCCGTGGTTCGTCGGTCATCGCTGGCTCCCGTGCGGCGGTCGCGCTCATCGACCGCGGACGACCATGATGCGCCGGGCATCGGGGGCCTGGCAGCGCCGCGTGCATCGCAAGGCTTCGGGGTACACTCCCTCAGCCCACAGCTCCCGGGACCGTCAGCGGCGGTCGAGCGGAGCGACCCGCGGTGGCGTTAGCTCAATGGCAGAGCATCGGATTGTGGCTCCGAAGGTTATGGGTTCGAGCCCCATACGCCACCCCACCATCTTGCGGGCCATCGGTCGCCACCTCAGGCGAGCTGTGCCTTCAGCTCTGACGCGGCCGAGCTGAGGATCTCCTGCGACAGCGCCTCGTCGTTGACGGCTCGCGCCATCGACACCGCGCCCACCAGGGTCGAGAGGGCGGCGATCGCCGTTGCCCGCCTCCGGTCGCCGGTCCCCGGTGGGAGCAGTCGCACGAGCATGTCGATGTAGGTGCCGACCTGACCGGTGTACGCCGCCCGCGCGCGCGCATTGCTGCGCGCCACGTCCCCGGCGAGCGTCGTCACCGCGCAGCTCGTCCCGAGGGTGTCGCGGTGGGCCAGGCTGAGGTAGGCATCGATGACGGCCGTCAGCGGGTCACGGGGCGTCTCGGCGACCGCCGCCATCGCCTGCCCACCGTCGCGGAGCGCGCGTTCGACAGCTTCGCCGACGAGCTCGTCGCGCGATTCGAAATGCCGATAGAAGCCGCCGTGCGTCAGGCCGGTGCCGCGCATCAGGTCCGCCACGCCGACCCCATCGATGCCGTCCTCGCGGAAGCGTGTCGCCGCCGCCCCGACGATCGCTTCATGGTGCTCGCGCTTGGTGGCTCGCGAATGGCCCATGCGCTGCCCTCCCTTGTGTTGACAGCGTAGGATGATGGTCGTCATCCTGCTTGTCTGGATGACGGTACCGTCATCAGCACTGTGACGATGGAGCCTGACACATGCCGATGATCGATGTCTACGCCGCGACCGGAACCTTCTCTGACACGCACGCCCTGGCTCGCGAACTGGCCACGGCCGTGATGACCGTCGAACGCGTCCCGGACATCCCGATGTTCCGCGACAACACCGCCGCGTTCGTGCACGAGCTCCCCGCGGCAGCGATCTCGAACGTCAATGGCGACAGCACCTATGTCCGGGTCCAGGTCCTCACCAACGCCGGCGCCCTCGATCGTGACAAGCAGCTGGCGGTGGTCGCCCAGCTCACGTCGATCATCGCCGAGGCGGCCGCCGATCCGTCGCTCGCCGACCGCACCTGGGTCCTGCTGACGGAAGCGCCGGAGGGTGGCTGGGGTCTGCATGGCCATGCGAGCACGAACGCCGAACTCGTCGCGGCGGCCCGTGCGCAGATCGCCGAACTCGCGGCCGCGTCGGGTTCCTGACACACCGGCGATCCTGCCACTCGACTACCTCGATCGCGCGATCGACGCGACCGACGCGCCCTCGAGCTCCCCGAGCAGGGCGTCCTGGGCCGTGGTGAAGACCTCGTGGACGACGCACGGCGCCGAGGCGTTGCACGACGATCCACGCAGCACGCAGCGCCGACGGCGCTGGTCGCCCTCCACGGCCCGGATGACGTCGAGCAGCGAGATGGCCGCCGCCGGACGGGCGAGCCGGTAGCCGCCGGCCCGGCCGGTGCGCCCGTCGACGATCCCCGCCGAGGCCAGGTCGGTCATGACCCGCGGCAGCACCTGGACGGGGATGTCGCGGTCCGCGGCGAGGGTCCGGACGCTGAGCCGCTCGCCGTCATCGGCCGCGGCCAGCGCCAGGACCACCCGGATCGCGTAGTCGGCTCGCTTGGTCAACTCCAGTCGCATCGGTGGCCGATCAGTTCGCCGGGTCGCCGTCGCCGGCCATGAAGAGGCCGATCGCGCCACGCCCGACGAAGTTGAAGGCGTGAGTCACGAACGGGTACATCCCGTCCTCCTGGGGGCTGAACTCGATGATCGCGCCCTGCGCCGGGCTCAGGTCCACGGCCTGCGAGCCCCAGCCGCCGGCGTTGCCCTTGACCAGCTGGATGCCTTCCTTGGTCACGGTGTCGAAGATCGTCCCGACGACATGGAAGCTGCTGTCGATGTTCGGCCCGGTGTCGAGCACGAAGACCCGGACCCGGCCCTTGGTCGTGACCTTGACGGGATGGTCCTTGTACTGGTTGGCGACGCCGTTGAAGACGACGAAGTCGGGCGACGGGGCGCCGGCCGCGGCCTTGGCATAGTCGGCCGGCTGGCCCTGGGCGCCGAGGTACCACTCGCTCTGGACGAGGGCGACCTCCTGGTCGACCTTGGACAGCCCGCCCTTGGGCTCGACGATGACCATCCCGAACATCCCGTTCGCGATGTGGTGGAGCGCAGGGGCCGTGCCGCAGTGGTACATCCAGACCCCAGCGTAGTCGGCGGTGAAGGTGTAGATGAACGAGCCACCCGGCTTGATCTCGACCATCTGGTCGTTCATCGCGGTCTGGCTGGCATGGAAGTCGATCGAGTGGCTCATCGCGGTGGTGTTGGTCAGGTGGACGCGAACCGTGTCGCCGAGGTGGACGCGCAGCGTCGGCCCCGGGACGGTCCCGCCGAATGTCCAGGCGTGGACCACGAAGCCCTCAGCGACCGTGATGTCCTTGTCGACGATCGGCATCTCGACGTCGTGGACCGTGCCCGGCATGACCGTGGGCGCGATCGCGTTGCGGAGCTGGTAGGGCGGGGCGTTCGGGTCGGCGACCGGTGCCGCGGCCGCGGTCCCAGCGGTGCCGCCCGGGGCGGCCGAGGCGGGCGCCCCGCCGGCGCCCACCGTGACCGAGCCGGTCATGCCGGCAGCGGCGTGGCCCGGGATCGAGCACATGAACGTCAGACCGGCTGCCGGGATCGTGACCTGTCCGGTCGTGGTCTTGCCGGCACTCGGCGACGAGCTTCGTGCCATCCGCGAACGTGAGGTCGTGGGTCATCGAACCGGTGTTATGGAAGGACACGTCATAGGTGCCGGCCGCCGCGACCGTCACGGTCGCGGGCTTGAAGCCGAGATCGAACGCCTCGATCTCGATCGTGCCGGCCGCCGCGGCCGCGGCGGGGGTGCCGCCCATGTCCATCGAGGCCATCGGCATGGCCATCGGGGCGCCGGATGCCATGGCGCCAGGGGCGACGGCGAGTTGGGCGGGCTTCGCGGTCGAGGGTGGTTCGGTGGTCCAGCCCCCACTCGGAGGCGTCACGCAGCCGGCGATCGCGACGGCGACCCCGGCGATAGCGATCCAACGACAGTCGGCGGTGCATCTCGTTCGCTCCTTGTGTCGGTCGCAGCGGGCGCTGCTAAACATGGACTGATGTAGTCATAGTTTCGGACGGACGGGGCGCGGCCGACCCGTGCCGAATGGCCCGTTTTCTGCGTGACGAGCGGCGTCAGCCAGGCTCCGCGTACGCCTCGCGGTGGACCCACACCCAGAGGGCCACGCCGAACCGGGCCAGCAGGGAGAGCCCGTAGCTCGCGCACCAGACGCAGATCGCGCCGATGACCACGACCTCGATGTAGGTGAAGTACAGCTCGAACACCACACCGACCAGCGAGAGACCGTAGTGCGCGCCGAGGAGCGCCACCCGTCCGGTCCGGATCCAGCCTGCCGCGAGCAGGAGCAGCGACAGCGACAGCACGACGCCGAACACGGCGACCGGGACGCCGCCGACCCGGGCGTACGGGGAGAGCGCGACGGTCTCGCAGCCGGCGAGCGGCCCGCAGACGGGCACGTCGCCCCGGAGCTCGACGGCGCTCAGGTAGCCGGCGATGACCAGCCCCACCAGGTCGAGCGCCATGAGGACGAGCCCTGGACCGAGGCGGGGGTTCCCTCGATGAGCCGCGACCGCGGCCCCGTCAGTGGGCGGCATCGGCGATCGCGCGGGCGACGTCCGCGTACGACGCCCCCACGAGGAGCCGCCCGCCGATGATCAGCGAAGGCGTCGACTCGACCCCGAGGCGCGCGGCGTCGGCGGCGGACGCGGCGATCGCGGGCCCAACCTCGGCCCGATCCATGTCCGCCGAGAACCGGTCGACATCGAGGCCCGTGGTCCGCGCCATCCCGACGAGGCGCTCCCGGGTGAGCGCCCCGCTGTTCTCCGGCCCCTGGTTGGCGTAGATCGTCGCCCACAGGTCCCAGAACCGGTCCTGGCGGGCCGCCGCGCGCCCCGCGCCGGCGGCGAGGAATGACTCCGGCCCGATGAACGGGAAGTCATGGAAGACGAGCTTCGCGCGGCCGGTCGCCAGCTCGTTGGCGGCGAGCGACGGGAAGACGGTCGTGCCCCACTGGCGGCAGGCCGGGCACTGGAAGTCCTCGTACAGGTCGATCGTCACGGGCGCATCGGCGCGACCGAGGGTATAGCCGTCGGTCGGGAGGCCGGCGACCGCCGAAGCCACGGGCGACACGGCCGTCGCGAGTGGCGGCGCGGGTCGGAGCAGCATGGCGAGCGCGATCAGCAGGACGCCGCCGCCGAGCGCGACGGCGGTGAGCGCGATCAGCATCGACGGCCGCCTTCGAGGCGGTGCGATGGGTGCCGAGCGGCGCGCGCTTGCCTTGGTCATGGTCCTGCCTCTCCGGGCCGCGACCGGTCGCGCGGCACCCTGACGGACAAGCCGCTGCGGACGGCCCACCGAGGGCATGGTCGCCGCCGGTGGGCTGCTGCCGCACGTGCCGAAGGCCACCGAATCGGGAGACGTTCGGCCTCCGGCACATGCCCTAGACTCCGGGCGAACACGATGGTGATGACGCTCGTCGACCGACTCCTGACCGCCGTCGCTGCGCTCGGCGCGGGCTCGCGGCGACTCGTGGGCGGCTCCCGGATGGGCGTCCGGGTGCTGATCGCCGTGCTGCTGCTCGCGTCGGTCGTGCCCTCGGTCGTCATCGGCAGCTCGAAGCGGCCGACCGACCTCTCCTTCGACGACGTCCGGTATGCGCGGCTGCCGGCGATGACGTCGTGGTACCGCCTGGAAGGCGACCTCCGCTCGGCGAACAACCCGGTCCAGCCGTTCCTCTACGAGCTGGTCGACCCGGCCGACGGCACGAGCTACGTCAACGTGCTCGCCCCGGCGGCGCTGGCGCTCGGCCCCGAGACCCTGACCGGCACCATCTCCGCGACGGGACCTGGCCCGAATGGCTACATCGGCTGGATGGACGCGGATGCCGTCGCCGAGCCGCGGCAGGACGACCGCTTCTGGCTGATCCTCATCCCCGGGGTCATCGGACTGCTCATCGCCTTCGGCCTCTGGCTCGGCTACCCGCTGGTCCGCCCCGACCGCCGCGGTCGGGCCGCATCCACGCCGTCCGACCCGGTCCGCCCGGCGCCGAGCGACGGGGTCCCCGCCGCCTGGGCCGGCTGGATCCGCTCGGAGTCGGCGCCGGTCGCGGATCCGCGGCCGTGCGTCGTCCGGGTGACTCCGGGTCGGGACGTGGGCCGACTGACCGTCGAGGACGGCGGCGACGAGCGGCCCGTGCCCGTCCGCCATGGCGGCGCCGCACGACGCGTCCGGATCTGGCGCCTGCACCGGGGCGATCCCGGCCTCGACGTCCGCGGCGCGGGCGGCGACATCATCCTGGTCTTCGACGACGCGGTGCTGCGCGACCGCGTCGGGGCCGCGCTCGGTTGACGCGTTGCGCCGTGACGTTGCGCGGTCGCTACGGATGACATAGATTATCCACGTGGCATTGAATACCGCGTCGACCAGCGCGGCTCCCCCAATGATCGCCCTCCTGCGGACCTACCTGCGCCCCTACGCGCGCCAGCTCGCGGTCGTCATCGTCCTGCTGCTGATCAGGCGCATCGCCAACCTCTACCTGCCCGACCTCAACGCCGACATCATCAACAACGGCGTCGCCAAGGGCGACACGGACTACATCCTCCGCGACCGGCGGGCTGATGCTGGTCGTGACCGCTGCTCCTCGGCGTCGCCTCGATCGTCGCCGTCTATCGGCGGCGCCAGGATCGCGATGGGCTTCGGTCGCGACGTCCGCCGGCCGATCTTCCGCAAGGTCGAGACGCTTCTCGCAGGTCGAGGTCAACCAGTTCGGGACGGCGTCGCTGATCACCCGCAACACCAACGACGTCCAGCAGGTCCAGACGGTCGTCTTCATGGCCCTGACGATCATGATCTCGGCGCCGATCCTGATCGTCGGCGGGATCATCATGGCCCTGCGCCGGACGTGCCGCTGTCCGGCGCTCCTCGTGATCATCCTGCCGCTCATGGCCGCTGTCATCGGCCTGGTCATGAGCCGGGCCATCCCGCTGTTCCGGGCGATGCAGGTCAAGCTCGACCGGATCAACCAGGTGATGCGCGAGACGCTTGTCCGGCGTCCGCGTCATCCGCGCGTTCGTGCGGACGCGCGCACGAGGAAGCGCCGCTTCGACGCCGCGAACGACGACCTCTTCGAGACCGCGCTCCAGCGTCAACCGCCTGTTCGCGATCACGATCCCGCGTGATGACGGCGATCCTCAACCTCTCGACGGTCGCGGTCGTGTGGTTCGGCGCCATCCGCGTCGACAGCGGGGCGATGCCGATCGGCAACCTGACCGCGTTCCTGCAGTACCTGATGCAGATCCTGTTCGCGGTCCTGATGGCCGTCTTCATGTTCATCTTGGTGCCGCGGGCCGCGGTCTCGGCCGGCCGGATCCAGGAGGTCCTGCAGACCGAGCCGGCGATCCGCGATCCGGCCGACGCCGGTCACGCCGACCCCGATCGGAGCGACCCGGGCCTCGTCGAGTTCCGCGACGTCGAGTTCCGCTACCCGGGCGCCGAGGAGCCGGTCCTCCACGGGATCTCGTTCACGGCGCGACCCGGCGAGACGACGGCGATCGTCGGCAGCACCGGCAGCGGCAAGACCACGCTCGTCAACCTCATCCCGCGGTTCTACGACGTCACCGGCGGCGCGGTCCTCGTCGACGGCGTCGACGTCCGCGCGATGGACCGCGAGGACCTGTGGCGCGCGCATCGGGTTCATCCCGCAGAAGGCGTTCCTGTTCAGCGGCACGGTCGCCAGCAACCTGCGCTACGGCGACGCAGGACGCGACCGACGAGCGAGCTGTGGAAGGCGCTCGAGATCGCCCAGGGCCGCGACTTCGTCGAGGAGATGGAGGGCGGCCTCGAGGCGCCGATCACCCAGGGCGGCACGAACGTCTCGGGCGGCCAGCGCCAGCGCCTCGCGATCGCCCGGGCGCTCGTCAAGCGAGCGCCGGATCTACATCTTCGACGACAGCTTCTCGGCGCTCGACTTCGCGACCGACGCGCGGCTGCGGGCCGCCCTCGCGCGCGAGCTCGGCGGCGCGACGGTGATCATCGTCGCCCAGCGCGTCGGCACGATCATGAAGGCCGACCGGATCGTCGTCATGGACGCCGGCCGGGTGGTCGGGATCGGCACGCACACGGAGCTGCTGGCGACCAACGAGACCTACCGCGAGATCGTCTACTCGCAGCTCTCCGACCGAGGAGGCCGCGGCATGAGCGGGCCGACCGGGCAGCGGCGGCCCGCCGCGGCCGGCCCACCGCCGGGTCCACCGGCCGGGCGGGCCGCGCGGTCCGGGCGGCGGCCGCGGCCCGGGGATGATGGGCATGGGCATGCCGGCCGAGCAAGTCGAAGGACTTCCGCGCCTCGTTCCGCCGGCTGCTCGGCCAGCTGCGACCGGAGCGCACGCTGATCGTCGTGGTCGTCCTGCTCGCCATCGTCAGCGTCATCGTTCGCGGTCGTCGGCCCGAAGATCCTCGGCGAGGCGACGAACATCATCTTCGACGGCGTCGATCGGCAAGCAGCTGCCCGCCGGCGTGACCCAGGAGCAGGTCGATCGCCGGGCTTCGGGCGCAGCGGCCAGAACCAGCTCGCCGACATGCCTCGCGGCCTGACCGTGACGCCGGGCGTCGGCATCGACTTCGGCGCGCTCGGCCCAGATCCTGGTCCTCCTGGTCGGGCCTCTACATGCTCAGCTCGATCTTCAGCTGGGGGCAGGCCTACATCATGGCCGGCGTCACCCAGCGGACGGTCTACCGGCTGCGCGAGCGACGTCGACCGCAAGCTCGGCCCGGCTGCCGCTGCGCTACTTCGACGGCCACTCGCGCGGCGACCTGCTGAGCCGCGTCACGAACGACATCGACAACATCGGCCAGACGCTCCAGCAGACGCCTGACCCAGCTCATCACGTCGCTGCTCACGATCATCGGCGTGCTGATCATGATGCTGACGATCAGCCCGCTCCTCGCGGTGGTCTCGCTGCTGGCCGTCCCGGCTGTCGCTGGTCGTCGACGATCGCTCATCGTCCGCCGCTCGCAGCAGCAGTTCGTCGCCCAGTGGGCGTCCACCGGCACGCTCAACGGCCACGTCGAGGAGATGCACACCGGCCACGCGATCGTGAAGGTCTTCGGGCGCCAGGAGGAGGCGATCGCCACCTTCGACGAGGAGAACGACAAGCTCTACGAGGCGAGCTACCGGGCCCAGTTCATCTCCGGGATCATCCAGCCGGTCGATGAACTTCATCGCCAACCTCAACTACGTGGCGATCGCGGTCATCGGCGGCCTGCGCGTCGCGTCCGGCCAGATGTCGCTCGGCGACGTCGTGGCGTTCATCCAGTACTCGCGCCAGTTCACGTTCCCGATCATCCAGACGGCGAGCATCGTCAACGTCCTGCAGTCGGCGGTGGCGTCCGCCGAGCGCGTCTTCGAGCTGCTCGACGAGGCCGAGGAGATCCCCGACCCGGTCGCGCCGCAGGTGCTCGGCCGGGCGCAGGGGCGCCGTCGCCTTCGAGGACGTCTCGTTCCGCTACGAGCCCGACAAGCCGCTCATCGACGACCTGGACCTCGTCGCCGACGCCGGCGAGACCATCGCGATCGTCGGACCGACCGGCGCCGGCAAGACGACGCTCGTCAACCTGCTGATGCGGTTCTACGAGATCGACGGCGGGCGGATCACGGTCGACGGCATCGACATCGCGCGAGCTGACCCGCGACGACCTGCGCCAGACCTTCGGGATGGTCCTCCAGGACACGTGGCTGTTCAACGGCACGATCCGCGAGAACATCGCCTACGGGCGCGAGGACGCGACCGAGGAGGAGATCGTCGCGGCGGCCGAGGCGGCCCACGTCGACCACTTCGTGCGGACGCTGCCGGACGGCTACGACACCGTCATCGACGACGACGCCACGAACCTGTCGGCCGGGGAGAAGCAGCTCCTGACGATCGCCCGGGCGTTCCTCGCCGACCCGCCGATCCTGATCCTCGACGAGGCCACGAGCTCGGTCGACACGCGCACCGAGGTGCTCATCCAGCGCGCGATGAAGCACGGCTGATGCAGGGCCGGACGACGTTCGTCATCGCCCACCGCCTGTCCACGATCCGCGACGCCGACACGATCCTCGTCATGGAGGCGGGCCACATCGTCGAGCAGGGCACGCACGACGAGCTGCTCGCGCGCGGGGGCGTCTACGCGAACCTCTACGAGAGCCAGTTCGCGCAGCCGCTCGAGGAAGCCAGCTAGGCGGTCGTGTCAGGGTCGGGAGGCACTGCCCTTACCCCTCAGACCCGTGCCTTCCTCCCCCACCCCTCACGTGGTTGGCTTGTGCGTGAACATGGTCAGCCCGACACTGGACTCGACACCAGAGGAACCCTCCCGATGCAGACGATCACGCTGAACAACGGCGTCGAGATGCCGATCCTCGGCTTCGGCGTCTTCCAGATCCCCGACGAGCAGACCGAGCAGGCGGTCGATCGACGCCCTCGCCGCCGGGTACCGCTCGCTCGACACCGCCGCCTCGTACGGCAACGAGGAGGCGGTCGGTCGCGCGATCGCAGCGAGCGGCATCGCCCGCGACGACCTGTTCGTCACCACCAAGCTGTGGGTCCAGGACGCCGGCGAGGAGAACACCAAGCGCGCGTTCGACGCGCTCCCTCGCAGCGCCTCGGCCTGGACTACGTCGACCTGTACCTGATCCACCAGCCGTTCGGCGACTACTACAGCGAGTGGCGGGCGATGCAGGAGCTCCACCGCGAGGGCCGCGTCCGGGCGATCGGCGTCTCGAACTTCCACCCGGACCGGCTCGTCGACCTGATCGACCACAACGAGATCACCCCGGCGGTCAACCAGATCGAGACCCACCCGTTCTTCCAGCGCGCCGACGACCAGGAGCTCATGCGCGAGCGCGGCGTGCAGATCGAGTCGTGGGGCCCGTTCGCCGAAGGCCGGAACGACCTCTTCACCGACCCGACGCTCTGACCGCGATCGGCGCACGCGCACGGCAAGTCCGTCGCCCAGGTCGTGCTGCGCTGGCTCATCCAGCGCGAGCGTCGTCGTCATCCCGAAGTCGGTGCGGCCCGACCGGATGCGCGAGAACCTCGACGTCTTCGACTTCGAGCTCACCGACGACGAGATGGCGCGCATCGCCGCCCTTGGACACCGGCGCGACCCTGTTCTTCGACCACCGCGACCCGAGCGCCGTGAGCCGGCTCGGGACGCGACGCATCGACTGACGCGGGCTTCCTCCCGGAAGCGGTCGTGCTCGGGCCCTGGGCGTCCGCCCCTGGTGACGCCCGCGGAGGAGGCTGCGGGCGTCACCGGGATGGACGACGGGTCACGTCGATCGTGTCCCAGAACGTCGGCGATCACCGCGGCCGTGTCCTCCGGACGATCCTCGTTCGGACAATGCCCGGCGTCGGGGATGACGCTGACCGGTGCGTCGAGGTCGCGGGCCATCTGATCCTGCATCGCCAATGGCCACGCGTCGTCGTTCTCGCCGTAGACCACATGGACCGGCAAGCCCGGTGGCGTGGACCTGCTCCACGATGGATGGCTCGGTCAGCAGGTGGTTCGCGTGCGTGACGACCGAACGGGGGTCGCTCATCGCCCAGCGCCGCTTGAGCAGCTCATACCTGCACGCTCTTGCGGGCCTCCGCGTCGCGGTCCGGATCCCATGCCTCCGGCATCGAGCGGGTCGAGAGGACGTCGATGATGTCGGTGAGGTCGGCCAGCCCGAACCTGCCGTGCGGGCCAGTGCAGAAGAGCGTCAGCGACGCCCAGCGGCCGGGCGGCATCACCGCGGCTCGCTGCGCGACCAGACCTCCGAACGAATGGCCGAGCAGATGGGGCCGCACGAGGCCGAACTCGTCGGCCAGCGCGATGGCGTCGCGCGCCAGCGAGGCGATCGTGTACGCGTCGTCACGCTGGCTGTGCGCCGACTCGTGCTGGCCCCGATTGTCGAAGGCGACGACGCGATAGCCACGCGCTGCCAGGAGCGGGCCGACCTCGGCGAAGTCCTCCTTGCTCCCCGTGTAGCCATGGATCAGGAGGGCGTCGCCCCGGTGCTGGGCAGGTTCGTACAGCTCGACGGCCAACGGCTCTCCCTGGATCTCGATGGATCGCGCCATCAGTCAGCCATTCCGGGTGCCGTGAGCGCGGGCGCCTCGGTCCCGTCGGCCGACCCCGCGTCCAGGGACCCGATGAGCCCCTGAGTCGCGTTTCGGGGTCGGGTCCACCGGCGGGTGCGGCGAACTCGAGCAGGTCGCGGATCGGCATCGCACTGAAGTAGCTGTGGAAGTGCGGATCGAGGTCGTCGGGATCGGTCACGGCCTCCCCGAAGACCCCGCCGAGGATCGGCGCGAGCGACGCGCACCAGCTCGAGGGCTGCGGGTCGTGCCGGCGGCATCCCCGAGCCAGTCCTGCAGCGGAGACATGTCGCTCAGCGTCGACGGCAGTCGCCGCCGACTGCGACCACCGTCACCGGCACGACGGCATGGATCGCGGCAGACGAGGATCCGATCAGGATCTCGAAGGCGCCGGCCTCCGTCACCCACCGCGTGCCGGCGTGGATCCCAGAAGGCGAACGCGCGCGGATCGAGGCGGACCTCCACGGCCCGCGTCTCGCCCGGCTCGAGGCGCACCTTCGCGAAGCCCCGCAGCTCCTTGCCGGGACGCTGCACCGACGCCTCGACATCCCGCACGTAGACCTGGACGACCTCGCTTCCCGCACGGCTGCCCGGTGTTGGTGACATCGACGATGACGGTCACGCCGTCGACGTCGGCGAAGGTCGTCGCCGACGTCGCGGGCATCGTCATAACGGAAGGTCGTGTACGACAGGCCGTGCCCGAACGGGAAGGCCACCGGCAGATCCCGCGCCTCGTACCAGCGATAGCCGATGTACAGGCCCTCGCCGTACCGGACGAGGTCGCCGTCGCCCGGGAAGTCGAGGTAGGCGGGGGTGTCCTCGAGCCGGAGCGGGAACGTCTCGGCGAGGCGGCCGGACGGGTTCGACCACGCCGAACAGGATGTCCGCGATCGCCCCACCGGCGGCCTGGCCCGAGAGCCACGCCTCGAGGACCGCGGCCGCGCCGTCGATCCACGGCGCCACGCGTGACGGCCGAACCGTTGAACAGGACCACGACGGTCCGGGGTTGCGCCGCGCAGACCGCACGGATCAACGCCACCTGCTGCGGCGCGAGGTCCAGGTCGGCCCGATCGCCGCCCTCCGTTTCCTTCGCGACCGGCATCGCCACGAAGACGATGGCGACGTCCGAGTCGGCGGCGGCCGCGACCGCGGCTCGCCACGAGGTCGGGCCGCTCCGCCGCTCCGTCGTCGTACCCGTCCGAGTACGAGATCGCGGCGTCGCCGGCCAGTCGCGCGAGCTCGTCGATCGGGACGTCGACCTGCGTCGGCGTGATCTGCGAGCTGCCGCCGCCCTGGATCCGCGGCTCCTTGGCAGCGCGGCCGACGACCGCGATCCGCCCGCCGCCGGAGAGTGGGAGCACCCCGTCGTTCTTGAGCAGGACCATGCCCTCGGCGGCGATCCGCCTCGCCAGGCGCGTGGTGCGCCGCGGCGTCGAACGAGCCGCCCTTCGGCGTGGCCGAGGCCCGCGCGACGACGCGCAGGACGCGCAGCGCGGCCTCGTCGACGACCATCTCGTCGAGGACGCCCGCGTGGACCGCGTCGATGACCGAGCGCACGCGGCGCGGTCGCGGGCCCGGCATCTCGAGATCGGTGCCGGCCGCCACGGCGCGATCGGCCGGTCGTGGACCGCCGCCCAGTCCGAGACCACGAACCCGTCGAAGCCCCACTCCGACCGGAGGATGTCCGTGAGCAGCTGGCGATGCTCCGACGCATAGACGCCGTTGATCCGGTTGTAGGCGCACATCACGGTCCACGGCCTGGCCGTCTTGACCGCGTGCTCGAAGGCCGGCAGGTACATCTCGCGGAGCGCCCGCTCGTCGACCTCGGCGCTGACCGACATCCGGCGCGTCTCCTGGTTGTTGACGGCGAGGTGCTTGAGCGACGCGCCGACCCCGAGCGACTGCACGCCGTCGATCCAGCCGACCGCGAGCTGCCCGGCCAGGAACGGGTCCTCCGAGAAGTACTCGAAGTTCCGGCCGCACAGCGGCGAGCGCTTCATGTTGACCCCGGGCCCGAGGACGACGTCGACCTCGAGGGCGATGGCCTCGCGGGCGATCGCCTCGCCCATCTCGCGCAGGAGGTCCGGATCCCACGTGGCAGCGGTGCTCGACGCCGTCGGGAAGCAGGTCGCGGCCTGGGCGCCGAAGGCCATCGATCCGGTGGACGGCGTGCGCCGCACGCCGTGCGGGCCGTCGGCCATCGCGCAGCGACGGCAGGCCGAGACGGGGCATGGCCGCGGTCGTCCACGCGGAGTCGCCCGTCAGCAGCGTCGCCTTCTCCTCGAGGGTCATCTCGGCGAGGTAGCGCTTCGCGATCGCGTCGTCGTTCGCCGTTGAAGGACGCCGCGTCGCGTGATCGGTCTGGGGTCATGCCGTCGATCGTCACGGCGCCACCTTCGAGACCAGGACCGGGTCGGGTCACCTCGACCGTGTGCCGGCCCGGCGCCAGCACCGCCGCATGCGCCGGCGTCTCCCTCCAGCCGCTGCCCGTCCACGACGACGACCGACGACGGGCCGGACGGCGGGTCGAGCAGGCCGGTGGTCCCGAACGGGAGGATCGACGACCGCCGAGAACGACTCGCCTTCGACTCGCCAGCGATCGACACCGGGCCCTGCGGCGCATCGAGCGAGGCCTTGCAGAAGGTGATCGACTCGTCCGGGCGTGGCGCCACGATCACGCGGCGGTATCCGGGGCTCGTGATGTCCGGCGCCAGACCCGCGACCGTGCGGTAGACCCAGTCCACGACCGCGCCGTAGGCGTAGTGATTGAAGGAGAGCATGTGGCCGCCCTCGCCACCGTCCTCCGCTCCCGGCAACGGTGCCATGACGCCGGGGTGGATGGATCCATCCGGACGGATGGCGTCCCATCGCTCCCAGACCGTCGTCGCTCCGCGAGTGACCTGATACAGCCAGGATGGCGCCTCGCGACAGAGGAGCGCGAGGTACGCCTCCTCGAGGTGGCCGGTCGCGGCCAGGGCCGGGAGCACCAGGGGCGTCCCGAGGAATCCCGTCGCAACCCGCCCGTCCGTGGCTCGGACGAGCGCGGCGAGCGTGTCACCGACGACCTGGCGCTCGTCGTCCGGTACCAGCCCGAACTGGACCGCCACCGCGCAGCCCGTCTGATTGGACACGACGTGCTCGCGCCAGCGGGCCCACGTCGACGATCCGACATCGCGGGCGACCCCCTCGTAGCGGGCCGCGTCATCGCGTCGGCCCCGAGGAGCGAGGCCGCGCGCGCGGTGAGGCGAGCGCTGTGGGCGAAGAAGGCGTTCGCCAGGTAGGTCGGATCCGTCCGTGCCTCCCAGGGACGATCCGGCGGCGCGGTCGGATCCAGCCAGTCGCCGAACTGGAAGGCGTCGGGCAGCAAGCCATCCGGGCCGCATCGACCGAGGAGGGATTCGACCCAGGCACGCATGCTCGGGTACTGGTCGCGAACGACGGTGACGTCGCCATAGGCCTCATAGACGGCCCACGGCACGATGGTGGCCGCGTCCGCCCAGCCCGCTCGCCCGAACTGCGCCTCGCCTTGCAGCACGACATCCGGGACCACGGACGGCACCCCCTTCACCGGGTCCTGTTCGAGCGCAAGATCGCGCAACCAGCTCGCCCAGAACGACTGTGCGTCGAACAGGGTGCAGGCCGTCGTCGCGAAGGCCTGGGCGTCTCCGGTCCAACCGAGACGCTCATCCCGTTGCGGGCAGTCCGTCGGGACTGACACGAAATTGTCCCGTTGGGACCAGACGACGTTCTCGTGGAACCGGTTCAGGTCCGCGTCGGAGGACTCGAACGTCCCACGCCGCGGGGTCGCGCTGCTGATGGCCACGTGCGCGACATCGATGACCTCCGCGTCCGTCTCGATCTCTGCGTACCGAAAGCCATGGAAGGTGAACATGGGCTCCAGCACGACGGCCTGGTCATCCGCGAGCACGTAGGTGTCGGTCGCTCGTGCCGTTCTGAGGGAGCGGGTGTGCAGGGATCCGTCCGACTCGAGGACCTCCGCGTGCCGCACCGTGACCCGTTGGTCGCGCTGGCCCCGGACGCGGATCCGCACGTGGCCGGTCACGTTCTGACCGCCGTCCGTACGAAACAGCCCCGGTCGGACCTCGACCGGCGGTCACGGGGATCGATGCGGCGACGCGAACCGGCGGGGCGATCCGAGGCTCGAGGATCCGGTGATCGAACGGCACCTCCACCACCGTCGCCCATGACGCGTCCTCGAACCCCGGTGTCTCCCAGCCGTACGGCTCCTCACGGAAGTCGATCGTCCGCGCCGTCATACAGGTCTGCGGCCCGGATCGCGCCGGTCGACGCTCGCCACTGGCCGTCCGTCGCGACCCTGAGCGCGCTCCCGTCGTCCAGGTCGACGTCGAGCTGCGCGAACAAGGCGACGTCCGTGCCGTAGCGGGCCCGACCGCCGTCGGGATCCCAACCGAGGCGACCTCGGTACCAGCCGTCGCCCACCACCCCCGTGATGACGTTGCGACCGACGCGAAGCAGGTCGGTCACGTCGTAGGCCTCGACGAGGAGACGATCGCGATAGGCGGTCCATCCCGGGGCGAGGAAGTCCTCGGAGACCGGGCGACCGTTGATCGCCATCCGAAAGACCCCATGCGCCGTGGCGTACAGCCTCGCCCGACGTGCCGGTCCCGGCACCTCGAATGCCCGTCGCAGCAGTGGTGGTGGTGCCTGCCGGGCTCGACCGGGGTCGTCGGGGATCGTGATCCCGATGGCCGTCCAATCGCTCGGCTGGAGCAGACCTGCCTCGATCCGAAGCGTCGGGCTCCAATCGGACCATCCGACTGTCGGTCCGGATCCGGACCCGGAAGTGGCGGACCTCCCGACTCTGCAGTGGCGCGCCGGGGGCCGGGACCGCGACCTGGTCATCCGAGTCCACGACGCCGGTCGTGGCGAGCACCACCTCGAAGGTGTCGGTGTCGGCGGCCTGGACTTCGTACGCCCGCTGTCGGAGACCCTGGTCCGATGTCGGAGACCTGCCAGGTCAGACGGATCGGATCGGCGCCGGCGACCAGGACGGATGGTCGGGATCTGGCTGACGAGCTGGGTGACGACCGCGTTCGCGATCGTCGTTCCGGTCGATGACACGGGTGCGGCACCTCAGGCGAAACGGACTGGATCAGCCTTTGACGGCGCCTGCGGTCAGGCCCGAGGCGAGTTGGCGCTGGAAGAAGATGAACATGATCAGCGGAGGGATCGTGATCAGGAGCACGTCCGCGAACAGCAGGTTCCAGCGGGTCAGGAACTGGCTCTGGAAGTTGAACAGCGTCAGCTGGACGGTCGCGTTGTCGTTCCCCGGCAGGAAGTACAGCGGGTTGACGAAGTCGTTGTAGATGGCGACCGACAGGACGACGGTCACCGTGATGATGGCCGGCCGCAGGAGCGGGAAGATCACCCTCCGATAGAGCCTGAACGGCGTCGCGCCATCCATGAGTGCGGCCTCGTCGAGCTCCCGCGGGATGACCGACACGAAGGCCACGAAGACGAGGATGGCAAAGGGCATCGCGAAGGCGACCTCGACGAGGATGAGTCCCGCCAGCGTCTTGAAGAGCCCGAGTGCCTGGAGCAGGAAGATCGTCGGCACCACGGCCGGAGGGATGATCAATCCGGCGAGGAAGAGCGCGCTGACGAGCGCCGCGACCCGGTCTCTCCGGCGCTGGATCACGAACGCGATCAGCGACGCGAGCACGACCGTGATCGCCACCGACGCGACCGTCAGGACCAGGCTGTTGCGGAGTGCGGTGATCATGATGCCGTTCCGCTCGCTCAGCACCGCCTGGATATTCTCGATGAGCTTCCATTCCGTCGGCCAGGCGAAATCGAGCGCCGAAGCCTCGACCTCCCCCTTGGCCGCCGTGATGACGATGAAGATGGCCGGGACGACGAACACGAGGACGGCGATCGACAGGGCGACGACGTCGACCCAGTACCGGCGGACCAGGCGAGCGGCCCTCACAGCTCGATCTCCCGCTTCGAGAAGAATCGCATCATCGGGTAGACGAGCAGCATGACGATGATGAACAGGATCACGTTGCCGGCAGTGGAGAGGCCGTAGAAGCCCGCCTGGTACTCCTTGTAGATCGTCGAGGCGATCACGTCGGTCGAGAACCCCGGGCCGCCGCGCGTCATGGTCCAGATCAGGTCGAACGAGCGCAGACCGCCGATGAAGGAGAGGATGATCACGGTGAACGTGGCGTTCCGGGTCAGCGGGATGATCATGTAGCGGAACTTGACCCATGACCCGCCTTCGAGCCGGGCCGCGTCGAGGTACTCCTCGGGGATCGACACGATCCCGGCGATGAAGATGACCGTCGCGATCCCGACGCCCTTCCAGACGTCGACCGCGGCGACCGACAGCAACGCGATGTCAGGGTTGCTCAGCCACGCCGGTCCGTCGATCCCGACGATCGCCAGGGCCCGATTGATCAGGCCGTCGGAGGGGTCCATCAAGACCGCGAACGTGATCCCGACGGCCACCGCGCTGATCGAGCACCGGAAAGAAGATGATCGATCGGAGCGCGGAGCGCATGTGGATCCGCGACGTCAGGAGCGTCGCCAGCAGCAGGCCGAGGATGACCTTCGAGCCGCTCGTCACCACGGCGTAGACGAACGTGTTGCGGAGACCGGTCGTCAGCGCTTGGTCCTGGAGGAACTCGCTGAAGTTGTCGAGTCCGATGAAGGTCGCATTGAACAACGTCCAACGCGTGAGACTGAAGTAGAAGGCGGCCGCGGTGGGAACGATGAAGATCACCACGAAGAGCAGCACCCCCGGGAGGTAGAACCACCGGGGATACATGGCATCGAGGGCTCGTGCCCGTGTCTGGCGCCGCGGCTGCGCAGACGGAACGTCGGAGACGGGAACGGCCGACCGTGACAGGTCGACCGTTCCCTGGGTGGACTGGCGCGTCGCGTCCAGTCGAGAACTCACCAGCCGGGAAGCCCCAGCTGCTTGGCCTGCTTCTCGATGTCCTTGTCGTACTGGCTCGCGCCGTCCGGAGCCTTCGTCAGACCGCTTCCGACGGCCACCGCGATCTGCGGCAGTGACGGTCCCTTGACCGGCGAGAGGAATTCGAGGGCCGGCGTTGCGGCGTTGTTGTCGATGTACTTCTGGATGTCGAGGACGGCGGGCAGGGCATCAGCCGGTAGCTTGGCGCCCTTGATGACGTACGGGCCTGTGGGCGGCTGCACGGCGGTCGCTGCGTCGGCCCCTTCAACGGAGGCGATGAACGCGAGGAAATCCTTCGCGGCGGCGAGCTTGTCGCCCGTCGTCGTCTTCGGGATGTAGGTGGCTGCCGGCATCCAGATCGTCGCGCAGTTCTTGGCGGCGTCCGTGCCGGGGAGCCCGAAGAACCCGATGTCCTTGATGGACTCGGGATGCTGGGTCGCGATGGTTCCAAGGGCGAAGGTCAGCATCGGGTACTGGGCGAACTTGCCTGTCGCGAGCGACGTGAGACCGTCGTCGAAGCTGGCTGCCCCGAAGTCCTTCTCGTACCAGCCCTTGTCGAACCCTTCTTGCAGGTGCTGGAAGCCAGCGAGCGCTGCAGGGGTGTCGGCGTACTTGATCTTGTTGTTGGTGTAGTCGGCGGCGAAGTTCGGGACGGCCGCCGAGACGTTGCAGTAGTCAGAGAGGATGAACAGCTGCGAGGTCCAGTCGTCCGGGGCCTTGTAGGTCGGCGCCGACCGGGGTGATCCCGGCAGCCTTGAGCTTGTCGTTGTTGGCCTCGAACTCGGCCCAGGTCGTCGGGACGCTCAGGCCGTTGGCTGCGAAGACCTTCTTGTTGTACAGGATGCCGCCACCCATCGCCGTGCCACTCGGCACGCCGAAGATCCCGCCGTTCTGCGACACCGTCGGGATGAAGGAGTCGGCGATGTTGGCGATGTACGGCTCGCCGGTCAGGTCGACGAGCGTCTGCGTCGGATTGAGCGCCTGCAGCAGCGAGCCGGAGTTGTACCAGAAGATGTCCGTCATATCACCGGTGGCGAGCTTGGTCTTGACGACGTTGTCGCCTTCGCTGCCGCCGGGACGGCTCTGGACGTTGATCGTGACGTTGGGGTGCTTCGCCGTGTACGCGTCCGCAAATGCTTTCGCGAGTTGCTGGTTCGCCTGCGAATCGTCGACCAGGTACTCCAGCGTGACCGCCGCGGCCGTCGGTGCGGGCGTCGCCGTCGGGGCGGCGGTCGCGGCGGCGGACGGCGCGGCCGAGGTCGCCGCGCTCGGCGACGATCCTCCTCCGCTGCTACAGGCCGTGACGACCAACGCGGTCATCGCGGTGAGGACGATCGCTCGCCTCATTCGTGTCAGATCCATGGACTTCCTCCTCATGGCCATCTGCCTCGGTCGACGCGACCCAACCGGTCGCGGACGCTCGATCCCAGGCGTTTCTCAGTCGGTGCGGTGCGGATCGCGCTGATCCTCCTTCCTCCTGCTCAGCCGAGCAGTGATGTCGTCGATGTCGGTGTGTCTCCAGGATCCCGGTCGACTCGGGAGGACCAGGTGGACACGCTGTCGACCGCCGGATCGGTCGCGGAGGGCACGAGCCAGATCTCGATGCCGCCCGCCTCCGGGGCCGTGACCATGGATGCAGGGGCTGACCGGTCCGAGATGACGCCCGTCAGCTCCTCGGTCCGGCAGAAGGTGGCGAAGGCCGTGTGGCCCCACTTCGTGTGGTCGACGATCGCGATGACGTGGCGAGCGACCTCGATCATCGACCGCTTGATCTGGGCCTCTTCCTCGGTCGCGTCGGACAGGCCGGTCTCGAACGTGAACCCGGCAGCGCCCACGAACGCCGTCTGGACGTTGATCCGCTCGAACACGCCCGAGCCGATCGTCCCGACCACGGAGAGAGCTTCCCAGCGGACCCAACCGCCCGGGAGGACGACCGCGATCCCGGGACAGCCGGCGAGCTCCGAGGCGATCCGGAGGCCGTTGGTCACGACCGTCAGGTGGTTCCAGCCACCTCGGGCTCGGAGCGCGCGGGCGAGGTGGAGCCCGGTGGTGCTCGCGTCGATCGCGATGGACTCGCCATCGTTGACCCGCGTCGCTGCGGCCGCCCCGATGGCGGCCTTCTCGGCGCGCTGCAGGCGTTCGCGGACGTCGAACGATCCCTCGGATGGGCGAGTGTCGGAGCTGATGGCGCCGCCATGCGCCCGCGTGACGCGACCGTCGGCCGCGAGGGCGGCGAGGTCCTTTCGGATGGTCTGGCGCGACACGCCGAACCGGTCGCTCAGGTCTCCGACGCGCACTCGACCATGGGCATCGACCAGTCGGGCGATGGCCTGTCGGCGCTCGCTCGAGAATGCGTCGGTCGCGCGAGCATCGACGCCGGCGAGGGCGTTCGTCATGCGCAAGACCTCGCAGATCGCCGGCGATCCATCCGATCGACCTCCATCGCCGAGCCGGACCATCGCAGGCCGGTCGTCGTGGCCCGAAGATAGGGATGGGCTCGATATCGAAGTTGGCAATGGTTGTCGGGAGGTTGCACAATCTTGCGGATGTCCGAAGGGATGAAACCAACGCGCCCCGAACGCAACCTTTGGCACATGGAGCCGGAGGATGCGCGTCCCGACGCGTCCTCCGAGCCGCAGCCGCTGATCGCGCCCGGAAGCGTGGTCGGACTCTGGCTGGTCGATCACCTGCCCGTGGTCCATCCACACGACCACGCGTTCTACGAGATGGCGCTCGTGCTCAGCGGCAGCGGGTTCCACGTCTGCGGGGACAGCGAGGAGCCGGTCCAGGCCGGCACGGTCGTCTTCGTCCCGCCGGGGGTCGCGCACGGCTACCGGGGGTGCCGCGACATGGAGGTCTACAACTGCTTCTTCCGCGCGGAGCTGGCCGAGTTCGAGCTCCTCTGGGCCGCCCGCGACGACGCCCTGGGTGGCCCTGTTCGGACGTAGCGGGACCCGCGCCTCCAGGACGACCACGTCGTCATCCAGGTGGACCCGGCGGCCTTCGAGCAATGCGTCCGCGAGCTCGACGCGATCCGGCACGAGGATCCATCCGAGCGAAGCCACGCGCGCCAGATCGGCCACCTCCTGCTCGCCCTGGACCTGATCGCCAGGCATGGTCGGCGGTACGGCCCGACGCCCACCGAACGGCGGCTCGCGACCCCACGGGTCGTCGCAGCCGTCCTCGACGCGTTCGACGCGGACCTCGCCCGGCACTGGACGCTGGCCGACCTGAGCACCGAGGTCTACGTCGGCTCGTTCCATCTCGCCCACGAGTTCAAGCGCTGGATGGGCGTCTCGCCGATGGCCTACCTCGCGCAGCGTCGCGCGAAACGGGCGGGCGATCCTGCTCGCCGGGACCGACGACTCGATCGCGTCGATCGGCCGTGCGGTCGGCTGGCCGGAGCCTGCCGCGTTCTCGCGGCAGTTCTCGAAGGCGTTCGGCGTCAGCCCGCGCGAGTTCCGACGCCGCCGGGCCGAGCCGCCGATGCCGGAGGACGTCCCGAGCTGACCGGCTCGCCTCAGTCGAGGTGGAAGACCTCGTCGAGCTGGCGGTGGAAGCCCGTCGCCGGGTCGGTCAGCGGGTCGATGAGATCGCCCATCTCCGCCTGCCAGCGGGCGTTGACCTCGCTCTCGGCCAGGTAGGCGCGGAACGCCGCGAGGTCGTCCACGACGAGGTACCCGAAGAGGTCGTCGCCGCGGAGGAAGATCGAATAGTCGTGCGCGCCGGCCGCGCGGAGCTCGTCGAGCATCTCCGGCCAGACCGCCGCGTGGCGGTGCCGGTACACGGCCTCGGCCCCCGGCCGCAGCCGCATCGCGAACCCGATGCGTTCCATCTGCACCTCCTCGAATCGATAGGCCCCGGAAGCATCGCTCCCGGGGCCCGGTCGCGCGCTCGGATGAACGCGGACTAGAAGTTGAACTGATCCACGTTGGTCTTGTCGAACCGGAAGGCCGGGCCGAGGATGACCACGCTGTCCTTGCCGATGGTGTACGGCTTGTCGCCGTTGAGGCCCTTGACCGTGAAGGTCTCGCCTTCCTTGCCGGTGATCTCGCCGCTGACCAGCTTGGCCGCGACCTGCATCGACAGGTAGCCGAGGTCCGGGACGCTCCACAGGCCGAAGACCGGGGAGGTGCCGTCCGCGACGAACGGCTTCATGTCGTTCGGGAAGCCGAGCCCGGTCACCTTGATCGAGTCGGACTTGCCGGCCTGCTTGACGACCTGGGCGGCCGCCAGGATGCCGACCGTGGTCGGGGCGACGATGACCTTGAGGTTCGGGTACTTGGTGAGCAGCGCCGTGCGCCTGGTCGGTGCTGGTCTTGGCGACGTCATCGCCGTAGACGGTGTCGACGAGCTTGAGGCCCTTGTACTTGTCCTCCTTGAGGGTCGTCTTCATGAGGTCGATCCAGGCGTTCTGGTTGGTCGCCGTGGCCGTGGCCGACAGGATCGCGATGTCGCCGGTGCAGCTCGGGGCGAGCTCGCAGGCCCAGTCGGCAAGGTTGACGCCGACGCCGCTGAAGTCGACCTGGTTGACGAAGACGTTGTAGGCGCCGACGGCCGGGCTCGAGTCGAAGCCGACGACCTTGATGCCCGCGTCCATGGCGGCCTTGAGGGACGGCGCGACGGCATCCTTGTCGTCGGCCGAGATGATGATCGCCTTCACCTTCTGGGTGGTGAGGTCGGTGATGAACGGGATCTGGAGGTCGGCCTTGGGCTCGGGCGGCCCGACCTGGGTCACGGTGCGCGCCGAGCTCGGTCGCGGCCTTGTCGACGCCGGTCTTCGCGGCGGCGAAGTACTGGTTGACGATGTCCTTCGGCAGGTAGCCGACGGTCATCCCGCCGGCCGCGGCCGACGCGGCGGCCGACGCGCCGGCCGAGGCCGGCGCCGCGCTCGAACCGGAGTTCGAGCATGCGCCGAACGCCATGGCGGCGACGGCGATGAGGGCGATGGTTCGCCCGGTTGCCCTTGAACGCACGAGTGGTTCCTCCTCTGTCTACGACGTGGCTGCCTCACCGTGGCCGAGCGAGTCGACCGGCGGTGGGCGACCACCGCGGACTCGATCGATGGCCGACGTGGCCTGGTGAGCAAAGGAAGGGATGACGACCGAGAGGATCAGGAGCAGCCCGAGGGCGATGCTCTGGACCTCGACCGACACGCTGGCGAGGCGGAGGGCGTTCTGCATCACGGCCACCACGAGGACGGCCAGCACGACGCCGGGGATGGTCCCCGACCCGCCGAAGATGTTGACGCCGCCGAGCAGGACGACCGTCACGACCGTGAGGGTCATGCCCTGGCCGACATCGGCGCGCGCGGTGGAGAGACGAGACGTGAGGATGATCCCGGCCAGCGCGGAGATCAGGCCGGCGAGGACGAACAGGCCGACCCGGACCCGCGCGACCCGGACGCCCGAGTAGCGGGCCGCGCTGGCGTTCTTGCCGATGGCATAGACGTGCCGCCCGACCCACGTCCGGTGGAGGACGATGCCGAGGACGAGCGCGAGCGCGAGGAAGATGACGAAGGGCCACGGGATGTCGGTGCCGGGCACGTGCCCGAACCCGAGCGCCGTGAACCAGTCCGGGAAGTCGCTGATGCCGCGCGGACCGAGGACGATCAGGGCCAGCCCGCGGAAGAGGGCGAGAGTCCCGAGGGTGACCACCAGCGACGGCAGCCCGCCGCGGGCGACGAGGAGTCCGTTGAGCAGCCCGCCGACGACGCCCATCACGAGCACGACCGGGATCGCGATCTCGAGCGGGACGCCCGCGGCCCACAGGAAGCCGAGGACCGCGCTGGCGAGGCCGGCCATGGACTCGACCGACAGGTCGATCTCGCCCGCGATGACGATCAGCGTCATCGGGAGCGCCATGATCGCGACCTCCATGAGGGCCGACAGGAGGTTCGCGAAGTTGCCGGTCGTCAGGAAGAACGGCGAGAGCGCGTTGCCGAGCAGGATCAGCCCGATCAGGGCGATCAGCAGCACGGTCTCCCAGCGGGCGAGGTAGCGGGTCCACGACCGGCGGGGCGCGGCGGTCGCCGTCGGGGCGGTCATCGGGCGCGCCGCTCGGCGGTCAGCGTGCGCTGGATCCGCCGCAGGATGATGGTGTCCACGCTGACCGCGGCGAGGATCACGACGCCGTAGATCGCCTGCAGCCAGAACTGCGAGAGGCCGACCAGGATCAGCGCGTTGGAGATGAACCCGAGGAACATCGCCCCGATCGCGGCACCCGACGACCGTGCCGGACCCGCCGAAGATGTTGACGCCGCCGACCACCGCGGCCGCGACCACGGCCAGCACCACGCCGGTCGCCGAGGTCCCGTTGATCGTCCCGAACTCGATGACCCACATCACCCCGGCGACGCCGGCCAGCATCCCGCACGCGGCGAACGCGGCGAAGACCACCACGCGCGACGGGATGCCCAGCACGGCGGCCGCCTCGGGGTTGCTGCCGACCGCGTAGACCTGCCGTCCGAACCGGCTCGACCGGAGCAGGACGGACGCGATGGCGACCACCACGATCACCACGATCACGAAGACCGGGATGCCGAAGACCGAATCGCGGGCCGGGTCCGTGAACCCGGGCGGCAGGCCGGCGAGCGGCACCTGGTGGCTGCCGGCGATCAGGAAGTCGATGCCGCGGAAGATGCTCAGCGTCCCGAGCGTCGCGACGATGGACGGCACGCGCAGCACCGTGACGACGAAGCCGTTGACCATGCCGAGGACCAGGCCGATGCCGATGCCGAGCGCGATCGCGCCCGGGCCGGCGAGGACGTGCTGCTCCGAGCACGATCGCGACGCAGTAGGCGGTCAGCCCGATCGTCGCCTCGACCGAGAGGTCGATGTTGCGGGTGATGATGACGATCGACTGGCCGACCGCCGCGATCGCCGTGATCGAGGCGAGCACGGCGACCTGCTGGATGTTCGACAGGGTCAGGAACTGCGGCGCGGCGAGCGTCACGAAGGCGCCGAGCACGACCATGATCCCGACGAGGCTGAGCTCGCGCTGCCGCGCCACGGTGGCGAGCCAGCCGCCGGCCGAGCGGCCCGACGGGACCGGGGCGGCCACGGCGTCAGCCATCGGTCGCTCCCGGCGTCGCGGCGGCCGGCTCCGGGTCGGTGCCGGCCAGGTTGCCGGTCGCCGCGACCATCACCCGCTCCTCGGTCGCGTCGGCGTGCGCGATCTCGGCGGTGATGCGGCCCTCGTGGAGGACGAGGATCCGATCCGACATCGCGAGGATCTCGGGGAGGTCGCTCGAGATCAGGATGATGCCGAGGCCGGACGCGGCCAGGTCGGAGATCGATCCGGTGGACGGCGACCTTGGCGCCGATGTCGATGCCGCGGGTGGGCTCGTCGAGGATCAGGACCCCGGGCTTCGAGGCCAGCCACTTGGCCAGCACGACCTTCTGCTGGTTGCCGCCCGACAGCGCGCCGACCGGCTGGTCGACCCCGGTCATCCGGACGTCGAAGCGGGCCGTGTACTCGGTCGCGACCTCGCGCTCCTTCGCCCGCATCGATGAGCAGCCGCGGGAAGAGGCGCGGGCAGGATCGGCAGCGTCACGTTCTCGGCGATCGAGAAGTCGAGGACGAGCCCCTGCTGATGGCGGTCCTCCGGGAGGTACGCGATGCCGGCGTCCATGGCCGCGGACGGGCTGGCGAAGCTGACCGGCTCGCCGCCCAGCCGGACCACGCCGGCGTCGCGCTCGTCGATGCCGAAGAGGACGCGGGCCACCTCGGTCCGCCCGGCGCCGACCAGTCCGGCGAAGCCGACGATCTCGCCGGCGCGGACCTGGAACGAGATGTCGCGGAACTCGCCGGCGCGGGTCAGGCCCTCGACCTCCAGCAGGACGTCGCCGACCGCGGTCTCGACCTTCGGGAAGAGCGACACGGACCGCCCGACCATGTGGCGGACCAGGTCGGCCGTGGTCAGGTCGCGGGTCGCGGTGGTGACCACGTGGCGCCCGTCGCGGAACACCGTCGCGCGATCGCACAGCACGAAGACCTCGTCGAGGCGGTGGCTGACGAACAGGACCGAGACGCCGCGGTCGCGCAGGCGGCGGACGATGCTGAACAGCCGCTCGACCTCGTGGGCGGACAGCGACGCGGTCGGCTCGTCGAGGATCAGGACGCGCGCCTCGACCGACAGCGCCTTCGCGATCTCGATGAGCTGCTGGTCGGCCATCGACAGGCCGCGGACCGGCGCGCCGACGTCGAACTGGACGTCGAGCTCCGTGAAGAGCGCCTTGGCCTGGCGGCGCGACGCGCCCCAGTCGAGCAGCCCGAACCGGCCGGACGGCGCGTGCCCGATGAACACGTTCTCCGCGACCGACAGGTCGGGGAAGAGGCTCGGCTCCTGGTGGACGACCGCGATGCCGAGGGCCCGCGCCTGGGCCGGCCCGTTGATGACCGTCTCGACGCCGTCGAGCCGGATCGTGCCGCTGTCCGGCTGGTGGATGCCGGCCAGGATCTTGACGAGGGTGCTCTTGCCGGCGCCGTTCTCGCCGACCAGGGCATGCACCTCGCCGGGGAGCAGCTCCAACGAGACGTCGTCCAGCGCCTGTGTCGCCAGGAACCGCTTGGAGATGCCGCTGAGCTGGACGCGGGCGGGCGCGCCGGGCGGCTCGGGCGGCGGCGCGGCCGGCGCGGTGCCGACCGTCACGCCGGCACCGTCCCGCTGACCGGCGAGCCTTCGACGGCCGCCACCCGCACGACGATCCCGCGCGCGGTCGACCGCTTCGATCATCGACGCCGGCGCGCCGTCGTCGGTCAGCACCTCGTCGATGTCCTCGGTCTGGCAGAACGTCGCGAAGGCGGCGCGCTCCCACTTGGTGTGGTCGACGATGGCGATGACCTCGCGGGCCGCGGCGACCATCGCGCGCTTGATCTGGGCCTCCTCGTCGGTGGCGTCGCTCAGGCCGGACTCGATGGTGAACCCGGCGGCGCCGACGATGGCCTTCTGGACGTTGATCCGTTCGAAGAGTCCGTCGCCGAGCTGTCCGACGACCGAGAGGGCCTCCCAGCGGACGCGACCGCCGAGCATCAGGACGATGATCCCGGGGGAGCCGGCCAGCTCCGAGGCGATCCGCAGCCCGTTCGTGATGACGGTCAGCTGGCTCCAGCCGCCCTGCGCCCGGAGCCGCCGCGCCACCGCCAGCGCGGTCGTGCTGGCATCCATCACGATGCTCTCGCCGTCGCGGACCAGGGATGCGGCCAGGGTCCCGATCGCCGCCTTCTGCTCCTGCTGGAGCCGCTCGCGAAGGTCGAAGGCAAGCTCCGGACGGTTGCGCTCCGGCACGATCGCGCCGCCGTGCGTGCGGACCACGCGACCGCCCGCCTCGAGGGCGACGAGGTCCTTGCGGATGGTCACCGACGAGACCCCGAATCGTGCGGCGAGGTCGCTCACACGAGCGCGGCCGTGCTCCTCGACGATGCGCCCGATCCGGTCCTGGCGCTCGCGGGCGAAGACATCCCCGTGGTCGTTGTCGGTCGGCACGCGCCTGCCTCTCCAAGTGGCCGATCTGGGGTCGGCACGTTTCGAAAACGGCCTCGGCGCACCTTAGGGCGAACGAGAACGTAATGTCAAGGAAGCAAGTTGAAATCATTCGAAACCTGTGTCACGCTGTCGTCCGGTGGCCGGGGATCGGTCACGACCAAGCGATCCGGGCGACCTCGGTCGCCCGTTCCCGTCGGTCCGCGGCGGGACGGACGCACCACCTCCTCCGGTGGGTCCGCCCCGCCCCGGCCGCCGGGAATCCCGGGTCCGGAAGCCATACCATCGACCGGGACGAGACGGTCCGCGGGCACCAGCCGCGGCGACGGAGGACACCAAACGTGACGACGCGATCGGCCATCGTCGAGGCCCTGACCGGCCATCGGATCGAGCTGCCGTCATGGGCCTTCGGGAACTCGGGGACGCGGTTCAAGGTCTTCGCCCAGAAGGGCGTGCCGCGCGACCCGTACGAGAAGATCGCCGACGCCGCCCAGGTCCACCGCTACACCGGCGTCGCACCGACCGTCGCGCTCCACATCCCGTGGGACAAGGTCGACGACTACGCGGCGCTGGCCGACCACGCCCGGTCGTGCGGCGTGGCCCTCGGGACCATCAACTCGAACACGTTCCAGGACGACGACTACATGCTCGGCAGCGTCTGCCACCCGGATGCCCAGGTCCGCAAGAAGGCCGTCGCCCACCTGCTCGACTGCGTCGACATCATGGACGCGACCGGATCGCGCGACCTCAAGCTGTGGTTCGCGGACGGAACCAACTACCCGGGCCAGGACGACATCCGGTCCCGCCAGGAACGACTCGCCGAGGCGCTCGCGACGGTCTACGCGCGGCTCGGCCCGGACCAGCGGATGGTGCTCGAGTACAAGTTCTTCGAGCCGTCGTTCTACACGACCGACGTCCCGGACTGGGGCACGGCCTTCGCGCATTGCGTGGCGCTCGGTCCGAAGGCGCTTGTCGTGCTCGACACGGGCCACCACGCGCCGGGCACCAACATCGAGTTCATCGTGGCCCAGCTGCTCCGCCTCGGGAAGCTGGGCGCCTTCGACTTCAACTCGCGCTTCTACGCCGACGACGACCTGATGGTCGGCGCGGCCGACCCGTTCCAGCTCTTCCGGATCATGGCCGAGGTCGTGAACGCCGGCGCCCTCAAGCCCGAGGCCGGGGTCGCGTTCATGCTCGACCAGTGCCACAACATCGAGCCCAAGATCCCTGGCCAGATCCGCTCCGTCATGAACGTCCAGGAGGCGACCGCGAAGGCGCTGCTCGTGGATCGCGAGGCGCTCGCCAAGGCGCAGCGTGCCGGTGACGTCCTCGGCGCCAACGCCGTGCTGATGGACGCCTACGACACCGACGTCCGTCCGCTGCTCGCCGAGGTGCGGACGGGGATGGGCCTTGACCCCGAGCCGATGCTGGCCTACGCGCGTTCGGGGTACGCCGAGAAGATCGTCGCCGAGCGGGTCGGCGGGCAGGCTGCGGGGTGGGGCGCATGACCGTCGAGACGGCGCCGGTCCAGGCGCTCCTGGATCGCTCGCATCGGCTGGGCGCGGACCCGCGGACGACCAACTACGCCGGCGGCAACACCTCGGCCAAGGGCACCGCGATCGATCCCGCGACCGGGCTGCCGGTCGACCTGCTGTGGGTCAAGGGCTCCGGCGGCGACCTCGGCACGCTGACCCAGGCCGGCCTCGCGGTCCTCCGGCTCGACCGGCTGCGCGCGCTGGTCGACGTCTACCCAGGCGTCGAGCGCGAGGACGAGATGGTCGCCGCGTTCGACTACTGCCTGCACGGCCGGGGCGGCGCGGCCCCGTCGATCGACACCGCGATGCACGCACTGGTCGAGACCGACCACGTCGACCACCTTCATCCCGACGCCGGCATCGCGTTCGCCACCGCCGCGGACGGCGAGGCGCTGACGCACCGCTGTTTCGGCGATCGCGTGGCGTGGGTCCCGTGGCGCCGGCCGGGCTTCCAGCTCGGGCTGGACATGGCCGCCATCCGGCGCGACCGCCCTGAGGCGATCGGCGCGATCCTCGGCGGCCACGGCATCACCGCCTGGGGCGACACGTCCGACGCGTGCGAGGCGAACTCGCTCGAGATCATCCGGACCGCGGAGCGGTTCATCGAGGAGCACGGGCGGACCGAGCCCTTCGGTGCGGTCGTCCCGGGGCTCGAGCCGCTCCCCGAGGCCGACCGGCGCGCGCGCGCCGCGCGCGCTGCTCCCGGTCATCCGCGGCCTGGTCTCGACGGACCGGCCGCAGGTCGGGCACTTCACCGACTCGGAGGTCGTGCTCGACTTCGTGTCGCGCGCGGAGCATCCGCGGCTCGCCGCGCTCGGGACGTCGTGCCCGGACCACTTCCTGCGGACCAAGGTCGCGCCGATGGTCGTCGACCTGCCGCCGAGCGCCACGATCGAGGCGACCGTCGAGCGCCTCAAGGAGCTGCACGCCGCCTACCGCGACGCCTACCGCGCCTACTACGAGCGCAACGCGACCCCCGACAGCCCGGCGATGCGCGGCGCCGACCCGGCGATCGTGCTGGTCCCCGGCGTCGGCATGTTCAGCTTCGGCGCCAACAAGCAGACGGCGCGGGTGGCCGGCGAGTTCTACGTCAACGCGATCAACGTGATGCGCGGCGCCGAGGCGCTCTCGACCTACGCGCCGATCGACGAGTCCGAGAAGTTCCGCATCGAGTACTGGGCGCTCGAGGAGGCCAAGCTCGCGCGGCTGCCCGAAGCCGAAGCCGCTGGCGACCCGGGTCGCGCTGGTGACCGGCGCCGGCTCGGGGATCGGCAAGGCCATCGCCCACCGGCTCGCCGCCGAGGGCGCCAGCGTCGTCGTCGCCGACATCGACGCCGCGAGCGCGGAGGCCGTGGCCGCGGAGCTCGGCGGGACCGACGTCGCGGTCGCGGTGACGGTCGACGTGACCAGCGAGGAGCAGGTCGTCGAGGCCTTCCGCCGCGCGGTCCTCGCCTTCGGCGGGGTCGACCTCGTCGTCAACAACGCCGGGCCTCTCGATCTCGAAGCCGCTGCTCGAGACCACGCTGGGCGACTGGGACCTCCAGCACGACGTGATGGCCCGCGGCTCGTTCCTGGTCTCGCGCGAGGCGGCGCGGATCATGATCGAGCAGGAGATGGGCGGCGACATCGTCTACATCGTCAGCAAGAACGCGTTCTTCGCCGGCCCGAACAACGTCGCCTACGGCGCGTCGAAGGCCGACCAGGCCCACCAGGTCCGGCTGCTCGCCGCCGAGCTCGGGGCGTTCGGCATCCGGGTCAACGGCGTGAACCCCGACGGCGTCGTCCGCGGCTCCGGGATCTTCTCCAAGGGCTGGGGCGCCGACCGGGCGCGGACCTACGGGATCCCCGAGGACAAGCTCGGCGAGTTCTACGCGCAGCGGACGCTGCTCAAGCACGAGGTCCTGCCCGAGCACGTGGCGGCCGCGGTCTTCGCCCTGACCGGCGGCGACCTGAGCCAGACCACCGGGCTGCACATCCCCGTGGACGCCGGGGTCGCCGCCGCGTTCCTGCGGTGACCTCGCGGCCGCTCGCCGCGATCGACCTCGGCGCGTCCAGCGGTCGGGTCATCGTCGGGCGGATCGGCCCGGACACCATCGCGCTCGACGAGGTCCACCGCTTCCCCAACGGCCCGGTCGAGCGCGCCGACGGCCTGCACTGGGACATCGAGGCGATCGTCGGCGAGATCCTGACCGGGCTGGGCGCGGCGGGCCGCGCGACCGACGGCGACCTTGCCGGCATCGCGGTCGACTCGTGGGCGATCGACTACGGGCTGATCGACCGGTCCGGGGCGTCGCTCGGCGAGCCGTTCCACCACCGCGACGCGCGCGGGCCGGCGGCGGTCGCCGGCGTCCACGCGGTCATCCCGCCGGAGCGGCTCTACCAGCGGACCGGCGTGCAGTTCCTCGGCATCAACACCGTCTACCAGCTGGCGGCCGAGCGCGGCCGGCCGGCCTTCGCGGCGGCGGACCGACTGCTGCTGATCCCCGACCTCATCGGCTACCGGCTGACCGGGGTCGTCGCCGCCGAGGCGACCAACGCGTCGACGACCGGGCTGTTCGACGTCGCCACGCGCGATTGGGCGACCGACCTGATCGAGGAGCTGGGGCTGCCGCGCTCGATCTTCCCGCCGATCGCTCAGCCCGGCGAGCCGGTCGGTCCCCTGCTCCCCGAGGTGGTCGCCGCGACCGGGCTCCAGTCGAGCGTCTCGGTAGGTCACGTCGGGTCGCACGACACGGCCTCGGCCTACGTCGGCGTGCCGGCCGCCGACGACCGCGCGGCGTTCATCGCGTGCGGCACCTGGGCGCTGGTCGGCGTCGAGATCGGGTCGCCGATCCTCACCGAGGCCAGCCGGGCCGCGAACTTCACGAACGAGCTGGGCGTCGACGGCCGGATCCGCTACCTGCACAACGTCATGGGCCTCTGGCTGCTCCAGGAAACGCTGCGCGCGTGGGGCGTCGCCGGTGACGCGTCCACCCTCGAGACGCTCCTGGCCGAGGCGGCCGCGTTCCCGGCCGGCGGCCCTGTCTTCGATGCCGACGACCCGGCCTTCCTCGCCCCGGGCGACATGCCGGCCCGGATCGCCGCGCTGCTGACCCGGACCGACCAGCCGGTCCCGGCCTCGAGACCCGCCATGGTGCGCTGCATCCTCGACAGCCTCGCGGCGGCGTTCGCGGCCGCGGTCGAGGACGCGTCGAGACTCTCCGGCCAGGCGGTCGACGTCATCCACGTCGTCGGCGGCGGGAGCCGCAACGCCCTGCTCTGCCAGCTGACCGCCGATGCGTCGGGCCGTCTGGTCATCGCCGGTCCGGTGGAGGCGACCGCCATCGGCAACCTGCTGGTCCAGGCTCGTGCCCATGGCTTCATCGACGGCGACCTCGAATCGCTCCGCGCGCTCGTTCGTGCGTCGAGCACGCTGCATCGATTCGAGCCGCGGCCGGGCGGCCGCCAGAGCCGCTGATGGATACTGCCGCCGTGGGCACCCATTGACGCGCCGCCGACTCCCCCGTCCGTCCGAGGTCCGGCCGTACCTCCGGACCGGTCCCATCCACCTGTCGCCGGTCGAGCGCCGCCTCGCATCGGCGGCGACCATCTGGGACCTGCGGGACGTCGCCCGCCGGCACGTCCCGCGCGCCGTCTTCGACTACACCGACGGGGCCGCCGAGACCGAGACGAGCCTGCGCCGCTCGCGCGAGTCGTACGCCCGGATCGAGTTCGTCCCGAGCGTGCTGCGCGACGTCTCGTCGGTCGATCTCTCGACCACGATCCTCGGTCGCCCGTCGAAGATGCCGCTCATCTTCGCGCCGACCGGTTTCACGCGGCTGATGCACCAGGAGGGCGAGCCCGCGGTCACCCGGGTCGCGGGGCGCCTCGGCATCCCGTACGCGCTGTCCACCCTCGGCACGACGTCCCCCGAGGCCGTCGCGCTCGCCTCGCCCGACACGGACCGCTGGTTCCAGCTCTACCTGTGGAGCGACCGCGACGCCGGGCTCGACCTCGTCCGACGCGCCCAGGCCGCGGGGTTCTCGGCACTGGTCCTCACCGTCGACACGCCGGTCGCCGGCGCCAGGCTGCGGGACGTCCACAACGGTTTCACGATCCCGCCGACGCTCTCCATCAAGACCGTCGTGGACATGGGGCTGCATCCGGGCTGGTGGTTCGACAAGCTGACGACCGATCCGCTCCAGTTCGCGGTCTTCACCGAGACGGGCGGCACGGTCGCCGACCTGATCAACCGGGTCTTCGACCCGACCGTCACCATCGCCGACTTCGGCTGGCTGCGCGACGCCTGGAAGGGACCCCTCGTGATCAAGGGGATCCAGACCGTCGAGGACGCGCGCGCCGTCGTCGATGCCGGCGCGGATGCGATCGTCATCTCCAACCACGGCGGCCGCCAGCTGGACCGCGCCGCCACCCCGCTCGAGCAGCTCCCGGCCATTGCGGCGGCCATGGGCGACCGTGCCGAGGTCTTCGTGGACGGCGGGATCATGAGCGGTGCCGACGTGGTCGCCGCAGTGGCGATGGGCGCGCGGGCCGCCCTCGTCGGGCGGGCCTACCTGTACGGGCTGATGGCCGGCGGCGAGCGCGGGGTGGCGCGCGCCGGCGAGCTGCTCCGCAAGGAGGCCGTCCGGACGATGCAGCTGCTCGGCGTCGCCAGCGTCGCCGAGCTCGGCCCGGAACGCGTCCGCCTTCGCCAGACTCCGTGACCGTCTAGCTATTCGTGGCATGCTGCGGCATGTCCCATCCCGCTCCCGCCAGGTGTCCCGGATGCCAGACCGATGACCCCTCCCCCATCGAGCGCGTCCGGCCGCTCGTCCGGACCCGCCAGATCCGCGACTTCACCGATGACCCCCTGACCGACGACCAGCTGTTCGCGATCACCGAGGTCGCCCGCTGGTCCGGCAGCGACAGCAACAGCCAGCCATGGCGCTTCCTCGTCATCCGCGATCCGGCCACGCTCCGCGAGCTGGCGGACCTCGGGATGCCGTCGACCCGCTCGCTCCAGAAGGCCGTCGCGGCCGTCGCGATCGCGATCCCGGCCGCCAAGGACCGCGTGGTCTCCAACGCGTTCGACGACGGCCGGGCTGCCGAGCGGATGCTGGTCGCAACGACGATGCTGGGGCTCGGCGGCGCGATCGCGTGGATCGGGCCGGACCTCCGCGAGGCGGCGCGCGGGATCCTCGGCATCCCCGACGACTGGGTCGTGCGGACGGTCGTTGCGCTCGGCCACCCGAGCGCCGCGGCGCTCCAGCCGAAGGCAGCGCCGGGCACTGCCCGACGACCGCGTGAGGAGGCCGTCTTCGAGGAACGCTGGCCGCCGTCCGAGCCGTAGGCGCGGTGTCCTGTACGGTCGGAACCAGGTCGTTTCGAGGAGTAGCCAGGCGGACCGTCAGGCCGGTGCGGCCAACCTGACCACGTTCCAGGAGCGCGCCGGCAGCTGGACCGACGAGCCGGCCGTCGTCGACGGTCGCGCCGTCTGTGGGTCGTGGCACGAGCCGGTCGGGGTCGGTGGCGGTGTTGCACGCACGCAAGTCCGGATCCGTGAGCACGGACGCCCCCTCCACGGCCAGGCGATCGAACCCGCGCAACGCCACCTCGAGACTCGTCCGCTCCGCCGCGCGGTTGACCGCGAAGACCGTGAGCTCGGCCCGACCCGGCGTCGTGCACGGCGGTCGCCTCGACCACACCCGCCGGCGATGCGTCGACCTCGAGCGCGAGCACCGTCCCACGCCCCCAGCGCGTGACGTCCGCGAACGGGTAGGCCGACGCCTGCAGCCAGGCCGGGCCGCCGTCGATCGTGCGGATCGCCGGGATGACGTTGACGAGCTGCGCCTGGCAGGCGATCGAGACCCGGTCGGCGTGGCGCGAGCAGCGTGATCAGCAGGCAGCCGACGACGAGCGCGTCGGCCAGGTCGTGCGTGTCCTCGGCGAGCGCGGGTGCCCGCTCGAACCCGCGCGCCGTCGCGCATCTGCCTCGCGCTCGAGATGCTCGGCCAGGTGCCAGACGTTCCACTCGTCGATGCTCAGCCCGATGCGGCGTCCGTGGCCGCTGCGCGCCGCGACGGCGTCGACGATCCCCGCGACCGTCCCGATCATCCGGTCGAGGTCCGCGGAGCAGGCGAGGTAGTCGTCCACGGTCTCGTATGCGGCCGGGTCGTAGTACGAGTGCAGCGAGAGATGGTCGACGACGTCGCCCGCCAGCTCGAGCACGGTCGTCTCCCACGAGCCGAAGGTCGGCATCCCGGACCCGGAGCTGCCGCAGGCGACGAGCTCGATCGACGGGATCGACCAGGCGCATCGCCCGCCCGGCCGCCGCTGCCCGCGCGCCGTACTCGGCGGCGCTCGTGTAGCCGATCTGCCACGGCCCGTCCATCTCGTTGCCGAGGCACCAGGTCCGGATGCCGTACGGCTCGACGTGGCCGTTCGCTGCGCGCCGGTCGGCGAGCGCGGGTCCCCACCGGCGCGTTGCAGTACTCGACGAGGTCGCGCGCCGCGTCCGCGCCGCGCGTCCCGAGGTTCACCGCGAGCATCGGCTGCGGCCCGACCAGCCGCGACCACGCCACGAACTCGTCCGTGCCGACGAGGTTCGGCTCGATCGAGCGCCACGCGAGGTCGTGCCGCTCGGGCCGCGGTCTCGCGCGGCCCGACCCCGTCCTCCCAGTCGTAGCCCGACACGAAGTTGCCGCCCGGATAGCGGATCGGTCGTCACCCCGAGCCGGCGGACGAGGTCGATGACGTCGTGACGCCAGCCGTCGGCATCCGCGGTCGGGATGCCCCGGCTCGTAGATGCCGCCGTAGATCGCCCGCCCCATGTGCTCGACGAACGACCCGAAGACCCGCTCGTCGACGACGCCGACCACGTCGGTCGGGTCGATCACCGTCCGGGCATCACCCAACCGTTGTCTCGGTCAGGTAGTGGTGCCGCTCGCGGAGCTCGACGGTCGGGCCGGTCAGCGTGACGGTCGCGGTCAGCGGCAGGTCGACCGAGGACGTCCCGACCGCGATCCCGATCGTGCCCGGCTCGATGACGCGCCGGTGGTCGGCGCCGGTGTAGGCGAACTGCTCGGCGGAGAGCCGGAACGTCACGGTCCGGCACTCCCCGGCTGCCGAGCGACACGCGGCGGAAGCCGCGCAGCTCGCGGACCGGGCGGGCCACGCGTGGCCTCGTCGTCGCGGACGTACAGCTGGACGACCTCGTCGCCGGCGCGGTCGCCGATGTTCGTGACGTCGACGCTGACCGCGACCTCGCCGCCATCGGTGGCGAGCTCGGTCGCGGTCGACCCGCAGCCGGTCGACCTTGAACGTCGTGTACGACAGCCCGAACCCGAACGGCCAGAGCGGCGTGACCGACCCGTCGACGTAGTCGCCCTTGGGCTGCGAGTGCCCGCCCGTCGGGTGGTGCCGGTACGTGACCGGCACCTGCCCGACGTGCCGCGGGATCGAGATCGGGCAGCTTGCCGCCCGGGTTCGCAGCCCCGGTCAGCACGTCCGCGATCGCGTCCGGGCCGGCGTCGCCGGGCACCCACGCGAGGAGGACCGCGTGGCAGTGCCCGGCTGCGGATTCGATGGCGAGCGGCCGGCCGCTGACGACCACGAGCACGACCGGCGTGCCCGTCGCGACGACGGCGTCGAGCAGCTCCTGCTGGCGGCCGTGGAAGCCGAGGGTCGAGCGGTCGCGGAACTCGCCGGTCGTCGAGTCGTCGGTCAGGCCGGAGCGCTCGCCGAGGACCAGGATCGCGACGTCGGAGGCGCGCGCGGCCTCGACCGCGGCGGCGATCTCCTCGTCGGTGCCGTCGGAGATGCCGGTCCCGCGGGCGTAGCGGACCTCGGCGCCGGCGAGCGACGTCGCGGAGCGCGTCGAGGATGGTCCGCCGGCCGGTCAGCTCGTCGGCCGGCGCGATCACCGTCGCCGTCGCCGACGATCCCGAGCGCGTCGGTCGCCCTCGTGCATCTCGCGCAGCGTCTCCATGTGGACGAGGTGGCTGTAGTCGCCGAGCAGGTCGCGGGCGCTGTCGGCGATCGGCCCGATGACCGCCACGCGCCGGCGGCTCGGCGGCGAGCGGCAGGATCCCGTCGTTCTTGCACCAGGACCATCGAGCGCTCGGCGAGCGCGCGGGCGGCGCGCGCCTCGTCGGCCGCGAGCGCCGCGAGGATCGCCTCGTCCGGGACCGCGACGTACGGCCGCTCGAACAGCCCGAGCCGGAACTTCATCCGGAGCACGCGCGCGACCGTCGGCGTCGAGGTCGGCCTCGCTGACCCGGCCGTCCGCGAGGGCGGTCTCGAGCGGCGACCCGAAGACGACGGTCCGCGGCAGCTCCGCGTCGACGCCGGCGACCAGCGCGAGCCGCGCCGCCTCGGCGAGGTCGCCGGTCAGCTGGTGGGCGGTCGAGATCATCTCGACGCCGATGTAGTCCGACGCGACGATGCCGTCGAAGCCCCACTCGTCGCGGAGGATCCCGGTCAGCAGCGCCGTCGAGGCGTGGCAGGGCACGCCGTCCACGTCGCAGTAGGCCGGCATGACGCTCGCGATGCCTGGACCGCCGGACGGCCGCCTCGAACGGGAACAGCTGCTCGTCGCGCAGCTCGCGCTCGCCGATGTGCGCCGGCGCCTGGTTCAGGCCGCCCTCGGCCAGCCCGTGGCCGACCATGTGCTTGGCCGTCGCGACGACGCCCTCGGCGCAGGTCCGGGCCCTGCAGCGCCTCGACGTACGCGCAGCCGAGCTCCGCGGCGAGGTACGGGTCCTCGCCGTAGGTCTCCTCGATCCGGCCCCAGCGCGGGTCGCGGGCGATGTCGAGGACCGGCGCGAGCGCGTGCCGGGCGCCGGTCAGGAGCATCCGCCGGCGGATCGTGGCGGCGGTCGCGCGAGACGACGTCGGGATCGAAGCTCGCGGCGGCGCCGATCGACTGCTGGAAGCACGGCGCGCCCCAGGCGATGAGGCCGTGCAGGCACTCCTCGTGGATGATGGCGGGGATCCCGAGCCGGGTCTCCTCGACCAGGTAGTCCTGGATGGCGTTCGCGGTCGTCGGCGACCTCGATCGGGCGCAGGTTGGTCGAGCCGGCCAGCCGGGTGATCTGCGCCGATGCCGTCGGCGGCGAGGGCGGCCAGCCGCGCCTCGTCGAACCCGGACTCCGGGACGACCTCGAACGCCCAGAACGAGCCGAGCTGGGCGATCTTCTCGGCCCGGGTCATGCGCGCGAGCAGGTCGGCGACGCGCGCGTCGACCGAGAGCGCCGAATCGCGGTAGCTCGGTCTCGATCGTCGCCATCAGCCCTTCACCGATCCGGCCGTGAGGCCGCCCACGATATGGCGCTCGGCGATCAGGTAGAAGACCAGCGCCGGGATGAGCGAGACGACCGTGAAGGCGAGCGTCCGCGCCGCGTCCGAGCTGTACGTCGTCGCGAAGTTCATGACGCCGAGCGGCAGCGTCCACTGGTCCGCAGAGTTCAGGACGACCAGCGGCAGGATGAACGCGTTCCAGGTGGTCACGATCGCCAGCACGCTGACGGTCGCGAGCGCCGGTCGGGACAGCGGGAGCAGCACCCGCCAGAAGAAGCCGAACGAGCCGCAGCCGTCGATGCGGGCCGCGTCCTCGAGCTCCATCGGGATGCTCCGGAAGAACGGCCGCAGGATGACGATCGAGAGCGGCAGCCCGAAGGCGGCCTGCGGGAGCGCCACCCCGAGCAGGCTGCCCGACAGCCCGACCTGGCGGATGAGGATGTACAGCGGCAGGATCGCGACGGCGGTCGGGAAGAGCAGGCCGAACACGAACAGGGTGTACATCGCCTCGCGGCCGCGGAACCGGATCCGGGCGAACACGAACGCGGCGGCGGACGCGCAGCCGACCGTGACCCCGACGGCCACGATCGCGACGAGGACGCTGTTGAACAGCTCGCCCCAGAACGCGGGCGCGTTCTCGCCCCACAGGACGTCGGCGTAGTTGTCGAAGACCCACGGGTCGGGGATGAGCGCCACCGGGTTCCCGGCCAGCTGGCCGTTGTCCTTGAAGCCGCCGAGGACGGCGTAGACGATCGGCAGGAGGATCGCGGCCGCCACCGCGAGCAGGATGACGAAGGCGACGGTCCCGGCGATGGTGCGGCGCGCACCCCTCGTGCGCGGCCACGGCCAGGACGGCGGTCGGCTCGGCGCTCACGTTGGTGGATGCCCGGGTCGTCATCGGCTCATCCGTTGTAGGCGGTCACGGCGCCGTCGATGTCGCGACGCAGCACGAACCGCTGGTACAGCAGGGCCACGACGAGGGCGCACAGGAACAGGAGCACGGCGAGCGCACTGCCGTATCCCATCTGCTGCTTCTCGAAGCCGGTCTTGAACATGTTGACGGCCATCGTGGTGGAGGCGGTGAGCGGGCCGCCGCCGGTCATGACCCAGACCATGTCGAACAGCTGCAGTGCCCCGATGACCGACAGGAAGACCGAGACGCGGAGCGTGGGTCCGATCAAGCGGCAGCGTCACGTATCGGAACGCCTGCCAGCGCCCGGCGCCGTCGATCAGCGCGGCCTCCTCGACCTCCCTGGGGATCCCCTGCAGACCGGCCAGGAGCAGGATCATGTGGAACCCGAAGTACTTCCACGAGATGATCACGAAGAGCGTGATCATCACGATGTCCGTGTTGCCCAGCCAGTCCTGGATGAGCCCCTCGAGACCGACGGTCTTCAGGCCCGAATCGACCAGGGCATCGGGCTGGAGGAGCAGGCTGAACACGATGCCCGTGATCGCCTCCGACAGCACGTAGGGAACGAAGAACAGCAGTCGGAAGATGGCGCGTCCCGGGAAGCGCCGGTTGAGCAGGATCGCGAGCCCCAGCGAGAACGGGATCTGGAGGAGGAGCGACAGGACGATGATCAACACGTTGTTGCCCACCGCCTGCCAGAACACGTCGCTCGCGAGGGCGACCTGGTAGTTCTTGAGCCCGATGAAGTCCTCCAGCGGGCCAAGGCCGTTCCACTTGTACAGGCTGAAATGTGCGGCCTGGATGATCGGGATGATGACGAAGATGAGGTAGACGGCCAGGGCCGGCAGCAGGAAGAGGCTGATCGTCAGCCACTTCCCGGGCAGCCGCGGACCCGAGCGGGTACCCGGGGCGTTCGGCTCGCAACACGTCCCTGCTTGCCTCCGACGGAATGGGCGGGCCGGCTGGAGCCGGCCCGCCCGTGGTCCCGAGTCTACGAGTGATCCACTCGCGGGGAGACGCCTACCTGCTGGCAGCGGCGTCGGTGAGGGTCTGGCAGACCTTCTCGGGGGTGGACTTGCCAAGGAACAGCGCCACGGTGGCGTCATTGAAGGCCGCGGCCAGAGCCACCGCTGGTCGCCTGGTCGAGGTAGAGCTGCATGAACGTCGCCGCGCCGCGACCGGCGAGGACGGCCTGCAGGTTCGGGTCGGTGACGGTGCTCTCCGTGCCCACGGTCGTCGAGAGGCCGACGCCGTCGGTGTTGAGCTTGTCCTGGTTTTCCTTGCTCATGAAGAACTTCAGGAAGTCGATCGCCTCGGGCGGTGCGTTCTTGCCCACGGCGATGCCGTTGCCGCCGCCGACACCGTCGGTCGCGGCGCCGGTGCCGCCGGTCAGGGTCGGGAACGCGAACCAGCCGAGCTTGTCGCCAAGACCGACCTTGCCGATGCTCTGGTCCTTCTGGACCGACGGCGCCCACTGGCCCATCAGCTCCATCGCGGCCTTGCCGTTGCCGACCGAGGCCGCCTCGGCGTTGTAGTCCGCGCTGGCGTAGCCCTTCTGGTAGGGATCCAGGGCGTTGAGCGCCAGGACCGCCTTGCCGGCGTTCTTGCAGGCATCGGTGTTCCAGTCGCCGGTCTGGATCATCTTGCTGAGCGCGTCACCACCGCCGCTGCGGAGGACCAGGTAGGTCCACAGGTGCATCGACGGCCACTTGTCCTTGCCCGCGATGGCGAGCGGGGCCACGCCGGCCGCCTTCAGCTTCGGGAGGGCCGCGAGGTACTCGTCCCAGGTCTTGGGCGGAGCCGCGATGCCGGCCTTCTGGAAGAGGTCCTTGTTGTACCAGAAGCCGATCATCCCCATGTCCCACGGGATCCCGTACTGGACGCCCTTGTACTGGTAGATGCTCATCGCCCCGGCGTTGACCGTGTCCTTCCACGGCGCGACCGCGGCGGTGATGTCCTGGAGCAGCCCGGCGTCCGCCTGGGTCGCCATGGTCCCGCCGCCCCACGACTGGAACAGGTCGGGATAGGCGTCGGCCGGCGTGGCCGCGAGCTTCGTCTTGAAGGCCTCGTTCTCGAGGACCGTGATCTTGATCGTGACGTTCGGATTGGCCGTGGTGTAGGCGTCCGCGATGGCCTGGAAGTCGGACTTGCCGGGCTCACCGGTGGTGATGTGCCACCAGTTGACGGTGACCGGCTTGGCGGCTTCCGACGGGGCGGCGGACGGGGCGGCCGCGCTCGGTGCGGCGGCGCTCGGCGCCGCGGCGCTCGCGGGCGCCGTGCTGGCCGTACCGCCACTGGAACACGCGCTGATCGTCAGCGCGAGAACGCCGAGCAATCCCAGCGTTCGCTTCGGGTTTGACATGACTTGCCCTCCTGTCATTTCGACACTCCTCCTCGGTGGGTGCGGCGCATGTCTGTGGTCGGCGGTCTCCTCTGGCGGTCGCCCGATGCCGGTCCGTCCGGTGGGGCGGAGATGGAGCGAAAGTTTCGGTCCGGTGGACGATTACTTTCGAACCCGAACCTTAGGCACCCTGCGGGGTACCGTCAAGAGCCTTTCCGGCCGCCCGGCTGCAACGAATTCGATGTGTCGCGCACCGAAACTTTCGGTACACTGCGGCCATGACCTCCTCCGTCACGGGTGCGAAGCGGCGTCCCTCGGACCGACCGACGATCGCTCGTGTCGCGGCCGAGGCGGGGGTCTCGGTGCCCGACCGTCTCGAAGGTGATCAACGGCCGAGCCGACGTGTCGCCCGAGACCCGGCGCCGCGTCGAGGCGGTCATCCGGGAGCAGGGCTATCACCGCTCGGACCGGATCCAGCGGACGGCACCGATCCTCGAGCTCATCTTCCACGAATTGGAGTCGGAGTGGGCGCTGGAGATCGTCCGGGGCGTCGAGCACGTCGCCGGCCAGCACCACCTGGCGGTCGTCCTGTCCGAGCTGCACGGCCGACGGACCCCCGGCCGCGGCTGGATCGAGGGGGCGCTGGCGCGCCGTCCGACCGGCGTCATCGCGGTCTTCAGCGACCTCAGCGAATTGGTGCGGACCCAGCTGCGGACCCGCGGTATCCCGTTCGTGGTGGTCGACCCGACGGGTGAGCCGCTCCACGACACGCCGTCGATCGGCGCGACCAACTGGAACGGCGGCCTGACGGCGACCCGCCACCTCCTGGGCCTCGGGCACCGCCGCATCGCGGTCATCGGCGGACCCGAGGGGATCCTCTGCAGCCGCGCCCGGATGGACGGCTACCGCGCGGCGATGGACGCGGCCGGCGTGCCGATCGACCCGGAGCTGACCAGCCACGGCCACTTCCAGGTGGAGGAGGGCGTCCGCAAGGGCCGGGCGCTGCTGCGCCGGCCGGACCGCCCCACCGCGATCATCGCGGGCAACGACCTCCAGGCGCTCGGCGTCTACCAGGCGGCGCGCGAGGCGCGGCTGCACATCCCGGAGGACCTGAGCGTGGTGGGCTTCGACGACCTGCCGGTCGCGCGCTGGGTCGGGCCGCCGCTGACCACGATCCGCCAGCCGCTGTACGAGATGGCCGTCGCGGCCGCCGAGCTGGTGCTCGCCGTCGCGCGCGGCGAGTCGCCGGTCCAGACGCGCGTCGGAGCTCGCCACCGAGCTCGTCGTCCGGGAGAGCACGCGCCGCCGGCGGCTTGACCGGCCGCCCTGAGACGCCTCGCGGATCGGCGGGGCGCGCCTCGAACCCGATGACCCGTTCGCACCAGGCCGCGACGCCGAGCAGCGGCCCGAGCGCGTCGACCGTCCCCACGAGCTGGACCGCGAATGGCAACCCGGCGTCGTCGAGGCCGCTCGGCAGGCTGATCGCCGGGACGCCGAGCGTGCTCCAGGGCGCACAGAGCGAGCCGTCGCCGGTGCCTTCGGCGAGGGTCGGGGCCGAGGAAACGGCGACCGGCGTGAGCAGGACGTCGACGCGTGCCCGCCAGTCCGGCCCACGTCGCGCGCGCGGCCGCGCGGACCCGTTCCGCGGCGGCGACCTCGGCCGTCGAGCGCGCCTGCCCGGCGAGCACGAGGTCGCGGATGGTCGGCCCGTAGTCGGCCGCGTGGGCCGCGAACCACGGCTCGTGCGTCGCGGCGGCCCCGGCCTCGAGGAGGACTTGGCCGGCGTCGGCCAGGCCGTCGAACGCCGCCGGCAGCTCGACCTCCACGACCCGCGCCCCGGCGTCGGCGAACCGGCCGGCCAGCTCGTCGAGGTGGCGCCGCAGGCCAGGTTCCGCGAGGTCGACCGAGGCGCGGACCACGCCGATGCGCGGCGCGTCGACCGTCGCGACGTCGATCGCGTGCCCCATCAGCACGCCCTCGACCAGCGCGGCGTCCGCCACGGACCGGGCGATCGGCCCGGCATGGTCCAGCGGCCGCGAGAGCGGCACGACCCCATCGAGCGGGACCGCGCCGTACGACCCCTTGCAGCCGACGACCCCGCAGTAGGCCGCGGGTCGCAGGATCGAGCCGACGGTCTGCGTGCCGATCGCGGCCGGGACCATCCGCGCCGCGACGGCCGCGGCCGACCCCGACGACGAGCCGCCCGGCGTGTGCCCGAGCGACCACGGGTTCCGCGTCGGCGCCGGGTCGCGGTAGGCGAACTGGGTCGCGTGGGTCTTGCCGAGGATCACGGCCCCGGCGTCGCGGAGCCGCGCCACCAGCGGCGCGTCGACGGTCGGGAGCGTGTGGGCGAACGCGGCCGCGCCCGAGCGGGTCGGCATGCCCGCGACATCGATGATGTCCTTGATCCCGATCGGGACCCCGTGCAACGGCCCGAGCGGCCGCCCGTCGGCCAGCGCGGCATCGCGCTCGCGTGCCTCGGCGAGCGCGGCCCGCGCGTCCACGTGGACCCAGGCCTCGACGGCCGCCTCGAGCTCGTCGATGCGCTCGAGGCACGCGGCGGTCAGCCCGGCCGAGGTCCACTCGCCGGCTCGGATCCGGCTCGGCCGCCTCGATGACGCCGGCGTCCGTCGACGGCCCGCCGGTCACCGGTCGGCCGCCCCGTCGGTCCGGCCGAGGACGAGGTCCCGTCCGGCCACGAGCGCCCGCAGCTTGGCGGTCGTCGCCCATCGAGCCGTCTGGCTGAAGCCGCAGTCCGGGACCAGCGCGAGTCGCTCGGGCGGCACGCCGGCGGCCAGCACCTGGTCGATCCGCTCCGCGACCTCGTCCGCCGACTCGAGATGCGAGTTCTTCACGTCGATGATCCCCGCCGCGACGTCGCGCCCGGTCGCCGCGATCTCGCCGAGGATCCCCACTTCGGCCATCTCGCGGTTGGCGAACTCGAGGACCAGCTCGTCCACCCGGAACTCGAGCATCGCGTCGAGGACCGGCCGGTAGGTCCGCCGCGCCAGCGGCCGGCCGAGGTAGTTCCCGAAGCAGAGGTGCGCCCCGAGCCGCACCCGCCCGACGACCGGCTCGACCGACGCGTTGAACAGCGCCGGCGAAGTCCGACGGCGCGTCCGGATGGATCGCCGGCGACGGGTCGTCGATCTGGATGAAGGTCGGCGCCGGCCGCCGCCAGCCCCTCGATCTCGGCGCGCAGGATCGTGCACGAACGCCTCGGCGGCGTCGTCGCGCCGCGGGTAGACCTGGCCCGGACCGTACGTGAGCCGGCCCGACAGCGTGTACGGCCCGGGGATCGTGACCTTGAGCGGGCGGGTCGCGCGCGCGGCCGCGTAGCGGTACTCCGCGACGACCCCCAGGCCGTCCGGCGCGGCGATCGGCTCGAGCACCTCGAAGCGGTGCTGCTGGTCGTGCCCGCCGGCGCCGAGGCGCCGCGCCGCCGGCAGCGCCCGGACGCCGGTCAGGTGCTTGTAGAACTCGGCCGTGAAGAAGCCGGCCCGGCGCATCTCGCCGTCGCTGACGACGTCGATCCCGGCCGACTCCTGGTCTCGCAGCGCCAGGTCCACCGCGTCGTCGAGCATCTCCTCGAGGTCGGCCGGCCCGAACTCGCCGCGCTCGGCCGCGTCGATCCCCGACACGAACCACGACGGGCCGCGCGTGCGACCCGACGACGCTCGTCAGGCAGCCCGCCCGGGCGGTCGGCCGGGCGCGATCGGGCCGGCGGGCGGGGCGATCGGATCGGTCATGCGGGCCCTCCATCGGGTCGCGGCGAAGGCGAACGCGCGTGCCGGGTTGTCGACGAACAGCCGCCGCCGGACGTCGGCGCCGATCCCGGCCGCCTCCATGGCCGCGCGTGAACCCGTCGAGCAGCCAGGACAGGCCGGGCGACCCGCCGTACACCGCGTAGTAGCCCTGCCGCGCCGCATCCATCCCGAGCAGGATGCCACCGACGAGGCCGTCCTCGAGCGGCCCAGCCGAGCAGGCGCAGCGTGCCGTTGTCGTCGTCGCCCCAGCGGAACGAGCCGTCGTAGCTCCGCGAACGCCGCCGGTCTCGAGCAGCGCCTGCGTGGTAGCCGCGGTCGACGACCTTGTCGACGTGGCTCAGCGCGACGTGGGCCGGGTCGACGCCGAGGTCCTCCAGCAGCGCCACCTGCTCGAGCGCGCCGGTCCCGCCTCGCAATGGGTCAGGATCGGCGCCCCGGTCCGGCGGTGCGCCTCGGCCGCCGCCTCGAACACCCGCGCGTCGCGCGCGGACGGCCCGCCGGTGCTGCCGGCGACCTTGATGACGCCGGCGCGATGCGGCGTCCGCCGCACGTCGGGTCCCGGCGTAGTCGTTGGCGTCGATGCCGTCCGCGATGTCGAGGGCGAACCGTTCGGCGATGCGCCTCGACCGGGTCGGTCACGCTCCAGTGGTCGGGGCCGTAGTAGCGCTCGTGGTGGAGCCCGGTCGGGGCGATGACGTGGATCCCGGTCCGCCGCGACAGCTCGGCGAGCTTGTCGCGCGCTGCGCCCGCAGTCGCACGGCATCGCGTCGACGACGGCGCGCAGGCCGAGCGCCGATCGCCGCCTCGACCTCGGGCACCATCCGGTCGACGTCGCCGAGGTCGAAGTCGGGGTTCATCTCGACTGGTCGCCCGCCGTCGATGACCAGGTGCTCGTGGCTGTAGGTGACCCCGAGGTCTGCGACGGGTCGATGTCGCCGAGGACCGTGCGGACGACCGTCATCGCGCGACCTCGCCGACGGTCTCGAGCGACAGGATCGCGCCGGCCGCGCGAAGCCGGTCCTGCACGACGGCCACCGGGACATCGCGGACGGTCGCCCGACGCCGGCCGCTGCCAGCGCCGCCGTCGTGCCGGCCGCCTGGCCCATCGCCATGCACTGCGCCATCGAGCGGATCGAGGCGTGCGCGTCGTGCGTCGCCGAGAAGCAGCGCCCGGCGACCAGCGCGTTGGTGCCGTCGCGGACGATCAGCGAGCGCAGCGGGATGCCGACCGCCTGCGCCATCGGGCAGGTAGCGCCAGGTCGTGCCGCCGTCGGCGCCGCCGTGGTGGTCCTCGATCGGGGCGCCGCACAGGCCGATCGCGTCGTCGAAGGCCGCGCGCCGACAGGACGTCGTCGGCGGTCACCCGGTAGTCGCCGTAGACGCGGCGGGTCTCGCGGACGCCGAGCCGTGTCCCGAGCGCGACCAGCGACGCGCCGGCGTACCCCGGCACGCGGTCGACGAGGAACCGCGCGTACTCGAGCGCCTGCCGCCGGCCGAGGATCTCGAGCTCGGTCAGGAGCTCGGGGTCGGTGGCGTTGCGGACCTGGCCGTCGGCGGTCGCGCCGGACCTGGTCGAGCCGGGTCATGATCGTGGCGGTCACCCCGTCGATCGGCGTGACGTGGTCGCTCCCCTCGCGGCGCGGCAGGTCGTAGCCGTCGGCGGCGGCCTCGGCCATCAGCGCGTGGAGCCGGTCCTTGTCGATCGTCCGGCGCGCGGCCATGTCGACGTTGGCCATGCGGAACGTGGTCGTGGCGGTCTGGGCCGGCGCCTCGCTCCCCGCCAGCTCGTACCCGAACCCGGCGTGATGGCTGAGGTCGGCGTCCCCGGACGCGTCGACGACGACCCGCGCCCGGACCTGCCGCAGGCCGGCGCGCGTCGCGACCGTCAGCGACGTCGACGCGCCCGTCGCGGACCTCCGCCCCGACGACCGTCGCGTGGAGCAGGATCCGGGCGCCGGCGTCCTGGACGAGCCGCTCCCAGACGACCTTGAGGTGCTCGGCGAGGTAGGTGATCCCGGTCCCGGCGCCGTAGGTGTTCGGGCGCTCGACGACCGGCCCGAGCTCGCGCAGCCCGGCCACCACGTCGTCGGCGATCCCGCCGACGACCTTGCGCGATGTCGGTGCCCGGCGTGAAGAAGCCGTAGAACGTGTCGAGCACCGCGGTCGAGGTCCCGCCGAGGAACGGCAGCGCGTCGATGAGCAGCGTGCGCGCGCCGGCGCGCGCGGCTCGCGATCGCGGCGGTCGAGCCCGCCGATCCGCCGCCGACCACCGACGACGTCGACGTCGATCGCCGCGGGGATCGTCGGTCAACTCGCCCGCCCGAGCGAGAGCGCCGGCGAGCCGCCCGGGTCGCCGGCCTCGATCCAGCGGCCGATGGACTCGCGCGCGAACAGCTGGTCGACGACCATCGACGACGCCCCGATGACGCCGGCCAGGCCGCCGAGCGACGAGCGCTGGATCAGCAGGTCGCGCGTCGCGAGCGGCAGCGACCGGCGGTAGACGGCCTCGCGGATCGAGGCGAGGAACTGGTCCGGGCTGTTCGCCACGCCGCCGCCGATGACGACCAGCGACGGGTTGAAGAAGTTCACGACGCTCGCCAGCATCGAGCCGATCCGCCGGCCGCCGGCCTGGAGCAGCGCCACCGCGGCCGGGATCCCCGAACGAGGCCGCGCGCGCGACGTCCTGCGCGCGAGACGGTCCCGCCCTGGTCGAGCGCGAGGCGCAGCCGCGCGCTGCGGCCCTCGAGCGCGGCCGTCTCGCCGGCCCGGCCGAGCGCACCGCCGCCGGCCAGCGCCTCGAGGCAGCCGATGTTGCCGCAGCGGCAGATGACCGCGGGGTCCTCGGTCACCTGGATGTGGCCGACGTCGCCGGCGCTCCCCTGCGCGCCGCGGTGGAGGTGGCCGTCCGAGATGATCCCGGCGCCGATGCCGGTGCCGACCTTGACCACGACCACGTTGTCGTGGCCGGCCGCGACGCCGGAGCGCCACTCGCCCAGCGCCAGCAGGTTGACGTCGTTGTCGACCCAGACCGGGGCGTCGTAGCGCTCGGCGAACCGCTCGCGGATCGGGTAGCCGTCCCAGCCGGGCATGATCGGCGGCGAGATCGGCCGCCCGGACTCGAACTCGACCGGGCCCGGGACGCCGATGCCGACGCCCCACAGCCGCCCGGGGATGCCGGTGGTCGTGTCGCAGCAGCGTCTCGAACAGCGCGTCGACCCGGTCGAGGCAGGCCTCCGGGCCGGCCTCGATCGAGGCCGGCTCGTCGTGGTGGGCGAGGACCCGCCCGTCGAGCGCGGTCAGCGCGACGTCGATGCTGGTCGCGCCGAGGTCCGCGACCAGGACGTGCCCGGCGTCGGCCCGGAAGGTCAGGCGGCGCGGCGGCCGGCCGCCGGTGCTCGGCCCGACGTCGCCCTCGGTGACGAGCCCGCGGTCCACGAGCTCGCCGACCCGCTGCGCGACGATCGCCCGGCCGAGCCCGGTCCGCGCGACCAGCTCGGACCGCGAGCGCGACCGGCCGAGCCGGATCTCGTCGAGGACCGTGACGAGCGCGTCGAGCGCTTCATCGGCGAGCGGCGCATGCGCCTGGAGCTCCATGTCGGGCGGCATCATACGCCGTCCTTCGTCCGCTCGGCGTCGACTTTTGCACTTGACAGACCAAAGTAGTATCCGTGGTGACGACCACCGCGCTGTCCCCCGCCCGCTCCCGATCGGTCCCGAGACCGTCACCGGACCGCGACCGCGGAGACCGCAGTGTAAGATGTCCAGCCAGATCGTGACCCTACCCAGGTGAGCCGCGCATGACGAGCGGGATCGCGGGCATCGGCACCGCGGTGATCGGGACGGGCTTCATCGGCACCGTCCACGTGGAGGCGCTGCGCCGCATCGGGGTCCAGGTTCGGGGCGTCCTCGGCAGCACGGCCGAGCGTGGCGCCGCCCGTGCCGAGACCCTCGGGGTCGCGAAGGCCTACGCCTCGCTGGACGAGCTCCTCGCCGACCCGACCGTCGACGTCGTCCACGTCACCTCCCCCAACGACCTGCATGTCAGCCAGTCGATCGCGGTCCTCGAGTCCGGGCGCCACGTCGTCTGCGAGAAGCCACTGGCGCTGACGTCCGCGGAGTCGACCCGCCTGGTCGAGTGCCGCCGCGGCCAGCGGCCGGGTCAACGCGGTCAACTTCAACATCCGCCACTACCCGTTGAACCAGCACGCCCGCGACGTCGTCGCGGCCGGAGGGCTCGGCGAAGTCCGGCTGGTGACGGGCCGCTACTTCCAGGACTGGCTGCTCCTCCCCGGTGACTGGAACTGGCGGCTGCAGCCGGATCGCGGCGGCGCGCTCCGCGCCGTGGGCGACATCGGCTCGCACTGGCTCGACCTGATGACGTTCGTGACGGGCAGCCGGATCGAGGCGGTGATGGCCGATCTCGCCACGTTCATCCCCGTCCGCCAGGAGCCGACCGGGCCGGTGGAGACGTTCTCGACCGAGCGCTCGGCCGAGACCGTCACCCGCGAGATCAGCACCGAGGACGCGGCGACCATCCTGCTCCGCTTCGAGGGCGGCGCCCGCGGCGCGCTCAGCGTCTCGCAGATCAGCGCGGGCCGGAAGAACTCGGTCCAGTGGGAGATCGACGGCTCCGAGTCGTCGATGGCCTGGGACTCGGAGCTGCCCGACCAGATCTGGCTGGGCCATCGCGAGCGCCCCAACGAGATCCTGTTCAAGAACGCGGCCCTGATGTCGCCGGCCGGCCAGGCCGCCGCGGCGCTCCCCGCCGGCCATGTCGAGGGCTTCGCCGACACCTTCTCGGCGCTCTTCCGGGCCATCTACGCCGACGTCGTGGCGGGTCGGCCGTCGGCGCGGCCCGCCTATCCCGACCTTCGCCGACGGCCACGACGAGATGCTGGTCATCGAGGCGATCGCCGAGAGCGCCCGGCGCGGCGCCTGGGTCGAGGTCGGGCGGGCGCCGGTCGCCGCAGGAGCGCGCGCATGAGACTCGGCCTGCTCACCGCCCCGTTCCCCGAGACGCCCGCTCGACGAGGTCGTCGACTGGACCGTCGCCAACGGCTTCGAGAGCATCGAGATCGCCTGCTGGCCGCGCACGACCGGGCCGACCCGGCGCTACGCGGGGACCTCGCACATCGACGTCGCGAACCTCTCCGCCGCCGAGGGCCGCGACCTCGCGGCCGGGATCCGCGCCAAGGGGCTCACGATCTCGGGCCTCGGCTTCTACCCGAACCCGATGCACCCCGACCCGGCCCACCGCGAGACCGTCATCGGCGCACCTCAAGCACGTGATCACGGCCGCCGAGAAGATGGACGTCCCGATCGTCAACACCTTCATGGGCGCCGACGCCGCGAAGACCCAGGACCAGAACTGGGACGACGCGCTCCGGATCTGGCCGGAGATCGTCAGGTTCGCCGCGGACCACGGCCGGCGGCTCACGTTCGAGAACTGCCCGATGCTGTTCTCGTACGACGAATGGCCGGGCGGCCACAACCTGGCCACGACGCCGCGGATGTGGCGGCGGATCCTCGAGAACTGGGAGGGGACGGTCGGGCTGAACTTCGACCCGTCGCACCTGATCCTCCAGATGATCGACATCCCGCGCTTCATCCACGAGTTCGGGCCGCACATCTACCACGTCCAGGCCAAGGACCTGACCATCGACCGCGACGCCCTCTACGAGCGCGGCGTGTTCGCGATGGGCATCGGCTGGCAGATCCCCCGGCTGCCGGGTCTCGGCGACGTCGACTGGGGCGTCCTGTTCGCCGCCCTGTGGCGAGCGGGCTACGACGGCGACGTGATCATCGAGCACGAGGACCGCGACTTCGAGGGCAGCGACGAGAAGGTCAAGCGCGGGTTCCTGCTCGCGCGCAACGTGCTGCGGCCATATGTCGTCTGACGCCGTGGTCCGCCCTTGAGCGATCCGCCTTGATCGTCAGCGGACGGCTGGTCCTCGACGACCGGGTCGAACCGGGCCGGGTCGAGGTCGCCGACGGCCGGATCGTGGCGGTCGACGCCGACCCGGCTGCCGCCGGCGGGCCGTTCATCGCTCCGGGCTTCGTCGATGTCCACGTCCATGGCTGGGGCGGGCACGATGCGATGGGCGACGCGGCCGCGCTCGACGGGATGGCCCGCGCCTTGCTGCGCCATGGCGTCACGTCGTTCCTGCCGTCCGCCGTCTCGGCGCCGCTTGCCGACCTGGCCGACTTTGCCGAGCGGGTCCGCGGCTGGATGCCGGTCGCGCCTGCGGACGGCGCGGCCGCCCTCGGGTTCAACCTTGAAGGCCCGTTCCTCGCCGCCGCGAAGTGCGGCGCGCACGACCCGGCGTACCTGCGCGACCCGGCCGAACTGGACCCGACGGAGATCGAGCCGCTGCTCGCCGGCCTGCGCCTGATCACGATCGCCCCGGAGCGGCCGGGGGCCCTCGCCCTGATCGAGCGGCTGCATGGCCTGGGCGTGCGGATCTCGCTCGGCCATTCCGCCGCGACGGTCGTCGAGGCGCGGGCCGGCTACGACGCGGGGGCGACGTCGACGACCCACCTGTTCAACGGCATGAGCGGGGTCGACCACAAGGCGCCCGGGCTGGCCGCCGCGGCACTCGCCGACGACCGCGTCCATGTCGAGCTGATCGCCGACGGCGAGCACGTCCATCCGGCCGTCTGGCCCATCATCACCCGCACCAAGCCCAGCGACCGACTGCTCCTGGTCAGCGACGCGATCGCGCTCGCGGGGACCGGCGAGGGCCGGGCTCGCCTCGGCGGGCTGGAGATCGAGTCGACCGGGCGGCGCGCCACGCTGGCCGGGACCTCGACGCTGGCCGGCTCGGTCATCGCGCTGGATACGGCGGTTCGGAACCTCGTCGGGTCCGGCATCTCGCTCGCCTCCGCCGTCGCGGCCGCGTCACGCAACCCGCTGGCGATGCTCGGCGTCCACGACCGCGGGCGCCTCGCCGTCGGCCAGCGCGCCGACCTCGTCGAGCTCGACGACGACCTCCGGGTCCGCCGCGTCCTCCGCGAGGACCGTTGGGTCGACGGCGCCTGAGCTCCCACGCCCCTCCGCGCCGTTCGGGGTTGCGGTCGGGTGTCCGCGACCCTACGATGCGGATACCCTGCGCCGCCACGTACGGGGTCCGTCCACGCCACCTCGGTGGCTGGATGCATGGACCCGCGATGACGGTCGGGATGGAGGATGCGCCATGGCGACCGTGACGTTCGAGAACGTCAACAAGATGTACGGCGATTTCCACGCCGTCTCGGACCTGAACCTCGAGATCGGGGACGGCGAGTTCATGGTCCTCGTCGGGCCGTCAGGTTGCGGGAAGACCACCAGCCTGCGGATGATCGCCGGGCTCGAGGAGATCTCCACCGGCACCCTCCGGATCGGCGACCGCGTCGTCAACGACGTCCCGCCGAAGGATCGCGACATCGCGATGGTCTTCCAGAGCTACGCGCTCTACCCGCACATGTCGGTCCGCGAGAACCTCGCGTTCGGCCTGAAGCTGCGCAAGGTCCCCAAGGCGGAGATCGAGCGCCGCGTCAAGGAGGCGGCCGAGACCATCCAGCTCGACAAGCTCCTCGACCGCAAGCCGAAGGAGCTCTCCGGCGGCCAGCGCCAGCGCGTCGCGCTCGGTCGCGCCATCGTCCGCGAGCCCGCGGTCTTCCTCATGGACGAGCCGCTCTCCAACCTCGATGCCAAGCTGCGCGTCCAGACGCGCGCCGAGATCGCCCGCCTCCACCAGCGCCTCAAGACGACCGTCGTCTACGTCACCCACGACCAGGTCGAGGCCATGACGATGGGCTCGCGGATCGCGGTCATGAACGAGGGCATCCTCCAGCAGGTCGGCACCCCGCAGACCCTCTACGACACCCCGATCAACCGCTTCGTCGCCGGCTTCATCGGCAGCCCGTCGATGAACTTCATCGACGTGAAGCTCGACACCTCGAGCGGGAGCTCCCGCCTCGTCGGCGCCAACGACTGGTCGATCCCGCTGCCCAGGCAGTACAAGGACGCGGCGGTCGTCCCGGGCCGCTCGCTGGTCGCCGGGTTCCGCCCGGAGCACCTCGACATCGGCGACGCCAGCAGCGACGTCGGCTCGTTCCGCGCTCGCGCGGACGTCGTCGAGTACCTCGGCAACGAGGAGCTGCTCCACCTCAACGCGGCGGACAAGGACATCGTCGCGATCGTCGACTCCGAGCATCGCGTGCGCCCGGGCGACATCGTCAGCCTGGTCCTGCCGCTGCCGAAGGTCCACCTCTTCGATGCCGAGACCGGCATGACGGTCGCGCCGGACCTCGTGCCGGTCGAGGACGCGCCGCCGGCCGTCATCGAGTCGACCGCGGCCGCGCCCACCGACGAGGTGATCAGCAACGCCGCCGACGACACATCGGCGGTCGCGAGCTGACGACCGGTCCGGACCAGGAACCCCAGACGGCCCCGGAGGATCCCTCCGGGGCCGATCTCGTCGAGCACGTCGTCGAGTCCCGGACCCTCCACCAGGGCAGGTACCTGACGTTTCGGGTCGACACCATCGAGCGCGCCGACGGCTCGCGCTCCGAGCGCGACATCGCCGGCCATCCGGGTGCGGTCGCGATCGTGGCCATCGACGACGAGGATCGCATCCTGCTCGTCCGCCAGTTCCGCCTCGCAGCCGGGCGGATCCTGCGCGAGATCCCGGCCGGCGGCCTCGATGTCGCCGACGACGGCACGAAGGAGGACCCCGAGCACGCCGCGCGACGCGAGCTCGAGGAGGAGACCGGGCTCCAGGCGGGCACGTGGCGGCATCTCGGGAGCTTCTTCTCGGCGCCGGGCTTCACCGAGGAGCTCATGCACCTGTACCTCGCGACGGACCTGCGACCGGCCGGCGAGGACGGACGGCTCGGCCCCGATGAGGACGAGCGACTGCTGGTCGAGCGGGTCCCCTGGCGCGACGCCCTGGCCGACGCGGAACGGGGCGAGATCGTCGATGGCAAGTCGCTGGTCGGGCTGTTCTGGCTCGCCCGGCTGCGCGGGGAGCCGGCGATCGAGGCGGCGGCGGCCGGCGCGGCCTGGCGGCGGCCGTTGCGTCCGGCGCGGCCGATGCGCCCGTTGCGTCCGGCATGGCCGATGCGCCCGTTGCGGCCGGCATGGCCGATGCGCCCGCGGCGGCCGTCGACGGCGATCGCGTCGCCGTCACCTACCAGCTGAGCCGCCACGAATACGCGATGGCGACGGTGGCGGTCTCGCGACGCTCGAGGTTCCTCCCGGTCATGGGCGTCTTCTGGCTCATCATCGGTGCCTTCTCGTGGGTCAACGGCGACGTCGTGCTCGGGGTCGTCGGGGTCGTCCTCGCCGTCGCCTTCGGGACGGGCCTGTTCGCGTACCCGTTCGTCTGGCTGCAGGTCCGCAAGCGGCGCGACCTCTTCGAGGCACCGCATTCGTTCACCGCCGACTCGAACGGCACCGCTCACTCGAGCCCGCTCGGCCAGTCCGCCCAGACCTGGCCGACCTTCCGTCGTGCCGTGGTCAGCGGCGGCTTCGTGCTCTTCGACACGGGCGCCGGCTTCAACATGTTCGTGCCGGTCCGGGCGTTCACCCCGTCCGAGCTGGGGATCCTGTACCGGCTGCTCGACCGCGCCGGGCTGATCAAGGGCGGGACGCCCTAGGCGTTTTCGCCGCGCGGGTGTGGCCCGCCCCGCAGGAACGGATCGACCCGTGCCGTGGTTCGCCGGGTGGGCATACGCGACCCGGCCGCACCGGATGGCGGCATCGATCGGCCGGTCGATGGCGTCTGAGCCAGCTCCCCGACGCCTCGACCGTCGCCCCTGCCTGTGCCATGAACGGGATCGACGAGGCGAAGTCAGAACCGCCTGTCAGCGCGTCGCGTATGCCCGTGGGGCGAACCATGAGCCGCGGGTCCCGATGGGCTTCGCCTAGTCCGCGGACCGGGCCTCGGATCCATGGGCAGGGGCTTGCCCGGCGTCCGGGCCGAGTCGCGCCAGCGCGTCGCCATACAGCGTCGTCTTCGGGCTCAGGGCCACGGCCAGGCGCAGATGGGTCCGCGCCTCGCTCCGCCGCCCGAGGCGCTTGAGGCTCTGACCGAGCCCGTAGTGGCCGTAATGCGAGGACGGGTCGACCTCCAGCAACGCCTCGAACGTCTCGCGCGCCCGCTCCGACTGGCCCGAGTTGTAGAACGCCCGGGCGAGCGCCTCCAGGATCGAGCCACGTCCCGGCTCGAGGCGCGCCGCGCGCTCGAGGACGATCGCGGCCTGGGCGTGGTGCCGGCCGTCGAGCAGCTCCTGCCCGCGCTGGAGGAGGTCGTAGGCGTCGTCTTGCTCGTCCATCGGGCGAATCGTCGCACGAGCGCGGCCGATGCGCCGTCGGCCGGGTTCAACCCTCGCGGTAGGCCGCCAGGTCCACGGTCCGCAGGCGCGGCGAGTCGGTCAGCCCGGGGATCCGGCCGCGCTTGGCGATGGGCTTCCCGTCGATCTCCTTGATGTCGCCGGTGAAGTCGATCGGGGTGGCGCCCGAGATGTAGGACCCGACGGCGTACGAGTCGACCGGCGCGCCCGCCTCCTTGAAGTAGGCGATCCGGTCCGGCCCCATCCCGCCCGAGACGACGACCTTCACGTGGGTGAAGCCCGCCTGGTCGAGCCGCGCGCGAACCTCCTTCACGAGGTCCACGGTGACGCGGCCGCGCTCGGATGGGGTGTCGAGGCGGACGCCATAGAGCCTGTCTCCGAGCGCGCGGGCCACGCGCAGCGCCTCCTCGGCCTCGTCCTTGAAGGTGTCGACGAGCACGATCCGCGGGACCTCGGGGCCGACGTGGCGATCGAACGCGAGGGACGCCTCGACGGTGTCGCCGAAGATCAGCACGAGTGAGTGCGGCATGGTCCCGGTCGGCGCGAGACCGGCCAGCCGGGCGCCCGCGGGCGTCGATGCCCCGACGCACCCGCCGACGATCGCGGCGTAGTCGAGGACGTCGGTGATGTCCGGGTGGATATGCCGCGCCCCGAAGCTGATCACCGGCTCGGGCGCGGCCGCGTCCACGCACTCGCGCGCCGCGGTGGCCCAGCCGGTCGACTGGGCGAGCATCCCGAGGAACGCGGTCTCGTACAGGCCGAACGCGGCGATAGCGGGCCCGGATGCGGAGGACGACCTCCTTGGGCGCGATGCGGTCCCCGTCGTCGAGCGCCTCGAGCCGGGTCTCGGACGGATCGGCCTCGGCGAGCACGTGGCCGAGCAGGTTCTTCGCCTCGCCGATCCCGCACAGCACGGCGTCCTGGCGGGCGAAGACCTCCATCGAGACGAGCGGGTCGAGGCCCTCCTGCTCGAGGATGCTCTCCGCCCGGCTGAAGTAGACGTCGGCCGAGTCGCCGGACAGGATCTCGTGCGAGGGTCGAACGCGCTGCAGCCCCATCAGTCCGGCGTGCTTCCTTCCTCGCGCCACGCGGCCTCGGCGGACGGCGGCACCGGTCCGGAGGTGGCGGCGAGTGTAGCGTATGGGCCCTGCCCCGCCGCACCCTCCGCGGCGAGCCGCGGCCCGGTCACGACTTGAGGCGGTGCGCCTGCATCCGGGAGCGACGACGCTCGGCCGGCCCGTCCGCGGAGCCAGGCCACGGCGAGGATGATCGCCAGCAGGATGGCCGCCAGGAGCATCGCGATGCTGAGCGCCCGTCCCTGGCCGATCGAGGTCGCACCGGTCCAGGTGGTCTCGGCCATGGTCGCCGCACGCGCGGAGCCCACGAGGTCGCCGGCCTCGAAGGCCGTCCGGGCGGAGGCGAGCGTCGGCGTCGGGGTCCGAGCCCCACAGGCCCAGGGTGGTGACCGGGTCGGCACCGGCGGGTCGCGCGCCGACCGCGTCGCGGTAGGCGGCGATCGCGATGTCCTCGGCGTCCGCCTCCGCGACGGCGTCGGCGAACCCGTCATCGCCCTCGAACGCCGTCTCCAGCGCCGGGGATGGGGTCAGGCCGACCGCCGCGGCGTTCGTCTCGATGGTCGCGCGCCGGGCGAGGACCGCGCTCGCCTCGTCGAGCATCCGGGTCGCATCGTCGAAGCGCCACGCGCGCATCGCGTCGCGGATCGGCTTCGGCAGCGTCCAGTCGCCGGCATCCGCCGACGACCTGGTCGTAGCGCGCGCGCGCGGCCGTCCGCGCGTCGAGCAGGGGCAGGTCCTCGTCGCGGGCCACCCAGGTCCGCCACAGGTCGTCGAAGCGGTTGCCGCTCTCGGTCTCGAGGAGGTCGAGCAGCCCGCGCCAGTCCGGCGCGCCGTCGACGGTCTCGGGCGGTGCCGCCCGACGGCGGCTGGTACGCGCCGACATGACCGGCCGCGTCGGCCCAGACGGCCTGCAGCACGTCGGGGGTCGCCCGTTCGCCGATCGCCTTGGCCAGCGCGAGGCTCGCGGCGTACGCGTAGTCCTCGGTCGCGCCCGTGTCGCGCCCGATCGGGCCCCACGCGTTGAGCGGGATCCTGGCGGCCTTGAGCTTCGGTGGTCAGGACGTCGCCGGTCACCTTGATCTTCAGGGCGGCGGCCGCCTGGAGCGCGTAGTACGACGCGAACCCCTCGTTCGCCCAGCGGTCCGCCAGGAGCGAGCCGTTGAACCAGCCGTGCGCCGACTCGTGGAGGACGACGAACGGCTGCGCGTAGTAGGCGATCTCCACGACGCCCTTCGCCGGGTCGAACAGGCCGGCGTAGCCGCCCGTCGAGTGGCTGACCGCCTCGCGGACCGTCGAGGGTCCCGGTCTGCGGCCACGGCAGCCCGATCTGGTCGCCGAGGACCGGCAGGGCCTTGGCCATCAGGTCGCCGACGCGCTTGGACCACGCCTTGTCGTCGGGCCACGACTGGACCGTCATCGCGACCGGCGCCGCCCTGCGACGGTGGCCGTGCGGGACGTCGTGGCATAGGCGCCGGGGCGATCGGCCACGAGGTACGCGAAGAACGACAGCGGGTTCGACGAGCGAGCCCGACCGGAAGATCACCCGGCCGGTCGGCGTCGGTCATGCGGCTTCGGGATCGACGCCGGCCTGGACGTCGACGCGTGAACCCCTTCGGGAAGACGACCGTGACCGAGCCGCCCGACGTCGAGTTGCTGCCGAAGCCCCAGACGGGGAACGACGCGAGCGAGTCGCCGATGCGCAGGTCGCGGGTCGCGGCGCCACCCGGGTCGGGCAGGTCGAAGCGCAGCCGGTAGCGTCGCGGTCTTGCCGCTGTACAGCCGCTGCGCGAGGCCGAGCCGCAGGAGCGTGTAGTCCTTGGTCGACTTCGAGACCGCGACCGACGGCGTCCCCGAGCCGTCCCACGACATCGCGAACGCCTTCGTCCCGGGCAGGACCGCGAGGTACGCCTTGTCGAAGTAGTAGCGCGTGGTCTTCGTGTCGGTGAGGTGGTTCGCGAGCGTCAGGGTCGAGCGTCACGTGCACGCGACGCTGGGCGGGCTGCACGTCGTAGCGGGCGTCCGCGACGATCGTCAGGTCGGGCGTGGCGGCGCTGACCTCATGGGTCGCGACCGGCGAGCCGAGCAGCCCGGTCGCGGCGACGAGCGCCAGCGCGAGGGAGAGGAGCCGGCGGGTCATGCGTCGACCTCGTCGGCAGGCGCGGCGGACGTTGCAGGTTCGTCGGCCGGGTCGTCGGCCGCGGCGGGCCCTCGGCCAGGACCGCGGCTTCCTCGACCGGGAGCTCCGGGCCGAGCAGCTCGGGGAGCACCGCCTCGTAGCGCTCGAGGAAGGCCGCGTTGCGGCTGGTCCGGTCGCCCTGGTCCGGGATCCGGCCGCCGAGCCACAGCCAGCCGGCGGTCTCGTCGAGCAGCCGGTCCGCCATCCCGAGGATGCGCGCGAGCGCGAGGCCGAGCGCGCTCGGCGGTCGGCCTCGGCGATCGGCAGCTCGACGGCCAGCACCGGGCGCTCGTCCTCGCTGACGCTGAACTTGGCGAACGGGAACTCGTCGTTCCAGCGGAGGAGCTTGCCGGTAGGACTTGCGGAACATGTCGCCGATCGGCGGCGCGTAGTGCGCCCAGACGATGACGGCGAGGGACGGATCGAGGATGACCGTGACGCGAAGATCGAAGCGGCGGCGACCGTCGAGGACGAGATCCCAGCTGGCGATCCCGTCACGCTCGGCTCGCTCGACCGGCTCGAGGCCCAGGTCGGCAAGCCAGCGCTCGACGTCGGCCGGGCGCGGAGTCGCGGCGCCGGGGTCGACGGATGACATGGCCCGCGGAGTCTACCCGAGGCGTCCCACACGGGCCGCCGACGGGCCCGGCAGCCGAGACCCGGCGTCAGTCCTCGGGCAGCCGCCCCTTGCCCTTGCCGGCGACGCCGACGCGGCCGATCACCGCCCGTGCCTGCGTCGTGGCCGCGATCGCGGGCGCCGGTGGGCGCCGCGCGCGTCGCAGCGCTGCGCGTCCCGGGCTTCGCGTCGACCGACTCGCCGCTCTGATCACCTTCTTCGACGAAGTCGGACGAGCGGATGTCGGCCGCGACGCGCACGTTCCGCCCGATGCCGCGTCCCGCGCGGGACGACCGCCCGCTTGCCGACCACGGTGATGCCGGTGTTCAGGCGGTTCGGCTCCTGCTTGTTCGGCCGGTCGTCGTACGGCCCCTCGCCGACGATCGCGCCCTGCCCGATCACGACCTCCTTGTCGAGGATCGCCCGGTCCACGACCGCGCCGGAGCGGATGACCGAGTCGAACATCACGATCGAGTCGCGCACGACCGCGCCGACCCCGACCCGCACGCCCGGCGACAGCACCGAGTTCACGACGGTCCCGTCGATGACGCAGCCGTGGCTGATGAGGCTGCGGTGGACCTGCGCGGTCGGCCCGACCTTGGCCGGCGCCCGTTCCTCGGAGCGGGTGTGGATGATCCAGTCCTTGTCGTAGAGGTCGAGCTCGGGGTCGTCGGCGAGGAGCGCCATGTTGGCCTCCCAGAACGACTGGATGGTGCCGACGTCCTGCCAGTAGCCCATGTAGCGGTAGCCGAAGACGCGCGCGCCCGGCGTCGAGCATCGCCGGGATCACGTTCGCCCCGAAGTCGACGCGGTCCTCCGACAGCCAGCGCCGCAGCGTCTTCTTCGAGAAGACGTACACGCCCATCGAGGCCAGGTCGCTCTTGGGCTGCTTGGGCTTCTCCTGCCACTCGGTCACGCGGTCGTTCTCGTCGAGCGCGAGGATGCCCATCCGCGACGCCTCGGCGAGCGGCACGCGGCGGACCGCGATCGTCACGTCGGCCCGCTTGCGCCGGTGCGCGGCCACGAACGGCTGGTAGTCCATCTTGTAGATGTGGTCGCCGGCGAGGACGACGACCGTGTCCGACGTCGTCGTGCTCGATGACGTTGAGGTTGCGCAGCACCGCGTCCGCCGTGCCGCGGTACCACTCCGCGACGCGGCCGCGGGCGATGTACGGCTGGAGGAGCTTGACGCCGCCGCGGTTGCGGTCGAGGTCCCAGGGCCGGCCGAGGCCGATGTGGTCGTTGAGCGAGCGCGGGTTGTACTGGGTCAGGACCACGACGTCGTCGATGTCGGAGTTGACGCAGTTCGACAGCGTGAAGTCGATGATCCGGTACTTGCCGCCGAACGGGACCGCCGGCTTGGCCCGCTCCTGGCGACAGGATCGACAGGCGCTCGCCCTCGCCGCCGGCGAGGATCACCGCCATGGTCCGTTTCACGGTCCGTCAAGCCTCCAGGATCCGTGGTCGGGGCCGTGCGCGAGGCCCCGGTCGATGCTAGCACGGGCCGCCCGGACCAACGTGAACGCCGCGTTGCCCGCGGGTGAACACCGGGTGTCGGGGCGCCCGGCCACGACGTCGCGGCCGGCGGTCCGTGCCCCGGCGGTCCGTGCCCCGCCGGGCCGCGTCGTGCCCCCGACAGGCCATACCGCTCATGGGGAGAACGTTATGGCCGGTCGTCGGCCGAGATCGGCGCTGATCCGCCGCGGATGGAACTTCCAACGACACGGGTCGAGCGTGCGGAAGGACGCTCCCCGGCTGCCAGCCCGACGAATCCGAGGCCCGACCTGGCCATTGCGTTCTCGTGGCGGTCGTTCTGGCAGATCCGGGTGGCTGCGTGACCATCCGATGGGGCGCCCCGCGCCCGCCCGCCCCGCGCCGCCCGCCCCGCGCCGCGGCCGCCGCGCCGCGCTCGACCTAGAGGAACAGCCGCGGGTTGACGAAGTCCCCGTTGAGCATGACCGCCCAATGCAGATGCGGCCCGGTCGAGTGGCCCGTGCTGCCCTCGTGGCCGATGATCTGACCGGCCTTGACCTGACTGCCCTGGTGGATGTTGCCGGGGTAGGCCGCGATCATGTGCGCGTACCAGGTCTGCAGCCCCGAGCTGTGGGCGATGATCACGATCCAGGCCGGGTCGGGGCCGTCGGCGTAGTTCCAGCCGATGTAGGCGACGACCCCGTCGCCGGCCGCGCGGACCGGCGTGCCATACGGCGCCACGATGTCGATGCCCTGGTGGAAGTGGGCACAGCTGCCCAGCGGCGGCTCCCACGAGAACCCCGTGCACCCGAACGTGCTGGGTCACGTTGCCGGACATCGGCCACTGCAGCGTGCCGTTGTACTGCGACGGGATGTTGCCCAGCTGGGACTGTCGGCGGACGATGTCCGCGATCCGGCCGGCCAGCAGCTTCTGGGCCTTCGCCGCGGCCGCCAATGCCTTCGCGGCGTGCTTCTTGTTGACCGCGACCTTGGCGTAGGTCGCGCGCTGGATGGCGAGGTTGCGCTGGGTCTCCTTCTCGAGACGGCGCAGCTCGGCCTTGGCGTCCTTGAGCCCCTTGAGGCTCTTGTTGAGGGCGACCTTCTGGGCGGCCGTCGTGACGCGCAGGTCGTCGGTGCGGGCCTGGGTCGCCACGACGAGCTCGTGCATCGACGCCAGGTCCGCCTGGTCCTGCACGACCTGCTCGGCGAGGGCCTTGTCCTGCTCGCCGACGTCGATGTAGTAGCTCATCTCGGCGAGGAGGTCGCTGAACGATCCGCTCGAGAGGAACGACTCGAGCATCGAGGTCCGGTTGGTGTCGTAGGCGCTCCGGATGCGCTCGGCCAGGAGGGCCTTGCGCGCGTCGAGCTCGATCTGCTTGTCGCGCTCCTGGCCCTCCAGACGCGCCTGCTCCACGTCGAGCATCGCGAGCTCGAGGACCAGGTCGTTGTAGGTGTGCTGGACGATCTTGATCCGGTTCGACATCCGGGTGATCTTCGTCTTGACCGTCGTCAGGTCGGCGTTGATGCCGGCCAGCTGGTGCCGCGTCGAGGCGATATCGGCGGCGAGCCCCGCCTGCAGCGCGTTGAGCTGGTCGATCTGGGCCTTCTCCAGCTCGATCTGCTTCTTCATCGCGGCAGCCTTGGCGCGCGCGTCGGCCAGCTCGTCGCCACGGGCGGGCGGCGGCGTGGCCGGCGAGCCGAGCAGCCCGAAGACGAGCGGGAGGAGGAGGACGAAGGCCCCGACCCGGCGCCACGATGGCCCGCGACGTCGGGGCGCGGACGCCCAGCCGTTGGCGATCGGGTGAGCCGATCGATCGGTCTGGCGGCCTATCACGTTGGCGATGTCATCGTGCGAGCTAGCTCCGTGAGTCGTTCGCCCGTGTCTCACCACAGGGTCGACGGCGGACGGTCACGCCCGCCGGTTCATCGCCGTCCCGGTCGGGCACTTCGACAGGACGACACCGGCTATCCAGGCATGATACCCCGCGCAGTCTAGCCCTCCGCCCGGGCCGGGCCGAGCGTGACGATGGTCCCGCCGAGCGTGGGACCCAGGGCCCGCGCACGCACGTGCCGCCGGCTCCGGCACGGCCTCAGGGTCGGAGGAGCACCGCCCAGAGCGCCCCGATGATGAAGAACGGCCCGAACGGGATGTACGTCTTGCGCCCGATGCGGCGGGCCGCCAGCAGCACGAAGATCACGATCCCGGCGACGATGAGCGCGACGACCACCGATCCGAGCAGGCGCGAGCGCGCCCGCGAGCAGGCCGACGCCCGCCAGGAGCTTGACGTCGCCGACGCCGAACGCGCCCGCCCCGAACGCGATCGAGGGCAGGTAGAGCACGAGCGGGACCACGACGGCCGCCGCGACCGCCCAGACCACGGCCCCGCCGACGAACGGGTTCTGGCCGCTCAGCGCGTAGACCAGCGCGACCGGGATGACCGGCAGCGTGAGGAGCGTCGGGGAGCAGCCGCTGGTCGAGGTCGGTGGCGAGCCCGACGACGAGCGTGGCGAACCAGGCACCGAAGACGACGAGCGCGAGCGGGTCGCCCGCGAACCGGATCGGCAGGAGCCCGAAGGCGAGCGCCGAGGTGACCGCGACGGTCGCGGTCCGCCAGTCCACGCGACGGCCCGCCGGGTGCTCCTCGTCGTGCTCCGGCCAGCGGGTCGCGAACCGGTCGGCGGCGAGCCCGAACGCGAACCCGCCGATCCCGAGGGCGACCGAGAGGACGGTCAGCGGCTCCATCGGCCTGCCCCGCGCGGTCGGCCCGGCAGCGGTCCGGCGTGCCTCAGTCCGCGCCGGCCCCGGCCAGCGCCAGCTCGACGAGCGTCGAGTGCGAGACGCCGGTCGCGCCACGCGGCGCGAACGGCAGCGCCTTGCGGTAGTAGCCGGTGCCGGCGATGTCGAGGTGGACCCACGGCACGGTCACGAACTCGCGCAGGAACAGGCCGCTCTTGATGAGCGATCCGTCCGGGGCGCCGGAGTTCTGGAGGTCGCCGTACCAGCTCTCCATCTCGGGCACGTAGTCCTCGATGAGCGGGAGCTGCCAGTAGCGCTCGCCGGCGCGGTCCGCCGCGGCCATGACGTCGTCGTAGAACGCCTGCGGCCGCCCGAACGCGCCGGTCACGAGGTGGCCGAGCGCGCGGGCCACGGCGCCGGTCAGCGTCGCGACGTCCACGATGTGCGTGGCCCCCAGCTGCTCGGCGTAGGTCATCGCGTCGCCGAGGATCAGCCGGCCCTCGGCGTCGGTGTTGGTGATGTCGACCATCTTGCCGTTGAGCGCGCGGACGACGTCGCCGGGCCGGGTCGAATGCGGGCCGGGCATGTTCTCGACGGTCGGGGCGACCGCCAGCAGCGGGGTGCCGGGCGCCAGGCGCGAGACGGTGGCGATGGCCGCGATCACGGTGCACGCACCGGTCTTGTCCATCTTCATCTCTTCCATCCGGTCGGCCGGCTTGATGCTGATGCCGCCGGAGTCGAAGCAGACGCCCTTGCCGACGAGCGCGAGATGGCGGTCGAGGCGCGTCCTTCTCCCCCGCCCCGCCCGAGCGCAGGACGATCATCCGCGGCGGGTTGTCGCTGCCACGGCCGACGGCCATGAACATGCCCATCCCGAGCTCGATCGCCCGTTCCGGCTCGATGACGTCGATCCAGAGGCCGTGCTCCTCGGCGATCGCCCGCGCCTCCTCGGCGAGGACCTCCGGGCTCACGTCGTTCGAGGCGCGGTTGGAGAGCGTCCGGGCCATGTTGGCGCCCTCGCCGATGATCACGCCGCGCTCGGCGGCGGCCGTCAGGGCGGCGACGTCGGTGCCCGGAGCGACGATGATCAGCTCGGTCGAGGTCCGGCGGCGAGGTCTCGACGGTCTCGCGGTAGATGGTCGCGGGGTCGTAGCGAGCCCTCGACGACGCCGCGGGCGACGAGCTCGGCGACCGTCTCGGGCGACTCGCCGGACGCGTCGACGAGCGGGGTGATCCAGATCGCCAGCCGATCGACCGCGCGGCCGCCGAGGCGCCGCTCGGCCGTCGCGCCGATGCGCAGCACGGTCTCGCGGTCGAGCCCGGCTGGGTCGCCGATGCCGACGGTGACGACGCGGTTCGCCGGCAGCTCGCCGCTCGCCGCGAGCGAGGTGGCATAGCGCTTGCCGCTCAGCTCGCGGAAGGCGGCGAGGGCGCGCAGCTCGCCGCCGGTGCGCCGGTCGAGCTCGTCGAGCGGGCCGTCGAAGGCCGGGTCGACCACGATCGGGACGGCGAGGACGTCGGTTGCGACCTCCCACGGCTGGTCATTGACGACGCGGACATCCACGGGCCTTGGGTCCTCCGGGGCGGGACCGTCGCAACGCTCGGCATGCGACGGTGGTGGGGATAGTGGGGGCAGTGTACCTATGGCGTGGACGGGTCGGGGGACGCCGCCGCCGGCGGCTCGAGGGCGTCGGCGATGGTCTTCTTCGCCTCCTCGATGGCGATGACGCCGCCATTCATCCAGCCCTGGCCGATGTCGGCCATGATCACCACCAGCCCGCGCGAGTTGGCCGGCAGACGCGCCCGCGCCGCCTTCTCGGCCGCGATCGCGGCCTTGAGCTCCTTGGTGACCCGCTTGCCGACGTTCGGCGTCAGCTTGTACAGGGCCCGCAGGGCCTGGTCGTAGGACTCGTTGCGCTCGAGCCACTGGTCGAGCGTGCTCACGTCGACGGTGTTCACGAGCCGGTCGCGCGACGTGTGCGCGGCCTTGAGGACGGCCGCGGCCGAGTCGATGGTCGCGATCGCCTCCTGGTACTTCGCCTGGCGGCCCTGCTCGGCCGCGACCCCGACGAGCCGGTCGTGCTCCGCGAGCTGGGCCGAGAGCAGGCCGGCCGCCGCGCCGCCCGTGTCGAGGCGCGCCCACGGCCGGTCGAGGCCGTTCGCCGCCGCCGCGACCTGCTGGAGGGTCGCGTAGCGGTCCCGGAGCTCGGGCGCCACGAGGAGCTCGGCCAGCGGCGTCCCGACGTACGGCGCCGCGGCCAGCTCGGCGCGGATCGCCGCGGACTCGGCGCGGACCCGGGCGATCAGGCCGTCGCCGTCGGCGATGGCGCCGTCCATCGTGTCGGTCTCGCCGCCGATCATCGCCGCGAGGGCCCCGCGGGCCTGCGTGCCGAGCGCGTCGATGTCGGCCGACAGCGCATCGACCGACGCCTCGGCGGCATCGAGATGCTGGCGCGACCGACGCGATCGGCAGCCGAGGTGAGCTCCGGTCTCGCGGGCCGGTCCGGGCTCGGCTGCATCGCCACCGTGAGCCCGGCGGCCCCGAAGGCGATCACGACGACGGCGACCAGCCAGCCGAGGGTCCCGAGGGCGCGCCCGCCGCGGCCGCTCACGACAGCGGTCCCGGCGGGCCGGCCAGGTCGCCGCGGGTCCGCTGCTCCGACGGCTTCGCGCGCAGGTACCCCAGCGCGCCCTCCATCGGCCGCGGCTCGAACCCGAACCGCGGACCGATGACGTCGAGCGGGCCGATGTTGTCGAACCGGAGCTGGCGGAGCTGGTCGGTGGCGACCGGGAACGGGAGGTGGACGGCCTCGGCCGTGCCCGCGACGAGCGAGATCAGCGGGACGGGCACCGGGACCACGCGGCGCCGCTTCCCGAGCGCCCGGGCGACCTCCGCGGTGATCTCGCGGTACGTCCAGTAGCGCGGCCCGCCGAGCTCGAACGTCCCGCCGGTCGTGCCGGGATCCTCGAGGCAGCGGACGACGACCCGGGCCACGTCGCCGCCGTGGATGGGCTGGAACCGGCTGCGGCCGTCACCGGGCACCGGGACGACGCCGGGAGACCGGCGGATGAGGTCCGCGACGATGTTGAAGAAGCCGTCGCCCTCCCCGAACTGGAGCGACGGCTTGAGGATCGTCCAGTCGAGCCCGGACTCGCGGACGTGCGCCTCCGCCTTCGCCTTCGAGCTTGCGTAGTGCAGGTCCGGGTCGTCGACCACGCCCAGCGCGCCCATGTGGATGAAGCGGCGGACCCCGGCCGCGTTCGCCGCGGCGACGACATTGCGCGTGCCGCCCGTGTTGACCCGCAACAGCTCCGCGCCGCCGTTCCGGTCGAGCGGGATGGCCACGAGGTGGAGGACCGCGTCCGCGCCGTCGAAGAGCCCGCCCAGCGAGGCCGGCAGCGTGACGTCGCCGATCCGCGTCTCGACCCGGTCGCGCCAGGACGCCGGCAGGCGGTCGCGAACCTCGGCGCCGGAATCGGGGGTGCGGACCATCGCCACGACCCGATGATCGGCGCGGAGCAGGGCCGGGATGGTCCAGCTGCCGACGAAGCCGCCCGCGCCCGTGACCAGGATGGTGGACATGCGCGCGGAATTGTAGCATCGACGGATGACGACCCCCCTCCGACGCCTGGTCGAGGCGATGCCGAAGGCCGAGCTGCACCTGCACCTCGACGGCTCGCTCCGCGTCGCGACGGCCCTCGACCTGGCCAGGACGCGCGGCGTCGACGCGCCGCGCGACTGGACCGGCATGTCGCGGGCGCTCATCGCGCCGATGCCGTGCGTCGACCAGGCGCAGCTCCTCGAGGCGTTCGACCTGCCGATCGCGCTGATGCAGGACGCCGAGGCGCTCGAGCGAATCACCCGCGAGCTGGTCGAGACCAAGGCCGCCGAGAACGTCCGCTACATGGAGATCCGCTGGGGTCCGCTGCTCCACGTCGCGGGCGGCGTGCCGCTCGAGGACGGGATCGCCGCGGTCTGCGCGGGTGCGGCGGCGGGCGCGGCGCGGACCGGATCGGTCGTCCGCCTCATCTGCACGGCCCTGCGCTCGCACGACCCGGCCGCGAACCTGGTCCTGGCCGAGACCGCGGTCCGCTTCCGCGACCAGGGCCTGACCGGCTGGGACCTCGCCGGCGCGGAGGCTGCGTTCCCGGATCCTGGCCAGCACGCCGCGGCCTTCGAGGCCGCGCGGGCGGGCGGCCTGCGGATCACGCTGCATGCCGGGGAGTGGGGCGGTGCCGCACAGGTGCGCCGCGCGCTGGCGATGGACCCCGAGCGCATCGCCCATGGCCCCGGCACCATCGACGACCCGTCGCTCTGCGCCGAGCTGATCGCGCGCGGCGTGACGCTGGACCTGTGCCCCACCTCGAACGTGCAGGCCGGGATCGTCGCGGGGCTGGCCGCCCACCCACTGGCCCGCCTGCACCGCGCGGGCGTGCCCGTCACCCTCTCGACGGACGACACCACCGTCTCCGACATCACCCTCTCCGAGGAGTACGCGAACGCGGTCGAGGCCATCGGGCTGACGCTGCCGGAGCTGTGGGCGATCGACCGGCACGCCCTCGACGTGGCGTTCGCGGACGAGGCCACGCTGGGGCCGTTGCGCGACGCCTTCGCGGCCTGGGGCGCCGCCATCCCCGACCTGCACGACTGACGAACGGGCCGGCGAGCCGCTCGAGGGGGCGACGGGCGACCCCTCCGCACGCTACATTCCGCGGATGCAGTGCCCCGCCTGCGGGACCGTCAACGAAGCCGGCCGCAAGTTCTGCCACGAGTGCGGCTCGAAGCTGGCCGCCGCGTGCCCGACCTGCGGGACATCCAACCCGCCGCAGGCTCGGTTCTGCGGGGAGTGCGGCACCCGCCTGCAGAGCGACGAGGCCGCCGCGGCGGTGGCGGCCCGCCCGCCCGTCGCGATCCCGGTCGGCGCCGCGACCGGATCCGCCGGCACGGCCCAGGCGGCGCCGGTCGCCGAGCGACGGTTCGTCACGGTCCTCTTCGCCGATCTCGTCGGGTTCACGACCCTCGCCGAGGGGCGCGACGCCGAGGCCGTCCGCGAGCTCCTGTCCGCGTATTTCGAGCTGGCGCGGACCGTCATCGAGCGCTACGGCGGGACGGTCGAGAAGTTCATCGGCGACGCGGTCATGGCCGTCTGGGGCGCGCCCGTCGCGCGCGAGGACGACCCGGAACGGGCCGTCCGCGCGGCCCTCGAGCTCGTGGACGCCGTCCGCGGCCTCGGGCCGGAGGTCCAGGCCCGCGCGGGCGTCCTGAGCGGCGAGGCCGCCGTCACCCTCGGCTCGCGCGACCAGGGGATGGTCGCGGGCGACCTGGTCAATACGGCGTCGCGCCTGCAGTCGGTCGCCGCACCTGGCACGGTGCTGGTCGGCGAGGCGACCCACCGCGCGGCGTCCAGCGCGATCATGTTCGAGGACGCGGGCGAGACCGTCCTCAAGGGCAAGGAGGCGCCGGTCGCCGCGTGGCGCGCGCTGCGGGTCGTCGCCGAGCGCCACGGCCGCGGCCGCTCGGACCGCCTGGAGGCCCCGTTCGTGGGCCGCGACGCCGAGCTGCGCCTGATGAAGGACCTGTTCCACGCGACGTCGCGGGAGCACCGGGCCCGCCTGGTCTCCATCACCGGCCAGGCCGGGATCGGCAAGTCGCGGCTGACCTGGGAGCTGGAGAAGTACCTGGACGGCCTGGTCGAGGGCGTCCGGTGGCACGACGGCCGGTCGCCCGCCTACGGCGAGGGGATCACCTTCTGGGCGCTCGGCGAGATGGTCCGCGCCCGCTGCGGCCTGATCGAGACCGACGACCCGGACACGACCCGCGAGAAGGTCGCCACCACGCTCGCGACGTACGTGCCCGACGAGGCTGAACGCCGCTGGATCGAGCCCGCCCTGCTGGCCCTGCTCGGGGCGGGCGAGGCCCCGGCCGGCGGCCGCGACGAGCTGTTCCGGGCGTGGCGGACCTTCTTCGAGCGGCTCGCGGCGGACGGCATCGTCGTGCTCGCCTTCGAGGACCTCCACTGGGCCGACACCGGGCTGCTCGACTTCGTCGACCACCTGCTCGAGTGGAGCCGCGGGGTCCCGATCCTGATCATCACGCTGGCCCGCCCGGACCTGCTCACGCGCCGACCGGACTGGGGTGCGGGCCGGCGCAACTTCCTGGCCCTCGGGCTCGAGCCGCTCGACGAAGCGGCGATGCTGGAGCTGCTCGCCGGCCTGGTCCCCGGGCTCGCCACTGCGACCGCCCGGTCGATCGTCGCCCGCGCCGACGGGATCCCGCTCTACGCCGTCGAGACCGTCCGGATGCTCGTCGCCGACGGCCGTCTCCGCGAGACCGACGGCCGCTACGAGCCGGTCGGCGAGCTCGGCGAGCTGGCGGTCCCGGACACGCTGCAGGCACTCATCGCGGCGCGCCTCGATGGCCTGCCGGCCGCGGATCGGGCCATCCTCCAGGACGCGGCGGTGCTCGGCCAGAGCTTCACCCTCGCCGGCCTGTCGGCGGTGACCGGGCAACCGCCCGAGGCGCTCGAGCAGCGGCTCCGCGTGCTGGTCGACATGGAGCTGCTCGACCAGAAGGTGGACCCGCGCTCGCCGGAGCGCGGCCAGTACGCCTTCGTCCAGGCGCTGATCCGCGAGGTCGCCTACACGACGCTCGCGAAGCGCGACCGACGGTCGCGGCATCTGGCCGCCGCCCGCTTCTTCGAATCGCTCGGCGAGGACGAGCTGGCGGGTGCGCTCGCCGCCCATTACGTCGCCGCGTACGAGGCCGTGCCGGACGGACCGGAGGGCGACGCGCTCGCCGTCCAGGCGCGCCTGGCGCTGGTCGGCGCCGCCGATCGCGCCACCGCGCTCGGCTCCCCGGAGCAGGCGATCTCGTTCCTGACCCAGGCGAAGGACGTCAAGGCCGAGCCGGTCGAGCGGGCCGCGATCCTCGAACGCCTGGGTCGGGCCGCGACCGCCGCCGCCCGCCCGGACCTCGCCGAGCCGCCGCTGACCGAGGCCATCGAGATCCGCCGCTCACTGGGCGACGAGAAGGCCGTCTACAGGACGACGGTCTGGCTCGCCCAGGGCCTGCTCTCGGGCCGGCTCACGGAACGGGCCTCTGCGGTGCTCGAGCCGGCCGTGTCCAAGGGTCCGGGCATCGCGGACGAGGCTGACCTCGCGCAGCTCATCGCGATCCTGGCGCGGGTCCGCTCGCTCGAGCAGCGCTACTTCGAATCGCTGGCGCTGGCCGACCGGGCGCTCGAGATCGCCGAGCCGATGGAACTGTTCGAGGTGATCGCCGATGCCCTCGGGACCAAGGGCAACATCCTCGCCCAGCACGGCCGGTCGATCGAAGGGGTCAGCCTCCTCGAGACCGCCCGGCAGGTCGCGCACGAGCACGGCCTCACGACGATGGAGGCACGCGTCATCACGGGGCTGTCGATCAGCCTGGCCACGCGCGACGTCCGCGCGACGTGGGAGCTCGAGGTCGAGGGCATCGAGTTCGCCCGACGCATCGGACGGCGCGACTTCGAGATGACGATCGTCGGCAACGGCGGCGAGGATGCCATCCGGCTGGGCGAGTGGGAGTGGCACGCGTCGCAGGTCGCCGCATTTCGAGGACGTCGAGCTGACCCCGCTGCAGCGGGTCGCCCTCGGCTTCCCGGCGTCGGTCATCGCGACGCTCCGCGGCACGGACGGGCCGGGAGGCCGAGATCACCCGGTTCCGCGCCGCGATCGCGGAGATCGGGGACACGGACTACGCCATGACCGAGTCCGACCTCGACGCCTGGGTCGCGATGCTGGACGGCCGCTTCGCCGCCGCCCGCGACGAATGGTTCAAGCAGGCCGAGCAGAGCGACACCAACGCCCCGTTCGCCCTGCCGCGCGCGGCCCGCGCCTCGCTGCTCGCGCGTGATGCCTCCGGGGCGCGCGAGGCGATCGCGCGGCTGGATGCGCTCGGCGTCCGCGGGCAGGTCCTCGACACCGAGCGCCAGGCCATCGGCGCGGGCATCGACGGCCTGGACGGACGGACGAAGGAGTCGATCGCCGGATTCCGCGCGGCGATGGCCGGGTGGCGCGAGGGCGGCGTCCTGTGGGACGAGGCGTGGACCGCGTGGTGCGCGCTGGCCGTGCTCGGCACCGGTCATCCCGAGGTCGTGACGATGGGTCGTCGAAGGACGGGCGATCCTCGTCAAGCTGGGCGCGAATGCCGTGATCGCGCACGTCGATGCGCTGCTCGGCGATCCGGCGGGCGAGGACGAAATGGTCGCTCGCGAAGGGTCCGTCGCAGCGGCGGCCGCCAGGGACGCCGAGGTGGCCGAGCCCGCCTGACGGCGACCGGTTCAGCCGGCGGCGAGCGCCTCGAGCGCGGCGGCCAGCCCGGCCGCATCCTCGGCGACGGCCGTCGGCCGCTCCGCCTCGGGCAGCGCCGCGACCTCGTCCGCGGTGGTCACGCCGGTCAGCATCAGCACGCACCTCGCGCCGACGGCACGCGCCGCGGCGAGGTCGGTCGCGATCCCGTCGCCGATCATCACGGCGTCCCTGGCGTCGCGGCCGACCGCCTCGGCCGCCAGCTCGAGCAGGTGCGGCCCGGGCTTGCCGATCGAGTACGGGCACGACCCCGGTCGTGGCCTCGAGCGCGGCCGCGATGCTCCCGGCGCCGGGCCGCAGGCCGCGCTCGGTCGGATAGACGGGGTCGCGGTTGGTGGCGATGAACCGGGCGCCGGCACGGACGCAGTCGGCCGCGGCCGCGAGCCGCAGGTAGGTGAGGTTCGGGTCGAGGCCGGTCACCACCGCGTCGGGCGCGCCCGCCGCCGTCCAGCCGTCGATCCCCTCCTGGTGCATCCGGGCGGCGGCGTGGCCGGCGGTCACGACGTCGAGGCCGACGTCGCGCAGCTCGCGCTCGAGGCCGCCCGCGCCGAGGACCAGCACGCGCCGGACAGCGGGCTCGTGCTTGGCGATGTGGATCGCGGTGGCACGGGCGGACGAGACGACGGTGTCGGCGGTGATCGGCGCGCCCATCGCCGAGAGCCGCGTGACGTAGTCGTCGTGGTAGTGCATCGAGTTGTTGGTCACGTAGACGACGTCGTCGCCGCGGGCCGCGCGATCGGCCAGGACCGCGGCCACGCCGGGCACCGGGTCGGCGCCGCGGTAGACGACGCCGTCGAGATCGACCAGCAGCAGGAGGCTCACCCTCGGAGGGTAGCGGCGCGGCCGACGGGGCGTGCGTGGCGCGGCCGTCGCGGGCGCGGCGTCGGCCGCGGCCGACGGCGGCGGCGCCGGTCCGGCGGCCGCGTACGATGGCTCCGATGTCGAAGCGCCCCGCCCGCCCCACCGACCCGCTCGCCGAGACCGAGTGGCTGCTCGTCGACGGCACGAACCTGCTGTTCGCGATGTCGCGCGCACCCGGCGCCGCGCCGGGGTCGGCGCTCATCGGACGGCTGCGCGGTGCGGTCGCCGCCGTCGGTCGCCATCGATGTCGTCTTCGACGGGCCCGGCGAGCGCGGGCTGCGCAACGAGCGGATCGCGTCGGGGCTGCGGGTCCGCTACTCGGGGCCGCGCACGGCCGACGCCGTGCTCCTGTCGCTGGTCGAGGAGACCCGCGCCACGGACGGGCCGGCCGGGACCGCGGCGATCCTGGTGGTCACCAACGACCGCGACGCTGAAGGCGCTCCTCCACGCCCGGGGCGCGCGGACCGCCGGTGCGGACTGGCTGCTCGGCCGGCTCGACCGCGTGGGCAGCGGCCGTCCGCCGACCGGCGCCAAGTCGAAGCCGCCGAAGCCGGCGACGAAGCCGCGGCCGCCCGGCGCCGACCCCGTCCGAGGACGACGACCCCGACGCCGGCCGCTGGGAACCGGGGCGCGGCGCGACCGTCAAGAAGGGGAACCCGAAGCAGGCGCCACGGTCGGCCGGGCGCGACTGACGGCCTCGACTGCTAGGATGCGGACGTGAGCCTGATCGACGCGCTCAACGGCATCTGGACGACGATCCTCGACATCACGTCGGTCTTCGTCATGCCCGACTGGGGCTGGCTGATCAGCATCCTGCCGGTGCTGATCTTCGTCGGCGTCGTCGGACCGTTCATCACGTTCACGATGCTCGGCTCGATCGTCTACCTCGCCCGCAAGCCGCGCGTGAAGGTCACCTTCGAGGAAGGGCCGCGCGTCGCCGAGCTCGATGCCGGCGGGCAGCCGGTCTTCCCCAAGGGCCTGCCCTACTGCCGCCGCGACGCGCTGATCTACCCGTCGGGCACCACCCGCTGCGACACCTGCAAGGAAGAGCTCGCGGTGATCTGCCCGATGTGCGACCTGGGCCGGGCCGCCGTCGTCGACACCTGCACCAACTGCGGCCTCGTCCTCAAGGTCGTCCCGCGCGCGGTCGCGGTGCGCGCCAGCGCCGGGCCGAAGCCCGGCGGCGCCGCGGTCGCCTGACCGTGCTGCCCCAGCTGTCGTCGGCGCTGTTCAGCGTCGGGACCCTGCTGATCGCCATCGGGTTCGCGGCCTTCGTCGGCCACGCGGTGATGCTCGCCAACGGCCGGCGGACCATGCCCGGTCCTGATGCCGTCGTCGCAGCCGGCCTACGCCGGCGTCGTGACCGGCTCGTTCGTCGTCGAGCCGGAGCGCGCCGCCTCGGCCGGACCGACCACCTACGCCTCGCCGAGCCCGCTCTCGAAGGCGCGCGATCGGCATCACGTTCGTCGCCTGGCTGGCCCTCGGGGCGTCGATGCTGTCGCGCGCGATCGTGGTCGGCCGCGGGCCGTGGGGCAACATGTTCGAGTTCAGCGTCGCCTTCGCGTTCTCGATGATCGGCGGCTACCTGTTCCTCCAGCGCCGCTACCCGATCCGCTCGATCGGCTTCATCCCGACCGGCGTCGCGCTCGCGATGCTGCTCTACGCCTCGAGCCTGCCGTCCGACATCAAGCCGCTGGTGCCGGCGCTCCAGAACGCGCCGCTGCTGACGATCCACGTCGGCATGGCGGTCACCGCGTACGGCATCTTCGCGACGAGCTTCGCGGCCGGCGTCGCGTACCTCGTGCAGGGCCAGGGCGACCGGTTCGCCTGGCTGCCGTCGCACAAGGTGCTCGACGAGGTCGCCTACAAGTCGGTGATCATCGGCTTCCCGATCTTCGCGACGATGATCATCCTCGGGCTCGTGGTGGGCGTCGATCGCCTGGTCGCGCTACTGGGGCTGGGACCCCAAGGAGACCGCGGCGCTCGTCACGTGGCTGATCTACGCGGTCTACCTGCACGCGCGGAACCAGCGCTCGTGGGCCGGCCGGCCGGCCGCGCTGCTGCTGGTCGTCGGGTTCGGGATGGTGCTGGTGACGTACTCCGGCTCGCTCTGGTTCAGCGGCCTGCACGCCTACAGCGGCCTCTAGACCCGGGGGTCGCGGGTCGGCCTGGCGGCCGATCGCGATCCGGCCCTTGGCGACTCGCGGCACACCGACCCGAACCTGCCATGACGCTCATCCACAGAACGTTCTGGCCGGTCCATGGCCGCCGGCATCGCATCGACGACCCCCGAGATGCATCCCGATGCATCAAGCAGGCGCGCGACGCCGCTTGACGAGGTCTCCGAACGGCACGGCGTGGACGGGTTCGACGGCGACGCCGATTTGGATGTTCCGGCGCGGCCGGGCCTCAAGCAGTGTCCGGGTGGGCGAAACGGTCCGACCTGCCACAACGCTCACCAGCAGAACGCAATGGCCGGTCCTCTGGCCGTTCGGCGCTCGGATCCGTCGACCGGGACGTTCGGACGGCATGACCCGTGCTCGGAAGGGGCAGCCAGACCCCGGTCGGCGACCGCGATGGGGCTGGATCGGCCATAACGTTCTGTCCATGAACGTTGAGCCGAGTCGCGGACCGACCGGGGTCGGGACCGACCGGGTCGCGGACCGACCGGGTCGGGACCACCGGGTCGCGGACCGACCGGGGTCGCGGACACGAGGCGCCGCCCCTGGCGCGATCAGCGCGTGCGGGTCACCTTGGTGATGCTCCGCGGCGCGTCCGGGTCGAGCCCGCGCGCGCGGGTCAGGTGGAACGCGTGCAGCTGGCCGGCGACGACGGTCGCGATCGGCGCCAGCCACTCGCGCTGGCACCGATGGCAGCGAGACGGCCCGGGTGGCCACCGCCAGCGCGGCCGGCACGTCCGACAGCACGGTCACGTCGGCATCGAAGTCCTCGCGGAGCCGCCCGAGCAGGGCGATCAGCCCGGCCGCCGCCGGCCCGTCGCGGACGACCACGATGACGGGCACGCCCGGCTCCACCAGGGCGACCGGCCCGTGCTGGAAGTCGGCGGCCGAGTACGGATCGGCGAAGACGTGGGCCAGCTCCTTGATCTTGATCGCCCACTCGCGCGCGGTGGCGTACTCGTACCCGCGCGCGACCACGAGCGCGCGGTCGGCCCGGGCGTGCGCCGCGGCGATCGACGCCATCGCGCCGTCGAGCTCGAGCATCGACTCGATGGCGGCCGGCATCGAGCGCCAGCGCCTGCCGATCGGCGTCGCTGCCCAGCGCCGCCGACAGCGCGGCGATCGCCAGGAGCGAGGCGGTGTACGTCTTGGTCGCGGCGATCGACCGTTCCGGGCCGGCGGACATGTCGATCGTCCAGTCCGCGGCCGCGGCCAGCGCCGAGCCCGTGTCGTTGGTGATCGCCACGGTCGGGGCGCCCTGGCGGCGGGCCGCATCGACCACCGCCACGATGTCGGGCGAGGCGCCGGACTGGCTGATCGCCACGACCAGCGTGTGGGCGAGCCCCGGGTCGGCGCCGTAGAGCGACACCATCGACGGCGTCGCGAGCCCGGCGGTCAGCCCGTGCCGGATCCCGAGGACGTACTGGGCGTAGATCGCGGCGTGGTCCGACGAGCCGCGGGCCGCGATGACGACATGCTCGATCTGGTCGCGGCGCTCGCGGAGCGCGGCGGCCAGCGACTCGATCGCCGACTGCTGCGTCGGCCAGGAACCGCGTCGCGACCGCGGGCTGCTCGAGGATCTCGTCGTGGAGGCTCACGGACGGGCCGCCGCGACGCCGTCGACCGCGGACCGGCAGCCGGCCGGGGAACGGGATCGCCCCGGACGAGCGCGTCGGCGAGCGCGACCATCGAGGCCGTGTGGATCGAGTAGGTGCACACCGCGGCCACGCCGGCCGGATACGACGCCACGTCCCACGGCGTCCGCAGCGCGACCGCGACCACGGGCCGGTCGCCCGCCGCGGCCGCCACCGCGTCGAGGAGGGCGAGCTGGCTCGGCTCGCGTGCGCCGTCGATGGTGCCGATGACGACCGCGTCCACCCGGCCAACGCGGTCGCGCACGCGCCGCGATCTCGGCAGCGGTCGGCGCGGCGGCCGTGACGATCTCCTCGACCCGCCCGAACCGGGTCCGCAGCGCCGCGGCCAGCCCGGGCACGACCGTCGACGACGTGTCGGCCGGGGTCAGGTCGGTCGGTGCCGGCATCACGGCGAGGATGGACGCATCCGGCGGGCAGCGCCAGGGGCAGGCGCCGCGCGTCGTCGCGGACGAGCGTCAGCGAGCGCTCGGCGAGCTCGCGCGCGAGGGCCGCATGCGTCGGATCGCCCACGATGCCCAGGTCCGGCGCGGCGCCCGCCTCGCCGAGCCGCCGACGCAGCGCGTCGATCCGGCTGCGGGCCGCGGCATCGGCCGCCGGGTCGATCCGGCCGTCCGCCGTGCCCGCCAGCAGCGTCGCCTCGATCCGTCGCTGCGCGTCGCGGTCCGGCCCGCAGAGCAGCAGGTCCACGCCGGCCCGCAGCGCGGCGAGGATCGCCGCCGCCTGCTCGTCGCCCTGGGCGATGGCCCGCATGTCCAGCGCGTCGCTGATGGTCACGCCGCCGAACCCGAGCCGGTCGCGGAGCAGAGCCGGTCATGACCGCCGGTGCCAGCGTCGACGCGCACGAGCTCGCCGTCGTTCAGCGCCGGCACCGCGACGTGGCTCGACATCACCATCGGCACGCCGGCGTCGATCGCCGCCCGGAAGGGCACGCAGGTCCACCGCCTCGAGCCGCTCGCGCGACGCCCGGACGATCGCCAGCCCGTGGTGGGTGTCCGCGTCCGTGTCGCCAAGACCCGGGAAGTGCTTGACCGCGGCGGCCACGCCGGCCCGCCGCAGCCCGTCGCAGGAACGCCACGCCGAGCGCCGCCACGCGGTCCGGGTCGTCACCGAACGAGCGGATCCCGATCGCGGCATTCGCCGGGGCGCTCGCGACGTCGAGGACCGGGGCATAGACCACGTTGACGCCCATCGCCCGTGCCTCGAGGCCGATCGCCTCGCCGACCCGCGCCGCCAGGTCCGCGTCGTCGGTCGCGCCGATGCGCCATGTTGCCGGCGAACTGGGTGGGGCCGTCGCCGAGCGCCTGGAGCTGGCCGCCCTCCTGGTCCGCCGCGATCAGCCGCGGCCGGGCCGGGTCCGGGCTGCCGGCCGCCTGGAAGGCCTCGGCGAGCTCGCGGAAGCCGCCCGGCGACCGGACGTTGAGGTGCCGGAACACGGTCATCCCCGCGGCCGGCGCGGCGCGCAGGCGCTCCGAGACCCAGTCGGGCAATCGGTCGCCCTCGAAGGCCACCATGACCCGCCCGAGGACGTCGGACGGATCGGCGCCGGGCCCGGCCGTCACCCCTTGACCGCGCCCGCCAGGCCGCGCACGAAGTACCGCTGCACGACGATGAAGAACAGCAGGATCGGGACGACGGTGATCGTCACGCCGGCCGCGATGGCGCGGAAGTCGGACTGGAAGAAGCTCTGCAGCGCGGCCAGCCCGACCGGCAGCGTCAGCCCCTCCTTGGTGTGCAGCATCAGCGACGGCCACAGGAAGTCGTTCCACGACGTGACGAACGTGAAGATCGCCACCGCGGCCAGCGACGGCCGGACGATCGGCAGCAGGATCGACCACCAGATCCGCCACTCCCCCGCGCCGTCGACCCGGGCGGCGTCGATGAGGTCGTTGGGGACGCCCCGGAACGCCTGGCGCAGCAGGAAGATGTTGAACGCGCTGACGAGGTTCGGGAGGATCAGCGCCGGCAGCGTGTCGTAGTAGTGGAAGACGTTGACCGCCAGCACGAAGCTCGGGATGTAGGTCAGCTGCGCCGGCACGATCAGCGTCGCGAGCAGCGCGTAGAAGATCGTCGAGCGGCCGCGGAAGCGCATCTTCGCCAGCGGATACGCGGCCATCGCGGCGACCAGCACGTTGAGCAGCCCCACCGCGACCGCGACGATCAGGCTGTTGAGGAAGAACGTCGGGATCGGCAGCGTCTGGAGGACGCGCTCGTAGGCGGCGATCGTCGGGTCGCGCGGGAAGATCTGCGGCGGGATCGAGTAGACCGGGTCGCCGGGTCCCTTCAGCGACGTCATCAGCATCCAGAAGAACGGGAAGACCGTGATGACGGCGAGGACCAGCAGCACGACGTACCAGAGCGCGCTGCCCGCGACGGCCCTCGGTCGGAGCGCGCGACGGCGCCGCGCACGCGCTGGAGGTCGGACGACGGGCGACGCGATCTGGATCATCGGCGCCTGGCTCATGCCTCGCCCTCCTGGCCGCGCTCGAGGATGCGCACGTTGAAGATCGAGAACACGAGCGTGATGGCCAGCAGCGCGATGGCGATCGCCGAGGCATACCCGGCGTGGCTGTTGATGAAGGCCTGCTTCCAGAGGTAGAAGACCATCGTCACGCCGCTGTCGAGGATGCCGCCGGTCCGGTTCGTCAGGACGTAGATCTCGTCGAAGACCTTGAGCGCGGCGAGGCTCGAGATGACCGCCACGAAGACGATCTGCGGGCGCAGCCCCGGCAGGCTGACGTAGCGGTGCTTCTGGAAGTCGTTGCAGCCGTCGATGCGGGCCGCGTCGTAGAGCTCCTCGGGGATGTTCTGGAGCCCGGCCAGGAAGATCACCGAGTAGTAGCCGACGCCCGCCCAGATCGTGAGCAGCATCGCGATCGGCAGGATCAGCGACGGGTCGGTGAGCCAGTTGATCGGCTTGTCGATGATCCCCCACGACTGGAGGATCCCGTTGAGGAAGCCGTTGCGGTCGAAGATCCAGCGCCAGGCGAGCCCGATGGCGATGCTGCCGCTGACCGCGGGCACGAAGTAGAGCGCCCGGAAGATGTGGATGCCGCGCATCCGGCGGTTGACGATGATCGCCAGCACGATCGACAGGAAGATCAGGATCGGCGTGACCAGCAGGTACACGAACGAGTGCACGACGGCCAGGCGGAAGGTCTCGTCGCCGAGCAGCTTCTGCGAAGTTGTCGAGACCGACCCAGACCGGCGGCGTCGCGATGTCGTAGTCGGTGAAGCTGTAGTAGACGACCGCGATGATCGGGTACAGGACGAAGATGCCGAGCAGCACCAGCGCCGGCAGCAGGAACGTGTACGGCGTGAGGCGGGTCTTCCTGGTCATGGCGTGTCCCGTCCATGGTGCCCCGTCCGGTCGGCGACCGGCGCGGGCACGAGGCTGGCCCGCCCCGGATGGGACGGGCCAGCGATCGGGTGCGACCCTGGGGACCTGGGCCGCGGGCCGGTGAGGCCTACTTGTTGTTGAGCTTGTTCGCGTCCGCGACGGCCTTGTCCAGGGCCGCCTGCGGGGCGACCTTGTTGAACAGCGCGGACTCGACCGCCTTGAGGACGATGTCGTTGACGTCGGCCTTGTTCGGGACGGTCGGGACGATGTCCTGATACGTCGCGATGGTGTCCTTGGCGAGCCCGCGGGCGCTGTCCTCGACGGCCGTCGCCGGGGTCGAGAAGAACGGGTCGTCGTACGCCGACGGCGACGACGGGTAGACCGCGACCTGCTTGGCGAACTCGACCATGCTCCGCGGGTTCGTGAAGAACTGCGCGAGCGCGATCGACGCGTTCGGGATACTTGGTGTCCTTCTTGACCGAGATCGACATCAGGCCCTTGCCCGCGACGCCGGACTTGCCGAGCGGCGACGGGACCATGGCCAGGTTGCTGTACAGGGTGGCGTTGGTGTCCTTGACCTGGCGGGCCAGGTTCGGGCCCGTCGCGTAGAACGGCGCGGCGCCGGCCGAGAAGGCGTTGAGGCCGATCCGGTCATCGCCGGTCAGGACGGTCGGGTCGAGCGTCCCGGCCGTGTTCATGTCGACGTACATCTGCAGCCACGCCACGCCCTCGGGCGAGTTGAAGGCGAAGGTCTTGCCGTCGGCGCCGAAGACCTTGACGTTGCCCTCGTAGACCATCTGCGGCGAGCAGGTCGCTGACGGTCAGGCGGATGGCGCACTGCGGTGCCGCGCCTTGTCGAGGAACGTCTTGCACAGGGCCGGGAGCCCGTCGAGCGTCTTCGGGAACGTGGCCGGATCGACGCCGGCCTTGTCGAAGATGCGCCTTGTTGAGCAGCTCGACGTTGAGGCCCTGGTACCACGGGAACTGGTAGTTCACGCCGTCGATGAGCTGCTGCTTCCAGAGGTTCGGGAAGTAGATGTCCTTGACGGCCTGCGGGACCGGCGTGTCGAGGCCGAGCAGCAGGCCCTTGCCCGCGTACTCGCTGACCCAGCCCTCGCTGACCGAGAGGTTGATGACGTCCGGCGCGTTGCCCGCGGCGAACGAGTTGTTCAGGTCGTCCTTGAACGTGCCCTGGTGGTCGTGCCACGTGACGGTCGACGCCCGGATACGTCGCCTGGAACCGGGCGATCGTGTCCTTGATGTAGTTGTCGAACGTCGGCGACAGGTAGAACGTCCAGAACTCGATCGTTGGCGCCCTGCTCGACGCCCTGGATGACCGCCTCGGCCGGGTCGACCGGCAGCGGGGTCGGGCTGCGCGGGCGCGGCCGAGGCCGACGCCTCCGCCGACGCGGATGCGGATGCCGATGCCGCGGCGGTCGCGGTCGGGGCCGCGGACGCCGGCGCGGTCGGCGACGGCGACTGCGGCGGTGCCGCAGGCGCCCACCACCAGCGCCATGAGCGCGGTGAGGACGATGGTTCGTCGAGTCTTCATGCTCCTCCTCCTGGTTCCTTCCCTGGTCGGGTCTGCGCTTCGGTGTGTGGTCGATGTCGGTCCATCACGACTCCCGGACGTGGCCCACCTCCCTCCATCCGTGGCTCGGTCCCGATCCGCGGACCGGCTCGAGCCCGATGTGGGCCGCGGCGATCGTCACGGCGCCCCAGGCGCCCGCCTCGGCTTCGGGTGGCAGGATCTCGACGACGTCGGCCGGCAGCAGCTCGGCCGCCGAGGGGGACGCGGCGCGGAGCCGCGCCAGCTCGCGATGGATCGGCTCGCGCGAACGGTGGCGCCGGCGTGGGACACGCCACCGCCGATGACGACCCGCTCGACGTCGTAGGTCATGACGAGCAGGTGGACCGCCCAGGCCAGTCGGCGGCCGACGTCGTCGACGAGGTCCGCGGCGTGGGCGTCGCCGTTCGGCCGCGGCCGCGAACACGTCCGTCGCGGTCGCCGCGTGCGCGCGGCGGGCGATGGCGGGGCCCGAGACGAACGCCTCGAGGCAGCCGTGCTGGCCGCAGGCGCAGACCGGGCCGTCGCGGTCGGCGATGGCGTGGCCGATCTCGCCGGCGAGGCCGCGGGCGCCGCGATGGAGCGTGCCGTCGAGGACGACGCCGGCCGCGATGCCGGTCCCGACCGCGAGGTAGGCCAGGTCGTCGAAGTCGCCGAGGACGCCGCGCTCGTGCAGGCCGATGGCGGCGGCGCGGGCGTCGTTCTCGACGATGCACGGGCGACCGAGGCGGGTCTCCAGCGCGGCCTTCAGCGGGAAGTCGCGCCAGCCGAGGTTGACCGCCAGGGTGACCGTGCCCTCCGCGGGGTCGACGCGGCCGGGGACGCCGACGCCGATCGCGCGCGAGGTCCGCGCGGTCGAGGTCCGACGTGGCGAGCGCGTCGTCGAGGCAGGCGACGATCGCCTCGGCGGCGCCGTCCTGATCGCCCACGGAGGAGGATCGCGTGGCACGACCGAGGACGGCGCCCGAGGCGTCGACGACGAGCACGGCGATCTTGGTGCCGCCGATGTCGACGCCGGCGACGAGGCCGCCGTCGGGGACGCTCGCCGTCGTCATCGCGGGAGGTCGCGCGGTGCGCGGTCGGCGGTCGGTCAGCGCGGTCGCGGCGGCAGTCGGCGTCGCGGTCGGTCAGCGCGGCGGCGTCGGTCGGTCGTCATCGCTGGACCGTCAGGCCGAGCTCGCTGGTCAGCAGCAGCGCGCACGCGCCGACGAGCGTCAGGTCCTCGCCGATCCCGCCGTCGATGATGCGGGTCTCGCGGGCGAGCGGGCCGAGGCGAACGGCGCGTGGCCTCGTCGCGGATCGCCTCGAGCCACGGCTCGCCGAGGACCGTGACCGAGCCGTGGACCACGATGTGGCGGACGTCGAGGATGCCGATCAGGTTCGCGATGGCCGAGCCGAGCGCCCGGCCTGCGGCCCGTGCCACGCCCAAGCGCGGCCTCGTCGCCACGCTGGGCCGCGGCGGCCAGCTCGGGGAGCGTCATGGTCGGTGGCAGCCCGGCCGCGACCGCTGCGCGCAGGATCGCCGGGGCAGAGGCGACCGTCTCGAGGCAGCCGAAGCGGCCGCAGTGGCACTCGGCGCCGTCGGGCTCGACGACGATGTGGCCGATCTCGCCCGCGCCGTCGCCGTCGCCGCCGAACAGGTCGCCATCGAGGACCAGGCCGGTGCCGATACCCGCGGCCGACCTTGATCGCGACGAGGTTGCGTGGGCCGGTCCTCGCCTTCGAACAGGAACGTCGCGAGGGCCGCGGCCCGCGCGTCGTTGGCGACGATCGTCGGGTGGCCGTAGCGGTCGTGCAGGCAGGTCGGCGAGCGGCAGGTCCTTCCACGTCGAGGTTGACCGCCCAGCGGATCGTGCCGCCGGCGTCGACGATGCCCGGGGTGCCGACGCCGATGCCGAGGATCGGGCTGGTCGCCTCGCGGCAGACCTCGTCGATCAGCTCGTGGACGAGAGCGAGGGCGTCGTCGCCGTCGCGGCCGTCGAGGTCGCGGGTCGCGGCGGTTCGTGAGCTCGCCGCGGAGGTTCGCGAGCGCGGCCGAGAACGTGCGCTCGCCGAGGTCGAGGACGATCGACGTGCGGGCGTCGCTCTCGAGGGCGACCAGGGTCGGGGCCTTGCCGCCGGTGCTCGGGCCGCGGCCGACCTCGCGGGCGAGGCCCTCGGCTTCGAGGTCCGCGACCAGCTCGCCGACGCTCGTGCGGGTGAGGCCGGTGAGGCGGGCGATGTCGGCGCGGCGAGATCGGGCCGAGGTCGTAGAGCGCGCGCAGGACCAGGCTGGCGTTGTGCGCCCGGGTCTGCGCGTGGGTCGCCTTGAGGGAGTACTCGATGCGTGCCATGCGCCGGTGCTGGCCTCCTCCGACGACGGTCCTGCCGGTCTCTCCTGTCACGTCCGCGGCGCCATCACGCCACTTTGTCCAGAGAGTTGGCAAAGCCTGTCGGGCCGGATGCTAGCGACCCGTCCGCACTTTGTAAATACCCCGTACAAAGTTCGCCTGAGCCGCCGTTCGGTGGCGTTCAGGCGGTCGCCAGGTCCACGACCCGGCACAACGTTCACCAGCAGAACGCAAGGGCCGGTCGACGGGCCGTCGGGGATCGCACCGGGCCGATCGCGGTCGCAGTCCTGCTCGATCCGTGCTCAGCTAGCCAACGGGGACCGGCGGAATGCCAGCATGACGGACGGATACCGGCCCTTACGTTCTGACCATGAGCGTTGTGCCAGGTCCGCTGGTCGCCAGGCTCGGCCGACGCCAAGCGCTCAACGAGCCGCGTCGAACCGGGTCTCGGCCCCGACTCGGGCGCGGACGGGCACCGTTTCGTCACGCATCTGCGACGTCCCCGCCCCGCACGTTCACGAGGCAGCATCGAACACCCGTGCTATGGTGGGCACTCGCCGCACTGCGTGGCGATGCTCCGCGTGGTCGATCCCCTTTTCGAACGGACCGTGCGATCTGCCCTCCCTGTTCGGGAAGTGTTGGAGGTCCACATGACCACCGGAACCATCAAACGCGTCATCGCCGATCGCGGCTTCGGCTTCATCGCCGCCGAGGATGAGAAGGAGTACTTCTTCCATCGCGGCGCCCTCGATGCCGCGCATGGACTTCGACCGCCTCGCCGGCGGCGAGCACGTCACGTTCGACATCGAGCAGAGCCCCAAGGGCGCTCGCGCCGCCAACGTGCGCCCCGCCTGACCGGACCCGGGCGGCCCGCCTTCGGGTGAGCCGCCCGCCGCAACCGGCCCCGGCCCTGGCTCCCCGCGCGCCACGCCCGACCGACCCCGGTCCCGAGCGGCGCCGACCCGATCGAGAGGACTCCCATCATCGTTCGAACTGCCTTCGTCTCCACCTATCCGCCGCGTCGCTGCGGCATCGCCACCTTCACGCACGACCTCTCGCGAGCGTCGAGCGGCCGCGAGGTCGTCGCCATCGTCTCGCCCGAGCGCGGCGTCCCCTACCCGATGGAAGTCCATCACCGCGTCCGCCGCGACGAGCCCGCCGACTACATCAAGACGGCCCGGTCCCTGGCGCACTGCGTCGACGTCGTCTCGGTCCAGCACGAATACGGGATCTGGGGCGGCGACGACGGCGAGTCCGTGCTCGACTTCGTCCGACGCGCTCGACATGCCCGTCCGTCGCGACGCTCCACACCGTCCTGCGCAAGCCGACCAAGCGGCAGCGCGAGATCCTCATCGAGCTGACCTCGGCGACGACGGCGACCGTCGTCATGTCGCGGTCCGCGGCCACGCTCCTCGAGACCGCCTACGGGGTCGACCCCGCGCCGGGTCGACGTCATCCCGCACGGCGTCCCGGAGCTGCCGCTCGTCCCGTCCGAATCGATCAAGGCGGCCGTCGGCCTGGTCGGCCGCGACGTGATCCTGAGCTTCGGCCTGCTCGGCCAGGGCAAGGGCTACGAGCTCGCGATCGACGCGATGCCCGAGGTCGTGGCCGCCCACCCGAACGCGTGCTACGTCATCGTCGGCGCGACCCATCCCGACCTGCATCGCCCGACGAGGGCGAGGCCTACCGCGACTCGCTGGTCGCCCGGGTCAAGGCGCTCAAGATGACCGAGCACGTCCGCTTCATCGACAAGTTCGTCGGGCGCGTCGAGCTGACCCGCTGGCTCGAAGCCGCCGACGTCTTCGTCACGCCCTACCCGAACCTCGACCAGATCGTGTCCGGCACGCTGTCGTACGCGATGAGCGCCGGCCGGGCGACGGTCTCGACGCCCTACGCCTACGCCGCCGAGCTGCTGGCCGACGGCCGCGGCATCCTCGTCGCCCCTGGCTCGCCGACCAAGTTCGCGGCGGCGCTGAACCGCGTCCTGGACGACAGCGAGCTTCGCGACGCCATCGGCCGCCGGGCCTATGCCTACAGCCGGAACATGGTCTGGTCGGAGGTCGGCGACGCGTACCGGCGCCTCTTCGAGCGGATCGCCGCGCCGGCGGCGGTCGCCGGCCCGGTCCGGGCAGCTGGCGACCCTCCATGCCTGAGGCCGGGTCAGCGGGGGCGGCTCCGGTCGCCCTGACCGGCTCGCGCCGATCCCGGCCTCGCGCCGCTCTTCCCGGTCAGCCGCGACCACCTCGACGTGCTGACCGGCCCGTTCGGGATCATGCAGCACGCGATCCTCTCGAGGCCGGACCCGGCCCACGGCTCCTGCACCGACGACGTCGCCCGCGCGCTCGAGGTCGACCTGCTCCACGGCCGGACGCTCGGCTGGGCTGCGGTCGCCGAGCGTGCCTGGCAGAACGTCCGGTTCCTGCGCGACGCGTTCGACCCGTCGCTCGGGACCTTCCGCAACTTCCGCCGGGCCGACGGCTCGTGGATCGACGGCGAGGCATCCGAGGACAGCCAGGGCCGGGCGATGCTCGCCCTCGGCACGGTCGTCGGCGACCTCACCCGACGGCCGGATGGTCGCGCTGGCCGCCTCGCTCTTCACCGATGCCCTGCCGGAAACCGTCCGCGTGACCGCGTTGCGCGCGCAGGCGTCGATCCTGCTCGGGTGCGACGCCGCGATCCGGGTCGACCCGACCGACACGACCGATCGCGCCTACCGGATGCTGGCGCGCCGGCTCCACGCCGCCTTCACCTCGTTCGCGACCGATGACGCCTGGCCGTGGCCCGAGCCGATCCTCACCTACGAGAACGGGCTGCTCGCCGCGGGCGCTGATCGTCGCGGGACGATGGCTCGGCTCGACGCCGATGATCGAGACCGGCCGGCGCACCCTCGACTGGCTCATCGATGTCCAGACGGGCGAGGCCGGCGGCTTCTCGCCGATCGGCAACGGCTGGTGGCCGCGCGACGGCGAGCGCTCCAGGTTCGACCAGCAGCCGATCGAGGCGACCGCGCTCCTGCTCGCGGCCGAAGCCGCGTTCGACGAGTCCGGCGACGAGCGCTATCTCGCCGCGATGGAACGCTGCTACGCGTGGTTCCTCGGCCGGCAACGACGTCGGCGTCCCGGTCGCCGATCCGGCGCGCGGCGCCGGCTTCGACGGCCTCGAGCCGGATCGGGTCAACCAGAACCAGGGCGCCGAATCGACGCTGATGTGGCTCGTCGCGCTCGAGCACATCCGGTGGGCGCGAGCGGCCGCGGAGGCGAGGGCGTCCGGGACGGTCCGGCCGCCGACCCTCGGACCGGGCGATCCGCCCGACACCGACTGGCCCGCGCCGCGCACGACGACGGTGGTCGGCTCGATGCGCCAGCGGTCCGCGGCATCGATGGCGCGCAGCAATGCGATCGGCGTCCCGCCTCCCGACCTCCGCGCGGTGACCCGCCCCGAGGACGCGATGCTGTTCCGACGCTCTCCGGCGAACCCGGTCCTGACCGTCGCGGACGTCCCCTACCCCGCCAACTCGGTCTTCAACCCGGGCGCGGCGCGCGTCGGCGACGAGACCGTCCTGCTGGTCCGCGTCGAGGACATGCGCGGCATCTCGCAGCTCCACGTCGTGCGCAGCGCCGACGGCGTGACCGGCTGGACCTTCGACCCCGAGCCGCTGCTCCGCTCCGAGGCCGAGAGCCACCCCGAGGAGATCTGGGGCTGCGAGGACCCGCGGCTGACCTGGCTCCCCGAGCGCGAGGAGTGGGCGATCGCCTACACCGCGTACAGCAGTCTCGGCCCGCTGGTCTCGCTCGCGATGACCCGCGACTTCCACAGCGTCACGCGGCTCGGGCCGGTGATGCCGCCGGAGGACAAGGACGCCGCGCTGTTCCCGCGCCGGTTCGACGGCCGCTGGGCGATGATCCACCGTCCCTCGCCGCTGCGCGGCAATGCGCACATGTGGGTCTCGTCCTCGCCCGACCTGCGGCACTGGGGCGACCACGCCCTGCTGCTCGAGGCCCGCGACGGGGCGTGGTGGGACGCCAACAAGATCGGCCTCGGGCCGCCGCCGCTGGAGACCGCCGAGGGCTGGCTCGTGATGTACCACGGCGTGCACATGACCGGCGACGGGCCGATCTATCGGGCGGGCCTGGCGCTGCTGGACCTCGCGGACCCGCGGCGTGCTGCTGCGACGGATGGACGAGTGGGTCTTCGGGCCGAGCGCGTCGTACGAGGTCCTCGGCGATGTCGGCAAGGTCGTGTTCCCGTGCGGCTGGGTCCTCGACGAGGTGACCGACCAGCTGCATCTCTACTACGGGGCCGCCGACTCGTCGATCTGCGTCGCGACGGCCAGGTTCAGCGAGGTCCTCGCCCGGGTGATGGCGGCGCCGGGCCCGGGGTAGGGCTGCCGCCGCGCGGCCACGCGGCGCCGCGGTCCGCACCCGGCACAACGGTCCTGACCAGAACGTTATGGCCGGTCTCCGGCCCAAAGAGCCCCGGAACCGGCCGATCATGCCGCCTCGACGCCCGGCTTCGTGCTTGACCCATCACGACGGCTCCTCGGACGAGGCCGCCGGACCCGCCGGACGGGCACCAGATCGGCCTTTGCGTTCTCCCCGTGGTCGTTGTGCCAGGTCGACAGGGCCGCGACGGCCCCGGTCGGGTCCCGCAGCCACGACCGCATCGATCGTCCGTCGGTCGGGAACGCCGTTCGCAGCATCGCGTTGTGGACCGAGATCCGCTTCCGGTTGGTCCGACCATCGGCCACGATCACCCAGACCGAGACCGTGTCCGCCACCCAGCCGAACTCGGCGGCGACCTGCTGGCGCCAGCCGCCGCTTCCGGTCGACCGACCCGACCAGCTCGTTGACGTCGACGATGTCCGTCTTGAGCTCGATCACGAGCAGCGCGCGGCGACCGGCATGCCAGGCGAGGATGTCGATGACACCGCGCTCGGCGTAGATCGCGAACGACGTCTCGGGCCTGAGCACCCAGGCGGGCAACTCGTCGCGGAACATCCGTGCCACGAGCTCGTGGAGCTGCGAGTGCCTGGCGTTCAGGAGCCGGTCGAGGTCGCCGGCTCGCCACCTCGCGACGATGTCCACCCGGATATCGAGCGCACGGGCCACCCTGCGGATCGTCTCGAGGGACAGCTGGTCGAGGTGGCCGCGCTCGACCCGCGAGATCGTCGACGGGGACACGTTCGCGGCCTTCGCGAGATCGACCTGGCGCCACCGCTTCTTGCTGCCGGACCGATCGAATGACGGATCCGATCCGCTGGTCATCCATGACGCCGCGATGATGGTGATGGCGGCGTATCGGCGAGTCACCTGGCGATCATCGGCTGGTTGCCGGCGACCTAGGCGGCCTTCTCGTCGGATTGCTTGTCGACCCAGGCCGATAGCTCGGCCGCGGCGATCCGCTCCACCTGGACCGCCAGCAAACGATCCGGGTTCGCCGAACGCGCGTATGACCCTGCCCTCGCGTCGAAGAGCGCCTTCTCGCGGATCAGCAACTCCTTCGTCTGCGCGAACGACACGCTGTCCGCGTGCAGATGGAAGACCGATTGGACCCCTTCGAACACGACGATGATCGCCCCGAGGGTGGCAGTGACCACCGGTGGGCTCGACGCGGCGGCGGAAACCGACACCGCGGCCGCCGTCCCGATCGACAGGACCTTGAGCACGCGATATGCCAGGCGCTCCTGTTCGGCGTGCCGGCGATACCACTCGATGAGGAAGTCGAGTCGTTTCGCCGTCGCGGCGCGTCGTGCGGCGTCGTCCGGCTCGGGCTGGACCGCGGTCTCCATGGACGTTCCTCCTGCATGTAGCGGACCGTCAGGGTAGGTCGCGGTCATCGTCATGGCGTCATCGACCGGGACGGTCGGCGCCGACCCGGCACAACGCTCATGGACAGAACCTAAAGGCAGGCCCGCCGGGCCTCGAATGCCCGAATCGGGTCTGGACGGGGCCCGGTCGATCGCCGTCGTGCTCGGCGAGGTCGCCGTCGAGCGCGTTCGTCGCCGGATGCGGGCCAAGACCCGCCATTACGGTCTGCCCATGGTCGTTGTGCCAGATCCCGGCGCGACCACAAACCGAACACTTGTGCGGTATGCGACACTGTGGACGACCCGTGGACAACCGCCGCGGACCGGTGGACGACCCCGTGCACAACCCGCCACAAAACGTGGACACCAGGCCCTCGAACGTGGACGATCGGCCCCGAACGGTGGGCTGAGCGTGGACGAGCACGAAATGCCCGAAACCACCAGATGTTGCGACGGCTCCGCCATAGGTACCACTACATCTTGTGTTTTTGGGCTTGACTCGACCTCCTGACAGGCGTAACGTTCGTCGGGTCGCCTGATCTCACCGAGCCGCCCACCGACACACTCCTCGCCGGCCCAGACCGCCGGTCCGGAGTGGCCCCCAGGATGATCGGCAAGCACGACGACACTCGGAACGCGGCAGCTGCCGCGAACAGCGAGAACTGGCGCACTGGAGGAGAGGCAGAGATGGCCCGAGGCACCGGCAGCACGGTCGACGTCAAGGATCCGACGGCGAAGGACGCCGCCGCCGAGAAGGCCCCCGCCACCGGCAAGGCCCCCGCCACCGCCACCGGCAAGACCCCCAAGGCCGCCCCCCACCGCCACGCCGGCCCGTGGGGCGCCTCCTTCGACGGCACGGAACCTGACGGCAAGACCCGCGCCAAGGGCCTCACCTTCGAGCGCCGCTGGACCCGCCCGGGCATCCACCCCTACGACGAGATCACCTGGGAGTACCGGACCGCCGGCATCGCCAACGAATCCGGCAAGTCGGTCTTCGAGCAGAAGGACGTCGAGGTCCCCGACTTCTGGAGCCAGCTGGCCACCAACGTCGTCGTCAGCAAGTACTTCCGCGGCCACCTCAACACGCCCGAGCGCGAGACCAGCGTCAAGCAGCTCATCGACCGCGTCGTCAACACGATCGCCGCCTGGGCCGAGACCCAGCACTACTTCGCGACCGACGACGACCTGCAGGCCTTCCAGGCCGAGCTGACCCACCTGATCGTCCACCAGAAGATGGCGTTCAACTCGCCGGTCTGGTTCAACGTGGGCATCGAGCCGCAGCCGCAGTGCTCGGCCTGCTTCATCAACTCGGTCCAGGACACGATGTCCTCGATCATGGACCTCGCCAAGACCGAGGCGATGCTCTTCAAGTTCGGCTCCGGCGCGGGCAGCAACCTCTCCCCCATCCGCAGCTCGCGCGAGAAGATGGCCGGCGGCGGCACCGCCTCGCGGCCCGGTCTCCTTCATGAAGGGCTACGACGCCTTCGCGGGCGTCGTGAAGTCGGGCGGCAAGACCCGCCGCGCGGCCAAGATGGTCATCCTCGACGCCGACCATCCGGACGTCCTCGAGTTCATCGACTCGAAGGCGCACGAGGAGCAGAAGGCCTGGGCGCTGATCGAGGCCGGGTACGACCCCAGCTTCACCGGCGAGGCCTACGGCAGCGTCTTCTTCCAGAACGCCAACCACTCGCGTCCGCGTGACCGACGACTTCATGCAGGCCGTGGTCGATGACGGCGAGTGGACCACCCGCTCGGTCGTCGACGGCAAGCCGATGGACACCTACAAGGCCCGCGACGTCTTCCGCCGCATGGCCGAGGCCGCCCACCTCTGCGGCGACCCGGGCATCCAGTACGACACCACCATCAACGACTGGCACACCTCGGCCAACACGGATCGCATCTACGCGAGCAACCCGTGCTCCGAGTACATGTTCCTCAACGACACCGCCTGCAACCTGGCCAGCCTCAACCTCATGAAGTTCGTCCGCGAGGACGGCGAGTTCGACGGCGAGGCCTACCGCTACGCGGCCAAGCTGACCCTCACGGCGCAGGAGATCCTGGTCGACAACGCCAGCTACCCGACGCCCAGGATCGAGGAGAACAGCCACAACTTCCGCCCGCTCGGGCTCGGCTACGCCAACCTCGGCGCGCTGCTGATGAGCCGCGGCCTGGCCTACGACTCCGACGAGGGCCGGAACTTCGCCGCCACCCTGACCGCGATCATGCACGGCGAGGCGTACAAGCAGTCGGCGATCATCGCCCGCGACCACGGCGGCCCGTTCGCCCAGTACAAGACCAACGAGTCGTCGTTCCTGCGGGTCATCAAGAAGCACCGCACGGCCGCCTACCAGATCCCGACCGCCGGCGTCCCCAAGGACCTCGCCCGCCACGCCACCGAGGTCTACGACCAGGCGCTCCAGCTGGGCGAGCAGTTCGGCTACCGGAACGCCCAGGTCACCGTGCTGGCGCCCACCGGGACCATCGCCTTCATGATGGATTGCGATACGACCGGCGTGGAGCCGGACATCGCGCTCATCAAGTACAAGAAGCTCGTCGGCGAGGGCTACCTCAAGATCGTCAACCAGACCGTCCCGGCCGCGCTGCGCAAGCTCGGCTACGGCGCGGAAGAGGTCGACGAGATCCTCGCCTACGTCAACGAGCGCGAGACCATCGAGGGCGCCCCGCACCTCAAGCCACAGCACCTGCCGGTCTTCGACTGCGCGTTCAAGCCGGCCAACGGCGAGCGGTCCATCCACTACATGGGCCACGTCCGGATGATGGGCGCGATCCAGCCGTTCCTCAGCGGCGCGATCAGCAAGACCGTGAACATGCCCGAGGCCGCCACGGCCGAGGAGATCGAGAAGGTCTACCTCGAGGGCTGGAAGCTGGGCCTCAAGGCGATCGCGGTCTACCGCGACAACTCGAAGCGCAGCCAGCCGCTGTCGACCAAGAAGCTCGACGGCGAGACCGCCGTCCCCGAGACCGTCGTGGCCGAGCTCGAGAAGCTCAAGAAGCAGCTGGCCCGAGCCCAGGCCGAGGCGGCGCTGCCGCATCGACGCCGGCTCCCGTCCGAGCGGACGGCGGTCACCCACAAGTTCGAGATCTCCGGCCACGAGGGCTACATCACCGTCGGCCTGTACCCGGACGGGCAGCCCGGCGAGATCTTCCTGAAGATGGCCAAGGAAGGGTCCACGGTCAGCGGCCTGATGGACTCCTTCGCGACCACCGTGTCCGTGGCGCTCCAGTACGGCGTGCCGCTCAAGGACCTCGTCAACAAGTTCGCCCATGTCCGGTTCGAGCCGAGCGGCTTCACGGGCAACCAGGAGATCCCGATCGCCAAGTCGATCGTGGACTACATCTTCCGGTGGCTCGGGTCGCGGTTCCTGCCCGACGACGACAAGGCGAGCCTCGGCCTCATCGATCGCTCCGCGGTCGTGGCGGATGTCCCGGTGTCCTCCTCACCGGGCGCCGCCGCGGTCGTTCCGTCCTGATACCGGTGGCCTCTCGGGAGGCTCGGCCACCGCCGCCGACGTGCGCGATGGCGGCGGCGCCGACCTCCCTACGGCCACCGATGACACGCAGCCGAAGGCTTCGGCGGCGCCGGTCGCGTCGGTGAAGATCGAAGCGGAGGCCCCGAAGGCCGAGCTTGCGGTCGTCGCGACCAACGGGCACACGAACGGTCACGCCGGCAACGGGAACGGGAACGGGGCGGCGGCTGCGCCGATCACCCTGAACCTCGGCGGCACGAAGGTCAGCTTCCAGACCCAGGCCGACGCCCCCAGCTGCGCCGACTGCGGCTCGATCATGGTCCGCAACGGCGTCCTGCTACAAGTGCCTCAACTGCGGGAGCACGTCCGGCTGCAGCTGAGTCCGAATGATCAGTCGCGTCCGACGGCACGCACCCGGGTACTGCGCATTGATCTGACCAGCAAGGACCTGGGCAGCCGACGTCCCCGAACCACGAGTTCGGTGCGCTAGTCACGAGGCTGACAGCCCGATTGCGTGCCGCGCGGCAAGAACTGCTGTCGACGCGACCGAGGCGGCTTCTGCCACTTCGCTGATGCGTGATGTTCGGAGGCGCCTTGTGGGCGGCTTCGTCCCGCGCTTGTACAGCATTCGCAAGTGCGTTTGTGATCCGCCTTCACCGACTGCCTCAAGGACGGCGGCGCTATAGCGCTCCTTGCATTCGCCGCTGAACTTCTCAAGGGCCTCGCAGATATCGCGATGACGCGCACTGCGGACAACTCCCTTTCTCACGGACTTGACCAGGTTCGCCACTTCGACGTCATCCACGGCGCCGTCAACGCGCTCGATGATTGCGGAGTTGATCGACGCCTCAACTTCCGCGCACAGAAGAACGACGAGATGGCGCGCTAGGTACGCCTCCACCGCCGCAGTGTCGATCACTGGGTCGCATTCTCGGATCGCCTCCAGGTGCTCCAGGCAATCGGCCAGCGCAGTCTCAATTCTCGGGAGCATGAACCGGACCATCCCGAAGGCAACCAACAACCGTCCCAAATCGGTATTGCAGCACCGAGACGTCGCTTGTATTGAAGAAGAGGGCTTCCCTGAATGCGGATCCTTCACGAGCGCGGCAAAGCACTTGCCGAGAATCCCGTCTTCTGTCGGGACCTGCATGGCGGACCCAAGAAAACCGTCGAGCGCCGCGACGTTTAGCCGACCCCTGAGATGAAACGGCCGCTGCCCCAATTCGCCGATAGTTGTACGGCACGCCACGGAGAATCGCCGACTGATGTCTTCAAGTTCGGCCTCCGGTCGATTGCCGAGGCCCTCCATGAATGCTGTCAAGAACGCCTTCATGGGTTTGCCGTATGAGGTCCAATCGGTGGCCAGGGCTAGCACTCGCAGCAAGAGCTCCTCGTCCCGGAGCCTGCGGTCCGCGTGTCTGTCCCAAGGACCCCCCTCCAATCCCCGTCGTGGTTCAGCCGGTGGATCAATTCGTAGGCGCGTCCATGGAAGACCGACTTTCGAACTTCCATCGGGTTCAGTTGCGTCCCGCCCGTATTGAGTCGTTCGAAAACGAGGTAGATGCTGGATTCGATCCCTCGGATTTAACTGCTGAACCACGATCGACCGCAGCGTCGAGTCGTCAAGACGAATGCGATCTTCCTCTGACAAGTCCTGGTAGCGCCGTCCCTGCCATTCCGGGTGGACGCCCTGCAGGCGGAACGATTTCGTCCCACGAAACTTGCCGTCGTAGAACTGTGCAAGCGTTGAGAGTCGCTGCTGGCCATCTACAACGAGGAGCTTTGGGACTGTCGCGCTCCTTGTACAGAAAGACCTGCGGTACAGGCAACCCGAGCAGGAATGACTCGATGAGTTTGCTTGCCTGAGGCTGCGTCCAGACGTAGTCGCGCTGAAAGTCAGGAATGACGAGTTGCTTGTCTTTCCACTTTTGGACGAGGACCTTGACTGTGTAATCCGCCGGATAGGCGGCAATATCGAACCGAATACGTTCAGGCTCTTCATCCTCAGGGGTCTCGGTGGGATCGATCTCCAACTCGTCTGTTTCGATTCCCATGGCCTCCTCGAGTTCGGTGGTTGCTCACCGCATGCCGAGCCACTCTACAGATGCACCATCTCGCTCACGTCGCGACATTCGCTTCGACGCTGGGACCGGATGCCTGGTTGGCGTTGCCATCGTCGCCGAGCGTAAGTGGAACTGCTCCTGTGCCTCTTGCATTAGTGTGTGACACACACTATAGTGCCGCACATGGACTTCGGCGACACCCTTTCCGGTAATCAGCAGGAGCTTCGGCGCGGCACCGTGGTGCTGGCCTGTCTGCTCCTCCTGCGCCAGCCGGGATACGGGTACGCGCTCCTCGATCAGCTGCGTGACCTCGGCTTTGCCGTGGACGCGAACACGCTCTACCCGCTCCTCCGGCGGCTCGAATTGCAGGGCCTGCTGACGAGCTCGTGGGACACCGAGGAGTCGCGGCCGCGGAAGTTCTACCGGACCAACGCCGACGGCGAGCGCCTCGCCGCCGAGCTCCTCGCCGACTGGAAGCGACTCGACGCCGCCATCCGCGGCCTCGACCTGGGAGAGAAGGCATGACCTCCACCACACCGTCCCTGACGGACCGATACGTCCAGGCCGTCCTGAGCGGCGTCCCGAGCGGCGACCGCCCCGAGCTCGAGCGAGAGATCCGCGCGCTGATCGCCGACACCGTCGACGCGAAGGCCGCCGACGGGACGCTCGCCGCCGATGCGGCCGAACGCGCCGCGCTGACCGAGCTGGGCGACCCGGGCGCCCTGGCCTCGCGCTACTCCACCGGCCGGGCCGACTACCTGCTCGGGCCGAACGTCTACGGGGTCTGGCAAGCCCTCGTGACCCGGCTCCTCGCGATCCTCGTCCCGCTCATCGGGGTCCTCGCCCTGGCCGCGAGCCTCATCGACGGGTCCACGATCGGCCAGGCGATCGTCGCCGGCATCAGCGGGGCCTTCCAGGTCGCCGTGCAGACGCTCTTCTGGTTCACCGCGGTGTTCGTGATCATCGACCGCGTCGGCGGACCCAAGGAGCGAGCCGAGCTGAGTGCCGCCGCGGCCTCCGTGGGCGTGCGCGACCCCGGGGACCGACCGTGGACGCTCGACGACCTGCCCGACCTGCCCGCCACGGGACGCATCTCGCTGGGCGAGCTGGCCGCGACGATCGCCGCCAATGTCGTCCTGCTCGGCGTCCTCGTGTGGCTGCAGCTTGGCTCGACGGTCGCCGTCGACGGGCAATCGACCCAGGTCGTCAACCCGGCGCTCCCGTCGTTCTGGCTGCCGTGGTTCATCGTCGTGACGATCGTCGAGATCGTCTTCACCGTCGCGGTCTACCTCCGCGGCCGATGGACGTACGCCTACGCCGTCGGCAATGCGCTCCTCGGCGCCGCATTCGCCATCCCGGCGCTCTACCTGTTCGCGAACGACCTGCTGTTCAACCCGGCGCTCATCGACGCCGCCGTGAAGGCCACGGGCGGGACCGAGGACTGGATCCAGCCGACGAAGGTGATCATCGGCGTCTCGGTCGCGGTGATCGTCGCGTGGGACGCGATCGACGGGTTCCTCAAGGCCCGTCGATCGGAGGCCGCCGAGGCCCTCGCGGCTCGCGGTTGACGGATCAGGCGGCGGGGGCTGTCGGCCCAGTCGATGACGGGAGGCGGTTGCGGTTCGAGTAGCCGCCACCGAACCACGTGATCAGGTCCATCAGGACGCCGATCGCCAGCCAGATGTAGTCGAAGCCGTTGATCCCGGCGGGGTACACGAGCACGTACATGATCGTCGTCCACGGGGCGAGGACGAAGCCGACGGCCGGCCAGAGGAACGTGTCGAAGGTCTCCGCCCAGCGCACCGGCTGGAGCAGCCACCAGACGAGGATCGCGGCCCTCGGCCCCATCAGGAACAGCGTCGAGACCAGGCAGCACATGGACTGTTCTCCCTCCGCGACCGTCGGCTCAGGACCGGCACTCGTCCGAGTGTAGAGCGCCGGGTCGCGCCGAGCAGGACGACGCCGCCACAGAGCGACGCCCTACTTCGCGATCTCCCAGATGTGGCCGCTCGGGTCCTCGAAGCTCGCGGTCCGGATGCCCCACGGGCGGTCGATCGGGCCGTTGAGGATCTCGACGCCGCGCGCGCGCAGCTCGGCGACCATCGCGTCGACGTCGTCGACCGCGAGCGTGAACTGGAAGCGGTGGCCGGCGTCGCGCGAGGCGACCTGGGCCGGGTCGATCAGCGACGGCGCCTCGTTGATGTCGAGCAGGTTGATGAGCGTGTCGTTGAACTTGAAGACGGCCGAGTTCGGGTCCTCGTAGAACACGGGCAGCCCGAACGCGTCCTGGTAGAACGCCTTCGACGCCGCGAGATCCTCGACGAACAACGTGATGGCGGAGATCCCGCCTGGCCACGATCCCATGTGTTCCACCCCTTCGTTCGCGTCGGTCGACTCGACCATCGTAGCGGGGCCGGCGCCCTACGCGATCCGCGTCGAGGTCATCACCCAGTTGACCTCCCAGGTCGCGCCGCCGTCCTCGGAGAACGCCTGCTCCCAGCGGCAGGTCGTGGCGGTGATGTCCGACCAGAGGAAGCGCACGAGGATCGGCCGGCCGTCGAAGGTGTCCGGCGCGATGAACGTGCCGATGCCGTCCACGAACCCACCGACCACCGGCGGGTCGAGCCGGCCGGGCGTCCGCCCGTCGAGCCACCAGATCGACCAGCGGTCGGACTCGGGGTCGTAGGTCCGCAGCGAGATCGCCCGGTAGTCGCCGTCCGGCAGCTCCAGGACGTTGTCGTCGATGTTGCCGGCGCCGTCGAGGATCGGCCACGCCGTCGACGTGCCCTCGAACTCGGCCCACTCGTCGCTGCCGGCCAGCCGCTGCACCAGCCGCCGGTGGTGGACCGCCCAGGTCCCCATGTAGAAGTCGAAGTCGTGCACGGCCGGACCGGGCTCGAAGGTCTCCGGCGCGATGCCCATGACCGTGCTGCTGGTGCTGCCCATGACGTCTCCTTGCTGGTCGGACCTGTCATGCTCGGTATAGGCCGCCAACCTGCCACGGACTGTCAGGAATCCCGCGGCCGAGGAGGCTCCCCATGGACTTCAACAGCATCCTGATCGGGTCGGACGACCCGGCACGGCTCGTCGAGTACTACTCGAAGCTGCTTGGCGATCCGGCCTTCTCGGACGGCGGGTACACGGCGTGGCAGGTCGGCTCGGGCTGGGTCACGTGCGGGCCGCACTCCGAGGTCAAGGGCAGCAACGGCGAGCCTGGCCGGCTCATCTGGAACATCGAGACGAAGGACGTCAAGGGCGACTTCGAGCGGATGAAGGCCGCCGGCGCGATCGTCGTCCGCGAGCCGTACGACTTCGACGCCGACGGGCAGATCACCAACACGTCGATCGCCACGCTCGCCGACCCCGACGGCAACTACTTCCAGCTCATGAGCCCGATGGAGATGTGACTCCGGTCAGTCGTCCATGCGGACGACGAGCTCCTTGGGCCCGAACCGGTCGATGAGGCCGATGGCCGTCGCACCATCGCGCCACTCGCGCCTGGAGATCACCATCAACGTGCCGTCGTTGCCGACGAGTCGGCGGACGTCCCTGTCGCGGACGATCGCGACGCAGTCGACCCAGCGGACGGCGGTGAGCCGCTTGCCGCGGGAGCTGTCGATCGCGACGCCGCCCCGGCCGACCGCCAACCGGGGCGCCGGGGGCGACTTCTTGAACAGCCCGCCCTTCTGCTTCACGGCGAGCTCGAAGACCTGGTCCGCGCCCACCTTGTCGGTGGCTGGCCCGGGGTACGGCTTGAACGGCCGCTGCGGGTTCACGCCTCCCGCGGCCGGGATGACGAAGAGCATCGAGTCGCGGACCTCCTTGAACGCCGCGGCCACCTGTCCGGACTCCAGCCGCCAGCGCTCCTCGATCTGGGTGGCCACGGTCCGTGGGACGGGATCCTCGCCGAGGAGCACGTCGCGGACGTGCGCGTCGAGCCTCGCCGGGATCGTCGCCGGGTCGCCGAAGTCCCGCGGGAAGTCCTGGAAGTCTCGAGACAGCTCGTCGTCCGAGGGTCCGCGATTGGCGACGTCGTCGATCGACTCGAGGACGGTCTGTTGGACGTCGCGCTGCGCGTCCGGGAGACAGGTCACCCAGACGAACGAGAGGGCGTGGTCGAGCGAGACGGGGATGCGGTCATAGCCCACCTCATACCCGAGGCCGCGGTCCACGCGGATCCGCTTGGTGAGCTGCCGGTTCAGCGCCCGGAACCCGGCCCCGACGGCGATGGACCGCTCGGCGTAGAACGACGCGCCGACACCCGGGACGTCGTCGATCACCAGGCTCGGCGTATCGAAGCCCTCGATCCAGCGGACCGGCGGCGGTTCGGTGCGCGGGCCGGGCGGCAGGGCCACCGCGAGGTCGTCGGGCAGCTCGCCGGCGATCCAGATCGCCGCATTGCCGGTCACGAAGTGCCGCTCGACCCATTTGCGCAGGATCGCCTCGTCCATCACGTGAAGGAAGAGCTCCGACAGGCTGGACAGGCCGATGCCCTGGTAGCCGGTCCGCATCCAGGTCATGCGCATGCGGGAAGCTGCCGGATCCGCGCCCGGCGGCCTCGGTGCGGAGGACCTTGGCCTCCTGGTGCATCTTGCTGAGCCGCGGGGTCTCGATCGCGGCGCAGACGTCGCGCAGGAACTTGGACGCCTGGCTCGGCGACCCGCGCGTCACGAAGGTCACCCGGAACGGCTCGGTCGTGCCGTTCGAGTGGTCGAAGGTGTCGCTGATCGACGTCAGGACCAGGTGCTCGAACAGGTGCGTCATGCCCCGGTGGATCGCCGGCTCGTGCGCCTGCCCGACCCCGAACGCCAGGGTCAGCATCGTCGCGCCGGGCGTGGGGATGTGGAAGAGCGGGATCCCGTCGAGCTCGTAGTGGGCGATCTCGGGGATGCCCCCGGCGTCGAGCGACGACGACGCCGATGGGCCGGCGTCCGGCTCGGGCAGCGCGGGGACAGGCGGCTCGTCCATGCGTCCCCCATTCGACCGGGCGGGCAGTGGCCCAGCCGCATCTTGCCACGCGCGATGGGCCGCTGGCGATACCCAGCCGCCGCCGTCAGCCTCGAGCGCGGCTCGGCCACGCGTTCGAGACGCGGTGCTGACGCCCGCGTGGCACCGTAGACACGATGAAGGCGCAGGAGCTGCAGGTCTCGGCGCTCAGCGAGCGGCTCAAGCTCGAGGGCGACCGCGTGCCGCTGTGGGTCATCCCGCAGCACCCGGTCAAGACGCCGGACCCGGTCGAGGTGAAGGTCAAGGCGCCGATCAACGCCGGCCCGGTGGGCTCGAACGTCGCGGTCTTCGACTACGACCGCGAACGCGACCGGATCATCTCGCCCTCGATCCCGGACGGCCCGCTGAGCTTTCCCCGGTTCGAGGTCAGCGACCCCCATTTCCATCAGCTGAACGCGTACGCGATCGCGGCGCGGGCGATCGACCTCGTCGAGTTCGAGCTCGGCCGGCTGCTCACCTGGGGCTTCGAAGCCAGCCGCCTGATCGTCCTCCCGCACGCCGGCTACATGGCCAACGCCTTCTTCGAGGAGGCCACGCACAGCCTGCAGCTGTACTCGTTCCGGCAGCCCGACGGCTCGATCTACCACACGTCGCTGGTCCACGACGTGGTGGCGCACGAGACCGGCCATGCCCTGCTCGACGCCGTCCGCGACCGCTATACCGAGGGCAATCACCGCGAGACCGCGGCCATCCACGAAGCGGTCGGCGACCTGACCGCGGTCTTCGCCGCGTTCAGCCACGCGGTCGTGCGGGCCGAGTTCCTGAAGGCGGCCGGGCCCACCCTGCGCGGGCCGAACCAGGTCACCTCGATCGCGGACGACTTCGAGGCGTCGGCCAGCGGGTCCCTGGCCCTGCGCGACATCTCGGCGCCGGTGGACCCGCAGACGTTCGAGGACACGAGCGACCCGCACATCCTCTCGCTCAAGCTGAGCGGAGCGATCTGGGAGTGCCTGGTCCAGATGTACGACACGGCAGTGGCCAGTGGCGCCGACGTCGAGACGGCCTTCAGCACCGCGCGGACCGCGCTCCAGCGCATGGTCGTGCGCGGCCTCGACTACCTCCCGCCGGCCGACGCGACCTTCGCCGAGTTCGCGACCGCGGTGTACCGCGCCGACCGCTTCGCGCACCCCGACGACACCAGCGGGTTCCGCGCGGTGGTGGCCAGGACGCTCGCGGCACGGGGGGTCGTCCCGTCCCGCGCCGCGCTCGCCGACGAATCCGACGCGACCGGCGGCTGGACCGGCCTGCCGCCCACGTGGCCGCGCCCGACGCTGGCCGAGGCCTACCTCTTCCTCGACCAGAACCGCCGGCGGCTGGCCCTGTCCACGCAGCCGAAATATCGGGACTTCGTCGTCCGGGACCTGCAGGTCGTCAGCCGGCCGCCGGACCACGAGGCGATCGACGCGGTCGTGATCTCGTACGAGTACCCCGTCGACATCCCGCTCCCGAAGGACATGCCGCGTGACCTCTCCGGCTACTGGCTGCCCGTCTGGGGCGGCGGGACGCTCGTCTTCGACGCAGCCGGCGCGCTGCGCCACCACGCGGAGAAGCCGGTGACGAAGGAACGGGTGCGCGACGTGCTCGCGTTCGTCCGCGAGGCGGTGGGCACGGCGCTGGTCCGCACCGCCGGCAGCGGGACGGACCGGCTGGTGGCGGGGACGTCGTCATCCGGGTATGTCGCGACCATCGACGACGACCGGCTCACGGTCCGCAGCAACCCGGCCGCCCGGTGCGGGTCGCGCTCCAGCCCGGGGCTCGAGCCATGAAGCTGCGGGTCCGTGCCTACAACGTCGGCTTCGGCGACTGCATCCTGCTGTCCTGGGACGAGGCGGACCGGATGCACCACGCCTGGGTGGACTTCGGGACGCTGTCGACGGACACCGTGATCAACTACCAGGCCATCGTGGACGACGTCGTCGCGACCACGGGCGGGCACATCGACCTCCTGATGGTCACGCATCGGCACCTCGACCATCTCGGCGGGTTCTCCTCGATGTGGCCGCAGCTGCACGACAAGCTCCAGATCGACCGGATCTGGCACGCGTGGGTGACGGCGGCGGTCGATTCGAGCTTCAAGCTGGCGATGGACCAGGCCGCCGAGGCCCTGCCGGACGAGCTGCTCAGCGGCCCGAGCGTGGTCGCCGCGATCTACGAGAACAACCTGGGGCTGACGACGCACGACCGGATGGACAAGATCGAGACGCTGGTCCCGCCCGCGGCGGTCTTCAAGATCCACCGCGAGCTCGACCTGTCGAGCGCGCTGCCGCCCGGCTGGTCCGAGATGCACATCGACGTGCTCGGGCCTGAGAAGGACAGCAACAAGTACCTCCAGAACATCGACACCTCGCTGGGGGCCAGGGCGGCGCTCGCCTCGGAGTTCGACCGGTTCGCGGCCGCAGACGTGCCGGCCGCGATCGATGCGACCGCCGGCGACGCGGCCGACGGCGTCGACGATCCCACGGCGGTGCCGGAGTTCATGAAGCTGGCCGACTTCGCCCGGCTCCGCCGCCTGCTCCGCGGCGGTGGCACGGACCTGCTCGCGGCGGTCAACACCAGCCGCAACAACACCTCCATCGTGAGCCGCTGGCGGTGGAAGGACGTGACCCTGCTCCTCACGGGCGATGCCGAGCTCGAGAGCTGGCACTACCTCCGCGAGAACGGCGCCAACGTCGGGGCGACACTGGTCAAGGTCGGCCACCACGGCAGCATCAACGCCTCGCCGGCCTGGGCCTACGAGCAGGTCTTCCCCAAGAAGCGCGCATCCAACGCGGTGCTGCTGTCGGTGAATCCGGCCATCTTCCACGGCCTCAACCCGGACCCGCACCCCGACGTCATCGCCGGCTGGACCGGCCGTCTCCGCTCCGCGAATCGCTTCCAGCGCACCGACACGGTCGCCCGCGGCGCGTCGGTCGAGGTCGTGTTCGAGCGAGCGTGATCGACCGCGAGCGCGCGGCGGCGCGCGACGGGGCCCCTCAGGCGTCGAAGCGGCCGGCGTCACCCGCGGCGCGGACGCTCACCCAGGCGCGTGGGTCGTCCCAGGGTTCCAGTCGCGTCGATGGCCCGTACAGCTCCGTGGCCCGGCTCCACGAGCCCTCGTAGCGCAGCCACCACCACTCGTCCCAGCCCTCGTCCCGCGGATCGAGGGTCGACGCGTTGTCGGGCACGATGAGGAGGTCGTACGGGTGCGGGTCCATCGCGCGGGCGTCCGCCGGCGACACCGAGGGGACCCAGTCGCGCTTGTCCTTGTGCTCGCCGCCGAACCGGAGCGAGATGTTCGCCTTGAAGAAGCGGAGTCCCGCGAAGCTGACCAGGCGGTCCGGCTCATAGCCGGTGGGATGCGGCTCGAAGTACTGCGCATGCGAGCCACGGGCCACGTAGATGATCGGGTGGGTGCCACCGTCGCCGGCTCGTTCGGCATCGGGCCAGCGCCGCCACAGCCCGCCTTCGTGGCTCGAGAGGAAGACATGGGTCGGATCGGGTCGAACGCCGTCCTGCTCCGGGGGGACGAAGACCATCGACACCTCCCAGTCGCCGTCGTGGATGTTGACCCAGTGATTGAAGTAGTAGAAGAGCCAGTACTGGATGATCAGCCCGCCGTCGGCCCGGGACACGACGTGGACGTAGGCGGCTGGTCGATGGTCCTTGAGCACGCGGTGGTACTCGTGCCAGATGGCGATCGGCGCGGTCGCGCTCTTGAGCGTGATGGTCTGGTCGGCGAGACCGGTGGCCAGGTTGTAGGCGAGCTTCTCGCGGATCGCGGCGACACCCTCCGGCCAGCGCCCGAGCTTCTCGAAGAGGAACGGATAGAAGGTCAGCCAGAGGAAGCCGAGGATCACCACCGTCGCGATGAGCTCCAGGTGCAGGACGACGAAGCCGAGCCACGCCACGAAGAGCGCGAACGGGATCCACGCGATGAACGAGGCCATGATCGGGCTCACCCCTGAGCCGAACAGGGCCGCGAAGATCCCGAAGATGAGGTCGCGGGTCCGCAGGTTCGCGGACCGGAGCGGCTCCGGGACCGGCCAGCCGCGCTGGAGCGAGATCATGTGGGCCTGCTCGATGTAGAGCTCCACGCGGCACGGGTGGTAGTCGGAGCTGCCCGCCGGATGGGGCGGCTTGCTGGACCCCGTGCCGACCGGGTGGATCACGTATCTCGGGCTGTACCGCTCGACGAGGTCGCCCACCTTGTGGACCGGCACCGCGGCCGCGCCCAGGACGACCGCCTTCGACCCCTCGGACGGGCCGCCTGCGGCGCCGACGTAGGCCTTGATGCGGTCGATCGCCTGCTGCCCGACCAGGTTCGGTCTTGCCATCGTCGTCCTTCATCCCCGTCGCGCGACTGCCAAGTCCGACCCTACGGGCACAGTGTCATCGGCGCGTCTCGAGAACGCCACGGGCGCCCGCGCGCTAGCCTTCGGCGATGGCCCCCGAGATGCAGTTCGCGACCACCAGCGACGGCGTGCGCATCGCCTGGTCGTCGGTCGGGTCCGGGCCGGTCCTCGTCCACATGCCGGGCGTCCCGCTGTCGAACCTCGAGGCGGAGTGGCGGATCCCCGTGCTGCAGCGCGCCTACGGCCGGCTGGGCGAGCGCCTCCGGCTGATCCAGTACGACGGTCGTGGCACGGGGCGGAGCCAGCGCGACGTCGACGACGTCTCGCTCGAGGCGGACCTGCGCGACCTCGATGCCGTCGTGGCCGCGGCGGGTGCTCGCGAGGTCGTCCTCTTCGGCTTCTACCACTCGGCGATGTCGGCGGTCGCGTGGGCGGCGCGGCACCCGGACGAGGTGCGCGGGCTCGTGCTGTTCGGCGGCGCGCTCCGCGGGTGGGACCTGATGTCCGGCCCGGGCACGCAGGCGCTCCTGAGCCTCATCGACCGCGACTGGGACACCTTCGTCGAGTCCGTGACGCACGCGTGGCTCGGCTGGCCGGGCGGGGAGGAGGGCAAGCTCGCCGCCGAGGTCTTCCGCACCTCGACCAGCCCGGTCATCGCGAAGGCCACGCTCCAGGCCGCGGGCGAGATCGACGTGACCGACGAGGCCCCCCTGGTCAAGGCGCCGGCGATGGTCATCCATCGCCGCGATGCGACGGTCATCCCGCTCGACGTCTCGCGGGCGCTCGCCGACGCGCTGCCGCAAGGGCGCCTGGAAGTCATCGACGGCCGGACCGCCACCTTGTTCTTCGAAGGCACGGACGAGGCGGTCGACCTGTTGACGGGCTTCACGCTGGATCCGTCGATGTCGTCGGCGCCGCCGGCCCGCCAGGCGCCTGCGGCGGCCGGCGGGTCGGGCGAGCTGTCGACGCGGGAGCGCGAGGTCCTTCGACTCATCGCCGCCGGCGAGTCGAACGGCCAGATCGCCGCCCGGCTCGGCATCTCGATCAACACGGTCGAGCGCCACGTGAGCAACCTGTATCGCAAGATCGATGCCCGCGGCCGCGCCGACGCCACCGCCTGGGCCATCCGCAACGGCCTCGTCTGACGGGCGGGAGTGGCCCGCGGGGCCACCGACCCGCGCTCGAACCACGGCCCCGCCGGACGCCACCGCGGGTGGCCGTAGCCAAGCCATCCAGCATCGCACCCGCCGGACGCCACCCCCGGGGGCGCAAACCGGCGATCGGCAGGATCTCGACCTCGATCCCGGCGCTTCGACCGGTGATTCGCTGTCTACGGCCACGGGTCGTGGCATTCGGCAGGATCGAGGACCAGGATCGACGCGCGGCAATCGATACGCTGCCGTCCGCCTGACGGCGAACCCGCCAGCGATCACGGGTTTCCGTGAGCGCGCATGACGGTCGCCGGGGATGCGCGGAACCGACGACCGGCCCATCATCGACGGCATGACGACACCGACTCCCCTCCCCGCTGACGCTGCGGCTTCAGCCGCCGCCAGCCCCGCGGCCGCCAAGGCCCCCAGCCTCGTGCACCGCCTGTCGATCCGCTTCGGGTCGATGTCCCGCCCGCTCGCCGGCACGCGCTGGTTCTCGTTCTGGGCCGTGCTCGGCCACCAGGGCCGCACGTCCGGGACGCCCTACGAGACGCCGATCGTGGCGTTGCGCCGGTCGGGCGCCTACCTCATCCCGATGCCGTTCGGCGACTCGACCCAGTGGGCGAAGAACGTCCAGGCAGCCGGCGGCGGCAGGATCCGGCAGGGCGGCCGGACCGTCGCCATCGACCGGCCCGAGGTCATCCCGCTCGAGGTCGCCGACGCGGAGCTGCCGGCGATCATCCGGTTCCTCTCCCGCCGCTTCGGGATCCGCCAGTACATGCGCGTCCGGCGGGTCGAGACCGCCTAGACCTCGGACACGTTGTCGGACTGTGCCTCAAGGACGCGTCCCCTCGAGCCTGCCAGTCAACATCAAGTGACCGAGGGGCCTCCCGAGCGCCGCTGAGGCGCGGAATCCGGACTGCCAAGCGCGAATCCAGGCCGAGGGCCGAGTGGTCCGGTCCTCGACGCTCCGGTGCAGACTGGCAGACACGACCGGTCCGCGAGCGGCCCGGGAGGCTCGTGGACGTTCGGCAACGTCGTTGGCGAGCGACACCCACGTTCCATCGGTGCCTCCGGGCACCTCTCTACCAGAGAGCATCGACATCCACAGCGGGCGACATCGGTCCGTACACTCGCGGCGTGGAGATCCGCCTGATCCGCCCCGCTGAATGGGCGGCGCTCAAGGCGCTGCGCCTGCGGGCGCTCGCGAGCGATCCCGATGCGTTCGGCGGCCGCCTCGAAGACGCGATCGAGCACGACGACGACCTGTGGCGAAGACGAGCGGCAGCCGACCCGGCCGAGGCTGCGACCTTCGTCGCCGAGGCCGCTGACGGAAGCCTGATCGGCATGGCGGTCGGCGCGTCGATCCCGGAACGCCCCGACGCCGCCGGTCTCTTCGGGATGTGGGTGGCCCCGGAGGCGCGCGGCCAGGGCATCGGCGGGGCGCTGGTCGAGGCCGTCGCGGGCTGGGCGCGCTCGGTCGGGTACGAGCGCATCGGCCTCGGCGTCGCGACGACCAACATGGGCGTGGTCGCGTTCTACGAACGGATGGGCTTCGCGATCTTCGGTGAGCCGGTCCCGATGCACGAGGGCACGACCGCGCAGATGCTGCGCATGATCGCGTCGATCGACGACGTCATCGGCCCGCCTTCGTCCTGAGCCGCGCCGGCCCCCGCCCCGTCAGGTCGCGGACACGCAGAAGCGCCGAGCGGGCGGACCCGCTCGGCGCTTCTGGTGCAGCCGGAGAGCGAGCTAGCCGAGGACCTTGTAGGTCACCGTGACCTTGACGTCGCGGACGTCGAGGGTGCGGGTGGTGCCCGGGAGGGTCGGGGCGAAGATGTAGCCGCGGACGCGGCGGATGGCGGTGGCCAGGCCGGTCGACGCCGGAGCGCTGACCGAGGCCGAGGTGATGCCGGACGAGTGCGGGCCGCCATGGATGGCGGTGACGCAGCTGACCGAGTACGTGGTGCAGACGGTCCAGTTCTGGAGGCCGAGCGTCATGGTGTTGGTCGTGTACTTGCCGATCGCCGTGAAGGTGACCGTGCTGTAGCTGACCGCGCTCGGAGCGGTGAACGAGTACACCGCCGCGACGGTCCCGTTCGACCCGGAGGTCATCTTGAGACCGCCGGTGTAGGCCGTCGACGTCTTGGACGCCGACCCGGTCCCCGACTTGAGGAGGGTCGTGTACTTGGCGCCGTCGATGGTCGTCGTGTACGTCTTGGTCACGAGCTTCTTGGTCGAGAGGGTCACGTAGCGCGTGTCCGACAGGTGGTTGCCCGACGTGTCGGTGACGGTCGTGACGACCTTGTACTTGCCGTTGCCCTGGAGGGTGCCGGCCGTGTTCTTGCCGTTCCAGGTGGTGCTGTAGGCGCCGATCCCCGACGGGATCGAGAGGATGCGGACGCGGGTGCCGCTCGGGTTGTAGATGGAGATGGAGGCCGAGGCCGTCTCGCCGCGGTTGCCGCTGATCGTGACGACGTCACGATAGGTGTCGACGACCGGGTAGAAGGTCCCGTAGTTCAGCGCGAAGCCGGACGCGTCGACCATCGTGTCGGGCGAGCCGAGGCTCACCTTGAGGACGATCGCGAAGTCGCCGGGGGGCGGGACCTCGCGCGCCACGCGGATGTAGTAGTCCGTGTTGGCGGCTGCCGTGAAGGTCAGCTTGTCGCGCAGGTTGACGTCGATGTTGACGCCGCACTTGACGAAGACCGGGGCGCCGACCGGGCCGGTGTAGAGCTCGATGTCCGTCGCGACGTCGCTGTCGACGGTGGTCAGGTCGAGCGTCTTGGGCGACGTCGCGCCGACGTTGATGTGGTACCAGATCGCGGCGTTGTCGGGGTTGCCGCAGTGCCCGAGTCCGTGGGATCGACGAGCTGCAGCTGGACGCCGTTGATGTACGGCACGCTGGCCGTCGGGATCGGCGTGATCTCCGTGGCGCTGGCCGGGGTGATGTTGGTGGCGTCGGGAAGGATGCCCGTGGCCGTCACCAGGACTTCCTTGCGGAGGCCGTCGCCCGAGATGTCGTCCCCAGCCAGCGTGACCGCCCCTTCCTTGAGGCCGTACGTGGTGGGCTTGAAGACCATCGTCGCGGTGCACGAGGCGCCGGCGGCGAGGGTCGCGACGCAGTGTCCTTGCTGAACGTGTACAGCTCGGGATAGCGGCCGCCCTTGGCGAGGGTGCTCATGTCGACCGCGGTGTTGCCGATGTTGGTGAAGGTGATCGAGTGCTCGGCGCCGAGGCGCCACCGACGTTCACGCCGCCGATGGCCAGCGTGTTGGCCGGGCTCGTCACGACGCGCTGCAGCGCGTCGGTCGCCGCGATCGCCACCTGCATGTGGACCTCGAGCGTCGGGCAGGTCCCCACGAAGTCGAGGTTCAGCTTCGTGACGTCCGTGGTCGTGAAGACGACATCGGTGATCTGTCAGGCAGCGCCGGGCCGGAGACGCAGGCCGTCCCGTCGACGGTGAGGACCGCGCCGGGCTTGACCGTCGTCGGCGTGGCGTCGATCTGGGTGTAGGTCGTCTTCGCGAGCGCGATGCGTCGGTCGGCGCCGTGATGGCCAGGGAGGCCGTGTGGCCGGCCGACGCGAGGTTCGACCGTGAACCCGGCCGCGAGGTCGCCGGTGCCGGTGATGGTGTCGGTGCTGCGATAGACCTCGTCCGTGGTCTGGACCCCGTTGTGCGGGTCCTCCAGGCGGACGATGCCGAAGGTGGTGGCCGGTGACACCGCCAGGGCGACGGAGGCCGTGGTACCGGTGAGTCCGGCGATGATGGATGCCCCGATGACAAGGCGCGTGAGACTCGCGTATCGCGAGGATCGCATGTGTTCCCCTTGAGAGATGAAGTGGAGGAGATAGGACTGTTGGGAGGCGCATGGTAGCCGAAGGTCCCGATTCGTGAGAATGGGGTAGGGATCGAAGTCGTTGCGCGACGTCACCGAACAAGGGGCTAGGCAGATCGCGCGGCAGCGACTATCCTGAAAAGGCAATCGCCATGGGAACGTTCCCGTGGCACGAACATAGCTCGACGCAAACTCGGACTCCTCTCACGGCTGACGCGAGAAACCCGACGGCTCGCGCCGGCTATCGAGAGGAGTTTTCGTTTTCGTGTACAACGACAAGAACCTGACCTGCGCGGACTGTGGACAGGAGTTCGTCTTCACCGCTTCCGAGCAGGACTTCTACGCGCAGCGTGGCTTTACCGAGCCCCGTCGCTGCCCGTCGTGTCGCGCCAGCCGCAAGGCTGCCCGCAACGCGGACGGTGGTGGCGGCTATAGCTCCGGCGCCGGCTACAGCTCGGGCGGCGGCTACAGCTCCGGTGGGTATAGCGATCGCGGCCCCCGCGAGATGTTCAGCGCCACCTGCTCGTCCTGCGGCAAGGAGGCTCAGGTCCCCTTCCGTCCGACGAGCGGCAAGCCCGTCTACTGCAGCGACTGCTTCCGCAGCCAGCGGGGCTAGTCCCACCCACGCCAGCGGGTCGACCGTCGACCCGCCGTTGAACCAGTGAACCTTGACCCGGGTCGTCAGCCGACCCGGGTCGTTCGAATTCTCCGGCCCGTACGCCGCGGGCTTTCCCTGCATCGTGAGCAGCCATTGGGAGCAGGTGCTCCGGATGGTGAGCGGCGCGTCGCCGACAGGCATGGCCTGATCGCGGCTCCCGGTCGTCCGGCCCTTGCCCTTCACGCGGACCGCGCCCGTCACCGCGGGTCCGTCGAGCGGCTGGACCTCCCAGTCGATGCGGCACCCCGATGCCAGGTTCGAGTGCACGTCCCACGTCAGGTGGGCACGCGGATCATCGAAGTGGACGTCGCGCCAGGTGTAGATGCCGGTCGACCCGCGGAACCTCGTCTTGTGGCCCGACGTGATGACCACGGGCGTCAGGCTCGTGAAGGTCGGCAGGCTTGGGCCGGGGGCGACGGCCGACGGGGACGGACTCGCGCCGGCCGTCTCCGACCACAGGCCCAGCCCGTCGGCCTGGGCGTCGTGCTGGGCGGCCAGCAGCATCGAGGCGTAGCGGACGTCGGGCGGGAACGTGCTGATCTGGGCGTAGCCCTCGCGGACCAGCTCCAGACCGGCCAGCACGAGGACGCCGTCGCGGTGCACCCAGACGTCGCGCAGCAACCGCCCGAACCGGTCCGTGTCCGAGACGTCCTGCTCGAGGACGACGGCCTGGCCCTCGACGAGGTCCGCGTTGGCCGCGGCCGCCTCCTTGCCCATCGGCTGGACCGGGGTGTCGGGCTTGACCGTCTCGGGCGTGTCCATGCCGATGTAGCGGACCCGCGCCTGCGTGCCGCCGATGTCGACGAGGATCGTGTCGCCGTCGACGACCCGAACGACCGTCGCGTCGGTGGTCCGCCCGGTCGGGGCGAGCGAGGACCACGGCTCCGGCGACGCGCTCGCGGTCGCCGCGGACGGGGACGAGCCGCTGCCGGTCGGCGAGGCCGACGGGCCGGGGCCGATCAGGCCCGGCAGGCTGGCGACGACCGCGATGGCGATCGACCCCCACGACGACCGCCGCGCCGATGCGCAGCAGCCGGCCGGATCGGGCGTTGGTCGCGGCCGGCGGGGACGCTTCGGGGCCGGCCGCCGGGCCGTCGGCGGTGGCGGCCGCGGTCACGGCCGGCGCCGCGGTCTCGGGTGCGGCTGGGGTCTCCGCGCGACCCCTGGTCTCGGGATCGCCGAGGTCGTAGCCGCACGACCAGCAGTTGCGGGTGTCGGCGAACGATGGCGCCTGGCACCGCGGGCAATGCGGATCGTTCATGTCGCCAGTCTGGGCCCCGCCCGCGCCGGTCGGGGCGCGTTAGCCGCCTTCGCCCTGGAAGGTGAGCAGCCACCTCGGGCAGGTGCTGTTCACGGTGAGCATCGCATGGCGGAAGGGCGTGTCCTCGCTGGACGAGCCGTTCTTGTGCTGCTTGCGGGTCACGGTGACCGTGCCGCCGACCGGTTCGGCAGAAGCGGGGGTCAGTACCCATTCGAACGAGCAGCTCGCGCCCGTCGACGAATCGACGGTCCAGGCGACCTTCACGGAGGGGACCGTCAGGTTCACGGCGCGCCAGGTGTAGTTGCCCTCCGCTCCGTGGACGTCCGAGCGGATCGCGCTGGAGAAGGTGATCGGGTCGTTGGTGGTGAGGCGGACCGGGGGCGGTGCCGGGGTCGGCGGCAGGGTCGACTCTGGCCCCGCGTCGGGCGGGGCGCCCCAGATGCCCAGGCCGGCGGCCTTGGCCTGCGCCTCGGCGTCGGCGTAGAGGGCCTCGTACTTGACGTCGGGCGGGATCGGGGTGGCCCGCGCGAAGCCGGCCTTGACCAGCTCGAGGCCGACCAGGAAGAGGGTCCCGTCGCGATCGACCCAGACGTGGCGCAGGAGCCGCGCGGCGTCGTCCGCCTCGGACACGTCGCGCTCGAGGATGACCGTCTGGCCGCTGACCAGCTGGGCGTTGGCCTGGGTCGCCTCGGGGGCCATGAACTGGACCGGGGTGTCGAGCTTGACCGCCTCGGGGGCGTCCATGCCGAGGTAGCGCACGTACAGCTCGACGCCGGCGGCGTCGACCACGATGGTGTCCCCGTCGACCACCCGCTTGACCGTCGCCTCGGTGGTCGGGCCGGTCGGCGCGAAGCTCGGCTCCGGGGTCGGCGTCGGGTCGCTGCTCGGGAGCGGTGCCGCGGCCGGAGCGACCGCGGGCCCGGCGGCAAAGGTCGCGACCGCGGTCTGCACGCCGCCGAGGTCCGCCGCGTACGCGCCGCCGAGGAGCCCGATCGCCAGCACGGCCGCCAGCGCGAACGCCAGGGAACGGCTGATCGGCCGGCGGGTCGAGCGCCGGCGGAGGATGGAGATCCCGCCGGAGACCGGCTGCGTCGCCGCGGCCCGCGGGGCGTCGGTCGTCGTGGCGGACAGGTCCGGCGCCGAGGCGACCGCGAGGAGTCGTCCGCCCGTGGGCGCGGCCGCCTTGGCCGCGGAGGGCTCGCGCGGCGGCAGGGTCGCCATCTGCGCGATCGCCGCCGGGATGGTCACCGTGGTGATGGTCGGGGCCGCGCGCTCGGCCCTCGGCGGCGCGACCGCGATCGGACCCGAGGACGACGCCTTTGCGGCGATGGCCTGCGAGTACGGACCGCCGGGCAGGTCGCCGCGCGCGTCGAGATCGTCGTAGTCGAGCCCGCATGTCCGGCACCACCGGAACAGGGCGACCCTGCGCGTCCCGCAATCAGGGCAGAACTCTTGGAGCATCGGAAGCTCACCCTCCACCAGCCACACGCGCGCTTCGTCCTGCCTCTGCCTGGTGGGACGTGTGGGCCAGTGCGGGGGAGTCTAGACGGCGCGGTTGCGGGGTCAACCGCTCGATGCCCTCCAGGACCATCTTCTGGTGCCCGCCCGCACCTGCCGCTTGCCGTCCGCCGGGCTCGGTCAGCGCCCCTCGCGGAGCGACATCAGCCAGTCGCCGCAGGTGCTCGTGACCGTCAGGCTGGTGTCGCCGACCGGGGCCGTCAGCCCGCCACTGCCCTTCTTGCGCGACCGGCCGTCGAGGTTCACCGCGCCCGACACGGGCTCGCCGCCGCGGGCCTGGATCGCCCATTCGAACCGGCACCCGGACCGCGTGGTGGAGCTGATGTCCCAGGCCATCGTGACCTTGGGCGCCGAGAACGTCACCGACGACCAGTCGTAGATGCCCACCCCGCCGCGGAAGAGGCTCCGGTCGGCGGTGATCGTGACGGGCGCCACGCTGGTGAACCGGAGGAGCGAGGGCGTGGGTCCGACCGGTGCGCCACTGGCATCCGGCCCCGCGTCGGGCGGGGCGCCCCAGATGCCCAGGCCGGCGGCCTTGGCCTGCGCCTCGGCGTCGGCGTAGAGGGCCTCGTACTTGACGTCGGGCGGGATCGGGGTGGCCCGCGCGAAGCCGGCCTTGACCAGCTCGAGGCCGACCAGGAAGAGGGTCCCGTCGCGATCGACCCAGACGTGGCGCAGGAGCCGCGCGGCGTCGTCCGCCTCGGACACGTCGCGCTCGAGGATGACCGTCTGGCCGCTGACCAGCTGGGCGTTGGCCTGGGTCGCCTCGGGGGCCATGAACTGGACCGGGGTGTCGAGCTTGACCGCCTCGGGGGCGTCCATGCCGAGGTAGCGCACGTACAGCTCGACGCCGGCGGCGTCGACCACGATGGTGTCCCCGTCGACCACCCGCTTGACCGTCGCCTCGGTGGTCGGGCCGGTCGGCGCGAAGCCGGTGGCCGGCAGGGTCACGGCCGGCGTCGCGGTGGCCGATGCGGTCGGCCGGGGCGTCGCGAAGACCGCGGCGATGCCGTTGCCGCCGGTGACGTTGCTGAAGATGCCGTAGCCGGCCAGGACGGCCAGCGCCGCGATCTCGAAGGCGATGAGCCCGCGGACGACGTAGCGGCGAGTCCGGCCGTCGCCCGGAGCGGCGCCCCGCTTCTTGGCCCCCTTGGCCGCGGCCTCGGCCCTGGCCCTCGCCTTGGCGCGCGCCGCAGCCCCGGCCGCGTCCATCGACTCGGAGTCGAAGTCGTAGCCGCATTCCCGGCAGTACCGGAAGGCCCCGGTCCGGGGAGCATGGCAGCGCGCACAGGTCTGAGCCGGCATCCTTCCAGCCTATCAACTCGCGGCCGGGATGGGACCTCTTCCTGTTGCGGGACGTCACCGCGAACGCATCCAGCGGTGCGACCTGCCACCCCGCCCTTGGTCCCAGCGACCGTGCCAGACTTGAGCGGCCTGCTGAGGAGGTCCCGAGCGTGTCGTTCCTGGTCGATTTCGACGATGTCCCGCCCCTCGAGGTCTGGGGGCCCGAGGTCCGCGCCCGATCCATCAACGGCGAGCGCGTGACGCTGGCCCTCGTGGAGCTGGCGCCGAATGCGCCGGTCCCCGAGCATCGCCACGAGAACGAGCAGATGGGCATGGTCATCACCGGCACGATGACGTTCACCGTCGACGGCGAGACCCGGGAGCTGGGCCCGGGCGGGACCTGGCGGATCCCGTCGGGTCGGCCGCATCACGCGGTCGCCGGGCCAGAGGGCGCGGTCGTCATCGACCTCTTCGCGCCGCTCCGCACCGACTGGGACGAGCGGCCCCACCTTGAGCCCGGCCCGGCCGCGTGGCCCGGTCGGACCGAGCCGTGATCGCCGCCGCCGGCGGCTGACGAGCCGATCGCCATCGACGACACGCCGGCCCCGGACGGGGCGCCGCCGCCCCGCATCGTCACCCTGGTCCTCCTGGGTCCGGGCGGCGACGTCCTCGGGTCGCTGCCCCCGTTCGAGGCCGCGACGCCGTGGTGGCAGGACATCGGGCCGGTCGTCGAGGGCGCCCGCGAGCGCTTCGGCGTGGACGTCACGGTCCTGCGGCTGCTGCGGGCCGACCTCCCCCACCCGCCTGGCGGCGCCGTGACCTACCTCGCCGAACCGGGCGGCGACGGCGGCATGACGGATCAGGATCCGGGCACGCGGCAGCTGGCGCCATGGTCCGGCGACCTGCCCGACGACCCGCTGCGGCAGACCTGGGCGCGACCCGGCGGGCCGGCGGCCGACCTCGCGTGGGCCGATGCGGTGCTTGCGGCGATCGGCCAGCCGCGGATCCGGCCGGCGCAGCAGGTCCGCACCTGGAACCTCTCGAGCCTGTGGCGGCTCACGACGGCCGACGGCGGGGCGTGGTTGAAGGTGGTCCCGCCGTTCTTCGCGCAGGAGGGCGCGCTGCTCGAGGCCCTGGCGAGGGGACCGGTGGCCGTGCCCCGCGTGCTCGGGCGCGACGGCCCGCGGGCCCTGCTCGACGAGGTGCCCGGCGAGGACCGCTACGACGCCCCGCTCGCCGAGCGGCTCGCGATGATCGACGGCCTCGTCCGTCTCCAGGCGGGCTGGTCGACGCGGACCGTCGAGCTGCTCGACCTGGGGCTGCCGGACTGGCGCGGCTCGGCCATCACCGAGGCGATCGCGGCCCTCGTGGCGCGCCAGCGGGACACCCTCGAGGACCGGGACCGCACGACGCTCGACGCGTTCGTGGCCGACCTCCCGGCACGGTTCGCCGCGATCGCGGCCTGCGGCCTCCGGGACACGCTGGTCCACGGCGACTTCCACCCGGGCAACGTCCGCGGCGACGGGACGTCCATGACGCTTCTCGACTGGGGTGACGCCGGCGTCGGGCACCCGCTCCTGGACCAGCCGGCGTTCCTCGGGATCATCACGGACGCGGACGCCGCCGCGATGGCAGCGACGCGCTGGGCCGATGCCTGGCGGTCGGCCGTGCCGGGTTCCGATCCGGAGCGCGCCGCCGTCCTCCTCGCCCCGGTCGCGGCCGCCCGCCAGGCCGTGATCTATCGCCGCTTCCTCGACGGCATCGAGGCGAGCGAGCAGCCCTACCACCGTGCCGACGTGCCCGCCTGGCTGCGTCGCACCGCCGCGATCCTCGAGGCCGAGGGCGTGCAAGACTGGGCGCGATGAGCGGACGGAGCGAGACCTACACCCACGGCCATCACGAGAGCGTGCTGCGCTCGCATCGCTGGCGGACGGCCGCCAACTCCGCGGCCTACCTCCTGCCCCACCTCACCCCGGGGCTCGACCTGCTCGACGTGGGCTGCGGACCCGGGACCATCACGCTCGACCTGGCCCGCGCCGTCGCGCCCGGCCGGGTCGTCGGCATCGACGCCGTCGAGGAGCCGCTGGTCGCCGCGCGCGCCGAGGCCGCCGACGCGGGGATCGGGACCGTCACCTACGCGGTCGGCGACGCCTACGCGCTCGGCTTCGAGGCCGCCAGCTTCGACGTGGTCCACGCCCACCAGATCCTCCAGCACCTCGCGGACCCGGTCGCCGCGCTCCGCGAGATGCGCCGGGTGTGCCGGACGGGCGGACTGGTCGCCGCGCGCGACAGCGACTACGCCGCGATGGCCTGGTATCCGGCCGACCCCGAGCTGGACCGCTGGCTCGCCCTCTACGACGCCGTCGCGCGCCGCAACGGCGGCGAGCCGGACGCCGGTCGGCGGCTCCTCTCGTGGGCGCTCGAGGCGGGGTTCGACGACGTGACGCCATCGGCGTCGACCTGGTGCTTCGCGACGCCCGAGGACCGGGCGTGGTGGGGCGGCCTCTGGGCCGATCGGGTGACCGGCTCGTCGTTCGCGACCCACGCCGTGGACGGTGGTCTCGCCGAGCGCGAGGACCTCGAACGGATCGCCGACGCGTGGCGGCGCTGGGCCGACCAGCCAGACGGCTGGTTCATCATCCCGTGCGGCGAGATCCTCTGCCAGGCGGGCTGACCCGGGCCGGACTTGGCAGTCGGGCGGCGAGGCCTATCCTGTCGGCGTGAGCCTGTACACCCTCGACGACCCCGGCGACCTCGTGTCCCCGACGCTCCTCGCCGCCTTCGACGGCTGGGTCGACGCGGGGGCGGCGGCCACGACCGCGCTCGAGCAGGTCGCCGGCGAGGCGTCGGTCATCGCGACCTTCGACCCCGACGCGCTCTTCGACTACCGCGCCCGCCGTCCCCCGCTCGAGATCGTCGACGGGCGGCTCGCCGAGCTGACCTGGCCCGAGCTCGTCCTGCGCCGGACCCGTGTCGGCGACCGCGACCTCCTGGTACTCGTCGGCCCGGAGCCCGACTATCGCTGGCGTGCCGTGGCCGACGCGGTCATCGACATCGCCGGCCGGCTCGGCGTGGCCGAGTGGATCAGCCTCGGGGCGATCCCCGCGGCCGTGCCCCATACGCGGTCCGTGCCGATCCTCGGCACCGAGTCGGCGCCCGGGCTGTTGAAGGCCGAGGTCCCGGCCGGTCCCGCCGGGATCCTGCGCGTCCCGTCGGCGCTGGTGTCGGCGCTCGAGATCGAGGTCGCCCGGGCCGGGGTCCCGGCGCTGGGCTACTTCGCGCAGGTCCCGCACTACATCTCCGGCCCGTACCCGGCGGCCTCGGTCGCCCTGCTCGAGACGGTCGGCGAGCACCTCGGGACGCACCTGCCGGCCGGCGACCTCGAGGACGAGGCGCGGCAGCTCCGCACCCGCCTCGATGCGGCGGCCGCGATCGAAGAGACGACCCGGACCTACGTCGAGCGGCTCGAGTCGATGGTGGACGAGCAGCGGCTGCCGGCCGGCGACGACCTCATCGCCGACATCGAGCGGTTCCTGCGCGATCGCGGGGGCGAGAGCACCCAGCGCTAGGCCGGGGCGCCGATCCGTGGCCGGGGCGCTTGACGCCGTGGCGCCCTTGCTCGTACATGACACGGACTGTCATGCACCGGCTATGCTGCCCGGATGCGTGCCAGTCGACTGGTCAATCTCCTGCTGCTCCTGCAGACGCCGCGGCGGCCTGACCGCGGGTGAGCTGGCGGACGAGCTCGAGGTCTCGGTCCGCACGATCCACCGCGATGTCGATGCGCTGAGCGCTGCCGGCGTGCCGATCTTCGCCGAGCGTGGACCCCATGGCGGCATCCGCCTCGTCGACGGCTACCGCACGCGTCTGACCGGCATGACCGCGGACGAGGCGGAGGCGCTGTTCCTGTCGGGCCTGCCCGGGCCGGCCGCCGAGCTGGGGCTCGGCACGGTCGTCGCCGCGGCCCGGCTCAAGGTGCTCGCGGCCCTGCCCGCGGAGCTCCGCTCGCGCGCCTCGCGGCTGGTCGAGCGCTTCCACCTCGATGCGGCCGGCTGGTTCCAGGCCGGCGAGCCGGTCCCCCATCTCGGGACGGTGTCCGAGGCGGTCTGGGAGGGACAGGCGCTGCGGATCGAGTACCGGCGCGACCGCATGCCGGTCGCCCGCGAGCTCGGGCCGCTCGGGATCGTGCTCAAGGGCGGCGTCTGGTACCTCGTGGCCACGTCGGACGGCCAGATCCGGACGTATCGGGTGTCGCGGATCGTCTCGGCGACCCCGTTGGGTCACGCCTTCGAGCGCCCGGCCGGCTTCGACCTGGCCGCCTACTGGGCGGAGTCGAGCGCGGCCTACGAGCGCGACAGCCCGCGGCTCTCGGTCGTCGTGCGCGTCGCGGAAGACCGGATCGGCGCCCTGATCGGCGCCGTGGGCCACGCGACGGTCCAGGCCGCCGAGCGGCTCCCGGAGCCGGACCCCGACGGCTGGCTGCGGCTGCGCCTGGAGCTGAGCTGGCCCGACGAGGTCCACCACCAGCTCCTCGCGGCGGGCTCGAGCATCGAGGTGCTCGAGCCGCCGGAGGTGCGAGAGCGCGTCGTCGCGACCGCCACGCGGATCCTCGCCCGCTACGTGGCGGACGGACCGGTCGACGGCCGGCTGACGACGGCCGCCCGGGAGTCGGCGACCGTCGGACGAGGCGTCTCGGGGGACTGAGCCGGTCGGGTGGCCTTGGCGGCCTGGACGTACCGACGGCGCTGGATCGCAGCTTCGAGCGCGCGGTCGCGGTCGGACTCCATCGCCATCAGCAATTCGATCGTCAACATGGTCTGGGGTCCTCGGGCTACGCTTGGGATGGCTTCCGTCCTGTCCGTCGAAGCATCCCAGACATACCTGCCAGAAAGCGGCATGAATATCGCGATGCCGGTGTTCGCAGCGGGTCGGGTACCCTGTCGCATGACATGACCGGCCGGGGCTGGGCCGGTCCATCGGAGGTGCCGTGCAGCAGCGAGGAACGCAGTCGCGCCGAGTGCGGGCGAGCGAGATGATGGATCCGTCCCTGGGGTCGCCGCCGCCATCCGGCGGACCGGCCAACAGCCAATGGCGCCACTGGCCGCTCGTCGCGATCATCGCGCTGGTCGCGGCCACCGCCGGCTGGACCACGGTCGCGGTGATGCTCCTCGACGGCCGGAACACCGCGGTCGCGCAGGTCAGCGCGTCCCCGGCCGACACCGTCGAGGACGTGCTCCCGAGCGACGACCCCGGCGATTCCGTGGCGCTGTCGCACGACGTCCCCGAGCTCGAGGCGCTCCTGCCGACGACGGTCGACAACCTCACCCTCCAGACCGAGAGCATCCTGGGATCGACATATCTCGGGGACGACGCCTGGAGCACGGCCGTCCGCGCCGAGCTGACCAAGGCGAAGCTGACCGACGACGACCTGAAGATCGGCGTGGCCTACGACACGAGCGGCGACCCCCGCCAGCTCAGCATCACCGTCTACCAGGCCAAGGGCGTGGACGTCAACGCGATGCTCAAGGCCATGGTCGACACCTACGCAGTGCAGGATCCGCCGTACACCATCAGCAAGGCGACCATCGCCGACAAGCCGGTCACCAGGGCGGTCGCCAGCGATGGGTCCACCGACTCGCTCGACATCTTCTGGTACGTCAACGACGGCAACATCTACGACGTGGAGACCACGGACGAGGCGCTCGCGGGAGCCGCGATCGCGGCGCTCCCACCGGTGACGGACGTCCCGCCGGCTCCGTCGCCGACCGCAGCGCCCGCGGGGTCCGCGGCGCCCTCCGCCAGCTGACACCGGCAGGAAACGAACGACTCCCGGGCCGCCGAAGCGTCACGGGAGTCAAGGAAGGCGATCGGACCGCCGCATTCGGGCAGTGTTGCCGGCTCCGCTGCCGTCCGGCATCCCGCCGTCTGGTCAGCGCGCCGCCGGTCGATCCTCGGTGTCCGGCGGTCCGTTCGCGATGACCAGACCTTAGGCCCGCCCCCGGGGCCGGGACACCTGCCGAAGGTCATGAACCGGGGTGGACGAATGTCAGCCCCGCGACCGCGATGCGGCCTAGCTCGCGTCCTCGAGCTCCTCGTCCGTGATGCCGTCCAGCCGCCGCTCGGCGTCGTCGATCGCGCCGAGCGGATCCGCGCCACGCCGGGCCACGGCGATCTCGATGCGGATGCCGCGCTCGAGGCCGGGCTCGTGGGTCCGGCCGCGATACCCGCGCTCGATCCGGTCGGCGACATGGCCGGCCTCGAGCTCGCCGGTCTCCGGCAGGAGGAGGAGATATCGGCGCGGGCCGCCCGCGGTCGCACGGTCGGTCTCGCGGGCCTCTCGGCCGAGCACGTCGAGCAGCCGCTTCCGGGCGTCGGCACCACCTTCGCCCGTGACCGCGTCGAGCTCGATGACGAGGATCGAGGTCGGCCGGCCATAGCGCGCCTGGCGGACGGCTTCGCGGCGGAGGATCTCCGCCCAGTCCGCGGCCGGATGCAGCTGGATGGGTCGCTGACGGTCCGCGCGGTGCCCTCGACCGGGGCCCCGGCGCCGCGCCGTGGGACCCTCGAGGAATGCCTCGATGGCGCCCGCCGGGTGCTCCTCGTGGTGGTGGTCGGGCAGCGAGAACTTGCGGGTCCGACGGGCTGGGCGCGCGGCCGGCGGCGTCTCGGGGGTGGGATCGTCCGCGGGCTGGGGCATGCCCGTCAAGGATAGCGGGGCATCGCCGAGGGCGGGCCGGACCGCCCGGCCGGGCGGGTCAGCCGGCGGACGTCAGCCGCTGGACGCCGCTCGCGGCGAGCTTCGATTCGAAGCGCTGCGCGCTCGCCTCGAGGGCGGCGAGATGCTGGACGAGCGTCTCGCGGGCGGCTTCAGCGGCGGCGTCGAGGCCGGTCAGCTCGAAGATGCGCCAGTGCCGCAGGATCGGCATGAGGACCTCGTCGCGGTGGACGCGGATGTCGTAGATCCCGGCCTTCGCGATCGCCGCCGCCTTGCGCATGAAGCCGGGGATGCCGGCGCCGGGCATCTCGAACGCGAGGACCTCGGCGACGATCGCCTCGACCGCGGCGGAGGGCTGCAGCTCGATGGCGGCCGCGAGGATGTCGCGGTAGAAGACCATGTGGAGGTTCTCGTCGGCGGCGATCCGGACCATGATCTTGTCGGCGACCGGGTCGTCGGAGTAGCGGCCCGTGTTGCGATGCGCGATCCGCGTCGCCAGCTCCTGGAACGCGACGTACGCGAGTCCGCGGAGCGTGTCGGGCGAGTCGTGCTCGTAGCCCTGCTGGAGCTGCGTCATCCGCCCACGCTCGAGCAGGATCGGGTCGATGTTGCGGGTGACCATGAGGTAGTCGCGCAGGACGATCGCGTGGCGACCCTCCTCGGCCGTCCAGCGCCCGACCCAGTTGATCCATGCGCCGTCGCCGCGGCCGAACATCCCGTGGATCAGCCGGTGGTACGAGGGCAGGTTGTCCTCGGTCAGGAGGCCGATCTCGAAGGCGGTCTGGGCGACGCCGGTCAGGCGCGGCTGGTCGGGCGTCCAGGGCTCCTTGTCGAAGTCGCGGCCGAGCCGGTACGGGATGAAGTCGTGGGGGAACCACTCCTGCGCGACCTTCGCATGGCGGTCATACAGGCTGCCTGCCACAGGCTCGAGGTCATGGAGCAGCGCTCGCTCGTCGTAGTCCGGCACCCGGGAAGCCTAGTCGCCTCGAGCGGTTCTCGCTCCTGCGATCCATGCGTACCTGCATGGGCGTCTCGTGGCGAGGTGCGGCCGCGACCGGGCGTCGCGTAGGCTTCCCCCGATGCGAACGGTGACCGCGACCCGCTACGTGACCGCGCTGCGCGAGGGCGGCTCACTGCCCGGGCTGGTCGAGGGCGACGACGACGGCCTGTACGTCGTCAAGTTCCACGGGGCCGGCCAGGGACCGCGGGCGCTGGTCGCCGAGTGGGTCGGCGGGGAGATCGCGCGCCGCCTCGGGCTGACGGTGCCGGAGCTGGTCGGGGTGGTCCTCGATCCCGCATTGGGCGACGCCGAGCCGCACCAGGAGATCCAGGACCTGGTCCGCGCCAGCGGCGGGCTGAACCTCGGCCTGGACTTCCTTCCCGGGGCGGTGATGTACAACCCGGCCGCCGCGACCTCGCTCGAGGCGATGGATCCCGCGACCGCCGCCGGCATCGTCTGGCTCGACGGGCTCATCACGAACCCCGACCGGACCGCGCAGAACCCGAACCTGCTGGTCTGGCACGGCCGGACCTGGCTGATCGACCACGGGGCGGCGCTCTACATCCACCACACCTGGCGCGAGCCCGAGGCGCACGCGCGACGGCCGTTCGAGCGGCTCGCCGACCACGTCCTGCTGCCCGTCGCGGGCTCGCTGGTGGAGGCCGACGCCCGGCTGGCGGGGATGCTCGACGCCGAGGTCATCGGGACGATCGTCGCGGACATCCCGGACGCGTGGCTCCCGATCGATGCCGCTCGCGGGCGACGCCGAGGCCCAGCGCCGGCTCTACGTCGAGTACCTCCTGCGCCGGCTCGCGTCGCCGCGACCGTTCATCGAGGAGGCTGAGCGTGCCCGCGCCGCCGCGTGACGTCTTCCAGTACGCCGTGATCCGCGTCGTGCCACGCGTCGAGCGCGGCGAGCAGCTCAACGTCGGGGTCATCCTGCTCTGCCGGGGGCAGCGCTACCTCGGCGCGAAGGTCGAGCTCGACGAGGCGCGCGTGGCGGCCGTCGCCCCGGATCTCGACCTGGCGACCGTTCGGTCGCACCTCGATGCGATCGAGCGGGTCGCCGCGGGCGACGCCGCGGCCGGGCCGATCGCCCGGCTCGAGCCCGCGGAGCGGTTCCACTGGCTCGTGTCGCCCTCGAGCACGATCATCCAGGCGTCCGACGTGCACACGGGGCTGTGCGACGACCCGGCGAGCGAGCTGGACGAGCTCGTGGAGAAGCTGGTCCGCTGAGGCGGTCGGCCGCCCGGTCAGCGCCGCCCGGTCAGGCGGCCTGGTCGAGGATCGTGACCTCGATCATCGGCGACCATTCGGTCATGACGTCGGGGTCCTGCTGCTTCCAGGCATTGGTGGCGATCCAGTCCGCCAGCGCGCGCCGCTCGCCCGGATCGGTGATCACCCGGGCGGTCGCGGGCAGGTCGGCGCTGACCGCACCCTTGAGGTGGAACGTCATGTGCGGGTCCGCGGCGAGGTTGAGGAGCCAGGCACGCTGCCGCTCCGACCGTGGCGACCCCGAGATGTAGAGCCGGCCGTCGACGTTGTGGAAGACGATCTCGATGCGGCGCGGCAGGCCCGAGCGGCGACCGGTCGTCGTGATGTCGATGGTGTGGCCGCGGCTGAGCGCGCGGCTGATGCGTTCGTCCATGGGTCGGGACTCCGGTGCGCAGGGACGCCTATATAGTTGCGTCTGCAACCAGTCTACGCCGCAGTCCGGCGAACCGCAACCGCCCTCGGCTACTTCTTGGCGGCCTGGGCCTTCAGCTCGGCCTTCTTCGCGCGCTTGCCGGCCTGGTAGGCGGCCAGCGACTCGGGCGAGTCCACGTCAGCGAGCGTCGGATGCGTGGGGACGACCGCCTCCCAGCCCGGCGGCCGGACGCCGAACCGCTTGGTCAGGATCGCCACGAGGGTCTTGCCCTTCATCGAGCCGATGCCCGGCAGGCCCAGCAGGCGCGCCTCGAGGTCCTTGCCGCTGGCGGCGTCGGTCCAGACCCGGCTGGCGTCGTTGCCGTAGTCGTCCGCGATCGCCCGGCACAGCTCCTGGACGCGACCCGCCATCGCGCCCGGGAAGCGGTGGAGCGCCGGCGGCGTCCGGAAGACCTCGTCGAGCGCCGCAGGGTCCATCGCGGCGATCCTCGCCGCGTCGAGGTGGCCGAGACGTGCCTTGAGGACCGCCGGACCGCTGAAGGCCTTCTGGACGGTCACCTGCTGGTCGAGCTCGAAGCCGATGAGCAGCGCCAGCGGCTCGCTGACCAGGAGGCGGTCCGCGGCGTCGTCGCCGGTGAACGGCAGGGACGTGGTCGTGTCGGTCATGACGGTCATGGTAGCGGGACCACCCGGCGCATCGCGACCCGGACGGGCCCCTCGGGTCGCTACGCTGGGGCCATGGCCGACCGGATCATCATCGCCGCGCCCCACCTCCTCGACGTCGTCGAGGGCGCGCTGGCTGGCCGACCGGCGGATCCTCATCGCCGACGGGCGGGTCGAGGCGATCCTGGGACCGGACGATGGCGCGCCCGACGACGCCCGCCCGCTCCCCGTCGACGGCGACTGGGTCGTGCCCGGGCTCATCGACTGCCATGCCCACCTCGTGGGCGAGATGGAATTCGCGGGCATCCCCGCAGTCGACGCCACGCCCGCCCAGGAGGCGATGAGCGGCGTGCGGAACGCCCGCGACACGCTCCGGGCCGGGTTCACCACGGTGCGCGACGTCGGGACGTTCTGGGCCTTCGTGGACGTCGCGCTCCGCGACGCGATCGACCGCGGCTGGACCCCCGGACCACGGATGCAGTGCGCCGGCGGCTACATCACCTGTCCGGGCGGTGGCGGCGAGGTCACCGGGGAGGCGCCGTCGATGGGCCTGCCCGACGGGCTCCGCGTCGGGGTCGTCCGCGACGAGGCCGAGGTCCGCGCCAAGGTCCGGGCGCTCATCGCGGGTGGCGCGGACCTCATCAAGTGCATCGTCACGGGCGCGGTGCTGACCCGCGGCACGGACCCCGGCGCCGTCGAGCTGAGCGAGGCCATGGTCCGCGCCGCGGTCGAGGAGGCGGCGGCGCAGGGCCGCTCTGTCGCGGCGCACGCCCACGGCGCCGAGGGGATCAAGGTCGCGATCCGGGCCGGGGTCCGCTCGATCGAGCACGCGTCGCTGATCGACGACGAAGGGATCGCGATGCTCGCCGAGCACGGCACGTACCTGGTGGCGGACGTCTATGACGGCGACTGGATCAACGAGGTTGGCGCCCGCGACGGGTGGCCGGCCGAGACCATGGCGAAGAACGTCCAGACGACCGAGGCGCAGCGGGTCGCGTTCGGCAAGGCGGTGGCCGCCGGGGTCCGGATCGCCTACGGCACGGACAGCGGCGTCTACCCGCACCCGATGGTCGCGATCCAGCTTGGCTACCAGGTCCGGCTCGGCCAGACGCCGATGCAGGCCCTGCGCTCGGCCACGCTGACCGCCGCCGAGCTGATGGGCTGGGAGGACCGCGTCGGGTCGCTGCGACCCGGGCGGTTCGCGGACCTGGTGGCGGTGCGCGCCGACCCCCTCGGCGACATCGACGTGATGCGGGATCCGGCCACGGTCGTCAAGGGCGGCACGCGGGTCGACTGAGACGGCGGCCCCGGCGAGGGTCGTCGATCGTCCATGCCGGTCGGGTCCGTTCGTCGCGCTCGCGAACGGGCGTTCGTCCGCTGGCCCGACGGACCGACTGGCGGACACTCCGGTCAGTCAGGTGGTCATGTCGACCGCCAGCGACGGAAAGGAGTCGACCGACATGTCCGCACAGCAGCAGATGCTCTGGCCGAACGACACCGGCCTGCTCTCGAGCGCGCTGGTCGTCCTCATGGCGATCCTCGCCATGCTCGGCGTCATCGCCCACGCGGCCGCCGCGTAGCGAAGCGCCCCCGCCCGGCACGACCCGGGCGAGCCACGCAACGAGTCCTCGGCCCCGGCCGGACGTCCGTCCGGACCGGGGCCTCCGTTCGTCGTGGGCCGATCAGCTGCCGGCGCGCACCGCGGCTGCCGTCATCGTGAGCCGCCCGACCACCGAGTGGTAGTAACGGCCGGTCGCGTACGGATCCAGCCACGCGGTGAAGCCGTGCGTCCGCTTCGAGGCGAAGTGGAAGTCCGCGCGACCCGAGAAGGCCGGGTCCATCTGGAAGATCGTGCTGATCGAGCGGCTGGTCGTGAGCAGCTGGCGGATGATCGAGGTCAGGCTGTCCTTGCCGCTCGCGAAGACCGCCCGGGCGCCGGCCCGGAGGAACCCGCCGGCGAAGTAGTCGACCCGCGTGCTCGCCACCGACTTGGTCGGGTTGGCCCGTCCGGGCTCGGAATTGCCGGCCGCGTAGCACAGGTGGTTCAGCAGCACGACGGCGTTCTTGTCGAACTTGAGGTAGGTCTTGACGTAGCTCTCGCCGTAGTACTTGAGGTTGTAGTTCCCGTGGCCCGCCGACCCGTTCAGGCCCAGCCCGTCCTTGGTCGTGGCGCGGAAGGCGCCGTAGGGGCTCGGGTAGCCGTTGCCGTGGCCCAGGTAGATGAAGATGTTGGCGCTCTTCGCGGCGGCCCGCACCCGCGACCAGGTGGCGTTGGGGCTGTAGATCTCGGTCGACCGAGGCGCCGAGGGCGCGGGCCGTGGCCGCGTAGCTCCTGGCGTTGCTGATGTACTTGGAGGTCTGGCCTTCGACGGGGCCGACGACGATGACGACCTTGACCCCGGAGGCCGCGGCCGTGGCCTGCGGCTGGAACGCGGCGGACCCGGCGGCGAGCGCCAGGGCCACGAGTGGAAGGACGAACAGGCGGATCCTGCTGGTCGAGGACGCCCGCTGGGCGCCGCTTGTGGGGAACGGCAAGACTCTTGCCTCCTCTCTGCCGGAACATCGCGCGGAGGAGCGCGATGACGGTCGGTGGTGCCGCCGGCGGCAGGGAAGGGCGTGGTCGCGCGTGACGGGTCGCACGTCGCGGTCGGTGAGCGACCGTTCCGGGCGAGGGACCGGGTGAGCCGGTCCGGGAGCCGTCGAGTGCGCTGACCCGACGAGGGTGACAGGGGTCCTGCCGTGGGGGCGGCGTCTTCGGTTGTGCCTGTCTGTCGGGTCGGCCTTCTTGGGGGTCGGCGACCAGTATGGCACGCGTCGGCGGTCCGGCCACCCCGACCATCCGCTCTGCGCAACGGCGACCAACGGGCGGGCGCACGGGTGCACCACCGTTTTCCGGTATGCTCCGGGCGGCCCTCGACCGGCGCACCGTCTCGCGCCGGCGATCGGGACCTTGCCGTCGCGACGACCCCGCCCCAGGGTCGCGACGGGATCCAGGCAGGAGCCCGCTTGACGTTCGACACGCTCGGCCTTTCGGCCGATCTCCTCCGCACCGTCGCGGAGGAAGGCTATACCGCCCCCACGCCGGTCCAGACCGCCGCGATCCCGCTCGTCCTGGAAGGCCGCGACGTCCTCGCCGCCGCCCAGACCGGGACCGGCAAGACCGCCGCGTTCGTCCTGCCGATCCTCGACCGGCTGCGCGCGCATGCCAACACGAGCTTCTCGCCCGCCCGCCATCCGGTGCGCGTGCTGATCCTCGTCCCGACCCGCGAGCTCGCGATGCAGGTGGACGCCAGCGTCGCCACGTACGGCCGCACGGTGCCGCTGCGCTCGACGGTCGTGTACGGCGGGATCCCGATGGACCCCCAGATCAAGGCGCTCCGCGGCGGCGTCGAGATCCTCGTGGCGACGCCGGGCCGGCTGCTCGACCTGGTCGGCCAGAAGGTCGCCAACCTCGGCCAGGTGGAGATCCTCGTCCTCGACGAGGCCGACCGGATGCTCGACATGGGCTTCCTGCCGGACATCCAGCGGATCATCGCGCTCCTCCCGGCCAAGCGCCAGAACCTGATGTTCTCGGCCACCTTCTCCGACGACATCCGGCGGCTCTCGGGCACGATCCTGCGCGATCCGGCGACCGTCGAGGTGGCGGCGCGGAACCAGGTCGCCGAGGACGTGAAGCAGCTGGTCTACCCGGTGGACCGCGAGCGCAAGGAGGCCCTCCTCGCCCACCTGATCCGGACGTACGACCTCCACCAGGTCCTCGTGTTCACCCGGACCAAGCTGGCCGCGAGCCGGCTGGCCACGCGGCTGGACCGAGAGGGCATCGACGCCGTCGCGATCCACTCCGACCGCTCGCAGCCGGAACGCACCAAGGCGCTCGAGGGCTTCAAGAACGGCGAGATCCGCGTCCTGGTGGCCACCGACGTCGCCGCGCGCGGCCTCGACATCGAGGACCTGCCGGTCGTCGTCAACTTCGAGCTGCCGTGGAACCCGCAGGACTACATCCACCGCATCGGGCGGACCGGCCGGGCCGGCGCGACCGGCGAGGCGATCTCGCTCGTGTGCATGGACGAGGTGGACCTGCTGCGCGGCGTCCAGCGCCTGCTCAAGAAGGCCATCCCGTGGACCGTCGAGGAAGGGTTCGTCCCGGATCGCAACGTCGAGACGCGGCCGCTGTCGATGCGCGCCGGCGGGCACGCACGGACGGGCGAGCACCATGCCCATCGGAAGCCGGTCCACCGCTCCGGCAGTGTCGGGAGCGGCCGGCGCCGCTAGCGCGTCAGGCCGGCGCGGCCTCCGGCGCCTCCTGGGCCGCCGCGGGGATCGCCGCCGACGACGCCGTCGCATCGGCGGCGGCAGGAGCAGCGGGCGTCGCGCTCGGTTCCGGGTCGGGAAGCCCGTCCATGACCGCCCCGGGGAAGAAGAACCCGAGCATCAGGTCCGAGGTCACGCGTTCGACGCTGTAGCGGTTCACGAACGCGTAGGGGCACTGGACCGCGGTGTCGTTCGAGCCGTCGGCGAGGTCCAGGCGGACGTCGCGAAGCAGCACGAACTCTCCGCTGGGCCGGGTCAGGGCGCGTCCCGGATCGAAGCCGGGCAGCGTCGGCAGCTCGCCGGCGATCAGGTACGGGCCGACGACCAGCCTGATCGGGTGGAAGGACGCGTGCACGGCCGTCGACGGGTCCTCGTCGGCGACCGCGATCAGGAGGTCGTCGATCGGGATCGTGGCCGTGCTGCCCGAGCGCGGGTCGGCGCCCCCGAGTGACGCCCAGGACGCGCCGATGATCGTGAGCTCGGGGGCGTGCTCGATCTGGGTCCGCAGGTGCTCGGCACCCTCCACGGTCCCGCTGACGATCCCCCCAGCGGTATAGGCATCGACTCGTAGCGCCATCGAGTCCTCGCGAAGCGTGCGGCCAGACTGCCGGTCGCGCGCCCGTGTGCGGGCCATCCGGTCGTACCCGCGACCGCATCCGGTCGTACGGGCGAGACTTGCGCTCAGTAGGCGGGGACGGAGCTCGCGGACGGGCCGGCGGATGGCGCCGGGGCCGCCGGTGGCCCGGCCGTCGGCGCCAGGGCGAGGCGCAGCAGCGAGTCGGCGATCGGGGCCGGCTCGGTCCGGCTCTGGTTGGTGAGCACGGCGATCGCGACGCCCTCCGACGGAAGCCAGCGGACGACCGAGCGGAACCCGAGCAGCCGGCCGGTGTGGCCGAGCGCGCGTCGTCCGGCGATGTCGACCGACTGGACGCCAAGACCGTACGGCAGCGTCGCCTTGCGGGCGCTGGTCGCGGCCACGTCCACGAGCATCCCCACGCGGGTCATCGGCGCGAGCACGTTCCCGCCGTAGAGCGCCTTCGCCCAGTGCACGAGGTCCTCGGGCGTGGACGCCACCGAGCCCGCGGCCCCCGCGGCGGTCACGACCGAGGTGAAGGGCATCATCGGCGACCCGTCCGAGAGGTCGATGGCCTTGGCGGCGAGGCCTGCCTGGGCGAAGCGGTAGCCGTGGGCGACCGGCCCGGCCGGCTGCTCGCCGATCTGCTCGTAGGTGTGCGTCAGGCCCAGCGGCCCGAAGAACCGCGTGCGCAGCTGGTCGGCCAGGGGTGCGCCGCCGACCTGCTCCGCGACCAGCCCGAGCAGCAGGTAGTTCGTGTTCGAGTAGTGGAAGCTGCCGCCCGGCTTCGAGTAGGGCGGCCGGCCGACGTACTTCAGCGCCTGCAGCGCGGTCCACGTCCGGCCGCGGGCGCTCTGGAGCGCCTTGTCGATGCGCGCGTCGAGGAAGAAGTCGCGCAGGCCGCTCGTGTGGTCGAGCAATCGCCCGACCGTGATCTTCGGGTCGAGGTGCAGCGCCGGGAGGATGCTCGGCCACCGAGGTCCCGAGGCGGAGCTTGCCGTCGTCGCACAGCGCCAGGATCAGCGCCGAGGTGAACGTCTTGCTGACGCTCGCCACCGCGAAGGCCGTCTCGGGCGTGACGGGCGTCCTGGTCGCGATGTCGGCGAAGCCGCTCGCCCCGCGCCAGACCGTCCCGTCGGGGAAGAGGATCGCCGCGGAGATGCCGGGGATCGCCGACTTGAGCCGCAGGTGGTCGAGGCGCGCCTGGAGGGACGCCGCCAGCGCGGGCGAGATCGCGGGGCCGGATGCGGTAGCGGGCGCGACGGGTCGCGCGCGGGTCGCGGACGACGCGACCACGGCAGCGTCAGCCGGCGCGATCGTGAGCGGGGAGGCGGCGGCCGCGAGCCCGATGACCAGGGCGGCGGTCGTCAGGCGACGGTCCATGTCCGACGCACGATACCCCGGGTCCGCCGCGGGTACCATCGAGCGATGACCCTCGAACGTTCCGCGGCCGGCCTGTTGCGTGCCGTCGGCCTCCTCCCCGACGGCCCCGTGGTGTGGGGCCGACCGCTTCCGCCGACCAACGCCGGCGTCTTCGTCATCGAGCTGGCGGAGCCGCGAGCGACCGCGCCGCTCGAGCTCGCGCGCATCGGGAAGTGGGTCGAGCGCGTCCCGGAGCTCCGGCTCGACGGCGAGCGGCCGACATCGAAGGCCGTTGCCGCCCGGCTGTCCGCCTTCTGGCTCCCGTCCCAGCCGGTCCTGTATATCGGCACCTCCGAGCACTCGGTCAGCCGGCGGGTCGCCGCGATCGGGGCCACGGCGCTGGGCGACCGCCGGCCGTATTCCGGCGGCCATTGGCTGCACGCGCTGAAGATGCCGGCCGGGGCGCGGATCTGGTGGGCGGCGACGCCCGCGGTCGAGGAGTACGAGGACGCGCTGCTGGCCGAATTCGCCGCCGGGATCCCCGACGCCGAGCGGACGGCCCTCCCCGACCAGAAGGTGGTCCTGCCGTTCGCGAACCTGCGCCAGGCGACCGGCGAGCGCAAGGCGACCGGTCTCAGCGGTTCGCTCCTGCCGGAGCCGGTCGAACCGCCACGACCCCCGACCCGGGTCGTCGTCCTGCCTGATGGCGACGCCGAGGGGGCCGACGGCTCTCCCGCGCCGAAACGCGGACGGGCGCCGGCGAAGGCGGCACCTGCCCGTCGGGCCGCGCCGGCCGGGGCCGGAGCCGCCGCCGTGGCACCTACCCCGACGCCGGAGGTCGCGCCGCCCGTGGACGGCGCGCTGACGGTCGAGGGCGCCCAGCGGCTGCGGGCCGAGCTGGAGACGCTGACCAGGGTGAAGCGACCCGAGGTGATCGCCCGGATCCGGGCCGCCAAGGAGCTGGGCGATCTCAAGGAGAACGCGGACTACTCGTCGGCGCGCGAGGAGCAGTCGTTCCTCGAGGGGCGGGTCCAGGCGCTCGAGGCGCGGCTCCGGACCGCCGTCATCGTGGACGCCCCGGCGGCCGGGGCGCGGATCGGGCTGGGGTCGGCGGTCAGCGTGAGCATCGACGGCGACGAGGTGGTGCTGACGATCGTCGGGTCATCGGAATCGAACCCGGCTACGGGCCGGATCTCGTCGGCGTCGCCGGTGGGCCGCGCGCTGCTCGGCCGCGAGGCGGGCGACGAGGTGGTCGTCACGACGCCGGCCGGCGAGCAGATCTACAAAGTGGTCGCAGTGGCCTAGCGCGTCGTCGTGCCGGCGCTTGGCCGGCAGTCCCGCGGCCGCCGGCAGCTCGTGCCCGGCACTGGCGGGCGCCGCCGCGGTCCGGTGCCCCTCGTGCCCCGGCGCGGTCCGGCGACCGGCGCGGTCCGGCGCCGCTCGTGCCCGGCGCCGCTCGTGCCGCGGCGCGGTCCGGCGACCGGCGCGGTCCGTTGCAACTCATGCCCGGGCATCCCAAGTCGTCGCGAGCCCGCCGACGAGGCCTGGTGCACCAGCTGGGCATACGCGACGAGTCGACACGGATCCTCGCCCCGGATATGCACCCAGGATGCATCAGGGATGACCTCCTCGATCCCGACCGGTCATGCGTGCCCGTGGGGCGGACCAAGCCGACCGATCGGGGAGGTTGCGCGCGGCCGCCGCGTCGCGGATGCCCGTGGGGTGAACCACGCGCCTCGGCGTGGGACCTCTACGGCCCCCATGGCCCGCGTCGCGAGATCGAACGACGCGGGTCCGGCACTGTTCCCGCGATCTAGGTCAGCTTGTGCTCCACCGCGTACAGCGCGGCCTGCGTGCGCGAGGCCAGGCCGAGCTTGCCCAGGATGTTCGAGACGTAGGTCCGGGCGGTGCGCTCCGTGATGAACAGTGCGGACCCGATGTCCTTGTTGCTCATCCCCTGCCCCAGCAGCTTCAGGACGTCCTTCTCGCGCTCCGTGAGGGGCTCGGCCAGCTCCTCGTCGGGCGATTTGCGATTGCGCATCCGCTGCGCCAGCAGCCGCGCGACGGCCGGGTCGAGGTGGACCTCGCCGGCATAGGCGGCGCGGATCGCCGCGGCGACCTCCTCGGCCTCCGCGTCCTTGAGGACATAGCCCGAGGCGCCGGCCTCGAGGGCCGCCGTGACCTTCTCCTCCTCGATGAACGAGGTCATGGTCACGATCTCGGTGTCGGGGCGCTCCTCCTTGATCCGCCCGATCGCGGTGATGCCGTCCATGTTCGGCATCAGCAGGTCCATCAGGACGACGTCCGGCTGCAGGCGACGGGCGACCGCGACCCCTTCGGAGCCGTCGGCGGCCTCGCCGACGACCTCGATATCGGGCTGCAGGTCGAGGAAGACCTTGAGACCGGTCCGGACGACGGAATGGTCGTCCACGATGAGCACGCGGATGGGGGGCTCAGGCTCGGGCACGTGATCTCCTGGCGGCGTGGCGCCGCAGCATGGCTCGCGGTCGGCGAGCGCGTTCGAGTCTATCAAAGCGGGATTCGGCCACGGCCACTCAGGCGGTCCGTCCGCAGGCGCTGATGATCGCGGCGATGAGGTCGTTGGGGCGGAAGGTCTTGCGGATGAACGCATCGCTCGCCGCCGCCAGCGCCGGGTCCTCGAGGCCGTCGTTCCAGCTCATGACCACGATGCGGACAGCCGGGGTCACGGGCGCGGACCCGCCGGATGAACGCGAGACCGCCCGCGACCTCCGGCAGGCGCGGATCGACGATGACGACGTCGGGCGACTCGGCGGCGAGGAGGTCCAGGGCCCGGCCGGGCTGGCCGGCGTTCCCCACGACCACGAGCTTCCGGCCGATGGCGAGGAGACCCGACAGGCTCTCGCGGACACGATCGTCCGCATCCACGACCAGCACCCGGAGCGGGTCCTCGGTCCCGGGCGCAGGGTCGTGCATCGGCCCATGGTCGCGCCGCCGGCCGTGCACGCGGAACGGACGCTCGACGAGGTCGGCCTCGGCCGAACGACGCGGGTGCGACTACGTCATCGGTCGCGGATCGACCCGCTCGGCATCTCCCCGAGCCGCGCGTCGGGGACGGCCTGCTCCGGGTCCTCGACCACGACCTCGATGGTCGTCCCCTTCCCGATCTCGCTCTTGCAGCTGAACGTGCCGCCGATCCGGGCGGCCCGGGCCTGCATGCCGGCCAGGCCGAGATGGCCGTCCGGGACCTGGGACGGGTCGAAGCCCTTGCCGTCGTCGGTGATGCGCAGGCGCACCGCGTTGGGCGTCCGCCGGATCTCGAGGCGGACCTCGTGCGCGCCGGCGTGCTTCACGACGTTGTGGAGCGCCTCCTGGGCGATCCGGTACAGCGTCTCCTCGACGGGCAGCGGCAGGCGCTCGTCGAGCGTGCTCTCCACGACGACCGGCAGCCCGATGCGGCCCTGCAGGGACGCGGTGTGCGTCTTGATCGCCCGCACCAGGCCGTCCTGCTCGAGGTTGCCCGGACGGAGCTCGAAGATCAGGGCGCGCATCTCGGCGAGCGCCTCGCGCTGGAGCTCGCGCAGCTGGGTGAGCTGGGCCCGCGCCGCGTCGGCATCGCGGTCCAGCAGCATCTCGACCGAGCGCGAGACCAGGGTCATCGAGAACAGCGCCTGGGTCACCGAGTCGTGCAGCTCGCGGGCGAGATGGGCGCGCTCCTCGCCGGCGGCGAGCTCGCCGGCCTGCTGGCGCAGCCCGCGCTCCAGCCGGTCGCGCTCGGACACGTCCCGGGCGGCGCCGTGCGCCCCGACGAAGCGTCCGTCCTCGACCATCCCGATGCCGTTGATCTCGACCAGGACCTCGTGGCCGTCGGCGTGGCGGAACGGCAGCCGCGAGCGGTGCACGGACGTGGGATGCCTGGACAGCCACTTGAAGCGGGTCTGGGCCTCGCGGCGGGCCGATTCGGCGAAGACGTCCCAGTAGGGCCGCCCGATCAGCTCGGTCCACGGGTGTCCCGACGATCAATTCGGCGGCCTCGCTGACGAACACCAGCTGCCCCTCGGCGTCGGTCACCCAGACGAGGTCCGGCGACGAGGAGACGAGATAGCGATAGCGCTCCTCGGACGAGCGCAGCTCGCGCTGGAGGCGCTCGCGCTCGGAGATGTCCCGCGTGGAGCCGTGGATGCCCGCGAAGGACCCGTCGTCGGCGACGATGCCGATCGCGTGGACCTCGACGGGCGTGCGCCGGTCGTCCTTGCCGATGAGGATCAGCTCCGACACCTGCTCGCTGGTCGGGTCGGCGATGAGCTTCTCCCAGCGGTCGGCCGCGAGCCCCATGGTCGAGGGGTCCACCACGGTCGAGAAATGGTGATCCGTGAGCTCGGCGGGGGTGAACCCGGTCAGGCGCTCCATCGCCTCCGAGAGGTAGGTGAACAGGCCGTCGCGGTCGGTCGCGAAGACCACGTCGGGCGAGTTCTCGACCAGGAACCGGTAGCGGATCTCCGAATCCTGCAGCTCGCGCTCGAGGCGGTCGCGGTCGCGCATGTCGCGGACCGAGCCGTTGGCGCCGGCGAACCGTCCGTCCTCGCCGAGGCGGGCCGTCGCGATGAACTCCGCCGGGACCGGCTCGCCGTCCGGGCCGGCCACGTTGACCCGGCCGCGGATCTCCTGCGACCCGGCGGTCATGCCGGCCGCGAAGTCGTACTCGGCGACGTCGCGCGAGGAACCGTGGACCAGCGAGCCGAAGTGCTTGCCGAGGAAGTCGTCGGCCGACCGGCCGGTCAGCCGCTCGACCGCGTCCGACAGGAAGGTGAAGCGGCCTTCGCCGTCGATCGACCAGACCAGGTCCGGCGCGTTCTCGACGAGATAGCGATAGCGCTCCTCCGACGTGGCGAGCCGGGTGAGCAGGTTCGTGTTGGTGATCGCGATGGCGGCCTGGTCGGCGAGGCCCTGGAGCAGGTCCAGCTCCTCGGGCTGGAACGCGCGCGGCTCCATGGACGACACCGCCAGCGTGCCGATGACCTCGCCGCCCGGGGCGCGCAGGGGCGCGGCCGCCATGCCGCGCAGGGCCAGCCGGCCAGCGACCTCGGTGTCGTCCGGGTTGTGCGGGATCCGCGGATCGACGAGGTAGTCGAAGGTGGAGACCGGCTCGCCCGCCTGGGCGGCCAGGCCGTTGATCCCGCCGCCGAGCGGGAAGCGCATCCCGAGCAGCCACGCCTGCGTCGTGAAGTCCGCGCCCCCCGCGACGACCATCGGCACGAGGTACGTGCCGTCGTCGGACATCCGGGTCAGGTGGGCGCCGTCCGTGCCGAGCAGCCGGGCCGCCTCCTCGACCACCCGGTCCAGGATGACGTCCGGCTCGCGCAGGGCCGCGATCCGCGCGGTGATGTCGCGCAGCGACCGCTCCGTGTCCGCGCGGCGGGCCACGGCCCGGCGGGACTTCTCCAGCTCCTCGATGAGGCGGGCGTTGGTGATGGCGATCGCGGCCTGGTCGGCGAGACCGCCGAGGACCGCCTCGTCGATGGCGTCGAACGTGTTCGGCTGGCGGCTGAAGACCTCGATCGCCCCGAGCGGACCGGCCTCGCCGATGATCGGCGCCGCGATCAGGTCGCGGAGGTCGGCGCCCGTCGCCAGCGAATCGGCGAGGTCGTCGTGGACGAAGTCCTCGGCGGCGAGGTAGTCGCCGACGCGGACCACGCGACGCTCGGCGACGGCCTTGCCCGACACGCCCTCGCCGAGGTGCAGCGAGGTGAGCTTGACGGCCTGGCGCTGCGGCTCCGGGATCCCGGCGTCGTACGCCCACTCGAGGGTCTGGGTCTCCGGGTCGAACTGGTCGATCATCGCGCCGTCGCCGCGGAGCAGCCGCTGCGCCTCGTCGACGACGTGCTGGAGCAGGTCGCCCGGCTCGCGGATGGCGGTGATCCTGGCGGCGATCTCGCGCAGCGCGTGCTCCGCCTCGGCGCGTCGCTCGATCACCGCGCGCGACTTCGCGAGCTGGTCCATGAGCCGGGCGTTGCGGATCGCGACGGACGCCTGCGTGGCGAGCGCGGTCAGCACCTCGAGGTCGCTCTCGTCGTAGTGGCCCGGGCTGCGCGACACCACCGAGATCGTGCCGATCGGGCCGTCCTCGCCGAGGAGCGGCGTCGACATCACCGCGCGGATGCGCATCCGCTTGATGAACGAGTCGATCTCCTTGCTGTGGTCGAACCGCTCGTCGGTCAGGTAGTCGGTCGTGAGCACCGCGCGCTGGTCCGCGAAGGCCATCCCGGCGACGGCCTGGCCCGGCTTCAGGCCACCGGTCTTCGCCCACTTCGGCATCTTCGACATCGCGTCGCCGGCCGCGTACGACCAGCGCAGCGCGTCGATCTCCGGGTCGTACTGGTCGATCCGGGCGCCGTCGGACTCGAGCAGGCGCGCGGCCTCCTCCGTGATCTGCTGGAGGACCTCGTCGGGCTCGAGGATGGCCGAGACGCGGGCCGCGATCTCGCGCAGCGTCCGCTCCGAATCGGCCCGCCGGGCGATCTCCGAGCGGGACCGCTGCAGCTCCTCGATGAGCCGCGCGTTGGCGATCGCGATCGCGGCCTGGTCGGCCAGCGCGGCCAGCAGGTCCGCATCGGTGTCGTCGAAGGCGTCGACCCGGTCGGAGTAGGCGTTGATGACGCCGAAGACATCGTCGCGGTGGATCAGCGGCGCGGCTAGCACCGAGTGGATCGCCGACTCGCGGACGAAGGCGTCGCGATCGGCGGTGTGCTCGAAGCGCTGATCCTCGAGGTACTCGCCGGTCCGCGCCGAGGCGCGGGTCCGGATCGCCAGCCCGGAGACGCCGACATCGGGGTCGATCTGGACGCTGTCGAGGAGCTCGAGGTTGGCTTCCGTCCGAGCCTTGAGCTCGGGATCGAGCCACGCCTCCGCCATGCCTTTCCCGTCGATCAGGTCGATCGTGACGCCACTGGCCTGGAGCAGGCGCGCCGACGCGTCGATGACCGACTGGAGGATCTCGTCCTGGTCGCGCATCGCGCTCACCCGGCCGGCGATCTCGCGAAGGGTTCGCTCGGAATCGGCGATCTGGGTGAGCTGGGCGCGGGACCGGCCGAGCTCGTCGATCAGGCGCGCGTTCGTGATCGCGATCGCGGCCTGGCTGGCGAGCGCGCCGACGAGGCCCGCGTCGGTGGGCGTGAACGCGCCCAGCCGCTTCGAGTAGACCTCAAGGACCCCGAGCGGGCCGGCCTCGCCGGTGATCGGCGCCGCGATCATCGAGCGGAAGCCGGTGCGCGCGTAGAACTCCGTCGACTCGGGCGATGGCGGGAACTGGTCCTCCAGGTTCCCGAAGGCGAGGACCACGCGGTCATCGGCGACGGCGGTCCCGGTCGCCCCGACCCCGATGTCGATCCAGAGCTGGGCCCGCTCCTCGTCGGTGAAGAGGTCGCGCACGCCGCTGTCGAGCGCCCAGTGGAGGTGGCCCGTCGACGGGTCGAGGAGATCGAGGATCACGCCGTCGGCGCGGACCAGGCGGACGGCCTGCTCGACGACGTCGCCGAGGATCTCGCTCGTATCGCGGAGCACCGTGATCCGCGCGGCGATCTCGCGCAGCGCCTGCTCCGCCTGGGCGCGGCGGCCGAGGGCCTCGCGCAATTCGCCGAGCTCGGCGATGAGCCGCGTCGTGGTGATGGTGATCGCCGCCTGGTCCGCGATGGCGACCAGGAGCTGCGCGTCCGCCTCGCCCCAGGCGTCCTTCCGCCGGGAGACGATCGTCAGAGCCCCGAACGGGCCACCCTCGCCGATCAGCGGCGCCGCCATCACGGAATGCCGGTCGGTGCGGCGCATGAACGAGTCCCCGGTCTCGCCATGCGGGAACGAGGGGTCGGCCAGGTAGTCGCCGGTCCAGACCGCCCGGGCCCGGACGACGGCCTGCCCGGCGATGCCCTCATCGATCGGGGTGTCCGCGTCGTCCGCCGGGACGACCTCGCCGGGTCGCTCGTCGCCGGAGACGTAGGCGCCGGACAGTTGGTTCGTGGCCGGCTCGACCAGGTCGATGCGAGCACCGTCGGCATCGAGCAGGCGCACCGCCTCGTCGACCGCGCCCGCGAGCACGGCCGGCAAGTCCGAGGCCGCGCTGATCCGCGCGGCGATCTCGCGCAGCGAGCGCTCGACGTCGGCGCGCGCGGCCAGCTCCGCCCGCGAACGGTCGAGCTCCTCGATGAGCCGGGCATTCGCCATCGCGGCGGCCGCATGGTCGGCCAGCGCCCGCACGAGGGCGACATTCGCCGCGCTGAACGCGGACACGCGGCCGCTGAAGGCGCCGATCGCCCCGAAGACCTCGTCGCCGGTCACGAGGGGCGCGACGACCATCGAGCGGATGCCGATGTCCTCCACGACGCGGTCCGTCTCGGGCGCGTGGTCGAAGGCCGGGTCCGTCAGGTAGTCGTCGGTCATGACGACCTCGCGGGTCGCCACGGCCAGGCCGAACATGCCGACGCCGACCGGCAGGCGGATCGAGCGGACCCAGTCGCGACTGCGCTTGCTCCGGATCCCGGCGTCGTGGGCGAAGCGGAGGTGCCCGGTCCGCGGGTCCACGAGGTAGACCATCGCCCCGTCGGCCTCGAGCAGCCGGGCGATCTCGGCGACGGCCGCGATCAGCTGGTCGTGGATCTCGCCGTGGCCGCCGTCCGGATCGTGCGTCCGATGGCCGTTGGTCGAGGCCGCCGGCGCCTCCGGGGCGGCGTCGGTCGGCGCGGGATCGGGGGTCGGGGCTGTTCGTCGCGCGCGCTTGGTCTGGCTGGCCACGACCCGAGGATACGCCGCGCCCGCGAGCACGGGCATGGCCGTTCGCCGATGGCGTCTACGTCATCCGGCCGATGCCCGACCCGTCACGGGTGGACAGCGGGCGGGCGTTGCGTCGGCCACGACTTCAGGTCCTCCGCCCACCGTCCGCGAGGGGCCGCCCGCTGACGATGCCCCCGACAGCCGGCAACCCCGCCGGCCGACGAACCACTTCGAGGTCGATACGCCAGATGTTCGCTTCCCGCACCTCGCTTCGCCCGTCCGACGTGGCCCTCCGCGCGCTCATCGTCGCGCTCGTGCTGGGCACGGCCTATATCCACTCGACGCTGGGTGGCCTGCTGTTCACCCTCAACGCGCTCGGCTATGTCACGGCCGCGGTCGCCATCGTCATCCCCCTCGCCCTCGCCGTCCGCTTCCGCTGGGTCATCCGCCTCGGCCTCATCGGCTACGCCGCGACCGCGATCTTCATGTGGGCCATCCAGGGCCCGTACTACACGACCGCCTACATCGCCAAGGCCATCGAGGTCGCCCTGATCGTCGCGGTCAGCGTCGACTTCGCCCGCCACGACGGCAACCCGGTCGACGTCATCCGCCGCGAGCTGGCCGCCTTCGGCTCGTTCGTCGCCGATCGGCGCGGCACCGCCGCCGCCGGCGCCTAGCCACCACCCCGACCCGACAAGGAGCCTGAACGACATGCGTCGCCTCACCCTCGCCCTCGGCATGGTGGCCCTGGCCGCCGTCCTCACCGCCTGCGGCGGCACCTCGGCCGCCGAGACCCCCAGCGCGCCGGCCGGCGCCTCCACGGGCGACGCCACGATCGTCGCCAAGGACATCACGTTCCAGCAGCCCCAGGTCGCCGTCAAGGCCGGAGCCCCGCTCGCGGTGGTCTTCGTCAACCAGGACAGCGCCCCCCACAACATCAAGATCTCCGACGCCGCCGGCAAGGAGGTCTTCAAGGGAGACATCGTCAGCAACGCGACCGTCACCTACCAGGTCCCGGCGCTCGCCGCCGGCACGTACACCTTCATGTGCGAGGTCCATCCGGACATGAAGGGCACCATCACCGCCCAGTGACCGGACGCATCGCCGCCGCGTGACGGCTCGAACGCCCGCCGCTCCGATCGCCTCCGGCAACCGCCGGGGGCGGTCCCCGTTCCCGGGGGCGCGGATGGCCGTCGCCCCGTATCGTCATCTGCGACAAAAGGAGTCGCTCGCATGCTTGAGATCATCGACCTGGCCAAACGCTACGGAAGCGTCGTCGCACTCGACGGGGCCAGCTTCAGCGCCCGGCCCGGCCGCATCGTCGGGTTCCTCGGCCCCAACGGCGCCGGCAAGACCACGACCATGCGCTGCATCTTCGGCCTGGCCAGCCCGGACCGCGGCGAGGTCCGCTGGGCCGGCATCCCGGTCGGCCGCGACGCCCGCCTGCGCTTCGGCTACATGCCCGAGCAGCGCGGCCTGTACCCGCGGATGCGGGTCGGCGAGCAGCTCAGCTACTTCGCCCAGCAGCACGGCCTGGGCGGCAAGGCCGCGAACGCCGCCGCCGCCCGGTGGCTCGAGCGGATGGGCCTCGCGGACCGCGCCAAGTCCAAGCTGGAGGAGCTCTCGCATGGCAACCAGCAGCGCGTCCAGCTCGCGACCGCCCTCGTCCACGACCCGGAGCTGCTGGTCCTCGACGAGCCGTTCTCCGGTCTCGACCCGATCGGCATCGCGACGATGACCGAGGTCATCCGCGAGCGGGCGGCGGCCGGGGTCGGCGTGGTCTTCTCCAGCCACCAGCTCGACCTGGTGGAGGACGTCTGCGAGGACGTCGTGATCATCGCCCGCGGCCGGATCGTCGCCTCCGGCGGCATCGAGGAGCTCAAGACCGCGTCCGGCCGCCAGCACCTCGAGGTCGAGGTCGTCGGCTCCGACGGCGCCTGGCTGGACGAGCGCGGCGACCTGACGGTCCTCGAGCGCTCGAACGGCAAGGTCAAGCTGCTGGTCGACCGGTCGGTCGACCTCGACGGCCTCCTCGCGATGGCCCGCAGCGCCGGCGAGGTCCGGACCTTCGCCTACGAGCCGCCCAAGCTCTCCGAGCTGTTCATGGAAGCAGTCGCCGCGAACGACGGCAGCACGGCGGAGGTGGCCCGATGAGCCGCTGGCGGAGCATCTGGCTCGTCGCGCGCCGGGAGATCCTCGAGCGCGGCCGCAGCCGCGGCTTCATCTTCAGCATGCTGTTCACGACCGCGATCGTGATCGGCTCGTTCGCCCTGACCGCGTTCCTCCGCGGCGGCGACGCCACGGTCAAGGTGGGGGTCGTCGTGCCCGCGCCCGCCGGTCTCGAGACCACGCTCCAGGCCGCGTCGAGCGGGTTCGACAAGACCCTCGTCCTGACCGACTTCCCGGACCGGACGGCCGCCGAGGCCGCCCTCACCGCGGACCAGGTGGATGCCGTCGTCGACGTGCCCGCGGACCTCTCCTCCCCGGGCGAGGTCGTCTACAAGCAGAACGCCGACCAGATCCTCCAGAGCATCGTCGGGGCGAGCGTCGTGAGCCCTTCGCTCCAACGTGGTGCTGCAAGCCAGCAACGTGGACCAGGCGGCCCTCGCCCAGGCCCACGTCCCGCCGACGGCCGTGGAGCTCGACCCGCAGACCGATGCCGACAAGTCGCGGTTCCTGTTCGCCAACATCAGCACGGTCCTGATCCTCGTGGGCATCTTCTCGTTCGGCTTCACGGTCCTGACCGGCGTGGTCGAAGAGAAGCAGAGCCGCGTGGTGGAGGTCGTCCTCTCGACGGTCCGCCCGCGCGACCTGCTCATGGGCAAGGTCTTCGGGATCGGCGTCCTCGGGCTCCTCCAGCTCGCGGTGTTCATGGGCGCGGCCCTGATCGCGGCCCGGCTGACCGGGTCGTTCGAGCTGCCCACGACCACCCCGATCGGCATCGTCATGCTCGTCGTCTGGTTCATCCTCGGGTACACGCTGTACTCGACCGCGCTCGGGTTCCTCGGCGCCCTCGCGTCGCGGATGGAGGAGGCGTCCAACGCCTCGACCCCGGTGACGATGATCGCGATGATCTCGTACTTCGTGGCGATCCTGTCGGTGCTCAACGACCCGACCGGGACCGTCGCGCGGATCGCGACCTTCCTGCCGCCGTCGGCGCCGATGGTCGTCCCGCTGCGCGTGGCGCTCGACGCCATCGAGCCGTGGGAGGTCATCGTCTCGCTGATCATCACGATCGCCGCGATCTGGGCCCTGTTCACGATCGGGGCGCGCGTCTACGCCGGCGCCGTCCTCCAGATGGGCGGGCGGATCAAGCTGCGCGACGCCTGGCGGTCGGCCGGGAAGTAGGCCTCAGACGGGGTCGAGCGGTTCGAACAGGCCCGGCCCGCCGCCGGCGTGCCAGAACAGGACGCGCTGTCCGTCGAGCGCGCCCGTCGCGGACCAGGCCGAGCAGCCCGGCCAGCGCCTTCGCGGTGTAGATCGGGTCCACGAGGATCCCCTCCGTGCGGGCGAGGAGCCGGGTGGCGTCGTCGGCCGCGGCGCTCGGCCGGCCGTAGCCGTCGCCGAAGGCCTGATCGTCGAGGTCGATGGGACGCGCCAGCAGCTCGGGCGCGCGCGCCGTACCCGCCAACGCAGCCAGGTCGCGGACCGTCGCCGCGATCGACGGGCGCAGCTCGTCGCCGAGCCTGGCCACGGTCATGCCGGTGACGGCGGTGTCGGACGCGGCGATGGCCGTCCCCACGATGAGCCCGGCCTGGGTGCCGCCGGTGGCCGTCGGGAGCACGATCCGGTCGAATGACACGCCGGCGGCCCGCGCCTGGGCGTCCGCCTCCAGCGCGGCGAGCACCTGCCCGGCCGCGCCGATCGCGCCGCTGCCACCGACGCCGATGACGTAGGGGTGGCGCCCGGCGGCGTGCAGGTCGGCGACGACCGCCTCGACCATCGCCTCTCGTTCCGTGCGGTCGTCGGTCATCGTCTGGTGGACCACGGCCCCGAGCAGGCCGTCCAGGACCACCCCGGGGTTCGGCGGGTCCACGGCCGGCCCCGACAGCACGAGATGGACCTCCAGCCCGGCCTGCGCGCCGGCAGCCGCGGTCAGCCGCGCATGGTTCGACCAGCGGCGCCCGGTCGTGATGAGCGTGTCGGCGCCCTCGGCGAGCGCCGCGCCGACGAGGAATTCGAGGTTGCGCAGCTTGTTGCCGCCGAACGCGAGCGGCAACAGGTCCTCGCGCTTGATCCAGAGCTCGACGCCACCGCCGAGCGCGGCGGACAGACGCGGCAGCGGAGCCAGCGGCGATGGCCCGTCGAACAGGCGATGCCGCGGCAGCGCGGCGATCCAGGGCGGGACGGGTGGGTCGATCGGCACGAGACGGATGGTAGCGGCCCGTATCATCGCGACATGGCGACCCGCATCACCCCCGCCGAGCGGCTCACGTCGACCGGTCAGCACGCCGGCATGGAGCGCTCGATCGCGATCTCCGCGCCGCGCGTCGGCAGCGTCCGGCTGTACTCGTCGATCGTCTCGACGGCGCCCGGTGACAAGACCCGCATCCACCATCACGGCGACTGCGAGACGTCCATCTACATCCTCTCGGGGCGGGCGCGCTACACGTGGGGACCGACCGGGCTCGAGCACGCGATGGATGCCGGCGCGGGCGACTTCGTGTACATCCCGGCCGGCGAGATCCATGTCGAGGAGAACGCCTCGACGATCGACCCGCTCGTCGTCGTGCTGACGCGCAACTGCCCCGACTCGTTCGTGGAGTACCTGGACGACGGACCGCCGGGCAGCGAGGACGTGCCCGCGCCGTGCTGACCGCCGCCGCAGGCGCGTGACCGACTGGCGCGAGCGCTCGGCTCGACGACCTGCTCGCCGAGCACGGCCTCGACGGCGTCGCCGACGCGCCGTTCCCCACCGACGGCTGGTCCGGGGCCACGTTCCGGCTGCTCGAGCGCGACGGCCGCCGGTTCATCCTCAAGCACAGCTCGGCGGCGAACGACTGGATCGTGCGGGCGACCCGTGACGACGGCGTCCGCGAGGCGTGGCTGGCCTCGACCCTTGCCGCGGACGTCGACGCGGGGGTGGCGACGCCATATCTCGGAGCGGCCGTCGCACCCGACGGCGGGGCCGCGATCCTGATGCGCGACCTGACCGGCGAGCTCGGGGCGTGGCGGCGCCGGCCGGGCGGCGTCGTCCTCGAGCCGGCCGAGGCCGACGCGCTGATCCAGCGCATCGCGGCGCTCCACGCGGCCCCCTGGAGCGAGGCCGTCGAGGCGACGACGGCGCGGACCCGCGGGATGACCGCATGGTGTCCCCTCCCCGAGCGCCTGACGCTGCTCACGCCGCGCTCGGCGGCCGGCTACGCGGCGGACGGCAACCCGGTCGGGGAGATCTTCCTGCGCGGCTGGGCCGGGTTCGAGCGGTTCGCCCCGGCCTCGGCGGTGGATCTCGTCGATCGCCTCGGACGCGATCCGTCGCCGCTGGTGGCGGCACTCGGTGCCCTCCCGTCGGTCGGGTCTCCACGGCGACATCAAGCTCGCCAACGTCGCGCGGCTCGACGACGATCACGTCGCCTGGATCGACTGGCAGATGACCCTGCGGGCGCCGGTCGCGGTGGAGCTCGGCTGGTGCATCGTCACGAACAGCGCCGAGCTGCCGTTCACGCCGGACGAGGTCATGGCTCGCTACCGGGCGGCCGCCGATCGGACCGGCGCCGGCCCCGACGACACCGTCCGCCGCCTCGGCGACTGGGACGCGCAGCTCGATCTCGCCTGGATCGTCGGGCTGCTGCTGCGCGGCTGGCGGAAGGGCGCGGACACCGCCAACGGCGTCACACTGGGGTCCGGCGTCGCGGCCGCGGACGACCTCGCGTGGTGGGCCGAGCGGGCCGTCGAGGCCGCCCGCCGGCGACTCTAGCCGCTCGACACCCGAAGGAGGAGGCACCCATGCCCAAGACCGTCCCCGAGCTCCCCGGCATCCCGGCCGGGACCCTGCCCTTCAGCAAGGTCGTCGAGGCCAACGGGTTCGTCTTCCTCGCCGGCCAGGTCGGCGACGTCGCGGGCACGCCGGGCGCCGTCCCGGGCGGCATCGAGGCCGAGACCCGCCAGATGCTCGACAACGTCGGGGCGCTGCTGCACGCGGTCGGCCTCGACTACGGCGACGTCGTCAAGGCCACGGTCTATCTCAAGGACTTCGGCGACTTCGCGGCGATGAACGCGATCTACCGCACGTACTTCCCGACCGATCCGCCGACGCGGGCGACGGTCGGCGTGACCGCGCTCGCCGCGGACTTCCGCGTCGAGATCGAGGTGATCGCCACCCGCTAGGCAAGGGGGCGACGACCCCGAACTCTCAGCTCCGGACGAGGAACTCGTCGATCGCGACCATCGGGTGGTGCTTCGTGCCGAGGACCTGGATCGTCAGCGTGTGCGTGCCCTTGACCGACCACGACCGCGAGAACAACGCCGCGTGGCCCTTGAAGCCAGTGCGGTGCAGGTCCACGGTCCGGACGGCGACGCCGTCGACGAGGATGCGGGCCTTGCCGCGCGTCGGGCCGACCGGGCCGTACCAGACGATCCGCTTCCCGGTGAAGGTGATCGTCGCCGTGGCGCCGGCCTTGGTCGCGTAGCGGACCGCGCCGCCGACGTAGCCGCCATGCCGCGCGCTGTGCCAGCCGCCGCGGTACGCGATGCTCGCGCTGGTCTCGCCGACGTGCCGGGACGCGCTCGACGGCTTGGGCTTGCCCTTCGCCGCGGTGGGCATCGTCGCGCTGGCGCCCTTGTAGGCGGTCATCACCTTGTCGACATACAGCCGCGCCGAGGCGGACCAGCCGGAGGTCGCGTCCGACCCGGTCAGCCACCAGTACGCGACGCGGCGCCAGGATCCGAGCCAGGTGTACAGCGACCGGAACTTCCCGGCGGCGACCCGCTCCTGGTTGGCGGGCGTCGGGGCGGCATGCGCGTTGCCGAGGTACTGCCTCGCCCAGGCGGGCCAGTTCGACGGCATGATCTGGTACTTGCCGTAGGCGCCGGACGACGCGTTCTGGGCGGTGTAGCGTCCGCCGGATTCGACCTTGGCGATCGCGTTCATGAACTTCGCGAGACCTGGCGGGTCCTTGGCGAAGGTGGCCACCGGGGCGACCGCGGCGAGGAGGACGATCGTGGCGAGCACGGCGATGGGGACCGCTCGGAAGCGGCGACTCGAGACCGGCAATGCAGCTCCTTCCTACCGGGACGACGCGGCGGGGCGCGTCGAGCGTCGGCTCGGGCCGGAGCGGAGTGCATGGCTTGGGGGCCGCAGGTATGGGCACTCCGGCGGCGGCCTTGCGGCGGGACACGGCGGGACCGTATCGGCGCCTGGGGGGAGCCCCAGCCTACCTTCCCGGTCGCCCTCCCGACAAGGCCCTCAGACCCGGACCTTCGTTCCCAGGAAGGCCGCCACACGGTCCAGTGCGTCCTCGAGCACGGGCTTGAGGGTGTGGCCAAGACGGGGGTAGGTGACCAGTTCCGCGTCGCGCAACAGCGCGACCTTGGCGCGGAGGAGGTCGATCCGGGCGAACGGGTCGCTCTCGCCCGACAGCAGCAAGACCGGGCACGCGATGGCCGGCCAGTGGGCGATCCGGGCATCGGTCCGCTCCGGCGACCCGGGCGGGTGGAGCGGGTAGCTGAACAGGACCAGCGCGGCGTACGGCGCATCCGGCTCGGCGGCGGCGAGGCTCGCGACGCGGCCGCCGTACGAGTGCCCGCCGACCACCACGTCGGGCTCGGACGGGACCACGAGGTGGAAGGCGGGGACCGCGTCCTCGGCCTTGCGCTTCGGCAGGTCGATGGCCGTCGCGTCCAGCCCGCGCTTGCGGAGCCCGTCGACGAACGGCGCCATGCTCGCGGCCGTCCCGCTCGCGCCGTGCCCCAGGAAGATGCGCGCACCCATCGTGGAAGCGTAGCCTTGGTGGGCCGTTCGGGTGGCAAGGTCATGGTCCGGTCGGGTCATGGCTCGGTCCCGGAGCGGTGGTCATCCTCGGGTTTGTGCCACTCGAAGGAGCCATGCCGATCGCCGCTGCGCGCCGCCGGGTCCGCCGGACCCTCGCCATCCCGCTGCTCCTGACGCTCGCGGGCGTCGGGTCGGCGATCCCCGCGACCGCGCTCGCCGCGGGGCCGGCGCCCGGTCCCGACGAGATCGACGATCCCGCCCGGAGCCACCGTCCTCGACGACGTCGTCACGTTCTCCGGCCGTGGTTACGGGCACGGCGTGGGCATGTCCCAGTACGGCGCCCGGGGCCGCGCCCTTGACGGCCAGGATGCCGCGACGATCCTCGCCCACTACTACCCGGGGACCACGCTCGCGCCGATGCCGGCCAGCCAGATCCGCGTCCTCGTGCTCACGTCGTTCGCGGCCACCACCGCGAAGCCGCTCGTCCTCTTCGGGCGAGCCACCCCGTGGACCATCGACGGCGTCGCCGGGACGTTCCCGCCCGACGCGAAGCTCCGGCTGATCCCGACGACGACGGTCACCGCCGGGGTCGGGCGGACGGCCTGGCGCATCCGGATCGACTCGGCGGCCGGCGCCATCCTGCTGAACGTCGCCGGCCGAGGAGCGAGGTGCTCGTCCGCGCCGGCGGCGCGCACGGCCGCCTGCAGCTCTGGTCCAAGCCCGGCACGTACGGCACCTATCGCGGCGTCCTGCGACTCCGCCTCGCGACCACCAAGTCCGTGGTCAGTGTGGTCAACGACCTTTCGCTCGACCTGTACCTGCGTGGCGTGGTCCCGGCCGAGATGCCGGTCTCGTGGCCGGCGGCCGCGCTCCAGGCCCAGGCGATCGCGGCGCGCTCCTACGCGGCCCGTCGACTCCGGCCCGGCGTGTCCTACTACGACATCGTCGACGACAGCCGTGCCCAGGTCTATCGCGGCTCGCTCGGTGAGCGGACGGCGTCGAGCGCGGCCATCGTCGCGACGAACCGGCTCGTCCTCAAGAGCGGCTCGTCGATCGCGAACACGCTCTACCACTCGTCCGACGGCGGCGCGACCGAGGACAACGAGAACGTCTACACGTCGCCGACCGGCGCCCTGGTCGCCGGGCCGGTGAGCTACCTGCGCGGGTCCTCCGATCGACGCGACGACGGGACCGCCTACGACAGCGCGGCGCCGTACGCCACGTGGTCGATGCTGCCGTACTCGCGGACCAAGCTCTCCGCCTGGTTCGCGGCCGACCCGCGGACCGCCGTCGGTGACCTCGTCGCCCTCGACCTCACGAACCGGGGCGGCTCAGGCCGGCTGATCAGCGTCACGCTCATCGGCTCGGATGGGACGAAGACGGTCTCGGGCGAGGTCTTCCGCACGATCCTCAACCTGGCCCGGCCGCCGGCGGACCCGATGCTCCGCAGCACCCTCTTCGACACGGCGCCCATCCCGTAGCGGCTATCCTCGCGGGCATGCCGATCGAGCGCCCGCGCTGCGCCTGGGCCGGCGCCGACGGCGCGAACCCGGATCCCCTGATGGTCGAGTACCACGACCTCGAATGGGGGACGCCGGTCACCGACGATCTCGAGCTCTTCGAGCGGCTCGCCCTCGAGTCGTTCCAGGCCGGGCTCTCGTGGTCGACCATCCTGCGCAAGCGCGAGGCGTTCCGGACTGCGTTCCGCGGCTTCGACCCGCGGATCGTGGCCGGCTTCGACGACGCGGACCGCGAGCGGCTCATGGCCGACGCCGGCATCGTCCGCAACCGCGCCAAGATCGACGCGACGATCGGCAATGCGGCCGCGTTCCTCGCGACCGCCGCCGAGTTCGGCTCGTTCGCGGCGTACCTTGCGGCGATCGTGCCGTCGCCGCCCACGCGGCTGGCGCCGGACGCGGCATCCGGCTCGGTCCCTGCCACGACCCCGGTCTCGGACGCGCTGTCGAAGGACCTCAAGCAGCGCGGCTTCCGGTTCGTCGGCTCGACGATCGTCTACGCGTTCATGCAGAGCGTCGGGCTCGTCGACGACCACGTCGCGGGCTGTTTCCGGTACGGCGGCGGGTCGTGACAGGGTAGGTGTCACAGGCCCGGTGGAAGGTTCGGCCATCGAACCCGCCGTGGAGACCCTGATGCTCACCACCGAATGCCCCTGGTGCGACGGCCCGATGGCCGTCGACGCGACCTCGAGCGAGGTCACCTGCGCCGCGTGCGACGTGCACGTGGCCATCGCCCCGGACGTCCCCGCTCCGCTGGCCGAGGCCGCCTGACCCGTCGCCTCAGCGGCGGGCCGGCTGGAGCGTCGCGCGCCGGAGCGCGCCCACCGGCGCGAACACGAGGCAGACCAGCAGGATCGCGATACCCATGAGCGCGATCGTGATCGAGCCACTGGTCAGGTCGATCAACGCCCCGCCCACGAGCAGCCCGATCGGCTGGAGGCCCAGCGAGATCGTTCGCGCGGTGCTGCCGATGCGCCCCAGGAGCTCGTCCGGGCTGTAGGCGGCGCGCAGCGTGACATAGGTCACGAGCACCATCGACTGGGCGATCCCGGCCGCGACCGCCACGAGCGCGACGACCGGGATCGACGCCACGACCGAGACGAGCAGGAGCGACACGCCGAACAGGACGTTCCCGCCGAAGAGCATCGGCGAGACCGGCCGGCGGCCACCCCGGCGCGAGATGACCAGGGCGCCGGTCACCGTCCCGATCCCGTAGGCGGCCAGCACGATGCCCAGGGCCGAGGCCGTGTCGCCGAGGTCGCGCGTGATGTGGACCGCGAGGGCCGTCACGAGCGGTGCGTTGATGATCGAGGTGGCGCCCCAGAACAGGATCGCGGCGCGCAGCACCGGCTGGCCGATGATGTAGTCGATGCCCTCGCGGATGTCGGTCAGGAGGCGCTGGCGCGGGCGGTCGACGGGGGCGCGCAACTCGCGGCGCACGAACGCCAGGCCGATGGCCGAGAGGGCGAACGAGGCGGCGTCGATGGCGAGCGTGGCCCCCGGTCCGATCGTCGTCGCGAGCAGGCCGGCGATGGCCGGGCCGACGATGTAGCCGAGCGAGTAGACCGCCTCGAAGTACGAGTTCGCGCGGGCCATCAGCGGGCGCCCGACCAACGCCGGGACCGACGCGGTGTAGCCCGCCAGGAAGAACGAGCGGAGCACGCTCATCGGGGCCGCCACGACCAGGATCACCGCCATGGTCGGGCCGCCGAGGTACACCGACAGCGGGATCAGGGCCGTCAGGAACGCCCGGCCCAGGTCGGCCAGGAACATCATCCGCTTGCGGTCGTTCCGGTCGGCCAGCGCCCCCGCGACCATCCCGAAGACCAGGTCCGGCAGGGTCTGGAGCGCCCCGACGACCCCCATCGCCAGCCCCGAACCGGTCAGCGCGAGGACGAGCAGCGGGAGCGCCGTGAAGCTGACGGCGTCCCCGAGCGACGAGATGCCCTGCGTCGAGAGGAGCACCTTGAAGTCACGGTTGGCGGACAGCGGCTCCGGGTTCGCGTCGCGCTCGGGCATCGTTTTCGATGGTAGCGGCGCGGTATCGTGTCAGGAACGGGGGATGGTGGAGTGGAGGAGCAGCCCATGAACAGCCGCGCATATCTCGCCGAGCTGGTCGGCACGTTCTTGTTCATGTCGATCGGCTACGCCTCGGTGCCGGCCTTCGCCGTCGCCAGTTCACCGACGCCGAACCTGCTCGTCGTCCCGTTCGCGTTCGGTCTCGGCCTCCTCGCGGCGATCTTCGCCTTCGGCCACATCTCGGGCGGGCACTTCAACCCGGCCGTGACGATCGCGATGGTCCTCGACAAGCGCACCACCCCGATCGATGCCGTCGGCTACATCGCGGCCCAGGTCATCGGCGCGCTGGGCGCCGGACTGCTGATCCTCGTCGCCCTGAACCAGGATGCCGTGAAGGCCGGCATCACCGCACCCGGGACGGGCGTGTCCGACATGGGCGCCCTGATCCTCGAGATCGCGTTCACAGCGTTCTTCCTGCTGGTGATCCTGGCCTCGACGAAGCGGGCCCCGGCGCTCGCCGCGCTGGCCATCCCGCTCACGCTGGTCGCGATCCACTTCGGGATCGCCACCCTGAGCGGCTCGTCGGTCAATCCGGCTCGGTCCATCGGGTCGGCGGTCGTCGGCGGGGACCTGAGCCACATCTGGATCTACATCGTCGGGCCGACCGTCGGCGGGATCATCGGCTGGGGCATCTGGCGCCTCGTCGACGGCGGCGAGGACGAGCCGGCCTCCGCCTAGCCCCCTTGGCCCGGCGGCCGGCATTCGCGCCCGGCCGCCGGCATTCGCGCCGCGGCGTCTGACCGATATGCACATCCTCCAGGCTGCGATGTGTCCAGAAGTCGTATGCACTTCGGCTGCATACAGCCGGGGGGCGGCATGCGCCCGCCCAGGCGAGGTCCCGACGGCGGCTCGCGATCCAGGGCGATCGACGCGAAGATGCAGCCGAGGTGCATCAACCGTTCCGAGATCAGGCCTCCGGCGGAACGTGCATATATCTCCCGCCGATCGCGCTCCCGGTCGGCGACCCAGCGTCCTAGAGATCCTCGAGGCTGAACCGCCGGGCGTTGCCCATCTGACCCCAGACGCGTGCCTGCGTGACGGCGAGCATCTGGCGGACGTGGTTCCGGTCGTGGTGGACCCATTCGCCGAGCAGCTCGTCGACGCGGAGGAGCCCCACCTCGGGGTGCATCCCCTGCCGGGCGAAATCGGCCGGATCGAGGCCGCGGACCAGCACGACGCCATCCGCGCGGAGCCCGGCGAACTCGTCCGCGAGTCCGATGGCGTCGCGGAGGTGATCCCGCCGCGCCTCGGCCACGGCCGGCGGATCCCAGGCTTCGAGGTCGGGCGGGATCGCCGGCACGCTCCCACCGGGGCTGCCCGCGATGATCGTCCGGATGCGGCCGGCGAAGCCGCGTCGCTCCGCCTCGATGAGGTGTCCGACGCACTCGTTCGCACTCCACTCCCCGGGCTCGGGGCGCCAGCCGCCGTCGGGGCCGAGCGCGGTGAGCTCGGCGACCACGATCGCGGCGCTCGCGGCCAGCAGGTCGGCGATGATCGCCGCGTCGAGCGCCGCGATGGCCGGGCTGTCCTGGTCGTCGGTCATGGTGATCGGGTCCTCCGTGAGCGTCGGGGCCGGGGCGGCCGCAGCCGCCGGCACGACGGGATCGGTCGTGAGGACCGGCGACCCGGGCATCACGGGCAGCGATCGCCCGCCCTCGGCGAGCCAGCAGGCGGCGGACTGCCCGCCGCCGACGTCGAACAGCGGCGGCTCCTCGGTCGTGCAGCGGTCGAACGCCAGCGGGCAGCGCGGGTGGAAACGGCAGCCGGACGGCACTCGCGCGGCATCGGGCGTCTCGCCGACGAGGATCGTCCGGCGCGGGCCGCCGGCCGACGGCGGCACCGGCGTGGGCGACACCGACACGAGCGCCGCCGTGTACGGATGGTGCGGTGCCTTGATCACGCGGTCCGCCGGGCCGACTTCCATGATCCGCCCGAGGTACATCACCGCGATCCGGTCGGCGATGACCCAGGCCAGCGACAGATCGTGGGTGATGAACAGGTAGGTCAGGCCGCGCTCCTGGCGCAGGTCCAGCATCAGGCGGAGCAGCTCGGTGCGGATCGAGACGTCGAGCATCGAGACCGGCTCGTCCGCGACCACCAGCTCCGGCCCCATCGCGAGCGCCCCGGCGATGACGACCCGCTGGCGCTGCCCGCCCGACAGCTCGTGCGGATAGCGCATCGCGAAGTCGGCCGGGAGGCCGGCCGCCTCGAGCGAGGCCCGCACCCGCGCCTCGCGGTCCGCCATCCCCTTCGCGATGCCGTTGACCTCGAGCGGCTCCGCCACGAAGTCGTGGATGGTCTGCTTCGGGTTCAGCGTCTCGTACGGATCCTGGAAGATGAGCTGGACGCGCCGCCGGTAGCCGCGCAGCGCCTTCGTCCCCCACAGCGACGTGACGTCGACACCGTCGAAGGTGATCTTCCCGGCGGTCTGGCGGGTGAGCTTGACGATCACGCGACCGGCGGTGGTCTTGCCCGAGCCGGACTCCCCGACGAGGCCGAGGACCTCGCCGCGCTGGATGTGGAGGTCGATCCCATCGACGGCGCGGACCGCGCCGCGCGGCTGCCGCCGGAGCGCGTCGAGGACGCCGCCCCGGATCGGGAAATGGACCTGCAGCCCCTCGACGGCGATCAGCGGGCCGGCGGCGGCGGTCGCCGGGCCCGCAGCGGCCGCGGGACCGATGGCGCTCGTTGGATCGGCCACGGGGTCCGTCATGCGCTCGCCGCCGGTGGCGCGGTCGTCACGGCCGGGATCGCCGGCGCGCCCGGCGTCCGCACCCGGGCGGCCACGTCGTCCGCGCTGATGAGCATCGCACCGGCCTGGCCGGGCTGGTGGAGATGGCAGGCGACGCGGACGCCGTCCGGGAACACGACCTCGGGCGGCACGACCTCGCGGCAGACCGCCATCGCGGCGGGACAGCGTGGGTGGAACCGGCACCCGGGCGGCGGATCCCGGAGGTCCGGCGGCTGACCGGGGATCGTGTCGAGGCTGCGCCGGTCGGCCTGGATATTGGGGAACGCCCCCAGCAGCTTCTGCGTGTAGGGATGCCGCGGGGCCGTGAAGATCCGGCTGACCGGGCCCTCCTCGGCCACCTTGCCCGCGTACATGATCAGCGTCCGGTCGCAGGTCTCCGCGATCACGGACAGGTCGTGGGTGATGAGGATCAGCGACAGCCCGAGGTCGCGGCGCAGCCGCTCGAGCAGCTCCAGGATCTGGGCCTGGACCATGACGTCGAGGGCCGTCGTGGGCTCGTCCCCGATGACCAGGGCCGGATCGCAGGCGAGCGCCATCGCGATCATCGCGCGCTGGCGCATGCCGCCCGACAGCTCGTGCGGGTACGCGTCGGCGCGCTTGCGCGGGATGCCGACGAGCTCGAGCAGCTCCTCGGCGCGCTTCTTCGCGCGCTCCTTCGGCTCGCCGAGGCGGATCTCGATGGGCTCGGCGATCTGCTCGCCGACGCGACGCACCGGGTTCAGGGCGTTCATCGCGCCCTGGAACACGATGCTGACCTCGCGCCAGCGATAGCGGCGGAGCTGGTCCTCGGTCTTGGGTACGAGGTCGATGCCGAACAGCTCGATGCTGCTGCCCTTGCGGATCCGCGCGTTCGGGGGCAGCAGGCGGACCAGCGAGAGCGCCGTCGTCGTCTTGCCGCAGCCGGACTCGCCGGCCAGCCCGAGCGCCTCGCCGTCATTGAGCCGGAAGCTGACTCCGTCGACCGCCTTGACCCAGCCCGACTCGAGCTTGAAGTGCGTCCGCAAGTCCTTGACCACCAGGAGCGGGGCGCTGGGGTCGGCCTGCTTCGGCAGCGGCCACTGGCGCCGTCCGCGGATCGCGGCCAAGTCGACCGCGTCGCCCAGACGGAGGGCCCGCGCCGCGCTCTCCGCGGCGAGCGCTTCCTCGGCGAGGATCTCGGCCTCGCGGGCGACGGACGGATCGTCGGCCGCGGCGACGTCCTCGGCATGGAGGTCGCCGGCCAGTCGCAGCTCCTCGCGCGGGTCGGTCATCGCCGCGTCGCCGACTTCGGGTTGAGGATGTCGTCCAGGGCATTCCCGACGAGCGTGAACGCGAGGACGACCAGCACCACGCAGACGGCCGGCGGGGCGATGTACCACCAGGCCCCCAGCCCAGGCGCCCCGGTGCTCTGCGCCGAGTCCAGCAGCTGGCCCCACGACGGCGAGAACGGGTCACCGAGTCCGATGAACGAAAGGCTGGTCTCGATGAAGACCGCGGCCGCGAACGTGATGACGGCCTGGGCCACGATCAGGTTCACGACGTTCGGGAAGATGTGGCGCCGCATGATGTGGCCCTGTCCAGCGCCGATGACCCGCGCCCGGTCCACGAACATCCGCGAGCGGATCGACAGCGTCTGCGAGCGGATGATCCGGGCGGTCGTCGCCCAGGACGTGATGCCGATGACGATGACGATGACGACGAGCGTGGCGCGCAGCCCGGCGATCTCGGCCTCGACGCCGATGATGTCGAGGATGACCGGGGCGAGGATGATCGCCAGCACGAAGGTCGGCAAGACCAGGAAGAAGTCGGTCAGACGCATCAGGCCACCATCGACCCGGCCGCCGATGAAGCCCGCCATGACGCCGATCAGCGCCCCGACAAAGATCGTGATCATGGTCGCCATGAGCCCGATGGACATCGAGATGCGGGCGCCATGGACCGTCAGGTTGAGCATGTCCCGGCCGAGCTCGTCCGTCCCGAAGATGTGCTCGAGCGAGGGCGGCTCGAGCGGCGCCCCGGTCGCCGTGACGGGCGTCTGGAGCGGCCCCACGAAGAGCGCCGGCGCGAGCGCCAGGACCGCGAACACGATGAGGATGGCGAGGCCTACCACCCCGTCCTTCCGGCCCGAGAAGCGGCGCCCGAACGCCCGCGCGCCGGCGGCCCGCAGCCGCCAGCGCTCGGCCCGGAGGCTCTTGCTCGACGGCGCCGGGCTCAGCGGGGTGGCACTCACGACCGCACCCGCGGGTCGAGGAATCCGTAGACGACGTCCGCGACCAGGTTCGCGACCACGACGGTCACCGAGAGCAGCAGGAAGACGCCCTGCAGGACGGGGTAGTCGCGCGCCGTCAGCGCGTCCACCGACAGTGTCCCGAGCCCCGGCCAGTTGAAGACCACCTCGGCGGTGATCGCGCCGGCCACGACGTACCCGAGGTTGATCGCGATGATCGTCACCATCGGGAGCAGGGCGTTCGGGAACGCATGCTGGCGCAGGACGCGGCGGTCCTTCAGGCCCTTCGCCCGCGCCGTCCCGATGTAGTCCTCGGTGCGGGTCTCGATGATCGCGGAGCGCATGATGATCGAGTAGCCGCCGATCAGGCCCAGCGACACCGTGATGAGCGGCAGCGCGAGGTGGTGGAGGAAGTCGGCCGTCTGCTCGAGCGGTGAGTCGTAGGTCGCACCGGGCGTGAGCATCCCGGATGTCGGGAACCAGTGCAGAGTCGCGGCGAAGATGATGATCAGCGGCATGCCGATCACGAAGTACGGCATCGAGTACAGGATGAGGCTCGCGCCGTTGCCCACCCGGTCCGCCTTGCCGCCGCGTTTCCAGCCCGAGTAGGCGCCCAGTGCGAGACCGACGATGATCGAGATCAGCTCCCCGAAGCCGATCAGCAGGATCGTCGGCCAGAACCGCTGCGCGATGACCTCTGTGACCGGCGTCCCGCGGAAGTAGAACGAGTAGCCGAGGTCGCCGCGGGCCGTCGACTGCGAGGTAGGCCACCAGCTGGTCCGGGATGAGTGGCTTGTCGAGTCCCCACTCCTTCTTGACCTCGGCGACCTTCTCCTTGGTCAGGTACTGGTTGCGCAGCAGCACGCGCTCCGGCGACCCCGGCATCATCCGGAACAGCAGGAAGTTGAGCACCACGATCGCGAGGATCGTGAAGACGGCCTGGGCGGCCTTGCGCCCAAGATACCGGCCGCTCATGTGGCGGGCCGCTACTCGGTGCTGCTGCGCCGACCCTCGTTACTCGTCGTCGTCGTCATCCGGCTTCGCGCCGCTCGCCTTCCGGCGGTTCGCCAGGAAGACCCCGGCGACGATGGCGATCACGGCCACGACCACGCCGATCAGGATCGGTGTCGTCGACCCGGCCGAATCGCCGCTCCCGGACGCGCTGGGCGCCGGGGTGGCTGCCGCGGACGACGGCGTGCCCGACGCCGCCGGGGTCCCGGACGCCTCGGCCTGCGATGGCGCGGGGGTCGGGACGCTCTTGGCGTCGATGAGCTTCGTGTAGTTCAGCGTGCTGTAGGTGAAGAACGGCTCGCCGCTGTCCGACGGCTGGTTCTGCCACCCGGCGAAGCGATCCGTCCGATAGGCCTCGAGGTTGGCGTCGTAGTACAGGATGTCGTAGACGGCCTTGTCGTAGATCAGGTTCTGCATCTGCGCCAGGATCGCCTTGCGCGCATCCGCCGTCGGCGCCTTCAGCTGGTCCGCGTACATCTGGTCGTAGGCCGGGTTGCAGTACTGGCTGTCGGACGACGAGCCGATCGCATTGCACTCGAAGATCTGCAGCAGCCCGTTCGGGTCGATCCCGCCGCTCCAGCCCCACAGCTCGATGTCGTAGTCGGCGGTGTAGCCCTTGCCCGGGACCGTGCCCGCCTCATCGGCCTCCGGTGGGAGGATCTTGTTGCCGAGGGTCGCGGAGTCGAGGACCTGCTGGGACACGTTGATCCCGAGCTGGCCGTACCAGTCCTTGATGAAGGCGACGGCCTTCGGATAGTTCGTGTCGGAGTCGGGCATGAAGATCCGCAACGTGATCTGCTTGCCCTCCTTGTCGAGACGCCGTCCGCTCGCATCCAGCGGGTAGCCCGCGGCGTCGAGCAGCTGCTTGGCCTTCTCGATGTCGAACGTGCGCGGCGTCGTCGGCTCGACGTGCCACTTGTCGAGGACCGGCGGGCACGATCGTGGTGCCCGGATCGCCGTAGCCGCCGAGCACCCGCTGCACGAGCAGGTTCTTGTCGATCGCGTAGCCGAGGGCGTCGCGGAACGCCGGGTCGAGCAGCGCCTTGGTGGACGGGCCGCCCTTGGGGATGGTCTTGCCGGTGTCGGCGCCGTAGCCGTTGAAGGCTAGCTGGCTCCAGCCATTGGCCTTGCCCGCCACGGTCTTGATGTTCGGGTCGGTCTTCAGCTGGTTGAGCTGGTCCGCATTCGGGCCGTGGGCGTAATCGAGCTCACCGGCCTTGAGCGCCTGGACCATCGTGTCCGGCGCGCCCTTGTAGATGACGATGTCGACTTCGTCCTGGTAGGCCTGCGTGCCCCAGTAGTTCGGGTTGCGGACGAGCTTGATGAACTGGCCGGTCTGCCACTCCTGGACCGTGTATGGGCCGGTGCCGACGAGCGGCGCGTCGAACTTGGCGTCGGCGATGGTCTTGTACGTCTCCTTGCCCCAGATGTGCTTGGGGATGATCGGCATGGCGACCTGGAGCACGCGGTCCGACGGGTCGTCCGTCGTCACGACCATCTTGGTCGGGTCGGTGCAGTCGACCTTCGTGACGCCGGCGTCCTTCAGGGTCGGGTCGAGGTAGCCGGCGCCCAGGAACCCGCTGTCGCCGTTCGCCTTGATCGCGTCGAGGCCGAGCTGCCAGGAGAAGCAGGCGTCCGCCGAGGTCGCCGGCTGTCCGTCCGACCACTTCATGTTGTCGCGGATATGGAAGGTCCACGACTTGCCGTCCGCGGCACGCTCCCACGTGTCGGCGAATCCGGGGACCGGCTCCAGATTGGGCCCGGAATCGACCAGGTAGTTGTACGTGAGGCCGAAGGCCTCGTACCCCACCACGAGCAGGGTGTTGTACGGGTTCAGCGTATCGAGGTCCTGGGTGGTGCCGACCCGGAGCACGACGGGATCCGCCGCATGGACGGACGCCGCCCCCGGCAGCAACAGCGCCGCCGTCAGGCCGGCCATGGCCAGGATCCGCATGAACCGAGCACGCGCGGACAGTCGCATCGAGTCCTCCTCCGACGGCGGCCCAACGCTCCCTTGGCCCACCGTGAATCTTGCGTTCGAGTGGCGGTACGTTGGCACAGGTCGCGAAACCGTGCAATGACCGCCCCACTACGCGCTACACCATCCAGGACGTAGCCGGCGCCTCCTCGAGGAGGATGGGTCGGTCGATGCCGAACCGTCCGAGCTCCGGCGCGGATGGGGTGGCGCCGTCGAGCCCCAGCTCGGCCGCGATCCGGCCCAGCACCGAGGCGAACTTGAACGCATGGGCGGCTCCCAGCAGGACGATGACACCCGGTACCTCGGGCACCCGGTCGACCACGAAGTCGCGGTCCGGAGTCAGCGTGTAGAGACAGGTCTTCGTGTAGATCTCGGGCGCGAGCGCGGTCGGGAGGTGGCGACCCAGGAAGGTCCGCAGCCGGGCGTCGGCACCCGCATCGAGCTCGAACGTCCGATCCGCCGGCGTCGTCGCCTGGCCGCCGCAATCCTGGGCGGCCTTCGGGCCGGCCTCACCGTAGGTCGGGAAGCCGTAGAACGACGGGTCGTCCATCCAGATCCAGACCGGGAAGCGGTCCGGCGCGAACGCGGCCGGGTCCGGCGCCGCGAAATACGTGACCTGCTCCTTGGTGATCGTCAGCGGGAGGCGCCGCTCGAACGGCGCGAGCAGCTCGTTGGTCCACGCGTCCGCCGCGAGCACGACGGTCCTGGCCCGGTGGGTCACGCCGCCGGCCACCAGCTCCACCTCGCCGCCGACGTCACGCAGCGACGTGACCGGCGTCCGGTCGAGCAGCGTCGCGCCGCGGGCCTGCGCGAGGCGGCGATGCGCGGCGTTCCCCTTGAACGGGTCGGCGAGCCCGCCCTGCGCCTGGAACATCGCGGTCGTGCCCTCGTCGAGGCGCCACTGCGGCCAGCGGCGCATCACCTCGTCGGCATCGAGCAGCTCGAACGGGACGCCTTCGGCCGTCAGGCTCTCGGTGTAGTCGGCCTTGGGGATCGCGGGGTCCGCGGGCCAGAGGTCGAGCCCGCCGGTGATGGTCACGACCCGCTCACCGGATTCGGCCTCCACCTCCGTCCAGGTCTCGTAGGCGCGCTTGGCGAGGCGCACGTAGTCCGGCCGGTGGTACGAGAGCCGGATGATCCGGCTGTGGTCCGCGGACGCGCCGTTCGAATGGCCGAACTCGAACTGCTCCAGGCCGAGGACGCGGGCGCCGGGGTGCGTGGACGCCCAGTACGCGGCGCCGGAGCCGAGGGCCCCGAGGCCGACGACGATGAGGTCCCATTCGCGGCGGTCCGTGGTCATCGCCCGATGGTAGGCGCGGGGCATGGGGCCGGCCGTGCCGTTGCGCCTACCGCCCGGGCCGCAGCAGGGCCACGCGCTGGATCGCGAGCACGCTCATGGCGTCGGCGATGCGCCCGTCGACGGTCATCGCCAGCGCCTCGTCGAACGGCACCCAGCGCACCTCCAGGGCCTCGCTCGGCTCGGGCGACGACGGACCGTGGGTCAGATCGGTCGCGAGGTAGAGGTATGCGACCTCATCGGTGACCGAGTTCGAGAGCTCCACGCGCGCCAGCTCCTGCCAGTGGGCCGCCTCGAGACCCGTCTCCTCGCGGAGCTCGCGCTTCGATCCCTCCAGCGGGTCCTCGCCGTCGGGCACGCCGCCCTCCGGGATCTCCCAGGAATACGCGTCCATCGTGTAGCGATGCTGGCCCACGAGCACGACGCGATCCCGGTCATCGAGCGCGACCACGCCGGCGGCGATGTTCGCGAAATGGACGACGCCGTAGATGCCGGGGCTGCCATCGGGGCGGGTGACCTCGTCGTGCCAGATCGTCAGCCACGGGTTCTCGTAGGCGGTCCGACGCGAGCGGCGGGCCCACGGACCGGATTCGACCGCGGGCTCGTCGGGTGGCGGCTCGTCCATGGCCGCATCGTCGCACGCGGCGGGCGGGCCCGTCGGGGTGGGCGCCGCGCCGCCTAGACTCGGCCCACCATGCCGACCGTGCGACCCGCCAGCGAGCCGCGCTTCGAACCCGCCGTCCACTGGGATGTCCGCATCCCGGCCCGCGACGGCGTCGAGCTGTCGGCCAACATCTGGCGCCCGGCCGGCGATGCGGCCGGTCGCGTGCCGGCCATCCTCGAGATGATCCCGTACGGCAAGGACAACTGGCGCCGGAACGCCGATACCGCCCGGGGCGAGTGGTTCGCGGCCCGCGGCTACGCGCTGTGCCGGGTCGACGTCCGCGGCACGGGGTCGTCGGGCGGGGTCGCGCTCGACGAGTACACCGAGGACGAGACGCGCGACGGCTTCGATGCCGTGGAGTGGCTGGCGACCCAGCCGTGGTGCACCGGCGCGGTCGGGATGTGGGGGATCTCGTACGGCGGCTTCACGGCGATCCAGGTCGCGAAGCTGCGGCCGCCGCACCTGCGCGCGATCGTCCCGGTCCAGGCGACCGACGACCGGTACGCCACCGATGTGCACTACATCGGCGGGTGCGTGACCGCGAGCGAGCTCTCGCAGTACGGGGTCAGCCAGGTCGCGATGAACGCGATGCCGCCCGACGTCTCGCTTCCGCGGCGATGCGTGGCTCGACGAATGGCGCGCCCGGCTCGAGGCGACGCCGCCGTGGCTCGTCGAGTGGCTCCGCCAGCAGGTCGACGGGCCGTACTGGCGGCCCGGGTCGCTGGCACCGGACTACGACGCCATCGAGGTCCCGATCCTCAGCATCGGCGGCTGGTGCGACGCCTATGTCGATGCGGCGTTCCGGATGCAGGCGCGCTGCACCGCGCCGACGCGGACGCTGGTCGGCAACTGGGTCCACGGCTGGCCGTCGAGCGACAACCCGGGCCCGAACCTCGACGAGCTGCACGAGGTGGCGCGGTTCTTCGATCGCTGGCTGCGCGACGAGCCGAACGGGCTCGACGACGAGCCGGCGGTCGTCTGGTTCGAGCGCGACTACGCCGTGCCCGAGGCATTCCCCGAGTCATGGCCCGGGCGGTGGCGGGCGGCCGCTGCGTATCCGCATCCCGCGACCTTCGTCCGGCCGTTCCTCTTCGAGGCTGGAGCGGCGCCGCTGACCGGCCGCCTCGTGGAGCGGGGTCCGGTGGCGCCCGGGATCGACACCTATCGGCACCGAGCAACGGTCGGCACCCGCGGCAGCCTGTCCTGGGGTGCCGGCGGGATCCCGAACGGCCTCGCGCGCGATCTGCGTCCGGACGAGGCGATGGGCCCGACGTTCACGACGGCGCCGCTCGTCGAGCCGCTGTCGATCCTGGGCGAGCCGGTCGCGATCCTGCACGTTGCGGTCGATGCGCCCGTCGCGACGGCGGTCGTGCGCCTGGCCGACGTGGCGCCGGACGGGACGTCGGCGTGGGTGAGTGCCGGCATCCTGAACCTGACCCACCGCCGGTCGGACACGGACCCGGAGCCGCTCGTGCCCGGCGAGATCGTCGAGGTGCGCGTGCCGTTGCGCCATGCCGGCTACCGGTTCGAGCCGGGACATGCCATCCGCGTTTCCGTGGCGTCGTCGGCCTGGCCGGTGATCTGGCCCTCCCCGTATCCGGCCACGTTCGCGCTGCACCGCGGCGACGCGACCCCATCGCGGGTGGAGCTGCCGGTGATCCCCTTGGTCGGCGGTCCGACCGACCGGGCGGTGCCGGCGTTCAAGACGACCCCGCCGGACCTGCGCGAGGTCGGCGGGGGCGGGGTCGATCCGACGAGCCGCAGTGGCGGATCGAGGAGGACGTGATCGGCGGCACGACCACCGTCACCATCCATGACGGCGGCGAAGACGTCCTCGAGGACGGTCGGCGGCTGTATGCGGCTGAGACCCTGCGGTTGACGGCGTCCGAGCGCGAGCCGGCGGTGGCGTCCCTCGATGCCGACGTCGTCTACCGCTGGACCGATGGCGGCCACGCCATCGAGATCCGCGCGAAGAGCGTCCAGACCAGCGATGCCGACGCGTTCGACCTGGGCGTGGATGTGACGGTCGACCTCGATGGCGAGCGGTTCTTCGAGCGGTCGTGGCAGGAGCGCATCCCGCGCCGGCTGGTCTGAGCGCGCCGTAGACTCCGGCCGTGCACGACGATGGCTACTTCGGCGAGGACGTCGCCGCGCGCTACGACGACCCTGACGACGAGTTGGCCGAACAAGAGCCGATCGAATCCGTGGTCGACGTCCTGGCGGGTCTGGCCGGGAGCGGGCGGGCGCTCGAATTCGCCATCGGCACTGGGCGGATCGCACTCCCTCTGGCGGCGCGCGGGATCCCCGTCGCCGGCATCGACATCTCGCGCGCGATGGTCGCCCGACTGCGCGCCAAGCCCGGCGCCGACGCGATCGGCGTGACCATCGGCGACATCGCGACGACGACGGTCGATGGCTCGTTCTCGCTCGTCTACCTCGTCTTCAACACGATCATCGAACCTGACGACGCAGGCCGCGCAGGTCGCGTGCTTCCGGAACGCCGCCGCGCACCTCGGGCCAAGCGGGTGCTTCCTGATCGAAACCTCGGTCCCCGGGCTCCAGCGGCTCCCGCCGGGCGAGACGTTCCGCGCGTACCACGTGAGCGAAACCGCGTGGTCGTTCGACGAGTACGACGTCGCGAACCAGGGGCTCATCTCCCATCACGTCGAATCGGTCGACGGGCGCATCCGGCGCGTGTCGGTCCCGTTCCGCTACGCCTGGCCCGCCGAATACGACCTGATGGCCGAGATGGCGGGCATGCGCCTGCGCGAGCGCTGGAGCGGCTGGCATCGCGAGCCGTTCACGAGCGACAGCCCGAAGCACGTCTCGGTCTGGGAGAAGCCGGGGAACACGCCGTAGACTTCGCGGCATGACGCATCCGCGCATCTCGGCCAAGGCCGCCAGCTTCACCGAGTCGGTCATCCGCGAGATGAACCGGCTGGCCGTGATCGAGGGCGCCGTCAGCCTGGCCCAGGGCTTCCCGGACTTCGCCTGCCCGCCCGAGCTGAAGGACGCGGCCGCGCGCGCGCTCCACGACGACATCAACCAGTACGCCACGACCTGGGGCGCCAAGCCGCTGCGCGACGCGATCGCGACCTCGACGGTCGAGCACTTCCCGGGCTGGTCGCCGATCGACCCCGAGACGATGGTGACCGTGACCTGCGGCGCGACCGAGGCGATGGTCGCCGCGATGCTGGCACTGCTCGATCCCGGCGACGAGGTGATCGTCTTCGAGCCCTACTACGAGAACTACGGCCCGGATGCGATCCTGTCCGGCGCGGTCCCGCGTTACGTGACGCTCCACGAGCCCGACTGGTCGATCGACCCGGACGAGCTGCGGGCGGCCTTCGGTCCGCGGACGCGCGGGCTGGTCCTCAACTCGCCGCACAACCCGACGGGCAAGGTGTTCACGCGCGCGGAGCTGGAGCTGATCGCGTCGCTGTGCATCGAGTTCGACGTCATCGCCTTCACCGACGACATCTACGAGCACATCGTCTTCGAGGGCGAGCACATCCCGCTGGCGACGCTCCCCGGGATGGCCGACCGGACCGTCTCCATCCATTCGATGTCGAAGTCGTACTCGGTCACCGGCTGGCGGATCGGCTGGACGATCGCCGCGCCCGACCTGACCGTCGGCATCCGGCGGGTCCACGACTTCCTGACGGTCGGCGCCGCCGCGCCGCTCCAGGCCGCGGCCGTGGTCGCGCTGCAGTTCCCGCCCGCGTACTACACGGACCTCGTCGACGGCTACCGCGAGCGGCGCGAGCGTCTGCTCCCCGCCCTGCGCGCCGCCGGCTTGCGTGTCTCTGATCCCGCCGGCGCCTACTACGTGATGACCGACATCCGCGACTTGACCGACGAGGACGACGTCACCTTCGCGATGCGGCTGATCCGCGACCCGGGCATCGCCGCCGTCCCCGGATCGTCGTTCTTCTCGCGGCCGGAGCTGGGGCGCACGAAGCTGCGGTTCGCGTTCCCGAAGCGCCTCGAGACCCTCGACGCCGCCGCGGAACGCCTGGCGAGGATCGGCTCGACCGTCTCCGCCTAGGCCCGAGTGATCCGGTCGACGGCCTCGGTCAGGGCGGCGCGCGCGTCGGGCGTGTCGTGCCGTCCCAGCGGGTCCGGCGAGATCATCCGCTCGCTGACGATCCCGGCGCGACGGGTGAACACGACCGGATAGATCGCCCCACTGCCGTCCGCTTCGAGCGTGATCGCGACGGCATCCGACCCGCCCGAGTCGAGGATGTGGGCCAGCGGCTGGACCCCGTCGTCGCGGAGGCTCCCGTCCGGGTCCGCGGTCAGCAGCCGGGCCAGGTAGCCGCGTTGGTGGAAGAGCTCGGGGCCCTCGGAGAGCTCCGTCGCGAGCCAGCTGACGGCATGCGCCCGGTCGATCGCGGGCCGTGCCGGCTCGATGCCGAACCGCGTCCGCGCGATGTGACCGGCCAGCACCCGGGCGTTGTAGCGTGCTCCGTGGACCGCCCCGGAGTTGGCCGGGAGGCCGTGGCGCTGGAGCCCCTTGGCGGCCTGGCCCAGGGTCCCGGCCACGAAGATCCCGGGCACCGTCTTGCTCTCCCACCACGGGCTCACCACGGGCAGCCTGCTGGCCCCGAACGTCTCGACCCCAAGCGCCGGCAGGTCCAGCAGCGGCGCGACGAAGCCGGTCGCCGAGATCAGGTCGTCGGCCTCGACGAGGATGTCCCCGCCGCCGTCGGTCCGGCGCAGGTTCACGGCCAGCGCCCCGTCGTCGTGGCGCTCGACCCGGTCGATGGCCGCGTCGAGGATGGACACGCCGCCGCCCAGGACGTTGTCCTCGTACGGCTGCACGTAGCGCGCCCGGACCCCGACCAGCGAGTTCGTGTCGACCGAGAGCTTTGCGTGCGACGGCGACACCAGCACCAGCTGGCGCGCCCATGCCAGCAGGCCGTTGGCCAGCTCGAAGCCGGAGTTCTGCTTGCCGATGATCACGACCCGGCGTCCGGCGTAGGTCTCCGCCGGCCGAACGTCGGCGTAGTGGTAGGCGTGCTCCATCCCGATGCCCGGGCGGGATGTAGGGCTGGGCGACACCGACGGCCATGATCAGCGTGCCGCAGGTGTAGCGGCCGTCGACGGTCTCCACCTCGAAGCGGTCCGCGCCCTCGGGCCCGTCGAGCAGCTTCGTCGCGGTCCACGCGCAGTCGTAGCGGACCTCGAGCGCGGTCCGGTCCGCGAAGGCGACGAGGTTGGCCTCCATCTCCGGCCGCGACGGGAAGTACGACGTGCCGTCCATCAGCGTCGGCGCGATCGCCCGGGTGGCCTCGTCCTCCCCGAGGAGGCTGTTCCAGTCGTAGCGCTCGTACGCGCGCGTCCCGCGCGCGACCGGGGCATACGGCTTGGTCCAGGACAGGAGGCGCTGGAAGAACGGCCAGCGCCGGAACATGCCGCCCGGCGATGGGTCGGCGGAGAGCACCGCGTGGGGCACGCCCTGCGCGCGGAGCGAGTACGAGACCTGGAGCCCGCCTGGTCCACTCCCGATGACGATGACCGGATAGGACCCGGGCGGGAACGGGCGGGTCAGCTCCGCCATCGGTTCGCGGCCCGCAGCCGACGGGCCTGCGCCTGGAGCATCCGGTACATGACCTTGGGATGGGCGATGAGGAAGGCCTCCGTCGCGGATCCCGCGAGGACCAGGCAGCGCATCGGCCGGGTCGCGACCACGTCCGCGATGGGCGTCTCGCCGAGGAGGATGCGACACCTCCCCGAAGAAGTCGCCACGGGCCAGCCGGGCGCGCTCCGTGCCGTCGACGACGATCGCCGCCTCGCCGTCGAGGATCACGTGGAACCCCGAGCCGCTGATGCCCTGGCGGAGGATCCGCTCGCCCTCGCCGAAGACCGCCTCGTCGAACGTGTGGACGATGCCCTCGAGCTGCGGCGCGGTCAGGTCGGCGAACAGCGCGAAGCCGGCGATGGCATCCACCAGTTCCTCACGACCGGCCATCCTCAGGCTCCCTTCGACGGCGCGTCATCAGGTCGTCGCGCGCCAGTGGCATCGTGGCAGACCTGCGCGGTTGACGCGCGCCATCCGTGCGGCGCAGCATGGCGGCCGAGCCGCCCCGAGGACGGCATCCGGAAGGACGCCATGACCCTGACCGCCGATCGTCGCGTCGAGCTGCTGGCCAAGGCCGGCCTGTTCGCCGATGTCGACGCCGACGGGATGGCGCGGATCGCGGCGCGAGCGGTCGAGATCGACTTCCCGGCGGACCATGTGATCGCGCGCCAGGGCGAGATCGGGACGGGGTTCTTCGTCATCGTGAGCGGCGGCGCCCGGGTGATCCGCGATGGCCAGATCATCGCCAGGATCGTGCCCGGCGAGTTCTTCGGGGAGCTCTCGGTGCTGGACGGGCGGCCGCGCGTCGCGCAGGTCGTCGCCGACGGACCGACGACCTGCCTCGCCCTGGCGTCCTGGGACTTCGAAGCGGTGCTGCGCGAGGAGCCGGCCGTCGCGCTGGCGGTCGTGCGCGAGCTCGCGCGACGGCTGCGGGACCTCACGGAAGCCCGCCATCACTAGCCGACGATGACGACGGAGCCGGCGGACAGCCCTGCCCCCACGATGACGCCCGCCGGGACGGCGACCTTCCTGTTCACCGACATCGAGGGCTCGACCAGCCTCGAGCAGCGGATCGGCACCGCCCGCTATGCCGAGGCCCGCGAGCGGCACCGGGCGATCCTGCGGGCGGCGGTCGCCGGTCACGGCGGCATCGAGCAGGGCACCGAGGGCGACTCGTTCTTCGTCGTCTTCGCCAGCGCCCGTGAAGCCGTGGCGGCGTCCGTCGAGGCGCAGCGCGCGCTCGTCGCGGAGCCGTGGGCCGAGGACGCCCGGGTCGCGGTCCGGATGGGCCTCCACTCTGGCGAGGCGAGCCAGGCCGGCGGCAGCTTCGTCGGTCTCGACGTCAATCGGGCAGCGCGGATCGCGGCGGCCGGCCACGGCGGGCAGATCGTCGCCTCGGACGCGACCCGTGCTCTCGTCGCCAGCGCGCTGCCACCCGGCGTCAGCCTCCGCGAGCTCGGGGAGTACCGGCTACGCGACCTGCTGGCCCCGGAACGGCTCTTCCAGGTGGAGGGCGACGGGCTGCCGGCCGAGTTCCCGAAGCTGCGCACGCCGGACACCCGGCCCAACAACCTGCCGACCCAGCTGACCACCTTCGTGGGTCGCGACGACGAGCTCGCCGAGGCACGACGCCTGTTCGAGACGACCCGTCTCCTGACGATGACCGGGCCGGGTGGGACCGGCAAGACGCGACTCTCGCTGCAGCTGGCGACGACCGTGGCGGACGCCTTCCCCGACGGCGTCTTCTTCGTGCCGCTGGAACCGATCCGCGACCTCGATGCTCGTCGCGCCGCGGATCGCCGCCGCGGTCGGGCGTCGCCGAATCCGGCAACACGCCGATCACCGAGTCGCTCGAGGAGTGGCTGGCGACCCGGCGCGTCCTGCTGGTCCTCGACAACTTCGAGCAGGTGGTGGGCGCCGGGCCGATCATCGCCGGCCTGCTCCGCGCCGCGCCGGGCTTGAAGGCGATCGCGACCAGCCGGGCCGCCCTCCACGTCTCCGGCGAGCAGGAGTACCCGGTCCCGGGCCTGCCGACACCGCCGGATCCGTCCAGCCTGTCAGGACGCGAACGGATGCAGCTGCCGGGCGGTGAGCGCGGGCTCGACGCGGTCACGGTCAGCCAGTACGCGGCGGTCCGCCTGTTCATCGAGCGGGCGGTCGCGGTCCGCCCGGCGTTCGCGCGTCACCAACGAGAACGCACCGGCCGTCGCCGCGATCGCGGCTCGGCTGCACGGCATGCCGCTCGCCATCGAGCTGGCGGCGGCCCGGATCAAGCTGCTCTCCCCGGATGCGATCCTCGGCCGGCTCGAGCACCAGCTCGACGTCCTGTCGGCGGGCGGCCGGGACCTGCCCGAGCGACAGCAGACCCTGCGTGGCGCGATCGCCTGGAGCTACGACCTGCTCGACGACGGCAGCCGGCGACTCCTCGACCGGATGTCGGTGTTCGCGGGCCGGGCGGACCTCGAAGCCGCGGAGGCCGTCGCCGGCCCGGCGTCGGAGCTGGGCATCGACGTCGTCGACGGCCTCATGGCGCTCGCCGACCAGAGCCTGGTCCGCGTCGACGAGACCGCGGACGGCGAACCGCGCTTCGAGCTGCTCGAGTCGATCCGCGAGTACGCCGAGGAACAGCTCGAGGCGCGCCGCGAGCGGGAGCTGATCCTCGCGCGTCATCGCGACTGGTTCATCTCCCTCGCCGAGCGCGCGGCGAAGGAGCTGTCCGGCGACGACCAGCGGCGGTGGCTCGACCGGCTCGAGCTCGCCCACGACGACATCCGCGCCATCCTCGACCGGGCGGTCGCCCAGCCGGACCCGCCGGTCGCCATCGGGCTCGGCTTCACGATGTGGCGCTTCTGGCAGAAGCACGGCCATCTTGGGGAGGCCCGGCGCCGCCTCGAGACGATGGAGCGAGAGCCCTGGTCCCATGACGATCCGCGGCTCCGCGCCCGCCTCATCGAGGCCCTGGGCGGGGTGTGCTGGTGGCAGGGCGACCTCGAGCCGATGCGCGGGTACTACGAGGAGGCGGTGGCGATCTGGGAAGGGATCGGCGACGACCGGGAGCTCGCGAACGCGTACTACAACGCGTCGTTCTCCTATGCGCTCGGACCGGACGGCAAGTTCGGGGCCGGCGACCCGGACGGGAGGGGCGAGGGCTACGTGCGCTCAGCCCTCGAGGCCTTCCGTCGCATCGGCGATGCGCGTGGTGAGGCGAACGCCCTCTGGGGCCTCGGGACGATGCACTACTTCCAGGGCGATTTCACGGCCAGCGAACAGGAGAACCGCACGGCGCTCGGGCTCTTCCGGGCCGTCGGCGACCGCACGATGGAGAGCTGGGCACGGCACATGCTGAGCCTCGGGCTGATCAGCCAGCTGCGGACCGAGGAGGCGAAGTTCCAGGTCGCCCACGCCGTCCGCCACTTCTACGCCGCCAGTGATGTGGCCGGGCTCTCGCTCACGCTGTACGACCTGTCCTCGATCGCCGTCCAGGAGGGCGACCTCGAACGGGCGGCGCGGCTCCGCGGCGCCGCGCTCAACCTCTCGAACGAGACGGGCACGACCCTGGGGGTGTTCACCGAGGATGCCTTCGAGGAGGCACGCCTGCGACCGAACGTCCGCGAGCAGATGTCGACTGCCGACGTCGAGCGCCTGGGCGCCGAGGGCGCGGCGATGACGCTGGACGAGGTGATCGCCTACGCGCTCGAGGGTGCTCCGGCGGACGACGACGACGACGGATGATCTTCGACGTCGCGAGCCGGCCGCAGCCGATCCTGATCCTCGATGGAGACGACGACGAGGTGGCCGGGGCCGCGCCCGCCGACGACCTTGACCCGGCGGCCGTGATGCTCACGTGCGCGAACTGCGGCGCCCGGATGGACGAGCGCAAGTGCAAGCTCATCTGCCGCTGCGGCTACTTCCTGTCCTGCTCCGACTACTACTGAGCGCGGGCAAGGACCGAACGACCCGCTCGACCCGCTACGACCCGGCCCGACGGGCTGCCCTCGGCTAGACTGGCGGTCCGATGACGAGCACCTCCACGATCCCCAGGAATCCCGGCCGCCGCGACCTCGGGATGAAGGTGACGCTGCTCTTCCCGGACCGCGAGATCGTCGAGCGGTCGTACGTCCCGATCGTCTACACCGCGTGCCGGACGTGCTACTCGGAAGAGCCGCCCGAGGAGATCTACCGCCGCGCGGTCGCGGGCGACTTCGACCCGGTGAAGATGCAGAAGCTCATCTCCTCGGTCATCGAATCCGGCCACGGCTCGACCATCGAGCACATCGTCTTCACCTTCGCCATCACCGGGGTCTCGCGGACGCTGTCGCACCAGCTCGTACGCCATCGCGCGGGCGTCGCCTTCGACCAGCAGAGCCAGCGCTACGTCAAGTTCAAGGGCCAGGCGACGATGCTCCCCCACTCCATCGCCGAGGGCGATCCCGCGCTGCTCGAGCGCTACGAGGAGCAGATCGCCGGGTCGCTCCAGCTGTACGGCGACATGCTGCAGGCCGGCCTCCCGGGCGAGGATGCGCGCTTCGTCTTCCCGAACGCCGCGCGGACCAACCTGGTGATGACCACGAACCTGCGGGCGCTGATCCACATGTCCGGGCTGCGCCTCTGCACGATGGCCCAATGGGAGATCCGCCGGCTCTTCCAGCTGGTCCGCCACGAGATCTTCGGGGTGTCCCCGTTCCTCGGCTCGTTCCTCGCCCCCAAGTGCGTCCCGCTGGGCTACTGCGACGAGTTCAAGAACCGCGACGAGCATTGCCCGATCCGCCCGCACAAGGACAACGTCCTGGCCGCCTGGGCCGAGAAGGCGGCGGCCGCCAAGGCCGCCGGTCGGGAGCTGCCGCAGGTCTGACCGGCCCGGGGACGGCCAGCGCTTCGGGGCCGGTCAATTCTCGCCGAGGTCCGCCAGGAACCTCCGGATGACGCGCGCGAGGCGCGGGCCGGCGACGGCACCGGCCTCGAGGACCTCCTCGTGGGCGAGCGGCTCGCCGCTGTACCCGGCGCCGGCGTTGGTCACGAGCGAGACGCCGCAGACCTCGAGCCCGACCCACCGCGCGGCGATGCATTCGAGGACCGTCGACATCCCGACCGCGTGCCCGCCGAGCCCGGCGAGCATCCGGACCTCGGCCGGGGTCTCGAAGTTCGGCCCGGTCAGGCCGACGTAGACGCCCTCCGCCAGCTCGATGCCCTCGGCGGTGCCGGCCGCCTGCAGGCGCGCGCGGAGCCGCGGGCTCCAGGCGTCGGTCAGGTCGGTGAAGCGCTCGCCGAGCGAATCGGCGTTGTGCCCGATGAGCGGGTTCTGGCCGGTCAGGTTGATGTGGTCCGACATGACCATCAGCGTCCCCGGGCCGAAGGACGGATCGAGCCCGCCCGCGGCGTTGGTCAGGACCACGATCCTGGCCCCGAGCGCGTGGAACAGCAGCACCGGCTGGATCACGAGGCCCGGGTGGTTCCCTTCATAGAGGTGGAAGCGTCCCTGGAGCATGACGACCGGCGTGCCGGCGAGCGTGCCCAGCAGCAGGCGCCCGGCGTGCCCCGGCGCGGTGGCGGCCGGCCATCCGGGCAGGTCCGCGAACGGGATCGCGACCGCGTCCTCCAGGTCGTCGGCGAGGCCGCCCAGCCCGGAGCCCAGGACGATCCCGACCGCCGGGATCAGCGGCGATCGCTCCCGCACCGCGGCGACCAGGGCGGCGAGCCGCGTGGGCTGGTCCTCGGGGGTGATGGGGAGGGTCGGATCGACGGGATCGGACATGCGGGCCTCCAGGATCGCGTCCAGGGGGTAGACGGCCGAGGCCCGCAGACTTCGTCGGCCCGACGGAAGTATCGACACCGGGATGCCGATCACGTCCCGTCGGGCGCGAACCCGCGGGCGGACCGTGGTGAGACAGCCACCCGAGCCGGGCAACGAAGCGCCCGAAGCGACCGGCGGCGGAAAGAAGGTCCTTGATGCGATCTCGGTTCCTGCGTTCCTGTCGGCCCCTTCGGGCAAGACCTACGGTAGGTCCGAGGCTGTGGACGGGTCAACGCGGTTATCCACCATTTCCGCTCCAAGGCGGTTTCGCGTATCCACGAGTTGGCGCGGGCTGTGGACAAGCTGTGGACGAGTCCGAGCGCGCCGGGCCAGGGACGCGGCCAGGAAGGCTCCCCTAGCCGCCCATCGCGAACATCTCGACCCTGGGCAGCGACGAGGTGGTCGCCCGCGAGCGCAGCTCCGAGTAGCGGTCGTCGCGTCGCGCCCAGATCTCGGCCAGGAACGCCGTCAGGGCCTCGTCGTCGGCCCCGCTGCGCAGGGTGGCCCGGACGTCACGTCCGTCCACCGCGAACAGGCACGTATAGAGCTTCCCGTCGGCCGAGAGTCGCGCCCGCGTGCAGTCGCGGCAGAACGGCTCGGTGACCGACGAGATGACGCCGATCTCACCGGCGCCGTCCAGGTAGCGCCAGCGGTCCGCGACCTCGCCCCGGTAGGACGGGTCGGCCGGCTCGATCGGCCAGCGCTCGCGGATCGTCGCGATCAGGTCCTCGGCCGGGACGACCTCGTCGAGCCGCCAGCCGTTGGAGTGCCCCACGTCCATGTACTCGATGAAGCGGAGGATCACCCCGGTGTCGCGGGCCCAGGCGGCCATCGGGACGATGCTCGCCTCGTTGATGCCGCGGCGGACGACCATGTTGACCTTGACGGGGGCGAGCCCCGCGTCCATCGCGGCGTCGATGCCGTCGAGGACCTTGGCGACCGGGAAGTCGATCCCGTTCATCGCGCCGAAGACCGCGTCGTCGAGCGAGTCGAGGCTGACCGTCACCCGCCGCAGCCCGGCATCGACCAGCGCCCGGGCGTGCGCGCGCAAGGCCGACCCGTTGGTCGTCAGCGTCAGGTCGAGGCGCTCGCCGTCCGGTCGGCGGATCGCGGCCAGCATGCCGATCAGGCTCGGCAGGTCGCGCCGGACCAGCGGCTCGCCGCCGGTGATGCGGAGCTTCTCGACGCCGAGCCCGACCGCGGCGCCGCGCCACCCGGGTGATCTCCTCGAACGTCAGGACCTCGTCGCGCGGCAGGAATTCGTAGTCGCGGCCGAAGACCTCCTTGGGCATGCAGTACGTGCACCGGAAGTTGCAGCGGTCGGTGACCGAGATGCGCAGGTCGCGCATCGCCCGCCCGAGCGTGTCGGTCACGCCCGGACGCCCGTCGAAGGTGGCCGGCAGGTCCATCGGCACATCCTACCCCCGTGCCGGGTCGCGGCTCCGCGCGCGGCTCGGCGGACGCGTCGGGGATCCCGCCGGTACCACCGGCGCACACCGCTGGTACCTCTAGCCAACTGCACCTTACCCACCACCGCTGGCACGATGCCTCCACGTCCCGGATGCCCGGCCCACCTTGGCCGTCCACCCAGACCGGCCGCCACATCGTCAACTCGAACGTGCGAGGACTTCTGATCCATGGCCACGACCGACACCAAACCCGGATTCCGGCTTCCCTGGACTTCTGACCGAGGCGAAGCCGACCCGGACCGTGCGCCGGCCGATGCCACCACCGAGAGCGGCGACCCTGTCGCCGAGGAGACCGACGCTGCTGCCATGATCGACGTCGAGCCCGCCACCGCGGACCAGGTCGAAACGACCGGGACCGCCGACTTCGAACCCGCCCAGACCGAGAGCCCGTCCGCGTCCGCGGATGCGGCCGTCGAGTCGGCGCCGGGGGCGGAGTCTGCCCCGGTGGCCGAGCCGGCTCGCGCCGCCGGTGCCCGCAAGCCCAGCAAGTTCCTGGCCGACCTGACCAAGGCCATGCAGGCCACGGCCGAGGCCGCGCGCGACGAGACCATGGAGCGCTTCGCTGCCGAGGCGAAGGCCGCCAGCGAGCGCGTCCACGCCGACGCCGCCGAAGAGGTCACCGACCTGCGCCGCAACGCCGACGACGATGTCGCCTCGATCCGCGATTGGTCGAAGGGCGAGATCGCCCGCATCCGTGAGGAGACCGAGACCAAGATCTCGGCCCGCAAGACCGACCTGGAAGGCGAGCTCGAGGCTCACAACGGCGTCGTCGAGCGCCGCGTCGAGCGCGTGAGCGCCGCGGTCGCCGCCTTCGAGCGGGAGATGCAGACCTTCTTCGAGCGCCTGCTCGCCGAGGACGACCCGTCGGCCTTCGCGACCATGGCCGAGCGCATCCCCGAGCCGCCGAGCCTCGATGGCAGCGGCACGGACGAGTACGTGCCCGCACCCGTGGCCCAGGCCGCGGTCGTCGCCGACGAGCCCGCCGAGGCCGCCGTCGAGGCGAGCACGGAAGCCCCAGAGGCCGAGACCCCGGCTGAAGCGGTCGCGGAGACCGTCGCCGACTCGCCCAGCGGCCAGATCGACGACGCCGCGGCGGCCGAGGCCGAGGCCGCCATCGAGGCGGACGACCCGCGTCTCTCGATGATCGGGGCCGAGACCGACTTCGACGCCGCGGAGGCCGAGGCGGCCATGTCGGCCGCCGAGGCCGAGGTCTCCCACGAGGAGCCCGGTGACATCCCGGCCATCGCCGAGGAAGTCGTCGCCGCCCGCCTGGCCGGCCTGGTGCCGCCCAGCGAGGGCAACCCCGAGCAGCAGACCGCACGCGTCGTGGTGACCGGCCTGGTCAGCGTCGCGAGCATCGCCGGCTTCAAGCGCGGCCTGGCCCGCACGAGCGGCGTCGGCGCCGTCGGCGTGACCTCCGGCCCCGACGGGGAGTTCGTCTTCAACGTCAGCTATGCCGCCGACATCGACCTCAAGGCCGCGATCGCTGCCCTGCCCGGGTTCGACGCCAAGGTCACCAACGAGAGCGCCGACGGCTTCGAAGTCGCGGCGCGCGATCCCGAGGCGCGCGACTAGCGTCGTCCAGCACCGAGAGGAGCCAACGTGACCCGTCCGAGCGTCGTCGTCGCTCTGCCAGTCGCAGAGTCCGAGCCGGTCGTCGCCGAGCTGGCGGGGGCCGGCTTCGACGTCGTCGAGGTGCGCTCGCCCGGTGACCTCGAGGCCGTTCTGACCACCCGGTCGGATTTCGCCGTCGCCGTCCTCGACGGCGAGACCGATTTCAGCGAGTCGCTCGAGTACTACGCCGTCCTGCACGAGGGCAAGCGCCACATCCCGGCGCTCATGGTGGTCTCGACCACCTCCTTCGACCGCTGGACGGGAAGCTCGGACGGCGCCGACGATGAGTACCTGACCCGCCCGCTCGACGCCGAGTCGATCCGCTGGCGGGTCGAGGCGATGTGCATCCGCAGGCAGACGGTCGACGACGGCAGCGGCAGCGCGATCATCCAGGGCGGGGACATGGGCGAGGGCTGGACGTCCCGCCGCGCGACGGTCATCGCGGTGTTCAACCCGAAGGGCGGCGTCGGCAAGACGACCATCGCCACGAACCTGGCCGCCGCGCTGCAGACGCGCCGCAGCCGCTCGGTCCTGCTCATCGATGCCGACACCGTGACCGGCCACGTCAGCACGTCGCTCGCCATCGAGGCGGTCCGCAGCGTGTCCGACAGCTGGCGCGACGAGGCCGAGGGCGGTGCCCCCGAGGCGCTGATGGACATCGCGTCCGCGCACGGCTCCGGGATGAAGGTCATCTCGCTGACCGACTCGCCGCTCAACATGGAGCTGCTCGAGCCGGCGCGCATCGCCGCCGAGATCAACGCGGCGCGCGGCTCCTACGACGTGATCATCATCGACCTGCACCCGTCGTACAGCGCCATCAACCAGGCGATCTTCGAGCTCGCCGACAAGATCCTCGTGCCGGTCACCCCGGACGTGCCCGCGCTGCGGGCCGCGGTCCAGTTCCGCGACGTCTCGATCACGCTGGGCTGCCGCGACAAGATCGCCCTGCTGATCAACCGGGCCAACAGCGGGGTCTCCGTCGCCGACATCGAACGGACCGTCGGCATGCCGGCGATCGCGCTCATCCGCTCGGGCGGCCTGCTCTTCGTTCGGGCCGCCAACGAGGGCCGCACGGTCGCCGAGATGTTCCCCAAGGAACGGGTCACCGCCGACTTCGACACCCTGGCCGACGCGCTCTTCGGCGTCGCCCCCGCGGCGCCGGCAGCGAAGCAGTCGATCCGGATCTTCCCGCGCCAGAAGGAACCCGCCCGGGTCTGACGCGCGGCCGCCTCAGCCGGGCAGCGGCTCGGCCCGCTCCCCCGACCGACTGTCCACCTGCTCGACGCCGCGCAGGTAGAAGCGGTTGAGCAGGATCACCTTCGCCGCACCGCCCTCGATCGGCGATTCACCGAGATACGCGCGCGCGTCCACCACCGGGATGAACATGTCGCCCGAGCGGTCGAGGAGCCTCGGCGGGTCTGTGCCCGGATACAGGTAGACCGTCCCGACCACCTTGTACGGCGGCGCCTCGAGCGCCAGGTCGTAGCGAACCTTGTGGATCCGGTGGGCGGTCCGCTCGTCCTCGGTCATCGGCGGCAGCGAGGTCTCGCCGGCGAGCACGAGGATCAGGTCGTAGGGATCGATGGCCCGCAGGCCCGGCGCCTCGGTCATCGCTCCGGAGCCGTCGATGGGCGCCCAGTGGACGTCGTCGATCGGCACGGATTCGCGCTTGTTGAGGACGTCGGAGAGGCGCCCGTCGACGTCCATCCGCCCGTTGAGGCGCCACTCCTCGGTCACGGCGTCGAAGGCGATCCCGCGCCCGGGGGCCTGGGCCGCGGCCGGTGCCGGGGCTGCCTCGGCCGCCGCCGGCTCGTCCTTCTTGCGCTTCAGGAAATCGAACGGCACGTCATTCCTCCGCGGTCCCGGACTTCTCGCGGATCGTGTCGACCACCCCGCCATCCGCGAGCGTGGTCGTGTCGCCGAGCGCGCGTCCCTCCGCGATGTCGCGGAGCAGGCGGCGCATGATCTTGCCCGAGCGCGTCTTGGGCAGATCCGGCGTGAACATCAGGAACTTCGGCTTGGCGATCGGCCCGATGACCTTGGCGACATGTTCGCGCAGCTCGGTGCCCAGCGCCTCGTTCGCGTCGACGCCGACCTTCGGGATCACGAACGCGAAGATCGCCTGGCCCGTGATCGGGTCGTTCTTGCCGACGACGGCGGCCTCGGCGACCGAATGGTGGTCGACGAGCGCCGACTCGACCTCGATGGTGCTGATCCGGTGGCCGGAGATGTTCATCACGTCGTCGACGCGGCCGAGGAGCCAGAGGTAGCCGTCGACGTCGCGCTTGGCGCCGTCGCCGGCGAAGTACATCCCCGGGAAGCGGCTCCAATACGTCGCCTGGTAGCGCTCGGGGTCGCCGTAGATGCCGCGCAGCATCGCCGGCCACGGCCGCTTCAGGACGAGGTAGCCGCCGCCGCCCAGCGGGACGCTGTCGCCGTTGCCGTCGACGACGTCCGCGGCGATGCCCGGGAACGGGAAGGTGGCGCTGCCGGGCTTCGTGGCGGTCACCCCGGGGAGCGGCGTGATCATGATCATGCCGGTCTCGGTCTGCCACCACGTGTCGACGATCGGGACGGTGCCCCGGCCGATGTGCTCCTGGTACCAGAGCCAGGCCTCGGGGTTGATCGGCTCGCCGACCGAGCCCAGGACGCGGAGCGAGGTCAGGTCGTGCGCCTGCGCGTACTGCGGGCCCTGCTTCATGTGGGCGCGGATCGCGGTCGGGGCGCAGTACAGGATCGAGACCTTGTACTCCTCGATGATCTGCCACCAGCGCTCCCACGACGGCGTGTCGGGCGTGCCCTCGTAGAGGATCCCGGTCGTCGCATTGGCCAGCGGCCCGTAGACGATGTACGAGTGGCCGGTGACCCAGCCGACGTCGGCGGCGCACCAGTAGACGTCGTCGGGCTTGATGTCGAAGACCATCTCGTGGGTCACGCTCGCCCCGAGCAGGTAGCCCGCGGTGGTGTGCATGATCCCCTTGGGCTTGGCCGTGGTCCCCGACGTGTAGAGCAGGTAGAGCATGTGCTCCGAGTCGAGCGGGACGGCGGGGCAGTCCTCGGACTGGCGGTCCACGATGTCGTGCCACCAGACGTCGCGGCCGTCGGTCATCGCGGTGGCGCCGGGCAGATCGTCGCCCAGCCGCCGCACGACGAGCGTGTGCTCGACCGTCGGGGTCAGGGCGAGCGCCTCGTCCACGGCCGGCTTGAGGGCCGCGGGCTTGCCGCGCCGCCAGCCGCCGTCCGCGGTGATGACCAGCTTGGCCTCGGCGTCGTTGATGCGGTCCGACAGCGCCTCGGCGCTGAACCCGCCGAAGATGACGGTGTGCGGTGCCCCGAGCCGGGCGCAGGCGAGCATCGCGATCGGCAGCTCCGGGATCATCGGCATGTAGATCGCCACCCGATCGCCGGTCCCGACACCGAGCTCCCTGAGCGCGTTCGTGGTCCTCGAGACCTCGCGCAGGAGGTCGGCGAAGGTCAGCGTCCGGGTGTCGCCCGGCTCGCCGATCCAGTGGTAGGCGACCTTGTCGCCGAGACCGTTGGCGACGTGGCGGTCCAGGCAGTTGTAGCTGATGTTCAGCTTCCCGCCGGTGAACCACTTCGAGAACGGCAGGTCCCACTCGAGCGTCGTGTGGAACGGCTCGAACCAGTCGATGCGCTCGCGCGCCAGCCGCGCCCAGAAGGCCTCGAAGTCCGCCTCGGCCTCCATGTAGAGGTCGGCGGTCGCGTTGGCCTGCGCCGTGAACGCGGGATCGGGCGGGAACGAGCGCGTCTCGGCCAGGAGGTTCTCGATCTCCGGCGACGCCTGGGTCGGATCGACGCTCACGTGGCCTCCTGTTACGACGCTCGCCCCATTCTAGCCAGCCGTCCGGCCGGCGGGTCCCCTCGCGCCCGGCTCGCGGTGCGTCGATGCCTACTCGTCGGGGAACAGCTCGTCGTCGGTCGGGCCGGGCGGCGTGGGCGGAGGACCGCCGAGCGGGTCCGGCTGGTGGGCGATGACGACGCGCTGCGGACGCGGGATCTCGATGCCGTTCGCCCGGAACGCGGCGAGGAGTCGCTTGCGCAGCTCGCCACTGGCGGCCCACTGGTCGGGTGCCCGGACCGTGCCCAGGATCTTGAGCGTGACGCCGAGCTCGGCCAGCGCCTCGACCCGCTCGACGTGCGGCGCCTCGAGGATCCGGCGGTGCCACGCGGGCTCGGCCGCCATCTCGCGCCCGACCGCATCGACCACCTCGGTCGCGTGGTCGATGTCGGTGCCGTAGGCGACGGTGACGTTCTGGTTGATGCGCGACCAGACGCGGGTCAGGTTCGAGGCGACCTTCACCTCGCCGTTGGGGACCGTATGGACGATCCCGTCGAGGTCGCGCAGCGTCGTCCGGCGGAGGGTGAAGTCCTCGACCGTGCCGGCCACCCCGCCGATGCGCACGACGTCGCCCTTGGCGTACTGGTTCTCGACGAGGATCAGCGCGCCGTTGAGGTAGTCGCGGACCATGCTCTGCGCACCGAACCCGACCGCGATGCCGACGACGCCGAGCCCGGCGACGGCGGGGCCGATGTCGAGCCCGAGCTGGCCCAGGACCATGAGCCCGGCGATGACCAGGATGAAGAAGCGCACGGCGCTGCCGAGCAGGGTGTCGAGCGTGTCCATGCGCTTGGCGATCTCGACGGCGCTCAGCTCCTGGGCCGTGCCCTCGGTCGTCTCGCGGTCCAGCAGGGTCTTGACGATCCCGTGGACGAAGATGCTGGCGAGCCGCAGGGCGACGATCGCAACGACCACGATGAGCAGCAGCGGCAGGACTTCGGTGCGCACGAAGGCGGCGATGTCGCGCCAGGGCGGCTTGTCCAGGTCGGGCACCCCGACAGCGTAGCGTGTGGGCGGGATCGGCCGGGCGTCAGGCCGTGGCGGAGACCGGCTGCGGTGTCGGGCGCTCGGGCGCCGTCCCGCCGAGGCGGACCGTGATGGCCGCCGCGGCCTCGCGGGCCTGGGCGGCGAGCTCCGGGACCCGCCGCGGCGTGAGGCGGAACGCGGGTCCCCAGATGTCGACGGCGGCGATGACGTTGCCACGCGCGTCGTGGACGGGCGCGGCCACCGCGTTGAGGCTCAGCTCGTACTCGCCGATCGCCGTCGCGTAGCCGCGGCGGCGGATGCGGGCGAGCTCCTCGAGCAGCGGCTCGAGCTCGGTGATGGTCCGCTCGGTGTAGCTGACGAGGCCGCGCCGGACGATGCGCAGGACCTCCCGTTCGGCCAGGGCCGCGAGCAGGACCTTGCCCGACGCGACGCAGTGGAGCGGCGTGGCGCGCCCGGTCCAGTCGCCGACCGCGATGAGGTTGGGGCCGTCCGCCTGGGCCACGGCCAGCATCGAGTCGCCCTCGAGGATGCCCAGCCCGGTCGTCTCGTGCGTCAGCCGGGCCAGCCGCTCGAGCTCCGGCAGGGAGATGCCGCGCAGGTCGAGCGTCCGCTCGGCGCGCTCCGCGAGGCGGATGACGACGAGGCCGAGGCGGTACTTGCCGGTCTCCCCGTCCTGCTCGACCAGGCCGCGCTTCTGGAGCGTGGCGAGCAGCCGCGAGGCCGTGGACTTGTGCAGGCCGAGGCGGCGCGCCAATTCGGTGACGCCGGCCTCGCCCTGGCTGTCGCCGAGGGCCAGCAGCAGGGCCGCAGCCCGGTCGACCGACCGGACCGCGTTCCCGTCAAGCACCATCTTCGAGCCGTTCCGTCCCGTCGCCGGGGGACGCCATGCCGCCGTGCGGCCGCGGTGCCGGACCGCCGTGCGCCCGCGCCTCGAGCGCGGCATCGAGCGAGTCCGCGAAGATCGAGACGACCCGGTCGACGGTGTCGCCGCCGGCGTGCGCCTCGCAGATGAACCAGGGCTCCCGCGAATCCGGCTCGGGCATCGCGCCGCGGGCGTGCATGCCGATGGCGATCGAGTCGTAGAGCTCGTGGTCGGTGGTGGCCCAGTCGCGGTACTCGCTGGCCTCCTCCTCGCGGAACATGATCCCGAACATCGACGGGTGCCCGGTGAAGTGGTACGGCAGCCCGGTCGGGTTCAGGATCTCGCGCAGGCCGTCCTGGATCCGCCGCCCGGTCGCGTGGATGGTCTCGAGGGCGTCGGTCTCCTTGATGATCGACAGCGTCTTGACCGCGGCCGCCGCGGCGACCCGGTTGCCGGCATAGGTGCCGCCGTGGCTGACCTTGTCGGGGAGGACGCTCATCACCTCGGCCCGGCCGCCGAAGGCCGCCGCCGGATAGCCGTTGCCCATCGCCTTGGCGTAGGTGGCGAGGTCCGGCTTGATGCCGAAGAACTCGGCGGCGCCGCCGCGGGCGAAGCGGAACCCGGTCTTGACCTCGTCGAAGATCAGCAGGATCCCGAACTCCTGGGTGAGCGCCCGCATGGCCTGGTGGAAGCCGGGCTTGGGCATGATCCCCTGGGCGTTGCCGAGCACCGGCTCGACGATGATCGCCGCGATCTGGTCGCCCTCGCGCTCGAACAGGCGGCGCAGGAAGTCGATGTTGTTGTAGCGCGCCGGGATGATCGTGTCCGCGACGGCGCTCGGGATCCCGCGGCCCCACGCCAGGCGGACGGGGTTGTCCTCGTCGCCCAGCTCCGACATGTCGTCCGGCGAGACGCTGATCAGCGCGTAGTCGTGGACGCCGTGGTACTGGCCCTCGAACTTCACGATCTTCTCGCGGCCGGTGTACGCCCGGGCGATGCGCATCGCGTGCATCGTCGCCTCGGTGCCGGACACCGTCATGCGCGCCTGCTCGACCCAGCCGGTCAGCTCGCAGACGAGCTCCATCGCCCTGACCTCGTCCTCGGTCGTCAGGCTGAAGCTGACGCCGCGGCGCATCCGCTCGTTGACGTAGTCGTCCACCCGCGGGTCGCCGTGACCGAGGATCACCGGGCCGTAGCCGAGGCGCAGGTCGATGTACTCGTTGCCGTCCTGGTCCCAGACCATGCCGCCCTGGCCACGATCGACGTAGATCGTGTCTTCGCCCCACGCTCGGAAGTTCGAGTCCGTGCCACCGGGCATCACCGCGAGCGCGCGCTGGTACATGGCGTGCTGCTGGTCGCGGCGGAGCGGCGTGACGGGGCGGGCGGCGGGTTCGGTGGCCATGGAGATCCTCGGGTTGCGGGTTTGGACCGCGCCACGGCCCGTGAGGTGGGACGGGCGTTGCGCGATACGGGACGGAACCGGGTCATCGTGCCACACGGCTCCTTGCCAGCGTCAACGCGACATTCGTGCCAGATGGCCGTGAACCGTGCGAATCACGCTGATGCCTCGCACGTCGGCGACGGGATGCGTGCCTCGGCGCGCATCCGCCGTATCCAGTCGGGATGGCCCGTGTCACCATGGCCGGCGTGACGACGCGGCCCGACGCCACCCATCGCCGCGACGCCGACGAGCCGGTCAGCTACTGGCTGCGCGGGCCGGCCCCCGCGATGGATCCGCCGCTCGAGCCGGGCGAGTCGCTCGAGGTGGACGTCGCGATCATCGGCGGCGGGTTCACCGGGCTGTGGACGGCGATCGCGCTGACCGACACGGACCCGGACGCTGCGGGTCGCCGTGCTCGAGGCCGAGACCGTGGCCTACGGCGCCAGCGGCCGCAACGGCGGCTTCTGCGAGGCCAGCCTCACCCACGGGCTCGCCAACGGGATCCGCCATTTCCCGGACGAGCTCGAGCGCCTGGAGCGCGAGGGGATCGACAACCTCCAGGCCCTCATCGCGTTCACCCGCGAGCACGGCATCGACTGCGACCTCGAGGAGACCGGGACGCTGTCCCTCGCGGACCAGCCGTACCAGGTCGAGGAGTTCCGGGCCTGGGTGGACGAGGCCGCGGCGCACGGCGAGCACGTCGAGTTCCTGGACCGGGCCGCGGTCCAGGCCGAGATCCACTCCCCGATCTGGCAGGCGGGGCTCTACCGGCCGCCCGGCCGCGACGTCGTCCTCGACCCGGCCGCGCTGTGTCGGGGGATCGCCCGGGTGGCCCGCGAGCGTGGGGTGCGGGTCCACGAGGGGACGGCGGTGACCCGCCTCGAGCGGCGGGCCGGCGGCGTCCTCGTCCGGACGGCTTCGGACGCCACCGTGCGGGCCGGCCAGGTCGTGGTGGCCACCTCGGCCTATTCCGCGTGGCTGCGCCGGCTGGGCTCGCTCTTCGTCCCGGTCTACGACTACGTCCTCGTGTCCGAGCCGCTCGCCCCGGACGAGCGACGGGCCATCGGCTGGGCGCGCCGCCAGGGCCTGTCCGACGCGAACAACCAGTTCCACTACTTCCGCCTCACCGCCGACGACCGGATCCTGTGGGGCGGCTACGACGCGATCCACTACCCCGGCAGCAAGGTCGGCCCGGAGCTCGACCGCCGGCCGGCAACGTTCGAGAAGCTCGAGGCGCAGTTCTTCCGCGCGTTCCCGCAGCTCGAGGGGCTGCGCTTCCCGTTCCGCTGGGGCGGCGCGATCGACACGACCTCACGGTTCACCGTCACGTTCGGGCAGACGATGGGCGGCCGCGTGACCTATGCGCTGGGCTACACGGGGCTGGGCGTCGGCACCAGCCGCTGGGCCGCGGGCGTGGTGCGCGACCTGCTGCTGCGACCGGACGAGGATCGCCTCCGGCTGCGGATCGTGGCCAGCCCGCCGATCCCGTTCCCACCCGAGCCGCTCCGGTCGATCGCGGTCGACGCGGTGCGCCGCGAGCTCGACCGCGCGGACCGCGACGAGGGCCGGCGCTCGGTGATCCTCCGGACCCTCGACGCGCTCGGGATCGGCTTCGACTCCTAGCGGTCCCCGTCGCCGTAGTCGGCCGCGCCGAGGAAGTGGAGCGAGACGTACGGCTCGTCGCCGACCACGATGCTGTCGTGGCCGGGACCGATGTCGAACAGGTCGCCCGGCCCCATCTCGAACTCGGTGCCGTCCGCCATGACCACGCGGTTCCGCCCGGCCACGACGAGCCCGACATGGGCGACCGGGCAGAGCGCCTGGCCAAGGGCCTTGCCGACGTGCTCCGACCAGCGCCATCCCGGCGCGTACTCGGCGCGGCCGACCGTGAGGCCGCCGAGCTCGACCCGGGCGAACGAGCCGAGCTCCATCGGGACCTCCGCGTCCGGGTCGTCGAACCGGCGGATCGACCACCCGGCACCGGCGCGGCGCGCGGTCATGCCGGGGTCGCGACCCAGGTCGGAAGCTCGCTCTGGAGCGTGGCCAGCGGCATCGAGCCGTGGCCCAGCACCGCGTCGTGGAAGGCGCGCAGGTCGAACGCGGAGCCGTCGCGCGCCGCGATGTCGCGCCGCAGCGCCTCGATCGCGCGCTGGCCGATCTTGTAGGTCAGCGCCTGGCCGGGCCAGCAGATGTAGCGGTCGGTCTCGATCTCGGCGTCGGTCATGGACAGCCCGGCCGCACGGAGGAAGTCGACCGACCGCTGGCGCGGCCAGCGCAGGGCATGGAGCCCGGTGTCGACCACGAGCCGGGCGGCGCGCCAGGCCTGCGCGTCGAGCATCCCGAAGCGCTCGGCCTCGTTGCGGAAGAGGCCCATCTCGTCGGCCAGGCGCTCGCTGTACAGCCCCCAGCCCTCGACGTACGCGCCGCCGACGCTGCGCACGCCGAGCCGCCGGAACGGGATGAGGTTCGGGTTCTCCATCTCGAGGGCGATCTGGAAGTGGTGTCCGGGCACCGCCTCGTGATAGGTCGTCGAGCCCAGCTTCGAGTACTTGCGGCTCGGCAGGTCGTAGCCGTTGGCGTAGTAGATGCCCGGCCGGGCACCGTCCGCGGACGGCGGGAAGTAGTACGCGAACGGCGCGTCGCGCTCCTTGTACTCCTCGACCGCACGGACCTCGCACGGGGACCGTGGGCAGCACGCCGAAGTACGTCGGTGCGAGCGCCATCGCCCGCTCGATGTCCTCCTCGGCGCGGCCGACGAGCTCGGCCTTCGTCGACGGGGTGTTCTCGGGGTCGTCGTCGAGCGCGGCCCGATACGCCGCGGTGTCGTCGCCGAAGCCCGCGGCGGCCGCGATCTCGCGGCGCTCCGCCTCGATCGAGTCGAGCTCCTCGAGGCCGATCCGGTGGACCGCCTCCGGGTCGAGCTCGAGCGTGGTCCAGCTCCGGATCTGGGTCCGGTAGATGGCGTCGCCGTCGGGTGCCGACCAGATGCCCGGCTCCTCGCGGCTGGCGAACCGGTACTCGCCGCGGAGCGTGTCGAGGAAGGCCTGGTCGGCCGGCACCACGACGTCGCGCACGATCTCGCGGATCCGCTCGCGGTCCGCCTCGGACGCCACCTTGACCATCGAGGGCACGATCGCCTGGTCGGTGGGGATCGCCAGCATCCGCTCGATCTGGGCGATGGTCCGCTCGGTGACGATGCGCGGCGCCGTCAGGCCGGTCGCCATGCCGTCGCGGAGCAGCTGGGCGTTCGCGGCCATGTAGGCGGGATAGGCGTGCAGCCGCGCGACGAACGCCTCGAACCGCTCGGGCGTATCGGCCGGCTGGAACTGGGTCAGCTGGGGGAGCACCTGCTGGGGGCCGCCCATCTGGTCGACGACCCGCAGCTGCTCGAGGTGCTGCTCGTCTTCCTCGAGGTGCAGTGCCGCGATGACCATGAGCATGTCCCGGGTGATCCGGGCCTCGGTCGGGAGGCCGTCGACGGGGATGGCGGCGGCCTCGGCGGCGGTCCGTTCCATCAGCGAGCGGAGCGCCGCGCGGCCCACCGGTCCCGGGTCGGGGAGGCGGTCCGCGTAGCGCGGGTCGCCATAGACCGTCGCGGTGGTCGGCTCGAGCTCGAGCATGGCCTCCCAGTAGCGGTCGGCCAGGTCGTCGACGGACGCGGCGAGAGGATCGGTCGATGCCACGGCGGAGTGGTCCTCCTGGATGTCGGCGCGAGTCAGGCGCGGCGGCCGGCCACTGGGGACGACAGGGTACCCCTCGCGCGACGTTCGTCCTGTCGCCTGCGAGACACCGGCCGGGTCAGCCGCCGAAGAGCGGCATCTGGTCGCCGCGGCGCTCGATCATCGGGTCGAGTCCGAGCATCGGCTCGAGGTCGGCGAGGTCGGGCCGTTCCTCGGCGAGGAACCGGCGCAGGTGGTTCGACTTGATGATGTTGAAGCCGCCCGTCTCGAGCGCGGTCCGCAGCAGCGGCGAGCGGTCCAGCTTGTAGCGCACGAGCTCGGTCCGCTCCGGCGCGATCACGAGGAAGCGGACGAGCGACTCGTCCGGCGGGATCCGTTCGTGACGGCGAAGCAGCGGCTCGCCGAGCATGGCCGTCCACTCCACCTCGAACAGGAGCGCGACCTTGCCGCGGATGTACCAGATGCAGTCGACGTCGCCGAGCTCCTCCGACCCCCGGCTGATGCCGCCGAGGTAGGCGCGCTGCTCGCGGCCGTCGAGGCGATCGCCGAGGAGCTCGCCATCGATGCGGCGCGTCTGCTCACGCCGCGCGAGCCAGATGCGCATCCCCAGCCGATGTCCGGCATCGGCCAGCTCGGCGAGGAGCGCCGTGTGCTCGTGGCTGCGCCGCAGCAGGTCCTCCGTCGTGACCAGCCGGTCCGGCGTGCTCGCCATCGAGCGATAGCTCTCGAGGCAGGCCCGCACCAGGCCCTCGTCCGGCAGGTCGTGGCCGGTGAAGAGCGTGGCGATCCGGTCGAAGAACGCCGCCTCGGAGAGCGGGCCGGCCGTCGAGAGCAGGCTGAAGACGGCCCACTCGACGCGGTCGGCGAGCGGGATGGCGGCCGCCTCGCGGTCCGCCGGATCGCCGAGCCACCAGCGCCCCGGCTCGATCTCGCGGAGGCGCGTGTTGTTCGGCCGGCTCATCTCGTCGCGGACCAGCGCGAGGAGTCCGGTCCACCGGGTCGGGCGCGGGCTTCCGGGCCGTCGCGATCCGCGGCGTGACGACCGGCTCGCTCGGGGGGGCGCCGGCCGAGCGCTCCCCAGCGCCCGACGGGCGGCTCGAGCCGCCGGCCCAGGAGCCGCCATCGGCGCCGTCGCGCGGCTCACTCGGGTCGGACGGGTCGGACGGGTCCGCGACGGGTGGGTCCGCGACCGCGGTCGCCGACGCGGCGGCGCCGAAGTCGCCGTCCGCTGGCGTCTCGAGGGTCGCGAACCGGCGCAGCTGGCCGGCACGGTCCAGGCCGACCAGCACCTCGCCGAGCAGCCGCTCGTAGCGGGCGGGCTCACCGCGGGCGCGCAGCGTCTCGACCGCGACCTCGGTCACGGTGCGCGCCGCCTCCGCGGGCGAGAACGGCCGCTGGTCGAAGCGCTCCGGTGCGGAGAACAGGCCCGGGACCGGGCACGAGGTCCGGGTCGCCGGAGCCACCCGGGACCGGTGGGAGCGAGACGTTGGCCCGGGTCCGCGGCGCCGGCGGGCGGGCGGAGCCCGGTGGCAGGAACTCGACCGAGCCGCCGATGTCGTCCTCGCCGTCCGCCAGCCGCGCGCTGACGAGCCGGTAGCCCGCACCGGCGCCGCCGAGGACGGCCGCGGCGAGCGCCTCCGGTCCGCCGTCCACGAGGAAGACCGCCCGCCCGTCGCGGGCCATGACCGGGGTCGTGGCTTCGAGGGAGCGGCCGATGGTGGCCGCCTGCCAGCTCCACGGCGGTCGCAGGGAGGTCCCGCTCAGGGCATCGATCGGCAGCAGGACCGCGGCTTCGTGTCCGAGGACCCACGAGGTCGCGTGGTAGGCAGCCGACAGCCGCTCCATGCTGGGCCGTACGGGGAGCTGGCCCAGCACGAGCCGGAGCCGCGGCGCCGGCAGCCCGCGGCTGCTCGGGGTGGGGTCGTCCTGGAGGAGCCGCAGGCCGGATGGGCTCGAGAGCGCCAGGACCGCGGTCGCGGTGCCCTCCCCCAGGCTGCGCAGGTCCTCGCCGAGGCGGGCCTGCAGCGGACCGAGGGCGCCGCCCTCCAGCCGCTGGACGAAGCCGCGCACGAGGCGGACGGCATCCTCGAAGGCGAGCCACGGGTTGCGCTCGCGCCATTCGTCCGACGCCGGCAGCTTGACGTGCCCGCCGACGATCCGCAGGGGCGCGGTCCGGCCGGGCGCGAGCGTCAGCCGGCTCGCGGGAAGGATCGAGTGCAGGAAGGCGAGGCGGAGCGCCGCCAGCACGGGCGCGGCGCGCAGGTCGCTCTCGATCCGGTCGATGATCGCGGCGAGGCCGACCAGCTGGCGCGGCGTGTGCAGCGCGAGCAGCTCGTCGATCAGGTCCTCCGCGCCGTGGACCGCTGGGAACCGGCCGCGCAGCGCGGCGCGGACGGCATCGACCCCGACGTCCGCGTGGAGCCGGACGAGGTCCTCCTCGTCGAGCGGTGCCTGGCGCTGCTCGCTGCCGCCGCGCTGGTCGCGGCAGACCGTGCAGCGGTAGTGCCTGGCCACCGGCTTTGGCTCGGCGGCCTCGGTGCCGGGCTCGGCGGACGGATCCACGGCCCACGAGATCTCGTCGATGACGAGGGTCCGCGCGCAGGTCGCGCAGCGGGTGGCATAGAGGTCGCCGAGCGAGACCTTGAGGCTCGACTCCCGGCGGGGCGAGGCCGCCATCCCCTGGAAGGCCGCGTCGAGGTGGCGGACATCGGGCGGACGCAGGACGACGTCGGCGAGGACGCGGGTCAGCGGGCTCGATTCGAGGGAGATCGCTCGGCGCTGCCGGTCGACGGCGGCGCGGGCCACCCAGCCGCCCCGGCCGAACAGGTCCGCGACGACGTCACCGGCGCTCGAATGCAGGTCGATCCGCGACGCGACGAGGGCCGGCTGCGGCGGCGGCGCCGACCGCTCGAACGCCGGGAGGGAGAACCCGGGCTCGTGGTCGGAGGGCGAGGCGCGGCCGCTCATCGGTCGATGCTAGCGGATGGTCCGCCGCGGCTGTCCAGGAAACTTCGGTCCGGCACGGCGCGCCGGGAGGCGCGCCGGCTCGACGGCCTTACGGCTCGTCGAGCTCGTCCGGCTCCTCCTCGAAGGCCTCGTCGGTGGTCGACTCGGGCGGGAGCACGCGATCGAGGTCCTCGATCTCGTCGTCCTCGTCGTCGTCCTCGAGGTCCTCCTCGAGGTCCATCTCCTCGCGCACGAGGGTGCCCTTCGTGTACGGGCGCAGGTCGGTGGACTTGGCGGCGGTCGGGAAGCTGACCTTGCCGTAGTTGCGCGGGTCCTGGAAGACCTCACGGATGATGATCCGCACGTCCTTGTCGCCGAGCGAGGTCACGCCCGCGGCGTACTTGTTGCCGTCGGCCATGAGCTTGAGCAGCCGGGCCGCGACGCGCGGCTCGACCACGCCGATGCGCTTGCCGTTGCTGATGGCGATCAGGCGGTTGCCCTCGGGCAGCAGCTCGACGTTGTCGCCCGGGTTGATCTGGGCGAGCTCGCGCGGCGTGAGGAGGTCGGTCAGGAAGGCGAACCCGGTCTTGCCGGTCTCCTCGACGAAGATCGAGACCGGGGCCTTGCTCCCGTCCTGGGCCGGGACCGTCTTCTCCCCGGCCGCCACGAGCAGCATCTTGAGCCGGTCGATGTTGCGCTCGGCGATGCGGTTCGTCGGGTCGAGCGCGAGCGCGGTCTGGTAGTGCTCGCGGGCGGCGCCGAGCTCGCCGAGCTCCCACAGGGCCTTCGCGAGGCGGTTCTCCGCCTCGGCTTCCGGGCCGAGCTCGAGGAGCTTGCGGTTCGTGGCCGCGGCGTCGGCCCACTGGGCGGCCGATGCCTGGGCGATCGCCTGGTCCGCCAGCTGGCGCTTCGTGCGCGTGAGATTGACGGGACTCTGGGCCTGGGTCTCGACGTCGGGGAAGGTCACGAGGGCGTTCGTCCTTTCGGGGCGCGGCGGACCCGGGCGCGGGTCATCGGAGGGAGCGCGCGGCGGCCGCGGCGCAAGCATCGCTTTCTAACACCATGCGGCCGGTCCGTCAAACGACTGGCCTTCGGGGACCGGCCGGCGCCAGCGTCAGCGCGACGCGAGTCGGGGCTGGACGACGACCGGGCGAGTCGGCGCAGGTCGTTCGGACGATCTCCGCGCCCAGCGCGAGTCGGCGTCCTGCCGTGGCGCCACATGGCCAGATGCTCATGGGAGGAACGTTACGGCCGATGGCCGACGTCATGCAGCCGCTCGATCCACCCTCGGGCTCGCGTCGGCGGTGGGTTCGTGCGTGGATCGTCCGTGGCGACCGTCCGACGCGCCCTGATAGCCGCGACTGCCCGGCTCGAACATGGCGACATCGGCCATAACGTTCTGCTGATGCACGTTGTGCCACGTCAGGACGACGACCCCGCGCCCCGATCGCACCTACCCCCGGAGCAGCAGGTTCCAGGCCACCACGATGATCCCGAGCACGGCGAGCAGCACGATCTGCCAGAGCCACGCGAGATCGCGGCGGCGCGCGGGGGACGAGCCGTGGATCGCGTCCCAGAGGTAGAACGCGAGGGTGAGCAGCGCCGGGCCGATGAGCCGAGGGATCGCCATCGCCCGGATCGCCGCGGCCCCGATCGCGATGGCGGCCGCATACGTCAGCGCCGACCAGAAGGCAGCGCGCAGGTTGGTCAGGCGGAGCGCCGCCGCCCGATACCCGAGCAGGAACGCGATGACGGCGTCCCCGGCCGCGAGGATCAGCAGGCTGCCCTCCGGGATGGGCTTCGGCGTCGCCCCGGAGCCGACGGGCTGGGCGAGGCCGCCCGGCACGATCGCGGCGATGCCCGTGAACCCGATGAAGGCGACGACGAGGATCGTGACCAGGACCGACGTGCGGTCGGCGGCGGACAGGCCCTCCGGGGCGAGGTGGATCCGCGCCTCGAGCGCGAGCGAGCGAGACACGAGGTAGGCGGTCAGCAGCAGCGCCGGGACGAGCCACAGCCCGAACGGCACGAGGCGGATGGCCCCGAGACAGGCGACCGCGGACACCGATGGGAGGATCAGCGACTCGATCGGGACGCCGGCCGCCGCCTCGGAGGGCGGGAGCAGGTCGGCGAGCACCTGGAGCGTGCCGAACAGCATCGCGATCAGCAGCAGGACCGCCACGAGCCAGAGCGCCGGCGGCTCGAGCAGCCGGGACAGCCCGACGATCGTCACCGCGGCAAGGGCCAGGTCGCGTCGGGCGTTCCGCTCGTCCATCGCCGGGATGGTACGCGAGAGGTTCATGTCCGCTCCGGCTTCCCGGCCGCCCACGCGAGCAGGGCGTCACGGTCGCGGGTGTTGACGACGTTCGCGGGCTCGACCCACGCCCGGCGCGCCTGGCTGATGCCCCAGCGGACGTAGTCGAGCTCGTCCGTGCGGTGCGCGTCCGAGTCGATCGAGAGCACGCAGCCGTCGGCGACGGCCCGGCGAGCGCGCTCGACCGCGAGGTCGAGGCGGTGCGGCGAGCCGTTCATCTCGAGCGCCGTCCCGGTCCGGGCGGCCTCGGCGTAGACCTGGTCCCAGTCGAGGTCGAGATCGTCGCGGGTATCGATCATCCGACCGGACGGATGGGCGATGACGTCCACATGCGGGCTGCGGATGGCGTTGAGCGTGCGCTGGGTCAGCTCGGCCCGCGACTGGCGCCGGGAGACGTGCAGCGAGGCGACGACGAGGTCGAAGGTCGCGAGCAGGTCGTCCTCGTAGTCGAGGTCGCCGTCGGCGCGGATCTCCAGCTCGCAGCCGTGGAGCAGCCGGAACCCGCCGGACGGGGTCTCGGGTGGGGCGCTCCCCGCCGCCTCCTCGGCCGCGAACCGCGCGTTCAGGGTCGCGATGATCTCGCGCTGCTCCGCGACGCGCTCCGGCGTGAGCCCGCGGGCGATCGCGAGTGATTGCGAGTGGTCGGTCAGCACCTGGTAGGCGTAGCCGCGCCGGCGGGCGGCCTCGGCCATGTCCTCGATGGCGTGCGTCCCGTCGGACCAGTCGGAATGGCTGTGCAGGTCGCCGCGGAGGTCGGCCTGGGTGATGAGCGACGGGAGCCTGCCGGCCAGCGCCGCCTCGATCTCCCCGCCGTCCTCGCGCAGCTCCGGCTCGATGAACGGCAGGCCGAGGAACGCGTAGGCCTCGGCCTCGGTGGCGACCGTGCGCAGCTCGGCTTCGTCGCCGGTCAGCGGCGCGCCGTCCTCGCCGATCCGCAGGAACCCTTTCTCCGACAGGCTCCAGCCCTGGTCGCGGGCCATCGCGCGGAGCCGGACGTTGTGCTCCTTGGACCCGGTGAAATGGACGAGGTAGGTCCCGGCCTCCCCGGGCGGCATGATCATCAGGTCCACCTGTGGGCCGCGCATGAGGCGCACCGCGGCCTTGTAGCCGCCCTGGTTGACCACGTGATCGACGACGCCCAGCCCGGTGAACCGGCCGATCAGCGTGGCCGCGTCGTCGGTCTCGGCGAGGATGTCGAGGTCGCCGATCGACTCCTTGCGGCGGCGGAACGAGCCGGCCGGCTCGAGCCGGCGGACGCCGGGCGTGTGCGCGATCGCCGCGATGACCTCGGTCACGCGCGCCTCGGCCTTGTCGAGCAGCATCCGGCCCGGGTCGGCGTCGAGCCGGGCGATGCCCTCGAGCACGAGCGTCTCGGTCTTCGCGGACATCCCGCGCAGGCCGCGCAGCCGGCCGCCCTCGGCGGCCGCCCGCAGGTCGTCCATCGAGGCGATGCCGAGGTCGGCGTGGAGCTGGCGGACGGTCTTGGGGCCGAGACCGGGGATGCGCAGCAGGTCGACGAGCCCGGGCGGGATCTCCGTCTTGAGCCGCTCGTAGTACGCCATGCGGCCGGTCGTCGCGAGCTCGGCGATCTTGTCGCTGATGGCCGCGCCGACCCCCGGGATCCTTGGCGGCGTGCCGCTGCGGTAGGCCGCGACCAGGTCGACCGGGCTGCGCCCGATCGTGTCGGCGGCGCGGTGGTAGGCGACCGTCTTGAAGACCAGCTCGCCCTTGACCTCGAGCATGTCGCCGATCTCGTGGAAGATCCGGGCGAGGTCGCCGTTGGTCAGCTCGGCGGGGTCGTCGGTCACGGCCCGATGGTAGCGGCTACGCGGCGACGACCCGGTTGCGGCCGTTCCGCTTGGCCCGGTAGAGCGCCCGGTCCGCCCGCTCGACGAGGTCGCCGATCGGCTCGTCGTCGTACTCCGCCACGGCGACGCCGACCGAGACCGTGACCGACGGCAGGCGCAGCGCGGTGAGGTCGAGGGCCGCCACGGCGGCGCGCACCCGCTCGCCGACCTCGAGTGCGATCGCCGGCCCCGGGTTGCGCAGCAGCACGACGAACTCCTCGCCGCCGTAGCGGGCAGGCACGTCGTCGTCGCGGACCGCGCGCACGATGGACCCACCGACCGCGCGCAGGACCTCGTCGCCGGCGCCGTGGCCGTAGCGGTCGTTGAGCGCCTTGAACCGGTCGATGTCGATCATCAGGACCCCGACCGCGTCCTCCGCCCGACGGCGGCGCGCCAGCAGCGCACAGAACTCGTCGAAGTAGCGCCGGTTCGGGAGCCCGGTCAGCGCGTCCGTGGAGGCGTGGAGCTCGGCCGTCCGGTGCGAACCGGCGCGCGACATCGCGAACGACGCCTCCGCGGCCGCGCCCTGCAGCAGCCGGCGGGTGGCTTCCGGCCATGGCTCGGTGGAGCGGCGCGACAGCACGATCGCGCCCGCCATCCCGTCGCGCGCGATCAGCGGCACGGCCAGGGTGTTGCCAAGACCGTAGACACCGCGCACGCGGTCGGCGATCCGGTCGGCGATGGCCTGCGCCGTCACGTCGGCGACCGTCGGGCCGGGGGCGGGACGGGCGGGCACGAGGTCGAGCCGGTGCGGGATGCCGCTGACCCGCGAAGCGAACCCGCTCCAGCGGCTCGCGACGGCGCTGCCGGCACCCGTGCCCGCGCCCGCCGGGACGGCCGCTCCAGTGGCGACCTGCTCCTCGGCGCCGACGGGGATCGCGACGGGCGTCCGGACCCGCGACGGCGTCTCGATCGGGTCGGAGAGGTCCGAGATGGGCAGGAGGGTCGTGGACGGCGGCACGCCCCGCCGGACGCTGATCAGCGTGGCCTGCAGGGCGCGCGCATCGGGGCGGCGCAAGGCGACCACGAGATGGTCGGCGCCGCTGGCGGCCGCGAGCTCCTCGACGATGGCGCCGACGATCGCGTCCTCGGACACGGACCGCGACAGACCGGACAGGATGCGGGCGAAGGATTCCGCCTCGGCACGGCGGCCCTGCTCGAGCGCCATGACCGCCTCGCGATGGCGGAACGCGGCCAGGCCGACGATCGCGACGAGCCCGGCCACGATCCAGTCGAGGGGGCGTGCCTGCTCGGCGAGCAGCCTGGCGACCAGCAGGAAACCGAGGAGGACGAACGTGCCGGCGAAGATCCACCAGGAGCGGCGGATCCGTCGGTCCGTCGTCGCTCCGTCACGACCTGGGCGCGGGTTGGGTTCGCTCACGTCGGATATGGAGGATGGCAGTCCCGAGCCGTTCCGTCCATCCCGTTGGTAGTACCGGAGTACCAGGCCGGGACCAGTACCTTGGTCCTATGCGGCCTCGGAGGCCGCGGCGGCGGCATGGCCGCCCTCGCGCTTGACCCGGTAGAGCGCGCGGTCGGCGGCCGCGATCAGGTCGGTCGGCGTGCGGCCGTCGTCGGGGAAGGTCGCGACGCCGATCGACGCGGCGATCGGCACCGGCCCGCGCTGCTCGCCGACGTACGGGTGGTCGCGGAAGGCATCGAGGATGCGGCGCGCCGTGGCGCGGGCCTCCTCGCGGTCGGTCTCGGGCAGGATGATCGCGAACTCGTCGCCGCCGTAGCGGGCCGGGATGTCCGAGGCCCGCAGCGTCGAGCGGATCAGCTCCCCGGTCCAGGCCAGCACGCGGTCGCCGAAGAGGTGCCCGAACGTGTCGTTGACCAGCTTGAAGTCGTCCAGGTCGAGCATGAGCACGCTCAGCGGCCGGCGGGCCCGCTGCGCGCGGACGACCTCCTCCCCGAGGCGCTCGTGCAGGAACCGGTGGTTGTAGAAGCCGGTGAGCAGGTCCCGGTCGGCCCGGTTGCGTGCCTCCTCGTAGAGGCGCGCGTTCTCGAGGGCCATCGCGGCCTCGTTGGCCATCGTCCGTGCCAGCTGGAGCCGCTCCACGTCCCAGGTGATCGGCGTCCGCGAGAAGAGCTCGACGAGGCCGATCGCCTGGCCCTTGGCCACCAGCGGCAGCATCGCCAGCACGTGGTTGCCGTCGCGGGCCATCAGCTCGACCTCGGCCCGGTCGGCTCGCGGGTCGTCGACGTCGATGATCACCGGCTCCTGGCGCTCGAGGACGCGCATCGTCTCGGGATAGCCCAGGACGTCGTAGTACGGCTCCATCGTCGCGACCCGCGCGGCCGGGTAGTAGCCGAGCGATTCGACGCGGCCCGCCGCGCGGTCCCAGTAGCTGATCGCGCACTCGTCGACGCTCATGGCGCGGGCGAGGTGATCGGCCATGAGGTTGGCCACCTGCCGCGGGTCGAGGCTCTCCGACAGCTCCGCGCTCATGTCGAGGAGGCGCCGCAGCTCGCCGGCGAGGTCCTGGGTGCGTGCGAGCAGCCGGGCCGATTCGATGGCCGTGGCGGCCTGGTCGGCGAGGATCGTGAGGAGGCGCAGGTCATCGTCGTCGAACTGGTGGAGCCCCAGCTTCGAGAGCGTGATGACCCCGACCGTGGCCTCGTCGTAGCGCATCGGGACCACGAGCATCGACTCGTCGACGTCGTCCGTGCCCGGGATCGTCGAGCCGCGCGCGTCGAGGTTCGCGTCGTCGATGAGCAGCGGCTTGCCACGCTGCGCCACCCAGCCGGTGAACCCCTCCCCCAGATGGCAGCGGAGCAGCTCGAAGTCGACCTGCTCGTAGGCGCCGACCACGCCCTCGAACGCGATCGGGACCACGTCGTCCCCCTCGAGCACGTACACCCGGGCGTTGTGGTAGTCGATGATCCGGCGGGTCTCCTCGACCACGGTCCGGCCGATGCCCTCGATCGTGCCCGCGCGGCTCAGGCGGGCCGAGGCGGCCTGCAGCACGCCGAGCTGGGCGGCGCGGGTCTCGGTCTGCTCGAAGAGCTCGGCGTTGGTGAGCGCGATGGCCGCGTGGGTGGCGAGGGTCGTGATGAACGCGACATCGCCATCGGTCCAGGCGTGGGGCTCGAACGTGACCGCCGCGAGCGAGCCGATGACGCGGTCGTGGTGGATGAGCGGGGCGATCAGCTCGCCGGCGAACTCGAGCACGCCGTCGTAGCGGTCGTAGCCGTGCCTGCGCACGCCACGGACGTCCTCGCGGGCCAACACCCGGCCGGAGTGCAGCACCTCGCCGGCCCAGCCCTCGTCGCGTCCGAACACCGGGAGGCTCGCCGCCACCTCGTCGCTGATGCCCGCCCAGGCCGCGACCTCGAGCCGGTCGTCGCGCAGGATCCGGATGGTCGTGCTGTCGGCGCGAAGGGCCCGCATGGTCTCGTCGACGATGGTCCGGAACAGCTCCTGCCGGTCGTGGGAGGCGGCCAGCCGTTCGGCGATGCCCAGGACGGAGTCCAGCCGCTCGGCGAGCTCCACCTCGAGTGGGCGTGCCACGCTCGCGGGCGCCTCCACCGCGGCCGCCAGCGGCTCGCCGGCGGTCCGCAGCAGCCCGCGGAACAGCGACGGCCCACCGGACGGGGTCGCGGGATCGGCGGACCCGGGCAGCCCGGGTTCGCGCTCGTCGTTCTCTTGACGCACGCTCACGTCCCGATGGTGGCACCGCGAGCCCGTTCCAACGGGGTGCCAGCGGTCCGGAGGTGGCCCGTACGGACGTACCGGGTGCCCGGCGACGGCGGGTTCGTTGACCGTCTCGGAGGGCCGGGTCTACACTCCGCCCGGGCCGACTCCCGGTACGCCCGGGAACGGCCGTCCCATGCCGCACCCAGAGGTCAGCGCCCCATCGTGGACGACGGTCCCAGTCGACGCGACGCCGCCCGAGGCGTCGTCACCAGGCATTCGGTCCGCTCCGCTCCCTGACGGCTGACCGCGGCCCCGCAAGGGTCGCGCCACCCGCGGCGGGTCGGTCCGACCGTGAGGTGGTATCCATGCTCTACCTGAGCCAGGCCATCGGCCGACCCGTGCTCACCGCCGATGGCGAGGCACTCGGCCGGGTGGACGATCTCATCGTCGCCCTCGGCGACCGCTATCCGCCCGTGACCGGGCTGGTCCTGCGCACGAACCAGCGCCGCATCTTCCTGCCGTGGACCTCCGTGGCCAGCTTCGACGCGACCGGCGGACGGCTGTCGACCGCGACCATCGACATCACCGCCTTCGCGCAGCGCCCGAACGAGATCCAGCTCCGCGCCGACCTCCTCGACAAGCAGATCGTCGACATCGACGGCCGCAAGGTCGTGCGCGTCAACGACCTCCGTCTCGACGATGTCGACGGGATGCTCCACCTCGTGGCGGTCGACGTCGGCGCGGCGGGCCTGCTGCGGCGGCTGGGGGTCGAGGGGGCATTCCGCGTCCTCGCCCGGAACGTCGGGCTGTCCACCCCGGAGCGCTACATCGACTGGGAGGACGTCGACCCGGTCGAGACCAGCATCGCCTCGATCAAGCTGCGCGTGCCGCACGCGGGCCTGGCCGAGCTGCATCCGGCCGACCTGGCCACGATCATCGACCAGCTCGCCCCGCGCGACCGCGCCGGCGTCCTGGCGTCCCTGGACGACGAGGCCGCGGCCGACGCGATCGAGGAGATGGAGCCCGACACCCAGGTCGAGGTCCTCGAGGACCTCGCCCCGGAGCGCGCCGCCGACATCCTCGAGGAGATGTCGCCGGACGACGCGGCCGACCTCGTCCAGGACCTCTCCGACGAGACCCGGGCCGAGCTGCTCGCGCTCATGGAGCGCGACGAGGCCGACGAGCTCGGGGAGCTGCTGCGCTATCCCGAGGACACCGCGGGTGGCACGATGACCACGGAGTTCGTCGCGGTCCGGGCCGACCTGACCGCCGCCGCCACCATCGACCGGCTGCGCGAGCTCGAGCCCGACGCGGAGACCATCTACTACGTGTACGTGGTCGACGCCGAGGCGCGGCTGGTCGGGGTGCTGTCGCTGCGCGACCTGATCGTGGCGCCGCCGGCCAGCCCGGTCGGCGAGGTGATGATCCCGGAGCCGGTCGCCGTGGACGTGCTCGCCGACCGCGACGAGGTCGCTTCGGTGGTCGCGCGCTACAACCTGCTGGCCGTCCCCGTGGTGGACGAGGAGCACCGGCTCGTCGGCATCGTGACCGTGGACGACGCGATGGACACCATCCTGCCCGCCGGCTGGCGCCGCCGGCTGCCGCGACCCGTCGGGCGCGGCTAGGAGCCCGGTCCGATGCGCCGGCCGCCGCCGATCGCCCTGCCCCGCCCGCGCCCGATCATGCGACTGCGTGACCGGCTCGCGCTCGGGCGCCGCGTGCGGCTGCGCGGTCGGTTCCGCGGTCGCCGCGGGCTGCTGGCCTTCCTCGCGGTGATGGGGCCCGGCCTGATCGCCGGCATCGCCGGCAACGACGCGGGCGGCATCACCACGTACAGCGTGCTCGGCGCGACGACGGGACTGACGCTGCTCTGGCTGTTCCCGATCACCATCGTGATCCTGGCCATCGTCCAGGAGATGGCGGCGCGGCTCGGCGTCGTCACGGGCCAGGGGCTGTCGGACCTCATCCGCGACCGGTTCGGGGTCCGGCCGACCGCGTTCGCGATGCTCGTGCTGCTGATCGCAAACGTCGCCAATACGGTCGCGGAGTTCTCCGGGGCGGCGGCCGCCCTCGAGATCTTCGGGATCTCGCGCTACATCGCGGTCCCGATCACCGCGATCGCCATCTGGGCGCTGGTGATCAAGGCGTCCTACAAGACCGTCGAGCGCGTCTTCCTGTCGGTCATCGTGGTCTTTCTCGCGTACATCGCGTCGGCGATCCTCGCGAAGCCGGACTGGGGCGACGTCGGCAAGGCGCTGGTGACGCCGTCGTTCGATTGGACCACCACGACCCTGCTGCTGATGGTCGCGCTCGTCGGCACGACCGTGACCCCGTACATGCAGTTCTACCTGACGAGCGCGGTGGCCGAGAAGGGCATCGGCGAGGACGAGCTGAAGCTCGAGCAGGCCGACGCCATCGGCGGATCGATCTGGACCAACGTCATCGCGATCTTCATCGTCGTCGCGACCGCGACCACGATCTATGCGACCGGCGGCTCGATCACGACCGCGACCGACGCAGCGCAGGCGCTCGAGCCGGTCGCGGGGCGTCTGGCCGAGGGCCTCTTCGCGGTCGGCCTCTTCGGGGCGAGCGTGCTCGCGGCGACGATCATGCCGCTCTCCACCGCGTTCGTCGTGTGCGAGGCGTTCGGCTGGGAGTCCGGCGTCGACAACCGCTTCTCGGACGCGCGGGCGTTCTTCTCGATCTACACGTTCGTGCTGCTGGTCGGCGCGCTGGTGGTGCTGATCCCGGGCCTCGACCTGCTGCCGCTGATCATCGGCTCGCAGAACCTGCAGGGCCTGCTGCTGCCCGTCGTGCTGGTGTTCATGGTCCTGCTCATCAACGACAAGCGGCTGATGGGCGACCACCGCAACGGCCGGATCGCCAACGTGCTCGCCTGGGGCGCGATCGGGCTCGTGATCGCGCTCGACGCGGTGCTGCTCGCGGTGAGCGCGGCGGGCGCGCTCGGGATCACGATCGCGTAGGGGGCTGGCGGGCGCCAGTGCCGTGGCCAAGTTGCGTCGCGCCCGCCGTACCCGGCACAACGCTCATCACCAGAACGTTATGGCCGATCGGATGGCGGGTCAGCGTCGGGATCCGCTGATCGGGGACGGGCAACGCTCCAGGATCGGTCGATTCGTGCTCAGGAACGGATCGACTTCGACGGTCGACCCAGTCGACCGGGTCGGTACCGACCATAGCGTTCTGTCCGTGGTCGTTGTGCCACATCCGTCGAGCCGGGACGCGCCAACGATCGCCTAGCCGCCCTCGCCGGTCTCCACCGGGAGACCCGCGTCGCGCCAGGCCGAGAAGCCGGCACCGACCCACGCGGCGTGCTCGAAGCCGGACGCGCGGAGCAGCGATGTCGCGATGCTCGCCCGGAACCCGGCCTCGCAGATCACCGCGATCGGGCGGTCGCGCGGCAGGTCGGCGAGACGTTCGGGCAGCGAGCCGCCGTTGATGTGCCGGGCGCCCGGGACGTGGCCCGCGGCGTACTCGTTCATCTGGCGGACGTCGATGACGAGCGGCGCTTCTGTCGCGCTCGAGCCCGCCAGCGCCGCGGCCAGCACGTCGATCGACAGCCGCCCGCTCGTCTCGACGCGGCGCCCGGAGGCCGCCCACGCCTCCACGCCCCCGTCCAGGTAGCCGGCGACGTCGTCGCGCCCGATGCGGATCGCCTGGCGCATCAGCCAGTCGAGGTCCTCGGGTCGCGCCGCCACGAACACGACCGGCCGGTCGAGATCGACCACCCAGCCGAGCCACGTCCCGAACGAGTCCTCGAGCGGGATCGAGATGGAGCCCGGGACGTGGCCGGCCGCGTGCACCGCCGCCGGTCGTGCATCGACGAGGGTCGCGCCGGCCGCGACCGCCGCCTCGACGGCGGCCGGGTCCATCGGCGGCGGCATCGGGATCCGCCCGCCGAGCAGCGTCGGTCCGTTCTGGTTCGTCGGTCGCATCCGCGCGAAGTAGCGCGGGATCGCCGGCTGGCCCGCGAGCAGCGCCCGCGCGAAGGCGTCGATGTCCATCGGCGCCAGCAGCGGGTCGAACGAGCGCTCGTGGCCGATGGTCGTCGACGAGGCGTCGCCGATCCCCGTCGAGCAGAGCGACCCGGCGCCGTGCGTCGGATGGACGTGCACGGGGTCGCCAAGCGGCAGCAGCGTGTCGTGGATCGAGTGGTACATGTCATGCGCGTACGCGACGGCACGGTCGGCGCCGAGCAGGTCCGTCCGCCCGACCGCGCCCACGAGGATCGAGCCCCCACTGAGCAGGACGCCCGGGTCGTCCGATACCGAGCTGTCCACGACGCGGTAGGAGACGTGCTCGGGCGTGTGCCCGGGCGTGTCGAGCACCTCGAAGCGCAGCCGCCCGACGTCGAACCCGGCGCCGCCCGGGAGCCCGGCGTGCTCGTAGCGGAGGTCGGCCCCAGCGCCGATGACGTGGGTCGCGCCGGTCAGCGCGGCCAGATCCCGGCCGCCCGAGACGTAGTCGTTGTGCAGGTGCGTCTCGAGGACGTGGCTGATCCGCAGGCCGCGCTCGGCGGCGGCGGCGAGGTACACGTCGACATCGCGCCGCGGATCGACGATCGCGGCGACACCCGCGTCCTCGTCCGCGATGAGGGTCGACAGGTGGCCCAGCCCGCGGATCGAGAACGACTCGAGTCGCATCCGCTACATCATCACGAGGCCGCCGTCGACCGCCAGCACGTGGCCGGTGATGTACCCGGCCTCGTCCGAGGCGAGGAAGGCGACGGCGTCGGCGATCTCCTGCGTGGTGCCGAAGCGCGCGAGCGGCGTGCGGTTGGTGATCTCGTCCATCAGCGGCTGCGGCAGGTCCTGGGTCAGCTCGGTCAGGACGAACCCGGGCGCGACGGCGTTGACGGTGATGCCGCGCGACGCGAGCTCGCGGGCCGTGGCCTTGGTCAGCCCGATCAGCCCGGCCTTCGCCGACGAGTAGTTCGCCTGGCCCATCTGGCCGGCCTGCCCGGAGACCGACGTGATGTTCACGATGCGGCCGGCGCGCGCCTTGAGCATCGGCCGGGTGACGGCCTTGGTCATCCAGAACGCCCCGAAGAGGTTGGTCTCGAGGACCTCGCGCCACGCCTCCTCGGTCATCCGCATGATCAGGTCGTCGCGGGTGACGCCGGCGTTGTTGACGAGGATGTCGACCTTCCCGAAGGCCTCGAGTACCTGCTTGACCACGCCGTCGGCGGCCTCGGGGGCGCGCGCGTCGGCCTGGATCGAGACCGCGCGGCGACCGAGCCCCTCGATGATGCCGACGGTCTCCGCGGCGGCGGCGGCATTGCCCTTGTAGGTGAACGCGACGTCGGCGCCCTGGGTCGCGAGGCGCGTCGCGATCGCGCGTCCGATGCCGCGCGAGCCGCCGGTGACGAGGGCGGCCTTGCCGGTCAGGTCGATCATGCGTGCGTCTCCTGGCGGACGGGTTCCTGATCGCCGGGTGCGACGTCGTCGAGCGGCACGTCGACCGTCCCGGGCTGGGCCATCAGCTTGGCCAGCGCGTCGGGGATGGGGTCCACCGAGTCCCAGTCGACCGGGGCCCGGATCACGATGTCCGCGGGATCCACGGCCGCATCGCCGGCGATCCCGCGGGCCGGGTCCGCGGTCCATTCGATGGTCACGGCCCCGCTGGTGAAGCCGGCCCCGAAGGCCACGATGACGATGTGGTCGCCGACCTTCACCCGGCCCTCGTTCACGGCCTCGGCCAGGGCGATCGGCACGGACGCAGCGGACGTGTTCCCGTACTTGTCGAGGTTGACGAACATCTTCTCCATCGGCAGGTCGAGGCCCTTCGCGACCGCGTCGATGATCCGGATGTTGGCCTGGTGCGGGATGAACAGGTCGATGTCGGACGGCTCGAGCCCGGCTCGCCGGATCGACTCGAGGGCCGTCGATGCAAGCGTCCGCGTCGCGAACCGGTAGGTCTCCTTGCCCTCCATCCGGATGAAGTGCTCGCCGCGGGCGATGGTCTCGGCGGATGGTGGGCTCTTGGCGCCGCCGGCCGGCAGCCAGATCATGTACGCGCCCTGCGGCTCGGTCGTCATCTCGATGCCGAGCCCGCCGCCCGGCTCGTCCGAGGCCGAGAGCACGACGGCCCCGGCGCCATCGCCGAACAGGATGCAGGTGTTGCGGTCGGTGTAGTCGAGGAAGCGCGTCAGCAGCTCCGCCCCGATCACCAGCACGTGCTTCGCCAGGCCGCTCGTGATGTACGCGTGGGCCGTGGCGTAGGCGTAGACGAAGCCGGAGCAGGCGGCGGCGATATCCATGGCGGCCGCCCGGGTGTTCCCGATGGCCTCCTTGACGAGGGCCGCGGTCGAGGGCATCCAGTAGTCGGGCGTCAGCGTGGCCAGCAGGATGAGGTCGATCTCGTCGGGCTCGATGCCCGCGGTGCGGATCGCGCGCATCCCCGCGACGGCGGCCATCGACGCGGTCGTCTCGTGCGCGGCCGCGACCCGGCGCTCGCGGATCCCGGTCCGGGTGACGATCCATTCGTCGGAGGTGTCCACCATCCGCTCGAGGTCATGGTTCGTCAGGACCTGCGACGGGGCGTAGCGGCCCCAGCCGGTGACGTGGGCCTGGCGCGTGACGGCGGTCATAGCGGTTCCACCTCGACCAAAGGTTGCTTCGCCTTCACCAGCGTGCCGCTCTCGGGGATGACCTTGACCACGCGGCCGGCCAGGTCCGACTTGATCTCGTTGAACAGCTTCATCGCCTCGATGAGGCCGACGATCTGCCCCACCGCGACCTCGCCGCCGACCGTCACGTAGGGCGCGGAGCCCGGGGCCGGCGAGCCGTAGAAGATGCCCGTCAGCGGCGCCTTGACCGACGGCTTGGCCGGGGTGCCGGGGTCGCGACCGGCCGCGGCCGGCTCGCCCGGGCCCTGCCCGTCGGCGGAGGCCGCGACGCCCGGCGCGGCGGGCTCCGTGACGGCCGTCGCGATCGCGGACGCCTTGCGGAGCACCAGCCCGGTCCCGCCCGACTCGACCTCGAGCTCGGCCAGGTCGGAGCGGTCGAGCAGGTCGGCCAGGCGGTCGATGAGCGCCAGCAGCCCGGCATCCCCGTCGTCGTGCACGGAGACGTCGGCCGCCTCGGTCACCTCGGCTGGAGTCGCCTCGGGCTCGGGTGCCGGGCCGTCCCGACCCTTCCGGCCGTCGGTCATGCGTCGAACCGCGAGAAGACCAGGGCGGTGTTCTGGCCGCCGAAGCCGAACGAGTTGCTGAGCGCCGTCCGGATCTCGTGCGATGCGGCGACGTTCGGCGTCAGGTCCAGCCCGGCGCTCTCCGGGTCCGGGTCGACGAGGTTGATCGTCGGGGGGACGCAGCCCGTCAGCATCGACTGGATGGTGACGACCGCCTCGATCGCGCCCGCGGCGCCGAGCGTGTGCCCGAGCATCGACTTGTTGGCGGTGATCGCGACCCGGGACGCCCCGTCCCCGAGGATCGTGCGCATCGCCTGGAGCTCGGCCTTGTCGCCCTCCGGCGTCGAGGTCGCATGGGCGTTCACGTGGTCGATGGCGGCAGCTTCGAGGCCCGCCTTCTGGAGCGCGATCCGGGCGGCGCGGACGGCGCCGATCCCGCCCGGGGCCGGGAGCGTGATGTGCGACGCGTCCGCGGTGGCGCCGTAGCCGACGAGCTCGGCGTAGATGGTCGCCCCGCGGGCCTGCGCGTGCTCGAGCGCCTCGAGGATGACGACGCCGGCCCCCTCCCCGATGACGAACCCGTCGCGGCCCGCGTCGAACGGCCGCGACGCGGCCCCGGGGTCGTCGTTGCGGGTCGAGAGCGCGCGCATCGCCGCGAACCCGCCGACGAGCGGCTCGAAGATGCCGGCCTCGCTCCCGCCCGCGACCATGATGTCCGCGTCGCCGCGCCGGATGATCTCCGACGATTCGCCGAGCGCATGGCCGCCGCTCGCGCAGGCCGAAACGGTCGTGAAGTTCGGGCCGGTCATCCCGAACGTGATGGCGATCTGGCCCGCGCCGATGTTGGGGATCCCCATCGGGATCAGGAACGGGCTGATCCGATCCGGACCGCGCAGGGCGTTGGTGGAGATGCCCTCGACGAGCGTCCCGACGCCACCGAGCCCGGTCGCGAGGATCACCCCGGTCCGCTCCGCCAGCTCGCCCTCGAACCGCGCGGGCAGCCCGGCCTGGTCGAGCGCCTCGCGCGCGGCCACGAGCCCGAACTGGATGTAGCGGTCCGTCCGACGCAGGTCCTTGCGGTCGAGGATGTGCGAGGCGTCGAAGTCGAGGACCTGGGCGGCGATCCGCGTGGTCAGCCGCGACGGGTCGAACGCCTCGATCGTGCGCACGCCGGAACGCCCGGCGACCAGCCCCTCCCAGCTCGACGCGACGTCGTTGCCAAGGGCGGTCACGGCCCCCATCCCGGTCACGACCACGCGGCGCCGCTCGCTCATCGCGTTGGCCGCGCTCACCGAACGAGCTTCCCCGTGCGGACCGTGGCGGCGCGGTACACGTCGCCGGGCAGGCCGCGGGCCGAGATCGCGTTGGCGACCGACAGCGCGTCGAACTCGGTCCGCTTGATCTCGGCTTCGACGTTGCCGTCGACGAGGTCGACCAGCGCCCACGTCGCCGTCGGGTCGCCGTCGTAGACGTAGCCCGCCGATCCGGCGTTGACGATGATCTTCCAGCCGAGGTCGCGGACCTCGGGCAGGTGGGTGTGGCCGCAGGCGATGACCCGGGCATCGGTCCGCGACACCCGCTCGAGGATCACGTTGGGGTCGAGCGCCTGGTCGAAGCCGGACGTCTGCGAGCCGGGGGACGCGTGGCACGCGAGGACCATGGTGTCGTCGGTCGCCCGGGCCCGGCGCTCGTTCGGCAGCCGGCGCAGCCAGGCCAGCCGCTCGTCGCCGAGGGCGTCGTTGGCCCACTCGGCGGCGGCCAGGTACGTCTCGGGGACGCCGTCGGTCATCCATGGGAACGCGGCGGCGTAGTCGAAGTCAGCGACGGCGACGTCCGTGTTGCCGGCGACGACCATCGCCCCGTCGGTCTCCATCGTCGCGGAGAAGGTCGACCACACCAGCCGGGTCCGGTCCGTTGAAGACGTGGTCGCCGGTGACCGCGACGAGGTCGGGTCGGGCGGCGTGCACGGCCTTGCGGACCGCCTCGAGGGCGGGGAGGTTGCCGTGGACGTCGGAGATCACCGCGAGGCGGGTCATCGGAGCACCCCCTCGCCCGGGATGATGAAGCTGATGGTGGCCTCGCAGGCGACCTCGCCGTCGACGCTGGCGACGCCCCGGCCGCGACCGAAGCGCCCGCCGAGCTTGTCCATCGTGACCTCGAGGCGGAGGGTGTCGCCCGGGACCACGATCCGCTTGAAGCGGGTGTCGTCGAGGCCGGCGAAGAGCCCGATCCGGTCGCCGAAGCCCGGCTGCTTGGCGACGTAGACCGCCATCGTCTGGGCCAGCGCCTCGACCTGGAGGACGCCGGGCATGACCGGCAGGCCCGGGAAGTGCCCCTGGAAGAACCACTCCGTCGCGGTGACGCCCTTGATCCCGACGATCCGCTTCGCCTCGGGCTCGTATTCGACGATGCGGTCGACGAGGAGGAACGGCCAGCGATGCGGGATCAGTCCCTCGATCTCGCGGGTCGAATGGATCATGGCGGGTGGCGCGTCGGTCACGGGCAGCTCCTGGTGGGTGGGGTCAGTCTGGCCGCTGCCGGTCGAGCCGAACGGCAACTTGTGTGCAGGTCTGCATCACGAGCGGGCGGCGGCCGTCAGGAAGGCCGCACTCCCCACGCGGTCGAGCAGGTTCGTCGTGAACCGGCCCTCCAGGAACGTCTCGTTGCCGAGCAGCGCCCGCTGGATGGCGACGTTGGTGACGAGGCCGTCGATGACGAGCTCGTCGAGCGCCACCCGCCCGCGGGCGATGGCGGTCGCGCGGTCCGGGCCCCAGACCACGAGCTTGCCGAGGAGCGAGTCGTAGAACGGCGGGACCTCGTAGCCCGTGTACAGGTGCGAGTCCATCCGGACGCCCGGGCCACCCGGCTCGTGATAGCGCTCGACGATCCCGGCACCGGGCCGGAAGTCCGCCTCCGGGTCCTCGGCGTTGATGCGGAACTCGATGACGTGGCCGCGGAACTCGACGTCGGCCTGGCTGAAGCCGAGCGGCTCGCCGGCGGCGATCCGGATCTGGGTGGTCACGAGGTCGATGCCGGTCAGCATCTCGGTCACCGGGTGCTCGACCTGGATCCGGCAGTTGATCTCGATGAAGTAGAAGCCGCCCGAGCTGTCGACGAGGAACTCGAGCGTCCCGACGTTCTCGTAGCCGGCGGCCACGACGGCGCGGACGGCGCGTTCGGCGAGGTCCGCGCGCGCGGCGTCGGACAGGGCCGGCGTCGGCGCCTCTTCGAGGATCTTCTGGTGGCGGCGCTGGACGGAGCAGTCGCGCTCGCCGAGGTGGACGCCGTGCCCGTAGCGGTCCACCGCGACCTGGACCTCGACGTGGCGGTTCTCGTCGAGCCACTTCTCGAGGTAGAGCGAGTCGTCGCCGAAGGCGGCCTTCGCCTCCGAGCGGCAGACCTTGAGCACGGATTCGAGCTCGCGCGCGGTGCGCACCATGCGCATGCCCTTGCCGCCGCCGCCCGCCGACGGCTTGATCAGGACCGGGTAGCCGAGCTTCTCGGCCTCGGCGAGCGCGTGCGTCTCGTCGCGGAGCATGCCGTCCGAGCCCGGGATCGTGGGCAGGCCGTGGCGCGCCGAGCAGGCGGCGGGTCGCCTCCTTGCTCGCGAATCGCTCGAGCACCGGACCGGGCGGGCCGATGAACGTCAGGCCGTGGGCGGCGACGACGTCGGCGAAGCCCTCGTCCTCGGACAGGAAGCCGTAGCCCGGGTGGATCGCGTCGCAGCCGGTGACCAGCGCCGCCGAGATCACGGCCGACGCCGAGAGGTAGGAGCGCTTGGCGTCGGCCGGGCCGATGCAGATCGCCTCGTCCGCCAGCTGGACGGGCAGGGAGTCGCGGTCCGCTTCGCTGTAGGCGACGACCGCCTCGACGCCGAGCTCCCGGCACGCCCGCAGGATGCGCAGGGCGATCTCGCCGCGGTTGGCGATGAGGATCTTGTGGAACATCGCTCAGGCGTCCCCGCCGGCGGCGGCCGTCGCCAGCTCGATGACGATGAGCTCCTGGCCGTACTCGACGGCGTCACCCGGCTCCACGAGGGTGGCCCCGACGAGGCCGTCGACCGGGGTCACGACCTCCTGGGCCACGCCCAGCATGTCGACGATGCCGAGCCGGTCGCCGGCGCGGACCCGGGTCCCGGCGCGGACCCCGGTGCGGGGCTGGAAGATGCCGACCGCCGGCGACGTCGCGACCGAGCGGCGCGGGTCGGCGCCGTCGCGGCCGTCGCGCCCATCGCGGCCCGGGCCGACCGGCGTCATCGTGCGCGGCCGCGGGGTGGCCGCCATGGGACGACCCCCGGCCGGCGCGATCGGCGGGCCGCTTGGCCGCGGCCGTCGGCAGGGCGGCGCAGGCGGACCTTCCAGTCGCCCTCGCGGACCTCGAGCTCCCCGAGACCGGTCGCCGCCAGCTTGGCGATCAGGGCGGGCAGCAGCTCGTCGGCGAGACGGTCGATGGCGGCGTGGTCCTCGGCTCGCTGCGACGAGGCGTCGGCGTCCTGGGGTGGCGATCCGGGCACTCGCTAGACCTCCTCACGCGCCGGCGGGTCGTCGCGCGACCACGGCTGGACGGTGGCGCCGATGGCTCGCCGGCCCGGGTCCAGCAGGTCCCGCAGGCGATCACCGAGGCCGCGATCGACCTTGTCGGGGAGCTCCGGCACGTCGGCCTCAGTGTAGGCGCCCAGCGACCGGTAGCGTCGGTAGCGTGCGTCGACGAGCTCGTCGACGGTGAGCGCCTCGAGCGCCTCGAGCCGGTCGACGATGATCGCCCGCAGCCGGCGGGCCGTCTCGGCGGGGTCGGTGTGGGCGCCCTCGCCCGGCTCCGCCACGACGAGGTCGAGGACGCCGAGGTCGTGCTGGTCGGCGGCGGTCATGCGCATCGCGGCCGCCGCGGTGGCCGCCTCGTCCGTGGTCCGCCACAGGATCGACGCGCAGCCCTCCGGGCTGATGACCGAGTAGACCGCGTTCTCGAGCGCGATGACCACGTCGCCGACGGCGATGGCCAGCGCGCCGCCCGAGCCGCCCTCGCCGGTGATGACCGTGACGATCGGCGTGCGCAGGCGGGTCATCAGCGCCACCGAGCGGGCGATCGCCTCGGCGATGCCGCGCTCCTCGGATTCGGGCCGGGGTGGGCGCCGGGCACGTCGACGAAGGTGATCGACCGGCAGGCCGAACCGCTCGGCCAGCTCCATCACGCGCATCGCCTTGCGGTAGCCCTCCGGATGCGGCATCCCGAAGTTGCGCCGGATGTTCTCGTCGGTGTCGGCGCCCTTCTGCTGGCCGATCACGGCGACCGGCCGGCCATCGAGCCGGGCGAGCCCGGCGACCATCGCCTCGTCGTCACCGAAGAGGCGGTCCCCGTGGAGCTCGACGAACCCGTCGGTCATCGCCGCGACGAACTCGAGCGTCCGCGGCCGCCGCAGGTTGCGCGCGAGCTGGACCCGCGCCCAGGCGTCGTCGGCCGTGGGGCCGCTGCCGTTCGTCGGCGTCCCGTTGGTCGCGCCACCGTTCGCCCCCAGCAGGATCGCGGGATCCGGTTGGGCGTCGCCGCCGGCGAGCTCGCCGACCCGGTCGGCCAGGGTCGAGAGGAAGGACAGCGGCCGGAAGCCGGGCAGGTCCGAGCCGGCCGGGACCGCGGCGGCCGTCCCGTCGCGGACCGGCAGCAGGCGCAGGATCGCCGCCAGCTCGTCGCGCAGGTCCGCGCGGGCCACGACCCGGTCGACGAAGCCGTGCCGGTACAGGAACTCGGCGCGCTGGAAGCCCTCGGGCAGCTCCTGCGCGATCGTCCCGGCCGCGACCCGCGCGCCGGCGAAGCCGATGAGGGCGTTCGGCTCGGCCACGTTGACGTCGCCGACGGCCGCGAACGAGGCGAAGACGCCGCCGGTGGTCGGGTCCGAGAGGACCGAGATGAACGGGACCCCGGCCGGGTGCAGCCGCTCGATGGCCGCGAGGGTCTTGGCCAGCTGCATCAGGGCCAGCGTGCCCTCCTGCATCCGGGCGCCGCCGGACGCGCTGACGATGACCAGCGGGATCCGCGCCTCGAGGGCGTGCTCGGCCGCCCGCGTGACCTTCTCGCCGACGACCGCGCCCATCGAGCCACCCATGAACCCGAAGTCCATGACGCAGATCGCGACCGGCACGTCCGCGATCGCGCCGGTGCCCCACACGGCCGCGTCGCGCATGCCGGTGGACGCCTGGGCCGCCGCCAGCCGGTCCACGTAGCTCTTGCGGTCGACGAAGCGGAGCGCGTCGACGGACTGCAGGCCCGCGTCGTGCTCGATCCAGCGTCTCGTGGTCGATCAGCTGCTCGAGCCGGGTCGCGGCCGACAGCCGGAAGTGGTGGCCGCAGGTCGGGCACACCCGCATCGCCTTGTCGAGCTGCTTGTTGAACAGCATCGACTCGCAGGACGGGCACTTCGTCCAGAGGTCGGGCGGATAGGCGTCCCGCCGCGCGCGGAACGAGGGCAGCTTGATCGGCATCAGTCCAGCCGTCCGCGGGCGACCGCTCGGACGGCCCGGGCCATCGGGGAGCCGGCGGGCCGCCGCCAGCGCCAGGCGACCCACGCGGCGCCGGCCAGCGAGAGGGCGGCCGACGTGATGGCGGCGCCGCCGATGAGCAGCGGGCGCATCGCGTCGCCGTCCGGGTCGTCGTCGAGCGCGACGCCGTCGACGTAGGCGGCGAGCGCAGCCGCCTCGGCGTCGTCCGCGGGCAGGCGCATCGAGACGACCGACCCTTCGCCGCCGGCGGCCACGGGCAGCGTCCGCGCGAGCCCCGCGCCCGCGAGCCGGGCGGCGAGGGCCTCCTCGAAGCGGAACGACGGGTGCAGTCGCGGCAGGTCGCGCGCCAACCGGTCGGCCACGGCGCGCATCCGCGGGTCGAGCTCGGCCGGGGCGGGCGTCGCGTCGGCGCCGGACGCGTGGGCCATCAGCAGCGACTCGAGGTAGCGGTCCGCGATCAGGGCCTCGATCTCCGCGGCATCGCGGCCGCCGGACAGGGTCACTCGCGGTCCTCGCCGAGGTCGCGGGCCACGTTCCGCAAGGCCCGGTGGATGAGGACCCGGACCGACCCCTCGGACCGGCCCATGATCCCGGCGATCTCGGCGGTGGACATCTCGTCGACGAAGCGCAGCACGACCGCGCGGCGGCGGTCGCCGGTCAGCCGGCTCACGGCGCGCAGCGCGGCGTGGCCCTCGTCCCGACGCGCGACATCCGCCTCGAGGTCGAGCGGCCCGGCCAGGTCGGCGACGGTGTCGAGCGTCGTCTCCGGGCGACGGCGGCGCCGGCGGCGGCGCTCGGCCACGACGTTCCGGGCGATCGTGAAGAGCCACACCTTGAACGTGGACGCGCCCTCGCCGTCGATCGGGCGGGCGCGCTCCTCGAAGCGCGGCAGGTTCGCGAGGGCCGCCAGGAACGTCCGTTCCGTGGCGTCCTCGGCCTCGTGCCGGTCCCCGAGCTCGTAGAACGCGTAGCTGTACACCTGGGCCAGGTACTTCCGGTAGAGGGCGTCGAACTGCGCCGGGTCGGCCTGCGCCGCGTCCACGAGCGGGCGATCCCGATCGAGATGGACGAGGCGAGCGCCACCGGTCTCCTCCGACCGGTCCACCTTCCTGAATGCCGGACGGGCCATCGCGTTACACCCCGACCGTGCGGGCGAGGCGCGCATGACGGATCTCGCCGACCACGACCGCGCGGCGGCCATCGGCGCCCGACGGGTCCTCCACGAGCAACGCGCCCGTTCCGGGGTCGACGCCCAGCGCTCGCACCGGCTCGCTCGTGCCGTCGGGGCGGACCAGCTCGACCACGCGCCCGGTCGTCGATTGGCGGTCCGCCCAGCCGGTCTCGTCGAAGCGTCCCGCGCGCAGGGCCTTGACGCCCGTCTCGAGCCGTTCGACGAACGCGTCCGCCAGCGCGTCGCGGTCGACGGGCCGGCCATCCGCGGTCTCGCGCAACGACGTCATCGTGTCGGCCAGGTCCAGTGGGAACGTGGCGGCCGGCCAATCGGCGTTGATGCCGATCCCGACCACGACCCGCGGGTCGTCCGAGCCCAGCCCGTCGGTCTCGCCCAGGACGCCGGCCAGCTTGCGGAGGGTCCCGTCGCCGGCCACCACGACGAGGTCATTGGGCCACTTCAGGCACACCGTGCCGGCGGGGAGCGCGGCGACGTCCTCGGCCGCACCGGCCATCGCCAGCGAGGCGACCGCGGCCAGCCGCCAGACGCGGTCCGGCGGCAGCCAGTCGGGCCGGAACCCGAGCGAGAGCAGCAGCGCGGCCCCGGGCGGGGCGACCCACGTCCGACCGTCGCGCCCGCGGCCCGCGGACTGCGAGTCCGCGGTCGCGAGGCAGACCTCCGGCGTGCCGTCGGCGAGCCAGCGCCCGGACGACGTCGTTGGTCGAGCCGACCTCGGCGAACCGCTCCGTGCGGGCGAGGAAGGCGGTCATGCGCGGTGGCCCATCAGCCCGCCGCAGCGACGTCGACCGGTTCGGGGCGCTCGAGCTCGAAGGCGTCGTGCAGGGCTCGCAGCGCGGTCTCCAGCTCGGCCTCCGCGACGATGCAGGTGATGCGGACCTCCGAGGTGGAGATCATCTCGATGTTCACGCCCGCATCGGCGAGCGTCCCGAACATGCGCGCCGCGTAGCCCGGGGCGTTGTGCAGCCCGGCGCCGACGATCGAGACCTTCCCGACGGAGGCGTCCGTGGTCAGCTCGCGGGCGTTCATCTCGCGCACGAGCGGCTCGAGGACCTTCTTGGCCTGGGCCAGCTCGACCCGCGGGACGGTGAACGACATGTCGGTCGAGCCGCCGTGGCCGACGTTCTGGACGATCATGTCGATGTTGACGCCGGCCTCCGCCAGCGGCTCGAAGATCGCCCGCGCGACGCCCGGTCGGTCCGGGACGTCCACGATGGTGACCTTGGCGACGTTCCGGTCGTGGGCGAGCCCGCGAACCTTGTTGCGCTGCTCCACGTGCGGGTCCTCCCTGATGAGCGTGCCGGGGGCGTCCTCGAACGAGCTGAGGACCTCGATGACGACGTCGTTGACCCAGCCCAGCTCCACCGCGCGGACCTGCATGACCTGGGCGCCCTGGTGGGCGAGCTCGAGCATCTCCTCGTAGCCGATGACGGGCAGCTGCCGCGCCTTCGGGACGAGCCGGGGATCCGCGGTGTAGATGCCGCGGACGTCGGTGAAGATCTGGCAGCGCGTGGCACGCAGCGCGGCGGCGAGCGCCACCGCGGTCGTGTCGCTGCCGCCGCGGCCGAGGGTCGTGATCTCGTCGGCGCCGCTGCTCTGGCCCTGGAACCCGGCCACGATGACGACCTTGCCCGCCTCCAGCTCCTCGCGGACGCGGCGCGGCTCGATGCCCGCGATCCGGGCCCGGCCGTAGCGGCCGTCGGTGGTGATGCCGGCCTGCGGCCCGGTGAGGCTGATCGCCCCGACCCCGAGACCGTGGAGGGCCATCGAGAGTAGCGTCGCGGCCTGGTGCTCGCCGGTCGCGAGCAGGACGTCGAGCTCGCGCGGGTCGGGATCGTCGGTGATGCGCCGCCGCGAGCCCGAGGAGCTCGTCCGTCGTGTCGCCCATGGCCGAGACCACGACGACGAGGTCGTTGCCGGCCGCGCGCTCGCGCGCGATCCGGCGCGCGACCCGCTTGATGCGGTCGGCGTCGGCCACGGAGGAGCCGCCGTACTTCTGGACGACGAGGGGGGCAGGCATCGCGGGGCATTCTACCGCCCGGCTCGCCACGCTCCCGCCGTGCGGCATGGCCGCGGACTACGATGGTCCGGCCGTCCCCGCCCCGAGGTGTCCGCCGATGTGCTTCGATCTCGACAGCCACCCGCCGATCCAGCCCGATCGCCGGCGGGGCGCTCGACACCTCCCGGCCGACGCTGACGGCGGCCGACGGCAACCGGCTCGCGGCGTTCCTGGCACGGGCCACGGAGCCGAGTGGCGCGGCCGTCGTGATCCTCCCGGATGTCCGCGGCCTGCACCCGTTCTACGAAGAGCTGGCCCTCCGGTTCGCGGAGCACGGGATCGACGCGCTGGCCATCGACTGGTTCGGGCGGACGGCACCCGACGACGACCGCGGCGAGGCCTTCGACCACGTGCCGCACGTGGCGGCGACGACCTGGGGCGGGATCGCGGCGGACATCGCCGCCGGGGCGCGGCGTACCTGCAGGAGCACGGCCGCGGCGCGGCCGACGGCCAGCCGCCCGCCGTCTTCACGCTCGGCTTCTGCATGGGCGGGCGGATGTCGTTCCTGGCCGGGACCCTCGGGCTCGGGCTGGCGGGGGTGATCGGGTTCTATGGCACGCTCGTCGGCCCGTGGCGGAACGACGCGCCGGCCCCGGTCGACGTGGCCGCGTCGATCGCGTCGCCGGTGCTAGGCCTGTTCGGCGGCGCCGACGGGGCGATCCCGCCCGAGGCCATCGCCGCCTTCGACGCGGCGCTCACCACATCGGGCGTCGACCATCGCCTGGTCAGCTATCCGGGCGCGCCGCACAGCTTCTTCGACCGCAAGGCGGCCGAGTTCGCGGACGCGAGTGCCTCGGCGTGGGCCGAGACGCTGGCCTTCATCACCGACCCGAGGCGCGCCGCCGGCGCCTGATCATGGCCCGGTGATCACCTTCGCGCCCTGCGCCCGCGGCTCGACGACCTCGATGCGGCCGGGCAGGTCGACGTCGGCGGCGGCCGCGCCGAAGGCCGCCTCGATGCGGGTGATGCCCGCCATCGAATCGGCGAAGGCGAGGATCGTCGAGCCGGCCCCGGACAGGCACGCGCCGATGGCACCGGCCTCGCGCGCGGCCCCGACCAGCGCGGGGAGCTGCGGGTAGACCTTGGCCCGGTACGGCTCATGGAGCCGGTCGACCGTGAGCTGCTTCAGGACCTCGTAGCGACCGCTCGCGAGGCCGGCGACGCCGAGCGCGACGGCGCCGATGTTGGCGACCGCGTCGGCGAGCGGGACGGTGTCGGGGAGGATGTCGCGCATGTCGGTCGTCGACAGGCGCAGCTCCGGGATGAACAGCACGGCCCGGAGGTCGCGCGGCGGATCGAACCGGACGGCATCGACCGACCCGTCCTCGGTCCGGGCGCTGATCGTGAACCCGCCGAGCAGCGCCGCGGCCGCGTTGTCGGGATGGCCCTCGAGGTCGCTGGCCAGGCGGAGCAGCTCGGGCATCCCGAGCGGCTCGCCGAGGAGCGCGTTGCCGGCGACGAGCCCGGCGACGGTCGCCGCCGCGGACGAGCCGAGGCCGCGCGCCAGCGGGATCCGGTTGTGCATCACGATCCGCCAGCCGACGCCCGCCGGCAGCTCGCCGCGGGCCGCGGTCAGCGCCGCCTCGAGGCCGCGGACGAAGCGGTTGTCACGATCCTCGGGCAGCTCGTTGCGGCCCTCGCCCTCGACGGTCAGCTCGATCCGGCCGCGGCTCCAGCCGCGGACCTCGAGCTCGATCCGGTCGGTCAGGGCCAGGGCGACGCCGAGGCAGTCGTACCCGGCCCCGAGGTTGGCCGAGGTGGCCGGCACCTCGACGGCGACGGTGCGGCCGTCCAGTTCCGCGAGCCAGTGGGCGACCATGGCTACCAGCCCAGCGCGACGGCGACCGCGCCGACGGTCGGCGCGGCCTCGATCCAGCCGGCCGACCTGGCGCTCGGCGGTCGTCGGGTCCTTCAGGCCGTGCCCGGTCAGCACGCACGCGACGAGCGCGTCGGGGTCCAGCTCGCCGGCGGCCGCGGCCTTGCGCAGCCCGGCGATGCCCGCGGCCGAGGCCGGCTCGCAGAAGATCCCCTCCAACCGGGCGACATCGCGGTAGGCGGCGAGGATCTCGTCGTCGGTCACGGCGTCGATCCGGCCGTGCGAGCCGTCGCGCGCGTCGATCGCGAGGTCCCACGACGCGGGGTCGCCGATGCGGATCGCGGTCGCGACCGTCTCCGGATGGTCCACCCGGCGACCGCTGACGAGCGGCGCCGCGCCGGCGGCCTGGAAGCCCCACAGCTGCGGCGTCCCGGACACCATCCCGGCCGCGGCGTAGGCCTGGAAGCCCATCCAGTAGGCGCTGATGTTGCCGGCGTTGCCGACCGGGATCGCCAGCACGTCCGGCGCGCGGCCGAGGGCGTCGCAGATCTCGAAGGCCGCGGTCTGCTGCCCCTCGAGGCGGAAGTGGTTGACGGAGTTGACGAGGGTCACCGGGTGGTCTCCCTGTTCGGCGAGCGCACGGACGATCGTGAGGGCCTGGTCGAAGTTGCCGTCGATGGCGACGACGCGGGCGCCGGCGACCAGCGCCTGGAGCAGCTTGCCCGTGGCGATCTGGCCCTTGGGCAGGACCACGATCGCCTCCATGCCGGCCGCCGCAGCGTAGGCCGCGGCCGAGGCCGACGTGTTGCCGGTCGAGGCGCACACGACCGCGGTCGCGCCCTCCTCGGCCGCCTTCGCGACCGCCAGCACCATGCCCCGGTCCTTGAACGAGCCGGTCGGGTTCTGGCCTTCGACCTTGAGGTGCAGGTTCGGGACGCCGATCGCGGCCCCGAGCCGCGGCGCGTGGACGAGCGGGGTGTCGCCCTCGCCGAGCGTCAAGGCGGGCGTGTCGGCGGTGACCGGCAGGAAGCGGGCGTAGCGCTCCATCAGCCGCGGCCGGCCCGTCCCGGAGGCGGATGGCGGGGCGGTCGTGCGCGCGTCAGTCATCGATCGGATACCGCACGCCGTCGCGCATCTCGAGGACCTCGCGCGCCGGGGCGCGGACGGGATCGTCGCTCGGACCGGTGGCCGCGGGCCGCGGGCCCCACGTCGAGCCGGCCCCGCGGGCGATGGCGATCAGGTCGCCGAGCACGGCCGAGGAGGTCGCGGCGCCGCCCGCGCCCGGGCCGTCGAAGCCGACCGAGCCGACCGGCTCGGCGTCCACCTCGATGCGGTTCCGGACACCGGCCGTGCGACCCAGCGCGGAGTCGAGCGGGAGCGCCGTCGGCAGGACCGCCGCGGCGAGGCTGCCATCGGGCAGGCGGCTGGCGGTCGCGAGGAGGCGGAGCACGCGGCCCGCCGCACGAGCCTCGTGGGCGTGGTCGCGAGTCACGGCCGTGATGCCGGCGCCCGCCGGACCGCCACGGCCGTCGGGCCGGGTCGCGATCGAGGCAGGGTCGAGCCAGCGGTCGAACGCGAGTCGCGCGAGGATCACGAGCTTGTTGACCGCATCGAGGCCCTCGACGTCGCCCGACGGGTCCGCCTCGGCATACCCGAGGCGCTGGGCCTCGGCGAGCGCGTCGTCGTAGTCGCGCGGGGCGTCCGGGTCGGTCATCGCGGTCAGGATGAAGTTCGAGGTGCCGTTGACGATCCCGCGGACCCGGCTGACGCGATTCGGCCGCGAGGTCCGCGGCGAGCGGTCCGAGGATCGGGATCCCGCCGCCCACGGCGGCTTCGAAGCGCAGCGCGGTGCCGTTCTTGCGCGCGATCGCCTCGAGGCCCGGGCCGTGGTGGGCGATGACGTGCTTGTTGGCGGTCACGACCGGCGTGCCCATCGACAGGGCGGCCGCGATCAGCGTGTGGGCCGGCTCGTCGCCGCCCATGAGCTCGACGATGACGTCGGCGCGGCCGTCCGCCACGAGGTGGGCCGGGGCATCGGTGACGAGCTCCGCGGGCAGCCCGGAGGCGATCGCCCGGTCCGGCTCGCGGACGGCGATCCCGACCAGCTCCAGGCCCGGGCCGTCGGACGGCCGCAGCTCCGCCCGCCGCTCGATCAGCGCGCAGGCCACCTCGCGGCCGACGGTCCCGGCGCCGAGCAGCACCACGCGCAGCGGGGCGGCGCTCAAGGCTCGGCTCGGCTGGGTCGTGACATCGCGGTCGATGGTAGCCGACGGCGTCGGGCGGCCGGGCGCGTTGGGCGGTCGGAATGGTGCGGGTGCGCCTCGGTTCCTGCGGCGCGGATACGCCCCGTGGGGCGTTGCCGCGTGCTGCCGTGCTCGATGACCTGGCAGAACGCTCACCCACAGAACGTTGTGGCTGGTCACGGGCCGGATCGACGCGACCCTGACGTCGCGGGCCGGGAGCGCGAGCGTGGATAGGCGGGGATCTCCTCGGATGGCGACGCGTGCGGCACGCCATCGGACCCCAGATCGGCCATAACGTTCTGTCCATGGTCGTCGTGCCAGGTTTGGGGAGAGGTCGCGGGGGCGACCGCGGCACGGGATCCGCTGGACTGGCCACGGAGCCAAGACCCGTGGAGCCGACGGCGTCGGGCGGCCGGGCGGCCAGGGCGGTCGGGCGGCCAGGGCGGTCCGCTACACTCGCCGACGATGACGATCGAGACGATTCCGGCACCTGCCCCGACGCCCGACGCCGCCCTCCGCCCGCGGATCTTCAGCGGGATCCAGCCCTCGGGCGCGCCGCACCTGGGCAACGACCTGGGCGCGATCCGCAACTACGTCCGGCTCCAGGCCGAGTACGACACGATCTACTGCATCGTCGACTACCACGCGCTGACCAGCCTCCACGACCCGGACGCGCTGCGCGCGCGGACCCGCGAGATGGGCGCGGCGCTGGTGGCGCTCGGGCTCGACCCGGACCGCTGCATCCTCTTCGTGCAGAGCCACCGCCCCGAGCACACCGAGCTCGCCTGGCTGCTGATGACCGTGACGCCGGTGAGCTGGCTCGAGCGGACGCCGACCTACAAGGAGAAGCGCGAGAACCAGCCCGACGACATCAACCACGGGCTCCTCACGTACCCGGTGCTGCAGGCCGCGGACATCGTCATCTACAAGGCGTCGCTGGTCCCGGTCGGCAAGGACCAGGCCGCCCACCTGGAGCTGTCGCGCGAGATCGTCCGGCGCTTCAACCACGTCTACGGCGAGACCTTCCCGGAGCCGCAGGCCGTCCACACCGAGGTGCCCGTCGTGCTCGGCACCGACGGCGTCCGGAAGATGAGCAAGTCGCTCGACAACACCATCGAGATCCTGGCCTCGCCGGACGTGATCCGGCGCCAGGTGATGAGCATGGTCACCGACACGCAGCGCATCCTGCGGACCGACCCGGGGCGCCCCGAGGTCTGCAACGTCTGCCAGCTGCACCGCTTCTTCGGCAGCGACTACGAGTCGATCTGGGACGGCGAGCGGACCGCGCGGACCGGCTGCGTCGACACGAAGAAGCTGCTCGCGGAGCGGATCATCGCCCACTACGCCGAGGCCCGCGAGCGCTATGAGGAGCTGATGGCCGACCCGGCCCGGATCGACCGGATCCTCGCCGACGGCGCCGAGCGGGCACGGCCGCTGGCCGAGGCCACGATGGCCGAGGTCCGCGAGCGGATGGGGCTTCGCTAAGGACGCAGGAGGGAACCGCCACGGAGGACCGAGGGCTGCTCGAGGACCGCCTCGGAGGACGGGATCGGCGACTCGTGAGCGCGATCCTGGTGCTCGGCGCGGTCGCGCTCTTCTTCATCGTCCTCGGTCAGCTGGCCTCGTTCCTGTCGTTCTTCGCCGACATCCTGCTGACGTTCTTCCTTGCGTGGCTCCTCGCCTTCATCATCAGCCCGATCGTCACCCGGATCATCGCGGCGATCCCCAAGCTGCCGCGGGTCCTCGCCACCGTCATCGTCTACACCGGGGTCGTCGCGATCCTCGTGGTGATCATCGTGGTGGTCGCCGGGGCGCTCACGACGTCGATCGCCGAGTTCGTCGCATCGATCCCCCAGATCCAGCACGACCTCCCGTCGATCGTCGCGCCGTGGCAGGCCTGGCTCGACTCGGTCGGGCTCAGCCAGATCGACCTGTTGACCCAGCTGACCTCGATCCTCGACAACCTCGACAAGGTCGCCGCCGTCCTCGTGGCGCCGTTGCAGCAGATCGCGGTGGCCAGCCTGAGCGTGGTCGGAACGATGCTGATCGTCTTCTTCCTGTCGATCTACATGGTCATCGACCGCGACCAGATCCTGGCCTTCCTCTTCCGCCTGGTGCCGCCGTCCTACGCCGAGGAGGCCCGCCTGCTCCAGACCTCGGTCTCGCGCTCGTTTGGTGGGTTCCTGCGCGGGCAGGCCGTCCTGGGCACGGTCTACTTCTTCATCGCGCTGGTCACGAATGTCGTCATGGGCCTCCCGCTGGTGGCGCTGACCTCGGTCTCCGCCGGACTGCTGATGGCGATCCCCTTCTTCGGGCCGTTCGTCGCCTGGGCGCCGCCCGTCATCATCGCGCTGCTCTTCCGGCCGGACGCGCTGCTGCCGACCACCGCTCTGATGGTCGCCGGCTGGTTCGTGGTGATGAACATCCTGCAACCGCGGATCATGCGGGACTCGGTCGGCATCCACCCGATCGTCGTCCTGGGCTCGGTGCTCATCGGATCGCGGCTCGCCGGCATCCCCGGCGCGATCTTCGGCATCCCGATCGCGGCCGTCGCTTCGGCGTTCTTCTTCCACTTCCTCCACCGCTCGACGGGCGACCGGACCGTCGCCGGCCGCGCCGCCAAGCGCGTCTCCGAGCGCGAGGGCCGGCCGGTCCGGGTCCCCCGCGAGCCCGCACCGGGCACCGCCGCGGACGTCGAGGACGCCGGTCCCGACACCGGCTCCGATCCCGCCGAGGCCGCCGAGGCCGCCACGTGAGCGACGACCCGCCGGACATGACCCGCGAGCGGGCGCGGACCGAGCGGCGCGATCTGGACAAGGAGCGCGGCGAGCCGCTCGCCGGCGCGAGGGGCGGTCCGCGGGCGCTGCGCGGGAACGCCCGCCCGCTGGGTGAGTGGGAGGGCCGGCCGCGGATCCTCGTCACCAACGACGACGGCGTCGAATCGCGCGGGCTGCTGGCGCTGAAGATGGCGCTCGACCCGATCGGCGACACCACGGTGGTCGCGCCCGACACGAACCAGAGCGCGGTCGGCCACACCAAGACGCTGATGCGCCCGCTGCGCGTCCGCGAGCGGACGCTCGGCGACGGCTCGCTCGCCTACTCGGTGGACGGCTCGCCCACGGACGCGGTCAGCCTCGCGTTCCTCGGCTACTTCGGGCACACCTTCGACCTGGTGGCGTCGGGGATCAACTACGGCGCCAACCTCGGCGACGACATCACCTACTCGGGAACGGTCAGCGCCGCGATGGAGGCGGTCATCAACAACTGCCCGGGCTTCGCGATCTCGCAGGAGTACTACGAGCACCCCGATTTCGCGCTGGCCGGGCTCGCGGCGACGACCGTCGCCCGCAACATCCTCGAGCACGGCCTGTCGCCGGGCGAGCTCATCAACGTGAACGTGCCCGCCGTGACGCTCGAGGAGTGCGGCGGCTTCGAGGTCACCCGCCTCGGCAAGCGGATCTACCAGGACGAGCTCATCCAGCGCCTCGATCCCAGCGCGGCATCCCCTACTTCTGGATCGGCGGTCCGCCGCCATCGGGGCTGGCCGTGGAGGGCACGGACTTCCACGCGGTCATCAACCGGCGCATCGCGGTCACGCCGATCCACCTCGACCTGACCGGCCGCAGCCTGCTGAAGCGCCTGCGGACATGGTCGTGGCCGCTCGAGGAGCCGCCCAGGAGGCCTGATCCGGCCACCGGCATCGGCGTACGATGCCCTCCCGGACGCGCCGCACTGGGAGGAACACCGATGGACGACCTGACCAAGCTGATGTCGAGCGTGACCGGGGACGGCGACCGGTGGCACGGACCCGATGGCGGCCCTCGGCGGCCTGCAGCAGGCCGTGCAGCAGGAGGGCGGCATCGACGCCCTCATGGGCAAGCTCAAGGACGCCGGCCTCGGCGACAAGGTCGACTCGTGGATCGGCACGGGCGACAACCAGCCCATCGACCCGGCCGCGCTCGGCCAGGCACTCGGCCCGGACACCGTCCAGCGGCTGTCGACGGGCTCGGGCATCGATGCCGGGAAGCTGCTGCCCATGCTCGCCGCGTTCCTGCCGCAGATCGTGAACATGCTCACCCCGCAGGGCAAGGTCCCGGACGGCGGGCTCGGCCAGGCCGCGAGCGGCATGGACCTGGGCGGCCGTGCTCGGCGGCCTTCTCGGCGGGGCCGGCGGCTCGGGCGGCAGCCCGGATCTCGGCGGGATGCTCGGCGGGCTCCTCGGCGGCAACAAGGGCTGACCGCCCGGCCGGGCGTCGGCGCCCGGTCATCGTCGGACGTCCATGCCGGACACGACCGCGGTCGGTGGTCCGGCCCCGCGGCCGGACGGCATGCTCCGGGCATGGAGTACTCGCTCGCCGTCACCCGCATCCAGCGCTTCCTCGAGGAGGAAGCGGTCGTCTGGCTGTCCACCGTCCGACCCGACGGGACGCCCCACATCGTGCCGGTCTGGTTCTGGTGGGACGGGACGCTCGCTCCTGGTCTTCTCCAAGCCCGACGCCGTCAAGGTCCGCAACCTGCGGGCCGGCTCGTCGGTGATGCTGGGCGTGGGCGACGCGGACGAGGACTTCGACATCGGCCTCTTCCAGGGCCGCGCCGAGATCCTCGACGTCGCCGACCGCCGAGGTCATGCCGGCCGGCCACCTCGAGAAGTACGCGTCGCAGATGGCCGGCATCGGCCTGACGCCGGCGGAGTACGTCGAGACCTACTCCGCTGGTCGTGCGCATCACGCCGAGCCACTACCTCGGCTGGCACGGCCGGTCGATCCCGCAGAGCGTGCGGGTCGCCGGCGCGCCGCGGACGACCATCGAGGAGCCGGCCGTCGGCCGGCCGAGCCTGCGCGACTGGCTGGGCGAGCCGCTCGCCCGCGGGCCTGCGCGGCTTCGGGGTCGGGCTGCTCCGACCCGGCGCCGCCGGAGCGCTCTGAGGCTCATCGTCAGCCTCCGCCGCGACGACCGCGCACTAGCGCAGCGTCGCGGCCGCGTAGCGCTCGAAGCCCTCGAGCGCCTCGGGCAGGTCCGTCCGCCCGAACCCGATCCGGAAGTGGTTGCCCGGGTGGCCGAACTGCGAGCCCGGCAGCAGCAGGACGCCCTCGGCCTCGACGAGGCCCGCCGCCCAGTCGTCGATCCGGAGCCCCGGCACGGTCAGCCGCGGGAAGCCGACCGAGCCCGCCCGCGGGCGGACCCACTCGAAGCGGTCGGCCCAGTCCTCGAAGAACCCGTCGAGCCGCTCGAGGCCCGTCGCGACGATGCCGCGCGACCGGGCCAGGATGCGGTCGCGGGCGCGCAGCCCGATCAGCGCGAGGATCTCCGACGGCGCCGACGAGCAGATGGTCGTGTAGTCCTTCATGGCCGCGCAGCGAGCCAGGAGCTCGCGATCCCGGGTCGCCAGCCAGCCGATGCGCAGGCCGGCCATCGCGAACGACTTCGACATCACGCCCAGCGAGATCCCGCGCTCGAAGGCCTCGGCGCCCGCCCGGAGGCGGTCCGCGTCGTCGAACTCGAGCCAGCGGTAGACCTCGTCGGCGAGCAGGTGGATGCCGCGCGCCTCGAGCGCCGCCGGTCAGCGCGGCCCACTCGCGCGGCCGTCGGCAGCATGCCGGTCGGGTTGTGCGGGGCGTTGACCACGACCAGCCGGGTCGCCGGCGTGAGCGACGCCAGCAGGCGGTCGACGTCGAGCGCCCAGCCGTCGGCCTCGTGGAGCTCGTGCAGGGTCACCTCGCGCGCCGGCCGCGCGGGCCACCTCGTACAGGCTCTGGTAGCCCGGCCAGGTCACGACGATGTGGTCGCCCGGACCGGCGATCACGTTCATGAGGCAGAAGATCGCCTCCTCGGCGCCGGCGAAGACCAGCACGTCGTCCGCGTCCAGGCCGTCGTAGAGGCCCGCGATCTCGCGGCGCAGCAGCGGATGGCCGGTCGACTCGGTGTAGCCGAGCGTGAGGCCGTCCCACAGGTCGCGGGTCTCGTCGTCGGCGAGCGCGAGGAGGTCGCCCATCGGCACGCCCTGGACGTCCGAGGCGCACAGGAGGTGCTCGACCGCGAACTCCCAGCGGGCGAAGTAGCGCTCCAGCGCGAAGTCGGCGATGCGCATGCCGGCATCATGCCGGACCCGGGTCGCCCGTATCCTCCCGGCATGGGACGGACCGTGGTCATCGTCGGGTCGCCGACCGCGCTGGGCGGCCATCTCGCCGGGATGGAGCGCACGCCCGGCCGAGCTGCGGCGGCTCGGGCTGGCCGAGCGGCTGGCGGCGCGGCCCGGGCTGGCCGGGACGAGCTGGGTGCGACGCGGGCGATGCCGCCAACGACCCGGGCTGGGCGCCGGACCCCGATCCGCGGGCAAAGAACCGCGAGCTGATCTGCGCCTACCTGCCGCGGCTCGCCGACCATGTCGCCGGGGCGATGCGCCGCTCGGAGCCGGACGCCCGGCTGCTGGTGCTCGGCGGCGACTGCACCTCGCACGCGGGGGCGATGGCCGGGTTGCGACGGGCGCAGCCGGGGCTGCGGCTCGGCCTGGCGTGGTTCGACGCCCACGGCGACTTCAACGTGCCGGGCACCACGCCGTCGGGCAACGTCTGGGGGATGCCGTTCGCGATGGCCTGCGGGCGCGGTGAGCCCGACCTGCTGGCTGCCTGCGACGCGCCGACGGTCCGCGAGGCCGATGCCGCGCTCCTGGGCGGCCAGGTGCTCGACGAGCAGGAGTCACGGATGCTCGCCGCCAGCGCGGTGGCCCAGTTCGGGGCCGGGATGCTGGCCGACCCGGCCGGTCAGGCGGCCCTGCGCGGGTGGGCCACGACGGTCGCCGGGCGGATCGACGGCTGGTACATCGCCTTCGACATGGACGCGCTCGACGAGGCGGGCGGCTGGGCGGTGATGATGCCGGAGCCCGGCGGGCTGTCGCTCGAGACCGCGCTCGAGGCGGTGCGGATCGTCGCGGCGACCGGCCCGGTCCTCGGCTTCGGCGCGACCGCGGTCAGGTTCGGGGCCGGCGGCGACCCGGAGCGGACGACGGACGCGGTCGCGGCCCTCGCGGAGGCCGCGCTGGCCTGATCAGCCGCCGACGACCGCGAGGTCGGCGGCGATCGTCCGGAATTCCTCCTCGGACAGCCCGGTCCCGGTGAGGAGCCAGCTGGGGTTGGAGCCCGCGGCGTCGGAGATCGCCCAGCTGTCGGCGCCGACCGAGACGAGGTTGCCCTCGCGGTCCCCGAAGGCCGAGGTCCCCGCATCCGTGCCGTCCGGGACGCAGCCGTCCGAGCTCGAGCAGAAGGCGCCTTCCTTCAGGTCGATGTGGGCGCCACGCGGACCGCGGTAGGAGATCTCGAGCCGGGCGCCGCCGGCGAGCCGATAGCTGCCCGACTGGACGAACCAGCCGGCCGGCAGCGCCGGGCAATAGACGGACCAGTCGACCGCGGCCGCGACCGAGGCGTAGAAGTCCTGGTTCTCGGGGGTGCCGGTGCACGCATCGGCCGCGCCGGTGCCGGACGGGGATGGCTCGGACGAGGTCGGCTCGTCGCTCGGTTCGTCGCTCGGGGTCTCGATCGGCTCGACGGAGTCGGCGGGCGTCGCGGTGGGCTCGTCCGTCGCGGCGTCAGAGGCAGCCGCGGTCGGACTCGAGACCGTGTCGGACGTGGCATCGGGGCCGGCCGTGGCCGTGCCGGACGGGGACGCGCTCGCCCCGCCACAGGCGCTCAGCACGAGCGCCAGGAGGGCGGCAAGGACCAGGAAGGACCGACGACGGTCGGGACGGTCGCGTCCCGGCGCGCTCGATCGACGTCGCGTCACCGGCGGAGGGTAGCACGGGAGGCGTCGATGGCCGGTCGCCGGGTCCGGCGACCGTCGCCGGGACGGTCAGGTCGGACGGCCGTGCCCGCCGCGGGGAACGCCACGGTCTCCGGCGCGCTGTCCGGTCCCGAGCGCGATCGCCAGCCGCAGCGGGCCGGCGTGGGACACGATCACCACCGGGCGCGGATCCGCCAGCAGCGCCGTCCACGCCGCGTGGACGCGCTCGGCGAGGGCGCCGGCGGTCTCGCCATCCGGGCCAGTCGATGGCGACGTCGCCCGACGCGAGCCGAGCGGCGAGCTCCGGCTCGAGCACGGCCAGCTCGTCGAAGGTCCGCCCCTCGGCCGTGCCGACATCCGATTCGCGCCAGCGCGCGTCGATCAGCACGGGCCCGATCCCGGCCGCGTTGGCGATCGCCTCGGCGGTCGCCAACGCCCGGACCTGCGGGCTCGAGACGATGCGCGTCCCCGGCGGCAGGTCAGGCGCCGAGCTCCCGAGCGAGCTGCTCGGCGGCGGCCCGTCCGGCGGCATCGAGGGGCGGATCGCTCCGCCCGCTGTAGCGATGGCCGGTCCAGGCCGTCGAGGCATGGCGGACGAGGACGACGGGGACCACGACGCCGGTCGTCATCCGGTCAGGGTCGCGGGTCGTCGGCCGGCCCGGCGACGGCGGCGGACTCGAAGGTCGCCATCCCGTCGCGCACGCGGACGGCGGCGTCGAGCAGGCTCAGCGCGAGAGCCGCGCCGCTCCCCTCCCCGAGCCGCAGGTCGAGGTCGAGCAGCGGCCGTCGGCCGAGGCGTTCGAGCACGATGGCGTGCCCGGGCTCGACCGAGCGATGCGACGCGATGAGGCGGTGGGCGATCAGCGGCTCGAGCCCGACGGCGATGAGCGCCGCGGCGCCGGTGATGAAGCCGTCGAGGACGACCGGCCGACGCGCGGCGGCCGCGCCGACGATGACACCCGACGAGCAGCGCGATCTCGAGCCCTCCGACGGCGGCGAGCACGCCGAGCGGGTCGGCCGCGTCCGGAGCGTTCACGCGCGATCGCCCGCTCGATGGCGGCGACCTTGCGCCGCCGACCGGCGTCGTCGACGCCCGTCCCCCGCCCGGTGACGGCCTCGGGCGGCGCTCCGGTCATCACCGCGGTGATGGCGCTCGCCGCGGTCGTGTTGCCGATCCCCATCTCGCCGAGCCCGACGACGTCGGCCTCCGAGAGGTCGCCCGCCTCCACGAGGGCCAGGCCGATCGCGATGGCGCGGAGCGCCTCGTCGGCGGTCATCGCCGGTCCGACGGTCATGTCCGCGGTCCCGGCACGGACACGCGCGCTGACGAGCCGGCCGCCGGCCGCACCGGGGAGGGCCGGCGGGATCGGCCCGGCGACGCCGACATCGACGACGGTCACGCTCGCCCCGACCCCGTCCGCGAGGACGTTGATCGCGGCGCCCCCGGCGACGAAGTTGGCGACCATCTGCGCGGTCACCGCGGACGGATAGGCCGAGACGCCCTGGGCGGTGACGCCGTGGTCGGCCGCCGCCACCACGATCGCCTTGCGGTCCACGGCGGCATCGGTGCGGCCGGTGATCCCGGCCAGCTGGATGACGAGGTCCTCGAGTCGCCCCAGGCTGCCCGGCGGCTTGGTCAGGCGGTCGAGGCCGGCGCGCGCCCCGGCCATGGCGGCCTCGTCGAGGGGACCGATGCGGTCCAGGGCGCTTCGGAGCGCGGCGCGGTCCGCGTCCACGGTCGCCGGCGCGCTGCCCGCGATCGTGGCCCTGTCCGGGGGCGTCACGCGTCCGGCCCGCCCTTGAGCCGGACCGGCAGGCCGGCGACCATGAGGAACGCGTCGTCGGCCCGGGCCGCGATCCGCTGGTGGGTGAGCCCGACGAGATCCCGGAACGCCCTGGCGCCGGCATGCATCGGGACCATGCCCGAGCCCGAGCTCGTCGCTCACGATCACGACCGGACCGGGCCGCCGATCGATCGCCTCGAGCGCCGCCGCCAGCGGCCCGTCGAGGACCGGGTCGGGGTCCCCCGGCTCGTCGCCGACCAGCGCGCTCAGCCAGAGCATCAGCCCGTCGATGAGGACCGGCTCGTCGGGTGCGGTCGAGGCGATCGCCGCCGCCAGGTCGTCGCCGACCTCGACCGTCGGCCACTCCGCGGGGCGGGCGCGTCGATGGCGGGCGATCCGGTCGTCGAGCTCGGGGTCGCCCGCGCGGGCCGTCGCGAGGAACCAGGCACGGCCGCCGTCCGCGAGCCGCTCCGTGGCGGCGAGCCCATAGCGGCTCTTCCCACTCCGGGTGCCACCGAGGACGAGGATCAGCGGTCGCGCCATCTCAGCCCGCCGCGCCCGTCGTGCGCAAGACCGCCGCGGCGATGGCCGTGGCCGTGACGACGGCCGCGAACGACAGCTCGATCGAGGCCCCGAGCCCGTCCCCGTCGAGCTGGCCGCGGCGACGGACGATGAGCCACGAGGCGGCCAGCCCGAGCGCGACGCCCGGTCACAGCGCCGATCGCCACCGACGAGCCGGCCGCGGCACCGACCGCGGATCCGGCGAGCACCGCGCCGATGATCACGACGAGCGCCGCGGAGGTCACCGCGATGACCGCATCCGACCGCCGCAGCCGCTCGGCGAACCAGGCGCCCAGCCGTCCGGCCGCACGCGACCGCATGCCCAGCCCGGCGACCACCGCGACCGTCCGCGAGACGGCCCCGGCCGCGATGCACGCGATGGCGGTCACGGCCGGTCCGGCGGTCGCGGCCAGCGAGGCCAGCGCGGCCACGTCGAGCCCCAGCACCAGCACGACCGCGACCACCCCGCCCGGCCCGGTCGCCGGGTCCGTGCGCGCGGCCTCGGCTCGTGCCGGATCGGGGACCAGCAGCGCGTCGGCGGTGTCGGCCAGCCCGTCGAGGTGGATCGCCCCGGTCAGGATCGCGCCCGCGGCGACCGCCAGGATCGCGGCGATCGTCGGGTCGAGGCCGCCGACGAGGAGCATCGGCAACCCGACGACCGCGCCGACCAGCCCGCCCACGAGCCCGAACGCGGCCGCGCCCGTCGACGCGGCGGCCACCGCCCCGGCACGATCGCCGAGCGGGAGCCGCGTCAGGAAGCCGACCGCCGCGACGAACCCGCCGACCGCGTCCAGCGGGCCGTGGCGGGCGGCCTCGGCGACCCGCGACCCGCCGACGCTCATGCCGCGCCCACCGGCAGGCGGACGAGCGCCGGGTCCACGCCGAAGACCTCGCGGATGCGCTGCGCGTCGAGGGTCGTCGCGGGCGGACCGTCGGCGACGATGACCCCGTGGTCCATCGCGACGATCCGCGGGAAGAAATGGGCCGCCAGCGCCAGGTCGTGGAGGACGGCGACGACGGTCGTGCCATCGCGCTCGTTGAGGTCGACGAGGAGCTGCATGACCTCGACCTGGTGACGGATGTCGAGGTGTGCCGTCGGCTCGTCGAGGACGAGGATCGGCGCGGCCTGGGCGAGGGCGAGCGCGACGAAGACCAGCTGGCGCTCGCCCATCGACAGCTCCCGGGCGTCGCGATGCCGGAGGTGCCCGATCCCCACCCGCTCGATCGCCGACGCGATGGCCGCGTGGTCGGACGGTCGCGGGCCCGTCAGCGGGGGCTCGTGCGGGAGCCGTCCGAGCCCGACGACCTCCTCGACCGACATCTCGAACGGCAGCTGGGCGATCTCCGGCACGACGGCGATCGAGCGCGCGACCGTGCGCCGGTCGAGCGAGCCCATCGGGGCACCGTCGAGCTCGACGGTGCCGGAGCGCGGCACGAGCACCCCGGTGAGCGCCCGCAGGAGGGTCGACTTCCCGGCGCCGTTCGGGCCGACGAGCGCGAGCCGCTCCCCGGGCGCCACGGCCAGCGTCGCGTCGGCGACGATCCGCCGCTCGCCATAGGCGACATCGACGGCGGTCGCCGCGAGGATCGGGGTCGCGGTCACAGCTCGTACCCCGAGCGTGTCCGCGTCAGCAGGAACAGGAAGAACGGCGCGCCGATGAGCGCCATCACGACGCCGACCGGGATGTCGCCGGCCAGCCGCGCCACGAGGTCGGCGGCGGACAGCAGCACGGCGCCGAAGATCGCGGAGAGTGGGATCAGCCGCCGCGCGGCGGGACCGGTGAGCATCCGCACGCCGTGGGGCACGACCAGGCCGACGAAGCCGATCAGGCCGCTGATCGCGACCGCCGCCGCCGTGGCGAGCGACGCGGCCGCCAGCAGGATCCGTCGCTCGCGGCGGACGTCGAAGCCCAGGTGGACCGCCGTCGCGTCGCCGAGCAGGAACCCGTCGAGCGAGCGCGACCGGAGCCCGACGACGACGGTCGCCCCCAGGATCAGCGGGGCCGCCACCGCGAGCCGGCTCCAGGACGCGCCGCCCAGGCCGCCGAGGAGGAACGAGAAGATCTCGCGCAGGTTCGAGCCCGAGAGATACATGATCATCGTCAGGAGCGCGGCGAGCACCGAGCTGACCGCGTACCCGGTCAGCAGCAGCCGGGTCAGCCCGGCCGTCCCACCACCTCCGACGCGGAGCACCAGATAGGCCGTCAGCATGGCGCCGGCGAACGCGAGGCCGTTCACCACGCCGAACTCGACCATCACCAGGTGGACGGGCACGAGCACGCCGATCGCGGCGCCGAGCGCGGCCCCGGACGCGGTCCCCAGGATGTACGGGTCGGCGAGCGGGTTGCGGACGACGCCCTGGAGCGTCGCGCCGGCGACCGCGAGCCCCGCGCCGACGAGCATCGCGGTGAGCACGCGCGGCACCCGCAGGTCCCACACGATCGTCTCCGTCGCTGCGGTCCATGCGTGCCCGGTGTCGATGCCGAGCAGGCGCCAGAGGATGACGCCGATGGTGTCGCCCGGGCTGATGCGGACCGACCCGAGCGACACCCCGGCGACCAGCAGGACGACGAGGCCGATGACGCCGAGGACCGCGACCAGGCCGGGGCGGCCGCGGAGACGGCCGGCCACGCCGACCGTCCCCAGGTCCGTCGAGATCGTGGACGCCGACATCAGGACATGGTCACGGAGCCGGCGGCAGCGTGATGTCGGGGTACATCGCGAGCGTCAGGTTGCGCAGGCCGGTGGGCAGGCGCGGACCGGGCCGGGTGATCTCGGTGTCGTTGACGGGACGGATGTCGCCGTTCTTCACCGCGGTCAGGACGCCCCAGCCATTGCGCTTGGCGATCTCCGCGGCCGTCGGCTTGTAGAAGGCGTTGACGCCCACGATGATCACCTGCGGGTCGCGCTCGATCAGCTGCTCCAGCGGGATCTCGTACGTGGTCGGATCGGCCGTGATGACGTCGACCCCGAGCTTGGCCACCATCTCTTCGAGGAACGAGCCCTTCGCCGGGCCGTAGATCTGGCCGGTATCGGGCAGGTAGCCGACGTCGTAGAAGACCCGCGGCTTCGAGCCCGATGCGGTGGCCGCCGCCGAGGCCGCGGTCGCGACCGCATCGATCTCCGTCCGCATGCCGGCCGTGAGGGCGTCCGCCTCGGTCGACTGCCCGGTCGCGTCGCCGAGCAGCTCGATGTCCTGGTAGACGCCGTCGATCGACGAGGCGTAGGTGACCAGGACCGGGATGCCGAGCGAGCGGAGCTTGGCGATCGACTCGGCCGGCGTGAACCCGAGGCCGCCGGCGACGACGAGGTCGGGGGCGAGCGCGACGATCTTCTCGACGTCGACCGACGAGAACGTGGCGACATCGGGGAGCGGCGCCGCCTCGGGCGGGTAGTCGCTGCCGTCGTCGGTCGCGACGACGCGGTCGCCGGCACCGATCGCGAACAGGGTCTCGGTGGCCGCCGGCGTCAGCGTGACGATCTTCTTCGGCTCGGCATCGAGCTTGACGGCCGTGCCCTCGTCGTCGGTCAGGCTGACCGGGAAGGCCGGGACGGGCGTGGGGCTGGCGGTCGGGGCGGGCGTGGGCGTCGGTGCGGCGGTCGGAGCGGGCGTGGGTGACGCGAGGGCGACGCTCGGCGACGCGCCGGCGCTGGTGCAGGCGCCGCTCAGGACGGCGACGAGCGACAGCAGGACCAGCAGCACGCGGAACGACGGGCGCGGAGACGGTGACATGGAGAGAGAGCCTCCGGACGGGGTGGGCGAGGTCGCGCTCGGGCGCGCGACCCTCGCTTCGGGCATGGGGAAGCGAGGGCGCCTATCCGGTGGGGTACACGGTCCTGCCTACCTTTCTCTCGAAGGTTCGAGCATGCACCGTGAGGTCGGCGACCGGACTTCCGCCCCCTGAAGGGGCGGTCACCGTAGCGGGACTGTGCCGGAATCGCACCGGCTTCGCGACCACGCGGCGTGGTTCTCGGGTGTCGGGCGGAGCGTAGCACACGACCCCTCGCCGACCGCCCTGGCCGGCGCGCATAAGGGCCGGATAAGCGCCCGCTGCGACGATGTCGGCCTCGCCTCCCCGCCGCGTCTCGACCGCCGGGGGAGGTCCATCCGTCATGGTGGGACATCGGTGGGGTCGAACCCTTGCATCCGGGATCCTCGCGATCGGCGCGACGGCGGCGCTGGTCGCCACGACCGTCGCGGCACGCGACCGTCCCTGGTCGCCGGCCGCGTGCGCCGGCGACGGCTCCCTCCGGGTGGCACAGGCCCGGATCGCGCCGCCCCAAGACCCGGCCGGCGATCGCCGGCGAACCGTGGTTCCGCACGGACCCGCGGCTCGACGGCGACGGCGCCCTGGACGGCCAGCGATTGTTCGTCGGCCGTCGCGGCCGGGGTGCGCCCGCGACGCTCGAGCTGCCGCCCGAATCGTTCGCGGCCGGACCGTTCGGCGACCTGGTCCTCGTCGGCCAGGACGACGGGGTCGCCTCCCGGCTCACGACGCTCGATGCCGTGGCCGGTTGCCGCGCCCCGGTCGACTCGACGACCGACGTGATCCGGCGGGCGACCGTCAGCCCGGACGGATCGACGGTCTATGAGGCGCGGGTGGCGCGGCGCGACCGCACCGACCTCGGGATCTGGTCGCGCCCGCTCGACGGCGCCGCTCCAGCCCGGCAGGTCCTGCCGCCGCCGGCATCGGACGGGCGCTTCGGCCGGACGTGGTCGACGGAGCTCTCGTGGTCGGTCGAGGGCGACCGGCTCGCGATCCAGTCGTGCGGCGAGGTGGCCTGCCGGACGAGGCTGTTCGATCCGTCGAACGGCGCGACGCCGGCTGGTCGACGACCCGACGCTCGGTCCCCTGGTCGGCGTGGCCGGGGACCGCGTGATCGCCCACGGGGCCTGTCGCGGGTTCCCGTGCCGCGCTCGTCGCGACCGATCGTGGCGACCGGGACCCGGCAGGTCCTCGCCGATGACGCCGGCCCGGCCGTCGTCGTCGTCGGACGGACGGGATCGCGCGCGTCGTCCACGAGACCGATGCGCGGCGACGGCCGCCGGCTGCGCGCGGTCGCGCCCGATGGCTCGGGCGTCGACCGACCTCGGCCCGATCCCCGACGGGCTCGGACTCGGCGACCGGGCGTGCGGTCGGCGGCGGCCTGCGGCTCCCGCCCGGCTGGGTCCTGCTCGCCCCGGACGGCCGCCTGCCGCTGAGCCGCCATGGATCCCCGCCTCGAGCCTCCGCCACGTCCCGGACGGCCGCTCCGTCCCCCTCGACGAGGTGTCCCGATGACGCGCGCTCGACCGATCCATGCCCGCCCGGCCGCCGGTGCGGCGACCGTGCTCCTCGTCGCGGCGCTGACGGTGTCGGCGGCGCGCCGCGAGCGCCCACGGCCCGGACCCCGCGCTGAGCGGCGGCCTGTTCGCCCAGAACCAGGCGCTCGCGTACGCGTGGCGCTCCGGCGCGGAGCCGCCGACCGCGATCCGGACCGCGATCCAGGCCGCGTCGAGCGCCGCCACGGCGAGCCGCGCGTCGAAGGCCGCGACGATCGCCTACAGTGCGACCGGACCGAACCTGATCGGCTACGGGCTTGGCGCCCCGTGCGGCGTCAACGGCCTGGCCTGCTTCTCGCGCAACGCGCCGACGGGCTTCTCGATGTGGCTCCGCGAGCAGGGCCACGTCTTCGACTGGGGGACGCTCAAGTGGTGCCAGTCGTACACGACCGCGCCCAACGGGTGCTACGACGCGGAGACGATCGCGCTCGACGAATTCGGGCACGTCGAAGGCCTCGACCATCACGTGAACTACGCGGACGACCGCGACTACGAGGACGCGTCGTCCAGACGTATCTCGCGGACCAAGCCGACGGCCGGCTGGAACGCGCATGCGTTCGGGGCCTGCGACCACGGCGACGCTCCAGCGCCGCTACGACGTGCTCAGCTGGACCACGAAGTACTCGACGTGCGCCAGCTTCGCCACGGCGGTCACGGTCAGCGCCTCGCCGGCCTGGGTGGGCTATGGCGCGACCGTGACGCGTCACCGCGACCCTCAAGGTCGCGAGACGGCGACTACGACCGGCTCGCGAACAACCCGCTCAGCGGGCGGATCGTCACGCTCCAGCGTCGGGTGACCGGGACATCGGCTTGGGTCGGCGCGGGGACCATGTCCGCCGGCACGACGTCGGGCACGTATGTCGCGATCCGCCCGGCTGGTGACCGGATCCGAGTTCCGGGCGGTGTTCGCGGCACCGGCCGACGAAGGCCTCAAGGGCGATACCTCCGCCCGTGTTCCGGGTCGTCGTCGGCGGCTGCGCCGGGTCCGTCTGTCCGCTTGCCGCGGCCGCCGCGGATCCGGTTCCGTGAACGGGATCCGGATCGCGGGGCGCTCGCCCGCTCCGCGCCGGCTCCCGTCCGACCTGCGGATGTGCCTCGCGGCCGCGGTGCTGGCCGTGGTCGGCGGGTGCGCGGTCGTCCCGACGGACTCGACGCCGGTCGCGCCCGACGAGCGCACGGCCCCGCCCGCGACGAGCGGGGCGCCCAGCGCGACCGTCCCACCGACGAGCCGCCGCGACCCGCTCGGTCCCGCCGACGACCGCGCCCGAGCCCGACATCGCGTCCCGCCGGCCGCCACGCCACCCGTCGCATCGCTGTCGGCCGAGGGCGGCGATCCGGTCGTCGGCCAGCTCGGCTCGTATCACCTGGGGCGACAGCGGATCGGACAGCCCGTGGCTGCCGGGCGCGCCGATGACCGTCGGTGCCCGCGAGCCGCTGTCGGTCACCTTCGCCGCGGGCCCGCCGATCGCCCGCTGGACCGCGCGCCGAGCCCGCGCGGGATCGACGAGCCCGGTCGGTGCGCTGCCGGCCGGGGGCGGTGCCGGACCGATCGCGATCGACGCCCCGGCGGCCGGGTCGTGGACCCTGGCCGTCACCGTCGAGTTCGCCCGCGGCGTCGGGACGGCGACCTGGTACTGGCGGCTGGACGTCCGATGAGTGGCACACTTCGAGCGCGATGGCAGCCTCACCGACGATCCGCCGACGGGTCCCGCCGCTCGTCGCCGTGGCGATCGCGGCCGCCCTCGCGGTCGGCGCCTGCGCGGACCGCCCGGTCGACTCGAACCCGCCGTCGCTCGACGGCCTCCTCCTGCTGACCGGTGACCTGCGCGCCTCGACGACGCTCCAGGCCTGTGTCGGCGACCCGTGCCGGATGGAGACGGTCGACACCCCCGACGGGACCACGTGGATCGCCTCGGGCGATCGGCGGCGTGCTGGCAGCGACGCTCATCGACGCCACGCTGCGGACCAGCGGCCCGCTCGACCCGGGTGGCAAGCAGGTCTGGCGGGCGTTCGAAGCTCGTCGACGCCGAGGGCGCCCCGGTGCAGGGTCCGTTCATGTTCCCGGGCTGGGACCCGGTCGGCACCGGGTTCGCGACGCTCGCCGGTGGCCTGGACACGGACCCGCGGCTGGTCCTCGTCGATCCGAAGAGCCGGACCGCGGTCGAGGTCGTGCTCGAGGCGCCGGTCGTGCCGGCACCGCCGGCCTGGCTGGGCAAGGACCGGGTCCTCGTCGTCACCGGGACGGACGACGCGCTGACGTCGAGCATCATCGACACCACGAGCGGCGACGCGGCGGCCGGACCCGCGGGAGCGCGGCTCGTGGCGTCCTCGGCGGATGCCCGGATCGTGGCGGTCGCCGGGGCGGGGCGCGACGCGGTCCAGGTCGAGCTGACGTCGGACTGGCTGGCGGGCGGCGACGCGACCATCGCCCGGATCGACCCGCCGGACAAGGCGGTCGCGGTCACGTCGCTCGCCCTCGACGCCGACGGCGCACGGCTCGCGATCGCCTGGCTGACCGAGGGCGGGTCGGTCCGGGTGCTCGCCTACGCCCGGGCCGACCGGTGGCGCGCGTTCGATGTCACGGGCACGCACGAACCGCCGGCAGCGGTGGTGGCGTGGTCGCGCTGATCCGGATCGCGGGCCCTGCCTTCGGCCAGGCTTGGCCCGCGGGGCTCAGGCGGTCGCGACGGCCTCGTTCGCGGAGAGGATCGAGACCTGGGCGTCCTCGGGCAGCATGACCCCGAAGACCTTCTGGAGCGTCAGGAGGTGGACGCACGAACCCCAACTCTCGAAGTAGTGGCAGGTGCATCGCCACTGACCGGCATCGAGACCGACGTGATGGGTGTCGTTATCGCCACGGAATGTGAGTGAGAGCCGATCGATGGTGATCCGATCAAGCTCTCGCGCGTAGCGATTCGCCTTCTCGATCTTGCCGATCAGGGAGCTGTGCATCGCTCGACTACCTCCGTCGCCCGCGGGGGCGCTCCCGAGGCCGCCGTCCGGTCATGCACCTCGACCGGTGATGGCGGTCGCGTTGTCCGAAGGGTACACCCGCGGCATCGCCCGGTCACCCCGGAATCCGTACCGGTGACGTCAGGGGGCGTTGGTCCCCTCGCGGCCGAAATCGTCCTCGAGGCGGACGACGTCGTCGAGCTCCGGCGTCGACACCTCGACGAGCTCGCAGCGCTCGATCGCCTCGTAGCGGTGGATGCGGCCCGTCTCCACCCGACGCGCCGCGCCCGCCCCGAGCTCCTCGACCCGGACGGTCCCGTCGTCGTCCTCGAGGAACAGCCGAAGCCGTCCGGACAGCACCAGGATCGACTCGTCCTTGACCTCGTGGCGCTGGAGCGACAACCGCTTGCCGGTCTCGATCACGAGGATCTTGCCGACGTACCGGTCGGTGTGCGCCCAGATGAGCTCGTGGCCCCAGGGCTTCTCGACGCGGCGACCGAGCCGTCCCCGGCGCCGTCGGTCACCCGCGGACCAGCTGCTCGCCGGCGGCGAGCATCGCGGCCCGGGTGTCGGCGGAGGTCGCCTCCACGTAGACCCGGACGAGCGGCTCGGTCCCCGACGTGCGGACCAGCAGCCACGAGCCGTCGGCGACGTAGAACTTGAAGCCGTCGTTCGTCTCGAGCGGGATCGTCCGCGTCACGGCCTGGCCGGCCAGCTCGGCCGGGGCCTGCTCGCGCAGGTCGACGAGCAGCCGCCGCTTGGTCTCGGCGTACAGGTTGCGCTCGATGTGGACGTCGACCCGCTGGTAGAACGAGGCGCCCGCGATCGCATGGAAGTGCTCGATCGCCTTCGACACCGGCCAGCGTCCCGCTGCCTTCTCGCGCAGGAAGAGGTCGAGCAGCATCAGGTCGGCGTAGATGCCGTCGCGCTCGGGCAGGTGCATCCCGAACCCGAAGCCGCCCGACTCCTCGGCGCCCATCATCGCGCCGGTCTCGATCATCTTCGGCCCGATGTACTTGAACCCGACCGGGGTCTCGTAGACCTTGATCCCGTAGTGCTCGCCGAGCCGTGCCGCCATCGAGGTGTTGTTCACGCTGATGACCACGGGGTCGCGCAGGCCGCGGTGCTCGGCGAGGTAGTACATCAGCAGCCCGGTCACCTGGAGCTGGTGGATGAACGTGCCGCGCTCGTCGGCCGCGCCCGCCCGGTCGGCGTCGCCGTCGAGGAGCAGGCCGAGGTCGTATCCGCCGCCGGCCAGCATCCCGAGCGCCTCGTCCACGTTCGGCCGGATCGGCTCCGGGTTGACCCCGCCGAAGAACGGGTTGCGCTCCTGGTGGATCTCGGTGACCCGGATCTTCCCGCCGGCCAGCAGCCGGCTGATCCAGCCCGCCCCGGCGCCCCACATCGGGTCGACGAGGACGTGGACGTCGGCGGCCTTCAACGCGTCGATGTCGATCGTGCCGCGCGCGAACCGCTCGTAGCCCTCGAACGGGTCGAAGCGGTCGACCAGCCCGGCCGCCTCGGCATCGGCGAGCGGCCGGCGGTCCACCGGGTGGCCGCCGTTCTCGGCGAGACGTTCCTCGATGGCCTTGAGGATCTCCGGGCCGGCGGCCGAGCCGGTCGGCGCCTTGACCTTGAAGCCGTTGTCGACCCACGGGTTGTGGCTGGCGGTGATGACGATGCCGGCGGCGGAGCCGCGCTGGACCACCTCGTACGAGCTCATCTGGGTCGGGACCGCGTGCTGCCCCAGCGCCACCGGGATCCCGCGGGCCAGCAGCACCTCCGCGGCCGCCGCGGCGAAATGCTCCGAGGCGAACCGCCGGTCGAAGGCGATCACGACGCCCTTCGCCTGCTCGCCGCGGCTCTCGACGTAGTGCGCGACGCCGTCCGCGCAGCGCCGGACGTTCTCGAACGTGTACTCGTCGGCGACCCGCGCCCGCCAGCCGTCCGTGCCGAAGACGATCGTCGTCGGGGACGGCGCCTCCGTCGTGCTCGTCACGTCAGCCTCCCGGTTCGGCGCAGCGATCGATCAGCTCGCGGACCCGGCCGATGTCGGGGAGGGTCCCGCGCAGGACCGCGATGGGCTGCGTGGCGGTCATGCTACCGCGCTCGAGCGGGGCGATGACCCCCAGCCGACCGTCGACGCGGCGGATCACGAGGTCCTCGTCGCCGACCTCGACGGTCTCGCCGGGCTTGACCACGGCCCCCTCGCCGCGCGACCCGAGGGCGGCCAGCAGCGCCGTCCACGACCCGAGGTCGGACCAGCCGACGTCCATGGCGCCCATCACGACCCGGCCGTCGCGCGCGGCCGCCTCCATCACCGCGTAGTCGATCGAGAGCGCCTTCCGGATCGATTCGTAGGCGCGCTCGAGCATCGACGGAGATCCGATCATCGGGCCGAGCGTCTGGACGAGTCCCGTGTAGCGCTGGAGCGCGGCGCGGATCGCCCGGCGGCGCCACAGGAACATCCCCGCGTTCCAGGCCACGCCGGCTTCGCGGCCGAGCTGCTCGGCGCGCGCCGGGGTGGGCTTCTCCTCGAAGGCGCGCAGCGGATACACGCGCAGGCCACCGCGGTCCTCGCTCCGGCCCGCGTCCGGCAGGAGGTAGCCGTACTCGGTGGCCGGCCGGTCCACGCGGACCCCGAGCGTCACCAGCGGGTCCTCGATGTCGAAGACCCCGGTCGCGAGCTCGTCGGCGGCGGTCCGCAGCACGTCGCGGAAGACCTCGGCCCGCTCGATCGTCTGGTCGGCCGGGAGCACGACCATGACGTCGTCGTCGGGGCGGTCGATGGCCAGCGTCGCGAGCGCGATGGCCGCGGCCGTGTTCCGTCCGAGCGGCTCCAGCAGGAGCTGGACATCGGGGAGCTGCTCGCGGACCAGGTGCTCGTAGCGCCGGTCGGTGACGACCGTGATGTCGTCGGTCAGCGGCCGCAGGCGCTCGACCGTCGCCTCCAGCAGCGACCGCTCGCCGAGGAGGGGCAGGAACGGCTTCGGTCGCTCGGGACGGCTGAGCGGGTGCAATCGGGTCCCGCCCCCGCCGGCCATGATGACGGCATACATGCGCCGCTCATTCTAGGGACCGTCAGTCGGCCACGATGACGTAGCGGCCCTCCCAGACCACGCGGCGCTGCCACTCGTGGTAAGCGGTGTAGACCTTCGCGAAGGTCGTCAGGTTGTAGTACTTGTACGGCCACGGATCGCTGGACCCAGGCCCGAGCGGGCCGTAGACGTACACGCCGAGGATCGTTCGCTTGGTCGGGTCGTCCACCTGGACGCTCGCCTTGTAGCCCATGACGACCCAGGCGTGGGTCCCGCGCTTGACCGTGACGCCGACCGGGTGGTGGGTGCGGTCGATCGCCTCCACGATCGCGTTGATGGCCGTCGTTCGAGACGTGTACGACTTGGCGGCGAACGGCAGTCCCGTCCAGTGGCGGAGCGCCCAGGCCCAGCCCGCGATGTCGTTCCCGTTCGTCGCGTAGGTATAGCGGTTGTTGGCCCGGATCTGGCGATAGAGCCCGCTCTGCCGCGAGTACGACCGGTTCCGCTGTCGGGGATCACGTTGATCATCGTCTGGGTCGCGGCCGGGACGCACCAGTTCCGTTGGAACTGCCGGACGGCGGCGAGCGAGCCGCTGCGATACAGGACCACCGACTGGGTCACGCCCGGGGGCGGCGTCGGTGTCGGGGTCGGGGTCGGGCCGGGGGTGGGCGTCGGGGTCGGGGTCGGCTCGGCCGTCGGCGTGGCGGTCGGGGTCGGCGTGGCGTTCGGGGTCGGCGTGGGCGTCGGGGTCGGGGTCGCGGTCCGGGGCCTCCGCGGCCGGCGGGTCGGTCGGCGGATCGGCCGCGACGTCGATCACGACCGTCGGCGTAGGCGTCGGCGTGGGGCTCGCCCCGTCGTCGGCGAAGGCCGGCAGCGGGAGGATCGCCAGGGCGGCACCGGCCAGGGCCACGGCACGGATGCCGTTGGTCAGGCGCGAGCGCTTGTCGATGGTCGCTGGGACGTTGGGCATGATCGAATCCCGGTGAGCGGGGTCCGCGTCGAGCGGCGAAGGCCCAGTCTGACCGCCTCGGCCGGCGGTGGGACCGGGTCGATGGTCCGCGACCCTGTGCGTCGGATGGTCCGGTGCGTCGGCGCACAACCGTAACAGCGGCAGCGCACGGCTGGACCGGTACGTGCGCCTGGCCGGCCCTCAGAAGCTCGGCGGGGTCAGGCAGAAGATGACGATGGTCGGCGTCGTCGCCGCGGTTCATGTTCCAGTGCGGCAGACGCGACGGGAAGGTGATGGCGTCGCCCTCGCGCAGGACGTAGTGCTCGTCGCCGACCCACAGGTCGAGGATCCCGCTGAGCACGACCACGACCTCCTCGTCCGAGTCGTGGGTGTACGCCTCCTCGCCGGTCCCGCCGCCCGGCTCGATCGTCGACATGATCACCTGGAGCCGGCCGGCCATGTTCGAGGTGAGGAACTCGTCTACGGACCGGAGCCCCGGGTAGGCGACGCGTCGCCGCGCCTCCCGCCGGACCACGCGGCCGCTCGTCCTGCTCCGCGGCGAACAGCTGGGCGATCGACGAGGTCGAGGGCGCGCGCGATCCGGCCGACGGTCGCGATCGACGGGCTCGCGACGTCGCGCTCCACCTGCGAGAGGAAGCTCTCGGTGACCCCCGCTCGCGCCGCGACGTCCCGCAGGGTGAGCCGCCGCGCCTGGCGCAGCGCCCGGATCCGCGGGCCCAACTGGAGTTCGGTGGACATCGATCTCCCCGATGCGAACGGCGATCGCCTTCAGAGGCCTGAAGTATAGGTTCAGACCGTTGCGGTTTGGCGATGGCATCGCGGCGCGGTGATGCGAGATTCGCACGGATGGCGCGTTGACGCCGGGGAGAGTCGCCCCTACCATCGGCCCACCTGTAGCGAGGCTACAGGGACGCCGCTCAGCGCCGATCGTCCGCCCCCGAGGACACCCGTTGACCGCATCCCTGACACCCGGAACCGGCTCCGAGTCCGCACCCCTCGCCGCCGCGCCCGATGCGCGCGCCATCGCCGGCATCCGTCCCGCGGATGACCTGACCAGCCCGGACGTCGAGATCATCGACGTCACGAAGCGGTTCGGGTCCGTCACCGCGGTCGACCACATGCACCTGCGCATCGCCCGCGGCGAGTTCTACAGCCTCCTGGGTCCGTCCGGCTGCGGCAAGACCACGACGCTGCGGATGATCGCCGGGCTTCGAGCAGCCGACCGAGGGCGAGATCCTGCTGGCCGGACAGCCGATCGCCGGCGTCCCGCCGTACAAGCGCAACGTCAACACGGTCTTCCAGCACTACGCGCTCTTCCCGCACATGGACGTCGCCCGGAACGTCGGCTACGGCCTGCGCCAGACGAAGGTCGAGCAAGTCCGAGGAGGCCCGCCGGGTCAGCGAGGCCCTCGGCGATGGTCCGCCTCGAGCGGCTACGAGCGGCGCCGCACCTGGGAGATGTCGGGCGGCCAGCAGCAGCGCGTCGCCCTCGCCCGGGCCCTCGTCAACCATCCCACCGTGCTCCTCCTCGACGAGCCGCTCGGGCGCGCTCGACCTCAAGCTCCGCAAGGAGATGCAGCTCGAGCTCAAGGCGCTCCAGCGCGAGGTCGGGATCACCTTCGTCTACGTGACCCACGACCAGGAGGAGGCGCTCACGATGAGCGACGTCATCGTGGTCATGCGCGACGGGCTGATCCAGCAGCATGGGCTCGCCGGAGGTCCTCTACGAGCGGCCGGTCAACCGCTTCGTCGCCGACTTCATCGGCATCTCCAACTTCGTCGAGGCGACCCTGCGGTCGCCACGACCCCGCGACCGGCGGCGCCATGGTCGAGATGGCCGATCGGTCGCCGCCTCGGCGGCCATCTGACCGACGACAGCGCACGACCGGCGGTCGGTTCCGGCCGTGACCGTCGCCATCCGGCCCGAGCGGATCGTCGATCCGCGAGGCCGACGACGGGGACGGCGCGCGGCTGGACGAGATCCCGGGACGCGTCCTCCAGGGGACCTATCTGGGGGACCAGACGGAGTATCGGGTCGCCACGGACGCTCTCGGCGAGGTGGTCGTCCGACGACCCGTGACGACCGGCCACGGAGGCCCGGACGTACGGGCCTGGCGATGGCGGTCGACCTCGCCTGGCACGAGGATGCCGTCCTCGTGCTCGTCGCGTAGGCGCGGATCGGGAGCGACTGGACAGGCAAGGGACGGACCCAGCACCGCCGGCGCGGCCGGCAAGCGGAGGAGGACGACGATGGCAGGACAGGATCTCGACCGGATCATCGAGCGGATGGACAGCGCCAAGGTGAGCCGGCGCGGCTTCCTGGCAGCGTCCGGGCTGACCGGCAGTGGCCGCCTTCCTGGCGGCGTGCGGCGGCGGCAGCTCGTCGAGCGCCCCGTCGGCGGCGGCATCGGTGCGCCGCGTCGGCATCGGCCGCGGCCTCGGCCGCGCCCTCGATCGCGGCATCGGCGGCGCCGTCGGGCCCGATCGGCGGCGACCGGCGACGACCGAAGGTGCCATGTACCTCTACAACTGGGCCGACTACACCGACCTCAACAACATCGAGACGTTCAAGAAGAACTACGGCATCACCGACTGGTCGTACGACACGTTCGGCTCGAACGACGAGATGATCACCACGCTGCAGGGCGGCAAGATCGGCCAGTTCGACGTGTCCGCGCCGACCGCCGACCTCGTCCCGACCCTCGTCGCCGACAAGTTCATCCAGAAGATCGATTGGTCGAAGGTGCCGAACGTCAAGTACATCAACCCGGCGTTCAGGAAGCAGTGGTGGGACCCGAACGACGAGTACAGCCTGCCGAAGGACTGGGGCACGACCGGGATCACCGTCCGGACCAAGGACGTCAAGGAGCCGGTCACGACCTGGAAGCAGTTCTTCGACCTCGGCCAGAAATACTCCGGGCGGATCATCGCGGTCAACTCGCAGGTCGACGTCTTCGCCGCCGCGCTGAAGGCCCTCGGCTATTCGCGTCAACACCGAGGACACCACCGCAGCTCGAGGACATGCGCGAAGCTCCTCCTCGGCTGGTCGCCGCATCTCCTCGCCCTCAACTCGGACACCTACGAGGTCCCGCTCGGGAACGAGGAGGCCGTCCTCGGCCTGACCTGGACCGGTGGCGTCTCGGACCTGCGCAAGGCCGCGGCCACGGCGGACACGCAGTACATCATCCCCGACGACGGGACCCTGTACTGGGTGGACACCTGGGTCATCCTCGCGGAGGCGCCGCATCCGCTGGCGGCCCACGCGTGGCTCAACTTCATGCAGGACCCGCAGATCAACGCGATCGAGACCGAGACGAACCAGTACGCCACGCCGAACGACGAGGCGAAGAAGTACATCTCGCCGGAGCACGCTCAACGACCCGGTGATCTTCATCCCGGAGGACGTGGTCAAGGCGGGCATCAGCTCCGGCAAATGGGAGGTCTCGAAGGACTGGTCCGGCAGCACCCAGCGGAGCGACATCTGGGCGGAGTTCTCGGCCAAGATCGGCAAGTAGCCGCGGCGCACGAGTCCCCATGGCCACGGTGACGACGCCCGCCCCGAAGCGGGCGTCGTCCGCGCCACGATTCCGATCCGGGCTGCTGACCGGCCTGCTCATCCTGCCGGCCGGCCTGTGGTACCTGATCCTGCTCGTCGCGCCGATCGCGATCGTCATCCTCTTCAGCTTCGGTCGGCGCGGGGCGACCGGCGGCTACGGTGGCGGCTTCACGCTCGACAACTACGCGCGGGGTCCTGAGCCAGCCGGACCCCATCATGACCAGCCTCTCCCTCGCGACCGCTGGGACGATCCTGTGCCTCCTCATCGGACTGCCCCTCGCCTACTACATCGCGACCCGGGCTGGCACCCGCAAGTCGCTCTACCTGATCCTCCTGGTCATCCCCTTCTGGACGAGCTTCCTCATCCGGACCTATGCCTGGCTGATGATCCTGGGGCCGGATGGGGCGGCCGGGTTCATCGGTGACCTGACCGGCAACCCGAGCTTCCGGATCCTGGGACACGGAGCAGGCGGTCCTGATGGGGCTCGTCTACGGCTACCTGCCGCTGATGGTCTTCCCGCTCTACGTGACGCTCGAGCGGATGGACCGGACCCTCGTCGAGGCGTCCAAGGACCTCGGCGCCGGACGCTGGGCGACCTTCCGCCAGATCACCCTGCCGGTCATGATGCCGGGCCTCATCTCGGGCAGCATCCTCGTCTTCATCCCGATGATGGGCGAGTACGTCATCCCCCAGATCCTGGGCTACGGCCAGGTCTTCACGATGGGCAACGCGCTCGTGCTGCGCTTCCTCGAATCGCGCAACTGGCCGGCCGGCGCCGCCCAGGCGGTGGCGCTCATCGTGGTCATGCTCATCACGATCACGATCTACCTTTGGTACCTGAACCGCGGCCGGCGTGACCGCGACGTGAGCATCCTGTGACCGCGCCGTCGATCCCAGCCGGCCGCGGCCCGGCCGACCCGTGGCCGCGCGCGCCGGCGGGTGGACCGCGGCGCCCAGGTCGTCGAGGTCTGGCTGCGCGCCCATACCGCGCTCGTCCTGCTGTTCCTCTACCTGCCCGATCGTCGTCGTCGTGGTGTTCAGCTTCAACGGCACCGCGCGCCGCGTGACCCAATGGGACGGCCTCAGCCTGCGCTGGTACGAGTTCGTCCTCGCCAGACAAGAGATCCAGAACGTACCTCCTGAACAGCCTGATCGTCGGGTTGGCGACCGGCATCATCGCGACGGTCGCGGGGACCATGGCGGCCCTCGGCCTGCAGCGGGCGCCGAAGTGGTTCCGCCTCCCGTTCGACGGCACTGACCTACGTCAGCATCATCGTCCCGGAGCTCGTGATCGCCCTGGCCACCCTGGTGTTCTTCGCGAGCACGATCGGCCGCGACGGCGTCATCACCCAGCGACGGGCGTGGAGCTCGGGTTCGGCTACCACACGATCGTCGGGCGCCCTGACGCTCTTCAACATCAGCCTCGTGATCCTCCTCGTCCGGGCGCGCATGGCGGGGATGGACCGCAACCACGTCGAGGCCAGCTTCGACCTGTACGCGACGCCGTGGCGGACGTTCTGGCAGATCACCTTCCCGCAACTGCTGCCGGCGATCGTGGCGGGGTTCCTCCTGTCCTTCACGTTCGCCTTCGACGACTATCTCATCACGACCTTCGTGAACGGGCGCGGGACGTCGACACTGCCGCTGTACGTCTTCGGCCAGATCAAGCGCGGCGTCACGCCGGCGACCAACGCGGTCGCGTCGCTGATGCTGCTGGTGACCCTGGCGCTGCTGATCGGCGGCCAGTTCCTGCTGACCCGCAACAGCCGTCGGCGCGGCGGCGACGGGGGCCAGGTCGGCGGTGTCGTGGGGATGGTCGCCGAGCAGTCGGGGGGCTGAGCCCTACGGCGGACTGAGCCAGACGGTCGGGATGGCCGCGTCCGGAGCCCCGAACGTTCCGACCGCCGCGAACCCGCCGCCGACCGCGGTGACTCCCTCGATCCTGCCCTGGCTGAGCGCGGCCGACTCGGTCGCGCGATCCCAGGTCGCGCCGTCCGTGGAGACCCATACGAGGCCCGTCGGGTACTGCGTCCCGAACAGCCGATGGCCGACGGCGACCAGCCGCGTGCCGTCCCACGCGACGTCGTGCATCTCGATCCCGAGCCCGAAGTTCCCGAGGCTCGGCGCGTCCGGTGCCGCGGTCCAGGCGGTGCCGTCGGGCGACCGCCAGGCGACCGCCCGTCGGCTGTCCGCCGCGTTCCCCACGGCGACGAGCCCCAGCCCGCCGGCCGCTGTCAGCTCGCGCATCACCCCTTGCCGGAGGGCGGCCTGGTCCGCCACGCGGGCCCAGGTGCGCCCATCGGGCGAGGTCCAGACCGCCGACCCGTCGGCCGTCCGGGCATCCCCGGTCGCCCCGACCGCGACGAACCCGAGACCGGGCACGGCCTCGACCGCCGCGACCCGCGTGCCGGCGGGGTCTCCGTCGAGCGTCCCGGGGCTCCACGCGCGGCCGTCCGGGCTCCACCAGAAGCGGGCCTCGATCGGGCCGGCCAGCCCGCCGAGGTAGCCGACGGCGACGTAGCCGGCTGGCGAGCTCGCGACCCCGGTCATCCGCACCTGGGACGAGTCGTGGAGGCCGGGGCCGTCCGCCGCGGCCGACCACGACCGGCCATCCGTCGACCACCATGCGGCCGCATGGTCGCCCGAGACACCCACCGCGACGACGCCGCCCGGGCCATCGGTCACGGCGACGGCCTGCGACCCGTCGGGCGCCGGGAACGACGCGATGCGGCTCCACCGCCGCGGGTCGCTCGACAGCCAGGCGCTCGCGGTCACGGCCCGGTCGTCGTAGCCGACCGCGACCAGCCCGACCGAGGTCGACGCGACGTCGAGCAGGTCGGCCTGGCCGCCCTGGTAGGCCTCCGGATGGCCGAGGGATCCCGGATTGATGTACGGCGGCGTGGTCGCGGTCGCGTCGCCTGGTGGCGCGTCGACGACATCGGCCTTGCCCCAGTCGATCGCCACCACGTGCGTGGTGGCCTCGGGCGTCGCGGCAGGGGTCGCGGCCGGTGGCGATGCAGGCGCCGTGGCGCATCCCGCGGCGAGGAGGCCGGCCAGCACCGAGCCGGCCATCCGGCCACGCGATGGACGAACGCTCATGGCAACGCGGTGCGGGTCAGGCCGGGACCGCCTCCGGAACGGGCAGCCCGGCATCGGCGGCAAGCTTCTCCGCCTTGTCGGTCCGCTCCCACGGCAGGTCGAGGTCCGGCCGGCCGAAGTGCCCATACGCCGCGGTCTGGCGGTAGATCGGTCGGCGCAGGTCGAGCGCCGAGATGATCGATGCGGGCCGAAGGTCGAAGTGCCGCTCGATGAGCGTCTGGATGGTCGTGTCGGGCACCTTGCCGGTCCCGAACGAGTCGACCGTGAAGCTGATGGGGCGGGCGATGCCGATGCCGTAGGCGACCTCGACCTCGAAGCGGTCCGCGAGCCCCGCGGCCACCACGTTCTTGGCCACCCAGCGAGCGGCGTAGGCCGCGGAGCGGTCGACCTTGGTCGGATCCTTGCCCGAGAAGGCCCCGCCGCCGTGGCGGGCCATGCCCCCGTAGCTGTCCACGATGATCTTGCGGCCGGTCAGGCCGGCATCGCCCATCGGGCCGCCGGTCACGAAGCGGCCGGTCGGATTGACGTGCATGACCGGGTCGGTGTCGCGCAGCTCGGCCGGGATCGTGGGCAGGATCACGGCGTCGACGATCTCGGAGCGGAGGCGCTCGGCACGGACGTCGGGGTCGTGCTGCGCGGAGACCACGACGGTCCGGACGCGCACCGGGATGCCGCGCTCGTATTCCACGGTGACCTGGGTCTTGCCGTCGGGGCGGAGGTACGGCAGCTGGCCGGTCTTGCGGACCTCGGCGAGGCGGCGCGCCATGCGATGCGCGAGCGCGATCGGCAGCGGCATCAACTCCGGGGTCTCGCGGCAGGCGAAGCCGAACATCATCCCCTGGTCGCCGGCGCCGAGCTCGAAGGCGGGCGCCGCGTCGTCGCGGACCTCGAGCGCCGAGTTCACGCCCTGGGCGATGTCCGGCGACTGGGCCTTGACCGAGACGAGCGTGCCGCAGGTCTGGTAGTCGAAGCCGTAATCGGCCCGGGTATAGCCGATGTCGCGAACGGTGTCGCGCACGATCGACTGGAAGTCCACGTAGGTCGTGGTCGAGATCTCGCCCAGGACCATGACCAGACCGGTCGTGGTGGCGGTCTCGCAGGCGACCCGGGCCTGGGGATCCTCGCGGATGATCGCGTCCAGGATGGCGTCGCTGACCTGGTCGCACATCTTGTCGGGATGGCCTTCGGTCACCGATTCGGACGTGAAGAGATAGTGCTCGGCGTCGACGATGCTCATCGGGTAGGGACGGCCTCCTGGGCGTGGTTCGGTCGGGGGGAGGGTAGCACGGGAGGTCCGTCAGACCCCGCTGCGGACCGCCTCGAGGTCGAGGTCCCGTTCGACCCGGTGGAGCGCCTCGTCCCCGATGTCGCCGTCGTCGCGCAGGCGGATGACCGCCTCGCGCTGGGCGGCCACGATCGAGAGGCGGATGGCCTGGTGGTCGAGCAGCTCCTGATCCTCCTCGTCGGGCGTCTCGGCCGCGCCGGTCACGGCATGGCTGGCTTCGTGCTCATACCGCTCGCGCAGCTGGACGACGAGCGGGAGGTGGTCCGGGAATTCTTCGCCCAGCCCGTCGAGGCGGAGGAGCGCCGCGTCGACCGCCGCCTGGCGGGCCACGGCCTCCTCGCGGTCCGTGCTCCGTCCGGCCACGATCCCGAGCTTGCGGATGACCCACGGCAGCGACAGGCCCTGCCCCACCAGGGTCGCGAGGATCACGCAGTAGGTCAGGAAGATGATCAGGTCGCGGTCCGGCACGGCCAGCGGCAGCGACAGGGCCGCCGCCAGCGAGACCACGCCGCGCATCCCGGCCCACGACACCACGAAGACCGACGCCCTTGGCGGCTCGGGGTCACTCGCCCGGACCTTCGCACTGAGCCGCCGCGGGAGGTATGTCGCGGGGAAGACCCAGACGATCCGCGCGACGATGACCGTGAGGCTGATCGCGACCCCGAGGCCGATGAGCTCGCTCGCGCTGCGCTGCAGTCCGGCCAGGATCGACGGCAGTTGCAGCCCGATGAGCAGGAACGCGAACCCGTTGATCAGGAAGATGACCGTGTTCCAGACCCCGCGGCCGAGGAGCCGGCCGCTCGGGGACAGTGCGCGGGCCGCCTTCCGACCGGCGATGACCCCGGCCGTCACCGTCGCGAGCACACCGCTCAGCCCGAGCGACTCGGCCGCCAGATAGGCGATCAGCGGCGCCAGGAGCGACAGCGTGATCTCGAGTGTCGCGTCGGTCGTGCGCCGCCAGGCCGCCACCACGGCCGTGCCGATGACGATCCCCACGAGCACCCCGCCGACCCCCACCACGACGAAGGACACGCCCGCCTCGGCGAGCGAGATCGAGCCGGTGGCGATCGCGACGAGCGCGACGCGGTACAGGATCAGCGCGGAGGCGTCGTTGATCAGGCTCTCCCCTTCGAGGATCGTCACGACCCTCGTGGGCACGCCGAGCCGACGGAAGATGGCCGTCGCGGCCACGGCATCCGGCGGGGCGACGATCGCGCCGAGCGCGAAGGCAGGCCACCAGCCGAGGCCCGGGATCAGGGCGTTCGCGACGAGCGCGACGACGATCGCGGTGAAGAGCACCAGCCCGATCGCCAGCAGCCCGATGGCCCGGAGGTTCGCCTTGAAGTCGCGGATCGGTGTGTCGTAGCCGGCACCGAACAGGATCGGCGGGAGGAACAGCAGGAAGACGATCTCCGGCGGGAGCTCCACGGTCGGGACGTCGGCGACGCGCGTGAGCACGATGCCGAGCACCAACCCGCCCAGGACCAGGGCGATCGGGTACGGGATGCCGATGCGCTTGGCCAGGTAGGCCAGGCCGGTCGCCACGACCAGCAGCAGCAGGACCAGCTCGATCGCGGTCTGGGCGTCCACGGTCGAGCGGCCCGGGTCAGTCCGTCGCGGCCGCGGTCGCGGCCGGCGTCGCGGTCCCAGCCCGGCCGGCCTGCCAGGCGTCGAGGCCGGCGAGCGTCACCGGCTCGACCGTGTCGGAGGGATCGAAGCCGAAGACCTGGGCGAGGAACGAGAGCTCGGCCTCGAGCGAGCGGCGGATGGCGGCCTCGCCGCGGAACCCGTGGCCCTCGCCCTCGAACGCGAGGTACGCGTACGGGATCCCGTTCGCCGCGAGGGCGGCGACGATCGCCTCGGCCTCGGCGGGCACCACGACACGGTCCTCGAGGCCCTGGAGGACCAGCACGGGAACCGCGATCCGGTCGAAGGCATGGATGGGCGAGCGGCTCCGGTACCGCTCGATCGCCTCCGGATACGGACCGACCAGCCGGTCCAGGTAGCGCGACTCGAACTTGTGCGTCTCGCGGGCGAGCAGCTCGAGGTCGGCGACGCCAAAGGCGCTGATCCCGGCGGCGAACCGGTCGCGGAACGCCAGCGCCGCGAGGGTCGTGAAGCCGCCGGCGCTGCCGCCCGAGATCGCCATCCGCCCTGGATCGACGGCACCGCGCTCGACGAGGGCGTCCGCCGCCGCCACGCAATCGTCGACGTCGACGATGCCCCACGTGCCGTCCAGCTCGCGGCGGACCGCCCGGCCGTAGCCGGTGCTGCCGCCGTAGTCCACGTCCACCACCGCGATCCCGCGGCTCGTCCAGAACTGGATCAGGAGGTTCAGGCTCGTGGACGCGTTGGCGGTCGGCCCACCATGCGAGAAGCACGCGCAGCGGCGGCCGCTCGTCCGGAGGACCTTCGAACGCCGGGTTGCGCGGCGGGTAGTAGAGCGCGTGGGCGGTCCGGCCGCCGCTCGTGGGGAACTCGATCGCCTCGGGGAACGAGATGCTGTCCTCGTCGAGGGTCAGCGAGCTCGACCGGCGGAGGACGCCGGCCGGGGCAAGCGTCTCCGGGTCCAGCCGCACGACGACCGGGGCGCTGCCCGGGGCGCCGGCGAGCGCGACGACGCCGCCCGGACCGACCTGCAGGCCATCGAGCTCACTGAAGCCGCTCTCGACCTCGCCGACGAAATCGCCAGGGGCGATGTGGATGAGGCGGTCCCGGCCGGCGCGGCGCGCGGCCGCCACGATCGATCCGTCGGGCAGGAACCCGTAGGCCGAGCGGCCGAAGATCCAGCTCGGGTCCGCGAACTCGGCCTCCATCGGCGCCAGCGGCTCCAGCCGCGGGCCGTCGACGAGCCGGTACAGGTTCCACCAGCCGCTGCGGTCCGAGACGAGGTGGAGCGTGCCGTCGGGGGCCCACTCGGGCTGGACGATCGATTCATCCGGACCGCCGGCCGCGAGGACGGGCTCGCCGAGCGTCCCGTCCGGGGCCACCGACGCGACCCGCAGCCGGGTCGCGTCCCACGGCATGTCGGGGTGGTCCCACTCGAGCCAGGCGAGCCGGGTTCCGTCCGGGGAGAGCCGCGGCGACGCGACGAAGTCCGGCCCCGTCACGAGGACGCGCGGCTCGCGGTCGCCATCGAGCGCCACGTCCACGATCTCGTTGACGGCCTCGCCACCACGGCCGTGGTCCTCGCGGACCGCGACGAAGCGCCGCCGGGCGGCATCGAACCGGAAGTCCGCGTATCGCCACGGCCCGGCCGCGGTGATCGGGACCGGCGTCGTGACCCCCGGGTCGAGCCGGTAGACCCGGCCGTCCGCGAAGTCCGAGTACGCGGCCACGCCGCCGGCGACGACGTACGCGCCGCCGCCGTACTCGTGGGCGCGGGTCCGGACGGAGATGGGGGCCGCGGTCAGGTCGGAGACGGAACCGTCCGCGGCCGCGCGGACCAGCACGCGCCGGCCGGCCTCGGCCGGACGGCCCTCCAGCCAGTAGACGTCGTCGCCGTCGAGCCATGGCTCGGCCAGCGTGACGTTGTCGCCGACGAGGTCATCGATCCGGATCGCGCTCCGCCACGATCCGTAGGGGGCGACCGCGGGGTCGGTCATCCGCGGATCAGGTGCCGTGCTGCCAGGAGGAGACGTACGCGGCCTGCTCGGCGGTCATCGGCTCGAGCACGATGCCGAGCGCGGCCAGCTTGAGCCGGGCCACCTCGGCGTCGATCGCCTCGGGGACCACGTAGACCTTGGGCTCGAGCTCCGCGTGGTGGAGGGCGACGTACTCGGCCGAGAGCGCCTGGTTGGCGAAGCTCATGTCCATGACGGCGGCGGGGTGCCCCTCGGCGGCGCCGAGATTGACGAGCCGTCCCTCGGCGATGAGGTGCAGCTTCTTGCCGCCCAGGTCGAACTCCTGGACGTTGTCGCGGACCTCGCGGACGTGGCCCTCGGCCAGGTCGCGGAGCGCGGCCAGGTCCAGCTCGGCGTCGAAATGGCCGGAGTTGGCCATGATCGCGCCGTCGCGCATCGACTCGAAGTGCTCGCGGCGGAAGACGTTGAGGTTGCCGGTCGCCGTGACGAACAGCTCGCCCCAGCGGGCCGCCTCGGCATGGGTCATCACCGCGAACCCGTCCATCAGCGCCTCGAGGGCGCGGACCGGGTCGACCTCGACGATCGCGACGTGCGCGCCATGGCCGTCCATCCGCGAGGCGATCCCCTTCCCCACCCAGCCGTAGCCGGCGATGACGACCTTGCGCCCGGCGATGAGGATGTTGGTGGCCCGCAGGATCCCGTCGACCGTGCTCTGGCCCGTGCCGTAGCGGTTGTCGAACAGGTGCTTGGTCTGGGCCTCGTTGACCGCCACGACCGGGAAGCCGAGGGCGCCGTCGGCGGCCATCGCCTTGAGCCGGATGACGCCGGTCGTGGTCTCCTCGGTCCCCGCGAGGACCTCCTTGACCTGGGCCGGCCGCTCGCTGTGGAGCAGCGAGACGAGGTCGCAGCCGTCGTCCATCGTGATCTGCGGCTTCGTGTCGGCCACGGCGTTGAGGTGGGCGTAGTAGGTGTCGCGGTCCTCGCCGCGCCGGGCATAGGTCGCGATCCCGTACTCGGCGACGAGCGCCGCCGCGACATCGTCCTTCGTCGAGAGCGGGTTCGAGGCCGCGAGGTAGACCTCCGCACCACCCGCCTTGAGGGTCCGCATCAGGTTGGCGGTCTCGGTGGTGACATGGAGGCACGCGCCGATGCGCAGGCCCTCGAGCGGGCGGTCGCGCTCGAAGCGCTCGCGGATCAGGCGCAGGACGGGCATCTCCCGCTCCGCCCATTCGATCCGTCGGACGCCTTCGGCGGCGAGGCCGAGGTCCGTGACGTCGTGGGCGGGGGCGGTGGTGGCGGTCATCAGGTGTCGGTCTCCTTGCGGGCGAAGAGGCGGCGCAGCGGGGCCGCGATGTCGGGCCAGGGCGAGCCCAGGCGGTGGATGAGGCGCTCCTCGAAGCGGGTGTGCTCAGCGAAGCCGAGGCGGCGGTAGGCGTTGAGGGCCGGGGGATTGTCGGCTCGGACGTTGAGGACGACCTGGTCGCACGAGCGGAGGAGCTCGGCGGTCACCGCCCCGGTCACCGCGGTGGCGAAGCCGCGTCCACGATAGTCGATGTGGGTCAGGACGTTGCCGATGACCGCCAGCCGCGCCGACGGGCTGATCACGTGGGTGCCGGCCGCCGAGACCAGCATCCCGTTGGCGCGGACGCCGTAGTAGACGCCCTCGGTGATGGCCCCGGTGGGCAGCCACGACGCGAACCCGAGCTGGTACAGACGGTTCAGGTCCCCGATGTCGACCGGCAGGATCCGCTGGACCGTGGCCGGGTACGGGCGGAAGTGCGCCCGGTCGACCCACATCCGGACCATCTCGGGGCCGGGGTCCACGCGGTACGAGGCCTCGACCGCGCCGAGGACGTCGGGTCGCATCGCCGCGTAGGCCGCACGGGGCCGGATGACATCGCGCAGGATCGTGGCGATGCCGTCCGAGCGGCCCATCACGAACAGCGGCTGCGGGGTCGGGCCGTTGTATTCGAGGACCAGTGACACCGGCGAATCGCCGGCCCAGGCGACGCCCCAGCGGGTCCGCGAGAACTCGCGCTCCTCGAGGTCGCAGAGGGCATACGCGCTGTAGAGCCGGTCGCCTTCGAGGAACGAGCGCAGCAGCGCCCGGTCCGTGGTGGTCCGGGCCACCAGGTCGTCGCGCCGCCCCATCGCGACCGTGACCATCAGCCGGCGGCCACGGTGGGTTCGGGCGGGATGCGGGCGGGACGGTCGTGGCCGGGCAGCGCGGTCCAGCGCGCGATCGCCGCGGCGGCGGCGGCGCGGAGGCCCGCCTCGAACGGCGCGCGGATGACGCCCTCCTCGGTGATGATCCCGGTGATCAGCTCGGCCGGCGTCACGTCGAAGGCCGGGTTGCGGACCTCGGTCCCGGGCGGTGCGATGACGACGCCGCGGATGGCGGTGACCTCATCGGCCGCGCGCTCCTCGATCGGGATGGCGGCCCCGTCGGGCGTGTCGAGGTCGATCGACGTCGTCGGCGCGCAGACGAAGAACGGGATGCCGTGCCGCGCCGCGAGGACGGCGAGGGTGTACGTGCCGATCTTGTTGGCCGTGTCGCCGTTCGCCGCGACCCGGTCCGCGCCGACGATCACCACGTCGACCTCGCCACGGGCCATCAGGTGTCCGGCGGCCATGTCGGCGATCAGCGTGTGCGGCACGCCCGCCTGGGCGAGCTCCCACGCGGTCAGCCGGGCGCCCTGCAGGAAGGGGCGCGTCTCGTCGACCCAGACGTGGACCGGGCGGCCGGCGTGGTGGGCGGCCTGCACGACGCCGAGCGCGGTCCCGAACTGGCCGCACGCCAGCGGCCCGGTGTTGCAGTGGGTCAGGATGCGGACCGGCCGGTCCTCGGGCTGGGGCAGCTCGGCGAGGCCGAAGTCGGCCATGCGGCCGTGGTCGGTCGTGGCCTCCATGACGATCCGTGTCGGCCTCGGCGCGCAGCGCGTCGGCGATCACGCCGCCGTCGTCCGAGAGGTCGCCGATCTGCTCGTAGCGGGCCATCATCCGGTCGACCGCCCAGCGGACGTTCGACCGCGGTCGGTCGGGACTGGACGAGCGCGTTCGCCCCGCCGCGCAGCGTCGCCCGCCGGGCGTACGGCCGCGACTCGCGGACCCGCTCGGCCGACAGCGCCAGGCCGATCGCCGCGACCTGGCCGAGGGCCGGCGCTCCGCGGACGATCATCGTCCGCATCGAGTAGGCGACCTCGCCCGCGGAGCGGTTCTCGATCTCGAGCAGGGCGTCCGGCAGCCGGCGCTGGTCGATCAGGTAGAGGACCCCGGGCCCCTCGCGGAACGGCGTCCGGAAGCCGCTCGGGACCGGTGGCCGCGGGCGACGCCGGCTCCTCCTCGACGATCCCGGCGAGCATGCCGGCGCCGGTGGCCGGGTCGAGGATGCCGGCCGCCGCCTCCGCCGAGGCGCGCTGGAGCGCCTGCGCGGCGCCGGCCATGGTCGCGGCGGTCTGGACGAGCTCGCCGGCGAACTGGCGGAAGAAGCGGCGACGGCCGAGGTCCACGCTCCTCCGGAGCGGGCGCGACGGGCGTCGCGTCCGGCGCGGGGTCCGGCGCGGGCGCCCGTCCGGCGCGTCAGCGAGCGCGTCGTTCGCGGGCGGCGACGCGTCGGACGACCCTGGTTCCGCGGATGTCCCGCGCGTGGGGTCCACCGATGGCCTGCCTCGAGCTCGTCCCGTCAGTACTGGACGACGCTGGTGACCCGGCGTCCTTCCAGTCGGTCGCGACCCTTGAGGAAGTCCAGCTCGACGAGGAAGGCCAGGCCGACGACATCGCCGCGCAGCCGCTCGACGAGCTCGATCGTCCCCTTGACCGTGCCGCCGGTGGCGAGCAGGTCGTCGACGATCAGGACCTTCTGGCCGGGCTGGATGGCGTCGCGATGGATCTCGAGGGTGTTCGACCCGTACTCGAGCGCGTACTCGACCGTGATGGTCTCGGCCGGCAGCTTGCCCAGCTTGCGGACCGGGACGAGCCCGGCGCCCAGCTGGTAGGCCATCGGGGCGCTGAAGATGAACCCGCGCGACTCCATCCCGACGACCAGGTCGATCTGCTCGCCCAGGTAGGGGGCCAGCATCAGGTCGATGGCCTCCTTGTAGGCCGCCGGATCCTTCAGCAGCGTCGTGATGTCGTAGAAGAGGATCCCGGGCTTGGGGAAATCGGGGATCTCGCGGATCTTCGCGCGGAGCTCCTCGGCGGACATCGGTATCGGGGCCTCCACGGTGGGGGGACGGCAGGCGCCAGCTGGGGCGGGCGCGGACCGGCCAGAAGTCTACCGCAGGCGGGCCGGCCGTCCCAGCCGGCTGCGAGGGTCCGGCCGGGGCAGGCGGACCGGCGTCGCCGGCGAGGCGACGGCGACGGTCGCGTCCGGCCGTCGAACGGCCGTGCAGGCGGCTCGTCAGCAGGACGCCGCCGATGCCGACGAAGATCGCCACCCGAACGCGCCGACCAGGCCGTCGACCGGCCCGCCGGTCGAGCGGATGCTGGTCGCGACGATCGCCCCGGAGACCCCGGTCCCGAGCGCGGTCCCGAGCGTGTCGGACAGGCTGAGCGCGCTCGATGCCGCGCCCTGCGTCTCCGGCGGCGCCTCGCGCAGGACGATGAGCGAGAGCGGGGCGTAGCCGAGGCCCATCCCGAGGCCGGCCAGCGCGAAGGTCGGCACGGCGAGGGCGACCGGCACGGACGGCGCGAGGATCGTGGAGAAGGCGATCAGCCCGATGACCGTGACGATCAGGCCGGCCCGGACGAACCGCGCCGACGACCAGCGGCCGGCGTAGCGGGCCTGGATCCAGGAGCCCGCGGTCCACGAGATGGTCGCGGCCGTCAGCACGACCCCGGCGGCGACCGCCGAGAGGCCGCGCCACGACTCGAGGGTCAGCGTCGCGTAGGCGTCGACCGCCGAAGAACGTGAACGTCATCACGCCGCGCAGCAGCACCGCGGCGGGCAGGATCGGCTGGGCGGTCAGCGTGCCGGGCGGGGTGAGCCGGCGGAGCGGCGGGATCCCGACGAGCAGCCCCGCGACGATGAGCACGAGCGTGACGGCCGGCTCCGAGTCGACGGGGACGATCCCGCCGTGCCCCGGCGTCAGGCCGAGCATCACCAGGCCGGCGCCCAGCGCCACGCCGAGCGCGTTCGGGAACCGGTGGCGCTCGGCGGCCGCGGCGGCGACGCTCGGCATCGGCGGCGTGGCCGCTCGGGACGACCTTCGAGACCGCCCGGATCGTCAGCAGCCCGGCGACCGCGATGAGCGGCAGCAGCCCGAGGAAGACGTAGCGCCAGCCGAGGGTCTCGCCGACGACGCCCGCGATCGCCGGACCGATCACGCCGGGCAGCACCCAGGCCGTCGAGAGGATCGCGAACATGCGCGGCCGGAGTGACTCCGGCAGGCTGCGGCCGATCGCGACGTAGGCGATCGGCGGGATCGTCCCGGCACCCAGGCCCTGGATGAATCGGGCGCCGATCAGCATCGGCATCGACGACCGCGAGGCCGCCCAGCAGCAGACCGATCGCGAAGAGCCCGAGGCCGATCGCGAGCGGGCGGCCGAGGCCGCCCCGGTTGATGACGCCGCCGACGACGGCGATTCCGATCAGCGAGCCGAGGAAGAACGAGGTGAAGACCCAGCCGTAGTGCTCGAGGTCGCCGAGGTCGCGGGCCACGATCGGCAGGACCGTCGAGATCGCGAGCGCCTCGAAGGCGACCAGCGTGATGGTCAGGACGAGCCCGATGGTCAGGCCGCGGCGGGACGGCGACCAGAGGCTGTCGGGGCCGGAGCCCGGGCGTTGCATGGGTGAAAGCATGGCGCTCGCGCCCGGACCGTGCCACGGGCAAGCGTCGCGGCCCGAGGCGGACGTTCGTCGCGGTCGCGCCGCGCGTCAGGCCTCGCCGAGCCCCGTCGCGGCGACGTCCGCCCGGAGCCGCCGCTCCGCCGCCGCCCGCTCCGAGGGCGACCGGCCCGGCAGCCGGTCGAGCCCGAGGAGCGCCGCCCCGAGCACGGGCGGGGCGTCGAGCCGCCGGACGCGTCGCGTCTGGCGCGGTCGCGTGGACGCCGTCGGCGATCCGCGCCTCGAACGACGCGTCCCTGGCGCGGAAGACCCCGCCAGCGAGCACCACGACGGGGTCGCGGCGGGTCAGGTGGAGACGCCGGATCATGGCGCCGGCCATGGTCGCGAGCTCGTCGGCGAGCCGGTCGAGGATCCCCTGGGCGACCGCGTCGCCGTCGTGCGCCGCCGGCGAAGACGATCGGGGAGAGGCCGTACAGGGCGGTCTCCGGGAGGCGTCCGTACTCGATGGCGTAGGTCACGTCGATGGGCCGGCGCATGCCGAAGAACGCGGGCACCGACCGCTCCAGCACCGTCCTTGGGCCGCGGCCGTCGCGGGCGCGGACGGCCGCCCCGAGCGCCGCCATGCCGATCGCGCCGCCGCCGCCCCAGTCGCCCGAGATCGGGCCGAGGGCGGCGAGCCGGACCTGCCGCCCATCGGGGCCGATCCCCGCCGCGTTGACACCCGCGCCGCAGATGATCCCGATCCCCCAGCCGCGCTCCGAGCCGGCGCGGATCGGGGCGATCGAGTCGTTGACGATCAGGGTGGCGACGGCCAGTCGGCGTGCCTCGAAGGCCGCCCGCAGCCGCCGGACATCCGCCGCCGTGTCGGCGCCGGCGAGCGCGTACGACCCGACGGCCGCCGGCGGCCGCTCGCCGGCCCGTCCGAGCCCGGCGCCGGCCCAAGCCGCGTCGGCCTGTTCGACGAGCCGGTCCGCGCCGGCGTCCATCCCCACCTTCTGGTGCGAGGTGGTCGAGCCGCGCCCGGACGCCAGCAGCCGGCCGTCGGACCCGACGAGGAGCAGGTCGGTCTTCGAGTTCCCGCCGTCGACGGCCAGGACGGCGACCTCCGGCGGTCGGGCCTCGCTCACGTGACGGTGCTCGGGACCTCGCCCAGCGCATCGATCGTGACGAACGTGGCGCCCGCATCTCGCAGCCGGCCGGCGATCGCGCCGATCGCGCCGCGCGTCGCGGTCGGCCAGCCGTGGAGGAGGACCACCGCGCCGTCCCCGTGCGCGAGCGTGGCATCGACCACGTCGCGCTCGATCGTGGCGCTCGACTTCGCTGGATCCCAGTCCTCGACGCCCACGTGCCAACCCACGTGCCGGTAGCCCGCGGCCCGGACGGCGGCCTGGACCCGTGGGTCGTCCGCGCCCGCGCCGAACGGGCAGCGGAACCAGGGTCGCGGGTCGGCCCCGGTCGTCTCCCGGATCACCCGGCCCGCCTCGGTCAGGTCCTCGACGAGGCCGGCGTCGGTGAACAGCGGCATCCGGGCATGGTAGTAGGAGTGGTTGCCCACGAGATGGCCGGCCGAGGCGATCGATGCGGCCGTCGCGGGATACGCCTCCGCCCACCGCCCCTGGATGAAGCAGGTCGTCCGGAGCCCGAGGCCGGTCAGCAGGTCGAGCAGCGCCTCGGTGGCATCGGCGGTCGCCGGCCGGTCGTGGTGCTCGACGTCGAAGGTCAAGGCGACCCGGAACGGCGCGGCGGCGGACCCGCCGGGGGCGGCCGTCACTTGTCGACGCCGGTGATGACCAGCCCGCGCGTGAAGTACTTCTGGGCGAGCAGGAAGGCCACCACCGGGATGACCAGCGTCATCAGCGTCCCGGCCTGGATCAGGCCCGGCTCGCGGTAGTGGATCCCGTCGAAGCGCGACAGGCCCAGCGCGAGGGTCTGGATGTCGGGGTTGCCCGAGAGGTAGAGGACCGGCCCGAAGTAGTCGTTCCAGGTGAAGACCAGGTGGAACAGCGCGACGGCGATCACGACCGGCCAGGCCTGCGGCAGCAGCACCGACCACAGGGTGCGCATCGGACCGGCGCCGTCGATGGAGGCCGCCTCGTCCATCTCGGTCGGGATCGTCATGAAGTACTGGCGCATCAGGAACACGTCGTAGGCGTTGGCGAAGAACGTCGGGACGAGCAGCGGCAGCCAGCTGTTGATCCAGCCCAGCTTCACGAAGATCGTGTAGGTCGGGATGATCGTCACGGCCGTCGGCAGGAAGATCGTCGCGATCAGCAGCGTGAAGAGCAGCCCGCGACCGGGGAAGTCGAACCGGGCGAACCCGTACGCCACGAGCGTGCACGAGAGCAGCGTCCCGATCATCCCGATGATCGCGATGGCGGCCGTGTTGAACAGCAGCCGCGGGTAGTCGATGAGGTCCCAGACCTTTGCGAAGTTCTCGAAGTGCGGGGCGAAGACCCAGACCCGCTCGAGCGTCCGCCACGAGCCCTGCCAGACGATCGGGACGTCCGGCGCCGCCGGGTCGACGAAGGTGCTCGACTTGCGGAGGGGCTCGATCATCGCCAGCTGCCGGACCTGGCCGTCGATCGGGACCTTGAAGAGCTCGCGGTCCTTGCCGTTGATCGAGACGGTCGCCGGGTCCGCCGGGTAGAGCGGCGAGCCGTCGGCGGTGATCTGGTCCGTGCTCTTCACCGAGTACGAGATGGACCGGAGCATCGGCGAGAGGAACGCCGCGACGGCCAGGACCGCGATCAGCGTCAGCAGGAACGAGCGGCGCCCGTCGCCGCGGACCGTCGGCCGGTCGCCGGAGCGCGCCACCGACCGGCGCCGGAACAGGCTGCGTCTGGCGGGAGCCGCGACCGGCGGCAGGCGGGTGCCTTCCTCGGCGACGGTCGTCATCGACTAGCGACCATCGCCCGCGTAGTAGACCCAGCGCCTGGAGAGCCGGAACAGGACCAGCGTGATGACCAGCGAGATCCCGAACAGGAGCCAGGCCAGCGTCGCCCCGTACGACATGTTCTGGAACGTGAAGAAGTTCTTGTAGATGTAGAGGTTGAAGAACAGCGTCGAGCCGCCGGGCTCACCGGTGCCGTTCTTGAGGACGAGCGGCACGAGGAAGTACTGGAGCACCTCGACCACGCCGAGGACCAGCGTGTAGAAGATGACCGGCGACATCATCGGGATCGTGATGTGGCGGAGCGACGCCCACGCCCCGGCCCCGTCGATGCGGGCCGCGTCGTAGAGCTCGGTCGGGATCCCCTTGAGCCCGGCCAGGTAGATGATCATGCCGGCCCCGATGCCCCACAGGCCCATGATCACCAGCCCGGAGTAGATCCAGGTCGGGTCCTGCAGCCAGTCCGGCGGGTGGCTGATGCCGATGGCGTGCAGCGCCCCGTTGACCCAGCCCGAGTCCGCGCTGAGCATCTCCCGCCAGATGAAGACCCCGGCCACGAACGGGACGACGTACGGGAGGAAGAACAGGACGCGGAAGGCGCCCGAGCCGCGCAGGTGGCGCGAATGGAGCATCAGCGCCACCAGGAACGGCAGGCCGACCGCCACCGGCAGGGCGATCAGCGCGTACTTGAACGTGACGATCAGCGAATCCCAGGTCCGCTGGTCCGCGATGAGCTCGGCCCAGTTGTCGAGGCCGACGAAGCGGAGCGGCTCGGCCTGGAGCAGGTTGATGTTGGTGAAGGTGAAGATGAATGTCGCCACCATCGGGAACAGCGTGAACGCGAAGAACCCGATGATCCACGGCGCGATGAAGACGTACCCCCAGCGCACGCGTCGCCACTTGAGCCCGCTGAACGGGCGTCGGCGCGGACGCGTGACGCTGGTGGCCGTCATGGGTCAGCTACCGCCCTTGTCCCAGATCGCCTGCATCTGCGACTTCATGTCGGCGATCTCCTTGTCGAGGTCGAGCCCCGGCGTGGCCTGCCACTTCGTGCCGAACGTGTTGATCAGGTCCAGCGTCTGGTTGTAGGCCGGCATGTAGGACTCGAAGTTCGGGACGTCCGCGAAGGCGATGCCCTGCTTGACGACGTTCCAGTCGATCTTCTGCGTGTAGTCCGCCTGGAGGCTCTGCAGGAAGGCGTCCTGCTTCGACTCGACCGCCGGCATCGCGCCGTAGGTCTTGAGCAGGTCATCCGACTGGAGCAGGTACTGGAGCACCGTGAACGCCTCGTCCGGGTGCTTGCTGCTCTTGAGGATCCGGAAGGTGTCGGCGTTGAACGCCGCCGTGGTCTGGCCCTGGTACGACGGCGTCGCCGCGAGGTTCCAGTCGTCGCCGGCGCCATCGACGCCGTAGGTCGACCAGAGGTAGTTCTCGCTCATCGCGACCTTGCCGGTGAAGAACGGGTAGCCGTCGGGATTGAAGTTCGTGTCGAGGAACTTCGGCCCGGTGACGCTGAAGTGGTCCTTCCAGATCCCGTCGTAGAAGTAGTGCCAGGACGCGGCCCAGGCGTCCGGGATCTGGGCGGTCTTGCCGTCGCTCGCCATGAACGAGCCGGCCTTCCAGTAGGCGCCCACCTGGCGCAGGTCGTCGCGCTGCGGCTCGAAGCCCCACTGGACGATGTTCTCGGGATCGAAGCCGGCCTCGGTCGCGTCCTTGCCGTTCTTGTCGACGGTCAGCATCAACGCGAGCTTGTGGACCGTGTCGTAGTCCCACGGCACCGTCGAGCCGTCGGGCATCGTGTAGGTGCTGTTCCACTGGTGCGGCGGCTCGGCCAGGCCGGCCTCCTTGAACAGGCTCGCCTTGTAGAAGAGCGCCGACGGGTAGATCGCGTACGGGATGCCCGCCTGGCCCTCGCCGGCGACGTTGTACAGGTCGACCGTGTTCTTCGGGTACTGGGTCATGTCGTAGTGGGTCTTGTCGATGAGCGGCTGGAGGTCGAGCCACTGCCCGTGGAAGGCGTTGGCGCCGCCGATGCCGACCGGTCCGACGATGTCCGGGCCGTTGCCGGACCCGAGCTGGACGGCAAGCGAGTCGCGTGCCAGCTGATAGGGGAACCCTTCGAAGCGCAGGTGGATGCCGGGGTGCGAGGCGTTGAAGTCCTCGGCGACCTTCTGCTCGACCGTGACCTGCTCCGGCGCGTCGCCGGTGCCCAGGCAGCAGTACCAGCGGATCTCGACGTCGCCCGGCTTCGCGCTCGACTGGTTGCCGGTGATCGCCGTCGGGGCCGGGGTGGCCGCGTCACCCGACGAGGCCTCCGCCGAAGCCGCGGCCGAGGTGGCCGGCGAGGCGCCGGCGTCGGTCGAGGCAGCCGGCGACGGGGTCGTGGTGGCGCTCGAACAGGCGGCGGCGACGATCGCCGCCGATGCGAGGAGCGCCGCGAGGCGCCCCAGCCGTGGTTCCATCTCGTACCTCCCGTGTGGTCGTCGTTCGCTACCGGTCGAGCCGGCGCCCTGCGATCTCATGGACCCGTTCCTCCTCCTGTGATCCCGTCGTCCCCGGCGCGTGCATCCACCGCGGCCGGACCACCACTCGTTCCACGTAGTAGCGCGTGCGATCGCCGCGCACGAACGTCCGGCCGAGCTCGACCGGAGTCCCGTCGTCCGTGGAGGCGATGCCTTCGATCAGGAGTGCCGGCGTCCCCGGCCTGCGCTCGAGCAGGCGGGCCTCGCGGGCGCGCAGCAGGACCGGCTCCAGCACCTCCCGGGCGCGGGCGACCCGGACGCCGTAACGCTCGGTCAGCAGGTCGTAGAGCGAGCCGTGCTCGAGGTCCGAGGCCAGCAGCCCGGGGAAGCGCTCGGCCGGCAGGTGGACCTGCTCGAGGAGGAGGGGCTCGCCGTCGGCGAGGCGCAGCCGCTCGAGGTAGAGCGTCGGCGAGCCGGGTTCGAGGCCGAGGGCCGCGGCGACCGCCTCCCCAGCCGATTCGGGCCGCGCCGCGATCAGCCGCGTCGCCGGGTCGAGGCCGCGCGTCTGCATCTCCTCGGAGAACGACAGGTCGCCGGCGAAGTCGCGGTCGATGCGCGGGTGCAGGACGAACGTGCCGCGGCCGCGGGTCCGCTCCAGCCGCTGCTCCCGGACCAGCTCGCTCAGTGCGCGCCGGACCGTGATGAGGCTGCAGCCATAGCGCTGCGCGAGGTCGCGCTCCGTGGGCAGCCGGTCGCCGGGTCGCCACTCGCGCTCGTCGAGGGCGGCCTTCAGGTCCAGGTAGACCTGGTGGTGCAGCGGGATCGGGCCGAGTTCGAGTCGGAAACGTGCCATCGGGCGGGGCGGACCTCGGGCGACGGGTGCAGACTCTTGGAGCGCTGGCGGCGATCGATGCTCGGGCCATCGCGGGGGCTTGAAGCCGGCGCGATTGCTGATAACGTTATAAGCAATCGTGTCAAGCCCCGGTGGCTGACGGCGCGTGGAGTGAGGGGCGATGGGCGTCAAGATCGCCGTGGTCGGCGGTGGCAGCACCTACACACCGGAGCTCATCGAGGGCTTCGAGGCACGGCGCGACCGCATGCCCATCGACGAGCTCGTCCTGCTCGACACGGACCCACGCCGGCTCGAGATCGTCGGGGGACTGGCCCAGCGCATGCTGGACCGACTCGACTGGACCGGCCGCCTCCGCTGTACCGGCGACCGCGAGGCCGCCATCGACGGCGCCGACTTCGTGCTCATCCAGCTGCGGGTCGGCGGGCAGGCCGCCCGCCTCATCGACGAGACGCTCCCGCCGACCTTCGGGGTGATCGGTCAGGAGACCACCGGCGCGGGTGGCTTCGCGAAGGCCCTGCGGACCGTCCCCGTGGTCCTCGAGCTGGCCGAGCTGACCGCCACGCGCGGCGCGCCTGGAGCGTGGATCGTCGACTTCACCAACCCGGTCGGGATCGTCAGCCAGGCGCTGCTCGACGCCGGCCATCGGGCCATCGGGTTGTGCAACGTCGCCATCAACCTCCAGCGCGGCATGGCCGAGCGGTTCGGGGTCGCGCCGGACCGGGTCCAGCTGGAGCACGTCGGGCTGAACCACCTGAGCTGGGAGCGGGCGGTCCGCGTCGATGGCGTCGACCGGCTGCCGGAGCTCATCGATGGCGACGCCGACGAGGTCGGGGCGCTGGTCGGCGTGCCGGGCGAGCTGGTCCGTGCCGTCCGGGCGATCCCGTCCTATTACCTCCACTACTACTACCAGACCCGCCGGGTGGTCGAGGACCAGCGCGCCGGCCATACCCGGGCGCAGGAGGTCATCGACATCGAAGGGCAGCTCCTCGAGCTGTACCAGGACCAGGGCCTTGCCGAGAAGCCGGCCCTGCTCTCGACCCGCGGCGGCGCCTACTACAGCGAGGCGGCCGCGCAGCTGATCGCCTCGCTCCACGACGGCGCCGGCGACATCCAGGTCGTCGACGTGCGGAACGACGGGGCCATCCCCGGCCTGCCCGATGCGGCCGTCGTCGAGATCCCGGCCAGGATCGACCGCGACGGGGCGCATCCCCTCCCCCTCGCGCCGCTGTCATCGGACATGCTCGGCCTGGTCGAAGCGGTCAAGGCCTACGAGATGCTCGCCATCGAGGCGGCCATGACCGGCGACCGCCGGACGGCGTTGCGAGCCTTGCTGGCGAACCCGCTGGTCGCTGACTACGACATCGCGGCGCCGCTCCTCGACGCGCTGCTCGAGGCCAATCGAGCGCACCTGCCGCGGTTCTTCGCGTAGGACGTCCAGCGCGACCGCGTCGCCATGCACCGCGTGGCCGGTACGCCACGTTCCTGCCCTGCGCCACCGCCGGTGGCCTTAGCCTCTGTCGTCGGCGCCACCGGCCGTCGAAACCGCCCGGTTCCCGCCGTCCCAGCGGCGGACGCCATCGCGGGGAGCGTTCGGTAGCCTCGAAGCGCCCGCGCCGTGTCTACGGCCATCCGGGGTAGCAACCGGCACGTCCCTGACGGATCAGGCTCAGCCACCCCCGTGATCGACGCGCTCGACCGTGACGGCGGCTCCGGCTCGTCCGCCTCGCGCTCGACCGTCAGCCGGGCCACGACCGCCTGCGTCAGCTGCCACGCCTTTGACGGGAGGACCGGGACGCGGATCCGGACCTGGTTCGAGGCGAACGTAACGTCTGACGGCCGGACGCCCGGCAGCCCGCCGTCGCCGAGCAGTCGCATCGCGGTCGCGCGGGTCAGCGACGCGCCGAAGCGGAAGACCATCAGCCCGTCCTCGCGCGAGATCGACGAGATGCCGGACGCCTCGGCCGCCAGCCGCAGCTCCGCGACCTCCACCAGGCGGAGGACCTGCGAGGGCATCGGACCGAAGCGATCGGTCACCTCCTGGCGGAAGGCGGCCAGGTCGCCCGCCGTCCGCGCCCGGGCCAGCCGCCGGTACAGCTCCAGCTTCTGCGCTTCGTCCGGCACGTACTCGTTCGGCAGGTTCGCCTCGAGCGGCAGGTCCACGACGGCCTGTGGCGCGACGACGATCGCGGCGCGGCCCTCCAGCGTCGCCTTCTGCTCCTCGACCGCCTCGGCCAGCAGCCGCGAGTAGAGGTCGAAGCCGACCGCCGCCATATGCCCCGACTGCTCGCCGCCGAGGATGTTCCCGGCGCCGCGGATCTCGAGGTCCGACAGCGCGATCTGGAAGCCGGCGCCGAGCTCCGAGGCGTTGAAGATCGCCTGCAGCCGCTTGCGCGCCTCGTCGCTCAGGCGCTCGCGCCGCCGGTACAGCAGGTAGGCGTAGGCGCGCCGGCTCGATCGTCCGACGCGGCCGCGCAGCTGGTAGAGCTGGGCCAGCCCGAGCGTGTCGGCGCGGTCGATGATGATCGTGTTGGCGTTGGGGATGTCCAGTCCGGATTCGATGATCGTCGTGCAGACGAGCACGTCCGCCTCGCCGTGGGCGAACGTCATCATCACGCCCTCGAGCGCGCCCTCGCCCATCTGCCCGTGCCCGACGACGAACCGCGCGCCCGGCAGCAACCGCCGGAGCTGCTCGGCCTGGGCCTCGATGGTCTCGACGCGGTTGTGGACGTAGAAGACCTGGCCGCCACGGTCCAGCTCGCGCAGGATCGCGTCGCGCACCAGCCCCGCCGACGCCTCCGCGACCCGCGTCTGGATCGGCAGCCGGTCCTCGGGCGGCGTTTCGATCGCCGACAGGTCGCGGATCCCGGCCAGCGCCAGGTTGAGCGTCCGCGGGATCGGCGTGGCCGAGAGGGTCAGCACGTCCACCTCGGAGCGGAGCCGCTTGAGCCGCTCCTTGGCGGCCACGCCGAACCGCTGCTCCTCGTCGACGACGACCAGCCCGAGGTCCTTGAACCGGACGTCCTTGCTGAGCAGCCGATGCGTCCCGATGACGATGTCCACGGTCCCGGCCGCCAGCCCCTCGATCGTGGCCGCCTGCTCCTTCGCCGGGACGAACCGCGACAGCAGGCGGACCTCGAGCGGGAAGGCCGCGAAGCGCTGGCTGAACGTCTCGTGGTGCTGGGCGGCGAGCACGGTCGTCGGCACGAGGACGGCCACTTGGCGGTCGTCCTGCGTGGCCTTGAACGCGGCCCGCAGCGCCACCTCGGTCTTGCCGTACCCGACATCGCCGACCACGAGCCGGTCCATCGGGCGGATCCGCTCCATGTCGGCCTTGACCTCGAGCGCGGCGCGTAGCTGGTCGACCGTCTCCTCGTACGGGAACGACGCCTCCATCTCGGCCTGCCACGGCGTGTCCGCCGCGAAGGCGTGGCCCTGCGCCGACGCTCGCACCGCGTACAGCGCCAGCAGTTCCTCGGCGAGGTCCGTGACGGCCTTCCGGACGCGCTGCTTGGTGCGCAGCCATTCGGTGCCGCCCAGCTTGGAGAGGCCCGGCCGCTCCGCGCCCGAGTAGCGGCTGACGCGGCCGATCTGCTCGACGGGGACGAAGATGCGGTCCCCCGCCGCGAACGAGAGCTCGAGGAAGTCGCGTTCGTCGCCGGTCCCCGACGAGCGGCGCAGCATCTGCTCGTACCGCGCGACGCCATGGTCGATGTGGACGACGAGGTCGCCGGGCGTGAGCCGCTCGAGGATGTCCCGTGGCACGACCCGTCGGAGCGCCCGCGGCCGACGGACCCGGACGGTCCCGAACAGCTCGCGATCCGTGACGAGGGTCAGCCCGTCCGGCCCACCCGTGAACCCGCCGTTGAGGCTCCGGTCGACGATCGTGACGGCGCCGGGTGGCGGCGGTTCGGCGACCCGTTCGACGACCGCGACCGACTGGCCGGCCTCCTCCAGCAGGTCGGCCAGTCGGGCGGCCTGGTCCGAGGCGAGGACGATGCGCGCCCCGTCGGCGCGCCAGCCGGCGACGGCGTCGACCACGCCGGCCGCCCGGCCGAACGGGAGCGTCGGCTCGCGCCAGCCGAAGACATCGCCCGACGAGAGCGCGCCCCGGGCCATCGCCGTGCCGACCGCCGGATCCGTCTCCCAGGTCAGCTCCAGCGTCCGCGAGCCGGTCAGCCGGGTCTTCCAGTCCTTCGACGGCAGGTAGGTGGACGGCCAGTCCTTCGGCAGCTCCCCGGCCTCGATCAGCTCGGCACGCCGCTCGTCGGCCTGGCGCCACAGGAACTCGGCCGCCTCGGCGATGTCGCCCGGCTCGTCGAGGACGAGCAGCGTGCCGGGGCCGAGGTGGTCGAAGCCGGTCGCCGGCGCGAGATGGGCCGCCCAGACCTCGGCGGCATCGCCCATCGACCATCGCCCGGGTCTCGCCCGCCGGCTGCGCGGCCGTGGCGGTGTTGGCCGGGCCCAGCCGGTCGTCCTCGGCGCCTTCGAAGCGCGTCAGGTCGGCGTCAAGCCGCTCGGGCAGCCGCGCCGCCGCGCGCCCCAGGCCGGCCCGGATGGCCGCCGCGCCGCCCGCGGGCAGCAGGAACTCGGACGCGGGCAGGAGCACCGCGTCGTCCACTGGGCGGACGGTCCGCTGGTCGGTCGGGTCGAAGGCCCGCAGCGAATCGATCTCGTCGCCGAAGAACTCGATGCGGATCGGGAGCGGCAGCGACGGCGGGAAGACGTCGACGATCCCGCCGCGCTTCGCGAACTCGCCACGCCCGGCGACCTCGAGGACCGGCACGTAGCCCAGCCCGAAGAGATCGCGCAGCAGGGCGTCCTGGTGGAGCCGCACGCCGCGCCGAAGCCGGCGCGGCTCCGCGGGCAGGTCGTCCGGGAGGAGCGTGTGCTGGAGCAGCGCCTGGACGCCGGCGACCAGCACCCGCGCCCGGCCGCTCCGCCAGGCCGCCAGCGCCGCGACCCGCGCGGCGGTCTCGTCGGCGACGAGCTCGCTCCGCTCGTACGCCAGCGCGGTCCGCGGCTCGAGGACGACGACCGCGTCGGGGTCGCCCAGCCACGCGCCGAGCTCCTCGGCGACGCGGTCGCCGATCTCCGCGTCGCGCGCGATCCACGCCAGCCGCTCGCCGGTGTCCGCGAGCGCGAGCGCCGCGGCGAGGTACGACTTCGCGCCGTGCGGGACGGCGACCAGACCGGCGTGGCGGCCGACCCGGCGGGCGTCGTCGTCCGGGCTGCCCAGCCGCTCGCGCAGCGAGGCGAACGACCCCGTCGCCGCCAGCAGCGGCGGGAGCGAGGCGAGATCGGGCAGCCGGTGCCGGTTCGGCGAGCGTGGCTCGGACGCCGCGCGCCGTTTCGGTGCCGGCCGGCGGACCCGGGCATCGCCGCGCGCGTCGGCGCGGCGGGCGTCCTCGGCCTCGGCGTCGACCGCGGCCAGGTCGAAATCGACCGCGTCTTCGTCGGCGACCGGCCGGTGCCGGGCGGCCAGCGTCGAAGCGGCCTGCGTCGGCCAGGCGCCGGTCCCGGCCGCGCCGGCCGCGGATCGGCGGCGTCGCACGCTCAGCCACCGGCGGCGCCCTCCTCGGGCGGACGGACCTTCCGCCAGCCGGTCTTCGTGCGGCGGACGCCATCGGTGCCGGGCGGGCCGTCGACCTCGCCGGGCGCGGCGAGCCGGTCGGTGTCGGCCGGCCGGAGCTCGAACTTGTTGAAGTGATTGGCGGCCTTGCTCGTGCCCTCCCGAGCCCACGCCTCGACGGCGTCGGCGGCCGCGTCGAGCAGCTCGTCGAGCCGCTGCTGCTCGTCGGGGGCGAAGCGCGACAGGACGTGGTCGGTCGCGGTCCGGTCCGGCTCGCCGATGCCCACGCGGAGGCGGCTGAACTTCTCGGTTCCCAGGTCGTCGACGATCGAGCGCAGGCCGTTATGGCCGCCCGGCCCGCCGCCCTCGCGGAAGCGCAGCTTGCCGAACGGCAGCGCGAAGTCGTCGGCGACGACCAGCAGGTCGACGAGTGGGGCGTGCTCGCGCTGCAGCACCTTGCGGACCGCTCGGCCCGAGTCGTTCATGTAGGTCAGCGGCTTGACGAGCGTGAGGTCGAGGCTCCGGTAGCGGCCGCCCACCACGTTGGAGGCATCGCGCTGCCGGCCCTTGCCGGACCAGCCGGCCCGCTCCGCGATGCGGTCCATCACGAGCCAACCGACGTTGTGGCGCGTCCCCGCGTACTGGGACCCGGGGTTCCCGAGTCCGACCACCACTTTCAAGATCCGGACCTCCGCGGACAGCACGACAGGGCCCGAATCCCGTCCGACGCGGTCGGCGGGAGGGCCTGTCGCGATGGTACCGCGCGCGGTCAGGCGGCGCGTCGGCCGGGCGGCGCCGCAGCGCCGCGCCTAGCCGTCCGCGAGCAGCCGCTGCTCGAGCGCCCGCATCGCGTCGCCCTCGACGGGGTCGGCATGGTCCCAGCCGCAGACGTGGAGCGTGCCGTGCGTCACGAGCAGGCGCAGCTCGTCACCCGTCGACCAGCGGACGTCGCCGGTCTGGCCGCCGCGGCCCGTCGCGGCCTGCTCGGCCGCCCGCTCGACCGACACCACGATGTCGCCGAGATGGACGCGGGCACCCGGTGGCAGCGCGAAGGCGAGCCCGTCATCGGTGGCCCGCGCGACGGGCGGGCCGCCACGGTGCGCCGGGAACGACGTCGGTGGCAGCAGCGGGAACGACAGCACGTCCGTGGGGCCGGATCACGCCCATATGGGTCGCGTTCAGCCCGGCCAGCTCGGCGTCGTCGGTCAGGATCAGGCCGATGGAGGCTGGCCCCGGCGCCCCGGCCGCGTCCAGCGCCGCGGCGACCGCGCCGCGCCAACCGCGCGGCCGCGACCGGGACGGCCACCCCGTCGCGGATCTCGAGGTCCACCCGCCACGGCGCGAGGTAGAGCGCCCGGCGGCTCACGAGACCCGGTCTCGCCTCGATTCGAGCTCGACGACCTTGCTCTCCGGGTAGGCGATGCGCGTGTGGTACATGCCGAGCAGCTGCGCCACGAACGCCTCGCGGATGTGCTCGAGGTCGCGCAGCGTCAGGTCGCACTCGTCGAACTGGCCGTCGGCGATGCGCTCCTCGATGATCCGCGTGACCATCGCCCGGATCGCCGGCTCGTCGCGCGACTCGAGGGAGCGCACGGACGCCTCGACGCTGTCGGACAGCATGATGATCGCGGCCTCGCGCGACTGCGGCTTGGGGCCGCTGTGGCGGAACGGCCGCTGGTCCACCGCGTCCGCGGCCTGGCGGCCCTCCGGGGTCGACAGCCCACCGAACGGCTCGGCGGCGCGCTCGCGGGCCCGCCCGTAGAAGTAGCCCATGATCGCCGTCCCGTGGTGCTGCGGGATGTAGGCGATGAGGGCCTTCGGCAGCTTGCTCTTGTAGGCGAGGTCGATGCCGTCGGCGACGTGCTGCTTGACGATCGCGGCGCTGACCTCGGGGTCGAGCGTGTCGTGGACGTTCTCGCCGCCGGCCTGGTTCTCGATGAACCCGAGCGGGTTCGCCAGCTTCCCGATGTCGTGGTAGTAGGCCGCCACGCGGGTGACGAGCGGGTCGCCGCCGATCGCCTCGGCCGCGCGCTCCGCGAGGTTGCCGACCATCAGCGAGTGGTGGTAGGTCCCCGGTGTCTCGACCAGGAGCCGGCGGAGCAGCGGCTGCGACGGGTTCGCCAGCTCGAGCAGCTGGAAGACCGTGAGGATGCCGAAGACCGAGCCGAGGACCGCGAAGGTGCCCACGGCCGCGACGCCCGAGCCGAGCGCCGACGCCGCGGACGCGAACCAGAGCTCGAGCGATCCCCTGCACGTCGCGCGCGCCGAGCAGCGAGAACACCGTCACGACCAGCGCGTTGACCACGAAGACCGCGAACGCGGCCTGGACGAAGACCTGCAGCCGGTCGCCCTTGCGGATCATCACGATGCCGGCCAGGCCGCCCAGCAGGACATAGGTGGTCAGCTCGAGCGAGCCGCCGTTGACGGCCCCGGCGATCACCGCGATGAGCCCGATGACGACCGTCGCGAGGGACGCGTCGAGCAGGATCGCCAGCAGCATGCCGATGGCCGCGGTCGGCAGGAAGAACTGCAGGATCGAGCGTCCGGCCGTGATCTTGAGCGCGAGCGTCGCGCCGACCACGAGGAGCCCGGTCAGGACCAGGACGTTGTCGCGGTGCCAGAGCGTCGGACGGAACCGCCACAGCCAGCCGAGCAGCAGGCCCACGATCAGGACCGCCATCAGGAACCAGCCGAAGAAGCTCGCGACATCCGGCCTCGAGGTCTTGAGCCCGAGCGCGCTGATCTTCTCCATGGCGTCGACCGTGATGCGCTCCCCCGACGACACGATCTTCTCGCCCTGCAGGATCGAGACCACGACCGGCGCGACCGCGGCCCGCGCCTTGGCTTTCTCCTGGTCGGTGAGCTCCTGGCTGAAGGACGAGTTGCCCACGACGAGCGGGCCGATCAGCTGCGCGGCCAGCGCCCGCTCCTTGTCGGAGAGGCCGCCGGCCATGAGCCCGGCCAGCCGCGTCCGGGTCTCCGGCGACGTCGCTGTCGAGCAGCGGGGCGCGCAGCAGCGCGTCGAGGATCCGCGCGGACTCGGTGCGGACGACGGACCAGCGGCCGGCGTCCATCGCGAGCAGGGTCGCCTGGGCGGTATCGGTCAGGCCCGGGACGGCCACCTGGAGCAGGCCCGTCGCGCTGGTCCGGGGTGATCTCCGCGGAGAACGCGGTGTCGACCCGGGCGACGCGCTCCTCGAAGGCGACCTGCTGCGCATCGGCGAGCGCGACGGCCTTCTCGGTCGTGAAGTCGTACACGGGCGCGACGTCCTTGACCGCGGCATCGCGCGCGGCCGCGGTCTGGCTGTCGCTCGGGAACTCGAGCGTGCGCGGCGCCACGATGTCGCGCGGCGCGAGATCGCCGACGGCCACGGTAAGCGCCGGCTGCGGCAGGATCTCGGACCCCAGGATCGCGGTGAGGACCACGATCAGGATCCCGGCCGCGATCGAAGAACCGGACCGCGTCGCTGCGGGTGAACCGGGCGATCGCATCGGCGCGCTGGGTCAGCATGGGTCGGTCATCGGGCGTCACGTGGCCTAGTGCGTGCCGCCGTCGTGGGCGACGAGATCGAGCGATGCGAGGGCCTTCGCGACCATCTCGCTGACGACCTTGCCGTCGGCCCGGCCGCGGATCTTCGGGGAGAGCCAGCCCATGACCTTGCCCATGTCGCGGGCGGAGGTCGCGCCGGTGGCGGTCACCGCCTCGTCCACGAGGGCGACGACCTCGGCCTCGGTGAGGGCCTGCGGCAGGTACTCGGAGAGGATGGCGATCTCCGCCTCCTCCTTGGTCGCGAGGTCCTCGCGGCCGGCAGCGCGGAACGCCTCGACCGACTCGCGGCGGGTCTTCACCTCGCGCGCGAGCACGCCGAGCACCTCATCGTCGGTCAAGGGACGCTGGTTCTTCTTCTCCAGGTTGTAGGCCGAGTTCGTGGCCATGCGCAGCACGTCACGGCGCAGCGCATCCCCACCGCGCATCGCGGCGGTGATGTCGTCCTGGAGTCGGTCTCGAAGGGACACCGGTACTGGCTACCTCGGGCGGGCGGTTCGGCCGTGTACGCACGGCGTGGCGCCGGGACGCCCGTGGGGCGCGGGTGGCATCGACGGGAGCGCGTGGGCGCTCGATCCGGTTCAGCCGACCTGCGTTCGGGCGTTCTTCTTGCGCTTCGCTTCCTTGCGCTTTCGCTTCACGGACGGCTTCTCGTAGTGCTCGCGTCGGCGAGCCTCCGCGAGGATGCCGCTCTGCTGGATCTTCTTGTTGAAGCGACGCAGGGCGCTTTCGAACGTCTCGTTCTCTCCCACTCGGACTTCAGCCAATCGGTGTTCACCTCCCCAGGCCTGGATTTCGTGGCTCCCGCGCAGGCTCGTGGCCAGCCGGCCCGACGCGTGCTCAGCGGTTCCCCGCCGGAGCCGCCGGAGTGTAGCCGAGGGTCCCGGACCGGTCAAACGGCCGGAAGGGCTCTTTCGAGGAGGAAGGTCCCGGCCGCATCGGCAGGCGCTACCCTGCCCCCAGGATGACGACGCTGCTGGACCTGCTCGACTCGGGCGTGACCCGCTACGGGGATCGCGGGGCACTCGCGCTGCGGCTCGATGACGGCTCGACATCCGCCTGGAGCTACCGTGAGCTCGCGCGACGCTCGCGGATTCGCGGCGTGGCGCCTGCGGGCGCTCGACCTGGAGCCCGGCGACCGCATCCTGACGTGGTCGCCGTCCACCCCGGAGCTGCCGGCCGCCTACTACGGCGCGATGGCCGCGCGACTCGTGCTCGTGCCGCTCGACCTGCGGATGTCGCCGGCCGCGGTCGAAGGCATCGTCAAGGCCTCCGGAGCGCGCCACCTCATCCTGGGCACGGGCCGCGACGCGCCGGATCCGCGCGAGGCGGGACTGGAGCATTTCCCCACCACGACCGTCGAGGCGCTCTGCGCCGAGCCCGCGCCCGACGACCCCGCCTTCCCGCCGGACTGGGAGGCCCGCCAGGCGACGTGGACCCGACCGACCGAGCAGGAGGTCTTCGAGCTCGTCTTCACGTCCGGCACCACCGGGACGCCGAAGGGCGTGACGCTGACCCACGACAACGTCGTCGCCTCGATCGAGACGTTCCACCGCATCGTGCCGCCGATGGAGCACCGGCTGGTCTCGCTGCTCCCGCTCTCGCACCTGCTGGAGCAGGCCGTCGGCCTCTACTACGCGCTCGATGTCGGGGCCGACATCCTCTACGTCCGCAGCCGGAACCCGCGGGTCATCTTCGATGCCCTGCGCGACCACCGCGTGACCTCGATGGTCGTCGTCCCACAGGTCCTCGACCTGTTCTGGAGCGCCATCGAGCGCGAGGTCGAGAAGCGCGGCCGAACCAGCGGCGTTCGACCGGCTCCGGTCGATCGCCCGCCATCTGCCGATGCGGATCCGCCCCCGGCTCTTCGGGGCCATCCACGCTCAGCTGGGCGGTCACTTCCGCCTGTTCGTCTCGTCCGGGGCGTTCCTGCCGCCGTCGCTCCAGCAGGCGTGGGAAGACATCGGGGTGACGGTCCTGCAGGGCTACGGCGCCACGGAGACGGGGACCGGGACGGCCACCTCCTTCGCGGATCACGGCCCGGGCACGGTCGGCCGGGCTCCTGCGGGCATCGAGATGCGGCTCGCGCCCGACGGCGAGGTCCAGTTCCGCGGCCGCACCGTGTTCAGCGGCTATTGGCAGCACCCTGAGGCGACGGCCGTTGCGTTCACGGGCGACGGCTGGTATCGCACGGGCGACGTCGGCCATCTCGACGACGCGGGTCGCCTGGTCCTGTCCGGCCGCAGCCGCGACATGATCGTCCTGCCGAACGGCTTCAACGTGTATCCCGAGGACATCGAGAACGCCCTGCGGGTCGCCGGGATCCGCGACGCGATCGCGGTCGAGACGAAGCCGGGGCGGATCGAGGCGGTCGTCCTCACGGGCAGCGCCAGCCCGGGCGGCGCGACGGCCGCGGCGGCGCTCGGGGCGTCGGCGTCGGACCCGGCCGAGATCCGGGCTCGCCTCGACGCCGCGGTGAAGGCCGCGAACGCCGTCCTCGGGCCGAACCAGCGGATCGCCGGCTGGCGGCTGTGGCCCGAGGACGACTTCCCGCGAACGCACACCCTCAAGATCAAGCGCGGGCCGATCCAGGCGTGGGCCGCGGTCGAGGGCGGCGCGCCCGGGACCGGCCGCTAGGCGTCTGGCGCCGGCGACCGGGCCGCGGGCCGGCGCCTCGCGCGTCGCCGCGTGAGCGACGCCTAGTCCGCGACCGGGTACGGGGTCCCGATGGTCTCGAGCGCGGCCTGGACCGCCGGCGTCGACGGGTCCTTGGACGTGCCCGGCAGCCAGTCGTAGACGATGACCGTCGTCCCGACGCCGCGGATCACATGGATCGTCCCGGGCGCGGTCTGGACGCGGGCGGGACCGGTGACGAGGTAGCGCTGCTGTTCCGCGGCGGCCTCGGCCGCGCGTGCCGTATCGCGCAGCTCGTAGACCACGATATAGCCGTGCGTCGGGTCGTCCGGCAGCACCGCCTGGTACACGGCTCGGGGCGCGTTCGCCAGGATCGGCCCTTCGGCCGGCCGGTACGGGACCTGCGAATCCTGGAGTTGCACCTGGTGTTCCGCGAGCGCCGCGGCGATCTCGGCACGGGTCTGGCCGACCGCCGGGCTGACGTCCAGGTTCGGGGCGCGTGGACGGCGGCGGGTAGGTCGTCGTGGGGGCGCCGGTCGGGGCGGCGCAGGCGGCCATGGCCAGCGCGAGGAGCGCGCCGAGGACGAGCGAGCGCCGCGCTCGACCGGCCCCTCATCCCGGCGGCCAGTCGAACGGCCGCCCGCCCATCAGGTGGAGGTGCAGGTGGTCGACGGTCTGGCCGCCCCAGCGGCCCACGTTCGTCACCAGCCGGTAGCCGGCGTCGGCGATCCCCTGCTCGCGGGCGACCTGCGCCGCGACCGCGAACAGCGCGCCCAGCAGCGGGCCGTCCGCCTCGGTCAGGTCGGCGGCGGAGGCGATGTGCTCCCGCGGGATCACGAGGATGTGGGTCGGGGCGCGCGGCGCGATGTCGCGGAACGCGATCACCTGGTCGTCGTCGTGGACACGGTCGGACGGGATCTCGCCCGGCGACGATCCGGCAGAAGAGGCAGTCCGGCCACGGGCCCTCCCCGTTCGCTCACCACAGGATCGGCTTCGAGCTCATCAGGAACCCGATGGTACCCACCAGGCCGGCCATCAGGTACGAGACGTAGCGCTGCCGCTTGGCCCGCTCCTTCCAGACCTCGTCGTCGGCGGCGGCCGTGACGCCGACGAGCCGGCGCAGGTTCGGCCGCTGGACGAAGAACGCGATCGCGAGGTTGGCGAAGTAGATCGTCAGCGCCACCAGCAGCCACGGCTGCTGGAGCATCGTCGAGCCGAGGACGGCGACCAGCCCGAGCCCGGTCAGCGCCAGCCCGAGCCCGATGATGATGCGTGCCGTGGCTCTGGCCCCAGAGCAGGACGTGCACGACGCGGTTGTCCGAGTCGACGGTGGCCCGCCGGGTCCGCAGCGCGAACGGCAGCAGGATCGACGGCAGGAACAGGCTGATCGCCAGCGTGATGTGCGTCGCGAGCAGGAGCGGGAAGAGGTTCGGCATCGATGGCGATTGTAGGGTGGCCGGTCCGCTCAGGCCGGTCGATGCGCCTCGAGCGCGACCCAGTCCCCTTCGTCGAGGCGCCCGTCGACGACGAGCCCCGCGGCCTCGAAGGCCGCACGGACCTCCGCCTCGCGATCGATGAAGATCCCCGACGCGACGAGGACGCCACCCGGTCGCAGCTCGTCGTGGAGCGGGCCGGCCAGCGGGACGAGGACGCCGGCGATCAGGTTGGCGACCACGACATCGAAGGCGGGGTCGCCGCTCGGCAGGCTTCCGACGCGGGCGCGGATCCGTCGCGCGATGCCGTTGCGCTTCGCGTTCGCCGTCGGTGGCCTCGATGGCGATCGGGTCGATGTCGACGCCGACGGCGCGGGCGGCCCCGAGGCGGATCGCCGCGATCGCCAGGATCCCGGAGCCGCACCCGACGTCCAGGACGCGCGCGTCGGCCAGCGCGTCGCCGCGGTCCGCGACGGCCTCGAGCATGGCGAGGCACAGCCGCGTCGTCGGGTGGAGGCCGGTCCCGAACGCCATGCCCGGGTCGAGGGCGAGGACCAGCTCGTCCGCCACCGCCTTGTGGCGACGCCACGTCGGGCGGATGACCAGCCGGCGACCGACCCGCAGCACCGGGAAGTACGCCTTCCAGGCGTTGGCCCAGTCGGCCTCGTGGACGATCCGGGTCTTGAGCTCGCCGATCGGCCGCAGCCCGAAGGCCTGCAGGTGTCCGAGCGCATCGGCGATCGACGCCGCCTCGGCCTCGGCGGCCGCGCGGTCGCGGGCCGGGAGGTAGGCACGGACCGTCGCCGGCCGCGTCGGGTCGACGCGCGCGCCCAGCCCCTCCTCGACCAGGTCGAAGGCCGGCTCCACGACGACGCCGCCCGGCGCCACGCGCCCGAGGATCTCGCTGATGGCCTCGACCGCCTCGACGTCCGCCTCCACCGAGAGCTCCAGCCAGGCGCCCTGTCCGTCCTCGGCGGCGCTCACCCCAGCCCGAGCTTCTCGCGGATGCCGCCGGACCCGTGGACCTCTTCGCCGCCCTCGGCGGCCAGCTCGGTCAGCAGCTCGCGCTGGCGCTTCGTGAGCTTGGTCGGGACGACGACATCGACGAGCACGTGGAGGTCGCCCTTCGAGCCGGCGCGGCGGAGATGGGCCACGCCCTTGCCCCGGAGACGGATCTCCGTGTCGGGCTGCGTGCCCGGCTTGATCTCGACCTCCTCCTCGCCGTCGACGGTCGGGACCTTGATCTTCGTCCCGAGCGCGGCCTGGGCGATGGAGACGGTCGCCTCGAAGTAGAGCTCGGTGCCGTCCCGCTTGAGCTTCGGGTGCTCGGCGACGTGGACGGCGACGTAGAGGCTGCCCGGAGGTCCGCCACGCGGCCCGACCTCGCCCTCGCCCGACAGGCGGATCTGGTGGCCCTCGTCGATGCCGGCGGGGATCGTGACGCGGAGCGTCCGCTTGCGCTCGGTGCGGCCGTCGCCCTTGCACGTCTCGCACGGCGTCTCGACGATCTTGCCCTCGCCCCGGCAGCGCGGGCAGGCGGCCACGTTGACCATCTGGCCGAGCATCGTCTGGCGGACGCTGCGGACCTCGCCGCGGCCGTCGCACTGCGGACAGGTCACCGCCTCGGTGCCCACCTTCGCGCCCGTGCCGTGGCAGGTCTCGCAGGGCTGGAGCGCGCGGAACTCGATCTCCCGTTCCGTGCCCTTGACCGCGTCCTCGAAGGTGATCCGCAGGTCGTAGCGCAGGTCCGCGCCGGGCTGGGGCCGGCCGCGCCGGGCGGCGCCGGCGTTCTGGCCACCGCCGAAGAAGGCATCGAAGATGTCCGAGAAGCCGCCGAAGCCCTCGAAGCCGGGGCCGCCCGCGCCATCGACGCCCGCCTTGCCGAACGTGTCGTAGCGCTGGCGGCGTTCCGGGTCGGACAGGACCTGGTAGGCCTCGTTGATCTCCTTGAACCGCTCCTGGGCGGCCGGGTCCGTGTTGACGTCCGGGTGCCACTGCTGGGCGAGCTTGCGGAACGCGCGCTTGATCTCGGCATCCGACGCGGTCCGCGCGACGCCGAGGACGGCGTAGTAGTCCTGCTCCGTGGTGGCCATCGAGCGCCAAGGATACGGGAGGGCGCGGTCTCGGCCCGAGCGGGCCGGTCGGGGACGCTACGCTTCGGCCGTCGAACCCCGCCGGAGGACCCGATGACCGAGGCACCCCGCCTGTCCGTCGCGATCACCGTCGACCACGACGCGATGTCCGATTCGATCCGCCGCGGCGACCCGCCCGTCAAGCTGAGCCACGCGGAGTTCGGGCCGCGCGTGGGCTCGAAGCGGCTGCTCGAGCTATTCGAGCGGCGCGGCATCCCGACGACGTGGTTCGTGCCGGGCCACACGCTGACGACGTTCATCGACGACACCGAGGCGCTCGTGGCCGGCGGGCACGAGATCGCCTGCCACGGCTGGTTCCACGAGGACTTCGCGACGCTCGCGAACGACGAGGCGACGCGAGATCCTGGAGCGCGGCGTCGAGGCGGTCCATGCGGTGACCGGCGCCGCGCCGGCCGGGTTCCGGGCGCCGTACTGGTCGATGGGCAGGGCGACGGCCGAGCTGGTCGAGCGGGCCGGGTTCGCCTACGACAGCTCGCTGATGGCCGGCGACTACGAGCCGTATCGCATCCGCCACGGCGACCGGCACTCCCCGGTGGACGGGAGCTCGTGGGGCCGGGCCGGTTCGCTGGTCGAGGTGCCCGTCTACTGGGCGATGGACGACTGGCCGCACTTCGAGCCGCGCGAGGGCGGCGGCGGGCTGGCGGCGCCATCGGCCGTCCTCGAGATCTGGACCGAGGAGCTGCGGTACGCCTCGGAGCACGCGCCCGGCGGTCTGGTCATGGTCACGGTGCATCCCGAGTGCATCGGGCGCGGCCACCGGATGGCGATGCTGGAACGGTTCATCGACGCGGCCGAGGCGATCCCGGGCGCCGTCTTCGAGCGGCTCGACGCCGTCGTCAGCCGGTGGGCAGCCACGAACCCCTAGCTCGGGCAGTCCCAGATGGTCCCGATGACGTCCATCGTGCCCTTGAGATGGATGACCCCGTCCGTGCCGGTCACGTCGTTGTCGAGCGTCCACCCGCACGGCAGCTGGATCCCGCCGGCGTCCTTCATGTGCACCTGCGCGCCCGTGCCTTTGTACGAGCCCGACTTGAGCTCGGGAGCGCCGCTCGTGAATGTGATCGTCCCGTCGTCGAGGACCGAGATGCTGCCGAACGTTCCTTTGTCCGAATTCAAGGTGACGCCGCCGGCGCCGATGTCCACAGCGTTCCCGGGCTGCCAGGTCCAGGTCGCACTGTAGAGCCCGGAGCTGACCAGGCTGCCGGTGACGGTGGCAGCACCCGGCGAGCCGGCGCCGCCGGCGTCGACCGACGCGCCCGCGTCTCCAGCCCCAGCACCCGCGCCACCCGCGGCAGCGCTTGGTGCGGTCGAACCGCCGCCGGCCCCGGCGGACGGGCTCGAGGCACCGCTACACGCGGTGAGCCCGAGCACAAGGAGCAGAAGCATCGTGACGGATCCCCGGGTCGAAGCACTGATCGACGTGTGCATCGCGCACCCTCCCGGCCCGCAGACGGGGCCTCAGTGGAGCGGCGAGACGACGCTGCGGAGGCGAGGATCGTAGGCCTGCCGGATCACCCGGTCAACGCTGAGGAAGTCGCTCGGTGCTCGCTACGGGTGGGCGGTTGCGATACCGATCGCGCGTCCGAGGACCGCGTCGAACATCGCCGGCGTGAGCCGGCCGGTGAACGTGTTCTGTTGCGACGGGTGGTACGAGCCGAGCAGCGCGTACGGCCCGATCCGCGCCTCCGCGAGGTGCCCGAACCTGGGCCGTGGCGCGACGACGTGCCCCAGCTCCCCGAACGCCCGCAGTGCCGCATCCCAGCCGAACTGGCCGAGCGCCACGACCACGCGCACCGACTCGAGCAGCGCCAGCTCGCGGACCAGGAACGGGGCGCAGGCGTCGCGCTCCTCGGTCGTCGGCTTGTTCGCCGGCGGGGCGCAGCGGACGGCCGCCGCGATGTACGCGTCGGTCAGCGTCAGCCCGTCGTCGGCACGCCGGCTCGACGGCCGGTCGGCGAGACCCGCTTCGAACAGCCGCGCCCACAGGAAGTCTCCCGACGCATCACCGGTGAACACCCGGCCCGTCCGATTGCCGCCGTGCGCCGCCGGCGCCAGCCCCAGCAGCAGGATCCGCGCGTCCGGGTCGCCGAACCCGGGCAGCGGCCGGCCCCAGTACGTCTCGTCGCGGAACCGCGCGACCTTCTCGACCGCGACCCGCTCCCGCCACTCGACCAGCCGTGGACACCGCCGGCACGCGACGATCTCGCCGGACAGCGCCGCCAGGGCCGCCCGGTCGGTGGTCACTTGAGCAGGAGCCGGTCGAGCCGCCGCGACGTGACCGCCAGCCCGATCAGCCCCATCACCGTCAGGTACGCGACGTGGACGAGCAGGATCGGGCTGATCGCCCCGACCGTCAGCGAGCGGATGAGGTCGACACCCTGGTAGAGCGGCGTGAGGCGGACGACGATCTGCAGGAGGGGCGGGTACGTCTCGATCGGGTAGAACGTCGCCGAGAACAGGAACATCGGCAGGACCACCAGCTGGATGAGGTCGAAGTCCTGCCAGGTCTTCATGAACGAGGTGGCGGCCATGCCGACCGCGCCGAACGCGAACCCGACGAGCAGCGCCGCCGGCCCGGCGAGGATGACCCACGGCGACACGACCAGCCCGAGCAACGCCATCACGACCATGAACCCGATGGCGTACAGGCCGCCGCGGATGAGCGCCCAGCCCAGCTCGCCGGTCGCGACGTCGCCCGGCGACAGCGGCGTCGCGAGGATCGACGTGAAGGTCTTGTTGTAGTTGAGCTTGAAGAAGAAGTTGAAGGTGCCCTCGGTGACGGCCCCATTCATCGCGGCTGTGGCCAGGAGGGCGGGCGCGACGAAGAGCTGGTAGCTGATGGGCTGGCCGTCCGGCCCGGGCACCGTCCCGATGAGCGCCCCGAGCCCGAAGCCGATGCTCAGCAGGTAGAAGAGCGGTTCGAAGAACCCCGAGAAGATGATGATCCAGCCGTGCCGGTACACGTAGAGGTTGCGCTCGATCAGGCGCAGCGACCGGCGGCTGCCGATGAGGAAGGTCGAGGTGATCGGCAGCGCCGTCACTTGGGCACCATCCGCTTCTCGAGAAGACGGAGCAGCGCGACGTAGCCGATCGCGAACATGATCGAGAGATAGGCGACGTCGATGACCGCGGCGAGCGGGTCGTCCGCGACGGTCCCGAGCGACAGCGCCCGGGTCAGCTCGACGCCGTGGAACAGCGGGGTCAGCCACGCCACGACCTGGAGCGGCTGGGGCAGGTTCGAGATCGGGTAGAACGTCCCGGAGAACAGGAACAGCGGCAGGATCCCGAACCGGAAGATCGCGTTGAACTTGTTGGGGTTGTACTGGGTCGTCGCGAACGCGGCGATCGGGGCCGCGAACGCCAGGCCGGTCAGGACCGCGGCCGGGATGGCGAGGACGATCGTCGGGGCGGCGGCTGCCCCGAACGCGATGATCACCAGGGTGAAGACGGCCGAGATCATCGTCAGCCGCGCGGCGATCCAGGCGACGTTGCCGACCGCGATGTCGCGGACCGAGATGGGCGTCGCGGCCATGGCGTGGAAGATCCTGTTCCACAGGATCCCGGCCATGATCGGGAAGGTGGCCTCGAACGCCGCGGACTGCATCGCCGTGGCCGCGAGGAGGCCCGGCGCCAGGAACTGCAGGTACGTGACCCCGCCGAGGCTGGCCGGATTCCCGGCATCGACGTAGGTGCCGAGCCCGAGGCCCATCGCCGTGAGGAACAGGACGGGCGACAGGAACGAGCTGAACACGCTCGCGCGGAACGTGCGCTTGTACGAGAGCCAGCGATGCTCGAAGACGCGGACCCACGGGGCCACGGACCGCGGTCCGGCCGACGAGTGGGTGGGTGCGGCAGCGGTCATCGCATCCGCCTAATCGACGAGCGAGCGACCGGTGAGCCGGAGGAACACGTCCTCGAGCGAGGACCGGCGGACGAGGACCGCCTCGGGTCGGAACCCGCGCTCGTGGACGGCCGCGACGGCCGCCTCGCCGTCGTCCGTGTAGAGCAGGACCCGGTCGGGGAGATGCTCGATCCGCTCGGCGATCCCGTCGAGCCGGCCGTCGAGCGTGTCGGCGACGCCCGGCTTCGAAGCGGAGCTCGGTCACCTCGCGGGTCGAGTACTGCTCGATCAGCGACCGCGGGCTGCCCTCGGCGACGATCTTCGCCTTGTCCATCACGACCAGCCGGTCGCACAGCTGCTCGGCCTCGTCCATGTAGTGGGTCGTCAGGACCAGGGTGACGCCGCGTTGCTTGAGGCGATACAGCCGGTCCCAGAGGAGGTGACGCGCCTGCGGGTCGAGGCCCGTCGTGGGCTCGTCGAGGAGGAGCAGGCTCGGTTCGTTGATGAGCGCCCGGGCGATCGTCAGGCGTCGCTTCATGCCGCCCGAGAGCGGTTCGACCTCGTCGTTGGCGCGCTCCGTCAGCTGGGCGAACTCGATCAGCTCGTCGGCGCGCCGGCCGATCTCCTTCCAGTCGAGACCGAAGTAGCGACCGTAGATGAGCAGGTTCTCGCGGACGGTCAGCTCGGTGTCGAGCGTGTCCTGCTGCGGGACGACGCCGAGCCGCGCGCGGATCTTCGGGCCGTCGGTCGTGGGGTCCATGCCCATGACCGTGAGCGTCGCCCGACGTCATCGGCGAGACGCAGCCGATCATCCGCATCGTCGAGGTCTTGCCGGCGCCGTTCGGTCCGAGGAATCCGAACGACTCGCCGGGCGCGACGTCGAAGTCGACGGCGTCCACCGCGGTGAAGTCGCCGAAGCGCTTGGTCAGGCCGCGGGCATGGATGAGCGCGGGATCCGGGTCGGGCATCGGTCGCGCATGGTACCGCGTCCCGACGCTGGACAAAACGTGCTACGCTGCGGTAGCAAGGAATCAGTCGACCCCGCTCGAACGCAGGAGTCCCGTCATGGCCGAGATCCCGAAGCCCGTCGCGGAGCTGCTCGACGCAGCGCTCGTGGGGGAGCTCACCGTCGTCGACGGTGATGGCCGACCCGTCACCTACCCGCTCATCCCGCTGTGGGACGGCGAGCGCGTCTACATGACGTCGTCGATCCTCTTCAGCCGCAAGCTCGAGCACATCAACGGCAACGCCAAGGTGTCCGTCTCGATCACCGACCCGATCGCGGTCGGCGGCCGGCACGACCGCGCGCTGATCCAGGGCGACGCCCGCGTCATCGACGACGACCCGCACGGCGGCTGGGAGCGCCTGCTGCCCATCTGGGAGGCGAAGGAGCCCGCGATCGTCGCGTTCCTCAAGGTCCGCGTCGCGCTGCCGCTCTTCTTCGAGCGGGCGCTGATCGAGGTCACGCCGAGACGCGTCCTCTACTGGTCGGACGGGGATGCCTCGTCCGACGCCGCAGGAGACGCTGGTCGCGACCGGGGAGGCCGCGTGATGCGCAGCACCGACGGTCTCGACGCCCGGACCGGGCTCGACAAGCTGGCCACGTTCCCCTACCAGATCGCCACCTGGGTCGGCGACGACGGCTATCCCGTCAGCGTCGCCGTCGACGCCCGGATCAGCCCGACCGAGCTGGTCGCCCGGTTCGCCCTGCCGGCCGGCCTGGTCGTGCCGACCGACCGCGACGTCTCGCTGACCGGCTCGCACATCCGCCCGCAGCCGGGCTACGGCTACGACGAGCGCCGCCACGTCACCGTCTGGGGCCGCGCGCGCCGTCGGACGGCGGGGTCGCGCTGACCGCCGACCGCGCGTGGGGCTGGGACGAGAGCGAGGTCCCCTTCTTCGAGTACTCGGAGCGCTCGGTCGGGCAGTCGCGCAAGTACTTCGATGCGCTCTCGGTCGAGCGCGGGACGCCGGTGCGCCCGAAGCTCTCGCTCGGGTTCCTGACGCTGCGGGCGACGCGCCTGCCGTTCCTCACCGCGACGATCGTGCCGGTCGTCCTGGGCATCCTGATCGCGGCGACCCACGGGTCGTTCGACCTCGTGGCCGCGCTGCTGACGATCATCGGGGCCTCGTTCGTCCAGCTCGGGCTCAACGTCGCGAACGACGTCTTCGACACCGCGTCCGGCGCCGACGACGCGAACGTCACACCGACCCAGTACAGCGGCGGCTCGCGGGTCATCCAGTACGGGCTCGTGAGCTTCCGCCGGATGGCGACGATCGCGACCGTCTGCTACCTGGCGGCCGGGGCGATCGGGTTGATCCTGCTCGCGACGCACGGCTCGACGGCGCTGCTCGTCATCGGCGTGCTCGGGTTCATCATCTCGATCGGCTACACCGCGCCACCGCTCAAGTTCGTCTATCGCGGGCTCGGCGAGATCGCCGTCGCGATCGGGTTCGGGCCGATGATGCTGCTGGGCGCGTACGTCGTGCAGACCGGCGGGACGCTGGCCTGGGAGCCGTTCGTGGCGTCGATCCCGGTCGCCCTGCTGGCGGCGCTGATCCTGTACGTCAACGAGATCCCGGACCGGCGCGGCGACGCGATCGCCGGCAAGCGGACGCTGCCGGTCCGCTTCTCGCGGAACACGGTCGTCGCCGGGTACGACGTGGCGGTGACCGCCGCGTACGTCGTGCTGGTGCTGGCCGTCGTGGCCGGCATCCTGCCGGTGCCGGTGCTGCTGATGCTGCTGACCATCCCGCTGGCGCTGCGGGTGTCGCGCGGCCTGATGCCGTACTACGACAACCCGTACGGGCTGATGTCGATCATGGGCGTCAACGTCCAGCTGCACCTGCGGGCCGGGCTGCTGCTGGCGGCCGCGTACGCGATCGTGCTGGTCGTCGGGCGCGGTCGCGCCGGAGGTCAGCCTCTTCATCTGATGCGTCGCCCTCAGGCGAGCCGCGGGCGGCCCAGGCCCTCGCGGGGATGACGAACGGGCCAGCTCGGCAGACGATCGCGGAGCCGCTCGCGAAGCTGGGCCTGCCCGTCCGGGGTGAGCCCGGCGACGTAGGCGCCCGCCGGCCCGACGCCGCCCGCGAACGGCTCCCACCAGGCGTCGAAATCGGGGTGCTCGAGGTCGGCGGTGAGCGATGTCTCGCTGACGTCGCGGAGACCGGCCTCGAGGAACAGCCGGCCGAGGTGACCCTCCCTCGCGCCCGGGAGGTCGGACTCGTCGACGACCGTCGGGTCGAGCTCCCGCGCGGTCTGCCAGAACAGGCCGAGCGGGCCCGTGCCGCCGGCGTGGTCCCAGACGCAGGCCGCGACCACGCCGTCCGGCCGGGTCACCCGGCGCATCTCCGAGATGCCGCGGATCGGGATCGCGTCATGAAGTGGACGACCAGCTGCGCCAGCGCGACGTCGACGACGTCGTCATCGAAGGGGAGGCCCTCGGCGTTCGCCGCCCGGACGTCCACGCCCGGGTAGCGGGCGCGGACTGCCTCGACGAACGACGCCGACGGATCGACCGCGAGCACGGCGTCCGCGCCGAGCCGGTCGACCAGCACGCGCGTCAGCGCGCCCGGGCCCGCAGCCGACATCGATGGCCCGCTGCCCGGGCGCCACCCCGGCCAGGTCCGCGAACGGCGCGGCCAGCAGCATCGAGTAGCGGCCCATGAACCGGTCGTAGGCATCGGCGGCGACATCGAAGCTCATGCGGCCACGGTACGCCCGGATACGCGCCCGGTGGGCGCCGCTCGCGAAGATGCGTCGATGGATGTGGTCCGGTTCGGACTCGGGATCAGGGCACTGCGCCGGAGGCGCGGGTGGACGCAGCAGCGGCTCGCCGCGGAGGCCGGCGTCTCGAGGTCGGTGATCGTGCGGATCGAACGCGGCCGAGCGGATCGCGTCACGGTCCACACCCTTGTTCGGGTCGCCGCGGCGCTTGGCTCGTCGATCTCGCTGAGGCTCCTCTGGCAGGGCGAAGGTCTCGACCGCCTGCTCGACGCGTCCCACGCCGACCTCGTCGAGCGGATCGTTCGACTGCTGACGTCCGATGGATGGGTGGTCGCGACCGAGGTCTCGTTCAACATCGACGGTGAACGCGGATCGATCGATGTCCTCGCGTTCCACCCGCCGAGCGGCGCGCTCCTCGTGATCGAGGTCAAATCGGTCGTGCCCGACATCCAGGCGACGCTCCACGGCCTGGATCGCAAGGTCCGTGTCGCGCGGCGGGTGGCGAGCGATCGCGGATGGGAGGTTCGGACGGTGTCGCGGGTCCTCGTGTTACCCGACGACCGGACCTCGCGGCGACGGGTCGAGACGCACAAGTCGACCTTCGCTGCGGTCGTGCCCGCCCGGACCGTCGAGATCAAGCGTTGGCTTGGCAGGCCAGGCGACCCGATCGCCGGCATCCTGTTCCTGCCAGATGACCTTCACCCGGTCGCTCGTCACCGTGTCAGGACGCCGCGGGCCGCCGCCGCGTCGGGTCCACGCACGGATCGTTGACGCGATCGAGCCGGTACCGGTCAGATGAAGCACCAGCTGGTCATCTGACAGCCGGCTCGTGACCAAGGACCGCCTGGTGGACATCTGACGGAAGACGGGGCGTGGGGCGCACCGGACGGCAGGAACACGCGCGGCAGGCCCGGTCGACCGCGAATCGAGAGGCCCGGCCGTCGGGCCGGGCCTCCTGCGTGTCGGCGAGTGCCGCGGAGGCCTAGACCTCCTTGAACTCGCCCTCGACCGTCTCCTCGCCCTCGGCGGCCGGCTCGTCGGCGCCCTCGGCGCCGGTGCCGTTGGCCCCGTCCGACGAGGCGCCGTCGGTGGACTCGCTCGCGCCGGCAGCGCCCGCGGCCTGGTAGGCCGCCGTCGACACCCGCTGGAGCGTCTCGCTGAGCGACGACATCTGGCTGCGGACCGCATCCATGTCCGATCCCTTGAGTGACTCGCGGAGACCGGAGACCTTGTTCTCGATCTCCAGCTTGTCCTCGGACGGGATCTTGTCGCCGAGGTCCTTGACGACACGCTCGGCCTGGAACGACAAGGCCTCGGCGTTGTTGCGGACCTCGACCTCCTCGCGGCGCTGGCGGTCCTCGTCGGCATGCTCCTGGGCGTCGCGGACCATCTGGTCGACGGCGCTCTTGTCGAGCATCGACGACGCGGTGATCCGGACCTGCTGCTCCTTGCCGGTCGCCCGGTCCTTGGCCTTGACGTCGAGGATGCCGTTGGCATCGATGTCGAACGTCACCTCGATCTGGGGTACGCCGCGCGGAGCGGGCGGGATCCCGTCGAGGATGAAGCGTCCCAGCGTCTTGTTGTCCGCCGCGAACTCGCGCTCGCCCTGGAGGACGTGGATCTCCACCTGCGACTGGTTCTCCGACGCGGTCGAGAAGACCTGCGACTTCGAGGTCGGGATGGTCGTGTTGCGCTCGATCAGCTTGGTCATGACACCGCCGAGCGTCTCGATGCCGAGCGACAGCGGGGTCACGTCGAGGAGCAGGACGTCCTTGACGTCGCCGGCCAGGACGCCGGCCTGGATCGCGGCGCCGATGGCGACGACCTCGTCCGGGTTGACGCCCTTGTGGGGCTCCTTGCCGTTGAACATGGTCTTCACGGCCTCGACGACCGCCGGCATGCGGGTCATGCCGCCGACGAGGATCACCTCGTCGATGTCGCCGGGCTTGAGGCCCGCGTCCTTGAGGGCCGCGGTGACCGGTCCGGCCGTCTTCTGGGTCAGGTCGGCGACCAGGTCCTCGAGCTTGGCCCGCGTCAGCGTGACGACGAGATGCTTCGGCCCGCTCGCGTCGGCGGTGATGTACGGGAGGTTGATCTCGGTGGTCGACGTGGACGACAGCTCGATCTTGGCCTTCTCGGCGGCCTCCTTGAGGCGCTGCAGGGCCTGCTGGTCCTTCGCGAGGTCGATGCCCTGGTCCTTCTTGAACTCCTTGAGCAGCCAGTCGATGACCCGCTGGTCGAAGTCGTCGCCGCCGAGGTGGGTGTCGCCGTTGGTGGCCTTGACCTCGAAGACGCCCTCGCCGAGCTCGAGGATCGAGATGTCGAACGTGCCGCCGCCCAGGTCGTAGACGGCGATCTTCTCGTCGCCCTTCTTGTCGAGGCCATAGGCCAGGGCCGAGGCGGTCGGCTCGTTGATGATCCGCTTGACGTCGAGGCCGGCGATGCGGCCCGCGTCCTTGGTCGCCTGGCGCTGGGTGTCGTCGAAGTAGGCCGGGACGGTGATGACCGCCTCGGTGATCTTCTCGCCGAGGTAGGCCTCCGCGTCGGTCTTGAGCTTCTGCAGGATCATCGCGCTCAGCTCGGGCGGCGTGTAGCTCTTGCCGTCGGCCAGCGCGACCGCGACGCCGTCGCTCTTCGCGTCCTTCTCGACCTTGTACGGGACGAGGTCCTTGCTGCGCTTGACCTCCGGGTCGTCCCATCGACGGCCCATGAAGCGCTTGATCGAATAGACGGTGTTGGTCGGGTTGGTGACCGCCTGGCGCTTGGCCAGCTGGCCGACGAGGCGCTCGCCGGTCTTGGTGAAGGCGACGACGGACGGGACGGTCCGACCGCCCTCGGCCGACGCGATGACGGTCGGCTCGCCGCCCTCCATGACCGCGACGACCGAGTTCGTCGTGCCGAGGTCGATGCCGATGATCTTGCCCATGGGTGGGTGCTCCTTGATGAGTGCTGGGAAGGGCTAGTTGGGTCGTTGCTTGTTGGTGCCGGGGCCCGGCTCGGTCGCGTCGGGCGCCTTGGCCGGCGGGGTCGCCGGTTCGTCGGGCGGCGGCGCGGCCACCGCGACGAGCGCCGCGCGCAGGACGCGGTCGCGCAATCGATAGCCGCGGCGCAGCTCGTCGACGATCTCGCCCTCGGGCCGGCCGGTGCCGGGCACGTTGACGATCGCCTCGTGCTCGCGCGGGTCGAACTGGCGGCCCGGCATCGCGTCGATCGGGGTCACCCCCTCGGACTCGAGCAGGACGCGCAGCTTGCGGTCGATCGCGGCGATCCCGTCGAACCATGGGTCGGTGGAGATCGAATCGGGCCGCGCCTCGATCGCGAGGTCGAAGTCGTCGGCCACGGTCAGGACCTTGCGCAGGAGGTCCTCGCCGGCAAGGCCGAGGTCGCGCTGCCGCTCCTCCGAGCTCCGGCGACGAAAGTTCTGGAACTCGGCCCGCTCGCGCTGGAGGGCGTTGAGGTACTCCTCGCCGCTCGCATTCGCCGCAGCCAGTTCCGTGGTGAGGGTCTCGATGTCGGCGAGCAGCTTGGCCGGGGAGATGTCGATCTCCTCCACCCGCTGCTGCCCGCGCGTCTTCCCGCTAGGCATACAGGTGATCCACCAATTCGTTCATCAGGCCGGACACGAACCGGACCGTGCCGATCGCCTGGGAGTAGCTCATCCGCGTCGGACCGAGCACGCCCACGACGCCGATCGCGCGGCCCTGCCGCCCGTACGGGGCGAGGACCAGCGAGACGTCGCGCATCTCGATCGGGCCGTTCTCGTGGCCGATGTAGACGCGGATCCGGCCCGCCTCGGCGACGTCACCGACCAGCTGGCCGAGGTAGGCCCGGTTCTCGAGCGCCGAGAAGACCCGCCGGAGCTTGTCGCTCTGGGCGAACTCGGGCGCGTCCATCACGTTGAGCAGGCCGTCGCTGAAGACCTCCTCGATCGCCTCGGCGTCGTAGTCGCGGACGATGCGCACGATGCGCTCGCCGATGCGCTTCGCGAGGGCGTCGACCCGGTCGGTCTCGCCGAGCCGCCCGAGGACCGTCTCGCCATTCGAGGCGGTCTGGTTGGCCAGCTTGTCGTTGAGGAGGGCGGCCACGCGGTTGAGCGTCGGCTGGTCGATGTGGTCGTCGTCCGCGAGCGTGACCAGGGCCTGCTTGATCGCGCCCTCGCGCAGCACGAGGATGAGGCTTGCCATCCGCTCGTTGATCGCGACCAGGTCGATGCGGCGGATGTGGGCGGAGCGCGGCTTGGCCGGCGTGGCGAGGCCGGCCGCGCGGGTGACGCTGGCGAGCGTCGTCGCCGCGAGGCGGAACCAGTGCTCGCTGGCGAACTCGACCTGCCCGAACTGGTGGCGGATCATCAGCTGCTCGACCGCGGGGAGCGGCACCGCGTCGACGATCGACTCGACGTAGAACCGATAGCCGGCGTCCGTCGGGACGCGACCGGCCGAGGTGTGCGGGTGGGTCAGGAGCCCGGCGCCCTCGAGCTCGGCGAGGATGCTGCGCACGGTGGCGCTGGACACGCCGAGGCCGTAGCGCTCGACGAGCGCCTGCGAGCCGACGGGGGTCGCGGTGGTGACGTATTCCTCGATGACGGCCCGGAGGATCGCCTGAGAGCGGAGGTCCAGGGGGCCGATGGGGCGAAGGCGTCGCGCCAAGGGCCGGTCTCCTACGTGGTTAGCACTCTAACCATGAGAGTGCTAACGAGGTGCGGGCATCGTAGCAGTCGCGCATGGCGAGTGTCAACGCGCGGATCGGTCAGCGGCGGGGAATGAACGACTCAGACGAGCCGCGCGAAGAGCTCGTTCGAGAGGAGACGGCCGCGGGTCGTCAGCACGACCCGGTCGTCCGGCGTCACGTCGATCAGCTCCGCCGTCAGCGCCCAGCCGAAGCTGTCCGCGAGCGGCGGCTCGTGGGCCGCGGCCAGCGAGATCCCCGTGTCCAGCCGGAGGCCGAGGATGACGCGCTCCGCGGCGGCGGTCTCGGCGTCGATCGCCTCGGCGCCACCGGGCGGGAGCGTCGGCGCGGACCCGTCGGCCGGGGTGAGCGCGGCCACGTAGCCATCCAGGCGGGCGGCGTTCCAGCGGCGGGTCATGCCGTCGAAGGCGTGCGCGCCCGGACCGACCGCCTCGTACGGGAGGCGGCCCCAGTAGGTCAGGTTGTGGCGGCTCTCGTGGCCGGGCCTGGCCCAGTTGCTGATCTCGTAGCCGTGGAACCTGGCCTCCCTCAGCCGGACGACGGCGTGGTGGTATTGGGCGGCGGCGCGGTCCTCGTCCTGCCCGGGTCTGGCGATCTCGCGCCAGCGGCGAGCCCCGCGCATCGTCGGGAGATGGTCGCCATCGGGACCCGTCAGCCCCTCGGCATCGGGGTCGTCGAGCGTCAGGCCGTAGAGCGAGAGGTGGTCCGGCCCGAGCTCGAGCGCCGCGTCCAGCGTGGTCATCCACGTCGCCACGGAGCCGTCGGGCAGGTCGTAGAGGAGGTCCAGGCTGACCGAGCCGATGCCGGCGGCACGCGCCTCGGCGACGGCGTCCCCCACGTCGGCGGCGTGGTGGCGTCGGCCGATGCGCTTCAGCTCGCGGTCGTCCATCGACTGCGCGCCGAACGACAGGCGGTTCACCCCGGCGGCTGCCCAGGCGGCAGCGTCGCCGCGCTCGTCCGGCCCGGGATTGGCCTCGAGCGTGACCTCGGCGTCGGGGACCAGGCCGAAGCGCTCGCCGACCATTGCGACCAGCCCGTCGATCGCCTCGGGCGCCATCAGCGACGGCGTGCCGCCGCCGAGGTAGAGCGTCTGGAGCGGCGGCCGGCCGGGCGAGCCCGGTGCGCCGAACGCGTCGTCGAGGGCATCGGCCCGCAGCGCGACCTCGGTCTCGAGCGCCGGCAGGAACGCCTCGACCCTGGCGTTCGGACCGCGCGCGGCCGCGCCCGCATAGACCACGAAGTCGCAGTACGGGCAGAGCGAGACGCAGAAGGGGACGTGGACGTAGAGCGCGACCGGCGGCCCGGCGGCAGGCGCATCGGCGGTCGAGGCTAGCCCGGCCGCTCCCATCGTGTCACCGCTCCCGCGATCCGATGACGCGCCAACCCTCGGGGACGCGGCGGCGCTTCTCGATCTCCTCGACCTCGCGGCCGCGCGGCTTGGTCTGGCCGGTGTGGCCGGTGCACAGGAAGACCGCGAAGCGGGTGATCGCGTGCCCCAGGAACGCCGCGGCGATGCCGCCGGTCCATGCGGTCAGCCAGCCGCCGACGAGGCCCATCCCGAGGGCCAGGATCAGCAGGTAGCGATCGCGGCCCGGCGCCCCGAGACGCGTCGTCAGCGCGTAGATCAGCGCCTGGATGAGGTTCGCCACGGTCGGCTCCAGACCGGTCGAGAGGAGCAGGCCGAAGAGCGCACCGCGGAACGCGACCTCGTCGATGAACGCCGTCGCCACCGAGTTCAGCAGGGCGCCCGGGTAGGACCACGGCTCCGGGAAGCGGATGCGGTGATAGCGGACGGTCGCGAACGCGACCGCGATGCCGACGCCGGCGAGCCCGTACGCCAGCCCGCCGAGGACCGCGCCGAGCCGGTTGCCGGTGCCGAGGAACAGCGTCTGCTGCGGCGAGGGATGGACGATGACCATGGCCACGGCGAGCGCGACGCCGATCCCGTACCAGGCCAGCCGGCGGCGGGCGCGCGGCTGCTCGCCGTCCTGCGTCGCCTCGTAATACTCGGCCGTGCCGAAGCGCTCGGCGTCCAGCCGCAGCATGAACAGCAGCAGGGCCAGGCCCAGGACGATCAGCGACCGGGCGATCTGGACGAACTCGTCCACGTCGGCCGTCTAGCCCTCGTCCATGCGGAGCATCGCCAGGAACGCTTCCTGGGGGATCTCCACCGAGCCGACCCGCTTCATCCGCTGCTTGCCCTCTTTCTGCTTCTCGAGGAGCTTGCGCTTGCGCGTGATGTCGCCACCGTAGCACTTGGCGAGCACGTTCTTTCGCATGGCGCGGACCGTTTCACGCGCAACGACGTTGGAGCCGATGGCCGCCTGGATGGGGATCTCGAACATCTGACGGGGGATCAGCTGCTTGAGCCGCTCGGCGAGCTGGCGCCCGACGGACTGGGCGCGGTCGCGGTGGACGATGAGCGACAACGCGTCGACCGGCTCGCCGTTGACGAGGATGTCGACCTTCGCGAGGTTGGCCGGCCGGTAGCCCAGCTCCTCGTAGTCCATCGACGCGTAGCCCTGGCTGCGGCTCTTCAGCTGGTCGAAGTAGTCGACGATCAGCTCCGCCAGCGGCATCTCGAAGTGGAGGACGACCCGCGTCGGGTCGAGGTACTCCATGTCGATGAAGTCGCCGCGGCGGTTGGTGGAGAGCTCCATCAGCGGGCCGATATACGAGCTCGGCGTCACGACGCTGAGCTTGACCCACGGCTCCTGGATCTCCTCGATGTCGGTGGGGTTCGGGAGCAGCGCCGGGTTGTCGACGACGAGCTCGCCACGGCCCAGCGTCCGGATGACGTGGTATTCGACAGACGGGGCCGAGGCGATCAGGTCGAGGCTGAACTCGCGCTCGAGGCGCTCCTGGACGATCTCCATGTGGAGCAGGCCGAGGAACCCGCAGCGGAACCCGAACCCGAGCGCCACCGAGCTCTCCGGCTCGTAGGTAAAGCTCGCGTCGTTGAGGTGCAGCTTCTCGAGCGCGTCGCGCAGCAGCGGGTAGTCCTCGCCGGAGACCGGGTAGATGCCCGCGAACACCAGGCTCTTGGCGGGCTGGTAGCCGGGCAGTGGCCCGTCGGCCGGTCGGGTCGCGCTGGTCAGCGTGTCGCCGACCTGGGCGTCGCGGACGCTCTTGAGACCGGTGGCGACGTAGCCGACCTCGCCGGCGACGAGCTGCTTGACGGGCACGAGCTGCGGCCGGAAGACGCCGAGCTCGAGCGGGTCGGCGGTCACGCCGCTGCCCATGAGGAGCACGGCTTCGTTGTGGTGGATCGTGCCCTGGGCGAGTCGCACGTAGACGATGACGCCCTTGTAGGCGTCGTAGTGACTGTCGAAGATCAGGCCCTTGAGCGGCGCCTTCGGGTCGCCCTTCGGCGAGGGGATGCGGGCGACGATGGCCTCGAGGATCTCGGCGACGCCGGTGCCGTCCTTGGCGCTCGCGAGGATGACCTCCTCGCGCGGGATCGCCAGCACGTTCTCCAGCTCGTCCATGATCGTCTCGGGGTCCGACGACGGCAGGTCGATCTTGTTGAGGACCGGGATGAGCGTGAGGTTCTCGCGCAGGGCGAGGTGGACGTTGGCGAGCGTCTGCGCCTCGATGCCCTGGGTGGCGTCGACGACGAGGATCGCGCCCTCGCAGGCCTGCAGGCTGTGGCTGACCTCGTACGCGAAGTCCACGTGGCCGGGCGTGTCGATGAGGTTGAGCCCGTAGACCAGGCCGTCGTTCGCGGTGTACTCGAGCCGCGCCGAGCGCGCCTTGATCGTGATCCCCTTCTCGCGCTCGAGGTCCATCGAATCGAGGACCTGGCTCGTCATCTGCCGCGCGTCGATCGTGTGGGTCATCTCGAGGAGCCGGTCCGCGAGCGTGGACTTGCCGTGATCGATGTGGGCGATGATCGAGAAGTTGCGCAGGCGGTCCTGGGGGATCGGGTTCACGGTGCGGGAGTGTAGCCGGTCAGAGGGTCGGGACCGCGTGTCGACCAGGCGATCCCTTGTCCGGGGCGGTCCCCTGCCATGCTCGCGGAGGAGGCACCGATGAACTCACTCGTTCGCGACCACCTCCCGGCGACCTACTTCGCGGGTACCAGTCGCTCCGAAGTCCAGCTCAGGAGCTCGGCGGACGACGACCGGCATCGCCGCATCGGGATCGCCCCTGGTCAACAGTGTCGAGATCGGCGACATCGAGCATTCCTACGTCGAGGTATCGCGGACGTTCCTCGGGACGTTGACTGGCGGAACCCCGAGGCCCGGCGGTCACGTTCTGGTGCGAGGTCGTCGTCCGCGGGACATGACCCTGACCGGGATCGGTGACGCTCGTAGCGATCGAGGCGGTGACCAACGCGTTCACCGGTCGCCCGCCGACTCACGCGCGACTTCGTAGGTCGAGGATCCGGGCCGCCCACGGATAGCTCGACGTCTACCGCGAGGCGCTGCTGATCTTCTACGGGAAGGTCAGCGTCTACCTGCGGCTCATGGGCAGGGAGCTCCCGACGCGCTGGGTGGAATGGATCGGCTGACGAGGTCGGACCTCGTCTGCGGCACGTCCAGCTGACCGATCCCGTTCAGGCGGCCTGGGCGGCCAGGACCGTGACGCCGATGATGATCAGGATCACGCCGATCACCTGGATCCGCGCGAGCCGCTCGCCGAACAGGAAGTACGCGGCGACCGCGCTGATGGCCGCGAACTGGCTGCCCATCACCGCGACGATCGGGATGCTCTCGCGCGCGCCCCATGCCGACGCCGTCGAACCGAGCATCTCACCGACCCCGGCGACGACGAGCAGCGGCAGCGCGGCCCGCGTCGCGCGGAGCCGGCCGGACAGCGAGGATCGGGAGGGTGATGATGACCACCCCGATCATGCGCGCCGCGAGCGCGACCCAGACGGGCGGCAGGACCGCTGCGGCGCGGCCGCTCGAGACCAGGCCGATCCCGAAGATCAGCGCGGCGCCGATCGCGAGGAGCGCGCTCTTGCGCAGGTCGCCCGGCGCCATCGGCGGCGTGTGGGTCATCGGGCCGGGCGCCTCGGCCGACGACGGGGAGTGGCGCGTCGAGGGCGTCGGCCACCAGCTCGATGTCGCCGACCGGGACGTCGGTGGTCGAGCGTTCGGCGGAGGACATGACGACGCCCGTCGCGATGACCGCGAGCGCGACCCCCGCCAGCAGCCCGACCGTGTCGCCGAGCGCGATGGCGATGACCGCGGCGACCGCGCCCTCGGTCGCGACGATCGGCGCGACGATCGAGACCTTGCCGATCGTCAGCGCCATATAGGCCAGCATCAGCCCGAGGCAGTAGCAGAGCCCCGCGACGAGCAGCAGCACGAAGACGAAGGGGTCGAAGGTCGCGGGGAGCGGGGTGGCGATCGCCAGCGGCAGGCCGACGACGGTCCCGATCGCCATGACCCAGGCGAGCACGACCAGCGACCCGAGCATCCGGCTCGAGCGCGATGAGGACAGGGTGGCGGCCGACCACAGGACGGCCGCGGCCAGGCCGCCGAGGATCGCTGTCACCGGCCCAGTGTGCCGGGTCGCCGCGCGCCGTGGCGCCACCTGTTCCCTGCCGGATGCCACCGCCGGTGGCGGTAGGATCGAGCTGGAGCTTCCGTGACATCCTTCGGGAAGGCACGCAAGCGTGACGACCTCGCCAACGGCCACCGCGGGTGGCGAACGGCGGAAACGCGCCTCGGAGTCCCGGCTAGCGCCACCCCGGGTGGCATACGGTGGAACCAGCCCACGGGGACGATACCGGCGCTCGTCGGATCCGGCCAGACACGCGGGTCCGGCCCGGGACCTGTGATACCATCCGCCTTCGCGCCCGGCGCTCACCCCGTGCCGCGCGCCCGTCGACCATCACCATCACACCAGAGGTCAGCCCACCTTGGCCAAGACGCCCCGCACCTGGACGGGCGCTCGTACGCCGTCAGGACTCAAGCGAGTCCGTCAGGCCGCGAGCCGCCGCGAAGTCCTCCAGCCGCGCCGCAGCGCCGCGAAGACCTACGTCGCGAAGGCCCTCGTGGCGGCCTCGGCGCCGCTCGACGAGGGGCTCGACGCCAACGCCGCCCTCCTCGAGGCGCTCAGCGCCCTCGACCGCGCGGCCAAGGCCGGGGCCATCCACCCGAACGCCGCCGCGCGCCGCAAGTCGCGCCTGGTCCGCAAGGTCAACGCCGCCGTCGGTGGCGCGCATGTCCAGGTCGGTGGCCGCGTCGTCAAGACGACCGGCAAGGCCGCTGCCGCGAAGGCCGCCAAGGCCCGCATCGCGGCCGGCAAGGCCGACAAGGCCAAGGGCGCCCAGACCGCGGCCGGCAAGGCTCGCGCCGCGCTGAGCAAGACGGCCCGCGCCGAGGCCGCCGCGGCCAAGGAAGCCGCCGCGATCGCCGCCGCTGAGGCCACCCCGGCCAAGGCGACCGCGACGAAGGTACCGGCCAAGACCGCCGCGAAGAAGCCGGCTGCCAAGGCCAGCGCCGCCCCGAAGAAGGCGACGACCGCGAAGGCCCCGACCGCGACCGCGAAGGCCGCACCCAAGGCGAAGAAGACCGACGCCTAGTCAGTGACCCGCCAAGGACGACGCCCCGACCGACGGTCGGGGCGTTTTCGATTCCGCGGGGCGTCGATCGAACCGGCTCGTTCAGGTGCCCCGCTTCGGCCGCCGCGACTCAGGCGGCCTGGGTTCGCGGTGGCCCAGCGGTCGACGTTCCATCTCGCGGCACAACCGGCGGCTGAGCGGTCCGCGGACTGGACCTCAGACGCCAGGCATGCCTCGGAACGGCAGGGATGACGGTCGGAGGGCCTGAGGATCGTCGCCAGCGGTCCGTTGTGCCGCCTGGCGGGAGATCGTCCGCGGGGCACGCGCAGGCCCCGGGCCCCGCACAGGGCCGCCCGGCGGGGCCGCTGCCGCTCAGGCGACCGGCGTGACCGTGTCGGGCTGGCGCGCGGTGGCCTTCGGGCCGGCGACGCCATACAGCACCGCCCCGCCGACACCGCCCACCACGGTGAGCACGAACACGGTCGCCGCGGTTCGGAACTGCTCGCTCCAATAGAAGCCGGTGAAGGTGGACGCGTCGACCGCCCCGGCCGCGGCCAGATCCGGCCCGCGGCCCGCGGCCACATACCGCGAATAGACGCAGTCGGCGCCGGTCTGGCAGGACGGCGGGATCGCGTTGCCGAGCTTGTCGACGCGGTTGAAGTCGGGGTAGCCCCCGTCCGCGAAGAAGAAGAGCGCCTTGAACAGCAGGATCAGCACGGCCATCGTGAGGCCCGTCGCGACGGAGGCGACCAGGCCGTTCGAGATCAGCCTCGACCATGGGCCGTTGCGCCGGTTCGAGCGGGCGTTGGCGTAGTAGCCGATCAGCAGCCCTGACGGCAGCGCCAGCAGCCAGATGACGAACTCGATCGGGATGATGAGCATGAAGCTGCCGACGATCGTGACCGCCATGCCGATCCCGACATAGGCGGCCATGACGGCGCCGCGGTCGGCGATCCGACTCACGAGTGGGCGAGCGCCGATCGGCCCGGGAAGCGCGCCGCGTCGCCGAGCTCGCCCTCGATGCGAAGCAGGCGGTTGTACTTGGCGACGCGCTCGGAGCGGGACGGGGCGCCGGACTTGATCTGGCCCGTCCCGGTCGCGACGACCAGGTCGGAGATCGTGGTGTCCTCGGTCTCGCCGGAACGATGCGAGACGACGGCGCTCCAGCCGGCGCGCTGGGTCATCTCGATGGCCTCCAGCGTCTCGGTCAGGGTCCCGATCTGGTTGAGCTTGATGAGGACCGCATTGACGGCGTCCTCCTCGATCGACCGGGCGATCCGGCTCGTGTTCGTGACCAGGAGGTCGTCTCCGACGAGCTGGGTCGTGCTCCCGAGCCGTTGCACCAGCGCCTTCCAGCCGTCCCAGTCGTCCTCGGCGAGGCCGTCCTCGATCGAGACGATGGGATAGCGGGCCACCCAGTCGGCCCACAGGTCGATCAGCTGCCCGGACTCCAGGGTCCGGCCCTCCTTGGCGAGCACATAGCGGGTCGGCGCCCCATCGGCGCCGGAGCCCGGCTCGACCAATTCGGTCGTGGCCGGGTCAAGGGCGATCGCGACGTCCTCGCCGGGCCGATAGCCGGCCTTCTCGATGGCGCGGAGGATGACCTCGACCGCGGCCTGGTTCGAGGCGAGCGACGGCGCGAACCCGCCCTCGTCGCCCTGGCCGGTCGCGAAGCCGTCGTCGTGGAGGATCGAGCGCAGCGCGCCGAAGACCTCGGCCCCGGCGCGGAGCGCCTCGCCGTAGGTCGGCATCCCGACGGGCATGACCATGAACTCCTGGAAGTCCGTGGAGTCCTGGGCGTGCTTGCCGCCGTTGAGGATGTTGAACATCGGGACGGGGAGCGTCCGCGCCCCCACCCCGCCGAGATAGCGGTAGAGCGGCAGGTCGTAGGCGGCGGCCGCCGCGTGGGCGCACGCGAGCGAGACGCCGAGGATGGCGTTCGCGCCGAGGCGCCCCTTGTCGGGTGTCCCGTCCAGTTCGATGAGGACGGCGTCGACGCCGGCCTGGTCCGAGGCGTCCAGCCCGTACAGCGCGGGCGCGATCTCGTCGGTCACGTTGCTGACCGCCTTGAGCACGCCCTTCCCGCCGTAGCGGGCCTTGTCGCCGTCGCGGAGCTCGACGGCCTCGTGGGCGCCGGTCGAGGCGCCCGACGGCACCGCCGCGCGTCCGACCGAGCCGTCGTCGAGGATCACGTCGACCTCGACCGTGGGATTGCCGCGCGAATCGAGGATCTCGCGGGCGTCGATGACGTCGATGCTGAGGGTCACGCCGGGGTCTCCGATCTCTTGGTGGGTTTCGCGGCCGGTTTCGCTGCAGCCGGCTTCCGGGCGGCCCGCTTGGGTGCCGCCTTCTCGGGCTCGGGGCGATCCAGGAGCACGGTGACGCCCGGCAGCTCGCGGCCCTCGAGGAACTCGAGCGACGCGCCGCCGCCCGTCGAGATATGGGTCATCCGTTCGGCCAGGCCCTGCTTGGTGACCGCGGCGACCGAATCGCCACCGCCGACCACGATCGTGGCGCCGGCGTCGGCCCGGTCGGCGAGCATCCGTGCGACGGCATTGGTGCCGTGGGCGAAGGACGGGATCTCGAAGACGCCCAACGGCCCGTTCCAGAAGACGGTCCTCACGTCTGAGAGCGCATCGACCATGAGGTCCTGGCTGGCCTTGCCGAGATCGACGATGTGCCACGACGCCGGGATCTTCTCGGCGGGGAGCGTCTTGTACTCGGTGCCGCGCGTGACCTCCTTGGCCACGATCACATCGACCGGCAGCACCACGCGGACGCCGTTCTTCTCGGCGGTCGCGAGGATCCGGCGAGCGTCGTCCACCCGGTCAGGCTCGGCCAGGCTCTTGCCGATGGCCTTGCCCTGGGCGAGCAGGAAGGTGTTCGCCATCCCGCCGCCCAGGACGAGCATGTCGACCTTCGTCAGCAGGTTGTCGATGACCTTGATCTTGTCCGAGACCTTGGCCCCGCCGAGGATGGCCGCGAACGGCCGCTCGGGCGCCTCCATCAGCTTCGAGAGCATCGCGATCTCGCGCTCCATCAGGAGCCCGGCGTAGGCCGGCAGGATCTTCGCGATGCCGACCGTGGACGCGTGGGCTCGATGCGCGGTGCCGAAGGCGTCGTTCACGTAGATATCGGCGTACTCGGCGAGGGCGGCCGCGAACTCGGGGTCGTTGGCCTCCTCCTCGGGGTGGAAGCGCAGGTTCTCGAGGAGCAGCAGCTCGCCGGGGCGAAGCCGCTTGACGGCGTCCTCGGTCCCGACCCCGAGGGCGTCGCCGGTGACCGGCACGTTGCGCCGGATGAGCTCGGTCAGGCGCAGGCCGACCGGTCGCAGCCGGAGCCCGTCCTGGACCTTGCCGTTGGGTCGGCCCAGGTGGCTGGCCAGCACCAGACGCGCCCCGGCGTTGAGGAGCGTGGCGATCGTCGGGATGGATGCGCGGATCCGCGAGTCGTCCGAGACCTTGCCGTCCGCGAGCGGGACGTTGAAGTCCACCCGCACGAAGACGCGTTTGCCGGCGACGTCGACGTCGCGGATCGTGAGCTTGTCCATGGCTGCGTCGTCCCCGCGGCCGTCAGGCGGCGACGGGCAGGCGGGCCGCCACGTAGGCGATGAGGTCCGCGACGCGGCAGCTGTAGCCCCACTCGTTGTCGTACCAGGCGATGACCTTGACCATGTTCCCGCCGATGACCATGGTCGAGGCGCTGTCGATGATCGAGGAGCGCGAGTCGCCCTTGAAGTCCATCGACACGAGGGGCTCGTCGGAGACGCCGAGGATGCCCTTGAGCGGACCGGCGGCGGCCGTGCGGAACGCCGCGTTGAGGTCCTCGACGGTGGTCGATCGGGTCACGGTCGCGGTGAAGTCGACGACGCTGACCGTCGGGGTCGGGACGCGCAGGCTGAAGCCGTCGAACTTGCCCTTCAGGTCCGGGATCACGAGCGCGAGCGCCTTCGCGGCGCCGGTCGTCGTCGGGATGATGTTCTGCCCGGCGCTCCGCGCGCGGCGCGGGTCCTTGTGCGCGACATCGAGGATGCGCTGGTCGTTGGTGTAGCTGTGGATGGTGTTCATCAACCCCAGCTCGATGTTGAGCAGGTCATGGACGACCTTGGCCGCTGGAGCCAGGCAGTTGGTCGTGCAGCTGGCGTTGCTGATGACGTGATGCGTCGCCGGGTCGTAGCGGTCCTCGTTGACCCCGAGGACGATGGTGATGTCCTCGTGCTTCGCGGGCGCGCTGATGATCACCTTCTGGGCACCGGCCGCGATGTGGGCCTTGGCCTTCTCGGCGTCGGTGAAGATGCCCGTGCTCTCAAGCACGATGTCCACACCCAGGTCACCCCACGGCAGGTTGGCCGGATCCTTCTCGGCGAGGATCTTGATCTCCCGGCCGTCGATGATGATCGACGAGTCGCCCGCCGCGACCTCACCCGGGTAGGCGCCGTACGTCGAGTCGTGCTTGAACAGCAGGGCGTTCATCTCCGCGTCGACGAGGTCGTTGACGGCGACGACCTCCACGTCGGGGGCGCGCTCGATGAGGGCCTTGAGCGACTGGCGGCCGATGCGGCCGAAACCGTTGATGCCGACGCGGGTGGACATGGCGGGAACCTCCTGTTGGGGCTTGGCGGTCAGGCGGGTAGGGGGTGGGTCGAAGGGTTCCTGGATCGTGCGCTCGTACCGCGCGGGCGGACAGGACCATCTGTCGCGTTCGCGGGGTCCAAACGGACGTGCACGAGCGGGTAGGCGCCGGCGAGCGAGACGTCCGCACCGAGCAGCGGGGCAAGGATCTCGACGTAGCGCGCGACTCCCTCGAACGTCTCGGCCGCGATGGTCTCGCGGACCGGCCCGAGGAGGCGATCGCCCTGCCCGTCGGCGATGGCCCCGCCGATGATGATCCGATGCGGGTTGAACGTGTTCACGAAGCCGACGCAGGCGACCGCGATCGCGCGTCGCGCGCGGGTCATGAGCGCGATGCAGGCCGGGTCGCCGGCGTCCTCGCCGGCCGCGACGTCGAGCGCCGCGAGCGCCGCCGTGCCGATGACCGAGGCGCGAGCCGCGAGGGTCCCACGATCGCCGCCATCGACGGCGGCCCTGGCGTCGCGGGCGAGCGCGGTCCCCGAGGCGACCGCCTCGAGGTGTCCGACGCCGCCGCAGCCGCAGCGCGGTCCGTCGAGCATCACCGGGACGTGCCCGAGCTCACCGGCCAGCCCGTCGGGACCATGGAGTAGCCGGCCGTCGCTGACGATCCCGCCGCCGATCCCGGTCGAGACGGTCAGGTAGATGAAGTCGTCGCAGTCGCGACCGGCGCCGAACGTCGACTCCCCGAGCGCGGCGACGTTCGTGTCGCGGTCCAGGAAGGTCGGCAGCCCGAGCGCGGCCTCGACATCGCGAGCGAGCGGGATGTGATGGAAGTCGGGTCCGAGGTTCGGCGGCTCCACGACCGTGCCCGTGAACGGGTCGACCGGTCCCGGCGAGGAGATCCCGATGCCGGCGAGCCGCTCAGCGATATCGGAGGGGACGGCCGACCGCGCCGTCCGGAGGGCCGTGAGGCAGGCGTCGACGATCGCCGCCGGCCCATCGGCGATCGGCGTGACGGTGGCATTGCGGGCGAGTCGCGCGCCGTCCGGCAGGACCACGGCGGCCCGGATGTGGGTCCCGCCCAGGTCGAGCGCAAGGACCGGTCGTGGGGACAGGGTGGACTCCGGGGTTTCGTCTCGGGGAAAGCCCGCCCATTCTATCAAAGCCGGGGTGGCCTCCCCGGGTTGCGAGCCGGTGGTCGTGCGGTACCGGCCGGGTCGCGGTCATGCCGTCGTGGGAGCCCAGGTCCGCGCTCGGTCCCGGGATCGACAGGGCCCCCGCCATCCGGCGGGGGCCCTGAAGGCTTCGCGTCGCGAGGGTCGCGTCAGCCGCCGATCTTGAAGACCTTCCCGCCGCACACGGGGCAGGTGCCCTGGAGGGCCGGCTTGCCGTTCTTCATCGTGATCCGCTGCGGATTGAGAACTTCGACCTTCTTCTTGTCCTTGACGCAATACGCCTCGGCCATCTGGCTCCTCCGTCCTCTCGAGCGTCACGGGAACGTTCGTCCCGCGTCCGCCTGGATTGCCTGATCAGGTGTCCGGTTCGTTCCGCCAGAGCGACGGTCGCCAGCGATCGGTCGCCGCGTCCCGTTTCTGACGGTCCATCTCGGCCAGGACGAGCAGGCTCTCGAGACCTGTCTCGACGCAAGCCGCCTCGGCCGCATCCTTCGCGTCCCCGGTGACGAACTCGCCGGTCGTCCGGTTGGCATACACCGCACAGACGACGCCAGCTCGACACTTGGCGAGGGTTGCGAGCACGAGGAGTGCTGACGCCTCCATCTCGAAGTTCATGACGCGCTGCCGCGCCATCTCTTCTGCGAGGTCAGGGTAGCGGATGGGCAGCTGCGGGATCGGGCGTCCCTGCGCGCCGAAGAATCCCGGCGCCGTGGCGGTCACGCCCACGTGATGGGGGTGGCCCAGCCGCGACGCGGCCTCGATGAGGGCGCTGACCGCCTCGTAGTCCGCCACGGCCGGATAGCCGTCATGGACGAAGAAGCTGGTCGTCGCCTCCAGGCGAACGGCTCCAGTGGTGATGACGAGGTCGCCAAGGCGCATCTCCGGCTGGAGCGCCCCGCACGAACCGACCCTGATGAACGTGGGTCGCTCCGTGATGGCCAGGATCTCCGCGACGACGATCTCGACGTTGTCGGTGCCGATGCCCGTGGAGACGACCGACACGCGTTGGCCGCGAAACCGCCCGGTGACCGTGGCGAATTCGCGGTGCTGATGCTCCAGCTCGATGGAATCGAGGCGCGTTGCGATCCGGCTGGTTCGCTCGGGGTCACCGGGGAGGAGGATGTACTCGGCCAGTTCACCTGGACCGAGTCCGATGTGGTACTGCCGTTCTCCGGCTGGGATCGCGATCCTGCGATCCAGAGGGGATTCGACGCGGGTATCCGCGTTCGGCAAGACCGCTCCCTCGCTCGTATCGCCGTTCCGCAGGCGCGAAACTCGGCCGAGGATAGTCCCGCGTTCTGACGAGCGTCAAGCCGAGTCGCGCGTGCACGGATCGTGCTCAGCCCGAGCGTGGGACGCCGGGCGGCCCCGGAGCGGCCGGCGATGGGCCTGCGAAGGCCGCCAAGCGGGCCGCCACGAGGGCGGATACGCGGCGTCGGAGAACGCGCCGCCGGACCATGGTCACCAGGAGCGAGACGAGGGTCAGCGAGGCCAGCGTGCCCAGGCCGGCGATCCCGGTCAGGTCGTGCCCGGAGAACGGCCCGAAGCCGGCGGTCGTGGGACTGACGGGCTCGCTGACCGTGCCGGCCCCGACGGTCGGGTCGCCGCTCGGGGTGGGCAGCGCGGCTGCGGTCGGGTCGCCGGCGAGCACGACGCCGGCGGGATCGTCCGTGATCACCGTCCAGCCGCGCTCGGTCGAGTCGACGCGGCCGGTCACGTTCACGGCGTCATCGGGCTCGATCAGCGGGAGGAGGTCGGCCGCCTGACCGTGCAGGACCACGGGGCCGATCGCCGTGCCGTCGTCGAGGAGGAACCCGTCGGGCAGCAGGTCGCTGACGATGCCGCCGACCCGGACCGTGACGCCGTCGAGGCTCGCCAGGTCCGCGAGGTCCGCGTCGGGCACGGTCGGCGGCGCTCCGGTCGGCACCGCCGCGGCGTTCGCACCGGTGGTCGAGCCGGATCCGCCGGATCCGCCGGTCTGCCCGGTCTGCCCGGTCTGCCCGGCTGTCGTCGTCGCGCCGCTACCAGCCATGTGGTCCGGGGCCACGACCCCGTCTACCCGGAGGTCGCTGCGTCCGCGAGGCAGGATCGCGTACCGCCGGTCCTTCGCGGTCGGGTAGGGGCGACGGACCACGCCGACGACCGTCGCGAGATGACCCTTCAGCACCGAGGCCACCGGGATCCCGGCACCGGCCTGGCCGAGCACGACCACGCGCTCCTTCCCGACGACGAGCTCCGCGCGCCAGCGGTCGCCGAGCTTGTTCACGCTGTCGATCCGGCCGCGGACCGTCACGAGCCGCCATTCCTGGGCGAGGCCGGGCGAGCGATACAGGAGCATCGGCGCGGGGAGCGCGGCCGTGCCGAGCCGGTCGATGCGGGTGGCGGCGAGCCGCGGGGCGCCATACGACGTCCCGATCGAGCCATCCACCCGCACGCGCGACCCGACCGTGGGGGCGGTCGCACCCGAGGGTGCCCGGACCTCGATCGCGCCGGAGCCGTCCTGGACGACGAAGAGCTTGCCGCTGCCGTCGAGGAGCGAAGCCGGCGCCGTCACGATGGCGACGACGGCGATCGGCCGCCCGCTCGTGCGCTTCGCCGCCGCGATCGTGATCGGCCGGACGGCCGGGATGCTCCCGGATGCCGAGGCCGTGGGCCGGGGCGTGGGCGTCGACGTGGCCGACGGCGCCGGCGTGGGGGCGGGTGCCATCAGGGCGACATCCGCGGCATCGCGGAGACAGAGGCGATAGCCGTCGAGCGCGCCGGTCCGCGTGGCGCGCTGGCCGACGATCCCGGCGACCCGGTAGGTCGCGCCCACCGCGAACGTCGAAGCGGCGATCGCGCTCGAGCTGTCGCCGAGGACCTTGACGGCGATGCCGTCGGTCCGCTGGAGCGTCAGCGTGACGTCGCCACTCGATGCGGTGACCGGGCGAGCTGCCAGACGGCCGCTCACCTCGACGAGGCGGCCCTCGGTCGTCTCGTCGAGCCCGCCCACACCGAGCGTCAGCGGCTCCGGAGACACGCCGTCGCCGGCGTCGGCCACGCCACCGGCGGTGGGCCGGATCTCGAGCTGGCCGTACGGGGCCGCGAGGGCGCCGGTGATCTCGAGGAGCGTGCCGCGCTCCGACGCCTCGACGCCGGACGGCAGCCGCACGGCGATGCCGCCGGTCGAGTCGGCGACCGCGATCAACGCGGGCGTGCCGAGCCGGCCGGCCTCCGCGGTGACCGTCGCCCGGACCGTGACGACGGTCCCGATCGGCAGCAAGCGGACGGTCGCGAGGTCCGCGGCCGGGGTCGGCGTGGGCGTCGGGCGTCGGGGTCGGCGTGGGCGTCGGGGTCGGTGTTGGCGTCGGGGTCGGCGTCGGGGTCGGCGTCGGTGTCGGCGTGGGCGGTCGGCGTCGGGGTCGGCGTCGGGGTCGGGGTCGGGGTCGGGGTCGGGGTCGGGGTCGGGGTCGGGGTCGGTTCGCCGATCGGCGTCGGGGTCGGTGTCGGCGCAGGTGTGGGCGTGGGCGTGGGCGTCGGCACCGGCACGACGACCGGCACGGGCGGCGCCACGAGACCCTGCGGCGACGGCACGGCCTGGACGAACCAGTCCACCGAGTCGTCGTTCGTGTCCCAACCGTTCCCGAGGACCCCGCCGGGCGCTCGTTCCAGGCTGGATCCCGCGGCCGGCGCGGGCGCCGGCGCCCCCTCGACCAGGTCGTTCGTCGCGTCGCCCCAGCCCACCGAATCGACCACGGCGCCGCCGACCACCCGCAGCGCGACGGTCCCGCCGGTCGCGGCGAAGCCGCCCGAGTAGGTCGCGTCGGCGAGCCCCGCGTACGCGCCGGATGCGTTCGCGAGCAGGATCCGCTTCCCGGCATCGAGGGTCGTCGAGACCGTCCATGTGCCCTTGCGCGTCACCGTGGACCCCGATGACGTGGCGTAGACGACCTCGAGACCGGCGAGGTCGACCGCTCCCGCGCCCTGGTTCGCGATCTCCACGAACTCGTCCGAGGCCGACGGACCGCCGGTCTGGACCTCGCTCACCACCAGCGTGGACGTCGGCCAGGCGACCGAGGCGGCGCGGGCGGCGGGCACGACCGCCGTCGCGCCCGGGACCAGCCAGGCACCGGCGGTGACGATGACGACGAGCACGAGATGTCCCAGCCGGACGCGAACCATGTCGACCTCCCGGCGGGACACGGGCGGCGGCCATCGGCGTCGCGCCATCGTCGCACGGCGCGCGCTTACCTGTGGCTCAACCGGGGCAGCGGATCGGTCCGCTGGGCCGTTGGACTACCATGCACGCCACCATCCGGACATCGTCGACAGGGAGAGACCGTGGCTCGCGCCAAGAAGACCGATCGCGCCGAAGCGCGCCGACGCTACCGAGCCGAAGCCGCCACGGCCGACGACGGCACCGCGGACGACGGCGTCGGCCGCTCCCGCCTCCAAGTCCCGCACGGCCACGCCCGACCTACACGACGCCGGGCGGCCGGGTGGGCATCGGGACCGCGTTCCGGACCGCCTTCCACCCGGTCAACATCCGCGAGGACGTCGCCGCGCTGCCCTGGCTCCTGCGGTCACGGGCGTTCCTGATCCCGCTGGGGATCACGGTGGCTTCCGCCGTCCTCGTGACGCGTCTCGGGCGGCCGACGACATCGTCACCGCCTTCCTGTTCGCCTACTTCGTCCAGACCCCGCCGATCGGCGGCGCGCTCATCGCGGGGTTCCTCGCGCCGCGGGCGAGCTGGCTCCTCGGGTTCATCATCTCGACTGGTCGCCGGCGTCGGCTACGGCGATCTTCATCCTCAGCGTGACGACGGGCACGCCGGACCAGGCAGATCGCCCGGCAGGCCGATCCCGGCCGCGTTCGTGGCTGTCGCCGATCCTCGGCGCGCTCTTCGCGGCCGGCGCCGCGTGGTACCGCCGGTTCCTGCAGCTGTCGAACCCGAACCGCGGGCGCCGGCGCCGAGGCCAAGCGCTCGGCCGACGGCCGCTCGCGGAGCAGCGGCACGCAGAAGGCCCCGGTCAAGCGCTAGGTCGTCTCGGTCAGCCCAGGCGACGCATCCCGGCGTAGCCGGTCTGGCGGACGCCGTCGGGGCGCTCCGGGCCACCGGCCGCCGCAGCGGCCTCGGGGAGTGCCTGGATCGCGTGCGCGACCACGTTCACGACCGAGCCGTCGCGCTGCAGGTCGCCGTCGATCGAGCAGGAGCGCGTGGCGCCGGACGACGGACCGCAGCCGCGCCCAGGTGTCCGGCCAGAGCGTGACGTTGACCATCCCGGTCTCGTCCTCCACCGCGAGGAAGACCGTCCCCTTGGCGGTCATCGGGTGCTGCCGCGTGACCACGAGGCCGCCCAGCCGGACCGGGCCGGGCCGGCGCTCGGCGAGGGTCGAGTTCGTGACCGCGCCCAGCCGGTCGAGCGCCGGCCGGAAGAGCGCCGTCACCTGCCGCCGCGCGTCGAGCCCGATGACCGCGTAGGCGTCGCCGATCCGCTCCGATTCGGTGATCGGCGGGAGGTCCGGCACGGCCGTGGGCGGGCAGCCGCAGGTCCAGCGGCCGGCCGGCCGCCGCGCCGCGCTTCCCGGCCGCGCGTCCGAGGGCCCGCAGCGCCCGCCCGTCGACGCGGCCGCGCGCCGCGCCCGCCACCTCGCGCAACTGCCAGAGCAGCTCGCGGCGCGGCCGGCCCAGCGAGTCGAGCGCCCCGGTCCGGATGAGCCGCTCGAGGACCTCCTCGGGCAGCCCGGTCCGCTCGACGACGTCGGCCAGGCTCGTGTACGGCCCGCGCGCGAGCTCCGCGTCGAGGAGCGCCTGGTGCTGCTCGCCGATCCCCTTGACCAGGCCGAGGCCGAGGCGGATGCCCCAGCCCGCGGTGATCTCGGGCGTCCAGCGGTCCTGCGACGCGGCGTCGGGGACGACGCAGGCCGGGGACCGGATGGGCTCGGGCCGGGCCGCGATCCCCGCGCCGTCGGGGAGCGGCTCGCCGGGCCGCCCCACCCATTCGGTCGTCGTCCGGTACGACGAGGCGTTGATGTCGACCGGCAGGACCGCGACGCCGTGGCGCTTCACGTCGTTGACGAGGACCTCGACCGGGTAGAAGCCCATCGGCTGGGCGTTGATCAGCCCGACCGTGAACTGCGCCGGGTAGAACAGCTTGAGGAAGGCCGATTCGTAGGCCGTCCGCGCGAACGCCGCCGCGTGGCTCTTGGCGAACCCGAAGCTCGCGAACGCGGCGACCTGGCGGAACAGCTCCTCGGCGGTCTCCTCGGCCATCCCCGGCTGGCGGAGCGCCCCGTCCACGAACTGGCGGTGGAGCTTCTCCATCTCCTGGCTGGAGCGCCACGTGCCCATCGCCCGGCGGAACCCGTCGCTCTCCGCGGGCGTGAACCCGGCCACCTCGATGGCGATCCGCATGACCTGCTCCTGGTAGAGGATCACGCCCATCGTGTCGCGCAGGATCGGCTCGAGCGAGGGGTGGAGGTAGGTCACCGGCTCGAGGCCCTGCCGGCGGCGCAGGAACGGGTGGACCGCGTTCCCCTGGATCGGGCCCGGGCGGATGATCGCGACCTCGACCACGAGGTCGTCGAGGTTCTGCGGCCGCGACTTCGGGAGCGTCTGCATCTGGGCCCGGCTCTCGACCTGGAAGACGCCCACCGTGTCGGCCGCCTGGAGCATCGCGAAGACCTCGGGGACGTCCTCGGGCAGCCGGTCGAGGTCGAGGCAGACCGCGCAGTCGTGCTCGATGAGCTGGAGCGTCTCGTCCATCGCGGCGAGCATCCCGAGCCCCAGCAGGTCCAGCTTGATGAGCTTGAGCGTCTCGACGTCGCGCTTGTCGAACTGGACGACGACGCGGTCGACCATCGTGGCCCGCTCGATCGGGGCGATGTCGATGAGCGGGGCCGCGGTCACCAGCATCCCGCCCGAGTGGATCGAGAGGTGGCGCGGGAAGCCGTCGATCCGGGCGCAGAACTCGAGCCAGCGCTCCCAGTCGCTCATGCCGACCGTCGAGCCGCCGCGGGGCTGCGGCGGCGAGCTCGGGCTCGACGCGGGCCACCGAGGACCGGCTCGCGGCCGCGCCCTGGTCCGCCCGTCTCGACGCGGCGGGTGGATCCCAGTGGGTCGGCCGGCCGAGCTTGTCCGTCCGTCGCGGCGGCGTCTCCAGCTGGCCGCTCTCGGGGTCGACGGCGCGGCCCTCCACGAGCGCCGGAGGCAGGATCCGGTCGCGATCGGCCTCGTAGCCCGTCCCGCGTCCGGACCGCAGCCAGGCGACGCTCGCCGGGGAGTCGCCCGGTCCGCCCTTCATCGTCCGACGGGCCGCCCGCCGCGGACCGCCGTCCGCGGCGCGAGCGGGTCGTCGACAGAGTCGTCGCCGAGCCAGGCGAACGGCCGCGGCGCGGCCGGGTCGTCCGGCGCCGGCGGCTGCCGCCAGGGCGGCACCTTGCCGACGAGCGGGACCCGCTGCTGCAGCTGGCCCATCCCGTCGACGAGGCCGTGCGCCTCGGCCTGCCCGGCCGCGAGGGCCTCGGCCGGCGTCCCGTCGCCCGACGCGCCGGAAGAACTCGGCGAACCCGCCGTCGGCCTCGAGGTCGCGCCGGACCATGACCGAGTCGTACGTCTCGAGCGCCTTGGCCACCCGGTCGACCAGCGGACGCGGGAACCCGAGCGCGTACCCCACCTCGCGGACCGCGGACCGCGCCCGGTACGTGACGAGGTTGCAGACCATCCCGGTGTGCTCGGGGCCGTAGCGCCGGTAGATGTACTGGATGACCTCCTCGCGGCGCTCCGAGCTGAAGTCGATGTCGACGTCCGGATACGTCGTCCGGCCCGGGTTGATGAACCGCTCGAACAGCAGGTTGTGGGCGATCGGCTCGACCCGGCTGATCCCGAGCGTGTACGACACGATCGAGCTCGTCGCGCTGCCCCGGCCCTGGGCCGGGATCCCCTGCTCCTTCGCGAAGCGCATCAGGTCCCAGCAGATGAGGAAGAACTCGGCGAGGCCGGCCCGCTCGATGACGTCGAGCTCGTGGGCGAGCCGGGTCACGACCGCCGAGGTCATCGGGTGGTAGCGGCGGCGGGCGCCCGCCCAGCACAGCTCCGAGAGGTAGGAGAACGGCGTCTCCCGGTCCGGGCACCGGGAAGCCCGGGAAGCGGTACTGCTCGAACCCGAGGTCGACGGAGCACGACGCCGCGAGCTCGACCGAGGTGGCGATCCCCTCCGCCCAGGCGCGCGCGGTCCGCGGGTCGTCGTCAGCGCCGAGGCCCGGCGGCAGCCGGGCCAGCTCCTCCCCGGACTTCAGGGACGACTCGCCGTCGGCGCGGCGCAGCGGTCCGAGCGTCTCGAGCGTCCGGCCGTGGCGGATCGCGGTCAGCACGTCGGCCAGCTCGCGGTCCTCGCGGCGGGCGTAGTGGACGTCGTTGGTGACCACGACCGGCAGGCCCAGCTCCTCGGCCAGCGCGGCCGATCCCGCCACGAGCCAGTCGTCGTCGGGGAGCAGGTGATGCGACAGCTCGATGAAGAAGCCGCTGCCGGCCGGGCCGTCGCCGCGCCCGAAGAGCCGGGCGTAGCGCTCGGCGACGGCCTGGGCACCGTCCCGGTCGCCCACCCGCAGGCGCCGGGCGATCTCGCCGTCGCGGCAGCCCGACAGCGCGACGAGCCCCTCGGTGTGCTCGGCCAGGAGCGCCTGCGAGAAGCGGGGCACCCCCTTCGTGCCGGCCATGTTGGCGTGCGAGACGAGGCGGCACAGGCTCCGCCAGCCGATCGCCGAGCGGGCCAGCAGCACGAGGTGGGGGCCGCGGGCCCGTTCGCCGATCCCGCGCAGGTCCTCCTTGACCGCCTCGCGATGGCCGGGGAGGCGCGGGCGCTCGGGCCGTGGCCGCTGCGGGATGCCGTCGAGCGGCACCCGCGTCGCGTTCCCGGCGTCCGCTGTCCGCCCGCCGCGTCGTCCCGGGCGCCGCGGCGCGATCACGACCCGGTGGGGGTCCGGGGCGGCCGCGTCGAGCAGCTCGATCTCGATCCCGACGACCGGATGCAGCCCGACGGCCTCAGCCGCCCCGACGAAGCGCACCGCGCCGTACAGGCCGGCGTGGTCGGTGACGGCCAGCCCGGTCAGCCCCAGCTCGACGGCCCGCTCGACCAGGTCGTCCGGCGGCGAGGCGCCGTCGAGGAACGAGAAGTTCGTGTGGCAGTGCAGTTCCGCGTACGGGGTCGGGGCCACGAGACGCTCCGGGTCGCCGGGCTGGAGGGGGCTTGCCAGTATAGAACATCCGTTCTGTCTCGATATGCCCGGTCGGCACCCGGACCAACGGCGGGATGGACAACCCGCCGTTGAGGCGCTTTCCTTGCCCGGTGCGACCGTTCCCCACCCGCCGCGTCGCCACGATCTGGCTCGCGCTCCTCCTGGCCTTCGTCACGACCCCGCTCGTGGGCCTGGCCGGTCATGCCCAGGGCGCGAACGCGGCCACGCCCATCCGCCCGCGCATCAGCGGCATCAAGCCGCTGACCAAGGAGGTCTACGGCTACTTGCCCTACTGGCGGCTCGACAGCGGGACCGTGGACCGGCTCCAGTACGACTACCTCTCGACCATCGCCTTCTTCGGCCTCGGGATCCTCGCGAACGGCAACATCGACACATCCTGGGTCGGGTACAAGGAATACGTCGGCGACGACGCCGCGGCCGTCACCAACGCGGCCCATGACAAGGGCGTCCGGGTCGTCCCGACGTTCCAGCTGTTCGACAGCGGCGCGCTCCACAAGATGACGGCCTTCCTCGGCAGCGACGCCGCCCAGACCACCTTCATCGGACAGGCCCTGGACCTCATGGCCGCCCGCCAGGCGGACGGCGCGAACCTCGACTTCGAGCCGATGTCGGCCGCGATGACCCCGGCATACCTGTCGTTCGTCGCGAAGCTGCGCACCGCGATGCAGGCCCGGTTCCCCGGTTCCACCCTCGTCAACTCGACGTCCGCCGGGGCCGGTTCGGCGCTCGTGGCCGGGCTCGTCCCGCTCGTCGACAAGCAGATGGTGATGACCTACGGCTATCGGACGGCGACCGCCACGGTCGCGGGCGCCACGGCCCCGCTCTTCCACGCCACGCGCAACGTCGATATCCACATCACCCGGATCCTGCAGTCGGCGCCGGCCGATTCGATCCTGCTCGGGGTGCCGTACTACGGCTTCGACTGGCCGGTCGAGACCGCCACCCCGAACGCGACCGTGCGGACGAACAAGACGACCTATGGGCCGGCGAAGAGCATCACGTACGCCGCGGCGCGCGAGTACCTCGCCGCCCACCCGACGATCGTGCGCCACCACGACACCGTCGAAGGCAGCGCCTACTTCATCTATCGCGATGCGGTGAAGAAGACCTACCGCGAGGTCTACTTCGACGACGAGGTGAGCCTCGCGGCCAAGGACGACTACGCGCTCGTCAAGGGCCTGGGCGGGATCGGGATCTGGACCCTGGACAACGACCGGGGCTACGGCCAGCTCTGGAGCGTCCTGCGGGCGAAGTTCTACGCGCCGATCCGCTCGACGACTGTCACCGCCTCGACGACCAGCCTGCGGCGGTCCGCCGGCGTCGTCTCCGTGATCGTCCACGGCGCGGTCCGCAATACCGGGACCATCCCGATCACCGGGCACTGGTGGTGGTCGATCCGCGACCAGCAGGGCCGCACCGTCCAGACCGGGAGCTGGTCCTCGTCGACCATCTATCCGAACCGGACGCTCTCGCACGGCCGGCTCGTCCGGCTCGGGTTGGCGAGCCGCCTCCCGCCGGGCCGGTACACGCTCCGGATCATCTTCACGAGCGGGTCCAAGGGATGGCGCTCGACGGACTTCGGGTTCCGCCAGCCGTACTGAGCGCGACCCGGACGAAATCCGCCATCCGGGCTCGCAACATCCGGCATCGGTCCCGCGTCTCTTGGCCATGCACGCACCCATCCGCCCCGTGGCGACCCTGGCCCTCCGCAGTGCCCTGATGGTCGTGCTCGCGATGATGCTGATCCTGGTCCTGCTGCCGATGATCCTCTCGGTCGAGGCCGCCGGCAGCTGATCCCACCACACAACGTCTCGGCGCCTGGGGGCCTCGAGACGATCCGGCGACGACGATCGCGATGATCGGCGTCGACCAGTCGGGGAGCCGGTGAGCGACTCTGCCGACCATAGGACCCCCGTCGCTTGGGGGCGACGGGGGTCCTTCCATGTCCGCGACCTGATGCGGCGGTACGCTTCGGGGGTGATGTCGCGCTGGCGCCCGCTCGTCGTGCCGCTCGCGGCCCTGCTGCTGGTCGTTGCCTGCGGGTCGGGCGCGTCGTCGCCATCGACCGTCGGCGCGTCCCTGCCGACGGTCACCTCGGCGCCGGCCCCGAGCGAGCCCGCGGCCGCCGGGCCGACGGCCGGCCAGACCGACACCGAGTGGGGGCCGATCTGGGACAGCGTGCCGTCCGGGTTCCCGACGTATCCCGGCTCGAAGCCGACCGAGGTCGGTGCCGACCCGGCCAGCGAGGTCCGGGTGGTCGAGGGCGCCGAGGCGTCGGCCATCGCATCGTGGATGGACGAGCACCTCCGGGCGGCATCGTTCCGCAGCGACGGCCTGTCCGGCCCATTCGAGGACGGGAGCTACGTGGTGGACATGAGCGGCGCCTCAGGATGCCGCGTGCAGGTCCGGGTCGCCCCGACCGGGGGGACCTCGATGGTCGTCGTGCTCTATGGCGCTGCCTGCCCACACAGTTGACGTGCGAACGGCTTCTGGCCGGACTATGCTGGCCGCGACCGGTCCGGGACACCGGTCCCGCCAGCCTGGGGGAGGCACATCGTGCAGACGGCACGGCCACGTGATTTCGGGGCGCTCGTTCTCGTCGTGGGGATCCTGTTGACGCTGTTCGTCGTCAGCCTGCTGGTGGGGTCGCCCGCCCGCTGATCCCGTCGAGGATCGTCGCGACACCGCTCGCGTACGCCTCGTCCAGACCGCCCCCGAGCCGGAAGGCGCCGGCAAGCTCCATGCTGACGAAGCCGTGGGCCCATGCCACGAAGGTGCGTGCGGCCGGCAGGGCGTCATCGGGCCCGACGATCGCGGTCATGGCCGCGACGATCGGACTCGCCAGGTCCGCGAGGGCCGCCGCATCGGGCTGGAGATCCGGCGACCCGTGGGCGAACAGCAGCCCGTAGCCGTTCGGGTTCGCCCGCACGAACGTCCGGTAGGCATGCGCGGTCGCGGTGATGTCCGCTCGCGCGTCGCCGCTCGAGACCGCGAGCGAGAGCTGGCGGCCCAGGTCGGCGGTCACCGCCTCCCCCACCGCGCGGATGAGCGCAGCGCGGTCCGTGACGTGCTTGTAGAGGGATGGGCCGCGGACGCCGACGCGGTCCGCGACGCGGCTCATGACGACGGCGTCGAGGCCGTCCTCCTCGAGGATCGCTCGGGCCGCCGAGAGGATCGCGTCACGCGAGGTGCGGGCCGGGGCTGGACTCATGCGCACACGATAGCCTATTGACATTAGCCATGAAGGCTATATAGTGTAGCCATCGAGCGCAGTGAGACGCTCCCGGAGGAGATCGAGATGACCGAAGCATCGATGGCGACGAGCACACCGGCCACGGACGAGGCGGCGACCGCCAGTCCGGCCGCGGGGGCCTTTGATGGGCGCGCCTGGATCCGGCCGTGGCTGCGCCTGGAAGGGCTGGCGGTCCTCGGGGCCGGCCTCGCCGGCTTCCTGGCGCTCGGGCTGCCGTGGTACCTGTTCGCGGTGCTGCTGCTGGCACCGGACCTGTCCGCGGCCGGGTACCTGCGCGGCCCTGGCGTCGGGGCCATCGTCTACAACGTGGCCCACGACCTGTTCACCGGCGCGGCGATCGCGGGCATCGGCCTGGCGCTCGGGTCCGTGCCGGTCATGGCGGTCGGTGCCGTCCTCGTCGCGCACAGCGGGATGGACCGGGCAGCCGGCTACGGCCTGAAGCTGCCGACATCGTTCCAGGACACGCACCTCGGCCGCATCGGACGTCGCGCGGCGTAGCTCAGTCGTAGAGGCGCTCGAGGTGCCACGTGCCCGCGACGCGGTCGAGGTAGACGAGGGCGAGCCAGCGCTCGCCGACCACCTTGACGTAGTCGCGGGCGATGGGGTCACGCCACCAGGCCTCCTCGACCCGCCAGCCGTTGCAGACCTCGACCGCCTCGCGCCGGCCGTTCCAGCGGATGGCGGTGAGGCGGCCGTCGTCGTCCAGCTCGACATCGATGCGCGGGTGCTCGCGCAGCAGCCGGCTCACGGGATGGCCTCGCCGTCGAGGGCGACCCCCTGCCACGACCAGCGGTCCTCGGGGAGCGGTGCCTCGGGGTCCGCGATCGCCACCCGCCGGACGCGGTCCTCGCCGTAGGTCAGCGCGAGCCGGGCGAGCTGCCAGCCCAACCGCGCGGTCCGCGCGGCCTGCGGCACGAACAGCGGCAGCTGCTGCCCGGCGGCCGGGGTGGTGCCCCGCAGCTCGAGGTCCAGGCGCGCCACGGCGGCCGGTGGCGGGTCGCGCTCAAGCCGCGCGAAGAGAAGGCGCTCGATCGCCTCGGGGTCCGCGGCCGGTTCCGGGAAGCGCTGCTCGACCTCGATCCGCGGCGGCGTCCCGGTCGCCGCGAACGCCAGGTCCAGCTCGAGGACCAGCGTCGCGCGGTCCGCGGCGAGACCTCGTCCCGTGAGCTGCGCGGTGAGGGCCGCCACCAACCGGTGCAGGACGAAGCGGAGCGGCTCGAGGTCCTCGACCGGCGGCTCGATGGGCAGGGCGAAGGCGAGTCGCTCGGGGGCGCGGCGGGCGCGGAACGGGTCGGTCTCCTCCCCTCTCGCCCGCGCGTGCAGCCTCGCCCCCTCGTCGCCGAACCGGGCGATCAGCGCGCTCCGCGGCACGTCGGCCACGGCGCCGATCCGGCGCAGCCCGAACCGCGCGAGCCGGGCCCGGATGTCGGGGTCGGTGGTCAGGAGGCTGGACGGTCGGTCGGCGAGGAATGCGGCCTCGGCGCCGGGCGGGACGATGACCGGGGCATCGGGGCGGGCCGTGACGGCCGCGATGGTCGCCGCGAAGTGCGTGCCGGCGACGCCGATCCGGAGCGGGATGCCGGGCACGGGCCACTCCCCGGGGAGCGCGCCACGCAACGCGGAACCGGCACGCTCGATGAGGACGGGCTCGGGACCCCACAACGGCCCCAGCCCGTCGATGCCGAGCTCGAACTGGCCGAACGCCGCATCCGCCGGGTCGCCGCTCCCCGCGAGGCTCGGGCTGAGCCGCCCGAGCGCCTCGAAGACGGCCTCCGCCGCTCCCCGGTCCGCGTCGGGGTCGGGCTCGAGGAACGTCGCCTCAGGGGCGAGCCGGTGTGCGCTCCCCAGCGGCTGCCCGCGCCGGACGCCGAGGGCTCTCGCGTCCGGGCTCGCGTCGATGACCGGCCCCGGGTCCCACGGCCGGCCGCCCAGCACGAGCGGGCCGGTCGGGAAGGGCTCGGATCGCCGGGACCGCGCCAGCCCCAGGGGGAGGTGCGGCACGAAGAGATGAAGTCGTCGCATGGTCGTGGTCTCGCGATCGGGGGGCCTCGGATACGGGGGCTGGATGGGTCCTGACCGGTGCCTGGTCGAGCAGCAGGGCGTCCCGGGCGAGACAGGCGTCCCGCTCGCCGCCCTCGGCGTAGAGGATCCGCAGCGTCGCCCGGCGACCCGGCGGGCCGTGGCGGTTGTGGGCGACGAGCGCTTCGGTGCGCTGGCCGACGACGTCGCGGCCCAGGCGGACCCACGACCGGCGGGCCAGCTCGAGCCGGATCCCGGTCGACTCGTCGACCGCGGTCGCCAGGCCGCTGCCGAGCCGCCGCTGGCGCCGGGCGCATCGAGGATCAGCACCAGGATCTCCGCACGCCGGGCGAGCGCGGCGAGCCGATGGAGCCGGTCGGCGATCCGGCCCGGCTTGTCGGTCCTCGCCAGGCGGCCGCCCGGCAGGTCGAGGACGAGCAGGTCGACCGAGCGGCCGGCGAGCAGCGAGCCCGCGATGCCCAGTCCCTCGTCGAGGGTGGCCGGGGTGATGACGACCAGCCACTCGAGCCGGACGCCGCGAGCGACGGCCTCGACCGGGTCGAAGCTGCGCGACAGGTCCAGCCACGCGACCACCGAGCCCTCCGCCTGGGCCTCGGCGGCGACCCGCAGGGCGAGCGTGGTGCGGCCGCTGGAGCCGTCGCCGCGGATCGCGACGCTGGCCGAGGTGGGGAGGCCGCCCGGGCCGAGGATCGCGTCGAGCGCGGCGAAGCCGGTGTGGATGACGCGCTGGCCGGGGAGCGGCGCGATCCCCGGCCGCAGCCGGGTCTCGGGATCTGCCTCCGCCGGGTCGGTCGCCAGGGCAAGGGCCCCGACGACCCGCGGAGCTGCCGCACCCCAGCGGGCCTGGAGGCCCGCGAGCGCGGCGTCCACATCACCTCGGGGGGTCGTCATCTGATGGCTCACGATAGAACATCTGTTCTATCTCTTCAACCCCCTGATCGACTCTGGGATATGCACGATCCCGCGGCCGGGAAGGCCTCCGAAGTCGTATGCACCTCGGCTGCATATCCGGTCACCTTCAGGACGGATCCAAGGGTGGAGCGGCCCCGCACTGCGCAGGTCCACCTCCGAGAAGATGCATCCGATATGCATACGAATTCTCAAGACGTTCTCGCGAGCCGCGCGTGCATATCGCCGAGCCGAGGGCCGCGGCGGCGCGGACCGGACGGACGCGGAACAGACGGACGCGGACCAGACGGACGCGGACCAGACGGACGACCGCGGCGGGCGCGTCCCCGGTCAGGCATGTGACCCTGTCACAGCCCGGTCACGCGAAGTGCCTAGCCTCAGCCCCTACCATGCTGCCGATGCCCGCCACGACCCCCGACCCGCGACCCGAGCGACCGATCCTCGTCGTCGACGACGACGCCAAGATCGTCCGCCTCGTGCGCACCTACCTCGAGCGCGAGGGCTACACGGTCGTCGCGGCCGCCGACGGCCCGGCCGCGCTCGATGCCATCGAGACGCACCGCCCGGCGCTGGTCGTGCTCGACCTGATGCTCCCCGAGCTGGACGGGCGGGCCGTCATCCGTGCGGTCCGCCGCGACGACGAGGCGGCCACGACGCCGATCATCATCCTCTCGGCGCGGGGCTCCACCATCGACCGCATCGCCGGCCTCGAGGACGGCGCCGACGACTACCTGCCCAAGCCCTTCTCCCCCGCCGAGCTGGTCCTCCGCGTGAAGTCGCTCCTGCGCCGCGCGGCCCCGGCCGACCTGGCCGCCACGACCCGGCCGCCGCTCCAGCACGCCGACCTGCTGCTCGACCGCGACCGCTTCGAGGTCACCCGCGACGGCCGAGCCGATCCCGCTGACCCGGGTCGAGTTCCGGCTGCTCGAGACGATCCTCGCGGCGGACGGCCGCGTCCTCACGCGCGACCAGCTGCTCGACGCGGTCTACGGCGACGACGGCGCCGAGATCCTCGACCGCACCATCGACGTCCACGTCGGCCGCCTCCGCGACAAGCTCGGCGACGACCCCGACCGCCCGCGCTACGTCGCGACGGTCCGTGGCGTCGGGTATCGCGCGGCCCGGACCGCGCCCGGCGCCTAGCCGATGGGTCGCGGGATCGGCCTCCGGATCGCGCTCGCCGCGATCGCCTCCGCGGCGGTCGGGGTGGCCATCGTGGCGATCGGCGTCGCGGTCGTCGGGGCCGAGATCTTCACGGCCCTGATGGTCGAGGCCGGCGACTCCGCGGCGCACGCCCACGCGATGTACGACCAGTCGGTCACGGTCGTCGTCATCGTGGCCGTGATCGTGGCGGTCGCCGCCAGCCTGCGTGCTCGCGATCGTCCTGTCCCGGATGCTCGCCCGGCCGCTGGCCGAGATCGGCAGCGCCGCCCGCCGGATCGCCGAAGGCGACTACGCCGCCAGGGTCCCGCGCGACGGCCCCGACGAGCTCGCGAGCCTCGCCGACTCGTTCAACCAGATGGCCGCCAGCCTCGAGCGCCAGGAGGCGATGCGGCGCGACTTCATCGCGAACGCGGCGCACGAGCTGCGCACGCCGCTGACCAACCTGCAGGGCTACCTCGAGGCGCTGCGCGACGGCGTGATCGTCGCCGACCGCGCCGACGTACGAGTCGCTCTGGGACGAGGCCGAGCGGCTCGTCCGCCTGTCGCGCTCGCTCGACGCGCTCGCCGAGGGCGACGCGGCCGGGCCGGCCGACGCTGGTCGAGCTCGACCTCGCCGACGCCATCCGGCGGCGCGCTCGACCTCGCCCAGCCCGGGCTCGAGCGGGCGGGTCTGACGGTCGTCGTCGACGTCCCCGGAGCGCCTGCCCGCGCGCGCCAACGCGGACCAGCTCGCCCAGGTCCTCGCGAACCTGCTCTCCAACGCCGCACGCTACACGCCGCGGGCGGCACGGTCACGGTCCGCGCCGAGCGGCGACCCGCCGACCTCCTCGTCTCGATCGAGAACAGCGGCGACGGGATCCCGCCCGAGGACCTCGACCGGGTCTTCGAGCGCTTCTACCGGGTCGAGAAGTCGCGCGACCGGGCGCGCGGCGGCGCCGGCATCGGGTTGGCGATCGTCAAGCAGCTCGTCGAATCGGCCGGCGGCCGGGTCGGCGCGGAGTCGGCGTCGGGCACCACGCGGTTCTGGTTCAGCCTGCCGGCCTGACGCAGCGCACGGTGGGTCGACTGATCAGGCGGTCGGCAGGCCGATCGCGATCATCCCGACGAGGATCCCGCCGAGCCCGGCCCACTGGATCGGCTTGAGGCGCTCGCCGAGGAACGCCACGGCCGCGATGATGGTCACGGCGGGGCCGAACGACGAGGCGAGCCCGACCATCCAGGTCGGCGCGCGCTCGAGCCCGATCACGAACGAGATCAGCCCGAGGACGTCGAGGGTGGCGGCCACGAAGATCGCGAGGGCGATCCGGGTCTGCGACCACGACGGTGCGTCGGGCGGCCGCTCGGCCGATGGCCCGCCGCGCCGGGCGAGGACCACCAGGATCGCGATCGACAGGATGGCGTTGAAGCCGCGGGCCATGATCATCAGCGGGAGCCAGTCGATGGTCTCGAGGGCGATGTCCGTGACGATCGACATCGCGGCGAACATCACCAGGGCGACGACCGCGAAGGCCACGCCCGGACCCGCGAACCGGGTGCCGCGCAGCCCGCCGTCGAAGGCGACGCCGGTCAGGATCACGCCGACGGTCGCGACGGCGGCACCGAACGCCTGGACCGTCGTGAGCGTCTCGCCCCGGATCACCACCGACAGCACGACGGTGAGACCGCCATACGCGGCGACCACGCCGCTGACGACCGAGATCGGCCCGACCTGCAGGCCGGTGAAGTACGACAGGTAGGCGGCCGCGCCGATGAGCCCGAGCAGCGCCGAGACCGCGATCGCCGGCGGGTCGAGCGGGAGGACGGCGCCGGTCAGCAGGCCCAGCAGGGCGAACTCGACCGCCCCGACGATCTGCATCGCGGTCGTCACGCGCAGGCTGCCGATGACCCGGCTCGCGAGCGCGGTGATGACGTCGAGGGTGCCCCAGGCGAGGGCGGCACCGAAGCCGGCGAGCAGGCCGAAGGGCATCGGTGGAGCCTAGTCGGCGACGGCCCGCCGCGGACGGCCGGTTGCACCCTCCGCGTCCGGCTGCCCGGCCGGGCCGGAGGGGGTCGCGTGCTACACTCTGCCACCGTCCGGACGCCTCGCGCGACCGACGTCCCGTGGGGATGTAGCTCAGCTGGAAGAGCACCGCGTTCGCATCGCGGGGGTCAGGGGTTCGAGTCCCCTCATCTCCACCACCTCCCCCACCATCGTCTCGGGTACGAGGCACGTCGCGTGCGGATCCTCCTGGTCGGCCTGATGGGCAGCGGCAAATCGACGGTCGGACGGCGCCTGTCGGCGCGGACGGGGTGGCCGTATCTCGACAACGACCAGCTGGTGGCCGAGGTCAGCGGCCGGCCGGCCCCCGAGCTCATCGCCGACGAGGGCGAGGACGCGCTGCACGCGTTCGAGGCGGCGGCCTTCGAGCTGGCCCTGACCAAGCCGACGCCCGTGATCGTCGGGCTCGCCGGATGGCTCGTGACCGACGAGGCGCGCCGTGCCCGGATCCGCGACGCCGGGACCGTGGTCTGGCTCCGGGCCGGACCCGCGACCCTGCTGCAGCGCTCCGGGTCCGGACGGGGCCGCCGTCCCGAGGCGCTCGTCCCCGAATGGATCAAGCGCACGGCCGCGGAGCGGACCCCGATGTTCGAGGAGGTCGCCGACCTGGTGATCGACGTCGACCGCCTCGAGCCGAACCAGGTGGTCCAGCGGATCCTGGCCGCGGTCCCCGCCGGGGATGCGCGCGAGTGAAGCCGCAGGTGGGCCGCAGCTAAGCGGTCCGCGCCAGGATGCCGGCATGTCGTCGGCACGGGATCCCGGGATCGAAGGCGCGCGACGGGCGCTCGAGGCGCTCCGCGGCGTCGATCCGTCGGGCGCCTGGGAGGACGTCAGCGCCGCGGTGCTGCCGCTGCTGAAGCGGGTCCGTCATCCATTCCCGCAGGATGCGGAGCCGATGCATCTCCAGGTCCCGCCGGGGATCCGGACCGGCTTCGGCATCGACCTCGGCCCGGCCTGGGCACATGTCTCGCGCAGGCTCTTCCGCGGGTGGGGGATCGGCGAGGCCACGCTGCTCGGGACGGCACTCGAGAACCTCCGCCGCCGCGTCCTCGAGGAGCCGCCCCAGGTCGAGCGCGCGACGGTGGCCGGCGCGTCGCTGACGGTGATCCAGGCAGAGGGCTGGGGCTCGGCCCTGGTCCTCGCGCCCGATCGGCTGGGCACGATCCTGGGTCCGGAATCGCGGACCCTCCTGACGCCCGTCCGGAACGCTCTTGTCGCGCTGCCGCGGGACGTCGACATCGAGGTCGCGGCCTTCGTCTGGGAGACCTTCGTCGAGTCCGGCGGGGACGAGCTCGATGTCGACCCGCTGTCGTGGGACGGCCGCAACGTCACGGCCTTCGGCGCGGGACCGATCCTCGCGAACTAGACCGCGAGCGCGCCGTGCAGCTCCATCGAGTGGTCGCGCAACCAGTGCCGCCAGGTCACGTGGTCGGGCCGTCGCGCCGCGACCACCGCCCAGAAGCCCGGGCCGTGCCCGAACACCCGCAGGTGCGCGAGCTCGTGGATCACGACCGTCTCGAGGGCCTCGGGCGGCGCGAGGACGAGCCGCCACGAGAAGGACAGCCGGCCGGCACGGGACGCGCTCCCCCACCGCGACCGTGGGTCGCGCAGGGAGACGGCGGCGGGCTCGACCCCGATCGCGGCCGCGTGCTCCGCGATCTGTGCCTCGATGTCGGACCGCGCCCGCGCGCGGAACCAGGCTTCGAGCACGGCTCCGATCGAACGCCGGTCGCCCGAGGCGAGCCGCACGATCAGGGCCGGTTCATCGATGCCGACCACGCGGGCCACCGTCGAGCGGCGAGTGGCCGGAGCGGGGATGAGGTGCAACCGGTGGAGGTCGCCGCGATAGCGGAGGCAGGCGCCATCCCGCAGCCCGCCCCGCGACACGAGGACCGCCCGCTCCGCCGCCTGGCGGGCGAGATGTCGGCGCAGCCACGCCTCGCGCGCGGCCAGGAACGTCACGACGTGGCGCTCCGGGTCGCCCCAGCCCTGGCGGCCGCGCGCCGGGACGGTGACGACCACCCCACGATCGGGGTGGATGACGACGCGCAAGGTACGGGCTCGCGGGGAGCGGCGGAGCGTGTAGTGGAGCGGACCGCCGGCAAGGTCGGCGACGGCCGGGGATTCGGACGCGGTCGTCACGCGCCTCGCCGCAGCAGCCGGCCGGTCCGGACGCCGGTCTCCCGGCCGTCCTCGACGGCCAGCCCACCGTTGACGATCACGTGGTCCATGCCACCGGGGTGGCGCGACGGCTCGACGTAGGTCGCCGCGTCGGCGATCGTCGCCGGGTCGAACACGACCAGGTCGGCGACGGCGCCCTCGCGAACGACGCCGCGGTCGCGGAAGCCGATCCGGGCCGCCGGGACGGACGTCAGCTTGGCGACCGCGACCTCGAGCGGGACGATCCTTCGGTCGCGCGCGTACGTGCCGAGGACCCGGGCCGTGCTGCCGTAGGTGCGCGGATGCGGCTTCCCCGCGTCGAGGAGCGGGTGGCCGGGCCGGCGGCCCTCCGCGTCGGTGCAGACCGCGATCCAGGGCACGGCCATGATCGTCTCGACGTCCGGCTCGGACATGCAATCGATGACGATCGAGACATCGAGCCGGTCGTCCATGAGCGCCTCGAAGGCCACGTCGGCGGGATGCAGCCCGAGGACGTCGCTGAGCTCGGTCAGGGTCCGCCCCGACCAATCCGGGTGGCTCGCCGCGTACGCGATCCGGATGGAGCCCCAGCCTGGGTCGCGCGCGATATCCTCCCAGCCCGAGGTCCCCCGGTCGATCTCGGCCTTGACCAGGGCGCGCACCTCCAGGTCGGCGAGGGCCGCCACACAGGCGTCGACGCCGAGGCCCAGCAGGGCCGGCGGCAGGATGGTGGTCAGCGTCGTGGCGGCGGCCGTGTACGGGTACTGGTCGGCGGCCACGTCGACGCCGTCGGCGCGGGCACGCTCGAGCACCGCCACCGCCTCCGCGCCGCGACCCCACACCTCGCGAGCGCCGCACTTGAGGTGCGAGACCTGCAGCCGCGCGCCGTCGCCGGCGCCGCGGATCGTCGGCGATGGCCTCATCGAGCGCGTCGAACAGCCCGGCCGCCTCGTTGCGCATGTGGGTCGCGTAGAGCCCGCCATGCCGCGCGCTGGCCGCGGCCAGCGCCTGGAGCTCCGCGACGTCCGCGTGCAGGCCGGGCGCATAGATCAGCCCGCTCGAAAGGCCGATCGCGCCGGCGTCCATCGCCGCGTCCACCTGGCGCGACCATCGCCGCGAGCTCGTCGGCGGTCGGCGGTCGCGCGTCCGGCCCCAGGACCGAGCCGCGGATGGTGCCGTGCCCCACGAGGAACGCGACGTTGATGCCCAGCGGCTGGCGCTCGACCTCGTCGAGGTAATCGAGGAACGTCGACCAGCGCGCGGTCAGCCCGTTCGGGCGCAGCGCCAGCTCGACCAGCTCGCGGCCGGCCGGGGTGATCGGAGCGAGGCTCTCGCCGCAGTTCCCCGAGAGCTGCGTCGTGAACCCCTGCGAGAGATGGCTGTCGAGCCCGGCGTCGACCAGGACGGACCCGTCCGAGTGGCCGTGCGGGTCGATGAACCCCGGCGCGACCACGCGTCCGCCGACATCGAGGATCTGCTCGACTCCGGTCTCGTCCAGCGCACCGAGGTCGCCGACGGCCAGGATCCGGTCGCCGAGCACGCCGACATCGGCTCGCCGCGCTGGCGCGCCCGTGCCGTCGATGACGGTCCCGCCGCGGAGCAACAGGTCGAAGCCGGTCACCTGCGGATGATGACACCGTGACCGGTCCGTCGGGTCGTGGGCGCCCGCTCGAAGCCGCCCGTACGCGGGCCGGCGCGGGACCCTCCTGCTACACTCCGCCTTCCGTGGGGCTATAGCTCAGCTGGAAGAGCACCTGCATGGCATGCAGGGGGTCCGGGGTTCGAGTCCCCGTAGCTCCACCAACGCATGACGCCGAACCCACCCCTCGCCATCGGCGGGGGGTGTCCCGTCTCCGAGGCAGCGAGACCGTGACCGAGACCGACACGACCGACGAGCGCATCCGGACCGAGCGCTACGACCCCGCGGCGATCGAGCCGCGCTGGCAGGCGCGCTGGGCGGAGCTGCGCCTCTACGAGACGGACCTCACCGACGACTCGAAGCCCAAGTACTACCTGCTCACGATGTACCCGTATCCATCGGGCGACCTGCACATCGGGCACTGGTACATCGTCACGCCGTCGGACGCGCTCGCGCGCTTCCGCCGCATGCACGGCTTCAACACGTTCTTCCCGATCGGCTTCGACGCGTTCGGGTTACCGGCCGAGAACGCCGCGATCAAGAACGGCGGCCACCCGTTCACCTGGACGATGTCGAACATCGACAACATGCGGCGCCAGTTCCGCACGATGGGCGCCACGTTCTCGTGGGACACCGAGGTCGTCACGGCCGACCCGTCGTACTACGGCTGGAACCAGTGGATGTTCCTGCGCTTCCTGGAGGCGGGCCTCGCCTATCGCGCGATGTCGCCCGTGGACTGGTGCCCCAACGACGGCACGCTGGCGCGCGAGCAGGTCGAAGGCGCCGACCGGCACTGCTGGCGCTGCGGCGCCCTCGTCGAGAAGCGCGACCTGGCGCAGTGGTTCCTGCGCACGACGGCCTACGCCGACGAGCTGCTGCGCTTCGACGGCCTCGACTGGCCGGAGCCCATCCGCATCCAGCAGACGAACTGGATCGGCCGCTCCGAGGGCGCCGAGATCGACTTCGTGACCGCTCCGGACGAGCACCAGTCCGGCGGCGACCGCCTGCGCGTCTTCACGACCCGACCCGACACGCTGTTCGGGGCGACCTTCATGGTGCTCGCCCCGGAGCACCCGCTGGTCCCGACGCTGACGCACCCGGACCGGCGCACCGAGGTCACCACCTACATCGAGCAGGCCCGCCGGCGGACCGAGATCGACCGCCTGTCGACCGACCGCGAGAAGACCGGCGTCATGCTGGGCGCCGATGCGGTCAACCCGGTCAACGGCGAGCGGATCCCGATCTTCATCGCCGACTACGTCCTGTCCGGCTACGGCACCGGGGCCATCATGGCCGTGCCAGCCCACGACGAGCGCGACTTCGACTTCGCGGTCAAGTTCGGGCTCCCGATCCGCCGCGTGGTGGCGGCGCCCGGCGTCGCCGCGGACGAGCCCATGGGCACCGCGTTCATCGCGCACGCCGCCGACGAGCGGCTCGTGAACAGCGGCGAGTTCGATGGGCTGCCGGTCGACGAGGGCGGCAAGGCGATCGTGGCGAGGCTGGCCGAGACCGGCAGCGCCGAACCGAAGGTCACCTACCGCCTGCGCGACTGGCTGATCAGCCGGCAGCGCTACTGGGGCACGCCCATCCCGGTCATCTACTGCCCGACCGACGGGATCGTCCCGGTGCCGGACGCCGACCTGCCGGTCCGCCTGCCCGAGACCGTCGACTACAAAGGCAGCGGCGACAATCCGCTCAACCACGACGAGGCCTTCGTCAACGTCACGTGCCCGCGGTGCGGCGGCCCGGCGCGGCGCGAGACCGACACGATGGACACCTTCGTGGACTCGTCGTGGTACTGGTTCCGCTACCTGAGCCCGGACAAGGCGGACGGCCCGGTCGACCGCCCGATGGTCGATCGCTGGACCCCGGTCGCCCAGTACACGGGCGGCGCCGAGCACGCGGTCATGCACCTGATGTACGCGCGGTTCTGGACGAAGGCGATGGCCGACATCGGCCTGATGACCGAGCGCGAGCCGTTCATCCGCCTGTTCAACCAGGGCCAGATCCTGGGCGCCGACGGCGAGCGGATGTCGAAGTCGCGCGGCAACGTCCAGGACCCGGACGAGCTGGTCGAGCGCTACGGCGCCGACACGGTGCGCCTGTTCCTGATGTTCATGGGCCCGTGGGACCAGGGCGGGCCGTGGAGCCCGACCGGGATCGGCGGCGTCCACCGGTTCCTGAACCGCGTCTGGACGCTGGCCATCGACCCGAACGGGCGTGAGCCCGGCGACCCGGACTCCGGCTCCCTGCCGGCGGGCGAGACCGAGGCGGGGGCCCGCGACGGCATCCGCGCGGCCGCGCACCGCACGCTCAAGGCGGTCACCGCGGACTACGAGGCGTTCCACTTCAACACGATGGTCGCCAAGCTGATGGAGCTGGCGAACACGCTCTTCCGCTACCGCGGGTCGGCCGTCGCCGGCTCCGCCGAGTGGGACGAGGCGATCGGCCTGCTGCTGCTGATGCTGGCCCCGGCCGCGCCGCACATCACCGAGGAGCTGTGGAGCCGCCGCCTGGCCGCGGCCGGCAAGCCGTGGGGCTCGATCCACACGCAGGCCTGGCCCGAGGTCGACCTGGCCGCGACCGCCGAGGCGACCCGCGAGGTGCCGGTCCAGGTCAACGGCAAGCTGCGGGACAAGCTGACGGTCCCCGACCGGGATCGATGCCGCCGCGCTCGAGGCGGCCGCGCTGGCCAGCCCCAAGGTCGCGGCGGCCCTGGCGGGCCGGACGCCGGACCGCGTCATCCACGCCGGCGGCGGCCGGCTCGTCAACATCGTCGTCCGCGACTGAGGGGAGGCGGCCGAGATGCTGGCCCGCGTCCCCCCGCTGATCCTCCTCGTCGTCGGCTTCGGCACGACGATGTTCCTGGTCACGGTCCTGACCGGCCCGCAGGGATCGACCGACCTCCCGTGGTGGGCGACGCTCTTCGTGCTGCTGCTCGGCGTGGCGGTCACCGCGCTCGCCATCGCCGTGACGCTCGATCCGCGACCGCCCGCCCTCCGCCGGGCGCTGGCCGGCGCCGGACTCGGCTGGATGGCGATCCTCGCCGGGACCGCGCTCATCGCCGGCGCGGCGAACCGGGGCATCGACGCGGACCGGGTCATGCTCGTCGCCGCGATCCTCCTCGGGTCTCGCGCTGTGGAGCCTCGCCACCACGCCGCCGCGAGGCGCTGGCGCTCCCGCGACCGTGGACTGGTCCACGGGCGCGATCGTCGCGTTCGCGATCGCGATCGTCGCCGCCTCGGCGGCCGCGGTGGTCGTGGTCGACATCGTCATCCGGCTCACCCGGGTGGTCATCGGCGGCGAAACGCTCGAGCGCCTGCCGTGGCTCGGGGTCCTCGTCGTGATCGTGGTCCCGCTGCTCGCCTTCGGGATCGCGACGGTCGACTCACGGCGAGCGGCGAGCGGCACGTTCGTCGCGCAGGCCGCCGCCAACCGGCGCAACAGCGTCCTACTGCTGGTCACCCTGGTCGGGGTCGTCGCCGCGACCTGCGAGATCATCGCGGTGACGCTGACGCTGGACCCCATCCCGGCCCTCTGGGTGGCGCTCGTGGCGGGCGTCGTCGGGCTCGGCGCGGCCGCGGGCGCGAATCGGTTCGGTGCCTCGGTGATCCTCGGGAGCGCGGGCGCGCGGGAGGCCGACCCGGTCGCCGACCGCAAGCTCGTCGACGTGGTCCGTGAGCTGTCGATCGCCGCGAACATCCCGGTGCCCAGGGTCTACGTCGTCCCCGACGGGAGCAAGAACGCGTTCGCGACGGGTCGGGACCCGGCGCATGCCTCGATCGCGGTGACGAGCGGCCTTGCCGAGGGGATGGACCGCGAGGAGCTGCAGGGCGTCATCGGCCACGAGCTGGGCCACATCCGCAACCTCGACACGCGCTATGCGCTGTACATCGCGGTCCTGGTCGGGATCGTCGCGCTCGTGACCGACGGATTCCTGCGGATCGTCATCGAGGGCTGGCGAAATGGCGCGTTCTACTGGAAGGGCGACGACAAGAGCGCCGCGGCCACGTTCGCGATGGGCCTGTGCGTCGGGCTGTTCCTGCTCATCGTCGCGGCGCTGCTGCGACTCCTGGCGCCGCTCTTCTCCCTGCTGGTCCAGGCAGCCTCAAGCCGCGAGCGCGAGTTCCTCGCCGATGCGACCTCGGTCGAGTTCACCCGCAACCCGCGGGCGCTCGAGCGAGCGCTGACCGAGATCGCGGGCGACACCGACCCGCTCGAGGCCGCCAACCGCGGGACGCAGCACCTCTGGTTCCGCAACCCGGTCAAGGATGGCAGTGACCGGCGGGCCGGCCTGTTCTCGACCCATCCGTCGATCGGCGCCCGCATCGACCGATTGCGCCGACTCGAGGGCCTCGACCCGCTCGACCCCGGGGCGGCGGAGGTCGTCTCGGCCGAGACCTAGCGCCACTCCCGGTATCTCGGGCACGAACATGAGGAGAGCACGATGAGCGATGACCAGGTTGTCCCCGAGACCAGGGGCGTGACGACGACGTTGCTGGCGACGGTCGACCTTGGCCCCGAGATCGAGGGCATGGACGGGCGCCAGCTTCGGATGCGACTGGCGACCATCGAGCCGGGAGGCGTCTTCAGCCCGATGCACGACCACATCGACCGACCGGGCATCGTGTACATCCTGGAGGGAACGGTCACCGACCATCGAAACGGGGTCGCGACCGACTACGGGCCGGGTGTCGGCTGGCCCGAGGATCGGAACACGACGCACTGGCTGGAGAACCGGGGAACGGTCCCGGCCGTGGAGATCTCGATCGATATCGTCAGGCAGGACTGACCCGCGGGCCGCGCCTCGCCCTGCCCGGACAGGCGCGCTGATCCCCTAGTCGGTCGCGGCTGACGCGGCGTCCGGCTCGGCGGCCACGGTCTTGCGGGCGCGGTGGCGCGCCTGCTTGGCGCGGTTGCCGCACGTGGCCATGTCGCACCAGCGCCGGCGGGCCGTGCGAGAGCCGTCGTAGAAGACCCAGTTGCAGGTGTCGCTGGCGCAGACGCGGATCCGCTCCGGCTGGCCGGCCGTCAATTCGCGGACCATGGCGTCGCTGAGCCGGGCGAGCGCGTCGTCGACCGGGTCGCCCACGTGGCGATGGTCGACGTGGACCCCGTCCGATGCGGCGACGAGCTCGATGACCTGGCGGGCATGCAGCGCCCGGTTGACCTCCGAAAGCGCGCTGCCGCGCGGGACGCGGTGCTCGACGACGGCGTCGGCCACCTCGCGGAGCGCGTTGCGCACGGTGTGCACGCGCTCGATGTCGCGGTCGGCGTCATCGGGCCGCTCGGCGGCCTCATGGCGTGCACGGTCGGCGCCTTCGCTGTGGATCAGGCCGCGGTCGGCGAACCACTCGAGGGCGAGATCGAGCGTCGGGAGCTTCTCGCGTGGGAAACCATCCTCGGTGTCGAGGGTGTTCAGGAAGTCGAAGGTGGTGTCGACGCTGACGTCGTGCGCGTGGCCCGGTCGAGCGTCCTGGAGAGCAAGTGAAACGTTCATTGGTAACCACCTTACGCCTATTGACAGGTTACGCGCAAGGGCCTACGATGCGGTAACCAATCAAGAGTCATTAACCGGTTACTTCACCGGAGAACGCGGAGGTCCCAATGGACGCCATCGTCATCATCATCGGCCTCATCGGCGCCATCGTCCTTGTGGACGTCGCGGCCCTCCGCTCGGGCGCCGACTCGCGCGAGTTCGAGCTCGACGAGCACCGCCGCTAGCCGCGGACGCGCCACCTTCCCCACCCGTCCACAGGAGGACGACATGAACCACTGGGCCCTGATCGCACTTGACCTCGCCAACGAGGAAGCGCGCCAATCGAACCATCGCCGGCTCGTCGCCGAGGCCAAGGCCGCCCGTCCGGCCCGGACGCCGTTCCCCCGGCGGGCGCTGGCCAACGGCTTGGCGCTCGTCAGCCGCGGCAGCGCCGCCGCCGTTCGCCGGCTCGACGACTGCATCGCCGACGACCTCGGACGGAGCCTCGCTCCGACGGAGTAGGCTCACCGGGTGACTGCCACCCAGGGGATCCACGGGACCGCCGCCGTCTCCTGGGGTCCTGACCGGATCGATCTCTTCACGGTGGATGAGGCTCGACGCCTGATCCACCGTGTCTTCATGTCCGGGGCCTGGTCCGAGCCCGAATCGCTCGACGGGACCCTCGCCTCGGCGCCGGCCGCGACCGCCTGGTCCGTGGACCAGCTCCAGGTCTTCGCGATCTTCGACGACGGCGAGCTCTGGAACCGCTACTGGGACGGCTCGTCGTGGCATGGGTGGGAATCGCTCGGCGGCAAGCTGACCGGAACGCCCGCCGCGTCCTCGTGGAGCGCCGACCGGATCGACGTGCTGGGCGCCCGGCATCGACGGCACGACCTGGCACCGCTGGTGGGACGGCACCCGCTGGGTCGAGTGGGAGCGACTGGCCTAGCCCGGGCGATCAGCCCTTCGACGATGGATCGAGGATGCGGCCGGCGAACAGGATGGCGCCCGTGTCCAGGTCGCGGAGCGCGAAGAAGAACGGGTGGTCCAGGCGGAACTTGAGGTCCTTGGCCGGCTGTGGGCCTGTACAACCGCCGGTGTCCATCCCGATCGCCGTGGCAGCCGCCGCCTCGGTCCCCTTCTCATCGACCGAGATGTTCGCCTCGTGGATGACGTTCCCGATGTGGATCGGGCCGTCGGACGAACTGGTGGGATGGATCCCGGAGAAGTCGGCCAGTCCGGGATCGAAGGCGTCGGGCATCCCGAGCGCCGCGAGGACGTCCTTGAGCTGCGCGTGCGTGCTGATGTCGAAGCGCGGCATGAAGAGGTTCAGGCTGTACGGGTAGCTCCCGCAGTCGTCGGATTGCGCGCCCTGCTTGATGTCGTTGACCAGCCTGGCGCGCTCCTTCTGGAGCGACGCGGCGATCCGGCCGACCTGTGCGCCGCTGAGCCCGCGCTCGAAGGCGGCCATGTCGTCCGGCATGATCAGGGTCATCGCGAGCGGGAATGTCCCGTTCTTGCCGCGATAGCGCAGCTCTGTGGCCTTCCAGCCGTCGCCCGCCACGTACGGGACCTCCTGCTCGCCGCGAAGCTTCATCGTCGGGACATCGATGACGCCCGACGGGGCATGGAACGCCCGCGCTGCGGTCTGGCCGTCGATGAACTCGGTGACCCAGTTCGCCTTGAGGTAGACCGCGTTGACCAGGTAGAACCGGGTCGCTGAGGTGACGTCTTCCGGCGTCAGGAGCTCCGGGATCCGCAGCTCGGTCTGTCGGCTCACCCAGGCATTGATGGCCTTTCGCGCGGCTTCCGGGTCGGCCTGGTAGTCGACCAGCCGCTGGCTCGCTCCGAAATCGCGGGCGATGGCGTCGAGGTAGCCAGGATCGATCGCCCAGCCGCGCTGCGCGAAGGAGCTGTTGGCGATCCGAAGGGCGAGGGCGTGGGTGTGGCCCTCGTCGTCCGCGTAGGTGCCGTCGCGCGACGCGATCACGTCCCCGAGGGACCCGAGCGCCGGCCCGAAGGCGTCCCAGTCAGCCGCGTGGAGGACGGCGTCCATCTGTGCCGCGGTCCGGCCCTTGGCGCCGTCCCGGACCATCCCGAGGGCCAGGGCGATGCTGGTCGGCGAGAACACCACGTTCCGACCCTTGAGGTCGAGGGACGGGTCGGCGAGCATCCGGCGGTAGAAGTCGATGCCGAACGCGGTGACCGACGTCGCGGCGGTCTTCGCCGCCTTCGCGTCGGCGGGTCGTCGCTCGACGAGGAGGCCGCGACCTCCAGGCCCTGGATCGCCGGGACCGGTCGCGCCGAGCCACGGCGTGCCGTCGTGATCGGCGGCGGCCACCCAGACGCGGGTGACGCCCTCCGCCAGGGAGAAGTCGAGCGGTTCCACCTGGTACCAGGTGTAGCCGCTCGCCTCGACCGGCCCGCCGATGACCTGGAGCTGGGTGCCGAGCGGCAGCAGCGGCGTGTACTTGATCGAGTCGTCGCTGACCCGCGGCTGCGATCGGGCGCGCAGGTCGCCGCTCACCGTCTTGACGACGGCGCCGACAGCCATGGCGTCCTCGGGTGCCGCGACGACGGGCGCCGGCGACACGCCGGCCGACGCCGATGGGCTGGCGACGGGGCCGGCGCTCGCGGTGGCGAGCGGCGTGGGCGTCGGGGTCGGGGTCGTGGTGCCGCAGGCCGCGGTCGACAGCGCGATCACGAGCAGGAGGACGGACGTCCGTCGGATCGAGATCATCGCAAGGTTCCCTCCGCCGACACGTTCGTCCCGGACCCGGGCCGGACGGCGGTCGGCTGGTCCGTACGACGCTCGGACCGTCGTAGGTGCTACAGCCGTGTCGGGGAGCCGACACCACGACCAGCCGATAAGCCGCAGCTGAAGCGCTCGTCCGTAGAGTCGGCGCCGACGTCTCGTCCACGTCGGAAGTGCCCCCAACGTGGCGAGACGTCGCGTTCCCGACGACACCCCGCCCGAGTCGATCCCGCCGGGGAGGGCTCGACCCTGGATCCCACGACCGCGCCCTGGCGCACGATCGAGGCTGGTACGCCGAGCGGCGCGACCACCAGTGACGGCCACGCGGACCCTCCGGGCCGACGACCACGGACCCCCATCGCCATCGTCGTTGTGGCTGGGTTGGTCGCGGTGGCGTCGTTCCTCGTCGCGGCGAGCTCTGGATCCGGCGGATCGGTCGTGGTGGATGGCGGGACGTCGGCCGTGCCGTCCGCGGATCCGCGCGGCACAGGCGCGGCGCCAGTCGCGCTCGGCGGCGAGCCGGTGGTCGTCGTCGAGATCGTCGGGGCGGTCGAGCGACCCGGCGTCTTCCGGCTGCCGGCCGGGGCTCGGGTCGGGGACCTGGTCGACGCCGCGGGCGGGTTCGGACCGCGGGTGGACACCGAACGCGCCGGATCGTTGAACCTCGCGGCCGTGCTCAAGGATGGCGACCAGGTCCGGGTGCCGTCGCGAGACGACGCCCCGCCGACGCGTGCCCCGGCGGCAGCAGCGGATCCGGGCGTACCCGGCGGGACGGGTGCGGGAGCCGGCCCGGCCGCGCCCGTCGACCTGAACCGCGCCACCAACGCAGAGCTCGAGGCGCTGCCCGGCATCGGGCCGGTGACGGCCGCGAAGATCATCGCGTCGCGCGAGGACACCGGGCGGTTCGCGACGGTCGAGGACCTGCGGACGCGCAAGCTCGTCGGCGAGAAGCTCTTCGAGCAACTGAAGCCGCTCGTGACGGTCGGGTGAGATGCCGCGCAGCGGCTGGCTGGCCGTCGGGGCGATCGCCGCCGCCTGGACCGCGGCGAACCTCTCGGTGTCTTGGGCGGTCGCGTTGACCGTGCTCGGCGTCGCCGCGGTCGTGGCCGCATGGGCCGTTCGCGCGGACCGGCCGGATCGCGCGGGCCGGGTGGTCCTCGTCGGCGCGGCGCTCATCCTGGTCCGGCTCGCAGTCGGCGGCGGCGGGAGCGGCGGTGCCGTCGCGGTCCCGGAGGGTCGCGGTCCGTGGACCTTCGTGGTCGAGGCCACCGGCGCCGCGCGGGACGGGAACCAGACGGCGACGCTCCGCGCCGACCCGGCCGGGGCGCCGAGCATCCGGGTCGCGGCGACGCTCCCCGCCTACCCCTCGATCGTCGCCGGGGACGTGGTGACGATCGAAGGACCGATCCGGCCTCGACCGGTCTCCTCCTACGGCGACTACCTGGAGCGGATCGGGGCCGTCGGCACCATCACCGCGCCGACGCTCGAGGTCGCGCCTCGGCCGGTCGACGCCGGCCACGTCGTCGAGGACGCCCGGCAGGCGGCCGCGACCGCCCTGGCCGTGGTGCTGCCCGAACCCGAGGCCGGTCTCGCGGCCGGGATCCTGATCGGCCTGCGCGACCGGGTCGACCGCGACCTCGCCGCCGCCTTCACGACGGCCGGCGTGAGTCACGTCGTCGCGATCTCCGGGTGGAACATCGCGATCGTCGCCGCGGCGGTCGCGGCGGTCGCCGGGCGGATGGGCCGGCGGCGCCGGTCGGTCGTGACGATGGCGGCGATCGTGGCCTACGTGGTCTTCGCGGGCGCGTCCGCCTCGGTGGTCCGTGCCGGGGCGATGGCCGGCGTCGTGCTCCTGGCCCGCGAGTCGGGTCGCGCCGGACGAGCGGCAGCCGCGCTCGGCTGGGCCGTGGCGATCGTCCTGCTGGCGGATCCGGGTCTCGTCGGTGATGCCGGGTTCCAGCTCTCGGCCCTGGCCACGGCAGGCCTCATCGCGTGGGCCACACCGACGACGGATACGATCCAGCGGCTCGGCCGGGGCCGGGTCCCGCGCTGGCTCGCCGAGAGCCTCGGGGTATCGCTGGCGGCCCAGCTCGCGACACTGCCCGTGATCCTGGTCGCGTTCGGACGGCTCGCGATCCTCGCGCCGGCGGTCAACCTGGTCATCGTCCCGCTCGTCGCTCCGGCGATGGCGGCAGGCCTCATCGCGCTGCTGGGCGGCGGGCTGGTCCTTGCCGGCGCCCCGCCCGTGGTCGGGGCCGTCGTGGCGGCCCCTGGCTGGGTCTCGCTTCGCCTGATGGTGGCGATCGTCGACTCGGCTGCCGCGATCCCGTTCGCGAGCGTGATGCTGCCCGCTCCGGTCGCCTGGACGGCCGCGAGCGCGACGATCATCGCGATCGTCCTCGTCGCGCATCGCCGATCTCGGGGGCGGGGCCGGACATCGGCCCAGGTCGCGACGGTCGAGCCACGCCCCGTTGCGCGACGCTCGGTGACACCGATGCCACGGGCCACCCGCCTCGCCATCCTCGCCCTCGCGATCAGCGTCGGCATCGGCGGCGCGGTCGTCATCAGTCGATCGGGTGGCGTCCCGCGCATCTCGGTGATGGACGTCGGCCAGGGCGACGCGATCCTCGTCGAGGGCTCGCGCGGCGGCCGGCTGCTGATCGACGGCGGCCCGGACCCCGCCCGGCTGCTGATCGACCTCGATGCGCGGATCCCGCCGTGGGACCGGCGCATCGACGCCGTGATCCTGACCCACCCGCACGAGGACCATGTCGCCGGCCTCGCCCGACTGCTCGATCGCTATCGGATCCGTCGCGTGTTCGAGCCCGGCATGCGCGGCCCCGGGCCCGGTTACGCCGCGTGGCTCTCCCATCTGACGACCGATGGCGCGCCGGTCCGCCTCGGGCTCGCGCGCGGCGACCGGTTGACGGTCGACGAGATCGACTTTCGGGTGCTGTGGCCGATCCGTGGCCAGGTGCCGGCCGAGCCACCCGATGGCGGGACCGGGATCAACAACGTCTCGATCGTGCTGCTGGGCGCCGTGGGGCCGTATCGGATGCTGCTCGCCGGCGATGTCGAGCAGGCGATCGACCCGTCGCTGCTCGAACAGCGGCTCCCGCGGCTCGACTTCCTCAAGGTCGCGCACCACGGCAGCAAGACGGCGACGACGCAGGCGTTCGTGGACGCGGTACGGCCGAAGGTGGCGGTGGCCTCGGCCGGCACGGGGAACCCCTACGGCCACCCCGCTCCGTCGACGCTCGAACGGCTCGCCGCCGCGGGCGCCCGGGTCTTCCGGACGGACCGCGACGGCACGGTCGTCGCCACCTTCGGTCCCGGGGGCATGACCGTGCACGCCGAGGGCGGGCGCCCGGTCCCCGCTCGGGCCGTGTCGCCGACGGCGCGGGCGGCGGCCTTCCGCTGCGGGATCCCGACCGGCGCGTTGATCCCCGAGCGCGAACCCGCGGCCGGCACCAGCGCCGCGGACGTCCAGCCGAGGTCGACGACGACCGTCGGGTACCATCGAGCCGATGACGGTCCCGGGGCGGGTGGACGCCGCCTCCCTCCTGCTCTCCCTGGATCCCCAGCCCTGGTTCGTGCGGCACGCGCGCGCCGTGGCCGAGGTCGCCGGCTGGCTGGCGGCGCGGATCGACGGTCGCGGGATCGCGGTGGACCGGCGCCTCGTGGAGGCCGCGGCCCTGCTCCACGACGCCGACAAGGCGCTGCCGGCCGACGATCCGGCGCGCGCCCTCCCCCACGGTGAAGGGTCGGCGGACTGGCTGACGAGGCAAGGACACCCTGAACTGGCCCGTGCCGTGGTCGGCCACCCGGTCACTCGGCTGCTCGACGGCGAGCGGTACCAGCGCTGGGCCGCGTTCGCGAGCCGCGAGGAGCGGATCGTCGCCTATGCCGACAAGCGCGCCGGGCAGCGGCTCGAATCGATGGACGCCCGCTTCGCCTCATGGCGGAGCCGCTATCCGAACCTGACGATCGGGGACCGGCAGGTCGCGGGTTGGGACGGGGCCGCCCTTCGAACGGTCCGTGCCCGCGCCGCGCGCCTCGAGGCCGATGTCTGCCAGGCCGCGGGGGTCGCTCCCGCCGACGTTCGCCGGCTCGCGTGGACCGGCGACGCGCTGCGCGCCGCCGCGGCGCGCGCGTGACGACCGTCCCGGTCGCCTATGTCTGGGGCGACGACGAGTACGCCATCGAGCGCACGATCGCCGACATCGCTCGTCGGCTCGGGGACGAGGCGGGGACACCGCTCGAGCGCTGGGACATCCGGTTCGAGAAGAACCGGGCGGCCATCCAGTTCGAGGAGCTGAGCGAGCGCCTCGGGACGGGCGTGATGTTCGGAGGCGGGACACTGGCCGTGGCCTTCAACCTCGGACTCGCGGTGGCCGCCAAGGCGACTCGCGAGCGGTTGGTCGCGACGCTCAAGGACCTGCCGCCCGGGAATGCGCTGGTCGCCGTCGACCTCGTCGACAGCGGCAAGGTGAAGCGGGCGAACGGCGTCGCCGTGCCGCCGCAGAAGGCCATGGCCGAGGCGCTGGCCGGGATGGGCGCCGCGCTCCTGCCCCGGGAGTCGCCCCGGGCCGGAAGCCTCGCCGGCTGGGTCACGGCGCAGGCGACAGAACGAGGCATGACACTGGACACTGGCGCCGCCAAGGAGCTGGCCGAGCGGATCGGTGGCTTCGTCACCGAAGGCGACGCCGAGCGCCGCTACCAGACGCGCGTCGCGTCGATGGAGCTCGACAAGCTCGCGCTCTACCGGGAGACCGGCCCGGTCACCGCCGACGACGTCCGCGCGCTCGTCGCCGAAGCCGTCCCCGGCTCGATCTGGGCATTCAGCGATGCGGTGGGCGAGCGCAAGACGGGTCCGGCCCTCGCGTACCTCGAACGCCTGCTCGACACGGCGCCGGAACCGGTCCTGATCACCGTCCTGCACCGGCGGATCCGCGAGCTGCTGGAGGTCGGCGACCGGCTGGCATCCGGGGAGACGCTCCCGAGCCTCCTCCGGACGATGGGACTCAAGGAGTTCCGGGCACGAACCTTGGCGTCACAAGCCCGGGTGTGGACCATCCCCGAGCTGCACGCCGCGCTCGACGGCCTGCTCGATCTCGATGCGCTGATCAAGGGCGCGCCGGGAACGTTCGGGGACGCGGCGCAGCGTCGTCTGGCGTTCACGCTGTGGGTGATCGACCACGTCGGTGGCCGGGAGCGCCGGTCAGCCTAGGAGGACCAGGCCTGCTCCTGGACGACGAGATCGCTCTCGATGGCGAAGACGCAGCGGCCCTCGCCGAGGTCGAGCAGCTCGATCAGGTCGGGATCGATGTAGAGCTGCGAGCAGTCCTCGCACAGGCCGCCCGGGATGCCGAAGCACAGGCGCTCACTCCGGTCGGGCAACCGGAACGTGGTATCGAACCGGGTCGTGATGAGCCGGCGACCACAGGCGGGGCAACGGTCTCGCAAGGGCGACATGCCCGAAATCTAGGCGCGGACCGTCATCCCCCGGCATGACCCGACGGTACCTGTCGACCCCGTACCCCGCCACGTCCCCCGAGGCGCCCGCGAGCGGCCCTAGAGCACGCGGAGGACGGTCTTCGCCTCGGACCAGTGCTTCTCGAGGCCGTAGTAGTCGCGCTCGGGCGGCGTGAAGATGTGGACGATCACCGAGCCGTAGTCGAGCAGGACCCAGTGCGACGCGGCCGTGCCCTCGCGGCCGATGGGCTTGGTCTTGTCGTCGCGCAGCTCGCTCGCGATGCCGTCGGCGATGGCCGCGATCTGGCGCTCCGAGCCGCCCGAGCAGATCACGAAGTAGTCCGCGAGCGTCGTCAGCGGGTAGAGCTCGAGCAGGACGATGTCGGCGGCCTTCTTGTCCTCGGCCAGGTCGACGATCCGGCGAGCCAGCGCGAGCGGCTCCTGCTCCGGCCTGGGCGCCGCCGCGCGACGCGGCAGGCCGTCGGCGCTCGGGGCGACGAGATCCGGGCTGGCCTTCGCCGTTGCCCTCGGCTTGGCCGTTGCCGCGGCGGCCTTGGCCGTGCTGGTCTTGGCCGCCACCGTCGGCTTCGCCGCGGTCTGAGGCTTGGCTGCCGACGTCTTGGTGGTCGTCTTGGGCTTGGCCGCGGCCGTCGCCTTCGGAGCCGCCGGCTTCGGCGCAGCGCGCGTGGGCCGCTTCGCCGGAAGCGCGGGTTCGGTCACGATCGATCATCCCTCCTGGTGGTTTCGGTAGAGGCCATGGTCGCCGATATACGCGGCGACCGCATCCGGGACGAGGTAGCGCAACGACCGGCCGGCGGTGGCGCGCGACCGGATCTCGGAGGCGGACAGGCGGATGTGCGGCCCGTCGAGGAGCACGACCCGGCCTTCCATCCCTGGGAACTTGCGGGCGACCAGCTCGGGGCCCAACTCGGGGTAGCCCGCGCGCGGCGCGACGGCGAGTCGAGCGAGCTCCAGCACCCGCCGCGGATCGTTCCAGGTCGGCAGTCCGGCGTACGCCTCGGACGACAGGATCAGCACGAGGTCCGGGTCCGACGCGGCCAGCATCTCCAGCGTGTCGACCGTGTAGGACGGCCCGGGCCGGTCGAGCTCGATCCGGCTGGCCGCGAACGCCGGGTTGCCGGCGATCGCCGCCTCGACCATCGCCAGCCGGTCCGCGGCCGGCGTGATCGCCTGGCCCGGCTTGTGCGGCGGCACCCCCGCGGGGACGAACAGCACGCGCTCGAGCCCGAGGCTGTCGCGGGCCGACTCGGCGACCGCGAGATGGGCGAGGTGGATGGGGTCGAACGTGCCGCCGAAGACGCCGAGGCCGCCGGTCACCGCTCGTCCCACGGCTCGGGCTCCCATTCGAGCTCCGTCGCGCCGATCCGGACCAGGTCGCCCGGCACGATCCCCGCCCGGCGCAGGCCGGTGTCGATCCCGAGCTTCGCGAGGTCGCGCTGGAACCGCTCCGCCGACTCCTCGACGTCGAAGTTGGTCTGGGCCGCGATGCGCTCGATGCGGGTGCCGCGGACCCGGAAGACGCCGTCCTCCTCGGGCTCGATGGTGAAGCCGTCGCCCATGGCCTCGATGCGGTGGACGACGACCCCCGCCGGCTCCGGCGGCTCGGACATGTCCGCCTCATCGGGCAGCAGCGCGGCGAGCCGGGCGCGGAAGGCGTCCACGCCCTCGCCGGTCGCCGCGGACAGGGCGACCACGTCCAGGCCGTCCGCCTCGCGCTTGCGCCGGAACGCCGGCCAGGCCTCTGCGGCCGCGGGCAGGTCCACCTTGTTGAAGGCGATCAGCATCGGCTTGGCCAGGAGGGCGGGGTCGTGCGCCTCCAGCTCGTCGCGGATGATCTCGTGGTCCCACTCGGGGTCGCGCGACGAGCCGTCCACGACATGGACGAGGATCCGCGTCCGTTCGACGTGGCGCAGGAATTCGTGCCCCAGGCCGAGCCCCGCGCTCGCGCCCTCGATAAGCCCGGGGACGTCGGCGATCGACGGCCGGCGCTCGTCCTCGTCGCCGAGGTCCATCACGCCGAGGTTCGGCTCGAGGGTCGTGAACGGGTAGTCGGCGATCTTGGGCTGGGCTGCGGTCACCGCGGCGAGGATCGTGGACTTGCCGGCGTTCGGGAGGCCGACGAGCCCGATGTCGGCGATCAGCCGCAGCTCGAGGCGGAACGCCCCCTCCGTGCCCGGCTCGCCCTTCTGGGCGTGCTTGGGCGCCTGGTGGGTGGACGTCTTGAAGTGCGTGTTCCCGAGTCCGCCGCGCCCACCGCGGGCGACCATCGCCCGCTGGCCGCGCGCGACGAGGTCGGCCACCAGCTCGCCGGTCGCATCGTCGTAGACGGCCGTGCCGGGCGGGACGGTCAGGACGAGGTCGTCACCGGCCTTGCCGTGGCGTCGCGAGCCCTCGCCGCGACCGCCCGGCGTGGCCTTGAAATGCCGCTTCACCTGGAAGTCGCGGAGCGTGGTCTGGCCGGGGTCCACCTCGAGGTAGATCGAGCCGCCACGACCACCGTCGCCACCGTCGGGGCCGCCGCGCGGGACGTGGGCCTCGCGCCGGAAGGTCGCGGCTCCGTCACCACCATCGCCGGCACGGACCCGGATCGTCACGCGGTCGAGGAACATCCTGGGCATTCTCGCACGGCGCCCCGCTGGCCCCGTGAGGGCGACCGGGCCGCCCGGGCGAATGACCTAGAGGTAGCCCAGCGGGTTGACCCGCGTGCCGCCGTCCCAGACCGGGCCGACCCAGACCTCGAAGTGGAGGTGCGGCCCGGTGGCGTTGCCGGACTGGCCGATGCGGCCCACCTGCTGGCCACGGCCGACGTGCTGGCCGCGGCCGACGGTGATCGCCGACATGTGGTTGTAGGTCGTGTACAGGTTCGAGCCGTGGGCGATCCACACCTGGTAGCCGCCGCCGTTGCTCTTCCAGCCGGCGAAGATCACGGTGCCGTCGCCGCCGGCTCGCACCTCGGAGCCGTAGTCAGCCGCGATGTCGAGCGCCCAGTGGCCGTAGTGGAAGTACTGGCTGATGTAGTTCCCGCCACCGACGACCGGCCAGAGGAAGTGCCCGCCGCTGTAGGTCGTGGGCGGCCGGACGGACCCGCCACCACCGCCGCCACCGCCACCGCTCTGGTGCTTGATCGTGTGCGTGATGGTGGTCTTGACCGGCGGCTTCGGGATCTTGATGCCCTTGCCGGCGGCGCCGGGGATGACGATGACCTGGCCGACGACCAGGTTCGGATCCTCGAGCCCGTTGGTCGTGAGGATGTCCTGCTTGTCGACGCTGTACTTGGCGGCGTACGCGTCAAGGGTGTCGTTCGGGGTCACGGTGACGACCAGGCCGGTGACCGGCGGGATCGTCAGGACCTGGCCGATGTGCAGGTCGTTCTTGTTCTTGAGGTCGTTCGCCCACCAGACGGTCATCATCGAGACGTCGAACTTGGAGGCGATGCGGACGAGCGTGTCACCCGACCGCACCTTGTAGGTCCGCAGCAGGCCGCTGCCGTCCTCGATGTTCGTGTCGACCGCGATCGGCTTGAGCAGGGTGCCGTCCTCGAGGAACGGGCCCTGGACAGCGAGCGTGTTGGCGTCGGAGACCACGTTGCCGGAGTCGCCGCCGGTCTGGTCGCCCGGCCGCCGTCGCCGGCGCTGGCGGTCTGGTAGTCGTCGCCGTCGATCGCGCCGCTGCGGGCGAGGCCGCCGACCGCGGCGGCCGGGATGCGGGCCGCGCTGCCGTCGCCGGTGGGACCGCCGATGGGTCCGCCGTTGCCGGGTCCGCCAGCCGAGACGCTGGCCACGGAGGCGCCGAGGACGATCGTCGCGACCGCCACGGCCACGATCCGATCGTGCCCGACGCGTGCGGACAGCCCACGGCTGCCGCGCGGCGCTGCCTGGTTCAGGTGGCGGCGGCGATCATGGGCGGGGGCCAGATGGGAAGCCACGGCGATGGACCGAAGGCCGACCCGCACCTGGCGGGCAGCCGAGACGCTCCGGCTCTGGAGCGTCGAAGCGGTGTCGGGTCCGAGGCCCCTGGGTCGGCGCAGCCGTCCGATGACGCGCTGGACGCCGACCGATGCATTCAGCAATACGGTCTCCTGGCGTAGACACGGTCCGGGCGCTGGATGGGGCGCGAGGGATAGGGGTTCGGACCGTTTCTGGGTCGCGGTATGGAGCTGGGGCTCTGTCTTCGCGGCCGACGCCCGTAGCACGGGCTTACGACATCACCCGAACGGTACCACGGAGGTTGCGGAAGTGACAAACGCCCGACGGTCGCGATTCGGTTGCGACGGCACGTTTTTGGTGGCTGCGGTCACCGCTTCCGGTGCCCCAGGAACGGGCCTAGGCGTCGAGGCTCTTGGTCAGCGTCGAGAGGAACTCGGCGTTCGACTGGGTCTTGGCCAGGCGGTTGAGCAGGATCTCGATGCCTTCGTTCGCGCCGACCGCGGAGAGCATCCGGCGCATGGTCCAGACCATCTTGAGCGTGCCCTCCTCGAGGAGCAGCTCCTCGCGACGGGTGCCCGAGCGCTGGACGTCGATCGACGGGAAGATCCGCTTCTCCGCGAGCTTGCGATCGAGGATGAGCTCCGAGTTGCCGGTGCCCTTGAACTCCTCGTAGATGACGTCGTCCATGCGCGAGCCCGTGTCGACGAGGCACGTGCCGATGATCGTCAGCGAGCCGCCCTCCTCGATGTTCCGCGCCGCGCCGAAGAAGCGCTTCGGCGGGTAGAGCGCGATCGGATCGAGGCCGCCCGAGAGCGTCCGGCCCGACGGCGGGAGGGCGAGGTTGTAGGCGCGGGCGAGTCGCGTGATCGAGTCGAGCAGGATCACGACGTCGCGGCCGGTCTCGACCTGGCGCTTGGCGATCTCGAGGGCCATCTCGGCGACATGGGTGTGGTTCTCGGTCGGCTCGTCGAACGTCGAGCTGATGACCTCGCCCTTGACGCTGCGGCGCATATCCGTGACTTCCTCGGGGCGCTCGCCGATGAGCGCGACCATGAGGAGCATCTCCGGATAGTTGGCGCTGATGCCGTTGGCGATCTGCTTGAGGAGCATCGTCTTGCCGGCCTTCGGCGGGCTGACGATCAGGGCGCGCTGGCCCTTGCCGAGCGGGTTGACGAGGTTGATCAGCCGCTGGCTGAGGTTCTTCGGGTCCGTCTCGAGGTTGATCAGGACGTCCGGATGGACCGGGGTCAGGTCGCCGAAGACCGGGCGCCGGCGGGCGGTCTCGGTGTCGACGCCGTTGACCGAGTCGACCCGGAGCATGCCCCAGTACTTCTCGGCCTCGCGCGGGGCGCGCACGGCCCCGGCGACGCGGTCGCCGATGCGCAGGCCGAAGCGGCGCACCTGGCTGGAGCTGACGTAGACGTCGTCCGGGCTGGGCAGCAGGCCGTGGCGGCGCATGAAGCCGAAGCCCTCGTCGACGATGTCGAGGATGCCGCTCGCGTAGGCGTGGCCGGCGCGCTCCGTCTGGCGCTGCAGGATGAGGTCGACGAGGTCGTCCTTGCGCTCGCCGGGAGCGGTGTCGAGCTCGAGGTCGCGGGAGACCTGCTTGAGCTCGGCCACGCTCATCTCGCGGAGGTCGTTGACCTCGAGGTCATTCCGCTCGCGGGCGGCCTCGAGCTCCTGCTGCTCCTCGAATTCGGTGACGGGGGCGCGGCCGCCGCCGCCGATGGGATTGCGTCGGCGGGGACGACGGTTGCGCGATCGATCGCGCTGGTCTGGGCCTGGTCCGGGCATATGGGAAGGGTCACCTACGGGTGAAGGAGGGGGCCGGGCGATGGTGCGCGCGGAATTGCTGCCGCAGCGCGGGTGCCGGTCGGGATGAGCGGAGCATAGACGGGCCGCGCGGGCACGTCAACGGCCTTTGCGCCCGTACCATCAGGGGGTCATGCCCCGCCCAGACGGCCTCGCCATCGGCTCGTTCACGCCTGGGGCGATCGACGACGCGGGCCGGCTGCTCGCGGCCCGCCACCGCATCCAGCGGCTGACGGAGCCGGGGCTGTCCCAGGCGTACGAGGACGCGGCGGCCGCCCGGGCCGAGGTCGCGGCGATCTCCGCCATCGAGGGGGCATCCGGGGCCGTCGCCTATCGCGGCGAGGAGCTCGTGGGGTATCTCCTGGGCTCGCCGCGAGGGCCGCTGTGGGGCCCCAACCGCTGGGTCGAGGGAGCCGGCCACGCGGTGGCCGAGCCCGAGACCGTCCGCGACCTGTACGGCTTCGCCGCCGCCCGCTGGGTGGAGGAGGGCGCCACCAACCACTACGCGGTCGTGCCGGCGACCGATCCCGCGCTCGTCGACGCGTGGTTCCGGGTGGGGTTCGGGCAGCAGCACGTCCACGCGATCCGCGAGGTGCCGGCGGCCGGGGAGTCGTTCGCGGTCCCGCCCGGCCTGACGCTCCGGATCGCCGAGCGCCGCGACATCCCGGCCATGGGCCGCATCGACGTCACGCTGCCGGAGCACCAGGCCCGCTCCCCGGTGTTCTCGATGCAGACCCCGCCGACGGTCGAGGCGTCCGTGGCCGACATCGACGCCGACTTCGATGACCCGGCGTTCACGACGTTCGTGGTCGAGCACGACGGGGCCATGGTCGGGTTCGCGGTCGGCTGCGGGATCGAGATGTCGTCCGAGCACCGCGGGATCGTCCGGCCGGAGCGGGCCGGGTTCCTCGGGTTCGCGGCCGTGCTGCCTGAGGCTCGCGGGCTCGGGGCCGGCCGCGCCCTCGGCGAGGCGGTCCTCGCCTGGTCGCGAGACGCGGGCTATCCGACGGTCGTCACCGACTGGCGCGAGACGAACCTGCTCTCGAGCCGCGCGTGGCCGCGGCTCGGCTTCCGGCCGACGTTCCGGAGGCTGTTCCGCGCGATCGCCTGAGGACGCGGCCGCGCCGGCCTGGGTGGCTGGTCGCGCCGGCCCGGGTCGGCTTCCCGCGCGCTCCAGGCGCCTGGATCGCGTCAGATGACCGCCAGGCGGTCGTTGGTCACGGGATCGTCGCCAGATGGTCGCCTGACGACGCATCCGGCATCGAACGAGAGCGGACCCGTGCGTGGGGGCACGGGTCCACGGCTCTCCGTCAACGACGAAGGACCGCCTGAGGGTCGTTTGACAGAGATCGACCGTCTGGCCGGTACGGCGAGCGCCCTGACGGCGGCCAGGCCCGCAGCCGAGGCCGGCGGGGACGGACCGATCCGTCAGGCCTTGGCGCTGGCCTTCGCCGCGGCCGCCTCGCGAGCGCCCTCCCAGTCCTTCTTGAACTGGACGATGCCCTTGTCGGTCAGCGGGTGGTGGACCATCTGCTGCAGGATCTTGAACGGGACGGTCGCGACGTGAGCACCGGCGAGGGCGGCCTGGGTCATGTGCAGCGGGTTCCGGATCGACGCCGCGAGGACCTCGGTGTCCAGCTCGTGGATCGCGACGATCTCGACCAGCTCGCGGATGACGATCATGCCGTCCTGGTTGATGTCGTCCAGGCGGCCGACGAACGGTGAGAGCAGGCTGGCGCCGGCCTTGGCCGCGAGGAGCCCCTGGTTCGCCGTGAAGATCAGGGTGCAGTTGGTCTTGATGCCTTCCTCGGCGAAGCGCGAGATCGCCTCGAGGCCGTTCTCGCTCATCGCGACCTTGACCACGATGTTCGGGGCGAGCTTGGCGAAGTGGCGCCCCTCTTCGAGCATCCCCTCGACGTCGTCACTGATGACCTCGGCCGAGACGGGGCCGGAGGTGATCTTGCAGACCTCCTGGAGGATCTCGTCGTAGGACCCGCCCACCTTGGCGTAGAGGGTCGGGTTGGTGGTGACCCCGTCCAGCACGCCCCAGCGGGCGGCGGTCCGGATCTCTTCGATGTCCGCGGTGTCGAGGAAGATCTTCATCGGTCGTGGCTCCTTTTCGTGCAGTGGAGTCTACGGCGCCCGACGTGAACGGATCGTTTCCATCAGAACCGGTCGGCGAGGCCGCGCAGGATCGCGGTGACCGGCCCGATCGCCACCGCGGCGAGGATGGCGAAGCCGGCCGTGACCGCGTAGCCGCTCGCCCGTTCGCCGGCCCGCAGCAGGACGGCCGGCAGGGCCGCGCCGATCACGATCTCGGCGCCGTAGAGGAGCGCGGCCGGGTCGTTCCCCAGCTGGTCCACGTGGATCAGCCGCGTCACCCCGAAGACCACCCCTTCCGCGATGAGCGCCGAGGCGAGGACCGCGACCGCCACCGCCCTCGGGCGCCCGGAGGCATGGCGCCAGACCGCGCCGGCACCGCCCATGACGGGCCCCGCGAGGAGCGCGACCATGCCCCACACGGTGGCCGCGTGCCCGGCGCCGATGGCGCGGTAGCCGGCCCCGAGGGTCGCGAAGAGCAGGTAGTAGACGGCGACCGCTGCCAGCAGCCCGATCAGCCCTCGCAGCGCTCCGGTCGGGATCGTCCGCGCCGAAGCGCCGAGGGCGTACGCGACGCCCAGCCAGACGCCGATCATGTTCGCGGGGATGAGCAGGCTGTACGGCCACTGGAGCTGGTCCGACAGCCACGCGGCCGCGCCGAGCGCGCCGCCGACCAGGATCGAGGTGCCGAACCCCCCGACCGTTCGGGCGATCAGGGACGGCCGGATCGCGAGGTCAGGCGCTGGGGACGGACTCGACGACATCGGACGCGGTCGGGGTACCCGACTCGGGCTCCGGGTGGCGCGCCTCGAAGGCGGGCTCCCGGCCGTCCCGGACCGCGAGGGCCGCGGTCACGAAACCGTCGAACAGCGGATGGGGCCGCTCGGGCCGGCTCTTGAACTCGGGATGGAACTGGCTCGCCACGAACCACGGGTGGTCCTTGAGCTCGACGATCTCGACGAGCCGTCCGTCGGGCGACTGGCCGGACAGCAGCATGCCCGCCGCCTCAAGCGTCTGGCGATAGCGGTTGTTCACCTCGAAGCGGTGGCGATGCCGCTCGTAGATGACCTCCTGGCCGTAGACCGCGGCCGCCTTCGAGCCGGGGGTCAGCTTCGCGGGGTAGAGGCCCAGGCGCATCGTGCCGCCCTTGTCCTCCATGTCGCGCTGGTCGGGCATGAAGTCGATGACGGGGTGCTCGGTGAACATGTCGAACTCGGTGGAGTTGGCGTCCTTCGAGCCGACGACCTCGCGGGCGAACTCGATGACCGCGCACTGGAGGCCCAGGCACAGCCCGAGGTACGGCACGCCATGGTCGCGCGCGAAGTGCGCCGCGAGGACCTTGCCTTCGATGCCGCGATGGCCGAAGCCGCCCGGCACGAGGATCCCGGCGACGCCCTCGAGCCGGTCGTGGAGGTTCTCCTTGGTCAAGGCCTCCGAATCGACCCAGCGGACCTTCGCGTCGACCTCGTGGGCCCAGGCCGCGTGCTTGAGCGCCTCGGTCACCGAGAGGTACGCGTCGGGGAGCTCGATGTACTTGCCGACGAGCGCGATCTCGAGCACCGGCTTGGGCGCCTTGATCCGGGCCACGAGGGCGCGCCAGCCGGCGAGGTCGGGCTCCACGGTCTCGTCGCCGAGGCCGAGCTCGCGGACGATGAGCCGGCCGAGACCGGCCGCCTCGAACATGAGCGGGACTTCGTAGATCGTGTCCGCGGTCTCGGCCGGGATGACCGCGTCCGTGGCGACGTCCGTGAACAGGGCGATCTTTTCGCGGATCTCGTCGGGGACCGGGTGGTCGGAGCGCAGGACGATGACGTCGGGCTGGATGCCGATGCCGCGCAGCTCCTTGACCGAGTGCTGGGTGGGCTTCGTCTTGAGCTCGCCCGTGGCGGCCAGCGCGGGGAGCAGCGTCACGTGGACGTACAGGACGTTCGCGCGCCCGACGTCCTTGCGCATCTGGCGGATGGCCTCGAGGAACGGCAGCGATTCGATGTCGCCGACGGTCCCGCCGACCTCGACGATGACGACGTCCGGGTCGCCGTCGCGGGCGACGCGCAGCATCCGCTCCTTGATCTCGTTGGTGATGTGCGGGATGACCTGGACGGTGCCGCCGAGGTAGTCGCCGCGGCGCTCCTTGCCGATGACCGCCTGGTAGATGCGGCCGGTCGTCACGTTGCTGAGCTGGCTCAGGTTCGCGTCGATGAAGCGCTCGTAGTGGCCCAGGTCGAGGTCCGTCTCGGCGCCGTCGTCGGTCACGAAGACCTCGCCGTGCTGGTACGGCGACATGGTCCCGGGGTCGACGTTGATGTAGGGGTCGAGCTTGAGGATGGAGACGGAGAGGCCGCGGGCCTTCAGGATCCGTCCGACGCTGGCGGCGGTGATGCCTTTGCCAAGAGAGGAGGTGACGCCTCCGGTCACAAAGACATACTTCGCCATGGGTCAGGTCCTCCGGGGGTTTTTCTGATGCTATCGGAAAGCGGCCCGGATGGCGAATCCGTTCTTGTTCACCGGGCCGCCGGGTCGAACAGCTCTGCCCCGGCTGGCCGTGGCGTGCCGGTGTCCGGTGGCGTGATCGTCCCGCCGACGATCAGGACGCGGCCGTCGTCGAGGAGCGTTGCCGTGTGGCCGACGCGCGTCGGCGAGCGGCGCAGGGAGGACGGTCCAGGCATCGGTCGCGGGATCCCACAAGCCGGCGTCCGGGCCGCCGGTCACGAGGACCCGTCCGTCGGCGAGAAGGGTCAGTTCCGGCATCCCAGCTGGCGAGATGAGGGCGGAGGTCTGGTCGACCAGACCGGTCGCCGGATCCACGACGCTGAGGCGTGCCGCGCCGCCGGCGGAGAACGCGACTCGCCCATCGGGGAGCCTGAGCAGGGGTCCGGCGTTGCCAGAGAGGATCCCGTCGAGCACGGACGCTCGACCGGTGTCCACGTCGACGATCTCCAGCCAGGAGCGAGGGCCGTTGCAGATCACCAGCACCCGGCCGTCGTCGACCGGAACGGCCTGGGAGACCGCGTCGCAGCCATCGATCTCGTTCGTCAGGGTGGCGACACCGGCCAGCGGGTCGATCTGGTAGATCCCGGTCGAGCCCCATTCCTGGGCGTCGCCGGCCACCGCGGCGGGCGGCCCGAAGGCCAGGATCCGGCCGTCAGCGACCCGGACCGCGGTGACTGGCCGCTTGATGATCCCGCCTTCCTTGGCGATCGCCCCGCCTTTCGTGAAGCGGCCGGTCGACGGGTCGTAGACCTCGATGTCCCATTCGTATCGAGTGCCGCCCGTCACCAGGACCCGGCCGTCGTCCAGCAGGATTGCCCGTGATCGCTCGGGAGGGTCGCTTGCCTGACCGCGCGGGACCGACATCGAGCCGGTTGGCGAGAACGTGCCGGTCTTCGGGTCGAACAGCTCGGCGGTGGTGTTCGTCTCACCGTCTCCATCGCCGTGACCGCCGATGACGAGAACGCGACCGTCCCGAAGGCGGATCGCGGTGTGATCCGTGCGCATCCTCCCCGGAGTGCCGGTCTCGGTGAACGTCCGATCGGCGCGCGGCGCCGGGACCGCGACCGGGGTCGACCCCGCGGGGTCGAAGATCTCGAGATGCCCACCGGCGACGAGGACACGCCCATCGGCGAGGCGGACGGCCGGGCCGACGTGCGGCTCGGTCGCGGAGGCGGCGACCGTGAACATCCCGGTCGCGGGGTCATAGATCTCCGCGGTCAGGGGGTTGCCATGATCGTTCGAGCCGCCGGCCACGAGGACGCGGCCGTCCGCCAGCGCGGCGGCGGCATGCTCGTACCGGCCGGTGACGAGCGACGCGGTCGGCGCGAAGCGCCCGGTGGTCGGGTCGTAGAGCTCGGCGCTGGCCTGGCTCGCCGCCGGGTCGTCGTCGGGCACGCCGCCCGCGATCAGCACGCGACCATCCGCCAGGGTGGTCGCGGTGTGGGCGGCCCGCCCACCGATCATCGCGCCCGCCGGCGCGAACGTCGCCGACGCGGGATCGAACAGTTCGGCGGTCTTGAGCGGCCATCCCGCGTCGTCATCGGTCGTGCCGCCCGTGATCAACACGCGTCCGTCGGCGAGGAGCGTCGCGGCGTGCTGCTGGCGGGGCACGTCAAGCGCCCCGACCTCGGACCACGACCCCGTGGTCGGATCGAAGACCTCGGCGGAGGCGAGCATCGGGCCACCGCCCGGTCCCGAACCGCCGGTCACCAGGACACGGCCATCCTTGAGCAGCGTCGTCGTGTGGAGGACCCGGTCGGCGACCATCGATGTCGTCGCACCGAAGGTCCTGGAAGCCGGATCGAAGATGGACGACGACCCGTTCCCGAAGACCAGCGCGCGGCCGTCGCGCAGGGCGACGACGGTGACATCGCCGGGCGTGTCGGCCAGCTGGTTCGCGGTGGGATCGAAGGCATTCCTCGCCGGGTCGTACACGAGGGCGAAGGCGGGATCCGGGCCGTACGCTCCCGACGAGCAGCACCCGGCCGTCGGACAGGAGCGCCATCCCGGAGTTGTCGACCCGTGACGCGCGCTCCTTCCCCGGCTGACCCGTCTGCAGCCAGGCGCCCGGGAGCCGAGGCGGGGGCGGCGGCAGCAGGCTCCCGACGAAGACCAGCGCCGCGAGCAGGGCCAGTGCCAGGAGGGCGACGAGGCCGATCGTCGCGAGTCGCGCCCCGGCGGGGTTCGCCAGCGAGAGCCGCGGCGCGGGCCACGCTCGCCGATCCAGGGCCCTGACCAGCGGCCGCCGCTGCGAGACGGCATGGGCCCCGGCCAACGCGGCCTCCACGACCGTTTCGTCGAAGGCCTGCGGGCCGTCGTCACGGAGGATGGTGCCGAGCAGCTGGTCGAAGTCGAACGTCGCCGTCATGCCGGCTGCCCTCCCTCGGCGAGGGTCCGCTCGCCAGCCTGGATGGCGGCTCGGAGCGCCCGCGTGGCGTGATGGAGGCGCGAGCCGACCGTCCCGTACGGCACGCCCGAGGATCTCGGCGATCTCCGTCAAGGGCAGGCCGGAATAGTGGTGCAGGACCACGACCGTCCGGTGCTCGACCGACAGCTCCGCCAGCGCCCGACGGAGCTGGTCCCGGAGGTCGGCCTCCGCGAACGCATCGGCGCGCGCCGGGAGCAGGTCGTCGATGGGGATCTCGCGGACCCCGACCCGCTTCGTCCGCCGCGAATCCGACAGGCAGAAGCGGACCACGAGCCGGTAGGTCCATGCCTCGAAGCGATCGGGATCTCGAAGGCTCGGCAGCTCGCGCCACATCGCGACCAGGGTCTGCTGGACCGCGTCGTCGGCCCTGTCCGCGTCGCGGACGATGCGATGGGCGGTCAGGAACAGGCGGCGTGCGGAGGCCCGGGCCAGCGCCTCGTAGGCGTCGCGGTCCCCGTGCTGCGCCCGTTCGACCAGCGCCCGATCCACCAGTCCTGGCCCCTCTGTCGCGGCCCCGGCGGGGCGCTCACCCTAGCAGAGGCCCGTGGCGGTCCGACCTTTCAATCCCCCTCGGTCGGATCGTCGATCAGCTTCTCGTCGCGGCGTCGACGAGCCGCATCACGGTGGGCTCGATGACGAACTCCGGATCGTTCACCAGCATCACGACGACGACCCCCTTGTCCGGAAGGACGGCGAACTGGGCGCCGTAGCCCGTCTTGCCGCCGGAGGTCCCAAGGGCGCCCGGGCCGTACGGCATCGTTTCGAGCCCGAACGACAACACGCTCCGATCGTTCCGGACCATGGTCTCGAGAGAGCCCCGGTCCAGGATGTCGCCCGCGAACAGGTGCCAGGCCCAGGCGGCCAGCGACGGGGCGTCGCTTGCCATGGACGACGACCCGGTCGATCGTGTCGCCGACGAGATGCACGAGATCGAGCCACCGGCGCCCATGTCGGCTGCGTCATAGGCGCCCAGCTGGCTCCCGAACGGCAAGGCCCAAGGTTTCGGCGTGTCCGCCTCCGGGCCCTGGTCGAGGATCCGGTCGGCGTGGACCGGGTCGAGCAGCTCGGTGCGGAGCGCCGCCGCGTAGGACGTGCCGAGGACGCGCGCGGCGGCGATCGACAGCAATCGGTACGTCGGGCTCGAGTACGACGCGGACTCGCCGGCCTTGCCGATCGGGGCGTCGATGCCGGCGACCGACTCTTCGACCGTCCAGACCCGGGCAGGTTCGGCCCGGATCGACACCCCGACCTCCGGCCCGTCGTCGGCGATGCCCGCCCGCATCTGGAGCGCCTGGCGGATCGTGGCGCCGTTGGTGTCGACGGCGAGGTCGCCCAGGTAGCCCGCGAGCGGCGCGTCCAGATCCATCTTGCCCTGCTCGACGAGGCGCATGACCAGCGCCGCGGTAAACGTCTTGGTGACGCTGGCGATCGCGAACTCGTCCCGCGACGTGGCCTTGCGCCCCTTCGGACCGCCGATGCCGGCGGCACCCGCCCAGGTCCCGTCCTTCGTGATGATCGCGGCGATCGCGTCCGGGGCACCGTGCCCGACCATCGTCTCCAGGATCTCCTGGAGGTGCGCGGCAGTCGTCTTGTCGAGGGTGGTCGTCGGGATGGGGCCCAGGAGGGTGATCGGCTCCGGGGAGGGCGATGCCGTGGGCGTCGTCGAGGGCCGGGCGGTCGGCGCGGTCGACGGGGCGGTCGGTCGCGGTCGACGGGGCGGTCGGCGCTGTCGCGACCTGGCTCGGCGCGACGGACGAACTGCCGCAGGCCGCCACACCCAGGGCCGTCAGGGCGAGCGCGACGGCCAGTGCACGCATCCCCGCTCGGGTTCGGTCGATCACGGGTCCAGCCCTCCTCGGTCGGGACCGGCGTCCGGACGGTCCTCCACCTGTATGTGCGCCGCGGAGCCCCGGATCACCCAAACATCGTCCCGGACGTCATCCGGGGACCGCGGGGCGGCGCGAGGGCCGGGGCCTCAGGTCGCGGGCGGCCAGTACCCCGGCAGCGGGTCCTGGAGGCCGTCGCCCCAGACCTCCGGGCCGCAGAAGAACGGCCGCGCCAGCGGGACCGGCAGGGTGGCCGGATCCGCGCGCCAGGCGTCCAGCGTCGCGGTCAGCCACGCGTCGATCTCGATGAACTCGGTCCAGCGCTGGAACGACCAGCCGGCCTCCAGGCAGATCCGCACCAGCGACCGCTTGGCGAAGACCACGTCGCTGTAGCCCGCGGCGTAGCGGTCGCTCTCGCCGTCGCCGATGAACACGACCGCGCGGCCGGCGGCCTGGTGCTCGAGCACGCGCTGCCGCTTGCAGGTCCCGCACACGAGGCACGTGGGGTGGCCGTTGGGATAGTCGATGCGGGCCGTCCGGCCCTGGAACGTGGTCCGCGCCGTCACCACGGGGATCTCGCCGACACCGAGCGCGACGAGCGCCGGCTCGATGAAGAAGCCGAACCCGTCCGAGACGACCTCGACCGGGATGCCGGCCGCCATCGCGCGACGGGCGAACGGCACGAACCCCGCGTCGTGGGGCTGGGCGGCCGCGACGTCGAAGAGCGCGTCGGTGTCGGTGTCGACCATCGCCATCTCGAGGGTCATCAGCCGCCGCGACCCGATCAGCCCGGCGTCGTAGGCCACGACCTCCTGTTCCCAGTCGCCGTGGACGAACTCGGCCATGACCGTGTCGGACACGTCGCTCAGGGCGATCGTGCCGTCGTAGTCCACGAGGATCGCCAGCGGCGGATCGCCGGGACGCAGCGGCGGGACCGGCGGTCGCAGGCCCGGTGGTCCGCCTGGCTCCGACGTCATGCGGCCGCCCGCCGGGGTGCCGGCCGCCGCGAGGCGATCCGGGTGAGGGCGACGCCGCCGAGGATGATCGCGCCGCCGACGACCTGGCCGAGCCGGATCGGCTCGCCGAGGAACACGAAGGCGAGGATCACCGCGAAGGCGGGGACGAGGGCCTGGATCGTGATGACCCGGGTCGGCCCGAGCCAGCGCACCCCGTTGAAGACGACGAGGTTCGCGAGAGCCGCCGCGAGGATCCCGGAGTAGGCGATCGACAGGACGATCTGCTGGACCGCGCCAGGTGCCGAGAGGTCCACCGCCCCGGGCTGCACCAGCTGGCCGATGCCCGGGATCGCGAGGACCAGCGCCCCGCCGACCGTGCCCCACGTCGTGAGGACCAGCGGCGACCGGCGCTGCAGGATCCGCGCCCCGACCGCCGTGAACGTCCCCCAGCAGACGGCCGCGCCCAGGGTCAAGGCGAAGCCGATCGGTGAGCCGGTCAGGTCGATGCCGACCCCGGCCCCGATCACGATGATCACGCCGATGAAGGAGATCCCGACCCCGAGCGCCTTGGTCGGGCTGAGCGTGTCCGTCCCCACCAGCACCGCGAGGACCGCCGTGACGACCGGCGTGGACGCGATCAGCAGGGCCGAGTCACCGGCCGGGATGGACTGGAGCCCGACCGTCCACAGGATCTGGTAGAGGCCGAAGCCGAGGCCGCCCAGCGCGACGATCCGCCAGCCGTCGGGTCGCGGCAGCCGCAGGCCCCCTTCAACCCGCCGCAGGATGAGCAGCAGGGTGACCGACGCGAGGAGATAGCGCGCGAAGGTGAACCCGATCGGCGGCATGATCTGGAGCACGTCCTTCACCACGATGAAGTTCGCGGCCCAGACCACCATGACGCCCACGACGCTGAGCTCGACGAGGCCGCGATCGGTCCCCAGGCGGATCGCCGACGCTCGCCCGCCAGGCGCTTGCCCGGCGGGCACGGGGTCGCCGGACACTCGGACGCCCGCCGGTCCACCGGCGGGCGTCTGGGTCACCTGGTCCGAGGTTCCCGCCGGTTCGCCGGCGGGTTCGACCGAGTCGATCAGGCGCCCTCGCTATCGAGGTCGAGGATCTCCTCGTCGGCTTCCTCGGTCAGCTTGAGCCACACGAAGAGGCCGGCCAGCACGGCGAGCGGGATGACGATGAGCGCACCGAGCGTGATGCCCAGCGCGACGGCGACCGTCTTGAGTGCCTTCATGGGTGAGTCCTCCGAGCTGCGATCAGGACGCCGCCGAGGCTCGTGCCCCGGGTTCGTTCTCCGGATAGCGGAGGCTGGGGCCCTTGGCGACCAGCCCGTCGATGTCGTCCTTGGTGAATTCGGTGAGCGTGTGGTGGCTGCCGACCGTCCCGCCGGCGCCGGCGACCATCAGCCGGAGGACGAAGGCGCCCTCCTGCTCGAAGAAGAAGACGTCGTGCGGCTTCTGTTCGTCGATGTAGCGGCCGATCACGCGGAAGGCGGCTTCGTAATGGCCCGCGACATGCGGCGGGGGCGGCGGCGTCCGGTTCCGGCGCGCGGCGGCCTCTTCCATGAACCGGGCGATGTCGTCGTCGACGAAGGTCAGCGTCTCCTTGACCAGCGTGCCCATGGTGTCGCTCCACGAGCTGCTGCTGGCACCCGAGATCACCAGGCCCTGGACGATGAACCCGTCGGGCGCCTCGACGAGCAGGACGTCGCGCATGCCGCGCTGGTCGATGAACGCGCCGATGCTGCGAAAGACCTCTTCGAAGTCCTGCCGTGGACTCCCCTCGTAGATCCGCATGTCGGGTTCGATCCTCCGTCAGGAGCAGGGTGGTCGAGCGGTCGGTGCCAGTCGGCCGAGTGTACCAGCGCGCCGGGTCCGGGCAAGGCGGATGGGTGCGTCGGCGCACCCGTCAGTTCGCGAAGTCGACGGCCGCGACCCGCCGCGCGATCTCCCCTGCGACCCGCGCGTCGTTGACGATCAGCGCCGTGTTCGCGCGCACCGAGGCGCCGTCCGTCAGGGTCGCGATCCGGGCCAGCAGCCACGGCGTCAGCGCCGGCCCGCCGATCCCGGCCGCCTCGGCTTCCTGGACGGCCTGCTCGACGACGGCGCGGACCTGCTCGTCGGGGAGGGCGACGTCCGCGGGCGGGGGGACGCAGACCAGGATCCCGCCCCCGAGACCGAGACCGAGGGCGTGGCCGACCTGGTACGCGGCCTTGGCGATGTCCGGCACGCTCTGGTGCGCCCGGATGCCCGAGGAGCGGGCGTAGAAGCCGGGCACCTCCTCCTGCCCGACCGCGATGACCGGCACGCCTCGAGTCTCGAGGTACTCGAGGGTGGCGGCCACATCGAGGATGGCCTTCGGGCCGGCGCAGACGACCGCCACCGGGGTCCGGCCCAGCTCTTCGAGGTCCGAGGAGATGTCGAGGGTCGGCGCGAGCGTCGAACCCGGGACGCCGAGCGCTCCGCGGTGGACGCCGCCGATGCCGCCGGTGGCATGGATGGTGATGCCGGCGGCGTGCGCCGCGATCATCGTCGCGGAGACGGTCGTGGCCGCGAGTCCGGGCAGGGCGAGCGCCGCGGCGAGCGTGGGCCTCGACGCCTTCTGGACCGTCCCGGCCGGGGCCGTCGCGAAGGTCTCGAGGTCTCCTGCGGCCAGCCCGACCAACACCCGGCCGTTCATGACCGCGATCGTCGCCGGGACGGCGCCAGACTCGCGGACCGCGGCCTCCGAGGCCATGGCCACCTCGAGATTGGCCGGATACGGGAGGCCGTGGCTGATCAGCGTCGATTCGAGGGCGACCACGCCCTGCCCGTCGGCAAGCGCTCGGGCGACCTCGGGCTGGACGAGCAGACGGTCCATCAGCATCGCGGTCAAGCGTAGCCACTCGCCCGTCCCACGACGCGGGGCAAGTGGCAGCCGGCGCGCCGTGCCCGACTCCCTCCGGCTACGCTGGCCGCTGCCATGGCCCACCGACCCGACCGCCCTCCGATGACCCCGGCCGACATCCGGCGTCAGGTCGTCGTCGAGGAGCTCGACCTGTCGCGGGACGGGTCGGTCGCCGTCGTCGTCCGGCGGACGATCCACGGGATCCGCTACCACGGGACCCTGCTGGCCGTGCCGCTCGACGGCCGCGGCGCCGGCATCGCCCGCCCGCGGACCCTGACCAGTGGCGCCGTCCGCGACACGCGCCCGCGCATCTCGCCCGACGGCGACGACCGTCGCCTTCGTCCGGACCGACCCGGCCGACGACGACGCACCCGCGACCCTCCGGCTGATCGGCATCGACGGCGGCCGGGTGCGGACCCTGCGGCGCGGTCGGCACGGCGGCGTGGGCGAGATCGCCTGGTCACCGGATGGCACCCGCATCGCCTTCACGGCGGAGGTCGACCCGCCGCGCTGGCTCGTCGGGCCGGTCGCCCGGGTCGGAACGACGGACAAGGACAGCCCGCGCGCCCGCCGGATCGACCGCATCGACTGGCGCTGGGACGAGGAGGGGCACCAGGACCGCTGGTCGCACCTCTGGGTCGTCGACCTCGAGCGCGGCGCCGTGGCGCGCCAGGTCACGAGCGGCGACTGGGGCGTCAGCGACATCGCCTGGCATCCCGACGGGCGAACGGTGGTCTTCACGAGCGATCGTGGGCCGCATCCGGACCTCGCGCCGCGGACCACGATCTGGGCGGTAGAGGTCGACGACGCCGGCAGCGCGGCCGCGAACGCCGAGCCGCGCGAGGTCCTCGCGCCGGCGGGTTGGGCGAACAAGCCGGCGGTCTCCCCGGATGGCCGCTGGGTCGCGGCGATCGGCGTGCTGGAGGCGGAGCCGCTCGACGACATCAGCCCGACCGTGGTGCTTGCCCCGGCCGATGGCAGCCGCGCCGCGAAACCGGTCGACCTGGCTCCCGGACCTCGACCGGCCCATCGCCAACTGGACCGACAGCGACCTGACGGGCTGGATGGTCTCGGGCCGGCACGGCCCCGTCTGGGTGGATGAGGCGACGATCGTGGCGACGGTCTCCGACCGCGGCCGGTCGCGCCCGCACCTGTTCACGCTGGATGCGACGGGCCGAGCGGCCGGTCATCGACGGGCCGTCGAGGGCGACATCGTCACCCACTCGCTCGCGGCCAGCGCGCGCCGCGCCGACGGCTCGGCGACGGTCGCCTACCTCGCGACGGACGGCCCCCGCGCGATGGAGCTCTCCACGGTCGAGCTGCCCGGCGGCGCGCCGCGACGCAGGACCCGGATCGGGTCGGCGTGGCAGGACCGCTACGCGCCCATCGAGATGCGGCTGGTCCAGGCGCCCGGCGCCGGCGGACCCATCGACGTCTGGATGGCGACCCTCGTCGGGCTCGCGCCGACGCCCGGCTGCCGACCGTCGTCGATGTCCACGGCGGCCCGCTCGGGGCGTGGGCGCCGTCACCCCACGTCGAGGTGATCCTCCTCGCGTCGGCCGGCTACCGGGTCGTGCTCCCCAACATCCGGGGCTCGGCCACGTATGGCCGCGACTGGATCCGCCCGCAGCTCGGCGACTGGGGTGGCGTCGACGCGGACGACGTCCATGCCGCGGTCGACCACGTCATCGATCTCGGGCTGGCGGACCCCGATCGCCTCGGGATCCTCGGGCTCAGCTATGGCGGGTTCATGGTCAACTGGATGGTCGGCACGACCGACCGCTTCCAGGCGGCCATGTCCGACGACGGCGTCACGAACCAGATCAGCGGATGGGCCAATTCGGACTCCGGCCCGGAGTACACCCGGGCGGCCCTGATGGGCGACACGCTCTCCCCCGAGGGCATCGACAAGCTCTGGCGGCAGTCACCGCTGCGGAACGTGGCCAACGTCCGCACCCCGTTGCTGATGGTCCAGGGCGAGGCGGACCTGCGCTGCCCGGCCGCGGACAACGAGCAGTTCTTCGTCGCCCTGAAGATGCTCGGCCGAACCGTCGAGTACGTCCTCTATCCCGAGGAGTACCACGTCTTCGGGAATGCCGGCCGGCCGGACCGGCGGATCGACCGGCACGAGCGGATGCTCGCCTGGTTCGACCGCTACCTGCGCGGCTAGACCAGCGGCAGCTCCGGGCGCGGCGCCGAGATCTGGCGCCCGGCCGCCCGATGACCGGCCAGCGCCGCCCGGTGCAGCGACGCCGCCACGGAACGCCCGCTCGCGCGCGACCCGAACCAGCCCACGAGGAACCCGGCGTCGAACGCGTCGCCCGCCCCGGTCGTGTCCGTGGCCAGACGACGTTCCGTGGCGACCTCGAAGCGGACCCGCTCGGCGCCGTCGCGGGCGAGGACCGTGGCGCCCTTCGCGCCCCGCTTGACGACGGCGATCGATGCGGACTCCAGCAGCCCCTCGACCGCGTGGTGGCCCAGGAACGCCTCGGCCTCGGCGGCCGTGGCGAACAGGAGGTCGGGCGCGATGGCATCGATGCGCTCGCGCGCCGCGCGTCGACCGTCCGCGAGCAGCGGCCCGATCGACGCGAGATCGAGGCTGACGACCGCGCCGGCCGCACGGGCGAACTCGATCGCACGAAGGCCGGCCGCCCCCAGCGGCTGCCCGATCAGCGAGTAGGCCGGCAGATGGAGGGCGTCGGCGCCGGCGAACCAGTCGGTCTGGAGGTCGTCCGGGCGGAGCGCGTCGGCCGCCCCGCGGTCGGCGACGAAGCTGCGCTCGCCGTCGGGCGGTGACCAGCACGCCGATCCGGCCGGTGCGCGCCCCAGCGACGCGGGTGACCCGCGGCGTGACCTTGTCCGCGCGCAGGACGTCGACGAGCGCGCGACCGGCCGCGTCACGCCCGACCGAGGCGATCAGCGTGCTCTGCGCCCCGAGCCGACCGAGCCACCGCGCGGTCGTCGCGGCCGACCCGCCGGCGACCAGCGCGACGTGCCCAGGCACGTCGGACCCGGTCAGCATCGGCTGCGCCGGCGCGAGGACCACGTCGACCATCAGGTCGCCCAGCACGACGATCCGCGGCACGGAGGCGACGGCGGCCCGCCGGCGGCGTGGTCGGCTCGGACGGTGGGGCCGCGGCGGTCGAAGGCTCGGCATGCCGCGATGGTAGCGGCGTCGCCGGACGCGTCGAGACGTTCATGGACGCGACCTACAATGACGGCCCGACCCCTCGCCCCGACACCGGAGCTGCCCGATGACCGCCGTGACGCCCGACCTCGACCGCCTCGCGATCGACACCATCCGCACCCTTTCCATCGATGGCGTCCAGCAGGCGAACTCCGGGCACCCGGGCGCCCCGATGGGCGCCGCGCCGATGGCCTACGCCCTGTGGACGCGATTCCTGCGCCACGCCCCGACCCACCCGGACTGGCCGGACCGCGACCGCTTCGTCCTCAGCGCCGGCCACGCGAGCATGCTGCTGTACTCGCTGCTCCACTTGACCGGGTACGACCTCTCGCTCGACGACCTCAAGCAGTTCCGCCAGTGGGGCAGCCGGACGCCGGGCCACCCGGAATACGGCCTGACGCCCGGCGTCGAGGCGACCACGGGCCCGCTCGGCCAGGGCCTGACGAACGCGATCGGGATGGCGATCGCGGAGCGCCGCCTGGCGGCCGAGTTCAACCGCGACGGCCACCGCATCGTGGACCACTGGACCTACGTGATCGCCTCGGACGGCGACCTCCAGGAGGGCATCGCGTCGGAGGCATGCAGCCTCGCCGGGCATCTTCAGCTCGGCAAGCTGGTGGTGCTGTACGACGACAACCACATCCAGCTGGACGGCCCGACCTCGATGGCCTGGTCGGAGGACGTCCTCAAGCGCTTCGAGGCCTACGGCTGGGACGCCCGGCGGGTCGAGGACGGCAACGACATCGCCGCGATCGAAGCGGCCATCGAAGCCGCGCGCGGCGACGATCGGCCGAGCCTGATCGCGGTCCGGACGCACATCGGCTATGGCAGCCCGAACAAGCAGGACAGCCAGAAGGCGCACGGCTCGCCGCTCGGCCCCGACGAGGTCCGCCTCGTCAAGGAGGCGTATGGCTGGGATCCCGACAAGACGTTCTTCATCCCGGACGATGCCCTCGCGGTCTTCCGTGAGGCCGTGCCGGAGGGCGATCGCCTGGTCGCCGCGTGGCAGGAGCGGATGGCGGCCTATGCGGCCGCGCACCCGGACCTCGCCGACGCCTTCCACCGGCGCATCGCGCGCCGTCTTGCCGACGGCTGGGACGCCGACCTCAAGGTCTACGAGACCGGCACCGAGGTCGCGACGCGCAACGCCAGTCAGGACGCCATCCAGGCGCTGGCGACGCGGCTGCCGGAGCTGTTCGGCGGGGCCGCGGACCTGTCCGAGTCGAACCTGACCGACGTCAAGGGCGAGTCGAACTTCGAAGCCGGCCAGCCGGGCCGGAACCTCCGCTTCGGCGTCCGTGAGCACGCGATGGGCGGCATCGCCAACGGCATCGCCTACCACGGCGGGTTCATCCCCTACGACGCCACGTTCCTGACGTTCAGCGACTACATGCGCGGGTCCGTGCGGCTGTCCGCGCTGGCCGGGCTCCACGTCATCGACGTCTGGACGCACGACTCGGTCGGCCTCGGCGAGGACGGGCCGACGCACCAGCCGGTCGAGCACTACGCGGCCCTCCGCGCGATCCCGAACCTGTGGTTCGTACGGCCCGGCGACGCCAACGAGACATCGGCGGCCTGGGCGATGGCCGTCGAGCGCGGCGACGGGCCGATCGCATTGGCGCTCACCCGCCAGAAGCTGCCGACGCTGCCGCGGACCGACGAGCTGGCCCGCGACGGCGTGCGGCGCGGCGGCTACGTGTTGCGCGAGGCGAGCGGTGGTGCGCCGCAGCTGATCCTCATCGGGACCGGCTCGGAGCTCCAGCTGGCATTCGCGGCCGCCGAGACGCTCGAAGGCGAGGGGATCCCGACGCGGGTCGTGTCGCTCCCCTGCTGGGAGCGCTTCGACGACCAGGACGAAGCCTACCGCGACGCGGTCCTGCCGCCGAGCGTGCGCAAGCGCGTCACGCGTCGAGATCGGCGTGTCGCTCGGCTGGGAGCGCTACGCCGGCGACGAGGGCGCGATCATCGGGCTCGACCATTTCGGCGCCTCGGCGCCGGCCGGCACGATCTTCGAGCACTTCGGGTTCACCGCGGATCGGGTCGCGGACGTGGCGCGGCGCGTCGTGCGCGAGGGCCTTCACGGCCGGATCCCGACGGTCGATGGCGGCCACTTCGGGCCCAAGCACGCGACGCTCGGCCAAGGCGACCTGGGCGGCGCGCGCGCGCACCGATCAGATCACAGCCACAGCTGAGACCTTCGTCGCGCAACGGAATCCGTTGCGCTAGACTTGGCACATGGCCATCACCGCCGCGGATCGCGTCCGCTCGCTCGTCGAGGACTTCGGCGGACAGGCGGAGGTCGCCCGCGCGCTCGGCGTCGATCGCTCGCGCGTCACCCGCTGGCTGCGCGACGCGGCGCCGGACGCCGCGAACCAGCGCAAGCTCGAATCGGTCGAGTTCGCGATGGCGCGCCTCCTCCAGACCTTCCACCGCGAGACGGCCGTCTCGTGGCTCTACGGCCTGAACGCCCATCTGGGCGACCGCCGGCCGATCGACCTGCTCGCCGACGGGCGCGTCTCCGAGGTCCTCGCGGCCATCGAGGCCGAGGAGACCGGCGCCTACGCGTGACCCTCTACCGGGTCTTCCCGTGGGCGGCGCGGCGGTTCGTCCGTCCGCTCGACGTCCCGCGCAGCCGCCAGGGCGCCAACCGTCACGACAACCCCGACCTGTACACCGCGCTCTACCTGGCGCGTGAGCCCGACGGCGCGATCGCCGAGGCGATCCAGGGGTTCCGCGGCCGAACGCTGACGGATCGCGACCTCGAGCGTGCCGACGGGCGACGCCTCGCGCTGGCGACGCTCGACGACCGCGAGGTCCCGCCGCTGGTCGACCTGGACGACCCGGCCGTGCTGGTCGCGCGCGGCTGGCGGCCGTCGCAGGTCGCGACCCGTCACCGGGCCACGACCCAGTCGATCGCGCGGACCCTGTTCGACGACGGCGCGGTCGGCTGCTCGTGGTGGTCGGCGCTCGACGCGTCGTGGACGAACGTCACGCTGTTCGGGAGCCGCGGCGGCCGGCTCGCCCTCGAGGCCCCGACCGAACCGTTGACCCTCACCCATCCGGCACTCATCGCCGCCGCCAGCCGGCTCGGCGTGTCCCTCGGTCGATGACGGCCGTATCCTTCGAGGCCTGATGCGCATCGCCTTCGCCGCCGACCATGCCGGGGCTGCCCTCAAGGACGAGTTGCGCGCGCGGCTGGCGATCTCCGGGCTCGACCACGAGTGGATCGACCTGGGCGGCGACGGCTCCGACCCGACCGACGACTACCCGGACTTCGCCGAACGGCTCGGGCTGGCGGTCGCCGGCGGCGAGGCGGATCGCGGCATCCTCATCTGCGGCTCGGGCGTCGGCGCCAGCGTGGCCGCCAACAAGATCCGCGGCATCCGCTCGGCGGTCTGTCACGACACGTACTCCGCCCACCAAGGCGTCGAGCACGACGACATGAACGTCCTGACCCTGGGCGCCCGGGTCATCGGCACGGAGCCGGCCTACGAATGCGCGGTCGCCTTCGTCGGCGCCTCGTTCAGCGGCGAGCCGCGCCACCAGCGCCGGCTCGACAAGGTCCTCGCCATCGAGGCGCGCGGGAGCTGACCGCCGCTCGGTGGGCCCGCGCAGCGGTGTTCGGTCAGGGAGCTGTGTTCGCTCAGGGCGAACAAGGACAGGGTCTACCCCTCTGAACGGCCGACCCCACCCATTCGAGCCGCCGATGTTCGGTGCAGGCGAACGGGTCGACCCGAGGTGGCCGCCGGTCCGTCCGCGGCATCGCTTGGGCGTGCTTCCGTTCAGTGCCAGCGAACGTGGGTGAGAACGGCGCCACAGGTGCTGGCCGTGAGCCAATGAATCTTGCGGCACGTGGCTTGCTGCCGCCCTCGTGATGGCGGAGGGCCAGCGAACACACAGCAGGGCGTCACGCCGGTCCGCGGACGCTGACTCGTGGCCAGCGGGGCCCAGGCGCCTGACCGACTGCTCCTGGAATCGATGGCGGTGAGCCAGCGGGCGCGGGCGTGGCCGCCCCGCCGCGGGAGCTGACGGCCCGCTCCGATCGGCCTCGCCGCGCGGCCGTGCGGCGTACCATGGGCCTCCGCTCACCGATGGGCTCCTCCGTGCACGTTCCGGGGCGTCGACACCGACCCGTAACCGTCCGTTCACAGACGCCCGCCTATCCTTCGGAGGCCACATGACCGACTCCGCCTCGACCACCATCGACGCGCCCCGATTCGCCCTCGGCGACGGCGCGGCCGCCTTCGCCGCGGCCGTGGAGCGCGCCCGAGCCGAGGACTGGGTCAACCGGATCTTCGCCCGCGACGCGACCCTGTGGTCGGCGGACGCGCGCGTCCAGGAGATCGATCCTCGAGCGGCTCGGCTGGCTCGACGCCCCGGCCCACTTCACCGACCGCACCGCCGGCCTCGAGGGGTTCGGCGACGGCGTCGTCGACGAGGGCTACACGACGGCGATCGTCGCCGGGATGGGCGGCAGCAGCCTCGCCCCGGACATCCTCCATCGCACGTTCGGCAGCCAGGACGGCTACCTCGCGCTGCGCATCCTCGACTCGACCGATCCGGCCTACGTCGCCGCGACGCTCGACGACCTCGACCCGCTCCGGACGATGACGATCATCGCCAGCAAGTCCGGCACGACCACCGAGCCGAACGCCTTCCTCGCCTACCAGTGGAAGCGGACCCTGGACGCCCTCGAGGCCGTGGGCCACCACTCCTACGAGCGGCCCGGCGCGTTCTTCGCGGCCGTCACGGACCCGGGCAAGAGCCTCGACGCGCTCAAGCACCACGACGACTTCCGCGAGGTCTTCCTCAACCCGCCGGACATCGGCGGGCGGTACTCGGCGCTCACCTACGTCGGGCTCGTGCCGGCGTCGCTGATCGGGCTCGACCTCGACGCGCTGCTGGCCTCGGCGACCACGATGCTCGGCGCCTGCCGCCAGCCGGACCCGGAGTCCAACCCGGGCGTCTCGCTGGGCATCGCGATCGGCACGCTGGCCGCCAACGGCCGCGACAAGCTGACGTTCCTGACCGACGACGAGATCGGCAGCTTCGGGGCGTGGCTCGAGCAGCTCATCGCCGAGAGCACCGGCAAGCGCGGCGTCGGGATCGTCCCGATCGACCTCGAGCCGCTCGGCGCCGTCGCCGACTACGGCACGGACCGCGTCTTCGTCCGCCTCGACCTGGCCGGCTCGGACAACGGCGGTCGCGACGAGCTCGCCGCGGCCCTCGAGGCCGCCGGCCACCCGGTCATCCGCATCACCTTCAACGATCCGATCGACCTCGGCGCCGAGGCCTGGCGCTGGGAGATCGCGACGGCGGTCGCCGGGATCGTGCTCGGCATCGACCCGTTCGACCAGCCCAACGTCGAGGAGGCCAAGCAGCTCACCCGCGACCTGCTCGACAAGGGCGGCGCGATCGAGACACCGGCGGCGCTGGCCCAGGACGGACCGCTGACGCTGTACGGCGACGCGCCGCTCCGGCTCACCTCGGGCGATGGCGGCATCGTCGGGGAGCTGGCCCGCCACCTCGCCCGTCGCAAGGCCAACGCCTATCTCGCGATCCAGGCATTCATCGCCCCGACGCCGGAGACGGACGCCGTCATCGCCCGGATCCGCACCCTCCTCCGCGCGAAGACCGGGCGCGCCACGACGGCCGGCTACGGCCCGCGCTTCCTCCACTCGACCGGGCAGCTGCACAAGGGCGGCGCGCCGATCGGCTGGTTCCTCCAGCTGACCGCGGACCACCCCGCGGACCTCGACGATCCCGGACTGGCCGTACACGTTCGGCCAGCTCATCGACGCCCAGGCGGCCGGCGACTTCGCGGCCATCGAATCCCACGACCTGCCGATCGTCCGGATCCACCTCGGCGCCGACCCGGCGGCCGGGCTGGCCGCGCTCGAGACCGCGCTCGCGGCGGCACTCGACCAGACACCGGAGGCATGACCTCGATGCGCATCGGCTTCATCGGACTCGGGCGGATGGGGGCCAACATGGTCCGCCGGCTGGTCCGCGACGAGCATGAGATCGTGGTGTTCAACCGGACGCCCGAGAAGACCACCGAGATCGTCGGCGAGGGCCAGGGCGCGATCGGGTCCTTCTCGATCGCGGAGCTCGTCGAGCAGCTGCCGAAGCCGCGCGCGGTCTGGATCATGGTCCCGGCCGGCGACGCCACCGAAGCGCAGATCCACGAGCTGCTGGAGCACCTCGAGCCGGGCGACACCATCATCGACGGCGGCAACACCAACTTCCACGACGACGTCCGCCGCCACGCCGAACTCGCCGCCAAGGGCATCGGCTACATCGACGCGGGAACCTCGGGCGGGATCTGGGGGCTCCAGGTGGGCTACTGCCTGATGGTCGGCGGCGACGCCGCGACCGTCGCCCCGCTCGAGCCGGTCTTCAAGACGCTGGCCCCCGACGGCGGCTACCTGCACGTCGGCGGGCCGGGTGCCGGCCACTACGTGAAGATGGTCCACAACGGCATCGAGTACGGCCTGATGCAGGCCTACGCCGAGGGCTTCGAGATCATGCACGCGAGCGACTACCCGCTCGACCTTGCCGCGATCTCGGAGCTGTGGATGCAGGGCTCGGTCGTGCGCTCGTGGCTGCTGGAGCTCGCCGGACGGGCGTTCCGCGCCAACGGCGCGGACCTCGAGCATCTCAAGGGCTACGTGGCGGACTCCGGCGAGGGCCGCTGGACGGTCCAGGAGGCGATCGACCACGACGTCCCGGCGCCGGTCATCACGCTCTCGCTGCTGACGCGGTTCCGCTCCCGCCAGGACGACTCGTACGGCGCCAAGGTGCTCGCGGCCCTGCGCAACGAGTTCGGCGGCCACGAGGTGAAGACGGAGTGACCCCGATCCCGTGGTGAAGACCGTGGGCGAACCGCCGGCCACCGAGGCCCCGGCGGACCAGCCCGTCCCCGCCCAGCCATCGCCGCGCCCCAAGGACGCGCCGCGGACCATGCGCGATGTGCGCCTCGCGCGGCAGGGCAAGCGGACGTCGCGGGCCAAGCCGGTCGAGAACGTGCTGCGCGAAGGCCTGCGCCTGGAGCGCGTCGCCGATCCGGCGATCCTCGTGCTGATGGGCGCCACCGGCGACCTGGCCCATCGCAAGGTCCTCCCGGCCCTCTACCAGCTGTGGCGGACCAACCTGCTCCCGCACGAGTTCGTGGTCCTCGCGGTCGGCCGCCGGCCCTACGACGACGAGACGTTCCGGACCGAGATGAAGGTCTCGCTCCAGCAGTACAGCCGCGTCCTGCCGATCGAGGAGGCCGCCTGGCGATCGTTCGCCGAGCGGATCTGCTACCACCGGCTGGACTTCGGGGACAACGACGGGCTTCGATGCCCTCGCCACGCGCCTCGACGAGCTGGACGAGGAGAAGCGGCACCCGCGGGAACCGGCTGTTCTACCTCGCGACGCAGCCGTCGCAGTTCGCCGAGATCGTCGCGCAGATCGGCCGGGTGGGGCTGGACCACGAGCACCACGACGGCGGGTGGCGGCGGATCGTCATCGAGAAGCCCTTCGGCCACGACCTCGAATCCGCGAAGCGGCTCAACCGCGAGGTGGGCAAGGTCTTCCGCGAGTCGCAGGTCTATCGCATCGACCACTACCTGGGCAAGGAGACGGTCCGGAACCTGCTGGTCTTCCGGTTCGGGAACGGCATCTTCGAGCCGCTCTGGAACCGCCGCTACGTGGACCACGTGCAGATCACGGTGGCCGAGTCGATCGGCATCGAGAGCCGCGGCGCGTTCTACGAGGAGACCGGGGCGTCGCGCGACGTGCTGCAGAACCACCTGCTGCAGCTGGTCAGCCTGATCGCGATGGAGCCGCCGGCCACGTTCGACGCCGATTCGCTGCGCGACGAGAAGGTCAAGGTCCTGCGCGCGATCGAGATGCGAGCCGGGCGAGATCGTGAGCGACGTCGTCCGCGGGCAGTACGGCCCGGGCTGGGTCGCCGCGACCAAGGTCCCGGGCTACCGAGAGGAACCGGACGTCGACCCGGAGTCCGAGACCGAGACGTTCGTCGCCGCGAAGCTCCAGATCGACGACTGGCGCTGGTCGGGCGTGCCCTTCTACGTGCGGACCGGCAAGCGGCTCCCGAAGCGCGCCACCGAGATCGCCATCCAGTACCGCGAGGTGCCCCACCGGCTGTTCCGCGACGCCGCGGTGGACCCGGACCCGAACCTGCTGGTCATCCGCGTCCAGCCGGACGAGGGGATCATGCTGCGGTTCGGGGCCAAGGTCCCCGGGCTCGGCATGGACGTCCGCTCGGTGACGATGGACTTCACCTACGGGTCCGCGTTCAACGTCGACTCACCCGACGCCTACGAGACGCTCATCCTCGACGCCCTCCAGGGTGACGCCTCGCTGTTCACCCGCGCCGACGAGGTCGAGGAGGCCTGGAGCATCGTCGACCCGCTCATCGAGGCCTGGGCCAACGGACCCGAGCCGTCGCTGCCGAACTACGACGCCGGGACCTGGGGACCGCCCGAGGCGGACGAGCTGCTCGCCCGCGACGGACGGCGCTGGCGCCGGATCTAGCGTGGCGATCGACACCCCGGCCAAGGTGGGCGAGCCGGTCCTGCGCTGGTCGGCGCGGGCCGACAGCATCGCCGGCATCGAGGCCGAGCTCGTCCGGATCTGGGCGAGCCAGGACCAGACCCCCGAGATGGCCGGCGACCCCGGACACCGCGTGGCGGCACGGACCAGCGTGATGAACCTCGTGGTCGTCGCCCGGAGGCCAGAGGTGGCCGAGCACTGCGCCGCGGCCATCCAGGCGCTGACCGGCCGCCACCCGTCGCGAACGGTCATCATCGGCTCCGCCGACCCGGACGGCCCGTCGTGGCTCGACGCGCGGGTCGAGGCCGTCTGCGTCCTGCCGCGCGAGGGCGCGCCCGAGACCTGCGCCGAGATGATCCGGGTGACGGCCGGTGGCGAGGCGGGTCGTCATCTGGGCGCGATCGCGACCCCGCTGATCCTCCACGACCTGCCGGTCACCGTCTGGTGGCCCGGCGAGCCGCCGTTCGGGACGAGGCCGGCCCGCGACCTGCTGGGCGGGGCGGACCGCCTGGTGGTGGACGGCTCCACCTGGAGCGGCGACGGCCTCGAGCGTCTCGGCGAGATGGCGTCGCTGCAGGAGACGACGTCGATCGCGGTCAGCGACTTCGCGCTCATCCGCCAGTCGCGCTGGCGCGAGGCCATCGCCTCGATCTTCGACGACCCGGACTTCCTCCCCTACCTCCGCTCGCTGCGGCGGATCGCGGTGACGTTCGGGACCCACGACGAGGCGTGCGCACCGAGATCGGCCAACCTGGTGAAGCCGGTCTACCACGTCGGCTGGCTCGCCTCGCGACTGGGCCTCTCGGTCGTCAAGCCGCTGACCGAAGTGACGGGGCACGGCCCGTCGACGACCAACCGCCAGATGCGCGGCCCGGGCGCCAAGCCCGTGATCGGCCGGGGGCTCGCGGCGACGCTCTCGGACGGCCGCTCCGAGGTGGGCGTGGCCGTCCGGCCGATGGTGTCGACGATGCCGGCGGGGACCACGCTGCGCGTCGAGCTCCTCGCGGAGCGGCGCGGCTCGGAGCTGCGGGCCGACGTGACCGCCGAGGCCGAGACCGTGCACGTGCGCGTCTGGCAGGACGGGGTCGAGGTGCTCGACCGGCACTTCCTGGCTCCGCGGCGGACCGAGGTGGAGCTCCTGGCGGAGGCCATCGAGTCCGGACAGCGCGACCCGGTCGGCGTCGGCGCGCTCCGATCCGCCGCGGCGCTGACCGGCCTGGCCTGAGGGATGGCGAGCGAGGGCCGGCCCGAGATCCGGGTCGTCGCCGACGCGAAGGCTGCCTCCACGCTGGCGGCGGAGCTGACCGCCGCATGGCTGACCGATGCGGTGACCGCGCGCGGCCGCGCCGACTGGGCGACCACCGGCGGGTCGGCGCCGATCGGGATGTACCGGGTCCTGATGCGCCCGCCGTTGATGGCCGCGGTCCCGTGGCCCGACGTCCACGTCTGGTGGGGCGACGACCGCTTCGTGCACCGCGACCACCCGCTCTCGAACGTCAAGCCGCTCGACGACATCCTGCTCGGGATCGGGCGGACCGAGGAGGGCACGGCTGGCGGGGCGGTCGAGGTCCCGCTCCCGGCGGCGAACCTGCACCCGTTCCCCACCGGCGAGGCGATCGGCCGAGGGCTGGGGGCGGACTGGTGCGCAGCGCAGCTCGCGGCGACGCTCCGCTCGGACGGACCGCCTGCCGTCGACGGCTGGCCCGTGTTCGACCTGCTGATGCTGGGGATGGGCGGCGACGGCCACGTGCTGTCGGTGTTCCCGGGCTCGGCCGCGCTCGCGTCGACCGAGCTCTGCCTGGCCATCCCGGCGCCGACCCATATCGAGCCGCACATCGAGCGCGTCACGATGCACCCCGCGGTCATCGGCGCCGCCCGGCAGGTGCTCGTGGTCGCGACCGGCGCGGGCAAGGCGACCGCGCTCGCGGAGGTCTTCGGCGACGAGCTCGATCCTGTCCGGTGGCCGGCGCAGCTGGCACGCATCCCGACGGCGACCTGGATCATCGACGAGACGGCGGCCGCCGGGCTCCCCGGCTGATCCGGTGAGCTGGCCCGAAGGTGTCGCGGCCCGCCACGTCCCGGCGCCGGACGGCGTGCCGATCGGCGTCTTCACGAGCGGGACGGGTCCGCCGCTCGTCCTGGTCCACGGCACGGCCGGCGACCACACCACGTTCCGGGTCGTCGGGCCGATGCTCGCAACACGTCGGACCGTGCACGCCATCGACCGCCGGGGGCGCGGCGCGTCGGGCGACGCGGTGCCGTACGCGATCGAGCGCGAGTACGACGACCTGGCCGCGGTCGCGCGCGCCGTCGCCGAAGGGACCGGTGAGCCGGTCGAGGTCGTCGGTCATTCCTATGGCGGCCGCTGTGCACTGGGTGCGGCCCTGCGCTCCGACGCCATCGCCAGGGTCGTCTGCTACGAGGGCGCGCCGCCGCCGGCCGACGTCTCGTACCAGCCCGACGGGCTGGAGGCCGAGCTTCGCCGGCTGCTCGAGGCCGGCGAGGCGGACGAGCTCTATGCCACGTTCATGACCCGGGTCGTCGGCATGCCGCCGGCCGAGCTCGCCGCGTACCGTGGCGACCCGATCTGGCCGGTCCGCGTGGCGACGGCCGCGACGATCGTCCGCGAGCTCGCGGCGGAACGGACGCCGACCGCGGGTCTCGGCGTGCTCGGCGCCGTGCGCCAGCCCGTCCTGCAGATCCTCGGCGGCGAGAGCCTGCCGGTCTTCGCTCGCGCGACGGCCGCCCTCGATGACCGGCTCGCGAATGGCCGCGTCGTCGTCATCCCCGGCGCGCGCCACGCGGCCCACCACACGCATCCGGCCGCGTTCGTGGCCGCCGTGCTGGGCGAACCTGCGGACGGCGTGACGCCCGTGCGAGACTGACCGGCATGCTGGACATGAACTGGATCGGCTGGATCGTCGTGGGGCTCATCGCGGGCGCGATCTCGGGCTCGATGCTCGGCGGGACCACGGCCCGCGGCTGCCTCCCCAACGTCGTCGTGGGCATCCTGGGTGGGGTGCTCGGCGGCTGGCTGGCGACCCAGATGAGCTTCGGGGCTGCCCAGGGCTTCATCGCGGCCGTGGTCGTCGCGGTCCTCGGCTCGCTCGTCGTCCGACTCGTCCTGAACGCGATCGCCGGCGACAAGTAGGGCAGAGACCGAGGATCCGGCATCGTCCGGACCGACCGCGGCCCGGATGTCCGCTACCATCGGCCCATGACGGAGGCTTCGACGACCACCACCACTGCTGCTCCGGCACCACCCGACGAGCGTCCCTACTCCCCGGGCCTGGCCGGCGTCGTGGCCGGCGAGACGGCCCTGAGCCTGGTCGACGGCGAGCGCGGCCGGCTCCTGTATCGCGGCTTCCGGATCGGCGACGTCGTCGACCACGGCACATATAGCGCCGTCGCGAACCTGCTGTGGACCGGCGAGTGGGATCCCGCGGCCCGCCTCGCGACCGCCCCCGTCCCGGCCGAGGTGATGACCGTCCTGCGGGCGCTGCCACCGACGACCAAGCCCATGGACGCGCTGCGGACCGCGGTCTCGGCGTGGGGCGCCGTCCGGAACCCGACCTGGCCCCCGACCGTGGACCAGGCGCGCGGGATCACCGCCGCCTCCCCGTCCGCGCTCGCCGCGTTCGCCCGGCTGCGCCAGGGTCTCGAGCCGATCGAGCCGGACCCCGAGCTCGACCTGGTCGCCGGCTTCCTGTACCAGCTGAACGGCGTCCGGCCCGACCCGGGGACGGCCAAGGCGCTCGATGCCTACTTCATGGTCGGCGCCGAGCACAGCTTCAACGCCTCGACCTTCACGGCCCGCGTCGTCATCTCGACCCGCTCGGACATCGCCTCGGCGGTCGCCGCGGCCATCGGCACGATGAAGGGCCCGCTCCACGGTGGCGCCCCGACCGAGGTGGTCGACCAGCTCTCGCAGATCGGGACCCCGGAGCGCGCCGAGGCGTGGCTCAACGAGGCGCTCGACCGCGGGGAGCGGCTCATGGGCTTCGGCCATCGCGTGTACCGCGCGTACGACCCGCGGGCGGCCGCCCTGCGCAAGGTCGCCGAATCGATGCCGAACCCGCCGGACTGGCTGCAGACCGCCATCGCGGTCGAGGACGTCGCGCTGCGGATCCTCGCCGAACGCCACCCGGAACGGGCGCTCAAGACCAACGTCGAGTATTACGCGGCGCCCGTCCTGCTCGGTGTCGGGCTCTCGCCGGACCTGTTCCCGGCGACCTTCTCGCTGGCCCGCCACGCCGGCTGGACGGCGCATGCGCTCGAGCAGGCCGGCGCGGACCACCTGATCCGCCCGGACGTCCGCTACGTCGGCCCCGCGGAGCGCGACCTGCCCGCCTGACGCGGGCTACAGCCAGCCGCGCCGCCGGAAGTAGGCGACGAGGGCGAGCAGCAGGATCGCCATGAGCAGCAGGATCCCGAGGAACGCGAACTCGGCGTTCTGACCCGGGACCGGCACGTTCATGCCGAAGATGCTCGCGATCAGGGTGAGCGGCAGCAGCACGACGCTCACCCCGGTCAGGATCCGGAACGAGTCGTTCAGCCGGTGCGACAGCACCAATTCGTTCGTCGACTCGAGCGCCTCGATGACCTCCTTGTGGTTCTCGAGCGTGTCCCAGATCCGCTCGGCCGCGTCGGAGATGTCGTCGAAGTAGATCTCCAGCTCCGCCTGGAGGTAGCGCTGCTTCGTCCGCTCGAGGTCGCGCAGGACCGCGCGCTGCGGGCGCACGATGCGCCGGAAGTTGATGATCTCCTGCTTCGCCTCGGAGATGTCGCGGACGATCTCGCCGGAGCGGCCCTCGAAGATGTCGTCCTCGATCCGGTCGAGCTTCATCTCCATCTTGCGCAGCATCGGGAACGAGGCGTCGACGCAGGTGTCGGCGATCTTGTAGAGCAGGTAGCCCGTCCCCTTCGAGAACGTCGCCTCGCGCAGCTCCGCCTTCTCGCGGTAGCGCTCGAACATCGCGGTCAGCGGCGGGAGGGGCATGTTCGGGAGCGTGATCAGGTAGTCGGGGCCCATGAACAGGTCCATCTCCGCCGTCAGGATCCGCGAGGTCTCCTTCTCGTAGAGCGGGAAGTGCAGGACGATGAAGACGTAGTCGTCGTACTGGTCCAGCTTCGGGCGGTTGTTGCGCGAGTAGACGTCCTCGAAGTCGAGCGGGTGGAAGTCGAAGTTGGCCTCCAGCCAGTCTCGATCGGACGTGCGCGGCGATTCGATGTGGATCCAGCGGATCCCCGACGCCTCGATGATCTCGGGCGCCGCGACCTCGGGCTGGAGGTCGGGCGCCGTGCCGGCGCGCGAACGGCGACCGCGCGGTCGCGGGAGCGGCGGCAGGACGATGTTCGGCACCTGGCCATCGTAGCCGCCGCTGTCGGGCGCGCGGCGCTCCGCGCGACGTGTCGCCGTTATGGGTACAGTCGTACCTGACAGATGGAACCGTGGGTCCGGTCGGGGGGATACCCCGATGGTGCGGCCCGCTTGCAACCGACGGATGATCGCCGTCCGATCGCCTTTGGAGGGATGACGATGACGACGACACCGCCGGACGACGCGCCGCGATGACCGAACTGGTCTCGTCGGCCACCGTCGGACCCGGCCAGGTGACGTGGTGGTCCGACCTTCGCGACCGCCTGCCTCGCGTGCCCGCGAGCGGGATGGTCGTCGCGGGCGCCGTCTGGCTGGCGATCGTGGTGCTCGCCCGGCCCGAGATGGGCCAGTGGCGGACCGGGCAGGACGCGATCTCGTACTGGGCCCCGCGGCTCGCCGCCCCGTACGCCCAGGCGGACTGGACGACCGTCGGCGCGTACGTCTACTCCCCGGCCTTCCTCCAGATCGTGTCGCCGCTGCAGCACCTGCCGTGGCTGGTCTTCATGGGCGTCTGGACGGCCCTGCTGCTGGTCGCGGTCCGGTTCCTGACCGGGCCGTCGCTGTTCGCCATCGGCGTGCTGCTGGCGACGGCCGAGCTGATCGGCGGGAACATCTCGCTGCTCCTCGCGGTCGCGATCGTCATCGGCTTCCGCTGGCCGGCCGCCTGGGGCCTCGTGCTCCTGACGAAGGTGACGCCCGGCGTCGGCCTGCTCTGGTTCGCCGTCCGCCGCGAGTGGCGGAGCCTGGCCATCGCCTTCGGCGCGACCCTGGTGGTCGCCGCCGTCTCCTACGCGATGATGCCGTGGGCCTGGGCCGAATGGGTCTCGGTGCTCACCAACGTCGCGGGCCGGAACGGCACGTGGGCCGCGGTGCCGATCCCGCTCATGATCCGTCTGCCATTCGCGGTCGCGATCGTCGTCTGGGGCGCCCGGACCGACCGACGCTGGGCGGTGCCGGTCGCCTCGATGCTCGCGCTGCCGGCCCTCTGGTACGGCGGCCTGTCGATGCTCCTGGCCGTCATCGTGCTCCAGCGCGAGCCGTGGAAGTCGGTCGGGCCGGGCGGGACGTCGGCGGCAGCGCAAGACGTGCCCGCGGTGACCACCCCGGCGGTCGAGCCGGTCACGGCGAGCGCGACCTAGGCGCTATCCCCCGAGACGGCCGGCCCGTACCATGCCGCCACCGGCCCGAACCTCGAGGCCGACCGCGTGAGGGGACGGCGTGGCGATCCTCGAGACCCACGACATCGGCAAGCGCTACGCGTTGCGGCGGCCGTGGGCGCTCCGCCACCTTGACCTGTCGGTGCCCGACGGCAGCATCACGGCGCTCGTCGGACCGAACGGCTCGGGCAAGTCGACCCTGCTGAAGGCCTGGATCGGCTTCGAGCGCCCGACCGAGGGACGGCTCCTCGTCGACGGCATCGACCCGTGGAAGGACCGCGGCGCCGCGGTCCAGCGCATCGGCTACGTCCCGCAGGCGCCGTCGCTGTACCGCGAGCTGACCGTCGACGAGCACGTCCGCATGGCCGAGACGCTGCGCCCGGGCTTCGACCCCGCGATCGCCCGGCGTCGGCTCGACGACCTGACGATCCCGCTGGGTGCGCAGGCCGACGAGCTGTCCGGGGGCCAGCAGGCCCAGGTGGGCCTGGCGCTGGCGCTCGGCACCCGGGCGCCGGTGCTGCTGCTCGATGAGCCGCTGGCGAGCCTCGACCCGCTGGCCCGCCGCGAGTTCCTCCACGTGCTGGTCGACGCGGTCCGGACCGCCGGCGCGACGGCCCTGCTGTCGTCGCACGTGATCACCGACATCGAGCAGGCCTGCGACCGGCTGCTGGTGCTCGGTGGCGGGCGGACGCTGCTCGACGTGTCGATCGCCGAGGCGATCGCGGCACATCGGGTGGTCGAGGTCGACGCCGATGGGTCGATCCGCGATGCGCCCGGAGCCGGAGCGGACGCGGTGGTCGGGCGGTTCCCGGGACCCGCCGGTGAGCGCCTCGCGCTGGTCCGCGACACGGGCGCACGCGGTCGCGCCGCCACGCTCGAGGAGGTCGTGCTGGGCCACCTCGCCGCCGGGCGGACGCCGTCCCGAGCGATGAGCGGAGCGCAGGCGGCATGACCCTGCGCCGGATCCGGCTGACCCTGCGGCTCCACCGCTTCGAGGTCTACGCGTTCGCGGTCAGCCTCATCGTGCTGTCCATCGCGGCGTACGCGATCGCGACCTATATCGACAGCCTGAAGCCGGGAGCGGAGTGCTTCGCGAACACGGGTGACATCACCCCCGCCTGCCAGCGCGCCCTGGACAAGTACTGGGGCGCGCAGCAGTCGCTGGGCACGCTCCTCGGGACGCCGACGCTGATCGTGACCTCGGTGATCGGCCTGTTCCTCGGCGTGCCGATCGTCGGCCGCGAGCTCGAGCGCGGCACGACCCGGCTCGCGTGGTCGCTCGCGCCGTCGCGCTGGGGCTGGTACCTCTCGCGCGTCCTCCCGATGGCCGTGGTCGTCATCGTCGCCTCGTTCGTCGCCGGGGTCGCGATGGACCGGTTCTTCGCGGCGAGCACGCCGAACCAGGACTTGACCCAGTCCTTCGCCGGCTACGGCGCTCGCGGCGGGCTGCTCGCCGCGCGGGCGATCTTCCTGTTCGGGCTGTCGGTCGTGGCCGGCGCGATGATCGGACGGGCGCTGCCGGCGCTCATCGTCGCCGGCCTGCTCAGTGCGATCCTGCTGTCCGCCGGCGAGAACTTCTACCAGAACGTGCTGCTGCGGCAGGAGGCGATCCCGGTCGCGATGGTGGACTCCTCGTACCAGGGCAACCAGCCGCTCTACTTCGATCAGCGCTGGCAACTCCCGGATGGGACGCTCGTCGGCTACGAGTACTTCGGCGACCAAGGGGTCCCGTACGACGAGAACACCGGCCAACCGAAGTACCCCCAGTTCCAGCTCGTGATCCCGGGCACCGAGTACCGCTGGGTCGAGACCCGCGAGGCCGCGGTGCTGGTCGGCGCGTCGGTCATCGCGATCCTGATCGGCGGCGTCATCGTCCAGCGGCGCCGACCCGGCTAGCGGGCGGAGACGCCTCGGCGCGGTCGCGTCCCGGCGGCCAGGCGCGTCAGGCCTCGGCGGTCGCCCTCGCGGTTCGGGAGGGCGCGCGAACCCGGGTGTAGACCGTCACCGCCCCGACCAGGAAGACCACGCCGCCCGCGATGAACGGCCCGGCGACGCCGCCGACCTTGGCCAGCGCCGCGCCGACGGCCGGTCCGATGATCCCGGCCGCGTAGAGCGGCAGGTACACGAGGTTCAGGGTCGCCGACCGGCGGTCGGCCGGGACGTCGAGCGCGAGCAGCCCGAAGATCATCGAGGAGACCGTGGCGGTCGAGACGCCAAGGACGACCGCCAGCAGCGCGAGGGCCGGGACGGCGGGGGCGAGCGGCATCAGCAGCAGGATCACGCCGCCGCTGGTCAGCGCCGCGATGAGCACGGGCCGGAAGCCGATGCGGTCGCCAAGCAGGCCGCCGAGCGGCGAGAAGAGCGCGCCGACGAGCGCTGCCGCCCCCATCACCAGCGCGATCGCGGACGCGAGCCCGGCGCCGCTCCCGGTGAGGTCCTCGACCAGGACCGGGATATACGGCCGGCTCATCTGGGTCGCCAGGTAGGAGATGCCGAAGATCAGGAAGATCCGCCGGACGGTCCGGTCGGTCAGTGCCGAGCGCACCGCCCCGAACGCCAGCCCGATCACGCCCACCGGTCGGGATGACCTCGGGCCGGATCTCGCGGGTCAGGGCGACGAGGCCGGCGGTCCCGACGGACAGGGCCGACGACAGCCAGAAGACGCCCGGCAGCGACCAGCCGAGCCCGTCGACGAGGATGCCCGCGAGCGCCGGGCCGAAGGCGAAGCCGATCGGCCCGGATGAGCCGAACAGGGCGATCGTCACGCCAAGCCGCTTCAGCGGCGTGACGTCGCGGATCCCCGCGAGCATCACCCCGGTGTTGCCGAGCTGGAACCCGATGAGCAGCATCGAGAGCGCGAGCTGCCACGGCTCCCGCGACAGGGCCACCCCGGCGAACACGACGGCCTCGACGAGGGCGCTGCGGATGATGACGGCCTTGCGGCTGTACTTGTCGGCCCAGACCCCCCACAGCGGGACGAGCGGCAGGCCGACGACGAAGACCAGCGAGCTGAAGAGCCCGATGAAGGCGAGGCGGTCCGCCTCGTCGACGCCCATCTGGCGGAGGTAGGCCGGCAGCAGGGCGAAGATCTGCGCGACGCCCATCCCCTCGACGAGGCTGGTGACCCAGAAGACGGCGACGAGGATCCGCCAGTCCTGCGCCGGGCGCGCGTCAGCCTGGGGTGGGGTCGAAGGGAGGTCGGGCACCGTCGAAGCCTAGCGGAAGGTCGGATGGGTCGGTTGCGGTCCGGGGTCGGTCGCGATGGCGGTCCCGGCCCGGACACAGAGAAGCGCCCGAAGGAACTGGTGGGAGCCCAGCCGTTCAGCGGGTCCAGTGGCTACGAACAAGTCCGCAGTCCCTGGTCGCCGCCGGGTCCCTCGCTCGCTGGCCTTGCGGCCCTCGAACCCGGTTCCCGGGACCGTCCCGTGGATCACTCCTCGGACCGGTCTGGCGGTTCACATCTGCCCCTTCGGGCAAGACGAAATGTACGGTCCGGGGCCATACATCCACAACGGGCTTATCCACGAACTTGGTCGTACGGGGTCCGACCTTATCCCCAAGTTCGCGAACGTTGTGGACGAGTTGTGGATACTCGTCGCGGAGGTTGCCGCCCGATGGCCCATCTGCTCGCCCGTCTCGTCGCCATGAACGATCGCTGGGCCCAGCCGTTCGGCGACTTCAACCACCGGTGGCTCACCGCGCTCTTCCGGCCGCTCGGCCCGGTCAAGGACCTGCTGCACGGCCGCTGGCTCGGCCATCCCCTCCACAGCGCGACGACCGACCTGCCGACCGGGCTGCTGCTGGCGGCCGTCATCCTCGACCTCGCCGGCCAGCGGTCGGCGGCGGACATCGCCCTGGTCCTCACCATCGTCACGATGCTGCTCGCGGCGGTGTCCGGCCTCGCCGACTACTCCGATACCGATGGCACGGCGCGGACCCGCGCGACCACCCACGCGACGCTGATGACGATCGCCCTCGTGGTCCTCCTGGTGTCGCTCGGGCTGCGAGCGGGCGACCCGTCCGACCGGCTCCTGCCCGTCGCCTTGTCGATCATCGGGCTCCTCATCGTGGCGGCGGGCGCCTTCGTCGGCGGCGACGTCGTCTATGTCCTCGGCAACATGGTCAGCCGGCACGCCTTCCGCGGCGCCGGCACCAAGTGGATCAAGCTCGACACGGGCGACGTCGCGGACCTCGCGACGCTCCCCGAGGCGGCGCCGACGAAGATGCGGGCGGGCATCAACGACCTCGTGGTGGTCCGCATCGGCGACACGGTCCACGCGATGCACGCGGTGTGCGCCCATGCCGGGCGGGCCGCTCGACAAGGGCACGGTGGTGGACGGGTGCCTGGTGTGCCCGTGGCACGCGTCGCGGTTCCGCCTCGCCGACGGGCACGTCGTCCGCGGGCCGTCCGTCTACGACCAGCCGTCGTACGAGCTGCGGGCCGCCGAGGGCGGCGGGTACGAGGTCCGTCGCGCGGCGTCCTGACGGGAGCCGCATCATCGCGGGGTGCGGACCATCGAGCTGCCCGACCCGTCGCTCGTCCTGCTGATCGGCGCGGCCGGCGCCGGGAAGTCGACGCTCGCGGCGCGGCTGTTCGACCCCGACGAGATCCTCTCCTCGGACGCCTTCCGGGCGATCGTCTCGGGCGACGCCGCCGACCAGCGCGCGACGCGGGCGGCGTTCGAGCGCCTCCACCGCGAGCTCGCGAGCGCGACTGCTCGCCGGCCGCCTGACCGTCCTCGACGCGACGAACCTCCAGCGGAGCGCCCGGCAGGCTGGGATCGCCCGCGCCCGCGCGGCGCGCGTGCCGGTCACCGCGCTCGTGCTGGACCTGCCCCCGGCCGTCGTCATGGCACGGAACGCGGCCCGGGCCGAGCGGGTGGTCGACCCGGCCGTGGTCCAGCGGCACCTCGCCGCGGTGCGGGCGACGGTCGACGACGGCCGGCTCGACGCCGAAGGGCTCGACGCGGTCGTGGTCCTCACGACGCCCGAGGCCGTGGAGGCGCTCCGGATCGAGCGGCGGCGAGCCTAGGTTCTCGGACATGTTGGCCGAGACCTGCCTGGAGGCCGCGTCCGTCGAGCCTGCCAGGCAACACCAGGGGATCGAGACGTCTCCGGGGCAACCCTGGCGCACCGGAATGCGGACTGCCAAGCACGGATCCTGGCCGAGGGCCGAGTGGTCGGGTCCTCGATGCTCCCGTGCAGACTGACAGACACGGCGGGCCCGGCAGCGGCCCGAGAGGCTCGCGGACGTCAACGGCTTCGTTGGGGATCGGGCCTAGGCGCTGCCGATCCCGATCAGCACGACCGCCACCGACGCGAGGACGATCCCGACCGCGTGCGACCGGGTGACCCGCTCGTGCAGGAAGACCGCGGCGAGGACCACGGTCGTGACCGGGTAGAGCCCCGAGACCACCGACGCGATCGCGAGCGCCCCGGTCTGGACCGCCGCGATGTAGCCGGCGTTGCCCGCCATATCGAGGACGCCGATGGCCAGCAGCACTGGGAGGAGGTTGGCCGCCGGGCGCCAGGCGGCCCGGGTCGTGAGGATGATCACGACGATGAGGGCCGCCTCGGAGGCGCGGACGATCGCGAGCGGCGCGAAGACGACCCCGTCCGAGATCTGGTTGATGACCACGCCGAAGAGGCCGATGGTCGTCCCGGCCAGCAGCGCGAGTCCCAGGCCCTGTCGCCCGCCGCTCTCGTCGGCGACGCGCGAGACGAGAACGACCGCGACGAGCGCCAGCCCGATCCCGACGAGCACCATCTCGTCGGGCCAGCCCTCGAGGACGATCCCGGCGACGACCGGGATGAGCGCGGCCAGCACGCCCGTCACCGGTGCCACGATCCCCATCCGTCCGACGGCGAGCCCGCGATACAACGCGGTGATGCCGATCCCGCCCAGGATCCCGCCGACCATGGACCAGGCGACGTCCGGGACCGTGAGAGCCGGCTCGTGGCGCAGGATCGCCAGGCCGGCCGCGATCGCCATGCCGGTCAGCTGCGAGACGAGGACGACGCCGTAGACCGGCGTCCGACGACTGGTCAGCCCCCCGGCGAAATCTCCGGCGCCCCAGGTCAGCGCCGAGGTCAGCGAGAGCAGCAGTGTCGCGACCGCGGGGTCGAGACCGGTCAGGGGGCGGGCTCGTCGACGGGCACGGCCGGTTCCGCGACGGCGGCCATACCGGCGGGATCGGGGACCGCCGCCGGGGCGGCGTCCGCGATCGGCGCGGGATCGGCGCTCGGGGCCGGCGTCGGAGGCGGCGGGACGTCGGGCAGGATCGGGTCCGCGACCGGCGCCGGGGCGTCGTCGACCATCGTCGGCCCGGGCAGCTCGACGACCTCGGCCGCGACCTTGTCGTACCGATCGGACGTCGTCAGGTAGATGACCTGGAAGTCCGAGGCGACCGCGCGGAGCAGCTCGAGCGCGCGCGCGGCGCGCTCGTCGTCGAGCGTCACGAACGGGTCGTCGAGGATCAGCGGCGGCCGCCGGTCGCCCGTCACGAGCCGGACCAGGCCGAGGCGGGCCGTCAGGTAGACCAGGTCCATCGTGCCCTGGCTGAGCGCCGAGACCTTGACCCAGTCACGCTTCTCGGGCGCCCGGACCTCGATGTCGAGGGTCTTGTCGTCGACCCGGACGTGGCGGTACCGGCCGCCCGTCACGAGCGCGAGGTCGCGGACCATCGTCTTCTCGAGATAGCGGGTGGCGGTCTTCATCGTCGCCTGCTCGGCGCGATCGATGGTCGGCGAGCGTGCCCGCGTACACGCGCTGACGGCGCTCGAGCGTCGCGTACTGCTCGCGCCACATGGCGAGGCGCTCGGCCTGTCCGGCGACCTGCTCGGCGTCGACCGTGTTGGCCTCGACTCGCGCCCGGGCGTTCGCCTCGTCGTCGCGCGTCCGCTCCAGAGCCGATTCCTGCTCCCGCACCTCGACCTCGAGGCGCTCGCGGGCGCGCGGCTCCTTCGCGATCGGTCCGAGGGCCTCGATGGCGCTCGTCTTCTGGGCGATCTCGAGGGCCGCCGCGTCGCGGACGGTGGTCAGGCTGCCGGGCGGCTCCTTGCCGACCAGCCCGTCGCGCTGGGCGGTGAGCCGGTCGATCTGGGCGACGTGCGCCGCCTCCGCGGCGAGCATCGTCTCGGCGGCGGGCAGGTCCACGAGGCCGAGCGAGCCGAGCCGGCGGGCGGTGTCGGCCTCGCATTGCGCCAGCTCGGCCTCCATCTCGGATCGGCCGCGCAGGCGTCGGTCGATCTCCACGTCGCGCAGCTGCTCGCTCATGGAGTAGCTCCGCCGCTGGCCGACCGCGACGCCGCCCAGGATCAGGCCGATCCCCGCGATGATCCCGCCGACGACCGCCGGGATGACCCCGAGCGTGGCGACCTTGAGGACGTTGGCACCGACCGACACGATCGCGATGAGGAGGCCGATGACGATCAGCACGCCCGAGACGCGCGACACCGAACGCCACGTCGTCGGCTCCGGGGCGACCTCGAACTTGACGTTGACCTCGCCGGCCAGCGCGGCCCGCAGCTCGCGGGCGCGGACGTCCAGGGCGCGCAGGCGCTCGACGCCGGCGCGGATGACGGGGAGCGGGTTGGCCGAGGGGTGGGTGGACGCGAGCTGGTCGAGCTCGGCGGTGACCTCGACCGCCTGGCGGTAGCGCTCGTAGCGCTCCTGGGCCGCGGTCCGGTCGGCGATGAGGCGCTCGGCCTGGCGGGCCTTCTCGAGCATGCTCCGGCGCTCGGCGAGGATCAGCTCGGTCTCGGCCCGCCGGTCGTGAGCGCCGGCCAGCAGGTCGCGGTCCGCGGCCAGCTGCGCGAGGGCCGCCTCGCCCTGCTCGACCGCCGTCTGGGCCTTGCCGACCGCCTGTTCCGCCACCTTGAGCCGGCCCGGGTTCTTGTCGCCCTTGGTGGTCAGGTCGTAGAGCGCCTTGTCGAGCTTCTTGCGCGCCCGGCTGGTGCCGCGGTCCGCGCCGCTGATGGACGCCTGCAGCCGGTCGCGGAGGGACGCCTCGTCGCGCGTGACGTCATCGAGCTCCTGGTGGCGGATCGAGGCGGTCGCGCGGAAGAAGCCCTCGGTGGGGATGCCGGTCAGCTCCGCGATGACCTGGTCCGCGAGCGCGGGGTCGGCGATCGTCTGGCCGTCGTACACGAGGTTGACCGTGCCGCGCGAGCCCGCGAACGTCTTCTCGAGCGTGCCGAGCTTCTGGCCGTCCTCCTCGTCCTGCTCGAACTCGATGGTCACGACCGATCGCGCCTCCGGGGGCGCGTCCCACGGCCGCAGCGATTCGAGGTCGCCCGCGGCGCTCGTCACGCGGCGGGTGATGGCCAGCTCGATGGCGCGCTGGATCGTGGTCTTGCCGGCCTCGTTCGGGCCGCGGACGACGGTCAGGCCGGGCGCGAGGTCGATGTCGAGCTCGCGATACCGGCGGACCTCCTTGAGCTGGAGCCGGCGGATCCTCACAGCGAGACCTCCTGCCCGGCCAGCAGCAGGCGGCCGAGGCGGAGCGAATCGCGCAGCTCCGCGGCCTCGTCGACCTGGCCGGCCTTCTCGGAGGCGGCGATGCGCGCCTCGAGGTCGCGGATGAACGCGCCGGCGACGGTGTCCGGCGACGGGAGCACGCCGCTGGTCAGCGCCGGCATCGATCGGTCGCGCACCCGCACCTTGAGGAACGACGGCGCGAGCCGCGTCTCGATCTCGTCGACGTCGAGGTCCAGGTCGTCCGGGCGGACCCCGACGAGCCGGACGTCAAGGACGAGATCCGGGTCGGCGCGCTTCTCGAGCGTCTCGATCAGCGTCGGCTGGCTCTTGACGGTCGCGGCGTCGAGCTCCGTCCGGTCGAACCGGGTCCGCCCGACGACCCGCTCCTCGATGGTCACGATCCGCTTGGTCGGCGCCTCGTCGATCTCGACCAGGAGCACCTTGCCGGCCCGGTCCTGGTCCAGCGCCACGGGCTCGGGCGCGCCCGAGTAGGCATAGGTGACGCCACCGCCGCGGCCCTGCTGCGCGGAGTGCCAGTGCCCGAGCGCGAGATAGTCGAGGTGGCTCGCGGCGATCTCGTCGACCGTGAAGACGACATCGTCACGGTCCGTCTTGCCCGGGATCGACAGGGAGCCGTGGACCATCCCGATCCGCCACTTGCCGGCGGGGGCCGTCGTCGCCGCGTCGAACCCGGCGAGCGGGCTGGTCGGCGCGCGCTTGGTGGCGAAGACCCGGCCGTGGACGACCGTGTCGATGGCATTGAGGTAGACGGCGGGAAGGTCGGAGGTCAGGACCGTCAGGAAATCGTCCGCCGGGGTGCTCCCGGCGAGGGCCTTGAGGTCGTACGCGCGGTAGATGGACGAGCGGTCGTAGACGTCGTGGGTGCCCGGGATGATCGCCGTGCGGATGCGGGCCTGGACGAGCCGCGCGAGCTCGGCGGCGACGCGCTCCACCGAGCGCCTGGGCTGGACGTTCGAGTCGAACAGGTCGCCGGCGATCAGGAAGAGGTCGACGCGCTCGGCGATCGCGAGGTCCACGGTGGCGGTGAAGGCCGCGAACTGCCGTTCGCGCTGGGCAGCCGCCTGCTCTCCGAGGTCGTCGTGACGGGCGCCGAGATGGACGTCGGCGGTGTGGATGATCCGTAGCATCCGGTTTGTGGCGGGCCTCCCTCGACGGTCGCGGCCGGACGTTGTGAGACCCGGGTTTCCGCCGGGCCCGATCGGACCGCCGGAGCGGTCCGCGGGTCCGGCACGAGCGAGGCGCCCCCATGACTCCCCGCTCGTCATCCCGGATGCTCGGCGGTCATTGTGACAGGTACGGTGTCACGGTCGCCAGACGCCGAAACGCCCGTTCCTGCCGGAATCGGCGACTCGTCGTATCATCCCCGGCCTACCACCCGGTGCGCCCCAGAGAACGGGCCGACACGGCACCTGGGTCGCGCGCCCCGGCTTCTCCCGCCAGACCTCGCCGTCCCGTCCGCCGATGCGGCTGCCCTCCGGACGCACGCACCACAGCGAGCATGCCCCCGGAGGACCCAAGTGACCAACGTCGATCGAACCCTGAGCTGCGTCGATTGCGGTGTGGAGTTCATCCACTCCGTCGCCGACCAGGAGTACTACGTGCAGAAGGGGTTCACCAGCGACCCGAAGCGCTGCACGAGCTGTCGAGCCAGCCGCCGAGCGGCCAGGGAGACCGATGGCGACGTGCGCGACATCGGTGGCCCGCGCGGCTACGAGCGCGGCGACGACCGCGCATCGCGCGAGTACTTCGCCGTGATCTGCTCCTCCTGCGGCAACCAGGCGCAGGTCCCGTTCAAGCCGCGCATGGACCGACCGGTCTACTGCTCCGACTGCTTCCGGACCGTCCGCCCCGACTGACGGCCGGGTCCCTGCCGACGTCCGAGCCTGCAGGTGCCTAGACCGTGAAGACCTCGCCGGCGCGATGCCGTTCGCGCCGGCGCCCCCGCCAGACCGTCACGCGGGCGGCGCCATGGACCTGCCACGCGCCGTCGCGCCCGATGACGGCGGTCTCCTCGTCGATCCCCAGCACGACCGATCCGCGCGGCGCCTGGAGCGCCACGAGCGCCGACAGCGGCTCCGGCCACGCGTCGTAGTGCGGTACGACCGACACGCCCGATGCGAACCCCAGCCCTGACCGCCACTTGAGCGGCCACGGCAGGAGGCGCACGCGGAAGTCGAACGTGTGGCCGGAGAGGACCATCGCGCCCGCCGAGCACCCGGCCAGGACGGCCCCGCGCTCATGCGCGGCGGCGATGGCCTTCCCGACCGCGCTGCCGTCGAGCGCCCGCAGCAGGTAGCCCGGCTTGCCGCCCGAGAGGTAGATCAGGTCCGCCTCGCCGACCGCCTGCGCGAACCCGGTGTCGTCGGCCGAGGCGCGGTCGCGGACCAGGACCGGCTCCACCTCCGCGCCGAGGCCGCCGAAGTGGGCCACGCCCATCGCCGCCCAGCGGTCGAAGACCTCCTCGCCGTCTGGGTAGGAGGCGGTCGGCAGGATCGCGACACGCGGTCTGGGGCGGCCGGTGGCCGCGAGCAGCTCGAGGTCGAAATCGAGCATCGCAGGAAGGAACTCACCGGCGCCTACGAGCGCCACCGGGCCGGGCATGGCGGAGAGTCTAGGGGCGCGTGCTCGGGACCGTGTTGCGGCGCCCCGGATGCGCTGCGACACTGGCCGGACATGACCAGCCGCCAGCGATGGACCCTCATCGCCGCGATCATCGGATCGGGCGCCGTCTTCCTTGACGGGACGGTCGTCAACATCGCCCTCAAGCAGATCGGGCAGGACCTGCCCGCGACCTACATCAGCACGCTCGAGGGCCAGGCGTACGTCGTGAGCGGCTACCTGGCCGTCCTCGCCGCGCTCCTGATCCTCGCGGGCGGCCTGTCCGATCATTACGGCCGTCGCCGCGTCTTCGCCATCGGCCTCGCTGGGTTCGGCGCCACCTCCGCGCTGTGCGGCCTCGCGCCGACGCTCGAGTGGCTGGTCGTCTTCCGCCTGATGCAGGGCGGCGCCGGCGCGCTGCTGGTCCCCGGGTCGCTGTCGCTGATCACGCAGGCCTTCTCCGGCGCCGAGCGCGGTCGCGCCTTCGGCATGTGGGCGGCCTCGACCGCGGCGCTGACGGTCCTCGGCCCGATCGTCGGCGGCACGATGGTCGACACCATCGGCTGGCGGAGCGCGTTCCTCATCAACGTCCCGGTGACCGCGTTCGCGCTGTGGGTGACCCTCCGCCACGTCGAGGAATCGCGCGACACGGAGGCGACCGGCAGCTTCGACTGGCTGGGCGCCCTGGTGGCCGCGCTCGCCGTCGGCGGGCTCGTCGTTCGGCCTGATCCGCGGGCAGGCGCACGAATGGAACGATGCCCTCGCGTGGGGCGCGATCACCGTCGGCGTGATCTCGCTGATCCTCTTCCCGATCCTCATGGCGACCCGCCCGAACCCGCTCGTGCCGCTTGAGCCTCTTCAAGAACCGGGCGTTCACCTCCATCAACCTGACGACGTTCTTCGTCTACGGCGCGCTCTACGTGAACTTCTGGTACACGAGCCTGGTCTTCCAGGGCGTGCTGGGCTACACCGCCACCGGCGCCGCGTTGATCGGCCTGCCGACCGGCGTGATGCTGGCGCTGCTCTCGACGCGGATCGGCACCCTCGCCGGGCGGATCGGCGCCCGGCGCTTCCTCGTCCTCGGTCCGATCCCTGATGGCCCTCGCGCTGCTCTGGTACTCGCGGCTGCCGGCCGATTCGGCGCCGTGGAAGGCAGCCCTCGAGATGCCCTCGACGCTGGTCCCGCCCGTCGACGTCCTCATCGACATCCTGCCGGCCGTCCTCCTGTTCGGCCTCGGCATCTCGTGCGTGGTCGCGCCGCTCACCGCCACCTTGATGAACTCGATCTCGACGCGCTTCTCGGGCCTTGGGTCCGCGATCAACAACTCGATCTCGCGGGTCGGCCAGCCGCTGCTCGGCGCGTTCATCTTCATCGCGGTGAGCGCGACGTTCTACGCCACGCTGGGAACGCTCGCACCGTCGCTCGACACGTCGTCGGCGGCGGTCCAGGCGGCCTTCCAGCCGCTCAACCCGCCCCCGCCCGGCGCCACCCCCGAGCAGATCAACGCGGCGACCACGGCGTCGATGGAGGCCTTCCACCTCGCGATGCGCATCTCGGCCGTCCTGCTCGTGATCGGTGCCGTGATCTCGTTCGTCGGGCTCCGCGAACAGGCGGGCGCGCCACGGGCGCAGGCGGACGAACCGGTGGACGCCGCGGTCGGCGCGGTCGGCTGACCCGGCCGCCGCCCGGGACGAACGTCAGCGCGGGTTGCGGAACGCGCCCCCGTGGCCGGGGATGACGATGTCCGCCACGGCTCGCACGCGCGCGCGACCGGCCTCGATGGCCGACTGGTCGTCGGCCAGCGGGTCGATGTCGGGGGTCTCGTCGGCCCGCCACCAGAGGTGGGTCAGCGCGTAGGTCGCGTCCTCGGCCGTGACGATGAGCGAAGCGTCCTCGTTGGTGTGCCCGGGGGTGAGCCAGAGCTCGGCGTTCGGCGAGAGGTGGTATCCGTCACCGTCGTGGTCGAGCCACAGGTCGTCGCGGTAGCGCGCCCAGAAGTCCACCACCTCGGCATTCGGGAAGAGCGCGATGTTGACCGTGTGGTCCGGGTGGTGGTGGCTGATGAAGACGTGCGTGACCGCCTCGGGCGCGGACGTCCAGGGCCGCGAGCGGATCGAGGATCCGCGAGCGGCTCGCCACCATCCCGGGATCGGCGACGATCAGGGTGTCGCCGTCGCGGATGAGCGTGACGCTGCTGCCGACGCGATCGTCGGCATAGCCGGCGTGGAGGAGATGCACCGATGCCACGGCCGCGATGCTACCGCGACGGAGCGTGGCATCCAAGGGCCGTCGCGGCACGTGCGATGACCCGACGCGGCGGCGATCGCCGGTGCGAGACTCGAGACCCCGACTCGAACCCACGGAGGCCCGATGCCCGCCGACCGCCCCGCCGACCTCGTCCTGACCGGGGGCCGCATCGCCACCATGGATGCTGCCCACTCGTGGGCGAGCGCCCTTGCCGTGCGCGACGGACGGATCGTGGCGGTCGGGCCGGATGCCGTGGTCCGACCGCTGATCGGCCCGTCGACGCGGGTCATCGAGCTCCGCGGGCGCACCGTGACGCCCGGCTTCCAGGACGCGCACGTCCATCCGATCCACGGCGGTCTGGCGATGCTCCGCTGCGACCTGCACGCCGACGAGGAGTCCGGGCCTGGTCTCGACGTCATCGACGCCTACGCGCGATCGCATCCCGGCGAGACGTGGATCCGCGGTGGCGGGTGGTACATGGCCGCCTTCGAGGGCGGGACGCCGCGGCGCGAGGACCTCGACCGGATCGTCCCAGACCGTCCGGTCTTCCTGACGAACCGCGACGGCCACGGGGCGTGGGTGAACTCGAAGGCGCTCGAGCTGGCCGGGATCACCGCGGCGACGCTCGATCCCGCGGACGGCCGCATCGAACGCGACCCCGACGGCTCCCCCTCGGGCACGCTCCACGAGGGGGCGATGGACCTGGTCCTGCGGCTGATGCCCGACGACACCCCCGCGGAGCTGGAGGAGGCCCTGCGGCTGGGCCAGCGCCATCTCCACGAGTTCGGGGTCACGGCATGGCAGGACGCCATCGTCGAGCCGCACGTCGAGGAGCGCGCCTACGTCGCGCTGGCGAGCCGCGGCGAGCTGACCGGGCCGGGTGGTCGGCGCCCTGTGGTGGGACCACCATCGCGGCGCCGACCAGATCGAGGAGTTCGTGGCTCGGCGAGAGGCCACCGCGATCGGGCGGTACGCACCCACCAGCGTGAAGCTGATGATGGACGGCGTCCTCGAGAACTTCACCGGCGCGATGCTCGAGCCGTACGGCGATGGCCACGGCGGGACGACCGACAACCGCGGACTCCTCCAGATCGACCCGGATGGGCTCGCGAGCTGGGTCCCGGCCATCGACGCGCTCGGGTTCCAGCCCCACTTCCACGCCATCGGCGACCGGGCCGTCCGGGCGTCGCTGGACGCGGTCGAGGCGGCCCGCCGCGCGAACGGGCCGTCGGACACGCGACCGCACATCGCCCATATCCAGGTCATCCATCCCGACGACATCCCGCGCTTCCGCATCCTGGACGTCGCCGCCAACGCCCAGCCGCTGTGGGCGTCGCACGAGACCCAGATGGACGTGCTGACGATCCCGTTCATCGGCGAGCGATGGCGCTGGCAGTATCCGTTCCGGTCGCTCAAGGCGGCCGGCGCGGTGCTGGCGATGGGCTCGGACTGGAGCGTGTCGAGCGCGAACCCCATCTGGGAGATGCACCTGGCGGTCGAGCGCCTCACGCCCGCCTGGTACGCGGGCGAGCGAGAGGTCTTCCTCCCGGACGAGCGGCTCGACCTGGTCGACGCCCTTGCCGGCTTCACGACCGGGTCGGCCTGGGTCAACCACCTCGAGCGCGACACCGGTTCGCTGGAGGTCGGCAAGGCCGCGGACCTGGTCGTCCTCGACCGCGACCTCTTCGACCGCGGGGCCGGCCGGATCCTGGATGCTCGCGTGGTCGGCACGTTCATCGATGGCGTCGCCGTGGTCGAGGACCCTGCGCTCGACGGGTGAGCGTGATCGCTGGGTGCGCGGCCGGCGCGTGCGCGGCAGCATCCGACCCGGCATGGACGGATGACGATGTCCGTTCGGCATCGGACGACGATGTCGCGGCCTCGAGGGCGAGCGCATCTTCTCCTTGCGCCCCGGACCTCCCGGGAGCGAGAAAGGAGCAACCAGTGAACGCCTACGCCCTCCTGGCCGTGAACGAGCACCTCGAGTACCTGCGGGCCGAAGCCGCCCGGCGCCAGCGATACGCCTATCCCGGGCCGAGCCTCCGCGACCGGATCGCGTCAGCGGTCAACGGTCTCCGTCGCTCCCTCGGTGGCGAGTCCTCGACCACGTTCCTCCCGGCGCTCCAGGACTACCCGTACCGAGGCTGATCCTCCCTCAGCTTCGGGACTCCCTCCCTCCGATACGCGACCGACCTCCGCCTCGAGCGGGGGTCGTCGTGTGTCCGGAGGTCGTCGCGTCTTCGCGCGCCCGATCCCGGCGGCGCCTACGCCCCGAGATCGTCCGGGCTGTCGATGTCGCGGAGCGTGGCGCCGTCGGGATCATCCATCTGCCACTCGGCATCAGGGATGACGGCCAACGCCAGCCCGTCGCGCAAGGCCCGGAGGCGGCGCTCGTCCGAACCGAGCAGGGTCGCGGTGACCGCGATCGCCGGCCCACGCCGGAGGGCCATCGGCAACGGTCGGTGGCGGCCGCCGGCCTCGAGGACCGCCGCGTCCACCGACGGGTCTGCCAGCGCGTCGATCAGCCGCCGCAGCACCGCCGGCACCAGCGACGGCATGTCGCCGCCGACGACGAGCACGACGTCCGCATCGGTCGCCGCCAGGCCGGCATCGACGCCGGCGAGCGGACCCTCGAAGGCGCGGGCATCGTCGATGCGGCGCGCGCCGGCGGGGATCGCTGCCGTCGCGCCCGGGGCCACGACGACCAGCACCTCGTCGACGATGCCGGTCGCGGCACCGACGGCCCGCTCCAGGATCGGGATCCCGTCGACCAGCTCGGCGAGCTTGTCGCGTCCGAAGCGCGACGACCGGCCGCCGGCGAGCACGATCGCGGCCGTCGTCATCGGGTCGGGGGCGTGGCGGCCGCTGCGGCGGCGGCGCGCGGTCCGGGTCGGTGCCCCTCCGGGGTGCGGCGGAGCACCCCGCGCCGGTCGAGGTCCTCGAGGATCGCCATGACGTAGCGGCGGCTCGTGCCGGTCGCGTCGCGCAGGGCCGCCGGGGTCAGCGGCGCGACTGCAGCCAGGGCGAGCGCCTGGGCGGTCAGCGTCGCGTAGGTGCCGGCGGCATAGGCGAGCGTGGGTTCGAGCACGACGATCCGGCCGTCGCGCTCCAGCATGCGGACGCCATCGGGCGGGCAGCCGGCGGCGCGGGCGGCGTCCGAGAGGGGCGGCGGCGCGACGACGGCGAGTGCCGCTTGGAGGCGGTCCATCGCCGCAGCGAGCGCGGGATCCGGTCCGGCGTCCGCGGCACCGGGGAGCGTGACCCGATCGCCGCTCCGCGCCAGGCGGCCGTCGTGGACCAGCGCGTCCACGACGAAGCTTGCCGCCCTCACCGCGTCGTCCCAGTCGAGCGTCACGGACCGGCGGATCGCACGGGCCGTCGCGGTCCGCAGGTCGGCCAAGCCGATCCCATCACCGACCCGAGCAACGGCGGCATCGGTCGCCATCGCAGCGACGTCGGGGGCGAGGCGGACGCCGTCGGTCTCGACGACCGCGCCGTGGAGCTCGAGCCGCGCCGTCGCGGCAGCCAGCGAGTCACCCACGGCAACCGCCGACGCCAGGGCCGCGACCCGGGTCGCCGTCTGCCGCCGCCGGGAGACGCCGCGGGCCGGCATGACGTCGACCACCTGGCCGCCGACGACCTGATGCACCCCGGACGGCCGCCGGAGCACGAACCGATCGCCGGGCGCCGCAGCGACCGGCTCGGTGAGTCGCAGGATCCCAGCCACGTCGGTGGCGTCCGGGAGCTCGATGGCGTCGCGACCGCTGCGGCCGATGGCCACGTCGACCGCCGCCGTTCCCAGGTGCAACCGGGCCCGTGTCCGGTCCGGGAGTGGGGCGCGAAGTCGTACGAGCATCCGGTCGGTCGCCACGACGGCGGGATCCGCGGTGAGGACCTGCCCACGAGACAGATCCCCGCCCTCGACACCGGCGAGGTTGATCGCCGTCCGACCGGGATCGGCGACCTCGACCGCCGCGCTGTGGACCTGGAGCTCGCGCGCTCGCGTGTGCCCGTCGCCCGGCAGCAGACCGAGGGACGAGCCGCGCTCCAGCCGTCCGCCACGGAGCGTGCCCGTGACCACGACGCCGCGACCCTTCACCGTAAAGACCCGGTCGATCGCGAGGGACGGCGGCCTCGCGGAAGCGGCCGTGAGGCGGGCCGCGACCGCATCACTGACCTCGCGAAGCGCGCGCCGCACGTCCTCGATCCCGCTCCCGGCGGTCGAGGAGACCGCCAGCAACGGGACACCGGCCAGCGACGTCCCGTCGAGGAGCCGCCGCACCGCGTCGATCACCTCGTCGCGTCGCGCGTCGTCCACCGCGTCGATCTTCGTGACGACCGCCAGCCCGTCGCGGATCTCCAGCGCGTCGAGGAGCGCCAGGTGCTCGAGCGTCTGGGCACTCGGACCGTCGTCGGCCGCGACGACCAGCATCGCGGCGTCGATCTCGCCGGCCCCGACGAGCATGTTGCCGACCAGCTTGTCGTGCCCCGGGACGTCGACGAAGTCGAGCTCGACGCCGTCGTCGAACGCGAGATGCGCGTACCCGACATCGATGGTCATCCCGCGGCGCCGCTCCTCGGGCAGCCTGTCCGCATCGATGCCGGTCAGCGCGCGCAGCAGCGTGGTCTTGCCGTGGTCGATATGCCCGGCCGTGCCGATGACGACGGTCATGCCCGTCCGTCGAGGGCCGTGGCGATGGCCGCGCCGAGCGCCCGGTCGGTCTCAGGTTCGACGGTGCGAAGGTCGAGGACGACGCGGTCGTCTTCGATGCGCCCGATGACCGCCGGGTCGCCGTGGCGAAGCGCCGACAGCAGCCCGTTCGCCGAGCGCGCCTCGAGCGCGAGCCCGACCGAGGCGAGCGTCTCGCCGGGGAGGGAGCCGCCGCCGACCGTCGAGCGCAGGTCGACCACGGCAGCGCGCGGACCGAGGGTCGCGGCGAGCGCCTCCGCCCGCACCCGAAGCCCCTCGACCGTTGCCGCGATCATGCGCCACACCGGGATCGTCTCGACCGCACGACCGGCGCGGTACAGACCAAGCGTCAAGGCCACGGCCGCAAGCGTCGTCTTGTCGGGTCGCATCGCGCGGGCCAACGGATCGCGGCGCATCCGCGCCATCAGGTCGGCCCGCCCGACGACCAGCCCGGCCTGCGGCCCGCCGACCAGCTTGTCGCCGCTGAACGTGACGACGTCGGAGCCGGCCGCCAGCCGTTCGCCGGGGAGCGGCTCGTGCGCGAGGCCGAACGTCGCGGTGTCGAGGAGCGCCCCGGAGCCCAGGTCGTCGATGACGATGGCGCCGTGGCGATGCGCGATCTCGGCGACCTCGGCGGGATCGGGCGCCTCGGTGAACCCGGTCATCGAGAAGTTCGAGGGATGCACGCGGAGGACGGCCTTCGCCCGGCCCTCGGCGAGCGGCGTCTCGAAGTCGGCCGCGCGCGTCCGGTTGGTCGTGCCGACCTCGATCAGCTTCGCCCCGGCCCGCCGGACGATCTCCGGGATCCGGACGCCGCCGCCGATCTCCACCAGCTCGCCGCGCGAGACGACCACGCCGCCGCGGCCAGCCAGGCCCACCGCGAGCGCGAGTGCCGCGGCGTTGTTGTTGGTGACGAACGCATCCTCGGCGCCGGTCAGGGCGATGAGGTGCTCCTCCGCGGTGCGAACACGCGCGCCGCGCCGGCCCGTCTCGCGGTCGAGCTCGAGCAGGAGGTAGCGGCCGGCAAGGGCGGCGGTGGCCTCCGCGACGCCGCTCGCCCACGGCGCGCGGCCCAGGTTCGTGTGGACGATCACGCCCGTGGCATTGATCACGGGGAGCGGTCCGGCGTCCGCGAAGCCGTCGATCCGGGCGGCCACCTCCGTGCCGAGGGCCGCCGTCGATCGTGCCGTCTCACCCATCGCCAGCCGCGCCCGCTCGTCGTCGACGACGGCGCGGGCCACGTTCACGACCGCGTCGACACTGGGCGGTCGCGGTCGGTCGTTGGGCTTGGTCGACATCGGGCCTCCGTGGCGGGGAACGGGCTGGCCCGATGGAGTCTAGGTCGCTGGGGCCGTCACGGGGCGCGCCGTCGCGGCATGATGGTCGCGTGATCGACGAGGCAGGTGCCGTTCGGCTGGTTCGTGCGGGCCAGGACCAGGTCTGGCACGTGGTCGAGCGCGACGACGGCGGCGGCATCGCGATCGCCTGCGGCGTCGCGATCAAGCCGCGCGAGCGCCAGACGATCCCCGTCGACAGCCTCCTGTCGGTGGGACGCATCTGCCTCGACTGCGCCCAGGTGCTGATCAGCGCCGGCTAGGGACGCGCTGCGACACATCGACGTCACGTTTCGAGCAGATTCGGAGAAGCCGACGCGGTGCCAGCCCCCGTAGCATCAGGGTCACTTCACCGATCCCAACAGAGGAGACCGATATGGCCGAGACCACGAAGACCAGCAAGGGGTTCAGCGCGGACGAGAAGGCCGCGATGCGCGAGCGAGCCAAGGAGCTGAAGGCCGAATCGCGCTCGAAGGCCGACCGCGCGGACGGGGAGCGCGACCTGCTCGCGAAGATCGCCGAGATGCCACCGGCCGATCGCGACATGGCCGAGCGGATCCATGCCATCGTCACCGCGACCGCGCCGGAGCTCGCGCCGAAGACTTGGTACGGGATGCCCGCCTACGCGAAGGACGGCAAGCTCGTGTGCTTCTTCAAGGCCGCGTCGAAGTTCGACTCACGCTACGCGACGTTCGGCTTCGAGGAAGCGGCTCGCCTGGACGACGGCTCGATGTGGCCGACCTCGTACGCCCTGACGGAGCTGACCGCCGCCGACGAGAAGAAGATCGGCGAGCTCGTGCAGCAGGCGGCGAGCTGACGAGGGCTACTCAGCCTTGACCCACTGCCCGCGCCAGAGGTCGGCGATCCACGCGACCTCGGCCTCGGGCAGCTCGGGGACGTCGCCGAACTGGCGAGCCCTGAGATAGACGTCGGCCGAGGCCTCGGTCACGGCGGCGGCCTTGAACGCCCGATCGATGGTGGCGCCGATGGCGAGCAGGCCGTGGTGCCGCAGGAAGCACGCGCCGCGATCGCGGAGCGCCTCGGCGGTGAAGTCGGCCATCTCGGGGGTGCCGGGCCGTGAGTACCGGACCGTGGTGACGGCGCCGCCCGCCGCCTCGACGAACCCGGTCAGGATCGGCGGCAGGGTCCAGCCCAGCGCCGCCATCGTCATGGCGGCCCGGCTGTGCGCATGGACGATCGCGCCGACCTCCGCCCGTCGCTGGTAGACGAGCGTGTGCAGGGGGAACTCGGACGTCGGCGCGCGGCGCCCGTCCACGATGGACCCGTCGCTCCGGACGACGCAGACATCCTCGGGCTGCATCGTGTCGTAGGGCGTGTCCGTCGGGGTCATCGCGATCAGGTCGGGCTCGCCGGCGACCCGCATCGAGATGTTGCCGGAGGTCCAGTGGACGAGACCCTCGGCCTGCAACCGACGGCCGTACAGGACCACGTCCTCACGGGCCTGCTCGCCAGGACGCATCCGAAGGCATCGCGTGACTCATCCGCCCGGATCAGACATGGACCGACGCGGGCCGGTGGTCGCCTGCAAGCAGGCCCGACCCGCGTCGATGCGGATGTCTGGAGCGTTCCGGGTCAGATCCCGAGCGCCTTGGCCTTGGCCGCCGCGAACTCCTCGTCGGAGATGGCGCCCGATGCGTGCAGCGCCGCAAGCTGCTGGATCTGCGCCGTCGTCGGGTCGACGGCCGGGGCGGCCGCCGGAGCCGGTGCATACGCGACCGCTGCTGCTTGCTGCTCGTAGGCCTGTGCCTCGGCCTGCGACTGGTACTTCTGCTGCTGATGGTGGCTGACAGCCCCCGCCGTTCCGGCGACGACCGCGGTCGTCGCAGCCATTCGTACGAGACCGCCTCGGCGTCGCATCATCTAGGGCGCTCCTTTCGATTGTGCCATTCCGGGTTCAGATCTGCTCCTACGAGACCGATGCCGCCAGGGCCTCCTCGATCAGGGGCGCCGGGATCCGGCCATTGGCGATCAGGACGCCATCGGCATCGCGCAACGACTTGGCGAACGTGGCTGCCCAGGCGTTCTCCCAGATCATGAGCGCGGCGGTGGTGTTCGGGTCCAGGGCTGCGCCGATGTCCTCGATGTCCTCCTGGCCGAGCAGGTTCTCGCCCTTGATGCCGAGGACCGCCAGGGCCGCTGCTTCCTCTGGGCTCGCTTCCGCCCAGCTCGATGGCGGCGACATCGCCGTTCTGGTCCTTGCTGATGATCACGATGTCCAGGACGCGGATGGTGCCGGCATCCTGGAGCTCCTTGATCGCCGGGATGATCTTCCCCGAGAACTTGTTCCCAGGGAATGCGATCGCGATGTACTCGACCGGGCCCACGCTCATGTGATCACTCCTTCCAAGATCGATACCAATCGCCATCGACATCGTGTCCCGAGTCGACCGATGACGTCACCCTCGAGGATGAAGATCGTGGCCGACGGCGAGCGGCGCGAATGCCGGTCTGCCAGTATCCCCCATCGGGCGGCTGCAAGGAAGGTCTCCGCGCTCGGGTCGGCGCCGTGGCGGGAACGCGTGGGAGTCGAACCCACCGCGCCGCGCCGAGCGCCGCGCCACTGGTTTTGAAGTCGAGCGCCTCGCGCATCACGGAAGCCAACACGACCTCACGAGAGCACGAATCAGCCTCGGTTCGACCGTCCAACGATACCCCGCGCCAGGCGGACAACCACTTCGGAACCACTGCCTGGCCGCTCTTCCTACGAGGCGGCGTTCCACACTTCCTCGCGTTCTCGTTGATCCGTGACCGTCATCGCCCCGGAGGAGAGGTCGACCTCGAGCTCGCAGCGGTCGTCGTCGTGACGCCAGCTCATCCGGATCGACGTTGCGCCGGCGACGACACCTTCGAGGGACCCGGCGAACGCAGGATGCGCTGTTCCGAAGCCGGATCAGTTCCATCACCCGTCGAACGACTGGGCGGCCGATCTCGGCGCTCGACCTCGGTCCGTCGAGTAGTTGTGGCGATTGATCGCGCGGCCCTCGTCGTTCGCATCGACGGCGTCGTCGTTGAGGCCGGCAAGTAGCCCCACGTAGTAGATCTGGGGAACGCCTCGGGCGAAGAGCTGGATCGCCCGAGCCGGCCACGTACCGGTCGTCGTCGGCGTCGAGCGCCGAGTAGTAGGTGCAGTTCAGCTGATGGACGTCGACGGAGTTGTCAGCATGGGCGTCCGAGAGGATCCGGTTGACGTTCCCGCCGCGGCGCTGCACGAGGTCCGCGAGTCCGAGCATCTCATCGGGCTCGAGGATGCCATCCAGGTCTGGCCGGACCGGGATGCCGTCGTGGCAGTCGAGCATCGTGAACTGGCGCTCCGGCGACCGTGCGAGGTGGTCGCACAGCCGCGCGGCAGATCCCGTCTCGAAGGCATGCAAGAGCAGTCCGGGCAGGACGAAGTCGTACGTCCAATACCCGTGGGCAGCGAGTCGCTCGTGGGTAGCGTAGCGGTCGTGGACCTCCGGCAGGATGACCAGACCGAACCCGGCCGCGACGCCGATGATCCAGTCGAGGAACGCGTAGATGTCGGGCTCCACCATGAAGCAGCTCGTGCCGGCCTTCTTGACGACGTAACCGACGGCGTCGAGTCGGACGATCGTCACCCCGTGCGCCGCGAACGACCGCAGCCAGTCCGTGATCATGTCGCGCGTCGCCTGTGGAGGTCACGTCGAGGTCGATCTGTTCGGACCACTCCTTCGATCCGAACGACGTCCAGATCCGCTCCTGCTTGCCCGTCGCCGCGATCGTCACCGTCGAGAACGGCGCATCCGGCTTGCGGAGGAAGATCCGGGCGACATCACCCGCCGGCGGCTCGCCGTCGGGCCAGACCTTGTCGAGGGTGATGAAGAGGTCGGCCGTCTTCGAGCGGCGGCCGTCCTGGAGGAACGCCACGAACTCATCCGACTGACGGGAGATGTGGTTGATCATCACGTCGAGCAGGACGTCGTGGTCGCGCGCGATCGCCTCGATGTCCGCCCATGTCCCGACACGAGGGTCGATCTGCGCGTAGGTCAACGGCGCGAAGCCGCGGTCTCCTGAGGAGGGAAACGGCGGCAGGATGTGGACCCCGCCGAACAGGCCCTCGAGCGGCCCGCGCGAGCAGCCCGGCGAGGGTCCGAAGGTCGCCGCCCAGCGAATCCGGGTAGGTCATCAGCTGGGGCGCGGTTCGCACGTCGGTCCTTTCCAGAAGCTCGAAGTTGCCGGGTTCAAGAACTGAGGCAGGAGCGGAGGGCGGCGGTCAGCAGCGTAGCGCGGCGGTCGCTGATGGCGCTGCGCATCGGGCTCACCCTTTCAGGGAGCCCTGCAGGAGCGCCGAGATGAACTGGCGCTGGAACAGAAGGAAGACGATCAGGGTGGGGGTCAGGATCAGAAGCGATCCGGCGCAGAGGAGCGGGATGTTCGTCGCGTAGTGGCCCTGGTACGCGCCCAACGCTCCTGCCATCGTCCGCTGCAGCGGGTCCTCGACCAGTACCAAGGCGAGCAGGAACTGGTTCCACGTCCAAACAGACAGCAGGATGGCCAGGGCCGATACGGCGGGCCTGGCCAGCGGGAGGTGGATCCGCGAGAAGAGCTCCCATGTGCTGGCACCATCGACCCGAGCCGCCTCCGAGAGCTCGCTCGGCATGTTGATGAAATGGGCCCGCATCCAGAACACGGCGAACGGCATGTACAGCCCGATGAGGGGCAGGATGATCGCCCACTTCGTGTTGAGGATCCCGAGGCCTCGCACGAGGTAGTACAGCGGCGTGATGATGCCCTCGAACGGGAGCGTCAGGCCCAGCAAGAACACCAGGAACAAGACCCGACCCCCCGGGATCCGGAGATGCCCGATGGCGAAGCCGGCCATCGTTGAGATCACCACGGCGATCGGAACAACGGCGATGACGATCGTCACGCTCGACCAGAGAAGCGCCGGCATGCTCGCGACGTTGAACGCCTCGACGAAGTTGCCCCACTGGGGATTCGACGGCCACTCGATGCCGAGTGGCGTCGAGTCGGACGGCTGCAATGCTGCCGAGAGCAGGCTCAAGAACGGCAGCACGGTGATGCGCGATGCAGGATCAGCAGCAGCAGTCTGCCGGTGTAGACCTCGCGCCGTGCGACGATCACGCCTCGTCGCCCCTGGCCAGCCGCTGGATCGGCAGCACGCACGCGAGGACCAGGAGGAACAGGACCACCGCCAACGCGGACGCCAGGCCGACCTGCCGCCCCGCGAACGCCAGTTGGTAGATCTCGCAGGCCCGGGACCGTCGTGGCCTGGCCGGGGCCGCCGCCGGTCGCGATGTACACGATGTCGAAGCTGGCGAGCGCGGCGATGACCGTCACCGTGATGCACACCCCGATCTCCTGCCGGAGGCTCGGGAGGGTGATCGACACGAACTCCCGGACGGCCCCGGCCCCGTCGAGGCGGGCGGACTCGTAGAGCGCCGCGTCGATCTTGCTCATGCCGGTGAGCAGGAGGATCGTGCACAGCCCGATGCAGGACCCATGCACCGATGATGCCGACGGCGGGCAGCGCGAAATCGAAGTCGCCGAGCCAGGCTCGCGTCACGCTCGTCGAGCCCGATCGCCGACAGGATCTGGTTCACCAGGCCAGAGGTCGAAAGGACCCATTTCCAGGCGATGCCGGCTGCCACCAACGGGATGATCTGCGGGAGGAAGAGCACGGTCCGCGACGACGGTCCCGAACCGTCCGGTCGGCGATCCGCCGCATGACGGACGCGACCACCAGCCCCAGCGCCGACCGGGACGAAGGAGAAGAAGAAGATCAGCTTGAAGGCGTTGAGAATGACCCCGACGAGGTCGGGGTCGGTGAGAACCGTGACGTAGTTCCTGAGCCCGACCCACTCCGACGGCCCGATGCCGTCCCATCGGTAGAGCGAGTACTGGAACGTCAGGGCCAGCGGCAAGCAGCACGAACGACCGCGTACATCGACGAGCGCCGGGAGCGACGAACAGCCAGCCGATCGAGGGGGCCCTGCGGACCCCGCGCAAGCGCGAGGTCCGCAGGTCCCGAAGCCGCGGTCACGCGATGGTCGACTCGGAGGAGACGGTCAGCCATCGCATCAGATCCGCGGCGGTGGTCATTGCGCGAGTTCCTTTGCGTACTCCGCCTGCACGGCCTTGAGGAGCCCGTCGGGCGTCTGCTTGCCGCCGACCATCTTCTGCAGTTCTGGGGTCCAGCCCTGGGCGAAGATCGTGCCGGTCGCGTTGGCGATGAAGTCCATGGCCCCGTTCGCCTTGGCGACGTCGCCGCCGGCTGCGAGCGTGTCGTTGGTGATCGAGCCGGCGGCCGCCGGCGGGATGGCAGGTCGGTCGGACCGCCCGGATTGGACCCGCCGACGGTCACGTCGACCTGGCGAGCGGTCTCGTTGGTGGCCACCCAGTTGAGGAAGAACGCGGCGCAGTCGGCGTTCTTGGCCTTCGCCGCGATCCCGTAGGTCAGCGGCGCCGACATCGCGGCGACCGTCCGCCGTCCGTCGCGGACGGGAAGACGAAGAAGCCGACGTTGCCAGACAGGTCCTTGTCGTAGGCCGCGTTCTGCCAGTCGCCGTTGAACATGAACACGCCCTCGCCCTTGCCGAAGCGCGCGTTGGCGTCGGTGTACTCGATGGCGTTCGTGTCCTTCGGGAAGTAGCCGGCCTTGATCCACTGCTCGAGGTGCTGGGCCGCGGTCAGGTTCGTCGGGGTGTCGATGGTCGCATCCGGCTTCTGGAAGATCCAGTCGTTGATCGGCGCGGTCTCGCCGTAGGCGGCCATCAGCTGCTGCAGCGGGAAGGCCAGGCCCGCCCCGCTGGCGGCGGCGTTCCACTGCATGATCGGCTGCAGGCCCGCCGCCTTCGCCTTGGCCAGGAGGTCCTCGAACTCGGCGACGGTCTTGGGCGGCTCGGTCATGCCGATCTGCGCCGCCAGCTTCTTGTTGTAGAAGACGCCGGTCAGGCTGTAGTTGAGGCCGGCCGCGTAGAGCGAGCCGGCACCGCGGGTGCCGTCGGTGCCGACGCGGTTCTGGGCGAGCTGCGCGGCCGGCCACTTGTCCCAGCCGAACGCCGTCGCGTAGCTCGTCGAGGTTCTTGAGCAGGCCGTCCTTGACCAGCGAGACCATCGTCGGCAGCCGGATCAGGTCCGGCGGGTTGTCGCCGGCGAGCAGCCGCGGCGTCGTGCTGATGAGGTTGGCGAACTGGTCCTGGCTGATCTTCCAGGTCACGTTCGGGAACTGCTTCGTGAACTCGTCCGAGAGCTTGAACGGCAGGTCGAACCCGGTCTCGAACGTCGGCGTTGAGGACGACCGGATCGGTCCCGCAGCTCGGCCCGGCTGCGGCGCTGGCCGACGGGCTGGCCGCCGCGCTGGCGCTCGCGGGCGATGCGGCGTGCGCTCGCCGACGGCAGCCGTCGTCGAGCGCCGACGGCGAGCCGGTCGGCGCCCGGGGCGCACGCGGTCGACCACGATCGCCAGGACCGCGAGGCCGCGCGAGGATCGCCGTGGACCGCGAACGGTTCGACGACGGGTCACGACCCGTCAGGGTTGGCGCTGAACATGTGAGTCCTCCTCCTAGGTATCCGATTCGACGATGCGGAGCGCGGATCCGTCAGTCTTCGACGACGGCCCTCCTTCCGGGACGCCGTCGTCCGTCGTTCGACGATCTCGGGTGGCGATCACGACCACCGGCGGGGTGGCCGCGCGTTCGACGATCTCCGCGATGAGCATCTGGGCGCCCTGACGGCCCGACTCGAACAGGTGCTGTCGGACGGTCGTCAGCCCGACGAAGTCGCAGGCCTCGATGTCGTCGTAGCCGATCACAGACAGGTCGTCGGGGACGTGGAGCCCGAGGTCCTGCGCCGCGGCGAGCACGCCGAGGGCCTGCGTATCGCTGGCGGCGAAGATCGCGGTCGGCCGGTCGTCGAGCGACGAGCATCCGCGCCGACAGGTCGCGCGCCTCGTAGCGCCCGTGGGCACCCAGGGCGACGTGACCGTCCGCCGGCTTCAGCCCGGCCCGCGCGAGCGCGCGCTCGTAGCCTTCGAACCGGTCGCGGCTCGAGGTGAACCCGAAGGGGTTCGCGAATTCGTCGCCCACGAAGCCGATCCGCCGATGGCCGAGGTCGAGCAGGTGCTGGGTCGCGAGGTCGCCTCCGGCGACGTCGTCGCCGAGGACGCGCGGCAGGCTCGCGGTGTTCTCGCGCGCGTCGATGAAGACGATCGGCACGCCCGAGCGCTCGAGCCGCTGACGTCGTCCTCCGATGGCGGCAGCGACACGACGAGCACGCCATCGGTGCGCTGGCGGAGCGGCAGGGTCTGGAAGTACTGGTTGCGCTTCTCGACCGTCTCGACGTTGTAGATGAGGAGGTCGAACTCGCTGTCGGCGAGGGCCGCGTCGATGCCGCGGAGCCGCTCCGCGGCCTGCGGCCGCGTCAGGAACGAGGTGAGGACCGTGATCGTCTGGGTCTTGCCGAGGCTCAGGCGGCGGGCTGACAGGCTCGGCGCGAAATCGAGCTCCTCCGCGACGGCGACGATGCGCTTCTTGGTGCCCTCGCTGACCAGCGGGCTGCCGTTCAGGGCCCTCGATACGGTCGCCAGGCTGACCCCGGCGCGAAGTGCAACGTCGCGGATCGTCGCCGGCTTGGTCATCCAGCCCTCCGAATGAAACCGCTTTCATGTAACCGCTTGCAGGCAGCGGTACTCGCGGTTGTCAAGAGGGTGTCGGAGGGTTGCGGACGGAGGACAGCGAGAGCCGTCCGCGGGCCTCACGCCGCGGCGACGCAGGATCGACGGCGCGGTCTCGGTCCCGTTGGCGGGAACGCGTGGGAGTCGAACCCACCGCGCCGCGCCGAGCGCCGCGCCACTGGTTTTGAAGACCAGGGGACCCACCGGGACCCGACCGCTCCCGCTCCGATGGTAGCGCGCGCGGACCTATCATCCGGACATGACGACGCTCGAGGCGCCTCCGCCGAACCCGCTCCGCCTGACCGACCTGACCGACTGCGGCGGCTGCGCCGCGAAGCTGGGGGCCGACCTGCTCGCCGATGCACTGAGCGGGCTGGGTGCCGACGCCGCGGCCTACGCCCCGGATGAGCTGATCGCGGGGCTGAACCCGCCCGACGACGCGGCCGCCTACCGTGTCAGCGACGACCTCGCGATCATCGGCACGCTCGACTTCTTCCCGCCGCTCGTGGACGACCCGCGGACCTACGGCGAGATCGCCGCGGCGAACGCGCTCTCCGACGTCTTCGCGATGGGCGGCCGGGTGCTGTTCGCGCTCTCGATCGCGGCCTTCCCCGAGGACCTGCCGCGGGACACCCTCGCCGCGATCTTCGAGGGCGCCTCGTCCAAGGTCCGCGAGGCCGGCGGCACGCTGGCCGGCGGCCACACGATCCGCGACCCGGAGCCCAAGTACGGCCTCGCCGTGATCGGCGCCGCCCACCCCGACAAGCTGCTGCGCAAGGGCGGCGCGCGGCCGGGCGACATCCTGCTGCTGACCAAGCGCCTCGGCACGGGCGTCCTGGTCTCGGGCGACCGGCAGGGAAGACCGCGCCGGCCGACCTGGCCGCCGCCATCGACCAGATGCGAACGCTGAACCGTGCCGCCGCCGAGGTGCTGGTCGCGCACGGCGTGGCCGCGGCCACGGACGTGACGGGCTTCGGCCTCCTCGGCCACGGGCTGGAGATGGCTCGCTCCTCGGGGACGCGGCTTCGTCTTCGATGCGGCGGCGCTGCCGGCGCTCGACGGCGCGCTCGACCTGGCGACGGCCGGTGTCGAGACCGGCGGCGCGGCGCACAACCGGCGGTTCGTCCGCCCGCGCTGATCGTCGCCGACGGCGTCGCGCCCGAGCTCGTCACGCTCGCCCACGACCCGCAGACGTCCGGCGGCCTGCTCGCCGCCATCGACCCGGAGCGGATCGACGCGGTCGAAGCCGACCTCGACGGTCGCGGCGTCCCGCACTGGCGCATCGGCCGCGTCGAGGCCGGAGATCCGGCGGTCGTCCTCGGGTCGGCGGGCGCATGACGTCGACGGCGCCATCGATCACGCCCGGCATCTCCGTCGTCGTCCCGGTCTACCGGTCCGCGGCGATCCTGCCCGAGCTCCATCGGCGACTGACCGCGGCGCTCGACGGCGATCGGCCAGCCCTACGAGATCATCCTCGTCGAGGACGCCGGGGGCGACGACTCCTGGACGGTCATCGAGGGCCTCGCCGCCGCAGACGACCACGTGCGCGGATTCCGCATGAGCCGGAACTACGGCCAGCACAACGCGCTCCTGTGCGGGATCCGCGAGGCGCGGCACGCCATCACCGTCACCCTCGACGACGACCTGCAGAACCCGCCCGAGGAGATCGCCACGCTCCTCGCCCGCCTCGGCGACGACATCGATGTCGTCTACGGGACGCCGGAGCACGAGCAGCACGGGTTCTGGCGCGACATGGCCTCGCGGATCACCAAGCGCGCGCTCCAGAGCGCGATGAGCGCCGAGACCGCCAGTCACGTCAGTGCCTTCCGCGCCTTCCGGACACCCATCCGCGAGGCGTTCGACCGGTACCGTGGCGGCTACGTCTCCATCGACGTCCTGCTGACGTGGGGCACGACGCGGTTCACCTACGTGCAGGTCCGTCACGACGCGCGCACGATCGGCCAGTCCAACTACACGTTCCGGAAGCTGCTCACCCACGCCCTGAACATGGTCACCGGGTTCAGCACGCTGCCGCTCCAGATCGCGAGCCTGATCGGCTTCGCGTTCACGTTGTTCGGGTTCGGCGTCCTCGTGCTGGTCCTCGTCACCTACATCGCGAACGGCGGGAGCAGCGTCCCGGGCTTCGCGTTCCTGGCGTCGATCATCGCGATCTTCAGCGGCGCGCAGCTGTTCGCGCTCGGGATCATGGGCGAGTACCTCGCCCGGATGCATTTCCGGAGCATGGATCGCCCGACCTACCTGGTCCGCGACGAGACCGACGACGACCGATGAAGACCGTCGACGCCACCCGGTTCGACGTCGACGGCGCCGTCATCGAGTGCTCGATGGTCCCGTGGGACACGGACATCTTCGGGTTCGCCGTCGCGCAGGTGGACCGCATCGACCTCGGTGCCGCCGGTTCGCCGGCCGGTGCCCTCGACGCCTTCGAGGCGTGGTGCGCGGAGCGCTCGGTCCGACTGGTCGCCTGCCGGCTCGATCACGCCCGGATCGCCGAGTCGATGGCGCTCGAGGACCGCGGATTCCGCTTCGTCGAGATGGTCTACCGCCCTCGGCTTGACCGGCTTGGATGATCTCGAGCCGACCGAAGCACGCGATCGAGGTCGCGGTCGCACGGCCCGATGACGTGGCCGCGATCACCGTCGATCGCCGAGACCGCCTTCGACACGGGCCGTTTCCTCCTGGACCCGCGGCTCCCGGGCGAGCTGAGTCGCCGTCGCTACGCCACGTGGGTGCGCACGAGCGTCGACGCACCCGACCACGAGGTGCTCACGTTCCGGCTCGATGGCGACCTCGTCGGCTTCTTCATCGTCGAGCGCCGCCCCGCGGGCGACGCGTACTGGCACCTGACCGCGATCGCGCCCGGCTGGCAGGGCCGCGGCCTGGGACTGAGCGTGTGGCGGACGATGCTGCTCCGGCACCGGGCCGAGGGCGTGACCGCGGTCGAGACCACGATCTCCGCGCACAATGTCGCGGCGATGAACCTCTATGCCCGCCTCGGGTTCGCGTTCGCGGCCGCGCAGACGACGCTCCACTGGATCCGCGACGGCGCGAGCGCGGCCGCCGGGTCCGCGTGAAGGCGTGTGCGGCGTGCGGCTCGGAGCGCTGCGACGACGCGTGGACGTGCGCGGACTGCGGCAACCGCCCGGAGACGATCGACGGGTTCACGGCCTTCGCGCCGGTGCTCGCGCATGAGAACGCCGGCTTCCACGCGGACTACTTCGCCGAGCTGGCCGCGCTGGAGGCCGGCAACTTCTGGTTTCGCGCGCGCAACGACCTCATCGCCTGGGCGGTCCGGCGGTACGTGCCCGACGCCCGCTCCTACCTCGAGATCGGCTGCGGGACCGGCTTCGTCCTGGGCCGGATCCGCGCGACGCTGCCGGCCGCCGACCTGTCGGGGAGCGAGATCTTCACGGCCGGCCTGGCGTTCGCGGCCGAACGGGTCCCCACGGCGAGCTTCTACCAGCTGGACGCCCGCGCGATCCCGTTCCGCGACGAGTTCGACCTCGTCGGCGCCTTCGACGTCATCGAGCACATCGAGGACGACCTCGGGGTGCTCCGGTCCGTCCATGGCGCGCTCCGCGATCGCGGGAGCCTGCTGCTCACGGTCCCGCAGCATCCGGCGCTCTGGAGCGCCCAGGACGAGCGCGCGTTCCACGTCCGTCGCTACACGGCCGGCAACCTCCGGGCGAGGCTCGAAGCGACCGGCTTCGAGATCGTGCGGATGACCTCGTTCGTGTCGCTGCTGCTGCCGCTCATGTTCCTGTCGCGCAAGCGGACGGCGGGACGCGATGCGGACGGCCCCGCCGACGCGATGGGCGACCTCCGCCAGCCGCGCATCGTGAACGTCGCGCTGGAGTCGGTCATGGCCATCGAGCGCGCGCTGATCCGGGGCGGCGTCTCCTTCCCGGCGGGCGGCTCGCTCCTGGTCGTGGCGCGGAAGCGTGCGGCGGTCGCGTCGTGATCCCGTTCAACAAGCCGTTCATGACCGGCAAGGAGCTCGCCTACATCGAGGAGGCGCACGCCAACGGCCACCTCGCCGGCAACGGCGCCTTCTCGAAGCGCTGCTGCGCCTGGCTCGAGGAGCGGATCGGCAGCCGCAAGGCGCTGCTGACCCATTCGTGCACGGCGGCCCTCGAGATGGCCGCGATCCTGAGCGGCGTCGGGCCGGGCGACGAGGTGATCATGCCCTCGTTCACCTTCGTCTCGACGCGCGAACGCCTTCGTCCTGCGCGGCGCGACGCCCGGTCTTCGTCGACATCCGGCCCGACACGCTGAACATCGACGAGACCCTGATCGAGGCGGCGATCACGCCGCGGACGAAGGCCATCGTGCCGGTGCACTACGCCGGGGTCGCGCTGCGACATGGACGCGATCATGGCCATCGCCGAGCGGCACGGGCTGCTGGTCATCGAGGACGCGGCGCAGGCGATCGTCGCCGGCTACCGCGGCCGGCCGCTGGGCGGCATCGGGCACATGGCCGCGCTCTCGTTCCACGAGACGAAGAACGTCATCTCCGGCGAGGGCGGCGCGCTGCTCATCAACGACCCGCAGTTCGCGGAGCGGGCCGAGATCATCTGGGAGAAGGGCACCAACCGGAGCCAGTTCTTCCGCGGCCAGGTCGACAAGTACACGTGGGTCGACGTCGGCTCGTCGTTCCTGCCCGGCGAGATCGTCGCCGCCTTCCTGTGGGCGCAGCTCGAGGACGCCGACGCGATCACCCGGCGTCGGCTGGACCTGTGGGAGGCGTACCACCGGGCGTTCGTCGACCTCGAGGCGTCCGGCGCGGTCCGCCGCCCGATCGTGACCCCCGGACGCCCAGCACAACGGCCATCTGCTACCGGCTGATGCTCCCGGACCTGGACGCCCGCACGACGATCATCGACCGGCTCAAGGGACGGGGCATCCAGGCGGTCTTCCACTACGTTCCGCTGCACTCGTCGCCGTACGGACTGTCGGTCGGGCGAGCGGTGGGCGACCTCCCGGAGACCGTCGCGGGGTCCGAGCAGCTCGTGCGGCTGCCGCTCTGGCTGGGCCTGGAGGAGTACCAGGCGCAGGTGATCGAAGCGGTCATCGAACCGTCCGCGCGACCGCGCTGGCCCGCAGCGTCTGAGGAGCGGCAGCATGGAGATCGTCCCGGGCATCCGGCGTGTCGGCGCGGGCCGGGTCAACGTCTACCTCCTCGAGGAGCCGGGCGGGATCACGATCGTCGACGCCGGACTGCCGGGCTACTGGGGCGACCTGCAGGCGAGAGCTCGCGGCGATGGGCCGCTCGCTCGAGGACGTCCGCGCCGTGCTGCTTACCCACGCCCACGACGACCACATCGGCTTCGCCGAGCGCATCCGCTCCGAGCGTGGAACGCCGATCCACCTCCACGAGGCGGATGCGGCGCTCGCCCGCGGCGAGACCAAAGCGAAGAACGAGGGGGGCGGCCCGATGAAGCCGATCCCGCTGCTCTCCTTCCTGCTCTTCGCCATCCGCAAGGGCGGGCTCCGGATCAAGCGGATCGCGGAGGTCTCGACGTTCGGGGACGGAGCGACGCTGGACGTGCCCGGCACGCCGCGGGTCATCCATGTCCCCGGCCACACCGCGGGGAGTGCCGCGCTCCTCGTCCCGTCGCGCGACGCGATCCTGGTCGGCGACGCGTTCGTGACGCTCAACGTCATGAGCGGCTCGACCGGTCCGCAGCCCTTCCCCAACTTCAACGCCGACAACCGCCAGGCGCGGGAATCGCTGCGACGCCTCGATGATGTCGAGGCGTCGCTGGTGCTGCCCGGTCACGGCCAGGCGTGGACCGGCGGCCTGCCCGAAGCCCTCCGCCTGGTCCGGGCCTCGGGGCCGGTCGGCTGATCCGATGATCTCGCGACGGGTGCGTTGGCTCGCCGTCGTCCTCCCGGCGGTCGTCGTCGGGGCCATCGAGCTGCTGAGCGATACCGTCCTCGACCCGTTCCTTCCGTTCCCGTGGGACACGATCCTCGTGATGCTCGTGGTCGCGCTCCTCGCCGTCGGCTTCGCCAGCTGGACGTTCGGTCGGATGGATCGGCTCACGACATCGCTCCAGGCCCGGAACCTCGAGGTCGAGACCCGCGCCGCGTCGGCCAATGCGCTGCACGCGGTCTCGCAGGCCATCGCCTCGCTCGCCGACCTCGAGGAGATCCTCGAGGCGACCGTGAGCAGCGCGCGGACGCTCCTCGGCGCCGATCTGGGGCTGCTCGTCCTGATCGGAACCGACGGCGAGCCGGTGCTGCGCGCGACGAGCGGCCCGGACGACGCCTTCGATCGCAGTGGCTCAGGCGGTGGCGATGAGGCGAGCCGTTTCCTCCGAGTCCCCCATCCGCCCACGATGCTCGGGGCGCCGCTGCGCCGCGGCGGGACCACCATCGGCACGCTGGCGGTCGCCGGCCGCTCGATGCCGAGTCACCAGGTGGGCGACGTCGAGACGCTCTCGTCGCTCGCCAACCATGCGGCGATCGCGATCGAGAACCACCGCCTGGAGGCGGAGCTTCGCCAGCTCGCCGTGCAGCATGAGCGCGAGCGGATCGCCCGCGAGATCCACGACGGGCTCGCCCAGCTGCTCGGCTACGTCAACACCAAGTCGCAGGCGGTCGAGGGCCTCATGGCGGCCGGACGGCTCGACGAGGCCATGGTCCAGATGGCGGAGTTGAGCGCTGCCGCACGGTCGAACTACGTCGACGTCCGCGAAGCGATCCAGGGCCTGTCCGAGCCGGTCGCCGCCGACGTCGACCTCGGCGCGGAGGTCCGCCACTACGCCGACCGGTTCGCCGAGGCCTCGAAGCTCGTGGTCTCGGTCCATCTCGAACCCGGGCTCGAGGCGGCGGGGATCGCGCCCGCGGTCCGCGACGAGGTCTTCGGGACGATCCGCGAGGCCCTGACCAACGTCCGCAAGCACGCTGCGGCGCGACGCGTCACGGTCGCGATCGGCGTGCGGGACGGGCGCCTCGTCGTCACGGTGGCCGATGACGGGCGCGGCTTCGACCCCGACCATGCGGGCGATGGACCGGGCGACTGGCCGCACTACGGCATGACGACCATGCGCCGCCGGGCAGCGGTCATCGATGCCCAGATCGTCTGGACGAGCGCGCCCGGTGCCGGCACGACCGTGGAGCTGATCGTCCCGCTCGACGGGGCAGCCACAGCGGCCGTCGAGGCGGCCCGATGAGGATCCTCATCGCCGACGACCACGCCCTCTTCCGCGACGGGGTCGCGTCGCTCGTCCGAGCGTGGGGCCACGATGTCGTGGGGCTCGCCGGCAGCGAGGACGAGGCGGTCGCGCTGGCTGCCGAGGTGGAGCCGGACCTGGTGCTCATGGACGTCCGGATGCCGGGCGGATCCGGGCTGGCGGCGACGTCGCGCATCAAGGCCGCTCAGCCGGCGATCGCCATCGTCATCCTCACCGTCTCCGAGGACGAGGACGACCTCTTTGAGGCGATCAAGGCAGGCGCCCAGGGGTACCTGCTCAAGAACCTCGAGGCGGCGGAGCTGCGATCCATGCTCGAAGGGGTGGGTCGTGGCGAGGCCGCGATCAGCCCGGCGACGGCCATCCGGATCATCGAGGAGTTCGGGCGCCAGGAGCGCCTGTCGGCGGGCCCCGGGCCCGTGCGGCGGCCGACCGGACCGGATCGGCTGACGGAGCGTGAGCTCGACGTCCTCGCGCTCGTGACCCACGGCCTGCGCAACAAGGAGATCGCGACCGAGCTCGGGATCAGCGAGAACACCGTCAAGTTCCATCTCCGCAACATCCTCGAGAAGCTCCAGGCCGGCAGCCGCGCCGAACTCGCGGCGCGGGCCGTCAGGGAGGGTCTCGTCCCGGCCCCGGACCCCCGCCCGGACTGAGCGCCGCCCCAACCGTCCGCGCCCGGCTTGTCGAGGGCCACATGGCACGGGTCCCCTACCCCGTCTGACGGGCGCCTGTCCCCACCCAGATGCGTGTGGTCGCCGCCGGCCGGTGACGCCACGCTCCGTGGGACTCGGCCGCAGCGGAGGCAGCCATGGGCTACCGCATCGACATCAACCATGCGGGTTGCATCAATTGCGGGGTCTGCATGGACGTCTGTCCGGTGCAGGCCCTCGACATGACCCGGCCCGATCATGCCGGCATCGAGGCGGGTCCCGGCGGTGGGCCGCTGCGCTGGACGATGGAGCACCCGGTCCAGGTCGGCGAATGCATCGGCTGCTCGATCTGCATCCGCGAGTGTCCGGTCGAGGTCATGGACCTCGTCACCGTCGACGGCCCGACGCCCCTCGCCGAGCGCCAGGGGCCGATCACCCGCCCCGAGCCGACGACGGGGTGGATCCCGTGGTCGGCGATCACCCGCGAGGCCCTCAAGCCGACGAGGGTCTCCCCGTTCGAGGGCGGTTGGCAGACCCGGAACCGGCCGAAGCCGTGGCAGGTCTGGTCGACCATGGTCGAACCCGATGTGCGCCCGCCGGCCGCGCCATGCCAGGAGGCCTGTCCCGCCGGGACCGACGCGGGCCGCTACGTCGGGCTGATCGCCCAGGGGCGCTATGACGACGCGTATGCGGTCGCGGCCGAGGTCAACCCGTTCCCGTCCGTCTGCGGCTGGATCTGCACCGCCCCGTGCGAGGCGGCCTGCCGGCGCGGCACGCTCGACGAGCCGATCGCGATCCGGACGCTGAAGCGGTTCGCCGCCGAGCACGGCACCCTGCCGCCGGTCGATCCCCCCAAGGTCCGCCGCGAGGAGCGCGTCGCCATCGTCGGCGGCGGCCCTGCCGGCATGTCGGCCGCCTATTACCTCATCCGTCTCGGCTACGGCGTCACGGTCTTCGAAGCCATGCCCATCCCCGGCGGCATGATGGCCATCGGGATCCCGGAGTACCGGTTGCCGCGCGAGACGCTCCAGGCCGAGATCGAGCGGATCATCGGGCTGGGCGTCGAGCTGCGGCTCGACGCGGTCATGGGTCGTGACTTCACCCTCAGCGACCTCGAGAGCCAGGGCTTCAAGGCGATCTTCCTGGCCACCGGCGCCCCCAAGAGCCGGCGCCTCGGCGTGCCCGGCGATGGATCGCGGGGCGTCGTGCCCGCCACGGTCTTCCTCAAGCAGGTCAACCTCGGCGAGCGGCCGCGGCTGTCCGGTCCGGTCGTCGTCGTCGGTGGCGGCAGCACGGCGATGGACGCCGCGCGGTCCGCCCTGCGGAGCGGCGCCGAGACCGTGACGGTCATGTACCGGCGAGGATTCGCCGAGATGCCGGCCCAGGCCGAGGAGGTCGAGGCCGCCCGCGCGGAAGGCGTCGCCTTCCGCATCGGCGCGGTCGTGACCGAGGTCCTCGCCCCGGACGGGACGACGACCGGGGTCCGGTTCGCCGAGCAGGCCCCGAGCGGCGAGAGCCAGGGCGGCCGTGCGGTCTGGGTCGCGGTCCCCGGCAGCGAGGCCACCATGCCGGCGACGACGATCCTCGTCGCGGTCGGCGAGGAGCCCGACCCGTCGATCCTGCCCGAAGGCGCGGGCATCGAGGTCAGCGCCTTCGCCGGGATCGTCGCCGACCCACGGACCCTCTCGACCGGACACGCCGGGGTCTTCGCCGGCGGTGACGTCGTGTCGGGCCCCAAGACCATCATCGATGCGGTGGCGTCCGGCCGACGGGCCGCCGGGGCGATCCACGAGTACCTCGCGGGCGCCAGCGACGGCGAGGCCGAGATCATGGCCACGGTGCGCTATCGCACCCCGGCCGAGACGAGCCTCACCCTGGCCCTCGAGCCGCGTGCCCGGGCTCGCCAGCCGCTGCCGATCTACGAGCCCGGCTCCTTCCGAGCCGGCCAGGTCGGCTTCGACGCGACGACCGCGGTGGCCGAGGCGTCGCGCTGCTTCCGATGTGACGCGGTCTACGACTGCGCCACGGTGACGGTCACCACGGGCCGCGGCCCCGCGGACGGCCCTGGCAGACACCCCGACCCGCCCGCGCCGGTCAGCGGCGCATCCACCCCCACGGCCGCGTTCCCGACAGCAGGAGGAGATCGATGACGCCAGAACAGGTCCCGGGATTCTTCGACTTCGGCGAGGGGTTCATCGAAGGGACGATCGGCGCGGCGCTCGTCGCGCTCTGGATGCTCGCCCTCGCGCTCTTCCTGGCGCGGCCGTACATGGCCGCGAACACGCACAAGTTCACCCTGCGGTTGGGCGCCGACCTGTGGTGGATGATCTACGTCGCGCTCCGCGACATCCTGCTGCTCCAGGTCTTCCTGGGCAGCTTCATCTTCTTCTACCCGGACGTCGTGAGTGGCAAGGAGCTCCCGATCACCGGCGGGATCGCCGCGGTCTGCGCCTTCGCGGTGCTGCTCATCAAGCTCATCAAGGGCGACCGCGAGCTCAGCTGGTACCGGGCACAGGTGCTGCTGCTCGGGCTCGGCGCGACGCTCTACGTCGTCCCGTACTTCCTCGGGGTCCAGGTGACCAACTTCGCGGGCGACAACGACATCGCGAACACGCTCTCGTCGACGCTCGTCAGCAGCAACAACGTGGACGTCGCGCTGTACCTCTGCTACCTGTCGGCGTTCCTCGTCGGCATCCTCGCCGCGATCGCGGTGATCTACAACTTTCGCCAGACCGCAGGCCACGCACGCCTCGACCAGGGAACGGAGACCGCCCGATGACCGGCGACGAACTCGCGACCGCGCTCACCTCCGGTGGGTCCGCCTGGCTGGTCCTCTCGATCGCAGCGATCCTGCCCATCCTGTGGTCGTTCGCGATGGTCCTGCACTTCGCGCGACCGTACGTGATCCGCTTCCTCCAGACGCTCACGCTCCGCTTCGGCGGCGACGTCTGGTGGCTGTCCTACGTGCTCATCCGCGACGCCCTGCTGACCATCGTGCTGGCCATGAGCGTGATCATGCTCATGCCGAACCTCTACATCGGGCTCGGGCTGCCCTTGACCGCCCCGTTCGCGGTCGTCCTCCTGTTGTGGGCGATGGTCATCAAGCTGATCCGCGATGCGGACGACGACCCGGCGGCGTTCCGGCTCGTGAGCGGCCTGCTCGTGGCTGCCTCGGTCCTCTACATCATCCCGCAGATCTACGGACTGGAGGCGGCCGACCAGGTCGAATGGCTCGACCAGTACGGCCTTGGCTGGATCCCTGGCGCCCTGAGCGCGTCGAGCGGCGACCCGGCGGTCGTGAACTCGTGGGCCTGGCCGATCCTCATCATCAGCCTGGTGTTGTTCGGCCTGACGGCCGCCGCCCTGTTCTTCCGGTATCTGCTCGGTCTCGGCCGCAGCGCGGCCGCCCCGATCGAGGCGCCGGCCGCCAAGTAGACCCCAGGCGCGGGAATCGTTGCGACGCCTCGATGATGTCGAGGCGTCGCTCCTGCGTTGCCGGGTCACGGGCCAGGCGTGGACCGGCGGGCTGGCCGACGCCCTCCGCCTGGTCCGGGCTACGCCGGCCTGACGGTCAGGCCTTGGGGCCGGCGACCGTCGCGTCGTCGGTTGCGTCGTCGTCGGCGAGGAGCCGGTAGAGCGCGCGGCGGGCGTCGGTGAGGACCTTGCTGGCCTCCTCGCGCGCCGCGGGTGAGCCGACCCGGCTCACCTGCACGGCCGCGCCGGCGAGCTCGCGGATCAGTCCGGGCAGGTCGTTGCCGCCCTCCTCCGGGACCAGGGCCGATCGGTCGGGAGGGCCGTCGTGGCGGCCTGACCGGCCTCGGTCAGCGAGAACGTCTTGCGGCCGTCGCGGTCCTCGGCCGTCACGAGGCCCTCGTCCTCGAGCTGCTGGAGGGTGGGGTAGATGGAGCCGGCGCTCGGGTGCCAGCGGCCGCCGCTGCGCTCCGAGAGTTCCTGCATGACCTGATAGCCGTGCATCGGCTGCTCGGCGAGGAGATGGAGGATCGCGTCGCGGATGATGCCGCGGCGCATCTGGAAGCGGCCGCCATGCGGACGCGGTGGTCGGCCATGGCCGTCATGGCGGCCGCCAAGGCCGCGCATCCGGCGGCTGCCGGGCCGCTCGACCGAGAGCGCGTCGCCGTGATGGGGATGGGCGTGGGGATGCGGGCGGCCCTGCTGGCCGGCCCCGCGGGTGTCGTCGTTGATCACTGGATGTTCCTTGCGTGGGATGGGTGGTTGGTTGTCTGCGAACTCGCGCTATCACGATATATCGAGTTATGTCGTGATGTCAAGCCCCAGGAGTCGCCCCGGGACGCTACCGTGTCGACATGCGGATCGACGGCGCCCGATTCGGTCACGTGAACGTGACCTCTCGCGATTGGCGGCGCCTCGCCGACTTCTACGGCGACGTCTTCGGGATGGAGCAGGTCGGTCCGGAGCGGGATATCTCCGGCGCCGACCTCGACCGGGCGACCGGCCTGGTCGGGGCGCATCTGCGCGGCGCCCACCTTCGCCTGCCGGGTGGTGGGGACGACGGCCCCACCCTCGAGATCTTCACGTACGACACGATGGCGCCTGACGCGGGAACCCCAACGCCCGACCGGGCCGGCTGGGGCCATATCGCCTTGATGGTCCCGGACGTGACCGCGGCCCGCGAGGCCGTGGTCACCGCCGGCGGCGCGATCCTCGGCGATGCCGTGACCATGGCGACGAAGGATGGCCGCCGCCTGACGTGGTGCTACGTCACCGACCCGGACGGCAACATCATCGAGCTCCAGACCTGGCACGCCGGCTGACCCCTCCCCGGCGCTACACTCGGACGGTCAACCGCCCCGCAGGAGGCCGCCACGGTGGCAAAGCCCTACGTGCGACTGACCCAGCCCCTCGTGCGCGACACGAAGGGCGGCGAGCTTCGACCCGCAACGTGGGACGAAGCGCTGGATCGCGTGGTCGCCGGGTTCCAGGCCGCGAAGGCGGCTCACGGCCCGACGACCTTCGGCACCTTCAGCTGCTCGAAGGCGACCAACGAGGTCAACTTCGCGGCACAGAAGTTCAGCCGGACGGTCCTGGGCAGTAACAACATCGACAGCTGCAACCGGACCTGACACGCCCCGAGCGTCGCCGGTCTGGCGACCGTGTTCGGTGCCGGTGGTGGCACGAATTCATACCGTGAGGTCGAGGACGCCGATCTGATCGTCCTCTGGGGCAGCAACGCCCGCGAGACGCATCCGATCTTCTTCCACCACGTCCTCAAGGCCGTGCGCAAGGGCGCCCGGCTGTACGCCATCGACCCGCGACGCACGTCGTCCGCGGAGTGGGCCGACGTCTGGCTGGGACTCGACGTCGGGTCGGACATCGCGCTCGCCAACGCCATCGGCCGCGAGATCATCGATGCCGGCCTCGAGGACGAGCGATTCATCGGTCGCGCCACCGACGGCTTCGAGGCCTACCGCACGAAGGTCGACTCGTACACGCTCGACTACGCGGAGCGCGAGAGCGGGGTCCCGGCCGAGACCATCCGCGAGCTGGCCCATGCGTTCGCGACGGCGGACAAGGCGATGATCTGCTGGACCCTCGGCATCACCGAGCACCACAACGCCGTCGACAACGTCCTGGCGCTGATCTCCCTGGTGCTGCTGACCGGCCACGTCGGGCGCTATGGCAGCGGCGTGAACCCGCTACGCGGCCAGAACAATGTGCAGGGCGGCGGCGACATGGGCGCCCTCCCCGACCGCCTCACCGGGTTCCAGCACGTCGAGAACGACGCCATCCGCGCCCGCTTCGATGCCGAGTGGGGCGTGGCGGTCCCGCCAACGCGCGGCTGGCATCTCTCGGGGATGTTCGACGCGATGGAGCGGGGCGACCTCACGGCCGTCTACTGCATCGGCGAGAACCCGGTCCAGTCCGAGGCCGACCAGAAGCGCGCGATCGAGCTGCTCTCCGGCCTCGACTTCCTCGTCGCCCAGGACCTGTTCCTGACCAGGACCGCCGAGCTCGCGGACGTCGTCCTGCCGGCCACGGCGGCCTGGGCCGAGAGCGAGGGCACCGTCACCAACTCCGAGCGGCGCGTCCAGCGGGTGCGCAAGGCGGTCGAGCCACCCGAGGGGGCGCGCGACGACCTCGCGATCATCTTCGAGCTCGCGAACCGGATGGGCGGCGACTGGGGCGAACCGGATCCGGAGACGGTGTGGGACGAGGTCCGCCGCCTCTCCCCGGTCCACGCCGGGATGAGCTACGCGCGGCTCGAGACCGAGGGCGGGCTCCAGTGGCCGTGCTGGGACGAGACCCACCCGGGCGAGCTGTTCCTGCACAGTCGGCTCTGGGAGGACCCGATGCCCGGCAACCGGGTCCCGTTCGTGCCGGTGGACCACGACCCCCCGGTCGACAAGCTCGATGCCGACTTCCCGATCCGGCTCACGACCGGCCGCCGGCTGGACTCGTATAACACCGGGGTCCAGACGGCCGGGTACACGTCGCCGCTGCGCCGCGGCGAGTCCCTCGACATGTCGCCCGAGGATCTCGCGCGGTTCGGCCTCGTCGAGGGCGAGATCGTGCGCGTCGTCTCGCGTCGGGGTCAGGTCGAGGTGGCCGTCCGGCTGGACGAGTCGCTGCGGCCCGGGCTGACCTTCATGACGATGCACTTCCAGGACGAGGTCGCGGTGAACCTGCTGACCATCGACGCCACGGACCCGAAGTCGGGCACGGCCGAGTTCAAGGCCACGGCGATCCGGATCGAGAAGCTCGAGGTGCCGGTCGGGGCCTGACCGGAGCCGCTACCCGCTGGTGGTCGGCGTGTCCGAGTCGGTGGGCGCGTCCGGGGTCGCCGGCGTGGCAGCCGGTGGTGGCGCGAGTGGTGGCCGGCGCGGGGGCGGCGGGAGCCGGAGCGGCCGCGGCGGGTGTCGGAGCGGCCGGCTTGGCCGTCGCGGATCCGGCGCGACTGGCAGCGCTGCTCGCGGCCGACGTCGCGGCCGTCGTCGCCGTGGAGACCCAGGCAGGCTTGCCCGTGAGGTAGGCGACGATCCCGACGACGGCCACCGCGATCAGCACCAGCACGGTCAGGCTGCGCAGGTCCTCGAACGTCGCGTCCATCACGGCACGGACCGCGCCGGCGACGCCAAGGTTGGCGATCCCGCCGACCAGCACGTCTTCCATCGTGCGGATGGCGAAGCGCGCCACGAGGAAGGCGATGAACGTGCCGATCGCCAGGTAGATGATCATGTGCCGGCGGTTGCGCGAGAGGAAGAGCGACAGGGCGAGGAGCACGAGGCTCAGGATCACCAGCAGGACGACGATCACGTCGAACGCCTTGACCGCCGTCCGCGCGGCCAGCAGGCGGTCGGCCGGCATCAGCTGGATGGTCCCGAAGTCGTCGGGCAGCGTGACGCCGAGGGCGGCCCCGAGCTTCTGGGCCAGGGGCCCCGGTTCGACGGGTTGCGAGAGGTCCGGCAGCACGACCTCGGGCGGGATGATGCCGGCGGCCTGGAGCTGCTCCAGCGCCTTGCCGACGATCGGGAAGACATCGAGCGTCACGTAGCCGTTGACGACGTTGACGTTCTCGGCCTCGTCGCGGAGCAGGCGCATGACCTGCCGGTGGGAGAACGACAGGGACGTGACGAGCGCGTCCTGCGTCCGCGGGTCGGCGAGCACGACCCGCAATCGCTTGTCGATCCCGTCCTGGATGGCCAGGGCGATCGTGCCGGCCAGTGGCTTGAGGGCGTCCGGCAGCCGCGCGGCGAGCCGCCCTTCGACATCGACGGCATCGACCACTTGCGTGCTGATCCGCTCGCTGACCGGGTCGATGATCGCGGGATCCGTGACGACCGTCTCCACGAGCGCGGTGAAGCGGTCGGTGTTGAAGGCGACCTGGTGCGTCCAGACGGCGACCGTGGAGACCACGATCGAGAGGCACGCGAGGACGAAGACGACCGCCAGGAGGGCGCGCCGGCCGCGCGACGTCGGCGCATCCGCCGGCTTCGCCGGCGGGACCGGCGTGAACATCTCTGACTGTGGAACGGCCGGCGCCGCTGGCTTGCCCGTTGCGTCCATGCGTCCTCCTCGCCGATCCTGCGGAACGACCTCCAACAGTAGCAGGGGTCGAGGGGCTCGAATGGCAGTTCGCGCCCGTCTTGACATCGACCCGGCCGGTGGGACCATGCGGGTTCGTCGCCCGACGAAGACTTGGGATCGCACGGAGGAGATCATTCGTGGCGAAGTACCTGTTCCATGGGTCGTACACGCAGGCCGGGATCAAGGGCGTGCTCAAGGACGGCGGCACGGGTCGCCGCAAGGCCGTCGACGCGCTCGCCAAGAGCCTTGGCGGGTCGGTCGATTCGATGTACTGGGCGTTCGGCAAGGACGATTTCTACGTGATCGCCGAGCTGCCGAGCGCGGCCGCCGCCGCGGCCCTCGCTGCGACGACCGGCGCCTCCGGCGCGGTCTCGATCAGCACGGTCGTGCTGCTGACGGCGAAGGACCTCGACGCGGCCGTGAAGCTCCATCCCGACTACCGGGCGCCCGGCGCGAAGTAGCGGTCCGCGTCGGCGGCTACCGGCGGGCTTGCCGTGCGAACGACCGATGGCCTGACCGTGGTCGAGCCAGGCGAGGGCGACACGTTCGCGAGCCTGGACATCGTCCGGAAGGCGCAGGCCGGTGAGACCGGGGGGTGGGGTGTGGTCGTCGTGACCGGGTATCCGGGCGAGGGCGGGACCACGCACCGCCACGACGGCGAAGCAGAAGCCTTCTTCATCCTGGACGGACCGGTCGAACTCGTCGGATCCGACACCGTCACCAGGCTCGAGTCGGGCGCGTTCGTCCTGGTCCCGCCCGGGGTCGAGCACGGCTTGCGGATGGTGGGCGACGGGGTCTCGCGCTGGCTGGCCATCTGGCCGTCGGCGCTGGACGGCTTCCCGGAGGCCGCCGAGGCGGCAGCCGCCGAGGGGGCCAGCCCGCAGGCCATGGCCGAGATCCGGCGCCGTCACGGGATCATGCCGGGCGGGTGACCCGTCGGCGCCGTCGGCGGCGGCTGGCACGTCCCGGCGCGTGGGCACCGCCCGCCCGACCGGTGACCCGGCGCTACACTCGGCCACGATGGACCTGCACGTCATCGGGCCCCTGGCCACGCCTGCCGAGCGGGCCGCCGTGGACGCCGTCCTCGGACCGCCCGAATCGGGCTGGGTCGGTGGGCGGCGGGACTCGGCGAACCAGGGCCACGCCGCCGTGGGCGGCCATGCGATCCGGGCGCGTCGCTCGCAGCTGCTGCCGGCGCTCCACGCCGTGCAGTCGCGGGTCGGCTGGATCAGCCAGCCGGCGCTCAACTACATCTCGAAGCGACTCGCGGTCCCACCGGCCGAGGCCTATGGCGTCGCGACGTTCTATGCCCTCTACGCCACGAAGCCGCGCCCGCCGGTCGTCGCCCATGTCTGCGACGACATCGCGTGCCGGATCGCCGGCGCGGAGACCATCTGCAGCGACCTGACGCGGTCGCTCGGCGCGGCCGGAGAGCCGGCACGGGACGGGCGCATCGGGTGGCTGCGATCGCCCTGCCTCGGGCTGTGCGACCTGGCTCCGGCAGCGATGATCACGGCCGCCGGCGAGATCCCAGCCACGGTCAGCCTGGCCCGGACCGACGCGGCCGCGATCCTGGCGCGCCTCGAGGCGGACGGCGGCTCGCCCCGGCCCGATCCGCCACTCCCCCAGACCGGCGCCCCCGACCTGTGGCTCCTCGGTCGGGTCGGCGTCGTAGACCCCTCGTCGCTCGACGACTACCGGGCGAGCGGGGGCTACGCGGGCCTGACCCGCGCGATCGCGATCGGGGCCGAGGCCGTCATCGCCGAGGTCACCGCCTCGAAGCTGATGGGTCGCGGCGGCGCCGCCTTCCCGACCGGGCGCAAGTGGGCGGCGGTCGCGACGCAGCCGGCGCAGCCGCACTATGTCGTCTGCAACGCCGACGAGTCGGAGCCCGGCACGTTCAAGGACCGCGTGCTGCTCGAGGGCGACCCGTTCGTCGTCGTCGAGGCGATGACGATCGCCGCGTTCGCGACCGGCGCGACCATCGGCTACCTGTACCTGCGCGGCGAGTACCCCGAGGCCACGGCGCGGGTCACGACCGCCATCGAGGCCGCCCGGGCGGCGGGCCTGCTCGGGCCTGACATCCTCGGCTCCGGCTTCGCCTTCGACATCGAGCTCCGCCGCGGCGCCGGCGCCTACATCTGCGGCGAGGAGACGGCGCTCTTCGAATCGATCGAGGGCAAGCGCGGCGAGCCGCGCAACAAGCCGCCGTTCCCGGTCGAGGTCGGGCTGTTCGGCAAGCCGACGGTCGTCAACAACGTCGAGACGCTGGCCAACATCCCGCTGATCCTGTCGATCGGCGGCGTGGCATACGCCACGATCGGCACCGAGGGCTCGACCGGCCCGAAGCTCTTCTGCCTGTCCGGCCACGTCGAACGGCCCGGGACCTACGAGGTGGCGTTCGGGGCGACGTTGCGCGACCTGATCGAGCTCGCGGGCGGCGTCCCAGGCGGCGCACCGATCAAGGCGATCCTGCTCGGCGGCGCCGCGGGCGTGTTCGTGGGCCCGGAGTCGCTCGACCTGCCACTGACCTTCGAGGCCACGCGCGCCGCCGGGGCGACGCTCGGCTCGGGCGTGATCATGGTCTTCGACGAGTCGGTCGACCTCGTCGACACCCTTCGGCGGATCGCCCAGTTCTTCCGCGACGAGTCGTGCGGGCAGTGCGTCCCGTGCCGGGTCGGCAGCGTGCGCCAGGAGGAGCTGCTGGCGCGGCTGGCAGCGGGGTCGAAGGTCCGGCCGCACGACGAGGAGATGGCCCTCCTCAAGGAGATCGGCCAGGTCATGCGCGACGCGTCCATCTGCGGGCTGGGGCAGACCGCGTCGTCGGCGATCGAATCCGCCCTGCGCCAGCCGGACCTGGTGGCGATATGACCCACGACCCGTCGGCGCACGTCCCCCGCGAGGAGCCGGCCGTGCCGCTCACGCCGATCCTCCTCTCGCCGCCGGCCCGGGCGACGCACACGCCGCAGCCACCGGTGGTCGAGGCGCCGCCGCCGATCGCGCTGACCATCGACGGCGAGCCGGTCACGGTCCCGGCCGGCACGACGATCCTGGGCGCCTGCCGCCAGCAGGGCATCGACACGCCGACCCTCTGCTACGCCGACAACCTGACGCCGGTCAACGTCTGCCGCGTCTGCGTGGTCGAGGTGACGGGCTCCCGCGTCCTGGTCCCCGCGTGCTCGCGTCCGGTCGAGGCCGGGATGGAGGTCCAGACCGACTCGGAGCGCGTGCGGACGTCACGCAAGATGGTGCTCGAGTTCCTCGGGTCGTCGGTCGACATCTCGCTCGCCGGCGCCGCGGCCCCGGATGGCTCGACCGCCGCGTACGCCGAGCGCTACGGCGCGGACCCCACGCGATACGGGCCGCCGGCGACACCGGCCGCCGCGGGCGAGCGCGACGCGCTCGAGCCGGGCCACCACCATGCGGCTACCGGCGACGCCACGGCCGCGACGGTCGCCCAGCCCACCAAGATCGACAATGACCTCTACGTCCGCGACTACTCGAAGTGCATCCTCTGCTACAAGTGCGTCGAGGCCTGCGGCGAGGACGCCCAGAACACGTTCGCGATCGCCGTCGCCGGGCGCGGCTTCGACGCCCGCATCTCGACCGAGCAGGCCGTCCCGCTGCCGGAGTCGGCGTGCGTGTACTGCGGCAACTGCATCGGCGTCTGCCCGACCGGCGCGCTGATGGCCAAGCCCGAGTACGACATGCGCGAGGCCGGGACGTGGGACCCCTCGCAGCAGACCGTGACCGAGACCATCTGCCCGTACTGCGGCGTCGGCTGCGCGGTCGAGCTCCACGTCCAGGACGACAAGATCCTCAAGGTGACCTCGCCGTGGGACTCGTCGGTCACCGCCGGCCACCTCTGCGTGAAGGGCCGCTTCGGCTTCGAGTTCGTCAACGAGCGCCCGCCGAAGCGAGACCGCACCGGCCGGTGACCGACCAGATCGGCCTCGAGGACTTCGAGCGCGTCGACATCCGGGTGGGGACCGTGGTCGCAGCCGCGCCGCTCGAGGGCGCGCGCAAGCCCGCGATCACGCTGGAGATCGACTTCGGCCCGGAGGTCGGCGTCAGGCGCAGCTCGGCGCAGATCACCGTCCACTACGAGCCGGCGGCGCTCGTCGGACGACAGGTCGCCGCCGTCGTCAACTTCCCGCCGCGGCGGATCGCCGGGTTCGTGTCGGAGGTCCTGACGCTGGGCTTTCCCGACGCCGATGGCGCTGTCGTGCTGGTGCGCCCCGATCTGCCGGTCCCGAACGGCAGCCGCCTCTTCTGACGCCGGGCGTATCGTCAGTGGCGCAACCGCGACCCCGCGACCCAAGGAGGACCCGCATGGACGACGTGGCCGTCTTCGACCACATCAACGCGCTCTCGAGCGAAGAGGAAACGCTCTACGCGAATGCCGGCGACAGCGGCCTCTCGACGGCCGACAGCGAACGGCTGAAGGTCATCCAGGTCGAGCTCGACCGCTGCTACGACCTGCTCCACCAACGGCAGGCCCGCCGGTCCGCCGGGCTCGATCCCGAGGACGCGACCCTGCGACCGGTCGAGGTCGTGGAGGGCTACCAGCAGTAGCGGGTCAGCCCCAGCCCGACAGGTCGCGCAGGTCGATCCGGGCGTCGTGGGCGTAGACGTTGAACGCGGTCCCGCGCAGGAAGCCGACCAACGTCACGCCGAGCCGCTCGGCGGTCTCGATCGCAAGGTCCGACGGTGCGGAGATCGCGCAGACGATCGGGATGCCCGCGACCGCGGCCTTCTGGACGATCTCGAAGCTGACCCGGCCCGACACCATCAGGATCCGCTCGTGGAGCGGCATCGCCTTGGCGAGCACCTGCGATCCCACCAGCTTGTCGAGCGCGTTGTGCCGGCCGACGTCCTCGCGCAGCGCGACCAGCTCGCCGTTCGGCTTGAAGAGGCCTGCCGCGTGGAGCCCGCCGGTCTCGTCGAAGGCGCGTTGCGCGGCACGGAGGAGGTCCGGGAGCGCGAGGATCACCGAGCGCGTGACGACCGGTCCCTCGGGCAGCGGGTCGGCGCGCAGGGCGACCTCGTCGATGGACGCCTTGCCGCAGATCCCGCATGACGCGGTCGCGATGAAGTGGCGCTCCGCCACCTTCGAATCGTCGAACGGGCGCGACAGCCGGACCGTGATCGTGTCGTCGGGCTGGCTGAGCGAGCCCGGGTCGCCGCCGGCGGTCGAGACCACCTCGGGACCGTCGATCAGGCCCTCCGTGCGCAGGAACCCGACCGCGAGCTCGTCCTCGTGCCCGGGCGTCCGCATCGTGACCGCGACGGCGACCGGCGCCTGCTGCGGACCGGCGGCGCGGATCTCCAGCGGCGCCTCGCCGACGACCCGGTCGTCGCGGACCTCCATCGAGTCGCCGCGGATCGCCACGATGCGCCGGCTCGTGATGTGGCGGATCGGCGGGGCATCATCTGGGGTCGGCGTCATGGCACGGAGTGTAGGAGGATGGCCCGACCATGACCGACCCCGGCCCCGACGCCATCCATCGCGCCTTCATCGAGGAGGCTCGCACCGCCACGCTGGTGACGGTCGGACCCGACGGCGCGCCGCGGCCGGTGCCGGTCTGCTTCGTGCTCGACCCGGTCAAGGCGATCCTCTGGACGCCCCTCGACGAGAAGCCGAAGCGCACCGATGACCCGCACGACCTCGCGCGGGTCCGGGATATCGCGGCACGGCCGGAGGTCGCCGTCCTCGTGGACCGCTGGGACGAGGACTGGACGAAGCTGGCCTGGGTCCGCTGCGCCGGACGCGCCACGCTGCTGGAAGCCGAGCACCCGGGACACGCGGAGGTCGTCGCGGCGCTCCGCGCCAAGTACCCGCAATACGCGACGCACCGGCTCGAGGACCGCCCGATCATCCGGATCGAGATCGATCGCGTCTCGGGCTGGGGGGCTCTCGGCGGCTAGGCCTGGGCGGCCCTCGGCGTCCAGCGGTCCGGGCCTTCCTCGATGTCGACGCCGATCGCGTCGAGCAGCCGCTGCGACGCGGCCGCGACCTCGGCGATCGCCGCGTCGAACGCGTCGGCGTTCCGCGCCGCGGGGGTGCGATAGCCGCTGATCTTGCGGACGTACTGGCGGGCGGCGGCCTCCAGTTCGCCCGTCGTGGCCGCGGTGTCGGGCCGACGAAGGGTCTTGATGCTTCGGCACATGCCCGTACGGTACCCCGTGCCCGCGGACGACGGGTATCGTGGTCCGCGATGGACCGAACGGCGGCGTACCTGTCGCTCCACACGTGACCGCGACGACGCCCACGGCGGCCGAGGTGATCGACGCCCTCGGGATGGGCGAGCACCCCGAGGGTGGCTGGTACGTGGAGACGTGGCGGGCACCGGTGCCACCCGACGGCGGGCGACCCAGCGGGAGCGCGATCCTGTACCTGCTCGCCGCGGGCCAGCGGTCGCACTGGCATGCCGTGGACGCCGCCGAGATCTGGCAATGGTCCGCCGGCGAGCCGCTGGAACTGTCGGTCTGGGCGGAAGGCGGCGCGGTCGTCGTCCATCGGCTCGGCGGCGACGTCACCGGCGGCGAGGTCGCGCAGATCGTGGTCCCAGCGGGCGCGTGGCAGGCAGCCCGACCACTCGGCGCGTGGGCGCTGGTCGGCTGCATCGTCACGCCTGCGTTCGAGTTCGAGGGGTTCCGCCTCGCGCCCGAGGGCTGGGAGCCGCCGGCGTGAGACCGGCCGCGGGCACCACCGGTCCGGCGCTGACGCTCCGCCAGTTGAACCGGACGACGCTGCTGCGCCAATCGCTGCTCGTCCGGGCGGACGAGGGTCCAGCGGCCGCGATCGGACGGCTGGCCGGGCTGCAGGCGCAGCACGCCAACTCCCCCTACGTCGCGCTGTGGTCGCGGGTCCGCGACCTCCGGATCGCCGACCTCGAGGCGGCCCTGACCGACCGATCCGTCGTCAAGGCGACCGTCATGCGGACGACGCTCCATCTCGTCTCGGGCGCCGACTACGGCGCGCTCGACGTCGCTTCGACGGATGGCCGTGTCGCCGGCTGGCGCCCGACGGCCCGGCGGGCCGGTGTCGAGATCGAGGCGCTCCACGCCGCCCTCCTCGCGTTCGCCTCGGAGCCGAGGACCCTCGAGGAGATGGACGCCTTCGTCGATACGCTCACGTCCGGGAGGCGGCTCGCCGACCATGCGCCGTCCGGCGTCCGGGCGGTCGCGTGGCGCGTCGCGAGCTCGCCGGGCGGGCTCGTGCACGTCCCGCCATCTGGGATGTGGGAGTCGTTCGCGAAGCCGCGGTACGTCGACGCCCGGGTGTGGCTGCCCGACGTCGCGCGACCGCGCTTCGACCAGGGGCTGCGGATCGCGGCCGAGCGGTATCTCGGCGCATACGGACCGGCGTCGGTCGCGGACTTCGCGAAATGGGTCGGCGCGCGGCAGATCACGAGGGCGCGGGCGGCCATGGCGTCGTTCGGGGATCGGCTCGTGCGCTACGCCGATCCCGACGGCCGAGAGCTCGTCGACCTCGATGGGCTGCCGGTCGGCACCGGCGACGAGCCCGCGCCTGGCCGGTTCCTGTCGCGCTGGGACAGCGTGCTGATCGGCTACGAGCGCCGGGAGCGGATCCTGCCGGCCGCTATCGCCGGGGAGGTCATCCGCGCCAGGAACGGTGACTTCCTGCCGGCGTTCACCGTCGACGGGTTCGTGGCCGGGACGTGGGCGGTCGCCGAGGAGAAGGGCGATGCGGTCCTGACCCTCACCCCGCTGGCCGCGGTCGCGGCGGCGGACCGGGCGGACCTCGAGACGGAGGCGGAGCGGCTGGTCCGCTATGTCGCGGCCGACGCGTCGCGACACGACGTGCGCTGGGCGTAACGAGCGCAACGACAGCCCGCAGGCCGGAGCGCGCGGGATCGATCCCTCAGCCGCCCTCGCGGAGCCCCCATGGCGACCCGTATGAGGTCAGCAGGTCCAGGAACGGCACCGCGTCGAAGGCCTCCGGCCCCAGGACCCCCGCGCCGCTCCACGTGCCGGCGGCCAGCAGCTCGAGCGCCACGACCGGGTTGATCGCCGTCTGCCAGACGACCGCCTGCGAGCCGTATTCGCGCATCGTCCATTCGTTGTCGACGACGTGGTAGAGGTAGACCTGCCGGGGCGATCCGTCCTTCCCGGTGCCACTCACCCAGGTCCCGGCGCAGGTCTTGCCGTGCATCCGGTCGCCGAGCGTGGCGGGATCCGGGAGCGCGGCGGCCACGACGTCCCGTGGCGAGACCTCGACCCCGCCGACGCGCAGCTTCCCGGTCTTGTCGAGGCCCAGCTTGTGGAGGACCTGGAGCACCTCGATGAACTCGTCACCCAGGCCGTACTTGAACGTGACCCGCCGAGCGTCGACCCAGCGCGGCACGAGCAGCACTTCCTCGTGCTCGACATTGACGCACTCGACCGGCCCGATCCCCTCGGGGAAGTCGAACGTCTCGGGCTCGCTGAACGGCGGCGTCGTGAACCAGCCGCGGTCGCGCTCGTAGATGACGGGCGGGTTCAGGCACTCCTCGATCGTCGTCCAGATCGAGAACGACGGGGCGAAGTCGTAGCCGTCGACGACCAGGTTGGCGCCGTCGCGGATGCCGATCTCGTCGATCTCGCTGAAGAGGTGGTCAGCCGCGTAGCGGGCGAACACGTCCGACAGTCCCGGCTCTACCCCGATCCCGACGAGGGCCAACCGCCCGGCCTCGGACCAGGTGGACGCTTGCTCGAACTGGGCATCGCCGAGCTTGACGCCGCTCTCCGCGTAGGGCCGCTCGGGATGCGGCTCCGAGAGCGACATCGCCATGTCGAGATAGTCGGCGCCGGCGGCCAGCGCACCCTCGAAGATGGGCATCACGAACCGCGGGTCGACGGCGTTGAGGACGTGGGTGATCCGATGCTCGCGGGCGAGGGCCGCGACGTCGTCCGCGCTCGACGCGTCCACGCGCCCTGCGATGAACCGCGGGTCGCCACCCTGGCGAGCGACCGTCCGCTCGGCGCGGGCCGCATCGTAGTCGGCGACCACCATCGCCTCGAAGAAGTCGCGCTTCGCGGCGATCGGGACGACGGAGCTGCCGACGCCGCCGGCGCCCACGACGAGGATCCGCATCGAGTCCCTCCGGTCCGGTCCGACGAGCTGGGACCGTAGTGTGCCTCGGGCTCCGAGCGGCCCGTCCGCTCGTCCCGTCAGCCGCAGCCGAGGGAGACGATCAGCCGGCGGTGGCCCGCCAGGACATCGGCCCGGTGAAGCAGTGGCGGAGCTCCCGGCAGGCGCCGCCCGTCAGGTCCCAGGTCCGCCCGCTGACGAAGGGTCCGCGGTCCACCACCGGCAACGTGAGTGTCTGGCCGCTGCCCGGGTCCTTGAAGGTCACGAGCGTGCCGCACGGCAACGTCCGGTGCGCCACGCCCACGAGCGACGTCGTCAACGTGAGACCGCACGCGGTCTTGCTCCCGTAGAACCCGGGGCCGTACCAGGACACATCGGGGTCCTTGTGCCACGGGAATCGGGCGACCTTGGTGGCCGTCACCGTCACCTGGACAGTGCGCGGCCGAGCCTGGGGTGGCTCCGTTCGCTGGTCTGGCTCGAGCATGGTCGAGCCGGTCTCCAGGGTCCCGTCCGAACGGGCCCCCGGATCTGGGGTGATCGTCATCGACGTCCCGCGGACGGCAGCCGCGATCTCCACGCTTGCGAAGAGATCCGTGTCCGGCACATCGAACGAGCTGGGGCTTCGTGTACCCACCGGAACGGGGACGGCGACCGTGGCGAGCAGCGCGATGAGCGCACCGCTCGCGACGACCCAAGGGTGTCGCACGTCGCCGACACCGTACCATCGGCGGGCGAAACGCGCCGTTCGTCCCACTGGCCGATACGTTGCGGACGCATCACAGACGGACCCGGAATGCCCACCAGGACCTACCCGCTCGACGGCCCGCTCGACCTCGTCCGGACCCTGCGACCGCTGGGTCGCGGGACCGGCGACGCGACCATGCGCTTCGGTCCGGGGCGTGCCTGGCACGCGACGAGGACGCCGGACGGACCGGCGACGCTGGCCCTGTCCAGCGACGGCGACCGGCTGCTCGCGGAGGCCTGGGGGCCCGGCGCGGATCGCGCCCTCGACGGCGTCCCGGAACTGGTCGGGCTGACCGCCGGCCCGATGCGCGTCGCCTCGCACAGCCAGCTGGTGGACCAGCTGGCGCGGCGCTTCCCGGGCGTCCGCCTCACCAGGACACGCGCGGTGATGGAGTCCATGGTCCCGGCCATCCTCGAGCAGAAGGTGACCGGCGACGCGGCGAGGCGCGCGTGGCGCGGGCTGGTGCGCCGGTATGGCGAGCCGGCTCCGGGCCCGCCCGAGTTCCGCCTCCGGGTCCCGCCGCCGGCCGCGGCCCTGGCCGCCCTGCCCTATTACGCCTTCCATCCACTGGGCGTCGAACAGCGCCGTGCCGACACGATCCGGCGGACCACGGCACGCGCCGAGTGGCTCGAGGCCATCGTCGACCTGCCGATCGAGGAGGCCTACGCCCGGATGACCGCGCTGCCGGGCATCGGGCCGTGGACCGCCGCCGAGGTCGCCGTCCGCGCGCTCGGCGACCCGGACGCGGTCAGCGTCGGCGACTTCCACCTGCCCAACCTCGTGGCCTTCGCGCTGGCGGGCGAGCCACGGGCCGACGACGCCCGGATGCTCGAGCTGCTCGAGCCGTGGCGGGGCGAGCGGGCGCGGGTCATCCGGCTGCTCGAGCTCAGCGGCCTCTACGCCCCGAAGTACGGGCCACGACTGTCGCCGCGCCGCATCGAGCGCGACTGACCGTACACTCGTGGCGAGACCACCCGAGGAGCGCCGAACGACGACCACCGCCACCGACCCGAACGCCACCAGCGCAGCCTCCGCCGCCGGCGTGACGCCGTTCACGCGCGCCACGCGCCTGGCCCGTCTCGACGACCTGCTGCGCGAGCGGATCGTGGTGATGGACGGGGCGATGGGCACGCTCGTCCAGAGCTACGAGCTGGTCGAGGCCGACTACCGCGGCCAGCGCTTCGCCGACCACGGCCATGACCTGCGCGGCGACGCCGACGTCCTGTCGCTCGTCCGGCCGGACATCGTGCTGGCGATCCACGGCGCCTACCTGGATGCGGGCGCCGACATCATCGAGACCAACACGTTCACCGCGACGCGCATCGCCCAGGCGGACTACGGGCTGACCGAGGTCGTGCGCGAGATGAACCACGAGGCCGCGCGGCTCGCCCGCCAGGCCGCGGACCGGGCCGAGGCCGCCGAGCCCGACCGCCCGCGCTACGTGCTGGGCGCCCTGGGGCCGACCAACCGGACGGCGTCCATCTCGCCGGACGCCTCGGACCCGGGTGCCCGGAACGTGACCTTCGACGAGCTCGCGGCCGCCTACCAGGAGTCCGCCGAGGGACTGGTCGCCGGCGGCGCGGACCTGCTGGTGATCGAGACGATCTTCGACACGCTCAATGCCAAGGCCGCGATCTTCGGGGTCGAGGCGGCCTTCGACGCGCTGGCCGACCGCGTCCCGCTGATCATCTCCGGCACGATCACCGACGCGTCCGGCCGCACGCTCTCGGGCCAGACCGTCGAGGCCTTCTGGACCTCGGTGATGCATGCGCGCCCGATCGCGGTCGGGCTCAACTGCGCCCTCGGCGCGAAGCAGCTCCGCGGGCACATCGCGGACCTGTCGCGGATCGCGGGCATCCCCGTCAGCGCCTACCCGAACGCCGGGCTCCCGAACGAGTTCGGCGGCTACGACGAGGGCCCGGGGACCACCGCGGAGCTGCTCGGGCAGTACGCGCGCGACGGGCTGATCAACATCGCCGGCGGCTGCTGCGGGACGACGCCGGCCCACGTCCGGGCGATCGCCGCGGCCGTTGCCGGCGTCGCGCCACGGGCGATCCCGGTCATCGAGCGCAAGACCCGTCTGTCCGGGCTCCAGGTCCAGACCATCCCGCAGCCGGGCGGCGTCTTCGTCAACGTCGGCGAGCGGACCAACGTCACCGGCTCGCGCAAGTTCGCAAAGCTCATCCTCGAGGACCGCTACGACGAGGCGGTCGAGGTGGCCCGCCAGCAGGTGGCGGCGGGCGCCCAGCTCATCGACGTCAACATGGACGAGGCCATGCTCGACTCGGCCGCGGCGATGACGCGATTCCTCAACCTCATCGCCTCGGAGCCGGACATCAGCGTGGTCCCGGTGATGCTCGACTCCTCGAAGTGGGAGGTCATCGAGGCCGGGCTCAAGTGCATCCAGGGCCGCGGCGTCGTCAACTCGATCTCGCTCAAGGAGGGTGAGGAGCCGTTCCTCGAGCACGCCCGGCTCTGCCACCGCTACGGCGCGGCGGTCGTGGTCATGGCGTTCGACGAGGCCGGCCAGGCCGACACCGCCGAGCGGAAGGTGGCCATCGCCGGACGCGCGTACCGCCTCCTGACCGAGACCGTCGGCTTCGAGCCGGAGGAGGTGATCCTCGACCCGAACATCTTCGCGATCGGCACCGGGATCGAGGAGCACGCGGGCTACGCGGTCGCCTACATCGAGGCGACCCACCGGATCAAGGCCGAGCTGCCCGGCGCGCTCGTGTCGGGTGGCGTCTCGAACGTCTCGTTCGCGTTCCGCGGCAACGACCCCATCCGCGAGGCGATCCACTCCGTCTTCCTCTACCACGCGATCGCGGCCGGGATGGACATGGGCATCGTCAACGCCGGCGCGCTGGCCATCTACGACGACATCGACCCGGACCTGCGCGAGCTCGTCGAGGACGTCGTGCTCGACCGCCGCCCCGACGCCACAGAGCGCCTCCTCGCGGTGGCCGACAAATACGCCTCGGAGCGGTCGGGCTGGGCCGGCGAGGGCGGCGACGCCCTGGCCTGGCGGGCCCTCCCCGTCAACGAGCGGCTGACCCACGCGCTGGTCGAGGGGCTCGACGCCTGGATCGTCGAGGACACCGAGGAGGCGCGCCAGGCCGCCACGCGACCCATCGAGGTCATCGAGGGCCCGCTGATGGACGGGATGAACGTCGTCGGCGACCTGTTCGGGGCCGGGAAGATGTTCCTGCCGCAGGTGGTCAAGAGCGCCCGGGTCATGAAGAAGGCCGTCGCCCACCTCGTCCCGTACATCGAGGCCCAGCGCGAGCCGGGTGCCTCCCGCTCGAACGGGCGGATCGTCATGGCCACGGTCAAGGGCGACGTCCACGACATCGGCAAGAACATCGTGGGCGTCGTCCTCGCCTGCAACAACTACGAGGTGGTGGACCTGGGCGTCATGGTCCCCGTGCAGCGGATCCTCGAGACCGCCCGCGACGTCGACGCCGACCTGATCGGGCTGTCCGGGCTGATCACGCCCTCGCTCGAGGAGATGCGCCACGTCGCGAGCGAGATGGAGCGCGAGGGCTTCGAGCTGCCGCTCCTGATCGGCGGTGCGACCACGTCGCGGACGCACACGGCGGTCAAGATCGAGCCGCAGTACCACGGGCCGGTCATCCATGTCGCGGACGCGTCGCGGGCGGTCGGCGTCGCGTCCTCCTTGCTGGACGTGGACCGGCGCGACGCCTTCGCCGCCGGTGTCCGCGACGAGTACGAGACCGTCCGGCGCGAGCGCGGGGCGCGCGAGGAGAAGATCGCCCGGCACCCGGTCGAGGAGGCGCGCCGCCACCGCCTGGCCATCGACTGGACCGGCGTCGAGCCGCCGGTGCCGATGTTCCTCGGGGTCCGGACGTTCGACGCGTACCCACTCGACGACCTGGTGGGCCGGATCGACTGGACGCCGTTCTTCGCGACCTGGGAGATGAACGGGCTCTACCCGGCCATCCTCGACGACCCGCTGCGCGGGGCCGCCGCGCGCTCACTCCACGAGGACGCGCTGGCGCTGCTCGACCGCATCGTCCGCGACCGGCGGCTGACCGCCCGGGCCGTCGTGGGGTTCTGGCCCGCGAACAGCGTGGGCGACGACATCGAGCTCTACGCCGACGAGACGCGGACTGGGCTAACCGGCATGATCCACACGCTCCGCCAGCAGATGGTCAAGCCGCCGGGACGGCCGAACCTCGCCCTCGCGGACTTCACCGCGCCGCGCGAGACCGGCCTGGCCGATCACGTGGGCGGTTTCGCGGTCACGACCGGGCACGGGCTGGAGTCGCTGGTCGCCGAGGCCAAGGCGCAGCACGACGACTACACCGCGATCCTCGCGACCGCGCTCGCGGACCGGCTGGCCGAGGCCTTCGCCGAGCGCCTCCACGAGCTCGTCCGGCGCGAGCTGTGGGGGTACGCCCCCGACGAGACGCTGTCGAACCTCGACCTCATCGCCGAGCGCTACCAGGGGATCCGCCCCGCGCCCGGCTACCCCGCCTGCCCCGACCACACCGAGAAGGGCCCGCTCTTCGACTGGCTCGACGCCGAGGCGCGCGCCGGGATCGTCCTGACCGAGTCATTCGCGATGTTCCCGGGCGCCTCGGTCAGCGGCTACTACTTCTGGCACCCGCAGTCGGCCTACTTCGGTCTGGGGCGCATCGGGCACGACCAGCTCGAGGACTACGCGCGGCGCAAGGGCATGTCCGTGGAGGACGCCGAGCGCTGGCTGTCGCCGAACCTCGCCGAGGACTGACCCGGGTCAGTTGCGCGGGGCCGCCGTCGCCGGGGCCACGGCTGCGCCGCGATAGACCTCGACGGCCTCCAGGAACCGCGCCAGCGCCGCCGGGGTGTTCGGGTCCAGCGCCACGATGACGTGGTCCGCGCCGAGCGCCGCGTGGGCGGCAAGGCCGTCGGCGACGACCTCCGGGCTGCCCTCCATGGCGCGGCCGGGGACCGCCGCCTCACCGGGTCCGAGGTCCGGGTAACGCACCTCGAGGCCCACCGTGATCGCGAGGGTCGACGGGTCCCGGCCCACCCGCTCGCAGGCCTCGGCGAGCTCGCGGCGCCCGGTCGCCAGCCGCTCGTCTGGCAGGCCGAACCAGGCCGCGTTCCACGCGTCGGCGTGGCGCGCCGTCAGCTCGTACATCCGCGGCTTCTTGGCGGCCACCAGGATCGGGATGTCGCGCCGGGCCGGGGGCACGAGGACCGCGTCGCGCGCCTGGACGTACGTGCCGTCGAGATCCACCCGGCCGTCGCGGATGAGGCCCGTGATCACCGCGAGCGACTCCTCGAACCGCGAGACCTTGTGGTCGGTCGGGAAGCCGAACGCCTCGAACTCGGGATCGTGCCAGCCGGCGCCGACCCCCAGGATCAGCCGGCCGTCGCTGATGGCATCGAGGGTCGCGGCCATCTTGGCCAGCAGCGCCGGGTTCCGGAAGCCCGTACACAGGACGATGGTGCCGAGCTCCACCCGTCGGGTCGCCTCGGCGATGGCCGACAGGACGGTCCACGACTCGTACAGGCCCGTCGTCGGCTCGTCGCCGAACCGGTACAGCAGGTGGTCGTAGACCCATACCGAAATCGAGGCCGCCCGTCTCGGCGCTCTGGGCCATCTCGCGGACGACCGCGTACGGCACGGCGCCCCGGCCCTCGTCCTCGATCGGGAGGACGATGCCGATCTTCACGGGGTCGCGACGCGGTCGAGTGCGGTCGGGCCGGGCGTCAACCGACGGCCTTGCGGACCTCCTCCTCGAGCTCCGGGTCCAGGTTCGTCTGGATGAGCGTCCCGCCCTCCATCGGCCGGAGGGCGGCGAGGACGCCGGCCGTCGAGCCGTCGTGGAGCAGGACGAAGAGCGCCGAGTGGCCGGCCTCGAGCTTCGCGCTGACCTCGCGGATGAAGTCCTTGTCGACGCGGTCGCTCACGGCGTGGCCGACGATCGCGCCGCCGATGGCGCCGATGGCGAGCCCGACCACCGGGAAGAAGACCATCAGGATCAGCCCGAGACCGCCGCCGATCGCCGCGCCCGCGATGGCGGTGCCGTCGAGCGTGCCCTTGACGTGCGTCTTGCCGTCCGGGTCCTTGCGGATGACGGCGGCATCGGAGATCTCCACGCCCCCGGCGGAGCGGAGGTCGCGCAGCGCCTGGAGGGCGGCGCCCGCCTCGTCCTCCGATTCGAACGAGACGACGATCAGGTCACTCATGTCGGTCCTCTCAAGAGCCATGCTGGGTAGGGGTCGAATCTACTCTGGTGAGGGCGCCGACATCCCCCGAAATCCGGTCCCCTGCTACGATCGGCCGATGGACCGCCGCATCGCCGCCCTGCTTCTTGTCGTCTCGACCCTGCTCCTCGCCGGCTGCAACACCAACCAGGGACAGGCGATCGCAAGTGCCGCCAACCCGCAGGTCTGCGCCGCCAATAACGCCCTGACCCAGGTCGATTCGGTCCTCCAGGTCGTCTCCGGCCTGGACGCCGCCGAGGTCGCCGATCCGTCGAGCCAGGCCCACGACGACGCGCTGTGGGCGATCGACCAGCTGGACTCGGCTCTTGGCAAGCTCGAGCAGGCGCTGTCGGTCCTGCCGACCGGCGGGAAGCTCGATCGAACCCAAGTGGCGGCCGCGGTCACGGCCGGTCGAGCCCTGCTGACCCAGCTCCGCGGTCTCGTGACCACCGGCGACGTGCAGGGGATCCAGGCCGCCATCGATCAGGCAACGGCCCTCGACGGCAAGGCGAAGGAGCTCCAGGCCGGGATCGATCCGGCCGATCTCGCCGGCTGCCCGCAGGCGCTGCCGCTCCCGACCCGGCGGCCGAGGCCGACACTGCGGCCCTCGGCGACCGTGGCCCCGTCGGCGACGGTCGCGCCATCCGCCACCCCGGCACCGACGGCATCGCCCACGGTCGAGCCGACCGCGTCGCCGACACCAGAGCCGACGCCGACACCAGAGCCGACTCCCACACCGACGCCGTCGCCACACCGACGCCGACGCCGACTCCGACGCCGACGCCGACGCCTCACCACGCCGACGCCTTCACCCACCCCGACGCCGACGCCCACGCCGTCACCCACCCCGACGCCGACGCCGACCCCGACGCCGACTCCCACACCTTCACCGACGCCGACCCCGACGCCGACGCCGACGCCTTCACCAACGCCGACGGCCACGCCGTCCGCTAGCGTGTCGCCAAGCCCCACGGCATCTCCGAGTCCGTCGCCGTCACCGAGCCCGTCGCCCAGCCCCAGCCCGAGCCCGTCGCCGAGCGTGAGCCCGAGCCCCGTGGCGTCCGCGTCGTCGGACGGCGGCGACAACGCCTCCTCGAGCGGGTCGCCGTGGCTGCTGATCATCCTGATCATCGCGCTGGCGGCGATCGTCGGCGGCCTCGGCTACTGGTATCGCGGCCGGGCCGTCCCGCCACCGCCGCCGCCGACGGCGCCACCGCCGGCCGGACCGCCGCCAGCGGCCTGAGCCTCCAGCGCCGCGCGGCCCGCGCAGGACCTCGAATCGTGACGCCCCGTCGGCTCCCTGAGCCGACGGGGCGTTCGTGTTCCGGGTGCTGGGTCGATCAGCTCGGTGAGCCGGCCGGGCGGATGTTCTGGTTGAGCGAGAACAGGTTCGACGGGTCGTAGCGGCGCTTGATCTCGGCCAGCCGCGGATACGCAGCGCCGGGATACGCCTCGTGGATGCGCTGGTCGCCCTCGACCGCGAGGAAGTTCGAGTACACGCCGACCGATCGGGCGGCGAGCTTCTCGTGGAGCGCCTCGGTCCAGGCGACCTGCTCGGCCTCGGTGGACGGGTCCTCGTAGACGTCGAGGACCGTCGCCATGACCGGCGCCGCGCGGTGGGCGAATGCGGTGGCGTCGGCCGGGACCCGTCCCATCGCGCCGCCAAGGACGCGAATCTGGATCATCGTCATCGGCGAGGGCGCGGCCGCGATCGCCTCGAGCATCGCGTCGATCGCGTCGTCGTCGATCGCCTCGAGGAACCGCGAGCGGATGACCGCGTGGCCGGGCGCCTCGGCAGCGGCCGTGAACTGGTAGATGCCTGGATACGGCATCGGCATCGCGAGGTCGATGATCGGCTCGGCGACCTGGCGGAACGGGGCGATGGCGGCCTGCCCGTCGGTCGGGTCGCCGGCGTACACGAACATCACGACCAGCGACAGCTGACCCACCTGGTGGGGCGCCACGAACGGCGCGGGCGGGATGCGCGTCAGGAACGAGATGGTCGTGAGCTCGTCGGGGGCCGACGCCGCGATCGGCACCAGGCTCCGGAGGACCTCCTTGGTCGGCGGCAGGAACAGCGCGCCACCGAGGACCTCGCCGACGGGATAGAGCGCGTACTGGAAGCGGGTGACGACGCCGAAGTTGCCGCCGCCGCCGCGGACCGCCCAGAACAGGTCCGGGTGCTCGTGCTCGCTGGCGGTGATGAGCCGGCCGTCGGCGGTCACGATCTCGACCGCCTGGAGGGCGTCGATGGCCAGGCCGTACTTGCGGGCGAGCCAGCCGATGCCGCCGCCCAGCGTCAGGCCGGCGATCCCGACCGAGCCGGTGTCGCCGAACGGCGTCGCGAGGCCATGGACCGCAGCCGCCTGGGTGTATTCCATGGCGGTGAGGCCGGGCTGCGCCCAGGCGACGCGGCGCTCGACGTCGATGTGGAGGCCCTTCATGTGGCTCAGGTCGAGGACGATGCCGCCGTCGACGGTGCTGTAGCCGGCGACGCTGTGGCCGCCGGCGCGGACCGCCAGCTGCAGTCCGGTCTCCGCGGCGAACGTCACCGTCCGCGCGACATCGCCCTGACCGGCCGCTCGCACGATCAACGTAGGGTGACGGTCGTAGGCGAGGTCGTGGATCTGGCGGGAGCGGTCGTAGTCGGCCTGTCCGGGGAGGATCACGTCGCCCAGGAGCTCGGACTTGAACGCGGCGAGATCGAACGGGTTGGCGAGATCGTGGTGGCGGGGTCGGAATGCTTCCAAGGCCGTGGCTCCTTGCGGTGATGTCGGAGGGGTACGGCGATGGTGTCGGCGACGCAGCGTCGCGGCGACCGACGCCCGTCGGGAGTCGACATGGACATCCGTCCACAGTCCTGGCGCGCCGGCCGCAGGCCGACTGGACCTAGGCCGGGCGGTGCCGGTAGAACGGGATCGGCTCCGGGGCGAGCGGCGTGTTGCCGAGGATGAGGTCGGCCGACTTCTCGGCCAGCATCATCACGGGCGCGTAGATGTTGCCGTTGGTCACGTACGGCATCGAGGACGCGTCCACGACCCGCAGCCCGCCCAGGCCGTGGACCCGCATCGTGAGCGGGTCGAGGACCGAACCGTCGTCCGTGCCCATCCGCGCCGTGCACGACGGATGCAGGGCGGTCTCGGCATCGCGCGCCACCCAGTCGCGGATCTCGTCATCGCTGGTCACGGCGTTCCCGGGCGAGGTCTCACCGCCGTTGTACGGCGCCATCGCGGGCTGGTCGAGGATGTCGCGCGCGACACGCACCGCCTCGACCCACTCGCGCCGGTCCTGCTCCGTCGAGAGGTAGTTGAAGCGAAGCGCGGGATGGACCCGCGGGTCCGTGCTCGTCAGCCGTACGGAGCCGCGGGCGTCGGAGTACATCGGGCCGACATGCACCTGGTAGCCGTGCCCGGCCGCCCCGGCGCTGCCGTCGTAGCGGATCGCGAGCGGCAGGAAGTGGAACATCAGGTTCGGGTACGCGACATCCTCGTTGCTCCGCGCGAAGCCGCCGCCCTCGAAGTGGTTGGTGGCCCCTGGACCGCGGCGGAGGAACAGCCACTGCGCCCCGATGAACGGGCGGCGCCACTTCTCGGTGGCGGACGGCTGCATCGACACCGGCTGCAGGCTCTTGTACTGGATGTAGACCTCGAGGTGGTCCTGGAGGTGGTCGCCGACCCCGGGCAGGTCGCTCACGACCGGGATCCCGAGCGCCTCGAGGTCCGCCGCCGGCCCGACGCCCGAGAGCTGGAGGAGCTGCGGCGAGTTGATCGCCCCGCCGGCGAGGATCACCTCCCCGGCGTCGATCCGCTCGGTGCGGCCGCGGCCCGTCGCGACGTCGACGCCGACCGCCCGGCCGCCATCGAAGCGGATGCGCGTGACGAACGCCCGGGTCCGGACCTCGAGGTTGCTCCGGCCCATCACCGGGTGCAGGTAGGCGCGGGCCGCGCTCAGCCGCCGGCCGCGGTGGATGTTCCGGTCGAACGGGGCGAACCCCTCCTGGCGGTAGCCGTTGACGTCCTCGGTCAGGTGGTAGCCGGCCTCCTGGCAGGCCGCGAAGAAGGCGGTGAAGAGCGGGTTGGTCGCCGGCCCGCGCTCGAGCACGAGCGGACCGTCGTGGCCGCGCCACGGGTCGTCCGGGCTGGCGGCCAGGCAGGTCTCCATCTTCTTGAAGTACGGCAGGCAATGGGCGTAGTCCCACGTCGCCATCCCCGGGTCGGCCGCCCAGCGCTCGTAGTCGAGCGGGTTGCCGCGCTGGAAGATCTGGCCGTTGATGCTCGACGAGCCGCCGAGGACCTTGCCCCGAGCGTGGTAGATGCGCCGGCCGTTCATGAACGGCTCGGGCTCGGACTCGTACTTCCAGTCGTAGAAGCGGCTGCCGATGGGGAACGTCAGCGCCGCCGGCATGTGGATGAAGACGTCGAACCGGTAGTCCGGGCGACCCGCCTCGAGGACCAGGACGCGGTTGGAGGGCGAGGCGCTCAGGCGGTTCGCCAGCGCGCTCCCGGCGGAGCCGCCGCCGACGATGACGAAGTCGTACCTGGTGCCCGGCATGGTCGGGCGATGCTAGCAGCGCTGGTGCTCCGCGGAGCCCCTGTGCCGGACCGAGGTACTGCCGCGCACCGGACCTGTGGGTGAGGGGTTCGGATGACGTCGCCGTCTACGGTCCGCCCATGGGGATCGAAACCGTCGTCCTGCTCTTCGTCTGGCTGGTCATCGCGGAAGTCGTGCTGACCAAGCTGATCAACGACCCGGAGTAGGCGTCAGCCTTTCACCCGGAACGTGGCCGCCCGCGCCCTGTCGGACAGGAGCGTGGAGGTGCCGGCCGCCCAGATCCTGACCCGCACCGAGTACGTCCCGAGCGGCCGCGACGCCGACAGGTAGTACGTCAGCTTGAACGTCCGGGTGACCCCGGCCGCGAACGCCGTGTTGTCCCAGGTCCGGTGGAGCACCTGTCGCCCCTGCGGGTCGTACACGCGGACGTCCACCTTCGCCTTGGTCGCCTTCGACGCGCGCACCTTCGCCGTGATGGTCTCGGTATGGCGCCGCGCGATCGGGTTGGGGCTCGCCGCGGCCGACGGCGTCCAGGTCAGGGTCGTCGGCGGGGGTGGCGGTGGCGGAGGCGGGGTGACCGGCGGCGGAGGCGGCACCCCGAAGCCCAGGTCCAGCCCTCCGGCGGCGTAGTAGGCCGCCGCTCGCTCGCGGAAGTAGCCGCCGTCGTCATCGGCGGAGAGCGACACGCGCGTGTTGCCGTTGATCGCGGCCGGGTTGGTGACGCCGTCGCCCTGGCCGTCGCAGGCGCACGTCGTGCCATCCGCGCCGCCGCCGAAGAGCAGCGCCACCACCCCGGCGTCGCGCCACAGCGCGAGGTGCGTGCCACCCGGGTCATCGAGGAACCACTGCGCCCGGTTGTCCTGGTAGTGGCCCCAGGTGTCGTTCATCGCGCGCATCTTCGTGTTGCCCAGGGGGATCTGCCACACGACCACGCGGTGGCCGGTGTCGGCGACATAGCCCTTGATGAAGCGCGCGTAGCGGACGAAATCGGCGTCGTCCCAGCGCGAGGCGCCGCCGTCGCCGTAGACGATCTGCTTGAACGAGGCATCGCGGTCCGCGATATCGGTGAACGTCAGGTCGAACGAGGCCCCGAGCGACCGGTAGAAGGCGCCGGCACGGGCCGCCAGGGTGTCGACCTGCGCGTCCGGGCTGTTCGAGTACGCGATGTCCCAGTTCGTGCCCCAGACCGAGAGGTGGTACGCCAGCAGCACGTTGGGCGCGAGCTGGTCACGCAGCCGGACGATCGCCTTGGCAAACCCGGCGGCGGTGTTCGGCAGGCCGGTCAGCGCGGCATCGCCGGAGCTCGCGACCGACGCCGGGATCTGCGTCGCGTCGTCGTTCGTGCCGGTCGCCTGCTCGATGTAGCCCCACAGGTCGGGCTCGACGTGGAGGACCACCGGCTGAGAGCCAGCGGCCCGCTGGAAGAACAGGCGAAGGTCCGCGTACCAGGCCGCCATCGTCGTCGGGTTGGCGAGGTTGGAGAGGTCCTTGGCCGATTCGCTGCTGCCCGTGGCCGGGTTCGACTGGAGGAGCATGTAGTACGGGAACACCGAGACGGCGCCGTGGTCGGCCGAGTCCGCGATGTACCAGCTGACGAACTGGCCGTTCGGGTTCCACGTGGACCAACCGTTCCCGGTGTTCACGCCGCCGGCGAGGTACTGGTAGCGGAACTTGAAGGGGGCGGATGCGTGGAGCGCGGCAGCGCCACCCGGCGCGTCCGCGAGACCGAGCTCGAGCCGGTCGGACGGCCACGAAGGCGGGAGTGCCGGTAGTGGGCTCGCGGCGCGCGTCGGCGCCGGCGGCGAGGTGGCCAGCCCGGAGACCACGAGGGCGATGGCGACGAGGATCGGCAGGCGGCGGATGTCGGGGACCCTCCAGCGTTGCCGGCATCGTCACGGAGCGGGCCGCCAACGTCACTCCCCCGCCCGTCCCGGTCCGGGCCGTACATCGGTTTCCGGATAGGTGCGCCGCCGCACCGCGGGCGTACCCTTGGCCGGCGCCGGAGAGGCGCCTGGAGGTGCCGCATGCAGATGCCGAAGCCGACCGAGGCGGACAAGGAGCGGTTCCGGTCGGTCGTCCCGGACGATGCCCGTGTCGAGGTCAAGCCGATGTTCGGGAACCTCGGCGCGTTCGTGAACGGGAACATGTTCATGGGCCTGTTCGGGTCATCGCTCGGGGTCAAGCTGGCACCCGGCGACGCCGAGCGCCTCCGAGCCGCGGGCGGCGGGCCGTTCGGCCCCGAGGAGCGGCCGATGAGCGGCTGGGTCAGCCTGCCGCCGGCGGCGATCGGGACGGCTGACGGCGCACGCTGGATCGCGGCCGCGCTCGACCACGTGGCGGCCATGCCGCCGAAGGCCGCCGAAGGGCTAGCGGGCCGAGCCGGTCAGCCGGTGATCTCGGCCCGCTCGCTGAACGCGGCCGCGACCACGAGCGACGCCGACCAGCCAGACCGTCGACCAGGATCAACGCCGTATCCGCGGACAGGGCCCCGGGATCGGGCGGCGCGCCGAACCCGTCGCGGCCGCCGCCGCCCACCGCGGTCGTTCGCGAGGTGGAACGGCATGAACTTCACGACGTCGGGCAGGAAGATCCCCGCGAACGTCTCGCCGAAGTAGAAGGCGATCCCGACGCCGATGCCGGCGAGCTGGCTCCGGGCCAGCGTCGCGACCGCGAAACCGAGGGCCGCGGTCGCCGTGATCGCCACCCAGCCGCGCGCGAAGTGCTCGGGCAGCGCCTTGAGCGCATCCGCGTCGCCGATGCCGCCCAGCCCGATCCCCGCGATGGTCGCCCCGAGCGCGGCTGCGGCAACCCCGATCAGGAACGTGACCAGGAGCCCGACCGCGAGCACGACGCGCGATCGCGGCGAAGGTCGAGAGCAGGTACCGACTGCGGCTCTCGCCGCGCGCGACGGACGTCTTGAACGTGCCCCACGTCCACTCCGAGCCGGCGATCGCGGCCCCGTAGATGACGCCGAAGAGCCCGCCCAACCCGAGCATGAACGCGAGGATGTTGTCGTAGGCGTCCGGGAACGTGAGCAGCAGCAGCGGGTTGCCGCCGCCGTTGCCGTTCCCGCCCTGGCCACGGGTGGTCGCCACAGCGAGGTCGATCAGGACGAGCAGACCGGCCAGCAGGCCGAACGTCAGGAAGGTCGCCAGCCGCGTCGAGAGCTTTCGGAGACCGGACCGGAACAGCCTCATGACGGCGATCCCGTCGTCGGCGTCGCCGCCGGCGGACCGGTCGATGGTGGCGAACGTCCCGTCCGGGTCGCCGGCCGACGCACCGCCGGTCAGGGTGAGGAACAGGTCCTCGAGATCGTTGCCGGCGGTCAGGCCGGAGACCCAGATGCCGGCCTCGGCCAGCGCCCGGTTCACCTCCGCGGATCGGTCCGGCGTGATCTGGATCGTCAGCCAGCCGCGCTCCATCGCCGACGCGGCCACGTGATCCGGGTCCGTCAGGCGGCCGAGGGCCGCGGCCGCGGCCGGCACCTGGTCGGGCTCCACCTTGACGCGGACCGTGCCCTCGGCGGCGAGCAGCTCCTGCATCGAGCCTTCGCGCACCAGCTTGCCCGCCGCGATGATCCCGACGACGTCGGCCATCTGCTGGACCTCGGCGAGGAGGTGGCTCGAGACGAAGACGGTCTTCCCGATCGAGGCGAGGTGGCGCAGCGTCTCGCGCATGGCCACGATGCCGGCCGGGTCGAGGCCGTTGGCCGGCTCGTCGAGGAGCAGCAGCTTCGGGTCGTTGAGCAGCGCCCCGGCGATCCCGAGCCGCTGCTTCATCCCGAGCGAGTAGCGCGAGACCTTGTCGCCCGAGCGCTCGCGGAGGCCGACCAGCTCGAGGACCTCGTCGACCCGGCCCTTCGGCACCGGCGCCCCGCTCGCCGCGAGCGCGCGCAGGTTCTCGCGCCCCGAGAGGTACGGGTAGAAGGCCGGCGACTCGACCAGCGCGCCGACATCGAACAGGCGCCGGCGGTCGCGCCGGGTGAACGGCTTGCCGAGGACCTCGATCGCGCCGCCGTCGGGGTGGATCAGGCCGGTGAGCAGCCGCATGGTCGTGGTCTTGCCGGCGCCGTTGGGTCCGAGGAACCCGTAGACGACCCCGGTCGGCACGGTCAGGTCGAGCCCATCGAGGGCGAGCCGCTTGCCATAGCTCTTCTTGAGCCCGCGGGTGGAGAGTGCGAGAGCGCTATCTGCCATGCGGCTATCGTAGGTGCCGGGCCGATGGCGATGTGCGCCTCGGGCGAGAGCGTGGGTGATGCGGGTGCTTGCCGACTTCAGGATCGTGACGACGGTCGCCGTGACCGACCTCGAACGAGCGAAAGCGTTCTACGCCGATCGGCTCCAGCTGCCGATCCTCGACGAGCAGCCGTTCGCGATCCGGTTCCTGGCCGGCGGCGGATCCGCAGATCTCCGTGCGCCGCGGACAGCCGAACGTCGGCCAGACGGTCGGGCATTTCGAAGTCGACGACATCGACGGCATCGTTCGCGAGCTGATCGGGCGGCGGGGTCGAGTTCCAGGAGTACGAGACGCCCGAAGACCGTCGACTTCATCGCCCAGATCGGCCCGGCCCGCGGCGCCTGGTTCGCCGACCCCGACGGCAACATCTTCGGGCTCCGCGAGGGACCGGCCATCGGACCGGGCTGATCGCCGGCGCCGCGAACGACTATCCGAGCGGATGTGCAAGGACTATGGTTGTCGCGTCGTTGACGTCTCCCGGCAACGCCCGGACGGTCTGAGGAGGGATCCATGCTGCAACGGATCATCGGCGCCGGGATCGGCGCACTCGCGACATACCTGCTCCTGGTCATCGTCGCCGGGAGTGCCAACGCCTCCCTCTACGTGATGCCGGTCGTCGTCGGCGCGATCGTCACGACTGCTATGGCCGTGGGTCATCGGATTGCTCCTCGCCCGGCGCGTGAAGAACCGTCGAGACGAGAAGATCTCGGCCGAGGTCGAGCGCCAGGTCGCGGAGCAGACCAAGGGCAGCTGACCCGCCCGACGCCGGAACATGGCAAGACGCCCGGCGACTGCCGGGCGTCTTGATTCGGTGGTCGCGACCGACGCGATGCCTCGCTAGGGTGTCGCGGCGGGCAGCTTGATCGAGTCGACGATCGCGCGCAGCGCCGCCTGGTCCCCGGCGTGGCGGTTCGGGTCGTTGGTGACGCCCTGCCTGACCTCGTTCGGGGCGGCCTCGGGGAAGTCCGTCGTGCGGATGGCGACGACCTTGCCGCCGACGTCCACGAACCGGAACTGGATCTTGTGGGTCCCGTCCGGGCCGACCAGCCCGTACGCGTCCACGGTGCCCCCGTCCGTCGTTGTCCAGAGCGTCGCGACTCGGGCACGCACCGATCGCTCGGCTCGACGTCATCTCGACCATCGTCGCGGGCTGCCCATCCACGAGCGTCGAGGTCGGCGTCGTGGCCTGGAACCCGGGCCATGTCCGGATGCTGTCGACCAGCCGCTGGGCCGTCGCGGTCTGGCTGCTGGTGAAGGTCCCCTTGGTCGGGTCGCACGGGTCCTTCGACACGGCGTCGACCAGGGAGAACATGACGCCCCAGCCGGACCCCTCCGGGGCATCGGAACCGCTATCGACCAGGACGCCGTCATAGGCGTTCGACGCCTGCCATTCGAACCAGCCCGCCGGCACGTCGATGGAGATCTGGCCGGGCCAGACCGGCGACGATAGACGATAGGTTCCCGGGGTGAGGCAGCCGGTGGGGTCGCCGCCGGGCGCACAGGCCTGCAACGGCGCGGACGACAGCTCGACCGCTGCCGAGGGCGCGGCGGTCGGTGGAGCGGAGGGCGATGGCGGCGGCGTCGCGATGGGCGACGCGGTCGGCGCCCCTCCGACGCCGTTGCCGCCGCGGTTCATGCCGAAGAACGCGGCGCCGATGGTGACGATCGCGACCACGATGACGGCGGCCACCCCCCAACGGGCCAGGGTCGATGTGTTGGTGCTCATGTCCATCCTTCCCCGGATCCGGCCAGGTCGCACCTGGCGGACCCTTGGCAGGTCGCCACGAACGGCGTCGCGGACACGATCGGGCAGCGGGGTGACCCCTTCGAACGCGTCGAGGTAGTCCTCCAGCTGCACGATGAAGTCGTCGTCGCGGTTCATGCCGTACCTGCAGTTCGTTCGAGTCGTGCGTCGGCCTCGAGGGCCGCGCGCATCTGGATCAGGGCGTAGTGCAGGCGGGACCGGACGGTGCCGACGGGTGTCCCCATGGCCTCGGCCGCTTCCGCTGGTGTCAGTCCGACGTAGTGGATCAGCACGACCACGGTCCGATGCTCGACGCCGAGCCGGCGGAACGCCTGGTCGAGTTGTTGGTGCATCGAGACGTCCGAGGCGGGATCCGGGTCACCGGGTGCATCGAACGTCAGCAGGCGGAGGTTGCCGCGATGGCGTCGCTCACGACGGGCTTCCGCATGACAGGCGTTGACGATGAGCCGGTGGACCCAGGCCTCGAAGCGATCCGGGTCCCGCAGCTGGGGCAGGTTCTGCCACGCGTCGAGCAGGGCTCGTTGCGCAGCGTCCTCAGCGAGGTACGGGTCGCGCAGGATCCGTCGCGCGACCGAATGGATGTGGTCGCCCACACGTCCGATCAACGCGTCGAACGCCGCTTCGTCGCCGTGCATCGCTCGCTCGACGAGTCTTCGGTCCATCCCTCACCCCTCGCCGTCCCATCGATCGGGCCGGTTCGGGGAGTATGAGTCGAGGTCCTCGCCATTCGTTCAAATCGAGCGCTGGCGGGTTCGCGTTCGAGGTGTCGGAGCGTCCGATCACGGTCGCCGCCGGCTGACATACTGGCATCGGACGGGCGGCTTGCTTCGGTGTTCGCACCACGTCGCCATGGCACTGGAGGTGGTTCCGTGGATCTGCAGCGCGATGCCGCTCGGCTCGCCACCATCGCGACGGTCTTCGTGTGGGTCGGCTGGATCTCGATCTTCTACGCGCTGATCGCCGGGCTCCTGTGGTGGATCGACCTCGCCGGACGACCGGCCTTCAACTTCTTCGAAGCGTTCGCCATCTCGGCCGCCGCGATCGGTGTGCCGATCTTCCTCGCCCTGCTCGTCGCCGGGCTCGGGCACGCCTTGCGCCTGTTCGCGCTGTACGTCGCCGGCAAGTCGCAGTAGCCGTCACGACGGCCACCTCTCCCATGCGTACCCGACGACTCGGCGCGATCTGCGCGGTCCTCCTGCTGGCGGTCGCCGCCTGTTCGACGCCGGCGAGCTCCACGGATCCCACGATCGAGGGCAGCGTCGGCGAACTCCAGGGCACCGATTGGGTCCTCCAGTCGTACGCGACGGACGGCGCCCTCACGACCGTCCCCGACGACCAGTACGCCGATGCCGAGTTCACGGCCGGCCGAGTCAAGGGCTTCGGCGGCTGCAACCAGTACGACGCCGTCTACCGCACGAGCGGTCGGGTGCTCCTCGTCGGGGTGCCGGCCGTCACCCTCATGGCCTGCGCTGACACGACGGCGACCTTCGAGACCGCGTATCTCACCGCGCTGCAGGCCAGCCGCTGGTTCGACATCCGCAACAACACGCTGACCATCCGCGGCGCGGACCGGAACGTCCTGCTGCTGTTCGTCGCGCCGCCGCTCAACCCGCTCCTCGGGTCCTGGGTCGTCGATTCCTTCGAAAGTGCGCCCAACACCGTGTCCGCCACGCTCCCGGGCACCGAGCTCACGGCCGTCTTCCGCTTCGCGACGGTCTCCGGCTCGGCGGGCTGCAACACGTACCAGGGCCCGTATTCACTGACGGGCGGCGTCGTGGCCATCGGGCCGCTGGCCACCACCCGGATCGCCTGCCCGGACGATGTCATGGCCCAGGAGACCGCCTTCCTGGCCGCGATGCAGGGCGTGGCGAAGGTCGAGTCGCGCGGCCAGACGCTGCAGCTGCAGGACCGCGACGGCCACCTGGTCGTCGCGCTCGTCCGACCGTCCACGGTCGAGCCGTCGCCGAGCCCGAGCGCCGCCCCGACGGCCAAGCCGAGCGCGTCGGCGTCGGCATCCGCCGTCGGCGTCGGCGTCGGCGTCGCCGACCGCGAAACCGACCGCGAGCCCGTCACCGACCCCGACGCCGACCCCCAAGCCGACGGCATCGCCGACCCCCGCGGTCAGCGCGTCGCCGGCCCCGACCATCCAGCCGCCGCCCTCGATCCCGCCGCTCGCCCAGTGCACCATCCCGGGCGCCTCCGGAGCGCCGGCGCTCGCCACGATGTCCTACCCGTCGGCGTGGCACACCGTCACGGCGCCGCCGAACCTGGCGTGCCGCTTCTTCGATCCGAACCCGATCACCGTGCCGGCCGATCCCACGACGCTCGACACGGCGGTCGAGGTCGCCAGCGATCCGACGGTCACCTACGACGACGCCCTCGCCGCGGCGACCAACCCGACGGCCTGGAACGTGCTGACGAACGTGCCCGTGACGATCTCGGGGCTGCCGGCGGTCCGCCTCCAGGCGACGTCGACGGCCGGGACGCCCGACGTGCCGGTCGGATCCACCCGCTACGGCTACCTGATCAACGCGGGCGGCCACCCGGTCTGGATCGCGACGGTGGGGACGGTCGGGGACCCGACATTCGCGAGCGACAGCCTCGTCGTCGACGTCATGGCCTCCAAGTCGACCATCACGCCACCGGCACCGTAGCGGACGCTCGCTCCCCGGCGCGGCCCCGAACCGCGACTGGGTCCGGATCCCTCGTGTGAGCGGTTGACGCGCGGGGTACGCTCTGCGCCGATGGGGGCCACCAGGGAGGAGACTCGATGCGCAACCCGCCGATCCTGATCTCGGTGCTCGGATTCTTCGCGATGCTCGCCGGGTTCGGCTATTTCTTCTTCGGCTTGCGAGTGCTGGGCTTCGATTGGTTCGGGCTCTTGGGTGACCTGCCGAGGTACGAATCTGCCGGCCTCTGGGGCTGGCTGGCGATCGGCGTCGGGATCACCTGGATCCTGGCCGCGATCGGCCTGTGGGCGCTCCAGCCGTGGGCGCGGCTCTTCGCCGTCATCATCGCGGGGTTCAGCCTGTTCGAGGCCGTGCTCGCGTTCTTCTCGTCCCCAGGCTCTGGCGTCGGGTTCGCGATGGCGATCATGCCGGCCCTGATCCTCTGGTACCTCACCACCGCCGAGGTCAAGGACGCCTTCGGAGAAGCCGACCTGTAGGTCGCAGCGAGCTCCTGGCCCCCCGGGAGCGCGAACGTCAGAAACGATCGAACGGCCGGTCGGGCGCGAAGCCCAGCCGGCCGTTCTTCTGTGTCCGGATCCTGCGGCTACGCCGCCACGAAGGTCATCGTGCCCCCGTCCGCGAGCGTGATCGTCAGATCATTGCCGGAGGCCGTGTAGCTCGCCGCCTGGCTCAGCCCCGCCACGAACTGCTGGTCGAACGAGGTCTCGCCGCAGAACGCGAGCGTCGACGGGCCCGGGGTGATCGTCAGGCCGTTGGAGCCCGACGTCTTGTACGAGCCGGCCACATTGTTGCAGTCGGCCTTCGCGTTGAACGTCCCGTCCGTGTTGAACGTGATCGTGTACTTGCTCTGGTCCGCGGCCGGGATGACGCCCTGGAAGGCGGGCACCTTCTCCGTGATCGCGGTGAGGTGCCAGGTCTTGCCGGTCAGCCCGCTGCTGCTTCCGCCGCATGCGACGAGCATGGCCGCCATGCCGAGCGCGAGCGCGATGAGGATGAGTCGCTTCAAGGTCTTCCCCTCCGTGGGTTGGGCCCCGCGGAAAGGCCGGAGTGGCGCGGTGCGGTGGCTCGGGCAGTATGCCGTGGCCGTGGCCGGGTTTCAGGGTCCCAGTGTCACCGGGGACGTCGAGGTCAAGTAGATCGATCGCAGCTCGAGCGCAGGACCGACGAGCCCGTCGCCCGCTCAAGGCGGCCACGCGCCATCGGGACGTTCCCTAGCGCCGCTCCGCCAGCAGTGGCAACAGGACATCCTCGCGGCTGTAGTGCCCGGCAACATCGAACGTGCGCTTCGCGTTCAACCCGACAGCGAGATCGCAATCCGCGGTTACGATCCCTTCCCGGCCGTGGAGCGGTTCGGTGATCGCAAGGCCCCCAGCCGGTTCGAAGACGGCCGCATCCATCTGGAGGTCCTCGGGCGGCAGTGGCAACCCGAAGTCATCAGGAAACGCGCTGTGTGGCTGGAACGAGCGGACGGCAACCACGAAGGCGCCCGATTCGACCGCGACCGCACTCATCATCGAGTGCCAGCCGGGCGAGCTGTCTGCGGTGGGGGCGACCCAGATCTCGGGATGCCCGCGGTACACCGCATAGCGGGCCAGCGGCATCCGGTTCTCCCAGCAGATGAGTCCGCCGACCCGTCCGAACGGGGTGGCCGCGACATGCAAGTCGTCGCCCCGCCCGAACGCGTGCCAGCCTCGCTCCTGGAACGTTGGCATGAGCTTGCGATGACGGAGCAGGAGACCGTCCGGGCCAAGGATCAGCATGGTGTTGAAGACCGATCCGCTGCGCGTCGGCTCGCGTTCGTTCACCCCGACTACCGCGTGGATACGGTGCTCGCGACACGCCTCGAGGAGGCGGTCCACCTGCGGCCCCGGGACCTCGACCGAACTCGCATAGAACCGCTCCCAGAGGGTCGACGGATCCGGCCGATTCGTCACCCCACAGCATCTGCGGATAGAACGAGACGAAGCACTCCGGGAAGACCGCGAGGTCGACGCCAAGGCCTGCCGCTTCCCCGAGGAGACGGACGGCCTTGTCGATCGATGCCTCCGCGTCGAATATGACCGGCGCGGCTTGGATGGCGGCGACCCGCACCAGGCGAGATCCGTTCGCAGTGGCGAGGCTCTGGGCCATGGCACGCCTCCTCATGTCTCGAGGAGGCGGCGGATCACGACCCGCGACGGGCCCACCCGAGTCAGTAGGCGGCAGACTACTCTTCGCCCCGGCGCCGGTGTGGAGTCGATGTCGAAGCCGTCCCGGTATCTAGTCGTGGTGCGATACGGCGCGATCCCGGTGGGAAGACCGTCCGGACGTCGGACACGGCGAGCACCTGACAGGCTCCGACAGCGGTCCGGGTAGCATGCTGGCGTGGGAACGGCGGAAGACGAGCGGGAAACGAAGCTAGCCGTCGACGAGTTCGTCCTGCGGCCCTGGCGCCGAGCAGATGCACCAGCCTTGCTGGCGGCGTGCCAGGACCCCGAGATCGCCCGATGGGTGACGATCCCGCAGCCGTACCTGGAAGCCGACGCGGCCGCGTTCATCGAGAGCGCCCTCGCGATGTGGCGGGATGGCACCGGCGCGCCGTTCGCGATCGTCGACGCCGCGACCGATCAGCTTCTGGGAGCGGCCACGCGCTTCGGGCCGGATGGGCACCAGGCCACGTTCGGTCTGTGGCTCGTCCCCGAGGCGCGCGGTCGAGGGATCGGCACCCGATCGATCCGAGCCCTTGCTGCGTGGACGTTCGCCACGACGGCTGTCCTCCGCCTCGACGTGTTCATCATGGTCGGCAACGACGCATCGGGACGCATGGTCGAGCGTGCCGGTTTCCTGCGTGAGGGCGTGCTGCGTGCCTGGGATCTGCATCACGGCGGCGTCCCGGTCGATTGCGTCGTCTACTCGCGCCTTCGCGATGATGGATAGGCATCACGAGGACGGCCCTGCCGCCGCCCGGGCGAGTGGCATCCGAAGCTTCCGCGACTGGTTCTGGCGGCCGCCCCGGGCGCACGGCGAGATCGAGGCCGAGCGACGGGTCAGCTTCCTGGAACTCTTCTCCGACCTCGTCTATGTCGTCGTCATCTCGCAGGCGGCACGCGAGCTGGCAAGCTCGGTGTCGGTCCGCGGCTACCTCGAATTCCTCGTCGTCTTCGGCGTCATCTGGGTCGCCTGGGCGAACGGGACGCTCTACTACGAGCTCCACGGGCGGGAGGACGGCCGGACGCGAACGTTCGTCTTCATCCAGATGGCGATCCTCGCTCTGCTCGCCGTGTTCACCGGCGGGGCGGCGGGCGAGACGGGCACGGCGTTCGCGGTGGTCTACATGGCGTTCCTCGGCGTGATGACGTGGCTCTGGTATGCGGTCCGCCGACAGGACCGTCCGGAATACATGGCTGCGACCGCGCGATACATCACCGCGATGGTCGTGTCCCTGCTCGTCTTCGCGGCCAGCGCCGTCCTGCCGACCGACGCGCGTCTCGTGGTCTGGGCCGGGTTCACCGTTGGCTGGCTCGCGCTGATGCTCCTCTTCGGGCGGAACACGCGACGCGGGTCAGTGACCGGCATCGTCCCCACCGACGCCATGGTCGAGCGCTTCGACCTGCTGGTGATCATCGTGCTCGGCGAGGTCGTCGTCGGCGTGGTGAACGGGTTGTCCGGCGCGGACCACGACCCCGTCACGCTCGCGACGGGTCTCCTCGCGCTGATGGTGGGGTTCGGCCTCTGGTGGATCTTCTTCGACGTGGGCGGACGCCGACGGCCGCGCCTCGACGGGATCGCGGTCAACGCGTGGATGGAGGCGCACCTGCCCATCGCCGTCGCGATCGTGGGCGCCGGCGCCGCGATGGTCGGACTCATCGAGCATGCGCACGATCCACAGACGCCGGCGGCGATCGCGTGGCTCCTCTCCGGCTCGGTGGCCCTGGCGCTCGTCGCCCTCGGCCTGATGACCCGCACGCTCGCCGACTACCGGCGTCACGCGGCCATCTACGGACCGCTCGCCGTCGTGATGGTCGCGGCAGCGGGCGTGGCGCTGCTCGTCGGGTGGTGGCGGCCGACCCCGTGGCTCCTCACCCTGCTCCTTGCGGCGATCCTTGCGGCGATCTGGCTCTTCGCCGTCGTCCGATTGTTCAAGACGGGGACGTGGACGGCGTCCGGCGCGACGGGGACGGAGGTGGAGCCGCCGACGGGATGACGTGGCAGCCTCGTCGGGGAGCCTCTAGTCCCACGTCCAGGCGAGTGCCGAGATGCGCCAGCCTTCGGCGCCCTCGCGGAGCCCCATCGTCATGGAGCCCGTCCTCTCGACCGGCGCCCCGTCCTGCAGCCAGCGCACGTCGACCGGGACCACCACGTACGCGAGCCCGTCGGTGACGGCCACATGGCGCGGCTCGCTCAAGGCCACGGACCAATCGGACATGCCGTACCCCGTGGCCATTCGCGCCATGTCGCGATACCACGTCGTCGTCGCCCCGCGTCCGCTCCACTCATGAGGCGGAAAGTCGTCGATGATCCAGGTCTCATCGGCGCAGGCCGCCTGGGCAAGATCGGCGTCGTCGTTGTTGAACCCTTCGACGAACTGTCGGACGGCCGCCATCGGACCGGTCTCTGTCGATCCCGTCATCTCCCACCCTCCGTTCAGCCGGCGCTCAGCGCGTCGTTCTCGCTCACTGCCTCACGGTACGCGACTGCGCGACCGTGGGCGGCGCCTCGTCTCGAGGTCAGGCGGTCACGACCGCGAGGCCGAGGGCACGCGCCGCCTGCGCCTGGCGCAGGTCGAACGTCAGGAAGCTCACACCGGGCTCGGAGACCCGCTGCGCGGCCGCGAGGTGGAGGGCGTCGAGCGTTCGCACGCCGGTCGCCTCCGCGATCGAGGCCGCCGACTCGCAGGTCGCCTCGTCGAGTTCGACGATGGAGATGGATCGCAGGTCGTCCGCGAAGGCGGCTCGTGCGGCGACGAGGTCGCGTCCCGAGAGGAGGCGGGCGAGGTTGCGGCGGACCTCGACGATCGTGTGTCGGGCCGTCAGGAGCGCGTGATCGGCCCGCAGCAGCGCGTCCGCGGCGGCCGAGTCGGCCTCCTCCACGTAGCGCTTCAGCAGGGCGCTCGAGTCGACGTAGGTGCTCACTCGCCGCGGTCCTCGGCCAGCACCTCGAGCACCCGCCTCGACGCCTTCGACCGGTGTGCCGGGCCGAGCGGCGAGCCCGTGCCCGGCGTGATCCAGCCGGCGCGGATCCCATCCTCGATGCGAGCGCGGCCCGGCACCGGCCCGAGCACCGCCTTCGGCCGCCCGCGGTCGGTGACCCGCAGGACCTCGCCCCGCTCCGCCCGATCCAGGTACTCGGACAGGTGCTGCTTCAGCTCCCGGATCCCGACGTCGGCCATGTGGACACGTTACCACAGCGATGTGTCCACATGGGTCTCGGCCTGCGGATGATAGGACGCTCCCCCGCCTGCGCCCCGCGATCGGAGCCCGGGCGGAGACCCTGCGACCTATGCCACGATGGCTGCTCCGAGCCATTCGGCGCGGACAAACGTGGGTGAGGCCGGATGCCGGACCAGGGCCATCTCGAGCCGGGGGCCGCGCTGACCTCCGATCGTCTGGCGAGTGAGGCTGGCACGACGCCCGAGTACATCGCCCGGCTCGTCGAGGCGGGCGCGATCGTGGCCGATGTCGACGGGCGGTTCGCCACGGAAGACGTGCCCGGCGTCCGGCTGATGCTTGCCCTGGCGGACGGCGGGATCGAGCTCGACGACCTGATGTCAGTGATCGCCAGCGGAGCCCTCCGGCTGGACTGGGTGGCTCGGCTCTGGACGCTGGGCGATCCATCCGGTCGGACGTTCGATGGATTTGCCGAGACACTCGGCGAGCGGGCCGTCCACCTGCCCGGGATCTACGCCGCGCTCGGACTGGCCCCACCCACGCCCGACACGGTGATGCGCCAGGACGAGGAGCTGGTCATCACCCACTTCCTCGAGCTGTGGGGTCTGGTCGATGATCGGCCCGACGTCTACCTTCGCGCCGCGCGCATCGCCGGCGACGGGGTCCGCCGGATCCAGGGCGCCACGCAGGACCTCTTCGACGAGCTTGGTGGACCCCCTGGAGACCAGATCGCCAAGGGGAAGTCTCCGGACGACTCGATGCGGCCGGCGCTCCGTCTCAGCCCGGTCCTCGCGGAGCTGATGGTCTGGCTTCAGGCGCGCCATCAAGAGAACGAAGTCTTCGGGCGGATCGTGACGTACGTCGAGAAGACGCTGATCCAGGCCGGACGCGGCGAGCGGCGGGGCCAGCAGCCGGCCATCGCGTTCATCGACCTCACGGGATACACCGAGATGACGGCTTCGGCCGGCGATGAACGCGCCGCACAGTCAGCGACGATGCTGCAAACCCTGGCTGCATCGGCGGTTCGCAGCCGCCGCGGCCGAGTCGTGAAACTGCTCGGTGACGGCGTGATGCTTCAATACTCCTCGATGATCGAGGCCATCGACTCGGTCCGCGAACTGATGGCCTCCATCGCCGCGGCAGGTCTGCCGCCGGCGCACGCAGGCATCGCAGCCGGGTCGATGGTGGTCCGCGACGGCGACGTCTACGGACACACGGTGAATCTCGCGGCCAGGATCGCGAGCCACGCCGGAGCCGGGGAACTGCTGGTGGCCGCGGACGGCGTGGACGAGTCGACGGGTGAGTCTCTCGGGTTGGTGGACGCCGGATCGGCCACGCTCAAGGGCATCGCCGACCCCGTCCGCCTGCTGCGTTTCCCATTCGCTTGAGTCGGGCTGCGTGCGAGCACGAAACCGTAGAAACAGGTGCGATGGTCGGGACGAGAGAGTCGCCGACGCGGCGCGCGCCACGGACCGCGATGTCGGCGTGGTAGCCGCGGTCCTCGTCGCCGGGTCGGATCTCGTGCCGACACCACGCGTCTTCCAAGTCCAGGTTGGATGAGCGCCACGTACACTCGGTCCCGTGTCGAGAACCAAACGACGACCGCGAGCGCCATCGTTCCGACCACGGTGGCTCGCCGCGCTCATGACCGTCCTCGTGCTGCTGGTCGGCTGCAGTCCGTCCGCTGTGCCGCCGGCTTCTCCGACCAGCTCGGGGACGGGCATGGCGGTCTCGACGGCGTCCGCGGATCCGAGCGCGGCGGGGACTGCCGGCGTGGCGGCCACGCCGGCCTGGTTCGATATCCGGATGACGGACGTGCTGACCGGCCAGACATTCGCCATCAACGACTTCGCCGGCAAGGTCGTGCTCGTCGAGGCGATGGCGGAGTGGTGCCCCACCTGCATCCGGCAGCAGGCCGAGGTGAAGTCGCTCCACGACCAGCTGGCGCCGTCCGACGACGTCGTCTCCGTCAGCCTCGACATCGACGTCCATGAAGACGAGCCGTCGCTCAAGGCCTACGCGACGGCGCTCGGGCACGACTGGCACTACGCGGTGGCGCCCCTCGAGGTCGCCCGAGCCCTGGGCAATCTCTACAGCGCCGAGTACCTCAATCCTCCGTTCTCGCCGATGCTGCTCATCGATCGGCACGGCGGGGCGACGAGCCTGCCGTACGGCGTCAAGACCGCGGACTTCCTGCGCACGACAGTGGAACCGTATCTGGCTCGATGACCCAGCTGGACATCGCGATCACCTCGTTCGCGCTCGGTCTGCTGGCCATGACCAGCCCATGCGTCCTGCCGCTCTACCCGGGCTTCCTGGCGTATCTCAGCGGCCAGACCGAACTCACCTCAGCGGGCCGGCGGTTCCTGTTGGGACCTGCCGTCATCGCCGGCGTCCTCACGATGATGCTCGCGCTTGGAGCCGCGATCGCGGCCCTCGCGGTCTCGGTCGGCACGGCTCTGGCCGTCGTCATCCCGCTGTCGGCCGTGCTGCTGGCGCTGCTCGGCGTCGCCCTGCTGACGGACCACAATCCGTTCAGGAGCCTGCCGCAGGTCCGCATCCCGATCCTGCGCCGACCACTCTTGAACGCGTATGTCTATGGCCTGCTGTATGGACCGATCGCGCTGCCTTGCTCAGGACCCCTGGTCGTCGCGATCTTCGCGCTGTCGCTCACCGTCGGCGAGGCGCTCGACAAGCTGTGGGTCTTCGCGTGGTTCGGTATCGGGTTCGGCCTGCCCCTGCTGGTCCTGTCGTTCCTGTCCGGGACGTTCCAGCAGCGCCTGACGCGGGCATTCGCGCGCCACGGCCGTCGGATCAACATGTTCGGCGGGGTCCTGCTGATCGGCATCGCCGCATATAGCCTCTGGGAGAACTGGCCGATGCTCGTGGCCTTCTACTCATGAGCTTCGTCCGAAGGATCGCCATCGGCAGCGGGCAGACGTGACGTCGATCAGGCCTCGATCAACGAGCGGGTAGGTTCGCCAGTCGGCGTAGTAGTCGTCGTCGGGATCGTTCGTGACCCGGATGACATCCGTTCCGTCGGCGCGCATCTGGAACAGACCTACCTCATCGATCCCGGATCGGGCTCAGGCGTCGGCAGCCCGGCGCAGGCGCTCCAATTCGCGCCGCAGGCGCTTGCTCGGCCGGCCCTCCCCTCGGACGAGCGTGATCTGTGGCCCGGCCACCGACACGACGGGCGGGCTGTGGTCCACGTAGCAGGTCGCGGCGACGGCGGCCCCGACACGCGATTCGATCGGCCGCACGACCTCGACGATGCGCTCGCGATCGGCGATGAACGCCTCCACCCGATCGCCGGCGCGTACCTTCGTCGACGGCTTTGCCGGCGACCCATTCACGAGGACGTGGCCGCCGTCGCACAAGCCGGGTCGCGAGCGGGCGGGTCTTCACGAGGCGCACCGCGCACAGCCAGCGATCGACACGCGTCTCGTCGGTGGCGAGGGGATCAGTCACACGCCCTAGGATGGCACGGCTCGCGACGGCGTCGGGGCGGTCACTCTCAGATGTGCCGGCCTGGTTGCCGAATGAGATCGAAGTGACCGGTGCGCGGTGCCTTTCGGGTAAACGGTCGCGGAACTCGTCCAAGCGCTTCTAGCGCGCGGAGGCCGGCGCGCCAAGCTGCTTCATCAGAGCTGCAACGTCCTGGACGTTCCAATGCTCGACCACCTGGCCGTCGCGCACGCGAAGCATGTCGAAGACGTCAAAGGCCACGTGCTTGCCGGTCGGTGGGATGCCCATGAACTCGCCCTTGTGCGTTCCCGAGAATGTCTTCAGGGTCGCCACGAGGTCACCCTCGGCGATCTGAAGCTTGATCGTGACCGAGAAGTCCGGAAACGCCTGCCACATGTAGCTGAACCACCCGATCCCCGCCTCCTTGGCCCCGAATTCGACGGGACCGGTTCGGTCGACGAAGTCATCAGCCAGGATCTCTCGGGCGACGTCGGGCCGGTGACCGGCCTGCCAGCCCTCGACCAGACGACGAACGAGGGCCTTGTTCTCTTCGTTGGACACGTGCCATGCCTCCTGCGCGGGGATCGGGGGCCGAGACGTCCGAGCGATGCGTCACGTCCGATGCGCGATGTGCAACGCCAAGGCACCTCCGACACCTTTGAGCTCGACCGGGCCGACCGGGGCGAATGAGACCGCGACGTCCCCCGCAGCGTCGACCACCTCCTGGCTGACCAGCACCTCGCCGGGTCGGGCGTAGTCGGCGATCCGCGACGCGACGTTCACAGTCTGTCCGTAGTAGTCACCGTCCTGGAACAGGACCGGCCCGGCGTGCAGACCGACGTGAGCGGGGGGCAGGCCTGCCGTCGCGATGCCGTCGATCATCTCCAGGGCCGCGACGACCCCGGGCCCGGGGTCCCGGAAGTGGAACATCACGCCGTCGCCCAGCCACTTCACAGGTCGACCGCCGTGTTCGACGGATGTGCGCTGGACCAGACGCCGCAACGTCTCTGCCAGCTCGGCGGCAGCCTTGTCGCCGCGCTCGGCGGTGAACCGGGTGTACCCGGTCAGGTCCAGAAAGCACATCGCCGGGGGCCGCTCGATCCGATCGAAGGCGCCCGTCCTCGACAGGGACCGTTCGAAGTCATCGAGGATGTTGGATGCCCAGCCATGCGCCTGCTGGGCGTGGTAGACGGCGAGGATGGCCTGATCTGTGGCTGCCCCCATCCGTTCGATCGCCGCTACCGCCGCCCTCGAGACATCGGCGACCGTTCGCTCCGCAGCCGGCTGGATGACGTAGGCTCGGAAGTCGGCCGCCCCGGCGAGTGCGTACCGCCGGAGGCTCTCCCCCATCGTCCGCAGCGAGCGCTCCACGACGTCGGGCGGGTAACCGGTGGCGAGCTGGGCCTCGATGAGCGGCACGATCCCGAGCTCGATCTCGCGGACGAGATCGGTCGGGCGCGGGACGACCGAGCCGATCGCCTCGCGAATGACGATCAGCGACTCGACAGGCACGCCGGTGCGGGCACCGAGCTCCTCGAATGTGACCGAGCTCAGCGCCGAGAAGTGGTCGAAGGCGGGGTTGTCGAGGAAATCGATGGAGAGAGAGCCCTTGTCGATCTCGGCAGCGACCGCCTCGAGCGGCAAGCCGCCAGACTCAAGGCTGAAGAGCAGCCCTGCCTTGCGCACGTCGCCGGCCGTGAATCGATCCCCTTCGTCCGGCACGATCATCCGCAACTCGACCATCCGGTCCAGTTCGACGATGTCGATCCCGGCCCGCCGCGCTGCCTCCCGCCGCTCGATCAAGTCCACTCTCGAACTCTACTGCGAGCCCGATGACGCATGAACGGCCCGAGACGCCGCCGAGCAGGCGCTCCACCGCAGTACGGCCGCCGCCCGGCGGCTCCGGTATCTCCCCGACGTGGCCGGCCGTTGGCTACGCCACCCCGACTGGCGTGAGGGCCTGCAGCATCTGCTGGAAACGCGCGACATTGGACGTGAAATTGCGCTCGACCTGAGGCCTGATCATCGGGGCCAGGATGCGCATCAGGAGGGTTTTGGGATAGATGTCGACGGTGAAGGTCACACGGGTGCCCGACGCCGCCGGCTCGATCAGGTAGTCCACGTCCTCCCCCATGGCGCCCTCGGTGCCACGGTGGGAAAAGGCCCGTACCGGCTCAAAGGTCGTGACGCGGAAGGCGGACGTGAAACGCCGGCCATTCACTTCGCGGACCTCGCGCCCGGTGGTCCCAAGGGCGACCGGCCCGTCGGACGTCCTGGACAGCTCGACGATGCCGGGATCCCAGCGCGGATGGTTGTCGAAGAACTCGACTGCGATATGGTTGAACGCGTCCTCCGGTGCACAGCCGACCTCGAACTGGACGGTGCGTCTGAACATGACTTCCTCCTGTCATTCCACGGGGATGTCGACATAGTAGCACTATGCTGATTAGAGTATCTCTATGAACGACGAAGCGCCCGGCTATCGCCAGAGGCAGGCCGAGGCCACGCGCAGTGCGATCGCCGCGACGGCGCGAGAGCTCTTTGGCGTCGCCGGCTACACGGGCACGACGATCGAGAAGATCTCGCGCCATGCGGGCATCCCCCAGCAGACCATCTACTCGGCGCTGGGCAGCAAGGCGGCCATCCTCGAACGCGTTCGCCGCGACTGGATCGCCGCGGCAGACGTTGCCCACCTCCACGCCGAAGCCCTGTCCGTGGAAGACCCCGCCGAGGGCTTGCGGCGCGCGGCGCACTGGACGCGGCGGCAGTTCGAATTGGGCATCGACGTCATTGCGGTCCACCAGCAAGCGGCGCTGGCCGACCCCCGGGTGGCCGAGGCGTGGGAGTCGGCGCTGCGCGGCCGCGAGGCAGCGGTCAGGCAACTGGTCGACAGCCTCGCGGGGTCATTCCGACCGGGACTCGACGCCTCCTCCGCACTGGATGTGTATATCGCGCTCACAGTCCCCGAGATCTACGTCGCCTTGGTGACGCAGCGTGGGTGGTCGCCGGACCGGTACGAGTCCTGGCTGGGCGACGCGCTCATCACCCAGCTCCTCTCTCTGCCGGCGCAGGCGGGCTCGGCGAAGGCCTCGGTCTAGCGGGGGCCGCATCAGGCAGAACCGGTACCCTTCCAGCGTGCGTCCTGAGACCAGATATGCGAGATCGGGCGATACGCATATCGCGTATCAGACCGTCGGGGATGGTCCGATCGACGTTCTCTTCATCGACCAGTGGTGGAGTAACGTCGATTCGCAGTGGGATGTCCCGCCTTTGGCGCGGATGCTCGAGCGGGTCGCGTCGTTCAGCCGGCTGATCGTGCTCGACAAACGCGGCACCGGCCTGTCCGATCCCGTTCCGCTGGGCGGCCTACCGACGCTCGAAGAGTGGATGGACGACATCCGTGCCGTCCTCGACGCGGTCGGCTCACGGCGGACGGCGCTCCTCTCCGGGATCGGCGCCTCATACCTCACGATCCTGTTCGCCGCCACATACCCGGAGCGAACGTCCGCGCTGGTGCTCGTCGACGGCTATGCCCGGCTACGTGGAGCCGACGATTACCTGCCGTGGCTTCCGCGTACGTTCCCGCCTGAGGAGGGCGAGAGCATCCGCGCGGGCTGGGGGCGCGGCATCCTCCTCAGCCGTCTGGCACCCGACGAGGCGAAGGATCCGGCGATCGTGCAGGCCTTCGCGGCGTACGAACGGCAGTCGGCCAGCCCCGGCACCGGGCAGGCGATGCTGAAGATGCTCTACGAAGGCGACGTTCGTGCGGTCCTGCCCGCCATCCGCGTGCCAACCCTGGTCATCGCCCACTCCGAGTCCGCGCGCATCCCCATCGAGCACTCGCGGTACGTGGCCGAGCACATCCCTGGCGCCCGCTACGTCGAGCTGCCTGGAAACGAGAACCTGCCGTGGGCAGGCGACCAACAGCGGCTGCTCGCGGAGATCCAGGAGTTCGTGACCGGTGTTCGACCGCGGGAGGACGCAGATCGCGTCCTCGCGACCGTGCTCTTCACGGACATCGTCGGATCCACGCGCCGTGCGTCCGAGCTGGGTGACCAGCGTTGGCGGTCGCTCCTTGCGGCGCACGACCTCGCCGCGCGGGCCGAGCTGGATCGGTACCGGGGCCGCGAGATCACCACGACCGGCGACGGCTTCCTGGCCGTCTTCGACGGACCGGCGCGGGCGATCCGATGCGCCGCGGCGATCCGCGAAGCCATCCGCGCCATCGGCCTGGAGGTGCGCTCAGGCCTGCACACCGGCGAGGTCGAGCTGACCGATGCCGATGTCAGGGGGATCGCCGTCCACATCGGTGCCCGGATCGCGGCCCTCGCAGGACCGGGCGACATCCTGGTGTCATCCACGGTCAAGGACCTGGTCATCGGTTCGGGGATCGCCTTCGAAGACCGCGGGGCGCATGAGCTGAAGGGCGTGCCGGGGGAGTGGCGCTTGTTCCGGGCGCAGATCTAGACCATCGATGTCAACGGGCGATCGCGGAGGCGGCATTCGACCGCATCGACGCGATGAGACTCGCACCCGCGAGCTGCTCGCTCGCGCAGCGTCAGTCGGACAGGCCGATCCGGACCGCGATGGCCGCCGCCTCGACCCGACTCGCCACCCCGAGCTTGCCGAGGATGTTCGAGACGTGGACGCCGGCCGTGCTCTCGGCGATGAACAGCGTGTCGCCGATCCGGCGGTTCGAGAGGCCCTGCGCGAGCAATCGGAGGACCTCGAGCTCGCGGTCGGTGAGCCCGAACGAGGTGTCGAGCGCCGGGTGGGCCGTCGCCGAGGCGAGCTCGGCGTCGACCGGCCGGGCCGGCGCCTCGGCGGTGTCGGGATCGATTCGGGCGAAGCGCCCAAGGCTGGCACAGGCTGCCTCCAGTGGGGCCGCGCCGAGGCGACGCGCGATCGCCATGGCGGCTCGCAGCGGCGCGGTCGCCTCGACCCTGGACCGGCGCGCTGTCAGGATCGCCTCGGCCTCACCCAGCCGGCAGCGGGCGACCATCCATGGCCGCTCGAGTCGCTCCCAGATCGCCGCCGCAGCGGCCCAGGCCGACGGGTCGGGACTGTCATGGGCCAGTCCGTAGTCGGCCTCGGCGAACGCCGCGTAGCCGAGGATCTCGCCACCCATCCCGTCGGGAGAGCCGCCGCCCTGCGCCGCCGCATCGCGGATCGCCACGACCCGGGTGTCGATGGCAGCCCGTAGCCGTCGCTCGGTGGCGCCATCGCGCCGTGCCCGGATCGGGGCGAGGCCCAGGATCGCGGCGTGCAGGGCGAGCCCGTGGAGCTCGACGCGGTAGCGCACACCCCGGTCCTCCGTCGCGCTCATCAGGGCGATCCCCGCGTCGGCCAGGTCGATCGCGTCGTCGAACCGTTCCTCGGCGATGGCCAGCTCGATGAGCCCGCCGTGGATCGGGCCGGTGAACTGGGCGTCGCCCAGATTCGCGACCGCGTTGCGAGCCGGATCGAGCAGCACGCGAGCGTCCGCGAGCCGCCCCGTCCGGACGGCCAGGACCCCCGCCACGACCGCGTGATTGAGCAACGAGACGCCTTCGACGATGGGTCGATCGCGCTGGTCCAGGAGGGTCCGGGCCTCGTCCCAGCGCCCGAGGTCGACGAGTGCCGCCGCCGCATTGGCCTCGAGGAACGATCCCTGGAGCCGCCACAGGCCCTGGGTCTTCGCCCATTGCACGCCCTCTAGCGCGACGGCCACCGCCTCCTCGAGCTGGCCGCAGATGTGCAGCGCGGTCGACAGGTTGGCGTAGGTGCGATGGAAGTCGACGGCCGCGATGTCCAGCTCGTGGGCCATCGCCGCCGCCTGACGAAGGAGCGGCAGCCCGGCCGCGCAGTCGCCCCGGTTCACCAGGGCCGTCCCGAGACCGCAGATGGCGTACGCCTCGACGTGCGGCGCCTCCGCGGCCCGGGCCATCGCGACCGCCTCGCGACCGACCTCCACTGACCGTTCGTTGAGGTCCTTGAGCATGAGCGTGCCTGCCAGGCTCGCGACCACCCGGGCCGATGCGGCCGTCGGGGGCTGGTCGCGACACGACACGGCCGCCTGCTCGAGCGCGGAGATCGACATCGTCAGGTCGCCGGTCATCCACAGCGCGCGGGCATAGCGTTCCAGGAGCACCGCCGCGCGCAGCGGGTCCTCCGAGGCGTCGAACCGACGGACCGCCTCGCCGGCGACCTGGCGCGCCTGGCTGAGCTGACCGCTGCCGAGGAGCGCCTGCGAAGCCTCGTACATGAGCTGGACGACATCGACCCCGGCCGGGCTGTGGTGCGTGGCGGACGATGCCGGCCGGTCGTCAGCCGGCACGGCGTCCCACATGTCCAGCGCCCGATCGTAGGCCTCGGCCGCCTCCGACAGGGCATTCACCCGTGCGCTCGCGCGAGCGGCCTCGACCCAGCCGCGGAGCGCGAGCGGCAGGTCGTGCGCCGCCGACGCGTGATGGGCGAGGGCGGCAAGCTGACTCGCGCCTTCGGCGCCGTCGGGGACGGGCCGCGCGGCGAGTCCCTCCGCACACCTGGCGTGACACCGGCGGCGGTCGCGCGGGAGCATGTCGTCGTAGATCGCCTCCTGGAGCAGCGCGTGCCGGAAGGCGTACGTCCCGTCGGCGTCAGACACGACGATGAGCTGGGCGGCGTTCGCCTCGCGGAGCGCCATCGACACGCTCGCCTCGTCGAGGTCGCAGGCTCGCAGGAGCAGGTCGTGGTCGAATGTCGGGCCGACGACCGCCGCGCAGCCGATCACCTCCTGGGCGAGCTCCGACAGCGCGTGGACCCGTACCAGGAGCACGTCCCGAAGCGAGTCGGGCAGCTGGTCCCCCGCCTCGGTCGCGCCGGCGGCGAGGAGCTCCTCGGTGAAGAACGGATTGCCCGCCGCGCGACGGATGATCGTGGCCACCAGACCCGGATCGGCCGCCTGTCCGGTGATCGCCTCCACCTGGCGTCGGACGTCGTCGGGCCCCAGGCGCGGCAGCTCGAGGCGGGTGACCCGCGGCAACCGCTCCATCTCGGCAAGCCACGGTCGCAGCGGGTGGCGGCGGTGGAGCTCGTCGGACCGGTAGGTGGCCACGATCAGGACGCGTTCGGGACCCAGGCTTCGGGCGAGGAAGTCCAGGACGTCCCTGGTCGAACGGTCGGCCCAATGCATGTCCTCCACGACGAGGATGACCGGCATCTGCGTGCCGAGTCGACCAAGGAGCGTGAGCAGGCCCTCGAACACCCGGGTCTGCGCCCATTCGGGCCGGCTCGGGCCTGGCTCGTCGACGACGCGCCCGAGCTCCGGCACGAGCCGCCCGAGCTCGCTCGTCGCCTCGTCGAGCAGCGCGTTGGTGGCCTGCGGTCCGAGCTGGCGGATCAGGCCGTGGAGCGCCTGTGCGATCGGGCCGAACGGCAATCGCTCATCGCCACCGAGGCTGATGCAGGCACCGTGGAGGACGAGCGGGTCGACCACGGTCGAGCGCGCCGAGAACTCGGCGAGGAGGCGCGTCTTGCCGACGCCCGCCTCGCCACCGACGAGGACGACCGACGCGGTCCCACCCGCGGCGCGCTCGGCCGCCTCGGCGAGCACCAGGATCTCTTCCTGGCGCCCGACACAGATCGGACTCGTGACGCGACCGGCCATGTGGCCGATCATAGGCCGGTCCCGGTCGCGCCCCGCCGGCGTCCGGCGAGCCGGTGGCCAAGTGACCGCAGGCGGTGGCCGACGCCCGCGCGCATCGGCGCCCCGCCGGCGGCGCGCGGCGTGGCGTCTCGCGCAGCCTCCACGATCAGCCGGCCGCGTTCGAGGTCGCGAGCCTCGAGGTTGGCCTGCCGCTCGGCGGCGTCGCTGGTCAGGAACAGGATGGGTGACGGCTGCATCGGTGGACCCACCAGGATCGTCGGGAGTTGACGACCTTGATCCTGGGGATTCGCGGCACCGATGCCATCTGGTTTTCGACCGATCCTAGGCCGAGCCGGCCTTTATTTCCGGGCCGTTGCCCTCAGCCGGCCGTTACGTGAGCCGGCTTCTCGATCGGGACGCCGACCCTCGGAACGGCAGTCCTCGATGTATGAGACGCAAGCTGCGCCCCGTGCGGGCCGGCTCGCTCAGTCCTCGACGAACTCGAATACGTCCTCGATCCTGCGGCCGAAAGCGCGCGCGATTCGCATGGCCAGCGCGAGCGACGGCACGTAGCGTTCCTGCTCAAGAACGATGATCGTCTGTCGGGTGCAATCGACCTGGTCGGCGAGAACCTGCTGCGTCATCTCGTTGGCCTCGAACCGCAGCCTGCGGATGTGGTTCCTGATCGTCGCCTTGGCCATCCCGATCAGGTCCGCCGGTAGCTGAGCAGGATGCCGACGTTTGAGCCCAGCAGGCCGACGAGGAGGCACGACCAGAAGATCAGGTTCAGGAAGACTGCGGGGATGCCGGGCTCGCCGCGGAAGGTCTCCGTCAGGGCGATCATCCAGATCGCCAGCAGGACCAGCATGGCGGCGGCTTGGCCGGCTGGCGCGCGGGCAAGGATCGCGCGATCGCGCTCATCGAGCTTGTCGTCGTCGCGCCGGGCCCACACGCCGGCGAGGAGCGTGGGCGCGGCGAGCGCCAGCACGCTCGCGAGCACTAACCCTGTCACTGACAGGCGGACGGCGTCATCGTCGGAGTAGGCGGTCGGCCCAAACCACGCGACGAGCGCACCCGCCAAGGCCATCGGGACCAAGCCCAGGGCCAACGACCAGCGCGCTAGGCGCTGTAGCGATGTCGTCGGGAACGCCTCCCCGGGCGGCATGACAAGCGGCGGCGCGATGCTGCGCGAGTGGAACGTCGCCACGGCGGCCGCGGCAGGCACCAAGGCCAATGCGAGGATGGACCAGAAGATCACCGACATCGCGACGCTCCTTCTTCGTTTGCGCCGCCAGTGTAATTGAAATCTTACATGATGTCCAGTACGTCTTACATCGATGTGGGGGCCGGTCTATCCGCAGGTCGTCGACGACGTCTGCCTGCTTGCCGACGAGTTCAGCCTTGTTGGGCTGCAACGACAGCGCGAGCGAGGCGCCGGCCATCGGATCGGCGGATACCTTCGCGCAGTAGACCTCGCCGCGTACTCGCCCAGCGACGAGGTGCTCTCGAGACCGATCCTCTCAGACGCGACGTCACATCGGCATCGCCTCGTAGACCCACATGTCCATCGGGCACTCGGCCAGCAGAGCGACCGCGTCATCGATCGACTCGGCCTGCACGATGGAGTAGCCGAGTGCAGACGATCCGTCGGCACTGAGCTCGGACACCGACCCGTCCTTTGTGACGTCCCGTCCATTGAACAAGGGGTTGCCTGAGTCCACGACGTGGTCCTGGATCGACGACCACCATGCCCGGTGGGCCTGCTGGAACTCCGGCGTCCGCTCCATCGCGCCGTGGGCCAGGAATACGAACTTCTTCACGATGCCTCCTTATCTGAAGTTGGGTCCCGACGGAGAGCGTCGACGTAGTTCTCCAGCGTCTCCCCATCGGTGCCCCACCATGGATGGAACTGGCCCGTCCAGGCCTGCAGACGGCCGAGCGGCTCCCGCTCGAGCGCCAGGAAGTTCGTCCGCCCCAGCTTGCGTCGGCTGACCATCGCAGCCTCCTCGAGCACGCGGACGTGCTTGTGGATCGCCGGCAGTGACAGACCGCGGAGCTCCGCCAGCTGGCTGATCGAGCGGGGCTGAAGAGCAAGCAGCCGCATGATCTCGCGCCTGTGCTCGTTGGCCAGAGCGTCGAACACCCGGCTCAGGTCGTCCATGGTCGCCACCAAAGGTTCACCACATGGTTAACTTTAGCCCGCGGTACGCGCGCCCGTCAAGTCGAAGCACCACCTTGCCCAACGCCCGATCCAAGGTGGGGGCAGCGACCACACCCTTAGGCATCTTGATGTCCCGGTCTCGCTTCCGCTCTCAGCGGCCCGTCGATCGTCCGAGAGGAGATCGCGCGCCGTTCGGCGGCGTCAGCCCGGCGCCGCCGGTGCACCTGTCGCGGCCACCGCGGGGCGACTGCGTCGCGCTCCGAGCAACTCCGTGACGATGTACGCCACGACGACGGCCAGGATGATGAGCGGCGCGACCGACAGCCCCGCCTGGGTCACGACCATCGCCAGGATCACCGCCGAGAGCGGCAGCCGCAGCATCGAGACGGTCATCGCGCCCATCCCGATCCCGATCATCGCGGTCTCTGACAGGCCCAGCAGGTTCGCCGTCATCAGACCTCCGACCAAGCCGAGGAACATCGCGGGAAATGTCGGCCCACCCCGGAAGCTGGCGAGCGACACGCTCCAGGCGAGCCCTTTGAAGAGCAGCAGGGCGGCCAGCGTGCCGGCAGATACTGTCGGCGCGAGTAGGACGACATCCCCCATCGCGCTCTGTCCGGAATACAGCGCGGCGTCGGCCGGCTGTCCCGTCAGCTGGGCGAACACGATCGCGAGCATGGCCACGACCAGGCCGGCCCCCGGGATGAGCACCAACGGCCGTGCCATCACGATGCTCTCGGTCTTCCAGGCGAGCTCGAGCAGCGCGCGCACGATGATCGCGGCGATCACCGCGAGGACGATCGCCGAGACGAACTCGTTGATCGACAATTCTCCCGGCGGCGGCAGACCGAGCGGGGTCAAGGCATAGGCCGCCGTGTCGAGTCCGGTCAGATTGCCCATGCCGATGAACACGATCGAGCCGATCCCCGCTGCCAGCAGTCCCGGCAGCAGCACCAGCGGCAGGGTCGGGCCGCCCAATCCGGCGGCCTCGATGATGATCACGGCCCCGATGATCGGGTTGCCGAAGACCGTGGAGATGGCGGCGAAGGCCCCGGCCGCCGCGATGACGGTCTTGACCTGGTCGGGGGCGCCCTTCCGGACCAGGTCGACGGTCAGGATCGCGAGCCCGCCGCCCAGCGCGATGAGCGGCGATTCCGGCCCGAGGACCACCCCGAGCCCGATGCCCGCCACCGCGGCCAGGAGCACCCCCGGCAGGTGGATCGGCAAGGTGGGCGACCCGGTCGCTAACCCGGCAGCGGGACGATGGCCGCCATGGCCCGGCATGCGGGCGATGGCGAACGCGATCGGCACACCGGCGATGCCAAGGATCGGCAGCGGCCACCACCAAGGGACGGTCGCGAACCCGATGGCCGCCGGGAGGTCGACATAGGCCCACTGCTGCATCCGTGCCGTCAGCTCGAGGAACGCCCAACCGACCAGCGATACCACGATCCCGACGACCGCGGCGAGGATGAGCACGGCGATGTATCCCCGGCTTCGGATCAGCGCTCCGGGGTCGATCGGGGGATCAACGGCAGCAGCCACGCGGTCCACACCTCCTTCGGACCGGCAATGCTACCGGTTGCGTGGACGACGATCTCGCGCGGGTGCGGCTCGATGCATGAGCACGATCGAATAGAACAGATGTGCTGGTCGGGGCGAGAGGAGACAAGCCACCCTTGGGCACCTTAATGTCCCGGTCAAGCTGCCGCTGAAATCGAGGTTACGGGGGCGGATCGTTGGCTACGGGGTTCGACCGCCTGAGGCGCACCCAGCCCATCGAGCGGGCAGGTGCGCCCTCGGCGTGTCATCGACGCGGGGTCGGAGACGATCAGCGTCGGCGACCTGGCTTGACGACCGCGCCGACGACTGCCGCCTTGGCGACCGGCGACGGGCCGGGCTTGACCGCGGCCCCGACGACTGCAGCCTTGGCGACCGGCGACGGGCCGGGCTTGACGGCGGCACCGACGACCGCGGCCTTCGCGACCGGCGACGGGCCGGGCTTGATGACCGCGGCCGCGACAACAGCTTTTCTGAGTGGCATGTCAGGCTCCTTCTCCTCGGGCGTCTCGCAGCCTTGGATGGCGTCGATGACGGATCGAATGGTAGGCGCATGCTTAGCGATCGTGTCGGCGCCGACGAAGGTGGATCAACGGGAGGGCCAGCGCAAGGAACGTCATGACGAGATACACCCCGACGGCAGCGGCCGGTGCCACGACGGCGAGGGCGATGGCAGCGACATTCAGAGCGATCAGGATCCACCGCTGTCGGACCTTCGCATCCAGGGTCTCGTCGGCGACGCCGTCGACCACCAGCGACCGCTCACTTGCGATGTAGAACATGAGCAGGCTCAGGGCGAGCGACGCCAGGAGCACGTTGACCCCGTAGATGACGACCGCGGCCTCGACGTCCGGACCCGACAGGTGGGTGACCAGCAGGTTGGTCGAGAACGGAAGGAGGCCCACGAAGAGCAGCATCAGGAGGTCGATCCCGTACGCCAGCGTGTCGGCGTGCCGCATCAACTTCGTCATCCCGGCGTGGCTGACCCAGATCCCCCCGATGAACGCGAAGCTGATCAGATACCCAAGGAACTCCTGCCACTGCTCGGCGAGAGCCGGCAGCAGGCGAACGCCGACAGCAGGGATCGAGAGTTCGAGGACGAGCAGCGTGATCGCGATCGCGAAGACGCCGTCGGTGAACGCGTTGAACCGGTCGAGCGGCAGGACATCGGCGGCTCGGGACGTACGACGGTCCCTGACTGATCGTCGGACGGGCTGGTCGGTCACCGCCTCATCGACACGTCGATCAGGCTCCATCGATCGGACTCGTCATGCGGTCGTCTTTACCGACGGGTCCGCCGGAGCCGTCATCGAAGCGGCGTCGACCTCGGCGACAGCGCTGTCGTCGAGCTCATGGGTCTCGGCTTGACCGCCGAGGGCGGCGAGCTCGGCGGAGATGGCGGCGGCGCTGGACTTATCGGTCATCACGCCGAGCGCGGCCTTGCCCCCCTGCAGCTCGCGACCGAGACGCTCTCGATCGTCCTTGGAGGTGAACAGGCTCCTGTGGTGGAGCGCGCCAAGGATCCCGCCGCCGATGATCCCGACCGCCATGCCGATCGGGGTGAGCATGGCCAGGATGACGCCGATCCCGGCGCCTGTCCCCATGCTTCGCGGGCCGAGCTTCTCGGTCTTGAGTTTGCCGTTCTCGTCGAGGACGAGGACGCCCATCGCCTGGATCTGATGCGTATCGAGCATCTTGGCCGCGGCTTCCTGTCCCGCCCATCGGTTGAGACCCTCAGCCGCCGCATCCGCGGACGCCTCATCGGCAAAGATCGCCAGGACCAACTGTCGGAGCATGATCGTCTCCCTGTGCCGATGGGTGACCGTATCGCTCCCTGCGTGGCGACCCAGTTCGGTATCACGCCAGAGTAGGCTCGTCGACGGCGCCCGGCGCATCCTCCTTGACGGATGAGGCGACCGACACGGAGCGTCGTGCCACCGCGCGGCAGCCGCGACGAACGCGACGTGACGCCGGCGTCCGACCCTGCTACGCCGTCGCTTGCGTGGCTCCGTCGGGAGCGGCGTCGTGTCGTCGGGCGCTGGCGTGCCGACCGGCACCTTGCCGGCAGGCCTCCGTGAACGCGAGCGAGACGAGAGCCAGGAGCGCCGCCGCCAGCAGGCCGGCCTTCAGCGACCGGAGCTGCGCCTGCTCGTAGTCGTCCACGATCGCGGCGGTCGTGGCCGCGTCGAGCCCGGCCTTCTGAGCAGCAGCCTCGATGGCCGTCGACGAGACGAAGTCGATCCCCGAGCCGACCGCGGTCCCGACCTGTCCGGCGACCTCCTGGCTGATGCGCGGGTCGGCCTGGATGGTCGAGACGAATGTCGTCGTCAGGCCTGTCAGGACGATCGCGCCGATGAGAGCGACCCCGAGGGACGAGCCCAGCTGCTGCCCGGTGAACTGCAGGCCGCCGGCCTCGCCGCGGCCGGAGGCGTCGACGGACGACTGGACCACGAGGCCGAGCTGCGACGCCATCAGCCCCATCCCGGCACCGAGCACGCCCATCGATGCGGCGAAGGCGAGGTCGGCGAGGTCGGGCTTGATCGTCGCCAGCAGCATCACGCACGCGATGCCGGAGAGGATGAGTCCCGTCCTCGTGATCGAACGCACGGAGTAGCGGGTCGAGAGGCGCGACCCCGCGGCGGACGCCGCGAACATCGCGATCGAGACCGGCAGCATCTTGAGGCCCGTCTGGAGCGCGTCGAGGCCGAGGACGAGCTGGAGATAGAGGGGGATGGTGAAGAAGACGCCCATCAGCAGGAGGTTCTGCGTGAAGAGACCGACGAGGCCGGATCGGAGCGGCAGGATCTTGAGCAGGTCGAGGTGGACCAGCGGGTCGCTTCCGATCGCCTCGCGGTGCCGCTGCCAGCCCACGAACGCCCACACAGGACCCCGCCGGCGGCGATCACGAAGAGGGTCGGAGCAAGGCCGAAGGGCTCGACCGGCGCGTCCTTCGGCTGGATCAGGCCCCAGACACTGGATTGGAGGGTCCCCAGGACGATCAGCCCGAGACCCGCGGCAGCCAGGACCGCACCGACGACGTCGAGCCGGGGTTTCGGGCCGCTCCGGAGGGCGTCCGCGACGAACCGGGTCATGGCGAAGATCCCGATCACGAGGACGACCTCGCCGGCGAAGACGACTCGCCAGCGTGAGCACCGTGGTGGCCCAGCCCCCGACGATCGGACCGACCGCGATGCCCGCGCCCGCGACGCCGCCGATGACCGCGTAGGCGACCTTGCGGTCCTTGCCCTCGAAGTTGCCGGCGATCAGCGCGACCATCGCCGGGAGCACGAGGAGGCACCGATGCCCTCGAGGATCGACCAGCCGAGGGTCAGGATCGCCACCGTCGGGGCGAGCGCCGTCATGGCGGAACCGCAGCCGTAGATGACGAGGCCGATCTTGAAGGCGCGACGGCGCCCGATGATGTCGCCGACCTTGCCGCCCGCGAGCATCAGCATCGCCATCACGAGGCAGTACAGGGTGATGATCGCCTGGATGGTCGTGACGGTCGTGTCGAAGTCGGCGACCAGCTGACTGATCGAGACCCCCATGACCGTCTGGTCGAGCACCATGACGAACTGCGCGCCAGCGAGTGCGATCAGGGCTGACCTGTCCTTCATCGACTACGCCTCACGCTGGCTCCGGGCCGTCGTCACGACCTCCACAGGCACAGGGCCATCGCCCAGGACCAGGAGCGCCGTCCGCCACGTCGTCGCGAACACTCCGATGAACGGCACGACGAGGAACATCCCGGCGATCCCCGCCAGTGCGGCGCCGGCCGGGATCGCGAGCAGGACGATGGCCGGATGGATGTTGACCGCGCGGCCGTAGACGATCGGCGCCACGAAGTTGCCCTGCACCACGTTGAAGACGATGGTGTAGACGCCCATGATCGCGGCGTCCTGCGGAGTCCCGAGGGCCAGCGTCACGAAGAACGCCAGAAGAGTGGTGAGGATGCTGCCGATGTACGGGATGAATCCGCCGAAGAACGACAGCACCGCGAGGGGCAGCGCGAGCGGGATCCCGAGGATCGCCATGATCACGAACTGGCTGACCGCCCCGAAGAGCGCGATCGCGCCGGTCCCGATCATGTAGCCGCCCAGGACCCCGACCGCTCGACCTCCGGCAGCCTCCACCTCGGTGCGACGCCACAGGGCGAGCCGGGACGTCGCGAACGACCAGAACCTGGGGCCGTCACGCATGAAGTCGAAGGTCAGCAGGACGCCGATGACGCAGACGACCGCCAGCCCGACGGATCCCGCCACGACCGCCTGGGCAGCCTGCCCGAGGAAGTCGGAAGAGCTGGACACGAGCGGCTGCAGCCAGGCCAGGACCTGGGGGTTCGAGGCGACCGCCTGCCCGGCGCCGGCGCTGGCGGCATTGACGATCGGCCCCATCTGGGTCGCCAGGCTCACGACGGTGAGGACGACGACGACGGTGGTGATGACGATCGACGCGACGGTCACCGTCCCGGCCGCGCTCGTCGGGCTCCAGCCCCTGGCCCGGAGCAGACGATAGATCGGCAAGAGCGTCGCCGCGAGGATGATCGCGAGGGTGACCGGGATGAGGACGATCGGGACCTGGACCGCGAGGAGGACCACCACACCCAGGAACGCGAGCCCGATCAGGCATCTCCAGCTCCATTGCGCGAGGCGGTCCAGCCACAGGGGCACGATCGAGTCCGACTCCTCACCGGCACCCGTCACGTCCATGCCGATGACGTCGATGAGGGAACCAGTGACGGCGTACCCGAAGGCGACGACCGGGACGGCCAGCAACAGGCCGACGAACCCGGCCATCGCCGCCCCGATCGGGAGGGCGATGAGCACGGCGGGCCGCGGCATCCTGACCGCTCCGCGGAAGACCTTCGGGGCGACGACGGAGGTCTGGAGGACGTGGACCAGGATGACCCCGACGAAGATGACGCCGGCGGCGGCGAGGCCGCCTGAGGCATAGGTCACGACGAGCAGGACGGTCATCAGCAGGAGGCCGCCGAGATACGGGATGAAGCCCGTGATGAACGCCAGGATCGATAGGGCGAGGGCAGCGGGAACGCCCAGCATCGACAGGAAGATGAACACGGCTCACGGCATCGATGGCCGCCTGCGTCGCGGTCCCACGGAGCCAGACCCCGACTCCGCTCAGTGCCTCGTCGCCGCTGGACATGATCACTTCACGCCGGCGATCGCCCGTCGCCTGGAGCGCCCAGGCCCAGGCCTTGTCGCCGTCCTGGAGGAGGAAGAAGGTCAGGATGCTCCCGAGGATCGTCACGGTCACGGCGGTCGCCAGCCAGGACGCGACGCTCGCGAGCTGGCCGCCGATCCACGCCTCCGCGTTCGATCGAGCCTGGCCGAGGGCGTCGCCCAGCTGACCGCCCTGGCCGCTTGCATTCGCGTCCGCCTGGAGTCTGGTCAGCCCCGATTGGATCGCCTCGACGATCCCGGGAACGAGCGGCACGACCGCGACCGCGAGGAGGATGACCATCAGGCCGATCGCGAGGATCGCCAGGAGGGTCACGGCGCCGGCCGTCTTCGTCCGGGACCAGCCCCGGCTCCGCAAGCCGCGTCGCAACCGGCGCGAACAGGACGGCGACGATCAGTGCGAACACGATCGAGGCGACCACCGTTCCAAGGATCACCGCAAGTTCGGCGAGGACGGCCGTCAATGCGAGAACACGACCAGGACGCGCCAGCCGATCGCGGCCGCGTTGCTCAGCCAGGTCGGGATGAGCGGTCGCACGAGTCTCGGGCGCCCAGAGTCGATCATTCGCTGACCGTCCGTGTCGATCTTGCCGTCGTCAGGCCGTGGAGGATGGCCTCCTGGGAGGCAGGAATCTGTGCGCCCGTCGACGTGTCGGCCTCGATCAGCTGGGTCGTTGTGGCGCCCATCAGTGGGCGGCCGCCTTGAGCTCCGCGGTGGTCGGCAGCATCGACTTGCCCCGCCGGGCCACCTTGAGCAGGATCCAGGCGAGCGGGATCGGCAGGAACCAGTAGTACAGCCGATACAGGAAGACGCCGGCCGTGATCGCGGCGGTGTACTGCTCGCCCGCGATGGTGGTGAAGGCTGAGATGAAGAGCAGTTCCGGCACCCCGGCGCCACCGGGCGAGAGCGGGATGATCGTGATGGCCATCACGAGGGCATAGACGCCGAAGATGATGCCCGGGCTCAGGACGTCGGCTGGCACCCCGCACATCCGGAGCGCGACGATGAGGACGATCGTCCACACGAACTGGGAAGCGACCGACGTGCCGAGCGCCACCAGACCGCGCTGGCGGATGACGACACCCAGCTGGTCGCGGAACCGATGGATCGCGCCGTCGACGTCGGGCGCGCCCTTGCGTCCGAGCCGCGCCATCAGCCAGGACACCATGCGCTGTGCCGTCCGACCCAGCCAGGCGGCGATCCGTTCCGAACGGACGACCGCGATGATCAGGCCGACGGCGACGATGAACACGACGGCGCTGATGATCGCGATCGTCCACGCCTTGCCCGCGTTGGCACTTCCGGCGAGGTCGCCGGTGATCGCGATGGTGATGATCGCGAAGAGGGGCAGGAACAGGCGGCTCAATTCGTGGACCACACCGTACAGGGCGATGCCCGAGTGGCTGGGATGTTCGGGATGCCCCAGCCGCGCAAGACGACCCAGAGGACGCCCATGTTCCATGGGCCGAACGGGACGCTCGCGCCGATCCCCGACAGGATCAGCCACGACGTGGGTCCACGTGGCACGGATAGCCCAGGGATCAGCGCGCAGATGACCAGACCACTGACGAGCCAACCAGCCGCGCCCAGGGCCGTGATGATCACCATCTGCTGGGCTGAAAGGGCCTTGAAGGCCGCGAAGACCTCGCTGTAGTTCACGCCGGTCGCCGGCAGGATGATCACGAAGACGACGAAGAGGACGGCGACGATCAGGCCCGAGCGCATGAGCGCCGCACGGCGACTCGGCGGCGCGGCGGCAGACGCAGGGTCCGTCCCCGGGGTCGCGTCGGGCGCGGGCGTGTCGGGACCGCTCATCGGGTCCGCTCCGGTGTCGTCACCGACGCCGTCTTCCCGTGCGGATCGAGATCGCTGGTCCACACGGTCATGCAACTCCTCGCACCGACGCGGTCGTTCGCTGAGCAGGCCCTGGAGGTCACGGACGCGACCGTCTCTTCGGCCACCTGCTGCCCTAGGCAGTGGCTGGCGCGGCGGCGACGAGCACCGGCTCGCTACTTGTTCCGATCCTGAGAAGCTTCTTTCCCTCCTCGACCACGATAAGCGTCAGTGCAACGCCGATGCAGATGAGCCACTGCTCGCCGGTCAGGTTCGTCATCTGGAGCACGTTCTGGAGGATGTGGAGCTCGGTCGCCAGGATGATCGTGAGGATCGAGAGTCCGGTCGCCTTGAGCAGCGCCGCGTTGCCGAGGATGTAGCCCGTGAAGAGCGACCGCGTCTCGTCGGCCGTCTCGAGGGACGAGGCGATGCGGAAGAGCGAGAAGGTGGTCACGCCCATGGTGCGCGCGACGACGTCGTCGTAGGTACCGCTCGCCCAGGCGATGACGCCGAGCGTGCCGATGCCCATCACGAGCCCGACGACCACGAGCCAGATGGTGAGCGGGCGCGGCAGGATCGGCTGATCCTTCGGCCGCGGCCGCTCGTTCATGAGGCCATCTCTCGGCTTCCCGAAGCCGAGACCCATCGCCTGGAAGACGTTGACCGTGAAGTTGAGCCACATGGTCTGGAGCGGCAGGAACGGCACGCCGCCCAGGATGTTGAGGAGCGACGAGCCCAGGAACACCGTGATGTAGCCGTAGCAGGCCGCCATCTGGAAGCGGATGAAGCGCATGAGGTTGTCGTAGACATTGCGGCCGATGCTGATCGCCTTGATGATCGTGGCGTAGTTGTCGTCGGCGAGGATCATGTCCGCGGCGGCCTTGGTGACCGCCGTGCCGGTGATCCCCATCGCGATGCCGATGTCGGCCTTCTTGATAGCCGGCGCGTCGTTCACGCCGTCGCCGGTCATCGCCACGATGTGGCCCTGTTCCCGCAGGACGTCCACGAGGTGGACCTTGTCCTGGGGCGAGACCCGGCCGATGACCCCGATGTCGTCGACCTCCTTGAGCACCGTGTCGTGGTCCATCGCCTCGAACTCGGCGCCGGTGATCGCCTTGCCGGGGATCCCCAGCTGCTTGGCGACCACGGCGCCCGTGACAGCCGCGTCACCCGTGATCATGCGGACGTGGACGCCGGCGCCATGGGCCTCCGCGATGGCGGCCTTCGCGGCCGGCCGCGGCGGATCGGTGATGCCGACGAGCGCGAGGAGCGTGAGGCCCTCGATGGCCTTCAGGAGGTCGCCGGCCGGGTCGAACGTGGCCGGGTCGAAGTCCTTCCGACCCGTGGCCATGAGTCGCAGCCCCTCCGTGCCCATCCGGTCGCTCTCGGCGAGGTAGGCATCGCGCAGCTGCGCGATCGGGACCTCGGTCCCGTCGGGGCCATGGGCGGCCGCGGCGCGCTTGAGGAGCTGGTCCTGCGCGCCCTTGATGTAGGCCCGGACGACCTTGCGGCCGCTGTCGTCCGTCCAGTCGTGGAAGGTGGCCATGAGCTTGTACGCCGCGTCGAACGGCAAGGTCGCCACGCGCGGGTACTGGGCGCGGGTCAGGTCCGCATCGACACCGCCCTTGGCCGCGAGGACGACCAGCGAGCCCTCGTTCGGGTCGCCGATGAGGTCGCCGTCCTTGATCTCGGCATCCGAGCAGAGGGCCATCGGCAGCAGGTAGGGCTCGAGCTTGAGCTCGGGCTGTCCGGCGGCCTGGGTGATCTTGCCCTCGGTGGAGTAGCCGCTGCCGGAGATCGAGTAGCGCCGCCCGACGATGGCCATCTGGACGGCGGTCATCTGGTTCATCGTGAGGGTGCCGGTCTTGTCGGAGTTGAGCGCCGAGGTCGATCCGAGGGTCTCGACCGAGCGGAGCTGCTTCACGATGGCTCCCGCTGCCGCGAGCATCTGGGAGCCCTTCGACAGGATGGCCGTGTCGATCGCCGGGAGGGCCGTCGGGATGGCGGCGATCATGAACGCGACCGCGGTGAGGAAGAGCTCCTGGAGCGGCACGCCGCGGGCGATCCCCAGGACGAGCGACGCCGTGAGCGCGAAGGCGGCGAGGATCAGGATCTGACGCGTCAGCTTGTTGATCTGCTTCGTCAGCGGCGTCTCCTCGGCCGGCGTCGCCTGGAGCATCCCGCTGATGTGGCCCACCTGGGTGTCCATCCCGGTCGTGACGACGAGGATGACACCCGAGCCCCGGGTGACCTGGGTGTTCATGAACGCCATGTCCGCGCGGTCGCCGAGGGCGGCGTCGGCCGCGACCGCGTCCACCTGCTTGGGGGTGGGCACGCTCTCGCCGGTGAGCGCGGACTCGTCGATCTCGAGCGTCGCCGCGGTGAGGATGCGGGCGTCGGCGGGGACGAGGTCGCCCGCCTGGAGGTTGACGACGTCGCCCGGGACCAGCTGGTCCATGGGGAGATCGACGAGGTTGCCGTCCCGGCGGGTCTTCGCCGTCACGACCAGTGACTGGCTGAGGGCATCAGCCGCCGATGACGCCTTGCTCTCCTGGTTCAGGCCCATCGTCGCGTTGCCCAGGGTGAGCAGGATGAGCATGACGCCGGTGAAGAACTGGCCGGGCAGGAACAGGCAGATGATGCCCGCGACGAGGAGCACGATCTGCATCGGGTCGGCGTACTGGGCCAGGAACTGCTGCGCGCGCGAGGCTTTCTTGGCCGCGGTGAACTTGTTCGGGCCGACCTTGGCCCGTCGGGCGTCGGCCTCGGCCGAGGTCAGGCCCTTGGCGACCTCGACGCCCTGCTGGCGCAGGGCGTCGTCCGGGCTGAGGGCATACCAGGCGGGGGTGCTCTCTCCCGCAGCGGGGCTCACCGCCGTGGACGAAGTCGCAGTCATGCCTTCTTTCCCTTCTTGCCGGTCTTCCTGTCACCCGCCTTCTTGGCTGCTTTCGTGGCGACCTCGACCGCGTACGGATCCGGCGCGGCGCCGGCGGGTGCCTGCGCCTCGAGCTCGACCTTGGTGGCCTGGAGGGCATCGCGGGCTTCCTTGGACACGATGGGGTACTTCGGATCGAGCTGGATCAGGGTGTCGGCCAGGACGCCGGCGGCGGCGACCCTCGCGAACGGCTTGTCGTCGGCCGGGATCACGTACCAGGGTGCCCACGGGGTGCTGGTGTTGGAGAGGACCTCGGAGAATGCCTTCTGATAGGCGTCCCAGTAGGCGCGCTCCTTGACGTCGTTGGCGCTGAACTTCCAGTTCTTGTCCGGCTCGTCGATCCGCGACAGGAACCGGCTGCGCTGCTGCTCGTTGCTGAGGTTCAGGAAGAGCTTGACGAAGCGGAAGCCCTGGTCGGTGAGGTAGTGCTCCCAGTCGTTGATCTCGCGGAAGCGGCGGTTCCAGATGCCGCGGTCCTTGAGCTTGGGCGGGATCTTCTGGCCGGCCAGGATCTGGGGATGGACCCGGACGACCAGGACTTCCTCGTAGTGGGATCGGTTGAAGATGCCGATGTTGCCGCGCTCGGGCAGCTTCTGCTGGTAGCGCCACAGGTAGTCGTGATTGAGGTCGGTGCTGGACGGGATCTTGAAGCCGTTGACCTGGACGCCCTGCGGGTTGACGCCGCTCATGACGTGGCGGATCGTGCCGTCCTTGCCGGCCGCGTCCATCGCCTGGAGAACGACCACCACGCCGTAGGTGTCCTGGGCGGCCAGGCGCATCTGGTACTCGGCCAGATACTCGACGCCCTGGGCGAGGACGGCCTTGGCCTCCTTCGTGTTGATCTGGCGGGTCCCGGCCGGGTCGAAGTCGCGCTCCAGCCTGACGCGTCTGCCGGGTTCGACCTTGAACGACTTGATGAACTCGGCGATCCGCTTGGGCGTGACGTCAGGCATGGAGTCTCCTTTGATCGCCGGCAGAACGCGACTCGAGCCCGGAGTCCGTCTCTCGGAGTGGCTTGCCGTCGTGGTTCGGGAAACGGGACAGTGAGCCTCACTTGGTCGCGGACAGGTGCGCTGTCCTGTTGCGACACCAATTTCGGGCCTTCCCGACAGCGTGGAACATCCTCCCCTTCGGAGGAGACGCGCGATCTCGCGGGTCGTCAGTCTGTGACGGTCGACGAGGCGGGACTGGGACCCATTCGGCGGCCCGAAGTGCTCGAGGAGCCCGGCGTCGACGGCCAGGTCGACCGCGTCGCTGCGGGTCGCAGCGCCCAGCTTCTGGTAGATCGCAAGCGATTGCGACTTGATCGTCGTCTCCTTGACGCCGAGGCGCTGGCCGATCTCCTTGAACGAGAGGTAGTACGGGAGGAATGACAGGACACGGAGCTCGGCGACGGTGAGGCTCGTGGCGCCCCCGCCGCGAACGGGCGCCCGTGCATCAAGGATCGCCTGGAGGGAGTCCACCTCGGCTGGGAGGACACCGAGGTCGGGGCGATCGCGGATCACGTCGTTCGCCTGGGCAACGAGAGCGCGTGCGCCGGCGGGATCGTCGATCGCGACATGGGCCCGCGCGAACGCGAGAAGGAGCTGGACCGCTCCAGCCGGGGCAGCGGCAGTCAGGAGCGGTCGCAGAGCCGTCGCGCGAGCGAGCTCGCGACGCGCCCCGGCGATATCGCCGTGATGGATCAGCAGCCTGATGCGGACCACGCGCGACGGGACACTCGAGAGGTACCCGTCGACCTGTCGAACCGGGTCGATCGTATCGCTCTCCGCGATGTGAGCAGCCGCGGCATCCCAGGCCCCCTGTTGGGCGGCCACGAGAGCGCGGTGTCCGAGCACGCAGTACAAGCGCGCGAGGTGGCTCGACGACCTGGCCGCGACGACTGCGTCGGCAAGGGCTGCGTCTGCGCCCACCACATCGCCGAACGTGAGGCGCGCGAAGGCCAGCTGCCATAGCGCGAAGTCCCGCCACGATCCATGGTCCCCTTCGAGCTCGACCGCTCTCGTGGCGTTCGCCAGCGCGTCGTCCGCCCCACGGCGAACAGTCGCGGCTCGGAGCATCGCCCGCCCGGACTCGAAAGACGCGGTGCCGTCGTGCGGCCGACCCGCGAACGCTCCTCGCTCGGCGACATCGGCAAGTCGTATCGTCCCTGCCACGTCGCCCGCGGCGATCTCCTCCCAGGCTGCGAGCACCGCGAGCCATGGGTGGGCCTCCAGAACGTCCGGACCCAAACGACGGGCCCATGCTCGGATCGTCGCGCGGTGGCCGGACCAGTGAAGCTGGCCGAAGCCGTTGCCGACCAGCGTGGCGACGAGGTCCGAGTCCTCTGCCGCGAAGGCGTGATCGACGGCGTGCTCGATGGCGTCGTTCGCCTGGTACCAAGCGGCAGCACGCCTGTGGAGTGTGGCCAACATCTGAGGTTCGCGGATCGCGAGTTCCCGCTGGAGGAAGTCACGAAGGAGGGTGTGGTAGCGGTACGACCCGCCGTATTCGTCGATCAGCAGGGTCGAGCGTGAGAGGTGCCGCAGGATCTCGGTCGACCCGTGCCGATCCGCCACGACATCGCACAGCGGCGCGGGCAGATCGTCGAGGATCGAGGTGCGGGTCAGGAACGTGACCTCGGCCGTGGATCGGCGATCGAGCACCTCGGATCGGAGGTAGTCGTCGATGAGATGGTCGGTGACCGGCGTCGCTCCGATCGGGTGCTGTCCGAGACGTCCCGGCTCCGAGCATCGCGAGCGCCAGCAGGGCCGGCCAGCCCTTCGGTCTCCCGTGTCAGGCGCGTGGCAGTATCGGCCGGCAGCCGCAGCCCGAGTTCGCGTCCCAGCCCGACGGCCTCACGCTTGTCCATCGCCAGCTCCGTCGGACCGATCTCGAGCAATGAACCGCTCGCTCGCCAGCGAGCGAACGGGAGGCGCATCCGGGCGCGCCCCGCGATCGCCACCTGCGACCCTTCGGGCAGGTGCTCGACGAGCTCCGCGAGGATGTCGAGGCACGCCCGTGAGGTGATCCGGTGCGCATCGTCGATGGCGATCCGGACGCGGCTCCGGTGGGTCGGGACATCACTGCCAGCAATCGACCGACGACGGTCCGGTGCGACAGTGTGTCCGCCGCGATCGCGCTGAAGAGCTCCGGACCGAGCGGTGCGCGGCGGTCGATCGCCGCCGCGAGATCGGTCAGGAACACGACCGGATCGCTGTCGGTGTCGTCGGCCGTCAGCCAGGCGACCGGCCCGGAGTGCTTCCGTCGCCCACTGGACGAGGAGGCTCGACTTGCCGTAGCCGGGAGGCGCGACGATCGAGATGACCGGTCGATCCGGGGCCGACCGGAGCTGGCGCAACAGCCTGGTCCGGCGCAGCGTCCCGACGTGCCGCTGCGGCACGACGAGCCTGGCCTCGAGGAGAGGATCGAGCAGGCTGCTGGCGATCTCGCCGCTTGCGAGGTTTCCACGCTCGATCGTTTCGATCTCGACGGGAGAGGCGGAAGGGGGCATGCGGCCTACCGGCTGACGGCTCGGTTCGGCACCGAGCCATTGGTCAAGGCGGGAATGGTAGTGGAAGAACCGGGCGACGGTCCAATCGCGCCGCGTCATCGTTCACTTCGTCGCGCGAGGGGCTCGCGCTGTGGGGAGCCTCCTTCCTCCGACGGGGAGGATGCGGTGCGCCGATCGGCGGCCTAGCGTGACAGCGTCCAGATGGGCGGCGGTGATGTCGACGTGACGAGGCCCGTCGTCGCAAACGCGGTCGGCGGGCTCACGTCAAGTCGCGCCCGGATCGGGGTTCCGCTCCGGGCCGTCTCGGATCGTCTCCGGCACGGCGGTCGACTCCTGGAGGCGATTCGTACCCGAAGCGCCGTCACGTATCCAACGTGTCACCGATCCCTGACGAACGTGCGGTCTCGGACCGACGCTCGTTCATCGAAGCCACGCCGATCAAGGGGAACACCGATGTCCAGAGACTTCGCCTCCTCGCCCCCGTGCTCTTCCTGACGCTCGCCGTCGCCGCTTGTGCGGCTTCCTCGTCGCCGACACCGGGCACGCCGACAGCCCAGGCCACGTCGCAGACGTCGGCAGCGCCGATCGCTTCGGCAGCGCCGACCGCGTCGGGCGCGGCCGCGATCTGCGCGGACGCGGCGCGTTTCCGCGCCTCGATGACGGCGCTCACCGATCTCACGCTCGCCACCGTCGGCGTGAGCGGCGTGACGGCGGCGCTCACCGAGGTGCAGTCGGCCGCTCAGGCCCTCGCCGTGTCGGGGCACGAGCTTGTCGGCCAGCCGGTCAGCGATCTGCTGACCTCCGTCCAGGCACTCCAGACCACGCTGACCGGACTCGGCGATCAGCCGAGCCTCGGCGCAAAGCTTGTCGCGGTGAAGGCGGCGATCGAGCAGATCAAGACGGCAGCTTCAGCTGTCGAGTCCGCGCTCGCGACGACTTGCCCAGCCAGCTAGCGACGCGCCGTCAGACTCCGCCCGGAGGGTCGCCGAGGCGCACGAGCGGCCGGGATGAGGCTGTCGCCTGACAGCGAGGTGGGTCACGATGCCCTCCGTGGAGCGTCGGCCGCCGCTCGCACCGGCGTCATCGGCCGATGGCGGAGCTGCGGCTCGTCTGCTTCCCCGAGCTCCCACGTGCCGGTCGGCGCCGTGGCCATCCGCCGACCGTAGAGCGCGCCGATCGGGCCCGCGCTCAGGCCGTGGAGGAAGATCGACAAGAGCACCGTCCAGGTCACCACATGGACGAGCGTGAGACTGGCTGGATGAGCCGGACCCATCTGGTCGAAGGCGACAAGCAGGAAGACCACCGATGCGAGACCGCGCGGCCCGAACCAGCCGATGAGCGCGACCGTGTCCGCGCGAAGTGGCGAGCTGACCATCGACAGCGCCACCGGGCCCATCCGAACGATCGTGAGGCTCAGGACGGCGTAGACGAGCACAGCCGGGTCGAAGCCTGCCGCGAGCACCGGACCAACGAAGCCGATGCCGAAGACGAGCCAGACCAGGTAGGACCCCGCCACGCCGATCCAGTCGGCGAACTCGACGGATGGCTCGGCCGCCGCCGTCGCGGTCCGGTAGAAGACCCCGGCCGCGAACGCGGCCACGAACCCGTTGCCACCGATCGTCGTCGCACTCGCGTAGGCGAGGACGGCCAACGAGACCACGGCGAGTGATTCGGACGCCGGCGAGGCCCAGCCATGTCGACGGGCCTGGGCGATGACCCGGCCGCCGAGCCCGCCGACGACGATCGCGACCACGATCGCCAGGACGATCTCGAGGGCGGCATCGATGAGCCAGTGCTGACTCGCGGAAGCCTGCTCAGCGACCACGACCGCCAGGAACAAGGTGACGAACGGCGTCGCGATGCCGTCGTTCAATCCGCTCTCGATGTTGATGGCCCGCCGGACCCGGACCGGGATCGCCCGATCCACGAGCAGCGGCAGGCTCAGCGCCGCGTCCGTCGGCGCCAGGATCGAGCCCATCAAGAGGGCGAACGCGAGGCCGAGCGCCGGGAACAGGAGCCAGCCGACGAACGCCCCGGCGCCGATCGTCAGAGGCAGCCCGATGGCGAGGAGCCGGGCCGGGACCCAGGCGATGCTGCCAGCCTGCTTGAGGCCGATGGACGAGGCATCCGAGAACAGCAGCAGGGCCAGCGTCAGCTCGGCGAGCAGCTGGACGGACTGCGACGTCACCGGTGCCGCGAACGCTCCGACCCCTGACGGTCCGAGGACTGCGCCGATCGTCACGAGGATCATGGGGCCGCTGACCGACAGCCGGTCGAGCCGGGCCGCGAGGAGGGTGTAGCCAAGGATCACGAGCGCGACGATGGCGATCTGCGGCACAGGTCCTCCTCGGAGCTCTGCGGCCGTTAGCGCCGGGTGGTCACGGCTAACCGCCCTGCCACGAGCCGACCTGGTCCGGTGCGACCCGGAGCGCACCGATTCGACTCGACCGTGTCTCGCAGCAGGCTTCCCACCCCAACCTGATGCTGGCGGCCAACGGCGCCCTCGGCTCAGCTCGCGAGCGTCTTCGCCTTGAGCTGGTCGTACTCGGCCTGGTTGATCGTGCCGGCATCCTTGAGCTGCTGCAGCTTGGCCAGCTCGTCCGCGGTGGACACGCCGGCGACGGCCTTGTTGGCCGCGTCGGCCTGGGCCATCATCTGGACATCGCCGGGCGTGACCTTCGGCCGGGCGATGATGTAGATCAGGCAGCCGAGGAACGGCAGGATGAAGATCAGGAAGATCCAGCCGGCCTTCGCTCCGCCGTGGATGTCCGTCCGGCGGAAGATGTCCGAGAAGATCGCGATGAAGACCCAGATCGCGAGGATCAGGAAGAACACCTCGATCGACCAGAGCAGGAAATCGCCCAGGCTGTTCATCTGGTCGTAGCTCCTTCATGCGTGACCGACGTCAGGTCGGTTCTTGGTCGGGGTTGAACCCGCTCTCATGGAATGGAGGCGACCCGGGTCGTTCGACACGATCCCCGGGTCGCCTCCAGTCGCTCGCTCTGCTCCCGGACGGGCGTCCCCGCCGGGGATGACGTCAGCCGGCGGCCTTGTCGCCTCCGGCCTTGGCGGCCTGCTTGACCGCAGCGGCGTCCTCGTCGCTGATCGGAGCGGACTTGACCACCTTGGCGTCCGGGATCGTCGCCTCGACGGCGTCGACCGCCGTCATGGACACCAGCGCCACGATGCCCGACGTGCCCGGGGTGATGACGCCGGCGAGCTCGTCGGCCACGTCGCTCTTCATGAGCACGTTGCCCGCCTTGCCGACGGCCGCACCCGCGATGCCGACGCCGACGGCGCCGGCGATGATGGTCGGCGGGAAGATCAAGCCGATGACGGCGCCGCCGACGGCGCCCCACAGGAACCCGTTGCGGGTCTTGTGGTCGGTCATCTTCTGGATGTGGATCTTGCCCTGGTAGTCCGCGTTGGCCACCAGGACGCCGTCGATGTCGAGCGCCCGGTTGACCTCGGCGTCGACCAGCGCGCTGTAGGCCGCCTTGGCCGAGTCCATGTCGGCGAACTGCGCCACGATGAGCGCCTGGTTGCCCTGGACGGCGATCCCTGCCACAGCGTCGACACCGAGGTCGTCACCGGCCACGGCCACGGCCACGTCGACCGGCTGATCCGGCGTTGCCGTCGCGTTCTGCGTCTTGTCAGTCATCTGAGGAATCTCCCTTCGTTGAGATTGGTTGATCCAGCGATCCTGGATGCGTTGGCTTCTCAGCTCACGCCAGCTGCGACCTCCTCGGCGGCGAGGACCGACGCGAGCGCCTCGTCGGCCGCTTCCTGCTCGATCATGTCGGCCGCGACGAGCGCGTCGACCGCCTCCTGGGCGGCCTCCCGCTCGATGAGGTCCGCCGCGATGAGCGCGCGAACGGCGCGAAGCGCCGCTGCAGCCTCGATCTCGTCGGCCGCAGCCACCGCTTCCTCGGCCTCCTCCGTCGCCGTCTCCTCGACATCGAGGGACATCTGCACGACGTTCTCGGCCTCCTCCTTGGCGGACTCCTCGATGAGCGAGGCTGCGAACAGCGTGTCGATCACGTCCTCGGCGGCCGCGTCCTCGACCGCAAGCGCCGTGGCGACGACGTCGGCCGCCTCGGCGATGGCGGCGTCCTCGATCAGCTCCGCCTCGACGAGGGTCTGGGCGATCTCCATGGCGGCGGCCATCTTGACCTCCTCGGCCGCCTCGATCGCGTCCTCCGCCTCCATCTTCACGCGCAGCTCGTCACCGACGATCGCGAGCGCGTCGGGCGAGATCATCGCCTGCATCAGGGTCCGGCCGCCGGCGTCGACGATCGCATCGCGCAGGTTCGCGGCCCAGTGGTGCTCGATGACCAGGATCGCCGCGGCGCTGCCCGCGGGGATCGAATCGGCGAGCTCCTGCATCCGGTCCACGGACAGCCCGGCGTCGCGCTCAGCGACGGCGAGCGCTCCGAGTTCGGCTCCCTCGACCATGCCCTCGACGCCACCGGCGTGGAGCCCGAGGAGCCCGCCGGCGATGGATCCGAGACGCATCCGCTCGGTCTCGGACAGGTCGGTCAGGTGCATCGAGTTCTCGATGCTCGCCCTGCCGGTTCTTCTGGACGAAGATGACATCCACGAGGCGGATGACGCCGCGCTTCCGCGCCCGGCGCAGCTCGGCCATGATCCGGCCGGTCGCCTCGAACTTGTCGAACCCGACCACGAACACCTGGATCGGGCCGGTCACGTGCTTCTCTGCCATGTCCCGTTGTCTCCTTCGACCCTGCATCCCCGGTGTCCGGCGCCGGTCGCTCGCCGAACGGGTCCTGCCTGCCGCGAACTCAGGCTGGGATCGCGGATCCGTCCTGTGCCGCCGCCGCGGTCGCGGCCGCCTTGATCGCCCCGGCCGTCTCCTCGTCGACCGGGACCGTCTTCACCTGCTCGGCCGCCGGCATCTTCTGCGCGACGGCGTCGGCATCCAGCGCCGAGACCAACGCGAGGATCCCGGAGGTGCCCGGCGTGATGACGCCGGCGAGCTCCTTCTCGACCTCGGCCCGGTGGTGGAGGTTGCGCGCCTTGCCGGCCGCCGCCCCGGCGACGCCGAGCGCGACCGCGCCGGCGACGATCGTGGCGGGCAGGAAGACCGCCGCGACGACACCACCGACGATGCCCCACTTGAGGCCCGTCCGCGTGCTGTGGTCGGTCATCTTCTGGACGTGGAGCTTGCCGCCCTCATCCGCTTTGACGACCAGGACACCGTCGACCTGGAGCAGGCCCGCGACCTCGGCGTCGATGAGATCGTCATAGGCGCTCATCGCCAGGGTCGGGTCCGCGAAACGGGCGACGATGAGCGAATGAGGCCCTTGAGCAGCGACCGCGCCCTCGGCGAGCACACCTTGCTCGTCCGCCACCTGGCCCGCGACGACGACGGTGTCGTCGGAGTCGGTGGCCGACGTCGTCTCAGGTGTCGTCTGTTGGTCTGTCACATCGCTACCTCGGTTCCTCGCGGTCGACGAGAGCGGCCCCTTCTGGCGGTGGATCGCACCTTGTGCGCAGCAATGTCCCGTCACGCTCGAGAGGACGATCCAGGCACGTCGACCGCATTCGAGACCACCTGGACGATCGGACCGTAGGCCACGTCGTAGGCCGCCCGCATCCTCCCCGTCGGAGGAAGCCCGTCGCACGGGAACCATTCGTGCAGCTGTCCTCGAGGAGGAGAGTCACCCGCCCGGCGCGAACACCAGAGCCGCGGCGAGGCCATCAGTGGGAAGCATGGGAATCACACGATCGGTCACGGCGACTACTACCCGGTCATGATCCATTTCGGCTGCTCGAGCACGATCACCCCGTCATCCTCCGAATAGGAGGAGGTCGGGCGGGGGGCCGCGGCTCCACTATCGTCGAGCGGTCTCAGCCCGCGTGATGACAGCGAGGGAGATGAGCGATGACACCAGCCGCGACGATCGGCTCAGCGGATGCCACCAGTCAGGCCGACCCCACGCCTCCCCGCGTGCGACGCCGACACATCGAGGGCAACACGGCCGCGGAACACCGCGCATCAGGTCGCGCGGGCCGCACGGAGGTGCCGCTCAGCACCCACGGCGACTGGGCTGTGCCGGCGGATCGACCCGACCCGGTCGCCCTGCTGATCGAGCAGGGCGAGACGCGCGTCGCGGATCTCGTGCCCATCCGGTATGGCCGGATGCTGGTTTCGCCATTCACCTTCCTGCGCGGCGCCGCGCTGGTGATGGCGGCCGATCTGGCGCGCCTGCCCTCGAGTGGCATCTACGTCCAATCCTGCGGCGACGCCCACCTGTCGAACTTCGGTGTCTTCGCGACGCCGGAGCGGCGCTTGAGTTTCGACGTCAACGACTTCGATGAGACGCATCCCGCGCCCTTCGAGTGGGATGTCAAGCGCCTCGCAGCAAGCCTCGTCGTCGCGGGGCTCGGCGCTGGCTATCAGCGAGCCGCGGTTCGCACGATCACCCGCTCGGCGGCCGGCGCCTACCGGACCGAGATGCGGAGCCTGGCCGCGATGTCGTTCCTGGATGCGTGGTACACGCGGATCGACGTCACGGCGATGCTCGCGGAGATCGAGCAGCGAGGATCAGCCCGGACGAAGAAGATCGCACACCGGGCCGTCGAGAAGGCCTCGACGAGAACGAACCTCGGCACGCTGAGCAGTCTCGCCGAGCACACCGACGCCGGCTGGCGGATCCGGGCAGATCCTCCGCTCATCGTCCGCTACGATGCCACGCCCGAAAGCGACAGCGCTCTCCGAGACGGATTCACGGCCTACCGCAGATCGCTCGGCCGGGACATGCAGCCGATCATCGACGCGTACAGGTTCGCCGACTACGCGCGCAAGGTCGTCGGCGTCGGCTCCATCGGGACCGAGGCGTTCGTGATCCTCAACATCGGACAGCGAAAGGACGATGCACTGTTCCTCCAGGTGAAGGAGGCTCAGCCCTCGGTCCTGGAGCGCTATACCGAGCAAAGCACCATCAAGGAACAGGGCGAGCGGGTGGTCGCGGGTCAGCGGCTGATGCAGGCTGCGAGCGACCGGTTCCTCGGCTGGCTGCGGATCGACCGGCTCGGGCGTCCGTACGACTTCTACGTCCGCCAGCTCCGCGACTGGAAAGCCTCCTACGAAGTGGAGACCAACCAGCAGCAGCGGCTGGCGACCTATGCGCGCTACTGCGCGATCGCCCTCGCCCGAGCCCATGCCCGCTCTGGCTCGGCGTCGGCCATCGCTGGCTACCTCGGCAAGACCGATGTATTCGACCGCGCGGTCGAGCGATTCGCGGTCGCCTATGCCGAACAGAACGGGCGCGACTACAAGGCACTTCTCCAGGCCGAGACCGACGGCCGGATCAAGGTCCAGCGTGGCGTCTGATCCGGGTCGATCGAGTCGGAAGCCCTCGCGGCTCGGGCCGCTGAGACGCTCGATCGACCGCTTCACGTCGGATCCGGCATCCCTCCGGAACGCTGCCCGACTCATGATCGGCGCGACCGTCGTCATCGTCCTGGTCGGCGGCCTCGTCGTCTGGCTATTCGACGGTCGGGAGTTCCCGGACTACGGCAGCGCCCTGTGGTACACGCTGCAGACGGTGACCACTGTCGGCTACGGCGACAAGGTCCCCACGAGCCTGGTCGGACGCCTGACCGGCTCGTTCGTGATGATCGTGGCCGTCGCCCTGCTCGCCATCGTCACCGCCTTGATCACATCGACCTTTGTGGAGGCCGCACAGCGGCGGCGCCACGCGGAGGCGCAGGATCCGGCCCGAGCGCTCGATGCGCGGCTCGATGAGATCTCGTCTCGCCTGATGGCAATGGAGCGAACCTTGGACGAGCTCGCCGGCGGCCGAGGCACCCAGTCAGGCGAAGCCGACCTGCCTCGCGACCGGCACGTAACGGAGGGATGACCGTTGGATCGTCACGCCGACCGAGACACGCCGACGCGAAACGGGAGCAAGACCAGATGCGTCGCCTGATCGCCTTCTACCGGCTCCAGATCCACGTCATGCGGACGTGGCGCCCGACCACGGGTTCGCGCCTGCGGCGGCTTCTGGCGACGATGATCGTCAGCGTCCTGTCCTTCGGCATCGCCGTCTACCTGACGCCCGGAGTGGACCTGACGCCGGGCGCGGGACTCTTCAGCACGGCACTCCTCGCGGCGATCGTCCTCGGCCTTTTGAACATCCTGGTCCGCCCGGTGTTCATCGCCGCCTTCGCGGGCATCTCGGTCATCGCGGTCACGATCGCGACGCTCGTCTTCCAGGTCGCGTCGTTCCTCATCCTGCCGCGCTTCGTGGACAGTCTGGTGATCTCTGGCTGGTTCGCGGCCTTGGTGGCGTCGTTCATCTACGCGATCGCGGGCACGATCTTCGTTTCGATCTTCTCGATCAGCAGCGACGACTCATACTTCGCGATCCTCGTCCAGCAGCTGTCGGCTCGAGGGGCGGATGTCCATCGGACGGATGCGGCGGGCCTCGTCGTCATCCAGATCGACGGTCTCGCACGGCCCATCCTGACTCGCCAGATCCAGGCCGGCCGGGCACCTAACCTGTCGCGCTGGGTCCGATCGGGACGGTACCGCCTCGATGGCTGGGAGGCACTCCTGCCACCGACCACGCCGGCCAGCCAGGCCGGACTCCTGCACGGCAACAACGACGGCATCCCGGCCTTCCGGTGGTACGAGAAAGAGACCGGGCGGACGATGGTCGCCAACCATCCTGAGGACGCGATCGTCATCGAAGGGCGGATCTCGAACGGCGAAGGGCTGCTGTCGAACGACGGGGCGAGCGTCGGCAACCTGTTCTCAGGCGACGCCGCCCGTTCATACATCACCATGGCGACGATCAAGGACAAGGGGCAGGGTCTGGGCAAGAGCACCTCGTTCTTTTCGTTCTTTGCGAGCCCGTACAACTACCTCGGCATGATCACCCGCTTCTGCGCCGAGATCTTCAAGGAGTACTACCAGGCGTCAAAGCAGGTCCGAGGCGGCGTGGTCCCGACGATGCACCGTGGCATGCCCTACCCATTCGCACGTGCGGCGACGAACGTGGCCCTGCGCGACCTGTCGACATCCCTGGTGATGGAGGAGATGTACCGCGGCGCTCCGATCATCTACGTCGACTACACCGACTACGACGAGATCGCCCACCACAGTGGGCCCGAGCGAGGCGAGTCCCTGGACGCCCTCGACGGGGTCGACGGCGCGATCGCGACGCTGGAGAAGGCCGCCGGCGCGGCGCCACGACCGTACCGCTTCATCGTCCTGTCCGACCATGGTCAGACCCTGGGGGCCACCTTCCGGGAGCGCTACGGAACGACGCTCGGCGACGTCGTCCGAGGCCTGATGGGCAGCGACGCGAAGGTCGAGGAGGACGCGTCGCGCGTCGAGGAGTGGGGCCAGACAAATGCGTTCTTGTCGGAGCTGACCCAGACCAAGGGCGTCTCAGGGGGCCTGGCGCGCACCGCCCTGCGATCACAGACGACGGACGGGGTCGTCGAGCTCGGCCCGTCCGGCGCCGAAGACGACGACGGCGAACACCCGGAACGGAAGGCGTCCGAAGCTCGCCCCGACCTGATCGCGATGGCGTCGGGCAATCTCGGGCTCATCTACTTCCCGCACATGGCGGGCCGCGTCACGCTCGAGCAGCTCGCCGCCACCTATCCCGGTCTCATCGACTCGCTGGCTGCTCACCCCGGAGTCGGTGCTCTCTTGATCCGATCGGACCAGCACGGGGCATTGGTCATCGGCCGATCGGGCATCAACTTCCTCGATGAGGATCGGATCGAGGGTGATGATCCAGTCGCCCAATACGGCGGCCGGTCACGAGAAGCGCTCATCCGCCTCGACACCATCGCCCACACGCCCGACGTTTCCGTGATCAGCCTGTTCGACAAGGACTTCGAGGAGGTCGCTGCCTTCGAAGAACTCATCGGGTCTCACGGTGGCCTCGGCGGGATCCAGACGATGCCGTTCCTGTTGCATCCGGCCGAGTGGGATGTCGATGAGGATCTGGTCGGCGCCCCGGCGGTGCACCGTCAGATCCGACGTTGGGCGGAACGCCACCTCGACCTGCGTTTCGGCAAGGACGGGACGGCTCAGCCCCTTCCGATGCCTGAGACTGCCGACACGCCGCTGGTGCCGACGTCTTGAGCTCTCGGTGCGACCGACGCACCGGCCTCGGTGGCCGCTGAAGATCCGGTTCATGCGATTCGGGGCAGTCGGGCGACATAGCGCTTGGCGGGCATCGCCTGGCCTCCCACCGAGCTGTCTTGTGACAATTGCATGGCGGCGAGCCACCGGCGGTCGACACACGCAGGGTTACCCGCCTGGAGCAGGAACTCCGTGCCATCGCTCTCGACAACGCCTTCGGACGGATGACCGACGAGGGCTACCTCCGACGTAAGTCCGAGCTGGCTGCTCAGATCGAGGCGGCCAGGCGGCCCGAGCCCACCGCGCACTCCGTGGACCCGAAGCGAGCGCTCGGGTATCTTGCGGACCTGCGCTCGTTGTGGGATGTGGAGCTGCCGGAATCGCCCGAGCACCACGACGTCCGCCACGAGTACGAGCGGCGAAGGGCGCAGGCCACAGCGGCCGGCTTCGAGCGACTCGAGGTCTTGGGACCAGTGATCGTGGAGGCGAGGCTATCCGCTGATCCGATGGCCGGCGCCTCGCTGGCGCTGTCGCTGCAGCCTGAGCGGGCCGAACTCGTTGGCCAGCGGGCAGACGTCGTCCGCACGCTCCTCGATGGCCATCACTCGCGTCTCGCCCACACCGACTCGCCGGAGGCACGCAAGAAACGACGCCAGAGAACAGAGAACGGGACATTAGGGTGCTTTGGTCGGGGCGAGAGGATTTGAACCTCCGACCTCATCGTCCCGAACGATGCGCGCTACCAAGCTGCGCCACGCCCCGACCGAGGTGCCCGTTGTACAGGGCCTGCGGATGATAGCGCACCGCGCCGCGGGGCCGCCGCGAGCCGGATCCACGCGTGCGACGGCTCACGCACGGCCGCGCCACCGACCTGGCACAACGCGCATGGCCAGAACGTTATGGCCGAAACCGGATGCGATCGGACCGTGTGGGGCGACGCTGGCGAGACGACGACCGGTGGTCCGCGCACGCACAAGCGCGGGCGACCCCTCGACCACCCCCGATCCGCGGTCGCGATCGGCCATAGCGTTCTGTGGGTGGTCGTTCGGCCGGGTCGGGGCCGCGTTCCCGCGCCGGGTCGGGGCCGCGTTCGGCCGGGTCGGGGCCGGGCACCCGCTGCCGGGTCGGGGCCGGGCACCCGCTGCCGGTCGGGCCGCAAACGCAACCGCTCCACGGCCGCGGATCTCTCCGCTCCACCCGGCACCACCCCTGACATGCCCGTGACGATGGTCCCATCGGGTACCGGACCACCGCGACCCTGACCGGCCTCGCGCGCGAGCCTATGGTGCAGACCGGCGACACCTCGGGGGCGGTGCCGCATCGCAGATGGAGCGCCAGGCTTGCCCGATACCGGATCGGTCGACCGACCACACCGCGGACGCCGTGTCCGTCTGCCTTCCTGGCTGGGGCCCCGCGCGGTCCTCGTCGCCACGGTGGTCGGCTCGGTGCTGGGCGCCTCCCTGCTCACCGCGGAAGTGGTGTCCGACCACGTCCGCGATTCCGCCACCGACGAGGCGATCCACAGCGCAGAGTCGGTCGTTCGCGCCTTCGTCGACCCGATCCTCACCGAGGACGCGATGCACGCGCCCCAGACCGAGGCTGGCCAGCAGATCGACGCCCAGCTCGAGCGGCTGGTCGGGTCGGGTGACCTCCTCCGCGTCAAGATCTGGGGCCAGGACGGCACCGTGCTGTTCTCGGACCTGCCGGCCCTGCGCGGCCAGCGCTTCGACGTCGATGCCGATCTGGCGGAGGCCTTCCGCGGCGAGATCTCGCACGACATCTCGGACGGGGCCGCCGCCGAGAACGAGTTCGAGCACGGCCTGGCCGACCGGTTCCTCGAGGTCTACCTGCCGGTCAGCGGACCCGACGGCAAGGTCGTCGCCGCGTACGAGATCTACCAGAACGCGGCGGCCATCGAGGCGAACATCTCCGACACCCGGCGCGACGTCTTCCTGATCGCCGGCGCGATCGCGATCCTCCTGGCGGCGCTCCTCATCGTCGCGTTCGACGGCACGTCCCGCCGGCTCGGCCGCCAGAACCGCCAGCTCCGCCAGCTGACCGATACGCTCGCCGACAGCGAGGCGCGCTTCCGCTCAATGGTCCAGCACGCGTCGGACCTGTTCGTGGTGGTCGACCGGGACGGCCGGATCCTGTACGAGAGCGTGGCCGTCGAGCGGCTGCTCGGGTACCGTCCGGAGGATCGCGTCGGCCACCGGTTCACCGACGGGGTCCACCCCGACGACCGCGACATCTTCACCCGCCATCTCTCGGCCATCGCCGAGCGCCCGGACGGGGAGATCGTCGGCGAGACCCGGTTCCTCCACCGCGACGGTCGCTGGCTCGCCTTCGACTGGACCGCGCACAACCTGCTCGACGACCCGGCCGTCGGCGGGCTCGTCATCAACGCGCACGACATCACCGAGCGGACCGACCTGGAGGCCCAGCTCCGCCACCAGTCGTTCCATGACCCGCTCGACCGGGCTCGCCAACCGCGCCCTGTTCACCGACCGCGTCGGCCATTCGCTGGCTCGCCGTCGCCGCGGCCGCGCGATGCCCGCGGTCCTGCTCATCGACCTCGACGACTTCAAGAACGTCAACGACACGCTCGGCCACGGCTCGGGCGACCGCCTCCTGGTCGAGGTCGCCCGCCGCCTGTCAGCGACACGATCCGGCCCGGCGACACGGCCTGCCGCCTGTCCGGCGACGAGTTCGCGGTCCTGCTCGAGGAGATCGGCGACATCGACAACGCCGTCGAGATCGCGGACCGCGTCCTCGACCAGATCGGCCGATCGGTCGACATCGGGCGCGAGGTCTCCGTGACGGCGAGCATCGGGATCGCGATGGTCGACGCCGAGGTCGACGACGCCGACGACCTGCTGGCCCGCGCCGACGTCGCGATGTACGCGGCGAAGACCGCGGGCAAGGGCCGCTACGAGCGCTACGAGCCGGCGATGCGGGCACGGGCCTGGTCGCGCCTCGAGCTGGAGGCCGAGCTCCGCCGGGCCATCGGCGCCGGCCAGATCGTGGTCGTCTACCAGCCGATCCTCGACCTGCGCAGCCGCCTGCCGGTCGAGATGGAGGCGCTCGTCCGCTGGGACCACCCGCAGCGCGGCCGGCTCGCCCCGGCGGACTTCATCGGCGTCGCCGAGGAGAGCGGGCTGATCGTGCCGCTCGGCCGGTTCGTGCTCGAGGAGGCGTGCCGGCAGGCGAGCGCGTGGCCGCACCAGCCGGGCGGCCGGCCGATCGACCTGAGCGTCAACCTGTCGAGCCGCCAGTTCCGCGATGCCGGGTTGCTCGAGACGATCTCGTCGCGCGCTCGCGCGGGCCGACCTCTCACCGTCGAACCTGAAGCTCGAGATCACCGAGTCCGCGATGCTCGACGCCGACGCGTCGGACCTGCTCATGCGGCGGATCCGCGACCTCGGCGTGCGCATCGCCGTCGACGACTTCGGGACCGGGTTCTCCGGCCTCAGCTACTTCCAGCGGTTCCCGCTCGACACGCTCAAGATCGATCGCTCGTTCGTCGCCGGGCTGGGCCGCGACCCGCGGAGCGGCGCCATCGTCCACGCCACGATCGCGTTCGCGAAGGCGCTCGGGCTGACGGTCACCGCCGAGGGCATCGAGACCGAGGACCAGTTCGAGCGGGTCCGCGCGCTCGGCGCCGACCTCGGCCAGGGCTACCTGTTCTCGAAGCCGCTCGAGGCGGCGGCCGTCGAGACGTACCTCGCGGACGCACGCAAGGCCAGCGCGGCCTAGTCGCCGATCCCGGTCTCGGCCTCGTGCGCCGCGTTCGAGCGGGCGCGCGCGTCGGCATGGATGGGCAGGGTGCCGAGGGCGGCCAGCACGAACGTCAGCGTCATCAGCCCAAAGACGATGGACACGCCCGTCGCCTCTCCATACGTCTGGATGACGACGCCGTACAGCGCCGTCCACAGCGACCCGATGCCGAACGCGAACGCGAAGTAGACCGCGTAGGACGCGTCCCGGATCGACGGCGGCGCGATGTCCCCCAGCAGGGCCTGGAGCTGCGGGCTCTCCGCGAAGCTGAACAGGCCCATCAGGATGATCCCGGCCCACAGCCAGACGAGCGACGTCCCGGCCAGCAGGAAGACGACGAACCCGAGCGCGCCGCCGAGATACACGCCGACGATGAGCGGCTTCCGACCGATCCGGTCCGACAGCCAGCCGGCGACCAGCGGCATCGGCACGGAGAAGACGATGAGCGCGCCGTACATCGAGACCGGACGTCGCCTCGTCGAAGCCCAGGACCTGCGTCAGGTAGATCAGCACGAACAGGTTGACCACGCCGAGGCCGCGTCCGCCGCCGCCGAGCGCGGACGTCAGGTAGAGCCAGCGCAGGTCACGGTCGCCGGCGATCCGGCGGAACGCGCTCCGGACACTCCCGCTGGCGATGGCCGCGGCGCGGTCCGTGCCGCGCTCCTTGACGAACAGCAGGATCAGCACGGCGATGACGATGGCCGGGATCCCGAAGATGACCGAGGTCCAGCGCCAACCGACGAGCGCGATGAGCGGGACACCGATGATCGCCACGATGACGGTCCCGACGTTGCCGCCGGCGATGTGGGCGCTGATCGCGAAGCCGCGCCGCTCGGGCGGGAACTGCTCGGCGAGCAGGCCGTTGCCGACGGGGTGCTGCGGCGACCCGCCGATGCGCGACGCGACGTTGGGGATGGCGAACGTCAGCAGGCTGACCGCGAGCGCCTGGAGCGCGAAGCCGCCACCGAACAGGATCCCGCCGGCCCCGAGCAGTCGTCGGCGCGAGAAGCGGCGGGTCAGTCCCGCGTAGCTCAGCTGGACGAGACCCGACGACACCGCCCCGATCGCCGCGAGGAAGGCGATGCTCTCGACGCTGACCCCGAACTCCTCGATGAGCTTGAGGTAGATCAGCGGCAGGACGACGGCCTGCGCGTGGTTGACCGCGTGGGCCACCGAGAGCAGGCCGAGCGAGCGCATCGGCCGGATCTCGACCACGTCGTGCATCCGCGTATCGTGCGGCATCGTTGGCCTATCGCGTCGGTCCAAGTCGCGCGCCGCCGGACGCCGCGGTTGCATCGGGGGGCCGTTTCCGCCATCGTGCGTCGATGACCACCGTCCTGATCGTCGACGACGAACCGAACATCCGCGCGCTCATCGAGCAGGCGCTCGAGGACCTCACCGACGAGGGCATCGAGCTCCTGACCGCGTCGGATGGCGACGAGGCCATCGAGGTCGTCCGCGCCCGCGAGCCGCGCCTCGTCTTCCTCGACGTGATGATGCCCAAGCGGAACGGCTTCGACGTCTGCAAGGCCATCAAGACCGAGCTCGGGCCTGCCGAACACGTTCGTCGTCATCCTCACCGCCCGCGGGCAGTCGTACGACCGCAAGGCCGGCAGCGACGCCGGCGCGGACCTGTACCTGACCAAGCCCTTCGACCCGGACGTCCTCCTCGGACATGCCCGCGTGGCCCTCGGCCTCGCCAGCGCCGAACCCGCTTGACCCGTCGTCCGCCACGGACCATGGGCCCCGGGGCCATCGCCCTCGGGGTCGGCGCCTCACTCCTCGTCATCGTCTACCTCGTCGGCCGCGGGCCGGCCGCCGAATCGATCGCGATCGTGCTCGCGGCGATCCTGCCCGCGGCGCTCGTGCTGTACGGCGGCGCCGCCCGGCGCCGCTCGCGCGAGCTGCGCTACGCAGCAGAACCTGACCGAGCGGGCGTACCGCCAGTCCGAGGCGGCCAACCAGGACCTCACCGCGCGCCTGGCCGAGCTGATGACCCTCAACGAGCTCGCCGTGTCCGCCAGCTCCACCCTGGACCAGGACGAGCTGCTGGACCGCTCGCTCGAGGCCGTCATCCGGCACCTCCGGTTCGACCGGGCGCTGATCCTCCTCGCCGACGAGGAGCGGCGGGTCCTCGGCAAGGGCCGCTCGGTCGGCGGGAGCCCCGAGATGGCGGCGATGGTCGCCGAGCTGGAGCTGCCGTTCGACCTCGAGAGCTCGCAGCTCGTCCAGCTCTTCGGGTCCGATGGCCCGGTCCTGTTCCGCGACGTCAGCGACGACCCCGACGAGCGCAACCGGGCGCTCGCCGCGCTGCTCGAGGTCGATTCCTTCCTCGGGACGCCGCTGACCAGCAAGGGCCAGGTCGTCGGCATCCTCGCGGTCGACAACCGCCTGTCCGGCCGCGACGTCATGCCCGGCGACGGGCCACTCCTCTACACGATCGGCAACCTCGATCGCGGCCGGCGTCGTGAACGCCCGCCTCTACGCCGAGGTCGAGAGCCAGAAGGCGGTCCTCGAGCAGCGCGTCGTCGAGCGGACGGCGGCCCTGGCGACCGCCATCGAAGAGGCGCAGGCCGCCCGGATCGCCGCCGAGGCCGCGTCCGAGGCCAAGGGGTCCTTCCTCTCGAACGTGAGCCACGAGCTGCGGACCCCGCTGACCTCGATGGTCGGCTTCTCCAAGCTCATCCGCCGCCGGCTCGAGGAGGTCGTGTTCCCGGCCGTGGAACCGGGCGACCCCAAACGAGACCGGGCGATGCGCCAGATCTCGGAGAACCTCGGGATCATCGTGGACGAGGGCGACCGGCTCACGGCACTCATCAACGACACGCTGGACCTGGCCAAGATCGAGGCCGGCCGCATGGAGTGGCGGCGCGACCCCCTGGCCATCGGCGACGTCATCGCCCGGGCGACGTCGGCGACGTCGTCACTCCTCGATCGCGAGGGGCCGAGCATGGTCGATCGCCGTGGCCGACGACCTGCCACCGGTCGTGGGGGACCGCGACCGCCTGATCCAGGTGGTGATCAACCTCATCTCGAACGCGGTCAAGTTCACGCCGTCGGGGACGATCACCTGCGCGGCGCGGCTCGCGACGCCGGAGACCGACGCGACCGAAGGGGTCGCCGAGCCTCCCCAGGAGATCGTCGTGAGCGTGACGGACACCGGGGTCGGCATCGCGCCCGCCGATCACGAGAAGGTCTTCGAGCAGTTCGGCCAGGCGGGTGACACCCTCACCGACAAGCCGCGCGGCACCGGGCTGGGCCTGCCGATCTGCCGCGAGATCGTCGAGCACCACGGCGGCCGGATCTGGGTCGATTCGGAGCTGGGCCACGGGGCCACGTTCAGCTTCACGCTGCCCGTGCCGGTCCACGCCGCGGTGACGGCCTCCATCCTCGCCTGAGGACCCTCGGCCCGGGCGGGGCCGTCGGGCGTCGGCGCCAGCGGTCGACGTAGACGCCCAGCGGTCGACGTTGCACCCAGCGGTCGACGTTGCACCCAGCGGTCGACGTTGCACCGCAGCGGTCGAAACGACCGTCGAGGGGCGATCGGACGGGCCTTCCTCCGCTGATCATGCCACGCGACGGCACGTTCGACGCCTGACGGTCCAACCAACGCCCGTCCGGCGGTCGTTTGTGCCGCCACGCGCAAAGGCGGCCGGCGGCGTCCGTGGTCATCTGGCCCCGCCAGCCGGACGCCGGCAGCCGGGCCCCCGCCAGCCGGGCCCCTGTCAGCCGGGCCCCTGTCAGCCGCGCGACCGTCCGACCGTTCGGCCGCGCGGCCGCGGGCGCCGGCCCGGCGGGACCTACTTGTGCTTGGGGACCTCGTAGAGCTCGGCCTGCGTCTTCTTGTGGCTCGACCCGGGTCGTGGCTCGAGTCCGAGCTGCCCGATCCGCCGGACCCGCTCGAGCCGCTGGACCCACCGGATGCGCCGTGCTGCTTCGGCAGGATGTACAGGATCATCAGCGCGATCGGCCCGAACACGATCCCGAGCGCGCCCCAGACGGCCGGCCGCCGCCCGAACTTCCTGGCGCCCTGGTACGCGTAGACGGCGCACACCACCCAGACCACGGCTCCGAGGATGAGCGCTCCACCGAAGTAGACCGGTTCCATCGAGTCTCCTTGCAGCCGACGGCCTGGACTGGTCGAGGTTGCGGTCGACTCGGGGGCAGCGTCGCCGGACAAGGATAGACCCGGCCGAGGGGGCCCCGACCGGGTGTCCGGGCGGCGGACGGTCCGCGCCCGCGCGTCGGCGAGGACCGGTCTCAGAACAGGAAGAGCAGCTCGCGGTACTTGGGCAGCGGCCAGAGGTCGTCGGCCACGAGCGGCCTCGAGCTGGTCGGCCACCTCGCGCAGCGCGTTCTGCGCCGGGATCACCTTGTCGACGAAGACGCGCGCCTCCTTCTGGACGGTCCCGGCCTTGTGGGCGGCGTGCTGGGCATGCTCGAGCGCGTCGATGGCATCGACCAGCTCGTCGGCCAGCCCGGCGACGGTCTTCGCGACCGAGGCGATGCCCTTCGACGAGCCCGCGGCCGCCAGACGCCCGAGGTAGGCCGCGGTGGCCGGCAGGACGAGCGTCCTGGCCATGTCGAGCGCACAGTTCGCCTCGATGTTGCTGACCTTGACGTAGCGCTCCCAGTTGATCTCGACCCGCGAGGCGAGCTCGCGCTCGGAGAGGACCCCGAACGTCGAGAAGAGCTTCTTCGCCTTGGCCGTCGTCAGGGCCGGCAGGGCGTCGACGGTGGTCGGGTTGTTCGGCAGGCCGCGCTTGGCCGCCTCGGCATGCCATTCCTCGGAATAGCCGTTGCCCTCGAACAGGACCTGCTTGTTGGCCCCGACGATCTTCGAGAGGATCGCCGTCAGGCCGTCGAAGTCGCCCGGCTTGAGCTTCTCGAGCGCGTCGGCGATCCCCGAGAGCGAGTCGGCGACGGCCGTGTTGAGCACGGTCTGCGGCCAGTAGATCGGGGCCGACGAGCCCGACCGCCCGGAACTCGAACTTGTTGCCGGTGAAGGCGAACGGCGAGGTCCGGTTGCGGTCGGTGGCGTCCTTCGGCAGCTCCGGCAGCGAGGTCGCCCCCAGCCGCATCGAGCCGCCCTTCTTCGAGGTGGACGCGGCGCCCTTCGCGAGCTGCTCGACGACGTCCTCGAGCTGCGAGCCGAGGAAGATCGACATGATCGCGGGCGGCGCCTCGTTCGCCCCGAGACGGAAGTCCTGGCCGGCGTCGGCGATGCTCGCGCGGAGCAGGTCGGCATGCTCGTTGACGCCCTGGATGACCGCCACGAGGAACGCCAGGAACTGGGCGTTGGCGTGCGGGTCGTTGCCCGGGTCGAGGAGGTTCTCGCCCTCGTCCGTGCCCATCGACCAGTTGTTGTGCTTGCCCGAGCCGTTGATGCCGGCGAACGGCTTCTCGTGGATCAGGAACGTCAGGTCGTGCTGGCGCGCGATGCGCCGCATGAGGCTCATCACGACCATGTTGTGGTCGGACCCGACCGAGGTCGGCTCGTAGACCGGGGCCATCTCGAACTGGCCCGGGGCCACCTCGTTGTGGCGGGTCTTGGCCGGGATGCCCAGGCGCCACAGCTCGCGGTCGAGATCCATCATGAACGCGAGGATCCGCTCGCGGATCGGGCCGAAGTACTGGTCCTCCAGCTCCTGGCCCTTGGGCGACGGGGCGCCGAACAGCGTGCGGCCGGTCAGGACGAGGTCGGGTCGCTGCTCCGCGAGCCGGCGGTCGACGAGGAAGTACTCCTGCTCCGGGCCGATGTTCGTGAAGACCCGGGTCGCGGTGGTGTTGCCGAACCAGCGCAGGACGCGGATCGCCTGGGCGCCCAGCGCCTCCTGCGAGCGCAGCAGCGGGATCTTGTGGTCGAGGGCCTCGCCGGTGTACGAGACGAAGGCCGTCGGGATGGTCATCGTCACGCCGTTGGGCTCGACCTGGAGGAAGATCGGGCTGGTGACGTCCCACGCGGTGTAGCCGCGGGCCTCGAAGGTCGCGCGGATGCCGCCCGACGGGAACGAGCTGGCGTCCGGCTCGCCCTGGACCAGGTTCTTGCCGGAGAACTCGGCGACCGTCCGGGCCTCGCCGCTCGGGTTCAGGAAGGAATCGTGCTTCTCGGCCGTGGAGCCGGTCATCGGCACGAACCAGTGCGTGTAGTGGGTGGCGCCGTGCGCGAGGGCCCACTCCTTCACGCCGTGCGCGACCGCGTCGACGATCGCCGGGTCGAAGGGCTCGAGCCCGTCGATGGCCCGGCGGAGCTTCTTGAAGATGGGCTTGGCGAGGTAGTCGCGCTGGGCGTCCTCGTGGAAGACGTACTGGCCGTAGATGGCCTCGCCGGCGTCCTCGAGGTACTTCTGCGTGGAAGTCGTGTGCGTGCTGGCGATGGCCGCGATGGCCGTCTGACGTGCGGTCATGGGTCTCCTGTCAGGTGCCGCGGCGTCCGTGGGACGCCGCATTGCAAGTCGTTCCGTAACCCTAGCAGCGGGTCGGGTTGCGATTCAGTACCCGTCCGTCCGTCGCAACCTTTCGGGTCGGGGCTAGCCGCGCCGGCGTTCGCTCAGGCCGTGCCCGTCGTCGGCGGATCGGTCGGGCTTGCGCACCGCCACGAGGTCGTCGAGGAGCCGCCCGAACTCGCGCTCGACGTCGACGTAGCGGTCCGAGCGCCAGACGACGGCCAGGCGTCCATCAGCGGTCAGCCGGGTCCAGACGCGGCGGCGCGGCAGGTAGAACGTGATCGTGATCCCCGCGATCAGCGACAGGAACGCGAGCCAGATGATGCCCTGTCCCGGGTCGTGCTTGGCGATCAGCAGCGTGTACGCCCCGACGTCCCGGAGCTGGACCGACAGCCCCAGCGCGTCCGAGACGCGGGTGTCGCCGGGGCTCAGCGCCGTGGCGTCGTAGTTCTCGGTCACGGGTGTCCCGTCCGGGTTCTGGCCGACGACGCGGTAGGGCAGCATCAGCACGACCGTCGACCCGTCGTCCGCCTTGCGGAGCAGGAGCTGCAGGCCGATGTCGCGGCCCGGGACCGGCAGGATGCCGTACGGCGAGCCGTCGGCGGCGTCGGTCAGCGGGACCGCGCCGTCCCACAGCGGCTGCCCGGCCGCGTCCTTGACGATGAGGTACGGCGCCGGCCCGAAGCCGTTCTGGTGGAACGTGTAGCCGCCGATCGACAGCGGGTCGTTGACGCGGATGGTCTTGCGCGCGATCTGCTGGCCGTTCTGGTAGACCGCGAGATCCGTCGTGAAGTCGGACGCCTGGCCGGTGTCGAACCCGGGCGCCTCGAAATCGAGGTTCTTGACCAGGAGAAGGCCTGGCGTCCCGATCGGCTGGACCGTGAGCGACTCGCCCTCGGGCACGACGAGGCCCTGCTCGTCGCCGAGCCGGGACGTCACCGCCGCCGCGACCAGGAACAGCACGAGCCCGGTGTGCGTGAACAGCGTCGCCATCTTCGTGAACTGATGCCGGTCGCCGTACAGGAAGGTCGTGCCGTCGGCCGCGGTGGCCTCGCGGACACGGAAATGGTTGCGCCGGAGCACGGTCCGCGCGTCCGGGGCGGCGACGCCGGTCATCGCGGCCCGGTCCGGGAGCCGCGGGTCGAAGTACGGCTCGGGCTGGTCGACGCGGATATCCGCCACCCCGCGCCACAGCTTGGGCGTCCGGTCGAGGGTGCAGACGACGATCGACACCACGAGCAGGGTCAGCGCGGCGCTGAACCAGACCGAGCGGAAGATGTTGAAGACCGACAGCCGCTCGAGGACCTCCACGATCGCGGCACCCATGACCGGGTCGTAGCGGGCGTGGATGTCGTCCATCGCCGCGGCGTAGTCGCCGGCCGAGCGGAAGGCGAAGCTCGGGAGCTGCTTGATGGTCATCCCGACGAGGGCCATGACCAGCAGCACGATGATCTGGGCGACCGCGAAGTCGACCGACGTCAGCAGGCGCCAGATCCCGCGCCCGACCCGGGCGAGGGGGTTCGACGGAGCGGCTCGGGTGATGGCGGCCGGGACGGCCGTCCGGGTCGCGATGGCGGGACTCCTAGACGGCGGCCGGGGTCGCGGGCGGGCGGACCGCGCGGGCTGCGGCGAGGGCGTCCGCGATGTCGGCCTCGATGTCCTCCACGTCCTCGAGACCGACCGAGACGCGCAGCAGGCCGGGGCTGATCCCGGCCTCCAGCAGCTCGGCCTCGGACATCTGGCGCTGCGAGGTCGACGGCGGGTGGACGACCATCGTGTGGACGCTGCCGAGCGAGGCGGTCAGCTCGGGGAGCGTCAGGTGGTCGATCAGCGCCTGGCCGGCCGCGCGGCCGCCGGCCACCTCGAACGCCAGCATCCCGCCGCCGGCACCCGCCCGGAACTGGCGGACGGCCGTGGCGTGCTGCGGATGGCTGGGGAGGCCGGGGTAGAGGACGCGGTCCACGCCGTCCTGACGCTCGAGCCACTCGGCGAGTGCCGCGGCGTTGCGCGAGTGCCGCTCGCCGCGGACGCCGAGGGTCAGCATCCCGCGCAGCACGAGGAACGCCTCGAACGGCCCGAGCGTGGCCCCGGTCTCGATCTGGACGCGCTCGACCTCGGCGATGCGGGCGGCCGAGCCGGCGACGACGCCGGCGATCAGGTCGCTGTGGCCGCCGAGGAACTTCGTCGCGGACTCGACGACCAGGTCTGCGCCGAGCTCGAGGGGGCGGCAGACGTACGGGCTGGCGAACGTGTTGTCGACCACGTACACCGCCCCGTGGCGGTGGGCGAGGTCGGAGAGCGCCGCGTGGTCGCTCACGAAGGTCGTGGGGTTGGCGATCGTCTCCGCGTAGAGCACGCGGGTCGGGGCGGCCTCGAGCGCCGCGGTCACCGCGTCGAGGTCCGTCATGTCGACGATGTCGATGCGGACGCCGAACCCGCCGAAGGTCCGCAGCATCTGGGTGCGGGTCGAGCCGTAGACGGCGGCCGGTGCGACGATCCGGTCCCCGGTCCGAACCAGCGAGGCGAGCGCGGCGTGGATCGCCCCCATCCCCGATGCGACGGCCACGCCCGCCTCGCCCGAGGCGATCTCCGCGTAGGCCGCGCCGAGCGCGGACGTCGTTGGGTTGGCGATCCGGCTGTAGGCGAAGCCGCCGCGCGGGTCCGCCGCCGCCCGGCCGAGCTCCTCGGCGTCCGCCGAGGCGAAGGTCGCGGTCTGGTAGATCGGGACGCTCGTGGGCGTCTGCTCGATGTGCGGGATGCGCGACGCGGCGCGGATGGCACGGGTGGAGAAGCCGCTGGCCCGTCCGGCCGGGTCGCGGGGATCGGGGTCGCTCACGGCCGGATGCTACACCGGACTCGCGCGGCGGGGACGGAGCCCGCCTAGACCGCCCGCTGGAGCGGCATCGCGACGCCCGTGACCCGATCCTTGCCGGCGCGCTTCGAGACGTACATCGCGTTGTCCGCGCTGATCATCAGCTCGTCGACGCTCCGCCCGTCGTCCGGGTAGGCGACGACGCCGACCGAGAGCGACGGCTGCGACGCCCCGATGGGCAGCTCCAGCGGCATCGTGCGGACGCCGATGCGGATCTTCTCGGCGAGCACGAACGCGCCGGTCGGGTCGGTCTCGGGGAGCACCACGACGAACTCGTCGCCGCCGTAGCGCGCCGCGGTGTCGATGCGCCGGATGCTGGTCTCGATGACCTCGCCGACCGCCCGCAGCACGCGGTCGCCGTGGAAGTGCCCGACCCGGTCGTTGATGGTCTTGAGCTCGTCCACGTCCATCATCAACAGGCAGAACCCGCGGCCCGACCGTGCCGACCGGGCGATCTCGCGATCGATGGCGGCGAAGAAGAACGTCCGGTTGAAGAGGCCCGTCAGCGGGTCCACGGTCGAGAGGCGGATCGCGGCGTCGCGCGCGCGGCGCTGCTCCCGGCCGATGACCATCGCCACGAACGCCAGCAGGATCAGCGCGGTCAGGTTGACGGCGACGAGGGCGACCGCGGTGGGGCCCAGCGATCCGGCCGTGGAGCCCGCGAGCACCGCGATCACGTAGCCGAGCCCGGCGATCAGCGTCAGCACGATCGTGACCCGCCCCGGGACGACCAGGGCCGCGCCCGCGACGACCAACGGGAAGGCGAAGAAGAACGGGCTCAGGGCGCCACCGGTCAGCGCGACCAGCAGCGATGCCCCGAGGAGCGCAGCCGCGCCCTCGAGCACGTAGCGGGACGATCCCAGCAGCGAGGACGGCAGCAGGTCGTGGACGACCACGATGAAGAGGCCGCCGAGCGCGAGGAGCACCAGGATCGCGGCCTGCGTGGCCGGCCACAGGCCCGTGACCGCGACGATGACCGTGGCCACCATCAGGAAGACCCAGGCCACGATGCGGACGACGCGGTCGTAGCCGGGCATCGGGTCGTCCTCGGACGGGATGATGTCGTCGACCCCGAGGATCACCGCCCCCTCGGTGTTCCGCGGCGGCGTCGCGGCCGGCGCATCGCCCCAGCCGGAGGCGTTCACCAGGACCGGGACGAGGAGCGCGGCCATCAGCCCGAGGTTCGCCGCGACGGCGACCACGATGAGGGCGAGGAGCGCCTCGACCGGCAACGTCCGAACCTCGTGACAGGGTGCAGCGGACGCCACCAGCGCGCGCCCGGCAGCGGCCATCTTAGCGGCTGGGACGGTGGACTCCGGGGCGGAACGGACACCTCTGGTGCGATGCGGCACCAGCTTGCGAGAGCGGCCTTAGCGGACGCCCCACTGGTAGCTCTGCTTCACCAGGCGGAGGTACACGAACGTCTCCGTCTCGCGCACGCCCTCGATCGCCCGCAGGCGCTCGGCGAGGAAGCGCAGGAGCGCCTCGTTGTCCTCGCAGACCGTCTCCACGAGGAGGTCGTACGTTCCCGCGGTGATGACCACGTAGTCCACCTCGGGCATCGCCGCGAGCTCCTCGGCCACGGCCACGAGCCGGTCGCTCTGGCAGCGGACGCCGACCATCGCCATCTGGTGGAACCCGAGCTTCAGGGGGTCCGTGACCCCGACGACCTGGAGGATGCCGCGCTCGATCAGGCGGTTGGTCCGCGCCCGGACCGCGGCCTCCGAAACGCCGAGCTCCGCGGCGATCTGGGTGAACGGCCGCCGGCCGTCGGTCTGGAGGTGCTCGATGATCCGCTTGTCGAGGTCGGACACGTCCTCGGCGCTCCGACCGCTCCGTGACCGAGCTGGGCGTCCGTTGGCGGTCATGGTCCCGTGGTCTCCCCTGTCGGAGGGCTGGCGCCGATCGGCCCGCCGGCACCCGGGGTGTCGGTCGCCGTCGGCGATGGCGCGGGGCTGGGAGCGGCGTGGCTGGGAAGCGTGACCTTGATGTTCGAGCGAGTCTGCAACGGCGAGGCCAGTCCGTCCATCGCCTTGACCAGGGCCGCCAGCGCGGTCCGCTGCCGGGCGCTGGGCTTCGGCGGCTTCGCCCCGGTGGTCGGCCCCCATTCGACGAGGATGTTCATGCCCTTCAATGCGACGGGCGACTCGCCCTGGCCCGGCTTCGAACCGGACTTCCAGGCGGTCGCCTTGGCCAGCGTCTTGGCGGAACTGTACTGGCTGATGATGAGGGGCCAGTCCGCGTACGTCGCGACGATGCGCTTGACGAGACCGCCCTTGCCCTTGCCGCCGGCGTTGCTGGGCGTGAGCTTCAGCCCGGCCGCGTTGAGCGCGGTGAAGACCGCGTCCGCGGTGGCGGGCGACGTCAGGCGGCGGATGGGGACCACCGAGGTGACGGCGCTCGGACGCGGCGTCAGGGTCTGTTCGGGCGTCGTCGGGCCGCCGCACGCGGCCGCCGCGCACGCGAGGACCGCGCCGGCGGCGATGAGCCGCGGCGACCAGACCCCGCGGCCACGGCCCGTTCCCCGACCGCGCCCCCGTCGCGCGCGTCGATTTGAGATTCGCATCGCGAGCCGGATGCTAGCAGCGGGTTCGCACGATGCCGCCCGTACGGAGGTCCCGGTACCGCCACGCGGCGATCAGCCGCGGTCGAGCTCGGTGAGGGCGTTCGCGACCGCCTGGATCGAGGGCACGGTGATCGGATCGAGGACGAGCTGGACGGTGCCGATCCCTTCGCGGGCATACGCGCGGAGCCCGTCCGCCAGCGCGGCCGGGTCACCGGTCAGCGGCGGGATCGCGGCCTGCGTCGCATCACCCGACAGCCGGCCTGTGCCGCCGGGCAGGCCGACCAGCACCGCGACGGTCCGCTCGATCTCGGCCGGGTCGCGTCCGACGTCGCGGCACGCCTCGTCGACGACGGCCCGCAGCGGGGCGATGCCCGCCGGCGTGTTGCCGATGTCCGCGTACCACGTGTTCCAGGCGCTCGCGTGCGGCAGCGCGATCCGGAGCATCCGCGGGCCGTTGGAGCCGATCAGCAGCGGCGGGCCGCCGGGGCGGGCGCCGGGCGGCAGCAGCTCGCAGTCGCGTGCCTGGTAGAAGTGCCCGTCGAAGTCGATCGCACCCTCGCCCAGGAGCGTGCGGATGATCGTGAACGCCTCCTCGAAGCGGTCCACGCGGTGGTCATACGGGAACCCGAAGGCGCGGAACTCGGTCTCGTTCCAGCCGGCCCCGAGGCCCAGGATGAACCGGCCGCCGCTGATCTCGTCGATGGTCGCCGCCTGCTTGGCCAGGAGCGCCGGGTTGTGGAAGCTCGTGCACGCGACGAACGGCCCGAACTGCACCCGGGTCGTGGTCGCGGCGATGGCCGCCATCAGCGTCCAGGCCTCCCACGGCGCACGGGCCGGCCGGTCCTCCCAGCGGTAGAGCAGGTGCTCGCCGAGCCAGATGGAGTCGAACCCGCCGTCCTCGATCGCCCGGATCATGTCGAGGAGCTCCGGCCAGCGGACCTCGCGCTCGACCTCGGGGAGCTGGACGCCGACCTTGAGCGGCCGTCCCGCCATCAGCCGCCGGCCGCGACGGCCGCGGCGATCGCCCGGAGATGGTCGGGCGTGCTCCCGCAGCAGCCGCCGACGATGGTCGCCCCGGCGTCGCGCATCTCGCAGACCTGGCCCGCCATCGTGTCGGGGTCGGCCCGGTACACGGCGCGCATGTCGACCAGCTCGGGCATGCCGGCATTGGACTTGGCGACCAGCACGACATCGGGACGGGCCGCATGCATCTTGGCGATGACCGGGATCAGCTCATCGGGTCCGTTCCCGCAGTTGCCGCCGACCGCATCGGCGCCCCACGCGTCGAGCGCCGCGACCGCCTGCTCGGGGGTCACACCCATCATCGTGTGGCCGCGGGTGTCGAAGGTCATCGTGGCGATGAGCGCGATGCTCGGCGACGCGCGTCGGACGCCCTCGATCGCCGCCTTGATCTCGTTCAGGTCGGACATCGTCTCGATCCAGATCAGGTCCACGCCGCCGGCGATGAGCGACGCCGCCTGCTCGTGGAAGATGTCGACCGCCTCCGCGTAGGGCAGCGTCCCCAGCGGCTCGACGATCTCGCCGGACGGGCCGATGTCGCCGGCGACGAGCGCGTGCCCGCCCGCGGCGTCCACCTCGGCGCGGAGCAGGATCGCGGCGGTCCGGTTCAGCTCGTCGACCGAGTCCGCGTGGCCGCTGAGCTTCAGGCGTGCGCGGTTGCCGCCAAACGTGTTGGTGAGCAGGATCTGCGAGCCCGCGTCGATGTAGGCGCGCTGGATCCGGCGGATGACGTCGGGATGGGCGAGGTTCCAGACCTCGGGCGGGTCGCCGAACTGGAGGCCGTTGGCAAAGAGCATCGTCCCCATCGCGCCGTCCGCGACGATCGGGCCGCCCGCGTCGAGCAGCGCGCGGAACTTCGCGCTCGCCGCGCCGCCATCGATCGAACGACGGGTCTCGACGTCCGGGAAGGCGTCCCGGTCGATCTCCTCGAGCACCGCCGTCGCCGCCTCAGCCTGGCTCGCGCCGTTGGAGGCGCGCGCGGCGGCCTCGTCCAGTCGCCGGTTCCGGGTGCCGCGTCGTACGCCGTCCATGCCGGCATCATCCCACGCTCAGCGGGTTGACAGCGGCATCCTGCGTCCCGCACCCTGCGCCCGACATGCATCACGCCATCGCGCCGACCCTCGCGACCACGTCGCAGCAGCAGCCCTGCAGGGCCTGCTCGACCTGATGCGCCGCGCCCGGAACGGGCGCCACGACCACGGTGAGACGACCGCCCTCAGCTCGCATGCTGGGGGCGTTTCCTTTTGATGGAGGCAAGACATGGATCCCGCGCTCCTCGCCAGGGGCTTCATCCTCGGGTTCACGATCGCGGCCGCGGTCGGGCCGATCTCGGTGCTCGTCATCCGGCGGACGCTGGCGGAGGGGCGGACGGTCGGGCTGGCGTCCGGTCTCGGGGTCGCGACCGCCGACGCCACGTACGGTGGGATCGCCGCGTTTGGCCTGTCGGCGATCACCGATGTGCTCGTGGGCGGGGGTCGCTGGCTGGGCCTGATCGGCGGGATCTTCCTCCTATGGCTCGCCTGGAAGACCGCGCGCTCCGAGCCCGGCCCGGCAGCGACCGTCACCGAGCGACGCGGCGGGCTGCCCGGTGCCTACCTCTCGATCCTTGGCCTCACGATGACCAACCCGATGACGATCCTCTCGTTCGGGGCGCTGTTCGCCGGGCTCGGCGTGACCGGCGAGAACGCCGTGGAGTCGACGCTGATCACGCTGGGTGTCTTCCTGGGCTCGGGCTCGTGGTGGGTGATCCTGACCTACGTCGTCGGCCGGCTGCGAACGCGGGTCACCCCGCACTGGCTCCGGATCGTCAACGTCGTCTCCGGCGTGGTGATCGGGGCGTTCGCGGTCTCGGCGATCGTGCTGGCGTTGCGCGGGCCGGCCGCCTAGGCGTCGGCCGGCTTCTCCTGGATCGTCCAGCTGTTGCCATCCGGGTCATCGAAGAACATGAACGAGTTCCATGGGCCACCCGGGCCGTCGATCCATGCGCCCGCATCGTTGTGGCGGACCGAGGTGAGGTCCAGCCCGCGCGCGACGAGCTCCTCTCGGCACGCCGCGATGTCCGACACCACCAGCTGCATGCCCTTGACCGAGCCGGGGATGGCCTCGGTCAAGCCCTTCCCGATCGTCACGGAGCAGGCCGAGCCGGGCGGCGTCAACTGGACCACGCGGAACGCGTCGCTGAACGACCGGTCGACGTCGACCACGAAGCCGACCTGGTCCGCGTAGAACGACTTGGCGCGGTCGACGTCCGAGACCGGGATGACGACGACCTCGAGCTTCATGTCCATCACGCGGTCTCCCTCCGGGGCTTGGCCTGGCTGATGCGAGGCGTATCATCCTTCCACGGCGCCTCCTCGCGCCGCACCTCCGTTCCGGTGCTCACGCCACCGGCCCGTGGAGGCAAAGGGGCTCCGCCTCGAGGTCGTGTCGTGTGCAGACCCTGGTCGTGGGTCCAGGAGCGTGGGTCCGGATCGGCGGCCGGATGGGAGTCGCACACATGACCACCGACAAGGCCCGCAAGCGGGCCGTCCGCACCCGGATGCAGAAGACCGGCGAGCGCTATGCCGCCGCGCGCCGGCACGTCACCGCGGTCGTCGACGAGGCGGCCACGGCACCGGTCGAGCCGGCGCAGCCCACGACCAAGGACCTGCCGCCGCGTGTCGCCGATCCCGGCATGGCCGACGACGGCATCCGCAAGGGCACCGGCCAGGGCTGGGACGACTGGTTCCGCGAGCTCGATGCGTGGGGCGCCACGTCGAGGACCCACACGGAGATCGCCCGTCACGTCGGGACGTCGTATGACATCACCGGCTGGTGGGCGCAGACCGTCACGGTCGGCTACGAGCGAGCCCGCGGGATGCGCGCCAGGCACGAGACCACCCGCGGGTTCGAGGTGAGCGTCTCCAAGACGGTCGCCGCCCCACCCGAGATCGTGTGGCCGAGCGTCGCCGATCCGGCCAGCCTCGCGTCATGGGTCGGGTCGGAGCGGGTCCAGCCGCGGCCGCGAGGAACGAAGGCCGGCGTCCGGATCCGCTATGACGTCCCCGGCGACCAGACCCGGTTCGGGATCTTCCTGGCGCCGAAGGGCGACACGCGGACCGTCGTGACCGTGACGCACGAGCGGCTCGCCGGACCGGAAGCCGTCGCCGAGCGGCGGGCGTATTGGCGCGAGCGCCTGGGGCGGTTGGCCGCCTCGGTCTGACCGCCGCGAGATCGGTCGGCGGCCCGAAGGCCGCCGACCGGACCGTCCCTATTCGAAGTCGAGTCCCTGGACGACCTGTTCGATCTCCTTGACGAACGCGGGTGGTGTGTTCGAGAACGTCTCGCCGTCGATGACGATCGGCGTGCCGTCGACGTCGACCACCCAGATGTGGTCGGTGGCCCCGTCGGGCGCGGCGGCACCGCCCGTCCCCGAGGCACCCTTGAACGTCCACAAGCTGAGCATCTCGCCGCCGCTGCAACCGGCGGTCTGAGAATCGATCGAGTTCGTCAAGACGAATGTCTTGCCCGGGTGGCCGTCGATGACGACATCCGTGACCGGTCCGGCTGGGATGCCCACCAGGTTGGTCAGCGCCCCGACGAGTCCGTCGACCGTCGACGGCACGGGCGGGGAGATCGGCCCGCCGTCCGCGTGGCAGGGATCGGCGAAGACGCTCTCGACCCGGTCGATCACGATCCACGCCGGCCAGCTGTTGCCGTCGGACGGGTCGGGCTTGGCGAACTCGACGTCGCCCGGGACGAGCGCCTTGGGGAACCAGGTCGAGGGGACCGTGATCGCGAACGGCTTCGCGAACGGGTCGCCGACCCGATAGGTCCCGGCGGCCAGAGCCTTGTCGAGGCCGCTGGTGGTGATGGCGGATGGCGTGGGTGACGGGCTCGCCGTCGGGGTCGGGGCGCCGAAACTCGCGTTCCGTGGCAGGACCGCATAGCCGGCGACGGCCACGAGGGCGACCGCCGCGGCCGCGATGCCCAGTCGAGCTGGGGTGGACATGGTGGAGAACCTCCGCGCGGGCCACGAGGACCGGCGCTGTGGGGTCGTGGGCAGTCGGTCCAGCACGGAGTCCAGGACGCGGTCCGGCATGCGGTCCGCTCCCTCCGTCAGCCACGACCGGACGACGCTGGTGACCTCGGCTTCCGTACTCATCGAGTCGCCTCCCGGGTCACTGGTCGCGCGTCGGCCTCGAGGGCCGCACGCAGGCCGCGCATCGCGTGATGTAGACGTGATCGGACCGTGCCGACGGGGACGCCGAGGGTCTCGGCGACCTCGTCGATGGGCATGTCGAGGTAGTGGTGGAGCACGACCACCGCGCGGTGGTCGATGGAGAGTCGACGGAAGCCGCGCTCGAGCTGGTCGCGATCGACGACCGTGCCCATGCCCTCGCCCGAGACCGGCTCATCGGCCGGCAGCAGGCGGAGGTTCGGCGCCCAATGGCGGGTTCGACGGCCCTCGCTGTAGCAGGCGCGAACGAGGAGCCGGTACGACCAGGCGTCGAAGCGCGCCGGGTCGCGGAGTTGCGGGAGGTCTCGCCAGATCGCGAGCAGCGCCTGCTGCGTCGCGTCCTCGGCAAGGTCGGTGTCGCGCAGGATCCTGTGCGCCACCGCATGGAGACGGTCGCCCACGGCTACGGCGAGGCTCGCGAAGGCCTCTTCGTCGCCGCGCTGTGCCTGGAGCACGAGCTGGGTGTCCATACCCTCCACGCCTGTGGCGTCGATCATCGCCGACGTCCGAACGGTATGGGCGCCAGACCGGCGACGACGGTGCAATCTTCGTCGGTCCGTGCTCGCCCGCCGCTACAGTGCGCCGATGGCCGCCTCGTCACGCGCGTTCATCCTGCGCCAGACCCGTCTGCGCCCGGTCCCGGGTCTCGAGGCGATCCGGCTCTACCTGGCCGACGAGATCCTGCCGCTCTGGCACGCCGTCCAGCTCGAGACCCGCGACCCGGACACGGCCCTGCCCTACTGGGCGTTCGCGTGGGGCGGCGGCCTGGCGATGGCCCGCTATCTCGGGGAGCACCCGGAGGCGGTCGCCGACCGGCGCGTCCTCGATCTCGGCTCGGGCTCGGGGCTCGCCGCGATCGCCGCGATGCGCGCCGGCGCGCGCAGCGTGGTCGCATGCGACATCGACCCGCTGGCGGTCGCGGCGATCCCGCTCAATGCCCGGGCCAACGGCGTCCGCCTCGATGTCATCCGCCACGACCTCCTCGACGAGGCGCCGCCGGACGACATCGACGTGATCCTCGCGGCCGACACCTGGTACGAGGCCGGGCTGGCCCGCCGCGTCCTGCCGTGGCTGCGGCGAGCGCAGGCGGCCGGCATCGACGTGCTCGTCGGAGACCCCGGTCGTGCGGACCTCCCGACGGCCGCCCTGGTCGAGCTGGCCGTGTACGACGTCCGGACGACCACGGACATGGAGGATCTCCGGTTGAGGCGCGGGCGCGTCTATCGGCTCAGCGAGGACGACGCCTGACCCCGGCGATCCGGTGCGAGCGGACGGTCAGCCGGCGCTGCCGAGCGCTCCCCGGAGCGCCGCGATCTCCGCGCGGAGGCCGGCCAGCTCCCGGGCGACCGCATCGGCAGGCATCGGCATCGGGGCTGCGGCGACTGCCGGTGCGGCGAGTGCGGCGGCGGCAGCCGGCTCCGACTCGGGCTGCGGGCTCGACGGCGCCACCAGGACGCTCGCGAGGATGCTCGCGAGCGCACCGATGATCCCGATGCCGCTGAACATCACGAAGACGGCGGTCAGGCGACCGAGGCTCGTGATCGGGTAGAAGTCGCCGTAGCCGACGGTCGTGATGGTGACGATGGCCCACCAGAGCGCGTCCCCACCGGTCTTGATGTTCGCGCCGGGCGCCCGGCTCTCCTCCTGGAGGACCAGGATGCTCGCGACCGACAGCACCATCCCGGCCAGGAGGATCGTGATGAACGTCGCGTACGAGCTGCGGTTGTCGAGGACGTCCTTGATGAGCTGGCCGCGGTTCTGGCCGGCCAGGATGCGAGTGATCCGCCCGAGTCGGCTGAGTCGCGCGAGCCGGAACAGCGCCGTGAAGGGGAAGAACCCGAACGTCGGGATCGAGCCGAGCAGGTCAAGCCAGCCCCGGCGGCCGACGAAGTAGGCGCTCTTCGGCTTCGATCCGAGGAGGTCCAAGGTGAAGTCGACCAGGAAGATCACGCAGATCGCGTTGTCGTAGACGGTGACCAGCGCTCGCGTGCCCTCGTCCAGCGGGAGCAGCGTCACGACCATCAACGCCAGCGAGAAGATGGTCAGGACCAGGATGAAGATGTTGTAGGCGTTCCCGTGCTCGCGGAACACCGGTGCGGCGGCAGCCATGTCCAGCGCGTCCTCCTCGAGATCCACCCCGGCCGGGGCTGGCGCCATCCTAGGGATTCGAGGGAGGCGGCACCGGTCGGCCGGCAGGCGGCGAGGTGGTGGTCGGGGAGGCGGGATTCGAACCCACGATCTCGTGCTCCCAAAGCACGCGCGTTGCCAGGCTACGCTACTCCCCGGTGACCGACGGGCGGTCGCCTAGCCTACACTGCCGCGCCCGACGCTCAGGCCGGGGCCGGCCGCCGGCCGCATGTGGTGCGCGGATCGTTCGGGACGATGATGGGCGGGTTCGCGATCAGGTTGGTGCTCGTGAAGTCGCGGATGATGAACCAGTCGTCTCGGCCGACGAAGACCATCGTGCTGCGACTGCTCCAGATCGGATCGACGAACGGGATGCCGATCACGTCCGAGCTGAGGGCGAACCTGTAGGTCTCGCCTGTCACCTGGTCCAGGCCGGTGCCGCGTTCCCAGTGGATCGTGACCTTCCCGCGGATCCAGGTGGACCCCACAGCGTCGTACGACATGGCGTGCCCATTGCACGGGTTGGTCAAGGTGCCGCCATTGATCGATCTCACTGGCGGCGCAGCGAGCGCCGTCGGCACGCTCAGCGAGAACGCGATCGCGAGCAAGGCGACGACGTTGATGAGCTTGCGCCTGACGTTTCCGGTCATGGCTGCCTCCCGCTTCCCGGCCGACACAGGATGTGGCTCCGTGGTCGGGAGCGTCGGCAACGGGATCAACCGTATGACGCCGTCGTCAGCGGGACGTTGCACCGTCCATCGACGTTGGTCGGCCTGGCCACACGGCCGCGCCCGACGCTCAGGCAGGGGTCGCCTGGCGGCCGGCGAGCCAGTCGAGCTCGCGCGCGGCGTCGGCGTCCTCGCCGAAGTGCCCGAAGTCGTTGGCGAAGACCTCCACACCCGGGATGTGCGCCGCCAGCCAGTCGCCGTGCGCCGCCGGCACCAGCGTGTCCGTGCGCCCGAACCAGAGCGACGTCTGGACGGTGATCGATCCGACGTCGAAGCCCCACGGAGCGACGAAGGCGAGGTCGTCGTCGACCCAGCCGTCGACCCCGTCGCGCAGCGTGTCGGTCATCACGTCGTCGAACACGGCCCGGTCCTTGCGCTGCTGCTCCCGATCGGATTCGGTGAGCTGGTACGCCTCGGGCAGCGCGTCGACCGCCCCGCTCGCCACCCGCTCGAGGATGATCCGCCGGTCGTCGTCGAGCTGCTCGCGCAGGGCCGCCTCGCCGACCAGCGACAGCTCGCCCTCGCGGACGTTGCCGGCCGTCTGGCCGGCGAACCAGTCGAGCCCGTCGGCGTCGAACGGCGCGACCGCGACGACCGCGGCGCAACGGATCACCCGGTCCGGCAGGAGCGCCGCGCAGGCCAGCGAATGCGGGCCGCCACCGGAGCGGCCCGTGACCGCGAAGCGCTCGATGCCGAGGGCGTCGGCGATCGTCCGGACATCCTCCGCGATGTCCGCCACGCGCCGGCCGGGCCGTCGCGTGGACTGCCCGTACCCGGCACGGTCGAACGTGACCCGCCGGACACCGGCGCGCACATAGATCGACGGGTCGCGCCAGCGGCCCAGGCGGCTGCCGGGCGTGCCGTGGATGGCGACGATCGGGAACCCCGCCGGGTCGCCCCATTCGGCGACCGCGAGCGTCCGGCCGTCGGGGGTCTGGATCCGTCGCTCGATGGGGCGGTCGACCACGCTCAGACCGTCCAGGCCGCGCCGCTCCGGCGCTCGCGGAGGGCGTTCCCGACCGCCATCGTCGCGGCGCCGACCGCCAGGACGCCGATGAAGATGCCGACCACATAGACCGCGACGCTGGCGTAGCCGCCGTGCGCCGGATCGAGGAACGGGTAGGGATACCAGCCGTCGATCGCGCCGCGGATGAGCGTCAGGACGACCCAGACGAGGGGGAACGCCAGCCAGACCAGCGTCTGCCGCGCGGTCAGACGGGTCGACGGCGGGTCGATCAGCCAGTCGACGACGAGATAGACGGGGACCAGCTTGTGGACGACGACGTCCACCCATGGCACGGCGACCTGGAGGTCCTCACCCGAGAGGAAGAGGATCACGACGACGAACGTGACGACCAGGTACACGACGGCCGCCCCACGGAGCAGGTCGAGTCGCTTCGAGTGCCGGTCCCGCCAGACCGTCGCCATCGCGAGCAGCAGGAACGCCGCGAACAGGTTGCTCAGGACGGTGAAGAACGCGAAGAACCGGAACGGGTCGAACGTCCCGGCCGACGCCGAGGTCGCGATCTGGTAGCCGAGCGCGATCAGGCCGAGCAGGCCGACCGACGCCCGGACCACGGGGAGTGCCGACCGTCGATCCATCGCGACCGATGGTAGCGGCCGGTCAGCCCTCGGGCTCGGCCTCCGGGCTCGAGCTTGAGCGAGGCCGAGTTGATGCAGTAGCGCAGGCCGGTCGGGTTCGGGCCGTCCTCGAAGACGTGGCCCAGATGACCGCCGCACGCCGAGCACATCGCCTCGGTGCGCTTCATGAAGAACGAACGGTCGGTTTCGGTCTCCACCGCGGCGTCATCGACCGGGGCGAAGAAGCTCGGCCAGCCGGTCCCGGACTCGAACTTCGTCGTCGGATCGGAACAGCGGGGCGCCGCAGCCGGCGCAGTGGTAGGTCCCGGCCCGGTGCTCGTCCCACAGCTCGCCGGTGAAGGCGCGCTCGGTGCCCTTCTGGCGGAGGACGCGGTACTGCTCGGGGGTGAGTTCGGCGCGCCATTCGGCGTCGGTCCTGGTCTGGGCGGACGTGCCCTTCGTCTCATGCATGCCCGGATGATGCACCCGTCGTGTGGCGTTCTGATGACGCCGCGGCGTCACGCCGGCGGCCGACCGGTCGTCCCTGACCCAGACGCCGGGTGGTCAAGGCAGGCTGAATCGACCGCCCGGCGTCTCCACACCCACATCCGCCGTCGCAGCTACAATCGGTCGCGACCACGCGCCCTCGGACGGAGGAACCAAAGCCCGCGTGCAAGCCCGCCGGATCCGGCAAGACACCGGACCTACCGACCGTCGCCGCCTCGCCGCGGCCGGTCTGTCGGCGGTCCTCCCGGGACTCGGCCAGGCGTTCAACCAGCGACGCCGCCTCGCGCTCTTGTTCCTCATCCCGTCGATGATCGTCCTGATCGTCGCGTTCGTCGTCGTGCGGACGCAGTCCCTGACCCACCTCGCGGCGTGGGCCATCGCCCCGGCGGTCCTCGGCACGCTGCTCACCCTCAACCTGGTGCTCCTCGCGTGGCGGCTCACCTCGGTCGGCCAGGCGTACCTCGACACGCGCCGGGCCGGGCCGACCGGCAAGCTGGGGATCATCGGGCTGGCCGTGATCGTCGTCGCGGTGATCGTGCCGCACGTCATGGCGTGGCACTACGGCGGCATCCTCGGGAGCACGTTCGCCAAGGTCTTCGCGGGCCAGGAGATGCGCGCGACCGCCGACGGCGCGCCCGCCACGGCTCGCTCGTCCGACACCGAGCGGATCAACATCCTGCTCATCGGCGTGGACGCGACGACGAAGCGAACGACCGAGCTGACCGACACGATGATGGTCGCCTCGCTCGACCCGGTCGGGCACACGGTGTCGATGGTGTCGATCCCACGCGACCTCGTGAACGTGCCGCTCAAGGGCGGCGACGTGTACGGCCCCAAGCTCAACTCGCTGATGTCCTACGCCGACCGCCACAAGGACGCCTTCCCCGCGGGTGGCGTGGCCGCGCTCGAGGACGCGGTCGGGACGCTGCTGGGCATCCCGATCGACTACTACGCGCGGATCGACTTCGTGGGGTTCATCGGCATGGTCGATGCCGTCGGCGGCGTCGACATCGATGTCGCCAAGGGCTTCTCCGACCCCGGCTACGACGGCTTCGGGCTCCCGGACGGTCGCGGGTTCACCGTGACCAAAGGGCCGCACCACTTCACCGGCGCCGAGGCGCTCGCCTATGCCCGTGTGCGCAAGGCGCCCGGCGAGAGCGACTTCACCCGCGCGGCCCGCCAGCAGGAGGTCATCGTCGCGTTGCGCGACCGGGTGCTTCGCGGCGGGAGCGTGCTCTGGGAGCTCCCGAAGCTGCTCGACGTCGTGGGGAACACGGTCCATTCGGACATGCCGGTCGAGCGCCTGCCGGACCTGGCGGCCGTGATGGACGAGATGGGCCACGGCTCCATGGTCCGCGCGGTCATCAAGTTCCCGCTGGTCCACCCGATCAGCACGCGATATGGCGACTCGCAGGACCCCGACATCCCCGCGATCCGGGCGATGGCCGCGGCGCTGTTCACGGCGCCGGGCGTCGAGCCGGTCCCCTGGCCGACCCCCAGGCCGACCCCGACGCCGAAGCCCACGAAGACCCCGACGGCGACCCCGAGTTCCGACTAGGGTCGGCGGCTCATCCGTGCTACGCGGGTCGGCACTGCCGGCTTGTGGGTGGTAGCCGCCGGTCGTGGGTCGCGGCCGCCGGCTCGTGGGTCGGCACTGCCGGACCTGGCATGACGCTCACGGGCAGAACGTTATGGCCGGTCGCCGCCCATCGCTCGGCCGGCGTTGTGTCCGACGGCACCGTCGATCAGCGATGCCCCGCACGAGGTACACCGGGAATGGGCGTTCGGGCCCGGTCGCGATGGGGCCAAGCCCGGAATATCGGCCATAACGTTCCCTGGATGATCATCGTGCCAGGTGGTCGGGCCGGGGCCAGGGCGTCGGGCGTGGCCAGGGCGTCGGGCCGGCGCCGGGGCACCCGGCCAGGGCCAGGGCACCGTGCCTGGCCAGGGCACCCGGCCGGGGCCTGGGCACCCGGCCAGGGCCAGGGCGTCGGGCCTGTTCAGGGCGTCGGGCCTGTTCAGGGCGCCGGGCATGGGCCAGGGCACCGTGCCTGGCCAGGGCACCGGGCCTGGCCAGGGCACCCGGCCGGGGCCTGGGCACCGTGCCTGGCCAGGGCACCCGGCGCGGCCAGGGCACCCGGACGGGGCCAGGGCATCCGGCCTGACCAGACGATGGGGCGGGCCGCCCGCCCGACCTGCGGCTCCTAGGACGCCCAGCGCGGGCCGGGCGGCACCCAGCGCTCGAAACGCTCGAGGAGCGCGGGCAGGCCGGCATCGACGGCGACGAGCGTCCGGTGGTGCGGCGAGATGAACCCGTCCGCCACGGCCCGGTCCAGCCACGCCAGCAGCCCGTCCCAGTAGCCGTCCGGGCCGAGCAGCCCGATCGGCTTGCGATGCAGCTCCAGCTGCGCCCAGGAGGCGACCTCGGCGAGCTCCTCGAGCGTGCCGAGTCCGCCCGGCAGCGCGATGAACCCGTCGGCCAGCTCGGCCATGCGGGCCTTGCGCTCGTGGAGCGTGTCGACGACATCGAGCTCGGTCAGCCCGGGGTGGGCCAACTCGCGGTCGACCAGCCGGCGCGGGATCACCCCGGCGACCTCGCCGCCCGCGGCGAGCGCGGCATCGGCGAGCGCGCCCATCAGGCCGACGCGGCCACCGCCGTAGACGATCCCGATCCCGCGCGTCGCCAGGCCCTCGCCGACCTCGCGGGCCAGCGTGGCGTAGGCGGGCGTCCGGCCCGGGCTCGCGCCGCAGAAGACGCAGATCCGCACGTCGGGCCGCCTAGAAGCCGAGCGCCCGCAGGTGGGGCGTCATCCGTCGCGCCGCCGCAGACCGGTGCGAGATCGCGTGCTTCTCGGCCGGGGTCCAGAGCCCGAGGGTCCGGCCGCCCGGCGGCTCGCTCGCCGGCTCGAAGATGGGGTCGTAGCCGAAGCCGCCCGTCCCGCGCGCCGCGGTGGCGATCCGGCCGCGGCACGTGCCGCGGGCCAGCGTGACCGGCAAGCCGCCGCGCGGGCCATGGACATCGGGGAGCGCGAGGGCCAGGACGCAGACGTAGCGGGCGCCCCGGCGGTCCGCCGGCAGGCCGGCGAGCGCGGCGAGCAGCTTGCGGTTGTTGTCCTCGTCGGTGGCGTCCTCGCCGGCGTAGCGGCGGGTCCGCACACCCGGGTTCCCGTCCAGGGCGTCCACCTCGAGGCCGGAATCGTCGGCGAGCGTCGGCAGGCCGCTCGCACGCGCCCCGAACCGCGCCTTGAGCGCGGCGTTCGACTCGAAGGTCTCGCCGTCCTCGACCGGGTCGCCCGGCACGCCGAGCTCCTCGAGCGAGACCAGCTCCCCGTGCTCCAGGTGGAGGAGCTCCCGCAGCTCGCGCGAGCTTGTGCGTCGAGCGCGTCGCGACGAGCAGCCGCGGACGAGCCACCGGCCGCCTACCGCTTGACGGTGGCGAGGATGGCGGCCTGGGCCGCGAACAGCTGCGCCAGGCCGGCGTCCGCCAGGTCGATCAGCCCGTTGGCCGCGTCGCGATCGAACGGCTTCCCCTCGGCCGTGCCCTGCAGCTCGACGTAGGCGCCGCTGTCGGTGCCGACCACGTTGAAGTCGACGTCCGCCCGCGAATCCTCCGAGTAGTCGAGGTCGAGCAGCGGTACGCCGTCGACGAGGCCGACCGAGACGGCGGCCACCTTGCCGACGAGGTGGCGGTCCATGCCATAGGTGATGAGCGCCGCCGCGAGCGCCACGTAGCCGCCGGTGATCGACGCCGTGCGGGTGCCGCCATCGGCCTGGAGCACGTCGCAGTCGACGGTGATCGAGCGCTCGCCGAGCCGGGTGAGGTCGACGACGCCACGCAGCGAGCGCCCGATGAGGCGCTGGATCTCGTGCGTCCGCCCGCCGATCCGGCCCTTCGCGGATTCGCGGTCGGTGCGCTCCGCGGTGGCCCGCGGCAGCATCGAGTACTCGGCGGTGACCCAACCGGTCCCCTTGCCGCGGAGGTGGGGCGGGACCCGGTCGACGATCGTGGCCGCGCACAGCACCTCGGTGTCGCCCATGCGGACGCGGCACGAGCCCTCGGCCCACTTCTGGACCCCCAGCTCGAAGCTGACCGGGCGGAGATCGCGGGGGCCGCGTCCGTCGGCTCGCACCGTCGGGGGATTGCCGATGCTCATGTCGTCGCCTTCTCCTCTGCCTTGGCCGCATCCCAGAGCGCGTCGAGCGACGCGAAGTCCATGTCGCGCAGGGCGACGCCCCGCTCGGCCGCCTGTCGTTCGACGCTGCCGAACCGGCGGCCGGAACTTGGCGTTGGCGGCGCGCATCGCCGCCTCGGCGTCGACGTCCTGCTTGCGGGCCACGTTGACCAGCACGAAGAGGAGGTCACCGAACTCCTCGGCCCACGCCCGGTCGTCGCCGTCGGCGGCCGCCTCGCGCAGCTCCTCGCGTCTCCTCGATGACCTTGTCGAGGACGCCGTCGAGCGACGGCCAGTCGTAGCCGAGGTGGGCGGCCCGCTCCTGCATCTCCTGGCTGGCCGCGAGCGCCGGGAGCGAGGCGCTGATGCCGTCGAGCGCGCTCTTGGCGGCCGTCTCGCCGCCGGCGTCCGCGCGCTCCGCGGCCTTGATCCGCTCCCACTGGCGGTTGACGTCCGACGCGGTCTCGGCCTCGGCCTCGCCGAAGACGTGCGGATGGCGGCGGACGATCTTGGTGGCGAGCGCGGTCTGCACGTCGGTCAGGTCGAAGACGCCTTCCTCGGCCGCCAGCTGGGCGTGCAGGATGACCTGCAGCAGCAGGTCGCCGAGCTCGCCGGCCAGCTCCGGGGTCGCGCCGCCCTCGAGCGCGTCGTAGACCTCGTACGCCTCCTCGAGGAGGTGGTTGCGCAGCGAGGCGTGGGTCTGCTCGCGGTCCCACGGACAGCCGTCCGGCTGGCGCAGCCGGTCGCTGATCCACGGCATCGCCCAGGTCCCGGCGACCGCCGCCTCCGGCGCGAGCGGCGCGAGATAGCAGGGAGCGGCCAGGACGGCCGCGTCAAGATCGCCGATCGTCGTCGACTCGGCCGTGCCGAACCGGCCGACCGGATGGTCCGCCGGGTAGAGCCGACGGAGGACGGCGAGCGGATCGTCGCCGCCGGGACCGTGCCGCCCGGGCAGCGGCGTCACGGCCGCATCGGCCGACGCCCCGAGCAGGGTGGCCGGCACGATCAGCACGGGCCGTGACGGCTCGATGGGCGTGCCGATGAGCCGCTCGGCCGCGACGAGCTGGACGCCCGCGCCCGGATCCAGTCCCCAGCGCAGTCGCGCCTCGGCCAGGAGGGCATCCAGCATGCGCCGCTCGCTAGCCCGCGCTGGTTCCCGTGATCGTCGGGTCGCGCTCGATCTTGACCACGGCCTTCTGGGCCGTGTACCAGTTCTGGAACGCGTTCGACTTGATGGACTCCAGCTGGCGGCCCTCGGGGGTCTTGTTCTCCTCGGCGAAGACCTTGAACAGGTACGTCCCGTCACCGGTGATCGAGACGATGCTGCTGGTCTTGCCGACCTCCGCCGCGAAGATCGCGTCGGTCAGGCGCGGATCGAGCTGGTTCGGGGCCACCCAGCCGAGGTCGCCGCCCTTGCTGGCGGTCTCGGACTCGGAGTTGTCACGGGCGAGCGCGGCGAAGTCGGCGCCGGCGTCGGCGTCGGTCTTGAGCTTGGCCATCCACGTGGCATCCGGCGCGTGGTACATGACCTGGATCACGTGCCAGCCGATGTCGGTCTTGACGGGCGCGAGCAGCTGGCCGGGCTGGAGGCCCGGGGCGAGGATCGCGGCCTTGAAGTCCTCGGCCTGCGAGAGGTCCGAAGTCCGCGCTGATGTAGCCGAGCTTGCCGCCCGTGCCGGTATCGCCCTTCGCGCTGGCCTCGTCGCTCGTGGTCCGCGCCATCGAGTCGAACAGGGACGGATCGGCCTGGAGCTTCGCGTACGCGGCGTCGGCGTCGGCCTTGGCGGTGGCCCAGGCCGGGTCCGTGGCGGGCAGGGTGGCGGCGCCGGTCGGGTCGTCCTTCGGGGAGAACTGGATGTGGCGGACCTTCACGGCGTCCGTCGTCGGGGTGGGCGAGGTCTCGGCGATGTAGATCTCGCTGACCTGCCGCTGCGGGCCGGCCTTGGACGCGTCGGCGACGATCTTGTCCTCGAGCTTCTGGTGGATGACGTCGCCGGCCACCACGGCCCGGTACTTGGCGAGGTCGATCCCGGCGTTCTGGATCTTGGCCTGGTAGGCGCCATCGACGCTCTCGGCGACGATCTCGCTCGCCCGGCCGATGCGGAAGATCCCGTCGGCGCCCTCGACCACGGCGGTCGGGGTGTTGGCGGTGGCGGCGAAGACCGCGTCGAGGAACGCCTCGTCCGTGCCCGTGTCGTCCTTCTGGATCCAGCCGAGGTCGCCGGCCTGCGGCGCCGTGGCCGTGTCGGTCGAAACGACCTTGGCGACGTCGTCCCAGGCCTTGCCGGCCTTCAGGTCCGCGAGGGCTGCGTCGGCCTTGGTCTTGGCGGCGGCCTTCTGCGCCTCGGTCGGCACGGTCGCGCCGGCGTCCTTCGCCGGGGCGACTTCGATCACCCAGGCGTGGCGGGACTCGGGCGACGTCGCCTCGGTCACGAGGCGGGCGTCGATGTCTTCCGGGCTCGCCGTGATCCCCTGCTCGGCCGCGAGCTTGGCCTGGAGCTTGGCGTCGATGATCCGCTCGAGCGTGTTGGCCGGCAGCTGCTGGGTCTGCTGGTCGAGGTACTGCTGCGCGGTCTGCGCCTGCGCGTCGGTCAGCCGGCCCACCTGGCGCTGGTTGACGATGCGGCTGGTCGCCTCGCTGATGCGGAACTGCTCCGCGAGGTAGCGGTCCTTGAAGTCGTCCTTCGTGATCGACTGGCCGTCGACGCTCCCGACCGAGGCCAGATGCGTGTTGTACCAGGACAGGCCTGCGGCGAAGAGCAGGATGAGGACGGCCGCCAGGACGACGAGGCCGAAGGCGAGGTTGGTGTAGAAGTTCCGCCGGTCCTGGCTCTCCCACTGCCCCTTGTGGGTGCGCTTGACGACGGGTTTGGCTCGAAAGGTCATGGGGTGGCTGGATCCTGTTCGAATGGCGTGGCCGGTCGGCTCCGGGGAGAGACGGGGCGCGTATCGTACCGCAACGTCGCGCGGGGCCAGTCGGCGCCGACATCCCTCACCGGCGCATCGTCCGCTCGACCAGGTCGAGGTAGGCGCGGGCCTCGTGCTCCCAGGACAGCGCGGCCACCCGCGTGCGGGCGCGCACGACCCTCGCCTCGCGACCCTGCGGGTCGTCGACGATGCCCTCCAACGCGGTCGCCAGGTCCCCCGCATCGCCGGCCGCGTACGTCACGACGTCGTCGCCGAACGTGCGCTCGACGAGCGGCAGCCGGCTCGCGACGACCGTCCGATCCATCGCCGCGTACTCGTACGCCTTGGTCGAGAGGGAGTAGTCGGTGAACTCGGTGCGACGGGTCGGCGCGAGGCCGACATCCGCCGCCGCGATGGCCGCCGGGACCTCGCCGATCGGGATCCGCCCGTGGAACGTGACCGCGTCCGCGATCCCGAGGCGTTCGGCCTGGTCGTGGAGCGGCACCTCCTCGAAGTCGCGCCCGTACAGCTCCAGCGCGACGGGGAGCGCCGGCCGACGGGCACGCAGGATCGCGATCGCGTCGAGGACGACGTCGAGCTCGTAGATGGGGCTCAGGCCGCCCGCATAGACCAGCACGAGCCGCCCGTCGGCCATGAACGGGCGGCCGGGGCTCGCGGCCGCGTCGAACCGCGCCAGCGACGGCACGTTGGGGACGATCGTCAGCTTCGCGTCCGGCACGCCCAGCCCGAGGAGCCGGTCGCCGAGGGCCTCGTTGACGGTGATCACTGCGCTCGCGTAGCGCGTCGCCAGCCGCTCCTGCAGCCCGAGGACGGCCCGGGCGATCCCGCCGAGCCGCGACTGGAACCGGCTTCCGAAGAAGACCGGCATCGCCTCGTGCAGGTCGAGGATCACGGGGACGCCGACCATCCGGAGCGGCAGCGTCGCGAAGACGAGGAAATCGGGCAGCGTGTGGACCTGCACGAGGCCGTAGCGGCGCCTCGGGTGGGCGCGCACGAGCGCGAAGCCGGCGCGGACGAAGAAGGCCAGGTACTCGGCCAGGTAGACGCCGAGCCCGGCGCCCTGATGGCGCTGGACGCCGAGCCGATGGACCGCCACGCCGGCGATCGCCTCGCGACCCGGATCGGACGGACGGCGCAGCGCGTAGACGTCCACCGCGTGACCGGCCGCGGCGAGCGCCTCCGCCTCGCGCCGGACGCGCGGATCCTCCTCGTAGTAGGAGTGGGTCAGCATCGCGATGGGACGGCGTGCCGAGCCGCTCTCGCCTGACCGGTCGGTCGCCCTGTCCATGCCCGAAGAGCGTACCGCAGCGAGTGGCCGCGGACCGGATCGCGTGCCGTCCCGACCGCGGCCGACACCCGTGTTACCCTCCGGCCCGATGAACGTCACGGCCGATGTGCCCACCCATTTTCGCAGCAGTGCGGCACGTCCCGGAGCGATCGGCCTGTTGCGCGAGGCGATCCGCGACATCTCGTCGCGGCGGCGGCTGATCGGGTACCTGGTCCAGGCCGACCTCCGCAAGAAGGGCTCGGACACCCTTCTCGGCAACGTCTGGTGGGTCCTCGACCCGCTCCTCCAGATGGTCGTCTACGTGATCGTGGTGTCCGTCATCTTCGACCGTGGCGGCCCCGACTACCCGCTGTTCGTCTTCGCGGCGATCCTGCCCTGGAAGTGGTTCCAGTCGTCGATCTCCGATGGCATCACCTCGGTCGCCGGGGCGGACAAGCTGGTCCGCCAGATCCAGTTCCCCAAGCTCGTGCTGCCGGTGTCGAGCGTCGTGTCGGGGATCGCCAACTTCACCTTCGGGCTGATCCCGCTGTTCTCGCTCGCGCTCCTCTTCTACCGCGACCGCCTCACGTGGTTCGTGCTGCTGATCCCGGCCATCGCGGTCGTCCAGTTCGTGTTCACGCTTGGCGTCACGATCGGGCTCGCCGCGCTCAACGTCTTCTACCGCGACATCGGCAACGTCGCGCGGCACTTCCTCCGGTTGTGGTTCTACCTCTCCCCGGCGCTCTACTCCGTCGACCAGCTGCACCACGCCACCGCGTCGCTGCCGGTCATCGGCCGGATCCTGCTGCTGAACCCGTGGGTGACGCTGTTCTCCGCCTATCACGACGTCATCTTCTTCGGCGTCCCGCCCGACTGGGTCGCGCTCGGCGAGGTGCTGATCGGCTCGATCGTCCTCCTCGCGCTCGCGACGCTGCTGTTCAAGCGCCTCGAGCCATCCTTCGCGAAGGTCCTGTGATGGTCGAGGTCGAGGAGCGGCTCAGCGCCGCAGTGCCCGATGCCTTCCGGCTGGGAGCCCCGGTGGCCATCGACGTCCGAGGATTGGGCGTCCAGTACAGCCTCAAGTTCACGCGGAAGACGACGCTGCGCCGCTCGTTCACGAACCTGATGAAGCGCGAGCAGCCCGACGACTTCTGGGCGCTCCGCGACGTGGACTTCAAGCTCGTCCAGGGCGAGTCCCTCGGCGTCATCGGGCCCAACGGCGCGGGCAAGAGCACGCTGCTCCAGGTGCTCGCCGGGATCATCACCCCGTCCGCCGGCTCGGTCGAGGTGGACGGCCGGATCTCCAGCCTGCTGACCCTCGGGGCGGGCTTCGACCAGGAGCTGACCGGTCGCGAGAACATCCGCCTCGCCGGCGCGTTCATGGGCATCGAGGGCCCGGCGATGCGCTCGCTGACCCCGAGCATCATCGAGTTCGCGGACATCGGCCCGTTCATCGACGCGTCGATCAAGACCTACTCGTCCGGGATGCGGGCCCGCCTGGGGTTCGCGATCGCCACCTCGGTGGACCCGGACATCCTGCTGCTCGACGAGGTGCTCGCGACCGGCGACCAGGTCTTCCGGACCAAGTCCAAAGCCCGCGTCCTGGACCTCGTCCGCGGCTCGAAGGGCGTGGTCCTCGTCACCCACGACATGAACTGGGTCCTCGAGTTCTGCAACCGCGCGATCCTGCTCGAGCGCGGCCAGGTGGTGGCCGAGGGCGAGCCCGCCGACGTCGTCGAGATCCACCGCGAGCACTCGGCGCAGACGAAGGCCGAGCGCGAGGCCGCACTGGCGAAGACGTCGCTGCCGCCCGACGCCGCGCGGACCGGGCTGGTCGGCTGAGGCCGGGCTACCCCACCGCGGGCGTCGCGGTCGACGCCGCGCGCAGCCGCTCGACGAGGTCGAGGTACGGCTGGACGACCGTCTCCCACGCATAGCGGTCGCGCGACGCGGCGAGACAGCGCTCGCGCATCGCGGCGTAGTCCTCGGGCGACTGCTCGATGACGTCGCGGAGCGCGCGGGCAAGGTCGTCGGGGTCGGCCGGGTCCGCGACGGCCCCGAGGCGATCCGCCTCGACGATGGCGCGCATGACCTCGAGGTCGCGGCCGAGGACGACGGGCGTGCCGGCGGCGAGGCTCTCCCAGAACTTGTTCGGGGTCGAGAGCCGCTGGTTGAGCGAGTTGGCCGGCACCGCGATGATCGAGACATCGGCTGAGGCCGCCCACATCCGGACGTCGTCCGGGTGCACCGGCGGCAGCGTGATGTGCCGTCCCGCATAACGCGGGTCCGCTTCGCGCGCCTGGAGCTCGCGGTCCCAGCCGGTGGTGACCGCGAACCCGAGCATGACCAGCGCCGCGTCGCGCAGGCGGATCACCGCATCCGCCGCCTCCTCCAGGCCGCGCTGGCGGCCGAGCCGCCCGAGGAAGAGGACGATCGCGCGCTCACGGGGCAGGCCGGCGGCCTCGCGGATGAGGTCCGGCCGGACGGCCGGCGGGTCCCAGCGCGGCTGGCCGTTCAGCAGCACCGTGGGCCGCTCGCGGAACGGCCAGATCGCCTGGCAGTGATCGGCGAGCGCGTCGTTGACGGTCACGACCGCGTCGACCTGGCGCACCCAGCCGGCCTCCTTGGCCTTGTACCGCGCGAGGACCGGGCCAGGCACGTGCTGGTAGTTGTTCGAGTCGAGGATCGCGTCGATGACGTCGTAGACGACGATCCCCGCGCGCCCGGAGCGTCGGGCGGCCTTGCCGAGCTCGATGGCGACCGGGAGCGTCAGGATCCCGAAGGCGTGATAGAGGTCGGCCGGCGGGACGCCCTTGCGGAGCGCCGCCCACCAGCCGCGGACATGGATCGGCCAGAACCATGCCTTCACGCCCCTGTCGGCGCGACGGACGAGGTTGCGCAGGACCTGGGTGGGTGGCTTGGGCGGTGGCGGCTGGTCGGACCAGCGGCGGAAGATGCCGGTGGGCCGGAACCGGCGGATCCGGACCGCGCCGTCGTGCTCGTCGTCCGCGACGCCCGGCCCGGCGACCGCGGCGATCTCCACGTCCCAGCCGGCCTGGACCAGGCTGCGCGCGACGCGGAGCCCGCGCGAGTACGGGGCCGCGGTGTTCGCGATCAGGAGGACGGCGCGTGGACGACGGTCCGAACCGTCGCCGGCCGGTCCAGGCCCCATGCCGGTCAGGAGCGCGCCGACCAGCCGGCTCCCAGGCGCAGCACCTGTCGGGGGCGGGTCTCGACGCCGTGCGAGCTGTCCACGGTGTCGACGACGAGGTCGGCGCGGGCGTAGACGTCGTCCCAGTCGATCGCCCGGTGGGCCGTGACCACGACGACCAGGTCCGTGCCGGTCAGCAGCTCGTCGATCCCGATCCCGTCGCGGCGGACCCCGTCGGCGTCGGTGAAGGTCGAGACGTGCGGGTCGTGGAAGGCGACGTCGGCGCCGCGCGATGCGAGGCCCGCGATCACGTCGGCCGCCGGCGAGTTGCGGGCATCCTGCACGTTCGGCTTGAACGCCACGCCCAGCACGCCGACCCTGGCGCCCTTGAGCGCGCGGCCGCGCTCGTTGAGCGCCTCGGCGGCGAGGTCCACGACGTGGCGCGGCATCGCGAGGTTGATGTCGCCCGGCCAGCTCGATGAAGCGGTCGACGAAGTCGAACTCGCGCGCCCGCCACGAGAGGTAGTACGGGTCGACCGGGATGCAGTGGCCGCCGACGCCCGGGCCGGGCGTGAAGCGCATGAAGCCGAACGGCTTGGTCGCCGCGGCGTCGATGACCTCCCAGACGTCGAGGCCCATCCGCTCGCACAGGAGCGCGAGCTGGTTGACCAGCGCGATATTGACGTTCCGGAAGACGTTCTCGAGGAGCTTGGCCAGCTCCGCGGCGTCGGGCGACGAGAGCTCGACCACGTGGTCGTTGATGCGGCGCAGCAGGGCGGCCGCGCGCGCGGTGCTGCGCGGCGTGGTCCCGCCGACCAGCCGCGGGATCGTCTTGGACGCGCTCGCGGGGTCGCCCGGGCTGACGCGCTCGGGCGCGAAGGCGAGGTCGAAGTCGAGGCCGGCGTGGAGCCCGGTCGTCTCGAGGACCTCGCGGAAGGCGCCGACCGTGGTCCCCGGGAAGGTGGTCGACTGGAGGACCACGAGCTGGCCGGCATGGAGGTGCGGCGCGATGGTCTCGGCCGCGCCGATGACCGGGCGCAGGTCGGGATCCTTGGTCGTCGTGACCGGGGTCGGCACGCAGACGAAGATGGCGTCCGCGGTGTCGAGACCGGCCTCGTCGGCTCCGCGGACCGTCAGCCCGTTCGCCATCGCGTTCGCCAGCCGTTCGTCGGAGATGTCGTCGATCGGGGAGTGGCCGCGGCGCAGGTCGTCGATCCTGGCCGGGTTCGCGTCCACGCCGGTGACGGTGAGGCCGGCCTCGGCGAACGAGATGGCCAGGGGCAGGCCCACATAGCCGAGACCGATCACCGCGACGGCGGCGTCCGCAGCCGCGGCCGTCACGCCGGCACCGCCCCGATTCGCGATGCGCCAGCCGGCCGACGGCCGGGGCGGGGATCCACGATCGCACCTGTCATCGCCACCATCGTCCCACAGCGCTCCTTGCGTCGTTCGCTCACCAGCGGCGTCCGGTGAGGCGGGTGTACTCGTCGAGGAGCGTGGCCATCTGCCGCTCCCAGTTGTAGGTCTCGTCGGCGGCTCGCCGGATCCGCACGAGCCGCGCCGCGGCGTCCTCGGGGGTCGCATCCAGGATCCGGCGGCACGCGTCGGCGATCGCGGCCGGATCGGCCGGGTCCACGAGCAGCCCGGCGCCGACCTCGCGCACGATCGGGGCCATGCCCGGCAGGTCGCTGGCCACCACCGGGACGCCCGCGGCCATCGCCTCGAGGAGCTTGTTGGGCGTCGTCAGCCGGTGGTTCAGCGTCGTCGGCTGGATCGGCATCGCCACGACGTCGGCGGAGGCGACCCAGTCGAGCAGCTCGGCCGGTGGGACCGCCGACAGCACGTGCACGCGGCCGAGCGACTCCGGGCGCGCCGCCCACTCCCGGAACTCGGCGTCGAGGCGGCCGTAGCCGAGCAGCACGAGGACCGCGTCGTCGATCTGCCGGATCGCCTCGAACAGCTGCTCGACGCCGCGGTCGGGCGAGAAGCCGCCCTGGTACAGGACGACGCGTGTCTCCGGCGCGAGGCCGAGCCGCTCGTGGAAGCGCCGCGGTCGCGGCGTGGCCGGCGCATAGCGATACGAGCAGTTCATCACGACGAGCGGCGACATCACGTCGAAGCGCGTCGCCATCACGTCGGCGTAGGGCTGGTTCACGGTGATCACCCGATCCGATCGGCGGGCCCAGCGCCGCTCCGCGCGGGCGATGGTCCAGCGCATCGGCCCGCGCATGCGAGCGAGGTTCGCGGCGTCCATGTAGATGTCACGGGCGTCGTACACGACCTTGGCCCGGACCGGCTGGCGGCCGGCGAGGTCGAGCGCCACCGGGACGCCCATGTACGCCATGGCGTGGATGAGGTCCGCCTCCGGCGCCGCACCGCGCGAGCGCTGGGTCTGCGAGCGGATCGTCAGGAGGATCGAGCCGCGGCGCACGACGTCGCTCGCGGCACGACGGAAGAACGGCGCCTGACGGGTCGCGCCATCGGCGGCGGGAACGGCGGTCGTGGCGCCATCGCCGGTCGCGCCTGCGGTCGCGCCCGTCTCGGGCGGGTCGCCGCGCAAGCGCCGGGCCAGTCGTCGGGCGTGGCCCCGGAACGGGAGGGCCTCCCCGGCCTGCACCCTGACCCGGATGATGTCGTAGCCGTTCGGGTCGCGTTCCTCGGTCGGGAGGCCCTGCCGCCACCGGCCCAGCACGGTGACCGCGTGTCCGCGGCGAGCCGCCGCGGAGGCGATGCGCCAGGTCCGCGAGTCGTATTCGCCGGTGGTCGGCAGCACGATCAGGAGGCGCTGCGGGACCACCTCGTCCTGGTCGCGCCCGTGCTTCTCGGTCGATGCCGGGGCATCGGTCATCCCAGCGCCCCGAGGATCGCGTCCACGGCGCCCGCCGCCGGGATCCGGGCGGACGCGGCCCGGGCGCGGGCGAGCTCCGGCGCGTCCGACGGCGCGGCCAGGCGTGCCAGCTCGCGGACGGCCCGGTCACGGTCGAGCCCGATCACCACCATCCGCCCGTCGGAGGCGGCCACCGCCTCGACCCATTCGGTCGTGCCCCGCAGGACCAGGCACGGCACCCCGAGCCAGCGCGGCCTCGCGCTGGACGCCGCCCGAATCGGTCAGCACGGCCGCCGCGTGGAGCTGCAGGGCCAGGGTCGTGCGGTAGCCCTGCGGCTCGACGACCCGGACATCCGGCGGGCAGGTCCACGCCCGCGTCCTCGAGCGCGACTCGCGTGCCCGGGTGGAGCGCCAGGATCACCGGCCGGTCCGGGGTCGCGACCGCGCCGAGCAGGTCCGCCCAGGCGCGTCATCGCCTCGACCGAGCGGTTCTCCGCGCGGTGGATCGTGGCGAACAGGTAGCCGCCGGTCTCGAGCCCGGGGTCCACGACCGCCAGGGCCGCGGCGTCTCGGATCCCCGGCACGGTCCGTGCCGCGAGGTCCTGCATCACGTCACCCACCTCGGTCGACGCCGTCCACGATGCCCTCGGCCGCGAGGTTGGCCACGGCGGTCGGCGTCGGGGCGAAGAGCCAGCGCGAGAGGTGGTCGGCGACGACCCGGTTGACCTCCTCGGGCATCCGCCGGTCGAAGGAGCGCAGCCCTGCCTCGACGTGGGCGACCGGCACCGTCAGCTTGGCCGCGACCAGCGCGCCGGCGAGCGTCGAGTTCGTGTCGCCGTAGACCAGGACGGCGTCGGCTCCCGCCTCGCGGACGATCGGGTCGAGCGCGGCGAGCATCCGCGCGGTCTGGTCCGCGTTGCTCCCGCCGCCGATCCCGAGGCCGTGGTCCGGCCGGGGCAGGCCGAGCTCGGCGAAGAAGGCGCCGGCCATCGCCTCGTCCCAGTGCTGTCCCGTGTCGACGAGGATCTCGTCGTGACGGGTGCGCAGGACCGGGCTGAGCGCGGCTGCCTTGATGAGCTGGGGTCGCGTCCCGACGACGCTGACGATGCGCATGGCGAGAGGGTAGCCGTCCCCTACGGGACGGGGACGCCGCCGGGTCGACCCCCGGTCCCGACCCCCTGGAACCCGACGGACGACGGGAGCGTCGCCGCGAGGGCGCCGAGGCTGTTCCGCCCGTCGTACACCATCGCGAGGCTCGGGAACCAGGCGAGGTCGAGCTGGTCCCAGCGCGGGTCGGCGGTCTGCGTCACGATCGCATGGACGTCCGGCGCGGGCTCGCCCCAGGTCCACGGCGTGGCGCCGGTCCGGGCGATCTCCTCGTCGGTGAGCAGCGGGTCGTGGGCGAGGACGCGGGCGCCCGCGAGCACCAGCCGCTCGATCAGCGGCATCGCCCGCGAGTAGGCGAGCTCCTTGACCCCGTGCCGGTACGTCAGGCCCAGCACGAGGACCTCGACCCCGTCGAGCCCGCCGAGCGCGAGCTGGAGGCTGCGGATCGCCACGCCGACCTGGCCGTCGTTGACACGCCGGCTGAGCGCGACGATCTCGAGCTCCGGGGCGCGGTCGAGCAGGAAGTGCGGGTAGACCGGGATGCAGTGCCCGCCGACGCCGATGCCGGGCTGGTGGATGTGGCTGTACGGCTGGCTGTTCGCGGCGGCGATCACCTCGGTGATGTCCACGCCGATGCGGTCCGCGTAGCCGGCTGAACTCGTTGGCCAGCGCGATGTTGACGTCGCGGTAGGTGGTGTCGGCGAGCTTCGCGAACTCCGCGGCCTCGGCCGAGCTCATCGCCACGACCTCGGCGTCCAGCACGCTCTCGTAGAACGCCGCGGCGCGTGCGGTCGCCGGCCGGGCCGAGCCCGCCGACGAGCTTCGGGTAGGTCGCCAGGTTGCACGAGCGCGGCGCCGCTGTAGAGCCGCTCCGGCGAGAACGCGACGAACGAAGTCGTCGGTGTCCGCACCGGTCGAGCGCAGGCCGCTGACGGCCTCGAGACGCGGCGCGTAGCGCCCGCGGGTGTCGCCGACGGGCAGGGTGGTCTCGAAGATGACCGTCGAGCCGGCGTGGACGCCCGGCGCGATCGCCTCGACCGCCGAGTCCATCCAGCGATGGTCGGGGCGCGACTCGTCGTCGAGGATGACCGGGACGATCAGCACCACGACATCGGCGGCCCGGGCCGCCTCGGCGCCGTCGAGCGTGGCCCGCAGCCGGCCCGCAGCGTGCGCGTCGCGGACGAGGTCGGCGAGCCCCGGCTCCTCGCCGACGTGCGACTTCCCGGCGTTGATCGAGTCGACGACCCGCGGGTCGATGTCGACCGCGATGACCGACCACCCGTGCGAGGCGAACTGCGCCGCGAGCGGCAGGCCCATCTTGCCGGCGCCGACGACCGCGACGGTCCCGGTCGTGCCGGGCTCGCCGACCCACGGCGAGACGAGGCGCATGTCGCCGTGACGACAGGGGTTGGGCGGCAGCGTGATCGAGCCGCCGGCGAGGCTGTTGGTCGTGCTCGGGCGGGCGCTCGGGCTCATGCCGACACCAGCTCGACCGCGCGGCGGTCGCGCGCCGACGTCAGGAGGGCGTGCGCGAGGACGACCGCCCAGCGGCCGTCGTCGGCATCGACCATCGGCCGGTCGCCCGTGCGCACGACGTGGATGAAGGCAGCCAGCTCGGCCAGCAGCGGCTCCTCGTTCGAGACGGGGAGCTCGGCGACCTCGCCGGCGAAGGTCGGCGCGTAGCCGGCGATCAGCCGCGGGTTCGTCAGCTCGGACGACGCGCGTGAACGTGAGGCGCTGGGTGAGGAAATCGAGTTCGAACATGCCCTCCTCGCCGACGACGGTGAGCTGTCGTCGCTTCGCCGGGGTCAGCCAGTCGACGTCGAGCATGGCGACCGTCCCCGATTCGAACGACATCAGCCCGAACAGCAGGTCCTCGTGGTCGGCGTGGATGCGCTGGGCGGTCTCGGCGTAGACGCGGATCGGCCGCTCGCGGGCGATCCACGACAGGATGTCGACGTCGTGGGTGGCCAGGTCGATGGTGACGCCGACATCGCGGATGCGCGCCGGGAACGGCCCGGCGCGGCGGCTGGTGATGGCGTACACGCTCGAGAGCCAGCCCGCACCGAGGAGCCGTCCGAGCTCGAGCACGGCTGGGTTGAACCGCTCGACGTGGCCGACCTGGATCGGCACGCCGCGGGCGCGCGACGCGGCCACGATGGCGTCCGCCTCGGGCGCGGTGGCGGCCAGCGGCTTCTCGATCAGCGCCGCGATCCCGCGGTCGATGGCCGCGAGGGCCAGCCCGACGTGGCGTCGTGGTCGGCGCCGCGATGACGACCGCGTCGAGATCGGCCTCCGCGAGCAGCGCGAGCGGCTCCGCGAACCCGAGCGCGCCGGTCGCGGCCGTCGCCGCGGCCAGGGCGGTCTCGTCCGGATCGGCGACCGCGACGAGGCGGGCGCCCGGCATCGAGGCCAGGATGCGCAGGTGGTTGCGACCCATCGAGCCGAGCCCGATGAGCCCGACGCGAACGTCCCCCTCCCCCACCGGGGACCAGCTGGCCGTCATCCGGCGGCGACGCCCTGGGTCGCGCGCGGGTTCGAGACCTGGTCGCGGACCGCGGCGATCACCTCGTCCTGCTCCGCCTCGGTCAGGCCGGGGTACATCGGCAGCGACAGCGTCCGGGCGGCCGCCCGGTCGGTGATCGGCAGGTCGGCGTGGATCCCGCGCTCGAGCACGTACGGCTGGCGGTGGACCGGGATCGGGTAGTAGATCCCGGTGCCGATGCCCGCGGCGGTCAGGCCCGCGATGATCTCGTCGCGCCGCTCGCCGACGTCGATGGTGTACTGGTGGAAGACGTGCACGCGGCCCTCGGGCGTGACCGGGGTCCTGACCGGGAGGTCCGCGAAGCCCGCGTCGTAGCGCGCCGCGATGGCCTGCCGGCGCGCCGTGTTGCGGGCCAGCTTGTCCAGCTGGACCAGCCCGATGGCGGCCGCGATGTCGGTGAGCCGGAAGTTGTAGCCCAGGATCTCGTGGTGGTAGCGCTCGCGCATGCCCTGGTTGCGGTAGAGGCGGATCCAGTCGGCGAGGCGGTCGTCGTCGGTGGTGATGAGGCCGCCCTCACCGGTGGTCATGTTCTTCGTGCCGTACAGGCTGAACGCGCCGACGGTCCGAAGCTGCCGACCCGCCGGCCGCGGAACTCCGCGCCATGCGCCTGGCAGGCGTCCTCGACGACGGCGAGGCCGTGACGGTCCGCGATCGCCTGGATCATGGCCATGTCCGCGGGCAGCCCGAAGAGGTGGACCGGGCAGATGGCCTTCGTCCGCGGCGTGATCGCCGCCTCGATCCGGGCGGCGTCGATGACGTACGTGTCGGCCTCGATGTCGACGAAGACCGGCGTCGCGCCGGTGAACAGGATCGACGACACCGTGGCGTTGAACGTGTGCCCGACGGTGATGACCTCGTCGCCCGGACCGAGCGCGAGCGCCTCGAAGATGGCCATCAGGGCGATGGTCCCGTTCGAGACCGCGATGGCGTGGCGCGTGCCGATGAACTCGGCCCAGCGCTCCTCGAGCTCGACGACGCGCTTGCCGCCGGCGAGCATGCCGCTGCGCAGGACGGCGGTGACGGCATCGACCTCCGCGTCTCCGATGTCTGGACGGGCGACCGGGATCATGAGCGGGCTCCTTGAGGGACGGCGGTGGCCGGATGCTCGCGCAGCGACTCGTCGTCGGGGACATAGGTGTAGCGGCGCCCGCAGTCGGGGCACGACAGATCGGGGTCTCGGGCGTAGCGCTCGACGTCGGGCGGCGCCGCGTGGCCGGTCGAGTCGGCCAGGCGGGCGCCGCAGGCGCAGACCCAGCCGATGCGGCGGGCCGGGTTGCCGACCACGAGCGCGTAGCTGCCGACCGGCTTCGTGACGATGGCGCCGGCGCCGACCATGGCGAACGACCCGATGTCGCTGCCGGCCACGACGACCGCCCCGGCTCCGATCGAGGCGCCGTCGGCGATGGCGATCGGGGTCACCGTCCAGTCGGCGGCCCGGGCCAGGTCACCGGTCGAGGTGACGGCGCGCGGATGCCGGTCGTTGGTGAGGATGGCGCCGGGGCCGATGAAGACGCCGTCCCCGATGGTGACGCCGTGGTAGATCAGCGCGCCGTTCTGGATCTTGACCCGGTCGCCGATGACGACCCCCTCGTCGATGAACGCGTCGCGCCCGACGATGCAGTCGGCGCCGAGCGTCGCTCCGCTGCGCACCTGGGCTCGCTGCCAGATCGATGTGCCCGGGCCGACGGTCACTTCGGGCTCAAGGTCGGCACTCGCGTGGACGCGAGCCGATGGGTCGATCACGGCGGCGTGGGCTCCTGACAGCGTTGATGGGTGCACGAGTATAGCCGAAGGCTTCCGACCTCCCGGTCCGGGGGCCGACCTCCTGGCGCGCACGGTCAACGGCGGCGGAGCAACCCCACCACCACGCCCATCGCGGCCCCGAGGGCGAGGGCGCCTCGCCAGTCGAGCAGCGTCCGGACGTTCCCCTCGACGCGGCCGGCGATCAGCACCAGCACGCCGGCGTTCCGCTCGAACCGCGCCTGCCCGGCGATCACGGTGCCGATCAGGCCCTGGTCGACGTGCGCCTCGCGGGCCAGCAGCGTGCGCGCGGCACCCTGCGTGAGCCGGAGCTCGTCGGCGAGGCCGAGCCCGAGGCCCCCGAGCTCCACCGAGATGCGCTCGCCGCGGGCCAGCGCGATGCCGCCCATGCTCACGGCCACGTCCTGCGCCTGGAGGGCCGCGATCCCGCCCTGGTGGACGTCGACGTGCTCGGCGGTCACGTTGCGCAGACCGCCTTGCTTGATCGCGACGGACTCGGCGTGGACGTCCCGGGCGCCACCCTGGGTGATCGAGATCGACAGGGCCTCGAGGTCGCGGGCGCCGCCCTGGACGATCTCGAGATGGTCGACGGGGCCGGTCGCGGTGGCGGGCTCGGCAGCCGGCGCCATCACCGGCGCCGGGGCGCGCTTCGGCGCTGCCGACGGGCCGGTCGGACTTGGCGGTGGATTTGGGGGCGGACGGCTTCGCGGCAGCCCGCGCGGGCTTCGGTGTCGGGGTCGTGGGATCGGTGTCGGCCATGGGGTCCTCGAAGGCGGATCGGTGCGGCGGCCGCGGGTGGACGGCGTTCTGGTCCAGCGTACTCGCCACCCCGGGTCATCGCATCGATGGCCCACTGGACGCCGATCTGCGGAACCTCCTGTATCCTGCGGCGCGACGCAGCCTCCCCAGGGCCGCGACCGGGTTAGCGAGGGTCCGAGATCGTGGCGACGATGAACCGTCCGTTGGCGCTCGGCATCGGGGCCGTTGCCCTGATCGCCGTGGTGGGTGGCGCGGTGGTCGCCGGGAACGCGACCTCCAGCCCAAAGCCGTCGGGGAGCGGCGCGGCCGTGGTCACGCCGGCGCCCTCGTCCACCGGCCTCGGGCGAGCCCACGTCCTCGCCGACGCCGACGGTCTCGCCGACGCCGACGGCCGAGCCGACGCCGACCCCGCTGCCGACGCCCGTCCTCGTCGCCGATCCGCTGACCGGGCGGATGGTCACCCCGGCGGCCGCGAACCGCCGTCCGATCGCGGTGATGATCGACGACCTCGGCCCGGCCCGGCCCCAGTCCGGGTTCAACTCGGCTTCGGTCGTCTTCCAGGCGCCCGCCGAGGGCGGCATCCCGCGCTACATGATGATCTTCAACTCGGCGATCCCCGGCCTCGTCGGCCCGGTCCGCAGCTCGCGGTTCTACTACATCACGTGGGCCGCCGAGTGGAAGGCGCTCTATGGGCACGTCGGCGGCTCGCCGCAGGCGATGTCGACCCTGAAGCAGAAGGGCGGCGGGCAGTACGTCTACAACGCGGACGAGTTCCGCTGGGGAAGCTACTACTGGCGGATCAAGGAGCGCTTCGCGCCGCACAACATGTACACCGACGGCAAGCACCTCCGGCGGCTCGCCGCCAAGGTCGGGGCCACGGACGGCCCGGTCAAGGCGCACTGGCAGTTCGCGCCGGACGCGCCGCTCGAGGCGCGACCGGTGGGCGGCACGATCGTCGTGACCTATCCCCAGAACACGATCACGTACCACTACGACCGGGCGAGCAACACCTATCTGCGCTCGGTCACCGGCGAGAAGAAGCAGATCGACAAGGCCGACGGCAAGCGAGTCGCGCCCAAGAACGTCGTGATCATGAACATGATCTTCGGGCCGCTCAACGACGGCCACCCCAACAAGCACCGCCTCGAGGCGAACGTCGTCGGCACCGGCAAGGCCTGGATCGCGACGAACGGGAAGACCATCAGGGGCACGTGGAGCAAGAAGTCGAACACCGCGCCGACGCTGTTCTTCGACTCGGCGGGCAAGCCCGTCACGCTGACGGTCGGCCAGACCTTCGTCCAGGTCCTGCGGATCGGGAACGGCTACGGGACGGTCATCAAGGACGGCAAGGTGCCGACCGCGGCCGCCTCACCGAGCGCCAGCACCGCGAACTGACCGCCCCTCGCTGACCGGCCCGCGGGGATCGATCGGCACGGGTCTCAGGCGGGTCGGCGCCCGGCCTCCGCGTAGACGGCCCGCGTCTCCGCCGCGACCTCGGCCCATGTCCGTCGCCCGCTCGTGGCGCGGCGCCTCGCCGCGGCCGCCAGGCGCCCGTGGACGCGGTCGTCGGCCCAGATCGTGCGCAGGGCTGTGGCCAGGCGGTCCGGATCGCGCGCCTCGACGAGGACCCCGGCATCGCCGACGATCCCGGGCAGGATGCCCACGGCCGACGCGACCACCGGCGTGCCGCAGGCGAGCGCCTCGATCGCGGCCAGGCCGGACGCCTCGGACACGACGGGGAGGATGGCCGCGCGGGCACCGCGCAGGAGCCCCGCGGCCGCCGGTGTGGCCAGCGTGGGCGCGTACGCCAGGCACTCCCCGATGCCCTGCCGCGCGGCGACGCGGGCCAGCGACGCGCGGTCCTCGGGGCTCGCCCCCAGCAGCAGGATGCGCGGGGGCCAGGCGACGTCAGCGGGCAGGTCCGCGGGCCGGCCGGCCTCGGCGAGGGAGGCGAGCGCCTGGAGCAGCGTGGCGAGGTCCTGGCGGGCGTCGTAGCGGCCGGGGTAGACGAGATAGCGCCCGGTCAGCCCGAGCCGCTCACGCTCGGTGGCGGCGTCGACATCCCCCGGGGCAGACCGTCCGGCCGCGCCCCGCCCGGTCGCAGGGGCAAAGGCCGACCGCGGCGCCAGCGGGATCACCCGGATCCGGTCCGGACGGATATGGAGCAGACGACGGGCCGCGGTCTTCACCGCCGGGCCGGCGACGATCACCGCGGCCGCGTCGCGCAGCAGGCGGCCGCGCAGGCGCTGCCCGAACCGCGCGGCCGGGGTCCGGCCGAAGGCCTCCGGCAGCTCCCATGGCGCCAGGTCGAGCAGCGTCGCGACGATCGGCAGCCCCGACGCGATCGGGAGCGGGCCGGCGCCGGCCGTGTGATAGACCGCGCCGGCCGCCCCGCCGCGGTCGGCTCGCCATGCGGCCCCGAGCGACGCCCCGCGCAGCAGGAACGGGTCCACGGTCATCGCCGCGGAGCGGAGCAGGTGGGTCGGCGGCAGCTGGCGGCGGCCGACCACGGCCAGGTTCGGGTACGCCGGCGTCGGGTCGTCGAGGTCGCTGCGCAGCAGGAAGGCGAACGATTCGCCGTCCACGGGGTCGTGGTCGAAGGCGCCCAGCAGGCCGTCGAGATAGGCGGCGGTGACCGGCGCCCGCCCGGGCTCCTGGAGCGGGCGTGCGTCGAGGACCACGCGCACGCCGGGCGACGGGCCCGGTCCTGCCCGGCCGCTCCCGAGCGTGCCCTGGTCAAGGGGGTCGGGCGTCGGCTCGCCCGGGCCGGTCATGCCCCGCCGCGCCGCCGCAGCAGGCGGTCGCGCAGCTCCTCGGCGCGGAGCTGGACCACGACCACCAGCGCCTCCACGATGATCCGCCGCGACATCTTGCTCTGGCCGACGCGACGGTCGCGGAAGGTGATCGGCACCTCCAGGATGCGCGCCCCGGCCCGGTCGGCCCGGAAGGTCATCTCGATCTGGAACACGTAGCCGCCGGCGTGGACCCCGTCGAACGGGACCTCGGCCAGCGTCGACGCCCGCCAGGCCTTGAAGCCGCCGGTCAGGTCCTGCGGACCCAGGCGGAGGACCGTCCGCGCGAAGACGCTGCCGCCGCGCGAGATGACCCGGCGGAAGAACGACCAGTCCATGACCGCGCCGCCCGGGGCGTAGCGCGAGCCGATGACGACGTCCGCGGCGCCCTGCACCACCGGGGCGATGAGGTCGGGCAGGACGGCCGGATCGTGGCTGAAGTCGGCATCCATCTGGACGACGATCTCGGCGCCGCCCTCGAGGGCCCGGGCGAAGCCATCGAGATAGGCGCGTCCGAGACCGGCCTTGACCGAGCGATGGCGGACGCGGATGCGGGCGTCCGCCGAGGACATCTCGTCGGCCAGGCGTCCCGTGCCATCGGGCGACCCGTCGTCGACCACGAGCAGCGTGGCGCCCGGGAGCGCCTCGAGGATGGCCGCGGCGACGGGGCCGATGTTCTCGGCTTCCTGGTAGGTCGGGAGGACGACCCAGGCGCCCGATCCGACCGGGCGGTCGCCACCGATCGCGCCGGCCCGTGCCTGGGGTTGGGTCGTCATGGCCGGCAAGTGTACGAGCCGGCGCTCAACGAGGCCCGACCGTCACGTTCCGGGCCACCGTCGTCGTCCCGATCCAGCTGGTCGCCGTGACGACGAGCCGATAGGTGCCGGGCCGGACCCACGCCCCGGCGGCCGTCTTGCCGTCCCAGGCGAGCGCGTGCGTGCCCTTGGTCGTCGCCCGGTCCGACCAGATCGTCCGGATCAGCGTGGTCGAGTGGTAGACCGCGACGGAGACCCGCGCGGACCGCAGCAGCTGGAGCCTGGCGCCGGCCGGGACACCGGCCTGCGGCACGAAGGATCCGACCGTCCAGCCCGCCGAGCGGATCGTCCGGTCCACGAGGACCGTCGCCTCGCGGACGACCGGGTTGCCGGCCCGGTCGACCCCGTCGACGCGAAGCCGGTAGGGGCCGTCGGCGACGACCGCACCGCCCGGTCGGGTGCCCTTCCAGACCATCGACCAGCTCGATGCCGAGACGATCGGCCAGCGCCAGAGGGCGGCGCCCTTCGGGTCGAGCAGGCGGACCGTGCCGCTGATCGGCTCGCTCGCGGTCCAGCGCAGGGTCAGCTGCTCGTTCTGGCCGTTGCCGTCCGGTGCGACGAAGGCGGGCGCGACCGATGTCGAGACCACGGGATGGCGGGTGTCGACGAGCACGTCGAAGGTCGAGGTCGAGCGGTTGTTCGAGGCGTCCGCCGTCCAGATCGTGATGCGGTAGCGGCCGTCGCGGACGACCTTCGAGCCCGTCCCGACCCCGTTCCAGGTGAACGTCGACGCCCGCCCCGGCCGGCTGCCGCTGCGGATCGCCTTGCCGACCTTGGGGCCGTTGACCGGCGCGACGAGGTAGCCCCAGCGGATGAGCCCGGTGGCCGCGACCGTCGCCGTGACCGTGTCCTGCCGCCGGTCGCCGTCCGGCGAGAAGGCCGTCGCGGAGAGCCGCGTTGCGGTCACGGTCGGCGGGACCTTGTCGGTGATGAACTTGGCCTTGAGCGCCGCGTACAGCTCGGGGCGCGACCCGTCGTAGCCGAGCGCCCAGATGCCGACGCCGCGCAGACCGGCCCGGTTGACCAGGTCGTACTTCGCCTTGAGCGCGGTCGCGTCGTCGAAGTAGAGCTGGCGCCACGGCGTCACGCAGCCGTAGGCCGTGGTGCAGTTCTGGCGCCGGTAGGCGAGCCACGACACGCCCTCGACCGGGTCGTACGTGCGGCCGTACGCCTTGGCGAACTCGCGCGCCGTCGCATACGGGATGGCCACGGACGCGCCGTACTTCGTGCCCGAGATGTTCCTCGCGTGGAGGCTCGCGGTCGCGGTCGACCAGGCCCGCCCGTAGTACGGCACGCCCAGGATCACCTTGGACGCGGGGACGCGGGCGAGGAACGCCGCGACCGTGTCGCCGAGGTCGTACCCGGGTCCGCCGATCGGGGCGAGCGAGCCGACCGGGCTCGAGCCGGCCGTGCGGTAGTCGTAGCCCATGATCACGACGGCGTCGGCCGCGCCGCGCACCGTGGCGTCGTGGATCGGGTAGTTGCCGATCCAGCCGGTCGTGTCGAAGGTCAGCTGGTAGCCCTTGTGGACCCTGTCGAGCTGCGACCGGACCGCGCGGACGAGCGCGGTGAACTCGTCGGCGTAGCCCGAGGCGATGGGCTCGAAGTCGAGGTTCACGCCGTCGGCGCCGCGGTCGCGGACGGCCAGCGCGATCTGGCGCGCGAGCCGGTTGCGGTAGGTCGGGCTGCCCAGGAGCGACTTCTGGCGGGCCAGCCCGTTCGCGCTCCAGGCGAAGCTCTGGATGGTCAGCACGACCCGGGCGCCGCTGGTGTGGGCCGCGTTGATGACGCTGGTCATGCGCGAGCTGGTCCAGCCGCTCCAGCCCACCGTCGGCGAGCCGTCCGGGTCCTTCTTCTGGAGGTTCCCGGTGGCGTCGGCGCCGACGCCGAAGTACGCCACCGTCGAGAGCTTCTCCCAGTCGAGCCGGGTGGAGGGGTCGGTCAGCTCCCAGTACGGCAGGAAGCCGAAGACCTCGCGGCGGAGACCGCCCGGGTCCACGGCCGCGGCCAGCTCGAACGTGGGCTCGCCGGCCGTGCCGTCCCAGCTCACGGTCTGGGCCTCCACGACCGAGGACGGGTCCACGGCCGGGCGGTCGTCGCCGTAGCCGGCGAGCGCGACGGCGTCACCGGCGGGATCGGCCAGCGTGGTCGCGGCGGCGCGGATCGTGCTCCCGGAAGCGCGTCCGGAGGGGAGGACGGTCGGGGAGCCGCCGTCGACGGCCCAGTGGTCCGCGGCGCGCGGGGTGAACGGCACGGTGACCCGCCCGCCGGGCTTGAAGGCGATGCGGTCGCCGGCATGGGCGAGCGCCTCGAGGTACTGGACGGTCGGCTGCATGCCCGGCGAGGCCGGGCCGACGGCGCTCCCCGCCTCGGCGGCATCCGCGGTGCCCGGGAGCAGCCCGCCGAGCACCAGCAGCGCGAGGCCCATCGCGAGGCGACGCGGGGTCCTGGACGGCAGGCGCTGGGGGGCGATCGGCACGACGGGTCCTCATCCGGATGACGGCGGTCGTTCGACGCTACCCGTGCGCGCCGCCCGCGGGTAGGCGACGAAGGTCCCGGTGCGGACTGGTACGGTGCGGTCTTGGGTGGTCCGGTGGGATGCCGCCGGCGCCTAGTGGAGGGGCAGGCTCACCTGGGTCCACGACTTGCGCCCGGCGGCGTCGGCGCCGTAGACGCGGAACTTGATCGTGCCCGCGCCGCCGCCCGTCTTGATCGTGACGACCGCCTGGTAGCGGCCCGGGCCGAGCCGGACCATGGCCACGCTCCAGGTGGACTTGCCGGGCTGGACCACCGACAGCCGTGGGGAGGCGTTCTGCGGCTCCGCCGACGTCGTGGTGATCGTGACCTTCTGGCCGCGCGCCGGGGTCGCGTCCGAGACCGTGATCGCGTAGGCGTTCATCTCGAACGCGGCCGACTGGCTGGTCGTCGTGAGGTCGTCGGTCGCGGTGACGTACGCGGTGTACTTGCCGACCGGCAGCCGGGCCGACCGGTCCAGCTTCATGCCGTCGAAGGTGAAGGCATCGCTGCCGGCATCCCGTGGCTGCGCATCCGCGAGCGTCTCGACGACCGCCCCGGCGGCGTTGCGGATGGTCCAGGTCACGGTGGCCGGCCGGGCGAGGCGGTAGCCGAGGACCGTGGTCGGGGCGTACGTATCGCCGTCCTGCGGGTAGAAGACCGCCTTCGACGACGTCACGAAGCCGAGGGTCGTGGTGACCCGCACCGTCCGCGTGACCTGCGGTGACGCGTTGCCCGCGGCGTCGGTCAGCGAGAGCCGGATGTCGTACTCGCCGTCGGCGGCCACCGCACCGTGCAGGTCGCGCCCGTCCCATGGCATCGCCTTCGAGCCGGCGGCCACCGGCACGATGTCCTTGCGGATGACCGCGCCGGCGCCGTTCACGACCCGCATCGTCAGCGTGCCGGCCTCGGGCACCCCGGCCGTCAGGCTCACGGTGTCGCGGCTGCCATCGCCGTTCGGGCTGAACCACGGCTCCGGGTCCGCGGCGGGGGTCACGGTCCCGAGCTCGGGCGCGACCGTGTCGATCGTGAGCTTGCCCGCGCTCGAGCTGGAGGCGTTGCCCCACGCGTCGACGGCGTCGACGCTGACGCTGTACGCGCCGTCGGCCGCGGTGCCGCCACCGGTCGTGCCGTCCCAGGTCAGGGCGAACGTGGCGCCATTCCCGGTCGCGGTCTTGAGGGCGCCGCCGTCGGCGTCCTTGACCGTGGCCGTCCAGGCCGCCGTCTCGGAGAGGTTGCCGGTGACGGTCGCGGTGTCACCCACGTCGTCGCCGTTGGGCGAGAATCTGGAGGTCCCACCATCGACGCCCCAGACCCGCGGGGCGGTGCTGTCCTTCGGGATGAGGTCGCCGGCGACGACCCAGCCGTCGATCGACGGGTCGTCCAGCCCCTGGACGTGGACCGCGGTCCCGCTGACGGCGGCGGCGGCCGTGCTGCTGACGACCCGCAGGCGGGTGCCGGCCGGGAGGACGACCGGCGGCGCACCCTCGGCGTCCGGGGTCATGCTCGGGCTCGCGAAGATCTCCGCCCCGGCCGCGCCGGCCTGGGCATTGCCCGGGACGACGAGCTTGCTCGGATCGACCCCGGTGTCGGCCGATGTGGCGCCGGTGACGTCGTCGGTGGTGAGGCCCGGCTTGGCGACCATCGAGCGGTAGTACCCGGCGGTCGTGCTGTCGGTGTCGGTGTAGGCGGTGGCCCCGGCCGTCCGGGTGGAGGCGAACGCCTTGACGTGCCCGTGGAAGTCCGGGGCGCCCTGCCAGACGTCCTCGATGCTCGAGTGCGTCGTGAACAGCGCGCGGATGTACGGCTCCGGGTTGCCGTGGCCGTCGGCGATGACCGCGCGGGCCTTGCCCTTGAGGAAGCCGGCGCCGTAGTTGTCGACGCGCTGGCGCGCCACGGTGACCGACGGGGCGGCGTTGCCCGGCTCGGAGTTCCCCGACGCGTAGCAGAGGTGGCTGAGGATGACGACCGCGTTCGGCGCGAGGGCGAGGGTCGAGACGTAGGGCTCGCCGTAGTACTTGTTGTTGTAGTCGCCGTCACCCGCGGTCGCGTTGAGCCCGAACCCGTCCTTGGTGGCGTACGCCGGGTCGTAGGTGTACGGGCTCGGCCAGCCGTTGCCGTGGCCGAGGTAGATGAGGATCGACGCGCCCTTGGCCGCCGCCTGCACCTTCGACCAGGTCGCATCGGGGCTGTAGACCTTGACGACGTTCGAGGTGTACTTGATCGCCTCGGCGTACGCGCGGTCGGCGTCGGCCCGATACCCGGCGGTCGCCCCGTGCGTGGCCCCGACGATGATCACCACCTTGGCTCCGGCCGGAGCGGCCGCGCTCGCGGCCGGGGCGAACGCCCCCAGGGCGGCGAGCATGGCGAGGACGAGGGCGGCGACGGGTTTGCGCAAACGGGCGCTCCATGCGGATGGGGATCGGTCGATCAGGTCCTCAGGCTCGTGGACGGGCGCGGTTCGCTCAATCGCGGGATGGTCCCGCCACCTCGTAGGCCCATCGGGGCGGGCCGGTACGGTCGGGGGCGGTGCGGTGAGGTGGGGAGGCGGTGGGGGTCCGCCCCGTCATTGTCCCCCGTGGCGCAAGCGCACCACCAGGTCGGCCAGCGTCGGCGCGGTGCGGTCCCGGTCGGAGACGATCGGGCGGCCATCCACGGTCGAGTCGACGGCCGGCCATGCGACCCCGACGGTCGGGTCGTCCCAGGCGAAGCCCAGCTCGTCGCTCCCGTCGTAGGCGGTCGTGACGAGGTAGAGCATCCCGAGCGGCTCGAGCGCCAGGAACCCGTGGGCGACGCCCGCCGGGATCACGACCCAGTCGTCTTCGCGCAGCTCGCGGGTCTCGACGGTCGGCGGTCGGCCCGAGTCATCGAGGACGGGCCGCAGGTCGACCAGCGCGACGAACGCCCGGCCCGAGGCCACGACCCAGTAGTCGAGCTGGCGGCGGTGGTAGTGGAGGCCGCGCACGACGCCGGGCGCGGAGGTCGACAGGTTCGCCTGGACGAACGTCGGCGCGGTCGAGGGATCCGCGCCCGCGTCGAGCGGGTCGATGGCCCCGAACGCGTCGGCGCGCCACAGCTCGCGGAACGCGCCGCGGTCGTCGGCCATCCGGTCGACCGCGCCGTACCGGACGCCCGGCAGCACCGACGGCGGTCGATCGAGGCTCATCGCGAGCCCGCTGCCTGGCGCCGCGCCCGCTCGAGGGCGGGCGCGTAGTCGGCCATCGCGTCGGGCCACGGCCGGAGCGGCTCGCCGGACGGCAGCGGCGTCGCCGCGAGGACGCCCCAGCGCGGCGGGACCGACGCCCGGTCCCAGGTCGTGGCCGGGACCGGCTCGATCCGGACCGCCACGCCGAACCGCCCGACGACATCCTCGGCCCACATGGCCCGCGTGGCGAACGACCCGTTGACGACGTGGTGGATGCCGGCGTGGGCGTCTTCGGCCAGCAGCTCCACGATCGCGTCGGCGGCGTCGTGCGTATAGGTCGGCGTGCCCCATTCGTCGGCGACGGCGCGGAGCGGCTCCCCCGTGGCCGCCGCCCGGTCCGCCGCGGCGAGGATCTTGCGCGGGAAGTCGGGTTCCCCGGGGCCGAACAGCCAGGCCGTGCGCACGATGCCGAGGCGCCCGCCGACGCCGATGCCGGCGTACGCGGCCGCAGCCGCGCGCTCGCCGGCGAGCTTCGAGACGCCGTAGGGATTGCCCGGTGCGGGCTCGTCGTCGGGGCCGTACCCGACGCCATCGGTCCGCGACCCGTCGAAGACCTCGTTGGTCGACACCACCACGAGATCGATCCCGCGCGCCGCGCAGGCGCCGGCGAGGACGCCGGTCGCGGTCCCGTTGCGGGCGAGCGCCAGGTCCGGGTCGCGGGCGCAGCCGTCCACGTCGGTCCAGGCCGCGACGTGCACGACGACCTCGGGCCGGTCGCGGCCCAGCGCGGCCGTGACGCCCTCGGGCGCATCGAGGTCCAGCTCGCGCCGTGTCCAGGCCAGCGGCCCGCCCGGACCGGGGAACGGCGCGTCGGCGAGCGCCCCGACGAGGGCGGACCCGAGCCGCCCGGTCGCGCCGGTCACGGCGATCCGCATCAGCCGGCCGAGCGGAGGCGCGCCCCGTACTGGCGCTCGTAGTAGGCGTCCCAGTCGTCCGAGCGGGCCGCCCGCCACCAGGCCTCGTTGGCGACGTACCAGTCGATCGTCTCGGCGAGGCCCGCGTCGAAGGCCGTACGCGGCCGCCAGCCCAGCGCCGCGATCTTCGTCCCGTCCATGGCGTACCGCCGGTCGTGGCCCGGGCGGTCCTCGACGTGGCGGACCAGCGACCACGGCTTGCCCAGATGCTCCAGCAGCAGGCGGACGATCTCGACGTTCTCCATCTCGGATCCGCCGGGCACGTTGTAGGTCTCGCCGCTCGCCCCGTGGCGCAGCACGGTGTCGATGGCCGCGGCGTGGTCCGCGACGTAGAGCCAGTCGCGTCGCTGCCGGCCGTCGCCGTAGAGCGGCAGCGGCAGGTCGTCGATGGCGTTGGTCACGAACAGCGGGATCAGCTTCTCCGGATGGTGATACGGGCCGTAGGTGTTCGCCCCGCGGGTGACGACCGCGTCCACGCCGTGCGTCACGACATAGCTGCGGACCAGCAGCTCACCGGCGGCCTTCGCGGCCGCGTACGGCGATCGCGGGGCGAGGATGTCGCCTTCGACCGATGAACCGGTCTCGACCGAGCCGTAGACCTCGTCCGTCGAGACCTGCAGGAAGCGCGGCCGGCCGGGGGCCGTCCGGCAGGCCTCCAGGAGGACGTGGACGCCGATCACCCCGGTCCGCAGGAACGCCTCCGGGTCCAGGATGGAGCGGTCGACGTGGGTCTCCGCGGCGACGTTGACCACGGCATCGGCCTCGGCGACCAGCGGCGCCGCGACGGCCGCGTCGGCGATGTCGCCGCGGACGAAGCGCAGCCGCGCCGCCATCTCCGGATCGTCGCGGACCGCGGCCAGGTTGGCCTCGTTGCCGGCGTAGGTCAGCTTGTCCAGGACGGTGATCTCCGTGCCGTCCCGCCGGCCGAGGACGTCGCGGACGTAGCACGAGCCGATGAACCCGGCGCCGCCGGTGACCAGGAGGCGGCGGTACCGGTCGGTCACGACGACGGCCGCTCCACCGGCGCCGCCAGCCGGCCGGCCGCATCGTCGTCGCGGGCCAGCTCGGAGGCCCGCAGCAGGGACGGCACCGTCCCGGCATCGGTCCAGTGCCCTTCGTAGACCGGGGCGTAGAGCCGGCCACCGGGCACGTAGTGGTTCAGCACGTCGGTGATCTCGAACTCGCCCCGCCCCGACGGCGACAGCCCGTCGATCACGTCGAAGGCGTCCGGCCGCAGGAAGTAGACCCCGATCGGGATGAGGTCGCTCTTGGGCGTCTCGGGCTTCTCCTCGAAGCCGACCACCCGGCCGTCCGCGTCGAGCTCGGCGACGCCGAAGCGGCCCGGATCGGGGACCTGGTAGAGCAGCGTGCCGGCGCCGTAGGACCCGGCCTCGAACGCCGCGGCGACCGGCGCGAGGGCCGGTCCGCGGAGGACGTTGTCCCCGAGGATGCAGCAGAACGCGTCGTCGCCGACGAAGTCGCGCGCCAGCCCGATGGCGTGGGCGATGCCGAGCGCGCCCGGCTGGTAGCGGTAGGTCAGGTCGAGCCCGAAGTGCGCGCCGTCGGCGAGCAGCTCCACGACGTCGCCGACGCCCTTGCCGCCGACGATGACCATGACCTCGCGGACGCCCATCCCCGCCAGCGTCTCGATGGGGTAGTAGATCATCGGCCGGTCGTAGATCGGCAACAGGTGCTTGTTGGTGACGATCGTCAGGGGATAGAGCCGCGTCGCCGTCCCGCCGGCGAGGACGATCCCCTTCATCGGTCGGCCTTCATCGTCCCCAGCCTACCAGCCGGGGATCAGGGCTTGGCGGTCGATCGGGTCGAGGGGGCCGGCGTGAAGCACGGCTGCTCGCCCTGGGGCAGGACGCCCGTGCCGCTGCAGTCGACGGGCTGCTGGTTGATGGGCGGCAGCCCGCCTTCGTAGTCGAGCACGACGAGCACGTACTCGAGCTTGTCGAGGTCCGCGGTCGGGCGGAGGTACGCGGTCTGCACGACGTCGTTGGCGTCGAGGCGGACGTCGACGACCTGGCCGATGAGCAGGCCCTTGGGGTACGGCGAGCGGATGCCGCCCGCGAGCTCGATGCCGGCCGTCACCACCTCGTCGCCGAGCGAGATCTTCTCGCCGGAATCGATCTGGCTCATGACCATCACGCCGCCCAGCTGGCCGACGACCTCGCCCGTCGCGGCGCTCGGCACGAGCTGGCCGATGACCGTCGAGCCGGCGTCGGTCAGCAGCGTGACCGTCGCGCTGTCCGGCCCGACGGCGGTGACCCGACCCGCGAGCGCGCCGCCCGACGTCACGACGGTATCGCCGAGCTCGATGCTGGCGTTGGTCCCCTTGTCGATGGTCACGACCCGGCGAAGCTCGAGCGAATCGCGGCCGATGACGGCGGCCGCCGTGGTCTTGTGGTCGAAGCCGGCCTGGAGCTGGAGGAGACCCGTCAGCTGGTCGTTCTCGCGGCGGATCTCGTCGACCTGGGCGTTCTCGGCGGTCAGCCGCTCGTTCTGGTCGCGCAGCTGGGCGTTGTCGGTGCGCAGCCGGTCGATCTCGGTGATCGCGGTCGCCACCGAGGCGATCCCGCCGGCGACGCTGTCCAGCGCGCCCTGGATCGGCCGGAACGCGTAGCCCACGCCACTCTGGATGTCGCGGACGCCCGGGTTCGACGAGAAGGCCATCATCAGCACGGTCGAGACCAGCAGCACCGTGAACACGATGCCGCGTCGCCGTGCCACCCGAGTGGCGAAGGCCGAGCTCATCGCAGGATCCCCGTCATGGCGTCGGTCAGCGGGGCGGCCGCGAGTAGGTCTCGGCGACCAGCACGCGGTCCATCCCCTCGAGCTCCTCGAGCACGATCCCGGTCCCGCGGGCCACGCAGGTCAGCGGATCGTCGGCGACGTGGACCGGCATCTGGGTCGCCTCGGCGACGCGCCGGTCGAGGCCGGCCAGGAGCGCGCCGCCACCGGCCAGGACGATGCCCTGGTCCATGATGTCCGCGACGAGCTCCGGCGGGGTCTCCTCGATGGTGTCCTTCACGGTGTCGACGATCTGCGCGACGGACGGCTCGATCGCCTCGCGGATCTGGTCGGCGCCCACCTCGACGCTGCGCGGCAGGCCGGTCAGCAGGTCGCGGCCGCGCAGGGTCACGCGCTGGGCGTCCCACTCGCCGGGGTACGCCGAGGCGATGGCGATCTTGATGTCCTCGGCCGTGCGCTCGCCGAGGAACAGGTTGTACTCGCGGCGGGCGAACGTGACGATGTCCTGGTCCATCTCGTCGCCGCCGATGCGGATCGAGCGCGAGACGACGATCCCGCCCAGGCTGAGGACCGCGACCTCGGTCGTCCCGCCGCCGATGTCGACGATGAGGCTGCCCGACGGCTCGCTGACCGGGAGGCCGGCCCCGATCGCCGCCGCCATCGGCTCCTCGATGAGGCGGGCCCAGCGGGCGCCGGCGTTGAGGGCGGCGTCGCGGACGGCGCGCTTCTCGACCTCGGTGACGCCCGAGGGGATGCCGAGCAGCATGCGCGGCCGCGGGATCAGCCCGACCCGGTCGTGGACCCGGTTCACGAAGTACTTGATCATCTGCTCGGTGACGTCGAAGTCGCTGATGACGCCGTCGCGCAGCGGCCGCACCGCGATGATGTTCGCGGGGGTCCGGCCGACCATCCGCTTGGCCTCCGCGCCGATGGCGAGGACCCGCTTGGTCTTGGCGTCGATCGCCACGACCGACGGCTCGCTCATGACGATGCCGCGGTCACGGACGTGGACCAGCGTGTTGGCGGTCCCGAGGTCGATGCCGATGTCGCGGGAGAAGAGGCCGAGGATCCGGTCGAACATGGTCGGGTGGCGCGTCCTTGCAGAGTCGGTCAGGTCGACGGCGCGGGCACCGCGGCTGCGAGCGGGTCGCGCGGGATGGGCGCACGGATGGGGAGAGCCCGGGCAGTATACGCGCTCACCCCCGGATCCCCCGTCGGGGCTCCTCCGGGAACGGGATCCTGCTGTCGTCAGACGAGCCGCAGGACCGCCTCGACGACCCGCTCCTGCGACCCGGGCGACAGGCTGGACGAGGACGGGAGGCTGAACGACTGCTCGAAGATCCCGTCGGCCACCGACCCGTCACCCAGGCGGCCGGCGTCGGCGTACAGGGACATCCGGTGCAGCGGCGTCCAGACCGGGCGCGCGTCGATCCCCTCGGCCGCGAGACCGTCGAGGAGCGCGTCGCGGCGGGTCGATGCGCCCGCTGCCAGCCCGGCGGTATAGAGCCAGTAGCTCGGATCGGCCCAGTCGGCCCGGACGGCGGTGTGCAGGTGCGCTGAGGGCCCGAGCGCCGCGTCGTAGCGTGCCGCGATGGCGCGGCGGCGCGCAAGCAGGTCCGGCAGGCGCTCCAGCTGGGCCAGGCCCAGCGCCGCCGCGACGTTCGAGAGGCGGTAGTTGTAGCCCACCTCGTCGTGGTCGTAGGCGCGCCCCGGGAGCCGGGCCTGCGTCGAGAGGTGCCGGGCGCGTCGCGCGATGGCCGGGTCGTCGGTGGTGAGCATCCCGCCGCCGCCGGTCGTGATGATCTTGTTGCCGTTGAAGCTGAAGCAGCCGACCCGGCCGGCCGAGCCGACCTGCCGACCGGCGAGCCGGCCGCGGGTCCAGGTCGCCCCGAGCGCCTCCGACGCGTCCTCCACGACCGGCACGCCGAACCGGCCGGCCGCGTCGAGGATCGGCTCGAGGTCGGCCGGATGGCCCAGCAGGTGGACGACTTCGATGGCGGCCGGCTGGGGCTGCCCGGCTTGCGCCCGCCGCTCGAGCTCGGCCACCACGAGGACCGGATCGAGGTTCAGCGAGACCGGCTCCGGAGTCGACCAGGACCGGCTGCGCCCCGAGGTAGCGGATCGGGTTGGCCGACGCGATGAAGGTCAGCGTCGAGACGAGGACGTCGGCGCCGGCCTGGACGTCGAGGACGCGGAAGGCGAGGTGGAGGGCCGCCGTCCCGCTCGAGACGGCCACGGCGTAGCGGCTCCCGACGTACTCGGCGAAGGCCGCCTCGAAGCGGTCCACGAACGGCCCGACCGAGGAGACGTAGTTCGTCGCCACGCACTCCGCGAGGTAGCGCGCTTCGTTGCCCTCCAGCGTCGGCTCCGCGAGGGGGATGCGAGCCAGGCCGGCCGCCGGCGTCGTGCCGGTCCCCGTCTCAGTGCTGGACACGGTCCACCTCGCCCGGTTCCGGGTGCGAGCGCAGCCACTCGATCGTGGCGCGCAGCCCGTCCTCGAGGCTCGTCGCGGCCACCCAGCCGAGGAGCTCGCGGGCCAGGGCCGGGTCCGACTGGAGGACCATGACCTCGCTGGCCTCGGGGCGGACCCGGGCGGCGTCCTCGACGACCACGGCGTCGACGCCGAGGATCCGGCAGGCCAGCTCGAACAGCTCGCGCGATCGATTCGCTGCGCCCGGTGCCCAGCTGGATGGTGCGGCCCTCGATGCCCGATGCCGTCGCCGCCAGCGGCGAAGCCGTCGACGGTGTCGGCGACATACGTCAGGTCGCGGCGCGGATCGAGGCTGCCCAGGCGGACCTCGGTCCGGCCGGCCAGGAGCTGGCGGAGCATCGTGGGCAGGACCGCGCGAGTCGACTGGCGCGGGCCGAACGTGTTGAACGGGCGCAGGACCACCGCCGGCACGTCGAACGAGCGGTGGTACGCGAGCGTCAGCTGATCGGCAGCGACCTTGGTCGCGGCGTACGGCGACTGCGCCTGGAGCGGGTGCGTCTCGCGGATCGGCAGGGTGTCGGGCGTGCCGTAGACCTCGCTGGTCGACGTGTGGACGAGCCGGCGGACGCCGGCGCGGCGGGCGGCCTCGAGGACGTTGAGCGTGCCCCGGACGTTGGTGTCGATGAACGACTCCGGCGCCGTGTACGAGTACGGGATGGCGATCAGGGCCGCGAGATGGAAGACGACCTCGACGCCCTCGCGTCGCCGCCTCCACGAACCGCGCGTCGCGGATGTCGCCGAGGCGGACGTCGATCGCGGCGCGAACGGCGGCGTCGGCCTCGTCGAGCCAGCCCCACGATCCGCGCGAGTTGTAGACGCAGAACGCGCGGACCGACGCGCCGTCGGCGACGAGCCGCTCCACCAGGTGCGCTGCCGATGAACCCGTCCGCGCCGGTCACGAGGACCGGGACGCCACGCAGCGAGCCGCCCATCAGGCCCCTTCCCTCGCCCGCGAGAGCTGCTCGCGCTGGCCGACGTCGATCCAGTCGCCCTCGATGCCGAAGGCGCCGACCGGCTCGCCCCGGCCGAGCGCGTCCTCGACGAGCTCGGTCATGTCGATCCTGCGCTCCCGCTCGACGCGGGCGACGAGCGCCGGCTCGAGCGCGTAGATCCCGGTGTTCACGTCGCGCGTGATCGCCGGCTTCTCCTCCAGGGCCAGCACCCGGTCGCCATCCCGCTCCACGCACCCGAACGGGACCGCGTGGAGGTAGCGCCGGATGCCGATGGTGGCGATGAAGCCGCCGCGGGCGTGCAGGTCGAGGAGGCCGCCCAGGTCGGCCTGGGTCACGAGGTCGCCGTTCATGACGATCAGCGGGCTCGTCGGCGGCTCGGGCAGGAGCCCGAGCGCCCCGGCGGTCCCCAGCGGCGTCGTCTCGCGCAGGTACTCGATCCGGCAGCCGAAGCGCGCCCCGTCGCCGAAGTGCTCCTCGATGACCTCGCCGAGGTAGCCCACGGCCAGGTAGACGCGTTCGATCCCGGCACCGACCAGGTGGAGGACGATCCGCTCGAGGATCGGGCGGCCGGCGACGCGCAGCATCGGCTTTGGGACGGTCTCGGTCAGGGGCCGCAGCCGGACGCCCTGGCCGCCTGCCATGACGACCGCCCAGTTGGGACGGACGACCGACCGCAGCGCCTCGTCGAGCAGGTGCAGCCCGACGGGGCGGCCGGCCGCGTCGAGGACGGGGATGGCGCCGACGTGGCGCGCGCCCATCAGCTCCAGCACGCCGGCGCGGTCCTCGCCGTCGGCGACGGCCACGAACGAGCGGGACAGGACCGGCTCGAGCGGGTCGTCCATCCGCGCCCCACCGAGGAGGGCCCGGCGCACGTCGCCGTCGGTGACCACCCCGACGAGCCGGCCGTCCGCGTCCACGGCCAGGGCGATCCGCCGGGCGCCACGGTCGAGCGCGACCATCGCGTCGCGGATGGTCCCGCCGACCGGCACGAGGCAGGCGTCGAACGACTCACCCAAGGGAGATCAGCTCGTCGACGGCGAAATCCCTGGACGCGGTCTGCCCGATGACGTCGTCCCACGCCATCGGCGAGATCCCGGTCCCGGGCCGCTTCGCGATCAGGTTCTCGGCGCTGAACGCCTCGCCGGCGTGGATCGCCCGGCGGGCGACGAGGGACTTGCGCGCGATCGATCGGTTCCGCAGCTCACTGGCGGTCGGCCGCTTGACGCCGTCGCCGAGCGCGGCCTCGACGTTGCGGATGGCCGTCACCATCTCGCGCAGCTCGTGGGGCTCGAGGCTTGCCTGGTGGTCGGGGCCGGGAAGGCCGCGATCGAGCGTGAAGTGCTTCTCGATCACGGTCGCGCCGAGGGCCACCGCGGCGATCGCGACCTCGATGCCGGTCGTGTGGTCGGAGTAGCCGACGTCGACCCCGAAGGCGGCCCGCATCGCGAGCATCGCCGTCAGGTTGACCTCCTCGAACGGGGCGGGGTATTCGGTCGTGCAGTGGAGCAAGGTGATGCGGCCTCGCTCGGTCCCGGCTTCCTCGACCACCTCGAGGGCCGCCGCGATCTCGTCCATCGTCGTCATGCCGGTCGACATGATCATCGGCAGCCCGGATCGCGCGACGTGCCGCAGCAGCGGGAGGTTCGTGATCTCGCCGGACGGGACCTTGACGCGGTCGAGCCCGAGGTCCACCAGCATGTCGAAGCTCACGGCGTCGAAGGCCGTGGACAGGAACCCGATCCCGTGGCGACGGCAGTCGTCGATGAGCGCGACATGGTCGGCGCGAGAGAGCTCGAGCCGGCGCACCATCTCCAGCTGGCTCTCGGCCGGATCCGTCACCGCGCGCTGGTAGTCGGCCTTCGGCGCCGCGGCCGAGATGTTGAGATCCGCCCGGAAGGTCTGGAACTTCACGAGGTCGGCGCCGGCCGCCGCGGCGACGGCGACCAGCTCGCGAGCCAGCGCGAGATCGCCGTTGTGGTTGACCCCGGCCTCGGCGATGACGAGCGCGCCTATCTGATCCTCCTTGCCGGGACACCGACGTACACCGCGCCCTCATCGCAGGACTTGACCACGACCGACCCCGAGCCCACGACGGTGTCGGCGCCGATCGACAGCTTCTCCTCGGCCGTGCCCTGGTTCACGGCGGCGCCCGTCCCGATCATCGACCGGGTGCCGAGGTGGACGTTGCCCGAGATGGCGGCGCCGGGTGCCACGTTCACGAAGTCCTCGATGACCACGTCGTGGCCGACCGTGGCGTTGAGGTTGAAGATCGCGAAGTCGCCGACGCGGATGTTGTTCGTGAACCGGACGCCGGCACAGACGACGATCCCGCGCCCGGACTCGATGGCCTCCCGCTGACCCATCCCGAAGGTCGCGCTCGGATGGATCAGCGTGGCGAACGGCAGGTCGGCGTGCCGCTGCGCGACCCGTTCGCGGACGTGGTTGTCGCCGATCCCGATCGCGAACGCGATGTCGTGATGGCGTCCGAGGTCGTCCTCGAGCACGACCTCGCCGCCGAACGTCCACGCGTCGATCTCGGACTGGTCGCGGGCGATGTACATCGGCCGCATCCCCAGGGCGTCGACGATGTCGGCGACCTCGCGGGCGAAGCCCGATGTGCCGAAGATGCCGATCCGGTCCCCGACGGTCGCCGCGCTCGACGGGCCCGACGCGGTCGACGTCATGGTCCGACCCGGATCGGCGGCTTGCGTGGAGGCCGTGCTGGGTGCCACTCGGCGATGATATGCGCGATGCGCGCCCCTGCCCCGCCATCGACGACCGACGGCGCGGCCGACCGCAGCGCCTCCCGGTAGCCGGGATCGAGGGCCTGGCGCAGGGCGACCGCCACCTCGCGTGGATCGTCCGGCACGTCGATCACGCCGGGGCCGCGAGCCCGGCCCGTCTGGCGCTCGCCGACGTTGACGACCGGCAGGCCGATGGCCGGAGCCTCCGCGATGCCGCTCGAGCTGTTGCCGAGCATCGCGTCGGCGATGCGGAGCAGGCCCCAGTAGCGCCGCTCGCCGAGCGCCCGGACGGCGACGCGGCCCGGCCGGCTCGCCGCCGACTCCAGGAGGGCGATGACCCGGTCGGCCCCGGGATCGACGTTCGGGAGGGTGATGACGTACGTGGCAGCGACCTCGTCCATCGCCGCGGTCACCGCGCGGGCGGTCGCCGCCGGGTCGGCGGCCAGCGTGACGGGATGGACGGTGACGACGACCACGGGCGCTCGCAGGTCGATCCCGAGCACCGACGTCAGCTCGTCGCGGTCGGCGAGGTCCGGCCGGTCCAGGGCGTCGAGTCCCGGCGTCCCGACGATGTGCACCGTGGACGGGTCCTCGCCCATGGCGATGACCCGCCGGGCGTGCTCCTCGTTGCTGACGAGGTGGAGGTGGGCGAGCTTCGTGATCGCGTGGCGCAGCGCGTCGTCGAACGCGCCGAGCGTCTGCTCCCCGCCGTGGAGATGGGCGATCGGCACGAGGGCCAGCGTCGCGGCCAGCGCCGCGGCCGCCGTCTCGAGCCGGTCGCCGGCCAGCAGCAGCGCATCCGAGCCTGTCGCCCGGAGGTGCCGGCCGACGGCCGCCAGCGCCGCGCTGGCCTGGATCTCGGGCAAGGGGTCGCCGTCCGCATCGTCCAGCCAGCCCAGCTCGGCGCTCGGCTCGAACCCGTCCGCGCGCAGGAAGTCGATCGAGCGGCCATGCCGGGCCGACAGATGCATGCCGGCGGCGACGAGATCCAGGCGCAGGCTCGGCTCCTCGCGGATCGCGGCGCAGGTCGACCGGAGGATCCCCCAATCCTGCCGTCCCGAGGTGAGCACCGTCACGGTCCGGACCGCCGACCCGGGATCGGCGGCGGCAGTGGCGGCCGGTGGCTCGACCGTGGCCGCGGGCCGTGCGAGCGTGGCGGCGCTCAGCGCCTCGGCGACGAGCAGGTCGTGCGGTTCATCGATGTCGACCGACCGCTCCGCGGCCACGGCGTAGCCGATCGTCCGACCGGGCTCGAGGAAGGCGCGCGCCCGGCGCAGGTCGTCGGGGGCGATCACATAGAACGCCCCCGACAGGACGTGTCGTCCGCCGGCCTCCGCGACCGGGACCAACGTGCCATCGGCATCGAGGTCGCCGTGCCATCCGGCCGGATGCGATGCCGTGACGCTGACCACCGGGCGCCGCGTGCGCGCGGCCATCGCCACCGCCGCGACGACATCCTCGGCCGCCGTCAGCGGGGACGTCGGCTGCAGCAGGACGAGCCACCCGAACGGGCCGCGCTCATGCTCGAGGCGATCGAGGGCGTCGAGCGCGACATCGACCGAGGTCGCGTCGTCGGTCGCCAGTCGGGCCGGACGGTCGAGGATCGTGGCGCCCGCCTGCTGCGCGACGGCGGCGATCGCCGGGTCGTCGGTGCTGCAGACGACGACGTGCGGGCCGTCGGGCGTCGCGGCCGCCGCCGCGCGCGCGATCCGGGCCGCGTGCGCGACCAGCGGGATCCCGGCGACCGTCCGCAGGTTCTTGCCCGGGATGCGCCGGCTGCCGCCGCGGGCCGGGATCAGGAAGAGGACCGGGAGGGTCATCGGCCGGCCGCCACGGGCAGCGCCGCGCCGGGGACGCCGGCCGGCGACGTGGCGGCGAGGAGGGCGTCGCGGATCCGGGCGCTCGCGTCGCCGGATCGGAAATGGTCCTCGAGGAACGCGGTCCGGGCGGCCGGGTCGGCGGCGAGCGGGTGGTCCAGGGCGGCCAGCAGCGAGGCCGCGTCATGGACGGGCCGGGCGACGCCGGCGTCGACGTACCCGAGCAGGTCGCGGTGCGCCTGGGTCACGGCGATGAGGTTCGGCGTGCCGGTCACGACGGCGTCGGTGAGCACGGTCGAGAACAGGCCGAGATGGGCATCCGACGCGCGAAGGAGGCGGAACAGGTCCACGTCGCGGACCACGGTCATCGGCGGGACCGCTCGGCCCGCGGCCATCGCGAGACCCGTCACGAGCTCGCGGTACGGCCCCTCATCGGCCTCGGCCGGGTGCTGCTTGAACACGAGGTGGACCTTCGGGAGCTCGCCGTCGAGCACCGCGGCCAGCGCCTCCATCCAGTAGTAGCGGCGGTGGAGCCGCTCGTGGGTCGTGGAGATCACGAGCAGCCGGTCGTCGGATGCCACGCCCAGCTCGCGCCGGACGTCGGCGCGCTCGGTCGCGGGGCCGGCCGTCGGATCCGCCCCGTCCGAACCTCGGGCCGCGTCGATCCTCGGCGCCCCGGTCACGTCCACCTCATCGGGCAGATAGCCGCCGACGTCCAGCAGCACGCGCCGCTCGTAGTCACCGAAGACGAACGTCCGGTCTGCGATGGGGATGCCGGGCCGCCGCGGGTGGCGATACCCAAGGTGCCACGGGTAGATCACCCCGTGCTGGACCGCGAAGACCGGGACGCCGGCCATCCGCGCGCCGGCCAGCCACTCGGTGCGGCCGTATTCGTTGATCAGCACGAGCCCGGCGGGGTGGAGCTCGCGGAGCGCCCGGGCCACGCGGGCGGCGATCCGGAGCCGCGCCGTCAGCCCCGTCTCGGCGAAGCCGCGGACGCCCGACCGGAGGAGCGGCCCGAGGTCGATGCCGCCGTCCATGAGCGGCACCTCGGGCGCGGCGTCGACCGCGGCGACGACCTCGGTCGAGCGCTCGGCGCTCGTCTCGGCATCCACAGGCGCGGCCCAGCGCGTGGCGAGAAGGGTCGACGGGAGGCGCAGCCCGTCCGCGGCGATCGCAGGCCAGGTGAGGTCGTCCCGGGGGTCCGCGGCGACGTCGATGACGACGGGCTCCTGGCCGCGTTCCGCGAGGCGCTCGACGACCCCGCCAAGGAACGGGTCCGTCCGGCGCTCGCCGCCCGCGGTCCGGACCACCTGGTGGACGCCGGGGTCGGTCAGGAAAAGGAAACGCCGGTCGCCGCCGGAGAGCTCGTCGACCCGGCCCGCCAGGACCTCCGCCCGTCGTGCAAGCTCGCGTCGGCGGGCACGTCGACGGGGCGCCCCGAAGACACGCTCGACCATCGATCCGGTCGCCGCCGGCGACGAGTCCGCGGCGCTCACAGCCGTCGGATCCGGGAGGGTTCGGGCGACGATCCCGTCGCGCTCCGCGATCCGCGTGGCGACGTCGACCAGGGCCGGCAGGTGCGTCTCGAGCTCGATGCGATCGACCGGTCCCGTCCGCTCGAGGACGGCGTCCATGACCGGACGCCAGAGCAGCCGCTCGTGCAGCCACAGCCAGTACCCGATGCGACGGCGATACCACCACGAGACCCCGTCGACGGTCAGGCGCTCCGGCAGGCCCGTCGCCTCGGCCCACGCCTCCAGACGCGCGGACGTCTCGAGGAAGAGGTCGACCTCGCGGAGCACGTCCGACACGAACGGACGGACGGGCCACACGTCGGGCCGCGATCCAGGGGGCGGGGTCCAGGCCGTGTCGAGGACCAGTACGGCCGCGATCGACGAGTCGGCGGCGGGCACGTCCTGCGCGCGGTCCACCAGGACCAGGCGGCGCTCGGTCATGCAGGCACGTCCACGAGCCCATCGTACAGAGTCGATGCCGGCGGAGCCGCTGAGCGCGCCCTCGGCGCGGTCGCGCGCGGCCGCGTCGGTGGGCAGCCTCAGCCGGGGGCGCTCGTCGTCGCGGCGACACGGTCGAACGCGATGCCGCGATCCCGCATCGAGACGTACGCGTCGTGCCCGATCACGAGGTGGTCGAGGAGCTGGATGTCGAGCATCCGGCCTGCGGCGAGGGCCTCGGCGGTCAGATGCAGGTCGTCGGGCGACGGGGTCGGGTCGCCGGACGGGTGATTGTGGACGAGGATGACCCCGGCCGCGTTCAGGCGGACCGCGTCGCGGTAGAGCTCGCCGACGCGGACCAGCGACGAGCTGACGTTCCCTTGATAGACCGTTACGACCCGGAGCACGTGGTTCTTCGTGTCGAGGATCACGACGCGGAGCTCCTCGCGCTCCAGGCGGCCCATCTGCAGGATCAGCCGGTCGGCGACGTCGCGCGGACCGCGGATCGACCAGCGACCCGACGGCCAGTCGGCGAGCAGGCGCCGTCCGAGCTCGAAGGCGGCGACGAGCTGGGCGGCCCGGGCGACGCCGATCCCGGCCAGGCCGGCCAGCTCCAGGTCCGTGGCCCGGGCAAGGCCGGTCAGCCCGTCGTGCGCCGCCAACGCGTCCTCGGCGAGGTCGACGGCCGAGCGCCCGCGCGAACCCGAGCCCCAGATGAGCGCGATCAGCTCGGCGGTCGTCAGCCCGGCGGCGCCGCGCAGGGCCAGCCGCTCCCGTGGCCGCTCGGTGAGCGGGACCTCGCGGATGGCTCGCCCGCGAGGCGGCTGGGGCGCCCTGATCCTCGCCCACCGGGCACCTCCGCAGCGACGACATCGGCGGTCGAGGCGTCCCCGGGCCCGGACGACGGAAGCCCGCCGATTCCCCCCGCCATCCGGACCTCGAGGACGTGGTCCAGCCTATCGAGGAGCGCTCACCCGGCCGTCATCGCGCCCTTCGCCGGCGCTCACCGTCGTCAGGTCGAGCGAAACACGATCTCGGCCACGATGATCGGGATGGCGTTGAACGACGGCGTGCAGCCCGAACGACGACCAGATCGACCCGGATCCGGACGAACAGCCAGCCGAGCGCCAGGGCGATCGGCACCCGCGTCGCGAAACCGAAGATGGCCAGCCCCACCGTCTCGCCGAACGTCTTGCCTGCCACCCCGATGACATGGACGAGGGCGAAGAACAACGCGGCGGCGACGATCCCACGTCGAACTCCGCGGCGAGCGGACCCACGCGGTCGTCGCGAGGCCGCGGAACAGCATCTCCTCGCCGAAGGGCGCGATGATCGCCCCAGCGAGCAGTTGGAGCGCGAACCCGGTGTTCTCGCCGGCCGGTGGCAGCGGGCTCTCGGGCGTCACGCCGAGCAGGGCGATGAGGATCGCCGCGATCGGATCCCTGATACGGCGATCAGCGGGACGGCCCACAGCGCGCCGCCGCCCATCTCGGCGAACGCCCGGCGCGTCCAGCCGGCGAAGGCCCATCTCGGCCCAGGTGAGCGCCCGGGCATCGACGACCAGCAGACGAAGGAGTCCGAGGTACACGACGGTCAGGACGATCAGGAGAGGGAGACTGCCGATCGGCCCCCGCGCCTCGAAGCCGACGAGCCTCGCGACGACAGCCGATGCCCCCACTGGCGAGGAATGCGATCGGGATCGCGGCCGCGAACACGAGGATCGGTGACGGCCCCTGGTAGGGCATCCGACCGGCCGCGCGACGCTCGATGCCCTGCGAGCCGGCGGCGCAGATCAACCCGATCGCGAGCAGCGTCATGCCGGCGACGAGCATCACGATGGTGGCCGCGCGGCCGCCGGAGAGGACGCCGATGACGATCAGCGCGAGACCGGAGATGGTCCCGAGCCAGCCGATGACGAAGAGCGCCGGCGCCGCACGGCCATCGATCGTGAAGGTCGAGGCGCCCGGCCGGGTCGTCGCGAGCGCGTTGTTGCGGTCGGGCGGGACGGCCGGGTCGGCGGGCACGGCGACGTCGGGGATCCGGGCCGGGACGAGTGGGGCCGCGAGGTCCAGGTCGGCGGGCTCCGGGCGATCCGGCCCGCCCGGCTCTTGGCCCGGCGGGATCAACGCTCGGGGATCGGGTCCTGGGCGGGAGCCGTCCGCGCGGTGGCGCTCTTGCCGGTCAGCGAGGGTCGGGCCGACGGGCGGACCTGGGCGGCGCTGGTGGTCGTGCTGGCCGGAACGCGGGCGGTCGCGTCACGCCGGCTGGTGGTCGGCTCGAGGACGGCCGCGGCGGCCACCTCGCGACGCTCGAAGTCCTTCCCGCACCAGGCGCAGAGCGACCAGTCCATCCCGACGAGACGGCTGCAGTTGGGGCAGACCCGGTTGAGCCGCGTCCGGCAGCTGGGGCAGATGATCCACTCGTCGTTGATCGTCCGGTCGCAGCCCGGACAGTGGTGGACCGACTCGACCTCGGCGAGGAGCGCCTCCTCGGCCAGGTTGCGCTCCCAGACCTCGCCGATCTTCTCGTGCGGCCGGATGATCTTGTAGACCCACACCGCGAGGATGAAGAAGATCGGGGTGAAGAGGATGATCCCGGCCGCCGCGAGGTACGGCAGGATCACGTTGGCCGATCGCTGCTGCATGTCGCGGAACGCCCAGTAGGCCGTCGCGAGCCAGATGACGATCAGGTAGATGCCGATGAGCCGGAGACCGATCTGGACGGGAGGGCTGCCGAAGACGCCGCTGATCGTCGAACCGATCTGGTTGAGGATGTCTTCCATGCCTCTGGTCGAGTGCCTCCGTCCGCGCCTGACGCTCGATCCACGCCGCGTGGACCGGCCGCCAAGGGCGTCCGGCGCAGTGTAGCAGGGGTCGACGGGGCCCTCGGTCGGGCCCGATCACGCTCAGACGGGTGGTTCGGCGGCGGCGTGACGGGCACGCCACGCGGCGAGCACGCCGGTCGCGATCAGGACGAAGCTCCCGACGGCCACGGCCAGGACGCCGATACCGGCGCCCAGTGGTCCGAACAGGTACGGCCACGTGAGCCCGAGCGAGAAGGCGCCGAGGGCGAACCCTGCCAGCCCGCTGCGCACCCACGGCGGCGCGGGCTTGCGGACGACCGAGAGGGCGACGACCGCGAGCGCCCACAGGAACACGAGCAGGTGCAGCGGGCCGGCCAGCCCCCATGTATCGAAGTAGCCGACGCCCGAGGCGCCGATCACGGTGCGCGACCACGGCAGGAGCATCCCGACGACGATGAGACCCGCGCCGGCCACCGTGGCCCAGTCGAGCCCGTCATCGAGCCAGGCGAGCTCGTCCGACGACCCGGCCGCAGCTGGGGCGGCGGGCGGCGCGGCCGCGGACGACGCGGGAAACGCTGCCGCGGATCCGGCCGCGACCGATGCGCCGGCCAGGGACGGAGCCCCGACGGCCGGGCCGGCGGCGACGAGGGTCGGCGGCGGGAAGGGCGCCGCTGCCGACGTCGCGACGGCCGTCGGGCGGTTCGGGGACAGGCGGCGCGGCCTCGGGCTCGGGCTCCGGGTCCGCTGGTGGAGCCGGGGCCGCAGCGGCTACCGGCTCCTCGGCCGAGGTCTCCGTCGCGACAGCCGAGGCAGCCACGAGGCCCGGCGACGCGGCCACGGGTGGCGGAGCAGCCGATGCCGCGGCCTTCGCGTGCGTGCCGCCCTTGCCGGACGCGGTCCGCGGCGGCGGAAGCGCTCCGGCCCCGACCCGCCCCGAGCTGACGGGCGCCAGCGGTGGATCCGGTGGCGGCGATGTCGTGCCCGGCGGCACGTACGCACCCGCCACCGCGGCCGATGCGGACTTGCGGGCCGCGCGCAGACGGGCTGGCTCAGGGGGCGGCTCGTCGGCGACCGGGTCGAGCGCCGGCTCGGTGCCGTCGGTGCTGCCCGAGGTCGCCGCCGCGTCCGGACCAGGCGCATCGGCCGTGCGGACCGTCGGGCGGACCCCGCCCGCGACGGAGGCGAGCAGCGTTCCGCATTCCGGGCACGAGAGGCGCCCGTAGGGCACGGCCTCACCGCATCCGGGGCAGACGATCGCACGTTCGGTCATCGCTCACCTCGACAGCCGCCCCGCGCGCTGGGCGGACCTATAGCGTGCCAGACGTCAGGCCCGGGTTCCAGTCCCCATTCGGGTCAGGGCCGGCGGCCGCCACCGGGGCCCCCGAGCGCCGCCTGTCGACGGTCCACGCCGCGTGCCGCCACGCGCAGGCCACGCCGGTCAGGACGAGGCCGCCGATCCAGAGCGCGACGAACGCCACGACCGAGGTGACCATCACGAGCGGGTCCCCGGTCGACAGCCCCACCTGGACCGCGTGCCAGGCGGCCGCCGCCGCCGCGACCGAGGGAACGGCCACGAGCAGGAGGCCCACCGACGGGACCGCGAAGACGACGACGGTCCGGAGCGGATGGCGGATCGCGCCCGTGACCGCCCGCCGCAGCCCGCCGCCGCTCGACCGCCCGTCGAGCACGATGTGGCGGGCCGCGAGGCCGCCGAGGATCTCGCCGACGAGCCAGGTGACGACCAGCAGTACCACGGTCAGCGGCACGGACCGGAGGACCCGCCAGAGGATCGGCGTGGCCGTGTCGCTCGGGAGCGTCAGCTCGCGGTACGTGGCCGCGACGATCGTGGCCGTCCCGAACGCCAGCGCCGCACCAAAGGGCAGCATCGCGAGCAGGCGCGCGGCGAGGATGCGTGCCGCGACCCGGCCGTCCCCGACGTCGCTCGGAAGCGGGGTCCCGGTCGTCACGTCCTCGTCGGTCGCGACGACGCGGATGAGCTCCGCCTCGGCGGTGGCGGCGAGCAGGCCACCGCCGATCAGCCAGGCGAGGAACAGGACCACGGCCGTCACGACGACGGCGACGAACATCGGCGAGACGCCGCCGAACACGAACGAGATCAGCAGCGGCCCCACGACGTCCGCCAGGCCCGCGGGCGTGGGGATCACGACGATCGGGATCACGAAGAGCAGCAGCCCGCCGCGGACGAGGAACGCCGCGAGGGCGAGGACCCAGGTGGACGGGCGAGCCAGCGTCACCAGCAGCGAGCCGGTGAGCGTCGCTCGCATCGCTACTGGGCCGGGCTGGCCGACGGTGCGGGCGACGGCACGCCGACGCTCGGGGCGAGCTGGTCGAGCCGGTCGAGGGCCGCCTTGACCATCGCCGTCTCGGTGCCGTACCCGGCGAAGTCGCCGGCCCGCAGCGCGGCCTGGGCCAGGTCGTAATGGCGGTTCGCGTACGCGATCAGTCCGGCGATGTCATCAGGGAGCGGCTCGACGGCGCCGGGCGACGACGTCGGACCGGGGCTGGCGGTCGGACCGGGGCTGGCGGTCGGACCGGGCGTCTGGCCCGGACTCGGCGACGGCGTCGTGCTGGGTGGCGGCGATGCCCGGGCCTCGGCCTTGAGCAGGAGGTCGACGGCGCCACTCAGCGTCGGCGCCCACACCACGTTGCGGTTGGACGCCACCACGATCCGCTGGAACTGCGGGAAGGCGAGGCTGGTCGATTTCAGGTAGACCGGCTGGAAATAGATGATCGAATTGCCGATCGGGACCACGATCAGGTTGCCGCGGATGACCGCGCTGCCCGACTGGTTCCAGAGGGTGACCTGCTGGCTGATGATGGGGTCCTGGTCGATGCGCGCCTCGATCTGGGTCGGCCCGAAGACCGTCGATTCGGCGGGGAATTGATAGACCCGCGTGGTCCCGCGGTTCGGCGCGTCGTTGCGGGCCGCGATCCAGGCGATCATGTTCGGCCGGTTGGTCGGGACCATCGGCTGGAGCAGCAGGAACTCCGCCTTCGGCTCGCCCGGCATCCGCATGATCACGTAGTAGGCCTCGGACGGCAGGGTCTGCTCGTTGCCGGTCGACGTCGGGACCGTCCACAGGTCGTCCGCACGGAAGAACTGCTGCGGGTCCGTCACGTGGTAGCGGCCGAACATCGCGGTCTGGACGTTGAACAGCTGCTCGGGGACGCGCAGGTGGCGCTGCAGGTCGGCCGGCATCTGGTCGATCGGGGTGAACAGCGTCGGGAAGACGCCCTCGTACGCCCGGACGATCGGGTCGGTCGGGTCGGCGACGTAGAAGTGCATGGTCCCGTCGTACGCGTCGACGGTGATCTTCACGCTGTTGCGGATGTAGTCGATGTCGTCGGACCCGAGCCCGGATCCGGGCAGGGCGCCCGGGTCGAACGCCTGGGCGTTCGGGAACCGGTCGGAGGTCGTGTACGCATCCTGGACGTAGACGAGCTTGCCCGCATCGTCGATGACGAGGTACGGGTCCTTGTCGAACTTGAGGAACGGGGCGATGCGGCTGAGGCGATCCGCGAGCGAGCGATGGAACAGCAGCTGGCTGTCGGCCGTGACCTGGTCGCTGATCATCAGGTCCAGGTCGCGGAAGCGCAGCGAGAACAGCAGGCGCATGAGCGTGTTGTCGAGCTTGATCCCGGTGGTCCCGGTCCAGCGCGTCTCGGTACCGTTGGCCGAGGAGGCGTCGCCTGCGCCCGTCGGGAAGTCGAACTCGGCCTGCTTGGCGCCGACCACGACGTAGTCGGATGGCCGCTCCCCGAAGTAGATGCGCGGCTGCGTGATCGGCGGCGCGCCGCTGACCGAGCGTGGTGGGAGATCGCTGATGAACAGGTCCGGCTGGCCGTCGTTGGTGACCTCATTGACGGGCACCATCGCGACGCCGATCCCGTGCGTGTAGACGATCCGCTGGTTCACCCAGCCCGTGGCGTTCGGGTTCTGCTCGAGCGCGAGCTCTCGTCCGGAGAGCATGACCTGGCGCTCGTCGCCGGCGATCGTGTAGCGGTCGGTGTCGACATCCGTGAAGTCGTAGTAACGGCGGATCGTCTGGAGCTGGTCGAGCGTGTCCTGGAGCGGGCGGTAGTCCCACAACCGGGCGTTCTGGAACGTATCCGGTTCCGAATCGACGAGCGCCTGGGTCAGCGGTTGGTCGCCCTTGAACGGTGGATTCTCCCAGCCCTGCAAGCCATACGCCAGGCGGGTCATCGCGATGTTGTTGGCGATATACGGCTGCTCCTGCGCGAACTTGTTCGGCTCGACCGTCAGCCGCTGGACCGCCCACGGGTACACCTGGCCGACCACCAGCGAGGCGATGAACCAGACGGCCACGGTCAGCCCGAGCGGCCAGACGTAGCGGGTGAACGCCGCCCCGACGAGCAGCGCGGCGGCCAGGCCGGAGATCACGGTCAGCACGTCGAAGGCGAAGAACTGGGCGTGCTGGTCCGTGAAGCTGACGCCGGTCGCGACGCCCCGGGTGCTGTACACCAGCTCGTACTTGTCGAGCTGGTAGCCGAAGGCGACCGACAGCAGGAACAGGCCGCCCAGGATGGCGATGTGGAGGCGGACCTGCGTGGAGAAGACCAGTCCGCCGCGCGCCGCGCCGACGAGGTATCGGGCGCCGACCACGATGACCGAGCCGATGACCAGGGCGTTGAAGAGGCTCTGCATCAGGCGCAGGAACGGCAGCTGGAAGAGGAAGAAGCCGATATCGCGGTCGAAGACCGGGTCGGTGACCGCGGTCGCGCCGTCAGGCGAGAACGGGACCTGGTGTGCCCACAGCAGGATGGTCTCCCAGGCGGCCGCGAGCGAGCCGCCGATCGTCAGGGCGAAGAGCACGGACACGATCACGAGGCCGACGCCGGCGACCGGCGTCAGGTCGGGCAGGTCATCGGCATCGAAGACGATGGTCCGGGGCTCGCCGAACGCGGACGGCCCGGGTCGGCGCCGGCCACCGGCGCTGGCCGAGGCAGCGTCGTTGACGCGATCGATGATGCTGCGCAGGCCGGCCTGGCCCGTGCCGGCCGGCGGGCTCAGCCGGTTGGCGAGGGCCAGGTTGCCGAGCAGGACCACCAGCGCGAGCACCAGACCGCCGACGAACAGCAGGGCCTGTGCCCCGACCCTGGTCCAGAAGACGCCGTCGAAATGGACGCTCGCGTACCAGAGCGCATCGGTCCAGAGGTCGATCCCGAAGGTGAAGAACACGAACAGCGCGATGAGGGCCGCGACCATGATCCAGAGGCCCATGCGCCGGCCGCGGCCCATCCCGGCGCCATCGTCGGGGCCGCCCGGGCGTCGCCGACTGCGGATGGGCTGGGGCGCTGGGCGGTGGCTGGTGGACGGCTCGTCCTCGGTCGCGTCGTCGTGGTCGCCGTCCTTGTCCGGCTCGGATCCGTCGGGGTCGTGATCGTCGGGGTCGCGGTCGTCGCGGGTCGCGGTCGTCCGGCGGCTTCGGGGCGGGGTCGGGCTCGCCACGAGCCTGCGCTTCGCGTCGGCGCAGCTCCTCCAGGAAGTCGTCGAACAGGTCCCGCATCGTCCGCGGAGTCTAGTCGGTATCGGGCTCAGGGCCGGTGGAGCGCTTCGATGGAGGTCCGGAACGCGGCCAGGACGGTCTCCGCGAGCTCGTTCGGGCGCATCGCCGCGGCCCGCGCCGGCTCGAAGCGGAACGCGGCCCGGATCACGAGCGCCGTGCGCCAGGGCCGCGTCGGGTCGTCGGGCGGAGCCAGCGTCCCGAGACGCAGCTGGAGCCGGCCGTCGTCCTCGAGGATCAGCCCGGAGAGCGCGCCGGCGATGGACGGGCCGAGGCGGGCGAGCGGCGGGTCGGGCGGCGGCCCGGCGGTCGGGGGCGACATCGCGGAAGCTGACGACCCCCTCGTCGTCGGCGACCCAGACGATCGCGAGCCACCAGCCGTCGGGCGCATCGGTGGGGCGGGACATCCCGGCGCGAAGCCGGCGGTCGCCGATGCGGACCTCGTGCTCGCGCAGGAACGACGGACCGGGCGGGGGGAGGCGTTCGGGCACGCGGGCAGGATAGCGGGCCGCGGGTCCCGGGCCGGTCAGGCGGGCGTCTCGCCCTCTGCTGCGTCGGCGGCGGCGTCAGCGGTGTCCGTGGCCGCACCGGCGGTCTCGGCGGCGGCGTCCGCCGTCTCGACGGCGCCGTCGGCGGTCTCGGTCGCGGCGGCAGCGGTCTCGTCCGCCGCGGCGGCGGCCTCGGTCGCGGCAGCGACCTCGTCGGCCGCGGCGGCATCCGCGGCCGTCAGCGGGATGGCGTCGAGGGCGGCTTCCGCCCCGGTCCCCATCGCGGCGATCTCTTCCGCGTTCGGGAGGTCGACGGTGCGACCCTCGAGCGCGGCGTCGGTCTGGAGGGCGACGGCTTCGGCCTGCAGGTTCGCGATGTCGGCCGCGATCTGGAGCTTGAGCATCTCGCGCTTCACCGCGGGGTCCGGCGGCGCGATCGCGCCGGCGTCCGCGGGCGAGATGGTGTCGTCGGGCACGTCCCCGCCGAACCACGACAGGAGCCGGCTCCGCTGGCGGGCGGGCGCCTTGGCGCGGATGATCGCCTCGGCGTCGATGGCGGTCAGTCCGGGGACTGACTGCTCGGTGCCGGTCGTGAGCGCCGCCTTGCACGATGGGCACGTCGCGGCGTCCGCGCTCGGCAGCACCGCGGAGCACCAGGGGCAGATGGCGGCAGCGGGCTGGTCGCCGTCGGTCATGGACTCGGTCACTCCTTCATGCTAGCCGTGGGTCCCGGGTGGGCCATGGCCCATCGGTCAGGGGCGCGGCGGCGCCGCTATGACTACTCCCACTCGATGGTCGCCGGGGGCTTGGAGCTGATGTCGTAGACGACCCGGTTGACGCCGGGGACCTCGTTGACGATCCGCGAGGAGATCTTGCCGAGCACGTCGTACGGGAGCTTCGCCCAGTCCGCGGTCATCCCGTCCTCGCTCGTCACCGCCCGGATCGCCACCACGTTCGCGTAGGTCCGCCCGTCGCCCATCACCCCGACGCTGCGCACCGGGGTCAGGATAGCGAAGCTCTGCCACAGATTCCGGTACAACCCGGCGCCCTTGATCTCGTCGATGACGATCCAGTCCGCCTCGCGGAGGGTGTCGAGCCGCTCGGCGGTGACCTCGCCGATGATCCGGATCGCGAGGCCCGGGCCCGGGAACGGCTGGCGCAGGACCATCGCGTCGGGGAGGCCCAGCTGCGTGCCGACCCGGCGGACCTCGTCCTTGAACAGGTAGCGCAGCGGCTCGATGAGCTGGAACCGCAGGTCGGCGGGCAGCCCGCCGACGTTGTGGTGGGTCTTGATCTTCTGCGCGGTCTTGGTCTCCGACGTCGCCGATTCGATGACGTCCGGGTAGAGCGTGCCCTGGGTCAGGAAGTCGATGCGACCGAGCTTGGCCGCCTCCTCCTCGAAGACCCGGATGAACTCGTCGCCGATGATCCGCCGCTTCTCCTCGGGGTCCTCGACCCCGGCGAGGCGGGCCAGGAAGCGCTCGCGGGCGTCGACCATGACCAGGTTCATCCCGAGGTCGCGCTCGAAGGTGACCCGCAGCAGCTCCGACTCCTGCTTGCGCATGAGCCCGTGGTCGACGTAGATGCAGGTCAGCCGGTCGCCCACCGCCCGATGGACGAGCGCGGCCGCGACCGCCGAGTCGACGCCGCCCGAGAGCGCGCAGATCACGAGCCCATCCGAGCCGGTCTCGGCGGCATGCCGGTCGACCCGCTCGCGGATCCCGGCGACGGTCGTGTCGATGAAGTTGGCGGCCGTCCAGGTCGGGCTCGATCCCGGCGATCCCGACGACGAAGTTGCGGAGCACGTCGCGGCCGCGGGGCGTGTGGACGACCTCGGGGTGGAACTGGATGCCGTAGAGGTTCCGCTCGGGGGCGGCCAGGCCGGCGTACGGGTTCGAGTCGGTCTGGGCGGTGCCGGTGAAGCCCTCCGGCAGCCGGGTGATGGAGTCGCCGTGGCTCATCCAGACGGGCTGCTCGCGGTCGATGTCCTGGAACAGGCCGTCCGCGCTGCTGATGCTGACGTTCGCCGGCCCGTACTCGCGGCGGTCGGCGGCCAGGACGTCCCCGCCGAGCTCATGGGCCATCAGCTGCGCGCCGTAGCAGATGCCGAGGACGGGGAGCCGCCCGTTCCAGATCGCCGGGTCCGGCCGCGGGGCATCGGTGTCGTAGACCGACATCGGGCCGCCGGAGAGGATGATCGCGCGCGCCCCTCGACGCTCGATCTCCTCGTACGGGGTGTCGTGCGGCAGCAGCTCGGAGTAGACGTCGAGCTCGCGGACCCGGCGCGCGATCAGCTGGGCGAACTGGCTGCCGAAGTCGAGGACGACGACCGTGCCGGGCGCGGTGGCCCGGTCGCCGTCGGGCCGGTCGTCGGGGGAGCGGTCGGGGGCCGGGGCCTTGAGCGCCGTCTCGAGGTAGGCCTCGACCTCGGCGTCGTCCGGGGCGAGGACCCGGTGACCGGCGTTCGCCGCCTCGCCGTGGACCGTCTTGCCCCGCTGTGGATGTGTCGAATCAGCCCCCTCGCCGTCCGCCAATGTCGCCTCCCCGTCGCGCCACGCCTCGGGCCACGCCGCCCGTGGTGACAGTGTACCGGGCCGGGTGGCCGGGACGGCAGCCCGCTGCTCGCGGACCGGGGTCAGTCGCGGTTGCGCATGGCCTCCGCGGCCATCTCGAAGTAGCGCTCGAGGTCCGCGGCGACGTCGGGCGGCGGGGCCATCGCCTCGATGGCGGCGCGCATGTGGACGAGCCAGCGGTCGCGCTCCGCGGGGCCGATCGCGAACGGCGCGTGGCGCATCCGGAGGCGCGGGTGGCCGCGCTCCTGGTCATAGGTGGTCGGGCCACCCCAGTACTGGGCGAGGAAGAGCGTCAGGCGGTGACGGGCGCCGGCGAGGTCCGCCTCGGGGTAGATCGGCCGGAGGCCCGGATCGGCCTCGACGCCGTCATAGAACCGGTCGACCAGGCCCTCGAAGAAGGCCATCCCGCCCGCTCGGGCGTAGAGGCGCTCGGGGGTCGGGGTCGCCGGGGTCGTCATGGCCCGAGTCTAGCGAGGCTGGGCGCTCGGCCGATCCGTTCGACGTCGCCTCGTCGGCCGTCGTGCGCCAGCGGTCGTTGTTGCGCCCAGCGGTCGACGTTGCGCCCAGCGGTCGTCGTTGCGCCCAGCGGTCGTCGTTGCGCCCAGCGGTCGTCGTTGCGCCCAGCGGTCGAACCGACCGACGGGGAGCCTGAAACCGTGGCTCAGCGGCCTGATGTGCCATCCGGTGGCACGGACGACCGTCGAAACCCGGTCGCCGGGTGGCCCAGCGGTCGTTTGTGCCGCCACGAGCAACACCGACCGCCGGCCCGGCTGCTCGCGGTCGTTCGAGCCGCCACGTGGAAAGCCGCCGGCTGGGCCGGCGGCTTCACGGATCGGCGAGGGATGGTCTACGCGGCGGCCGCGGCGGCGGCCGGGCTCCCGCCTTGGCGCGCCAGCCGGTGGCGACGGTCTGCTTCGTGCCCTGCCAGGCGAACCGGGCGGCGATGGCCCATAGGCCGGTCATCCAGATCATCAGGCCGAGGCCCTGGGCCTTGGCGACGCCCGCCGGCAGCGAGCTGGTGGCGCCGATCGGATCGAGGCGGGTCAGCGTGACGAGCACGCCGTAGGCCGCGACGCCGATGCCGATGCCGGCCACGTATGCCACCAGGCGACCGGACCAGGCACGGCCCCGGATGAGGCCGACGACCGCGACCATGTGGGCGATGCCGAAGGCCACGGTCGGGATGACCAGCAGGCTCCGCGTGCTCGGGTCGATCGCGGCGGCTGGCAGTGCGACCAGGCCGAGGCCCAGGACGGCCGCGCCGGCCAGGAACGTCGTGAAGGCGGCGAAGCCACGGGTCCCGCGGCGGCGCGGATCGGCGATCAGGGTCGGGGCGGTTCGGGTCGTCGTGGTCACGGGGCGTCTCCTGTCGGTATCGGTGTCGGTATCGGTGGGTCCGCGGTCAGGCGGCCGCGCCGGCGACCGGGGCGTCGCTGCGGCGACCACCCGTGGCGCGGGCCGCGATGACGGCCACCACCACGGCGGCGAAGATGGCGGTGAAGGTCCCGACGATCTGGAGGCCATCGATGGCCCGCTCGGACGGGACGACCGTGAACGGATCGTTGCCGAGGATCAGCAGGACGAGGCCGGCGATGCCGACCGCGGTGGCGGACCCGGCGACGGCGAGCGCCGCGATGTCGGCCTTGGGGTGGTCGAGCAGCAGCGCGAACCCGACGATCACCGCGACGAGCGCGAAGGCGCCCACGAACGGCGTCAGGGCGACCATGTCGTCGAGCAGCGCGGAGTCCGAGGCGCTGATCGCGAACGTCGTGGTGCTCAGGGCCCAGCGGGCCATCGAGATGCCGAAGGCGGTCAGCCCGGTGAGGGTGCCGCCGGCGATGAGGATGAGTCCGGCGAGGAAGCGCGGAAACGAGGAGGTCATGGTGCGGGGTCTTCTTTCTTGTGTTAGACGACGACGGCGTGCTCGGTGACGCCCGGCAGGCGCCACTCGGGATCGACGTCGATGACGCGGGTGGAGGTCTCGCCATTCCGGCGAGCGACGGCGGCGAAGAACCGGGCCTGGCGGTGCGACAGGATCCGGGCGTCCTTGCAGGGGCAGCCCTCGACGAGGCAGCCGCTCCGAAGCGTGGCGGCGGGGGCGAACTCGATCGGCTGGGTCCGAAGCTGATCCGGGTGGAACATCGCAGCTGACTCCTTCCTGTCGGACCGGGATGGCCCGATGCCAGGAGGATGGGCGCGCCCATCCCCGGCGGGCATGGTCGGTCGCCCACAACGCGGATGGACGGATGTCAGCCCTGTGCGGCGGACTCCAGACGGATCCGGAAGGCCTCGAGGTCGAGCGCGGCCGCGCGACGGACCTGCGGCGCCACCATCGATTCGAAGGCGCGGTACTTGAGCGGCAGCCCGATCTTCAGGCGCCAGTGCAGCGTGCAGCCCGATGGCGTGGGCGCCACGCTCGCGTCGATCTCGATCGAGATCCCGTCAGCGTCCTTGCCGCTGACCGCGAACCGGGAGGGTGCCTGGAACGCCGTCACGCGGGCGTCGAGCGTGGCTGACCGGCCGGCGACACGCTGCTCGATCCGGAGCGTCGAGCCCGTCGCGAGGTCGCCGGGCGATCGCCGCTCGACGCGGACGATGCCGCTGGCGATCAGCCACGTCGGCCACTGCTCGATGTCGACGAGCTTGGCGAACGCGTCGGCCGGCGGCCGGGCGATCGCGACGTCCTGCTCGTGCGTGATCGCCATCAGCCGGGTGCCCGGGGGACAAGCCGGAACGACGGGCCGCGACCCAGGCCCTCGGACGGCGTCCCGTAGCGGAGGATCAGCTCGCGGATGGCGTGGGCGTGGTCGGGGCCCTCGAGGGGCGTGGCGACCGCCCCGAAGCTGCGCTCACCCACGGTGACCCGGCAGACGGGGTCGGCGAGCAGGTTTTCGCCCCAGTGCGAGCCGGGCGTCGCGGCCACGAGGAACGAGCCGTCAGCCGCTTCCACGAAACCGATGGTCGCCGTTCGCGGCTCGCCGGCTCGTTCGTCCGCGCGTCTCGATCCGCATGACCCGGCCGTGGGCGACCAGGTCCGCGTTCATCTCCGGTCGGGGATCGGACTGGCGGCGACGTCAGGCGGCCGCCTTCGCGTCGACCATCTCGGCTCGGTGCGCCGGGTGTCGCGGTGCGCGCGTCAGCGGGCGCGCTGCCAGGACTTGCCCTCGGTCTGGGTCGACGGCGCGTAGACCATCTCGACCCGCTGCATGTCGCGGATGGTGCGGGCGCCGAGGGCGGCCATCGACTGGCGCAGCGCGCCGACCAGGTTCTCGCTGCCGTCGGTCACATGGGCCGGGCCGAACAGGATCCGCTCCAGCGAGCCGACCGTCCCGACGTTGATCCGCGTCCCGCGCGGGAGCGTCGGCGACGGCGCGGCCATGCCCCAGTTCGTGCCGCGGCCGGGCGCCTCCTCGGCGCGGGCCAGCGGCGAGCCGATCATCAGCGCGTCCGCGCCGGCGGCGATCGCCTTGGCCAGCTCGCCACCGCGGCGCATGCCGCCGTCGGCGACCACCGGGATGTACGTGCCGGTCTCGGCGAAGAAGGCGTCGCGGGCGGCGGCCACGTCGCTGATCGCGGTGACCTGCGGGACGCCGATGCCGAGGACCTCACGGGTCGTGCACGCCGCGCCGGGCCCGACGCCGACGAAGACCGCCGCCGCGCCCTGCTCCATCAGCGCGAAGGCCGCCTCGGCGTTGGTGGTGTTGCCCACCGCGACGGGGATCGGCATGTAGCGGGTGAACTCCGCGAGCGACAGCGGGTCGTACTCGGTGGCGAGGTGGCGGGCGCTCGAGACCTGGCTCTGGACGAGGAACAGGTCGGCGCCGTGCTCGGCGCAGAACGGGCCGAAGCGACGGGCCGCGCCCGGGGTGGCGGCGACGGCCGCCTTCGAGCCCGTGTCGTGGATGGCCTGGAGCCGGGCCGAGATCAGGTCCTCGCGGATCGGCTGCGCGTAGACCTCGGCGAGGATCGTCTGGACCTGGTCGGCGGGCGCGGTGGCGATGCGCTCGAGGATCGCGTCCGGCTCGTCGTAGCGCGTCTGGACGCCTTCGAGGTTGAGGATCGCGAGCCCGCCGAGGCGGGCCATCTCACCGGCGACGCGCGGATCGACGACCGCGTCCATCGCCGACGCGATGATCGGGATGGCCAGATCGATGCCGGCGAACGTCTGGGCGAGGTCGACGTCGGCGGGCTCGATGGTGTCGGTGCCGGGCGCGAGCGAGACGTCCTCGAAGCCATACGTCGGCCGGATCGTGTCGACCTTCGAATGGAAGACCCGGCGCTGCGCCGCGCCGTCCGGGGTGTGCGTCGTCGCCGTTCGGTCGATCACGTGGCCCTCCTGTGCCGCCTCACGGTGGGCTGCCTGTGGCCCCGAGTCTACCAGCGAGCCGGCTACGGCCGACGGTTGCCGTCCAGTGCCAACTCGAACCAGGCGGCACGGTCCGGGTCCGCGAGGTCGTCGCGGACGCGTTCGATCGCGGTGCGGTAGCCCGGCCAGACGACCTCGCGGTGGGCATCGTCGATCGGCAGCCAGCGGGATCCGTCGTGCTCGTGCGAGAGCGTCGGCTCGGCGTCGGGCGCGACGCGGACCGCGAAGACCGCCGCGGTCATGACGCCGTCGACCGACGGCTCGTGGAACTGGTTCACGAGGTCCAGGTCGTAGAACGCCTCGATGGCGTCGGCATCGAAGCCGGTCTCCTCGCGGAGCTCGCGGAGCGCGCCCTCGGCGACGCGCTCGCCGTCCTCGAGGCCGCCCGAGACGCACTGCCACAGGCCGGGCAGGATGCGGCCGGGCGCGCGGCGGATCAGCAGGATCTCGCGGCCGGCCGGAGCGTCGCGGAACATCCAGCAGTCGACGAGGTCCGGCCGGAACGGGCTCACGCGACGAGCCCGGCGCGCATGTCGTTCAGCTGCTCGAGGTGCATCAGGTCGTGGACGCCGGCGAAGACCAGCCACTCGCCGCAGCGCAGCCGTCCCACCTGTGGGTGCACGAGCGGGCACGGCTCCGACTCGTGACCCGCGACGGTCCGGGCGAAGCGGTCGATCAGCCGCTGGCTCTGCGCGATCTTGCGCAGGAGGGTGGTGCGATCCTGGTCGGCGACGCCGGGAATCCCCTGGACGACGGTCGGTGCGTCGGCGGGCCAACGCCCGGACGCGGCGAGCGAGGCGGCCATGCCGAGCCCCACCCGCGACTCGCAGTCATGGCCGATGCATTGCGCGACGTTCCAGTCCCCTTCCCCGCCGGGCAGGGTCAGCACATCGTCCGGGACGCCGTCGACGAAGGCGGTCAGTGCCTCCGCGAGCGTTGCCAGTTGGAGCGCCAGCGCCTCCGCCGTCCCTGGCCCGCCGCGCCGCCGGACTTCACGCCGCACCTGGATGAGGCGCCCTTCGTCGATGCCGCGCCACGCCTCGACGATGTCGGGTGCGCCCGGTTCGAGCGCATCGACCCAGGTCGTGGTCGACGGCGCCTGGCCGCTCACAGCCGCTCGAAGCGCTCCACGGGCAGGACGAAGACCGTCGCGCCGCCGACCTCGACCTCGAGCGGGTAGGGCATGAAGAACTCGCCCGGCTCCATGATCGGCGGCATCGGGTTGACGGTCTGGGTGCGCGACGTGCAGTTCTCGCGGACGATGCCGAGGACCTCCTCGACCTCCGCGTCCTCGACACCGAGGATGATCGTCGCGTTCGACTGCTTCAGGAATCCGCCCGAGCTGTGGAGGCGGGTCGCGCGGAACTCCTTGTCGAGCAGGGCATCGACCAGGGTCCCGGCGTCCTCGTGATGGACGATCGCGACGACAAGCTTCATCGCGGGGAGTATCCGGGCGCGGACGCCGCCGGTCAACGCGGATTCGCGCGGTGTACGATGCCGACTCCGACCTGAAGCGCGCGTGCAGGAGAGCCCGTGACCAGCGACGCCCGACCGACCGACCCCCGCGCGTCCCTCGCCGCCACGGCCGTCGCCGTGACGCGCGCCACCGATCTCGACGCCGCGCTTGGCGCCATCCTCGGCGCGATCGAGGAATCGATGCACCCGTTGATGGGCGCGATCCTGGTCCAGGATCCGGACCGGACCGGACTCGTCATCGCCGCGTCGTCCAGGATGGATGCCGATGCCGACGCGCGATTGACGGCCGCGGTCGCCGATCCCAGTCATCCGTTCGCGGAAGCCGCCAACGCGCGCGCCGCGACCTTCGATCGCGAATCGACCCTGCCCACGGGCACGGCGTACGTCGGCGCCTACCTGCCGCTGCTCAGCGCCGCCGGCGGGGTCGAGGAATCGCTCGGGTCGATCGGCTTCGGCTGGATCGCGCCACGCGTCCTCGACGATGCGGAACGCGAAGCGCTCGAGGGCTACGCCGCGCTGGCGACGCTCGCGGTCGATCGGGCGCGGCTCGAATCTCTGGCCGCCGAGCGCTCCGAATGGTTCGAGCGCCTCGCCCACAGCGACGCCCTCACCGGACTCGCCAACGAGCGGACGGTCGGCCGCGTGCTCGAGCTCGAGCTGGCGCGCGCAGGCCGGCAGACGAGCGAAGTCTCGCTGGCCATCTTCGATGTCGACGACTTCCAGGCCACCAACCGCGAGGGCGGGCATGCCGCCGGCGACGATGTCCTGCGACGCGTCGCCGCCGTGCTGGCCGAGTCGGTCCGGCTGGTCGACACCGTCGGGCGGATCGGCGGCGACGAGTTCGTGCTGATCGCGCCGGGCTCGGCCGGCATGACGGTCGCGCAGCGCGTCATCGACGGGATCGCGGCCCTGCCCGCGGTCGCGGGCCGCGACGTCTCGGTCTCGGCGGGCGTCGCCCGCTTCCCGGTCGATGGCTCCGATGCCGACGAGCTCATCGCCTCGGCGATGGCCGCGCTCCAGGCGGCTCGCGCCGAAGGACGCGGCCACGTGGCCGCCACGGCGGCTGCCCCGAAGGCCTGACCCTCAGGCGACGGCCGAGGCGGCTCCCGACGACACGACCGGGCCGGCCGGGGCGGTCGCGCCCGGTGCCGGCTCGAGGGTCAGCACGACCTGGATCCCGGCCGCCGGCTTGACGCCGGTCGTGGCGAGGAAGCCGGTCCCGTCGCGGCCGACTTCGAAGCCGCCGATCGCCACGGGAACCTTGTCCTCGCCGATCAGCCAGGCCTCGTAGACCTGGTCGCCCTTGGTGGGATCGAGGTCGTGAACGGCCAGGGTCAGCGTCCCGTCCGGGTTCATCGCCGCGAGACCGGCCGCCTCGGACGCTTCCGCGGGCCGGAGGACCGCCGTCATCGAGCCGTCCTTCGCGGCGAGCTGGAGCACGGCGGCGACATCCCGCTGGTACTGCTCGGCGCCGTTGAGCTGGTTCTGGAGGAGCAGGTTCCAACCGACGAGCGCGACGATCCCGACCACGGCGGCGATCCGCAGGGCCCAGGCAAGGGGCGAGGTCTTGCGCGGCACGCTGGCGGCGACTGCGGCCGCCGCGGTCGCGCGATCGGCTCGCTCGGCCTCGGCCGGGAACGGGATCGGCTCCGACACGGTCGACGCCGGCGTCAGGCTGGGATTCGCTTCAGCTGCGGTCGGCGCGGCGGCCGCCGGCGTCGACCGCGCGTCGAGATCGGCCGCCGCGGCGGCCATGATCCGGCCCTTCAGCGCCGCCGAGGGCTCGACCACCGGCACGGACCCCAGCAGCACCGGCAGCACGGACCCCGCCTCGGCGATCTCGGCGTGGGCGTCATCGCAACCGGCGAGGTGCTCGCGGACCGCGGCCTCCTCGGCCGGGTCGAGCGCACCCAGCACGAACGAGCCCGCCATGTCGCGGACGTCGTCGCAGGTCAGGTCGGTGGCACGCATCTCGTCGCTCATGGTGCCCCGCCATCGGCGATGCTGCCGTCGGCGGTCACCGGCTCCAGTTCGCCGGGCTCGTCGACGGTGAGCGCGCGGCGCATCGCGAGCAGCCCGAGACGCATCCGGCTCTTCACGGTCCCGAGCGGCGTGTCCATCCGGATCGCGATCTCCTGCTGGGTCAGGCCGCCGAAGTACGCCAGCTCGATCGCCTCTCGCTGGACGTCGGAGAGGACCGCCATCGCACCGCGGACGGCCTCCGCGTCGAGGTTCGCCGAGACCTCGGCCCAGATGTCGGGCAGCCGGAGCTCGGTCGGCGGGACGTCTTCGTGCTCGGGCAGCTCGCTGGTCGGCTTGCGGCGGCGGATGGCGTCGATCGCCCGGTGATGGACGATCGAGAGCAGCCACGTCTTCACGCTGCCCCGGCCCTCGACGTAGCGGGCGGCATTGCGCCACGCGCCCAGGAAGGCGTCCTGGACGACGTCCTCGGCGAGCGTGGCGTCATTCGTGATGCGGTAGGCGATGGAGTAGGCCATGGTCCTGTATCGGTCGTAGAGCGCTTCGAGCGCGTGCAAGTCCCCGGCGACGATCCGTTCGAGCACAGCCCGGTCCGCGTCGTCCGCTGGGGAAGCGACGCGGCGATGGAGCGAGCCCGGTTCGTCCGTCATCGTTCGATGCGCGGACCGGCGGTGCGCGGTTCACTTCGTGCGAGGCGTTCGTCGACCGCGCGCACCATCGCAGCGGCGACGTCGTCGAACGGCTGCGTCGCGTCGAGGACCGCGAAGCGTTCGGGTTCCGTCTCGGCCATGGCGAGGAAGCCGTCGCGGACCCGGCGATGGAAGGCCAGGTCGAACTCGGCCTCGAAGCGCGTGACGTCGTCGGGCGCCTTGCGCGCCAGCCCGGCTTCGACCGGCAGATCGAGCAGGAGCGTCAGGTCCGGGCGCAGGCCCTCGGTGGCCGCCGCCTCGAGGGCGCGCAGGACGTGGAGCGGGACCCTGGCGCCATAGCCCTGATAGGCGAGCGTCGAATCGGCATAGCGGGCGCAGACGACGGTCCGGCCGGCCGCGAGCGCCGGCCGCAGCACCTCGGTCACGAGCTGGCGCCGGGCCGCATCGAAGAGGAACGCGTCGGTCAGCGGGTCGCTCCGCCCGCCGGCACCGGTCCGGGCGAGGAGGACCTCGCGGATCCGCTCGCCGAGCCAGGTACCACCGGGCTCGCGGGTGGAGAGCACGTCGTGCCCGCGGGCCTCGAGCCAGGCGACCAGGCGCGTTGCCTGCGTCGTCTTGCCAGCCCCCTCGGGCCCCTCGATGGTGATGAACCAGCCGCGCGTACGCGTGGTCCCGGGTGCGGTCACGGCCCGAGTGTAGCCGAGGCCGAGCCCCGATCCGAACCGTGACTCATCCATCCGCGAGACCGCCGCGTACCACCGCCGACCCGCCAGGCAGCGACCCCCAAGCCGACCGGCGGCAGATGGAGGAGGAACGGCGACCGCCCAGTGCTTCGATCCCGCCGGACGACGTCCGGCCACCTGCGGCGCGTGGCCCCAGACCGCGACCGACCACCGCACTCGACCCATCTCGGAGGTCACGAGAACCCGATGATCACCTATCGCCGGATCGCATCCGGCCTCGGTCTCCTGGCCGCGTCGGCCACCATCGCCGCGGTGGGAGCCGCACCGCTGCTCGTCAGCGGCGCCGACCACCTCGACGCCCCGACGACCAAGGCCAACCACCGGATCGACATCACCGACATCTTCGCGTTCAAGTCGAAGGGTGGCACCACCCTCATCCTGAACGTGAACCCGCTCACCTCCCCGGCCGACACGAAGACGGCCCGATTCGATCCGAGCGCGCTGTACGAGATCAACGTCGACACGAACGTCGACGGCCTCGCGGACATCGTCTATCGCATCAAGTTCAGCGGCACCCGCTCGTCCTCGAGCGGCGCGGTCGTCCAGAACTACGCCATCCGCCGCGACACCGGCGCCTCGGCGCGGACCCACCAGTGGCACGGCCAGCTGATGAGCCTCGGCGTGACGACCACGTACCACGGCACCACCCGCGTCGCCCCCGTCCTGGGTGGCGGCAAGTCGTTCGCCGGCCCGCGCGACGACCCCTTCTTCTTCGACCTCCCCGGCTTCGTGGAGTTCAAGAAGCAGCTCCTCGCCGGCTCGACGGACCTGGGCGTGCTCCTCGGTGGGTTCACCGGGGTCGACACGTTCAAGGGCACCAACGTCAGCTCGATCGCGATCGAGGTCCCGAACTCGCGCCTCGGCGGCAGCGGCAAGACCGTCGGGGTGTGGGCGACCACGTCCATGCGGTCCGGCGGCGCGTACCACCAGGTCGAGCGGATGGGCCGCCCGGCGATCAACACGGTGTTCAACAACACGAACGCCGAGAAGGAAGCCGCGAACCGGCTCGGCCCGCGCGACGATCGCGCGCTCGACAAGGCCAACGTGATCGGCGTCCTCGACGCCATCGGGAACGTCCTCGACGCGAACGGCGCGCCCTCGTACTCGACCGCGCAGAAGAACGGCATCGCCAACGTCCTCCTGCCGGATGAGCTCACGGTCAAGCTCGGCGACGCCGCCGGGTTCCTCAACGGCCGCCGCCCGGCCGACGACGTCATCGACGCCGAGTTCGGGCTGCTGACCAACGGGGCCGTGCACAGCGACGGCGTGAACGCGAACGACCACGCGTTCCCGACCACCTTCCCGTATCTCGCCAAGCCGAATTGACGAGGCCCGCGGCGGACCGGCCCACGGTCGGTCCGCCGCGGATCCACTCCCTGCCATCCCCCCGACCCGATCCGCCACAGGACGCCGACGACCGATGAGAACCGCCCCGAACCGATTCGCCACCCTGCCCCGGATGCCCCTGGCCATCCTCGCCGCGACCGTGCTGATCGTGATCGGCGGCCGGCTCGTGGTGGCCCTCCAGCCGGCGCATGTCGCCATCCCCGAGATCGTGCCGCGTGCCGCCGCCGACGACGGCGGCGACGCCCCGGCCCAGCTGGACCCGCTGACCCCGGCCGGCGTCGCGCCGTCGTCCGCGGACCTCGAGCGGATCCGCGCCAACATCACGTTCTGGGGCGAGAAGCTGACCGCTGACGGCCGCGACTTCGTCAGCGCCTCCCGCCTCGCCGGCTCGCAGATCGAGCTCGCCCGGGCGACCGGCGACCTCGGCGCCTATCTCGCGGCCGGGACGCGCCATCGATCGCGCGCTCGCCGCGGACCCCGACTACGGCCTCGCCCGCGACTACCACGGGGTGATCCTCGTGGCGCTCCATCACTTCCTCGACGCCCGGGCCTACGCGACCACGGTCCTCGCCGACCAGCCGAAGGACGCCGCCGCGCTCGCGACGCTCGGCGATGCCGCCCTGGAGCTGGGTGACGTGGACGCCGCCCGGACCGCGTATGCCGCCCTGGTCGGCGTGGCGGACGGCGCCGCGGCACGCGTCCGCGAGAGTCACCTCGCGTTCATCGAGGGGCGCACCGCCGACGCGGTCGCGTTCTCGCGGTCAGCGCTCGACGCGGCCAGGGCCGAGGGCGCGGTCGCGAGCGGGCTGGCGTGGTACGACTACCAGCTCGGCGACACGCTGATCGCGACGGGCGACCGTGCCGGCGCCGCAACGGCCTATGCCGACGCGCTCGCCGCCGACCCGACCTCGCACCTGGCGCACTGGGGACTCGCGCGGATCGCCGCCGCCGATGGTCGCATCGATGACGCGATCACCCAGCTGGACGCCGCCATCGCGGTGGTCCCGCTGCCCGAGTTCGTCGCCCGCCGAGCCGACCTCTACGCGATGCGCGGCGCCCCCGGTGACAAGGGGCGTGAGGTCGCCGACCGCAAGACGGTCCTCGCGATCGCCCAGCTGAGCGGCGAGGCGTCGGGCGTCTACGACCGCACGCTCTCGCTGTACCTGTCGAACACGGCCATCGACCCGGCCCGTGCTCTGTCGCTCGCCCAGGCCGAGATCACCATCCGCAAGGACGTCTACGGCTACGACGCGCTGGCGTGGGCCCTCCTCGCGAACGGCCGCCCGGCCGACGCCGACGCGGCCATGCAGACGGCGCTCGGGTTCGGGACGCGCGATGCCAAGCTGCTCTACCACGCCGGCATGATCGCGGCGGCGGTCGGGGACCCGGGCCGGGCCCGGACCCAGCTGTCGGACGCCCTGGCGCTCGACGCCAGCTTCGATCCGATGGGTGCGCAGCGCGCCCGCGATACCCTGTCGACACTGCCATGAGACGACGACTGCTCGCCGGCCTCGCGCTCGCCTCGGTCGCCGCGGCCACCGTGCCCGGCATCGCGAGCGCGCACCCGCTCGGCAACTTCACGATCAACCACCACGCCGGGATCCGCGTCGAGCCGGACCGCGTGCTCCTCGATGTCGTCATCGACGAGGCGGAGATCCCGGCCTTCCAGGCACGCCTCCAGTACGACACCGACGGCGACGGCGAGCTCAGCGACGACGAGATCGCCGCGGGCCGGCTGGTCGGCTGCGATTCGCTCCAGCCGGCGCTCCATCTGGATGTCGCCGGCACGGCCGCCCCGCTGACCCTGGCCTCGGCCGGGCTGTCCTTCCCGCCCGGCGCCGGCGGCCTCTCGACGCTGCGGCTCGTCTGCGAGTTCGAGGCGCCGCTGGCCACCCCGATCTCGGCCGCCACGGCCATCACGTTCCGCGACACCTCGTTCCCGGAGCGCATCGGCTGGCGCGAGATCGTGACCACCGGGTCGGCGACGACCATCGCCGTCACCGACGGGACGCTTCGCGCGACGAGCCCGTCCGACCGCCTCACCGTCGTACCCGAAGGACCTGATCGCGGCCCCGCTCGACGACCGGTCGATCGCGCTCACGCGCATCGCCCGGCGGCGCCGAGCTGGCGCCGGTCGTGTTCGCCGACGCCACGCCCGATCACGGCCCGGTGGAGACGCCTGGAGCACCGGTCGCCACGACGGCCACCCGCGGCAGGCGCGGCAGTCGTCGCTTCGGCGGCGCCCGCGGCCCTCGGCTCGGTGCCGGGCGGCGTGACCGGCGCGGAGCTGCCCTCGATCTTCGGCAGCGCCGACCTCACCCCGATCGTGCTGTTGATCTCGCTCCTGACCGCGATCGGCCTCGGCGCCGCCCACGCGCTGACGCCGGGCCACGGCAAGACCCTGATGGCCGCCTACCTCGTCGGGTCGCGCGGCACGGCCCTCCACGCGGTCGGGCTCGGGCTCTCGGTCACGCTCTCGCACACGATCGGGATCCTCGCGCTGGCGGCGGTCGTGATCGGCGCCCAGGGCGTCCTGGCGCCCGACGTGGTCGTGCGGACCGCGCCGATCGTGGCGGCCATCTCGATCGTCGTGATCGGCGGCTGGATGCTGATCAGCGAGGTCCGGCGCCGGCGAGCGACGGCCGCCGCAGCGGCGAGCCACGACCACGGGCATGACCACCCGCACGACCACGCAGCGATGCACGACCACGCCCACCCGGTCGAGCCCGAGCACGTGCCGGGCTACCACGAGCACGGCGGCGTCGGCCACACGCATCTGCCGCCGGCCGGCTCGACCATCACGTGGCGGAGCCTGTTCGTCCTCGGACTGGCCGGAGGGCTGATCCCCTCGACGAGCGCGCTCCTGATCCTGCTCGGCTCGATCGCCGCGGGTCGACCCGCCTTCGGGCTCGTGCTCGTCGTCGCCTTCGGGCTCGGCATGGCGCTGGTGATGGGCGGGGTCGGCGTGGCGCTCGTGTTCGCCCGTGGCCGGCTCGAGCGGTTCGACGGCGCGTCGACGCTCGGCCGTGCCAGCACGATGGTCCCGCTCGCTGCGTCCGTGCTCGTGCTGAGCCTTGGGCTGTATCTGACCGCCCAGGCGGTCGGTGGCACGCCCGTCCTGTAGCCCGGGGCTGCCCAGACAACGATTCGTCGAACCGTGCCTGCCAGACAGCACGGACGCATCCAGGGACCCGGCGGCCGCTCGCCGGGCGTGAGCCGTGCCTGCCAGACAGCACCCGAGGCCCATGGGAGGTCGCCGGGCACGCGCCGGCCGCCGATCGCCGGCCTCGACCCCTCCGCGCAGACTGTCAGACACGGGTTGGGCCGACTACCCGGCCGAGGGGCCGGCGCCGCTGGCCGACGCCGCTGGCCCGCGCCGCCGGCCCGCCCACCCCCGCGCGGCCGTCGCCGCGACTACGGCATCCGCCCGATAGGCCGCCGCCTGCCCCTCTGCTAGGCTGCGCCGCGCATGCGAGACCTGACCGACCGCGCCCTCGACACCGCCTCGTCGCTGGGCGCCGGCTATGCCGACATCCGGGTCGTCCGCCGGCTCGACGAGAGCGTCGCCATCCGGACCGGCCGCGTCGAGGGCGTGGCCTCCGGCGAGAGCGAGGGCTTCGGCGTGCGCGTCCTCGTGGACGGGGCCTGGGGCTTCGCCAGCAGCCACCTGCTGACCGCGACGGAGATGGACCGCGTCGCCGGGGAGGCCGTCCGGATCGCCCGGGCCAGCGCCACGGCCCTGCGCGACCCGGCGGTGCTCGCGGATCGGCCGCCCGCCATCGGCCAGTACGAGACCCCGGTCGCCGAGGACCCGTTCGCGATCCCGCTCGAGCGCAAGATCGGCGACCTGCTGGCTGCCGACCAGGCCGCCAGCGGCGTCAAGGGCATCGCCTTCACCGAGTCGATGTACGCCGCCGAGCGCGAATGGAAGACCTTCGCCGCGACCGACGGCAGCTTCACCGAGCAGGTCATCACCCACTGCGGCACGGCCGTCGAGGCGAACGCCGTCGACGGCGACGAGCACCAGCGGCGCTCGCTACCCGGATTCCGGCGGTGGCTGGAACGCCGGCGGCTACGAGTTCATCCGCTCGCTCGACCTCGCCGCCCGAGCCGAGCCGCTGGCGGACGAGGCCGTCGCGCTGCTGCAGCGCGCCGCAGTGCCCGTCCGGCCGGTTCACGATCGTCCTCGACCCGAGCCAGCTCTACCTGCAGGTCCACGAGAGCTGCGGCCACCCGACGGAGCTCGATCGCGTCTTCGGCACCGAAGCGTCCTACGCCGGGACCAGCTTCCTCACCACCGACAAGCTCGACGAGGGGTTCCGCTACGGCTCCGACCTCATCGACATCGTCGCCGACGCGACCGCGCCCGGCGGCATGGGCACCTTCGGCTGGGACGACGAGGGCGTCGCGGCCCAGTCCGTGCCGCTCGATCCAGGACGGCATCCTGGTCGGCTACCTGAGCAGCCGCGAGACCGCGACCAAGATCGGGCGGGCCAGCGGCGGGGCGATGCGCGCCGACGGCTGGAACCGCATCCCGCTCATCCGCATGACCAACATCAACCTGCTGCCGAAGCCAGGGATGAGCCTCGACGACATCGTCGCCGACACCGACGACGGGCTCTACCTCTCGTCCAACCGCTCGTGGTCCATCGACGACCGGCGGCTCAACTTCCAGTTCGCCACCGAGGTCGCCTACGAGATCAAGGGCGGCAAGAAGGGCCGGCTCTTCAAGAACCCGACCTACACGGGCATCACCTACGAGTTCTGGCGCTCGTGCGACGCGGTCGGCGACGAGTCGGGCTACGTGATGCTCGGCACGCCCAACTGCGGCAAGGGCGAGCCCGGCCAGGGCGCCCACGTCGGCCACGCGGTCCCGGGCGCCCGGTTCCGGAACGTCCAGGTCGGGGTCGGCAAGTGGTAGCCGCCAGCGGCGAAGGCGCCCGATCCTGGCGCGCGCCCGATGATCGACGACCGCGCCGAGGAGGCGCTGCGGCTCGCCGAGGCCGCCCTTGCCCACGCTCAGCGCGAGGGCGCGACCGAGGCCGAGGCGCTGGTGATGGCCGACGATGCCGCCCTCACCCGCTTCGCCAACAGCCAGATCCACCAGAACGTGGCCGAGACCAATGCCGTCGTGAACCTGCGGTTCGTCGTCGGCAAGCGCGTCGGGGTCGCGTCGTCCGGACGGACGGACGACGAGGGCCTGCGGCGGCTGGCCGAGCGGGCCGCGTCCATCGCCCGCGTCGTCGAGGAGCTCGACGACTGGGGCGGACTGCCCGGCCCGTCCGAGGCCGCGGACATCGACGCCGGCTACAGCGCCGCCACGGCGGACGCGAGCCCCGAGTCACGCGCCGACGGGCGTCCGCCAGGTCATCGCCGCCGCCGACGCGGCCGGGGTGACGGCCTACGGCTCGTTCTCGACCGGCACCGAGACGGTGGCCATCGCCAACAGCCACGGCGCCCGCCAGCGCGGGACGCGGACCGTCTCGCCAGCTCCTGACCGTGTCGATGGGGCCGAACGGCGGGACCGGCTACGCGGAGTCGGCCGCGGTGGACAGCACGACCATCGACGCGGCCGCGATCGGCCGCGAATCGGCGGAGAAGGCGCGCGCGACCGCCAACGCGGTCGCCGTCGACGCCGGGCGACTACCCGGTGGTCCTCGAGGAGTACGCCGTCGTCGACCTGCTCGACATGCTCGGCTACCTCGGGTTCAGCGCGCAGGCCGTCCAGGAGGACCGCAGCTTCGTCGAGCCGGGCAAGCGCATCGGATCCGACCTCGTGACGATCACCGACGACGGCTTCGACCCGGCCGGGCTCCCGATGTCGTTCGACTACGAGGGCGTCGCCAAGCAGCGCGTCCCGCTGGTCGATGCGGGGATCTGCCGTCAGGTCGTCTACGACGCGCAGACCGCGGCGCGCGACGGCGTGCACTCGACCGGCCACGGGCTGCCGGCGCCGAACACCTGGGGCCCGCTTCCCGCTGAACATGGTCATGACCGCCGGGCACGGCGACCCGCGACGAGCTCATCGCGGGCCTGGACCGCGGGCTGCTCGTGACCCGCTTCCACTACACGAACCCGGTCCACCCGAAGCTGGCGATCGTGACCGGCATGACCCGCGACGGGACGTTCCTCGTCGAGGACGGCAAGATCGTCGCGCCGGTCCGGAACCTGCGCTACACGCAGAGCTACCTGGACGCGCTGGCGGGGATCAGCGCGGTCTCCGCGGAACGGCGGACGCTCAAGGGGTTCCTCGGCGGCGTGGTGGTCCCGGCCGTCCGCATCGACGGCTGGACGTTCACGGGGACGACCGAGCACTAGGGTCGAACCGAGCACCAGGGTCGAGACGACCGCGGACGGCGTGGGACTATCGTTCGATCCCGTGGGCGGAACGCGTCGGGTACGCTCGCGGCCGTCTCGAACGCCCCGTGCACAGGAACGGAGACCATGAACGACATCTGGGTCTGCTCCCAGTGCTCGTCGATCAACCGCCAGCGCTCCTCGAACTGCTACAAGTGCAAGGCGCCGCAGATCGCTGGCGACGGGCGACATGGCGGAGGTCCGCGTCGAGTCCGCGATCGCCACGCGGATGTACGTCCGCTACCGCAGCGGCCGCTTCCTGTTCATCATGGCCGCCGGCCTGATCCTCGCGGTCGCCGCGCTCGGCCTGCTGCTCGTCCTCGCGAGCCTGTCCGACCTCGACTACGTCCGCCAGGTCATCCGGGCGGCGGCCTCGGGCGCGACCATCGACGACGCCGAGATCCTGCGCCGCTCCGACCGGCTCGCCGGACCGGAGCTGGTGCATCTCGGGCTGGTCGATCGGGGCGGTCATCGCCTTCGCCCTGTGGCTGAGCCGGGTCATCTCGAACATCCCCGCCCTCGGCGGTGGCGTCCCGGGCACGACGCCGACCAAGGCGTTCATCTACACGCTGATCCCGATCTGGAACCTCATCAAGGTCCCGGGCATCATCCAGGACGCGCTCTACCGGCTCGATCCGCAGGCCGGCGGCTTCTTCATGATCATGGTCGCGTGGTTCGGCCTCGTCGGCAGCTGGCTGGTCTCGGTCATCGCGAACATCTGGATCAGCATCGCGCTCGGGGCCGATATCGCCGTGGCCGTCGCGGACAAGTCGCGCAAGGAGGCCGCCGACGCCCTTCTCCGCGCCGTCGACCAGTCGGTCGCGATCAGCGTGATCACGTCGGTGATGGTGGTCGTCGGCGCGAGCCTGCTCGTCCTGATCATGGCGCGCATCGAGCGGCGGGCGCGGGCGCGCGACCCGAGATCCGCGCCGTGGCCGCCGCGACCGTGCCGGTGCCCGTCGTCGAGACGCCCGTCGAGGCCCCGCTGCCGGGCGCCTAGCGGGTGGGGTACGCTCCGGAGCCCGACGAGACCGATCGTCGCGCGCCCGGAGGACCGATGCCCGCATTCGACGTCGACGCGCTTCGCGCCGAGTTCCCCGCGCTCGCCCGCGAGCAGGACGGCCGGCCCGTCGCCTACCTGGACGGCCCCGGCGGCACGCAGGTCCCGCAGCGCGTGATCGACGCGGTCGTCGGCTACTACACGACGATGAACGCGAACCACGAGGGCGCGTTCGCGACCAGCGCCGAGTCCGACGCGATGGTCGAGGAGGCCCACGCCGCGGTCGCCGACTTCCTCGGCGCGGGCTCGCCCGACGAGATCAAGTTCGGCCAGAACATGTCGACGCTGACGCTCCAGATCGGGCGGAGCATCGGCTCGACGCTCGGCCCGCGCGACGAGATCGTCGTCACGACCCTCGACCACGAGGCCAACGTCTCCACCTGGAAGGCGATGGCCGCCGACCGCGGCGTCACGGTCCACCAGGTCGACATCCGCCAGGACGACGTGACCCTCGACCTCGAGGACCTCGAGTCGAAGCTCGGGCCGCGGACGCGGCTGGTCGCCATCGGCTACGCCAGCAACGCGGTCGGCTCGGTCAACCCGGTCAAGGCGATCATCGAGCGAGCGCACGAGGTCGGCGCGCTGACCTATGTCGACGCGGTCGCGTACGCGCCGCACGGGCCGATCGACGTCCGCGCGCTCGACACGGACTTCCTCGTGACCTCGGTCTACAAGTGGTTCGGGCCGCACATGGGCGCGCTGTACGGCAAGGCCCACGTCCTCGACGACCTGCCCGCGTTCAAGGTTCGGCCGGCCGTCGACCGGTTCGAGACCGGGACGCTGTCCTTCGAATCGATCGCGGGGACGCTCGCGGCGACGGACTACCTGCGCGATGTCGGCCGGTCGTACGGCGACGTGTCGGCCGCCCCGGGGGCCGGCGAGGCCAGCGAGCGGCGTCGCGAGCTGGTCGCCGCGATGGTCGCGATCGCCGACTACGAGCGTGCGCTCGTCACCAGGCTCATCGAGGGGCTCGAGCGCATCCCGGGCGTGACCATCCACGGGATCACGGATCCGGCCCGGTTCGCCGCGGAGCGGGTCCCGACCGTGTCCGTCTCCATCGACGGCGTCCACCCGCACGAGGCGGCGGCGACCCTCGGCCGCCAGGGCGTCTACGTCTGGGACGGCGACTTCTACGCGACCGGGCTGATCGAGGCGCTCGGCAAGGCCGAGACCGGCGGCGTGCTGCGGATCGGGCTCGTCCACTACAACACCGCCGCCGAGGTCGACCGCGTCCTGTCGGGCGTCGAGGGGATCGCCGCCGGCGCGCGATGACCGGACGGCCGTCGATCCAGGCGCAGCTGGCCCGCGGGTTCGACCCGGCCGAGCTGCGTCGCATCAAGCGGCTGTGGGTCCGCCACTCCATCGCGGAGGACCGCCGCGACATCGACGGGCTGATCGCCACGCTCGCGCCCGACTGCGTCTACGAGATCGTCGTCACCGGCCAGCGCTGGGAGGGCCACGACGGCGCCCGCGCGTTCTACACCGAGCTCTTCGCGGCGTTCCCGGACAACGCCTTCGCGCTCAGCGAGATCGTCGTGGGGCCGCAGGGCGTGTTCGAGGTCGCGACGCTGACCGGCACCAACCAGGGGCCGTGGGCCGGCGCGCCGCCGTCCGGTCTCGCGGTCAGCCTGGAGGTCCTGATCTTCTTCCCCTGGGACCCGGGGACGGAGCGGTTCCTCGGGGAGCGGATCTGGTTCGATCGCGGCGCGATGCTTCCGGGATGAGCGGCCCGGCGCTCGACGCGATCGTCGTCGGCGTCGGGCCGAACGGCCTCGCCGCGGCCATCACCGCTGGCCCGGGCCGGGCGCTCGGTCCGCGTCTACGAGGCGGCCGCCACCATCGGCGGCGGGACCCGGACCGAGGAGCTGACGCTCCCCGGGTTCCGCCACGACGTCTGCGCAACGATCCTGCCGCTCGCGCTGGCCTCGCCGTTCTTCCGCACGCTCGACCTCGCGGCGCCACGGGGTCGAGTTCATCCACCCGGACGCGCCATTCGCGCAGCCGCTCGACGGCGGGCGGGTGGCCGTGCTGGAGCGATCGCCGGCGGCCACGGCGGCCGGGCTCGGCGAGGACGGTCGCGCGTGGCGGCGGCTCTTCGGGCCGCTGGTCCGGGCCGCCGACGACCTCGCCCCGGAGCTCCTGCGGGCCGGTGGTCCACGTCCCGCGGCATCCCCTGCTGCTCGCCCGGTTCGGGCTGCCGGCGATGCGCTCCGCGGTCGGGCTGGCTCGGTCGCGCTTCGACGGCGAGGCCGCGCGGGCGCTGTTCGCCGGGGTCGCGGCGCATTCGATGGTCGGCCTCGATCGCCCGTTGAGTGCCTCGTTCGGGCTGGTGCTCGGGACGTACGGGCACGCGGTGGGCTGGCCGATGGTCCGCGGCGGGGCGTCGGCCGTCACGACCGCGATGGCCGCGGAGCTGCGGCCGCTCGGCGGCGAGATCGTCACCGGGCAGCGGGTGGCGTCGCTCGACGAGCTGCCGGCCGCACGGGCGACGCTGCTGGACGTCACGCCGCGGCAGGTCGTCGCGATCGCGGGGGAGCGGCTGTCCGGGCGCGTCCGGCGCCGGGCCGCCGGGTTCCGCTACGGGCCGGGGGTCTTCAAGGTGGACTGGGCGCTCGACGGGCCGGTCCCGTGGGCAGCGGAAGGATCACGACGCGCGGCGACCCTCCACCTCGGCGGGACGATGGAGGAGGTCGCCGCGTCCGAGGCCGATGTCGCGGCGGGCCGGCATCCCGACCGGCCGTACGTGCTGTTCGTGCAGTACGCGCCGTGGGATCCGAGTCGGGCACCCGACGGCAAGGCGGTCGCGTGGGCGTACTGCCACGTGCCTGCGGGGTCGACGGTCGACATGACCGAGCGCATCGAGGCCCAGGTCGAGCGCTTCGCGCCGGGCTTCCGCGACCGGATCCTGGCCCGGGCGACGCGGACGCCGGCCGCGATGGAGGCCTACGACGCGAACGTCGTCGGGGGCGACATCAACGGCGGCCTCCAGGACATCCGCCAGCTGGTGTTCCGGCCGTGGCCGTCGCTCGATCCGTACCGCCTCGGCGCCGGGCTGTACCTGTGCTCGTCCTCGACGCCGCCCGGCGGCGGCGTCCACGGGATGAGCGGGTTCCACGCCGCGCGGTCCGCGCTGCGACACGACCTGGCCTGAGGGCGTCGCCGCCCGGTCGGCCGCCGGCTCACGGGCCACCGAGCCCCGGTCGTGGCCCGCGCCGCAGCGGTGTGCCGCGACGATATGCACGATCTCCAGCCGGAGGTCGCCGCCGATCTGCGATGCATGTCGGCTGCATAACGGCTGGCGCGTGTCGCCCGCCGCCACCGACCCGCAGCGACGGATATGCATCCGATAGGCATACGTCGATGGGATGACGGACCCGGTGGAAACCTTGCATATCTGAGTCGAGCGGCGTGCCGGCAGCCACGAGGCCGCCGCTGCGTGCGGGAAGCACTCAACCGCGTGGTGTCGCCTTCGTCGGCGTGTCGTCGGACCAGGGCCCCCCGGCGCCACCGGCGCCGGACTGCCTGGCACCGGCGTCGCACCGCCGCGCCGGACCTCTCGCCGCAGCCACAGGCCCATGGCCAGGGCGCCCACCGCCGGGATCGCGCTCCACACCACGAACATCAGCAGCACCACGGTCAGCACGGCCCGGATGTCCGACAGGGTCGACTGGATGCTCCCGCTCTCGAGCCGGACGGCGAGGTCGTCGAGCGACGTCGCCGAGCGCGGCCAGGGACGCCGAGTTCGCCGCCAGCGCGTCGTGGTCGGCGGTCAGGCTGTCCGAGACGGCTTGCAGCCGCTCGTCGAGGCCGGCGAGGTTCGTCGTGAGGGTCGCCACCACGTCGGCGGCCGGGGCGAGCGGGTGCTGCCCGAGGATGCCGAAGTCGCGGAACGACGCCTCGAGCGCATCGAGGCGTCGGCCCCATCGCCGCGACCGTCGTCGCCGCCTGCGAGACGGTCGCGGCCGTCGAATCCAGCGTGCCTCCGACGGAATCGGCGGTCGCGCCGCGTCGGTGAGCGTGTCGGCGGTCCGGTGGACGGTCGTCGCGAGATCCCGGATCGTGCCGTCGATCTGGTCGGCGGCACCGTTGAGCCGCCCCAGCGACCAGACGAACGCCAGCAGCCCGATCACCGCCACGACGACGCCGATCGTCCCGTAGGCGATCAGCCCCGTGCTGAACCGGCGCAACCCCTCGCGGAGCCCGATCGGCCGCTTGGCCGCGCCGGGATCGGTCACGTCAGACCCCCTGGAGATCGACCATCTCGCCAACCTCGGTGAGCAGGCAGCGCACGTTTGGCGCCAGCTCGGTAGCGTACTCGGCGAAGGCTGCCGGAGGCTCAACCAGCCGTTCCGGGTACACGAAACCGCTCGTCGAGTGCGGCCAGTACGTGCCCCAATGGATCGGTACGGCCGCGCGCGGACGGATCAGCCGCAGGGCCTCGGCCGCGCGCTCGGGATCCAGGTGCCGCCCGCGCCCCAGCGTCGGCCCCCAGCCCCAGACCGGGATCAGGGCCACGTCGATCGGCGGTCCGGGCAGCATCGACATCTGCTCGAACATGTCCGTGTCGCCGGCGAAGTACACGCAGCTCGTGCCCTGGATGACGAAGCCCATGGCCGGTGCGGTCGGACCGCGCGGCGGCCGGAACCCCGAATGGTTGGCTGGCACGCCGTCGATGCGGATCCCGCCGATCTCCGTCGTCTCTCCGATGGCGAAGTCGCGCGCCGATGGGAACCCCGACCGACGCAGCCAGTCCCCGGCCCCGGCCGGCACGAGGATCGGCGTTCCCGCCGCGATGCGCTTCAGCGACGGCAGGTCGAGGTGGTCCCAGTGCAGGTGCGAGATGAGCACGAGGTCCACGTCGGCCAGGCGCGCCTTCGCCGGGACGGGGACCACGCGCTGGAGCGGTCCGACCCGCGCCCGGGTCACCGGGTCCGTGACGATGCGGACGCCATCGATGTCGATGACCACGCACGAGTGGCCGACGAAGTCGAGGGAGAGCCCCTCGGTCACCGCCAGGTGCTGCGGGCGGCGTCCGGATAGAGCCGGACCCGGCGATACGGCTCGCGGCCGCGCGAGCGGGACACCAGGTTCGCCCGCTCGGCCATCTGGTGCTGGAGCCGGCGGATGTAGGCGTTCTGCGGCGCCAGCTCGACGGCCTCCGACGAGGTCAGCACGACCTCGATGGCGTCCTCGGTCTCGCGCATGGCCGCCTCGCGCGGGTCGATCTCGAGCGAGAAGATCGAGGTCAGGCTCGCCTGCATCTGCTGCATCGTGTTGCTCTTGAGGACGTAGATCGGCATCGCCCGGTCCTCCGCGTCGCGGAGCATCGGGGTCTTCTGCTTGTACTCGTTCTTGAGCGTCATGACGACGTCGGCCTCGTCGACGTCCCGGGCGATCACCACGGGGAGCTGCAGGTCGCGGACCGCCTGCTCGAGCCGCTTGCGGCTGATCCCCTGGGGAAGCACGCGCAGCGTCGGGAGCGGCGAGCCGCCGTGGACCAGCAGTGTCTCGCCGCCGGGACCCTCCTCGATGCCGAGCGGCATGTCGTCGAGCTCGTCGTGCTCCAGCTCGTCGGCATTGACGGGACCGGTCCCCTCCTCGGCCTTGAGCGCGTTGAGGGCCCGGCTCGCCTGGTCGCGCCACGCCTTCTGGCGCTCGAGCTCGCGTGCCTCGCGGGCGCGCTTCTCGGCGGCGGTCGGCGTGCCGGCCCGCTCCAGCGGTCCGCGATCCGCGATGTCGCCGGCGACGAACGGCGCGTCCGCCGGGGCCGGCGCCGCCGCGCAGGGCGGACGAGCCGGCGGAGAACCGCTCACCGGGCATCGCGCCCGGTACGCCGCCCTCCGATATGCCACCGCGCGAGGCAGGCTCGCGCCCGGAGCCGCCACGGGTCTGGCGCCACCCACCCGAGGCGCCCGGCCGATACCCGGCCCGCGACCCGGTCCCGCGCTCCGCCTCGCGGTAGCCGCCCGCCCGGTACCGGCGCCGTCGCCGCGCCAGCCCGGCTCCATCCGCCACGGCGAGCCCGTGCCGACGAGGCCGGCGAACCGCTCCGCGCCGAGCTGCTCGCGCGGCGATGGCCGCGGCCGTCCCTGCGACCGATGGACGCCCTCCTCGTCGCGCCAGCGGAGCTCCGGGGCGACCGGGTCGCCGCGCAGCATCGCGTCGACGGTGTCCGCGACGTCGGCGTGGACCACGACCCGCTCGCGGTCCTGGATCTCGACGATGACGTCGAAGGTCGGCGGGGCCTTGCGCTCGAGGACGCTCTTCTGCGTGCGCCGTCGGCGCGCCTCCTCGTCGCCGAGGGTGACGCTCTGGATGCCGCCGATCAGGTCGGACAGCGTCGGGTTGAGCATCAGGTTGTCGAGGTTGTTGCCGTGCGCGGTGCCGATCAGCTGGACGCCGCGCTCGGCGATGGTCCGCGCGGCGACCGCCTCGAGCTCCGTCCCGATCTCGTCGATGACGATGACCTGGGGCATGTGGTTCTCGACCGCCTCGATCATCACCTCGTGCTGCAGCGAGGGCGTGCGGACCTGCATCCGGCGGGCCTTGCCGATGGCCGGGTGCGGGATGTCGCCGTCGCCGGCGATCTCGTTGCTGGTGTCGACCACCACGACCCGCTTGCCCATGTCGTCGGCGAGGACGCGCGCGGCCTCGCGCAGCATCGTGGTCTTGCCGATGCCCGGCCGGCCCATGATCAGGATCGACTTCCCGGTCTCCACGAAGTCGTTGATGATCTCGATGGTCCCGAAGACCGCGCGCCCGATCCGGCAGGTCAGCCCGACGACCTTGCCGCTGCGGTTGCGGATCGCGCTGATGCGGTGGAGGGTGCGCTCGATCCCCGCGCGGTTGTCGTCGCCGAACGTCCCGATGTGGTCCACCACGAACGCGATGTCGGCGTCCGTGATCTCGCGCTGGAGCAGCGTCACCTCGGAATCGGGGAACCGGCCCTCGGGCCGGCGGCCCAGGTCGAGGACGACCTCGATGAGGGCGGTCCGGTCGGGCAGCGCGTTCACCGCGTCGACGATCTCCGGCGGCAAGGCCGCGAGGAGGACATCGAGGTCGTCGACGGTCTCGAGCTGGCGGTCCGGGGATGCCACGCTGACCTCCGCTATCGGACGCCGGCCGGCACGAGGGCCGGTTCGGCGACACGGACAAGGGTTTCCTTCATGAGCAGCGTCACGCTGGCGATCGAATCGAACCCGGCATCCTCCAGGCGCCGGTCGATCGGTGACTCGTAGGTTCGCACGGGCGCGATGATCCCGTGTTCCGAGCGCCGTTCGGCGCCCTTGGTGGTGCGCTGGGCGATGACGCCCAGCCCGAATCCGACGAGCGCGGACGCGTCGGCGTCCGGCCTCGCCACGACCTTGAGGTAGTGCGGCTGGTCCTCCTTCGCGACGCCCACCTGGACCAGGCCGGCGAGCTCCGTCCCGTCCCGGCCGCCATCGGGCATCGCCTGGACGAACGCCTCGACATCGGCGAAGCGCAGGATCGGCGCGAGGCTGGATCGCGGCACGCGCCAATGGCCGCCCTGGCGCTCCCAGTCGACGAGGCGGATGGCCTCGAGCCGGGCGACCGGGGCCGGGGTCGCGACCGCGTACAGGCGCGACATCGCCAGCGCGTCGACGCCGGTCGCCGGCCGGATCCCCGCCTGGGCTGCGCGCTTGTCGGACCACGGGGCGGGCAGGGTCCGGGCGCCCGGCCGGGCGAGGATCCGCTCCTCGCCGTAGCGCATGAACCCGGCCTGCATCAGGAGCTCCACGTTGCCGTCCATGTCGGCGCATGCGACGTGGAACCGCGCCGCGCCGCGCTTGGCGCCTTCGCGCAGGAGCTGCTGGACGAGCCGGTAGCGGATGTCGCCGGCATCGGCCATCCCGACCGCGTCGAGCTCCACGATCGTCCACTCGTCGCGGACCGACTCGCGCTCCACGCGGACGAGGCCCGGCGATGCGGCCATCCTGCTCGTAGACGTACATGAGGTCGTTCGGGCGGAACGCGCCCAGCGGGAGACGGAACAGGCTGAAGACCCCGATCGGCGGTCCCGACAGCGGCAGGCCCAGCGAGCGCGTGTCGACGCCGTCGGACTGGCACAGCCGCGACAGCTCCCCGAGGGCCGCGAGGTCCGTCAGGCGCGCGGCCCGGACCTTGCCGCTGCTGCGCGCGGCGCGCGGCTCCGTCACCGTGGCTGCCGGGCCCGACGTGTCGGATGCGGGCGGCGGCCGGAGCCCTCGCCCGGGTCGTCGTGCTCGTTGGCCATGGTGGCGACCAGGCGGTGGAAGCGGGTCTCGCCGGCGAGCTCGGGGTGGAAGGCCGTGGCGATCACGTTGCCCTGGCGAACGGCCACCACGCGGCCGTCGTCGAGCCGGGCGAGGATGTCGACACCCGGTCCGACTCGCTCGATGACCGGAGCGCGGATGAACACCGCGTGGACCGGCGTGTCGCCGAGGATCGGGACGGGCAGCTCGGCCTCGAACGAGTCGAGCTGGCGCCCGAAGGCGTTGCGCTCCACCGAGACGTCGAGCAGCGGCAGGATCGGCGGCTCGCCGCCGACGATCTGGTCGGCGAGGACGATCATCCCGGCACAGGTCCCGAAGATCGGCGAGCCGGCCTCGGCGAGCTCCATGATCGGCCCGCGCAGCCCCCAGCGTTCGATCAGGTGGCGCATGGTCGTGCTCTCGCCGCCGGGCAGGATCAGACCGCTGACGCCGTCGAGGTCGGCGGCCTCGCGGACGCGCACGCCCTCCACGCCGATGGCGCGCAGCGTGTCGAGGTGCTCGCGAAATGCCCCTTGCAAGGCGAGGACCCCGATCCTCACTCAGGCCCCTCCGAACGCCGAGGCGACGCCCCTGCGAGCCATCGGCGGGAGGATTCGCGTGGTCGTGGTCGTTACCAGCCGCGGACGGCGAGTCGCTCCTGGTCGGGGATCTCCTCGAGGGCGATCCCCCGCATCGGGGCTCCCAGGCCCTTCGAGACCTCGGCGATCTTCTTCGGGTCGTCGAAGAAGGTGGTGGCCTGGACGATCGCGTTCGCCATCCGGGCCGGGTCCTCGCTCTTGAAGATGCCCGAGCCGACGAAGACGCCCTCGGCGCCGAGCTGCATCACGAGCGCCGCGTCGGACGGGGTGCTGATGCCGCCGGCGACGAAGTTGACGACCGGCAGCCTGCCGTTCGCGGCGACGTCCTTGACCAGCTCGTACGGCGCGCCGAGGTCCTTGGCCGCGACGAAGAGCTCGTCCTCGCGCATGCCCTGGAGACGGCGGATCTCGGCGAGCACGTCGCGCAGCTGGCGGACGGCCTCGACGATGTTGCCGGTCCCGGCCTCGCCCTTGGTCCGCATCATCGCGGAACCCTCGTTGATGCGCCGCAGGGCCTCGCCGAGGTTCCGGCAACCGCACACGAACGGGATCTTGAAGGCGTGCTTGTCGATGTGGTTGTGCTCGTCGGCGGGCGTGAGCACCTCGGACTCGTCGATGTAGTCGACGCCGAGCGCCTCGAGCACCTGCGCCTCGACGAAATGGCCGATGCGCGCCTTGGCCATGACCGGGATGGTCACGGCGTCCATGATCCCCTCGATCATCGAGGGGTCGGACATGCGGGCGACGCCGCCGGCCTTGCGGATGTCAGCCGGGACGCGCTCGAGCGCCATGACGGCGACCGCGCCGGCATCCTCGGCGACCTTGGCTTGATCGGGCGTGACGACATCCATGATGACGCCGCCCTTGAGCATCTGGGCGAGGCCCTTCTTGGTGGCCCAGGTGGAAGTCTCGACGGTCATGTGGGCTGGGTCCTTCGATGTTCGCGCTCGGTCGTGCCGGCCGGGTCTGGCCCCGGGGTCCTCGCCCGTTCGAGTCGGCCGGTCTCCCGCGCGCGTCCCGATTATGGCACGAGACCTCGCAACGTCCCACCCCTTGGTCCAGCCCGGTGGTCCATCCAGGCACCACGAAACCGGCGAGTCGTCTAGCGACCGACGGTGCGGACGACCCCCGACATCAGCTTGGTGGCACGGCGCGCGTTGGCCGGCGAGAGGCGTGACAGCGCCTCGACCAGGCCGATCACGTCGTCGTCGGGCAGTCCGCCAAGCAGGTCGAAGAGCCGGAGGATCGTCGCGTCCGGGATGCGGCCGAGCAGGCCCAGCGAGCGTTCGAGCTCGCGCGGCTCGAGCTGCGGCACCAGACCGACGGCGCGGTCGAAGAGGCGGACGAACACGAGGAAGGCCGCGAGCCAGTCGCGCAGGGAGGCGAGCTCGGTGTCGGCGGGGTCCGCCTTCGCGGCCTCGGCCGCTTCGACCTCCTTCGCCTCGAGCACGGCGATGATCGGATCGCCCTCGCGGACCTTGCGCTCGGCGATGACCCGGCCGAACCACTGCCAGTGGTCGCCGACCGCGAGATAGGCGGTGCCGGCCGGCCCGCGGCGGCCGACCCGGCGTGGCTCCTGGACGCGTTCGACGATGCCCCAGGACTCGGCCTCGGCGAGGGCCAGGCTCGCGGCGCGGTGGCTCAGTCCGAGGGCCTCGCGCACCTCGCGCTCGGTGAGGGGCTCCTGACGGGCCATGAGATAGGCCTGCACCCGGGCGATCGCCGGCGTCACGCCCCAGGCCGCGCCCATCTCGCCCCACGCCTCGGCCAGGTCCCGCCGGATCGCCTCGGCGGTGGCGCTGGGGGCGTGGCCGTTCGTCTCGTGGTCCACGGATGCACCACCGTCGATAACGTGCGACTTGACAGTAGCGGGTTTCTCGTCCATAACTTGCTATATCAGAGTAGCACGAGGCGAACCGAGTGAACGAAGTCGTCGCGATCTTCCTGGTGGCGCCGCTCGTCGTCGTGCCGCTCGGGTATCGACTGCTCGAGGTGGCGGCGCCGGGGTACGCACCGCCGGCGGTCACGCGGCTCGGGATGATCCTCGCCGGTGCCCTGCTGGCCCTGAGCTTCCTGTTCCCGACCGGGCTTCGCCGCCCTGTACGCGATCCCGTGGCTCGTCCTGACCGGCGTGACCGCGGTCGTCGCCGCCGTCCGGCTCCTTCGCTCGCCCGACGCTGTTGCGACCCGGGCCGGCCCACGCGGTCGTCGCGGCGCTGGCCTTCCTCGCCACGGGCGCCGCCTTCGCCTTCGCGGACCGGCTCGGGGTCCAGCCGTTCGGGTTCCCGGCCGACGTCATCACCGCTCACGATGGTCCACTTCCACTTCGCCGGGTTCGCGCTGCCGCTCGCCGGTGCGCTGGCGTTCACCCGCCGGCCACAGCGCTGGCTAGAGGTCGCGACCGGCGCGGTCATCGTCGGCATCCCGACGACGGCGCTGGGCTTCTTCGGCTTCGCCGCGGCGAACTGGATCGGCGCAGTCCTGACGGCCATCGGCGGACTCGGGATCGGGCTGGCGACGATCGCGATCGCCCGGTCGCTCGCGACGCGTCCGGCCGACGGCCCTGGCGATCCTCGCCGGTGCCAGCCTGCTCGTGTCGATGCCGCTCGCGATCGCCTACGCCACCCAGACGCTGATCGGCGTCGGCCTGGCTGAGCGTCGGCACGATGGCGGCGATCCACGGGACGCTGAACGCGTTCGGCTTCGCGCTGGCGGTCATCGTGGCCTGGACGCTCGACCGGCGCGCGACGGCACCCGCTGGCGACGTTCCAGCCCGGAGCCGCCTGTCGAGATCCCGTCGCTGGTCGATCGGCCTCGATGACGGGCTTCATCGTCGGGCGTCGGTGTCCTCGTGACCGGGTTCCTCGGCGCGGTCGTCGGGATCCTGGCCATCCTCCTGCTCTCGATCGAGCCCGAGCGCGATGCGCCGGTCGGCGGCCTCTTCGTCGGCGGCGGGATCGGCTGGCTCGCGCTGCTTCGGCACGCGCCCGGCGCGTTGCGGCGACGGCTGCGTCTTCCCCGACCTGACGCCATGGATCGTCGCGTCCTCGCGATGGTCGGCATCGGGCTCGTCTTCACGTGGCGCGCCGCGCGGCAGCGGAGCGCCACGGCCTCGATCGTGGGGCCGGCATGAGGATCGCGATCACGGGCGGGACCGGGTTCGTCGGCGGACGGCTGGCCGAGCGGCTCCGCGCGAGCGGCCACGAGCCCGTCGTCCTCTCGCGCCGGACCGGCGCGTCGCTCACTGGTGACCCTGCCGCGCTCATCGACGCGCTCCAGGGCTGCGACGCCGTCGTCCATTGCGCGGGGATCAACCGCGAGATCGGCGAGCAGACCTACGACGCGGTCCACGTCCGCGGCACGGCCGCCGTGGTCGAAGCCGCCCGCGCCGCCGGCGTCCCGCGGATCGTCATGCTCAGCTTCCTCCGCGCCCGGCCCGACGGTCCCGACGAGCTACCACCGCTCGAAATGGGCCGCCGAGGAGATCGTCCGCGCCTCCGGCATCACGCACACGATCCTGAAGGCCGGCGTCATCCACGGACGGGGCGACCACATGCTCGACCACCTGAGCCACGCCTTCCACACGTTCCCGGTCTTCGGGCTCGTCGGGCTGCACGACCGTCCGGTCCGGCCGGTCGCCGTCGACGATGTCGCCCGGATCCTCGAGGCCGCGGCCCTCGGCGATCCCCGGCTGGCGAACCGCACCCTCGAAGTGCTCGGACCGGAGCAGATGCCGCTCGGCGAGGCCGTGCGACGCGTGGCGCGTGTGACCGGCCGTCGCCCGCTCTTCGTCCGGCTGCCGATCGCCGTGCACCTCGTCATCGCCCATGTCGCCGAGGCGCTGATGCGCGTCCCGCTGATCTCGACCGCGCAGGTCCACATCCTCGAGGAAGGGGTCGTGGTGGCCGCTCCATTCGCCGAGCCACCACCGTCCGACCTGGCGCCGACGACCCGATTCACCGACGACGCGATCCGGGCCGGCCTGCCCGAGCCGGGTGGGTTCGGTCGCGCCGACCTCCGGTGCACGGCGTGACGCGCTTCCGCCTCGAAACCCGGATCGACGCGCCGATCGAGCGCGTCTTCGACCTCGCGCGCGACATCGACCTGCACGCGCGGTCGATGGCCGCGACCGGCGAGGAGGCGATCGCCGGTCGGACCACCGGCGCCATCGGGCTGGGCGAGACCGTCACGTGGCGCGCCCGCCACTTCGGCCGCTGGTGGACGCTGACGAGCCGGATCACCGTGGTCGAGCCGCCCACCCGGTTCGCGGACGAGCAGGTCGCCGGCCCGTTCGCTCGGTTCGAACACGTCCACACGTTCAGCCCAACGCCGGCGGGCACGCTCATGGTCGACGACTGGGATCACACGGCGCCGTTCGGGCCGCTCGGCTGGCTGGCCGACCGCCTCATCCTCGGACGCCACATGCGCCGTCTGCTCGAGACCCGCAACGCCGCGCTGAAGGCGGAGGCCGAAATGGAGGGCCTGGCGACCGCTACGTGACGGGCAGCGGCACCCACTCGCCGAGGGCTGTCGCGACCGCGACGTAAAGCGGCGACGCCTCGTCGATCTCGACCTCGCACGATGCGATGCGCTCGGTGCCGGACGGCGTGGCGAACGTGTAGACGATCTCCTGGCCATCGAAGGCGGTCGGGCACTGGCCGGTGAACGGATGGCCGCGCAGAGCTGCGAAGTCCGTGGCCTTGATCGCGGTGTCGATGGCCGCGACCTGCGCGGCGGGCACGACGCCGAGATCGTTCGGTGGCTTGGCCGCCTGGTGCACGCGCCCGTCCCGCTCGAGGTAGACCGTCATGCCGCACGGGGCCGCGAAGCATTCGCCGCCGCGCAGCTCGACGGTCACGAGCGGGCCGGCGGCGGTCGGGATGACCGCCTCGCCGCCGCAGGCCGCCACGCGACGATGGCGACGAGCACGAGCGCGACGGCGGCGAAGACCGAGACGAACGGCGACGACGGGTCTGCATGGCCGCCCGACGATACGGGACGCCGATGGGTTCCGCGACGCTCCCCGTCGCCATGCCCGTCCGCGCCGCGCATCCGGCCAGTTCGAGTATCCGCGGCGATCGCCGTCCGTACTTTTTGAGTATCCGGGCGACCACCACCCGTCATAACGGACAACACGGGCCACGACGGCTCGTTTCGGTCGGAGGAGACGATGCGGCGCGATCTCGTCGAGGCTGCACAGTCGCGGCGATCACGAGGCGTTCGAAGTCCTCGCGACGTCCGCCGGCGATCGCCTGTACGCCGTCGCTCGCCTGATCCTTCGCGCGACCGGATCTGGCCGAGGACGCCGTGCAGGAAGCGCTCGTTCGCGCGTGGCAGCAGCTGCCGTCGCTGCGCGACCCGGATCGAGTTCGACGCCTGGCTCTATCGCCTCGTGGTCAACGCCTGCGCGGACCAGGGCCGCCAGCAGCGCCGCTGGTCGCAGCAGGTCCGTCCCCTCGCGCTCGACGTCGCGATCAGCGATGACACCGGTGCGGTCGCCGATCGTGACCAGCTCGAGCGCGGATTCGATCGACTGACGCCCGAGCAGCGCGCGGTGGTCGTCCTCCACTTCTACAACGGGTTCTCGGCGGCCGAGATCGCCGGGATCCTCGACATCCCCGAGGGCACCGCAAGGTCACGGCTCTATTACGCGACCGAGGCGATGCGTGCGGTGCTCGACGCCGACGCCCGTCGCCCGGTGGTCGCCCAGAACAGGACAGCGTGATGGAACGATACGACCAGTCCGACGAACTCATCGGCCGTTGGCTCAAGGACGCGGCGGACCCGCGACTCCCCCAGCGAGTGCTGGACGCCACCTTCGAGCGGACGCGCAAGAGCCGGCAGCAGATCGCCTGGCGCGCCATGCCGTGGAGAACCTGGATCCCGCGCTCCATCCCCGCACTCGGTGGTGCAGCCGTCCTCGTGATCGCGGTCGTCTTGACGGCCAACCTGGTCGTCGATCATCGGGCCGCGGTAGGACCGCAACCGACTGCCGGTCCGACTGCCGATCCCAGAAGTCCCTTCCTCGGGACGTGGATCTCCACCAGCGACGCGGACGGCGGGACGCAGACCATGACCGTCAGCCCATCGGCCGGTGGCGGCGTCGAGATCGTGGTGACGGACAGCATCGCCACGGTGTGTTCGAAGACCCCCTCCACGATGCGCGGTGCCGCGCGGATCGATGGCACCACGAAGCTCGTCATCGCCGCGCCCGTCTTCACCTGTGACGACGGGAGTGCGCCGACGGTCCCGAGCGACGATCCCCCGCTCGACGAGCAGCTCCACAACCTGACGTACGTCCACGACCCCGAGAGCGACATCCTCACGGTCGGCGTCGGCTCCGTGAGCGTGTGGCATCGGCCGGGGACGGTCGGGGTCGACCAGCTCACGGGACTCAGCGACGATCAGCTCTGGGAACCAAGCCGCTTCGAGGGCACCTGGGCGTCGGCGGCTGCCGACACCGGATTTATCGGGACCTGGGAGTCGACCGACGTGGATGGCAGCTCCCTCGTGCTCGGGGTCCGGGCCGCGAAGGCCTCCTCCGACACGTTCGAGGTCCTGCTCCTCGACGATCGCGCTGGTGGCAGTCGTCGTCGGTGGCCCGAATCCGACTGGAATGGCCCGTTGTGCGCCACCGGCTCCGGCACGTCCGGCCCGATCACGATGACCGGGACCGGGCGGGCCGAGGGACCGGCGCTGGCCATCGGCTCCCAGACCTGGATCTGCACGGACGAGTCCGGGCCGCACTTCGTGACCGGCGACCGCTCCATCGAGCTCAGCGGCGGCTACGCACCGCTCGTCCATGACCCCGAGACCGACACCCTTGCTGGTCCCGCGAACGTGGTCTGGCACCGCCGGGCTCCCGGGACCGACCCGCTCGCGATCCCGTTCTGGGGTGTCTGGCCGCAGTCGAACCTGCAGGACGCCGGGCAGGCCCAGCAACGGGCCGACGCGGGCGATCCCGCCTCCACGTGGCAGCTCTCCCCGGAGCTGGCGACCCCGATGCAGAGCGTGATAGTCCCGGTCCCGGTCCAGGACCCTGTGGACGGTGCGGAGATCCTGACCCGGTTCCGCCGGGACGTCCTCCGGCTGGGACAGGTACATGACGGTCTCCAGGCTCGATCAGACGCAGGGGTACTCCCGTCCCGGATGGACGTTCGTGTGGATCCGGTGCGGCCAAGGAACGAACGCCATGTACCCGAAGGACGCGCGCGGCGGGGACTGCCCGCCGACGATCGGCGACACCAAGTATGAGACGGTCGAGCTGCATCTCATGCAGCCGTTCGGGAGTGGCCCGGCAGGGATCTGGGTGGTCAGTGGCTGGACGGAGCTCGCCCCCTCCGATAAGCCGGCCTGGACCTCAGTACGCCGAACTGGTGGGTCGGCAGTTCCAGCAAGCCGTGCCACCCACCAAGGCCGAGCTGATGGGAGCCCTCGAGGCGTTCCTCTCCGCCAGGGTGGCGGGCAAGGGTGCCGACGCCTACCTGACCGAGGCGTACGGAAACTCCGCGAGCCACCCGACGGTCCCGCTCCTGTACGCCACGAGCAAGGACGATCCATACGAGCGGTTCGAGATCGTCGACGTACAGGAGCGGCCGGATTGGCCGGCCGCGGACTCCGGGGTGACGGTGCGGCTGTTCGCCCGCGGGGGGAAGGACGTCGTGGAGCAGCAGTTCCAGGTGTGGCCGGGCTCCCGAGGGCAACTGACGATGGACACCATGATGACCACCACCGAGAACGGCATCGAGGTGCCCGACCCGGTGGACCCGGGGGAGTGAGGGAGCGCCGATCGTCGAACCGCTCCCGCGTGGTCCGTCGCGCCGCCTATGATCGGCCGCGATGGCCGTCCTCAAGACGCGGATCGATCCTGACTCCGACGAGACGCGCGCCAACCACGCGCGATGCAGCCCTCGTCGACGACCTGCGCGCCCGCCAGGCCGCCGTCGCGGGTCGTGGGGCGGGCGGCGACGACCGCTCGATCGAGCGCCATCGCGAGCGCGGCAAGCTCCCCGTCCGCGAGCGCATCGACCGCCTCATCGACCCCGGCTCCGCCTTCCTCGAGCTGAGCCCGCTGGCCGCGTCCGGCCTGTACGACGACGACGCCCCCGGCGCCGGGATCGTCACCGGCATCGGCCGGATCGAGGGCACGACCTGCGTCGTCGTCGCCAACGACGCCACGGTCAAGGGCGGCACCTACTACCCGATGACCGTCAAGAAGCACCTGCGAGCCCAGGAGATCGCGCTCGAGAACCGGCTGCCGTGCCTCTACCTCGTCGACAGCGGCGGCGCGTTCCTGCCGCTCCAGGCCGAGGTCTTCCCGGACCGCGACCACTTCGGGCGCATCTTCTACAACCAGGCCCGGATGTCAGCCGCCGGCATCCCGCAGGTCGCGCTGGTCATGGGCAGTTGCACGGCCGGTGGCGCGTATGTCCCGGCGATGAGCGACGAGACCGTCATCGTCAAGGGCACCGGCACGATCTTCCTCGGCGGCCCGCCGCTGGTGAAGGCCGCCACCGGCGAGGACGTGACGCCCGAGGAGCTCGGCGGGTCCGCCGTCCACACGCGGTTGTCCGGCGTCGCGGATCACGAGGCGCTCGACGACGACCATGCGCTTGCACTCGGGCGCTCGATCGTCTCGAACCTCAACCGCACGCCGCCGGCCGCGCCGTGGGACCGCCGCGAAGTCGAGGCCCCGGCGACCGATCCGGCCGGACTCTACGGCTCGGTGTCGCTCGACCCGCGCCGGCCAGTCCCGGTCCGCGAGGTCATCGCCCGGCTCGTCGACGGGTCGCGCTTCCACGAGTTCAAACCGCTCTACGGCGAGACCCTTGTCACCGGCTTCGCCCACGTCGCGGGCTACCCGGTCGGGATCATCGCCAACGACGGGATCCTCTTCAGCCAGTCATCGCTGAAGGGTGCCCATTTCATCGAGCTGGCGTGCCAGCGCCGCATCCCGCTGGTCTTCCTGCAGAACATCACGGGGTTCATGGTGGGCCGCGAGTACGAGGAGGCGGGCATCGCCAAGGACGGCGCCAAGCTGGTGACCGCGGTCGCTTCCGCCGAGGTCCCGAAGTTCACGGTGCTCATCGGCGGCAGCTTCGGGGCCGGCAACTACGCGATGGCGGGGCGCGCGTACCAGCCGCGCTTCCTGTGGTCCTGGCCGAACAGCCGCATCTCCGTGATGGGCGGTCAGCAGGCGGCCCGCGTCCTCTCGACGGTCCGCGGCGGCTTCGCCGACGACGCCGAGCGCGACGCCTTCGAGGCGCCGATCCTCGAGACGTACGAGCGCGAAGGCTCGCCGTACTTCGCGACGGCCCGTCTCTGGGACGACGGGGTCATCGACCCGCTCGACACGCGGCGCATCCTGACGATGGGCATCGAGGCGGCGCTCCACGCGCCGATCCCCGAGACCCGCTTCGGGGTCTTCCGGATGTGACTCGGCGGCACCAGCGTCGGGGTCCGGCTAGCATCACCTGACCATGCCGACCGTCAGCCGTCTCAGCATCGCGCCCGTGCGCAGCCTCGGGCTGGAGCACCGCGACGAGATCCGCCTCGAGGAGAAGGGCGTCCTCGAGGACCGGCGGTTCTTCGTGATCGACGAGACGAACCGCCTGATCGACCAGCTGATCGCCGGCACGATGGTCCAGGTCACGGCGTGGACCGATCCGGACGCCACGGTCCTGCGGCTCACGTTCCCCGACGGCACGGTCGTCGAGGACGACGGTCCAGCTGGGCGAGGCCATCGAGACGCCGATCCACAGCCGGACCGGCGTCGGGCACGTCGTCGTCGGGCCGTGGGGCGCCGCACTCTCCGAGTTCCTCGAACGCGACGTCCGCATCGTCCGCTGCGACCAGCCGGGCGGGACGCGCCGCGCGCACCCGGCCACGCTCGTCACCGACGGCTCGATCGAGACGCTCGCCGGCGTCCTCGGAGCCGGCGCCATCGACTCGCGCCGCTTCCGGATGCTCATCGAGCTCGAAGGCGGTCGCGCCCACGAGGAGGACACCTGGGTCGGCTGCCGGGTCGGGCTGGGCGACGCGATCCTGCGCATCAGCGCGCCGGTGCCGCGCTGCGCGATGACGACCCACGACCCCGAGACCGGCCAGCGCGACCACGACACGCTCCGCGCGATCAAGGACTACCGCGGCCTCGTCGACGGCCACGACCTGATGTTCGGCGTGTGGGGCGAGGTCGAGCAGCCCGGGACGATCCGCCTCGGCGACGCGTCCACGTGCTGATCGACTGACCGGAGCGACCTACCTGGTCCCCTCGCCCCGCTGATCGGCGCGTTCCGTCGAGGTCGCGGGCCGACCGCCGCGGCGCACGAGGGCCACCCAGGCGACCGAGGCCGCCACGATGAGCGGCGACACCCGGACCGCCGCGATGACCCCGTCCCGCAGGACCGCGCCGGCCATGTCGGCGCCGTTGCCGAGCGGGTCCGTGCCGGCGTCGCCGTAGATCGCGACGACGAGGCTGGTCGCGATGAACGTCCCGAGCATCGCCGAGACGACCGCGAAGAACGGGGCCCCGATCCCGAGCGCGAGCCCGGCGCTCGCCGCCGAACCGCGCGAGCCGAGCGCCGCGGGCGTCAGCGCAGCGCCGAGGAGCGCCAGTCCGGGGAGCGCCATCACCACGACCCAGACGCCGGCCCCGCCCGGGGCGCCAAGGCCCTCCGGCGGCGCGATCGACGACGGCGATCCCGACCACGATGCCGAACAGCAGACCGGCGAGCAGCGAGCCACGACGGACTGCCCGGATCATCGCCAGCCGACGACCGGTCGGGTCCGGCCGCCAGTTCGGATCGGTCGGGGCGGTCATCGGCGGCTCGGCGAGCGGGTCGTTCGCGTCCAGGGTCACGCTCTTCGAGCCTAGCAGCGGATCGGACGCGCGGCCCCGTGACGTTCGGAGGGGGCGGATGGGTCGTTAGGATGACGTCGTGCCGCACACCGTCCGTCTCGAACGCACCGGCCCGGGGGGCGTCGTCGCCCGCGTGACCCTGTCGCGACCGGAGGTCCACAACGCCTTCGACGCGACGCTCGATCGCCGAGCTGCGGACCGCGTTCGCGATCCTCGCGCGCGAAGGCCCGGACACCATGCGGGCCGTCGTCCTGACCGGCGACGGGCCGTCGTTCAGCGCCGGCGCCGACATCAACTGGATGCGCGCGGCGATGTCGCTCGACGTCGAGGGCAACGAGCAGGACGCGATGGCGATGGCCGACATGCTCGAGACCGTGGACACCTGCCCCGTGCCGGTCGTCGCCCGGGTCCACGGCGCCGCCCTCGGTGGCGGGATGGGGCTCTGCGCCGTCGCCGACCTGGTGATCGCCGAGAGCGGGACCCGGTTCGGGTTCACCGAGACGCGTCTCGGGATCCTGCCGGCGGTGATCTCGCCGTTCGTCATCGCGAAGATCGGCGAGAGCCACGCGCGGGCGCTGTTCCCGGGCGGCCGCCGGATCGATGCGGTCCGCGCCCAGCGGATCGGGCTGGTCCACGAGATCGTCGAGGGGGAAGAGGCGCTCGACGCAGCGGTGGACGCGGCCGTCGCCGACCTGCTGCTGGCCGGCCCGACGGCCGCACGTGCCGCGAAGGCGATCGTCCGCGAGGTGCGGGGCCTGGGCCACGGATCGTCGAAGTGGCACACGGCGCGGGTCATCGCCCGCCAGCGCGTCAGCGAGGAGGCGCGCGAGGGCTTCGCCGCCTTCGACGAGCATCGGCCGCCTGCCTGGGTCCCCGACGAATCGAAGTGATCCCGAGCGGACCGGTCGTCGCCTGCATCGGCTGTCGGCGCCTCGTCCCGGACATCGACGGCCCGACGCACCGCTATCTCGAGAGCTCGCCCGGGTGCTGGGCGGCCTACACGACGCTGCCGTTCGGCGGCATGGCGGGTCCCGCCGAGCTGCCGCATTCGGCGATGACGGTGGACGCCTACGCGGTGCAGCATCCCGGCCGGCCCGGCCCGTCGTCGACGCCGTCGGTGTGGATCCACCTCGCCGCGATGCAGCTCGTGCTCGAACGGGGATGGCCGCCCGACCGCCTCATCGAGATCCGCCGGACCGCCGCGGATGCCAACGACGGCTGGCCGTGGCTGACCCCACCGGTATCGATGGGTGGCGTCGGCGCGATCGACGTGGCGTCGGCGCCAGCGGACGAGGTGGCCTCGGTCGTCCGCGCCTGGGTCGAAGCGGCCTACGGCGCCTGGTCCGACCATCACGGTGCGATCCGGGAGCTGACGGCCCGATTGCTGGCCTGAGGTCGCGATCCGGGGCGCGATATGCGACGATCGCGACACGATGGCCGAGGAACTGAGTCCGAGCGAGGTCGCAAGGCGTCTTGGGACGTCCACACGGACGGTCCAGCGTTGGATCGAGAGCGGGAAGACTGCCGGCGCGGCGCGTTGGCGGACGCTGGCGTGTCGCGAATGGCGCGTTTGACGCGTTCGCAGACCAGCCGAGACCGACGAGCGGCAACGGCCGATCCGGCGCCTCTTCATCGCGAACCGCGGCGAGATCGCGGCACGGATCGCGCGGACCTGCGACCGGCTCGGCGTTGCCGCGATCGTGCCGGCGACAGACGGCCCCGACGCGCTCGACCTGCTCGACATCCCCGCGGTCGTCGCCGCCGCCCGCACTGCCGGGGCGGATGCCGTCCACCCTGGGTTCGGGTTCCTGGCCGAGAACGCCGACTTTGCCGAGGCCGTCGCCGACGTCGGGCTGACCTGGGTCGGGCCACCACCCGCCGCGATCCGGGCGATGGGCGACAAGGCCGCCGCCCGCCGGCTCGCCGCATCGCTCGGGGTCCCGCTGCTCCCCGGCTACGACGACGCGGACCAGTCGGATGGCGCCCTGACAGCCGCCGCAACACGGATCGGCTATCCGCTGCTGGTCAAGCCGTCCGCCGGCGGCGGCGGCAAGGGGATGCGGACGGTCCGCGACCCGGGCGCGCTCCTCGGATGCGCTCGCGTCCGCCCGGCGCGAGGCGACGGCGGCGTTCGGCGACGACCGGTTGATCCTCGAGCGGCTGGTCGAGGGCGGACGCCACATCGAGATCCAGGTCCTCTTCGATGCGCACGGGGACGGCGTCCATCTCGGCGAGCGCGACTGCTCGATCCAGCGCCGTCACCAGAAGGTGCTCGAGGAGGCGCCGTCGCCCGGCATCGACGACGCGCTCCGCGCCCGGCTGGGCGACGCGGCCCTGACCCTGGCGCGCGCCGTCGGCTACGTGGGCGCCGGCACGTGCGAGTTCCTGGTCGACGACCGCGGGGTGCCCGCCTTCCTCGAGATGAACACCCGGCTCCAGGTCGAGCATCCGGTCACGGAGCTCGTGACGGGCCGGGACCTCGTGGCCGACCAGCTCCGGATCGCCGCGGGCGAGCCGCTCGGGTTCGAGCAGCACGAGGTGCACGTCGCGGGCCACGCGATCGAGGTCCGCCTCTACGCCGAGGACGCCGAGGCGGGGTTCCTGCCGCAGACCGGTCGGGTCGAGCGACTGCGCTGGCCGGCCGGCGACGGGGTGCGGATCGACGCCGGGATCGAGGCCGGCACCGAGGTCGGCGGCCGCTTCGACCCGATGCTCGCCAAGATCATCGCGTGGGGCCGGACACGGGACGAGGCACTCGACCGGCTGACGGCCGCGCTCGACGAGACCGTCGTGCTGGGCCTGGTCACGAACCTCCGGTTCCTCCGCTGGCTGGTCCGCCAGCCGGTCGTCCGTGACGGGGCCGCGCGAACCGACACGCTCGACCGCATCTGGCCGCCGGACGACTGGGCCGAGCGCGCGGTGATCCCGGACGACGCATGGACCGCGGCGGCCGCCGTCCTGACCGGGGCGGATGCCGGCGCCGACACGTGGAGCGGCTCGTGGCGACTCAACGGCCCGGGCTCGATCCGGCTGACCGCCGAGGGGATGGAGCGATCGGTGGCGCTCGACGGGACGGACTCGGCCATCGCGCGCGGCTTCGACGTCGTCCGCGTCGGTGACCTCGTCCATGTCGACATCGCCGGGCGGAGCATCGCCATCGGGGTCGCGCCACCGCCGTCGCTCGAGCGGACGGGCCGCGGGCCGGGCGCGACCGGCACTGGCATGGTCGAGCTCCTCGCCCCGATGCCCGGCTCGGTGCTCGCCGTCCACGTCGAGGTCGGCGCGGATGTCGAGGCCGGCGATCCCATCGTCACGCTCGAGGCGATGAAGATGGAGCACGCGGTCGTGGCCACACAGCCCGGACTGGTCGCGGAGCTGCTCGTCGCCCCGGCCGACCAGGTGACCCGCGGCCAGCGGCTCGCCGTCATCGGACCGGCGCCGTAGACTTTCGGCGATGGCACATCACGACACGGCCCTCCCCCAGACGCGGGCCGAGCTGCTCGCCCTCCACGCCGAGACCCGCAAGCGCCGGAACGCCGCGCCGTGGGGCAGCGAGGAGCACAAGGAGGCGATCGACCTGATCAGTCGGATCGAAGTCGAGGTCGCCCGCATCGAGCGGGCGATGGACCCGCCGCTCGTCTGACGCGGCCCGCCTGACCGCCGCTGTCCATCTGATGCCCGAGACCGTCCGGATCTACGAGGTCGGACCGCGCGATGGGCTCCAGAACGAGTCCGCGATCGTCCCGACCGCCACCAAGGCCCGGTTCATCGAGCTCCTCGCCGACGCCGGCCTGCGCGAGATCGAGGCGACCTCCTTCGTGTCACCGAGCGCGATCCCGCAGCTGGCCGACGCCGACGAGGTGATCGGCGGGCTCCGACGACGGTCGGGCGTCCGCTATCCGGTCCTCGTCCCCAACGAGCGCGGCATGGCCCGGGCTGAGGCGGCCGGCGCCGACGCCCTCGCGGTCTTCACCGCCACGACCGATGCCTTCACGCAGGCCAACATCGGGATGACGGTCGACGCGTCGTTGGCTGCCTTCGCGCCGGTCCTGGCCCGGGCCGGCGACCTCGGCTGGTGGCGGCGCGGCTACGTGTCGACCGCCTTCGGCTGCCCGTACACCGGCCGCGTCCATCCCGCGACCGCGGTCAAGGTGGCGCTGCGGCTCCTCGACCTCGGCATCGACGAGGTCTGCTTCGGCGACACGATCGGGGTGGGCGTGCCGAGCCAGGTCTCGGCGCTGACCGGGCTGGCCGTGGCGGCCGGGATCCCGCTGGAGCGCATCGCGTTCCACTTCCACGACACGCGCGGCACGGCGCTCGCCAACGTCGCGGCCGGTCTCGATGCCGGCGTCCGCTGCTTCGATTCCGCCGCGGGCGGGACCGGCGGCTGCCCATACGCGCCGGGAGCGGCCGGCAATCTCGCCACGGAGGACCTCGTCTACCTGCTGGACGCGTCGGGCTATGCGTCGGGGGTCTCGCTCGAAGGCGTCCTCGTCGCCGCGCGGTTCATCGCGGACGCCCTCGGCAAGCCGCTGGCGACCAAAGTCGGGCAGGCGGGCGGCTGGGATCCGGCCACGGGAGCCTCGACCGCGCGAGCGTAGGCCGAGGCCGGCGCGTCAGGACGGACGCACGATCCAGCGGCACCCGAGGAGGACGAGGTCCGCGGGGCGGCCACCATCGACCGCGAGATGGATCGTCGCGACCGGGACTCGCCGGGTCGCCGCGCGGTCGGAGTCGGAGACGCTGCGGCCCGATGTCCGCGTCCCGTGCGCCACCGCCCGCGAGCGATGGCCGGAAGCGGAGCCCGACGGTGCGCAGCATCGCGCCGATCGTCGCCGCCACGTCGTCCACCGCGAGCTCGAGCATCGTCAGCCGCGCCGGCCCGGCGGCACGCGTCGCCCGGTCGGCGGCGGTCCACTCCGCGGTCTCGGCGACATGCTCGATCAGGAACGGCGGACGGGTGGGGCCGAGCGATCTCGCGCCGCGGCGAGTCGCCATCGGACCACCTCGCCATCGGGACGGCGGCGCTCGCCATCGATCGGCGCGGTCAGGTCGGTCGCGGTGGAGCGGAGCCGCGCGAGGTCGCCGTCGATGTCGTCGGTGGCGATCGCCCAGGTCGCCAGCCCGCCGCCGGTCTCGAGGGCGCGGACGATGGGTGCCCCGAGCCACGACGCCGCGGCCAGCACCGGGTCGAAGACGCCGATCAGCTCGACGTACGAGTCGCCGAGCCAGATCAGCCGGTTGAACGTTCCCGAGCCCCTCGTGCTGGCCGCCACCGCCCGGTTCCAGTCCGAGGGCGCCCGCGATCTCGACCGCGGCGGCGTCGGGGTCTGCGACGGCGATGACCAGGTGATCGATGCCATGGACCATGGCCGCAGCGTAGCGCGCGACGGGTCGCGGCCACGGACGGCAAGCACGAACCGGTGTCTCTGCTATCGTCCGCGGCGATGGACGGTGTCGTGCTTGTTCTGAACCAGAACTACGAACCGCTCAACGTCTGCAACCTGCCTCGCGCCTTCCGCCTCGTCTTCGGGGAGAAGGCCGAAGTGATCGAATTCGACCACCAGGTGATCCGGACGCCGCGGACCGAATACCGCGCGCCCTCCGTGATCCGGCTGCAGCACCTGATCCGACGGCCCCGGCCGCGGGTGAAGCTGTCCCGGCGCGAGATCTTCGCGCGCGACCGGCACACGTGCCAGTACTGCGGCAAGCAGGGCCACGACATGACCCTCGACCACATCGTCCCGCGCCATCGCGGCGGCGGGCACACGTGGGAGAACCTCGTCACGGCCTGCAAGACGTGCAACCACCGCAAGGGCGGCAAGCTGCTCGAGGAGGCGCGGCTGCACCTGAGCCGCCCGCCGTTCGAGCCGCGCAGCGACATCTACTCGCTGTTCACGCCCTACCTCGCGGACGAGAACAACGAGGCGTGGCGGACGTACCTGTTCCTGGGACGGAACTGATCGCGGCCGACCACGGGGCGGACCTCGCGGCGACCCTGCGGACGGCGATCCCGCCCGACGTCCACGGGCTGCTCGCGACCCTCTGGGCCGGCGGCCATGCCGCCTACGTCGTGGGTGGATCGCTGCGCGACGCGGTCCTCGGGCGGCCGGCCGAAGACTGGGACCTCGCCTCCGACGCCCTGCCCGAGCGCGTCCTTGAGCTGGTGCCGGGGTCCGTGTATGAGAACCGGTTCGGGACCGTGGCGATCCGGCAGGGCGGCGACCTCTACGAGATCACGACGTTCCGCTCCGACCATGACTACGCCGACTTCCGGCGGCCGCATCGGGTCGAGTTCGGCGACACCATCGAGGTGGACCTCGCCCGCCGCGACCTGACCTGCAACGCGATGGCGTGGGGCGCGGTGGCGAGTGCCGCCGATGCGCCCGGGCTCGTGGACCCGTACGACGGCGCGACCGACACCCGGGCGCACGTCCTGCGCGCCGTCGGCGACGCGCGGCAGCGGTTCGAGGAGGACGCCCTCCGGATGGTCCGGACCGTGCGGCTGGCGGCGACCCTCGGGTTCGATGTCGAGGCCGCGACGCTGGCCGGCATCCAGGCCAAGGCCGAGCTGGTCCGGCACCTGTCGGGCGAGCGGATCGCGACCGAGCTCGACAAGCTGCTGGCCGCCGAGACGGCCGTCGATCGGGCTGCGGCTGCTCGCGGATACCGGGCTGCTGGCTGGGATCGACGAGGCGCTGGCGGCCCAGCGCGGGATCCCGCAGAACAAGATCGAGGGCGAGGACCTCTGGGACCACACCCTCCGCTCCGTGGACGCGGCGCCGGCGGGGCGCCCGGTCGTCCGGCTCGCGGCGCTGGTCCATGACATCGGCAAGCCGTCGACCTTCGCCGACGGCCATTTCCTGCGCCATGACGCGGTGGGGGCGGACTTCGCCGGCGAGTTCCTCGACCGGTTGCGCTCGCCCAAGGCCGTCCGCGAGCGGGTCGTCCATCTCGTGGCGAACCACATGTTCAGCTACGAGCCGAACTGGTCGTCCTCGGCGGTCCGCCGCTTCATCGCCAAGATCGGCCCCGACGCGATCGAGGACCTCTTCCTGCTGCGCGAGGCCGACAACGTCGGCTCGGGGCTGCCGGCGGAGGCCGGGCGGCTGGTGGAGCTGCGCGCCCGCGTCCACGAGGCGCTCCGCGAGGGCGTGGTCCTGGGACGCGGCGACCTGGTGGTCGACGGCGACGACCTGATGGCCGAGCTGGGGATCGGGCCGGGGCCGCATCTCGGGCGGATCCTCGACGCGCTGCTCGAGCGGGTCGTGGAGGAGCCCGCGCTCAACGACCGGGCGAGCCTGCTCCTGCTCGCGCGCTCGATGCTGGCGGAGGAGCCGTGATCGAGATCCTGCTCCAGGCGGAACGGGCGCTCGAGATGGGCCGGGTGGACGCGGCCGAGACGCTCTACCAGCAGGTCGCGGATGCGGATCCGCGGAACTCGATCGCGGTCGTGGGACTGGCGCGCGTCACGCTCGAACGCGGCGACGAGGCGGGCGCGCTCCAGCTCGCCCGGCGGGCCTTGGTGATCGACCCGGAGAACGCCGCCGCGAGCCGGATGGTCGAGCGCCTCGAGGAGGTCATCCGCTACCGCGGCGCCGAGCCGCCGGCGGCGATCGAACCCAAGCCGACGATCGAGCTCGAACCGACGGCCGAACCCGCGGCGCCCGAACCCGATGCGCCCGACGAGCGGACACCGGCAGCAGCCCCACCACCCACACCGGCCGGCCCGAAACGCCGCTCGTTCCTCGACCGCCTCCTCCGCCGCAGCCGGTGAACGGCGCCGAGCGGCCCGTCGACGAGTCGCAGCCCCTATCGTTGGCGGCATGACACGGATCCTGGTCACCGGCGGCGCCGGGTATGTCGGCTCGGTCTCGGCGGCGGCCTTCATCGAGGCAGGCCACGAGGTCGTCGTCCTCGACGACCTGACGACCGGCCATCGCGCAGCAGTCCCGGCCGCGGCCGCATTCCACCACGACACGTACGCCGACGCGGACGGCCTCGCGCGCCTGCTCGAGGCCGAGCGGATCGAGGCGATCCTCCATTGCGCGGCACGCTCGCTGGTCGGCGAGTCGATCCGCGAGCCGGCCCGCTACTACACCGACAACGTCGCCGGCGGGGTCTCGCTCCTCGAGGCGGCGCGGGCGGTCGGGGTCGGGCGCATCGTCTTCTCGTCGACCGCGGCGGTCTACGGCGATCCCGGACACCACGCCGATCCTCGAGGACGCGCCGCTCCGCCCGATCAACCCGTACGGCGAGTCGAAGCGAGCCTTCGAGGGCGCGCTGCGCTGGTACGGCCGCGCGTACGGGATCCGCGCCGTGAGCCTCCGCTACTTCAACGTCGCGGGCGCCACCGAGGCGCTCGGCGAGGACCACGACCCCGAGACGCACCTGATCCCGAACGTCCTCGCGGCGGCCGAGGGCGCGCGCGAGCTGACGGTCTTCGGCGACGACTACCCGACGCCGGACGGCACCTGCGTCCGCGACTACATCCACGTCGCCGACCTCGCCGATGCGCACCTGCGGGCGATCGACGCGACGACGCCCGGCGACCCGCGCACCGACGACTTCCTCGTCTGCAACCTGGGGGTCGGCGGCGGGTTCTCGATCCGCCAGGTGATCGCGGCATCCGAGCGCGCCGTCGGGCGCGAGATCCCGTATGCCGTCGGGCCACGCCGGGCGGGCGACCCGCCGGTGCTGGTGGCGTCAGCCGCACGCGCCACCGAGGTCCTGGGCTGGCGGCCGGCGCAGCCCTCGCTGGACGAGATGGTCGGCTCGGCCTGGGCGTGGCGGCAGCGTCACCCGGGCGGCTACCCGGACTGACCCGCTAGCGCGGCTCGATCGGGGCGTTGGCGGGGGCGAGCCGCTCGGGGATGTGGGGGACCTCGGGGCCTTGCGCGTCCCCGGACCCCGCCCAGTCGTCGCGGACCGGCCAGATCAGCCACAGGCCGATGAGCATCGTGATCAGCAGGCTCACGACGGCGATCTGGTACGCCCCGTTGCCCAACGTGTCGAGGAACAGCAGGATGATCAGCGCGTAGAGCAACTGGCCGACGACCTGCGAACCCTTCCCGACCAGGCCGTACAGCCCGAAGAACTCGCCGATCCGCTCGGGCGGGGAGAGCCGGACCATCAGCACCCGGTCGGCCACGGTGACGCCGCCGAGCCCGCTGCCGAGGATGGCGCCCGCGACCAGGAACGGCGCGAGGCCCGGACGGCCCGAACCCGAGCGCGACCGTTCCGAGGAGCAGCCCGACGGCCCAGGAGCCCAGCACGATCACGAGCGTCCGTTTCGGTCCGATGCGATCGGCCATCGCGCCCCACACGAAGCTCATCACGATCGCGACCAGGGTGAGGAGCAGCAGGATCACGTTGGCCGTCGCGTCCGAGACGCCCAGGGCCTTCGTCGTGACCACGCTCATCACCACGATCACCGTGTTCACCGCGTCGGAGTAGAAGAAGCGGCCGACGAGGAAGCGGCCGAGACCCGGGACGGTGCGCGCGTGCTCGATCGAGCGGCGGAGCTGCCCGAACGACCCCACGACGTCGGCGACCGTCAGCCCGTGGGCCGCCTTCGATGCCGGCTCGCGCACGAAGACGAAGATCGGGATGGCGAAGACGAGGAACAGGAGCGCCGTCAGCCGGAACCGGTCAACGACGGGGATGTCGAGCAGGAAGATGGCGAGCCCGACGAAGACCGTGCCGCAGTAGCCGATCGCCGTCCCGATCCCGGACATCCGGCCGCGGGTCTCCGCATAGCTGACCGTCTTGAGGGTCGCGTCGTAGTAGATGAGGGCCGCCTGGTAGCCGAAGTTGGCGACGATGAAGAGCGCCAGGCCGAGGAATGGCGGCACGTCCGCGATGAAGAAGGTCGCGACGATGCACAACGCCGTGAAGAACAGCAGGAACGGCATCCGCCGTCCGCCGAAGTCCGAGATCGCGCCGAGGATCGGCGACACCAGGGCGTTGATGCCGACGCTGACGATGATCGCGACCGAGAGGAGCACGTTGCCGTCGCGCTCGCCGAACTGCTCGGGCTTGACCAGATAGAGCCCGATGGCCCCGGAGACCACGGCGAAGCTGAAGATCGTGTTGGCGAAGTCGTAGAGGGACCAGGCGACCGGGACGCGCGCCTGGCCGCTCGGGGTCAGGCCCGCCAGCCCGCCGGGGCGTGGCGTCCCGGGGGCACCCTCGTGGCGTGGGGCCGCGCCGCTCGTCGCGGGACCGCTGGGCGCGGCGGCGTCAGTCACCGCGCGATGATAGAGGGCCGTGACGTGCCGTTGGCCGCGGTCCGGCAGGCCGATCGGTGCTGGCTCACAGCCATCGATCTCGACGGCAGGATGGCTCCAGCATGACGTTTCGCTGGCGCGGGGCCAGCGGCGACGGCCCGCAGGGCATCGCAGCCTCAAGGTCGCTGGCGCAGGGCCAGCGACTTGGCACCGCGCCGCACAGATCTGCAGAAATCATTGGCTGACCGCCAGCATTCCGGTAGGGATCGCTCGCCGGCCGGGCACGTGCCGGGTCCGGCCGGACGCCCCGCCGCGCCGTCCGCGCCCGGTACAATCTCGCGCGATGACCTCTACCCGACTCTGGGACCGCGCCGCCGCGCTGCCCGCCCTCCCCGACGGCCGCCGCCGGCCGCAGGTGGCGGTGCTCCCTGCGGGCCTCCCGAGCCTGGCCGACCTGTTCGACTTCATGCGCGACGCGGAGCTGCGCTTCGCGACGCTCCAGATGCGCATCGAGGACCGGACCCAGACCGCGCGCGGCCTGGACGTGACCTCGATGGAGGTCGTGCTCCGCCACCCGGGTGACGCCAAGGTCACCACCACTCGCCAGGTCGACGGCCCCATCGGCGAGTACGAGGTCTGGATCTCGGATGGCGAGCTGGTGCGGACGTACTCGGGCATCCACAAGCTCGGGACCCAGCGGCCGGTCCGCAACCGCCCGCGCGGCCTGGCCGACCCGGACTTCCCGGGCTCCTCGCAGGTCTACGAGCCGCTGACCGGGCTCCCCTTCGAGACGCTCCCGGACACGTTCGTCCACCCGGCCGGCTACTGCCAGAACGTGCTTGCGACCGGCCGCTGCCGTGTGTCGGGGACGGAGCTGGTCATCGGGCGCGAGGCGATCCTCGTCGAATGCGACCACCCGCGGACCACCGAGATCGCGGGCGACCGCCCGGACCACCGACTCTCGCTCGCGGTCGACCGCGAGACCGGCGTCATCCTCCGCCTGGTCGAGTCGATCGGCGGCGTCGAGACGCGCCGCGCCGAGGTCGTCGACCTCGCACCGGACGCCCAGCTCCAGCCGTCCGCCCTGCAGTTCGTCTTCCCCTCCGGGACGACGATGCTCTACTGACGGGCAGACGCCCGCCGGCCGACGAGCCGGTGCCCGAGATCGAACGAGCCCGCCGGTCTGGCTGCCGACGGGCTCGATATTCGCTAGGGTCGAGAGCGACTAGTCGGCGCGCTCAGATCACCTCGAGGTCGCGCTCGATCTCTCGAAGCTCCTCGGGCGTGCCCTGGACCTTGGGGCCTTTGAACCAGTTCTTGGCCGAGGCGAAGTACCAGATCGTCGCTCCACCCAGCACCACCAGGAACACGACTGGCGTGTAGTTGAAGGAGTTGATGGTGATCGGCAGGGCCTGCGGCAGCATGAACAGGAAGAAGATGAACACCACCCAGACCGTCGCGACGATCCCGATGGGCTTGCTCCACCGTCCGAGCGTCCACGGGCCATCGACGAACTTGTCGCCGGCGCGCCAGCGCAGGAACACCGGGGCGATATAGGCGACGTACAGGCCGATGACCGCGATCGACGTGATCGCGAAGTACGCGACGGAGCTATAGAGGTACGGCAGACCGAGGATGAACGCGCCGACGGCCGCCAGCCAGATCGAGTTCGTCGGGGTGCGGGTCCGCTTGTTGATCCGGTGCCAGAACGAGCTGGCCGGGATCGCGCCGTCGCGCGAGAACGCGTAGATCATCCGCGAGTTGGCCGTGACCGATGACATCCCGCAGAAGAACTGGGCGCCGATGACGATGAGCAGCACGAGCATGCCCAGCGACTGGCCGACGGCGTCGATCCAGATCTGTGCGGGCGGGACGCCGGTCGCGCTCTGGAGTGCGTGGGTGTAACCGTCGACCATCGAGCCGTCCGCGCCCGTGAAGACCTTGTCCGGCGTGATCCCGACGTTCATCGCCACGAGGAGGATGAACCCGAAGATCACGGAGATCACGACCGACCAGACGATGCCCCGCGGGGCGGCCATCTCGGCGTCGTGGGTCTCCTCCGACATGTGCGCCGACGCGTCGTAGCCGGTCAGCGTGTACTGGGCGTTCAGGAGGCCGATCAGCGCGACGTACAGCGGGATCCCGAAGATCAGGAAGCCCGGGAACGATTGGCCCGGGTCCGCGCTGGTGTTGTTCACACCCTTCGTGAACACGGTGCCCAGGTCGGTCCGGGTGTGCTGGTTGAGCAGGACGGTGACGATCACGATGACGGTCACGCCGACGATGTGCCACCAGACGGACACGTCGTTGAGCAGCTTGACGATGTTGATCCCGAAGGTGTTGAGCAGGGCGTGGATGACGAGCATCACGCCGTAGACCGCGATCGTGATGGTCGGCGTGACGGTCACGCCGAAGGCGAGGTTCAGGAACGCGGTGGTGAACAGCGCCAGGCCGAAGTCGATGCCGGCGGTCACCGCGACCTGCCCGATGAGGTTGAACCAGCCGACGAACCAGCTCCACTGCGCCGGGTTTCGACCCGAGGCTGGGGCGAGCTTGGCCGCCCAGTAGTACAGGCCGCCGGCGGTCGGATAGCTGGACGCGACCTCGGCCATGCCGAGGGCGACGAGCGTGACGAAGAACCCGACGAAGAGCCAGCCAAGGGTCATGACCGCCGGCCCGCCGACGTTCATGGCGAACCCGAACAGCGTGAGGCAACCGGACAGGATGGAGATGATCGTGAACGAGACCGCGAAGTTCGAGAACGTCCGCATCCCCCTCCGCAGTTCCTGGGCGTACCCAAGGCTGTGGAGTTGTTCGGTGTCCTTCGACACCTTTTGATCGGATGCCATCCTTGAGACCCTCCTGCACGGCGCTGACGACATTGGTCGCGATGACGCGCGGACGCAGATGACCGGGAGGCCGGATCGCGGGACACCAGCGGATCTTCGATCGCGGATGGGGCTGGGGACCCCGCCGGTACCGCCGATTCGAACTCCCTCGACGGTCCACGATAGGGGGTCCAAGGTCGGTGTCAAGATGGATGCCGGCAGGGGCAACACCATCGATGGAGGGCGAGGCGGGCATGGGCGACCGATTGGCCGGCAAGGTCACCATCGTCACCGGCGCCGGTTCGGGCATCGGCCGGGCGACCGCGATCCGATTCGCGGAAGAGGGCGCTCGGGTCACCTGCGTCGATATCGACCGCGACAGCGTTTCGGCTACGGCGACCGGGATCGGCGACCAGGCGTTCGCGGTCGCCGCGGACGTCTCGGATGCCGCCGCGGTCCAGGCCTACACGGACGCGACGGTCGAGCGCTGGGGCGGCCTCCACGCGGTCTTCAACAACGCCGGCGTCAACCTGCCCGGCGTCTTCCACGAGGCGAGCGACGCCGTCATCGAGCGGACCATCGGCGTCAACGTCAAGGGACCGATCTACGGCTGCCGCTATGCCATCCCGCACATGCTCCGCGGCGGCGGCGGCTCGCTCATCAACACGAGCTCGGTCAACGGCCTCGTCGCCGAGCCGTTCCTGGCGATCTACGCGACCTCGAAGGGCGCGATCATCATGCTGTCGAAGGGGATCGCCCTCGACTACGCGAAGCAGGGCATCCGCTGCAACGCGATCGCGCCCGGCTGGGTCGACACGCCGGTCAACTACGCCCACGCCGAGATGCTGGGCGGCCTCGACAAGGTGTACGCGGAGATCGATTCGTTCCAGCCGATCGGCCGGCCCGGCGAGCCGCGGGAGATCGCCAACGTGGCGCTGTTCCTCGCATCGGACGAGTCGTCGTTCATGACCGGTTCGGTGGTCGTCGCGGACGGTGGGATGACCGCCAAGTAGGCGTACGGCGGCGAGTGCCGCCGACGTACCATGCGCCAGCAAGCGGCCCGGCACGGACGCGGCCGCCAAGGTCGGAGGGACCCGTGAGCGACCACGACCACGCGAAGCACCCCCGGCTGATCGAGCTCGAGGAGATGGTCCGCGACGGCCAGATCGACACGATCGTCGTGGCCATCACGGACATGCAGGGCCGGCTCATGGGCAAGCGCGTCCAGGGCCAGGCGTTCCTCGACGGCGTCATCTCCCACGGCGCCCACTTCTGCACGTACCTCCTGGGCACGGACATGGAGATGAACACGCCCGAGGGCTTCAAGCTCATGAACTGGGAGACCGGCTACGGCGACTGGATCGCCGAGCCGATCTGGGACCAGCTCCGCGTCCTGCCCTGGCTGCCGGGCACCGCGATGGTCCTCGCCGACGCCGTCGACGACGAGACCGGCGAGGAGATCCCGGTCGCGCCGCGGACGATCCTCAAGCGCCAGGTCGCGCGCGCCGCGGAGGCAGGGCTACGCGCTGAAGGCCGGCTCCGAGTTCGAGTTCTACGTGCTCAAGGACTCCTGGGAGGAGCTGGCCGAGCGCGGCCACCCGGTGCCGCGCACCTTCGGCCACTACAACGAGGACTACCACCTGCTGCAGGCCACCAAGGCCGAGCCGCTCCACCGCCTCCTGCGCAACCAGATGACCGCCGCGAACGTGCCGATCGAGTTCAGCAAGGGCGAGGCGGCCAACGGCCAGCACGAGGTCAACATCCGCTACGACCACGTCCTCGAGTCGGCCGACCGGAGCGTCGTCTTCAAGCACGGCGCCAAGGAGATCGCCTACCTCAACGGCTGGGGCATCACCTTCATGGCCAAGCCCGACCATCACTGGACCGGCTCGTCCGGGCACCTCCACATGAGCCTGTGGGACCTCGCCAAGGACGTCCCGCTGATGTTCGAGGCCGATGCCGACAAGGCCGGCCCGTACGGCCTCTCCGAGGTCGGCCAGCACTTCATCGCCGGGATGATGAAGCTCTCCCGCGAGCTGGCCGTCTTCATCGCGCCGTTCATCAACTCGTACAAGCGCTACGCGTCGCTGTCGTGGGCGCCGGTCAACGTGGTCTGGGGCCGCGACAACCGCACGACCGGGTTCCGCGCTCGTCGGGCGCGGGCCGGCGCTCCACGTCGAGGACCGCTTCCCCGGCGGCGACATGAACGCCTACCTGACCTATGCCGCGATGATGGGCGCCGGTCTCTACGGCATCGAGCACGAGCTGCCGCTCGACCCCGAGTTCAAGGGCAACGGCTACCTCGCGACCGGCGTCCAGCGGATGCCGCGGGCGCTCTACGAGGCGATCGCCGAGCTGGAGCGGTCCGATGCCGCGGTGGAGATCTTCGGCCAGGACGTCGTCGACCACTACCTGAACGCGGCGAAGGTCGAGCAGGAGGTCTACGACTCCGTGGTCCATCCGTGGGACCGCGAGCGCTACCTCGAGCGCGGCTGATGGATGGCCTGTATCGACAGGCGGCATACGCGCTCGCAGTGGTCGCCTTTGCCGTCGCCCTGTTCCTGCCGACACTCGAGATCGTGCCGAAAGGCGGGCTCGTCCAGACGGATGCGACGCTGTTCGGGCTGGCCATGATCGCGCTCGGCCTGTGGCTGGGGACGCTAGAGGAGGGCGGCTAGCGCGACTCGGCGACCTCGCGGAGCCGCGCGGCGGCGTCGGGATGACCGGCCGTGCCGGCCAGGTCGGCCGCCGTCCGGCCCTCGTCCTCGAGGATCCTCGGGTCGGCGCCGGCCGAGAGCAGCAGCTCGACCAGCTCGATGTCGCCGTGCTGCGCGGCCTCGTGAAGCGGCGTGAACCCGCCGTGCTGGCGGGCGTCCACGTCGGCCCCGGCCGCGACCAGCACGCGGCAGACCTCGATGTGGCGGCCGGCCGCCGCGGCATGGAGCGGCTGGTTGACGAACGGGTTGCGCGTCCACGCGCCGACATCGGCGCCGTGCTCGAGCAGGACCCGGGCCGCTTCCGGCTTGCCGAAGAACGCCGCGAAATGGAGCGCGGTGAAGCCGTCGGCGGAGTAGGCGCCGACGGCCGACGGGTCGTCGACCAGGCGCTCGCGAAGCCGCTCGATCTCCCCGAGGGCCGTCGCCTCGAACACGTCCCGCTCGGGATCCGCCGCGATGAGCGCGTCGGTGACCGGTCGGGCGAAGCGGTACTTCGAGAGCATCAGCGCGGAGACGCCCGCTTCGTCGCGGGCATTCGCCAGCGCCGGGTCCGCCGCGACCAGTTCGGCGACGAGCGTCGCGTCGTCGGCGTTCACGGCGGCGATCAATCCGGCGGGCGTCGGGTTCGATGCCATCGGCAGGAAGTGTCTCGCATCCGGGCGTGCAAGGTCCTACCCTAGTCCGACGTCACCATCACGCAACCGTCGAGGTCAACGATGCGACTCGCCGACAAGGTCACGATCATCACCGGCGCCGGTGGGGGCATGGGCCGGGTCGCCGCTCAGCTGTTCGCCAAGGAGGGCGCGAAGGTCGTCGTCGCCGAGTACAGCGAGCAGGCCGGCCGCGATACGGTCGCCATGGTGGAAGCCGAGGGCGGCACGGCGACATACGTCCGCGCCGACGTCTCGAAGGAGGCCGACGCGAAGGCGATGGTCGACCATGCGCTCGCCACCTACGGGCGGGTCGATGCCCTCTACAACAACGCGGGGATCATGCCGGAGGCCGACCACTCGGTGATCGACACGGACGTCGACACCTGGGACCAGGTCATGGCGGTCAACGTGCGCGGCCCGTTCCTCGGCTGCAAGTACGCGATCCCCGCGATGATCGCGGGCGGGGGCGGCTCCATCATCAACGTCGCGAGCTTCGTCGCGATCCTCGGCTGCTCCGTCCCGCAGGACGCCTACACTGCTTCGAAGGGGGCGATCCTGTCGCTCACCAGGAGCCTCGCGGTCCAGTTCGGCCCGAACGGCATCCGGACGAACGCGATCTGCCCCGGGCCGATCGAGACGCCGTTGCTGATGGACTGGCTGCTCAAGGACGAGGCCGCGAAGAACCTGCGGCTGGCGCGGAACCCGACCGGGCGCTTCGGCAAGCCCGAGGAGATCGTCTTCATGGCCCTCTACCTCGCGTCGGACGAGTCGCGGTTCACCAACGGGGCGTCGCTCGTCGTGGACGGCGGCATCTCGGTCAACTACTTCTAGGGGAGCGTGGACGTGGCTGCGGGTCGGATCGCCATCGGTGTCGATGTCGGGGGGAGCGGGATCAAGGCGGCCGTCGTCGACGTCGAGAGCGGCGCGATCCGTTCGGACCGGCTGCGCGTGCCGACGCCCGTCCCCTCGACGCCCGACGCGGTCAACGCCTCGATCGCCCGGCTCGTCAAGCGGCTGGTGACGGCGACCGGGCTCGGCCCGGCGACCCCGGTGGGCGTCGGCCTCCCGGGAGTCACGATCGACGGGCACGTCCGCACGGCATCGAACATCGACCCGGGCTGGCTCGACTTCGCGGAGCGCGAGCGCCTCTCGAGGATGCTGCTCCGCCCGGTCGCGATCGTGAACGACGCCGATGCTGCGGGGATCGCGGAGATGCGCTTCGGGGTCGGCAAGGACCGAGCCGGGACCGTCATCTTCCTGACGCTCGGGACCGGCGTGGGATCCGGCGTCTTCTACGACGGCGTCCTCGTCCCGAACACGGAGTTCGGCCAGATGGAGATCCGTGGCCGCCCCGCCGAGCGGCGCTCGGCCGCGATCGCCCGGACGCGCCGCGGCCTGTCCTGGAAGGCCTGGGCGGCGGACCTCGACGAGCACCTCCAGGCCATCGACACGCTGCTCTGGCCGAACCTCCTGATCCTCGGCGGCGGCGTCAGCAAGAACGCCGACCGGTTCATCCCGCGGCTCACGGTCCGGCCGCCGGTGGTGGCCGCGACGCTACGCAACGACGCGGGGATCATCGGGGCCGCGATCGTCGCGATCGAGCAGGGCGTGACCGCCGGCCCAGTCCTCGAGGATCTGCCGTCGACCGCCGCGACGAAGCCGCCGGCCGCCAGCTCGAACGGCACCGATCCCCGGACCGCGGCCGCGAAGAGCTCCGACACCGCCTCGCGAGGTCCCGCAACGTGACGATCCAGCAGCCAGCCACGCCCGGCGCGGCCGACACCCCGACAACGGCGCGCATGGTGATCGGCGGCCAGTCCGTCGATGCGGCGGACGGGGGCACCTTCGACGTCGTGAGCCCCGCCACCGGCAAGGTCATCGCCACGGCGCCGATGGGCGGCCGCGAGGATGTCGACCGGGCCGTCGCGGCCGCGCAGGCCGCGTTCGAGGACCACAAAGGGTGGGCGACCTGGGCGGCGGGCAAGCGCGGCAGGAGCCTTTCCAAGTTCGCGGCCCTGATCAAGGAGCACAGCGAGGAGCTCGCCCAGCTCGAGAGCCGCAACGTCGGCAAGCCGATCAGCGGCGCGCGTGGCGAGGTCATCGGCGCGAGCCTCGTGTTCGACTACTACGCGGGCGCCGCCAACAAGATCTTCGGTCAGACGATCCCGGTCACGAAGCCGGGGCTGGACATGACCCTGCGCGAGCCGATCGGGGTCGTCGGGCTCATCGTGCCGTGGAACTTCCCGATCCTGATGGCCTCGTGGAAGGTCGCCCCGGCGCTGGCCGCCGGCAACACCGCGATCCTCAAGCCCGCCTCGTACTCGCCGCTCACCGCGATCCGCCTCGGCGAGCTGGCCCTGGAGGCCGGCATCCCGGCCGGCGTCCTCAACGTCGTGACCGGGCCGGGCGGCACGGCCGGCGCGTCCATCGCGGCCCACCCGGGCATCGGCAAGGTCGCGTTCACCGGCGAGACGACCACAGGCCAGGAGATCATGCGGCTCGCATCCGGGAACGTGAAGAAGATCTCGCTCGAGCTCGGCGGCAAGAGCCCCAACATCGTCTTCGCCGACGCGGACATCGAGAAGTTCGCGCGCGAGTCGCCGTACTCGGTCTTCGACAACACCGGCCAGGACTGCTGCGCCCGGAGCCGGATCCTCGTCGAGCGTTCGGCGCACGACCAGGTCGTCGAGGCGTTCGCGGCCGCGACGCAGACATTGCGCGTCGGCGACCCGGCCGACGAGGCAGACCGAGATCGGGACGCTCGTCAGCTTCAAGCAGCGCGACCGCGTCAAGGACTACATCGAGATCGGCCTCGGCGAGGGCGCGACGATCGTCGTCGGCGGCGAGGCCCCCTCCGATCCGGCACTGTCGGCCGGGGCGTACCTCATGCCGACGGTCTTCGACGGCGTCGACAACGACATGCGCATCGCCCGCGAGGAGATCTTCGGCCCGGTCGTGTCGATCATCCCGTTCGACACCGAGGAGGAGGCGCTCCGGCTCGCGAACGCGACCCCGTACGGCCTGAGCGGCTCGGTCTGGAGCCGCGACATCGGCAAGGCGCTGCGCTCGGCGCGGGCGCTGCAGGCCGGGGTCATCTCGGTGAACTGCAACTCGTCGGTCCACACCGAGGCGCCGTTCGGCGGCTACAAGATGTCGGGGATCGGCCGGGAGCTCGGGATGTCCGCGCTCGACCTCTACACCGAGACCAAGAACGTCTTCATCGACCTGGGCTGAGCGGGTCGGAATGGCCGCTGGTTCGCGGCGCGGTGACCGCGGCCCGTCACAGATGAGGGGATTCGCCCCTTTCGTCCGAGGCTGACCCCACCGAGCATCGACTCCGTCATGGACCAGCGTTCCATCGGAGGTCGACTCATGCACGTCCGACATGCCCGCGGCAGCCTCGTCGCCATCGCGGCGCTCCTCTTGCTCGGGGCCTGCAGCACCACGACCGCGCCGGGCGACAGCGCTCCCGGCCCGAGCAGCGCCCGTGGCCCCGCGGCGACCGGGACGACCGGCGGCGCTACCGGGGCGACCGGAGACGCCAGCGCGGCCGCCCCGGCCGGAGGTGATCCGACCACGAACGCGTGCGGTCTGCTCACCGTTGACGAGATCAAGCAGGCAACCGGCTTGACGGTCAACCCGGGGGTGCTCCAGAACAGCGACAACCAGTCCGATTGCGAATGGGCGATCGCGCAGGACGATGCGGCGAGCGTGGGCCTGACGGTCTCGAAGTACGAAGACTTCCTGTGGCAGGCAGGCGCCACCGCGGGAAACAGCAAGCCCGTGTCCGGCGTCGGCGAGGCGGCGTTCAAGGGCTGGCCGACCTTTGCCGCTTTGAATATCAAGGCGAAGGGCTACCAGGTCGTCCTGGCGGTCGCCTCCTTCAAGGTGACCCAGGAGGTGATCGACAACGGCAACCTCGCGATGGCGAAGCTCGTGCTGCCACGCCTCTGATCCCGGGCCTCTGATCCCGGGCGGTGACCGTGGCCGAACTCGAGGGCTGACGCACGCCGATCGCCGCCGCGACGAATCATCGCGCGGACCGCCGTAGAGTGTCCGCGTGCGCCAGCTCCGAGTCTCAGCCGAGGTCATCGGACGCTCGGCTGAGCTCGAGGCGGTCGACCGGTTCGTCGAGCGGCTCCAGGGTGGCCCGGCGAGCCTGGTCATCCAGGGCGAGGCCGGGATCGGCAAGACGGCCCTCTGGCGGGCCGCGCTCGACCGATCGTACGCCGCCGGTGCCGTCGTCCTTCGATCGGCACCCGCGGAGTCCGAAGGCCGGCTGACGCTCGGCGGGCTCACGGACCTCCTGTCCGACGTGACCGCCGAGGCGATGACGGCGCTCCCCGCCGTCCAGCGTCACGCGCTCGAGATCGCGGTCCTGCGCGCCGAGCCATCGGGGCAGCTGCCGGACCAGCGGACGCTCTCCGTGGCGACCGCGACCTTGCTCCGGCAGATCGCGTCCGATCGGCCGCTGGTCCTCGCGATCGACGACATCCAATGGCTCGACGACACCTCGCGCGCCATCCTTGCCTACGCCATCCGCCGCCTCGACGACCGGACGGCCGGCGTGCTCCTGGCCGTGCGCGGCAGCGCGACGCCGTCGACGCTGGAGCTCGTGGCCGGCGTCCCGGACGACACGAGGGAACGGTTCGAGGTCGGCCCGATGCCGCTCGCCGCGCTCCATCAGCTGTTCGTCGCCCGGTTCGGCCGGTCGTTCCCGCGCCTGATGCTCGTCCGGATCGAGGAGGCGTCGGGTGGCAACCCGTTCTACGCGCTCGAGATCGCTCGGACGCTCGCGGCGTCGGATCCCGTCGTCACGGCCGGCCAGCGACTGCCGATCCCCGAGACGCTCGGGGCGCTCGTGGCGGCGCGGATCGGCGACCTGCCGCGGCCGACACGATCCGCCCTCCTGCTGGCGGCCGTGGCGGCCGAGCCGACCATCGACACGCTGCGTCGCGTCGATCCGGGCTCGGAGGAGGCCCTGACCGACGCCTTCGATGCGGGCGTCATCGCCATGGACCGCCGGTCCATCCGGTTCAGCCACCCACTCCTGGCGCACGCCGTCATCGGCATGGCGACGCCCGCCGAGCTCCGTCGTGTCCACGCATCCTTGGCCCGGGCGGCGACCTCGGAGGACGTCCGGGCGCGTCACCTGGGCGGCGCGACCGAGGGCCGCCACGAACGCGTCGCCCTGGCGCTCGAGGCGGCGGCCGGGGCCGCACGGGCGCGCGGCGCGACCCTCGACGCCGCATCGCTCTACGAGCGCGCGAGCCAGCTCACGCCGGTCACCGACGGCGAGGAGGTCCTCCGTCGAGCGACCCTCGGCGCGGAGTGCCTGTTCATCGACATCTCGGAGATCGTCCAGTCGGACGCGATCCTCGCCGCGGCCATCGCGGCCGCGGAGCCCGGTCCGACGCGGGCCGAGGCACTGAGCCTGCGGGCGCTCATCCGCTACTACTACGGCCACACCCCCGAAGCGGTCCAGCTCGGCGAGCAGGCGATGACCGAGGCCGGCGTCGAGCCGGTCCGGCGTGCACGGATCCTCGGTCGAGCGGCCTTTCTCGTCATGCAGGTCGATCTCGATCGGGGGAACGCCCTGGCGGCCGAGGCCATCGGGCTGCTGGACGCCGTCGGCGACGCGACGGCCGTGGACCCCGATCTGCTGGCGAACGTGCTGCTCCTCCACGCGAGCTCCGAGCTGGGGCTGGTCCGCGGCTTGCGTGTCGACGAGATCGAGCGTGGCACGGCGCTGATCAGCGACACCGGTCGTACGTGGGAGCACGACGGCGCCGATGGCATCGCGTACGGCCTGGCGCGCCAGCTCGACGACGTCGACCGGGCGATCGCGATGACCGAACGCCTGATCCTCGCGAAATCCGGTCCGGGCGGAGACGATCCCTTCAACCTCGTGTCGCTCTCGGGCCTGCAGGTCTTCCAGGGCGACTGGGCAGCCGCCCGGGCGAGTGCCGAGGCGGCCGTCGAGGGCTACGCCCGCGAGGGGGCTGACGTGTTCCCATCGTGGCGCCTGCGTGGGATCGCCCTCGTCGCCGCCTACCAGGGCCGCACCGACGACGCGCGACGGCTCGCCGGCGAGGGGCTCGAGCTCGCGATCGCGAGCGGCGACCTCGCCCTCGAGGTCTACCACCGGCACATCCTCGGGTTCGTGGCCCTGACCCTCGGCGACGTCCGCGAGGCGGACGCCCAGCTGACCACCGCGGCGAGCGTCGCCGAGGCGAGCGGCACACGCCATCCCGGTCGCTTCAAGCTCGACGGTGACCGCGTCGAGGCCGCCCTCGCGGTCGGCGACATCGATCGAGCCGCGGGGATCGTCGATCGGCTCGAGCACGCTGGTCGGGTCGCGCCGACCCCATGGACGCTCGCGATCGGTGCCCGCGGACGCGGGCTCGTCCACGCCGCGAGCGGCGACCTCGACGCGGCGCTCGCCTCCCTGGAACGCGCCATCGTCGCCCACGAACGCCTGCCGATGCCATTCGAGCGGGCGCGGACCCTCCTCGCCACGGGCCAGGTCCACCGGCGCCGGAAGGAGAAGCGCCTGGCGGACGAGCGGTTGCGCGAGGCCCTCGGCGTCTTCGAGCGACTGGGGTCGCCGCCGTGGTCGGATCGAGCCCGGGCCGAGATCGCCCGGATCGGCCTGCGACCGCGGGCCCCGCAGGATCTGACCGAGACGGAACAGCGCGTCGCCGAGCTTGCGGCGACCGGGCTCTCCAACCGCCAGATCGCCGAGCTCGCGTTCCTGGCACCAAAGACGGTCGGCAACGTCCTGGAGCGGGTCTACGCGAAGCTCGGGATCCATTCACGGGCCGAGCTCGGTGCGCGGATGGGCGAGCGGGTCTCCCCCGACACGAGCTCCCCGGACAGATCGGGGTGACCGCCCCTTTCGTCGTCGACCATCGAAACCTATGGTCGATGGCGATGGACCAGCACGCCCCCGATCCGCGGTCGCTCCGGACGTTCCTCGTGGAGCGCTACTGGCCGGACGTCGACGAGGCGACGGTCCGGGGGGTCGTCGCCAGCCTCGATCGAGCCGCCCTGGACATGACCGCCGAGGGCACGACCGTCAGGCACATCGTCTCGATCCTGATGCCCGGCGACCAGGTCGTCTTCTCCTTGATCGAGGCCGCCGACGAGACCGTCGCCCGGCAGGTCAATGCGCGGGCGGGAGTGCCGCTGGACCGGATCGCCGACGCGATCGCCCTGGGCCTCCGCGACTGACGGGAACCGCCGTCAGCTGCCCACCACGCGGTCGGGCCAGCCGATCGCCGGGTGCCGCAGGTCCAGCCAGTCGCGCAGCGCCCAGGTCGAGGTGCGGAACGCGATGCGTCGCCACGGGATCGCGTCGGGCGCGAAGGCCATGATCTCGGTCGCTTCCGGGGTCGGCGCCGCCTCGCCGCCGACGATCCTCGCCTCGAACACGATCGTCACGACCGCGGCCTCCAGCCGCGTGTAGAGGCCCGACGAGATCGCCCGGCTCGACCAGCAAGCCGGTCTCCTCCCAGGTCTCGCGGATCGCCGCCTGGTGGACGGTCTCGTCCACCTCGAGGAAGCCGCCCGGTTGGGCCCACAGCCCGACGCCTGGCTCGATGCCGCGGCGGATCAGCACGACGTTCCCGTCCGAGTCGATGGGGAGCGTCGTCACGACGAGCCGCGGGTTCACGTACGCGATGTGGCCGCATGCCGCGCACGACAGCCGCTGGCGGTCCTCGCCATCGACCAGCCCGAAGCGCAGCGGCGACCCGCAGCGGCTGCAGAAGTTGAGCGACGAGGCCATCCACGACGGGACGCCACGTCCCGAGGCGAGGTCCGACGACCGGCCGTCGGGCCCGCGATCGAAGTCATCCATCAGGCGAGCAGCACGAGGATGCCGGCCCCGACCAGCGCGGCCAGCCCGATCAGGCTGACGACCACCCAGGCGAGCCGGAACACGCCCTTGGTGCGGTCCACCGGCATCCACGCCCACGCCGCGCGCCAGATGCGGACGACGGCGTCGGCCGTGGTGATGACGAGCAGCGGCAGGGCGATCAGCACGCAGACCTTGACCAGCGGGCTGCCGAGCGACGCGCCCAGCTCGAGCGCCGTGATCGCGATCGCGCCGAGGATCAGCACGGGCACGCTCAGCAGGACGTAGTGCTTCTGGAGCGGCGTCGGGGCGACCTCGGGGACCGATCTCGGCGGCAGGCCCTGGAGGCTCGGCGGGAGGACCGGCGTGCGAACAGCCTGCCGGTCGAGCGTCGGCATGCCGGGCTCCCAGCGTGGGTCATCCATGGTGTGCGGCTCGCCCGGCGTCATGCCTTCGAGTGTACGGCTAGACGCTCCGGGTCTCGCGAACGTCCGGGTCCTCGACGACGACCGAGCACGTCGGGCACCACCAGCGGGTCTCCAGCGCGGTCCCGCACAGCTCGTGCTGGATCGGCTCGCCGGTCGCGCCGGCACCGGCGCCCCAGTCCGCGAGCAGTCGCAGCACCGACCCGAGCTCCCGCCCGGTCGCCGTCAGCGAGTACGACATCCGCGGCGGCCGCTCCTGGTACGGCGTCGCCGTCAGGATCCGCTCGCGCTCGAGGCGGCGCAGCCGCTCGCTCAGGATGTTCGGGGCGATGCCGGGCAGGTCCTCGCCGAGCTCGTTGAACCGCCGCGGCGCCTGGAGGAGCGCCTCGACGATCAGCAGGCTCCAGCGGTCGCCGACGCGGTCGAGCGCGGCCTCGAGCGCGCTCGCGGGACGGGTCGCGGTCCGGTCGGGCATCGGGGCAAGCGTACGGGCGAGGTCGGGGGTTGTCACCGTGGCGAGTCAGTAGTAGATTGCAAGTCACAAGTCTATCGCGACGGGCAACGCGTCCCGCCGCCAGCGTCCCAGCATCCAGGAGCACCCCCATGAGCGTCATCGAAGAACTGCAGACCGCCGTCACCGCCGTCGCCGAGCGCGTCGGCCCGTCCATCGTCGGGATCGGCCGCGGCACCCGCGGCTCGGGCGTCGTCATCGCCGACGGCGTCGTCCTGACCAACGCCCACAACCTGCGCGGCGACGAGGTCACCGTCACCTTCGCCGACGGCCGACGGACCGTCGGCACGGTCGCCGCGGTCGACGGCGACGGCGACCTCGCGGTCGTCAAGGTCGACACGACCGGCGCCACCCCGCTCGAGTGGGGCGATGGCTCGGTCCCGAACATCGGCACCGCGGTCTTCGGGGCCGCGGCCTCGCACGGCGGCGGGACCCGGGTCACGTTCGGGCTCGTCTCGGCCGTGGCGCGCGCGTTCCGCGGCCCGGGCGGCCGCCGCATCGAGGGCAGCGTCGAGCACACCGCGCCGATGGCGCCGGGCTCGTCGGGCGGCGCGCTGGTCGACGCCGACGGCAAGCTGATCGGCCTCAACACCAACCGCATCGGCGAGGGCTTCTACCTCGCGCTGCCGGCCGACGCCGCCCTCAAGGCGCGCGTCGATGCGCTGACCCGCGGCGAGACCCCGACCCACGTCCGGCTCGGCGTCGCGATCGCCCCGTCGCACGTCGCCCGACGGCTCCGCCGCTCGGTCGGCCTGCCCGACCGTGACGGCGTGCTGGTCCGTGACGTCGAGGAAGGCAGCCCGGCCGAGGCGGCCGGCATCGAGGCCGGAGACCTCATCGTCGAGGCCGCCGGCAAGGCGGTCGCCGACGCCGACGACCTGTACACCGCGCTGGGCGGCGTGAGCGGCACCTACGAGGTCAAGCTCGTCCGCGGCGCGGAGGATCGCACCGTCAGCGTCGGCTAGCATCTGGCGCGTGGAGCGCCTGGTCGCCTGGTACACGGTCAGCTCGTCGATCGGCGCGGTCGTCGCGCTGGTCGTCGCCAATGCGATCCCGCTGGTCGGGGTGCGTGTTCTTCGGCTGGGACGTGTGGACGATCCTGATCGTCTACTGGCTGGAGAACGGCATCGTCGGCATCTTCAACGTCCTGAAGATGTGGCTGGCCGAGGGCGTCGACGACGCGCAGGCCCAGACGACGATCAACGGGCGTCCGATCACGGGCAACGGCGAAGGGCTTCCTGATCCCGTTCTTCCTCGTCCACTACGGGATCTTCTGGGTGGTCCACGGCGTGTTCGTGCTGTCGTTCGCCGACGTTCGCGAGCTTCGGCGCGGACCCCGGGTCGCTCGGCGATCCCGGATCGGCTGTCTCGGGGCCGGACCCCGGCGCGATCGCGTTCGCGGTCGTCGCGCTGTTCATCGGCCACGGCGCATCGTTCCTGCTCAACTACGTCGGACGCCGTGAGTACCTGCGGGTCTCGGCCGCCGGCCAGATGTTCGAGCCCTACGGCCGGCTGGTGATCCTCCACCTGACGATCCTGCTGGGTGCGTTCGCGATCATGGTCATCGGGGCCCCGGTCGCGGCGGTCGCGGTGCTGGTCGCACTCAAGACCGCGATGGACCTGGGCTTCCACCTGCGCGAGCATCGGAACGTCGCGGCGCCGTCCGCGCCGCTGGTCGTCGCCTAGGCGATCCGCACGGGCTGGCGTCAGCCGCCCGCGTTCGACGGGTCGTCCATCACCGATTCGGTCTGGCGGGCGCGCCACGCCGCGAGGCGCTCGGCCAGGGCCGGGTCCGAGAGGGCCAGGATCGAGGCGGCCAGCAGGCCGGCGTTGGTGGCATTCCCGATGGCGACCGTCGCGACCGGCACGCCGCGCGGCATCTGGACGATCGAGAGCAGCGAGTCCAGGCCGCCGAGGTGCTGCGTCGGGATCGGCACGCCGATGACCGGCAGCGCGGTCTTGGCGGCGAGCATGCCGGGGAGATGGGCCGCCCCGCCGGCGCCGGCGACGATCACCTTGAGGCCGCGGCCCGCGGCGCTCTCGGCGTAGCGGAACAGGTGGTCGGGCGTCCGATGCGCCGAGACGACCTTCAGCTCCGAGGCGACGCCGAGCTCGTCGAGGACGGCGACCGCGGCCTCGAGCGTCGGGAAGTCCGAGCGGCTGCCGCCGACCACGCCGACGAGCGGCGATCCCGCCGTCGCGCCGTCGCTCATCGATCCTCCTTCGTCGTGGGGTCAGCCGCCCAGCCGAGCGCGTCGCGCGCGGCGCGAGCCCGGTCCAGGGCCGCCTCGACCGTCGGGCCGAGCGCCGTGACGTGCCCCATCTTGCGGCGTTCGAAGACCTGCCGCTTGTCGTAGAGATGCAGGTGGACGTCGGGATCCGCGAGCGCGGCGGCCACCCCGGTCAGCCGAGCCGGCGCGCTTCGGACCGGCGCCGAGCAGGTTGGCCATCGCGGTCGGCGAGAGCGCGTCGGTCGAGCCGAGCCCCAGCCCGCAGATCGCCCGGATGTGCTGCTCGAACTGCGAGGTCGCGGCGCCCTCGATCGTCCAGTGGCCGCTGTTGTGGACGCGCGGCGCCAGCTCGTTGACGGCGAGGGAGCCGTCGCGGAGCAGGAACAGCTCCGCGGTCAGCGTGCCGACCAGGTCCATCGCGGCCGCCAGGCGCAGGCCGATGTCCGCGGCAGCGGCCGCGATCGTCGGGTCGACCGGCGCGGGCGCCACCGATTCGAACAGGATCCCGGCGTCGTGGACGTTCCGGGCGATCGGGAAGGTCGCGGTCGAGCCATCGAGGCCGCGCGCGACGATGACCGAGAGCTCGGCCTCGAAGTCGATCTCGCGCTCGGCGAGCAGCACGCTGCCCGGGCGGCCGACCGAGCGTGGCGAGCGCGCCATCGATCTCCTCGGTGTCGGCGACCCGGATCTGGCCGCGGCCGTCGTAGCCGCCGCTCGCCGCCTTCAGGCGGATCGGCAGCCCGAGGGCCATCGGGTGAGGCGGCGGCCCGAAGCTCGTCGGTCGTGCGGACCTCGCGCCACGGCGCGACCGCGACCCCGGCGCCCTCCACGAACCGGCGCTCGGCGATGCGGTCGTGGGTGACGACGAGCGGCGTGCGCCCGGGCCGGACCGGGACCAGCGGCTCGATGGCCTCGACGACCGCCGCCGCGATGTGCTCCAGCTCGTACGTGACGACCGCGCTCCGCTCGGCGAGCCGCAGGGCGGCGCCGATGTCGTCGTAGGCGCCGATCACCAGCTCGTCGGCGACCGAGGCGCTCGGGCAGTCGATGTCCGGGTCGAGGACCGCGATCCGGTAGCCCATCGCCCGGGCGGCCTGGGCCAGCATCCGGCCGAGCTGGCCGCCACCGAGGATGCCGATCGTGGCGGGCGGCAGGATCGGCTCGCCAAGGTGGGTCGTCACGCTCCCGAGTGTACGGGGCGGAGCGTCGGCCCTGCCGCGCCGCCCGGCGCGCGGCGGGCCCCAGCGACGTCCTGCCCTTCGCCCGGTGCGCACGACCCCCAGTCGTAGGCCGCGCATAGGGACGGCCGTAAGGCGGTGTTCGACCGGTCCGATCCGGCATCGCGTGCCTGGAACAGCGCGGCCGTGCTTGGCAACCGCGACCGCCGGCAGCTCGCCGACCCCGTGTCGAGGTCCCAGCGCTGGCGATACGACTGGGAGTCTTGCCGAGGGAGACATGCGTGCCCGCGTGACCCCACGCCCGTGCCCGCGTGACCCCACGCCTGCTGCGTGCACGCGCTCCGCGCCGCTCCGCGCCGCGCGAGCTCCGCGCGGTAGCATCGAGGGCATGCCGGACCGCACCGCGCTCATCCTCGATGTCGACACCGGCATCGACGACAGCCTCGCGCTGCTCTACGCGGCCGCGTCCCCGGAGGCCGAGCTCGTCGCCGCGACCTGCGTGTCCGGCAACATCGACGCCGCCCAGGTCGCGATCAACACCCGCGCCGTCCTGGAGCTCGCCGGCCGCACCGACGTCGAGGTCGCCCTCGGCCGCGAGGTCCCGCTGGTCCGCGAGCTCGAGACGACGCCCGAGACGCATGGGCCGCAGGGCCTCGGCCACGCCGTCCTGCCGCCGCCGTCGCGACCGCTGTCGGAGCGCCACGCCGTCGACCTGATCGTCGACGAGGTCCGCGGCCGCCCCGGCGAGATCACCCTCGTGACGCTCGGCCCGCTCACCAACCTCGCCCTGGCGCTCGACAAGGAGCCGGCCCTCCCCCGCCTGCTCAAGGGCTACACGCTGATGGGCGGCGCGTACGGCGTGTCCGGCAACACGACGCCGACCACCGAGTGGAACATGCACTGCGACCCCGATGCCGCGAAGATCGTGTTCGCCCGCTGGGCCGAGGCGATGGCCGCCGACCCGACGATCCCGCGCCCGCTGGCGCTTGGCCTCGACGTGACCGAGCGCGCGCGGATCCTCCCCGACGACGTGGTCCGGCTCGCGCGCCGCGCGGGCAGCACGCCCGACGACTCGATCGCGCTGTCGCACGGCGAGGACCCGATGCTCGCGACCCGGTCCGTCGCGAGCAACCCGGTCGTCCGCTACGTCGCCGACGCCTTGCGCTTCTACATGGAGTTCCACGCGCGGTACGACGGGTTCTACGGCGCGTTCATCCACGACCCGCTGGCCGTGGCGGCAGCGCTGGACCGCACGCTGGTCGAGACCGAACCGCTCTTCGTCGATGTCGAGACGGCCGGCGAGCTGACGGCCGGCATGACCGTCGCGGACCGCCGCCATCTCACCGGCAAGCCGCCCAACCTCGATGTCGCGGTCGAGGCCGATGTCGCGACGTTCCTGGACCGGCTCATCGAACGCGTCGGGGGGCTGGCGTCGGAGCGGTCTGGCGTGGCACGCTAGGCACGGAGGGTAGCGCCGGCGATGTCCGGCAGCCACGAGGAGGACGCGTTCCATGAGTTGGGGTCGATTCGACACCCGGACCATCGTGCTCATCCCGATCGCGATCGCCATCAACATCGTGCTGGGCCAGACGGTCGCGGCGGCCCTGAAGCTGCCCGTCTACCTCGATTCGATCGGCACGATCCTGGTCGGTGTGCTGGCCGGGCCGATCCCGGGCCTGGTCACCGGCGCCCTCGCCAATCTGATCTGGACCTACGTCCTGCCCGCGCCGTTCCACTCCGACTACGCCGCGCCGTTCTTCTACGTCGCCGCGTTCATCGGGTTCGCGGCCGGCATCTTCGGGCAGCTGGGCTTCTTCCGGAGCCGCCCGAACACCCCGTGGTCGAAGCTCGCCTTCGGCGCCATCGGCGTCACCATCATCCTCGTGCTGATCGGGTTCTACGGGTTCCTGCCGTTCTACACCGATGGCTCGGTCGCGCTGTTCGATCCCACCAAGACCGACGTGAGCCCGTTCTTCACGTTCCTGGGCTGGGCCATCGGCATCGGCATCGTCGCCTCGATCGTCGGCATCATCGTGCTGCTCTTCGTCCGGCGCGACCTCGGCGTCGCCTACGTCGCCCTCGCCGGTCTCGTGACCGGCATCGTGTGCGCGATCCTCTCGGCTCCGACGGCGGCCATCGTCTTCGGCGGCGTGACCGGCTCCGGCACCGACCTCCTGGTCGCCGCGTTCCAGCAGGCCGGTAACGACCTGAGCACCGCGGTCCTCAAGCAGGGCCTGATCTCGGACCCGATCGACAAGACCTTCGAGTTCTTCATCGCGTACGTCATCCTGCAAACGCTGTCGCGGCGATATGTCGCACGGTTCCCGCAGGGTGAGAAGGCGATCGGCCTCGTGGAGGGCGCGTAGGGGCGTCATCGCCGGCCCGGATCTTCCGCGCCGGCGACCTTGACCCCGCGGACCTGGAGCTGGTCGACCGGCTCGTCCCGCCGACGCCGACGGCGTATCACCGGCTGAACCCGCTCACCAAGGCCGTGGTCGCGACCGTCGGGTCGATCGGCGCCTTCGTGCTGGGCGGCTACATCGGTCCGATCGCCATCATCGCGATCGCGCTGGTCCTGGCCTGGAGCGCCCAGGTGCTCGGTCGATTGTTCCGGGCGTCGGTGCTGCTGACCCTGCCGATCGCGATCTCCGTCGTCCTGGTCAGCGTCTTCACGCGGGCCGGCACGACGGTCCTCTTCGAGATCGGCCCGTTCGACGCGACCGCCGAGGGCGTCGAGTTCGCGGCCCAGACCCTGGTCCGGCTCTTCGCGATCTCCCTCTCGATCGGACTCTTCGTGCTGACGACCGACCCGCGCGCGTTCGTGCTCGACCTCGAGCGCCGCGGCGTCTCGTCCCGGTTCGCGTTCGTGGCCGCGGCGACCATCGAGGCCGTGCCGGGGATGGTGGATCGGGCGAGAGTGATCGGCGAGAGCCAGCGGGCGCGCGGCCTCGATACGGAAGGCAGCATCCGCGCGCGCATCCGCGGCGTCCTGCCGCTCATCGGTCCGGTGATCCTGTCGTCGCTGACCGACGTCGAAGAGCGGAGCCTCGCCCTCGAATCGCGCGCCTTCAGCCGGCCCGGCGAGCGGCATCTGCTCTGGGCGATGGGCGACACGACCTGGGAGCGTCTCCTGCGCTGGGTCCTGCTCGCGCTGCTGGTCGCGGCGACCGTCGCGCGCGTCACCGGCCGCCTGTAGGACCGAGGACGATGCTGCGACTGGATCGCGTGTCATACCGCTACGCCGGCTACACGACCCTCGCGCTCGAGGCCGTCGACCTGACGCTGTCCGATGGCGAGATCGTCGGCGTGGTCGGGGCGAACGAAGCCGGCAAGTCGACGCTCTGCCTCGTCGCATCCGGGCTCGCGCCGGGATCGATCGGCGGTGCCGTGACGGGGGGCGGACTGACGATCGACGACGAGCCGATGGCCGGCAAGCCGCTCTACGCGTTCGCGACCCGTGTCGGGATCGGGTTCCAGAACTCGGCGACCCAGCTGTCCGGTGTGACCGGCACGGTGTTCGAGGAGGTCGCGCTGGGACCGATGAACCTCGGGCTCCCGGCGCGGGAGACGATCGCGCGCACGCATGACGCGCTCGAGCGACTCGGTATCGAGCACCTCGCCGAGCGCGAGCCACGGCGCCTGTCCGGCGGCCAGGGCCAGCTGGTCGTCCTGGCGTCCCTGCTCGCCATGCGCCCGCCGCACCTCGTCCTCGACGAGCCGACCGCCCAGCTCGATCCAGAGGGCACCCGCCTGGTCGGCGAGGCGCTGCGCCACCTCGCCTCGACCGGGACCGCGCTGCTCATCGCCGAGCACAAGACGGACCTGCTCGACGGCCTGTGCTCGAGGGTCGTGGTCATCGATGGCGGGCGGATCGTCGCCGACGGCCGCACGGACGACGTCCTGGCCGATCCGCAGCTGGCCGATCGGGGCGTCGAGCCGCCTTCGCGGATCCGGCTCGCTCGAGCGCTCGCCGCGCGCGGCCTCGATCCCGCGGTGGTCGTGGCATGACCGCGCTGACCCTCGAAGGCGTCGGGTTCGTCTATCCGGACGGGACACGTGCCCTGACCGGCGTCGACCTCGCCATCCCGGCCGGCGGCTCGACCGCGATCATCGGGCAGAACGGCAGCGGCAAGTCGACGCTGGTCCGCCATCTGAACGGTCTGCTCCGACCGACCGAAGGGCGCGTGACCCACGACGGGATCGACGTCGGCGGGGAGCGAGTCGCGCACCTGGCCGGGACCGTCGGCATCGTCTTCCAGAACCCGGACCGCCAGATCTTCGCCGGGAAGGTCCGCTCGGAGGTCGAGTTCGGGCCGAAGATCCTCGGCCGGCCGCGCGCTGACGTGGCGAGGGCGACCGACGCGGCGCTCGAGGCGGTCGGGCTGGCCGCCCACGCGTCGACGAACCCCTACGACCTCGGCTACTCGCGCCGAAAGCTGCTGTCCCTCGCGTCGATCCTGGCGATGGAGACGCCGGTCCTGGTGCTCGACGAGCCGACGACCGGCCAGGACGCACGGGGCGTCGCCCGCATCCAGCACATCGTCGCCGAGGTGGTCGCGTCCGGACGGACGGTCATCGCGATCAGCCACGACATGCGGTTCGTGGCCGAGTCGTTCGATCGCGTGGTCGTCATGGCCGCCGGGCGCGATCGCGTTGGACGGCACGCCGAAGGAGGTCTTCGCCAAGCCAGCCTGGCCCACCCTGGCCGCGACCTATCTGGATCCGCCGCTCGCCGCGACGGCCGGAGACCGCCTGGGCCTGGGGTCCACGCCGACCGAGGGATCCCTCGTGGAGGCGCTCGCGGCACGGGGCTGAGCACGCCCGGGGACCAGCCGAACGTCCCATATGGCCGAACCGCGATCGTCGAGTATCCTGCGCACCGTGATGCCACCTCGCCGCCTTGCCCGAGGCCGCCCCACGTCCCCATGGCTGGTCGCCGTCGTGCTGCTCGGGATCCTCCTGTCGGCCTGTTCGCCGGCCGAGCCGAGCCCCAAGACCACCACCGTCCCGAGCCCCGGCGCCAGCGGTTCCGCCGGCCCCGATGCGAGCGGGGGCGTGACGCCGCCGGCCCCACCGGTCGCCAAGGCGAAGTGGACCGACTGCGGCAGCGGCTTCCAGTGCGCCGCCATCCGCGTTCCGAAGGACTACAGCGACCCCGCCAAGGGCACGCTCCAGCTCTCGCTCCTGCGGCTCCCCGCGACCGACCGGTCGCAGCGCATCGGCTCCCTGCTCATCAACCCGGGAGGGCCGGGCGGCTCGGGCGTCGACTTCGTCCGCGGCAGCGCCAGCCAGTTCCCGAGCGCCATCCGGCAGCGCTTCGACCTCGTCGGCTTCGATCCGCGCGGCGTCAACACGAGCAGCCCGGTCCGCTGCGTCGACAACCTCGACCCGCAGGCGGACCTCGACCCGTCCCCCGACAACCCGGCGGAGTTGAACGCGCTCGTCGACCAGTCGCACCAGTTCGCCGATGCCTGCGCCACGCGCAACGCCGACATCCTGCCGTACCTCTCCACGGCCGCGGTCGTCGACGACCTCGACACCATCCGAGCGGCCGTCGGAGACGAGAAGCTGAGCTACCTGGGCTTCTCGTACGGGACGCTCATCGGCTCGATGTACGCGGACAAGTACCCCGACAAGATCCGGGCGATGGTCCTCGACGGCGCGCTGGACCCCTCGATCAACGAGGTCCAGCTGCGGACCGGCCAGGCGTGGCCTTCGAGGGCGCGCTCCGGCGGATGCTCGCGACGTGCTCCAAGTCCACGAAGTGCCCGTTCTACGAAGGTGGCAAGTCGCTCAAGGCGTTCGACTCGCTGATGGCGAAGATCGAGAAGAAGCCGCTGCCGATCCTGCGCATCGCCGGTCGCCGCAAGGTCGGGACCCGGGCTGACGTACGCGGCGGTCGCTGGCTCGCTGTACAACCCGGGCAGCTATCGCGCGCTCGAACTGGCGCTGTCCCGCGCGAAGGCCGGCGACGGCCGGCTGCTGGTCCTGCTCGCGGACCCGTTCCGTGGCCGGAAGCCGAACGGGGCGTACTCGAACCAGACCGACGCCTACTACTCGAACACCTGCCTGGACTTCCCGACATCGACCAACGTCGCCGACTACAAGGCCCTCGCCGAGACCTTCCGGCAGGGTCGCGCCCCGGTTCCGGGCCGCGGCCTACAACGACCTGATCTGCTCGTTCTGGTCGGTGCCGGCCGAGCGCACGCCGGCTCCGGCGTCAGGCGCCGGCGCCCCGCCGATCGTCGTGGTCGGCTCGACCGGCGACCCCGCCACGCCGTACCAGTGGGCGAAGAACCTGGCCTCGCAGCTGGAGTCGGGCACGCTGATCACGCGCCAGGGCGAAGGCCACACGGGCTACTTCTTCAGCAACTGCGTGCGCAAGGCGACCGACGCCTACCTGACTCGACCTCACGGTCCCGAAGAAGAACCTCGTCTGCAAGTAGTCCCTTAGCCGCGATCCGGGCCGACGACCACGAGCAGGAACGAGGTCTCGACGACGTCGATCCCCGCGATGACGAGTGCGACCAGCAGCGGGAGCGGGTGACCGAGCCCCCACCCGGCCGCGGCCGCGAACGCGGCGACGGCCAGGAACGCCAGTCGCACGCCGCGGATCAGCGCCGGCACGTCCGAGGTCCCCTCGGACATCCGGGCGAGGCTGCGCGACAGGAGCACGACGCCGATCGCGACGGACCCGCCGACCAGCGCGGCGCGGATGATGGCCGGCGGCGTCACCACCGCGTCGAGCAGGCCCGCCGTGGAGCCGAGGGCCGTCGCCGCGACGACCGCGAGCGCGCCGAGCGCCAGGGCGCCGAACGACGCCGCGCGAGCGCTCACGTCAGGGCCACCTCGAACACCTCCCCGTCGAGGATCCGCCACGCGCGGACCCCCGGCTCACCGGTCGCGGCGTCGGCCTCGTCGTCGGCCAGCGTCACGAGCAGGTACAGCGCGTCGGGGTAGAACGCCAGCCCGACGTCGGTCGGCGACGGGACGGCTGGCGAGTGGGTGTGCGAATGGACGATGCCCCAGAACACCTCGTCCGCGTCGTCGGTCGAGACGGTCAGGCGGTACAGGTCGTCGGGGTCGATCTCGTAGCGGTACGGCGAGGCCGCCTTGTTGCGCGTCGCCTCGAAGCGGAGGGCCTGGCCACCGGCCGCAGCCGCGGCGCTACCGACGATCAGCCCGCACGCCTCGTTGGGGTACTCGCCGCGGGCGTGGGCGACGATCGCCTCGCGGATGGCGGTCGGGAGGACAGCCGATACCGGTCCCGGGTGGGCGCTCACCACCAGTTGACGCCACCCTCGAGTGCGTCCCCCATCTCGTCGAGCGACATCGAGAACGTGCCCGCAGAGAGGTACTTCCAGCCGCCGTCGGGGAGCAAGGCGACGATCGTGCCATGGTCCATCTCGCTCGCGACGCGCGCGGCCGCGACCATCACGGCGCCGCAGGACGGCCCCGCGAAGATCCCCTCGCGGAAGACCAGCTCGCGCAGGGCCGCGATCGAGTCCTCGTTCGAGACGAGGTACTTCGCGTCGATCAGGCCCGGCTCGAAGATCTCCGGGATGAACCCCTCGTCCAGCGAGCGCAGCCCCTGGACCTTCTCGCCGGGCTGCGGCTCGACCGCCACCACCCGAACGCCCGGCTTGGTCTCGCGGAGGTAGCGCGAGACGCCCATCAGCGTCCCGGACGTGCCGAGACCGGCCACGAACACGTCGATCTCGGGGCAGTCGGCGAGGATCTCCGGCCCGGTCGTCTCGTAGTGGGCGAGCGTGTTGGCCGGGTTCCCGTACTGGTAGGGCATCACGAACCGCTCGTCCTTCGAGACGAGGTGCTTGGCCAGGGCGATCGAGCCGTTGGAGCCGAGCGCCCCGGGCGAGTCGATGACCTCCGCGCCGTACAGCGCGGCCATCTGGCGCCGCTCGTTGGTCACGTTGTCGGGCATGACCAGCGCGACGCGGTAGCCCTTGCGCCGGCCGATCATCGCGAGCGCGATCCCGGTGTTGCCCGACGTGGGCTCGAGGATGATCGACTCCGGGCCGAGCAGCCCGCGCGTCTCGAGGTCCTCGATGAGGTACTTCGCGACGCGGTCCTTGACCGACCCGGTGGGGTTCAGCATCTCGAGCTTCGCGAAGATGTGGACGTCCGGGTTCGGGCTCATCCGCGGGATCTCGACCAGCGGCGTGTGCCCGATCGCCTCGAGGATGTCGCCGTAGCGGCCGCCATGCGGGACCATCGCCTCGTGGGCGTGGGCGTGCGCATGCCCGGCCTCATGCGGGTGCTCGTGTTCGGCTTCGGGGAGCCGCCAGGGGACGGCCATCGGTCAGCCGCCGGCCATCGCCGGCAGGAGCCGGACCTCGTCCGCGGCCGCGACGGGCGTGTCGAGCCCGGAGAGGTAGCGGACGTCCTGGCCGTTCACGTAGACGTTCACGAACCGGTTCAGCTCGCCGTCCTCGGTCAGCAGCTGGCCGCCGAGCGACGGGTGCCGCTCGACGAGCGCGTCGACGACGGCCCGGATCGAGCCGCCGTCCAGCTCCAGCGACTTGGCGCCGCCGACGTTCGGCCGGAGCACGGCCGGGATGAAGACCGTGCTCATGCACGCGCCTCGGGCGAGACGGCGCCGGCCGCGCCGGTCATGGTCATCGCGAACGGGATGTCGTTCCCGACGCTGTCGACGGTCAGGGGCGTGCCGGCCATGCGCGCGGCGACCGCCTTGTCCGAGCACACCGGGCACTCCGGGTCGCGGCGCAGCTTCAGCTCGGTGAACTCGGTCTCGAGGGCATCGAACAGGAGCAGCCGGCCGGCCAGCGTGGTGCCGATCCCGAGGAGGACCTTGAGCGCCTCGTTCGCCTGGAGCAGGCCGAGGATGCCGGGGACGACGCCGAGGACGCCGGCCACGGAGCAGCCGGGGGCGAGCTCGGGCGGCGGCGGCGTCGGGTACAGGCAGCGGTAGCACGGACCCTCGAACGGGACGAAGGTCGTGAGCTGGCCCTCGAAGCGGAAGACCGAGGCGTGGATGACCGGGATGCCCGCCGCGACCGCGGCGTCGTTGAGGATGTAGCGCGTCTCGAAGGTGTCGGTCCCGTCGAGGATCACGTCGTAGCCCGAGATGATCCGTTCGACGTTGGCGCCGACCAGCATCTCCTCGTGGGCGACGACCTTGATCTCGGGGTTGAGCGCCTGGATCGCGATCCGTGCGGATTCGACCTTGCGCTCGCCGACCCGGTCGGTCGTGTGGATGATCTGGCGCTGGAGGTTGCTGACGTCGACGATGTCGAAATCGACCAGGCCGATGGTCCCGACGCCCGCCGCGGCGAGGTAGAGCGCGCCGGGTGACCCGAGCCCGCCCGCGCCGATGAACAGTGCCTTCGAGCCGAGGAGCTTGGCCTGGCCGGCGGAGCCGACCTCGGGGATCAGCAGGTGGCGGCTGTAGCGCTGCTTCTGCTCGGCCGAGAGGACGACGGGCGTGTCGAACTCGAGGCCCGCGCCCTTCCAGGCCTGGAAGCCGCCGGCCATCGACTTGACGTTGGTGTAGCCCATGTCGGCGAGGGTCTGGGCCGCGAAGAGCGAGCGCACGCCGCCGGCGCAGTAGAGGACGACCGGGGCGTCGCGGTCCGGGACCGCGCCCTCGATCTGCTGCTCGATATAGCTCTTGGAGATGTGGACGGCGCCGGGCACGTGGCCCTGCTCCCACTCGGAGGCTTCGCGGACGTCGATGATCGCCGCGCCGCCGGGCGGCAGGGCGTCCACCTCGGCGGTGGTGGTTTCATCGATCTGGGCGCGCGCCTCGCGGAGGAGGTCGGCGTAGGACTTCGGCATGGGGCTGGTGGGCTCCGATGGGACGACGGGCTGGCGGCTGGCGCCAGGGCGGAAACGAACGGGAGGACGGCCCCCAGGCCGTCCTCACGATGAGTGGTTCGGGGACGGGGGCGGTTCGGATGACTCGCCGGCGGTCAGGCCGGCTGGCGACACCTGCAGCGGCGCTCGATCCTGCTCATGCGCCGGCCTCCGCCGGGCTGGGGGTCAGGTTCGACGGGTCGGCGACGCCGAGGTCCGCGAGCACATGCTGGAGGCTGTCGTGGCTGAGCATCGCGCACTTGAGCCGGGCGGGGCTGATCTCGATGCCGAGCAGGTCGAGCAGGTCGTCCGCGCGGAAGCCGGTGACCTCGGCGAGCGGCTTGCCCTTGATCTCGTCGGTCAGGAGCGAGGCGCTGGCCTGGCTGATCGCGCAGCCTCGGCCGGTGAAGCCGACGCGATCCACGACGCCATCCTTGACGCCGAGCATCAGCGTGATCCGGTCGCCGCAGAGCGGGTTGGCGCCCTCGTACGACGCGTCGGCGTCCTCGACGACCCCGAAGTTGTGGGGGCGCCGATAGTGCTCGAGGATGTAGTCGCGGTAGAGGTCGTCCATGTCTGCGTCGAAGTCTAGCGCGTCTGTCTAATCCCGACCAGCGAGGTCGGGATTAGATCGGGGCGTTCCGACCGGGTTCGGGCCGTCGCCTACGACGGTTGCGGCGGCTTGGTGACCTTGATCGTGATCTTCGAGGATCCGAACGGGATGGAGCCGCGCACCTCCACCGATCCGTCCAGGGCGATCGGACGCTCCTGTCCGAGCATCGCCCACGGCGCGAGGGTGGTCCCGCCCGTGAACGGGATGGACTTGCCGCCGCAGACCAGGACCTCGGGCTTGAGCTGTCCCGGCTCGTACGAGAGCTTCACGAAGACCTGGGTCGGGTCCTCCGGGTCCGGGCGCGCGGTGATCTCCGTGCCGAACGTCCCCGTGTAGGTCTTCGGCTTGCAGACGCCGCCGGGCGCCGTGTAGGTCGTCGTCCAGTCGACGGTCGCATGGCCGTGATACAGGCCGTCGTCGGCGGCGGTCAGGTCGGTCTGCTTGAGCGTGATCGTCGTGTCGTAGACATTGCCCGCCGCGTCCATGTGGATCGTGCCGTTCGCGGTCGTCCGGAGCTTCCCCGTCTTCGTGTCGAAGGTCATCGTGACCTTCGACTTGCCTCGTTTCGAGGCGACCTCCAGGACGACCTGGTTGCTCTGGTTCGGTCGATCGGGGGCCTCGTAGGTGAACTTGGACGGGGTCGTCGGCAGGCGGGTCGGATCGATGCTCTTGGCGGCCCGCAGCGTGAGCTTCACGGGCAGGTCCACCTCGCGGTGCTCGAAGCGCTGATGGACCTGGGCCTTGATCTCGGTCTTCGACGTCGGATCGACGTCCTTGTGCCCCGACCCATCGCTCGCCGGTCCGGCATAGACGTTCAGCTCGGGGAGCTGGATCGCCACGCACGAGCTGGCCTGCCACGCCGCCTCGGCACTCTTGACGATGGTCGGGACGGCGTCCTCGACATCGACGAGGGCGGCGCCCGCGGCCTGCGCGGCGACGGCCTGGCTCGAGGCGCGACCTTCGTACGTCCCGCCGGTGATCGCGCCCGAGGGATCCAGGGAGAGCTCGACGACCTGGACATCCACGTCGTCGTTGCCGGTCGAGGTGACCCGCGTGATCCGGCCGCCGCCATTGGTGAAGACATGGTTCCCGGTGTCGTCGACCAGGGCGAGGTAGTCGCCATCGATCGCGGCCGTCACCGTCGAGCTCGGCATCGCCATCGTGAAGGTGGTCTTGAGCTTGACGGGGACGACGCCGCCGACATCCGGACAGAAGTCCACCGACGCGGTGTTGTGGATGGTGATCGTCGTCGTGCCGCTCTCGACGTTGGTCCCGCCGCTGAAGCCGAGGGTGAGCTGGCGGTCGAGGTCGACGGTCACGAGCGACCGCTCCGCCTTGACCGTGGAGTTCGTCTCCATCGTGCCGGTCGCACGGAGGCCGCTGTCGGCCGTGGCATCGAAAGGCGTGGATTCCGTCTGTCCCGGCTGGGCCGGGATGCTGTCCGGGCCGTCTCGACCACCCTGGCCGGCGACCTGCTTGACGGCGCCGGCAAGCAGCTGTGCCGACTGCCTCGACGGCAGGATCTTGCCCATCACGGCCATGTCGATCATCAGGAAGCCGACGAGGACGGTGCTGCCGTTGACGGACGCGGGACGTGCCGCGGCGGCGTCGCCCGGGCCGCTCCGCCACGACGCCAGCTTGAGCTCCGGGACGGGCACGGGCGCGTCAGGTGCCGAACCGAGCTGGGACAGGACCCTGTCGCGGAGGCCTGTCATGTCCGGGTCGAGCGCCTGGTCCTGGACCCCGAGCAGCGTCAGGAGCGCTACCCTCGGGTCGGTCGGCGGGACAAGCGTCGCAAGTTCGGTCCCCGATGGCGGACCCGAGGCCGTCGACGCTCCGGCGACTGGCGAGGCGGCGGGCGGGGTCGCGGCCTCACTCGCGGCGGGCGAGCCCGGTGGGGATGAGGCCTGATCCGTCGCGCTGCCGCAGGCCGCAGCGATCAGTGCCGCGACACATGCGAGGGTCGCGAAGCGAACGCGGTGATCGAATCCGGCCACACCGTCCTCCACCCGCGGCGGATACGGACCCTTATAGCAAGTGCGCGCGGACCAGACAAGCCACGAGCACGGATACCATGCGGGACATGTACGTGCCGGCCCACTTCAAGCCCGCCGATGCCGAGGTCCGCGAACTGCTGCGGAACCTCGGCGCGGCCGACTTGGTCACCGCGACCGCCGACGGCCTGCTCGCGACGATGCTGCCGCTGCTCTGGATCGAGCCGACGTCCGGTGCGGAGGGCTGGGGCGTGCTGCATGGCCACGTCGCGCGCAATAACCGGCAATGGAAGGTACCGCCAGTCGGCCAGGCGATGGCCATCGTCCGCGGCCCGAACGCGTACATCTCTCCGGCCTGGTACGCGACCAAGCGTGAGCACGGCCGCGTGGTCCCGACCTGGAACTACATCACCGCCCACGTCCACGGCCGCCTCGTCATCCACGACGACCCGGCCTGGGTCGAGGTCAACGTGCGCGCCTTGAGCGAACGCCACGAGTCGTCGCGCGAGCGGCCCTGGTCAGTGGACGACGCCCCCGAGCCGTACATCGACGGCCAGTTGAAGGCGATCGTCGGCGTCGAGCTCGTGATCGACCGCGTCGAAGGCAAGTGGAAGCTCAGCCAGAACCGGTCGGACGCGGACATCGCGGGCACGATCGACGGCCTCGAATCGACCGGCGAAGACGGCGTCTCTGCCGCGATGCGGGCGCTTGGGCGGGGAGGGCCAGCCTAGCCGTTGAAGACGCGCTGGACTTCCTTCAGGCCGGAAGCGAGGGCGTCGATGTCGTCGCGGGTCGAGTAGACGCTGAAGCTCGGCCCGGGCGGTCGCCGCCAGGTCCAGCCGCTCGTGGAGCGGCATCGTGCAGTGGTGGCCGGCGCGGACCGCGATTCCGAACCGGTCGAGCACCTGCGCGACGTCGTGGGGGTGGATGCCCGGCAGGTTGAACGGGATCACGCCGCCGCGGATGTCGGGGTCCATCGGGCCGTAGAGCTCGATGCCGGGCACCTCGCGCGGGAGCGCCTCGAGCGCGTACGCGACCAGCTCGCGCTCGTGCTCGCGGACCGCGTCCATGCCGAGGTCCATCAGGTACTCGGCCGCGACCCCGAGGCCGATGGCGTCCCCGACGGCCGGCGTCCCCGCCTCGAACTTCCAGGGGATCTCGTTGAAGTCGGAGCGGCGGAGGTGGACCTCGCGGATCATCTCGCCGCCGGCGAGGAACGGCGGCATCGCCTCGAGCAGCTCGCGGCGGGCCCACAGCGCACCGGAGCCCATCGGGCCGAGCATCTTGTGGCCGGAGAACGCGTAGAAGTCGGCGCCGAGCGCCTGGACGTCGACCGGCACGTGGGGCACGGCCTGCGCCCCGTCGACCAGCACGAGCGCGCCGGCGGCGTGGGCCATCTCGACCATCTCGCGGACCGGGTTGATGGTGCCGAGCGTGTTCGAGACGTGGGTGAACGCGACGAGCTTCGGCTTCAGCCGGAGCAGGACCTCGAGGACGTCGAGGCGGAGGATGCCGTCGTCGGTGATCGGGATGAACTCGAGGTCGCCGTCCTTCTCCTGGACCAGGAGCTGCCACGGGACGAGGTTGGCGTGGTGCTCCATCTCCGTGAGGATGATCTGGTCGCCGCGGCCGATGTTCCTGCGCCCCCACGAGTACGCGACGAGGTTGATCGCCTCGGTCGCGTTGCGGGTGAAGATGACCTCGTGGCTGTCGGGCGCGTTGATGAACCGCACCGACGCGGGCGCGGGCCTTCTCGTACTCGGCCGTCGCCTTCTCGCCGATCGTGTAGATCCCGCGGTGGACGTTGGCGTTGTACTCGCGGTAGTAGTCGGCCAGCGCATCGATGACGACATCCGGCTTCTGGCTGCTCGACGCGGAGTCGAGGTAGACCAGCGGGTGCCCATTGATCTCCTGCTGGAGGATCGGGAACTGGGCGCGGAGCGCGACGGGGTCGAGGCGGGCGGAGGCGAGCGTCATCGGACGGGCGGCTTAGCCGCCGACCTCGACGGCTTCGAGCTCGGGACCCTTCGGGACCAGCAGCGCCTCGTCGGGCGCATCGACCGCCAGACCAGCCTCGCGGAGGATCGGGCCGTAGCCCTCGTCCTCGAGGCGGAGGGCCAGGTCCTTGCCGCCGGACTTGACGATGCGGCCTTGGGCGAGGACGTGGACGACGTCCGGCTTGATGTAGTTGAGGAGCCGCTGGTAGTGCGTGATCAGCAGCACGCCGAGCTCGGGGTTGAGCATCGCGTTGACGCCCTCGGCGACGATCCGCAGGGCGTCGATGTCGAGCCCCGAGTCGGTCTCGTCGAGGATCGCCATCTCCGGCTCGAGGACGGCCATCTGGAGCATCTCGAGCCGCTTCTTCTCGCCGCCCGAGAACCCGTCGTTGACGTAGCGGGACGCGAAGCCCTCGTCCATCTTCAGGAGGGCCATCTTCTCGCGCATCGTGTTGCGGAAGTCGCGCATCGAGACGCCGCCCTTGATCGAGTCGGTCGGGTCGATGTCCGGGTTCTTGTCGATGCCCTGGAGCTTGGCATTGAGCGCCGAGCGGATGAAGCTCGCGACGCTCAGGCCCGGGATCGCGGTGGGGTACTGGAAGGCGAGGAAGAGCCCGAGGCGGGCCCGCTTGTCCGCCGACAGCGCGAGGATGTCGCGGCCCTTCCACGTGACCGTGCCGCCCTTGATGACGTAGGCGGGGTGGCCCATGAGCGCGTAGGCGAGCGTCGTCTTGCCGCTGCCGTTGGGACCCATGATCGCGTGGACCTCGCCCTTGCCGACGGTCAGGTCGATCCCCTGGAGGATCTCGTGGTCGGGCGAGGCGACGGGCGCGACGCGGAGGCCGCGGATGACGAGGTGCTGGTCGGTGGTGGGCTGGTCGGTCACGAGGTGGTCACGGCTCCGTGCTGCGTGGCTTCGGGGTCGGTGGAGCGGGAGGTCGCGGCGTGCGGGGACGAGATCAGCGAGGGTCATCGAGTCGAGGGCGCCGGTGATGGCGTCGCGGACGCGGACCCACAGGAGGTTGACCGTGCAGCGCGAGCTGCGGTCGCAGGTGGTGGCGTGCTCCGGGTCGTCGGTGGCGCACATCATCGGCGCGATCGGGCCCTCGAGGGCGCGGAGGACGACGCTCATCGGGATCAGCTCGGGGGCGCGGGCGAGCTCGTAGCCGCCGTGGGCGCCGCGGGTGCTGACGACCAGGCCGGCCTCGCGGAGGCTCACGACCAGCTGCTCGAGGTAGGCGCGCGGGAGGTCCTCCTCGGCGGCGATCCCGGCCAGGCTGGCCGGCCCGGTCCCGTAGTGGCGGGCGAGCTGGACCATCAGCCGGACGCCGTACTCGCCCTTCGTGCTGAAGGAGACGGCGCCGGTGCCGTGGTAGGTGGGCCGGGTCGCGACGGGGAGGGTCAGCGGAGTGCCTCGATATCCGAGTGATTTCGTCGGGATTAGTCTACGCGGCGCGACGGAAGGGCGTCAACGAACCGGTGGGTAGTAGATAGAGCGCCTGAAGTTGCCGTCACTCCACTACTCGACATCAGCGGGGGCGACACAGGGACCGGCGACAGCGAGACACCGGCCCTGCGCGCCCTCGACGACCGCCTCCGCGGCGTACCCCATCCGAATGGCTCGCGGATGGCCGAGCGCGAGCGCCGGATCCTGCTGGCCTGCATCGACGGTGCCGAGTCGTGGTTGCGTCAGGCGGCCGCGCGAGGTCTGACCGACGGCGAACTGGACGGCGTCGTCCGACGGTTCCAGTAGGGCGGACGCCCCGGGTCAGTCCTGACAGGCTGGCCGGGCGATCCTCAAGCCTCGTTCGCGGTACGGATCGAGCCGTCGTCAGCCGAGCGTGCACGGCGTGAACATGCTGCCGCCGAACCCGGTGTCGAGGACGGGATTCACATTGACGAGCTTGATCCCGCCATCCGATGTCCGTGTCAGCTTCATCACGACCGGCCCGTTGTCCTGGATCGCGCCCCCGGGCACGTCGGCGTAGGTTCCCGTCACCGTGTCACCCTTGAGCGTGCCGTGGTAGACGTTCGTCCAGTCGTTTCCCCGGTCCACGAGCGGTCCACCGAGGCCGCTCATCCCGAGCCACCAGACCTGGTCACCGAGTTGCCGCAGGTAGTAGACCCCGTCGTCGTCGCCATTCCAGGTGCCGGTCAGGTCGATGGCGGACGAGCCATCCCACGCTAGCACGCGGCTTTCGCAACGATAGAGCGCCGCCGCCGCGGCCGGCGGGGCGGTCGTCGCGGCTGGCGGGGCGGTCGTCGCGGCTGAATGCGTGGCCGCGGCGCCATTGCCGCAGGCGGCCACCGCGATCAAGGTCGTGCAAACGAGTCCGATCGTGAGGGAAAGCTTGCGCATGCGGCGCATCTGGGTGACCTCCAAGGTGGTCGCGGCGGACCGACGTGGATGTCGGAACGAACCGCTTAGCCCAACGACGCTCTCCGTGGTCCGATCCGATCTAACTCGAAGGCAGTCGACCAGTCCTTGCCTGCGTCGGTGGCGGTTCATCGAGCCCGCTCAGCGGGCCGAGCGCGGCAGCTTGTCAGGACTCAAGCCTCGTTCGCGGTACGGATCGAGCCGTCGTCAGCCGAGCGTGCACGGCGTGAACATGCTGCCGCCGAACCCGGTGTCGAGGACGGGATTCACATTGACGAGCTTGATCCCGCCATCCGATGTCCGTGTCAGCTTCATCACGACCGGCCCGTTGTCCTGGATCGCGCCCCCGGGCACGTCGGCGTAGGTTCCCGTCACCGTGTCACCCTTGAGCGGGGCTCAAATGCTGGTCACGCCGGGACTTCTTCGCCCTGAGGGTAACCGTACGCGGACGCGACCGAAGGGCTGTCTAGCGCGTGCTCACCCGCCGCACGCGGTCTATCTACTACCCGTCAACGAACCCCGGTCGCGGCGAGCCTCCGTCAGTCGGCAGGGCGGATCAGGCGGAGCGGTCCCAAGGTCAGGCCGTAGATGACGATGGCACCGATGCCGGCCAGGAAGCCGAAGACGATGGCGCCCTGCGGGACCCACGGCCCCTCCCGGAACGCATGCCAGACATCGAACGCGACGGCGGTCGCGAGGGCGCCGAAGATGCCGACCGCAAGCCGATGGCGGCGCGGGCTGAGGGGCGAGCCGTCGATGAAGCGCGTCGTCCCGACGATGAACCGGCGCAGCGGTCGGAGCGGCGGGATCCGGCCGGCGAGCTCGTCGCCGAGCCCGAGGGCGTCGTCGAGGAGGTCGGGCTCGGGACCGGCCGGCTCGGCGGCCGCCGCCGACCCGACGCGCACGGCCCGGACGAGGAGGACGCCGGCAGCCACGGTCGCGATGGCCGACGCGAGCCAGAGCCCCGCCACGAACCACGGCAGCGCCGTGCCCGTGTCGGCCGGGGGCGCCAGATAGGCGAGGCCGTCCGAAACGAGCGTCACGCCCATGACTGCGAGCGCGATCCCCACGCCGAGCCGGATCCGTCGGGCGACGGGCGGGTTCAGCACCGGCTCGCGGTGTCGAAGGCTGCGGATCCACGTGACGCCGGCGACCAGGCCGATCGCCATGAGCGCATAGCTCTCGACGGCGTCGTACGGATCGACGGTGAACGGCAGCGTCTCGCGCAGGTCGTGGACCTGGGTGGTCACGAAGCAGAGGAGGCCGAACAGCACCACGGCGACGGCCGCCGCGTTCGCGGCCAGGCGGGTCGTCCGGGTCTCGCCCCGATCGGTCATCGCCGAACCATAGACCTCGGGACGTCGAAGCGCCCCGCCGCGATCGACGGGGCGCTTCGACCTGCGGTACGCCGCTCGGGGAAACGGCGTCCGCTCCAGGGAGAGGATGTGGTAGGTGCGTGAGCCCCGGTGGGAGGACACCGGGGCTCACGCGAGAGAGCGACCGCGCCGTCGGGCAGCCACGACCGACGGGCGGGGTGGGAGGCGAAGTCAGCGGCGGCGGTCCCGCCGGATGGGCTGAGGTGCGGGCGTTTCGATCCCGAAGAGCGAGCCGACCATCGCCGCGATCCGGGCGATGGTGCGCTGGAAGCGGATCGAGAAGGGCATCGATGAGACCTCTGGATGGATGGCCCGTCTCGCCGAAAACGCATTCCGACGAGGCGGACCGCCAGCATGGCCATCCAGTACTACGCGGTCTAGTACCTTCGGTGCACACGTTTCCGCTTCCCACCCGCGCGGACTGCAGCGGACCGCACCAGGTCGGGTCAGGAAGCGTTGCTGGCCGACACCGAGGCGAGGTACTTGCGCCGCCACGTCTCGGTGGCATCCACGTTGTTGAACGTGTACAGGTGCAGGTCGGCGACGCGGGCCGCCGGGTCCGCGATCACCGGGGCGAGACCCTCGAGCAGCCCGTCCGGCCGGTAGAACCCGCCCGAGCGGATCAGCCGCGCGACGAACCGCGCGTTCTTGGTCAGGAACCGGTGGGTGTCGGCGACGCCGATCCGCGCGGTGATGGCCAGCAGCTTGTGCGGCTCGGCGACGCCGGGCAGCCCGATGTGGACCGGGAGGAGCAGGCCCTCGGCGCGGCGGGCGGCGATCCAGGTCGCGATCGCGACGGGATCGAAGCAGAGCTGCGTCGTCATGTAGCTCGCGTACTCGGCCTTCGCCGCGAGCGCCTCCGCGAGCGGCCCGTCCGGGATGAACGCATGGCCCTGTGGGTAGCAGGGGATGCCGATCTCGGCGAGCGGATGGCCGATGTCGGCCATCTCGCGCAGCAGCGCGAGCCCGTCGGGGAAGTCCCCCGGCTCCTTGGCATCGCCGCCGACGACGAAGGCCCGGTCGACGCCGGCCCCCTCCAGCCAGGCGATGAGGTCGGCCAGATGGGCGCGGTCGCGGACCATCCGCGCCGACAGGTGCGGGACGGCCTTGAAGCCACGGGCCTGCAGCGCCTCGCAGAGCGCGACCGTCGCTTCGAGCCCCTTGGCCGGTGACGCGGTGACCGAGACGGTCGCGCCGGCGCGGCAGGTGGTCGGCCTGCTCGAGCGCGTTCTTGAGCGGGACGAGCTCGAACGTCGGCGCGGCGAGGACGCCGGCGACAGCCCGGCGCTGGGCGACCGTCAGCCGCGAGTGGCGGCGGAACAGCACGGGCTAGACGTCCGAGTCGGGCTGCGCGGCCTTGCGCTTGACCATGAACTCGAGGAGCGCCTCGTCGGTCGCGTCGTCGAGCGGCGGCGCCTCGTACTCGGCGAGCATCCGCTTCCAGATCGCGTTCGCCCGCTGGTTCGCGTCGAGCGAGCCGTCCTCCTGCCACTGCTCGAAGCTGTTGTTGTCGGCGATCTCCGAGCGGTAGAAGGCGTGCTCGAAGTTGGCCAGCGTGTGGGCGTTGCCGAGGTAGTGCTGGCCGGGCTCGTTCGTGCGGATCGCATCGATCGCCTGGCCGTTCTCGGTCAGGTCGACGCCCTTGACGAAGACCGCGGCCATGCCGCACTGGTCGGCATCGAGGATGAACTTCTCGTAGCCGACGGTGAGCCCGCCCTCGAGCCAGCCCGCCGCGTGCAGGACGAAGTTGACGCCGCCGAGGATCGTGGCGTTGAAGGTGGCGGCCGACTCGTAGGCCGCCTGCGCGTCGGCGATCTTCGATGCGCACAGGTTGCCGCCGGAGCGGAACGGCACGCCGAGCCGGCGCGCGAGCGCGGCCATCACGTAGAGCACGAGCGATGGCTCCGGGGTGCCGAAGGTGGGCGCCCCGGACTGCATCGAGATCGAGGAGGCGAACGAGCCGAGGACGACCGGCGCGCCGGGCCGGACGAGCTGCACGAACGCCATCCCGCCGAGCGCCTCGGCGAGGGTCTGGGTCGCGGCGCCCGCGACCGTCACCGGCGACATCGCCCCGGCGAGGATGAACGGCGTCAGGAGCGTCGCCTGGTTGGCCTCGGCATAGGCCTGCGCGGCGCCCAGCATCACGCCGTCCCAGACCAGCGGGGAGTTGGCGTTGATCAGGCTGAGGACGACGGGATGGTCCTCGAGGTACGGCGCGCCGAACAGGATCCGCGCCATCTCGACCGTGTCGCGGGCCCGTTCCGGGGCCGTCACCGAGCCCATGAACGGCTTGTCGCTGTAGCGCATGTGCGCGTAGACCATGTCGAGGTGCCGCTTGTTCACCGGCACGTCGACCGGCTCGCAGACCGTCCCGCCCGAGTGGTGGAGGTGCGGGCTCATGTAGGTCAGCTTCACGAGGTTGCGGAAGTCCTCGATCGTGCCGTAGCGCCGGCCGCGGTCGAGGTCCCGGACGAACGGCGAGCCGTAGTTGGGGGCGAGGACCGTGTGCATGCCGCCGATCTCGACGTTCCGCTCCGGGTTGCGCGCGTACTGCGTGAACTGGCGTGGCGCGGTCGCCTGGACGATCGAGCGCGCGAGCCCGCGCGGGAAGCGGACGCGGACGCCCGTCACGTCGGCGCCGGCCTCGCGGAAGAGCCGCAGGGCGTCGTCATTGCCGCGGAACTCGAGGCCGACCTCCTGGAGGACCGTGTCCGCGTTGTACTCGATGAGCGACAGCCCTTCCTCGTCGAGGACCTCGAACGGGGTGAGGGTCCGGGTCAGGAACGGCACGTGCTCGGCGTGCGCGAGGAGTCGCGCTGCCTGCCGTGCGGCTCGACCGCCGCTGCGCCGTCGCGGTTCGTCCATCTAGTCGCCCTCCGGGGTTCCGACCGCGACCGCGCGGCGCCGACGTCGTTCGGGGCGGCCGTCCGCCCCCGTGGCCCGCTCGGCCTTCGGTGGCAGCGTCACGACCGCCGCGAGGTGCGGGAAGGACGCCGTCTTGTGCGGGAAGGCCATGGCCTCCACGAAGTGCTCCTGGAAGCGCGGCTCGACCGCGGTCTCGATCTTCTCGACGCGCCGGACGACGCCCTCGATCTCGCGCCGCGCGGCACGCGACAGCAGCGCGATGAGCGCCCCGGTCCCGGCCGCGTTCCCGGCTGACTTCACGTTCGCGAGGTCGCAATCCGGCACGAGCCCGAGGATCATCGCGTGGGTCGGGTCGATCTGGCTGCCGAACGCCCCGGCGAGCCGGATCTCGTCCACGGCATCGATCTCCAGCTGGTCCATGAGCAGCCGGACGCCGGCGTAGAGCGCGGCCTTGGCGAGCTGGATCGCGCGCACGTCGTTCTGGGTGATGACGACGCGCGGGCCCCCGGCGACGCCGTCGTGCAGGACGTACCCCGAGGTGCGGCCGTCGGCGACGATGCGCGGCGAGCGCGCGGCGAGCGACCCGTCGACCACGCCATCCTCGGTGATGACCCCGGCGAGGAACAGCTCGGCGACGACCTCGATGATCCCCGACCCGCAGATGCCGGTGATGCCGGTCTCCGCGACACCGGCCTCGAAGTCGGGCTCGTCGGACCAGGCCTCCACCCCGATGACGCGGATCCGCGGCTCGAGCGTCTCGCGGTCGATGCGGACGCGTTCGATGGCACCGGGCGCGGCGCGCTGCCCGCCGGAGATCTGGGCGCCCTCGAAGGCGGGACCGGTGGGGCTCGACGCCGCGAGCAGCCGGTGCTTGTCGCCGAGGACGATCTCGGCGTTCGTGCCGACGTCGACGACCAGCGTCATCCGCTCCGCCTGGTGCGGCTGCTCCGCGAGGATGACCCCCGCCGTGTCCGCCCCGACGTGGCCGGCGATGCACGGCAGCAGGTACACGCGGGCGCCCGGGTGGGCGCGCAGGCCGAGCTCCGCGGTGGTGGTCGACACGGCGCGGTCCGTCGCCAGCGCGAACGGCGCGCCGCCGAGCGGCGTCGGGTCGATGCCGAGGACCAGGTGGTGCATGATCGGGTTGCCGACGATCGCCAGCTCGAGGATCTCCGCCCGCTTGATCCCGGCCCGCATCGCGAGCGTGGCGATCAGCCCGTCGAGCGCCTTGCGCACGGCCGCGGTCATCTCGCCGGCCCCCTCGGGATGCATCATCGCGTAGGAGACCCGGCTCATCAGGTCCTCGCCGAAGCGGATCTGCGGGTTCATCACGCCGTTGCTCGCGAGGATCGAGCCGTCGGCCAGGTCGGCGAGATGCCCGGCGATCGTGGTCGAGCCGACATCGATGGCGACGCCATAGGCCTTGTCGTGGAGCCCGGGCCAGACGCCGATGACCTGGCGCCCCTCGTGGACCGCGACCGTGACCCGGTACTTGCCGGCCTCGAGCGCGGGCTGGAGCGCGCGGACGACCTCGAGGTCCGCCTCGAGATCCGTGAGCTGCCACTCGCGCTCGAGCGCCTCGAACAGGCGGGCGAGGTCGCCGGTCGGCGAGGCCAGCTCGGGCGGCACGACCTCGACGTAGTGCAGGCGCACGACCGGGTCGACGGTGAAGGTCCGCACGTCGAGGCCCTTGCGGACCACCTGGCGGTGGACCTGGCTCTCGGGCGGGACGTCGACGAGGACGTCGCCGCAGACCGTCGCGGTGCAGGACAGCCGCCGGTCCGCGGCCAGGCCCTTCTCCTCGCGGTACGCCGTCTCGAGCTCCGCGAACGGCGAGAGGTTGCCCGGCGCGGACGTGATCCCGTGCTTGGGGAACTCGCCGAGCCCCTGGGTCACCTGGCAGCGGCCGCAGATCCCGCGACCGCCGCAGACCGAGTCGATGTCGACGCCCGAGCGAGCGCGCCGCGTCGAGGACGGTCGTGCCGGTCGGGAAGTGCCCGCGGCGACCCGACGGCGTGAAGATGACGAGCGGCTCGGCCTCGGCCGTCACGCTGGTCGGTGCCTCAGCCCGCCGCGACCGCGCGCCGGTTGACGCGTCGGCGGCTGACCTCGCCCTCGGGGACGGCCGGGCGATGGGCCAGGATCCAGCGGCCGCAGTCGGGGTCGTGGCCCATCAGCACGTCCGCGGCCATGACCGAGGCCTTGACCTCGGGCATCAGCGGGTTGGTGATCGCCGAGGTCATGCCGCTCGCGATCGCCATCGGCAGGAACGCGGCGTTGATGCCCTCGCGCTGGGGCAGCCCGAAGCTGACGTTCGAGGCGCCGCAGGTCGTGTTGACGCCGAGCTCCTCGCGCAGGCGGCGGACCAGCGTGAAGACCTGGCGGCCGGCCTCGGCCAGGGCGCCGATCGGCATGACCAGCGGGTCCACGACGATGTCCGAGGCGGGGATGCCGTGGTCCGCGGCGCGCTCGACGATGCGCTTCGCGACCGCGAACCGGACGTCCGGGTCCATGCTGATCCCGGTGTCGTCGTTGCTGATCGCCACGACCGCCGCGCCGTACTTGCGGATCAGCGGCAGGACGCGCTCGAGGCGCTCCTCCTCGCCGGTCACCGAGTTGACGAGCGGCTTGCCCTGGTAGACCGACAGCCCCGCCTCCAGCGCCTCGACGATCGACGAGTCGATCGAGAGCGGCAGGTCGGTCAGCGACTGGACGAGCTGGATGGTCTTGGCGAGGATCGCCGGCTCGTCGGCGAGCGGGATCCCGGCGTTGACGTCGAGCATGTGGGCGCCGGCCTCGACCTGGGCGAGGACGTCGCGCTCGACGCGGCTGAAGTCGCCGGCCTTCATCTCCTCGGCCAGGAGCTTGCGGCCGGTCGGGTTGATGCGCTCGCCGATGATGACGAACGGCCGCTCGAAGCCGATGACGACCTCGCGGGTCGCGGAGGAGAGGACGGTGTCGGTCACTCGGTCATCTCCGACTTGCGCGGGATCGGGGTCTCGTGGGCGGGCGCGAGGACCGGGCCGCCGGCGACGCCACCGCTCTGGATGAGCTCGGCGAGCCGGTGCTTGTCGAAGGCGGCCTCGAGGCGCTCGGCCTCGGCGGTCACCTCGGTCTCGATCTCGTCGCCGCAGCGCCGCTGCTCGCGGCGCCACTCCTCGATGTAGTCGTTGTAGGCGCTCTTGCCGGCGCGCGCGGCGGCCTTGTCGATGGCGACCTGGAAGCGCGGATGGAGGACCTGCTTGCTTTGGCGGCGGCCCTCGCGGGCGAGCACCTGCGCGGGGATGTCGCGCCACCAGATCACGGTCATCATGCCCATCGCAGCTCCTCAGGCGACCGCGCTGCGGATGGTCGGGGTCAGCTCGCCGTAGCCGGTCGAGCGGCGCTCGAAGGCGAGCCCGAGCCGCGCCGCGGCGGCCTCCGCCTTCGCGGTCAGCTCCGGGTCGTCGGTCTGCGCGAGGTAGACCAGCCGGCGGTAGCTCCCGAAGTAGTCGGGGAGCAGCTCCGGATGCCGGTCGAGCCCGAGCCCGGCCATGACGATGGTCTCGAACTGGCGGGCGAGGAAGTCGGTCAGGTAGAACGTGCCGAGCTCCTCCTCCTGCATCGCCGCGAAGGCGGCCGAGCCGGCGTAGAACTCGTAGCAATGGGCGCCGGCGATCCGTTCGATCCCCTCCCGCTCGAGCACCGCGTCGAGCGCCCCGCCCGTCCCGCAGTCCGCGTAGGCGACGAACAGCCGGATGTCCGGGCCGTAGGTGGCGCGAGTCTCGGCGATGCGCGCGGCGACCGCGTCGGCGATGAGCGCCGGGCGCATGTGCAGGCGGGCGTCGACGGCGACGACCTTGACGCCGGGCAGGTCCCGGGTCAGCGCGAGGAGCTCGCGCGCGAGCGCGCCACAGCCGATGACGACGACGCCAGGGGCGTCCGCGGCCGTGCTCCCCGCCGCGTTCCTAGGCGACGCGGGCACGGCGTTCGTCGATCAGGCGCCGGGCCGTCTCGGCGGCGACGCCGGCATCGCGGCAGTAGGCGTCGGCGCCGACCGCCATCCCGAACTCCTCGTTGAGCGGCGCGCCGCCGACGAGCACGATGTAGTCGTCGCGGATGCCGCGGTCCTTGAGCGTCTGGATGACGACCTTCATGTACGGCATCGTCGTCGTCAGCAGCGCCGACATCCCGAGGATGTCCGGGTGGTGCTCCTCGAGCGCGGCCATGAACTTGTCCGCGTCGGTGTTGATGCCGAGGTCGAAGACCTCGAAGCCGGCGCCCTCGAGCATCATCCCGACCAGGTTCTTGCCGATGTCGTGGATGTCGCCCTTGACCGTGCCGATCACGACCTTGCCGACCGGCTCGGCGCCGGTCTCGGCGAGGAGCGGGCGCAGGATCGCCATGCCGGCCTTCATCGCGTTGGCGGCGAGCAGGACCTCCGGCACGAACAGGATGCCGTCGCGGAAGTCGATGCCGACGATCTTCATGCCGGCGACCAGCGCGTCGTCGAGGACCCTGGTGGCCGTGAAGCCGCGTCCGAGCAGGATGTTCGTCCCCTCGACGATCTCGTCCTTCATCCCGTCGTAGAGGTCGTTGTGCATCTGCTCGACGAGCTCGTCGTCGGACAACGCCGCGAGGTCGATCTCCGCGTACTCGTCCTGGGTCATCGCGTCGCTCCGTCGCGTGTCGTGCCGGATCGTGGTGTGGTCAGGGTGTTGGGGGTTCCACGATGTGGAACCGTACCGTATGATGGAACCGCGACCCGGAATCTAGCCGACGGGGAGGTCCATGTCCAGCGTCCAGGCCATCAGGCGGGCCTTCGACGTGCTCGGTGCGCTCGCGGCCGGCCCGCTCGGCGTCACCGAGGTGGCGGATCGCTCCGGCCTGCCCAAGTCCACCGCCGCGCGGATGCTCGCGACGCTGGTCCACGAGGGGGCCGTCGAGCAGGTGCCGGGCGACTCGCGCTACCGGCTCGGGCCCGCGGATGGCGACGCTCGCGGCGGGGCTCACGCCGGCCCGGTCGCTGGTGGCCGTCGCGCACGCGACCCTGGCGGCGCTGGCCGCATCGGCGGGCGAGGCGGCCGGCCTGTCCGTCCCGGACGGCGACCTCGTCCACTACATCGACCAGGTCGACACCCCGAACCCCGTCTCGGTCCGCGACTGGACCGGCAGCCGGGTGCCGCTGCACGCCGTGTCGTCCGGCCAGGTGCTGCTGGCGTTCCGGCCGCCGGCTGCGATCGAGCGCTACCTCGAGCGGCCGCTCGAGCGGTTCACGCCGCGGACCGTCGTGGACCCGGAAGCGCTCCGCGAGCGACTGCGGGCGATCCGGCGCGACGGGTACGCCTGGGTCCTCGAGGAGTTCGACGAGGGGATCGCGTCGGTGGCGGCGCCGATCGCCGACGGGTCCGGTGAGGTCATCGCCGCGGTCCACCTGCACGGGCCGTCGTACCGGTTCCCGGCCGACGGGGCCGCCGAGGCGATCGCCGAGACCGTGGTCGGCAGCGCGGCGCGGATCGCCCGGAGCCTGCGCCGGACGTAGTCGGGCGAGCGGCGGGCGTGGGCTGGCGGCGACGCGGCGGCGCCGGGCACGTCGGCGCGCCGGCAGGGCTCGGCCCGGCCGGCATCTGCCATAACGACCACCCACGGAACGCTATGGCCGATCCGTAGCCCAGTCCCGAACACGATCCGATCCGGATCCCGCTCGACCAAGGTCCATCCAAGCGTGGATCCTTCGGCGCGCCCGCCCGAATGGCCCGATCGAACGGCGATGGATCGGCCATACCGTGCTGTCCATGAGCGTTCTGGCAGGTCGGGCGCGACGCCAGCACGGGCCCTGAACCGGCCCGCGCCGCGGGACCCCGAACACGGCCTTCATCCCCTCTTCATCGCCCCGCCGCATCCTGACGGCCACGCCGCGAACCCACGCGGCCCAGCATCTCCGTCCCCGCGCTCACCGCGGGGTTCCGGTAGGAAGGAGTTCGTCTTGGCGAACCACCGACGCCGCTCGCTCGCCGCCAGTCTGCTCGTCCTGAGCGGACTGACCGCCGCCCTGGTCGGGCCCGCGGCCACCCTCGCCGCCTCGCCCGACGCGACGACCGCCACCACGACCAGATCTGCAGCGAGACCCACTGGCCGGTCTCCGTGCAGGGCAAGCCGACGACCCTCAAGGCCGGCGCGCGGGCCGGCGACTACGTCTGGCACGACTCGACCGGATGGCACCTGCGCGTGACGCATCCCGGGTCGGCGAAGGTCACCTTCACCGGCCGGATCGTCTCCAGCGCGCCGATGACGTTCACGCCGGGCGGCTCGAGAAGGGCGACACGATCACCCTGAGCGCCGACAAGAAGACGCTGACCTACAAGTTCTACAACTACGGCCACATCGACGGCATCGACTTCAAGACGGCCTGCGCGCAGCGCCTGGGGATCTCCGCCGCGGTCAACGGCCACAAGCTCTCGACGAGCCGGATCTGGCTCGGCCAGCACGGGCGGCATCCGCTCGAGAACCGGTTCGTGGTCGTCAAGATCGCGTGATCGAGACCTGACCCGGGGACACCACGGCGGCGGTCGGCGACGACCGCCGCCGTCCCATGTCCGCGAGGGTCCGGACGTCCGCGGGTCCGCGAGCGTCAGCCGGGGCGCGCGGCGGCGTCCACCGGCTGCATGCGGTGCTCGGCGATGAGCGTCTGGGCGTCGAACTGGCCGCGCCCCAGCACGAACCAGATCGCCGTGACCGGCACGTCGCCGATGTTCGCGAGGCGGTGCGGGATCGTCGAGTTGATCGAGATCGCGTCACCCGGCCCGAGCACGAACTCCTCGAACCCGATGCGCACCTGGAGCGAGCCGGTCAGGACGTAGCCCCACTCGTGCCCGGCGTGGCGCTGGTAGGCGTCCTCCGGGCTCGACGCCCCGCCGACCTCGTAGGTCACGTGCAGGAACTCGATCCCGGGCTCGGACATCGTGGTCAGGCGATCCCACAGCACGCCGGACGCGAGGCGGATCCGGTGCCGGTCGGCGGCGTGCTGCAACGGGGCGCCGGTCGCCATCGTGCCGACCGGTCCCGGGCTGCGTCGGCGGCGGGACGGTCTCGGTCGGCCGGCGCTCGTTGAAGAGCAGCTCGTCGAGCGAGACGTCCAGCTCGCCGGCGATCGCGTACAGGGTGCTGACCGAGGGGTTCGCGCGGCCGGTCTCGATCTGCGAGATCAGGCTCGGGGAGACGCCCAGCCGGTCGGCCAGCTCGCGCAGGCTCAGCCCGCGACCGCGCCGCGCCTCGCGCAGCGCGTCGCCCATCTCCGGGTGGTCCAGCTTGCCGTTGCGGGGAGTTCGAACCGTGGCCAAACGCCTGCGTCCTTCGATCTTGCTCGTGACCCGATACGCCAGATTATCCGCGTCGGCCGGGCCTGCCGCCGATCCGTCGTGGGCTAGCGGCAGTGCCACCCGCCGTCGACGATGAGATCGACGCCGTTGACGGCGCCGTTCTCCAGCAGGAAGACGGTCGCATCGACGATCTCGGCCATCGTCGTCAGGCGTCCCATGGGCGTCTGGCCCGTGGTTCGCGCGAGCGCCTCCGCCTTGTCGGACCAGTACGGGCTGTCGCCGACGATCCCGGGATGGAGCGAGTTGACCCGGTGCGGCCGGAGCTCCTCGACGAGCGTCCGCGTCAAGCCGACGACGCCGCCGTTGACGGTCGTGACCGTCGTCGAGCCCGGATAGGGCCGCTCCTTGGCCATCCCGCCGAAGAGCACGATCGACGCGTCGTCGGTGAACCGGTCGCGGAGGGTGTGGACCGTCTCCGTGTAGCCGACGAGCTTCAGGGTGACCAGCCGGATGGCCTTGACGAGGTCGTAGTCGGCGACGGTGTTCTGGTCGCGGTCGATGGCCGCGAGGACGAGGCGGCGGACCGGCCCGACGTCAGCGAGCGCCGCCGCGATCGAGGTGGGTTCGGCCAGGTCGAAGGTGCGCCCCGTGGTCGAGCCGCCGACCTCGGCGACCGCGGCCGCGACGTTCGCGGGATCCTGCCCGGTCAGGACGACCGTGTCGCCGCTGCGAGGCGTAATGCCGCGCGATCTCCTGCCCGATCGCCCTGGTGCCGCCGACGACGACCACCGCTCCCTGGGATGGCTGGCTCACGATCGCTCCTCCGTTCTGCTGGTCTCGTAGCGCTCCCAGTCGCGGATCCAGCGATAGGAGTGGCGCGCCGGCGGCTGCGGGGCCTGGGTCTCGATCCAGCGGACCCGTTCGTCGCCGGTGTTGTAGAAGCCGTGGACCGAGCCGGTGCGCGCGAACGCGAAGTCACCGGGCCGGAAGGTGTAGTGCTCGCCGTCGAACTCGCCCTCGACCTCGCCGGCGAGGAAGACGTAGGCCTCCTCGAACGGGTGGTCGTGGGCCTGGGCGGCACCGCCCAGCTCGTAGTCCACCGTGAACATCGTCACGTGGTCGGCGCCGAACGCGTGGTCGACCAGCATCTTCACGGAGATCCCGCTGTAGACGACCAGCGCGGTGTCGCGGCCGGCCGAGGCGCGGCCGCGGGCCTCGTCCTTGATCCGCAGGGTCTCCAGCTGGGGGCCGGTGCCGTCGTAGTGCCCGACGAGGCGGAGCGTCGGGTCGCCGAACGGCGGACGGGTCGCGGCCGCGTCCATCGCGGCGAGATCCTGTGCCGGCTCGAAGAACGTGTCCTTGCGGCCGGCGTCGGGGCCGAGCCGCTGCGGCGACGAGAGCGACAGCATCCGGATCGGGGCGGCGCTGCTGTTGCCGAGGGCGTGGCGGTAGCCGGTCGGCATCAGCGAGTAGTCGCCCGCCTGGAGGCGATGGACCGTGCCCGCGAGCTCGAGCAGCAGCTCGCCCTCGAGGATGTAGAGCGACTCCTCGAAGCTGTGGACGTGCGGGGCGAGCCAGCCGCCCGGCTGGATCACCGCGACCGCGAGGTCCGTGTGGACCGCACCCTGCTCCGGGCCGACGATGCGGATCCGCGCCACGCCGGACGAGATGGCGCTGTCGGGCGCCGGGTGATCGGCGAACGACCAGTCGATGTGGCCGGTGACATGCATGCCGTGCTGACCCCGCTACTCGAACCGTCGCGACCAGGCGTCGACGCCGACGGCCAGGAGCAGGATGACACCGAGCGTGACCTGCTGGTAGAACGGGTCGAGCCCGAGCAGGTTGAACCCGTTGGCGATGAGCGCGACGAAGAGGCAGCCCAGCACGGTCCGGCCGATCGTCCCCTCGCCGCCGAGGATGCTCGTGCCGCCGACGATGATCCCGGTGAGGACCGTGAACGTCAGGAACTGCCCGCTGCTGGCCTGGGCGCTCAGGACCCGCGACGCGTCGAGGATGCCGGCCATCGCGGCGGCGGTGCCGCTCAGCGCGAACGTCGCGACCCGGATGGCATTGACCCGGACGCCGCCGAGGCGGGCCGCCTGCGTGTTGCCGCCCGTGGCATAGACGTAGCGCCCGAACGTCGTCCGGCTGAGCAGGATCATGGCGAGGATCGCGATGGCGATCATCATCCACGCGCCGCTCGTGATGCCCAGGATCTTGGTGGCCGCGAACGCCTGGAAGTCCGCCTGGTCGAGGGCGACCACGAGGTTGCCCTTGGTCACGATGGCGGCGATCCCGCTGACGACGAAGGTCATCGCCAGCGTGCCGATGAGCGGGTTGATCCGGAAGCGCGTGACGATGACCCCGTTCGCGATCCCGACGGCGAGGCCGACGGCGAGACCGGCCAGGATCCCGACCGGTGCCGACACGGCCGTCGCGGTCTGCAGCGAGACGGCGGCGGCGAGGCCGTAGATCGCCCCGATCGAGAGGTCGATCCCGCCGGCGATCAGGACGAAGGTCCCCGCGCAGGCCACGATGATGATCCCGGCCTGCTGGTCGAGGATGTTCGTCAGGTTGGCGGTCTTGAGGAACGGCGGCGCGATGATCGCAAGGACCGCGAACGCGATCAGGAACGGGATCAGGATCCCGGCCCGGCTCACGATCTTGCCGAGACGCTGCGACACGGGGACGCCCGGCTGGCCGGTCTCGACTGCCTCTTCCGTCATGCCGCGCTCGAAGTGGTCGTGCCGAACGCTGCGCCCACGATCGCCTCCTCCGTCATCTCCGGACCCGACAGTTCCGCGACCAGGTGCCCGGATCGCATCACGAGCACCCGGTGCGCGAGGCCGAGGATCTCCTCGACCTCGTTGGAGATCAGCAGGATCGCCAGCCCGCTCGCGGCGAGCTTGACGAGGACCTCGTAGATGTCGCGCTTCGCCCCGACGTCGATGCCGCGGGTCGGCTCGTCGGCGAGCAGTACGCCGGGGTCGATGAGGAGCGACCGCGCGAACAGGAGCTTCTGCTGGTTGCCGCCGGACAGCGACCCCGCGAGGGCATCGACGAGGTCCGTGCCGTCCACCTGGTCGAGCGCGGCACGGACCTCCGTCCGCTCGGCCCCGCGCCGGACGAAGCCCAGGCGCTGGAACCGGCCCAGGCTGGTGAGGCTGACGTTCTCGCGGATCGAACGGCGGAGGATCAGGCCGTCGTCCTTGCGCGACTCGGGGATCATCGCGACGCCCGCCTTGATCGATGCCGCCGGCTGCCCGCCGACGGGGGCGCCGCGGACGAGGACCTGCCCGGCGCTCAGCGGACTCGCCCCGTAGATGGCCCGCGCAAGCTCGCTCCGACCGGCGCCGATCAGTCCGGCCAGACCGACGATCTCGCCCGCCCGAAGCGTGAGGCTGATGTCGGTCACGCCTGGGGCCGACAGGCCTTCGATCGCGATGGCGACCGCGGCGTCGGGCGATGGCGGCCGCTTGGGTGGATAGGCGCGGCCAGCCGGCCGGCCGAGCATCCCGGTCACGAGGCTGGCTTCCGTCTCGTCCGCGATCGGCCCGGTCCGCACCACGCGTCCGTCGCGCAGGACGGTGACGACGTCCGAGAGGTCGAGGACCTCGCCGAGGAAGTGCGAGACGAGGATCACCGTGTGGCCGCGCGTGCGCAGCCCGCGCACGACCTCGTGCAGCCGCTCGACCTCCTTCGCCGACAGGCTGGCCGACGGCTCGTCGAGGACGATGAGATCCGCGTCCCGGGCGAGCGCGCGGAGGATCTCCACCTGCTGCTGCTGGGCGAGCGGCAACCGTCCGACGATCGACCCGGCCTCGATGTCGAAGCCGGCGTCGGCCACGAGCCGGTCGAACCGATCGCGCAGCGTCCCGCGCTCGATGAAGCCGGCCCGCCTGGGCTCGGCGCCGAGGAAGACGTTCTGGGCGGCGGTCAGCCTGGGGACCAGGGCGACCTCCTGGGCGACGAGGGCGATCCCCTGTGTCAGGGCCTCGCGCGGGGAGCGGAACGAGACGGTCGTACCGCGCAGGACCAGGTCGCCCTGGTCCTGCGGGAAGACCCCCGCGATGATCTTGCCGAGCGTGGACTTCCCGGCACCGTTCTCGCCGACGAAGGCATGGACGGTGCCGGCACGGACCGCCACCGAGACCTCGTCGAGGGCTCGGGTCGCCCCGAAGGACTTGCCGAGCCCGCGAACGTCGAGGTGGGCGGCGTCGCTGGCCTCGGTGGCCATCGCGTCAGCCGACGAGGTCGCCCGTCAGCCCGGCCACTCCGCGAGCGGCAGGAAGTGGTCGACGTTGGCCTTGGTCACGACGCCGCCATCCTGCAGCGTCGCCAGCGGGTCCACGCCCGGGGCCGGGGTCCCGGAGCGGATCGCCTGGATGAGCTGCGTGGTGCCCTGGCCGCCCTCGGTCGCCGGCATCTGCATGACGGTCCCGAAGCGCTCGCCCGAGGCGATGCCCTGGAGGGCGATGGTGCCGCCGCCGTAGCCGACGAGGCGGACCTTGTCCTTGATGTCCTTGACCGCGGCGACCGCGCCGGTGATGGCCTGGTCGGCGCTGACGATGACCGAGACGTCCGGGTGGGCCGTGACGATGTCCTGCGATGCCTTCAGCCCGAGCGCCGTCGTGTAGAAGGACTCGCCGGTGTCGGACACGACCTTGATCTCGGGATGGCTGGCGATCGCCTTGTCGAACGCCACCTTGAGGGCCTGGTCGAGGGCCGCGGCCTTGACCGACCAGATGTAGCCGACGTTGCAGGGGTTGGCCTTGAGGTCGGCGCAGGCGGCGACGACCAGCTCGCCGATCTTGCGCCCGAGCTCGCTCGGGACGAACGCGACGTTCGCGCTCAGGCCCGGGACCTGGGAGTCCGGGGTCGTCATGTCCGAGCCGAGGACCTGGTCGATGTTGCCGACGGCGATGCCCGCCGCGATGGCCTTCTTGACGTCCTCGACCAGCCCGGCGCCGTAGAGCGGCTGGGTGATGATCGCGTCGTACTTGCCGGACGCGGTCGCGTCCTGGAGCTGCTTCGTCTGGGCGGCCGGGTCGAGGTTCGCGTCGAAGACGGTCAGCTTCGCGTTGCCGGCGGCCGCGGCGGCCTGGGCGGCCGCGAGCATCGGGGCGTCATAGCTGTTCGCCACCGCGAACGAGAGATAGGCGATCTCGAGGGTCTTCGCCGGCGCCGATGCCGACGGGGCGGCGGCGCTGGGAGCCGCGGCGCTCGGTGCGGCCGTGGGTGCGGCGGCACTCGGGGCCGTCGTCGCGGCCGTTCCGCTACAGGCTGCGAGGATGAGACTGACTCCGATCAAGCCCAGCAGGCGTTCCCGCCTGGGCCGGCCGTTTCGTGCGCGCATGTGTCCTCCTCCACCGATCAAGCGCCTCGGCGCTGCGGCGGAGTGTGCAGAGCCGGTAAACGAGTGTCAAGCCACATTGCAAGATTGTGGAGCAGTGTCGATCATCTGTTCGCTCCCACTGTTCACGTGAACCACCTGACTGACCGCCACCGGAACGTCACCGCGACCGCGACCGTCCCGTTCCGTCCGGACTTGCGCGGCCGGACGGGCTGTGTAGCATGGATGAACACTTCGGCCCTCCTGCGCGGATCCGCCGATCCGCCGATCGACCGCACTGGGGTACTGCGATGACCCGATCCTTCGCTTCGCCGGGCTCGATGAACGTCGACTGGGAGGAGCGCTGGAACGTCGACCGACTGCGCACCTACCGGCTGGGACGCGCCCGCGCGGCGCTCGCGGCCTCGGAGGTCGGCGCGGTCCTGCTGTTCGACTTCAACAACATCCGCTACGTCACCAGCACCCACATCGGCGAGTGGGCGCGCGACAAGATGACGCGCTACGCGCTGCTGACCCGCGGCGGCGATCCCCACATCTGGGACTTCGGCTCGGCCGCCAAGCACCACCGGCTCAACTGCCCGTGGATGCGCCCGGAGAACATCCACGCCGGGATGGTCGGCCTGCGCGGCGCCGTGGCCCCGGACGCCGGCCTGTTCCGGTCGGCCGCGAAGGAGATCGCCCGGATCCTCAAGGACGAGGGCGTCGCGGACATGCCGATCGGCATCGACCTCGCGGAGCCCCCGATGCTCGCGGCCCTCGCCGACGAGGGCGTCAAGGTGCTGGACGGGCAGCAGGTGATGCTCGACGCCCGCGAGGTCAAGTCGATCGACGAGATCATCCTGCTCAACACCGCGTGCGCGATGGTCGATGGCGCCTACCAGATGCTCGCCGAGCAGCTGAAGCCCGGGGTCCGCGAAAGCGAGCTGGTCGCGAACGTGACCAAGGCGCTCTTCGACATGGGCTCCGAGCACGTCGACAACATCAATGCCGTCTCGGGCGAGCGCTGCAGCCCGCATCCGCACGTCTTCAGCGACCGGCTGATCCGCCCCGGCGACCAGGCCTTCTTCGACATCATCCACACGTTCGTCGGCTACAAGACCTGCTACTACCGGACCTTCGTGGTCGGCAAGGCGACGGACCCGCAGCGCGACGCCTACAAGCGCGCCCGGGAATGGATCGACGCCTCGATCGAGCTCATGCGCCCGGGCGTGACCACCGACCAGGTCGCCAAGGTCTGGCCGAAGGCGCAGGAGTTCGGCTTCGACAACGAGATGGAGTGCTTCGGGCTCCAGTTCGGCCACAGCGTCGGCCTGTTCCTGCACGAGCGGCCGATCATCAGCCGGCTCAACTCGCTCGACCATCCGGTCGAGCTCAAGGAGGGCATGGTCATCGCGCTCGAGACCTACTGCCCCGCCAAGGACGGCGTCTCCGCGGCCCGGATCGAGGAGGAGGTCGTGGTCACGGCCGACGGCCCGGTCGTCATCACGAAATTCCCGTCGGACGAGCTCTTCGTCGCCAACGCGTACTAGGAGACACGAGCCCATGGCGACGACCGCGCCCGACATCGAGCGGGCGACCCAGCTGCGGATGTACCGGACGATGCAGGAGTGCCGCCTCTTCGAGGTGCGCGCCCAGGAGCTGTTCTTCGAGGGGCTCGTGCGCGGCACGACCCACCTCGGCGTCGGCCAGGAGGCCGTGGCGGCCGGGGTCGCGGCGGCGATGCGCGAGGACGACTACACGTTCTGCACCTACCGCGGCCACAACCACACGCTCGCCCGGGGCGTGCCGATGGCGCCGATCTTCGCCGAGCTCTTCGGACGCGGCACGGGACTCCTCGGCGGCAAGGGCGGGTCGATGCACCTGACCAGCGTCGAGCACCACGCGATGGGCTCGTACGCGATCGTCGGAGCGCACCTGCCGATCGCGCTGGGCGCGGCCTGGTCCGCGCAGTACCGCAAGTCCGGGCAGGTGGCGGTCTGCTTCTTCGGCGACGGGACCACGAACATCGGGTCGTTCCACGAGGCCCTCAACATGGCCGCGGTCTGGAAGGCGCCCGTCGTGTTCGTCTGCGAGAACAACCAGTACATGGAGTACACCGCGATCGGCGACGTCACCGCGGTGCCGCGGCCGGCCGCGGACCGGGCGAGCGCCTACGGCCTCGAGGCGATCGTCGTCGACGGCAACGATGTCGAGGCCGTCCACCGGGTCGCGCGCACCGCGGTCGACCGGGCGCGGGCCGGCGACGGCCCCTCGCTCATCGAGGCCATCACCTACCGCCACGGCGGCCACTCGCGCGCGGATCCCGGCAAGTACCGGCCCGACGACGAGGTGGCCGCCTGGAAGGCCCGCGACCCCATCCCGGCCTACCGCGCCCGGCTGCTCGCGGACGGCGCCGACGAAGCGGGTCTTGACACGATCGACGAGGCGGCCCGCGAGGCCGTCGCCGCGGCCGAGGCGATCGCGCGGGAGGCGACCGGAGCCCAGCCCGGACGTGCTGGAGACGCAGGTCTGGGCGGACGGAGGCTCAGCGTGGCGGAATTGACGTACCGCGCCGCGTTCGCCGCCGCGATCGCCCAGGAGATGGAGCGCGACCCGAGCGTCGTGCTGATCGGCGAGGACGTCGGGGCGGCGGGCGGCGTGTTCAAACTGACCGAGGGTCTCTTCGGCCAGTTCGGCGGCGAGCGCGTCCGCGACACGCCCATCAGCGAGCAGGCCATCGTGGGCGCGGCCATGGGTGCGGCGATGACCGGACTACGGCCGATCGCCGAGCTGATGTTCAGCGACTTCTTCGCGGTCGCCTGGGACATGGTCGCCAACCAGATCGCCAAGACCCGGTACATGACGGATGGCCAGGTCTCGCTGCCGCTGGTGCTCTCTACCGCGAACGGGCCGGGCCTCCGGTTCGGCGCCCAGCACAGCCAGAGCGTCGAGAACTGGGCGATGGCGATCCCGGGCCTCAAGGTCGTGGCGCCCTCGACGCCGGCCGACGTGATGGGCCTGATGGCCGCCTCGATCCGCGACCCGGACCCGGTGGTCTTCTGCGCCTCGAAGGCGCTGCTCGCGACCAAGGGCGAGGTCCCCGACGGGGAGCACATCGACACGCTCGGGACGGCCCGCGTCGTCCGCGCCGGCAATGACGCCACGATCCTCGCGCTCGCCTCGATGGTGCCGAAGTCCGTCGAGGCCGCCGACCGGCTCGCGGCCGAGCATGGCCTCGATATCGAGGTCATCGACCTGCGTTCCCTCGTCCCGCTGGACACCGCCACGATCCTCGCCTCGGTCAAGAAGACCAGTCGCGTCTTCACGGTCGAGGAGAACCCGCGGCTCTGCGGCTGGGGCGCGGAGGTCGCCTCGATCATCGCCGACGACGGCTTCTACAGCCTCGACGCGCCGATCGTCCGGATCACGACCCCGCACATCCCGCTGCCCTCGGCGGCGGCGCTCGAGGACCTTGCCGTGCCGTCGGTCGAGCGGATCGCCGAGACCGTCAAGAGGCGCCTGGATGATGCCGCCTGACGGCCGGCCCACCGTCGGGCTGCTGGGCACGGGCCGCATGGGTGCGGCGATGGCCCGCGCGCTCGCCACGACCGGCTACGAGGTGGTCCTCTGGAACCGGACCCCGGGACCGGCCGCCGACCTCGCGGCCGCCATCGACGGGCGGACCGTCGCGACGCCGGCAGACGCGGCCCGCGCGGCCGATGTCTGCGTGACGATGCTGGCGGACGGCGCGGCGGTGGATGCGGTCTACGCCCGCCCGGACGGGCTCCTCGCCGGGGCGCACCCCGGGAGCGTCTTCGCGGATGCCTCGACCGTGGCGCCCGCCACGCTCCGTGCCCACGCGGCGGCCGCGTCGGCGGCCGGAGCCGGCCTCCTCGACACCCCCGTCTCGGGCAGCGTCGGGCTCGCCGAGAGCGGGAAGCTGACGATCATGGTCGGCGGGGCGGCGGCAGACCTCGAGCGGGCGCGGCCCGTCCTCGACGCGCTGGCCGCGACCGTCTTCCACATGGGTCCGCTGGGCAGCGGCGCGGCGATGAAGCTCGCGGTCAACACCGTGATCTTCGGGCTCAACCAGGCCGTCGCGGAGAGCATTCGCCTCGCCGAAGCGGCCGGCATCGAGCGGGCCGCCGCATACGACGTCCTGGCCGTGAGCGCCGTGGGGGCGCCGTACCTGGGATACAAGCGCGCCGCGTTCCTCGAGCCGGACGCGACCCCGGTCGCGTTCTCGCTCGACCTGGCGGCCAAGGACCTGCGGTTGATCGCCGATCTGGCCGCGGCCGTCGGCGTCGCGGTGCCGCAGGCCGCCACGAACCTCGCCGCGATCGAAACGGCCGCCGCGTCGGGCGGCGGCGAGCGCGACTTCTCGGCCGTGATGCGGCCGACGCCCGTGGGAAGCAGAGGAGGACCGGGCTGACCGACCACTTGGCAGGGGCCGGCCGGCCCGTCGAGCGAACACACGCGACCGTCGAAGCAGCACAGAGGAGGCCGCAATGAGCGAACGAACGCTGATCAAGGATGCCATCGTCCTCTCGATCGACCCCGATATCGGGGAGTTGCCGCGCGCGAGCATCCTGGTCGAGGACGGCAAGATCGCCGCGGTCGGGCCGAACGTGACCGCCGCCGATGCGAAGGTCATCGACGCGACCGGCGACATCGTCATCCCGGGCTTCATCGACAGCCACCGCCACACCTGGGAGACGTCGATCCGGACCTGCGCGCCGGACTTCGCGCTGATCACCTACTTCGGGTCGATCCTCGACAAGTTCGCTCCGCACTACCGGCCCGACGACGTGCTCGCGGCGAACCGCTGGGGCGCGCTCGAGTCCATCAACGCCGGGATCACGACGCTGGTCGACTGGTCGCACATCATGAACACGCCGGATCACGCGGACGCGGCGATCCACGGCCTCCAGGACACCGGCATCCGGTCGGTCTTCGCCTACGGGTTCGGGAACACGTCGCTCGTCGACTGGTGGTTCGGGCCGGACTACTCGGGCAGCGTCCTGACCTCGGACGGCGCCGATGCTCGCCGACTCCGCAAGCAGTACTTCAGCTCCGACGACCAGCTCGTGACGATGGGCCTTGCCACGCGCGGCACCGGCTTCTGCAAGCCCGACGTGGTCCGCCACGACTGGGAGCTCGCCAAGGAGCTCGACCTCAACATCACCGTCCATGTCGCGATGGACCGCTTCGGCTACACGAAGCTCCAGGTCCTCGCGCTGCGCGACATGGACCTCCTCTACCCGAACACGACCTACGTCCATGCCTCCCACTTCACCGACGAGGAGTGGGCGCTCGTCCGCGACTCGGGCGGGAACGTGTCGTTCGCTCCGCAGATCGAGGTCCAGATGGGCCACGGCTGGGCGCCCGCGGTGACCGCGCTCAAGTACGAGGTCCCGATCGGGCTGTCGTCCGACGTGGCCACGACGGCCCCGTCCGACCAGTTCACCCAGATGCGCTCGATCCTCGGGTCGGAGCGCGGGCGCAAGCACCAGGAGGCCTGGGACGCCAACCTCGACGGGCTCGAGGCGTCGCCCGGGCTCATCACCTCGCGACAGGTCCTCGAATGGGCGACGCTCGGCGGCGCGAAGGTCGCCGGCCTCGCCGACCGGACCGGCTCGATCACGCCCGGCAAGCAGGCCGACCTCGTGATCATCGACACGTCCGCGGTCAATGTCGCGCCGGTCATCGACCCGGTCGGCGCGGTCGTCTGCGCCGCCGACGTCTCGAATGTCCGGACCGTCCTGGTCGGCGGCAATGTCGTGAAGGACGACTTCCGCCTGAAGGCCTCCCTCGACGCGCCGCGCAAGGACGTCGAGGCGAGCCGCGACTACCTGCTCGGCAAGTTCGGCGACCCGGAGCCGGGCTGGCTGCCGACCGCCTGACCCTCGCCCCCAGCGTCGAGAGAGCCCGGCTTCGGCCGGGCTCTCGGCGTTAGCGGGCCGGCGCGCTCCAGTCGATCCGCATCGAGGCCCGGAGCACGCCGCCCGGCTCAAGGATGGCGAGGCCGGTCCGTGCCGCCTCGGCCTCGCCGCCGGCGAGCGCGTTCGGCCATGCGGTCTGCGGCTCGACGCAGAAGGCATGGGGCGGCGTGTAGACGACGACCGAGTTCACCGGGGCGTCCCAGGAGATCCGCAGCTCGAGGTCGGCGAACGTCGCGACCGCCGGCGAGCGCGGGTCGACGTACGCGTGGTCGACGTGCCGGCCGGCGATCGGGCGACCGGGTCGCAGGTCGGTCATGCCACGGACCGGGATCCGCCGGCCGGTCGGGATCAGGGCGCGGGTCTGGAGGACCTCGTCCGCGTCCACGCGCAGCCGCGGCCCGGGCGCCTCGCGCCGGAACCACGGATGCCAGCCGAGCGCCGCCGGCATCCGCCGCTCCGCCTCGACCTCGGCCTCGATGTGGACGCCGGTCGCTTCGATCGTGAACCGCTGCCGGGCGACGCCGCCGAACGGCCAGCCCGCGGGTCCGAGGTCGCAGGCGAGCTCCGCGGTGCCTCGGTCGACCCGGGTCGCCGTCCAGGCGCGGTCGTGGACCACGCCATGGATCGCGTGCCTGCCGTGCGTCGCGGGCATGGCGTAGCGGCGCCCGTCGAAGTCGAAGATGCCGCCCTCCAGGCGGCCGACCCACGGCGCCATCAGGAAGCTGCCCCATTCGATCGAGCGGTCCGTGGCGTCCGGCGGGCCGAGCAGGATCTCGCGGTCGCCCAGGCAGAGGGAGGACAGCCGGCCGCCGCGCTCGAGGTCGATGCCGAGCCGGGCGAGCCCCGAGACGAGCTCGATCACGACCTCGCCGCCGGGGCGGCGGCCGCGAGCTCGATCGCGCCACGGAACGCCGCGATGCGCTCCAGCCGCTCGTCGTCGCGCGGGAGCGGGTCCAGCAGCCGGCCGGCGCTCGTCCCCCAGCGGCGCGCGATCGCGGCCGGGTCCTCGTCGTGCCACGCGGCCGTCGCCTGGACCGCCGCGCCGATGGCGACCAGCTCGTCCGCGTCCGGGATCAGCACCGGCCGCCCGGAGAGCCGGCGGACGACGTCGACCCAGGTCCGCCCGCGCGACCCGCCGCCGACCAGCATCAGCGGGGCGTCGTCGTCGAGCCCGCCGACCGCGGTGCCGATGGCGTCGAGCGCCTCGAGCAGCGCCGCCGCCGCGCCCTCGTAGGTGGCCATGAGGATCTGCGGCGAGGTGGAGGTGTGGCGGAGGCCGAGGATCGTGCCCGCGGCGCCGGGCAGGTCGGGCGTGCGCTCGCCGTCGAGGTACGGGTAGACGACCACCGACCCGGCCGGCGCGACGTCGTCGCGGTCCAGGCCCAGCCACGCCGCCGTGCGGTCGACGGCCAGCGTGCAGTTGAGCGTGCAGGCGAGCGGCAGGAACCGGCCGGTGGCGTCGGCGAAGCCCGCGACGACCCCGGTCGGGTCGGCGGTGGGCCGCTCGGAGACCGCGAAGATCGTGCCCGACGTCCCGAGGCTCATCGCCGTCTGGCCGACGCCCAGCCCGAGGCCGAGCGCCGCGCCCATGTTGTCGCCGGTGCCCGGGCCCGACGACCGTCCCGGTGGCGAGACCGAGCTCGGCGGCGACCGCGGACGGTCACCTCGCCCGCGAGCTCGCGCGGGCCGAGCAGGCGCGGCAGGAGGTCGGCGCGCAGCGCGACCGACGGATGGTCGAGGATCGCCGGCTCGTAGGCGCCGGTCGTGGGCGACCACCAGCCCGTCCCCGATGCGTCGCCCCGGTCGGTCGCGGCCGTGCCGGTCAGCCGGCCCGTGACGTAGTCGTGCGGCAGCTGGACGGCCCTCGCCGCGGCGGCGACCGCCGGCTCGGTCCGACGGAGCCACGCCCACTTCGAGACCGTGAACGAGGCGTTCGGGCGGAGCCCGGTGAGGCTCGCCCAGCGGTCCGCGCCCAGCTCGTCGGTCAGGCGCTCGGCGTCCGCTGCGGCCCGGGTGTCGTTCCAGAGCGAGGCGTCGCGCAGCGGCTCGCCGGCCGCGTCGAGGACGACGAGGCCGTGCTGCTGGCCCGCGACGGAGATGGCGCCCACGTCGCCGGCGCGGCCGGTCTCGGCCAGCGCATCCCGGACGGCGGTCCACCAGCCGCGCGGATCGGTCTCGCGCGCGCCGTCGGTGCCGGTCACGACGTGGGCGGCCTGGCCGCGCGCGACGACCTCGCCCGTGTCGGGGTCCACCAGCAGGATCTTGGTCGACTGGGTCGAGCAATCGACCCCGGCGACGAGCCGTCCACCCGTCACGTGCGTCCCTTCCGCGTCACGCCTCGAGCGCGTCCCGAAGCCACGCCACAAGGTAGCGCACGAACGAGGGCCGAACGAGGACGACGTAGCGGGGCTCCGGGTCGTCGGCGACGTGCCACAGGACGACGTTGGCGCGCGCGAGCAGCGTTTGGGCGCAGCCGCCGACCGGCAGCCCGCGCTCGAGGTCCAGCGCGCAGCCGGATGCGAGGAGATCCACGGCGCCCGGACCGGCGATCTCGATGCCGACCCGGTTGGCCGAGACGTCGACGGCGGTGAGGAACGACTCGCCCGCCGCGGCGCCGACGGCGGCATCGATGGCGGTCGCGACCTGGGCCGGCGCGCCTTCTCGCGCGACGACCAGCCACTCGTCGGGACCGAGCCACAGGACGTGGTGCGCGCCACCGGACGCGACGGCAACGGTGTTCGGCGTCGTCGGCGGTGTCGCGGCCAGCGCCCCGCCGATCCGCGCGAGCAGTGCGGCATCCGCCGGATCGGCGCGCAGCGAGACCTGTGGCAGCGGTCGGAGCTCGCGGATGGCGACGTCCGTCCGGGCGATCATGCCGTCGGTCATGCCGCGGGATCCCCGTCGCGCCGCCGGTTCTCCGGGTCGAACAGCACGGACTCGGCGATCGTCGCCTCCACGACCCGATCGACCAGCGGGCACGGCCACCCGCTCGCCGATCCGCTCGCGGCCGCCCTTGACGAGGGCCAGCGCGAAGGTCCGCCCGAGCGCGGCGCTCCGATACGACGAGGTCACGTGCCCGAGCATCGGGACGGGGACCGTCGTCAGGTCGGCGTCGAGCGCCACCAGCTGGGCGCCCTCGCGGGAGGAGCTCGTCCGGGTCGACCGGCAGCAGCCCGACCAGCTGCTTGCGATCGGGCCGCACGCTGTCGGGCCGCCGCTGCGACCGTCGGCCGATGAAGTCCTTCTTCGTCGAGACGAGCCCGCCGAGGCCGAGGTCCTGCGGCGTGACGGTCCCGTCCGTCTCCTGGCCGATGATCGGGTAGCCCTTCTCGGCGCGGAGGACGTGCATCGTCTCCGTGCCATAGGGCGTGATCCCGAGCGGCGCCCCGGCGGCCATCACCGCCTCCCAGAGCGCCGGGCCGTGGTTGGTCGGCACGTTGAGCTCGTAGGCCAGCTCCCCCGAGAACGAGATCCGGAAGACGCGCCCGGGGATCCCCGCGATGACCGCGTCGCGCCAGGTCATGAACGGGAAGGCCTCGATGGCGAGATCGAGCCCGGGCGCCAGCGCCGCGACCACATCGCGCGACCGCGGCCCGACGACCGCGACCGTCGCCCACTGCTCGGTGACGCTCGTCGCACGAACCCGCAGGTCCGGCCATTCGGTCTGGAGCCACTCCTCGAGGTGGTCGAGGACCGGCGCCGCGTTGCCCGGTGGTCGTCGTCATGTGGAACCGGTCGTCGGCGAGCCGCGAGGTGACCCCGTCGTCGAAGACCATCCCGTCGACCCGGCACATGACGCCGTACCGGCACGCCCCGACCTTGAGCGTGGAGAACGTGTTCGTGTACACGCGGTCGAGGAAGACCCCGGCGTCCGGCCCCTGGAGGTCGATCTTGCCGAGCGTGGTCGCGTCCATCACCGCGACCCCGGTCCGCGCGGCCGCGCACTCGCGCAGGACCGCGGCCTCCATCGACTCGCCGTGGACCGGGAAGTAGCGCGGCCGCTTCCACTGGCCGACGTCCTCGAAGACCGCGCCGCGGGCGACGTGCCAGTCATGGATCGAGGTGATCCGGATGGGGTCGAGCAGGTCGCCGCGGTCGCGGCCGGCGAGCTGCGCGAAGCTGACACCGGGATCACCGGCGGTCGATAGGTCGGGACGCCGACCGCACCGACCTCCTGGCCGAGGATCGCCGCTGCGATGGCCGACGCGACGACGCCCGACGTCTTGCCCTGGTCGGCGGCCGTGCCGATCGTCGTGTAGCGCTTGACGTGCTCGATCGAGGTCAGCCCGGCGCCGAGCGCGCGGCGCAGGTCGCGCGCGGTCGAATCGCGTTGGAGGTCGACGTAGTGGGTCGCCCAGGCGTCCTCGCCCGGATCGTCGCCGGGCGGCGGGACGATCCACAGCGGCTCGATCGTGCCGAGATCCGCGATGTCGCCGGCCGCGGCGCCGACCGCCTCCATCCGGCCGTGCGGCCCGGGCCGATCAGGCACGAACGCCGCGATCCGATCGTCGAAGCGGAGCGTCCCGCGCGCCTGGCTCCACAGCGCCACGTTCGGGTTCCAGCCGCCCGACACGAGCAGCAGGTCCGCCTCGACGGTCTCCGGCGGTCCGTCGACGTGGGCGATGGTCACCGACGCCAGGCGACCCGCCTCGTCGCCGCCGGTGCCGACCACTCGGTCGCCCGACTGAGCATCGACCACGGCGACGATGGTCGATCCCGGCGGCGCGCAGGGCGTCGACCACCAGCCCCGTGGTGTCGTTGTTCGTGAAGACCACCGCGCGGTCGCCCGGCCGCACGCCGTAGCTCCTCGATGTAGGCCGCCGCCGCGCCGGCCAGCATGATCCCGGGCCGGTCGTTGTCGGCGAAGACGATCGGCCGCTCCGTGGCCCCCGTCGCGATCACGATGCGGGCGGCACGGATGTGCCACAGCCGGCCCTCGGTCCGCGGCGTCGGACGCCGCTGGATCGCAGTCACGTACCCGTGGTCGTAGATCCCGAGTGCCGTCGTGTCGGCGAGGACATCGTCATCCCGCGCCCGCGAGTCGGCGTCCAGCACCAGCACCCGAGCCTCGGGCTCGACAGCCCGCGCCGCCGTGGCCGCCGCCCGCCCGGACGCTCCCGCGCCGATCACCAGCACCTCGACGTGGGCGTACCGCTTGTCGAACCGGGCGTCATCGCGCCCCTCGACCAGCCGACCCTTCCCCGCCAGCGGCCAGGCACGCAGGCCCTCCTCGAGGGGCAGGGTCGTGGCGCGCACCATCGGCTCGGACACGCCATCGGCGCGCTCGACCTGGACGAGCGCGTTCGGCTCCTCGGGGCCGGCGGTCATCACGCCCCGCGGCCGGTCGTCGTAGATGCTTCGTGCGACGATGTCCACGCCATTCGCCAGCAGCGCCGAGGCGAGCGTGTCGCCCGCGAACCCGGTCTGCGGGCGCCCGTCGAACTCGAAGGCGATCGGTCGCGAGCGGTCGATCCGCCAGCCGCCCGCCGGCAGCCGCCGCCCGCTCACCCGGGGATCTCGTTGGTCAGCGTGTCGCGGGTCAGGTCGAACCAGCGCCGGCAGCCGGCGGTGTGGACCCAGCGCTCGCGCCATGCGCCCTTCGGGTTGTCGCGCATGAACAGGTAGTCGGCCCACTCGGCGTCCGTCAGCGCATCCGGGTCGGCCGGGTAGGCGATCCCCGCCTGGCCGCCGTAGCGGAACTCGGTCTCGTCGCGCGGCCCGCACCACGGGCAGGGGATCGACAGCATCAGTGGGCGACCGCGGCCGCGCCGTGCTCGTCGATCAGCGCGCCCGTCGTGAAGCGTTCGAGCGCGAACGGCCGGTTGAGCTCGTGCGGCTCGTCGTGGGCGACCGTGTGGGCCAGCACCCAGCCCGGACGCCGGCGTCGCCTTGAACCCGCCGGTGCCCCAGCCGCAGTCGAGGTACAGGCCCGTCGACCGGCGTCAGCCCGATGATCGGCGACGCGTCCGGCGAGACGTCCACGATCCCGCCCCACGTCCGCAGGACGTGCGCGCGCGAGAAGATCGGGAAGAGCTCGAGGGCGGCCGCCATCTGGTGCTCGATGATGTGGAACGAGCCGCGCTGGCCGTAGCCGTTGTAGCCGTCGATGCCGGCCCCGATCACCAGCTCGCCCTTGTGCGCCTGGCTGACGTAGACGTGGACCGCGTTCGACATGACCACGACCGGATGGACCGGTTCGAGCAGCTCCGAGACCAGCGCCTGGAGCGGGTGGCTCTGGAGCGGCAGCCGGATGCCGGCCATCGCCGCGACGATCGAGGCGTGGCCGGCGGCCACGATCGCGACCTTGCCCGCGGCGATCCGGCCGCGCGAGGTCTGGACGCCGGTGACCCGGCCGCCCTCGATGTCGATGCGCGGTCACCTCGGCGCCCTCGATCAGGTCGACGCCCAGCGCGTCGGCGGCCCGCGCGTAGCCCCACGCGACGTGGTCGTGCTTGGCGATGCCGCCGCGCGGCTGCCACGTCGCCCCGAGGACCGGGTAGCGGACGTCGTCCGAGACGTTGACGATCGGGCAGAGCCGCTTGACGTCGTCGGGGGTCAGCCACTCGGCGTCGATGCCGTTGAGCCGGTTGGCGTTGACCCGCCGCTGCCCCTCGCGGACGTCGCCGAGGTTGTGCGCGAGGTTCATCACGCCGCGCTGGCTGAAGAGCAGGTCGTAGTCGAGCTCCTCGGCGAGCGTCTCCCAGAGCTTGAGCGCGTGCTCGTAGATGGCCGCGCTCTCGTCCCACAGGTAGTTGCTGCGGATGATCGCGGTATTGCGCGCGATGTTCCCGCCGGCCAGCCAGCCGCGCTCGACGACGGCCACGTTGGTGATGCCGTGGTTCTTCGCCAGGTAGTAGGCGGCGGCGAGCCCGTGTCCGCCGCCGCCGATGATCACGACGTCGTAGGCGGGCTTCGGGTCGGGATGCCGCCACAGCTTGTCGGGGTGCGGCGACGGGTGACGGTCGGCGCCGTCCGGGCGGGTCAGGTCCACCATCGAAGGGTAGCGCGGCGCTCGGAGCCGATGGACGCTGGCCGGCCTGACAGGCGGTCCGCCGCCTTGACGACAGACGCGGCGCGGCCGACCCTAGCGCCCCAGTCAGCGCGACGAACGAGTGAGGGACCCGTTGCCGGACCTGTACATCGACGGTGCGTGGGTCGCCTCGGGTGACCGCACGTGCAGCCCTGTGGTCAACCCGTCCGACGGCTCGATCGTCACCGAGGTGGACGTCGCGACCGATGAGCAGGTCCAGGCCGCGATCGCCGCCGCCCGGCGCGCCTTCGACACCGGCGACTGGCCGCGAACGACGGGCGCCGACCGCGCCGTCCTCCTCACCCGGGTCGCCGACCTGATCGATCGCGACCAGGAGGCCATCGCTCGCGAGGAGACGCTGCAGACCGGCAAGGCGATGCGCGAGAGCCGCTGGGACATCGCCGATGTCGCCCGCGTGTTCCGCTACTACGCCGGGCTCGCGACCAAGGACGAGACCAGGACCGTCGACCAGGACAACGCCGCCGTGCGCTCACGGATCGCCTATGAGCCAGTCGGCGTCTGCGCCCTGATCGCCCCGTGGAACTACCCACTGCTCCAGCTGTCGTGGAAGGTCGCGCCGGCCCTGGCGGCGGGCAACACCGTGGTCATGAAGCCGGCGTCGGTCACCCCGCTCACCGCGGTCCACCTGACCCGGCTGCTCGAGGAGGCCGGCATCCCGGCCGGGGTCGTCAACCTCGTGCTTGGCCCGGGCGGCCGCGTGGGCCAGGCCCTCGCCGACAGTACCGACGTCGATCTCATCTCGCTGACCGGGCGGCATCGAGGCCGGACGGGCGCTGCTGCGCGGCGCGGCCGGCAACATGAAGAAGGTCGCCCTCGAACTCGGCGGCAAGAGCCCGAACATCGTCTTCGCCGACGCCGACTTCGACACCGCCGTGGACAACGCGCTGACCGCCGCGTTCACCCACTCCGGGCAGGTCTGCTCGGCCGGCTGCCGGGCCATCGTCCAGGACGAGATCTACGACCGCTTCGTGGCCGAGGTCGGCCGTCGCGCCGACCTGATCCGGCTGGGCCTCGGGCCTCGACGACGCGACCGAGGCCGGCGCGCTGATCACCGCCGAGCACCGCGCCCGGGTGGAGGGCTACGTCGCCTCCGCGCTCGAGGAGGGCGCCCGGCTCGTGGCCGGCGGCCGCCGCCCCGCGGAACCGGAGCTGCAGGCCGGCTTCTTCTACCGCCCGACGGTCTTCGCCGACGTCGACCGCGGCATGCGCATCATCCGCGAGGAGGTCTTCGGACCGGTCCTGACCGTCGAGCGGTTCACGACCGAGGACGAGGCCGTCGCGCTTGGCAACGACACGACCTACGGCCTCGCCGGCGCCGTCTGGACCGCCGATCCCGCGCGCGCCGAGCGCGTCGCGGCGCGGCTCCGCCACGGCACGGTCTGGATCAACGACTACAACACGTACCTGCCCGAGGCCGAGTGGGGCGGCTTCAAGCAGTCCGGCATCGGGCGCGAACTTGGCCCCGGCGGTCTGGGCGAGTACCGTGAGGCCAAGCACATCTGGCAGAACACGGAACCGGGTCCCACAGGCTGGTTCGGCGGCTGACGCTCGGGCGGCCACGGCGTTCGTACGGAGGGTCAGCGCGACCATGACGGAGCCGACGCCAGAGGGGGCAGCCGGCGGGCTGACGGTCCGCGACCTGTGGAAGGTCTTCGGCCCGGCCGAGGCGAAGATCGCAGCGCGCAGCGGGCCCCCTGACGCGGACGCCATCGAGGCCGCCGTCGCGGCCCAGGGCGGCACGATCGCGGTCCGCGACGTCTCGTTCGACGTCAAGCCCGGCGAGGTGTTCGTCGTCATGGGCCTGTCGGGCAGCGGCAAGTCCACGCTCGTGCGCTGCCTGACCCGCCTGATCGAGCCCACGCTCGGCAAGGTCGACCTCGACGGCGAGGACATCCTCGCGGCCAGCCCGGCCCGCCTGCGCGAGCTGCGCCGGAAGAAGTTCTCGATGGTCTTCCAGCACTTCGGGCTGCTGCCGCACCGGCCGGTCCTCGACAACATCGCCTTCGGCCTCGAGCTCCGCGGCGACCCGAAAGCGGCGCGCCTCGAGCGCGCCCGCGCGATGCTCGGGCTGGTCGGCCTCGACGGGATGGCCGACCGCTACCCGGAAGAGCTGTCGGGCGGCCAGCAGCAGCGGGTCGGCCTCGCCCGGGCGCTCGCCGGCGACCCCGAGGTGATGCTCCTCGACGAGCCGTTCAGCGCGCTCGATCCGCTGATCCGCCGGGACATGCAGAGCGAGATCCTGCGGCTCCACCACGAGCTGGGCAAGACCATGGTCTTCATCACCCACGACCTCGCCGAGGCGCTCAAGCTGGGCGACCACGTGATGATCATGCGGGCCGGCCAGATCGTGCAGATCGGGCGCCCGGAGGAGCTCGTCGCGCGCCCCGCCGACGACTACGTCAAGGACTTCGTCCGGGACATCCCGAAGTCGCACGTCCTGACCCTGCGCTGGGTGATGCGCGACGCGACGCCGGACGACGTCCTCGACGGCCCGGTCTTCACCTCCGACACGGTGATCCGCACCGCCGTCCACGCGGTCGCGGCGAGCGAGCGGCCGATCCGGATCATCGACGACGGGAAGCTGGTCGGGGTCGTCGACCGCGCCCACGTCCTCGAGGCGATCGCCGGCGGTGACGCCGCGTGACCGCGATCCGCTGGGGGGCGACGACCCTCCCGAACCCGGCGAGCTCGAAGCGTGCACTGCTGGTCGTGCTCGGCATCGCTGCGGTCGTGGCGTATCTGCTCTTCAACGGCCAGTGGACCCTGCCACACGACGACGACGCGGACATCTTCCGCTGGCTCAACGGCATCAAGGACGCCATCGCGGACAACCGCCAGATCCTCGAACCCGTCCGGCTCGGCGTGACCTCGCTCATCGACCTGTTCGACGAGATCCTCGCGTCGCTCGGCTGGACCGGCGTGATCGCCCTGGTCAGCGCGCTCGGGTTGCTGTTCGGCGGCGTCCGGCTCGCGCTGCTGGCGGGCCTTGGCTTCGCCTTCATCGGCGTGCTCGGCCTCTGGGACCAGGCCATGGCGACCCTCGGCATCCTGCTCGCCGCCGTCGTGATCGCCCTGCTGATCGGCCTGCCGCTCGGCATCGCGGCCGGTCGCAGCAACCGGCTCAATGCGATCCTGTCGCCATTCCTCGACGTGATGCAGATCATGCCGACGCTCGCGTACCTCGCGCCGTTGACCCTGCTGTTCCTGATCGGCCCGGCATCCTCCACCGTCGCGACCCTGATCTACGCGCTGCCGGCGGCGATCCGGATCACGGCCCTTGGGATCCGCGGCGTGCCGCACGACACGGTCGAGGCGGCTTCCGCGTTCGGGGCGACCGGCGTGCAGACGCTGCGCAAGGTCGAGCTGCCGCTCGCGCGGCGCGCGATCGCCCTCGGCATCAACCAGACGATCATGCTCAGCCTGTCGATGGTCATCATCGCCGGGCTGATCGGCGCCCCCGGCCTCGCGCGGAACATCGTGGTGAGCCTGTCCAAGGTCGACGTCGGGACCGCGTTCGATGCGGGCCTCGCGATCGTCATCCTCGCCATCGTCCTCGACCGCCTGACAGACGCCGCGGGCGAGTGGCTCTCGCCGCGCGCCCGGATCGCGCGCCGACGGAGCGGCCGCCCAGGCTGGCAGCGGCTGATCGGCCCAGGCATCGTGCTCGCCGCCGGGCTCATCGCCCCGGCGTTCGTCGACGCGACCGCCTTCCCCGATACCGTCCAGATGTCGTTCGCGGATCCCGATCAACGCGGGGCTCGACTGGTTCACCGGGACCTTCTCGACCGCCACGATCGGACTCCAGAACGTGGCCACGAATGTCGTCCTGAACCCGCTCGAGGGCGTGCTGACGTCCGCGCCGTGGTGGCTGATGGTCGCCATCGTCGTGGTCGCGGCCTGGGCGATCTCGGGCAGCCGGGCGGCCCTCATCTCGGCGGCCTGCCTGGGCCTGATCATCCTGCTCAACCTCTGGAACCACTCCATGGTGACGCTCGCGAACGTGCTCGTCGCCACGGTGCTCACGCTCGTGATCGGGATCACGATGGGGATCGCCACCGCACGCAACGCCCGCCTGCGGCAGATCCTCCGCCCGCTGCTCGACGCCGCCCAGACCCTGCCGGCCTTCGTCTACCTGATCCCGGCGCTGGCCCTGTTCTCCGCCGTCGCGGTTCACCGCGATCGTGGCCGCGGTCATCTTCGCCGTGCCGCCGGTGATCCGCCTCGTCGAGGTCGGGATCATGTCGGTCCCCACCGCGGCCGTCGAGTCCGCCACCTCGTCCGGCGCGACCGACCGGCAGCTGCTGTTCAAGGTCCAGCTGCCGATGTCGCGGCGGACGCTGCTGCTCGCCACCAACCAGGGCATCGTCATGGTGTTGTCGATGGTGGTCATCGGCGCACTGGTCGGCGCGGGCGCGCTAGGCTACGACGTCATCACGGGGTTCTCCCGTGGCGAGCAGTTCGGGAAGGGACTCGCGGCGGGCGTCGCGATCGTGCTGCTCGGGATCATGCTCGATCGGATCACCCAGGGCGCCGGCGGCCGACGACGGTCGACGGCAGCGAGAGCCGGCTAGACCGGCAAGAGGAGGAGCGAACGGACATGCGCGATCAACGGATCGGCCGCTGGCTCAGCGGCTTCGCGATCGTCGCGATCGTCGTCACGGGGTGCGCGAAGAGCTCGGGTGCGTCGGCGCCCGCGCCGACCGTCGCAGAAGCGACCGCCCCCGCGACCGCCCCCGCCAGCGCCGCGGGCTCCGCGGCACCGAGCGCCAGCGCGGCCGCCGCACCGGCGACCTGCAAGGGCGCGGGCGACAAGGGCGACGTCAAGCTGATGATCAACGAGTGGGTCGGCGCCCAGGCGAACGTCGCCGTCGCTCAGTGCCTGCTCCAGCAGATGGGCTACAAGGTCGCGACCGACACCTTGGCCGAGGAGATCGCCTGGCAGGGCTTCGACACGGGCCAGGTCGACGTCATCCTCGAGAACTGGGGCCATCCCGACCTCGAGAAGACCTACATCACCGACAAGAAGCTCGCCGCGGACGCCGGCCCGAACGGCGTGACCGGGATCATCGGCTGGTATGTCCCCGGGTGGATGGTCGACAAGTACCCGGACATCACCGACTGGAACAACCTCAACAAGTACGCCGACCTGTTCAAGACGCCCGAGTCGGGCGGGAAGGGTCAGTTCCTCGGCGCCGACCCGACCTTCGTCCAGTACGACGAGGCGCTGATCGCCAACCTCGGCCTGAACTACAAGGTGGTCTTCTCGGGCAGCGAGGCGGCGACGATCACCGCGTTCCAGCAGGCCGACAAGAACAAGACCCCGCTCATCGGCTACTTCTACGACCCGCAGTGGCTCCAGAGCGAGATCAAGCTCGTCCAGGTCAAGCTGCCGCCGTACACCCCGGGCTGCGACGCCGACCTCAAGAAGGTGGCCTGCGACTACCCGCCGTACGTCCTCAACAAGATCGCCCGGACCGAGTTCCTCGACAAGGGCGGGGACGCCGCGACGTTCATCAAGAACTTCAAGTGGGGCAACGCCGACCAGAACTCGGTCGCCGACGCCATCACGAACAAGAAGATGACCGACGTGGAAGCGGCCAAGGCATGGATCGACGCCAACCCGACCGTGTGGCAGTCGTGGATCCCCGCCTCCTAGGACCAGGCTGACCTCGATGCCGGCGTCCCACCGGGGCGCCGGCATCGTCATCTCCGCTCACGATCGGGAGATCCCATGAGCCGAGGGCCACGGGTCGTGATCATCGGGGCGGGCATCGTCGGATGCTCCCTCGCGGACGAGCTCGCGTCGCGCGGCTGGACCGACGTCACGGTGCTCGACCAGGGCCGCCTGTTCGCGGCCGGCGGGTCCACGTCCCACGCCCCGGGGCTCGTCTTCCAGACCAACGGCTCGAAGACGATGGCCGAGTTCGCGCGCTACACCGTCGAGAAGCTCAGCTCGCTCGAGCTCGACGGGCAGTGGTGCTTCCGGCAGGTCGGCGGCCTCGAGATCGCGCTCACCCCCGAACGGCTCCTCGAGCTGCGGCGGCGCCACGGGCTGGCGCAGTCGTGGGGCATCGAGGGCCGCCTGCTCGACCCCGACGAGTGCAAGACCGCCTGGCCGCTGCTCGACCGCGAGGTCGTGCTGGGCGGCTATCTCGTGCCGACCGACGGCCTCGCCAAGGCCGTCCGCGCCAGCGAGGCCCAGGCGCGCCGCGCCACCGAGGCCGGCGTCCGGTTCCTCGGCGAGCAGACCGTGACCGACGTCCGCACCGAAGGCGGCCGCGTGACGGCGGTCGTCACGGACCGCGGCGAGTTCCCGGCCGACATCGTGGTCTGCGCCGCGGGCATCTGGGGACCGCGCGTCGGCGCGCTGGCCGGCGTCCCCGTCCCGCTCCAGCCGCTCGCCCACCAGTACGTCAAGACGTCGCCCTTGCCGCAGCTGGCCGCGATCGCGGCCCCGGCCGACATCGAGGACCTGCGGCCGATCCTGCGCATCCAGGACCGCGACCTGTATGCGCGCGAGCACGTCGACCGCCTGGGGATCGGGGCGTACGGCCACCGGCCGATGCCGGTCGACCCCGCGACGCTCCTCGCCCCGGCCGATGCTCCGGTGATGCCCTCCGTGCTGGCGTTCACGCCCGACGACTTCGCCCAGTCGTGGGGCTGGGCACAGGACGTGATCCCCGCGCTCCGCGGCGCGACCTGCGAGGAGGGCATCAACGGCGTCTTCTCGTTCACGACCGACGGCATGCCGCTGATGGGCGAGTCGCGCGACGTGCGCGGGTTCTGGCTGGCGGAGGCGGTCTGGGTCACGCATTCCGCGGGTGTCGCGAAGGCGACCGCCGAGTGGCTGGTCGATGGCGCGCCGACCGTCGACGTCCACGAGTGCGACATCGACCGTTTCGAGCCGCACCAGCTGGCGCCTGCGTACGTGCGCGAGCGCGGGGTGCAGAACTTCGTCGAGGTCTACGACATCCTCCACCCGCTCCAGCCGATGGAGTCACCCCGGCCGCTGCGGACGAGCCCGTTCCACGACCGCGAGGTGGACCTCGGCGCGCGCTTCCTCGAAGGGAGCGGCTGGGAGCGGCCGCACTGGTTCGAGGCGAACGCCGGCCTGCTCGACCGCTACGAGGACCGCATCCCGGCGCGCGGCGACTGGGCGTCGCGCTACTGGTCCCCGATCGCCGGCGCCGAGGCGCTGGCCACCCGCGACGGCGTCGCGCTGTACGACATGACGTCGCTGAAGCGGCTCGAGGTCACGGGGCCCGGCGCGCTCGCCTTCCTCGACAGGCTGACGACGAACCGGCTGGACCGTCCGGTGGGCAGCGTCGTCTACACGCTCATGCTCGGCGAGGACGGCGGGATCCGCAGCGACCTGACGATCGCCCGGCTCGGCCCGGAGCGGTTCCAGATCGGCGCCAACGGCAACCTCGACCTGGCCTGGCTCGAACGCCACGCCCCGACCGACGGCAGCGTCGTCGTCCGCGACAGCACGGCCGGCACCTGCTGCATCGGCCTGTGGGGTCCGAAGGCCCGCGACGTGCTCGCGGCGCTCGCCGACATCGACGTCTCGAACGACGCGTTCGGCTACTTCAAGGCCCGCACGTTCCATGTCGGCCACGTGCCGGTGACCGCGCTCCGGCTCTCGTACGTCGGTGAGCTCGGATGGGAGCTGTACACGACGGCCGACATGGGCCGCAAGCTCTGGGACGAGCTGTGGGCCGCCGGCCGGGCGCACGGGCTCATCGCCGCCGGCCGGAGCGCGTTCGGCAGCCTGCGCCTCGAGAAGGGCTACCGCTCGTGGGGGACGGACATGACCACCGAGCACGACCCGTTCGAGGCCGGCCTCGGCTTCGCGGTCCGTCTCGACAAGGGTGACTTCACCGGCCGGGCCGCGATCGCCGGCCGGAGCGAGGCCGACGGCCGCGCGACGGCTGGTGCCCCTGCTCCTCGACGACCCCGCCCAGGTGCTGATGGGCAAGGAGCCACTGGTCGTCGACGGACGGACCGTGGGCTACGTCACGAGCGCCGCCTTCGGGTACACGCTGGGCCGGTCGATCGCCTACGCCTGGGTGCCGGCCGCCGTCGCGCCCGTCGGGACGCCGGTCGAGGTCATCTCGTTCGGGTCGCGGCTCAGCGCGACGGTGGCGGACGACCCGCTCTTCGATCCGGGCATGGCGCGATTGCGCGCCTGAGATCGCACCGTTTTCTGAGAAGGATCGAACGGACGTACGCGCAGCGCTCACGTCGCGTTAACAAACCTCTCACAATCTCTTGACGCCCGCCCCTGCGGGCAGTCCAATGCGAAGACGGCGATCGATCATCGGCGGCCCCTGGTCGGTCCGCACGAGGCGGTCCCAAGAGGAGAGCCGGTCCGGGTCGAGGAGGGCTCGGGCGGTCGGCCACTGAATGTCGACATGACGCGCATCCGGGCATCGATGTCGATGCCCTCTCGATCGGAGGAGAGACCTTGTCTACCCAACCTTCCGTAGCCCGCGCGGCCGGCCTGCTGGCCGTCGCGACCCTCGTCTTCGCCGCCTGCTCGTCGAGCGGGTCGAGCGCGGCCCCGTCCGGCGGCGCGTCCGCCGCGGCCGGCGCCGGCGGCGCCAGCCAGGAGCTGATCGACGCCGCCAAGAAGGAAGGCCAGCTGTCGGTCATCGCCCTGCCGCACGACTGGTGCAACTACGGCGAGATCATCACCGCCTTCAAGGCCAAGTACGGCCTGACGGTCAACGAGATCACCCCCGACGCCGGTTCCGGCGACGAGATCGAGGCCATCAAGGCCAACAAGGACAATCCCGGCCCGCAGGCGCCGGACGTCGTCGACGTCGGTATCGCGTTCGGCGACCCGGCCAAGACCGACAAGCTGATCCAGCCGTACAAGGTCTCGACCTGGGACAGCATCGATCCCAAGCTCAAGGACCCGGACGGCTACTGGTACGGCGACTACTTCAGCATCCTGACCTTCGAGATCAACAAGGCCGCCGTCAAGAACTCGCCGGCGGACTGGGCCGACCTCCAGAAGCCCGAGTACAAGAACCAGGTCGCGCTCGCCGGCGATCCGCGCCAGTCGAGCCAGGCGTACAACGCGGTCTACGCGTCGTCACTGGCCAACGGCGGCTCGCTCGATGACGCGTCCAAGGGCCTCTCGTTCTTCGCGGACTTGAACAAGGCCGGCAACTTCGTCCCGACGATCGCCAAGACGGCGACCATCGACGCGGGCGCCACGCCGATCACCATCCGCTGGGCCTACAACGCGCTGGCCCACAAGGACATCGCCGCCGGCAACCCGGCGATCGATGTCGTCGTCCCGGCGAGCGGCCGCTTCCTGGGCGTCTACGCGCAGGCGATCAGCGCCTACGCGCCGCACCCGAACGCCGCCAAGCTCTGGATGGAGTACCTGTACTCCGACGAGGGCCAGGCCGGCTGGCTCAAGGGCTATTGCCACACGACCCGCCTCGCGGACCTCAAGGCCCGGGGCGTCTCGTCCGACCTGATCGCCAAGCTGCCGGACATCACCGGTGCGGTCTACCCGACCTCGGCGCAGGCCGCGGCCGCCAAGGACCTGATCACCAAGCAGTGGGACTCGGTCGTCGGCGCCGACGTCAAGTAGGCACCCCGACCCACATCCGACGATCGTGACCGTCTCCGCCACGGTCATCGCAGAGCGGGACGCGCCACCGGCGCGTCCCGCGACGCAACGCCGGCGCTGGTCCTGGCTGGGCCTGCTGCCGTTCTTCCTCTTCTGCGGGCTGTTCCTGGGCGTGCCGCTGGCGTTCCTCGTGATCGGCAGCTTCCTCGACCCGGACGGGCAACGCGACCCTGCAGAACTACGCGCGACCTCTCGGACGCCCGCATCCTCGCGGCGTTCCGGAACAGCATCGAGATCAGCCTGGTCACCGCGATCATCGGCGGCGCTGTTCGGCTTCGCGCTCGCGGGCGCCGTCATCCTCGGCGGGCTGCCGCGCTTCCTGCGCAGCTCGCTCATGACGTTCTCCGGCGTCGCCTCCAACTTCGCCGGGATCCCGCTCGCCCTGGCCTTCACCTTCACCCTCGGCCAGCTCGGGCTCGTGACCGTCCTCCTGAAGGACCTCGGCATCGACATCTGGGCCAACGGGTTCAACCTGTACTCGAAGCTCGGCCTCGAGCTCGTCTACCTCTTCTTCCAGTTCCCGCTCATGGTGCTGATCATGGCGCCCGCCATCGACGGGCTGCGGCCCGAGTGGCGCGAGGCGGCCGAGAACATGGGCGCGACCCGCCGCCAGTACTGGCGACGCGTGGCCCTGCCGATCCTCACCCCGACGATCCTCGGCAGCATGATCCTGCTGTTCGGCAACTCGTTCGGCGCCCAGGCGACGGCCTACCAGCTGACCGGCGGCCAGATCCCGCTCGTCACGCTGGTCATCGGCAACCAGATCAGCGGCGACGTGCTCCACAACGCCGGACTCGGGTACGCCATCGCGATGGGCGGTGTCGGCATCATGGCGATCTCGATCCTCGCCTACAGCTTCCTCCAGCGACGCGCCGAGCGGTGGATGCGATGACCGATACCAAGGCGGTCGACGAGGCGGTGGCCGTCGTCCCGACGGGGACTCGGCGCGGCTACGGCTCGGTGTGGGCGTGGGTCGTCTTCATCATCGGCGTCACCTACTTCATCGTGCCGCTCATCGCGACGTTCGAGTTCTCGATGCGGAAGAAGCCGGCGTTCTCCGCCTACTCCGATGCGCTGGCGAACCCGGGGTTCTGGTCGAGCCTGGGCTACTCCTTCATCGTCGGCGTCATCACGGTCGTGCTGAGCATCGCGCTGATCGTCCCGACCGCGTACTGGGTCCGGCTCCGGGTCCCGCGTCTCCGTCCCCTCGTCGAGCTGGTGACGCTGCTCCCGTTCGTGATCCCGCCGGTCGTGCTGGTCTTCGGCCTGATCCGCGCGTACAGCCATCCGCCGCTGCCATTCACCTACACGGACATCGGCAGCACGGCGCTGCTCGTCTTCGCCTACGTCATCCTGTCGCTGCCATACATGTACCGCTCGATCGACGCGGGCCTGCGGGCGATGGATATCCGCAGCCTGACCGAGGCCGCCCAGAGCCTCGGCGCCGGCTGGTTCACGATCATCGTCAAGATCATCCTGCCCAACCTGCGCGTCGCGCTGCTGTCCGGCGCCTTCCTGAGCCTCGCGATCGTGATCGGCGAGTTCACCGTCGCGGCCTACCTCGTCCGCCCGGCCTTCGGGCCGTTCCTGAACCTGCTCGGCGGGAGCCGGAGCTACGAGGCCGCGGCCGTCTCCCTCATCAGCTTCGGCCTGACCTGGCTGGCGATGATCGCCATCTCGATCGTCGGCCGGGGCTCCCGGAGCAGGATCACCCTGGCGGGCGCCCGCTGACCATGGAGGCACGCACTCGATGACCTTCCTCGAGCTGACTGGGGTGCAGAAGCACTTCGGCGACGTCGCCGCGGTGCTCGACTTCAACCTGGCCGCCGAACGCGGAGAGTTCGTGTCGTTCCTCGGGCCGTCGGGCTGCGGCAAGACGACCACGCTCCGGATGATCGCCGGCTTCGAGATCCCGACCGCGGGTCGGATCACGGTCGACGGCGCCGACATCACCCGCAAGCCGCCGAACCAGCGCAACGTCGGCATGGTCTTCCAGTCGTACGCGCTGTTCCCGAACCTCACGGTCGCCGACAACATCGGGTTCGGCCTCAAGGTCCGCGGCAAGTCGTCCGCCGACATCCGCAAGCGCGTCAACGAGCTGCTGGGCATGATCAACCTGCCCGATCGCGGCAACCGCTACCCGTACCAGCTCTCGGGCGGCCAGCAGCAGCGCGTCGCCCTGGCACGCGCGCTCGCGATCGAGCCGCAGGTGCTGCTGCTCGACGAGCCGTTGTCGGCCCTCGACGCCAAGATCCGTATCTCCCTGCGCAAGGAGATCCGGGCGATCCAGCGCCAGCTCGGGATCACCACGGTCTACGTGACCCACGACCAGGAGGAGGCCCTCTCGCTCTCCGATCGCGTGGTCGTGATGAGCGACGGCCGGATCGAGCAGATCGGCACGCCGTTCGAGATCTACAACTACCCGACGACGACGTTCGTCGCCTCGTTCGTGGGGACGCTGAACCTGGTGGATGCCGGGGTGATCGATGCAGGTGCCGGGCGGCTCTCGCTGGCGGGCCAGGAGATCCGCACCGCACGGCCGGTGACGAGCGCGGCAGCCGGCGACCGGGTCACGCTGGCGGTGCGGCCCGAGGGGATCGACCTTGGCGAGGGCACCGAAGGGCGCAACCGGTTGCACGGGCAGGTCGAAGACATCAACTTCCTCGGCTCGATCGTGCGGCTCCGGCTGATCCTTGGCGGCGCCGACGACGGCGCTGCGCCGACCACCCTGGCCCTCGACACCTTCAACGAGCCCCACCTGACGCTGCCCGCGGTGGGCGAGGACATCACGGTCTCGTTCCCGCCCGAGGCGTGCTTCGTCCTCGCGGTGACCGGCGGACGGACCAGCCCGGCGGGCCTCGAGGCCCTGGAGGGCGGCGCGACGGCGTGACCGCGCCGCTCGACGGGATCGACCTGGTCGTCTTCGACAAGGACGGCACGCTGATCGACTTCCACGCGATGTGGAGCGGCTGGGCGCGCGACCTCGCCGCGGGCCTCGAGACCGCCACCGGCCGCGACCTGCGAGGGCCGCTGTACCGGAACCTCGGCTACGACGACGCGACCGGCCGCGCCGACGCGCACGGGCAGCTGGCGGCGACGCCGATGGCCCGCATCCGCGATGCGACCCTCGAGGTCCTGCTCGACGCGGGGATCGCCCCGGACGATGCCGCCGCCGCGCTCCTCGCCGCCTGGCACGCACCGGACCCGGTCGAGCTCGCGGTCCCGCTGACGGACCTGCCGGCGCTCTTCGGGGCGCTGCGGGCCGGCGGCCACCGGCTGGCGGTCGCGACCTCCGACGACCGCGAGCCCACGGGCCGGACGCTCGCCGCCGCCGGGGTGGACGGTTTCCTGGACGCCGTCGTCTGCGCAGACGACGGCCTGCCCGCGAAGCCTGCCCCGGACATGGTCCTCGCGATCTGCGAGCGCGTCGGGATCGCGCCCGGCCGCACCGCGGTCGTGGGCGATTCGGTCGCCGACCTGGCGATGGGCCGGGCCGCCGGCGTCGGCCGCTGCATCGGCGTCCTGACCGGGGTCGGCACGGCCGCCGACCTGGCGCCCTATGCCGACGTCACACTGGGATCGATCGCCGAGCTCCGGGCGGGGCCGGCGGCGGATGGAGACCGCGAGGAGGCACGCCCATGACCACGACCGTGGCCGACCCTCGGACCGCGACGATCCTCGACGCCATCGGGGAGACGCCGCTGGTCCGCATCGACGACATCTGGGTCAAGCTCGAGTTCCTCAACCCGTCGGGTTCGGTGAAGGCGCGGATCGCCCGCTACATGATCGAGCGGGCCGAGCGCGAGGGACGCCTCCAGCCCGGAGACACGATCGTCGAGGCGTCGAGCGGGAACACGGGCAACGCGATGAGCATGGTCGCGGCCGTGAAGGGCTACCGGATGCTCGTGGTCATGCCCGATGGGATGAGCCCGGAGCGGCTCGCGATCAGCCGCGCGTTCGGCGCGGAGGTCCTGACCCTCGGCGACTTCCACGTGACGCAGGCGCTCGTCAAGGCGCGCGAGCTCGGAAGCGAGCCGGGCTACTTCAGCCCGCAGCAATTCGATTCCGAGTGGAACGTCGACGAGAACCGCGAGTGGCTCGGACCCGAGCTGCTCCGCCAGCTCCCGGACGGGGTCGTGCCGGACGCCATCGTCGCCGGGGTCGGCACCGGCGGGACCCTGATCGGCGTCGGGCAGGCGGTCCGCGCCGTGAACCCACGCGTGGCCGTCATCGGCGTCGAGCCGAACGAGTCCTGCACCCTCATGTGCGGCGAGGTCGGGAAGCACCTGATCGAGGGCATCAGCGACGGGTTCATCCCGGGGATCATCGAGCGCCACCGCGACCTGATCGACGACCTCGTCCCGGTCGACAGCGACGCCTCGATCGCCGAGATGCGCCGGCTCGCGCGCGAGCACGGGCTGTTCGTCGGCCCGAGCTCCGGGGCCAACCTGGTCGCCGCGCGGGCATGGCGCGACGCGCATCCCGAGGCCCGCGAGGTCGTGACGTTCTTCTGCGACGAGGGCGAGAAGTACATCACGGACTACTTCACGCCCGACTGACCGCGACGGGTCCGGCCGGCCTGGACCGGCCGGACCGCGGGGCTCAGCGGGGACGGCCCACCTTCCTGGCCGCCGGGGAGACCGACGCGTCGCCGCGGGCGATCGCATCGAGGTGCCGACGCAAGACAGCGCCTTGGCGCGCTGACGGCAGTGGCCGCCCGGCTCGCCGGGCGGCGGCGGCCGCCCGCATCCGCTCGAAGTCGGGCGGGGTCGTGGCGGCCCGGGTCGCGAGACCGGGGTGCGTGTGGTGTCGGTGCATGGTCCGCCTCCTAGTTGATGACGAACCAGTGGACGTACGCGGCGGCGCTCGTCGTGGTGTTCAGGTAGATGGTGAACGACCCGGATGCCGGCACGACCGCGCGGATCCAGCGTCCCGTCTGGACCGACCCGAGGACCGCGAGGACGTGGCTGGCCGTCGTGGTGCCGGCGAGCTTCACCTTGAGCGACGACTTGCCCTTGGCGATGGTGCTGCGACCGGACCGGCTGAAGAGCGCCTTCCCGACGACCTGCAGGGCGGGGCTGGTCGATGACGAGGCGAGCGCGACGACGCCCGCATACGGACCGGAGCTCTCGCCGACGACGCCGTTGTTGCCGAGGCCGTAGACCCCGACATCGCCGGACCCGAGGACCCCCCAGTCGTCGCTGTCGCCCCAGACGCCGGTTGCCACGAAGTCGGGGTCGGGGTTCGTCGGCGACCAGCCATAGATACCGGTGTAGGCGCCGGTGATCGGGTCCCATGCCGGAGGTGCGCTGATGCTCCATCCCCAGACCCCGGCGCCGCCGGTGCTGGTGCCGGAGAGGCCCACTCCCGTCCCGACGGCGGACGCGGTGAAGGCGTCCGAGTCGGTGGTGGAGTCCGCGATCGAGGTGGTGGCCGTCGAGGCGTTGGCGGCGCCGAGCTGGACATCGTCGGCGTCGTGGGCCGCCATCGACAGCGGCATGGCGGCGGAAGCGGCGAGGGCGGCGGCTCCGCCGGCGGCGGCGGCGAGCAGTGCGCGGCGCGAGCGGGGGGCGGCGAACGGTTCGTCCATCGGTCCCTTCCTCTGGAGCGAGAGCGGCGCTCGCCCGGTCGGGTCGGCGCCCTGGGCCACGCCATGGTGACACGCCCGCATCTCGTCGTCGACACGGGGATCCGCGTGGTACGGATGGGCTATCGCCGCTTCCGTCGACCGCCCGTACCTTGTCGGGACCGCCGTGCACCGAGTCCGGCGGTCATCGGTCATGCCGTCACGCGGAGGGAGCACGAACCCGGATGGTCCTCGCTCAGGAGCCGCGCCGCCCACCCGGCTCTCGGGCCCGACCCCATCGTGCGCCGACCCGGCCGCGCCCGCTCGGCGCGGCCGAGGGGGGCCCGGGCGCCGATGAGGCGACCCGCGCGGCCGCCCTGCGCCGCATCGTCGCCGAGGTCAGCAGCAGCCAGGACCTCGACCGGCTCTTCCAGGAGGTCATCGACGCCTCGTTCACGCTCTTCGGCGCGGACCGCGCCGGGCTGTGGATCTACGACGATTCGCCCGCGCCGCTGACCCTCGCCGCGCAGCGCGGCCTCTCGAGCGCGATGCTCGCGCTCATCGCGAGCCTCCCGCGCGACGCCCAGACGGTCGGCATGACCGCGATCCGCGAGCGTCACGTCACGATCCTCGCCGGCGAGCTCGAGGGGACGGTCCCGCGCCTGCAGCGGATGTACCGGGCGGAGGGCATCCGCTCGATGTGCTTCGTGCCGATCGTCTTCCGCGACGAGGTGCTCGGCCTCCTCGTCCTCTATCACCGGACCGACTACGAGTGGTCGGACGACGAGACCGACCTCGCGCGCTCCTTCGGCGACCACATCGCGGTCGCGATGCAGAACGCCCGGCTGGCCGAATCGTCGCGGGCGCTCGCCGAGCGCCTCGGCGCGATCTCCGAGCTCGCCGTCCGCCTGAACCGGATCCACGACATCGACGGCATCGCCGCATCGATCGTCGGCGAGGCCGGCCGGCTCATCGACCACGACACCATCCGGGTCTACCGCGTCGACCACGCGGCCGGGGTCTGCGAGCCGATCGCCTTCCAGGGCACGTTCCTCGGCAGCAGCGACCCCGACCCCGAGACGCTCCGGGTCGCCATCGGCGAGGGCCTCACCGGGTGGGTGGCCGAGAACAACCAGACGGTCCGCTCCGGCGACGCCGGCGCCGACCCGCGCGGCGTCGTCATGGGCTCCAACGCGGAGCCCGAATCGATGCTGATCGTCCCGATGGCCTTCGAGGACGTCGTCCACGGCGTGGTCGTGGTCTCCAAGCGCGGGCGCGACCGCTTCGACGCCGACGACGAGACGACGTTCGGGATCTTCGCCGAGCTACGCCGCCCAGGCCCTGGTCAACGCCTCGAACGTCGGCCGGCTCCAGCTCCAGCAGGCCGAGCTGCACCACCAGCTGGCCAGCCAGCGGCGGCTCCTCGAGGTCAACGAGCGGCTGCTCTCGACCCTCGAGCCCAACAGCGTCCTGGACCTGATCGCCGACTCGCTCAAGGTCATCGTCCCGTACGACACGCTGACCATCTACCGCGTCGACCGCGCCGCCGGGGTCCGCCGCGCGGTCATCGCCCGCGACCGGTTCGCCGACCTGATCCTGGCCCACGAGAGCCCGCTCGGCGTCGGGATCAGCGGCTGGGTCGTCGACCACGGCGAGGCGGTCCTGGCCAACGAGGCGCACATCGACCCGCGCTCCGTCCAGGTGCCCGGGACCCCGTTCGAGCCGGAGTCGATGATCGTCGTCCCGCTGCTCATCGGCGGCGAGGCCATCGGCACGCTCAACATCGGCCGGATGGGCGAGGCGGAGGCGTTCTTCAGCGCCAACGAGTTCGACCTGACCAAGCTCTTCGCCGGCCAGGCGTCGATCGCCCTGCAGAACGCCGAGACCCACGGCGAGGTCCGCGTCCGCGCCGAGCACGACGCCCTCACCGGGATCCGCAACCACGGCGCCTTCCAGGCGCGACCTCGGCGATGCCGTGCGGACCGGCGGGAGCGGCGGGCCGTTCGCGGTCCTGATGATGGACCTCGACGCCTTCAAGGCCTTCAACGACACGCGCGGGCACCCCGCCGGCGACGCGCTGCTGACCGGGATCGCGCGGGAGATGAGCGCCGCGGTCCGCGACGGCGACCGCATCTACCGCTACGGCGGCGACGAGTTCGCGGCCATCCTGCCGGGCGCGGACCGCGTGGTCGCCCACGACGTCGCCGAGCGGCTGCGCCGCACGGTGGCGGAGCTGTCCAGCGGCACGCCGCTGGTCTCGATCAGCGTCGGCGTGTCCTGCTACCCCGACGACGGCCGCTCGAAGGACGCGCTGGTGGCCGTCGCCGACCGGGCGATGTACCTCGCCAAGCCGACGGCGCCGGTCGCCGACGGCGCGGCCCTCAGCGACGACCCGTACCTGCGCGCCCTCGACGAGACGGCCCTGGCCCTGCTCGACCGTCGCGACGGCGCGATGCTGCTCGAGACGATCCTGACCCGGGCCTGCTCCCTGCTGGGCACGCCGCACGGCTACATCTTCATCGTCGAGCCGGGCGGCCTCGAGCTGGACCTCCGCCACGGCTCCGGGCTCTTCGCCCAGGGCGTCGGCCATCGCCAGCCGGTCGACAAGGGGATCGGCGGCCAGGTCTTCCTGACCGGCCAGCCCGTCACCGTCGACGACTACGACGCGTGGGCGCGGCGAGCCGGGATCGTCCCGAACGGGATGCTCAGCGCCGTCGTCGGCGTGCCACTGTTCTCGGGCGACGAGGTCGTCGGTGTCATCGGCCTGGCGTCGAGCGCGGCCGACCGCGCCTTCGGCCAGCGCGACGTGGCGGCCCTGACGCGGTTCGCCCAGCTGGCGTCGATCGTCATCGACAACGCCCGCCTCGTCGACGTCGCGGAGCGCGGCGCCCTCTACGACCCGACGACCGGCCTGCCGAACCGCGAGCTGCTGACGGACCGCATCGCCCACGCGCTGTCGCGCGTCCGCCCCGAGGACGCCGACCCGATCGCGGTGATCATGCTCGACCTCGACCGCTTCAAGGTCATCAACGAGAGCGTCGGCCACGCCGTCGGCGACCGGCTGCTGATCGCGGTCGGCCAGCGGCTCGCGACGTGCCTGCGCCCCGGGCGACACGGTCGCCCGCTTCGGCGGCGACGAGTTCGGGATCATCCTCGACCACGTCGCGGACGAGGACGAGGCGCGGCGGATCGCCGAGACGATCGCATCGGAGCTGCGCGCGCCGTTCTCGCTGAACGGCCGCGAGTGGTTCATCAGCGCCTCGATCGGCATCGCCCTCGGCGAGCCGGGCCGGGTCACGCCGGACGAGCTGCTGCGCGAGGCGGAGGTCGCGATGGTCCGGGCCAAGAGCGACCCGGCGGGGCGCTTCGCGCTGTTCGACCCGTCGATGAGCGAGCAGACGCTCGAGCGCATCGACCTCGAGAACGACCTCCGGCGCGCCCTCGAGCGCGACGAGCTGCGCGCCCACTACCAGCCGATCGTGGACCTCCGGAACGACCGGATCGTCGGCTTCGAGGCGCTGGTCCGCTGGCAGCACCCCGAGCGCGGGCTCGTCCCGCCGCTCTCGTTCATCGGCCTGGCCGAGGAGACCGGCCTGATCGCGCCGCTCGGGCGCTGGGTGCTCGAGACCGCCTGCCGCCAGGCGGCCGCGTGGCAGGCGCTCGCGCCCGGCCGGGAACCCGCTCGTGATGTCGGTCAACCTCTCGGCCCGCCAGTTCACCCAGCCGGACCTCGTCGAGCAGATCGCCGAGATCCTCGCCGAGACCGGGCTCGAGCCGTCATCGCTGGAGCTCGAGATCACCGAATCGGTCGTGATGGACCAGTCCGAGACGGGCGTCCGGGCGCTGCGGCGGCTGCGCGAGCTCGGTGTGCGTCTCGTCCTCGACGACTTCGGGACCGGCTACTCCTCGCTGTCGTACCTGAAGCACCTGCCGCTCGACACGATCAAGATCGACCGCTCGTTCGTCGCCGGGCTGGACGCCACCGCCGACCGCTCCATCGTGGAGGCCGTCATCGCGCTCGCGCACGGCCTCGGCATCGGGGTCGTCGCGGAGGGCATCGAGACCGACGCGCAGCGCCGCCGGCTCATCGAGCTCGGCTGCGACCTCGGGCAGGGCTACCTGTTCTCGCGCCCGGTCCCGGCGAAGGACGCCGGGCGCCTGCTCAAGCGGCGGACGCCGATCCGCCCACGCCGCCGCAAGGGCGACGCCTGATCCGCTAGCTCCGGCTGCCGGTCAGGCGCAGGAAGAACAGGAACAGGTTGATGAAGTCCAGGTAGAGCATGAGGGCGCCGAGCACGGCCGCCTTCTCCATCGACCCGGTCGAGGCCGCGAGCGCGCCCTCCTGGATCTTCTGGACGTCGAAGGCGGTCAGCCCGGTGAACAGCACGATGCCGATGATCGAGATGACCCACGTCAGGCCGCTCGAACCGATGAACAAGTTCAGGACGGAGGCGACGAGGATGCCGATCAGGCCCATGAACAGGATGCCGCCGATGCCGGTCCAGCGAGCGCTTGGTCGTGGCGCCGTAGAGGGCCGCCGCACCGAACATCGCCGACGAGCTCACGAAGGCCGTCGCCACCGACGTGGACGTGTAGGCGAAGACGATCGCGCCGATCGTGATGCCGAGGATGGCGGCGTAGACGAAGAACAGGCCGAGCGCCGCCGTCGCGCTGATCTTGTTGATCGCCGCCGAGATCGCCATGACGATCCCGAGCTGGATCAGGAACAGGATGAAGAAGCTGTCGTAGGCGAAGGCCAGGATGCGCTCGTTCGACTGGACGAGGTAGGCGACGCCGGCCGTGACCAGCAGGCCGGCGAACATCCACAGGAATGCGTGGCTGAGGAACGCGGCCTGCAGCCGGGCATCGGGCTTGACGCCGAGCTGCGACGGCGTCGCGTACGGGGCCGTCGGCGCGGTCGTGGTGGTCGGGCTGGTCGACGCGTACGGGGTGTTGGGGTTCGGGTTCTGGGTCATCGCTCGTTCGGCTCCTTGTCAGTCGTTCGTGCGGCTGAGCGAGTCATCTCAACCTGCCACGGCCCGCCATGCAGGCCGGGGGACCGCCTTCACCACATCAGGCCGGCGTCGCGCGGGTCCCAGCGCTCGGCCAGCAGGGTCACCTTGACGTCGTGCTCGACGACGCTCTCGGCCTGCTCCTTGACCTGCGCGATCATCGAGCCGGCGTAGGGGCAGAACGGGGTCGTGAGGATCATCTTGATCTCGGTCGAATCCGGGCCGAGCAGGATCTGCTTGATCAGGGCCAGCTCCACGACGTTCATGCCGATCTCGGGGTCGACGACGCTCCGGAGGGCGTCGAGGATCGCGAGCTCGGTCGCGCGACGCTCCGGGTCGAAGGCGGCGGCGGCGTCGGTCTGGGTGGTGGTCGTGTCGGTCATGCGCGGGTCGTGCTCCGGGATGCGGACCAAGAGCGTATCACCAGCACGGAACGGGGCCCCTGCAAGGCGGGTCAGACCGCGGCGGGCTCCGTGTCGGTCGCGGCCTTGACCACGATCCCGGGGAGCCGGTACTGCTCCGGGCAGGCCGGCCGCCTCCGCCTCGCTGTAGCCGGGCCCGCTGAGCGACCCGTCGGCCTCGAAGAAGTCCGCGTACCGCTCGCGGTGGTCGGCCGCATACGTGAACGCGGCCGCGACCCCGAGGCGGCGGAGCTCCGGGTGGTCGTTGAGGATGCGGGTCAGGTCGTAGCCGTTCGCGCGCAGCTCGAGCAGCTGGCGGACGGTCAGCCGCGACCCGTAGCAGAACGGCTCGCCGTTGAGCACCAGCGGATCCTGCTGCACCCACTTGACGGTCATCGGTGGGTCAGGCGCCCTTGTACAGGAACTGGAGGAACGCGTTCTTCTTGCGGGCGTCGCCGGCCAGGCGGCGATGCCACTCGTACGCCCGGATCGCCTCGTCCAGGGCCGCGTCGGCCGCCGGCATCTCGCCGGGGGCGAGCACGCCCGGGAGCGCGGCCCGCAGGCCCTCGCACAGGGCGACGAGGTCGTCCATCGAGACCTTGCGGCGCCGGTAGAGCGCCGAGGTGTACTCCCCGTAGGCGAAGGCGGGTGACGGGTCGTCGGCGGCGACGCAGAGGGCGACCCGGTCGGCGATCAGGGTCGCGTCGCGCATGAGCTGGCGGAGGCCGGCGTCGTCATAGCGCTCGCGCAGGCCGGGGGTGGCGTCGAGCGCGACCTCGAGCGCGCGGGCCCCGAGGCGGTCCCGGTTCGCGAGGATCCGCTCGGCCGCCGCGGGGAAGCCGCGGGTGAGGTCGAGGGGCGGGGTGCCGAGGCTGTAGTGGCTCACGCCCGAAGGATAGCGTGCGGCGACTACGATGGCGTCGATGGAGGAGCCCCCGCCGACCGCGCCGAGCCGTCCACGAGCCCGCCGCCGACCGCGGCGCCCGGCGAGCGCCGGCTCGCCCATCCGCCGTCGGACCGCTACCGGACGACCGAGCCGGCCGAGGCCGCCGCCAGCCCCGGCTCGCTGGCCCGCGCGCTGGTCTTCGGGGTCCTGACCGGGATCGGCGGGGCCATCGGCATCGTCCTGCTGGGCGGCGTCCTCGCCTTGAGCACGTCCCTGGTGCTCCTCGCGCCGTTCATCGGCTGGACGATCGCGTGGGCCGTCAAGACCGGGGCCGACGGGCACGGTGGCGCGGTCGCGGCTCGGCGCTGCTGGCGCTGCTCCTCGCGACCGGCGCGGTGGTCCTCGGCCAGCTCGGGCTGTGGCTCTACGCCCGGACGGAGGGCGGAGTCCTGCCGCTCGACCGACTATCTCGGGGAGGTCTACGGCGTCCTCGTGCCGCTCCAGTTCCTGTTCGCCGTGCCGATCGCGTGGGCGACGACGCGGTGAGCGACGACGCGGTGACGACGACGTCCGCTTCCGCCGGCCTACCGACCGACGACCACCGCGCGATCGTGGCGGTCGTCGACGACTGGTGGGGCGGGCGGCGCGTGCACCCGCTCCTGCCGCACCTCTGGTTCGAGCATTTCACCGGGACGTCGTGGGTCGCCGAGTCGGGCGAGGGGCGCCTCGAGGGGTTCCTGGTCGGGTTCATCACCCCGGACGACCCGGAGACGGCGTACATCCACATGGTCGGCACGAACCCGAACCGGCGCCGCGCCGGGCTCGGCCGGCAGCTGTACGAGCGCTTCTTCGACGACGTGGCCCGGCACGGCGCGCGGCGCGTGACCGCGGTCACCTGGCCGGCGAACCGGATCTCGGTCGCGTTCCACACGGCGATGGGCTTCCGGCCGGACGACGGCCCTGGCACGCAGCGGCTCTACGGGACCCCGTCCTATCCCGACTTCGACGGCGACGGCGAGGACCGGGTCCGCTTCAGCCGGGAGCTGGAGCCCCGACCGCCGCGGGCGTGAGCTGCTCGCGCAGCAGGCGCCCGAAGCGTGCCGCCCGGTCGGCGGGCGGCACGGCGTCGACCCAGCGACGGAGCAGCGCCTCGCCCTCCGCATAGACGAAGACGTATGTCCGCCAGAGGGGGTGCTCGATGAACTCGAGACGCTTCGCGGCCGTCTCGGCGGGCATGCGCCCGACGATGCGGAGATAGTCGAGGACGTCCTCGTGGCTGCGGCCGTCCGCGTGGCGGAGGAGCGCGGCGTTGCCGCGGACCGCGGACAGCGCCCGACGGGGCGACGCCAGGGCCACCGTCCGCTCCGCGGCCTCGCGGGCCGCGACCGGATCCGCGGCGATCGCCAGCCCGGCGCGCTCGTAGAGCTCGACCAGCAGGCTCGGCGCGCTCGTCGTCCGGGGCCGCGAACCCGATCCCGAGGTCGGCCAGCCCCTCGCTGATCAGGCACTCCGGCGTGTTGATCAGCAGGACCGACGCCTCGAGGCGGCCGAGCGCCGTCGACCAGGGCCGTCTCCTTCCAGGCGTGCTCGAGATGGTGACCCGGGTACGTCTCGTGGGCGATCGTGTCGATGAGCGCCGGCGGCGCGGACCGGGCAGGTCCGTGTTGATGTCGACCCGCGAGCGACGCCCGCCGTCGAACCAGTTGTAGCCCGACCACGGCTGGTCGCGCACGAGCGAGACCCGCAGGTCCTCGCCGTCGGGCAGCCCGAACGTCGCGGCGGCACGGGCCCGGAACCGCTCGACGAGCCACGTCCAGGACCGCCGGCAGCCGGTCGGTCGCGATCTCGAACCGGCGGTCCCATGCCTCGAGGCGGTCGGTCAGGGCCGCGTCGCCGGGGAGCAGTGCGTCGATGGCCGCGGCCGCGTCGTCGAACTCGGCATCTGGGCCGACGCGGCGGCCGATACGCGAAGCAGCGGGTCACGTGCTCCAGGTACGGCAGCGGCTCGCCGGCAAGCGCCGCGGCCTGGGTCTCGAGGGCCACGAGCTGGGCGTCCAGCCAGCCGCGCCGGTCCGCGTCGGCGACCTCGCCGGCCAGCCGCTCGCGCAGGTCCGCGGCGTCCTGGCGCAGCCGGGCGGGCGAGCGGCCCTGCTCCATGTCGACCTGCGCCTTGAGGTCGGCCGGTCCGAAGTAGCCGTCGACGAGCCCGGGGCTGCGCTGGTCGAGCCGGAGCGCGAGCAGGAGGTAGTCGCGGGCGACCGGCGTCGGGCGACGGGACGGTCCGCGTCCCGCCCATCGCCGGCACGCGGATGGGGTCGGGCGGGGTGCCGGCGGTATCGACCGCGCGGGCCGGGTCAGGCATCGCCCGCGCCAAGGCCGCCGGTCTCGCCGGCGAACGGCATGTGCTGGCGCTCGACGGCGTCCAGGCTCATCCGGAGCGCCGCCGTCTTCTGCTCGGCGACCTCACGGACGTAGGCCGCCTCCTCATCGGCCGTCATCGGGCGGCCGCGGACGATGTCCTTCGGCTTGCCGACCATCAGCCACGACAGGTGGTAGCGATCCATCGTGCCCCATGCCGTCGAGAGCAGGTCGTCGGAGTGCTGCAGCCAGACCCGCAGCGAGCCCAGCGACGGGTCGGCGATGAGGCGATCGCCCTCGTCGACGAGCTGGCGGGTCCGCCGGATCAGCTCGTCGCGCGTCATCCCGCGTCGATCGCGTCGCCGTGGATGAACGCCTCGCGGTCGGCTCGGGCGCGGGCGGACCACGGACCGGGCCGCCCGGTCCCGATCGGCGAACCGGCGAAGCGTGTGACCGGCAGGACCCCGGCGACGCTGGACGAGATGAACGCCTCGTCGGCCGCAGCGAAGTCGGTCGGGGTGAGGCGGCCCTCGTGGACGCGCAGGCCGACCCGGTCGCCCCAGGCCAGCAGCCAGGACCGGGTGGTGCCGGGGAGGATCGCGCAGTCGAGCGACGGCGTGGCGAGCTCCTCGACCCCGTCCGCCGCCCGACGGACCAGGAAGACGTTCGCGGTCGTGGCCTCCGAGAGGTGCCCGTCGATCGTGAGGAACAGGGCGTCGTCGGCGCCGGCCCGACGCGCCTCGACCCGCGCGTACACGTAGTCCGCGCGCGACGTGGTCTTGAGCGCCGCCAGCGGGTTCTGCGGGTCGCGGCGCACGGCCGACGCGACGAGGTGCAGGCCGCGGGCCAGGTGGTCCGCCGGTGGCGGCACCACCGGCCAGGCCTGGATCGCGATCGTGGCGTGCACGGCCTCGTCGGGCGGGAGCAGGCCGCGCGTGCGGACCGGGCCGCGCGAGACCGTGATGCGGATCGAGGCGTCGCCGTCCGGGCCGCCCATGCCCTCCGCGCCCAGCAGGTCGGCGATCCCGGTGGCGACCAGCGCGTCGAGGTCGTCGGGCAGGACGATCGCCAGGCCGTCGGCCGACCGGCGCAGGCGGGCGAGGTGCTCCGGCAGCTCGGTCGTCCGGCCGCCGCGGGCGCGCAGCGTCTCGAAGATGCCGTCGCCCAGCTGGAAGCCGCGGTCGAAGACCGAGAGATGGGCGCCGTCGGCGGGCAGGAGCCGGCCGTCGACCCAGACGTGCCCGGCGCCGTGCGGCATCGTCAGGCGACCTCGACCCCGCCGATGGCGGTCAGCGGGCCGCGTGCCTTTGCGACGGTCTCCTCCCACTCGGCGGCCGGTTCGCTGCGGTACGTGATGCCGCCACCGACGTGGAGGGTCAGCTGGCGGCCGTCGGCGACGAGCGTCCGGATCAGGATGCTGGTCTGCATCGCCCCGTCCGGCCCGATCCAGCCGAGCGCGCCGGTGTACGGGCCGCGCCGGACGGGCTCCAGCTCCTCGAGGATCTCCATCGCCCGGATCTTCGGGGCGCCGGTGATCGACCCGCCGGGGAACGAGGCCGCCAGCAGGTCGAACGGGTCGCGCCCCGGGGCGAGCCGGCCGGTGACCGTCGAGACGAGGTGCTGGACCGCGGCCGTGCGCTCGAGGCGGCAGAGCCGGGGGACGCGGACGCTCCCCGGACGGCAGACGCGCCCGAGGTCGTTGCGCAGGACGTCGACGATCATCACGTTCTCGGCGCGGTCCTTGGCGCTCGTGAGCAGCTCGCGGGCGAGCGCTCGGTCCTCCGCCCGGTCGCGGCCGCGCGGCCGCGTGCCCTTGATCGGGTCCGTGCTGACCGACCCGTCGGCGTCGACCGAGAGGAACGGCTCGGGCGAGGCGGAGAGCAGCGCCCGCGGCCGACCGGACAGCTGGCTCGGGCCGAGGTCGAGGTACGCCGAGAAGAGCGACGGGTCGCCCGTCCGGAGCCGCCGGTAGCGGTCCCACGGGTCGGCGTCGAAGGGCGTCGCGAGCCGCCGGGTGAGGTTGGCCTGGTAGATGTCGCCGCGGGCGATGTGGTCGCGGACCACGCTCCACGCGAGCCTCGTACTCGGCGCGCGACAGGCCGGACCGGAACTCGAGGGTCGGGGTGCGGGCCGGCTCGTCGGTCGCCGGCACGCCCGCCCGGGCCACCGGGCTGGTCAGCCGCGCGTGGACGTCGTCGAGCCGCCGCGACAGCCGGCGGGCATCGCCGTCGAGCGCCCGCCCGCCGAGCCAGGCGTAGCCCGTCCGCCGGTCCCAGGCGACGACCCAGTCGTGCAGGGCGAGCCGGAGGAGCGGGAGCCCCTGGTCGTCGGCCGCGATCGACGGCAGCCGCTCGAGGGCATGTCCCGAGGTCGTAGCCGAGGAACCCGACCAGGCCGCCGAGGAACCGCGGCGCATCGGCCGGGATGACGACCGTCCGGTCGAGCCGGGCGACGAGCCGCCGCGCGACCGCGAACGGGTCCGGTCCGGCGGCCGGGCCTTCGAGGACCGCGACCGGGTCGGCGGTGAGGTAGCGTCCAGCGGGCGTTGCGGCCCGGGCGGGCGCTCTCGAGCAGGGCGAGGCCCGGCAGGTCGCGGAACGCCTCGGCCACGTCGATCGGACGGGCGGCCGCGAGGCGGTCCGGGAGCCGCCGCAGGCGGAGCGGGGCGCTCGGTCGGGGCGTGGGGATCACGTCGCGATGATACGGCGGGACCGCCCGCGGCCCGCTAGCATCGCGTCCCATGCGAAGCCGCGACCTCGGGATCGTCATCGGCCGTGGTCGTCCCGGGCCGGCGAACGCCATCACGGACGTCGCGGGCGTGCGCGTCGGCCACACCACGCTCATCTCCGGCGACGGGCCGCTGGTCGTCGGCGAGGGCCCGGTCCGGACCGGCGTCACCGTCGTCGTGCCGCACGACGGCGACCCGTGGTCCGAGCCGGTCTTCGCCGGGGCGCACCGGCTCAACGGCAACGGCGAGCTCACCGGCCTCGAGTGGATCCGCGAGGCGGGCCAGCTGGGCGGGATCGTCGGGCTCACGAACACCCACAGCGTCGGCGTCGTCCACGACGCGCTCGTCGCGGCGGCGCTGCCGAGACCGTGCCCGATGCGGCGCCGTCGTGGTTCCTCCCCGTGGTCGGCGAGACCTGGGACGGCACGCTCAACGACACCAACGGGTTCCACGTCCGGCCGGAGCACGTGGACGCCGCGATCGCGGCGGCCGCGGGCGGGACCGGTCGCCGAGGGCGGCGTCGGCGGCGGGACCGGGATGGTCTGCCACGAGTTCAAGGGCGGGATCGGGACGAGCTCGCGGGTGACCGAGGCGGACGAGGGCGGCTGGACGGTCGGCGCGCTCGTGCAGGCCAACTACGGCCAGCGGAGCTGGCTGCGCGTCGACGGCGTGCGCGGTCGGCGAGGCGATCCCGACGGCCGACGTGCCGTCCCCGTACGACCAGGAGGATGCGATCGCCGCCGGGCGTGCGGCGGGCGGCACGGTCATGCCCCCACCCGGATCGGGCTCGATCATCGTGCTGCTCGCGACCGACGCGCCGCTGCTGCCACACCAGTGCGAGCGGCTGGCCCAGCGGGCCGGCCTCGGGCTGGCGCGGGCCGGCGGCACCGGCGGCAATTACTCGGGCGACCTCTTCCTGGCCTTGGCGACCGGCAACCGCGGGCTGCCGGCGTTCGCGGGCACCGACCGGCGCGACACCGTCGACGTCCGGATGGTCGCCGACCGGGTCATCGACCCGTTGTTCGACGCCGCCATCGAGGCGACCGAGGAGGCGATCGTCAACGCGCTGGTCGCGGCGACGACGATGACGGGCCGGGACGGGATCACCGCCCATGCCCTCCCCCACGACCGGCTCGTGGAGGCGATGGCGCGGGCCGGACGACTCCGGCCCGCGGCCACGGGACGGGGCTAGGCGCCCCGCCGGGTCAGGCGACCGCGACGGGCGCCGGCTTCTCGATCGGCACGCCGATGAGGCTGCCGTACTCGGTCCAGCTGCCGTCGTAGTTGCGCACCCGCTTGTAGCCGAGCAGCTCGTGGAGGACGAACCAGCTGTGGCTGGAGCGCTCCCCGATCCGGCAGTAGGCGATGACGTCCTTGTCGGGGGTCACGCCCTTGGCCTCGTAGAGCGTCGCGAGGTCCTCGGCCGACTTGAACGTGCCGTCCTCGCGGACGGTCTGCGCCCACGGGATCGACGCGGCGCCGGGGATGTGGCCGGCCCGCTGGGCGGTCTCGCTCATGCCCGGAGGCGCGATGATCTCGCCGTTGAACTCGGCCGGGCTGCGGACGTCCACGAGCGCGAGCGTCTCGTCGCCGAGCCGCGGCAGGATGTCGTCGCGATAGGCGCGCAGGCCGAAGTCCGGCTCCGGCAGGTCGTAGCCGGTGGGCGCGTAGGCCGGCACGTCGACGTCGAGCGCGAGGCCCTGGTCCAGCCAGTACTTGCGCCCGCCGTTGAGGATGCGGACGTCGCGGTGCCCGTACAGCTTCAGCTGCCAGTACGCCCAGGCGGCGAACCAGTTGTTGTTGTCGCCGTAGAGGATGATCGTCGTGTCCGGCCCGATGCCGGACTCGCTCAGGAGCGTGCTGAAATCCTCGCGCGACGCGATGTCGCGGCGGATGCCGTCGGCGAGCTGGCTCGTCCAGTTCCAGCCGACCGCGCCGGGCAGGTGGCTCTGCTCGTAGGCCGTCGTGTCGACGTCGACCTCGACGAAGCGGACCGACGGGTCGGTGAGGTGGGCCTGGGCCCAGTCGGCGTCGACGAGGACGTCGTCGCTGGCATATCCGGTGTGGGTCATGGGGTCATCCCTTTCGTGGATGTGGCGGCGTCGGAGCTGACGCCTTCGTTCGCGAACATCGGGGTCGCGGCCCCGGGATCAGTCGCCGGACCCGGGTCGGTCGCGACGGCTGAACTCGGCAAGCCGCTCGGTACACGCGGCGGCGAGGCGCTGGGCCTGGCGGACGATCCAGGGATCGACCCGCGACGAGTCCTCGATGGTCACGGTCGCCCCGCGGGGACCGTCGTCCAGCTCGATCCCGGAGGTGTTGCGGTAGTCGGCCATCCAGTTCGCCTGGAGCTGGAGGATGACGTCGGCGACGACCGGGACCGGGAACAGCCAGTCGAGATACGTCGCATCGAGGCGGTCGGCGAGGTCGGCGAGGCGGACCGGACGGCCGCGCTCCACGCGGGCCAGCAGGTCGACCACCCGGAGCGCCGTGAACGGGTCGCCGCTCTCGCCGATCGTCGGCGGGCTGATCCGGGGGTCCGGCAGTCCCGCTGGGGCGGTCCGGAGCGGGCCGAGGCCGATGGGCGCGACCTCCGGTCCGGTCGGCTGGACTTCGCTCACGGGTGCCTCGGTCACGACGACGGGGATCTCCGACTGGTTCACTAGGGATTGGGTCCGCCAGCCTATCACGGGCCTTCGACGGATGCCAGTCGCCGGGCGCACATGGCCGAACCTTTATCGACTCGATACCCCAGTCCAATGCATCCGCGTCATGCTGCACCCAGCCGGGAGACGCCCGGATGCCGGATCGCGCCTCGCGAGCCCGGCCGTCCCGTCGCACACGCGTGAGTCATGCTGCCCCCTCTCGAGCCCGATCGAACCCCGACCGAACCGACCTACGAACCCGGCCCACCGGCTGCGACCCCGGTCGTGCCCGGTCCCTCCCTGGCGCCGGCGACTTCGGCGGCCGGCCGTGGGCGTCGCTCGTGGCGCAAGCGGGCGGTCCTCGTGACCGCGCTCGTGGCGACGTTCGTCGTCGGGATCGGGGTCGGATCGGCGGGCACGCTCGCCACGACCCCGAGTCCCAACCCGTCGGACAAGGAATTCGCGCTGATCCGCGAGGCCTGGGACACGCTTCACAAGCAGTACGTGGCCCGCGCGGAGCTCGACGACCAGGCGCTCGCCTGGGGCTCGATCAAGGGCATGACCGAGGCGGTCGGCGACACCGGCCACACGTCGTTCATGACCCCGGCCGAGCGAGCCGCCAACTCGAGCGACCTGTCCGGCTCGTACGTCGGCATCGGCGTCAAGGTGGACGCCGCGGCAGATGGCCGCCCCCTGATCGTCACGGTCTTCAAGGACAGTCCCGCCGAGAAGGCCGGTCTCAAGGCCGGTGACATCGTCGTAAGCGTCGACGGCAAGACGACGACCGGGCACGACATCAGCGAGGTCATCGACTGGATCCGCGGCGAGTCGGGGACGAAGGTGACCGTCACCGTCCGCAACGGCGTCAACGGCAAGGACCGCGAATACACCCTCGAACGGGCCGACGTCCCCGTGCAGTCCGTCTCGTGGACGATGGTCCCGGGCTCGAAGACGGCGCTGCTGGCCCTCGACAAGTTCTCGAACGGCGCCGCCGACGAGGTCGTCGCCGCCCTCAAGGAGATCAAGAAGGCCGGCGCGGACCGCCTGGTCCTCGACCTGCGCGGCAACCCGGGCGGCTACGTCGACGAGGCGGTCGGCGTCGCCAGCCAGTTCCTGACCAAGGGCGATGTCTACGTCGAGCGCGACGCGGACGGCCACGAGACCCACCACCCCGTGTCCCCCGACGGCGTGGCCACGGATATCCCGCTGGTCGTGCTCGTCGACGCTGGCACCGCAAGCTCCGCCGAGATCGTCTCGGGCGCGCTCCAGGACGCCAAGCGGGGCGAGATCATCGGCGTCGCGACCTACGGCACCGGCACCGTCCTCGGCGAGTTCCCGCTGTCGGACGGGTCGGCGATGCGCATCGGCACGGTCGAGTGGCTCACGCCGAGCGGCCGTCGCATCTGGCACGAGGGCATCGTCCCGGACGTCGTCGTGGAGCGCGCCACGGACGTCGCCGCGGTCAGCCCCGACGAGGTCCGCGGCTTCACCCCGGCCCAGGTCGGCGCAGTCAAGGACCCGCAGCTGGCCAAGGCCCTCAGCGTGGTGGCGTCGATCTCCTAGGGCTCGGCCGCTCGGCGGGCGGCGCCGGCCGATCGTCCGGCAGCTCGATGGAGAGGTTGCCGCCGTCGGAGGCGGCGACCGGCGCGATGGGCTTCGCCGATTCGACGAGCTCGGTCGGCGGCTTCGTCGCGCGGAAGACCTGGTAGTCGAACCCGACGATGATCCCGCCGAGGGTCTCGCCGATCGGTCGGCTCCTCCGCTTCCGCGGGCGCTCCCACTCGACCGACGCGGGATCGGTCCCGTCCGGTCCGTCCGCTTCAGCCGGATCGCTAGAGGAGCTCACCGTGCGCCGACGCGGTCGGCTCGCCCTCGCGCGGTCGCGGCTCCTCGCCGGGGCCGTACTCGGCCTCCCGCCCCGCGGGGACGTCGCCCGGCTCCAGCACGCGAAGCGGCGCGCCGGCCGTGCCCTCGATCGCGCCGACCCCGTACGGGACCCACTTCGACGGGTCCTGCAGGCGGTGCGCCTCGGTGTTGCCGCGGGTGTGGAGCTCGGAGAAGCCCTTGGGCTCGATCCACATCCGCTCGCCCTCGAGCAGGCCCAGGACGCCCGACTGGCCCGGCTCGGGGCGCTCGTGCTGGCAGTAGGCGCAGCGCGACGAGTCGTGCTTCTGGTACGTCTCGGGCTCCTCGTAGGTCGTGATGTAGCCCTCGTAGTTGCGCAGGACCACCTTGTGGTCGCTGTACGAGATCAGGTAATTGGGCATCACCGGGATCTTGCCGCCGCCACCCGGTGCGTCGATGACGTAGGTCGGCACCGCGTAGCCGGAGGTGTGCCCGCGCAGCCCTTCGATGATCTCGAGACCCTTGCCGACCGGGGTCCGGAAGTGGCCCGATCCCTCGACCAGGTCGCACTGGTAGAGGTAGTACGGCCGGATGCGGTTCGCCACGAGCTTGTGGACGAGGTTGCGCTGGATGTGGACGCAGTCGTTCACGCCGGCCAGCAGCACGCTCTGGTTGCCGACCGGGAGGCCTGCCCGGGTCAGCTTGTCGACCGCGCGCGAGACCTCGGGGGTGATCTCGTTGGGATGGTTGAAGTGGAGGTTGATCCAGAGCGGGTGGTACTTCGCGAGCATCTCGCAGAGCTCGTCGTCGATCCGCTGCGGCAGGAAGACCGGCACGCGGCTCCCGATCCGGATGATCTCGATGTGCGGGATCTCGCGCAGGCCGCGCAGGATCTTCTCGAACAGCTTCGGGGCGAGCGTCAGGCCGTCGCCGCCGGAGATGAGCACGTCGCGGACCTGCGGGGTCCGGCGCAGGTACTCCAGCTGGGCCTCGTGGTCGCGGCTGTTGAAGTTCTGGGTGGGGTCGCCCACGATGCGCGATCGCGTGCAGTACCGGCAGTACGACGCGCACTGCGTCGTGACCAGCATCAGGACCCGGTCCGGGTAGCGGTGGACGAGACCCGGCACCGGCGAGTGGCGGTCCTCGGCGAGCGAGTCCTCCATCATCGCGGTGAAGGCCTGGTGCTCCCGGGCGCTGGGGATGACCTGACGGCGGATCGGGTCGTCCGGGTCGGTCGGGTCCATCAGGCTGATGAAGTACGGCGTGATGTCGACGCGGAACTTGTCCGGGGCCGACAGGCCCTCGCGCTCGTCGTCGGTCAGCTCCAGGACCTGCTCGATCTCCTCGAGGTCGTTGACCCGGTGGCTGAGCTGCCAGCGCCAGTCGTTCCACTGCTCGTCGGGGATGTCCGCCCAGAGCGACGCCCGGCGGCTGACCGCGGGACGTCCATCCGGCCCGAGCGACCTGGGCCGGGTCCGCACGGTTGACGAACGGGACCTCGACCGCGGCGCGCGCGGCGTCCTGATGGGCGACGGCGGACTGGATCTCGCGGGCATCCAACGCTGGCTGGCCTCCGACGGCGGGCGGGCTCCGATGCATAGAAAGTATGCATCGTGCAAGTCGGCGGATGATAGCGCGATGGTCCCGTCCGGGTCCAGCGCATGGTCGGACCGGGGTGGGTGCGGTTCAGGACCGGTCAGGGTCGCGCGTCGCGGTCGGCGCGCCGACGGGCGTCAGTCGCCGATGACCGCCCAGAGGAAGCCCATCATGATGAAGAAGCCGGTGAACAGGGCGATCAGCCCCAGCGCGCCGTACGGCGATCCGGCCCCCTCGTGGGGCACGAGCTGCAGCGTGATCCCGAAGAACGAGGGCCCACAGCACGAACAGGAACCCGAACAGATATTTGCCGTTGGGGTTCGTGACCCGGCGAACCCAGCGCGATCCGCCCTCGCTGGAGACGGCCGCGCGGAGCATGATCCCGATCATCAGGATGACGACCGCTGCCGAGATCCCGAACGGGACCGGCTCGGTGAACGGGACCAGGAAGAGCTGCATCGCCGCGATGCTACCAGAGGTCCGCGGGCCGAGATCGGCCCTCGCGACTAGGATGGAAGTCCCGTGAGTCCCTTCGATCGCCTCGGCCGCTTCGTCGCGCGTCGGGCGTGGCTCGTGGTGGGCGTCTGGGCGCTCGTCCTGCTGGCCGCCATCCCGCTCGCGCCGCGCGTGCCGGGCGTCCTGTCGGCCGGCGGCTTCATCCTCGACGACCTCGAATCGGCTCGGGCGAAGGCCCTCCTCGGGCGCGAGCTCGGCCTCCCGCCGTCGGCGCTCGTCATCGTCTTCAGCAGTCCGACGCTCGAGGCCGGGACGCCCGCGTTCGAAGGCGCCGCGGCCGCGGCCGTCGCCGACATCGCGAGCGCCCCGCACGTCGCGCGCGTGGTCCCGCATCTGCTGTCGCCGCGGCAGATCTCGGCCGACCGGCACACCGCCTACGACATCGTCTTCCTCGACCTGCCGCCCGATGACTCCCCGAAGGCCCTGCCGATCCTCCGCGGACGGCTCCACGAGGCACCCGGCCTGACGGTCGAGCTGGCCGGCGGGCCGGCGTTCTACGGCGACGTCCAGAGCGTGTCGGAAGCGGACCTCCGACGGAGCGAGGTGATCTCGCTGCCGCTTGCCGCCATCGCGCTGCTGATCGTCTTCGGCTCCGCGGTCGCGGCCGGGGTGCCGTTGATCGTCGGCGGCACCGCTGTCGTGGTCGCGCTCGCGGGCATCTTCCTGGTCGGGTCCGTGATGCCGATGAGCATCTTCGTGCTCAACCTCGCGACGCTGCTGGGCCTCGGTCTCGGGGTGGACTACTCGCTGCTGCTGACCAGCCGGTTCCGCGAAGAGCTGGCCAAACGGCCGCCCGGCCCCGAGCGCGTCCCCGACGCGGTGCGGGTGACGGTCGCCACGGCCGGCCGGGCGGTGTTCTTCAGCGGCCTGACCGTCCTGCTGGGGCTCCTCGGGCTCGTCCTGTTCGAGTTCATGATCCTGCGCTCGGTCGGGATCGCGGGGGCGATCGTCGTCGGGCTCGCGGTCCTCTCGGCGCTGACGCTGCTGCCGGCGATCCTCGCCATCGTCGGCGAGCGCATCGACCGGTATTCGATCCGGGCCGTGCGGCCGGCGGATCGCGTCGACGGTCCATGGGCCCGCCTCGCCCGGCGGGTCATGCGCCATCCGGTCGCGGTGCTGATCCCGACGCTGCTGTTCCTGCTCGTGCTCGGCTCGCCGTTCCTGCACGTCCGGTTCAACGCCCCGAACGCCTCGATCCTGCCCGCCAGCGTGCCGTCGCGCGCCGCCTTCGACCGCCTCGCGGCGGACTTCGGCGAGGGCGAGTTCGCCCCGATCGTGCTGGCGATCCGGACGACCGGCGACGCGACCAGCCCCGGCGAACCTCGCGACGCTCTACGACTACTCGCGACGGCTCGCGGCGGACCCGCGGATCACCCGGGTCGAGAGCCTCGTGGACGCGGACCCGCGCCTGACCCTCGACCAGTACCGCCTCCTGTACGCGCGACCCGAACGGCCCGCGCGACCGCTACCTCGCGACGACCCTCGCGGCGACCACCAAGGCGCGACCTCACCGCCTTCACGATCTACACGCCGTACGGGCCGAACCGCGACGAGGGCCGCGACCTCGTGGCCGACCTGCGCTCGCCGACCGGGCCGCTGGCCGCGCCGGCGGGCACGACCGTGCTGGTCGGCGGCGGAGCGGCGGACGTGGCGGACGTCGTCGGTCGGGTCGCGGCCGACTTCCCGCGGACCGCGCTGTTCATCATCGTGACCACGTACCTCGTGCTGTTCGCGCTGCTCCGCTCGGTCGTCCTGCCGGCCAAGGCGCTGGTGATGAACACCCTGTCGATCGTCGCGAGCTTCGGGGCGCTGGTCTGGATCTTCCAGGACGGGCAACCTGTCGTCGGTCCTCGGGTTCCAGCCGCTCGGCTTCGTCGAGACGACCCAGCCCGTGATCCTCTTCTGCGTCCTGTTCGGGCTGTCGATGGACTACGAGGTCTTCCTGCTCTCGCGGATGAAGGAGGTCTGGGACCGGACCGGCGACAACACCGAGGCGGTCGCCCGCGGCCTCGAGCGCAGCGGTCGCATCGTGACCTCCGCCGCCCTGATCGTGGTCCTCGTCGCGGGGTCGTTCGCCTTCGCCGACATCGTGCTGATCAAGGCGCTCGGGGTGGGCATGGCGATCGCCGTCGCGCTCGACGCGACGGTGGTCCGGGCCCTGCTGGTGCCCGCGACGATGCGCCTCCTCGGCAAGTGGAACTGGTGGATGCCGGCGACCCTGGAGCGCTTCGTCGCGAACCGGCTGCCGGCCCCCGAGGCGGACGTCGAGGCGGCGCTGCGGTGAGCGGGACGCGTCGCGCTCGACGCCCGCGCGGCCGCGGATCGTCATCGCCCTCGCGATCGTCGCCTCGGTCCTCGCGGGGTGCACGGGCGGCGCGCCGATCCTGGCGAACCCGACCGCGCCGGGGCCGGTCGTGCGCTCGCCCGCCCCGACGCATGCGGCCGTCGCCGATCCGCTGCCCGTGGTCCTGCCACGGGACGACGGCCCGCACGACCGCCTGACCGAGTGGTGGTACGACACGGGCCACCTGCGCGCCGCGGACGGCCACCGGTTCGGCTTCGAATACGTGATCTTCCGAGCCGAGCGCGGCGCGTTCCCGACGTCGTGGGTCTCGCACCTGGCCATCACCGACGAGACCGGCGACCGCTTCCTGTACGCCCAGCGACTCGAGGTCGGCCCGCAGGTGGACCGCTCCCCGCGCGGCGCCGGACGGCCAGCCGACCGGGTTCGACCTCTCGCTGACCGGGCTCGACCCGTCCGAACGCCGCCACGGCCGGTCGCCCGGCCTGGACGATGACGCGGCGCGGACGGGGCCGACCGCCTCGTGGCCGCCGCTGGCCCCCGACGAGGCCGCGGCGGCCGGCTCACCGGGCGGGTCTCGGCCTGGACCTCGACGCTGGCCGCCGACAAGCCACCCGCCCTGCACGACCACGACGGCTGGATCGACTTCGGGGCGGCCGGCAGCTCGTACTACTACTCGCGGACCGCGATGACCGCCACCGGGAGCCTGACCGCTGGACGGCGAGCGCGCTCGCGGTCGAGGGCGAGGCCTGGTTCGACCACCAGTGGGGCGACTTCATCTCGATCGGCGGCGGCGGCTGGGACTGGTTCGCCGTGAACCTCGACGACGGGACGGACCTGACGCTGTCGCTGGTCCGCGACGCCGACGGCAGCTATCCCCTGGTCTACGGCACGCTCGTCGGCCGCGACGGGACCGTCCGCCACCTCGACCGCGACGCCTTCACCGTCGACGGTCACCGACCACTGGCGGAGCCCGTCGACGGGTGCGGACTATCCGGCAGGCTGGACGATCGCGCATCCCCGGCGAGCGGCCTCGTCGATCGCGCTGACGCCGACGGTGGCGGCCCAGGAGCTCGACACGCGGGCGACGACCGGGGTCATCTACTGGGAGGGCTCGCAGGCGTCCGCGCGGACCGCGGCGGGCCACGACGCTCGGCGGCGAGGCGTACGTGGAGCTGACGGGCTACGGGGCGGCGAGACGCGGTGCCGGGCGCGCTGACCCGCGCTTCGGTTCGCCGAGCGGCGCCGAGGTCGACCGGCGGCAGCTCGACCTCGGCGATCGCGGCCGCGTCGCGAGGCCTCGTCGAGGGCGGGCAGCCCTTGACGAGCAGCGTGAGCATCGCGCTTGCCGGCGGCGCGATAGGCCTTCGTGTCCGAGATCGAATCGCCCGAGGCTCGACGTGCGCCGAGTCGCGCGACCGCCGCGATAGAACGGGCCCGGTCGCCGAGAGCGTCGCGGCACCCGGCCATGCGGCGATGCGCGGGGCGAGGTCGACGCCGATGGTGGCGTCGGCCGAAAGCGAGCGCAGGACCTTGGCGATGTCGTTGGCCATGGCGTTGCCGGCGATCCGCGACAGCGCCGGTGGCGTCGTCGGCGAGGCGGGCATCGAGGATGCGTCGTCTGGCGGAGCGCGGACAAGGCGGCAGGCGGGACCGGGATGGCCGTGGCGACCGGGATGCTGGTCGGGGCGGCGGCCGCGCTCGCGGCCGGCTTCGCGACCCCGTCGGCGGGGTCGAACGCGGAGGTCGCGGTCGGGTCCACGAGGCGACTTGATGATGACGGAGGTGACCATCCCGCCGACGAACAGGCCCACGATGGCACCGAAGCCCATCAGGGTGACGGCGCGTCGGACGCGCGACGCCGATGATCAGCCGCGTGCCACAACCCGGGCACTTCGGCGTGCCGTCATTCAGCGGTCGCGAGCAGGTCGGGCAGTTGAAGACGTGCGCATCCGTCTCGCCGATGGCGATGGCTTCGGCGGGCCGTCCGGGTCCTGGCCGGGCAGCCGGCCACGCAGAAGTTGTTGAAGGTCATCGCGTCGAGTGTGGCCGTCGGACGTGCGGATGCACCCGACCCGATGGTCCCGAGACCCGGTCGGGACGTTCGGTCGACCGCGAGCGGGCGATCCTCGCCGCAACGGTCCTTGCTGAGACTGTGTATCGACAAGGCGCCGTCCGCTGCTAGCGTTCCGCGGACATGGACGACGCCGCTGTCCCTCGCGCTCCACCAGGCGGGCTACCGCCTGACCGAGCCGCGCCTCGCGGTGGTTCGCCTCATCGAGGCCCAGGACGGGCACTTCTCGGCCGCGGACCTCGTCCACGAGGCGCGGGTCCGCCATCTGGGGGTCGGTCGCGCGACGATCTTCCGGACGCTGGACGTCCTCGTCCGAGCTCGGGCGCGGTCGAGCGGATCGACCTTCCGAGCGGCGAGCACGCCTATGTCGGGCTGTGCCCCGACCCATCACCACCACGTCGTCTGCTCGCGCTGCGGACGCACCGCCGAGATCGAGGACGCCGGCCTGCGGGCCGTCGTCCGCGAGGTCACGCGTCGCACCGGCTTCCGCGTCGACGAGCACCGCCTCGAGCTGTTCGGCCTCTGCTCGGCCTGCCAGGCCGCGACGGCCGGCTGATGTCGATCGCCGCCCTCGCTCGTCTCGTTCGGGGCCTTCGTCTCGGCATTCGCCGGCGGCTATCTGGCGATCCGCGCGGTCCGCTACGTCGGGATCGTCATCGCGGTCGGGGCCGGCATCCGCATCGGCGCCGCGTTCTTCGACCTCATCCCGGAGGCCATCGCGCTACCTCGGCTCGGTCGACGCGGCGATGCTCTGGACGGCGATCGGCTTCCTCGCCTTCTACGTCGATCGAGAAGCTGACGACGCTCCACGTCGGTCACGAGACGGCCGCCGAGCTCGACCACGACGAGGCGATGCACACCCACGTCGGCATGGCCGGCGCGGTCGGGATGGGCATCCACAGCTTCCTGGACGGCATCGCGCTCGCGGCCGGCCTGGCGGTCGGCGGCGGGACGGCGATCGTCATCGCGGTCGTCGTCATCGTCCACCGCTTCAGCGACGGGATCGGCGTCGTGAGCTTCCTGCTGGCCAGCCGGATGCCGTCGTCGACCGCCTACCGCTGGCTGACGCTGGTCGCGATCGCCCCGGTCGCGGGCGTCCTCGTCGGCGCGCTCGTCCAGATCCAGGAGCAGGCCCTCGGGCGCGGTCCTCGCGTTCTTCGCCGGCTTCTTCCTGTACGTCGGCGCGGCCGAGCTGCTGCCCGAGGCGCATCGCCGTGACCGGTCGCGCTGGATCGTCCTCGCGACGATCGGCGGCGCGGCGGCGATCTACCTGTTCTCGGTGGCGGTCGGGGCCATCGGCGTCGAGGCGCCCTAGCGACGAAGGTCCCAGCGGCTGCCCGTGACCATCGGCTCCGCGCCCGGGCCGAAACCTTTTCCGGCCGTCGATGCCTCGGACGGGTAGACACCATCCGCCTGGAGCTTCCTATGGCCAGTGCGACCCCGGCACGGAGCGGTCCGCCGTTCCGCCTCACCCTTCGGAGCACGGCGATCCTCGTCGGCCTGCTCGGTATCGTCCTCGTCTACGCGACCGACCAGATCCTGCCCGCCTCGACCGATCGGCAGGCCGAGCTGCGGTTCTGGCTCGCGGCGCGGGCGACCGGCATCGTCGCCTTCCTGCTGCTGACCGGGCAGATCGTGCTGGGGCTGGTCCTGAGCCACCCGACGAACCGCTCCACGTGGAACCTCTCGAAGCGGATCTTCCCGTGGCACGACCACCTCTGGGTCTTCGTGCTCGCGTTCCTCATCGTGCACATCGTCAGCCTCGTCGTCGACCCCAAGGCCGGCGTCAGCGTCGCTGGCGCGTTCATCCCCGGCCTCTCCGAGTACCGCAGCTCGCCGGTCGCCATCGGCACGCTCGCGCTGTACGCCTTCCTCGTGACGGCGATCAGCGCGCGCTGGACGAAGCTCCTGCCGCCGGGGCGTCTGGCTGTCGATCCATCGCCTGGCGCTGGTGATCTGGGTGATGGCCTGGATGCACGGCGTGCTCGCCGGCACGGACACCGGACCGCCTGGCCGCCCTGTACGTCGCCGATCGGGGCTCGCTCGTCGTCGCCGCCGGCGCCTATCGCTACTGGGCCAGCCGCAAGCAGAAGCCGACGTTCTCGACGTCGCGCCAGGAGGTCTCCGAATGAACATCAGATCGCTCCGGTTGCGGCGCCTGCTCACGACCGTCGGGGTCGTCGCGGCGCTCGTCCTCGGGTTCGGCTCGATCCGTGCCGCCGCCGCCTGGACGGCCGCATCCGCGCCCATCGGCGTCGCGCCCATCCCGGTCAGCTCGATCCAGGAGCGGCTCGACCAGGAGATGGCCCGCTCGGAGGCGATGCGGGCGCAGCTCGATTCGCTCGCGGCGCAGTCCACCGACATGACGGCGGCGCTCGAGGCGGCCCAGGCCCGGATCGCGGCCGACACCGGGAACGCCAAGGCGCTCGCCGCCGAGCTCAAGACCGCCAAGCTGAAGCTCGCCAAGCTCGAGGTCTCGGTCGCGAAGGCCAAGGCCGCGGCGGCTCGGTCGGTGGTGACGACGACGGCGGCGGCCCCCGCCGCGACGGCGACCCCGACCCACCATGGCGACGACGATGGTGAGACCGGTGGCTGAGCGTCGACCCGTCCACCTCGCCGTCCTCATCGGCGCCTCGGCGGGCGCCTACGCGATCTCCCTCGCCGGCGTGACGGCGCTCCAGTCGGCGACGGACACCCGTATCGCGGCCGAGCGCGGGCCGGCCAGCCACGCCGTCGACGTCGTGGCGGCCGGCCACGACGACCTGCAGGCCTCGGTGGACGGGGCGAGCGGAGCGTTCACCGTGGCCGCCGACCGCTACGCCGCCCTCACCAGCCACCTGGCCGACATGGAGGCGTCGCTCGACAAGCCTCGGGCAACGGGTCGCCAAGGTCTCCGGGGCGGCGGGCGCCCTGCCCGCGCGGGTCAGCCTGCCAGTCATCCATGCCTCGGCCCCGGCCACCAGGGCCAAGGTCGTCCATGCGACGACGGGAGCCTCGGGCTGATCTCGCGCGTCGCCGCCGGATCGCCCGCTGCCGTCCGCAAGGCGCCCGACCGCGTCCGCCGGTTCGAGGCGAAGGCGATGGCGTCGCCGCTGCGCCTTTCCGTGTGTCGGCGCGGGACGACGATCGGTCGCGCGAATGGGAGATCGACGCCGCCTGGGCCGCGGTCAGGACGGAGTTCGAGACCGCCGAGGCCGAGCTGTCGCGCTTCCGCGACGACGAGCGACCTCACCCGCCTGAACCTGGCCGCCGGATCGGGGCGAGCCGTCGACGTCCCGCGGCGGCTCGAGCGCGCCTTGGTCGCGGCGGACCGGGCCCATCGCGTCACGGGCGGCCGCTTCGATCCGCGCGTGCTCCGCGACCTCGACCGCCTCGGCTATGCGGGCGCCCCGCTCGGGTCGGACTCGGCCACGCCGGACGCGGACCGGGCCGCCGGCACCCGCGTCGTGGAGCGGGCCGGGCGCGGCCGCGTGGTCACGTCCGCGCCCGTCGACCTCGGCGGGATCGGCAAGGGACTGACGCTCCGCTGGGCGGCGGCGCTCCTCGAACGACGAGGGGTGACGGGGTATCTGCTCGAGGCCGGCGGCGACCTCGTCGCGCGCGGCCCCGGGCCCGACGGCGACCCGTGGCTCGTCGGGATCGAGGATCCGGCCGGCGGCCCGGACCCGCTGGGCGCGATCGCCGTCGAGGACGGCGCCGTGGCGACGTCGTCGGTCCGGCTCCGGTCGTGGGTCCATGACGGCCGGACCGTCCACCACCTGCTCGACCCGCGGACCGGCGAGCCCGTCGAGCGGGGACTCCGGGCGGTCACCGTGTTCGGGCCGGACCCGGCCTGGGCCGAGGTCTGGTCGAAGACGCTGTTCGTGGGTGGCGCTGCCGCGATCGCGGACGAAGCGCGAGGACGCGGACTGGCGGTCTGGTGGGTGACCGACGCCGGCGACCTTCAGATGACACCAGCGGCTCGCGCCCGCACCGCCTGGGTCGAGGGCGAGGGCTAGCCCAGGGCGGCGTCCAGCGCGGCGGCATCCGGCATCCCCGCGCGGGCGCCTGCTTGCGCGACGGCGAGGCTGGCGGCCACGACCGCACGTTGCGCCGCGGCGGGCAGGTCCAGCCCGGACGCGAGGCCGGCGGCCAGTGCCCCGTTCAGCGCGTCCCCGGCGCCGGTGGCGTCCACGGCGTCGACCCGCGGTCGCCCGGATCGCCGTCGCGCGGCGGCCGGCCACCAGCAGCGCGCCGTCCGACCCGAGGCTGACCAGCACCGCCCGCTTGCCCCCGCCGACCAGCAAGGCCTTGGCCGCGGCCGCCGGCTTGCCCGGTCCGGCGAGCGTCTCCAGCTCGCCGCGGTTCGGGGTGAGGATGTCGGCGAGCTCGAGGGTGGGCCGGCCGAGCCCGGCCGCCGGCGCCGGGTTGAGGATCGTCGTGGCGCCCGCGAGCCGGCCGAGGCGGAGCGCCTCGTGCGTGGCCCCGGTCCGGATCTCATGTCCGACCAGCACGACGTCATCGGGCCCGAGCGACAGCCGCTTCAGCGCCCGGCGCACCTGGACCGAATCCAGCGCCGTGTTCGCCCCGCCGGCCACCGCGATGCTGTTCTCCCCGTCGCGGTCGACCAGGATGAGCGCCACGCCCGTCGCCTCGTCGAGCGTGACGAGCCCGTCCAGGTCGATCCCCTCGGCAGCGAGCGCGGTGCTCGCATCGTCGCCGAAGGCGTCGCGCCCGACCGCGCCGATGAACGAGACGTCGGCCCCCAGCCGCGCGGCCGCGACCGCCGCGTTGGCGCCCTTGCCGCCGTGGTGCCGCTCGTAGTGGCCGCCGACGACGGTCTCGCCAGGCCCGGGTAGCCGATCGACCCTGACGACCAGGTCGATGTTGACGGACCCGACGACGACGACCCGGCCGGCCATGACCGGCCTACGACCCCGTGATGTATTCGCCGCCGTCGACGCCGATGACCTCGCCGTTGATGAAGTCGGTCCCCTCGCCCGAGAGCGCGACGATCGTGTTCGCGACATCCTGCGGCGTGGTCATCCGGCCGGTCGGGTTTCGCTTCGTGGCGGCCGCGATGATCATGTCGTGCTCGGGGATCTTCATGAGCGCGGGCGTCATCGTCACGCCCGCCCGGATGGTGTTGGCGGTGACCCCCGAGTCGAGCCGGGCGAACTCCATGGCCAGCTGGCGGGTGTGCGATTCGAGGGCCGCCTTGGCCGACGAGACCACCCCGTACGACGGCACGACCCGGGTCGAGCCCTCCGAGGTCATGGCGTAGAACTTCGAGCCTCGCTCGAGGAACCCGCCGCGCCACAGGTCCTGCGCCCAGTAGACGAGGCTGTTCGCCATGACGTCCTGGGTCATCTCCATCTTCTTCCGGTCGGCGCCGGCCTTCGGGTCCTCGGTCAGGAACGGGACCAGCGAGCCGAAGGCGAGCGAGTGCATCACGACCCGCACGTACGGGTGGCGGCCCTCGGCCGTCCGAGCGGTCGAAGCGCTCGCGCAGCGTTGCCAAGGCGGCGGCCCGCTTCTCGTCATCCGCGGCGTTCATGTTGATGTAGAGCGCCTCCTGGCCGGTCGACTGCGATGGCCGCCTTGACCTCGTCGACGTGCGCGATCGCGGCACGGAAGTCGAGGTGGATCCCGCAGATGTCGTAGCCGGCCTTGGCGAGCGCGATGGCGGTCGCCTCGCCCATCCCGGACGACCCGCCGAGGATCAGGGCCCAGCGCTCGCGGTCGTCGGTCATCGTGAGGAGCCTCCAGCATCGGGACGCGCGTCGGGAGCGCCTCGGCGTCGCTGCCGAGTCTAGCAGCGGCCGTTCGGGCGACGAGGTTGACATGGGCGGCCGGCCGAGCGTATTTTGGCGTTTGCCTAATGAGGCGGTCGCCGAAGGAGTCACCGAGATCAATCGTGTCTACAAGGCCCTCGCCGATCCGACGCGGCGGCGCGTGCTCGCGCTGCTCCGGGAGCGCGACATGACCGCCGGGGAGCTGGCCGCCGAGTTCGAGCTGTCCTGGCCGACGATGTCCGGCCACTTCGCGGTGCTCCGCGACGCCGACCTCGTGATCGCCGACAAGACCGGCACGAGCATCACCTACCGCCTGAACGTCTCGGTCCTCGAAGAGGCGCTGGCCGCCCTGATGGACACGTTCAAGATCCAGCCCAAGGAGTCGCGATGAACGTCCGGCCCATGCTCATCTACAGCGCCATCGTGGTCGGGCTGATGACTCGTCCTGTCGGCATGGGCGTGGACGCAGCTCCCCGCAGACGCCTCCATCCCGATCCATTGGGGCGTGGACGGTCAGGCGAACGGCTTCGCGCCGAAGCCGATCGGGCTGTTCCTGCTGCCGGCGATCACCATCGCGATCACGGCCCTCTTCGCGGTCATCCCGCGGGTCGAGCCACGCCGCACGAACCTCGAGCGCTCCGGGACTGCCTACCGGGCCACGTGGGTCGGGGTCGTGACGCTGATGGGCGTGATCCACGCCGCGGCCATCGCCGCCGCGCTCGGCGCCGAGTTCGACATCACCCGCGTCGTGCTCATCGGCGTCGGGGCGCTGTTCGTCGTCATCGGGAACTACCTGCCGAAGGTGCGCTCGAACTACCTGGTGGGGATCCGCACGCCGTGGACGCTGACGAGCGACCTCTCGTGGCAGAAGACCCACCGCCTCGGCGGCCGGCTGTTCGTGCTCGAGGGCCTGGTGCTCATCGTGTTCGGTCTGATCGGCCTGTCGCCGCAGTGGCTAGCGGCACTGATCATCGCCGGGGTCGTGATCATGCTGGTCGTGGTGTTCGCCTACTCCTACCAGGTCTGGAAGATGGATCCCGCGAAGCGGACGTCCTGATGGACCCCACCCTGCTCCTCCTGCTGCTCCCGGTCATCGCGATCGAGCTCGGGCTGCTGCTCTTCGCGCTGCGCGACCTGCTCCGCCCGGAGCGCAAGGTGAAGGGCGACAGCAAGCTCGCCTGGGGGCTGGTGATCTGCTTCATCAGCCTGATCGGCCCGATCCTGTACCTGCTCGCGGGGCGCGAAGAGCGGTGAGCGGTGCCGCGGTCCGCACGCAGGGGCTGACCAAGCGGTTCGGCGGGGCGCACGGCGTGCTGGCCGTCGACGGCCTGGACCTCGACGTGCCGGCGGGGTCGGTCTTCGGCCTGCTCGGGCCGAACGGCGCCGGCAAGACCACGACCCTGCGGCTCATCACCGGGCTCGCGACCCGACCGCCGGCGAGGCGTCGATCGACGGCACGCGGGTCGATCCGCGCGACCCCGGCGCGCGGCGCGCGATCGGCGTGCTCGACCAGGACCCCCGCTACTACGGCTGGATGACCGGCCGCGAGCTGGTCGCCCTGGCCGGTCGGCTCCAGGGCCTCGGCGCGCGCGACGCCGGGACCAGGGCCACGGCCGCCCTCGAGCAGGTCGGCCTCGCCGAGGCCGCCACCCGACGGATCGGCGGCTACTCGGGCGGGATGCGCCAGCGGCTCGGGATCGCCCAGGCGCTCGTCTCCGAGCCCAGCCTCCTGATCCTCGACGAGCCCGTCAGCTCGCTCGACCCGGAGGGCCGGCGCGACCTCCTCGCGCTCATCGCCGAGCTGCGCCAGCGGGCCACGATCATCTTCTCGACCCACGTCCTCGCCGACGTGGAGCGGATCTGCGACCGGGTCGGGATCCTCGACCACGGCCAGCTGGTCACCGAGGGCCCGCTCGACGAGCTGCTCGGCCGCTACGCGCTGCCGCTCTACCGCCTCGACCCGGAGCCCGGGCAGGACGCGCTGGTCGACCGCGCTGACCGACCCGTCTCGCGGCCGTCCCCTGGATCGACCGGGTGACCGAGACCGAGAGCGGCCTGGTCGTCTCGGTCTCCGACGCGGACCGCGCCGCCGCGGGGCTCCTGCCGATCGTGGTCGACGTGGGCGTCCGGCTGGCGGCCTTCGAGCGCGTCCGGCCGTCGCTGGAGGACGTCTTCCTGCGCCTCGTCGGGCGGGCCGCCTGATGGCCGGCCTCGCGGTCCTCCTGCGCAAGGAGCTGCTCGAGTCGTGGCGGACCTATCGGCTCCCGGTCGTGGCCGGCCTCTTCCTGTTCGTCGGCCTCAGCTCGCCGCTCCTCGCCCGCTACCTCCCGGAGATCCTCAAGGCGGCCGGCGGCGACCAGATCGGGACGCTCCAGCTGCCGACACCCACCGCGGCGGACGCGGTCGACCAGCTCTGGAAGAACCTCGCCCAATTCGGGGCGTTCGCGGCGATCATCCTCGCGATGGCCGCCGTCTCCGGCGAGAAGGACCGCGGCACCGCCGCGTTCGTGCTGTCCAAGACCGCGTCGCGCGGCGGGTTCCTCGGCGCGAAGGTGGTCGCGATCGCGGCCGTCCTCGGTGTCGGGACGGTCCTGGCCGTGGTGGTCGGGTGGATCTACACCGCGATCCTGTTCGCGCCGCCGTCCGTCGCCGGCTGGCTCGCGCTGGGCGCGCTCGCCTGGCTCGGGCTCGGGGCCTGGGCCGCGATCACCTTCCTCGCCAGCACCGTCACCGGGTCCACCGCGGCGGCCGCGGGGATCGGGTTCATGGCCCTCCTCGTCCTCTCGATCGTGTCGGCCCTCCCGAGCGTGGGGCCGTACACGCCCGGCGGGCTCGCGGGGCCGGCGATCGCGCTCGCGACCGGTGCACCCGTCGCGCTCGGTGACGTCCTGCTCCCGGTGCTCTCGACCGCGGTGCTGATCGCCATCGCACTCGGTGCCGCCGCGTGGTCGTTCCGCCGGCAGGAGCTGTAGCGCCGGGTCAGACCACCCCGACCCGACGCAGGGCCGCGATCTGCGCCGGCGTCCGGCCCAGGGCGGCGAGGACCGCGTCCGTGTCCTGACCGAGGAGCGGCGGCGGCGTCCGGATCGTCGCGGGCGTCCGCGAGAGCCGGAACGGAACGCCCACCTGCCGGATGACGCCCCAGGCCGGGTGCTCCTGCTCCACGGTCATCCCGAGCGCGGCCGCCTCTGGCGACGCGAAGGCCTCGACGATGTCCTGGATCGGCCCGCACGGGATGCCGCGGAGCTCCAGCGCGGCCAGCCACGCGGCCCGGTCACGCTCGAGGAACCGCGCCGCGAGGACCGGGCGCAGCGCAGCCCGGTGTTCCACGCGACCGCCGTTGGTCCCGAAGCGCGGGTCGGCCGCGACGTCCGGCAGGTCGAGCACGACGAAGAACTCCCGCCATTGCCGCTCGGAGCCGACCGCCACGGCGATCGGCCCATCGGCGGTCTCGAAGGTCTCGTACGGGACGATGTTGGGGTGCGCGTTCCCGAGACGACCCGGGGCGACGCCGGTGACGAACGCGTTCTGGGCCTGGTTCACGAGACTGGCCAGGGTCGCCCCGAGCAGCGAGATATCGATGCGCTGGCCGTCGGATCCGCCCCGCCCGATGAGCGCCGCCAGCACGCTCACGGCACCGAGCATCCCTGTGGCGACGTCCGTGATCGCGACCCCCACCTTCGTCGGTCCGCCGCCCTCCGCATCCGGGGCGCCGGTGATGCTCATCAGCCCGCTCGTCGCCTGGATCACGAAGTCGTAGCCGGGCCGGTCCGCCGCCGGGCCCTCGGTGCCGTAGCCGGTGATCGCGAGGTGGACGAGGCGCGGATTCAGCGTCTCGAGGGCCGCGTCGTCGAAGCCCAGGCGGGCCAGGCTGCCTGGCCGGAAGTTCTCGACCAGGATGTCGGCATCGGCCAGCAGGTCGCGCAGGATCGCCGCGCCATCGGGGTGTCGGAGGTCCACCCGGATGCTGCGCTTGTTGCGGTTGACCGCGAGGTAGTAGGCGGCGGTCCGCGTCCCGTCGGCGTCGCTGCCGACCCACGGCGGCCCCCAGCCGCGGGTGGCGTCGCCCTCGGGCGGCTCCACCTTGACCACGTCCGCGCCGAGGTCGCCCAGGAGCATCGTGCAGTACGGTCCGGCGAGGACCGTCGAGCAGTCGATGACGCGCAGGCCGGCGAGGGGACCCGGTGCGACCTCTGGCATGCGGCCGATGGTACGACCGCCACTCGGGGACGCGCCGCCCCGCGCCGCGGTAGCATCGCCAGATGATCGACACCGCAACGACCCCGGCGCCCGACGACGCCCCGGCCCCTCATCGGCCCACCCTCATGACGGTCCATGCCCACCCGGACGACGAGACGATCGGCACCGGCGGTGCGATGGCGAGGGCCGTCGCGGACGGCTACCGGGTGGTCCTCGTGACCGGCACCCGCGGCGAGCAGGGCGAGATCGTCGTCCCGGACATGGACACGCCCGAGAACCACCGCCGCCTCGGCGAGCTGCGCGCCGTCGAGCTCGAGCGCGCGATGGACGTGCTCGGCGTCACCGAGTGGGAGAACCTCGGCTATCGCGACTCGGACATGATGGGCCGCCCCGGGAACCTCGATCCGCGGACGTTCTGGCAGGCCGACATCGACGAGGCCGCCGGGCGCCTGACCTGGCTCGTGCGGCGCTACCAGCCCGACGTCATCACGACCTACAACGCCTTCGGCGGCTACGGCCATCCCGACCACATCCGCGTCCACGACGTCTCGATCCGCGCGTACGACCGGGCCGGCGACCCCGCCTGGTATCCGGAGCAGCTGGCCGAGGGCGGCGTGACGGTCTGGGCGCCGTCGAAGCTCTACGAGCAGGCGATCCCGGCGTCGGTCCGCACCAAGATGTCGGAGAAGCTCAAGGAGCTCGGCCAGACGTCGTTCTGGGAGCCGCCCGAGGACGCGACCCCGGAGCAGCGTGCCGAGTTCGAGGCATACGCCGCCAAGATGCTCGTCCCCGACGAGCGGATCACGACCTGGCTCGACATCTCGGGCGACCCCATCGACCGCAAGTGGGACGCCATCCACGAGCACGTGACCCAGATCAGCCCCGACAGCCCGTTCATGCTCTTCGGCAAGGACGGCTGGCGCGAGCACTGGGGCAAGGAGGCCTACATCCTGCGCGAGTCGCGGGTCGAGACCTCGCTCCCGGAGACCGACCTCTTCGCGGGGATCGTCTAGGCGCCGCCGACCAGGGCGCCGCGCCCTACCAGGGCAGCAGGCCCTTCGACGCGTCGAAGACCTGGCCCGTCACCACGCGGCCGTCGCCGGCCGGGTCGAGCAGGTTCGGCTGCGCCTTGTCGAGGATGATGTGCGGCCGCATCCGGGCCTGGGCGAGCTGCTTGCCGCGGAACGTCAGCTCGAGGGTGATCCCCTCCATCGTCGGCTCGGACCAGGTCTGGTCGAAGACGAAGTTGCCGAGCGCGTACCAGATCGGCTTGCCCTTGTAGACCTCGACCGCGCCGGCCCAGTGCGCGTGGTTCCCGATCACCAGGTCGGCGCCCGCGTCGATGGCGGCCTCGGCGAGGGCCTTCTGGCCGGCGAACGGGGTCGGGTCGTACTCGGTGCCCCAGTGCGGGAAGACGATCACCACGTCCGCGCCGGCCGCCCGCGCGGCGGCGACATCGGCCTTCACGGTCGCCGCGGTGAGCTTGGCGCTGCCGGCCTTGGTCTTGCCCGCGGCGTAGTAGCCGGCGATCGTGTCGTAGGCCAGCATCGCGACGGTCACGCCGTGGGTCTTGAGCAGCGCCGGCTTGCGCGCCGCGGTGACGTCCTTGCCGGCGCCGCTCGACGCGATCCCGTACGTCTTGAGGTTCTTGATCGTCTGGAGGATGCCCGGCCCGCCCGCGTCGCCGATGTGGTTGTTGGCGAGCCCGACCCAGTCGATCCCGGCGTTCGCCAGGCCCTTGATCAGCTTCGGGTCGGCGGAGAAGATCGTCCCCGAGGTGTGATAGCGGAACGCGTTCGGGGCGGGGTTCTCGAAGTTGGCGATCGCGAGGTCCGCGCCCTCGATGAGGGAGCGCATCGCCCCGGCGTCACCGGTGCGCACGGTCCGCGGCAGGTCCCACCCGAACGAGGAGCAGCAGTAGCGGCTGGTGATGTCCGCGGACCCGCCGTCGAACGGGAAGTCCGCGCCCTTGCCCTTGATCTTGAGGGTCTGGGCGACGCCCCGGTCGAGCATGATGTCGCCGCCCGCGAACAGGGTCCAGGTGGCGCCGGCGTCGAACCCCTTGCCCGCGGCGGCCGCGGGGAGCGTGGCCGTCAACGGCCAGTCGGCGAGGTGGGTCACCCGGCCGACGCCGAAGAGCGTCTTGTCGCCCCACGCGAGCGCGCGCACGCCCGGACCGACGGCATCGGCCCGCAGGAAGGCGAGGCGCTTGCGGTTCTTGGCGAGGTCCGTGGTGAGGGCCTTGGCCGAGGCCGCCTCGACGAGCCGCGACGCGACGGCCGGGCGGTCGACACCGAGCGCGGCGAGGACCTGGTCCGTCTCGCCCGAGACGAGCTCGAGCGCGTCGTAGCGGGTGCTCGTCCCGGCCAGGACGTCCGCGACCTCCTTGCGGCTCGTGCTCGTGGCGGTCGTCCGATACTGGGTGACCGGCACCATGGCGACGGCCTCGGGTGGTCCCGCGACGGCCGGCGCGGACGGGGATGGGCTCGGCGACTCGGCGGCTGGTGACGGCGACGCGGCCGCGCCCGGAGACTCGCTCGCGGTGGCGCCCGGGGTCGCGCTCGACCCGGTCGTCGACGACGGCGCGGCGGTCGGCCGGTCGGCGGCGGCGCTCGGCGACGGGGACGGGCTGGCCTCGCCGAACCCGAGCTGCCCACCCGTGATCGGCAGCGCGACGGCGATGGCGAGGAGGCCGAGGACGACCAGGAGCGGACCGCGTTTCACCGCGCGGATGCTACCAGCGGACAGAAGGACGCCCCGTCCGGGCGGGCGGACGGGGCGTAGGGAGATGCGGTGATGGCGGACCCGACCGGATTCGAACCGGCGATCTCCAGCGTGACAGGCTGGCATGTTGGGCCGCTACACCACGGGTCCTTGAGCGGCGATGGCGGAGCATAGCAGGTGCATCCGGCCTTGTCGCCTCGAACCGGGCGACGGCCGCGGGTCCGACCCTCACCTATACTCGCGGCCCATGCCCCTCATCGACCTCCGCAGCGACACGGTCACGAAGCCCTCGCCGGCGATGCGCCGGGCGATGGCCGAGGCCGAGGTCGGCGACGACGTCTTCGGCGACGACCCCACTGTCAACGCCCTCGAGGAGCGTGCCGCGGAGCTGCTCGGCAAGGAGGCCGGCCTGTTCGTGGCGTCGGGGACCATGGGCAACCTGGTCGCCCAGATGGCGCACCTGGCGCGCGGCCAGGAGACGATCGCGGGCCGTGAGCACCACATGGTCATCGACGAAGCGGCCGGTCACGCGGTCATCGTGGGGACCAGCATCCGCGCGCTCGACGACCGGCCCGACGGCACCCTCGACCTCGACGCCATCGACGACGCGTTCCGCGATCCCGCTGACGCCCATGAGCCGATCACCGGGATGATCGCCATCGAGAACACCCATGCCCATTCGATGGGCCAGCCGCTGACGCCGGCCTACACGCAGGCCGTCGCGGCGATCGCCCGCCGGCGCGGCGTCCCGTTCCATGTCGACGGGGCCAGGTTCTGGAATGCCGTCGTGGCCCAGCGTGACGCCGGGGTGACCGCCATGGATCTCGCGGGTCCGGCCGACACCGTCACGTTCTGCCTCTCGAAGGGCCTGGCCTGCCCGGTCGGTTCGATGGTGGTCGGGCCGAAGGACGTGATCTGGCGCGCCCGCCGCGCGCGCAAGATGGTCGGTGGCGGCATGCGCCAGGCCGGGATCCTCGCCGCGGCCGGGCTGGTCGCCCTTGGCGACGGTTCGGACGGCATGATCGACCGCCTCGCCGAGGACCACGGCAACGCCCGGCGGCTGGCCGAGGCGCTCAGCGGGATGGACGGCATCGTGTCCGCGGGCGGGACCGCTCAGCCCTCGCCCGGGCCGCTCGACCCGGGCCGCGTCCGGACCGACTTCGTGCTGTTCAAGGTGGACCGCGACCGGGCGGCGTTCCTCGAGGCGCTCCGGGCGCGCGGGGTCCTGATGGTCGAGTATCCGCACGGTCAGGTCCGCGCGGTGACGCACTATGGCGTGGACGTGGCCGACATCGAGACCACCATCGCCGCGACGCGGGCCGCCCTGGCCGAGACCGCCCGCCGGCCCGCTCCACCCGATCCGGTGGGCGCCCCGGCCTGACCGAGGGATCCATGACGACCGCCAACAGGATCGACGACCGCCCCCTGCCCCGGCCGTCCGCGCCGGACGCCGGTCCCGCCGACGAGCGCTTCCATGACGCCGTCGAATCGCGCTTCCGGCGGGTCGTCGCGACGGACCCGCCGATCGGCACCTGGCTGGGTCTCCACGACGCCGACGACCGACTCGGTGATGCGAGCCGGGATGCCGTGCTCGGGCAGATCGACGACGAGCGGGCGCACATCAGCGCGATCGAGGCGATCGACCCGTCCGAGCTGTCCCCGGCGGCGCGCTTCGAGCGCGATCTCGAGCTCCACAACGTGCGCCGCGAGCTGTTCGACCTCGACGTCCTGCGGCTCTGGGAGCGCCGCTCGTTCGCCCTCGACACGGTCGGCGATTCGCTGTTCCTGCTGTTCGCGCGGGACCACGCCCCGCTCGCCGAGCGGCTCGAGGCCATCACCGGCCGGCTCGAGGGCGTCGCGGCCTACCTCGAGGCGTCGAAGACCCGGGCGGCCGTCCCCCAGGTCCGCCGCTGGCAGGAGCTCGAGATCGAGGAGGCGCACGGCCTCCCCGGCCTGTTCGCCGAGTTCGCGGCGGCCGGGACCGGCGTCCTGGCACCGCCCGAGGCGACCCGCCTGGAGCTCGCCGTGGCCTCGGCCGGGGCCGCGGTCGAGGCCTACGCCGGGTGGCTGCGCGGGACCCTCGCGGACGGGACCGACGACTGGCCGATCGGCCGCGAGCGATACGACGCGCTGGTCGCGCACCGGGCCTTCGACGGCCTCGACGCCGACCAGGTCCTCGAGCTGGGCTGGCAGAAGCTGGCCGAGGAACAGGCAGCGCGCGTGGCCGCCGCGCGCGAGGTCGACCCCGACGTCGACGAGCCGACCGTCCTCGCGCGGGTCAAGGCCGATGGGCCGGCCGACTTCGCGATCGCGCTCGACGCGTACCGCACGTCGATGCTGCGCGCCCGCGCGCACCTGATCCAGCACGACCTCGTCACGGTGCCCGCCGACGAGCGGATCGACGTCATCGAGACGCCCGAGTTCCTGCGCAACGTCATCCCCTTCGCGGCGTACTTCTCGCCGGCGCCGTTCGACCCCGACCCGAAGGGCATCTACGTCGTGACCCCGTCGGTCGGCGACGACCCGGAGGCGATGCTCGAGCACAACTTCGCGTCGATCAGCAACACCGGCATCCATGAGGCGTACCCCGGCCATCACCTCCAGCTCGATGCCGCCCGGCGCATCCCGTCGCTGACCCGCCTCCTGACCGACGCGCCCGAGTTCGTCGAGGGCTGGGGCATGTACTCGGAGCTGCTCATGCGCGAGCACGGCTTCGACGACGACGCGCGCTTCCGGGTCATCCTCCACACCGACGCGATCTGGCGGGCCTGCCGGATGATCCTCGACGTCCGGATGCACCGCGGCGAGCTGAGCGCCGAGGAGGCCACCGACTTCCTCGTCCAGCAGACGGGCTTCCAGCGCAGCAACGCCGCGGCCGAAGTGGGCTGGTACACCTATCGGCCGACCTACCCGCTGTCCTACCTGCTCGGGCGGACGCTCCTGCTCGGCCTGCGCGCCGACGAGCAGCGCCGGCTGGGCGACGCGTTCTCGCTCAAGGGCTTCCACGACACGCTGCTGCGCAACGGCTCGCTCCCGATCAGCTTCCATCGCCGCGCGCTCGCCGGCGAGGGCGCGGTCGGGCGCTGAGCGCGATGCAGGTCATCCCCTCGATCGACCTCGACGGCGGCCGCTCGCGGACGGTCTACTGGCCCGGCGCGGCATCGGGCGTCGGCGCGCCGACCGATCGGCCCGAGCGCATCGCCGAGACCTTCGTGGCGCTCGGGCGCCCGGCTGATCCACCTCGTCGACTTCGCGGGGGCGCGTGCCGGGGTGCCCGGTCGAGACCGACGCGATCGGGTCCATCGCCGCGCGGATCGCAGTCCCCATCCAGGTCGCCGGCGGCCTGGCCTCCGCCGACGCGATCCGGCTGGTCTTCGCGGCCGGCGCCACGCGGGCCGTCCTCGGCACCGACATCGCCGACCAGCCCGAGGAGCTGCGGGCGTGCCTCGCGGTGGCCGGCGACTGGCTGGCGGTCGGCCTGGATCCGCGACCGGATCGGCTGGCGGCCTATCCCTGGCGCCGGGCGACGCCGCCGACCGTCGAGACGCTCGTGGGGGAGCTCGTGGGCGCCGGGGTCGGGCGCTTCGTCCTGAGCCACGGCGGAGCCGCGCCGGACCTCGAGCGGGTGCGATCGCTCGTCCGGACGTACGATGCGGAGATCCTGCTGGCCGGTGGCGTCCGCGACCTCGACGGTCTGCGGCGTTCGCGCGACGCGGGGGTGACGGGGGTCATCCTCGGGGAAGCGCTCCTCACCGGCGCCATCGACTACCCCGAAGCGCTCGCCGCGGCCGCGTGACCCGCCTGCGGCCGGAGCCCGACATCACGGAGGCCATCCTTGCCTGACCAGTCCGCCGGCAGATCGACCGGCAAACCGACCGGCAAATCGCCCACCACCTCGGGGTCGCGCCGCGCCGGTCCTCGGCCGACCGGCACGTCGAAGGTCCCGCCGACGCCGCCCACGAGCGAGGTCGGCGGGGTCCCCTGGAAGCCGATCGCAGTCATCGCGGCCGTCATCGCCGTCGTCGTCGTCGGGACGCTCCTGGTGCTCCGGCCCGGCTCGGGCGGCACCGGCGGCACCGGGGGCACCACCAACTGTCCGACCAAGCAGCCGCCGGCGATGCCTGCCGGCGAGACCCGGACCGTGACGATGAACACCGAGAAGGGGACGATCGTCATCAAGCTCGAGGCCGACCTGTCGCCGATCGCCGTCGGCAACTTCGCGGCGCTCGTGGACTGTGGCTTCTACGACGGCGTCGGCTTCCACCGGACGGCGGCGCTCGACCCGAACACGCCGTTCGTGATCCAGGGCGGCGACCCGACGGGGACCGGCAGCGGCGGCCCCGGGTACACGATCCAGGACGAGGCCGTCACCGGGCAGTACGGACGCGGCGTCGTCGCGATGGCGCGCGGCTCGCAGCCCAACTCGGCGAGCTCGCAGTTCTTCATCGTGCTGACGGACGAGGCGCGCGACGCGCTCGCCAGCTACAACACGTACCAGATCATGGGCCACGTCACGTCCGGGATGGAGGTCGCCGACGCGATCTTCGCCGCATCCAACGGCGTCGAGCTGCCGACGAACCCGGTCAAGATGACCACGGTCACGACCGCCAACCCCTGAGCCACCCCCGCATCGAGGAGAGAGGACCATGACCACGGCCACCATCGCGACCGATCTGGGCGACATCGAGGTCGAGCTGTACGACCAGAGCGCGCCCAAGGCGGCGGCGAACTTCATCGCCCTGGCAAAGAAGGGCTTCTACGACGACGTCGTCTTCCATCGCGTCATCCCGGGCTTCGTCGCCCAGGCCGGCGACGGCCAGCACGGCAAGAAGTCCAGCCTCAACAAGGGCAGCGTCGGGACCGGGGGGCCGGGCTACAAGTTCGAGGACGAGCCCGTCCAGGGCGACTACGTCCGCGGCGCGCTGGCGATGGCCAACGCCGGCCCGAACACCAACGGCAGCCAGTTCTTCATCTGCCACCAGGACCTGACCGGCAAGCTCCCGAAGCAGTACACGCTGTTCGGCCAGGTGACCAAGGGGATGGACGTCGTCGACCAGATCGTCGGGGCGCCGCGCGACAACCGCGACCTGCCACATGACCCCATCGCGATGACCACGGTGACGATCCACGACGAGGCCTGACTGGCGTTGTGACGCCGGCGCAGGTTAAGGAATTTACACCGACGAACCTGACAAAACCCTTGGAAAACGCCCCTGACTCGAGTAGGATATCGATGCTGCTCAGTCAGCCAGCGCTGCCCCAGCGACAAGCTCATGGGTAGGTAGGGTCAGGGTAGTCGGTGCAGCCGACGTGATAGATGGACTTGCCGCGCGGCAGAATTGGTCCACTCTCGTAGTGGACACGTTCACCGGGACAGCATCGAAGCGGCTCCTTCGGGAGCCGCTTCGGCATTTCCGGCGTCCGACGTCCCCGCCCACGCCCTGATCGCCCCGGATCAGCCCGGCTGGATCACCGACAGGATGTTGCGGGCGGGATCCTTGAACCAGGCGATCGGCGGGCCGTACTCGCGCACGATCCCGCGGGCGTCCTGCGGCGCGCCCTCGTAGACCTCGAACACGATGCCCTTGGCGGTCAGGTCGTCGACGGCTGCATCGATGTCATCCACCGGGAAGTTCAGGACCGTGAACGTCGCCGGCTCGTGCGCGTCCTTGGGGTAGATGAGGACTCGGCCGCCGCCGGCCAGATGGAGCGTCAGCATCCCGTTCTCCTCGGTCACCTCGAGCCCCAGCGTGCCGGCGTAGAACGCCCGGGCGGTCGCGATGTCGTCGGTGGAGAACCCGGAGAACGCGGGGCTGGCGGCAAGCATGGCGGGGCCTCCTCGTTGGTCGGGGTTTCGGCTCCAACCCTACTCCGGAAGGCCCTCCGCCGCCGGCCCGCGCGGGTCGGTACCCGCATCGACCAGCCCCAGCCGGTAGGCGAGGGCGGCGGCCTCGCCGCGACCCTTGACGTCGAGCTTGCCGAGGATGTTCGAGACGTGGACGCCCGCCGTGTTCTCGCTGATGAACAGCTCGGCGGCGATCTGCCGATTGGTCCGCCCGTAGGCGACCAGGGCGAGGACCTCCTGCTCGCGCGGTGTCAGGCCGAGGTCGGCGGCCGCGTCTGCCACGGCGATATCGCCAGCCCCTTCTGGCTCGTCCGGCTCGAGGGTCAGCCGCGCCCGCGAGGCCAATCCCGTGATCTCCCGGACGAGCGGTGCGGCATCGAGTCGCGTGGCCGTCTCGAGCGCGAGGCGAAGCGTCGTGGTCGCAGCAGCCCGGTCGCCCTTCGCCGCAAGCCTGGCCTCCGCCTCGCGGTACCGGGCGTACGCCGCGAGGTACGGGCGACCGAGGCCGTCCCATGCCCCGACGGCGGTGGCCCAGGCCGCGGGACTCGGCTTGCGATGCAGCCTCGTCCCTTCGGCCTCGCACAGGCGAAGCCACGCCTCGGACTGGCGGGCGAGGGGTGCTCGATGGGCCACGACCTCCTCGTGCCGGCGGCGGATGCCGTCGATGAGGGCATCGCCGGTCGCCGTGGCATGGTCGAGCGGTTCGAGGGCGCGCCTGGCCCGGGCGAGCTCGGCTGCGTCCGCGTTGGCCCGGACGCCGAGGGCGTAGACCTCGCCGATCCGGACCTCGGGCGTGAACCCGACGAGCCGGATGGCCGTGGCCACCTGCGATGCCGCGTCGTCGGGCCGCCCTTCCCACAGGGCGAGCTCGGTGAGGGTGCACTGCACCGGGCCGATGAACTGGACATCGGCGGCGCGCTCGGCCAGCGACGCGAGCGGGCGCAGCCGCTCGGCCGCCTCGGCGAACCGGCCGCGGGACATCGCGAGCCGGCCCAGCAGCTCCTGCTCGAGGATCTCATTGATCCCGAGCGGCCCGATATCCGCCGCGCGGCGGAGGGCATCCTCGCTGGCGTCCCAGCGACCGAGCCGGTACTGGTATTCAGCGATCCCGCACAGCAGATGCGTGCCGAAGAACCGCATCAAGCCGAGGCGCTCCGAGGTGTGGACGCCGACCCAGGCGGCCTCGACGGCCTCCTCGAGGCGACCTGCGACATCGAGGACGAAGACGAGATTGGCGTGCGCGCGGCCGATGTCGTCGACGCTGCCGACCTCCTCGGCGATCTCGAGGGCGACGCGAATGTCCTCGATCCCTTCGTCGATCTCGCCGAGCGTGCTGCGCCCGATCCCGCGGGTGTTGAGGGCGTGGCCCTCGATGTCGCGAGCGCCGACCGCACGGGCCGCGGCCAGGGCGTCGTTGGCCCAGGTCCGCGACTCCTCGAACCTGGCGCCGAGCATCAGGATCTGCGCCAGGCCGGCCATCGCGCGAGCGCGCGCCACGGACGGCGGCTCGGGCGGGATCAGGCGCACGCGCGGTCCGATACGCCTCCTTCGCCACTTCACCCTGGCCGGCGATCCAGGCGCAGCGCCCGAGTCGCTCGTTGAGCAGGCTGGCCCGTGCCGGATCGGCCGTCTCGTCGACGAGTCGGATCGCGGTCTGGACCAGCGAGACGGCGCGCGCCGCGTCGTGGAAGCGGGCGACCCCCGCCGCCTTGGCCAAGAGTCTCGATCCGGTCGTGCCCGACCCGGGCCTCGGCGTCGGGGACCTGCCCCCAGAGCTCCAGCACCCGCTCGTACTGGGCGAGGGCCTCCGGGAACGCGTAGCGGCGTTCCGCGGCGATCGCCCGCAACGGCCGCTGACTCGAGGGCGCGCGGCAGGTCGTGTGCCGCGTACCAGTGATAGGCCAGCTCGGCCGCGCGAGTCGGGTCGCCGGCCGCGCTCGCCTCGAGCGTCCGCGCGAAGGCCGCGTGCAGGCGGGTCCGCTCCCCGGGAAGCAGGTCGTCGTAGACCGCCTCCTGGAGCAGGGCGTGGCGGAAGGCGTAGCGCTCACGGCCAGCCGACGGATCGGGGACCAGGACCTGGCGGTTGACGCACTCGCGGAGCGCGTCGTAGAGCGCCGCCTCGTCCAGGTCCGCGGCGGCGGCGAGCAGGGCTGGATCGACCCGCTGGCCGGCCGCGGACGCCACGCGCAGGAGCTCCTGGGTCGGCTCGGCCAGCTCGGTGACGCGGGCGAGCAGCAGGTCGCGGAGCGTGGAGGGCAGCTCCCCGCCGCGCTCGGTGCCGGTCGCGACCAGCAGCTCCTCGGCGAAGAAGGCGTTGCCGCCCGACCGCGAATGGATCGATTCGACGAGGTCGGCGTCCAGGTCGTGCCCGGCGATCGCGCGGAGCTGCTGCGCCGATTCGCTCCGGTCGAACGGGGCGACCTCAAGTCGCTCGACCCGCCCGGAACGGTCGAGCTCGGCGAGGAACGGCAGGAGCGGATGGCGACGGTGCAACTCGTCGGATCGGTAGGTGAGGACGAGCGCGACGCGGACGTCGCGCAGGTTGCGGACGAGGAATCCGATCAGGTCCCGGGTGGACCGGTCCGACCAGTGGAGGTCCTCGACGATGAAGACCACCGGCGCCATCGCCGCCAGCCGATCGAGGACGCCGAGCAGCATCTCGAACAGGCGGCCCTGCGCCGAACCGGAGTCGAGGCCGGATCCGTCGTCATCGGCGGCTGGCCCGAGGTCGGGGACGAGGCGCGCGAGGTCGGCACGGCCGTTGCCGACGATGGCATCGAGCTCGTCGGGCGAGAGCCGGCGCACGAGGCCGCGGAGCGCTTCGACCACGGGGGCATATGGCAGGGCGCCGTCACCGAGGACGATGCAGCCGCCGCTGAGGACCACCGCCCCGTCGCGGTCCGCGAAGTCGGCGAACTCGCTGACGAGCCGGGTCTTGCCAACGCCGGCCTCGCCGGCCACCACGATCGCGCTGCTCTGCCCGTCGCGGGCTCGCCGCAGCGCGGTCCTGAGTCGCTCGAACTCGACCGACCGTCCGATGAGGACCGGGCTGGAGACGCGGGTCGCCATGCCCTCGATTATCACGCCCCTCAGCGGCCTTGGACGGCGGGCCGGCCCGAGTGGCTCCCGACGACCCGTCCCACCAGCCGGTGGAACCTGGCCGCGATGCCGGCCCAGATCGAAGGCGACCGGTCGTCCTGCCCCGACCCGATGCTGCGGACCAGGCGGCGGTGCTCCGCCTCGGCGAGCAACTGGTGCGCCCGTACCTCGGCGGCCTGTTCCATGGTGTAGTAGCTGTCCATCTCGAACCTCCTGCCGACGCCTTGGCCGGCACCCTGAAGGTTCCTCGTAACGGTGCGTGGCGCGCATCATGACGACTCGTTATTTCCCGCCTCGGTCACGCGTATTCGTGGCCCGAGGGCCCGGTGCCGCGCGCGACGCACTATCATGGGCGGCCGCGCGCCTGTAGCTCAGTGGATAGAGCGTTGGGTTCCGGACCCAAAGGTCGCAGGTTCGAGTCCTGTCGGGCGCGCCATTTCAACCTTTTCGGGCAGCGCCAGCGCCAAACCGTGCGCGTAGGCCGCCTGGGTCAGCCGGACACCGACGATCTCAGGGCCGGCGACCGTGATCCGGTCGTAGATGGCGT
>CAWKJL010000001.1:0-1144751 GCA_963850045.1 uncultured Chloroflexia bacterium | reverse complement strand
CGGATGATCGGTTCGCCGAGTGCTTGTGCGTGATCGCGCATTGTTCCGGCCGTCATGCGGCAACCTGCACGTCCGCCACGCGCTCGTCGGCGATGATCCGCCCGTCACGCATCCGGATGATCCGGTCGCAGGCGGCGCCAACCTCCTGGTCGTGGGTGACGATGAGCACGGTCTGCCCGCGCTCACGGTTGAAGCGACGGAGCAGGCCCAGGACTTCCGCGGCCCGGGATGAATCCAGGTTGCCCGTCGGCTCATCACCGAGGATCAGCTTCGGGTCGTTCACGAGGGCACGGGCGATGGCCACGCGCTGCTGCTCGCCCCCTGACAACTCCATCGGCCGGTGCCCCGCTCGCTCGGCAAGGCCGACCGACGCCAGCGAGGCGCGCGCAGCCACACGGGCTGCCGAACCGGACGTCCCGGCATACTCGGCGGCGAGGGCCACGTTCTCCTCGGCGGTGAGCGTCGGGACCAGGTTGAAGGACTGGAACACGAAGCCCATCGATCGAGCCCGGATGGACGTTCGCTCGCCGTCCGAGAGGGTCGTCGCATCGACCCCATCGATGCGCAGGGTCGGGGCCGGGCCGTCGTCGGTATCCGGCGCGTGGAGCAGCCCGAGCAGGTGCATGAGCGTGCTCTTGCCGGAGCCTGACGGCCCCATGATCGCCACCATCTCGCCGGCGGCGATGCTGACGTCAACACCCTGCAGGGCATCGATGCTGGTCCGGCGCGACAGCCGGTAGGTCTTGCGCAGGTCGGTCGCTTCGATCAGGTTCATCGTTCGCTCCTTCGTCGTTCGGTCGTTGGTCATTCGTAGCGCAGGGCCGACACCGGGTCGAGCCGTGCGGCAGTCCAGGCCGGGATGATCCCGGCCACCATCCCGAGGATCGTGCTGAAGCCGACCGCGAACGCCGCGGTCTGTGCGGTGAGGTCGAAGAGGACGGTGCCGCTCGATCGGCCGGCCTCGTTGACCAGGACGACGACCGCAGCGCCCAGGCCGAGCCCGATCAGGCCGCCCAGCAGCCCGATGACCCCGGCCTCGGCGACGAGCTCGCGGACGATGCGTCGCCGGGAGCCGCCGATGGCCCGCCGGATGCCGATCTCGCGGGTCCGCTCGGCCACGCTCATGGCCATCGTGTTGATCACCGACAGGCCGCCCACGATGAGGCTGATGGCGGCCACCCCGATGATGATCGCGTTGAAGATCACGGTCGTGGCGCCGACCGTCTCGGAGAACTCGGCGCCGGTCATGGTCGCGCTGTTCTCGACCGCGGCCTCGATCGCCGCGGCCACCGTCGTCGGGTCGGCACCGACTTCGGGGAAGACGACGATCTGGTTGGCCAGCTCGTCCGCCTGGAGCGACTCGGCGACGAGTGGGGGCAGGTCGCCCAGGTACAGCGCCTGGGCCGTCGAGAGCGGGATGAAGCCGTTCGTGTCGGGCGAGCTGAGGGTGGGTTGCAGGGTCCCAAGGACCTCGAAGGACTCGCCTCGGATGTCGACCGTCCCGCCGGCGACGACGCCGTACTTGCGGGCGATGGTCGACCCCAGGACCACGACGTTGCCGGTGTCCTCGGCGATGAGCTGGCGTCCCGTGGCCAGCTCGAGTGTGAACGTCTCGAACCCGGCGTCGGCGCCCGGGATGGTCCCGACCAGGAAGTCCGGCGCGCCGAACCCGATAGCGGGATCGGGGTCCCACGGGATCTCGACCTTGGGCTGGACGGCACCGACGCCGTCGAGGCCGGCGATGATCTCGACGTCGTCGAGGCGCATCGGCGACGAGCCGAAGGCCACGCCGTCGGTGACGACGATCTTGTCGGCGAAGTATTCGCTGCCCATGCCGACGAGGCCGTTGATCTGGTTGGCCAGCGAACTGAACACCACGAGTGCCCAGATGCCGATGGTGATGCCGGTGATGGTCAGGCTCGTGCGCAGCTTGCGCCGCGAGAGCTCTCGGAGGATTCGCATGACTACCCTGCTTTCAGGCTGAAGGGGGGATAGCGGTCGGTCACGAGCAGGAACGCGTAGGCGTTCACGCGCAGGCTCCACCGCCCGACGCCGACCACGTAGTTGAAGAGCGGCTGGGGATAACGCCCGGTCATGAGGATCGCGAACCAGGCGATCACGATGGCGAGGGCCGCTCCGATGATCAGGACGATCAGCGCGACGTAATGGGGGATCGCCAGGAACCACTTGACCAGTGGAAGCCAGCGGTTCAGGTCGCGATCGACCTCTGGATACTCGATCTCGAGGTGCACCGATTGCTCCTCGACAGTGGACGGATATCGGTCCGTGAGCAGGGCCACGTAGGCACCGACGCGGGCGCCGAAGCGGGTCAGCTCCCGTGCGAAGTCGAACCACCAGCGCGGGTAGCGCATGCGGATGACGATCATCAGCGCCGTGGCGAAAGCCAAGCCAGCGAGCAGTCCACCGCCGGCTCCGACAATTTGCTCACCGGCTGCGGTGACCATCATGTGGGTCCCGCTCCCCGTGATCACTCCGAGCACGATGGCAATCGGTATGACCCAGATCAGGCGAAAGAAGGTCGTAACCCGATCAAGGCGTTCGGGGTAGTCAATGGTCAGACGAGCCGCGTACGGCCCCACTGGCATCACTGGCGCCGTCACGACGCCACACTCGCCCGCGTCAGCGCGGCCAGCGCGCCGCGGTCGCTGATGCTGATGATGACCTTGCCCCGGGCACGTCCGAGTTCCAGGTAGCGGATCGCCTCGGCTGCTTGGTCGAGGCGGTAGGTCCGGTCGATGACCGGCACGATCTTTCCGTCGTCTGTCAGCTGCGCAAGGACGAGCAGGTCGGCACTGCTCGGAGCGGTCGTGAACGAGACGATCCTGTGGCTCGTGAACCGCGTCAGCACCACGGCAGCCAGGATGTGACCGATCGGCCCCACCCAGCGGTTGGTACCGACGTATGACAGCAACAGCGTGCCCGTCGCGGTCAGCGCGCGTCGTCGAGCCGACAGTGAGTGGTTGCCCACAAGGTCCAGGATGACGTCATACCGACTGGCTGACTCCGTGAAGTCCTCGCTGGTGTAGTCGATGACGTGGTCGGCGCCGAGTGATCGAACCATCTCGACGTTCGGGCCGCTGGTCACCGCGGTCACCTCGGCGCCCAGGACCTTGGCGATCTGCACCGCATAGGTGCCGACGCCGCCCGAGGCCCCATTGATCAGAACCCGCTGCCCGGGCTGGACCTGTCCGGCATCGCGAAGCCCCTGGAGTGCGGTGAGCGCGGCCAGCGGCATCGCGGCGGCCTGTTGGAAGCTGAGGCTCGACGGCTTGGCCGCCAGGGCGGTGTCCGGCGCCGCGACGTACTCCGCGATCGCGCCGGGGACGCTCCCGTACACCTCGTCGCCGGGGCGGAAGGCGGTCACCAAACTGCCTACCGCCGCCACACGACCGGCGAGGTCCGTGCCCGCGACGGCGAACTGGGGTCGACGCGGGCTAAAGCCGAGTCCGGAGCCCGCGGCGCGCATCAGATAGGGGCGGCCGCGCAGGATGAGCCGGTCGGCGGTGTTGACCGACGCGGCATGCACGCGCACCAGCACGTCGTGGTCGCCGATCGTGGGCTGGTCGATGTCGCGCAGCTGCAGGTCATCGGGTGAGCCATAGGTTGGTTGAACGATTGCCTTCATGGTGGTCTCCTGCTAATGTACGGCGTACATCGCCAATACGGCGTACATTAGATGTACAGCGTACATACGTCAAGACCCAGGTGCCGAGAGGGATCCAAATGTCTGTCAAGCAACGATCGAGGACCAGACGACGAGTCCCACTCAGCCGGCAGCGAGTGCTCCGAACGGCCATCAAGCTCGCTGATGAAGGCGGAATCGAGTCGCTCAGCATGCGGAACGTCGCCCAGGAGCTGGGGGTATACCCCATGGCGCTCTACAACCACTTCGCGAACAAGGACGATCTGCTCGACGCGATGGTCGACGTGATGTACGAGGAGATCGACGTCACCGCCGGAGGGTCAGACTGGAAAGGGGCGATGCGTCAGCAAGCCAACTCGATCCGCGAAGTGCTCGCGCGTCACCGCTGGGCGCTGGGGGTGATCCAGTCCCGCGTCCATCCAGGCCCGGGCAACATGCGATACCACGACATGGTGATACGGGCGTTGCGGCAGGCTGGCTTCTCCGTCGCGATGGCCGTTCACGCCTTCACCCTGCTCGACAGCTTCATCTTCGGCTTCGCGCTGCAAGAGCAGACCCTGCCCTTCGAAAGCACGGACCAGGTCGACAAGTTGGCGATCGAGATTCTCAGCCAGTTCCCCGCTGACGACTATCCCTACCTCGCCGAGTCCGTTGCCGAGCACGTGGGCAAGGCCGGCTACGACTTCGCCAGCGAGTTCGACTTCGGTCTCGATCTGATCCTCGCCGGTCTGGACAGCCTCCGGGCGTCGCCCGACCGTGCCGATCCCATCGGCACGGCCTGACTGCGGAGCGAGAGTGGTTGGCGCATAGTCCGGCTTGAGCGAGCGATGGGCACTCGGGGTCGCGCGCGGGGGCTCAGCCTGCATTCAAGAGATCACGCTGGCTCCAGGCTCGGGACGACGAGCCAACCAAGGGCGCGGCCCGAATAGATCAGCTGCTCGGTCGTCAGTCCCGACCGCGCTCGTAGGTCGGCGAGGTGCCGCTTGACGGTGCTGGGCCTGATACCCACGAGTTCGGCCGCGTCGTGGACCGACCCGCCGGCGGCGACGTAGGCGGCAAGCACGTCCATCTGGCGCCGCGTCGCCTGCGGCGGAAGCACCCCGCGCTGGTACCCGTCCCTCATGCCAGCCGCCTAGCAGCGGCCAGCCACTCGTCGCGCCCCTCGATCGGGATGGTGTAGGTTGAAATCGCGCGTCCAACACCTGTCGGGCGCGCCAGAACGCGAGTTCTATTCACGATCCACCGTACTCGGCGCCCTACCTCGGTTCGGCTGGGCGGCGAGCGCCTCTAGACCGCCGACCAAGAGCTCGATCGTGAGACGATCGGCGTCCGCCCCCGCGGACCAATCCATGAACTGGCCCGTAGCGCCCGCGAGGTAGGGGAGCTCGCCAACGGACAGCCATTCCATGGACGCCCGCTGGCGGTCGGCGTCCGGCGGAAGGTCGCGTGAAGCTGCCGCCCACGTGGCGCGATTGATGGCCGGGCCGAGGACCATGCCGGTGATCACCTGCAGCAAGCGCACCGATTGGCCGGCGTCGAAGCCCGCGCTATGGAGGGTCGCCAGCATTGCCTCGCTCACGCGCAGGGCGGCCGGGGAGACGAAGGGTCGCGAGAGCAGCAAGGCCGTCGCCGGGTGCGCCGCCACGACCGCCTGGAAGCTGGCCAGCAGCCGGCGCAGCCGGTCCTGCCAGGTGGCCGCCTCGGCAGGCGCAAGGTCCACCTGATCCAGCAGCCGCTCGGCCATCAGGTCGAGCAGGTGGGACTTGTTCCGCACGTGCCGGTAGATGGCCATCGGTGTCACCTCGAGGGCCCCGGCGATCCGTCGCAGGCTGACCGCCTCGATGCCGCCCTCATCCGCTGCCCGCAGCGCGGCATCCACCACACGCTCCGTGGTCAGTCCGCGCTGGGCCTTGACGTCGCGAGCCATGCTGGCTAGTCTACGCCGTACACATCGGTCTACGCCGTATACATTCCAAGGTTGGCCTAACAGCGAACCCCGCGGCGCAGAAAGGCGTGGGAGTGGGGTGCACCGCGCGGGAGGCAGAAACGAAGGGGAGGAAAGAATGAGTAGGCCCGGAATCGCTGGGGCCCTGTGGCTCGTGGCGGCCGGATTCGCGATCGCGATAACGATCATCTTCAGGACGGAACCGGCTCAGATAGTCGTCACGACCGCGGTGGGTGTGGTCGGCGCGACCTTGGGTGTCTGGCTGATAGCGCGCCCGAGTGCCCTGGTCGTGTCCGCGTCGAGCGTCGTCACCGTGGTGTGGATCGTCCTCTATGCCGTGCTCACCGTGCAGCAGGCTGACGAGATTGCGGCATGGACGATCGACGTCTTCCTGATCGTGCTTGGTGTGGTCGCCGGAGTCGCGGCATACCGCGCGGCAGCGAGCGCGAAGGTCGGGCGAACGATCTCATGACCGCTGCCGGCGAGGTGCACGAATCGCGACGCTGCGTTGAGAGGAAACGCTGATGACGAGGACAAGCGACTCGCCACGCCTCCGCCTTCCGCCGACGGTTCGAGTCGCGGCGTCCCTGTTCCTGTTCCTCGGTGTTGCGTTCGGCGCCTCCGTGCCCTTTGTCCTGGCGCATCTCGACCGCTACGGCGAGCTGCCGATGACGTTCTGGTTCCGGTCGATGGCCGGCCCCTTCGAAGGGCTCGCGCCGGAGGCGTTCAAAGCCCTGGGCTGGACCTTCGTCGCGGTGTGTGCCGCCGAGGTGGTCGCCGGTGTCGGGCTCTGGCGAGGCCGCCGATGGGGAGCCGTGATCGGGCTCGCAACGTCGCCCCTGGCGTTCGCGCTTGGAGTGGGGTTCGACCTACCCCTGATCCTCGTCGGCGTGCCGATCGCTGTGGTCCTCGTTCTGGCGGGCCGCCGAAGTCTGGGCTGAGAAGGCTGGAAACTGGCGTGTCGTGCGCGGACCCGAGTTCCCCGCTACCAAGGCCGACGAGCTGATCCGGGCGATTCGCGACGGGCTGAGGGAGTAGCAGCCGTGGTCGACGGTTTGGGTGTGCCTGTGGCCGAGGAGTCCCGCTCAGAGGGACTCCAGACTCGGGACAACCAGCCATCCGGCAGCCCGTCCGGCGTAGATCAGCTGCTCGGAGGTCAGGCCTGAACGTGCTCGGAGGTCGGCGAGGTGGCGCTTCACAGTGCTCGGCCTGATGCCCTACGCCCTCGAACGCATTCGACGCTTGTCGACGCAATTGACTCACTCAATATTGAGTCAGTATCATGTGACTCATGGACATCGACGAGCGGGCACACGTCCATGCCGCACTTGGCGACGAGCACCGACTCCGAGTGGTCGACGAACTGCTCCTTGGCGACCGGACCTTTCGTGAGCTGGCGGATGCCGCTGGGCTGCCGACCAACGCTGCGGCACATCATCTCGGCGTTCTCGAGGCCGTCGGGCTGATCGAGCGACGCGTGTCGGAGGGTGACCATCGGCGCCGCTACGTGACGCTGCGTCGCGACCGCCTCGACGGCGTCGTCGTCGCGCCGGCGATCGCCCCAGAGCTCGTGCTCTTCGTGTGCACCCACAACTCGGCCCGCTCGCAGTTCGCAGCCGCCCTTTGGCGCGACCGGACCGGACGAGCCGCCGAGAGCGCCGGCAACGAGCCCGCGGAGCGCGTCCACCCCCTCGCGGTTCGGGCAGCAGCCGAATTCGGACTCGACATTTCGGGTGCGACACCGAAGGGCTACGACGCCATCGCGATGCAGCCAGACCTCGTTGTGTCGGTCTGCGATCGGGCCCACGAAGCGGGGCCGCCGTTTGCGGCGCGCCTCCTCCACTGGTCCGTACCCGATCCGGTCCCGGTCGGTACCGCAGCCGCGTTCCGTTCGGCCTTCTCCACGTTGGCCGACCGGGTCGATCGACTCGCCGCTGCGTCGATGGGCCAGGCATGACCGTCACGACGCGGATCCAGACCATGCCAGCACATCTACGGAGGCCGCACCGATGAGCACACCCACCACCCGCACCTGGACGCCACCCGCCGACATGACGCCGGGCGAATGGATCTCCATCCGCCACTCCGCCGCGGCCCTCGAGCGCCGTTGGAAGGGTCAGATGAACGTCGAGACGATCGAGCGGTTCATGGCCGAGTCGCTCGACATCATCCTGCCCAATGCCACGATCCGCACGTTCGTGCCTGTGCTTGTCGAGCGGCTGACGAACGATCGACTCCGTGCCCTCGTGCGGCTCGAGTCGGATCGGACGGACCTCAACCCGAGCGTCCTCTTCCTGTGCGTTCACAACGCCGGCCGATCGCAGATGGCCGCCGGCTGGATGCGCCACCTCGCCGGTGAGCAGGTCGACGTCTTCTCCGGCGGTTCGGAGCCCGCCGCCGGGCTCAACCAGGCCGTCGTGGCGGCGATGGCCGAGAAGGGCATCGATATCAGCAAGGAGCTACCCCAGCCATGGGCCGACGAGATCGTCCGCGCCGCCAACGTCGTCGTGACGATGGGCTGCGGGGACGCCTGTCCCGTCTTCCCCGGCAACAGGTACATCGACTGGGAGCTCGATGATCCGGCCGGGAAGTCGATCGAGGAGATCCGACCGATCCGCGATGACATCGAAGGTCGCGTCCGGGGCCTGATGGCCGAGCTCGGCATCGAACCCCGCCCGACGGCGTGAGCCTTGAGATGCTCACGCCGAGGCGCGCGCGAGCCGAGCGATGAAAGTCGCGTTCTTCTCGGATGTCCACAGCAACCTTCCCGCCCTCGAGGCGGTGCTCGATGACATCGCGACGGTCGGCGTCGATGCACGGTATGCCCTGGGCGATCTCGTCGGCTATGCGCCCTGGCCGAACGAGGTGATCGAGCGGCTCGGGGCCGAGGACATCCCGGGCGTCATGGGCAACTACGACGAGGGCACGGGGTTCGATATGGCGGAATGCGGCTGCGCGTACACGAACGCAGTCGAGAAGGCCCTCGGCGACCGGTCATTCGAGTGGACGAAGGCCCACACGACGGCGGCCAACAAGGCTTGGCTCAGGTCACTTGCGCGCGAGATCCGGTTCGAAGCAGACGGGCTGCGCTTCCTCCTTGTCCATGGATCTCCCCGCCGGATCAACGAATACCTCTACGACGACAAGCCCGACGGCACGTTCGCCCGGATCGCGGCAGGCGCTGACGCCGACGTCATCGTCTGCGGCCACACCCATCGACCGTACGAGAAGACCGTCGCCGGAACCTGGTTCGTCAACGACGGTTCGGCGGGCAAGCCCAAGGACGGCGACCCGAGAGCCGGGTGGGCCTTGGTCGACTGCGCCGCCCGCTCCGTTGCGTTCCGGCGGGTCGGATACGACGTGGAGCACACGGCTCAGGCGATCCTCGCCAGCGAGCTCCCCGATGAGTTCGCGACCGAAGTCCGCGAAGCGCGCGGGCTTCAGGTCGCGTCGGCCCCAGTCGCCCGTTGAAGTCGCTCCCACTCGGGCCGGCCCTGGTCGCGGAGGCGATCGGCACCTTCACCCTGGTCTTCGCCGGCTGCGGTGCGATCGCTGTCGGCACCGTCGGCCCGGCTGGCGTCGCCGCCGCCTTCGGCCTGGCGATCATGGCAATGGTCTACGCGCTCGGCCACGTCTCGGGCGCCCATTTCAACCCGGCCGTGACGGCGGCGTTCGCCGTCGGCCGGCACTTCCCGGCAGGTCGTGTCGTTCCGTACTGGTCGGCGCAGATCCTGGGGGCGATCGCCGGCGCTGGCCTCCTGCGAGCCAGCCTCGGAGACGTGCCGCTCGGCTTGACCCATCCGGCCGGCAGCGACGTCCAGTCATTGGTCTGGGAGGTCGTGCTGACCTTCTTCCTGATGCTGGTCATCGTCGCCGTCGCGACTGACACGAGGGCCGTCGGCCATGGCGCGGCGATCGCCATCGGCGGAACGGTCGCCCTCGGTGCGCTGGTCGGCGGACCGGTCAGCGGTGCCTCGATGAACCCGGCGCGATCCATCGGTCCGGCGCTCGTGAGCGGCGACCTGTCCGACCTGTGGATCTACCTCGTCGCGCCGCCGCTTGGAGCGATCGCCGCGGTCCTCGTCTACCGCTACCTCAAGCGCGAGGTCTAGGCGCGGGCCTCGACGACCGGCAGGCGACGGGAGGTGACCGGCGAGGCGATGCTCGGGCCAAAGGCGCCGGCGAGTTCACGGAAGCGCTCCACCGCCTTGGGCCGGAGCGAGTACCAGACCCAGGTGCCGCGGCGCTCGCCTTCGATCCAGCCCGCATCGCGGAGGACCTTGAGGTGGTGTGAGACCGTCGGCTGGCTCACGTCGCAGCAGGCGGTGAAGTCGCAGGCGCAGACCTCGCTTACGTCGCTCAGCTGGCGCAAGATGGCGAGTCGGGTCGGGTCCGCAGCGGCCTGCAGGAGCAGGACGTCGGGATCGGTCTGGCGCTTCATCCCGTCCAATGTATTGACAGATGTCTATATCGTCAAGTATCAATACAGACGACACGGCCCGACAGCCCCGAGGAGCACTCCTGCCATGACCACCGAGACCATCCACGAGACCGTCCGACAGCACTACGCGGACGCGGCCGTCCGCGCGTCGCAAGGTACGTCGTGTTGCAGCGATCCCGAGACCATCGGGGCGAACCTCTATTCCGCGCTCGAGCGCGACGAACTGCCCGACGCGGCCGTCCTCGCGTCCCTTGGCTGCGGCAATCCGACCGCCGTGGCCGACCTGCACCCCGGCGAGCGGGTCCTGGACCTCGGCTCGGGCGGCGGCATCGACGTCCTGCTCTCGGCCAGGCGGGTCGGGCCGACCGGGCGGGCGTTCGGGGTCGACATGACCGACGAGATGCTCGCCCTCGCCCAGCACAACGCCGCGGAGGCCGGCGCGACGAACGTCGAGTTCCTCAAAGGCCACATCGAGGCCATCCCGCTGCCGGCCGAGTCGATCGACGTCGTCATCAGCAACTGCGTGGTCAACCTCGCCGCCGATAAGCACGCGGTCTTCGCCGAGATCGCCCGGGTTCTCCGGCCGGGTGGCCGCATCGGCATCAGCGACATCGTGGCCGAGGACTCGCTCAGCGCCGAGGATCGCGCCGAGCGGGGCTCCTTTGCCGGCTGCATCGCGGGCGCCCTGTCGGTGTCGGAGTTCCGCGACGGTCTCCTGGCGGTCGGCCTGACCGACGTCTCGATCACGCCGTCCCACACCGTCGTCGAGGGGATGATCAGCGCGATCATCAAGGCATCCAAGCCGGCCGATGCTCGGCCGCTCATCGATCTCTCCGCCCCGCGCGAGATGCTCCCGGTCGCGGAGTCGGGGTGCTGCGGCGGTTCCGGCTGCTGCTGATGCAGACCAAGCGCGCCGAGACTGGCGACTGGCCCTCCGTCCGCGACCTGCTGACCGAGGCCGGACTCCCCCTGGACGGAGCGGCCGAGGCGTTCGTGACCGGCGTCGTCGCCACAGACGGTGATCGCCTCGTCGGCTGCGCGGCCATCGAGCCGTACGACGGAGCCGCCCTGTTGCGCTCCGTCGCGGTCGCGCCGGGTCGTCGAGGCACCGGCGTGGGAACGACGCTCGTCCACGCCGTGGAGGACCTGGCGCGAGTTGGTGGAGCCACCAGCCTGATCCTGCTGACCGAGACCGCGGAGCCGTGGTTCAGCCGCCTCGGCTACGCGCCGATCGACCGGTCGACCGTGCCCGCCGACGTGGCCGCGTCGGTCGAGTTCGTGACCGCCTGCTCGACGAGTGCGGTCGCGATGCGACGGAACCTGGCTTGACCAGGATGCACCGAGCGCGGACGAGTCCCCGGCGAGTGCCGGGCTACTCGTGCTGCGACGACGAGGAACCAGCGGGCCGAGCGCCCGCCTTTCCGTCGTCAGTCTGCTCGGAGCCTCGCCATGTCTCGCTCGTCCATCGCCCCGCGTGACCTCGCCGCGCTGATCCTCGCCGCCACCTGCTGGGGCTGTCGGCACCGTCATCAGCAAGGCCGCGCTCGCGGAAGTCTCGCCGTTCACGCTCCTCCCGATCCAGCTCGCCGCCAGCCTCACGATCCTGGCCATCCGTCTCGCCGCGGCCAGCCACTCATCTCGGCCCTCGATGGGCATGTCGTAGGCTGTTATCGCGCGTCCCACACCTGTCGGGCGCTCCATTTCAACCCGTTCTGGAAGCGCCAGCGCCAAACCGTGCCCGTGGGCCGCCTGGATCGCCGATCACGTCGGCGAGATCCGCAGCACGTACGGCTGACCGTCCGCCGTCACCCAGACCGCGCCACCCGCCACGACGACGTTGCCGCAATCGCCACCGAGATCGAGGTGCCCGACGATCCGTCCCGTTTCGGGGTCGATCCGCGTCAACCCGCCGTCGGCGACCCAGACGGATCCGAGGCCGACGGCCAGGCCGCAGGTGCCCTGGGTATCGAGATCGACCGAGGTGATGACCTTGCCCGAGACGGGATCGATGCGCACGACCTTCGATGGCCCGTTCGGCCCGGCGTCGACGCCGATCCAGACCTGCTTGCCGTCACTCGCCACCGGGCCGTCCAGCGGTACCCGCAGGCCGACCTTGTTGGTCGCGGCGTCGACCCGCACATTCTCGCCGGTGCTCTGGAGGCCCACCCAGACGCCACCGGGTCCAGCCGTCATGATCTGCGGCCCATTCGGTGCGATCGGACCGACCGGGATCGTCGCGACCACGCGGTTGGTCGCGGGATCGACGCGCTGGACCGACCCATTGTGCTCGTTGGCCACCCACACCGAGCCCTGGGTGACCGCGACGCCGGCCGGTGCCGCCGCGACCGGGATCCGCGTGACCACCTTGCGGGTGAACGGGTCGATCCTCACGAGGACGTCGCTCTCGTTGTCCGTCTGCCAGACGGAACCGGCGCCGGTCGTGTCGTAGCCGTACTCCATCCAGGGCAGCGGGATCTGTCCCGTGACGGCGGACGTCGCCAGGTCCACGCGGACCAGGCTCGTCGGCTGGTGGACCCACAGCGACGTGTCGTCGGCGGCGAACCAGCGCGGTGCGACGGGTTCGCCGACCTGGATCCGGCCGTCGATCTGTGCCCCGGCCGGGATGGACGCAGACGGCGACGGAGCCGCACTCGTCGATGCCGCCGGCGACTCCACGACGACCGTGGAGCTCGTGGCGGCCACGCTCGCGGAGGCCGCGGGCGCGAGCGCGCTCGACGGAGGGCTCGTCGGCGTCGCCGCACAGGCTCCGACGGAGATCGCGACGATCACGATGGCGACGTCGCCCGCACGACCACTGAGGCATGACGCATTTCGGACTCCTCTTCTTGACGAGGTCGATCGTTCGGGCAGGTCTCGGCCCGGGCGTCGTGAGTCCAGGGCACTGGTCTCAGGGCGGAGTTGCTGCCAGGCTTCCCGCTCGGAGGTGGACCAGTCGGGTTGCGGGCCGGTGCGTCCGGCGCCGAGGTCAGGGCGACGCGACCCTCAGCACGTACGGCTGACCGTTCACGGCGACCCAGACCGCGCCACCCGCAACGACGACGTTGCCGCCATCGCCACCGGTATCGAGGCGCCCGACGATGCGTCCCGTCGCTTCGTCGATCCGGGTCATGCCGCCGTCTGCGGATACCCAGACGGATCCGAGGCCGACCGCCAGGCCGACGATGCCCCGGGTATCGAGGTCGACCGTGATGATGACCTTGCCCGTGTCCGGATCGATGCGCACCACCTTCGACGGCCCGTTCGGGCCGGCGTCGACGCCGATCCAGACCTCCACGCCGTCGCTCGCCACCCAGCCTTCCAGCGGCACGCGCAGCCCGACCGTGTTGGTCGCGGCATCGACCCGTACCACGGACTGGTTGTTCTGGATGTCCACCCAGACACCACCGGGGCCAGCCGTCAGGATCTGCGGCCCGGCGGATCCGGTCGGACCGACCGGGATCGTCGCGATGACGAGGTTGGTCGCGGGATCGATGCGCTGGACCGCTCCAGCGTGCTCGTCAGCGACCCACACCGAGCCCTCGGTGACGGCGACGCCGCTCGGTGCCGATCCGACCGGGATCGATGTGATGACCTTGTCGGCAACCGGGTCGATCCTCACGAGGACGTCGTTCTCGTAGTCCGTCTGCCAGACGGAACCGGCCCCGGTCGCGTCATAGCCGTAGTCCATCCAAGGCAGTGAGACCGTTCCCGTGACGGCGGACGTCGCCAGATCGACGCGCACCATGCTCGTGGGCTCGTGGACCCAGAGCGACGTGTCGTCGACAGCGAACCAGCGCACGACGCCTGGATCGCCAACCTGGATCCGGCTAGTCGGCCCGAATGGCGCCGGAGGGAGCCGCCGCCAGGACCCCGCGCCGGACAGCACCACGAGGGCCGCGGCGACGACGAGCAGGGCGGCGATGGCGATCGGCCGCCACGGCACCTGTCGGATCGTATCGGTGCGGGCGATGACGCCCATGGGGAGCCACCGTTCGATGGAGAGCCAGGCGGGCCGCTGCCGCGTGCGGGCGGTCTGCCGGAGCATGTCGTCGAAGTAGTCGGGGACCTTCGCCGGCGCGAACTCGTCCATGAGCTCGGGGATCCGGGGCTCGATGCGGTCGAAGGCGGTCATGCGAGCTGTCCTCCGGCCACGTGCTCGTGCGCGGGCGTGAGGTCCGCATCGATCGTGGAGCGCATCTCCGCGAGGGCGCGGTGCAGGCGGGACTTGGCGGTCCCGACGGGGATGGCGAGCGACTCGGCAACGTCCGGGAGGGGCAGGCCGAGATAGAAGTGCAGGACGACGATGGCGCGCGCCTCCGGTCGAAGCCGCTTGAGGGCGACATCGAGGAGCTCGCGGTCCGCGACGATCGAGGCGATGTCGCTGATCGCCGGCTCGTGGAGCGGCGTCAGCTCGACCTCCATCGGTCGCCGACCGCGATGGCGCACGGTGTTGATGCACGATCGGAAGACGAGGCGTCGGAGCCAGGGCTCGAAGCGATCCGGATCGCGGAGCGTGGGCAGGTTCCGCCAGGCGGCGAGGAAGCCCTCCTGGACCGCGTCTCGCGCGAGCTCCGGGTCCCGGAGGATGAGGCGGGCTGCCGCGTCCAGCCGCGCGACGAACCGGCCGGCGAGCACGGCGAAGGCGTCATGATCGCCCCGCATCGCACGCTCGACGAGCTCTCGCTGGTCCACCACGACCCCTCGGTCCTGACGCGGCTACGTGTCGCGCTCTCGATGATATGTCGCGCGGAATCGCGAAAAGGTTCCCGGCTAGCGGACGGATCCCGCTCGGCCGGAGGTCCAGGCTGGCTCCAGGCTCGCGACCACGAGCCACCCCTCGGCCCGCGCTCGGCAGCGTCGCGCTGCGCCCGCCCGCTACTCGACGGTGGAGTCGGTGAAGGTGATGCTCGAGCCCAGGAAGAAGATGCCCGGGTAGGTCGAGAACCCGTCGCCGGTGTTGTTCCGGAGCGTCGACCCCGAGATCGCCACCGACCCGCTCCGGTCGTTGCTGACGTAGAAGATCCCGCTGCCGCCCTCGTGGTTCGAGGTGTTCCCCTCGATCCGCGTCCCCTGGACGTCGAGGGTCATGGTGTTCCCGTCGTTGTAGATCGCCCCGCCGTTGCCGCCGCCCGGCGTGCCGGACTTCGCCGGGTTCGCGCCGCTGCCGATCGCGTGGTTGCCCGTCAACAGGCTGTTCACGATCGTCCAAGACACCCCGATGCTCGAGATGGCGCCGCCGTTGGAGCACGCGTTCCCGCCGAACGTGCTGTCCACCACGTAGACCGGGAGCCCGTCGTACTGCGAGAACACCTGGATCGCCGCGCCGCCGACATCCGGCCCGGTCGGGGCGCAGTGGTTGCCGAAGAAGTTGGACTCGACCACCTTGAACCGGCCGCCCCGGACGAAAACGCCGCCGCCGCCGTCCTGCGTCTCGCTCCCCGATGCCTTCCCGTAGATGACCGTGAGCCGCTGCAGCGTCAACGTCGGATGGGCCTGGTTCTGGCAGTGGTCGGTGGTCCAGACGAGGCTCTGGTCGCAGGTGTTCATGTAGAGGATCCGCCGCGCGTTCTGGCCGTCGAGCGTCACCAGTCCCCCGCCGTCGATGACGACGTCCGGCTTGTCGTTGTGGACCTTCGCCGTCGCCGCCATCCGGATCCGGACGGGGCTCGGCCCGCAGTCGAAGGTGATCACCCCGCCCTGCGCGACGGCCGCCGCGAGTGCCGCCGACGTGCAGCTGGCCGGCGTCCCGGTGCCGACCACGTGGTCGGGCGAGGAGGTGTCGACCGCGCCCGCGCCCGCCGGGACGGGTGCGTTGCCGTCCGGGTTGCCCGGGACCGGCTGGGCGGGTGCGATCCGCGTGATCGCGACGGCCTTCTTGAGGAAGGCCGTCGTCTCGGTGGTCGTGATGGGCCGGGTGGGGCAGAACTTGTGCGTGGCGCACGGGATCGCGAGACCGACCTTCACGAGGTAGCGGATGGACCCGATGTAGGAGGTCGAGCTGTTGACGTCGGTGAACGTCTCCGTGGCGGGGACCGTCAGGCGCAGGGCGCGGGCGAGGTAGGAGGCCATCAGCGACCTCGGCACGGTCGCCTTCGGACAGAACCGGCCCCCACCGCAGCCCGAGGCGATCTTGGCGGTGACGACCTTGTCGATCGCCGTCGCCAGCGCGCCGGTCTTCGGGACGTCCTTGAACCGGACCCCACTGGTCGCGGTCAGACCGAAGGCGGAGACGAGCTTGGCAGCCATCGTGCCGCGATCGACCGTGGTCGACGCCGCCGCGGCCGTACCGGGGCCCACGAGCGCCAGGAGCAGGCCGACGAATGCAACGACCGCGAGAGGACGGTGGGCGACGGACACGGTGGCGCGACTCCAGCGGCGGATGGGCCGCGAACCTATCAGCCGGTCATCAGACCGCCAAGCCCCATCCGTACTGCTGGCACCAGACCTTCGGCGCCTCGGCGCGCGTTCGACGCTCGATGAGGGACCAAGCAGATGAAACGCCGATCAGGGCATGACGCCACCAAGGAGTCGATGTTCTAGGCGTCATGTGGCTGCGCTTCAGGGAGCGAGCACCACCGGGACCGGAATCCCCTGTTGCAGGTCGAGCACGACCCGGTCGCCGAGAGGCACGGCCAGCGTCGCGGTAGCCGTGCGCCGTGCCCCTACGGCCGAGCAGGCGCCGACCGTCACGTGGGGATGCCGCGTGACGATGACCACGACCGCGAGATCGGACTCGACCGCCTCCGCGGTGTAGTCCTCGCCGCATGGCTTGTCTCCCGAATCGGGGGCGCCGACGAATGCGACGGTGAGCCCGGCGCCGCTGACCGACCCGCTGGCCGAGTCGATCGCCAGCCCGAGCTGCGGATCGCCCTCCCCGGGGGCAGCGACAACTACTGGGTTCGCAATGGCCACGCGCGTGACCTTGACGTCCGTGCCCTGCACGGTGAACTCCCAGATGGGTGCCGTCGCCGGTCCGCGCGAGGTCTGGATCGGCCCGGACGTCAGCTCGGCGGCCGTGACCAAGAGCATCGTGCAGTCGGAGCAGGGCGCCGCCGTGGTGGACTCGATCGCCACGATGGCCTCCTGTGCCGAGAGCAGGGGCACCTTGGTCGTCTTGCCGTCCTGCCAGGTCACCTCGCCGGCGGGCGGCGCCTGTTCTGATAGCGGACTAGCGGACGCGACCATCCCGGCCATCAGCGCGCGCTTGTCGTTGTCGCCAACGGCCTCCTCCCAGTCGCCGATCTGGCCGGTCAGTTCGCCGACCGTGGTGACCGTGGCGTGCTCACCGGCGGCGGTCACCGCGGCCGCCCACGCCGAGAGCACTTCTTTTGCCCGCTGATGGGCGGCGGCCGGGTCGGTGGGCGCAGGCGGTGGGGACGTGCCGTCTGACGGCGAGACGAGTTCGGAAGGCGAGGCGCTGACACCTTTGGACGACGTGGTGGGAGCGCCGGCGGGCTGCGTAGAGCACGCGCTCAGGAGACAAGCGATGAGCAGTGCAAGGATGCTGATGCGGGCCATGTCATCTCTTGCGATGAGCCGATGCCGATGCCGTCGCCGTCGACACTACTCGGACGAGCGGGCCTCCCGGTTGGTTCCGCCAGGGGCCGATGGGGCTTGGACCCCGCGGGCTGAGCAGCCGCGGACCGAGGATCCGGACGAGCTGGGCGCAGTCGTCGCCCCGTTCCTGGACCGGGCGCATGCCAAATGGTGCGATGTCCCTGTAGGCGAGGTCCGCGAGGTCCGCGACGAGGCAACGGCCACGGGGTCGTGCACAGCGGCCACCCAGTCCTGCAGCCGATGAGGCCACGCTTGTCGCCACCGAGTTCTATGTCGACACTCTCGGCTTCGAGAAGCGGTTCGACGCTCCGATCAGCCCGACCACCCGCTGGATCGAAGTCGCACCACCGCGAGCGACCACGTCCATCGCGCTGAACGTCAACGACGGGGATCCGGGTGCGGCAGCGGATACCGGCGTCCGGTTCACGGTGCCCGACGCGGAAGCCGAGCACGCAGCGATGCGCGAACGCGGCGTGAAGGTCGGCGTCGTGCTGCGACTGGACGGCGTTCCGCCGATGTTCACATTCGACGACCTCGACGGCAACCGCTTCTACGTCGTCGAGGAGGCTCGATAACCGCGCGCGACCTCGCACGCGGATTGCGGCCGCTAATCGCTCGACGGACGTTCCGCCGTCCCGATTAGCGACGCGCCTATCATCGGCTCCTGCGATCGGGATCGACCTGAAATCCTGAGTGAGTACCCGCATGTCCGAGTCCTGTCGGGCGCGCCATCGTCGCCCGATGTGCTGCAACAAGATCCAGCCACCTTTTCGATCGGGTGGAGCGATCGCTCATCCCGTCGGATCGCCGAACAGGCGCTCGGTATTCGCCAGTGGAGTCGGGCACGGTCCGGGCGTTCCTGTGTCTGGGTTCGCGGGCTCCGGAGGCGTAGCGACGTACCCACCGAACACCAGCACCGACCCATCGCCCAACGTGATCGCCTGCCCGCCCTGACGTGCGCGGAGGAGACGAGGGCCCGAGGTCCAGGCGTCGGCCGCCGGGTCATAGATCTCCGTCGAATCGAGGGCGGCGCCCTCGGTGACGGAATACCCACCATCGACTGGCTCGGAGAGAAGTTCGACACCGCCGGCGACGAGCACGCGGCCGTCCTGGAGTAGCGTGACCTGCGCGCGGGTCCGCCCGGTCCTCATCTGCGCCGGTTCGCGCCACTTGCCGGTCTTCGCGTTGTACCGCTCCACGCGCCCCCCGCCCTCGTTGTCCCCGAGGACCAGGAGGGAGCCGCTGGCCAAGGCGACGAGTTCGGGCCGAAAGACGTCCGGCGGCTCGATCGTGCCCCATATCTCGCCGCCGGGATCGAACCGCAAGAACACCGGAAGCTCGGGCTCGTCATGCCATTCGCCCTTGGCGAGCACGTCACCGCTCTCGAGGAGGAAAAGCCGGTCGAGGAGGAAGTTGCCTGGCGGTGGAGTTGACCGCCGCCATGACGTGGCGCCCCGGTCGAGGATCTCCGCTCGACCTCGCCCCGCGGCGAGGACGGCTCCGTCCTGAAGCGTGACCGCATCGATCGCGCCGGCTCGCAGCATCAGTGGACCGTCAGACCACGATCTGCCGGTCGGAGAGAAGATCTTGGTGCTCGAGTACGGCTCGTTCTCGTCGTTCGAGCCGCCGAGTACCATCGCGCCCCCGTCGAGGAGCGGAATGAGAGCGGGCGCCGCTCGCTGCTTGTTGAGCGCACCGACCTCGGACCACTGATTCGCCGCGGGGCTCGTAAACCTCGGCGCGGTTGCTGCCCGTGGGTTCGCCCGCGGCAACGCATGCCTCGTTCCCGACGACGAGGACCATGCCGTCCTTGAGGAGCGCCGAGCGAAAGCCGAGTCGCGGGAAGACCATCGATCCCGCGTTCTGCCAGCCAGTCGGTGGTGGGCTCAGGCTCGCCGGCGGTGGAGTGCTGACGGGCGATGCCGCGGGTGACGACCTCGGAGGCGGGGGCGAGGTCGCAGTCGGCGATGGGCTCGGGGCGACCTGACCGCATGCGGCTACGAACAAGAGCGCAAGGACGGAGAGCCGCTCGCGTCTTCGACAACCACGACAACCTGAAGACGTATCCGATCCCGTCGGTTGACCCCCTTGCCGGCTGGCTGACGACCGACCCGCTGGGCGGAATTCGGATCTCCGAGCGCAACTCGGGGAACATGGGCCGGCTCTCTCCGAACGGCTCCATCGTCGAGTACCCGCTCCCCGCCGGACCTGACGCCCTCCCCCAGGGGAGTGTCATCTCGCCCTGGGGCAGCGTGTACGTGGCTGAGCAGGGGGCCAACGCGATCGCCCGTCTCAATCCGTGGACGGGTCACGTGACAGAGTTCCCGGTCCCGACGGCCGACGCCACGCCCCTCGGCCTCGCGCTCGGGCTCGACGGCGCCCTGTACTTCACGGAGCGGAGTGCCGACAAGGTCGGCCGCATGACCCCGAACGGGACGTTCCGTGAGTGGTCGCTCGACCCGGGCTCCTTTCCCAACCGGATCGTCGCCGGCCCGGACGGGGCCATCTGGTTCACCGAGCTCTTCGGCGGGAAGCTCGGCCGCATCTCGATGGGCGGCATGCTGACCGAATACCCCATCGACGGCGGGCCGGTCGGGATCACGGTCGGCAATGACCACCAGATCTACGTCGACCTTGATTTTGCGAAGCAGGTCGCCCGCGTGAACCTGCACGGAGTGGTCACGGCGACCTGGGATCTTCCGGGCGCGGTCGCGCCACTCCAAGTCGCGCCCGGCCGCGGCCAAGACCTGTGGGTGACGGACGCCAGCGCGAACACGGTCTTCCGCCTCTCGGCACGGGACGACGATCAGTAGCTCCGGCCACGGACCTCGACGGCTGCCGTAGACCGCGGCAGCCGTCGTTCCGATTCACGTTAGATCTCGTATTCAAGTGATCAGGGCGTGCAGGCGGGGGCGTACGGTCGGCTCGGCAGGTACTGGTCCCATTCCGTCGTTGTCAGGCTCCGACCGGCGATCATGCACGCGTCCTTCGCCCAGACGGCGGGATCGATCGACCAGTCGAAGCCCTGGCCGTTCGCGTAGGCGACGTACACGCGCGAGCCGTCCGGCGACACGGTCGCGTCGACCCAGTCGTTCTCGGCTGCGGGCAGCACCCCGCCCACGGTCTTCGAGGCCGCGTCGATCAGGCGCACCGTCCCGTCCGTCCCCGAGCTGACCAGCGTCTTGCCCGACGGCGACCACGAGAGGTCGAGAACCCAGCCTGCCACCGCGACGACCCGCGGACCGCTCTCCGCCCCGGTCGCCGCGTTCCAGAACCGGACGTCGCCATTCCCGCCTCCGGTCGCGAGGACGGTGCCGTCGGGACTGAAGGCCACGGCACTCGGAACGCCGGGGCTGTCGTCGACGTTGACCGTGTAGAGCGGCGTGTTCAGGCTTTGGGCGAAGACCGATGCGACGTCCCCGGTCCCGGGGTCGAGGTGGCCGACCGCGAGGGCGTTCGAGACCCGGTCGAACGCCAGGTCGAAGACCGGGCCGCCGACCTCAAGCTTGTTTTCCGCGGGTGCGCCCGTCCGGGCATTCCACGTCCAGACCATGCCGTCGTCGGCGCCCGCGACGACCTCTGTCGAGTCCGACGAGAACGCGACGGCCCGAGCAACGTTGAGCCGCCTGGTGTCGGTCGGATTCGCGCGATCGATCTCGTCGGGACGGGCCGCCCGATCGGCCGCCGGCCCCTTCAGCGGTCCACCGTCGGGCGAGACGATCTGCCACGACGCCGTGTCATACAGGTCCACCATCTCCGTCCCGGCGCCCGTGACCGCGAGCCGGGTGCCGTCTGGTGACCACGCCGCGTTTGACGAGCCGTTGGGCTGCGTTGCCTTGAAGGTGCGGATGACGGCATGCGTCGAGGCGTCGAGGATCGAGATCCCGTTGACGTCGTTCGTGGCCAGCAGACGCCCATCCGGGCTGACCGCGACGTGAGGCCTGGCGTCGACGGGTGGAGGGCCATCCGTGCCCGCTCCGGCATGGAACAGCTCGCCGAGACGCCGCGATCCCGACAGATCCCAGGTCATCATCGTGCCGTCGAGGCTGGCGGTGTGCAGGGTCAGGTGACCGCCGGTATCGGAGAATGTCGGGGCCCACACCTTGCCGTCGTGCCGACGAGAGTCTCAACCAGCGATCCGCTCCGTGGCGTTCCACAGGCGCGTCGCCCCGTCGTCGCCGCTCGTCGCGACGAGCGAGCCGTCCGGACTGAAGGCGCCGCCCATGATCGGGGCCGAGTGTTCGCCCTTGAGTGTCAGCTCCGTCCCATGGACAAGATCGAGGAGCGTGCCCTCACCGTCGCGCGGCGCGTCTGGGAGCAGGAGCGTCCGGTGGTCCGGCGACAGGCGCTGCCTTGCCACATCGCCTCGGTCGCGACACCTTCGAGCGCAGCGGTGATGACCGAGCCACGAAGCACACCGACATCGCGCCGCAGCACGTCCGCCACCCTTCGGAGCGACCTCGGATGGCGGCGTGTCGCATCCATCTCCGCGAGCATGGACCGGAGATCGTCTTGGGCGTCGTTCGATACGAGAAGGAAGATCAGCATTACAGCGTCCTCGATCGACAGGTTGGCGATCGAGAGTCCATCTCCTCCCCAGGGCTGCGTCGAATTCGGAAGTTCGAGCCGCTCGAGGCTTCAGCTGGGAGCTTGTTCTTCGTCAGCTTCGTCATGACCCAATGACATTCCTGCGGCGAGGCTCGTTGGCCCTCAGGTTCTCAGCGATTGCCCACACGACGCCGGCCAAGGCGACGCTAGATCGTGCAGCCGCCGATCGCGGCGTCGCATGAGCTCCGAGCGGGCTTTTCTCTTCCTCCTTTCCCCGTTCTCTTTTCTCCGCTTCCCTCCTCTTCTTCCCCGTGCCCGCCGCTCTCCTCCTCTCTCTTTTCCTCGCCTCGCCCCGTCTTTGCTCCGCTCCTAGCTCCCGCATCGGTCGCGCCGGCTCATGATCGCGATCCCCAGCCGTTTCGCCGGGCACCCGTCTGATCGCGGCACAGCCGCCTTAGCCGACGACTTGCCGCTGCCTGACGGCCGACGATCCGAGCAGCGGCTCGGCGAGCTGCGCGACCATCTCGGACGAGGCGCTCGCGGCCGAAGAAGACGTCGCTCGCGACCTCGAACGGCGAGGCCTGAACGGCAGCGTCGCCGTCTTTCTCGGAGACGCATGCCAGTCGCCTGCTTGCCGCGGCCAGCCACTCATGCCTGTCGGGCGCGCCATTCCAACATCTTCGGGGTCTGAGCCGGACGACGCGAACCTTCAGCGCGAGAAGGTCAGGTGCGTCGTCCCGCTCGAGGCGACTTCCGACGTCACGCGGTAGCCGTCCTCGAACCCGCGCAGGTCGTCCCAGAGCCGAATGCCGCGGCCAAGCAGGATCGGGGCGATGGCGACATGGAGCCGATCGACGAGGCCCGCCTTCAGGAAGTCGCGTACCACCGTCGCGCCGCCGCCGATCCGCACGTCCTTGCCGCCCGCGGCCGCTGAGGCGAGGTCGAGCGCTTCGCGAGGGGTCGCGCTGAGGAAGTGGAAGGTCGTGCCGCCCGCCATCTCGAGCGCCGGGCGCGGGCGGTGCGTGAGCACGAACACCGGGACGTGGAACGGAGGCTCGTCGCCCCACCAGCCGCGCCAGTCCGGATCATCGGCAGAGGCATGCAGTCCGAACATGCCGGCACCCATGATCTCCGCGCCGACCTCGGCGAAGTACGCCTGCGCGTATTGATCGTCGACCCCGGTCGTTCCCTCACCGGACGTGTCCTGCAGCACTCGGGCCCGGAACGTGCGGGTCGCGGCGTAGGCCTCGGTCAGGCGCGCCCAGTCGGGCCCGAACGGGTCCTCGCGCGTCTGGTCGGTCGTCGTCGCGAACCCGTCCAGCGAGATGTTCAGGTCAACACGCACGGCCATCGCCGTCCCTCCGAAGTGACTGCCTCCGTACGCACGTCAGTATGCCGATCGTCGCTGTCCGGGCGTCCCGTCGAGCTCCGCTCGTCCGGCGAGCTGCTGTCGTTGCCATGCATGCACGCCGGCCACCCAGTCCCAACCGTCCTTAGCCGATGGGCCGACCCGCGGGTCGCCGGGATCATCGGCATCACGCAGGCCACGCACATACGCGCGATCCAGTTCGATCCGTGCGCGGAGCTGATCAACTCCGCCGATGGACCCGTGACCCGGGACGAAGACATCGACGTCGTCCGCCACGCCCTCGAACAGCTGGAGGGCGGCCAGGTAGTCCTCGATCGGATCCGCGGTGCCGTTCATGTCGAGCATCGGGATCAGGACATCGGACAGCATGTCGCCGGCGACGAGCACGCCGCGTTCCTCGATCAACAGCGCCGCGTGGCCCGGGGCGTGCGCCTGATGCTCGATGATGCGGACTCGAGGGCCATCCCAGGGGATCTGCGCGGTGCCAGCGGGCAGGCCGATGATGAGGCCGTGCAGGTCCAGCGGGACGTCTTCGGCGATCTCCGGCGGTAAGTCCGCGGCCTCGCGGGCCCTCCAGTCCGGGTCCGACATCAGATCTCGAACGGTAGCTGCGCAGCGCGACGTGCCGTACCGAGGCGCCGAGCCGAGCTCGGGGTGCCAGAGCAGGTGGTCCCAGTGCGGATGCGTCGAGAACCCGGCCACCACGGGCTGCCCCGACTCGCGGACGTCGTCCGCGATGGCGGCCATCTCGGAGCCGGTCACCCCGGGGTCGATGAGCAGCACGCCGGCCCGGCCTTGCACGACCACCGCGTGGCTCTGGAGGAACTCGCTCTCGTGGATCAGCACGCCGTCCGCGACCTGCCGCAGCACGGGCCCTCCTTCCGATCGCGGTCTGCTACCGCCTGTCGAGACGGTATCTCAGTCGGGCTCCAGGCCGGGCCGAAGCCACGCTTGGCTGTGGCGCTACGCCGGCCCGGGGCTCAGGCGGCTGGCCGTAGCGACGTCTCGCCGGCCCGGTTCGGCAGCGACGGCAGACGGGTCGAACCCCTTGGCGATAGCCAGACCGCCAGGACCATCTCCTGCAGGAAGATCGGCAGCGCCAGGACGATCTGGGTCGTCGACATCGGCTCGGTCAGATCGAACATGACCAGGAGACCGGACAGCATGACCGACACGATGGCCACGAGGCCCAGGCCGACAGCCATCGAGGGACGAGTCGCGATCGGTAGAACACCCAGTAGTACATGAGCGCCCCGAGGCCGAAGGCGAGCACCGCCACTTCGCCCAGCGAATCACGTCCGGCCATCAACAGCGCAGCAGGGACGGCGTAGGCCGCTGGCGCCGCAGCACCGGCGCTCGAGCTCCTCTCAGTTCGACGCAGCGACGCACGAGACGGGCCGGTTGGCCGCGACCTTCATGACCGCCGGCAGATGTCGCCGGAATGCCGCGAGTCGATGCTGAGGATGGATGAATCCCGGATCGGGAGGAAACAGCCATGTTCCGCCGTGAGCAGATCGCCGCACTCCTGGTGGTCGTCCTCCTCGCCGCCTGCAGCGCCCCTGGCGCCAGTCCGAGCGAGGGGAGTTCGGGCACCCCCACGGCCAGCATCCTGTCGCCGACGACCTCGCCTTCCGCCTCGCCCTCGGCTGCTCCGACGTCCGCGCCGACATCCTCGCCGACATCGCCGGCGACGCTCGTTCCGGCAACGCCGAGCCCGGCGATCGCCTCCTCGCCCACGCCCACGCCCACGCCCACGCCCGCGAGCACGCCCGCGAGCACGATGATCGTTCGCGCGTACTTCATGCTGCATGATCCGTTCGGCGGGGACCCGGCCCTGGTGCCGGTCCTGCGGACCGTTCCCGAGAGCAAGGCCACGGCAACGGCTGCGCTGACGGCGCTGCTCGCGGGACCGTCGGCCAAGGAGCGAGCGGCGCGGCCGCAGATCGAGACGGTCATCCCCTCCGGCTCGGAGCTCCTCGGTGTCGAGATCTCGGGAGGACTCGCGACGGTCGACCTGTCCGCCGAGTTCGCCACGTTTACCCCGGCCGACGCCTGGGACCTCGGGGTGTTCGAGCTCCGAGGACGTCTGGCCCAGGTCGTCTACACCCTGACCCAGTTCACGACGGTGGATCGCGTCAACTTCAAGCTCGAGGGCAAGCCGGTCAAGGAATTGTTCGGGATGCCGAGCCCGGACGACGGCTCGTCCGACAGGATCGCCCTGGACACGCCCGTCACCCGGGCGACGTACCAGGACCAATTCCTCCCCCAGATCTTCGTCGATCGGCCGGCGTGGGGCGCCGCCCTGGGGACGCCCGGCCGGGTCACCGGGCTCGCCAACGTCTTCGAGGCGCAGTTCCGCGTCGCCCTGCTCGATGGCAACGACAAGGTCCTGGTCGATCGCCCGGTGCTGGCCACGGTCGGCACCGGCGCATGGGGCCGATTCGACGTGACGCTGTCGTATGACGTGCCCACCGCCCAGTGGGGGACCCTGCGGGTCTGGGACATCTCGGAGGCTGACGGTCACGCGATCGCGGTGCGCGAGTATCCGGTCTATCTCCGGCCGGCCTCGTGAGCCGGATCACCCCGTCGAGCGGTCACTCGCTCGTGACCGGCTCCGGCATGGGGAAGCGTTCCTGGATCCACGCCTGCCACAGCGGCTGCTCGCGGGCGACGGTCGCGTCCGCCTGATCACCGTAGAAGTAGACGTTGAACGCCGCCATGACCGCCACGCCCAGATCCATGGTGAACAGGGCGGCGATGCCGGGCCCCGGCTGATCCAGCCGCAGCAGCGCGCCGGGCGGATCCTGGTCGACCGTCTCCACCACGCCGCCCAACGCCGGAACGCCTGCCGGGGCGGCCCAACCCTGCCCGGCCCCCACGCCGTCGAACCCGACGGCCGCGGTCAGCGTCGCCCAGGCGTCCGCCGGCGTCCCCGCGACCGGAGCCAGGAAGTTCATGAACGCGGAGCGCTGGCCGCGGAAGTGGGTCAGATAGATCCGCAGGATGCGGAAGGCGCCGGGGATGCCCGATTCGGTGCCGATCAGCTGGTCGTCCCAGTCGTCCGTGCTGGCGAAGAGGCTCTGCACCATCCGGACGACGCAGACGCCGCCCGCCCGCGCCTCGACGGTCCACTCGGTCGCGACCGGGGGCGAGCCGGGGAACCAGCCGTCTCCCTCCTGGGTGAACGTCCGCGGCGCGTCCCAGGCCGTCACCACGGAGCGTGACTCCATGCCCGGGCCGACGGTCACCGTCAGCGCCACGGGCTTGCCATCTCGCTCCTCGAATGTCGTCGGCGCGAACCAGCACGAGATCCCCGGCCCGCTGGCGATGGCCCGCCAGACGTCCTCGGGCGTGCCGGGGACCTCGACTTCGACCTGGATGGAACGGCGTCCGGACGCTTCCTGCTTCACGCTCATGACTGCTCCTTCGGCTCGGCCTGCTGCGGTAGGGGGTGCGCCACGAGCACCAGGCGATGCGCGCGACCGCCGGGGGCGGATCCGTCGTGATATTTCGAAACGAGGGTCGCGATGGCCTCGGTGAGTTCGGCGCTGAACGCCGCCCGGTCCGTCGCCGACCGGAAGCGAACCTCGGTATCCACCGACAGGGTCGCCAGGCGTTGACCCGCCTCGTCCGCGTGACGAAGGAGGTCGCCCACTTCGCGGACGACCCGAGCGCCCAGGGCGATGAGATAGCTCGCGGACAGCCGATCGACGTCCCGAGCCGGATCGACCGCGACCGCGCCCATGGCGCTTGGCGAAACGACGTAGGACGCGGCGGTCGCGACGAGCAGCCGTTCCGTCAGCCCGCCCCACTTGCGTTCCTGGGCCAGTCGCACCAGCCCATGCGCCTCCAGCGCATGCAGGTGGTAGTTGACCTTCTGCCGAGGCAAGCCGACCCGCGTGGCCAATGTCGCCGCCGATGCGGGCGCGGCCAGCTCGGCGAGGAGCCGGCTTCGGATCGGCTCCAGGGCCACCGTCGCCGCCGCCGGATCACTGATGACCTGGATGTCGAGCATGCGGCGATGATGTCATTGACAACTTTTGTTGTCAAGCATCATCCTGAGGTCACCGACGGTGGACGATTCAGTCGGCGGCAAGGATCGGGAGCGCGCGTGGGATCAGCTCCGGGATCCGATCGAGGAGGCCCCACAAGGTCTCCATGAACGGCGATGTCGCGCGAGCTCCGACAGGCTCGACCGCCACGATCCGCCGCCGGATCGTGGCCGTCCCGGCGAGCTCGATCTCCCGGAGCGAGCCCGCGAACAGCGCATCGGCGACAGCCGTCCCCGGAAGCAGCGCCACACCGAGCCCGCGCTCGACCATCCGCTTGGCCGCTTCGATGTTGTCCACCTCCGTGACGCCACGGGGCACGACACCGGCGACCCGGAACAGCGCGTTCGTGATGTCGTAGTAGCTCGACGTCCGATCGAACAGGATGAGCTGGGCGTGGCTGATCTCACCGACGTCGACGGTCCCGGCCACGGCGAACGGGTGGTCGGGCCGGGCGACCAGGACGAGCTCGTCCTCGAAGAGTGGGCGGCTGCGCACCCGGGTGTCGCGGATCTGCCTGACGATCCCGAGTTCCACCTGGCCGTGCGCGACCAGATCCACGATCTCCTCCGAATGGCCGGTCCGCACCAGCAGGCGGACGTCCGGGTGTCGCGCGGTGAAGCGGACCAGGATCTCCGGCAGGACGTAGGCGCTGACGGCCGGCGCGACGGCGAGCGCGAGCTCACCGATGACGCCGTGTTCCAGTTCGCGGACGAGCGAGCCACCGCTGCGGATGGCCTCGATCGCGCGGTCGGCATGCGGAAGGAAGGCGCGACCAGCGGGTGTCAGGACCATGCCGGCGTGCGTTCGCCGGAACAGGGCCGCGCCGAGCTCGTCCTCGAGTGCCTGGATCCGGGCGCTGAGGGCCGGCTGGCCGATCGAGAGGGCGTACGCCGCGCGGCGCATGTTCCCCTGTCTGGCGATCTCGACGAACCCTTCGACCTGTGCGAGGAGCACGGCCGCCACCCCGTCTAGTTGATGATCGATATCGTTGATCATACGCGATGGAACTTTCGATTGGACGGGGATGCCGCGGCCGCGATACGGTGGCGATCCAGTCCGCTGCTCACGAGGTGGTCCAGATGGAGATCAAGGTCGTCCAACCCCAGCCATCGGTCGCCCAGCTCGGCATCCTCGAGCCCTCGCACCTGTGGGTCCTGGGCCTCACGCTCGACGAGGACGGCGCGGTGGTCGGACCCGGTCGGCGCGAATACAGCTACTGGGCCGAGTGCGAGTGCCCTGGCGATTGCCTCAGGGACCACGAGAACGAGTGACCCGAACGATGCCCGTGACCGCCCCCACGCCAGCGGCGAACGACTTCGAAGCGCAGGTCGCGGCCACCCGTGCGTGGTGCGCATCGTCCAGGTTCGATGGCATCGTGCGCCTGCACAGCGCGCGCGAGATCGTGGCTCAGCAGGGCACCATCGAGTCCGATCACACCGTCGCCCGGGTGGCTGCCGAAGCGTTCCATTCCCGGCTTCGGGAGCTGTTCCGCGAGGGTCGGCAGATCACGACCTTCGGCCCCTACTCGCCCGGACAGGCCGTCGTGATGAAGCGGATGGGGATCGATGCCATCTACCTCGGCGGCTGGGCCACCTCGGCGAAGGGGTCGGCATCCGAGGACCCCGGTCCGGACCTCGCGAGCTATCCGCTGAGCCAGGTTCCCGACGAGGCGGCCAGCTTGGTTCGCGCGCTCCTCACGGCCGACAGGAACCAGCACTTCGCGCGCGCCCGGATGGACGAGGACGAAGCGTCGAACGACGCCGGCGATCGACTTTCGGCCGTTCATCATCGCCGACGCCGATACGGGCCACGGCGGTGACGCCCACGTTCGGAACCTCATCCGTCGGTTCGTCGAAGTCGGTGTGCCGGGCTACCACATCGAGGACCAGAAGCCCGGCGCCAAGAAATGCGGTCACCAGGGCGGCAAGGTCCTGGTCGGGCAGGACGAACAGAACAAGCGGCTCAACGCGGCGCGGTTCCAGCTCGACATCATGCGGCGTGCCGGGCATCATCGTCGCTCGGACCGATGCCGAGTCGGCGACGTTCCTCGACAACCGGACCGACGAGCGCGATCAGCCGTTCATCCTCGGGGCGACGAACACCGGGCTGCCCAGCTACCGCGTCGGTTTCCTGACGATCCTGCAAGACGCTGCATGACCTCGGGTCTCGATGAGATCCGAGGTCATCTGCTGTTCGCGGTGCCGGAAGCGGAGTCGCGGCAGGCCGCCGCCTGGCTCGACCGAGTCGGGCTGCTGTCGCTCATCGAGCGGAGCGCCCGGATGGGCGGCGATCCGGCAGACGCGACCTCGGTCGATGGGCTGCTCGACGACATCGAGACCCGGTACGCGGATATCTGGCAGGCGGAAGCCGGCCTGACGACCTATGGCGACGCGGTGGCCGGGATCCTCGAGCGCCGGCATCGGCGACGGCGGGCGAGTCGACATGTCGCTCGAGGAATGGCGCGTCTTCGCGAGCCGCGCGTCCTTCGCCGAGGTTCGCGACAAGGCGGACTCGCTCGGCATCGAGGTCGCCTGGGATCCGGAGCTGCCCAAGACACCCGAGGGCTACTACCAGGTCCAGGGCGGGATCGACTATGCGATCGCCAAGTCGCTCGCCGCCGCACCGTTCGCCGACCTGCTGTGGATGGAGACGAAGACGGCGAGCCTCGAGGACGCCCGGCGATTCGCGCTGGCGATCCACGAGGCCTATCCGGACAAGATGCTCGCGTACAACCTCTCGCCGTCGTTCAACTGGGACACGACCGGGCTGACCGACGATGAGATGCGGCGGTTCCCCGAGGAGCTCGGGAAGCTCGGGTACGTCTTCAACTTCATCACGTACGGCGGGCACCAGATCGACGGCCTCGCCGCCGAGGAGTTCGCGACGGCCCTGCGAGACGACGGGATGCTCGCCCTGGCCCGCCTCCAGCGGAAGTTCCGGCTCCTCGAGTCGCCCTATCGAACGCCGCAGTCGCTCGTCGGCGGAGACCGGCTCGACGCGGCGTTGATGGCCGTGTCCGGGCGGACCGCGGCGACGAAAGCGATGGGCAGGGGATCGACCCAACACCAGCATCTCGTCCAGACCGAGGTGCCGACCGGGGTGCTGGAGGACTGGCTCGCCGAGTGGGCGCAGCACTGGGATCGGCCAGGCAAGCTGGACGTCGAGCTGCGGCCGCACAGCGCGGGATCGGACCTCCTCGAGCTTCGCGTGCTGGATGGATCGGTCGATCCGCTCGCGAGCGTGATCTTTGCCAGCATGCTGGATCGCCATGGCCTGAGCATCCTCTCGATCCGCGACCAGCACACGTCGCCATCGATCCGCCGGCGGCGCCTCATGACGCTGGTCCAGCTCTTCCTGATCCATCGGTACCGCGCGGCCTCGCTGCACTACGTCACGCCGACCGAGGACAACCGGCTGCAGACCCAGCGGATGCAGGAGCTCGGGATCTTCACGGCCGTGACGACCGAGATCGGACAGATCATCGTCGCGAACGTCGACCGCGCCCGCGTCAGCTGCGCTGCTCCAGCCCGATGGCGAGCAGCTGGCCGAGCTGATCCGGAAGCCGATCCCGCAGGCGGCGTAGGCCCGGCTTCGGATCAGTCGTGGGTGCCGAGCCAGGCGCCGACCCTTGGCCACAGATTCTGACTCGCCATCCGGCCGACGACGATCCCGACATGGCCGCCCTCGACGAGGATCTCCGACGCGTCGTCACTGCTGACGCGCTTGGTGATGACACTCGTCGTCGGTCGCGGCGCGATCGGGTCCCGGCTGGCGGCGATGTTGAGGACCGGGCAATGGATGTCGGCCAATCGGACCGGCCGACCGTCCATCACGAGGGTGTCCGTCGCGAGGCGGTTCTCCTGGTAGAACTCGACGATCCACTGGCGGAACGCCGCCCCGGCGAACGGCACACTCTCGTTCACCCAGCGGTACATCGCCTGCCAGGCGCGAACGTCGAACTTCGGATCGGCCAGCTTGTCCCAGAGTTGACGGTACGTGCCGACATAACTGGCCCTGGGGTCGAGCAGCTTCGTGCCGATATCCGGCATCTGCCCCGGCACGATCGGAAACGTGTCGATGACGCGGTCGACCGGAAAGGTGTCGCGAGACGTCATCTGACCGAATTGACCGGCATCCGAGAAATCGATCGGCGCGGTCAGCAGGACCAGGTTTCGGGTCATCTCGGGGTGGAGGGCGGCGAAACAGGTGGCCAACGCGCCGCCGATGCAGTAGCCGAGGACGGTCATCCCATCCTCGCCCGTGACCTTCTGGATCGCCTTCGCGGCGCGTGGCAGGTAGCGGGTCACGAGGGTCGAGACGTCGAGCGCCCGATCCTCGTCGCCCGGCGTTCCCCAGTCGATGAGGAAGACGTCGAATCCCTCGGACAACAGGAATTCGACGAAGCTCGCCCCCGGGCGCAGATCCAGGATGTACGCCCGGTTGATGAGCGGCAGGACGAGGAAGACCGGCGTCCGGTGTGTCGCGGGCTCCGATCGGGTATAGCGGTACAGGCGCGCCTTGTTCTTGCGCCAGATGAGCTCCTTGGGCGTCAGACCGACCGGCGCGTCGGCCGAGCCGAGAACGGCTCGGGCCATCTCCAGGGCACGGTCGGTCGATGACCACATCGTCGCGGCGTCCGGCCTCGTGGACCACGCCGAGGCCGTCATCGAACGGCCCGGTCGGACGTCGCGGGCGTTGCCGCCTTCGACGGCGTCGCCCGGGCAGCCGGACCGGCGGCCGCGGCCTGTCCTCTGGCGCCAGCCTTTCCGGTGGCGCCGACTGGCCCTTTGGGCCCGGCCGGTCCCTTCGGTCCCGCCGGTCCCTTGGGGCCGACTCGGCCCGGGGCACCAGCTCGGCCTGTGGCACCGGGTCGGCCTGTGGCACCGGGTCGGCCCGCCGGCCCCGCCGGCCCTGGCGTCCGAACCACTTCCTCGATGGCATCGAACCGATCCGTGAGCTGATCGACCTTTTCCTCGAGCCCGATGACGAGCTCGCCGAGGCGGGCGATGTCCTCGCGCGTCGGGACATTCATCGTCTCGAGATACGTTCGCATGTTGTTGCGGACCGACTTCTGGGCGGCGAGCATGGTCTCGAGCAGCTTGCCGCTCGACTTCGCCGAACTCCGGGCTGCCCATCGCCTCCTCGAGGGCCGTGCTCCAGGCACGCTCGTTGGCGTCGTACATCTCCCGCCAGACCTCGTACGGATCGGTCGTCGGGCCGGCTTCTTCGGTCTTCGTCATTTCGCCATCTCCTTCTGCTCGGTCGGCTCGTCGGGCTGGCGGCGTTTCGCACCGGGGCCAGCGTCGTACAAACCGAAGAACCGGTTGATCGTTTCGCGATAGGCATCGAGCATCGCCGCCGAGGTCTCCAACCAGGCATCGCCGGCGTCCGTGATCGTGTAGACGCGACGCGCGGGACCGGTCGGGCCCGGTTCCCAGGTCGACTCGAGGAAGCCGTCCTTCTCCATCTGGCGGAGCGACCGGTAGAGCGTGCTCATCGTGATGCCGAACATGCCGAACCCCCGCAGGTAGTCCTCGATCGCGTAGCCGTGGGCCCGTTGGAGCGACACCGCGAGCAGGACGAACGGCGTCAGGAAGTCGCGGGGCGGCCATCCGGCGATCGGTTCGCGCTCATCGATGGGCTCGCCCGCATCGATCGGCGGGGACGGTCGGTCAGCATCCGCGGTCGCGGCATCGGGCGCGCTGGCGGCGCTGGTCTTCATGCGTTCAGACATGGTCGTGGATGAGGTCTCCGTCGACTGGCCCGGCGGCTTGACAACCTCCGTAACTATGTGCACAATGCACTTAGAGCACGGTTGCCGTTATGGGCAGGACGATCATAGGCGAAGGAGCTCGCAATGTCCACTACAACGAACGAACTACCGGAGTCGGCGGCCGCCGCTGTGGCCGAAGCCTCCCGCATCGCCGCTCAGGCTGCCCGCAACAGCACCGAGACGGCGAAGGCCTCCTTCGAGGCCACACGCTCATATCTCGGTGAGACCACCGTCATGGGCCGCGAGATGCTCGAGGGTTGGTCGACCCAGGGCGAGGCGGTCCTCAAGACGGCCTTCGAGGCACAGAATGCCGCGATGGACGCCGGATTGGGCCTGTTCGATCTGAGCCTCAAGGGCAACCGGAAGGCCGTCGAGCAGTTCTCGACGATCGTCAAGCGAACCCAGCAGGCGGCACTCGAGAGCTGGCAGTCCACCGTCAAGGCGGGCTTCATGGCGACCGAGACCACCAAGCGCTGACGAACGGCCGATGACCCGCGGAGTCGACCGGCCAGAGCGGCCGGCCGGCTCCGCCTGTCTCGGTCCCAGGAGGTTCTGCGATGACTGAGCTCACGGGCAAGGCCTGCATCGTCACCGGCGGATCGCGCGGCATCGGCCGAGCGATCGCTCTCGAACTCGGACGACAAGGTGGTTGCGTGGCCGTCGCCTACTACCCCGATGAGGTCGAACACGCCCGCGAGGTCACCGCCGAGATCACGGCGTCCGGGGGCCGGGCATCCGCCGTCGAGTGCGACGTTCGCGATCCTGCGTCCATCGCCGCGGCCGTCGCGAGCGTCAAGGAGCAGTTCGGCAACGTCGGTGTGCTGGTCAACAACGCCGGGATCACTCGGGACCGCTCGCTGGCGAAGATGTCGCCGGACGACTGGGACGCGGTCATCCAGACGAACCTGACGAGCATCTTCCACATGACCGCGCGGGTGCTGCCCGACATGGTCGAGTCCGGCTACGGCCGGATCGTCAACATCAGTTCCGTCGTCGGCCTCCACGGCAACTTCGGCCAGGCGAACTACGCCGCGGCCAAGGCCGGGGTCGTCGGCTTCACCAAGACCGCGGCGCTCGAGCTCGCCAGGAAAGGTGTGACCGTCAACGCGATCGCGCCCGGCTTCATCGCGACCCAGATGACGGCCGCCATGCCCGACGACGTCCGCGCCCGGGTTCTCGAGAAGATCCCGATGGGTCGGCTCGGACGTCCGGAGGAGATCGCCGACCTGGTCGCCTTCCTCGTCACGAAGGGCGAGTACATCACCGGTCAGGTGATCGCGATCGACGGCGGGATGTACACGTAACGGCAAGGAACGAGATCCACCATGGATGACACGACCACGACAGGCCGCAACGGCGGCGTCTATCTCGTCAGCGCCGCACGGACGCCGGTCGGCAAGTTCGGCGGCGCGATGGCGGGCGTCCCGGCGGTCGAGCTCGGCGGCGTGGCCATCCGGGCCGCGATGGAGCGGAGCGGGCTGCCGGCCGAGACGCCCGTCGACGAAGTCCTCATGGGCCAGGTGATCCAGGCCGGCGCCGGTCAGGCTCCCGCCCGTCAGGCGGCGCTCCTCGGGGGTCTGCCGGTCTCGACGAGCGCGACGACGATCAACAAGGTGTGCGGCTCGGGTCTGAAGGCGATCATGCTCGGCGCCGCCGAGATCCGTGCCGGCGACGCCGAGGTGGTCGTCGCCGGCGGGATGGAGAGCATGAACGGCGCGCCGTATCTCCTCCCGCAGGCACGCTTCGGGTATCGCCTGGGCGATGGCGCCGTCGTCGACGCCACGGTGCATGACGCCCTGTGGTGCGCCGTCGAGCGCATGCCACGTCGGCACCCACGCCGAGCGCGTCGCGATCGCCAACAAGGTCAGTCGCGAGGACCAGGACGACTTCGCCCTGCGCAGCCACATGCGTGCGATCGCAGCGATGGACGCCGGGCGTTTCGACGCCGAGCTCGCCCCGGTGACCGTGCGTGACGCCAAGGGCCGCGAGACCATCGTCAGCGTCGATGAGGGCCCGCGACGGGACACGACGATCGAGGCGCTGGCTCGACTGAAGCCCGTCTTCGACCTGCCCCAAGGAGACGATCGCGGTGACGCGACGAGCGGGACCGCCACCGCCGGCAACGTGCCGGGCATCACGGACGGTGGCGCCGCGACCGTCGCGGTCAGCGAACGGATCGTGGAGCGATACGGCCTCAAGCCGCTTGCCCGGATCATCGGCTATGCCCAGGCGGACATCGAGCCCAAGTGGCTCTTCCTGGCGCCGGTCGTGGGTGTCCGCCGGCTGCTCGACCGGATCGAGATGCCCGTCGAGGCCTTCGACCTCATCGAGATCAACGAGGCGTTCGCCGCGCAGGTCGTGGCGGATGGCCGGGAGCTCGGCTTCGACTGGGACAAGGTGAACGTCAACGGTGGCGCGATCGCCCTCGGTCACCCGGTCGGTGCATCCGGAGCCCGGATCGTCGCGACGCTCCTCCACGAGCTCGAGCGACGAGCGGGCCGTTACGGTCTCGCGACCCTCTGCCTCGGCGGGGGCGGGTCCGTGGCGATGGCATTCGAGCGGGTCTGACCGGTGGGGCGCGGCCGGCCGACCGGGACGACGAGGGCGAATTTGTGGGCGGCAAGATGCGCGTCACAGATGGTCCCGACCAGTCTGCCTTGGCCATCGACGACCGGGATGCCCTTGCGGTAGGTCGACCGAAGGACGATGTCCGCCGCCTCGAGCGACGCGCCGACCTCGAGGACGACCGGGTCCGTCGCCATCACGTCCGCCACTGATCGTGCTGTGCCAGCCATCGCCAGGTCCCTCCGAACCAACGAGGACATCATCGAGGGTCTGCGCGGCCGGCGATAGGGCCAACTGGCCCTTGTAGCTCGTCGACGCCTTCGACGCGGACCCGGATACTTCTGGCATCCGATCGGAGGCGACATCGATGAGGGTCAGGACGCTCGCGGCCGTCGTCGTCGGGGCCGTCGTCGTCGTGGCGATCGTTGGCGTCATCGCGGGCCCGGGTGACCTCTCGCCGTCGCCGTCGCCGTCAGCGCCGCCGTCGCGGTCGCGCGCACCGTCACCGCCCAGCCCCGGGGCGACGATCCCTGGCTTGACGCCCGCACCCTCGGTCGCCGCGAAGCGGCCCGGCGCCCCGATGTCGGTGACCGACCTGCTCGCCACGCTGAAGGTGGCGCCCGAGCATCGGCAGGGCTACGACCGCGACCTCTTCCCGCACTGGATCGACGAGGACGGCGACGGGTGCAACACGCGGTACGAGGTGCTCATCGACGAGGCCGTGGTCGCCCCGAAGCTCACCGGGACCTGCCACCTGACCGGCGGCTCGTGGCTGAGCCCGTACGACGGCGTGACGATCAACGACGCGAGCAAGGTCCAGATCGACCACATGGTCCCCCTCGCCGAGGCGTGGTACTCGGGTGCCTTCGCCTGGACGACCGAGCGGCGCCAGGCGCTCGCGAACGACCTCGGCGTCCCGTGGACGCTGGTGGCCGTCTCCGGCGCGACGAACGAGGCCAAGGGGTCAAGCGATCCGGCGTCCTGGCTGCCGCCTCGACGGGCCGAGGTCTGCCCGTACCTCGACAGCTGGGTGGCCGTGAAGGTCCGCTGGGGCATGACGATCGACATCGACGAGAAAGAGGCGCTGACCGCCCGGCTCGCCGATTGCCCCGCCACGACGCTCGAGGTCCCGATCGCGGCCCCCTGACCCGGCGATACGGCCGAGCCCCGCCCCCTCCATGATTGGGTCGATGCCAGCCGCACCGCGATCCCGCCGATGATCCCCTGGCACCGATCCCATGTCGACCGGCCAGAGGACGAGATCCCCGACTACACCCCGGCGATCTACGGGTCCCTGCTCGTCGCCACACTGACGGTCGTCCAGTGGCACGGCAACAACGGCCCCGAGCTCATCGCGCTGTCGCTCCTGATCTCGGTGGTCGTGTTCTGGCTCACCCATGTCTGGTCGGCGGTCGTGAACCGACGCGTCCACAGCGGCGTCGGGCCGACGACCTCGGAGATCGCGCGCACCGAGGCGACGATGCTCACCGCGGCGATCGCGCCGGCGCTGATCCTGACCCTGCCTCGCCTGACCGGCATGGACGTGGACGCCGCGATCGGCGCCGCCCTGCTGGTCAGCCTCGCCCAGCTGTTCCTCTGGGGATTGGCGGTCGGGCGGGTCGCTCATGAGGGCTGGCCGATGGCCTTGGCGGTCGCTTCGGTGGACTGTGCCTTTGGTATCCTCATCGTGGTGCTCAAAGTCCTTGTCCTGCACTGACGGCGCTCATCCCGACGCGGCGTGATCGCGCCAGACCATCGCAAAGACCTCGCTCGTTCGCCGACCGCCGTCCGCGGTCGGTTGGAAGGGACTCGCCGATGGGCTTCAATCTCCGCGACCGCAACTTCACCAAGCTGCTCGACTTCACGCCGCGGGAGATCACCTTCCTGCTGAAGCTGGCCGCCGACCTCAAGGCCGCCAAGTACGGCGGCTACGAGCAGCAGCGGCTGCGCGGCAAGAACATCGCCGTGATCTTCGAGAAGACCTCGACCCGGACGCGCGTCGCCTTCGAGGTCGCCGCCTACGACCAGGGCGCGCACGTCACCTACCTCGGTCCGAGCGGGTCGCAGATCGGCCACAAGGAATCGATGAAGGACACGGCCCGGGTCCTCGGCCGGATCTACGACGGCATCGAGTACCGCGGCTTCGGCCAGGAGATCGTCGAGAGCCTGGCGAGCCTACGCCGGCGTGCCGGTCTGGAACGGGCTGACCGACGAGTTCCATCCCGACCCAGATCCTCGCGGACGTCCTGACCATGACGGAGTTCACGCGACAAGCACCTCGGTCGCAGATCTCCTACTGCTACCTCGGCGATGCCCGCAACAACATGGGCAACTCGCTCATGGTCGGCGGCGCGCAAGCTGGGGATGGACGTGCGGCTGTGCGCGCCCAAGGCGCTCTGGCCGGACGAGGAGCTGGTCGCCACCTGCCGCGGCATCGCCGAGGAGACCGGCGCCCGCATCACCCTGACCGAGGACCTCGGACGAGGGCGTCGAGGGCGTCGACTTCCTGTACACCGACGTCTGGGTGTCGATGGGCGAGGAGTCCTCGAAGTGGGACGAGCGGATCAAGCTCCTCAAGCCGTACCAGGTCAACGCCGAGCTCGTGAAGCGCACCGGCAACCCGGCGGTCAAGTTCATGCACTGCCTGCCGGCGTTCCACAACCGCGAGACCAAGGTGGGCGAGGAGATGTTCCAGCGGTTCGGGCTCGACGGCATGGAGGTCACCGACGACGTCTTCGAGTCCGAACGCTCGATCGTCTGCGACCAGGCCGAGAACCGGATGCACACCATCAAGGCCGTCATGGTCGCGACGGTCGGCGACTGAGCCAGCGATGCGCATCGTCGTGGCGCTGGGCGGGAACGCCCTGCTCAAGCGGGGCGAGCCGATGACGGCCGGGCACCAGCGGGCGAACGTGCGCGTCGCCGCGGGCGCCCTGGCCCGGGTCGCCGTGTCGACACGAGCTCGTCATCTCGCACGGCAACGGGCCGCAGGTCGGCCTGCTCGCGCTCGCAGGGGCCGCCTACACCGACGTCGAGGCCTACCCGCTCGACATCCTCGGCGCCGAGACCCAGGGGATGATCGGCTACCTGGTGGAGCAGGAGCTGGGCAACCTCCTGCCGGCCGAGCACCCGATCGCGACGATCCTCACGATGGTCGAGGTGGACCCGGACGATCCGGCCTTCAGCGACCCGACCAAGTTCGTCGGGCCGATCTACGACCAGGCGGAAGCCGATCGCGCTCGCGGCCGAGAAGGGCTGGGTCGTTCAAGCCGGACGGGGCGCACTGGCGGCGCGTCGTGCCCTCCCCGCGGCCGCAGCGGATCTTCGAGATCCGCCCGATGCGTTGGCTGCTCGACCACGGCAGCGTGGTCATCTGCGCCGGCGGCGGCGGGATCCCGACGATGTTCGCCAAGGGCGAGGAGCGCCGCCTGACGGGCGTCGAGGCCGTGATCGACAAGGACCTCGCCAGCAGCCTCCTCGCCAGGGAGCTCGGCGCGGACCTGTTCGTGATGGCGACCGATGTCGACGGCGTGTACACCGGCTGGGGCACGCCCGAGCAGGCCCGCATCGAGCGGATCACGCCGGACGAGCTGGCCGCGATGGACTTCCCGGCCGGATCGATGGGCCCGAAGGTCGCCGCCGCCGCGGAGTTCGTGGAGGCCACCGGCAAGCGGGCCGCCATCGGATCCCTCGACCAGATCGATCAGCTCGTCGCCGGCACCGGCGGCACCAGTGTCGTCGCGGCCACCGACCAGCGTCCCTGAAGGAGCACCCAACATGGCGGCATTCGGCGTCCATTCCGAGGTCGGCAAGCTGCGCCAGGTCATCGTCCACCGGCCGGACCTCAGCCTGAGCCGGCTGACCCCGGCCAACCACGACGAGCTGCTGTTCGACGACGTCCTGTGGGTCGAGCGTGCCCAGTGGGAGCACGACCAGTTCGTGGCCCGGATGCGCGAGCGGGGCGTCGAGGTCTTCTACGTCAAGGACCTCCTGGGCGAGGCGCTGGCCGCCGACGATGCCGTCCGCCAGCGGCTGATCGAGCTCGTCGCCTCGGAGTACGTGGTCGGGATCGGGCTGGTCGACGACGTCCGCAGCGCCCTCACCAAGCTCGCGCCGGACACGCTCGCCACGCATCTCATCGGCGGCATGACCGTGGCGGAGTCCGGCCTGGACCTCGGACGGCTGGGCAAGTCGTCGCTCATCGCGGCGGCCATCGACGACGACTCGACCTTCGTCCTGCCGCCGCTCCCCAACAGCCTGTTCACCCGCGACTCGTCGTGCTGGATCTACGGCGGCGTCTCGGTCAACCCGATGTACTGGCCGGCCCGCCGCCGCGAGGCCTACAACATGGCGGCCATCTACCGCGGCCACCCGATGTTCAAGGACGCGGGCTTCGACTTCTGGTACCCGCCGCTCGGCGACGACGAGCGCTTCCGGGTCGAGGACTTCGGCCTGGCATCCCTCGAGGGCGGCGATGTCGAGATCCTCGGCCGCGGCACCGTGCTCATCGGCCTCTCCGAGCGGACGCAGGCGCGCATGATCGAGCAGATCGCCCGGGCGCTGTTCGAGAAGGGTGCCGCCGAGCGCGTGATCGCCTGCGTGATGACCAAGGACCGGGCGCACATGCACCTGGACACGGTCTTCACGATGCTCGACGTCGACAAGGCGACCGCGTACCCATCGGTCGTCTCGGGGATCCGGGCGATCAGCCTCCGCCCGGGGTCCAAGCCCGGCACGCTCGACGTGCGACGAGGACAAGGGCCTCGTGTCCGCCGTGGAGGATGCGCTCGGCGTCAAGAAGCTCCACGTGGTCGAGACCGGCGGCGACGAGCTACCAGCAGGCCCGCGAGCAGTGGGACGACGGCAACAACGTCGTCGCCCTCGAGCCCGGGGTGGTGGTGGCCTACGAGCGGAACACGTTCACGATCGCCAAGATGCGCGAGGCCGGCGTCGAGGTCATCCCGATCCAGGGGTTCGAGCTCGGCAAGGGACGCGGCGGCGGCCACTGCATGACCTGCCCGATCGTCCGCGACCCGATCTGAGGAGGCGGCGATGGAACGCTGGATGCGCTGGGTCCTGGCGATCCTGATCGTCGCGGCGATCATCGGGATGGTGACCCTGGCCCGCGGGGAGCCCGGTCGCCACCAGATCACCGAGGCGGCCATCGTGATCGGTCTGGCGGCACGATGACGCTGGCGTTGGCATCGACGACGACGCCCCGATGACGGCCCGCCACGCCCGACCCGGTGACGCCCGATCCCGTGCCGTCCCGGCTTGGGACGCCGCGCGAGCCGAGCCTGCTCGACGCGCTCATCCCGGTCGTCGCGCTGATCTTCCTCATCGCCCTGACCATCGCCCTGTTCGGCACGGATGCCACCGGCGGCCCGCTCCAGGTCGCGCTCTTCACGAGCGCCATGGTCGCGGCCCTGGTCGCGTTCAAGAACGGCCACAGCACGGCCAAGATCCGCGACGCGGCGGTCGGCGGCATCACCTCCGCCATGAGCGCGGTCTTCATCCTGCTGGCGGTCGGCGCGCTCATCGGCGCCTGGAACATGGCCGGCACCATCCCGACCGTCGTCTACTACGGCGTCGGGCTGCTGAACGTGACCTGGTTCTACCCGGTGACAGCCATCATCTGCGGCGTCGTCGGGTTGACCATCGGCAGCTCGTGGACCACCGCGGCCACCCTCGGCGTCGCGTTCGTGGCCCTCGCGCCGCTCCTCGGCGCGAACCCGGCGATCACCGCCGGGGCCGTCATCTCCGGCGCGTACTTCGGCGACAAGATGACGCCGATCTCCGAGACGACCGTGCTCGTGCCGTCGGTCGTCGGCGGCGTGACGACGCAGGAGCACGTCGGCGCGATGATCTGGACCTCCGGTCCGGCGATCCTGCTCGCCCTCCTTGGGTTCGTGATCCTCGGCGTCGTCACCCCCACGGCGGACGTCGCGTTCGACCCGGCCCAGGCGCAGGCCGTGCTGGCGGGCGAGTTCTGGATCTCGCCGATCAACCTGCTGCCGCTGATCATGCTGATCATCCTCTCGCTGCGCCGCGCGCCGCCCTTCCTCTCGATCTTCGGGAGCGCGCTGTTCGCGGCGGTGCTGGCCTGCTTCACGCAGGCGCCCGTCGTGCAGGCCTTCGTGGACCGGCCGGGTGCGGGCCCGCTCGAGACCTCGATCGTGGGCATCTACACGGTCATCGCCAATGGCTTCGTGTCGATGAGCGGGAACGCGACGATCGACGCACTGTTCTCGCGCGGCGGCATGGATTCGCATGCTCACCACGATCTGGCTGGTCCTCGGCGCCCTGAGCTACGCGGCGATCATGGAGGACGCCGGGTTCCTGGAGCGGCTGATCCGCCCCGTCCTGGCCCGCGCCCACTCGGCCGGCCGCCTGATCGCCTCGGTCATCCTGACCTGCCTCGGCCTCAACATCATCGCCGGCGACCAGTACGTGGCGATCGTGATGCCGAGCCGGATCTACCGCCTGGAGTTCGCCAAGCGCGGCCTCGCCCCGCGCATGCTCTCGCGCGCGGTCGAGGATTCGGGCACCGTGACCTCGCCGCTCGTGCCCTGGAACAGCTGCGGGGCGTACATGGCGGGCGTCCTCGGCGTCGCGACCATCGCCTACCTGCCGTACTGCTTCTTCAACCTCGCGAGCCCGGTGATCTCGCTGATCTACGGCTTCACCGGCTTCCACATCGAGCACATCCCGCCGACCGAGACCGCGGAGCCACCCCCTGACGTTCGCGCGGAGACCCCAGCCCTGGAAGGAGGATCCGCATGACGGCCGCAGCGGCGTCGCCCGAGACCGGCAAGTCGCGCTTCGCGCTGCCGTCCGCCTACACGATCCTCTTCATCCTGATCGTGCTGGTCGCGCTCGCTGACCTGGATCATCCCGGCCGGCAAGTACGACACGAACAGCGACGGCGAGCCGATCCCGGGGACGTACCACCAGGTGCGACTCGAACCCGCAGCGGATCATCGTCGATTCGCTGATGGCGCCGATCAACGGCATGTACGGCATCGAGGGCGCGGACGGCAGCGTCAGCGTCTGGAACTCCGGGGAGCTGTTCGGCGCCATCGACGTCGCGCTGTTCATCCTCGTCATCGGCGGCTTCCTGGGCGTGACGATGAAGACCGGCGCCATCCAGAACGGGATCGGCCGGATCGTGAGCCGGCTCAAGGGCCGGGAGCGGCTGGATGATCCCGATCCTGATGACCGTCTTCGCCGTCGGCGGCACGACGTTCGGGATGGCCGAGGAGAGCCTGGCGTTCTATGCGCTGATCATCACCGTGATGATCGCGGCCGGCTACGACTCCCTGGTCGGGGCGTCGATCGTCCTGCTGGGCTGCGGGATCGGCGTGCTCGGCTCGACCGATCAACCCGTTCGCCACCGGCATCGCCTCCGAATTCGCGGGCGTCTCGATCAACGAGGGCATCGTCGGCCGTCTCGTCATCCTCGTCGTCGGCACGGTCATCGGCATCGTCTTCGTCATGCGCTACGCCGCGCGGGTCAAGGCCGATCCGACGACGTCGCTGGTCGCCGCACCGAAGGCCGACAACGAGGCAGCAGTTCCGGAGCCGTCGACGACGCGCCCTCGGGCATGAGCGCGATGACCGGGCGACAGAAGGTGGTCCTCGTCCTGTTCTTCGCCGCGTTCGCTGGTCATGATCTACGGCGTCATCCCCTGGGAGGACCTCGGCGTCACCGCGGTGCCCACGCTGTGGTGGTGGTTCCCCGAGATGACGGCGTCCTTCCTCCTCTTCGCGATCCTCATCGGCGTCGTCGGCGCGGATGGGCGAGTCCGACTTCACGAACACGTTCGTCGACGGCGCCCGCGACCTGCTCGGCGTGGCGCTGATCATCGGCGTCGCCCGCGGCATCACCGTGATCATGACCAACGGCCTGATCACCGACACCGTGCTCAACTGCCGCGGAACAGGCGGTCGGCGGCCTCGGCGGGGTCGCCTTCATCAACCTCATGTACTTCCTGTTCCTGCCGCTGTCGTTCCTGATCCCGTCCTCGTCCGGGCTGGCGACCGTGGCGATGCCGATCATGGCGCCGCTCGCGTCGCTTCGCCGATGTCCCGCCGCAGCTCGTCGTCACCGCCTACCAGAGCGGCAACGGCCTCGTCAACCTGGTCACCCCGACCTCGGCCGTCGTCATGGGTGGCCTGGCCATCGCGCAGGTCGGGTACGGGACCTGGCTGAAGTTCGTCTGGCCGGTGCTGATCCTGCTGGCCATCCTGACGATCGTGGTGCTCACGGTGGCCGTCCTCCTGCCATGATCGTCCGCACACCAAGATCGACCGATCGCGCACGCTGACCGCACTCGCCGCAGCCACGCTGGAAGGGATGACCCGATGACGGACACTGCCGCCCCTGCCGCGACCCCCGAGGTCGCCTGGCACGCCCTGACCGTCGAGGCCGCGCTGGAAGCGCCAGGGCGTCAAGCCCGACCACGGCCTCGCCGCGTCCGAGGTGGAGGCTCGCCGGGCCAAGTACGGGCCGAACCGCTTCGCCGAGGCCCCGAAGGAACCACGCTGGCAGGCGTTCGTGCGCCAGTACAAGGACCCGATGCAGATCGTGCTGCTGGCCGCCGGCATCCTGAGCCTCTTCATCCCGAACCAGGTCGCGACCGGCGTCGTCCTGATCGGGCTGACGCTGCTCAACGCCGCGATGGGCCTGCAGCCAGGAGGGCAAGGCCGCCGCGAGCGTCGCCGCGCTCCAGAAGATGATGGTCGTCAAGGCCAAGGTCCGGCGCGACGGCGAGCTCGTCGAGGTGCCGATGGAGGACCTCGTCCCCGGCGACATCGTCAACATCGAGGCCGGCGACCTCGTGCCGGCCGACGGCCGGATCCTGACCGCCGCGACGCTCGAGATCGACGAGTCGGCGCTGACCGGCGAGAGCGTGCCGGTCCCCAAGCAGGTCGACGCCGGTCGCGGCCGACGCGGCCCTCGGCGATCGCGTCGACCTCGCGTTCATGAACACCCAGGTGACGCGCGGCGCCGGGCACGCATCCTCGTCGTCGGCACCGGCATGTCGACCGAGGTCGGGCACATCAGCGGGATGCTCCAGGCGACCAAGGACGAGGTCACCCCGCTCACCCGCCAGCTCGAACTCGCTGACCAACCAGATCCTGGTCATCGCCGGGGTCGCGCTCGCGCATCTCGATCGGCATCGGGCTGTGGCGCAAGACGCCGTTCGACGAGCTGTTCCTGACGGCGATCGCGTTCTCCGTCTCGGCCATCCCGACCGGCCTGCCGGCCGTCGTGACCGCGATCCTCTCCGATGGGACCCAGACGCTCGCCGCGGCCGGGGCGATCGTCAAGCGGCTGCGCTCGGTCGAGACGCTCGGGTCCACGTCGGCGATCAACTCGGACAAGACCGGCACGCTCACCCTCAACCAGATGACCGCGGTCCAGATGGCGGTCGTCGGCCGGCGCTACACGATCTCCGGCGAGGGCTACTCGACGATCGGCCAGATCACCCACGTCGGCGGCGAGCCGACGTCGCGCTCGACGGCCTACTTGCTGCCGATGGCGCTGTGTGCCGACGCCGTGGTCAAGGACGGCGCGCTGGTCGGCGATCCGACCGAGGGCGCGCTCGTCGTCCTGGCGGCCAAGGGCGGCGTCGACCCGACGCTGACCCGCGAGCGCTACCCGCGCGTGGCGACGCTGCCGTTCGACGCGGCCTACAAGTTCATGGCCACCTTCCACCGGATGACACGACGCGGACGGCACGCGAGGTCGATCCGCTGCTACGTCAAGGGCGCCCCCGACCAGCTGCTCGCGCGCGCCGACTACGGCGCTCGGTGCCCGACGGCGACAGCTGTCCCGGTCGACGCCGTCCGCGAGCGCGTACCTGGCCGAGAACGAGCGGCTGGGCGCGCAGGGCCTGCGCGTCATGGCGACCGCCCAGCGCGACTTCGACCCGGCCACCTTCGATCCGAACGCGCGACCTGCTCCCGCTCGATCGACGACCTCGACGCTGCTCGCCCTGGTCGGCATCGTCGATCCGCCGCGACCCGAGGCGCGCGACGCGATCGCCAAGGCGAAGGCGGCCGGCATCCAGGTCCGCATGATCACCGGCGACCATGCCGTCACGGCCGAGGCGATCGCCCGGCAGCTGGGCATCGAGGGCCGGGCCATCACCGGCGCCGAGTTCGCGGCGATGTCCGACGACGAGGCCGACGCCGCGCATCGACGACATCGGCGTCATCGCCCGCGTCGCGCCGGAGGACAAGGTCCGGCTGGTCGACGATCCTGCGCGCGCAAGGGCCACATCGTGGCGATGACCGGCGACGGCGTGAACGACGCGCCGGCCCTCAAGACGGCCGACATCGGCGTGGCGATGGGCATCACCGGCACCGAGGTCTCCAAGGAGGCCGCGGTGATGATCCTGACCGACGACAACTTCGCGACGATCGTCAAGGCGGTCGAGCTGGGCCGCGCCCTCTACGACAACCTGATGCGCTACATCCGGTTCCAGATGGCGTGCCTGTTCGGGTTCATCGGGACGTTCCTCGGCGCGAGCATCTTCAACATCCTCGGCGGCGTCCCGTTCCTGCCGCTCCAGACGCTGTGGATCAACTTCACCGTCGACATCTTCCAGGCCATCGGCCTCGGCTACGGGCAAGCCGCGCGAGGGCCTGATGGAGGACCCGCCGCGCCCGAAGGACCGAGCCGATCCTGCCGCGGCCGGTTCCTGCTGGCTGGCCGTCGCTGGGCCTGGTCATGGCCGCGGCGACGCTCGGCGTGATCGTCTGGGCGAACAACCAGTACGACGACGGCCGTCGCCCACACGATGGGGCTCGTCGACCTTCTCGCTCTTTCACCTCTTCTTCTCGCTCGAGACCGCCAACGAGGACCGCACGATCTTCAGCAGCGAGCTGCTGGAGAACCCGATCGCTGCTGAAGACCTCGCTGGTCTCCCTGCTGACGATCTTCCTCGCGACGACCTTCGGCCCGCTCCAGCGGATCCTCGACACGTCCGAGCTCTCGGTCGAGCAGTGGGTGATCTGCCTCGTCGTGGCCGCCTCGATCATCGTCATCGCCGAAGTCCGCAAGCTGCTGCGCGGCCGGGCCCGCGCCGCCGCGCCGGCGGCCGCCACCGCGGCCGCATGACGACCGCCACCGCGCCGGCGTCGGAGGTGGCCGCCGAGTTCGATCGACGTCTCGCGCTGCTCCTCGCGGCAGCGATGTTCGTCCTGGTCGTCGACACGTCCCTGATGAACGTGTCGATCTCTGCCGTCGTCACCGACCTCGGGACCACGGTGAGCGGCGTCCAGTCGGCGATCGCCCTGGAGGCCCTCGTCTCGGCGGCGTTCATCCTGATCAGCAGCAAGGTCGGCGACCTGATCGGGCGCAAGAAGGCCTACATCCTGGGCCTGCTCGGCTACGCGGTCGGCGCGCTGGCGATGACCCTCGCCCAGGACCTGCGGGCGGTCATCATCTTCTGGGCCATCTTCGGCGGCCTCGGCGCGTCGTTGCTGCTCCCCTCGATGCAGTCGCTCATCCACGGCAACTTCGAGGGCGCCAGCCAGAAGCGCGTCTACGCGCTCGTCGGCGCCTCCGCGGCCATCGCGGCCGCCATCGGCCCGCTGCTCGGCGGGTTCATCACGACCTTCCTCTCGTGGCGCGTCGGCTTCCTGCTCGAGCTGGTCGTCATCGCGCGTCGTCCTGTCCGGGATCGGCCGGATCAAGGACGTGCCCTTCACCGGCGAGCGCGGCATCGACCTCGTCGGCGCCGTCCTGTCGGTGCTGGGCATGGGCGGGCTGGTGCTCGGGATCCTCGTGTGGCAGGAAGGCGGCGAGGCCGTCGGCGCGCTGCTCGCGATCGGCGCGGTGTCGCTGGCGCTCCTGGCCTGGTGGCTGGTGCGCCGGAAGCGCGCCGGCAAGCTGTCCCTGATCGATCCGGACCTGTTCGATCTCGAAGATGTTCCGCCTCGGGATCTCCGGCCAGCTGCTCCAGCAGGTCGCCCTGGGCGGCGCCATGATCACGCTGCCGATCTTCTTCCAGATGGTCCTCGAGTACAACGCGCTCCAGGCCGGGCTGTCGCTCGCCCCGCTGTCGCTGAGCATGTTCTTCATGGCCACGCTCGCGGGTCGGCGCGGCGGGGACCGGAACCCGGCCAGCATCATCCGGATCGGCTTCCTGTTGCTGTCCATCGGGATCGCCCTGTGCATCCCGGTCGTGCCCCGCGCGGATTCCGGGCTGTGGTTCGCGATCCCGCTGCTGATCGCGGGGTCCGGGCTCGGCCTGCTCGTGTCGCAGCTCAACAACTTCACGCTGGCCCCGATCGACGAGGAGCACATCAGCGAGGCCGCCGGCGTCAACTCGGCCGGCGGCTCGTTCGGCCTCTCCTTCGGGCTCGCGCTCGCCGGGAGCCTGATGCTTGCGTCGCTCGCCTTCGCGTTCACGGCACTGGCTGAGCAGAGCACGATCCTGCCGCCCGCCGAGCAGCAGGCGGTCGCGAAGGCGCTCGACGAGGACGCGCAGGTCATGAGCAATACCGCGCTCGACGCCCTGATCGTGAACCAGCCGCCGGCCTACGAGGCGGAGATCATCCGGATCAACACCGAGGCGCGACCCATCTCGCTCCAGGTCGCGCTCCTGGTGCCGCTCATCGCGGGGCTCCTGGGGCTGGTGACCTCGTTCCGGATGGTGCGGATGCCGTACGTCAAACCCGTCGCGTCACTCGAGGGCGTCGGCCTGGGCTGACGGACCGGGCGTGGATGGGCACGCCCATGAGCCCCGATGGAGGTATCGATGCGCGTCACCGTCACGCCGGAGCAGATCCAGTCCGCCTTCGAGGCTGTCAAGGACGATCCGTCCTTCGACGAGAGCCGGGGCCTCTGGGAGCGCGGCCGGCCGCCCGTCGAGATGATCCAGGCCATGTGCCTGCGGCCGGAGCTGTTGCGCGCGTTTGCGGGCTTCGGGAACAGCGTCTACCCGGGCGGCATCCTCGAGCGTCGCGTCAAGGAGCTGGTGATCATCACCGCCTCCACGTCGAACGAGTGCCAGTTCTGCACGTCCTCGCACTGCGACCTCGTCGACATCGCGGACATCGTCGCGGAGCCCCTGGTCGTGATCGATCAGCCGGAGTCGCTCGTCCCGCGGGAGCGGATCGCCATCGAGTACACGCGTGCCGTCATGGCCGATTCGAACGCGATCCCCGCGTCGCTCGCCCGGGCGCTCCACGAGCACTTCAGCGACCCCGAGGTCGTCGAGCTGACGTTCCTCATCGGCTACATCAACATGCTCAATCTGTTCAACAACAGCCTCGGCGTGCGCTACCACGGCGAGTACGGCGTCCTGAAGGACCCGATCGATAGCGGGTCGGCAGGGCGCGCACGCTGAGCATGCCGTAGCATCGGCAGGCGGCCGAGCTGCGGCTCGGGCCCCATCCAGCCACGCACCTCACGGATCCCTGATCTCGCCCGACGAACGCGATCGCATCCCGAGTGGCGCGTCGAATGTGGCCACCCATCCCGGTGGCAGCCAGCGAAGGAGCGAACGCATGACGGATGAAGCACTGGACCGGCTCGGACCGGTCGACTACCTGGTCGTCGAATTCCCGGTGGGCCAGCAGAACTTCACGGGCGAGGCCGCCCGGGAGCTGGCCCGGCTCCACGAGAGCGGCACGATCCGCGTCATGGACCTGTTGATCCTCGTCAAGGCCGCCGACGGCTCCGTCGAGGCCCACGAGCTGTCCGACGTGTCCGACGACGCCGGCGACCTCAGCGCGATCGAGGCCCAGCTGGCCGAGACCCTCGCCGAGGAGGACGTCCTCAACCTCGCGTTCGCCATGGACCCCGGCAGCGCCGCCGGTGTCGTCATCTTCGAGAACCTCTGGGCCGCGCCGTTCGCGTCGGCCGTCCGCCACGCCGGCGGGCAGCTGATCGCCAACGGGCGGATCCCGGTCCAGGCCATCATCGCCGCGATCCAGGCGGACGCGGCGCTCGAAGCAGAAGGAGTCTGATCATGCCGCTTCGACCTTCCAGGGTCGGCCGCGTGGGCGTGGTCGGCGCCCCGGTGGCCAAGGTCGCCGTCGTCGGTGCCGCCATGGGCCCGGGTCCCTCGCCGGTCGCGAAGGCGGCCGTCGTGGGTGCGGCGGTCTCGCCGGGGCCTTCGCCGGTCGCCAAGGCCGCGGTCGTGGGTGCCGTCGTCACGCCGGGCCGCCGGCGCATCTGAGCGATCGCCGGGGTCACGCCCGCGAAACGAGCAGGACCCCCGATGCGCACCGCGCACGGGGGTCCTTGCATGTCCGGTGGGTGCGGGGTCAGGCGCTGCCCAAGGCCGTGCGGATCTCCTCGAGCATCGAGCTCTCGACCGGCGCGACGCCGCTCTTCGCGTCGGCGACGGCCTGCGACACCCCGAGGACGAGCTGCCGATAGGCCTCGACCTCGTCGGGTGCCTTGGCGGCCAGGGCCGCGAGGCCCGACTCGAGCGACGCCATCGTCTCGGCACGCATCCTGTCGGGTCCCGTGGTGACGCCGAAGCCCGTCCCGTGGGTCTTGGCGAGCTCGCGGATGAGCTCGCTCGACCCGGCCACCTGCTGGCCCTGGAGGTACTTCGTCATCGCCCCGACCTCGCCGAACGTGTCGGTGAAGTCGCGATCCGCGAGCGAGACGAGCATCGCGCTGCCGGTCAGGCCCTTCTGGAGCGCGCTCCACTCGGCCTCGGTGAAGTCGGTCCTGGTCGCCATCGGGTTCGGTCCTCCGTCGCGGTGCCGGTCGCGGGCCTAGTAGTCCAGCGACGCCTTGGCGGCCGCGGCGTCGCGGTCGATCTCGGCGGCGACCTGCTTGTCGACCGCCTGGGTCACGATCTTGTCGGCCTTCGCGAGCGCCTTCTCGATCTCGACGACGGCGGTGTCCTCGACGAGGGCGATGACGCCCGACGAGTTCGGTGCCATGACGCCTTCGAGCTGCTCGGCGAGACCCGAGCGGTTGGCCTCGTTGCGGACCTTGCCGATGGCGGCGCCGAACGCGCCGGCACCGATGGCACCAGCGAGGATGCTCGGCGGGAAGAGGATGCCAAGCGCGACGCCACCGACGACGCCCCACTTGAGGCCGGTCTTGGTGCTGTGGTCGGTGACCTTGCCCAGGTGGATCTTGCCCTCGGCGTCGGCGCTCGCGACGACGACCCCGTCGATCCGCAGCGACGTGGTGCGCTCGATCTCCGTGAGCAGCTCGTAGGCCGATTCGGCATCGGTCGGGTTCGAAAAGACTCCGACGATCACCGTGTAGGCGCCGTCCGTGACGAGCCCGATCACGGCATCCGGCTGCGTGTCCGCTGACGTTCCATCCGCCACCGAGGCGGCTTCGGGCGTGGACTGATCGGTCATGGTCGTCCTCCGAGATCGGGCAGGGCCGCGGGACGGGAGCGTCCGGCGCTGGCCAGTGGTCTGCCTGGTCCCCACGCTACCACTCCCCGGCGATCGGGGTACGGACCGGCCGGATGCGGGGGTGGCGCCAAGGCCAGGCTAGCTGGCGGTGACGGGCGCCGCGGCGGGTGGCTCGGTCGCGGCGGTCGGCGTGGTCGGTGCCGGCCTGACCAAGCTCGATGCCGATCGAGCTCAGCCAGCGTCGAAGGTTCCGGTAGATCGCGGGGGCGCCGAGCGGGACCGGTTCGTCGAGCTCCCACTCGACGGGATGGAGGATGAACGGCCGGGTCTGCGGGCCGCCCAGTCCGCCATGCGAGCCGATGAGCTCCTCGAAGGCGGCGACCTCGCCCATCTCCGGGTCGTACTGGCTGAGGAGCAGCAGGTCCGGCGCGTGGGTCATCTCGTCCTCGCGCTTGAGGCTCATGACCGTGTGCTCGCCGAAGATGGCCGCCGGGTCCTCGCCCTCGACGCGATCCTCGTCCAGGTAGCGGACGCCGTTCGGCCCGAACACGACCGCGCCGTGCTCCGCCGAGCGGACCATCAGCAGGCCGACGCCGGGGTGCGCCGCGAGCGTGGCCACCAGGTTCGGATGGAGCGTCTCCAGCTCCTCCACGGTCAGCCGGTGGTCGTGCCCGGTAAACCAGACCAGGCCGAGGTTCCCCGAGCCGACCACGGCGATCGTGGACTCGTCGGCCGGCGGCGGGATCTCCTCGTGATCGAGGTCGACCATGCCGTCGGTCGTCTGGTTGGACAGCGCCCGGCGGGCCACCGCCGGCCCGATCCCGGTGCTCCGCGTGATCTCGGACAGCATCGAGTTCACGAACGTGGACCCCTCGCCCTGGGTCTTCGATTGGACGAGCGTGGCCCGGCCGCTCATGAGGTCGCGAACGACCTCGCCGAGACTCTGTCCGTAGCGCTGCTTGAACGTCGCCCCGAGGCTCTGGCCGTGGTCGGAGAGGATCACGAACTTGTAGGGCCGCGGGGCGTCCTCGGCGGCCTTGGCCAGCGTGCCGATCACGCCGTCCACCCCGTCCAGGGCCTGGAACGACTCGACGCGCTCCGGGCCGCAGTGGTGGGCCAGCTCGTCGTAGTCCGTGAAGTCCGCGTAGATGACGTTGGCGCCGCGGTACATCTCCTCGATGATCAGCGAGACGTTGATGTCGCGCAGGAGGACGTTGCTCGCGGCGCGCATGCCGGCGTACTTGAAGCCGCGGTGCATCTGCGGCTGGATGCCCGACCGCCGGGTCCGGCGCGCCTGGATGCGCTCCGTGGCGAACTCGGCCAGGAACATCGTGAACGAGCGCAGGTAGCCGCTCGGGCTGAAGAAGAAGCTCAGGAACGCCTTGCTGTCGCCGAGCCCTTGCGACTGGTCCTTGAGTGCCCCGGTCGTGACGTAGGCGCGCGTCGCATCGCCGGTCATGAGGTTGCAGATGCTCACGCCCTTGTTCGAGAGCAGCCCCTCGCCGTTCGACAGCCGCTGGACGATCTCCGCGGCGTCGGCCGGGTTGCTCGAGACCATCAGCTTGGCCCGGTCACGCTCGTACCAGCGGAACGCGGGGATGCCGTCGTTGTTGCCGTGCAGGATCCCGGCCTGGCTGGCCGAGGTCATCGAGGGCAGGATCGCCTCCCAGCGCGACAGCTTGTGCGTGCCGGCGCGGATCCAGGCGCCCATCGTGTTGACCGAGCCCGCCCGGATGCGCGACGCCAGGATCGGGTGGGCGAGCCCGTCGATCTGGATGACCACAAGCCCGGGGGCATCGGACTTCTCCTTGGTCTGCTTGGCCAGCAGGCTCGAGATGAGGAGGCCGAAGTAGGACCCGTCGCGGTCCACGCCGAGGATCGAGGTGAGCGCGGTGTCGATGGCCGCGTAGATGAACGAGCCGATGAGCGCCGAGATGATGCCGTCGACGTAGACGCCATGCGCCAGCGGCGCGATCACGAGGAAGGTCACGACCTGGAGGACGATGACCATGATCCCGGTCAGCACGAGCGAGCGCGGCGCGACGAAGGCCAGCAGGACGGGACGGATGAGGGCGTTGAAGAGCGCCATCAGGGCGACCGCGACGGCCGCGTCGAACAGCCGTCCGATGCGGATGCCGGGCAGGAGCCCCGCGGTCAGGTACAGGGCCACGGTCGAGACGGCGAGGGTGATGACGAGGCGCTTGAGCAGCGCCGTGCGCCCGCCGCGCCACTCCCACAGGATGCGGATCTGGGTCCGATAGAAGTCGACGACGCTCATCCGGTCAATCTAGGGCTTGCGAGGTCGCGCGTCACCCCCGGTTCGCAGCATGCGCGGACCGTGGCGGCGACCTACGATGCGCGCATCCGACCGCACGGCCGGACGCCCACCGGAGCGACGATGCAACTCCAGCCCCTGGACAGCCTGCCGATCCTGGTCGTGATCGGGCTCTTCGCGGTCATCACGCTGGTGATCTACGAGGTCGGCTTCCGGATCGGTCGCTGGTGGCAGGACCGGATGCCCGGGGAGCAGGAAGGGCCGGCGGGCGTCCTGATCGGGGCGCTCCTCGGCCTGATGGCGTTCATGCTCGCCGTCGTGATGGGCATGGCGGCGGACCGCTTCGACGCCCGCCGCGGCATGGTCCTCGCCGAGGCCAACGCCATCGGCAAGGCCTATCTCGAGGCGGGCTACATGCCGCAGCCGCAGGCCGACGAGCTCCGCGAGCTGCTGCGGGAATACCTGCCGCTGCGGATCGCGACGAACGACCAGCCGCAGACGCAGGCGGCCATCCAGCAGTCCATCGTCCTGCACGGGGAGATGTGGGCGATCGTCGAGCAGGTCGCGCGCAGCGGGTACTACTCCGACCTGATGTCGTCGCTGGGCGAATTCGGTGACGGACGTCGTCAACGTCCACGAGTCACGGGTCGTGGCGGGCGTCTACAGCCGCGTCCCCGAGACGATCCTGCTGCTGCTGCTCGGGGGGTCGGCCCTGTCGCTCGGCATGGTCGGCTACGGCGCCGGGCTCGCGGGGAGACGCAGCGTCGTGACCGCGGTGATCATGGTGATCGCGCTCGGCGCCGTCCTGACGATCGTGATCGACCTGGACCGGCCCCAGGAGGGCTTCCTCCGCGTCAGCCAGCAGCCGCTCCTCGACGTCCAGCAGTGGATCGGCACGCCCACGCCCTGACGGGTCAGATCGGCTCGACCGCGATCGCCGCGACGATCGCCGGGACCCGGCTCGCATCGAGCTGACCGGCACCCGGGACCTGGGCGTTGGCGATCCCCGCGGCGGAGCCGAGCCGAGCCGCGTCGACGGCCGGCTCGCCGCGCGCGACCGCGACGGCCAGCCCGCCGAGGAACGCGTCGCCGCTGCCGACCGGGTACGGGCCGACCAGCGACGGCGGGACGAGGCGGAAACGGCCGTCGGGGCCGACGACGACCGCCCCGTCGACGCCGAGCGTCACGACCACCGTCGCGGCCCCGGCGGCACGGAGCGACGTCGCCGCCCGGGCCGCTGAGCGCGGCGTCGGTGACCTCGACGCCGGTCGCCTCGCCGGCCTCGGCGGCGTTGACCTTGACCAGCGCCGGCCGCTCGGCCAGGACGGCCGACAGCGCCGGCCCGTAGGTGTCGACGAGGACCGCGATGGCGGTCGGGGCGCCCGCAGCGAGCCGGGCGATCCGGCCGAACCCGTCGGACGGCGCCCCCGGCGGCAGGCTGCCCGACAGCGCGATGGCGGCCACGTCGCCATGCCCGAGCTCCGGTCGCGATGGCCGCCTCGAACGCCTCCCAGTCGACGGGCTCGATCGTCGCGCCCGGCTCGTAGACCTCGGTCAGCGCCCCGGTGGACCGGTCCAGGATCGAGACGCAGGTCCGCGTCTCCGCCGGCGACCCGGACCACCCGCACGTCCAGCGCGAGGGTCGGCGAGGCGGTCCGCGATCCAGTCGCCGGACCGCCCGCCCAGGATCGCGACCGCGGTCACGTCGCCGCCGAGGGCCGCGGCCGCCCGGGCGGCGTTGAGGCCCTTGCCGCCGGGGACCGTCGTCATCGAGGCCGGCCGGTGGATGCCGCCGACCGCGAGCCCGTCGACTTCGTACAGTCGATCGATCGACGGGTTCGCCGCGACGAACAGCAGCCGGCGGCGGGTCTCGGCCATCAGGTTCCCCGGGACGCCAGCGCGGCCCGTGCCTCCTCGAGGGTCGGCTGCGCGTCCACCCCGCCGGCCGAGCGGGTCGAGAGGCCGCCGCAGACCACGCCGAGCTCCAGGCAGTCACCCAACGCCGCGCCATCGAGCCAGGCCCGCAGGAACCCCGCATCGAAGGAGTCGCCGGCGCCGGTCGTGTCGACGGGATCGATCTGCATCGCCGGGACACGGACGAGGGTACCGTCCGCCCTCGCGGCCAGCGCGCCATCGGCCCCCAGCTTCACCGCGATCGTCGGACCACCGTCCGACCGCCCCTCGGCGCCGGTCCGCGCGAGCGCCAGCGCCGCCGCCTCGACGTCGTCGACGCCGGCGATCCGCCGCGCCTCCGCGACGTTCGGCAGGAACACGTCGGCCGACCCGGAGCAGGTCGAGGACACCGTCGTCCCAGCGCCCCGACGGGTCCCAGTTCGTGTCGAAGGACGTCGTGCTGCCGCGCGCGCGGGCCGCGGCGAACAGCGCCGGCAGCCGCTCCCGGCCCGGGCCCTGGAGGAAGTACGCCCCCGAGTGGAGGTGGCGCGCCCGCTCGAGGGACTCGCCTGGGACCGCGTCGACATCGAGCGCGCCGATCGTCCCGAGCGCCGTGAGCATCGCCCGGTCCGAGCCGCTGGTCAGGATCACCGTCGCGCCGGTCGGGCGCGCCGGGTCGACGACGCACGCGATCGTGTCGATGCCGCGCGACGCGAGTTCGTCGAGCATGAACCGCCCGAGGGCGTCGTCGCCGACGACGCCAGCGAACGCGACGCGCAGCCCGAGCCGCGCGGCACCGCAGGCGAAGATCGCCGACGAGCTGCCGACCGTGAGCCGGACCGAGCCCGACCAGCCGCTCCACCTCGCCGAAGACCGGGACCGGATCGGGATCGGCGACCACGATGTCCGGGTTGATCTCGCCGACGACCAGGATGTCGACCGCGGCCGGTGCCGTCGCCACGCTCAGGTCGCCCGGTACCAGCCGTCGCCGGGGTCCGGCAGCGCGGTGAGCCGGTTCGGGCGGTCGTGCCACGGACGGCCGGCGGCATCGGCCAGCTCCACGAGCCGGCGGAGCCGGGTGGCGCCCGGTGGTCGCCAGGAACGCATCGCGATCGGCGGGTGCCAGCGTTGCGGCGTCGGCCCAGACCGAGCGGCCCACCAGCACGCCGCTCGCCCCGGCGCGGCACGCGGTCTCCACCTGCGCCTCGAACGTCGCGTCGTCGACGCCGCCGGACAGCAGCACCCATGGCGACGCGGAGGCCGCGTCGAGCTCCTCGCAGGCGTCGCGCCAGCGGCCACGGTCCGTGACCGCCGGGTCGTAGGGGAACTCGGCCTTCAGGATGTCGCCGCCGATCGCGGTCATCCGGCGCGCGGTCTCGACGACGACGCGCCGGCGCGCCTCGCCGACCAGCGGCTCGCCATCGACCAGCGAGAACGACAACGGCTCCACGAAGAGCGCCAGGTCCGCGGCACGACAGGCGTCGGACACGTCGGCGACGAACCGCTCCTGGTCGCCGGCGTTCGACGCCTCGGGGTGGTAGTAGACCAGCAGCTTCGCGGCGGATGCGCCGATCCGCTTCGCCTGCTCGACGCTCCAGCCCTCGAGGACGCGGCTGACCCTGGCCGTCGACGGCCCGAGATAGCCGGTCGCCTCGATCGCGACGAGGAGGCCGGCCGACGCCGGCAGGGACCCGTCCGCGATGCACTGGGCCGCGCCGATCTCCGGGTCGAGCAGCGTCCCCGTCGCGATCGGCGCGAGCGCCCGGACGACCGCCCGCTTGAACTCGACCATCTCGTCGTAGGTGACCGAGGCCGGGTCCGCGGGTCGCAGCTCCTTGCGCAGGTTCTGGCGATGGTCGAGGGCCAGCACCGCGAAGGTCCCGCGCTCGGACGCGCAGGCCGCGATGCCGCGCCGCGTCCCGAGGGCGAAGCCGTCGGACCCGGTCACGCCGGTCCGATCGCGAACAGCCGGCGGGCGTTGTCGCGGTACACCCGGCGGAGGACGTCGTCGGGCAGGCCGATGCCGTGGATCTGCCAGCGGCCCTGCGCCGGGACCGGGTCGGTCCCGTAGTCGAAGGACTCGTCGAAGGTCTCGAGGAACCGGTAGTGGACCGCGTAGGTCGTCGGGATCCGGCCCCATGTCCGCCCCGAACAGGATGCGATCCGCGAAGCGCAGGAAGAACGCGCGGGCGCTGTACGGCTGGCGGCCGAGCTCGCCGAGCCGCGCGGCGATGTCGACGTGCAGGTTCGGGTGCGCCTCGAGCAGCCGGCTCACCAACGCCAGGTCCTCGGCGGCGCAGCCGACATGGGCGCCGATGAACGTCGTCCGCGGGTGCGCCCCGACGAGCCGCCCGAAGGCGGCCAGCAGGGCGTCGAAGCCCGGCACGCCCGGGGCGTCGGGGTCGTCATCGGGCCGGACCGGCCAGGCGTGCCAGTCCGGGTGGGCGAGGAGCTCCTCCCAGCGCTCGTTCGTCGGGTCGAGCGGCTCGAAGAACGCGACCGGGTCCGCGATGTGGATCACGACCGGGATGCCCAGCTCGGCGGCGGTCGTCCAGAGCGGATCGAGCCGCGGGTCGTCGACCGCGACCAGCCGCCCGTCCGGGTCGCGCGCCCGAAGGCCGAGCGTCTTCCAGACCTTGAGCCCGCGGGCACCCCGCGCGACCGAGTCCCGAAGATGGGCCGCCTCCGTCTCGCCGAACGCCGGGTCCGCGGCCCAGGCGTCGACGTCGAGGCCCGCGACGACGACCACGCGATCCGGCGCGACCGCCGCCCACCGGGCGATCTCCCCCGAGAGCGCCTCGCCCTGGCCGCCGTCGAGGTCGACGATGGCCTCCACGCCGGACGCATCGAGCGTGGCGACCAGCTCGGCCGCGGATCGGCCTGCCCAGTCGCCGCCGAAGGCGGTGCCGAGGTGGTTGTGCGCGTCGACCACCGGGTACCTCGGCATGGTCGACCCGGTGGGCCGGGACCCGGAGCGACGTGCGTGGCCGGAAGTCGCTGAGTCGGAGCTCGTCGGCGGTCATTCCCGGTCCAGGATGACGACCTGTCCGAGATGGCGGGGGGCATCCGGGTCGCAGCCGCGGGTGAGCGCGAGGCTGAGGGCGAGTGCGTGCGCCGGGTGCACGAGCAGCGGCAGGCGGGCGGCGGGATGGAGCCCGCCGCCGACGCGGCTCACCTCGCCGGTCGTGGCCCCGGCTTCGTCCGCGTCGCGGACCAGCAGCCAGGTCGTCGCCCCGAGCCGGGCGGCCTCCTGGACGACCGCGACCTCGTCGGCCGCTCCCGGCCCGCCGACCAGGCCGACGACCAGGGTCCCCGGCTCGCAGACCGAGATCGGCCCATGGCGGAACTCGAGCGGCTCATACGCGCTGGTCGGGACCTGGCTCGTCTCGGTCAGCTTCAGCCCCCACTCGGCGGCGATCCCGAACGCCGGGCCGCCACCCAGGATCACGACGCGGCCCCAGTCCGTGGCGCCCAGCCGGCGCCCGACGGCCGCGGCCGCGGCCGCCTCCGACCAGCGTCGCGGGACCTCGTCGAGATCGGTCGCCAGGCGGTCATCGCCCGGCGACCGACGCGACCAGCCGCAGCAGCAGCGCGAGCATGCTGGCGAACGACCGCGTCATCACGATCGCGGCCTCGTCGCCCTCCGGCGACACCAGGGCGACATCCGCCGTCCGCGCCAGCGGGCTGTCTCCCCGGCAGGTGACCGCGATGGTCGGGTGGCCGGCGCGCGCGCATGCGCTCCGCGACCTCGACCGCCTCCGACGTCGACCCCGAGCGCGAGATGATCACCACGGGCTCCCGCCGGGCCGCCGAGCCCGCGCCCGCCACGGCCACGAGCACCCCATCCGGACGAAGGATCAGCTCCGAGAGCGGCGCCGCGAAGACGGGCCGGTGCATCGCCGCCCGGGCCGTCGCCGCCGCGGCCAGGGCCAGGTAGTAGGACGAGCCGGCCCCGGTGACGACGATGCGCTCGGCCGTGGCCAGGAGGTCGCGGGCCGCCGCCGGGGCGCCGTCCGCCGCGGCGATCGCCGCCTCGATGGCGGCGCCCGCGGTCGAGCTCTCGCGCCAGGTCAGCAGGTCTTCAAGGTCGGTCATCGGTCGCGGAGCTCCACGGAGTAACGGTAGCGGTCGCCGCGCACGGTGCTGCGGCAGAACTCGATCGGCAGGTCGTCCTGGTCGAAGGCGGTCCGCTCCACCCGCAGGGCGGGCTCGCCGCGGCGCTGGTCGAGGAGCGCCGCCTCGTCGGCGGTCAGCAGGACCGGCTCGAAGGTCTCGCGTGCGCGGGTCGGCCGGCAGCCGTACTGGTGCATCAGCGTGTCGTACAGGCGGACCGTCGAGAAGTCCACCGTCTCGAGGCCCGGGAAGCGCCGCGCCGGCAGGTAGCTCGTCTCGACGACGAGCGGGTCGGGGCCGGCCAGCCGCAGCCGTCGGAGCGAGACCATCGGCGTGCCCGGTGCGACGTCCAGCGCCTCGGCCACGTCGTCGGGCGCCGGCTCGGTGCGCAGCTCGAGGACGGTCGTCCCGGGCTGCAGCCCGTGCCGCTCGATCTCGCGGCTGAACGAGTAGAAGCCGCCGATCGTGTGCTCGAAGCGCGGCGCGCTGACGTAGGTGCCGAGACCGCGCCGGACCTCGAGCGTCCCCAGGGCGATCAGGCCGCCGAGCGCCTGCCGCACGGTGGCCCGGCTGACGCCGTAGCGCTCCATCAGCTCGAGCTCGGTCTCGACCTGCGCCCCGGGCGCCAGCTCGCCGGCCCGGATCCGGTCGCGCAGGTCCGACTCGATGCGGCGATAGAGCGGGAGGCCGTCCACGCTGGCCATGGCTCAGCCCTTGATCCCGGTCATGGTGATCCCTCGGACGAACTGCCGCTGGGCGATGACGAAGAGCACGATCATCGGGATCACGCTGACGAGCGCGCCGGCCATCAGCAGCGGCCAGCGCCCGACGTACTGCCCCTGGAACAGCGACAGCCCCGCCGTCACGGTGAGGGTGTCGATGTCGCGCAGGTAGATGATCGGGTCGATCAGGTCGTTCCACGACCACATGAACGTGAAGATCGCCAGCGTCGCGAGCGCCGGCTTCGCCAGCGGCACGTAGATGTGGCGGTAGATGTGCCATGGGTTCGCGCCGTCCACGCGGGCCGCGTCGCCGAGCTCCTTCGGGATGGCCAGGAAGAACTGGCGGAGCAGGAACGTCCCGAATGCGCCGCCGAGGAACGCGCCGACCCACAGCGGCTCCTGGGTCCCGATCCAGTTGCCGCTCGCGGACGACGGGTGCGGCAGCAGGCGGTACAGGATGAAGTTGGGGACCAGCACCACCTGGAACGGGATGATCAGGGTGACGAGCAGCAGCGCGAACAGCGGCTCACGGAAGCGGAAGCGGAGGGCGGAGAAGGCGAACGCGGCCATCGAGCAGCTGATGAGCTGGCCGATCGTGCTCAGCGCCGCGATCTTGAACGAGTTGAAGAAGAACGTGGCGAACGGCAGCGCGTTCCACATGTCCGGGTAGTTGTGCCACTGGGGCACGAGCGGGAAGAGCGTCGGCGGGCTGGCGAACACCTCGGACCTGGTCTTGAGCGACGTCGTGATCATCCACAGGAACGGCACCATCATCAGGATGCCGCCGGCCACGAGCAGCCCGATCAGGACCGCCCGCCGGGTCGTGCGGAGCCGTCGCCGCGGGCGTCGCGGCGGTGCGCTCGCGCGGATGGTGCCGACGTCGGCGCTCACTGGTAGTGCACCCAGCGGCCCTGCGACCAGAAGTAGATGGCCGTGAACAGGGCCACGATCGCGAACAGGACCCACGACGCGGCGCTCGCGTAGCCCATCTTGAAGAACTTGAAGCCGTTCTCGTAGATGAAGTAGACGACCGTGATCGTGGCGTCCGTCGGGCGGGGTTTGATCAGGACGAAGATCTGGTCGAACACCTGGAAGCCGGCGATCATGGCCAGCACGCCGGTGAAGAAGATCGCCGGGGTCAGCAGCGGCAAGGTCACGTGCCGGAACCGCGCCCAGCGGCCGGCGCCATCGACGCTCGCGGCGTCGAGCAGCTCGGACGGGATCCCCTGCAGGGCGGCCAGGAAGATGATCACGTTGACGCCCAGCCCCTGCCAGATCGACATCGCGATGATCGAGGGCATGGCGAGGGTCGGGTTGGTCAGCCACTTCTGCGGCGCGATCCCGACGACCCCGAGCACCTGGTTGAGCAGCCCCGAATCCGCGTTGTAGATCCACTGCCAGACCAGGGCGATCGCGATGGTCGAGGTCACGACCGGCAGGAAGTAGGCGGTTCGCACGAGGGCGATGCCGCGGACCGCCTGGTTCAGGGCCAGGGCCAGGCCGAGCGCGACGGCCAGCCCCAGCGGCACCGACACGACGGTGTAGAAGAACGTGTTCCGGAGCGCCTTGAGGAAGCGGTCGTCGGAGATCAGCGCGCCGAAGTTGTCGAGGCCGACGAACGTCGGCGGCGTCAGCAGGTCCCACTTCGTGAGGCTGATGGCCAGCGTGCCCAGGATGGGCCCGGCCGACAGGAGGGCCAGGCCGATCAGGGTCGGCGCGAGGAACGCCAGCGCCCAGCGCCCCTCGCCCGCCAGCGGCCCGCGACCCTTGCGGGTCGCGGGAGCGTGGATCCTGATCACGGGCGTGCCCCGCCGATCCGTCGGGACGTCACTGGCTTGGCGAGGATCTCGTCGAGCTGCGGGAGCACGTCGGTCACGGCCTGCTTGGCCGTCTTGTTCGGCTCGTTGAAGACGTTGGCGTCGAGCTCCGTCTGGAGCGCGGTGGTCCAGTCGTTGAAGCCCTTGAACGAGGGCTTCAGATGGGCGTAGGCGATCGCGTCGGCGAGGACGTGGGCGCCGTCGAAGGACGTGGCGAACGGCCCGGTCAGGACCGCCTTGTTGGCCGGCAGCGAGGCTCGCAGCTCCATGATCTTGGTCTGTGCCGCCGGGCTCGCGAGGTACTTCACGAACTCCCACGCCGCATCCGGGTTCTTGGTGCCCTTGTAGACGACCGCGCCGGTCGGGTTGATCGAGGTGGCCTGGCCGGCCGACCCCTTGGGCAGCGGGGCGATCCCGAAGTCGATCCCGGCGGCCTGGTGGGTCGCCACGAGCCACGAGCCGTTGGCCTCCATGGCCGCCTTGCCCTGCTCGAAGGCGTCGCCGCTGTCGGCCGGCCACGCCGCCGGGTCCGGCATGATCTTGTCCTTCCAGATCAGGTCCTGGAGGAACTGGATGCCGCCGGCCGCTTCGTCGCTGCCGATCAGGTTGGTCTTGCGGTCGGCGGAGATGATGTCCCCGCCGTTCTGCCAGACGAGCGACGACCAGTAGTTCTCCATGTCGGTCGACTCGGTGTAGAAGCCCCACTGGCTGGCCTTGCCGGCGGCGTCCCGGAGCGTGAGCTGCTTGCCGACGTCGACCAGCTTCGCCCAGTCCCATGACTCGTCCGGGTAGGCGATGCCGGCGGCGTCGAACATCTTCTTGTTGTAGTAGAGCGCGACCACGTTGAGGTCGCGCGGCAGCCCGAACTGGCCGGTCGGCGTCGTGAAGTCGGCCACGGCCTGATCGGCGAGCTGGGTCAGGTCGTACCCGTCACGGTCGATGAAGGGCTTGAGGTCGAGCAGGACGTCGCGGCTCTGGTAGTCGGGGAAGAGCGGCCCGTCCATGGCGAACACGTCCGGCGCGTCCCCGCCGGCGATCGAGGTCTGGAGCTTGTCCCAGTACGGCTCCCAGTCGGACACGGTCACCTTGACCGTGATCTTCGGGGTGGCGGCATGGAACGCGTCGACGATCGCCTGCTGGTTCTTGATCTCCTGCGGGTCGCCCCAGATCGAGTAGCTGATGGTCGCCTCCGGGCCCGTGTAGCCGGCGTCGCTCGGGGCGGCGGACGCCGGCGTCGATGCCGGTGCCGATGCCGGCGCCGAGGCCGCGGCGGTCGAGGGCGCCGCGCTCGAGGGCGCCGTGGATGCCGTCGTCCCGCCGCAGGCCGCGGCGACCAGGGCGAGGACGGCGAGCAGCGTGAGCAGCGGTGCCGTCCGTCCGCGTCGAGCGGTGCCGTCGATCGGTCATGGTCGTGTGCCTCCTCCTCGGTCGGCGGCGGTGCCGCCCAGCCAGGCCGGGAGCCACTCGGCTTCGGCCTCGATCATCGCGTCGGTCAAGCGCCACGCGTCATCCAGCGTCAGGTGGCTCTGGACGATCGGGTCGGTCATCACCGCGTGGCCGATGGCCGCGCGGTCATGGTCGAGGGCCGCCCGGACGGTCAGGCCCTGCATGTCGACGGCCCCGCGGACGTACGCCGCGAGATGCAGCGGCAGCGGGCCCATCGCGATCGGGTGGACGCCGAGCGCGTCGACCATGCCGGGGACCTCGACGCAGGCGTCGGCGTCGAGGTTGGGGATCAGCGCGCCGTGGTTCATCGCGTTGACCACGATCCGAGCCGGCACCCCGGTCGTCATCGACTCGGCGATGGTCGCGGCGTACTCGCCGCTGCGCTCGATCTCGAACGGCTCCCCGGCGTCGAGCATCCGTCGGGTCTCGGCGTACTCCTCGAGGTTGTGCGACACGCGCTCGAGGTACTCCCCGATCGGCACGTGGAACCGCTCGACCGCATCGCCCTGCGCGTCGCGCTTCCCGATGTACCACGGGTTGTACTCCGCGTGGTGCTCGGAGGACTCGGTCGGGTAGGCGCCCAGCCGGCGGAACAGTTCGGCGCGGACGAGGTCGTCTTCCGGAGCCTTGCCCGCATCGATGAACGTGCGCAGCGCCGGGAGGAGGTCGACGCCGTCGGCGACCATCCGAAGGACGAAGGCGTGATGGTTCAGCCCCGCCGTCTCGGCTTCCACGGCCTCGTGCGGCAGGCCGAGGTATCCCGCGAGCCGGTCCACCGTCCAGAAGACCGAGTGGCAGAGCCCGGCGACCCGGATCGAGGTCGCCTCCGAGACGGCCCGGACGAGGATCGCGAGCGGGTTCGTGTAGTTCAGGAGCCACGCGTCGGGGCAGACCGCCTCCATGTCACGCGCGATGCCGAGCACGACCGGGATCGTGCGCAGGCCGCGGAAGACCCCGCCGACGCCGATCGTGTCGTTGATCGTGTAGTGGAGCCCGAAGTCCGCCGGCACCGCGAAGTCGATCTCGGTCGCCCGGGCGCCGCCGACCTGGATGGTGTTGACCACGAAGTCGGCGCCGACGAGCGCCTCGCGCCGGTCGAGGTGGGCCGAGATCGTCGGGTCGGCGCCGAGGGCGTCGGCGGTCCAGCGGGCCATCCGCTCAGCGGTGGCGAGGCGCTCCGGGTCGATGTCGTGCAGGGCGACGTGTGAGGACCGCAGCGCGGGCGACGAGAGCATGTCGCCCAGGAGGTTCCGCGTGAACTCGACGCTGCCGGCACCGACGAGGACGATCCGTGGCATCGCGACTCCGGTGGAAGGATGGGGCGAGTCATCAGGACGTACGGACGTCCGGATGTCAAGGTAGCAGGTCGGCCGGCGGTGGTGCAAGCCCGTACACTCGAAGCAGGGCAGCGAGCCGAAACTTTCGAGCATATGGAGGGTCCGAGCGTGGGTCAGGAGTTCTTCACCGAGGTGACGGGCCCGATCCCGTTCGGCGGGCTGGGATCATCGGACCCGCTCTCATTCAAGGTCTACCAGCCGGACCGCCTGGTCCTCGGCACCCGCATGGTCGACCACCTCCGCCCGGGTGTCTGCTTCTGGCACTCCTTCTCGTGGCCGGGCGTGGATATGTTCGGGATGGGCACCCTCGACCGGCCGTGGCTGGCCCCGACCGACGACCCGATGGCGGCCGCCCGCGAACGGCTCGGGGTCGCCTTCGAGTTCTTTACGAAGCTCGGCATCCCGTACTACTGCTTCCACGACCGCGACGTCGCCCCAGAGGGCGCGTCCTTCGCCGAGTTCAAGTCGAACCTCGACGCGATCGCCGACGACGCGCTGGGCTACCAGGAGCGGACCGGTGTCCGCCTGCTGTGGGGCACCGCGAACCTGTTCACGCACCCGCGCTTCCAGGGCGGGGCCGCCACCAACCCCGATCCCGAGGTGTTCGCGTACGCGGCCGCGCAGGTCAAGCACATGCTCGAGGTGACGCTGCGGCTCGGCGGCGAGAACTACGTCCTGTGGGGCGGCCGCGAGGGCTACGACACCCTGCTCAACACGGACCTCAAGCGCGAGGGCGCGCAGCTGGCCCGCTTCCTCCACCTCGTCGTGGAGCACAAGCACAGGATCGGGTTCACCGGCCAGCTGCTCATCGAGCCGAAGCCGATGGAACCCACCAAGCACCAGTACGACTACGACTCGGCGACCGTGTACGGCTTCCTCGTCCGCAACGGGCTCGAGGGCGAATACGCGGTCAACGTCGAGGCCAACCACGCGACGCTCGCCGGCCACTCGTTCCACCACGAGGTCGCGTTCGCGACCGCGAACGGGTTCCTTGGCAGCATCGACGCGAACCGCGGCGACCCGCAGAACGGCTGGGACACCGACCAGTTCCCCAACTCGGTCGAGGACCTGACGATGCCGATGTACGAGATCCTGCGCAGCGGCGGCATCGCGCCCGGCGGCTTCAACTTCGACGCCAAGCTCCGCCGGCAGAGCACCGATCGCACGGACCTCTTCCACGCCCACATCGGCGCGCTCGATACGCTCGCGCAGGCGCTCCTCGCCGCGGCCGCGCTGGTCGAGGACGGCGAGCTCGCCAGTCTGCGCGACCGCCGCTATGCCGGCTGGGACGGGGCGCTCGGCGCCGCGATCCTGGACGGCTCGCTGGCCCTCGCGGACCTCGAGGCCCGCGTCGCGTCCGGCGAGATCGACCCGGCGCCCGTGACGGGCGCCCAGGAGCGCCTCGAGAGCCTCGTGAACCAGCGCATCTGGTCCGTCGGCCGGGACGGCCGCGGGTAGGTCACGGCCCGCGGGGCGCCGCCTCGGCCGCTCGCCCGGGAGGGACTAGCCCGGGAGTGGCACGCTCTCGACCATCGGCTTCACCACGCGCACGAGCACCTCCATCGTCTCGTCGTCGTACGGGGCGCCGAGCTCGACGATGAACGTGTGGAAGCCGATCCGCCGGTAGGCGACCATCGTCTCGGCGATCTGCTCGGGCGTGCCGGTCCAGAAGGTCTCGTCGCCCTCCACCGCCGCGAGCGACGTCCGGTTGTGCGCGAGCATCGCCCGCCGGACGCGCTCCGCCTCCGCCTCGGTGGACCGGATCGTGATCTTGCAGCCGACGGTCCGCTCGATGGCCGCCGGGTCCCGGCCGACGTCGGCGCAGTGGGCTCGCAGCACGGCGTCCTTGTGGACGAGGACCTCGGGCGTCCCGAAGGCGTTCCAGATGTCGGCGTGCTCGGCGACGATGCGCAGCGTCTTCCGCTCCCCGGTCCCGCCGATCATGATCGGGAGGCGGGCCTGCAGGGGCAGCGGGTCGATCCGCAGGCCGTCGAAGGCGTAGCGCCCCCCGGGCGCGCTGGTGACCACCTCGCCGTCGAGGAGCGCGCGCATCGCCGGGACGGCCTCGGCCAGCCAGTCGAGGCGCTGGCCGAACCCGGCTCCGAAGTCGAGGCCGAAGGCGCGATGCTCCGCCTCGAACCACGCGCCACCGATGCCCAGGACGGCGCGGCCGCCGCTGATGTGGTCGATCGTGGTGATCGCCTTGACCGCCAGCCCGGGCGAGCGGAAGGTGTTGGCGCCGACGAAGAGGCCCAGCCGGATCCGCGACGTCGTGGCCGCGACGGCGGCCAGCGCGGCGTAGCCCTCGAAGATCGGCTGGTCCGGCTCGCCGAAGATCGCCAGCAGGTGATCCCAGGTCCAGAAGTGGTCGAAGCCGAGCTCGTCGGCACGCTGCGCTGCGCGCAGGAATGCCGGCCAGTCACTGGCCTGGCTCCACAGGTTCACCCCCAGCGCGAGTCCGTCCGACACATCGCCTCCATGCGACCTGAGCGGTGGTGTCGATAGCCTACGACAATCGTGAAATCGAATGTATGCACTCGTTTGCGTGCGTGGTACAGTCTCGTTCGCTCGGGGTTGCGGACCGGTGGCATCCGACGACCGGACGGCCCGGGTGGGTTCGATATTTGGAGGAGCATGGGATGAGGAGCCATCTCAGGTTGCCCACCCTCGCGTTCGTGGCGATCCTCGTGGTCGGCGCGTGCAGCTCAGGGTCGGCGACCTCTGCCCCGAGCGCCGCGGCACCGTCGTCCGCGGCGCCGGCGGCGAGCAGTCCCGCGGCGGCAAGCCCTGAGGCATCCGCGTCCGCGTCGGCCCCGGCCGCCGCAGCCACACCGGAGCCCGCGGCCGCTTGCGCCCAGAACACCGATCCGAACGCCATGCAGATGTGGGAGCGCTCGGGCGGCAACAAGGGCATGGTCGACATCCTGGTCTGCGCCTGGAATGCCGCCAACCCGACGAAGCCGATCAACCTGAGCTACATCGTCCACACGGACATGGTGGCCAAGATCGCCCAGGGGATCGCCTCGGGCGACGTGCCGGACCTGATGGGCATGGACCTCATCTATGCCCCGCAGTTCGAGAACGCCAACCAGCTCGTCGATATCACGGACCAGACCAAGGACTGGCCGGAGCTTGCCGATGTGAGCCCGGGTCACAAGACGGTCGCGACCTTCAACGACCGCCTGTTCGGCGTCCCGCTGTACGCAGACGTCTCGGCGCTGTTCTACAACAAGGACCTCTTCAAGAAGGCCGGGCTCGATCCGAACAAGCCGCCCACCAGCCTCGCTGAGATCCGCTCGTACGCCGACAAGATCACGGCGCTGGGTGGCGACACCAAGGGCTACTACCTGCCGGGCAACTGCGCCGGCTGCAACATCTTCACCGTCGGCCCCTTGATGTGGGCGTCCGGCGCCACGATCGAAGCCGGCAAATGCGGTGACGAGCCGCTCGTCGGCGATGGTGTCAAGCAGGTCGACCAGTGGGCACGCGACATGGTCGCGGCCAAGAACGTCCCGGATGGTGCGCGGGCTGAGACCGGTGCCACGTTCGCGGAGCAGTTCGGGTCGGGCAAGCTCGGGATGATGGGGACGGGGAACTTCAACATCGTGCTCGCGCGCGACCAGATGAAGGACCACCCGTTCGAGTTCGGGATCAGCCTGCTCCCGGGCATGGAGGCCGGCAAGTACGCGTCGTTCATCGGTGGCGACCTGGTCGTCATCCCGAAGGGCAGCAAGCGCGTCGACGACTCGCTCGCGTTCATGCACTACCTGCTGAACGACACCCAGCAGGTCGAGCTCTACGCGAAGGCGCTCAACCTGACCACCCGCACCGATCCGAAGCTCCTCGACAACCAGTACTACAAGGCCGAGCCGCTCATCGCGGACGTGGCCAAGGCGCTGGCGGTCGGCAAGACGCCGTATTCGCTGACCTTCTTCGAGCAGATCAACGATCCGGCCGGTCCCTGGCTGCAGCAGCTCCAGCGGGCCTATTACACGACCGACCCCATCGACACGGTCATCGCCGACGCCAAGACGGCGATGAAAGCCATCTCCTGCAAGTAAGCCTCTGAAGGGTCCTCCAACCCCGTAGGGATAGCCGCGGCGCTTCGTCCCGGAGCGCCGCGGCCCGATTCCAGCCGCATCGCCAGGCCGACCATCCCGCTCGATCATCCTCGTACGATCGGCGCGTCGGTCAGCCAGCCGATCGGGTCAGCTCGCGCGGAGATCGAATGACCGCCATCAGACGTCGAAGAGTGATCGGGCTGCTCTATCTGACCCCGGCCATCGTCTTCGTGCTGGTCTTCACGGCGTACCCACTGACCCAGATGGTGGCGATGTCGTTCACCAACTGGTCGCTCATCACGCCGCCGAAGCCCGTCGGGCTCGCGAACTTCCAGGCGGCCTTCAATGACAAGCAGTTCTGGACTTCGCTCGGCTATACGATCCGGTACACGATCATCATCACGCCGATCCTGATGGTCGGCGGCTATCTGCTCGCCCTGCTCGTGGCCCCTAACTCCGGCCTGCGCCGCACGACGCGGACGATCATCTTCATCCCCGTCGTCATCGGCCTCGGCGTCTCCAGCCTGGCGTGGGTCTGGCTGTTCGACCCGACGTTCGGCCTGATCAACAAGGTGCTGTCCGACCTGGGCCTCATCGACAAGCCCATCCTGTTCCTCGGCGTCGATGCGGACCTGTCGACCTGGTCGATCATCGCATCGGTCGTCTGGAAGGTCCTGGGCTTCGGCATGATCCTCTTCGTCGCCGCGATCCAGGCCATCCCGAGTGAGATCAATGAGGCGACGATGGTGGACGGCGCGTCCTTCTGGCAGCGCACGCGTCGCGTGACCATCCCGCTGACTCGCCGAACGATCCTGCTGGTCACCCTCATCAGCGTGATCGGGTCGCTGCTCGCGTTCGACCAGTTCTACATCATGACGGCCGGTCAGCCGTTCAACCAGACGGCGACGGCGGTCTTCTTCATCTACAAGAATTCGTTCCCGTTCCTACATCTCGGGTACGGCGCCGCGCTGTCCCTGATCCTGGCCGCGATCATCCTCGTCTTCACCGTCGTCCAGATGGTGCTGACTCGACGGAGCGACACGTGACGGCGGTCACCGTCGGCCGACCGCTCGCCCGCGCCTGGTCGCGCGTGTGGGCCGGTCGGAACCGCTATCTCACGAGCGCGGTCTGCGTGGCCATCTCCGCGTTCATGCTCGTGCCGATCGTCTCCTCCGTGCTGACCTCGGTCAAGACGAGGGCGGAGGTGGCCGCGGTGCCGCCGACCTACTTCCCGCACGAGCTGAGCCTCGACAACTACGCACGACTGTGGTCCTACCAGGCCGGGCTGCCGACGTACTTCGGGAACAGCCTGGCGACGGCGGTCATGACGATCGCGTTCACGCTGCTCCTGACGATCCCGGCGGGCTACGCGCTGGCGCGGTTCCCGATCCCGGCCAAGGAGGGCATCTTCGTCTTCCTGCTGCTTGCCCTGATCATCCCGTACCAGGCCCTCCTGACGCCGATCTTCCTGATGTTCGCCTCCCTGCCGGTCAAGCTGACGAACACGCTCGTGGGCCTGGCCATCCTCCACACGGCGATCCAGCTGCCCTTCAGCCTCTACATCATGCGCAACAGTTTCGAGGCGGTCCCTCGCGAGCTCGAGGAAGCCGCGCTCACCGACGGCGGCAACTCGTGGCAGATCCTCCGCGCGATCTTCATCCCGGCCGTGGTGCCGGCCATCGTGACCGTGGCGCTCTTCGCGTTCGTCACGTCGTGGAACGAGTTCCTGGGGGCGCTCGTCCTGCTGAGCCGGGCGTCGACGTTCACGCTGCCGCTGATCCTGGCCGCCGCCCGCTCTGAGACCAGCCTCGGCGGCACCGACTGGGGGATGCTCCAGGCCGGCATCACGATCGCCATGATCCCGTGCATCGCGGTCTACCTGCTGCTCCAGCGCTACTACGTCTCGGGCCTCCTGACCGGAGCAGTCAAGTGAGCCCCGCCCGCCCCCAACGACCGAGTCCCCGCGCGCCGCTGCGACGCGCCCGACGGAAAGGCCGACTACCGGTGACAGCCCCGCTTGCCCAGGCACCCTTCCGATGACCGTCACGACCGATCGAGCGGAGCGGACCGCGACGAGCGCAGTCCTGCCCACCGACGGGGCGATCGCCGTGGCGCGGCCGCTGCCCGCCCGGGACGTCGCGATCCTCGGTGGCCTGTGGGCCGACCGGATCCGCACGAACCGCGAGCGCTCGCTGGCGCACGGCTACGCCCAGCTCGGGCGTGCCGGGAACCTCACGAACTTCCGGCTGGCGGCCGGTGCCAAGGGCACGTACCAGGCGCTCGGCGCGCCGATGGGCCTGATCTTCCCGTTCCTCGACACCGACGTCTACAAGTGGCTCGAGGCGGTCGGCTGGGAGCTGGGCCACGGGCCGGACCCCGAGATCGCCGCCGCAGCCGACGAGGTCATCGGGCTCGTCGAGGCGGCGCAGCGCCCGGACGGCTACCTGAACACGTACGTGCAGGTCGTCGGCGGCGGGGAGCCATATCGCGACCTGCAGTGGGGCCACGAGCTGTACTGCTTCGGTCACCTGGTGCAGGCCGCCATCGCGTGGCACCGCTCGATCGGCGACGACCGCCTGCTCGAGGTCGCGCTTCGGGCCGTGGCCTCCGTGGAGGCCCAGCTGGGGCCGAACGGCCGCGACGGGATCGACGGCCACCCCGAGGTCGAGATGGCCCTCGTGGAGCTGTACCGGACCACCGGCGACCGCCGCCACCTCGAGCTCGCGCGGCGGATGGTCGACCTGCGCGGCCACGGCCTCCTCGGACCCGGGCGGTTCGGGCCAGCCTACTGGCAGGACCACCTCCCGACCCGCGACGCCACCGAGGTCGCCGGCCACGCGGTCCGCCAGATGTACCTCGACTGCGGCGTGGTCGACCTCGCCGTGGAGCTCGGCGACCACGGCCTGCTGGATTCGGTCCTGACGCGCTGGCACGACATGATCGAGACGCGAACCTACCTGACCGGCGGGCTCGGCAGCCGCCACGACGACGAGGCGTTCGGCGACCCGTACGAGCTGCCGCCGGACCTGGCGTACGCGGAGACCTGTGCGGCGATCGCGAGCGTGATGCTCGCCTGGCGCCTGCTGCTGGCGACCGGCGACCCGGCCTGCGCGGATCTCATCGAGCGGACGGTCTACAACGGCGTCCTCCCGGGCGTGTCGCAGGAGGGGACGGGGTTCTTCTACGTCAACACCCTCCAGCGGCGCACGAACCGTGCCGCGACCGAAGCGGGGTCGGGCGAGCGCCAGCCCTGGTTCGCCTGCGCCTGCTGCCCGCCGAACGTCATGCGCCTGCTCGCCTCGTGGGAGCAGTACCTCGCGACCACGGACGGCAGCGGCATCCGCCTCCACCAATACGCCGACGCGGAGCTGTCCGCCGACGTGGCGGACGGGCCGGTCCGTCTGCGGGTCGAGACCGACTATCCGTGGAGCGGCGAGGTGGCCGTCACGGTCCTCGAGACGCCGAGCGCGCCGTGGACACTGTCGCTGCGGGTCCCGGGCTGGTGCCGCTCCGCGAGCATCGAGATCGGCGGGTCCGGAGGCGAGGCGGTGCCGGCGGGCGCACGCACCGTGGAGCGGACTCGGCCGTGGACCGCCGGCGACCGGGTCGTGCTGTCCCTCCAGATGCCGCCCCGGGTGACCCGCCCGCATCCGCGCGTCGACGCCGTCCGCGGGTGCGTCGCGCTCGAGCGCGGGCCGCTGGTCTACTGCGTGGAGACAGCCGACGTCCCGGCGGGCGTCGAGCTGGAAGACGTCCGCGTCGATGGCGACGTCCGGCCGGCCGAGACGATCCGCGACGATCTCCCGGGCAAGCCCGTGGGGCTGACCGTGGCGGCCACGGCCGCGGCGACCGGCGCCGAGCTCGAGATCGGGGCGATCCCCTACTTCTCGTGGGCCCACCGCCCGGTCGAGGCGATGCGGATCTGGATCCCCGTGGCATCGCCGGCTGACGCCGGCGGCTGACCCTGCGGCGTCAGCCCGACGTAGCCCGGTCCGTCGTCGAGGTCGTCGGGACGAGGATCGCGGGCGGCGCTGTCGACTCGCGGACGACGAGCGTCGGGTCGAACGACTGGACGCGCGGCTCGCGCGGCCCGGTCGGGTCGTGCGCGAACCCCACGGCCAGGCGGACGCCCTCGCGGACCATCTCGGTGATCGGCATGCGCAAGGTGGTCAGGGCCGGCGCCGTGTGGGCAGCGATGGGGATGTCGTCGAACCCGACCACCGATAGCTCGCGCGGGACGATCCGTCCGCGGCTGTACGCGGCATGCAACACGCCGATGGCCACGAGATCGGTCGAGGTGACGAGCGCGGTGGGCGGGACGTCCAGCTCGAGGAGCGCGTCGAGGGCCGCCTCGCCGCCGGCCATGGTGTTCGGGACGTCCTGGATGTAGTCCGGGCGGACGCTGCCGAAGCGCTCGACCATGAAGCGGATGAACGCGTCGCGGCGTTGCGGATTGTCGCCCGGAAGCTGGGCGCTCACCATCGCGATCCGCTCGTGGCCGAGCGCGACCAGGTGCTCCAGGCCGACGCGGATGCCGGCCTCGTTGTCGACGTCCACGGTCGGGAACAGGAGCGGGCTCGAGCCCTGCCACAGCGCCACGACGGGGACGATCGAGTGGCCGAGGTCCTCGAGCAGGCGAGGCTGGTCCTGCATGTCGCCGAGCAGGACGATCGCGTCGCAGTGGCGCGTCTCGAGGACCGCCGGCAGCGACCATGCCTCGTCGAGCCGCCCGTGGCCCAGCACCACGTTGTAGCCGCGTCGCGCGGACTCGACCGCCAGCGCCTCGATGGCGCCGGCGAAGAAGGGGTCGCCGAAGTCGCGGACCACGGCGCCCAGCAGCATGGTCGGGGCGCCGCGCAGGCCGCGGGCGAGAGGGTTCGGTCGGTAGCCGAGGGTGCGCGCCGCGAGGAGGACCCGCTCGCGGGTCGCCTCGGTGATCGGGACGCTGGTCGAGACGTCGTTCAGGACCCGCGACACCGTGCTCTGCGAGACCCCCGCGGCCACGGCGATGTCGCGCATCGTCGGGACGAACCCGCGGGCCCGGACCGGCTGGGCCGGCGCGACCTCATCGACGGTCGGATCGGGGACTTCAGGCACACCCGAGCGATCGAGCGTGGCGTCGTCCGGTCCCATCGTGCAAGGGTAGCACCCGCGATGCGGTCATACGATTGCAATCGTGCATGCGAACGGACGTGCGGGGCGCGCAGACACCGCATCCTGGCGGATCGATCCGGGGTGGCCGCCGGCGGGGCGACCGCGGCGTCAGCCGCGGAGCTCGATGACTTCCTTGTCCTTCTCGGTCAGCTCATCGGGCTTGCGCCCGAGGATGATCATGCCGAGCACGTCGTCGGCCGTGACGTTGGCCTTGTCGACGGTGTCCACGATGCGCCCGTGGTACATGACGCTGATGCGGTCGGACAGGTCGAACACGTCGTGGATGTCGTGGCTGATCAGGAAGATGCCGATGCCCTCGTCCTTCAGCTGGCGGACGAGGTTGCGGACCTGCGCGGTCTCGGCCGGGCCGAGGGCCGCGGTGGGCTCGTCCATGATCAGGATGCGGGCGTTGAAGTAGACCGCCCGGGCGATGGCCACGGCCTGGCGCTGGCCGCCCGACAGGGACTTCACCGGCTGGGCGAAGTTCTTGAAGTTGGGGTTGAGGCGGGCCATGATCTTGCGCGTCTCGTCCTCCATGCTCGAGTCGTCGAGCGAGCCGAAGCGGGTCGTCCGCTCGCGACCGAGGAAGAGGTTGCCCGGCGCGTCGATGTTGTCGGCCAGGGCGAGCGTCTGGTAGATGGTCTCGATGTTGAGCGCCTTGGCGTCGCGCGGGTTGCGGATCGAGACGGGCTTGCCCTCGACCCGGATCTCGCCCGAGTCGGCCGGGTGGGCGCCCGACAGGACGCGCATCAGGGTCGATTTGCCGGCGCCGTTGCCGCCGACCAGGCCGATCACCTCGCCGGCGTACAGGTCGATGGTGACCTCGCGCACGGCGTGCACGCCGCCGAACGCGACGTTGATGTCCCGCATCTCCACGATCGGCGTGCGCTCGGCGACGGTCATCGGTCGCTCCTCCTGCTGGGCGGTCATGAGCCGCGCCGTCGGTTCACCGTGTCGAGGCCGACCGCCACGATCAGCACCACACCGGCCACCACGTTCTGGCCGGGCGAGTTGACGCCAAGGAAGCTCAGGCCGTACGCGAGGGACTGCATGACGAACGCTCCGAGGACGGCTCCCGGGATGGTCCCGATGCCGCCCGCGAACGACGTCCCGCCGACGACCGCGGCCGCGATGACGTACAGCTCGTAGCTCACGCCGATGTCGAGCGTCGCCCCGTTGAGGCGCGCCGCGGCGATGGCCGCGGCGAACGCGCACAGGATCCCCATCAGGACGTACGTCTTGAGGATGGTGAAGCGGGTGTTGATGCCGGCGAGCTCGGCGGCGTCCGGGTTGCCGCCGTAGGCGTACACGTATCGGCCGAAGCGTCGCCGGTTCGCCACGAAGCTCATCACGAGCGTCACGCCGATGAGCAGGACGATCGGGAACGGGAAGCCGGCCGGGATGTGCCAGCCGCCGGCGGGCGCCGGGCCCCAGTTCTGTTCGGCGGCGATCCGGTTCGCCAGACCCTCCGGCCAGAAGTTGTTGTTGGCGAACCAGGCGAGCCCGAGCGCCGCGGCGCAGCCGACGGCCGCGAGCAGGACCTCCGCCCACATGGGCCGGACCGGGAAGCCGTAGCGGCGGCGCTGACGCCGACCGTTGACCAGCAACGCGATGATGGCCACGCAGCCGAGGATGCCGAGGATCCACGTGATGGTCTCGCCGACCGAGCCCTCGGCGCCACCGCCGATGAGCTGGAAGGTGGGATCGAGGCCGACCACCGCGGCACCTTGGGACTGGTACCAGACCAGTCCCCTGATCGACAGGAGGCCGCCGAGCGTGACGATGAACGACGGCACGCCGACGTAGGCGATGATGAAGCCCTGGACCGCGCCGAAGGCCGCCCCGATCCCGATCCCCAGCGCGAGGGCAAGCGCCCACTGGAAGGGGACGTCCGGTCCGATGCCGAAGATGTGCGGGAACCAGTCGGTCATGAGCAGGGCGTACGACATCGCGATCAGCCCGACGAGCGACCCGACCGAGAGGTCGATGTTGCGCGAGACGATGACGAGGACCATGCCGGTCGCGATGATCGCGATGCCCGCGGCCTGGACCGCCATCGTGACCATGTTGGTCGGCTGGATCAGCTTGCCGCCGCTCAGGATGTTGAACACCAGCAGGATCGCCGCGAGGGCGACGAGCATCCCGAACAGGCGAAGGTCGATCTCCGTCTGGGCGAGCAGGCCTCGGAGCGTGGTCCGGGCAGGCGGTTGCGCTTGACCCGATACGGGTGCCGCGTCGGCCACGTTCGTCACGACAGCTCTCCTGGTCCTGGCTGATGAACGACCTGCGCCCCCGGGGGACCCGGGGGCGCAGGTGAGATGGCTAGGTCGAGCGGTCGGTGACCGCTACTTGCAGGCGGCCGGCGCCGTTGCGGCGTCGACACCCTTGCAGAGCTCGGCCTTGGTGATCTGGCCGCCGTCGACGGCCAGCTGGAGGTTGTCCGCGGTGAGCGGGGTGGGCTGGAGGATGAACGAGCTGACGGTGTTGCCGCCAGGCGTCGTGAACGGCTGCGCACCCAGGCCGGCGACCGGAGCGACCGTCGGGTCGATGAAGTTGTCCGGCAGTTTCAGGCTGGCCATGGTGCCGCCGGCGCACAGTGCGAGCGCGGCCGCGGCTGCGGTCTTGCCCAGCTCGTTGGCGTTCTTCCAAACGTCGACGTACTGCTTGCCCTGGGCCACGTTGTTCAGGTTGGCGACGTCGCCGTCCTGACCGCTGAGGGGCGGGTACCCGTAGCTCTTGCCGGTGAGCGCGCCGACGACGCCGAGCGCCGTGCTGTCGTTCTCGGCAAGGATGGCGTCGATCTTCGTCCCGTCGGCCTTGGCCTTGTCGATGATCGCTTCCATGTTGCTCTGGGCCTTCTCGGTCTTCCAGGCGTCGGTGTAGGTACCGTCCGCCGGGCCGATGATCTTGATGTCACCGGAGGCGACCTTGTCCTTCAGCCCGGCCTGGTCCCAGCCCGACGGCAGGAAGGTCTTGGCGTTCGGATCGCCCGGATCGCCCTTGATCAGGACGTAGTTGCCCTTCGGCACCTTCTTGATGACGGCGTCCGCCTCGGCCTTGCCGACGCCGACGTTGTCGAAGGTGATGTAGAGGGCGCTCGGGTCTTCGATGAGCCGGTCATAGGCGATGACCGGGATGCCCGCGTCCTTGGCCTTCTTGATCTCGGGCAGGACCGCCTTGGTGTCCTGCGCAAGCACGATCAGGACCTTGGCGCCCTTCGAGATCATGGTGTCGATGTCGGTGGCCTGCTGCTCGTTGCTGAGGTTGGCATCAGCATCGATGTAGGTGCCGCCCTGGCCTTCGACGGTCTTCTGGATGTTCGGCTTGTCGTGCGCCGCCCAGCGCGGCTGCTGGAAGTTGTTCCACGACACACCGACCGTGCAGCCCTTGCCGGCGGTCCCGCTGGCGGCGGCCCCACTGGCGGCGGCCCCGCTGGCCGGTGCGCTGGATGACCCACTGGATGAGCAGGCGGCCAGGATGATGGCCGTCGCCCCCACGAGGGTTGCGACCCTACGAAGTTGCATGCGCGTATCTCCTCCTCGAAATCCTTGCCTGATGAGGCTCCTCCGGAACGCGCAGGTTCCGGCCCGTAGGCTACATCGTTAGGCAACCCCTTTCATATGGCACGAGCGCGTGCCCCGCTTGTCGCTCGCAACTTGATCGGGTCCCCGCGTCGAAACCCGACATCACGCGCTCTTCGAGCGCTGGACATTCGACGTCGTCGCCAGCCAGGCCGCAGGGTCGGCAAGCAGGGACTCGAACGCGGATTCGGACGCACCGATGAGCGGCGCATCCAGGCCGAGCACGGCCGGCACGATGCGGACCTCGGCGCGCGGTGCCGCGAGGCTGCGCCGGCCGACCTCCGCGTCGACGACCTCGCGGATGACCGGGTACATGCGGGCATGCACGCCACCGAGCACGATCAACCGCGGGTTCAGGACGTTGACGAGGGTCCCCAGACCGATGCCGAGCCACCGACCGACGTCGCTGAGGGCGGCGAGCGCCTCCGGCGAACCGGCGGCCGCCTGGTCGATGACCGCCTCGACCCCGCGGGTCCCCGCGTTCGCCGGCGCGCCGGCACGACGCAGGATCACGTCACGGCCGACCTCGGTCTCCCAGCACCCGCGGGCGCCGCAGCGACAGGCCACCCCGTCAGGGTTGACCGTCATGTGCCCGATCTCGCCGGCGAGGCCCGCGCTCCCCGTCAGTGGCTGGCCGCCCATGATGGCGCCGCCGCCGACGCCCACCTCGCCCGAGACATACAAGGCATCGTCCACGTCGACGGCCGCGCCGCGGCGATGCTCGGCGAGCATCCCGGCATCGGCGTCGTTGAGGACGGTGATCGGGAGGTCGAGGTCGAGCGCGCGTGCGAGCCGGGCGCCGAACGGGACGTCGACCCAGCCCAGGTTCGGGGCCATGAACACCAGCCCGTCGGACCGCCGAACGACGCCGGCGACCGCCACCCCGACGCCGACGATCGGCCCCATCGATGGGACGCGGAGCTCGCCGGCGAGTCGCACGAGGCGGGCCACGACATCGTCGACGGACACGTCGTCGAGGGGGCCTTCCACGCGGATCCGGTCGAGGGTCCGGCCACCGAGTCCGACGATGGCCGCGGCCATCGAACCGACCAGGACCTCGAACGCGAGCACGACGGCACCCTCGGGTTCCGGCCGGACGAGCGGTGAGGGTCGGCCCGGCGTCCCGCGACGGACCGCGTCGCCCTCCGAGACGAGGCCCGCGGCGGCGAGCTCGTGGACGAGGTCACGGATCGCGCTGCGGGTCAGACCGGTCGCGGCGACGAGCTCGGAACGCGAGCGCGGGCCGCGCTCGTGGAGCACCCGAAGGATGGCGCTGAGGTTCGCTCGATGGATCGTTTCGCTGCGCTGGCCGGTGACGACGGGACCGATCCGCACGATTTTGTGATCCTTTCTTGCAAACGTATTCCAGCCTCCCGCAACGGGTCGCCGGTGTCAAGTCGTTGTCGCCCCGGTCACGCTCAGGGTCCATCTCCGGGTCGGGCGCTACCATCGCCCGCATGCCCGGCCCGGACGTCACCCCTGTGCCACGCCGCGATCGGACCCGCGCCGTCGCCGTCGCGCTCGCGCTCCTGCTCCTCGTCGGGGCGAGCGCCGCGGTCGCCGCCGTGACCGTGGGGCCACTGCGCGCGGGCGGCGCCCACGACGCCCCGCGGTACGTCGAGGAGACGGCCACCGCCGGACTGGTCCAGACCTACGGCGGTGACGACACCTACGACACGGGCGGCGGCGTGGCCGTCCTGGATTGCGACGGCGACGGCCGGCCGGATGTCTACCTGCCCGGGGGCGCGCAGCCGGCGGCGCTCTATCGGAACGAGAGCCCGACCGGCGGCGCGCTGCGGTTCACGCGGGTCGCATCGGCCGTCACGGACCTGACCGCGGCGACCGGGGCGTACCCGATCGACATCGACAGCGACGGGATCGCCGACCTCGTCGTCCTGCGGAACGGCGGATCGACCGTGCTGCGCGGCCTCGGCGGCTGCCGGTTCGAACCAGTGGATGATCAGTGGGGGATCGCCCTCACGCCAGGCAACACGCAGGCGTTCAGCGCGACCTGGGAGGGGGCGGCCACGCTGCCGACGCTGGCGTTCGGGCAGTACGTCAAGCCACTGCCCAACGGTGCCTGGGAGTGCCCGGACAACGAGGTGGTCCGGCCGGCGGCGACCGGCACCGGCTACGCGCCGCCGACGCCGTTGTCGCCCGGCTTCTGCCCGCTCTCCATGCTCTTCAGCGACTGGGACGGATCGGGCCGTCGGGACCTCCGGGTCAGCAACGACCGCCACTACTACGGCGAGTCGGGGGGCGGCGGCGAGCAGCTGTGGCGCTTCGACCCGGGGGCACCCCCGCGGGCGTACACGGCGGCCGACGGCTGGGCGCCCCTGCGGCTCTGGGGCATGGGGATCGCGAGCTACGACCTGACCGGCGACGGCTACCCGGAGGTCTACCTCACGAGTCAGGGGGCGAACACGCTCCAGACCCTCGCCTCGGGGCCGTCCGCGCCCGCCTACCATGGCATGGCGCGCGAGCTCGGCATCGAGGCGACACGGCCGGTCGTCGGCGGCGACCCGCTCCCGTCCACGGCATGGCATCCGGAGTTCCAGGACGTGAACAACGATGGGTATATGGACCTGTTCGTGAGCAAGGGCAATATCAACGAGATCCCCGACTACGCCCAGAAGGACCCGAACAACCTGTTCCTCGGCCAGCCGGACGGGATGGATGTCGAGGGCAGCGAAGCGGCCGGGATCGTCTCGTTCGACCGGGGACGTGGGGCCGCGCTGGCGGACTTCAACAGCGACGGGCTGCTCGACCTCGTGGTCGCGAACGTCGGGGCGCCTGCCCGCGTGTGGCGCAACGTGGGCCGCGGCTCGGCCGATGCGCCCGCGCCGATGGGCGGCTGGCTCGGCGTCCGGCTCCACCAGCCCGGCACGAACCGCGACGCCATCGGCGCGGTCATCGAGACGCGCATCGGCGACCGGACGGCCAGGCGCGAGCTCGTGGTCGGGGGCGGGCACGCCGGCGGCCAGCTCGGCTGGACGCACCTCGGGCTCGGCGACGCGGCGAAGGCGGACGTACGGGTCACCTGGCCGGACGGCACGGCCGGCCCGTGGATGACGATCGCCGCGGACCAGTTCGTGGACGTCGCGCGCGGCGCCTCCGATGCGACCCCGTGGACGCCGCCCGCCCCATGAGCGATCGAGCGTGACCGGGGTCCGGCTCGCGACCGTCGAGCTCCCCGACTTCGGCGTGCCGGTCGAGCGGCCCGAGCTGCCCCTGGAGCGCTACGCCGAGCGGGTCCAGCAGCTCCGCGCGCGGGCCGCCGACGCCGGGTTCGACCGGCTCGTCGTGTACGCCGATCGCGAGCACAGCGCGAGCCTGTCGTTCCTCACCGGGTTCGACCCGCGGTTCGAGGAGGCGCTGCTGGTCCTCGGTCCGACCGGGACGCCCGCCATCCTGGTCGGCAACGAATGCTGGGGGATGGCCGGTGCGGCGCCGCTGCCCATGGAGCGCCATCGCTACCAGGACTTCAGCCTGCCGAGCCAGCCGCGCGATCGGTCGCTGCCGCTGACGGAGATCCTCGCCGGGGAGGGCATCGGGCGGGGCAGCCGGGTCGGCGTCGTCGGCTGGAAGCCGTACGACCGGCCTGACCGGATCGAGGTCCCGGCGTACATCGTCGACGAGCTGCGCGAGCTGGTCGGGCCGGCCGGCAGCGTCGCGAACGCCAACGGCCTGCTCATCGACCCGGTCGACGGGCTGCGCATCATCAACGACGTCGACCAGCTCGCCATGTTCGAGTGGGCGTCGTGCGTGACCTCGAGCGGCGTCCGCCGGCTGCTCCACGGGCTCCGACCGGGCCTGCGCGAGTCCGAGGCGGTCGCGCTCCTCGGCTGGAACGGGATGCCGCTGTCGTGCCACGTGATGCTGACCGCCGGGCCGCGGGCGACGTTCGGCCTGCTGAGCCCGAGCGACCGGCCGATCGAGCGCGGCGACCGCTTCACCACTGCCTTCGGGATCTGGGGCGCCCTCACCTGCCGTGCGGGCTTCGTGGTGGAGGACGCCGACGGGCTCCCGGACGGCATCGGCGACTACGTGGACCGGCTCGTCGGGCCGTACTTCGCGGCCGTCGCCGAGTGGTACGGCGCCCTGCACATCGGGCAGACCGGCGGCACGCTGCAGGCCATCATCGACCGGCACCTGGGCGATCCGTTCTTCGGGATCTTCCTCAACCCCGGCCACCAGCTCCACCTCGACGAATGGGTCAACTCGCCGGTCTGGCCGGGGTCCACCGTCGAGCTCCGCTCGGGGATGGCGATGCAGGTCGACATCATCCCCGCGACGGGCACGCCGTACTTCACGACCAACATCGAGGACGGCATCGCCCTCGCGGACGAGACCCTGCGCGCCGCGTTCGCGGCGGCCTACCCCGAGGCCTGGGCGCGCATCGTGGCGCGTCGGCGGTTCATGGCCGACGCCCTCGGCATCGACCTCCATCCGGACGTGCTGCCGTTCTCGAACCTGGCGGCCGCCCTCCCGCCGTTCCTGCTGCGGCCCGAGCTGGTCATGACGGTCGGCTGAGGGTCCGTTCGTCGTCGCTGTCTCGCACTGGCTCGAGACGCGCCCGGAGCATGTCCGCGTCGCCGCCGTCGGCCAGGCGGAACGACCAGCCATCGCCATCGGTCCACGCCTGTCCCTCGGGGCTGGCGCCCGGTTCCGCGGCGAGCGCGTAGTCCAGGCGCATCGTCCTCGGGATCGCACCGACCGCCATGGGGTCGCCCGCGGCGATGACCGCCTCGTCCATCCAGTCCGCGTAGACGGCGTTGTTCACATGGGCCATCGGGTCGAGCTCCTGCGGCCGGACCGTGAACGCCAGCCGATGCGCGTCGGGCGGCGGGTCCCCGAGCGCGACCCGCCCGAGCACCAGGGTCCCGGCGGCGATGCGGAACGTCGTCTCGAAGATGGCCGGGATCCGCGTGGGGACGCCCCGGTCGTCGACGAGCACCCAGTCGATGTCGACGGTCGCGACGAGCGCCCCGGCCGCGTCATGGAAGTCCGAATGGCGGCGCGACCAGACCCGTCGGAAGCCGACCACGCGGGTCGTGCCGGTCAGCGCCGCCCCGACGGGGATCCCGCCCAGGACCGCGACGTTCGCGGCCCGGACCAGCCAGGTCAGCGCGTGCTCGCCGTACCAGCCCCGGTCGAAGCCGAGCGACGCCGAATGGATCCAGGCGAGGTCCTGCGCGTAGCGGAGCACCCCGGACGTCCGCAGCCGGCCGTCCGGCGCCGCCTCGTCGAAGCGGACCCGGAATGGCGCGCTGAACCCCGCGGCGTCCGAGTCGGCCGTCATCGCGGCGTGCCGGCCAGCTCGTCGAGCGTCTCGATCGCGACCAGCCGGGTCCCCTCGGTCGGTGCGGTCTGGCGGTCGAGCCGGACCGCGCACGAGCGGGCGGCATCGAAGACGACCAGCGCGACCTCGAGCCGCTCGTCCTCGTCGGCGGCGTGGCTGCGCGCGTCGTCGAGCTGGTGCAGGACATCGGCGTTGATGCCGCGCGCGCCCCACTTGCAGTCGTACGCCTCGGCCGCGCCGGGTCGCTCGACGGTCACGTCGTAGGGGTGGATCTCCGCGGCCACGCCGTCGAACAGGATCCGCCGCTCGCGGCGGACGGCGCCACCCCCGACCCGGCGCGCCAGCAGGACCTCGGTCAGCGCCTCGACGATCGCGCCGCGGACCTGGCTGCGGACCTGCTCGCCGCGATCGGCGACGGCGAGCGAGGCCGCCAGGATCGCCTCGGACCGGTCGCGCTCCGCCGGATCCGACCCATCGCCGAACAGGCCGGGGAACGTGACCCGCCAGCCGTCGGCGTCGGTCGTCTCGCCGTTCATGACCGCGCGGGCCAGCACGCGCTGGGCCGAGGTCGCGTCGGCGAGGAGCGCCGCCGCGGCAGCGACGGCAGGCTCGGCCTGGATCCCCGCGTAGACGACCGCGCGGGCGTCGCGGGCGGCGTCCTGGAACCTCACGGCTGGAGCCTCATAGCCGGAGCCTCATGGCCGTTCGCCGATCGCGAGCAGCACGACCTGGGGATAGGTGGAGAGCCAGTCGATGGCGCGGTGCGGGTCGCGGATCCGGCCGATCTCGGCGATCGCCCGGGCGACCGCGGCATCCATGGCCGGGGTCGCGGCCTCCTCGCCGCGCGCCGCGATGACCGCCTCGACGCGTTCCCGCCAGGCGGCCTCGAGGTCGGTGACGTACGTCCACTCGTCCTCGACGTCCTCACCGAGGGCTTCGAGCTCCGCGTAGGCGTCGAGGGCGCCCGCCAGCAGCGTGGCGATCGTCGGGTCCGGCATGGGCCAAGCCTACGGCCTGGCGGGGATCAGGAGGTGGCCGGACTCCCGGTCGGGAGCGCTCGGCCCGACATCGACCCGGCGGCGCCGGTCTCGCCGGAGGGCGGCCGGGCGGTCCGCCGGAGCAGGTCCTCGAGACCGCGCCGTGCGCGCGGGTCCCAGGCACGGGAGTAGATGCGTGTCGCGGCGGCGCGCACGCGTCCCGCCTCCGCTCGGGAACCGTCCCGCTCGAGTTCCGCGACCCGATCGAGGATGGCGCGATAGAGGGCAGGCAGCTCTTCGGCGGGAGAGTTCTGCTCCATCGTCCGTCACGTTGCGCTCCGGGCGCCGCGAAAGGGAATAGCCCACCCGTCCCGTTCGTACTCGGCGATGGTCGGAGGCCGTCAGTCGCCCTGGTGGGACCCGCTGCGCACGGCGAACGGGCCGAGATCGCCGCCCGGTGGGCCCCAGCGCTCGCTCACGTCGCGGACGAGCGCGGCCGGCGGACCGGCCCGGAGGATCGCGATGAAGGCCTCGAGGCGGTCGCGCGGACCCTGGGCGACGCAGCGGACCGAGCCGTCCGGCTCGTTGGCGACCCAGCCCTCGAGGTCGAGCGCCATCGCCTCGCGCCACGCGAAGTAGCGGTAACCGACGCCCTGGACGCTCCCGCGCACGACGACCTCGACGCGTGCCTCCCCGCCGGTGGTCACGCGACGCGGCGACGGCGCGGCCAGTCCAGGGCCAGGACGTCGAGCACCAGCTCGGGTGACGCGTTGTTGGCAAGCAGGGTCGCGGCACGTTCCGTGCCCGCGAGCGAGGCCGCGGCGGCGCCGTCGGGCAGGTCGGCGGCGGCCGCGCTCAGCTCCTCGATCAGGTCCGGCTCGCGGACCGACGCCGTGCCGCCCGACCCGGCCAGCGCCAGGTCGCGCGCGAGGTCGATCCAGATCGAGACGAGGATCTCGGCCGCGCGCCGGCGGGCGGCGGCCGGGATCGCCTTGCCCGCGACGGCCTCGACGTCGGCCTCCGATGGCTGGGGCGCGCCGTCGGCCGGCGCATCGGCGGCGGCACCGTCCGGGACGGCCGGCGCAGCCGGGAAGCCCGCGGCGGTCGCCTTCGATGGCGGCTTCCCCGGCCGGCGCGTGGTCGCCTCGGCGGTCGCCTCGGTCGACGCCTGGGCCGCGGCCATGCCGGCCTCGAGCGCGGCGGCCATCGTCATCGCCTGCGGGATCGCCTCGCGCATCGCCAGGAGCCGCCGGGCCGGGCGCTGGCCGAGCAGGTCGAGAAGGGTTCGCGCGAGCTCTCCCCGGATCCGGACGGCTTCGGGCGCGCGGGCGTAGGCGATGGCGGTGCCGGGCCGGCCGGCGGCGAGACGGGCAAGGCGGGCCGCCAGGGGCGGGTCGGCGACGCCGTGCTCGCCGAGGATCGCCTCGATGTCGCGGACGCCGACCGGCCCGAGCCGGATCCGCGCGCAGCGCGACCGGACGGTCGGCAGCAGCCGGTCCTCGTCGTCGGCGCACAGGACGAGCGTCAGACCGGCCGGCGGTTCCTCCAGGGTCTTCAGCAGCGCCGCTTGCGCGTCCGGGTTCATGCGGTGGGCCGCCTCGATGATCGCGACGCGAGCCGTGCCTTCGAGGGGCATCAGGATGAGGTCGCTCGATCAGGTCGCGGACGCCACGGACCTTCGAGTCGGGCCCGCCGATGACGATCTGCCCGCCGGGCCCGGCCGGGGCCAGCCGGTGGAGGTCCGGATGGTCGCCGTGCTCGAGCAGCCGGCAGCCGCGGCACGCCCGGCACGGGCGCGCGGCGACGTCCGGGTCGACGCAGAGCAACCCGGCCGCGAGGTCCATGGCCAGCGTCGTCTTGCCGACGCCGCCCGGCCCGCTGAGCAGGATGGCGTGCGGCGCCCCGCCGCGGACCATGCCCTCGATCGCGGCGAGCGCCGAGGCATGGCCGCGCGTCCGGGCGCCGTCCATCGCGTGAGCCGGCCTAGGCGGTCGGCGCCTTGCGCGGGGCCCGCGGCTTCTTCGCCGGGGCGTCGGCGGCCGCACCGGCGTCGTCCGCGCTCGCCGTCGTCGGCTTGCGCGTGGTCGTCCGCTTCTTCGGCGCCGCGTCGGCGGTGTCCGTGGCCGCGCTGGCGGCCTTCGATGCGGCCGGCTTGCGGGTCGCCTTCGGCTTCGGCGCGTCGCCATCGGCGTCGGTCGCGGCGGCCTTCGCCGTCGTCCTGGACGCGGCCGGCTTGCGGGTCGCCTTCGGCTTCGGGGCGTCGGCCTGGGCGGGGGCGTCAGCCACGATGTCGGCCGCCATAGCGGCCGGCCGCGACGCGACCGGCTTGCTGGCGATCTGCGCCATCAGCTGCGCTTCCAGCTCGGGCGGGACCTCGCTCCACTCGTCGCTGCCGCGGCGCGGGGCCGGAGCACTGGCGCCACCGCCACCGCCACCACCCTCCGACGGGCGCGGGCCACGGTCGTACGAGCGGTCCTGGCGCGATCCGGCGGCCGGGGTGCGGCCGCTGACGTCCGGATACCGGTTGATCCCCCCGCCACCACCGCGGCCATATCGCTCGCGCGCGATGGCGGACTGGTAGGCCGCACGACCGCCGCGAGCGCCACCGCCACCGCCACCGCTGCGACTCGCCGTCCCGCGGCGCTGCTCGGCGATCAGGTACTCGGGGATCTCGGGCTCGTCGAAGTCCTCGTCGTCGGCGATCGGCTTGAACGTGCCGGATGCGGCCGCCGGCGCGGCGGTCCCGAGCTGCGAATCCCAGACCGAGCCGAACGGCGTCGCCTTGGGATTGCGCGGCGCGGCGACGATGTCCTCGAGCTCCTCATGGTCCTCGTCGTCGTCCGGGTCGAGGTCCGGGAGCCGGGCGCCGTTCGACGGCGCGGCGGCTTCGGCCGAGTCACCCTCGCCGCGACCCCGTCCCCGCCCACGACCACGACCACCGCGGCGCCGGCGCCGGCGGGTGCCGTCGCCGTCGTCGCCGAGCGACGCGCCGGGGAGCTCCACGACCTCGCCTTCGTCGTCGAGGGTGAAGACCTCGGCGGTGGCCAGGTCGGCCTCGGTCAGCGCGCCCGGCAGGCGCGAGAGGCGCTCGCCCGGCAGGGCGACGAGGCCGCCATCGACGGCACCGCTCGATGCCGCGGCGACCGCCGCGACCGGGCGGGCGCGTCCTCGACCACGGCTCGACGCGGCGACGGGCTCCGGCTCGCCGGCGCGACCTCGGCCACGGCCTCGACCACGGCCTCGACCGGCGCCCGTGCCCTCGGTCTGCTTGTCCGGGACCTCGGTCATCGAGAGGTCCTCGCCGTCGTCGCTCACGCGCCGACCGGAGCGCGAGCCCTTCTCGACCCGGGCCAGCTGGATGATGTCGGTGAACAGGTCGGCGACCTCGATCAGGTCCGAGCTGGTGTTGCCCCGGAAGCTGATGACCTCGCAGCGGACGCCCATCTCCTGGACGGCGCGGATGGCCGGCGCGAAGTCGCCGTCGCCGGACACCACGATCGCGATGTCGAGGTTCCGGGCGGTCTTCATCATGTCGACCACGAGCTCGATGTCGAGATTGGCCTTGACCTTGCCGTCCCCGTACTTGCGGATGTCCTTGCTGACGACCTTGTAGTTGCTGCGGCGCAGGAAATCGTGGAAGTTGCGCTGGTTCTCGTTGTCGGGATCGAGACCCGTGTACGCGTACGCGCGCACGAGGTCCCGGCCGGCCGTGGCCGACTTGAGCAACGTGACGTAGTCGATGTCCACGCCGGCGGCCTTCGCCGCATAGAAGATGTTCGCGACGTCAACGAAGACGGCGACGTTCTTGCCCACTCTGACTCCTTGGGTCTAGGGATCCACCCGGCCGGCGCGATCGCGCTGCACGGCGGGCGGGTTCATTGGGGGTGACGCACGGCAGCTCCAGCCGCGGTCACGATCCGTTGCAATCGGGGTCCAGCCACGTCGAAGCCCATCCCTTCCAGGCGGGCGCGCGCGCTGGGATCATCGGGCCGGACGGTCTCGACGACCGTGCAGCCCTTGTTGCTGGCCGAGCGGAGGAGCTCATCGACGAGCGCCTCGGTGATGCGGTCCGCATCGTGGTCCGGGTCGACGACCAGGAGGTCGATCGTGCCCACGTAGCCGCCGGAATGGACCGACGGACGCAGCGCGAGGACGGCCCCGCCCACGATGAGGCGCCGCGATTCGGCGACGACGATGCTGGCCTGCGGCAGGTACACGAGCTGGCGCATGAGATCCGCGGCGGCGAGCGGACCCCCGGCAGCGGGCATCATCAGGGCGCCGTCACTCAAGGTGACGAGGCGATCGATGTCCGTGACACGGGCGGCTCGGACCAGGTATTCCACGCGGGCGGGTGTACCTCGCAGGGCTGGCGATCCGTCGCCCCCGACCGGAGCTCGACCAGGGGTCGTCCACCGATCTCGCGCTCCCCTCGTCGGCGGCGAGCGATAGCGCTCGCGACAGGCTGACGGGGCGCGGCCGACCGGTAGTTGCAATCGGAACGCCGATGCCTATGATACGGCATCGCTTCGGCGGCCACCTGCGCGCCGCTCGGACGCGGGCTCAGAGCCACTCCCGTCACGCACCAGTGCCCGGCATGCGCGGCCCTCCGAGGGGGGCGGCCAGCGCCACCGGGCTCGGGGCGCCGGGGGTCCGGCTCCGATCCTCGTCGCGGGTCGACAGCCAGGTGGATTCGACCGGTGATTTGGAGGAGATACTGGATGAAACTGCACAGGATCGGTGCGCTCGCGGCCGTCAGCGTTCTGGCGTTCGCAGCGTGCAGCAACAGCGGCTCGAGCGCCGCACCCGCAAGCGGGGCCCCGGCCGCCAGTGGCGGCGCGGTCGCCACGCCGGGCGACACCAGCAAGGGCACGGTGAACATCGCGATCGAGCTCCCGCAGCAGGGCAGCGAGCTCGCGGCGTCCCAGCCGATCATCAACGGCATCCTGCTCGCGATCAAGGAAGCGGGCGGCGCGGCCGGCGGCTACAAGATCGAGATCCCCAAGGAAGTCATCTTCGATGACGCCAAGGACGGGGTCCACGACCCGCAGACCGGTGCCCAGAACATGGGCAACATCGTCGGCCTCGACAAGGTCGTCGCGGTCATCGGCCCGCTCAACTCGAGCGTCGCCAAGGTCCAGATCCCGATCAGCAACGAGGCTGGCCTGCTCCAGTGCAGCCCGGCCAACACCAACGAAGGCCTGACCAAGCCGGAGTTCGGCGCCCTCGACATCCGCAAGGCGAACCCCACGAAGATCAACTACGTGCGGGTCGTCACCACGGACGACAACCAGGGCCCGGCGGCTGCCAAGTACATCCTCGAGGTCCTTGGCAAGAAGAAGGTCTACATCATCGATAGCACCGACACCTTCGGGAAGGGCATCGCCGACAACTTCCAGAAGTACCTGGAAGCCAATGGCGGCACCACCGTCGCTCGCGACGGCGCCCCGAAGGGCACCTCGGACTACAGCGCCCTGATGACCGCCGCGGCGGCGGCCAAGCCGGAGGCGATCTACTTCGGTGGCGTCACGGCCGACGGCGGCGCGCGCATCCTCAAGGCTGCGGTCGCGGCCGGCATGGCCGACATCCCCTTCATCGGCCCGGACGGCATCTACGACGGCAGCGCGGCCACCAAGGACTCGTTCCTGAACCTGGCCGGCGACGACGCCAAGAACTCCTACGCGACGGCCGCCGCGGTCGGGGACTTCCCCGGTCGTGAGGACTTCGCCAAGCGGTTCAAGGCCGAGTACGGCACCGATCCGACCGGCTACAGCGCGACGGGCTACGCCTGCGCGCAGGTCGTCATCGACGCCCTCAACCGGGCGGCGCCGTCGGCCGACATGAAGACGCTCCGCGAGAACCTTCGGGTGGCGGCCGTCGACACGACCCACAAGTACACCTCGGTGATCGGCGAGTTCACGTTCGACGCGAACGGCGACACGAGCCAGAAGATCATCTCGTTCTACGGCTACGACCCGGCGACCAAGGACTGGGCCTTCAAGTCCCAGCTCGACTTCGCCAAGTAAGTCGCGAACAGGCGGGGGCCGGGGATCCAGTCGGATCCCCGGCCCCCTCTCTCTTCCACGTGATCATCCTGCGATAGCAAGAGGTCGACCGTGACGGCTGCGACGAGTTCCGGGAGCCCCGCCGATCGCGGCCGGATCGACCCGCGACTCCGGCTGCTGGGCATGTGCCTGCTCGGGATCGTCATCTACTACCTGGTCCTGAGCGTCATGGTCGAGGGCGGCTCGGCCGTCGCGGCCCAGCAGGTCGGCAACGCCCTCACGCTGGGCGCCATCTACTCGCTCGTGGCCCTCGGCTACACGATGGTCTACGGCATCATCGAGCTCATCAACTTCGCCCACGGCGACGTGTTCATGGTCGGCACGTTCATGTCGCTGTTCTTCCTGTCGAGCCCGCCCGCGCCGCTCGACTTCCTGGGCCTGCATCTCCACGGCCCGATCGCCGAGCCGATCACGCTGGCGCTCGTCATGTTCGGGGCCTTCGTCTTCGGGATGTCCGTGATGGGCCTGATCAATGTCACGATCGAGCGCTTCGCCTACCGGCCGCTGCGCCACGCGCCACGCGTCGCCCCGCTGATCACCGCGATCGGCGTCTCGCTGATCCTGCAGAACATCATGCAGATCATCGTCGGGACCGGCGACCGGCTCGTGCCGCAGGTCTTCCCGAACACCAAGATCCAGATCATGGGCGCCAGCATCGGCGTCCTGAACATCTTCATCCTCGTTGTGTCGCTTTCCCTCATGTACGTCCTGGTGCTGTTCGTCGGACGGACCCGGCTCGGCCGCGCGATGCGCGCCACCGCCCAGGACCAGCAGGCGGCCCAGCTGATGGGCGTCGACCTGAACCAGACGATCGCGATCACGTTCCTCATCGGCGGCGCCCTGGCCGGCGCGGCGGGCGTCTTCCAGGGCCAGTACTTCGGGTTCGTGCGCTTCGACCTCGGGTTCAACGCCGGCCTGAAGGCGTTCACCGCCGCCGTCCTCGGCGGCATCGGCAACCTCGCCGGCGCCGTGCTCGGCGGCTTCATGATCGCGTTCATCGAGGTCTTCGCCGCGGCCAACGGCCAGCAGCGCTGGTCGCAGGCCATCCTCTTCATGGTCCTGATCCTCGTGCTGGTCTTCCGGCCGAGCGGCATCCTCGGCCAGCAGATCGGGGAGCGGGCATGACCGCCGGGACCGCCGGGGCGGTCCGGACGGCGCCCGAAGCCGAAGTCCTTCCGGGATCGGCTGACTGACTACCTCGCCGTCCACCGCTCGACCACGATCCTGCTCACGATGGCCCTCGTCACCATCGGCCTGCCGCTGCTCGCGGTCGTGCCCCCGTTCAGCTTCTTCCAGAAGCAGGACGTCTGGCTGTCGGGCTTCTCGAACGCCGGCGTCTTCGTGCTGCTGGCGCTGGGGCTCAACATCGTCGTCGGCCTCGCCGGCCTGCTCGACCTGGGGTACGCGGCCTTCTTCGCGATCGGCGCCTACGTCTATGCCTACGGCTCCTCGCCCTATTCGGGCCTGCATCTGCCATTCCTGGTGATGTTGGCGATCGCGCCGCTGGTCGCCGCCACGTTCGGCGTGCTCCTCGGCGCCCCGACCCTTCGGCTGCGCGGCGACTATCTCGCGATCGTCACGCTCGGCTTCGGCGAGATCGTCCCGATCGTCTTCCTCAACGCCGAGAAGTTCACCGAGGGCACGAACGGCATCGGCGGCATCTACAAGCCCGACCTGCCGTTCGTCGAGTTCACGCTCCTGAACCCGTGGCCGTTCTACCTGCTGATGGCCGTGATCCTCACCATCACGATGATCCTGATCTACCGGTTGCAGGATTCCCGCATCGGCAGATCGTGGATGGCCATCCGCGAGGACGAGCTCGCGGCCGCCGCGAGCGGCCTCAACACCGTCACGACCAAGCTGCTCGCGTTCGCGCTCGGCGCATCGACCGCCGGTCTGGCCGGTGTCTTCAACGCGTCGAAGCTCACGCTGGTGAGCCCGGACCAGTTCCTCTCGACGGTGTCGTTCTCGATCCTCGCGATGATCGTGCTCGGCGGCATGGGCAACATCTGGGGCGTCGCCCTCGGCGCGTTCATCGTGTACACGATCCAGGTCGTCTTCCTGAAGCAGCTGAACGCGTTCTTCGCCGCGCTCCAGGTGCCCGATCCTCAAGGACCTGAACTTCGTCCAGTACCAGCTCCTGCTCTACGGCCTGGCGCTGGTGCTGATGATGCTGTTCCGGCCCGAGGGCCTCTTCCCCTCCAGACGACGCAAGCGGGAGCTCCATGCCGCCGACGACCTCGGCGAGATGGCGCTGATCGGCGAGCAGGAGCTCGGCGTCAGCGAGCTCGACCGATGACCGCCGCATCACCCGAGGACGCGACCCTCCTCGAGGCGGAACACATCACCAAGCGCTTCGGCGGCCTGCTGGCGATCAACGACATCAGCTTCGTATCCCGCGCGGCGCGATCGTGAGCCTGATCGGGCCGAACGGCGCAGGCAAGACCACCTTCTTCAACATCATCGCCGGGATCTACGACCCGACGAAGGGGTCGGTCGCGGTCGAGGGCCGCAAGATGATCGCCCACTCGGTCCGCGGCTATCTCGAGCCCTTCGTCTGGGTGACCCCGGCGATCATCCTTGCCATCCTCACGGCCGTCGCGGCCGTGGTTTCGGGCTCGGAGACGACCGGGATCGCCGGTCTGGCCATCACGATCGGGGCGCTGACCACGATGCTGATCTCCGCCGTCGCACGGCCCGCGTGGTACACGCGGCTGCTCGCCCGGCTCGGGATCTTCCGGAGCGCGCGACCCAACGACATGGTCGAGGCGGGCCTCGGCCGGACGTTCCAGAACATCCGCCTGTTCCAGAACATGACCGCGACGGAGAACATCCTCGTCGGCATGCACACGAAGCTCCACGCCAACCTCGTGGACGCGATGCTGTCGACGCCGAAGAACCGGCGTGAAGAGGTCTCCTCGCGGGAGCGCGCCAAGGAGCTGCTGGGCCTGGTCGGCCTGCGCAACCGGGGCGAGGACCTGGCCAAGAGCCTGCCGTACGGCGACCAGCGCCGCCTGGAGATCGCCCGCGCCCTCGCGAGCGAGCCGAAGCTGCTGCTGCTCGACGAGCCGACGGCCGGCATGAACCCGGCCGAGACCGCGCAGATGATGGCGCTGATCAACAAGCTCCGGAACGAGCTGGGGCTCACCGTCCTCCTCATCGAGCACGACATGAAGGTGGTGATGGGCGTGAGCGACCGGGTCACCGTCCTGGACCACGGCGAGAAGATCGCCGAGGGGTCGCCGGACGAGGTCCGCAAGGATCCCAAGGTCATCGAGGCCTACCTCGGGGCACCGCCGGTATGACGGCCACCGTGACCGCCACCGACACCCCCCGGGGCGAGCTGGGGGAGACGCTCCTCCACCTCGACGGCGTCCACACCTACTACGGCCACATCCACGCCCTGCAGGGCGTGTCGCTCGATGTCCGCCGCGGCGAGATCGTGACCCTGATCGGGGCCAACGGCGCCGGCAAGACCACGACCCTCAAGACGATCTCCGGGCTGCTCCATCCGCGGACCGGCACGATCACCTTCGAGGGCAAGGACATCTCGAAGACGAACGCGCACGAGCTGGTCCGCGCCGGCATCAGCCAGGCGCCCGAGGCCCGCCGGATCTTCTCGCGGATGACCGTCCTCGAGAACCTCCAGATGGGCGGCTTCACGCGGCCATCGAAGGACCTCGTCGAGGACACCGAACGGGTCATGACGCTGTTCCCGCGCCTGCGCGAGCGGACGCACCAGCAGGGCGGGACGCTGTCGGGCGGCGAGCAGCAGATGCTCGCGATCGGACGCGCGCTCATGGCGCGGCCGCGGGTGCTGCTCCTCGACGAGCCGTCGCTGGGGCTGGCCCCGATCCTCGTCCAGCAGATCTTCGCGATCATCCGCGAGATCAACGACGCCGGGACGACGATCCTCCTCGTCGAGCAGAACGCGCTCCAGGCATTGACGATCGCGCATCGCGGCTACGTGCTCCAGACGGGGACCGTGCTCCTGTCCGGCCCGGCGTCGGACCTGATCACCAACGACATGGTGCGAAAGGCCTATCTCGGCGAAGTCTGAGCAGCGATGACCCCGACCCGGACCGCCATGGACCCGGGCGGCCGGCGATGAGCCCGCCGCTCGAGCGTGTCGGTGGACGGGGACCCAGCGAGCGGACGCTGCTCCGCGTCGTGGTCGTGATCCTCGCGGCGACCCTGCTCGCCGTGGTCAAGCCCTGGGGCGGCGGTCCCGGCGGTGAAGCCGGGACCGCACCGAGGTCCGCGCTGCAAGCGGCCACGTCCACGATCCCCGGATCCACCGGCCCGACACCAAGCCCCACGCCGGTCGACCCCGCATCGTCCTTCTGCCTCACGCCCAGCGACTGGCGCCTGACGTCGCTCGAGGTCTTCGACCACCAGACGATCCGCGTCTGGCAGACGATCAGCCCGGTCCAGGCTGCGGGTCCGACCGACCCGGCGCTGCCCGAGGGGCTCGTGGTCTCGACCTCGGTCCTCGCGGTCGGCTGGTGCGCCCCGACGTCCCCGGACGTGCGACCCGTCGCGCCGGTCACGACCCGCATCTGGCATGTCCCGTCGAACGGGGCGCCGGTCGAGCTGGACCTCCGGCCGCGTCTCGGCCGAAGCGACCTCGGCGAGGACTACACGGCGCCGGATGTCGGCTCGGGCATCGCCGACTGGACGCCGGGCCGCTACGTCTTCGCGATCGCGGAGCCGGCGCCGGGCCGGTCATGGTGGTTCGCCGTGACGGTCCGGCGGTTCGTGCCGGACGCCCCCGAGGCGCCGGCCGACGCCTCGGCCTCGCCGGTACCATGAGCCGGGTATGGACCTCGGCCTGACCGGACATCGTGCCCTCGTGGGCGGCGGCAGTGGCGGCCTCGGCGGCGCGATCGCGGCCGCCCTGCGCGCCGAAGGCGTCGACGTGGCCCTCGTGGCCCGCGAGAGCGCGCGCCTCACGGAGCTGGCGGCCCGCCTCGGGGCCAGCGCGATCCCGGCCGACCTCTCGACGCCGGACGGTCCCGCCTCCGCCGTGGCCGGGGCCGTGGCCGCCCTCGGCGGCCTGGACCTCCTCGTCGTCAACACGGGTGGACCGCCGCCCGGGCGGTTCGAGGACCTCGACGAGGCCGCCTGGGCCAGGGCCATCGACGGGACGCTGTGGAGCACCATCCGGCTCATGCGCGCCGCCCTGCCGGCCCTTCGCGAGGGCCGCGACCCGGCCATCCTGGTGAACCTCTCCAGCTCGGTCCGCGAGCCGATCCCCGGCCTGGTCGCGTCGAATGCCATCCGTCCCGGGCTCGCCGGGCTCGTGAAGAGCCTGGTCGACGAGATCGCCCCGATCCGCATCAACGCCCTGGCGCCGGGCCGGCTCGCCACAGCCCGCATCGCGGAGCTCGACGCGGCGCGGGCCGCGACCACGGGCGTCCCGGTCGAGGAGATCCAGCGGGCATCCATCGCCCGCATCCCGCTGGGCCGCTACGGCGATCCCGCAGAGCTGGGGCGCGTCGCCGCGTTCCTGCTCTCCCCCGCGGCGTCCTACGTGACCGGCGCCATCGTGCCGGTGGACGGCGGGATGATCCGGGCGCTCCCCTAGCGGGTCGCGGTCAGCGGCGGCCCGGCTCCCGGGCCATGTCGTAGGTCGCCCGCGAGAGCAGGACCAGCCCGAGACCGGCGAGCCATAGGCCCGGTCCGTTGGTGAAGACCTGGACCGGCTGGTCGAACGAGAACGCGCCCGCGATCATGAGCTGGATGATGCTGATCGCCAGCCCGATCCAGCCGGCGACCGTCAGGATCAGGAACGAGACCCAGCGATCGATGCCGAGCGGCCGGTCGCCGGCGGCATACGGCAGCGCGACGAGCGCCAGCACGATGATGCCGACGAGGAAGATGACGATCCCGGCACCCTCGAAGCCGTTGCCGCTCTCGGCCGTGATCCCGGTGTCGCCGCCGCCGACCATCCACCAGGGCAGGACGCAGGCGATGACCATGAGCACGCCCGCGATCGCCGCCAGCGTGCGCCCGCGGCCAAGCGGGCGCCGATGCATCGTCACTCCGGTGCGACCTCGGTATAGACCTCCGGGCGGAGCACGCCCACCACGCGGAGGTTCCGATAGAACTCCCCGTAGTCCAGCCCGTAGCCCACGACGAACCGGTCGGGGATGACGAAGCCGGTGTAGTCCACCGGGATCTCCACGAGCCGGCGGGCGGGCTTGTCGAGCAGGGTGCAGATCCGAAGCGAGGCGGGGTTCTTCCCGCGCAGGTAGCGGATGAGGTAGTTGAGCGTCAGGCCGGTGTCGATGATGTCCTCGACGATCAGGACGTCCTCGTCGGCGATGCTCGCGGAGAGGTCCTTGAGGATCCGGACCAGCCCCGACGACTCGGTCGCCGTACCGCCGTACGAGCTCACCTCCATGAGGTCGATCCGCACGGGGATGTCGATCGCGCGCATCAGGTCCGCCATGAACGGCAGGGAGCCCTTGAGCACCGAGACGAGGGTCAGCCGGCGGCCTCGGTAGTCGGCGCTGATCCGTGCGCCAAGCTCGCGCACCTTGCCCTGGATCTGCTCCTCGGTGAGGAGGATCTCGCCGATGTCCTCGTGGAGGTCGATCTCGTGGGTCATCGGGTCACTTCGGGGGCGGACTCGGCCGGCAGGCGGCGGCGGCTCGGACGCCCGGTCGCGCTGTCCGTGATGGCGGCGGGCGCCGCGACCTCAGGGGCCGGCGACGCGTCGACGGATGCCGCGGCCGCCGATCCGCGCGGCGGCGTGGTCTGGCCGGAGCTACCCGACAGCGCGTCGACGAGCGCCAGCTTGCCGTACTTGAGCATCAGGGCGCGGAAGTCGCGCGCGTAGAACAGCTTGATCGAGACGGCCGGGTACAGCTCGCGGAGGCGGCGCAGCTTCCGGTTCTTCTTGCGGACGAGCTTCTGGCGCAGGGTCGTCATCTCGAGATAGCAGTCCAGGTCGGGCAGCCAGAAGTCCGGCGAGAAGCTTTCGACCACCTCGCCATCGAGGTTCCAGAGGATCGGGAAGGTGTGCGGCTCGTAGACCCAGCGGACGGCGTAGAAATCGAGGATGCGGGCCATCTCGGCTTCGCTGGCGTGGGCGAACGAGGGCGTCACCGGGCGCCGAGCAGCCGGCGCAGGTCCCCGCGCCAGACGGCCAGGTCGGCGCGCATCGCGTGCACGTCGGCCGAGGTGATCCGGTCCGCCGGCGATGCCTCGGCTCGCGCCGGGCGATCCGTGGCGACGTCCAGGAACGGGCGACCGTCGGGCTCCACGGCGGCGATCAGGAGGGCGAGCGTGAGGCTGCCGCAGGCGTCGCACCGGGTTTCCACGAAGGTCAGGTCGTCCCGTCTGGCGAGGATCCTGAGCCGGTCGGCGGGGACGCCGGCGCCGCAGGCGGTGCAGGCGACATCTTCGAGCGTCGGGCGGAGGCCGTCGCGAGGATCCATCGGCCCACAGTCTAGCCGAAGCGCCGGTCCGGCACGCCGGCCGGCGCGTTCGCTGATACCCCCCGGGGGTATGGTAGGATCGTGGGCGTCCCGACGGGTGTCCCGTCGGTCCAGCGATGAGGTCGCCACTGATGCCAGCGAGCCCGGGCCGTCGGCCGGCGCCGAAGCCGGACCCGAGCCACTTCCGCCACAGCTACTCGAAGGACAAGACCCAGCTCGTGCGGCGCTTGTCGCGCATGGAGGGCCAGGTGCGCGGCATCGCCCGGATGATCGAGCGCGAGGAGTACTGCGTCGACATCCTGCAGCAGACCGCCGCGCTGCGGGCCGCCGTCGACGCGCTCTCGATCCTGGTCCTCGAGGACCACGTGCAGGGCTGCGTGCGCACCGCCGCCGAGGCCGGCCAGGCCGACGGGTATGTCGAGGAGGTCATCGACGTCGTCCGGCGCACCCTGGGACGCCCGGTCCGCGCCGGCGCCCGGTCGAGCTAGGCCGCTCCGCCTCGATCCGCAGGTCGCGACTTATCCACCATTCCCGCCGTTCGTGGGCACTTCGTGGATAACCTCGTTGACTCGCCGCGCCCTGCCGCGTAGCGTCCGTCATCCGCACTGGGGCAGCCCGGGTACGGAGGTCCGCGAGGGGTTCGGGGAGACCCGGCCATGAACCGGACGGACGGCCGAAGCACGGGATCACGCTCGTGGTGCGAAACGATGACGCCGGGAGTGGCACGGCGCGGGACGATCGGCACGTGATACAGGAGGCGTGCCCTGCAGCCCGCGCGTGAGCCGCTCCCGACGCGCGTCGAGGGCCTCCCACCGCTCCCCGCCGCGTACGACGACGCCCTCGCGACGGACTGGACGCGCTCGGCCTGACGCTCACCGCCGGCCAGCGGGCCGCCATCGACGGCCACGTCCGCCTGCTCCTGGCCTGGACCGCGGCGATCAACCTGACGGCCATCCGCGACCCGGGCGAGGTCGCCGTCGCCCACGTCCTCGACAGCCTGACGGCAGTCCCGCTCCTGCGCTCCCTCGGGATCGACGCGTTCGTCGACCTCGGGTCGGGCGGCGGCCTGCCCGGCCTGCCCCTGGCCGTCGCGCTGCCGGCGCGTCGCGCGCTGCTCGTCGAATCGACCGGCAAGAAGGCCCGGTTCCTCGAGACCGCCGTCGCCGCGGTCGAGCCCGCGCAGAACGGCCCCGCGGCGGCGCCGGCCGTCGCCGTCGCGGCGGTCCGCGCCGAGGTCCTCGGTCGCGACCCGGTCCATCGCGGCGCCTGGCCGTGCGTGACCGCCCGCGCGGTCGCCGCGCTGCCCGACCTCGTCGAGCTGGCGGTCCCCTTGCTCCACCCGGGCGGCGTCCTCGTCGCCTGGAAGCGCGGCGACCTCGCCGCCGAGCTGGCCGCGAGCCGGCGCGCCCTGGACGCGCTGGGCGGCGGGCGGATCGAGACGCGGCCCGTCGAGGTGCCGGCGCTGGCCGGCCACGCGCTGGTCGTGGTGACCGCCACCGGCCAAGCCCCAGCGGCCTATCCGCGCGATCCCGCGGCGCGGGCACGGCGACCGTGGTGAGCAGCCCGCTGCTACGCTGACCGTCCATGCGGATCGCGGTCCTGTCGGACATCCACAGCAACCTCGTGGCACTCGACGCGGTCCTCGCCCACCTCGGGACGGTCGACGCGATCTGGCATCTCGGCGACGTGGTCGGCTACGGTCCGGAGCCCGACGCGGTCGTCGAGCGGCTCGCCGGCGTCGGCGCGGTCGGCGTCCGGGGCAACCACGACGCGGCGGCGGCGGGTGGTCCCGAGATCGAGTACTTCAATCCCGAGGCTCGCCGGGCGATGGAATGGACGCGCGCGCGGATCACGCCGGGAACGCGGGACTGGCTCGCCGCCCTCCCCGAGCGACGGACCGTCGAGGACGCCACCCTGGTCCACGGCAGCCTGCGCGACCCGACGTGGGAGTACGTCACGTCCGCGGCGATCGCGAAGGCATCGCTGGACGTCATGACGACCCCGCTGGGGCTGCACGGCCACACCCACGTGCCGATGGCCTGGATCCGGGCAGGCGGCCGCGTGCGGGGTGCCGCGGCGGGGACCGACGCCCGGCTCGCCTACGACGCCCGGCCGACGCTGCTCAACCCCGGGAGCGTCGGCCAGCCGCGCGACGGCGACCCCCGGGCGGGCTACCTGGTCCTCGACACCGACGCGCGGGTCGCGGCCTGGCACCGGGTCACGTACGACATCGAGGCCGTGATCGCGGCGATGGTCGCGGTCAAGCTGCCGGTGCGCCTCGCGGAGCGGCTCCGCCATGGCCTCTGACAGGTGGAACCCTCCCGCCATCGGTCGGACCGATTGCTGTATAACCAATGTGCGAAGCGACGCACGGCCGGGCTCGTCTGGCGCGAAGAGACCGTCATCGCCGAGGAACGGTTCCGGCGCCACCACTGACCCTCGGGCCGCGACCCGACCACGACTGGAGTCCCGTTGATCGGAGGCCGGCGGCCCCTGCAGGGCCGCAAACCGGCGGACAAGCGCGTCCGGATCGAGCGCCCGCACGCCCCGTTCTTCCGCTACGTCGGGCCTGGCCAGCTGGTCGCGAAGCCCGGCGCCAATGTCGCCCAGACCCCGACCGGGCGCTTCCTCGCGCGCACCCGGGCCGTGGTGTTCGGTCGCCCGCTCTCGAACGAGGAGGAGATCGGCGAACGCCTCTCGAAGACCAAGGCGCTGGCGATCTTCAGCTCCGACGCGATCAGCTCGTCCGCCTACGCCACCGAGGAGATCCTGCGGGTCCTCGTCCTCGCCGGCGCCAGCGCGCTGCTGCTCTCGGTCGAAGTCGCGATCGCGATCTCGATCCTGCTGGCCGTGGTCTCGATCTCGTATCGACAGGTCTGCCGCGCCTATCCGAACGGCGGCGGCGCCTATGTCGTGGCCAAGACCAACCTCGCCCCGATCTTCGGGCTGATCGCCGCTGCGGCGCTGCTGATCGACTACGTCATGACGGTCGCGGTCTCCACGGCGGCGGCCATCGCCCAGATCCAGTCGGTGATCCCGGCGGCCTACGACGTCCGCATCGAGATCGCCTTCGTGTCGATCTCGCTGATCACCATCGCCAACCTTCGCGGGCTGCGCGAGTCGGGCAACATCTTCGCGGTGCCGACGTATCTCTTCGTCGTCCTCGCCCTCGGCATCGTGGTGATCGGCCTCGTCCAGATCATCTCGGGCACGGTCGTGGCGGTACCGCCCGAACACGACGCCGTCCCCTTCGGCACTGAGGCACTCGGCGCCCTGCTGCTCCTCAAGGCGTTCGCCGGCGGGTCCGTCGCCCTGACCGGCGTGGAGGCCATCGCCAACGGCGTCCCGGCGTTCAAGCCCCCCGAGGCCAGGAACGCGGCCAACACCATGACCGCGATGTCGATCCTCCTGGCGATCCTGTTCATCGGCCTCACCCTCTTCGCGGTCCAGTTCGGGCTCATCCCCACCCAGGAAGGCGGCCCATCGATCGTCGCCCTCGCCGCGCGGACGGCGTACGGCAACGGCTCGATCCTGTACGTCGTCTTCGCGGCGTCGACCGCGCTGATCCTCTTCCTCGCCGCGAACACGAGCTTCAACGCCTTCCCGCGACTCGCCGCGATCCTGGCGGAGGACGGCTACATGCCCCGCCAGTTCTCGTTCCGCGGCGACCGGCTCGCCTACTCGTGGGGGATCGTGCTCCTCGCGGCGGTCGCCTTCGGCCTGCTGGCCGCCTTCGGCGGCGACACGCACGCCCTGATCCCGCTGTACTCGGTCGGCGTGTTCGTCTGCTTCACCCTCAGCCAGATCGGGATGGTGCGCCACTGGCGGACCGTCCGCGAGTCCGGCTGGCGCTGGCGGATGACGGTGAATGCCTTCGGCGCGCTCCTGACCGCGGTCGTCCTCGTCGTCGTCGTGTCCGAGAAGTTCGTGGACGGCGCCTACCTCGTCGTGATCCTCGTCCCGACGCTCGTCCTCATGATGCTGTTCATCAGCCACCAATACAGCCGCTCGAAGCGCGAGCTGGCAGTCCGCCCCGACATGGTCGTCCAGGCCCTCCACCGCGAAGAGCGCGCGGTCGTTCCCATCCCGAGCCTCAACCGCGCCGTCGTGCAGGCCATCAATGTCGCCCGCTCGATCAGCGACGACATCCGCGCGGTCTACATCGCCGACGACCCGGAGCAGGCGGCGCTCCTGCGCGCCGATTTCGAGCGGCAGATCCCGGGTGTGCCGCTGGTCGTCGTGGAATCGCCCTACCGCGCGCTGGCCGGGCCGCTGCTCGCCTATCTCGACGTGCTCGACGCCGCATGGCCCCCCGGCAAGCTCGAGCCGATCACGTTCGTGGTGATCCCGGAATACGTGGCGCGCTCGTGGTGGGAGCGGATCCTCTACAACCAGGCGGCCAAGCGGCTGCGGACCGTCCTCCTCGGGCGCCCGCACACCGTCGTCGTCAACGTGCCGTACCGGCGCGAGGACCGCGACCAGTTCGACGCCGGCCACGACGCGCCGGGAGCCGACCGGGAGTAGCCGGGCGGCACCGGTGGTATCGTGACCGCCGCCCATGTCAGAGACCCACACCCCCGCCTTCAAGCGAGCGGTCATCGCCCTCAACGGCAGCCCGAGCGACGCGCGCGTCGTCAGGCTCGTCGCCGAGCAGGCCAGGCTCGCCAAGGCCGAGCTGATCGCCGTCCATGTCGTCGAGATCGACTGGACGCTGCCCCTCGACACCGACATCGCCAGCCGCTCGGAGACCGTCCAGCAGGTCCTCGACTCGGCGGAAGCCGTTGCCGAGGAATCGAAGCAGAAGCTCGAGCCGGTCCTCCTCCAGGCGCGCGACGTCGGCGCGGCCATCGTCGACGAGGCCGCCGAACGCGAGGCGGACCTGATCGTCCTGGGCGTCCCCTTTCGGACCCGGTTCGGCGGCGAGTTCGCCATCGGCCGGACCATCCCCTACGTCCTGCAGAGTGCCCCGTGCGCCGTCTGGGTCGTGCGCGAGCCGATGACCGAGGAGCCTTCGTGAAGATCGTGATCGTGGGGTGCGGCCGCGTCGGCGCATCCATCGCCGACGCCTACGACCGGGCCGGCCACCAGGTCCTGATCATCGACTTGAAGACCGATTCGTTCGACCGCCTGCCGTCGACGTTCGGCGGACGCGCCGTGCGCGGCGATGGCACCGACGAGGACGTGCTGATCCGGGCCGGTGCGGGCGACGCGGACGTCTTCCTGGCCATGACCGAGGGTGACAACCGCAACGTCATGGCCACCCAGCTCGCGACCGAGGCCTTCCGGATCCCGAAGGTCGTCGCCAAGATCAACGACCCGCTGCGGGCCGAGGCCTATGCCGAGCTCGGGATCGCCACGCTGTGCCGGACCGGGCTGATGCTCGATGCTGTCAACGGCTACCTCGGATTCCCCAAGTCCGGCCTGGCCGGGCTCCTCGCGCCGACCGGGAGCCATCCCGGCGGCGAGCACCACGACCACGGGCTCGCCGTGGGCACCACGCCCGGCACGTCGCCGGTCGCCCGATCGGAGGCCTAGTCCATGTTCGTCCTCGTCGTCGGCGGCGGGAAGGTCGGTTATTACCTCACCAAGGAGCTCATCGACGCGGGGCACGAAGTCGCCCTGATGGAGAAGGACCCGTCGCGCGCGGCGCAGATCGCGGACGAGGTCGGCTCGATCGTGATCGCCCATGACGGCTGCGAGGGCAAGTACCTCGGCGAGGCCGGCTGCAACCGGGCCGATGTCGTCGCGGCCGTGACCGGCGACGACGAGGACAACCTCGTGATCTGCCAGATGGCCAAGCACCACTTCGACGTCCCGCGGACCATCGCCCGCGTCAACAACCCCAAGAACGAGGCGCTCTTCCGCCACCTCGGCGTGGACGAGCTGATCAGCCCGACCCGGATGATCCTCGGCTCGATCGAGCAGGACATCCCGGTCCACGAGCTGCTCCACCTCGCGGCCCTGGGGGAGAGCGAGCTCGAGCTCATCGAGGCGCACCTGCAGGCCGGCTCGCCGGCGATCGGGCGAGCGCCCAAGGACCTCTCGATCCCCGACGGCTGCTCGCTGTTCGCGGTCATCCGCGACGGCGTCGCCACGCCACTGCGCCCCGACACGATCATGCTCGAGGGCGACAAGGTCATCGCCATCGGCAGACCGGATTGCCAGGATCTCCTCCACGACCAGCTCATCGGCGACGTGGAGACCGTCGGCGCCGACGCCTGACGCCCGCTCGGGGCCGGCCGCGGGCGGGTGCGCCGGCGCAAGACATTGCCAAATCGAAACAGCAGAACTCTTGACAACGGTATTGTCAACGTTCTAGCATCCCGGCATGACCACCGGCCAACCAGAACGAGACCCGACGCGTCCCGTCTACGTGATCAGCGTGGCGGCCACGCTCGTCAGCGTCCATCCGCGAACGCTGCGGATCTACGAGGACGAGGGCCTGCTCTGCCCGGCCCGGACCCCGACCAACATCCGCCTGTACAGCGAGAACGACATCCGGCGCATCCTCTGGATCCGCCATCTCACCCGTGACCGCGGGGTCAACCTTGCGGGCATCCGGATCCTCTTCGAGCTCGAGGAGCGTCTCGGCGCCAGGATCCTCGAAGCCCTCTACGCGGAGGGCACGGCCGCGATCGAAGCGTCCGCCGCCGCCCGCGCCGATCACGAGACCGACCTCACCCCCGACCCAGCTGCCAAGTCCGCCTAGACCACGGCATCAGCAACCCTAGGAGATCCCCGATGGCCAAGCGACCGTCCACCCCGGTCGAGACCCCCCCGACCACCACTGCCGGCCCGCGTGAGCTCCCGCTCGTCGCGCTCCGCGAGACGGTCATCTTCCCCGAGATGATCGTGCCGCTCCAGGTCGGCCGCGAGAAGAGCGTCAACGCGCTCAATGCCGCGGTCGCCGACGGCGGGCCCATCGCGCTGGTGACCCAGCGCCATGCCGAGCAGGAGGAGATCGGCGAGGCGTCCGAGCTCTACGAGATCGGCACGCTGGCCAAGATCGCCCAGGTGGTCCAGCTCCAGGACGGCACCGTCCGTGCCATCGTCCAGGGCCAGGGGCGCCTGCGCGTGGTCGGCTTCACCGCGACCGAGCCGTACCTCCGCGCGACCATCGAGACGCTCGACGACGAGAGCCCGTCCGGCCTCGAGGTCCAGGCGCTGATGCGCACGGTCCAGGCCCAGATCGAGCAGTACGTCGCCAACGGCGCGCCGGTGCCGCCGGAGGCCGCCGTCGCCGCCCGCAACATCAGCGAGCCCGGCCTGCTGGCCGACATGGTGGCCTACAGCCCGGACATGACCACCGAGCAGCGCCAGGAGCTGCTCGAGACCGTGGACGTCGTCGAGCGCCTCAAGCTCGTCACCGATTTCCTCGGCCGCCAGATCGAGATCCTCGAGCTGAAGGGCCGCATCCAGTCCGAAGTCAAGTCGGAGATGGACAAGACCCAGCGCGAGTACATCCTCCGCGAGCAACTGAAGGCCATCCAGCGCGAGCTCGGCGAGGACGACCCGCAGCAGGCCGAGATCAACGAGCTCCGCGACAAGGTCGAGTCGGCCGGCATGCCGGACGAGATCAAGGCCCGGGCGATCAAGGAGATCGACCGGATGAGCCGCATCCCGTCGGCGTCGCCCGAGGTCGGGGTCATCCGCACCTACGTGGACTGGCTCGTCGGGCTGCCGTGGAACGTCTCGACGGACGACCAGCTCGACATCAAGGAGGCCGCCCGCATCCTCGACGAGGATCACTACGGCCTGGAGAAGATCAAGGAGCGCATCCTCGAGTACCTCGCGGTGCGCACGCTGGCGGACGAGATCCGCAGCCCGATCCTCGCCTTCGTCGGGCCTCCCGGCGTCGGCAAGACGTCGCTGGGCAAGAGCATCGCCCGCGCCATGGGTCGCAAGTTCGTCCGGATGAGCCTCGGCGGCATCCACGACGAGGCCGAGATCCGCGGCCACCGCCGCACCTACATCGGCGCCCTCCCCGGGCGCGTGATCCAGAGCATCAAGACTTCCGGGTCGAACAACCCGGTCTTCATGCTCGACGAGGTCGACAAGATCGGGATGGACTTCCGGGGCGACCCGAGCTCGGCCCTTCTCGAGGTGCTCGACCCCGAGCAGAACAACACGTTCCAGGACAACTACCTCGAAGTGCCGTTCGACCTCTCGAAGGTGCTGTTCGTCGCGACCGCCAACCTGCTCGACCCGATCCCGGCCGCGCTGCGCGACCGGATGGAGGTCGTCCACCTGCCCGGCTACACCGAGACCGAGAAGATCGAGATCGGCAAGCGCTTCCTCATCCCCAAGCAGATGAAGAACCACGGGCTCAAGGCCAAGCACATCGCCATCACCGACGCGGCCATGACCGAGCTGGTCCGCTCCTACACGCACGAGGCCGGCGTCCGGAACCTCGAGCGCGAGATCGCCAATGTCATGCGCAAGGTCGCCCGGCAGGTCGCCGAGGGCCGCACCCGCAAGACGGTCATCGACCCGAAGAAGCTGGCCGACCTGCTCGGCCCGTCGCGGTTCGAGTACGGCGAGCTGGAGGCCGAGGACCAGACCGGCTCCGCGATCGGCCTGGTCGTGACCGAGGTGGGCGGCGACGTCATCCCGATCGAGGTCACCCGCATGGAGGGCCGCGAGGACTTCATCCTCACCGGCCAGCTGGGCGAGGTCATGCGCGAGTCCGCTCGGGCGGGCCTGTCGTGGACCCGTGCCCACGCCGCCGAGCTCGGGATCCATCGCGAGGTCTTCGAGAAGAACACCCTGCACATCCACGTGCCGGCCGGCGGCATCCCCAAGGACGGACCGTCCGCCGGGATCACGATGGCCACCGCGATCGTCAGCGCCCTGACCGGCATCCCCGTCCGCAAGGACGTGGCGATGACCGGCGAGATCACGCTGCGCGGACGGGTCCTCCCGATCGGCGGCCTCAAGAGCAAGATCCTCGCCGCGCACCTCGCGGGCGCGAAGATCGTCATCCTCCCGCGCAAGAACGAGAAGGACCTGCGGGACATCCCTGACGAGATCCGCAAGTCCATCAAGCTGATCCTGGTCGACAACATGGACCAGGTCCTCGAGGCGGCCCTCCGGCGCAAGCCGAAGGCGCTCGTCCCCGAGCCGCCGCAGGTCGTCAAGGGCGACGACCCGGTCGATCCGTCCCCGGCGCATCGCGTCCGACGGACCGACTTCCCGACGCCCGAGCAGCCTCCGGTGGTCGTCTCCGGCTCCTGACGGAGGGTCGCGATGGCCGGCGGCGGGCCCGGAGCGGGGCTCGAGTACAAGGACTACTACGCGGTCCTCGGCCTGCCGAGGACCGCGTCGAAGGCCGAGGTCAAGAAGGCCTTCCGCAAGGCCGCTCGCGAAAGCCATCCCGACGCCAAGCCCGGCGACAAGGCCGCCGAGCAACGCTTCAAGGACGTCAACGAGGCGAACGAGGTCCTCTCGGACCCCGATAAGCGGAAGCGCTACGACACCCTCGGCGCGGCCTGGGACCAGGCTGGCGGCAGCGGCTACGGCGGCGACCCGTTCGGCCCGGGCGGGCCGTTCGCCGGGTTCTCCCGCGGCGGCGGCTCGGCCGGCCCCGGTGGCGTCCGCTACGAGTTCCACACGACCGGCGACGCCGGCGGGTTCAGCGACTTCTTCCGGACGTTCTTCGGCGGGGACGCCGGTGGCGCGGGCGATCAGCCCGGCGGTCCCGGCCCCGGTCGCGGCCGCCGCCCCACCGGCGGCGAGTCCTTCGAATCGATCCTCGCCGGGATGGGTATCGACGGGACCGCCGGATCGGCCGGCGCCCGGCCGCGTCCTGCGCCGAAGCCGTCGGCCGAGGCCATCGCCGACATCTCGCTCGAGGAGGCCTACCACGGCACGACCCGCCGGGTCGACGTCGAGGGCAAGCACCTCGAGGTCACGATCCCCAAGGGCGCGGACACCGGCACGCGGGTCCGCCTGTCCGGCAAGGCGCCCGGCGGCGGGGACCTCTTCGTCGTCGTCAGGCTCGAGCCGCACAAGACGTTCAAGCGCCGCGGCGCCGACCTCGAGCGGGAGCTCCCGCTGACCCTCGGCGAGGCGCTGCTCGGCGGCGAAGTCCCCGTCCGCACGCTCAAGGGCAAGGTCCTCCTGACGGTGCCCGCCGGCACGCAGCCCGGGCGGACCTTCCGGCTCGCCGGCCAGGGCATGCCCCGACTCGGCGCCACCGGCCACGGCGACCTCTACGCCCGGGCCAAGGTGGTCCTCCCGACGCGCCTCGGCGACGAGGCCCGCGAGGCCGCCGCCACGACCATCCAGCTCATCGACCAACCAGACCCCCGCTCCCGAGAGACCTGACATGCAACTCGATCGCTTCACCCAGAAGGCCCAGGAGGCCATCGTCGCGGCCCAGGCCGCCGCCACCCGGCTGCAGAGCCCGATCCTCGATGCCGAGCACGTCCTCAGCGCGCTCGTCGAGCCCGATGACGGGATCCCGGCCGAGACGCTCCGGCGGCTTGGCGTCGACCTGCCCGCGTTCCGCGGCGAGATCGCCGCGACGCTCGCCAAGCGGGCGAGGGTCGCGGGCGGCTCGCTCAGCCTCGACCCCCGTGCCAAGACCGTCATCGAGCGCGCCGAGGCGGAGGCCCGTCGCCTCGGCGACGAGTACGTCTCGACCGAGCACCTGCTCCTCGGTGTCGCCGAGGCCGGCGGCGAGGCCCAGGCGCTGCTGGAGCGCCATGCCGCCGGCAAGGAAGCCATCCTCCAGGCGCTGCAGAGCGTCCGCGGCGGCCAGCGCGTCACGTCCCAGAACCCGGAGAGCACCTACCAGGCCCTCGAGAAGTACGGCCGCGACCTGACCGTCGAGGCGCGCGCGGGCAAGCTCGACCCGGTCATCGGCCGGGACGACGAGATCCGCCGGGTCATCCAGGTGCTGTCGCGCCGGACCAAGAACAACCCGGTCCTCATCGGCGAGCCGGGCGTCGGCAAGACGGCCATCGTCGAGGGCCTGGCCCAGCGCATCGTCCGCGGCGACGTGCCCGAAGGCGCTCAAGGACAAGCGCGTCGTCGCGCTCGACCTGGGCGCGCTCATCGCCGGGGCCAAGTTCCGCGGCGAGTTCGAGGAACGGCTCAAGGCCGTCCTCAAGGAGATCAAGGACTCGGACGGGCGGGTGATCCTGTTCATCGACGAGCTGCACACCGTCGTCGGCGCCGGCGCCGCCGAGGGCGCGATGGACGCCTCCAACCTGCTCAAGCCGATGCTGGCCCGCGGCGAGCTGCACTGCATCGGCGCGACGACGCTCGACGAGTACCGCAAGCACATCGAGAAGGACGCCGCCCTCGAGCGGCGCTTCCAGCCGGTCATCGTCGACCAGCCGACGGTCGAGGAGACGATCTCGATCCTGCGCGGCCTGCGCGAGCGGTACGAGGTCCACCACGGCGTCCGCATCACGGACTCGGCGCTGGTCGCGGCGGCCACCCTGTCCGACCGCTACATCACCGAGCGCTTCCTGCCCGACAAGGCCATCGACCTCGTCGACGAGGCCGCCTCGCGGCTGCGCATGGAGATCGACTCCATGCCGATCGCCATCGACGAGCTCGAGCGGCGGCGCATCCAGCTCGAGATCGAGCGCGAGGCCCTCCGCAAGGAGACCGACGACGCCTCGAAGGCCCGCCTCGCCGCGCTCGAGAAGGAGCTCGCCGACATCGAGGAGGAAGGCGGCGCGATGAAGCAGCGCTGGGAAGCCGAGAAGGCTGCCATCGCCGACATCCGCGCCACCAAGTCCGAGCTCGAGGCGCTCCAGGTCCGGATCGACCAGGCCGAGCGCGAGACCGACTACGCCACCGCGGCCCAGCTCAAGTACGGCACCCGCAAGGAGCTCGAGGAGCGGTTCGCCGAGCAGGAGGCCACGCTGGCCACGCTCCAGGGCCCGGGCTCGCTGCTCAAGGAGGAGGTCAGCGCCGACGACATCGCCGGCATCGTCGCGTCGTGGACCGGCATCCCGGTCAGCCGCCTGATGGAGGGCGAGACCGCCAAGCTGATCCACATGGAGGAGCGCCTCCACGCCCGCGTCGTCGGCCAGGACGAGGCCATCGAGGCCGTCTCCGACGCCGTCCGCCGCGCCCGGGCCGGGCTCAAGGACCCGCGCCGCCCGATCGGCTCGTTCCTGTTCCTCGGCCCGACCGGCGTCGGCAAGACCGAGCTGGCGCGCGCCCTTGCCGAGTTCCTGTTCGACGACGAGACCGCGCTGGTCCGCATCGACATGAGCGAGTACATGGAGAAGTTCGCCGTCTCGCGGCTCGTCGGGGCGCCCCCCGGCTACGTCGGCTACGAAGAGGGCGGCCAGCTGACCGAGGCGGTCCGCCGCCGCCCGTACCAGGTGGTGCTGCTCGACGAGATCGAGAAGGCCCACCCGGACGTCTTCAACATCCTGCTGCAGGTCCTCGACGACGGCCGCCTGACCGACGGGCAGGGCCGCACGGTCGACTTCAAGAACAGCGTGATCATCATGACCAGCAACGTCGGCTCGGCGGCCATCGCCGCGACCGGCGCGCGGGCCGGCGACGACGCCTACGAGTCGATGAAGCGCGAGGTCACCGAGACCCTCCGCTCGCACTTCCGGCCGGAGTTCCTGAACCGGGTCGACGAGGTCATCGTCTTCCATGCCCTCACCGACGCCGACCTGGCCTCGATCGTCGACCTGCTGCTCGCCGACCTCTCGGCGCGGCTGGCCGACCAGGACCTGCAGATCGAGCTGACCGAGGCGGCCAAGGCGCTGATCGTCCGCGAGGGCACGGACCCGTCCTTCGGGGCGCGGCCGCTCAAGCGGACCATCCAGCGGCTGCTCGAGAACCCGCTGGCCCGCTCGCTCGTGGCCGGGGAGTTCAAGCCCGGCGACACCGTGATGGTCGACGCGGACATCACGTCCGGGACGCTCGTGCTCTCGACCGCGGACGCCACGGTCGTGACCGAGCGGGCCGGTCGCCGCGACGCCAGGACGCGCACCGGCGACGAGCCGGAGGCCGTGGGCGCCGGTGCCGGGTCGCCGCTCGACCTTCCGCCGACGCGCTCGAAGCGCGACGGCGGGCTCGTCAACTAGCCGACCGTCGAGGACGTGCACTTCGACGCGGTCCTCGAGCGGCTCGCGACCCTGCCCGATCCCCTGCCGCCGCCGGCGGACGTGCTCATGCCGGTCGTGATCGGCCGCGATCAGCCACGGAACCGTGGCGGGCTCCCGCCCGGCCGCACCGGCCGGCCGGCCGCGGTCCTCGCCCTCCTCTACCCGGACGATGCCGGGGACACCCAGGTCGTCCTGATCGAGCGGACCGCGGGCGGCCACCACTCGGGCGAGGTCAGCTTCCCCGGCGGCAAGGCCGAGCCCGGCGACGCGGACATGACCGCGACAGCCCTCCGAGAGGCGGTCGAGGAAGTCGGGCTCGACATCGACGCCGCCGGCGTCCGGGTCGTCGGGGCCGCTGGACCTGCACTGGATCCCGGTGAGCGACTTCGCGATCACGCCGATCGTGGCCGTCGCCGAGCGACGGCCCGCTGCTGACCGCCGCGCCCGCCGAGGTCGCCCGGATCGTCGAGGTGCCGATCGCGACGTTCCTCCCCGACGCGCCGATCGAGATCGTCGAGCGGACGATCGGCGACTGGCCGCTCCGCTACGGCGCCTACGCGGTCGACGGGCTCTCGGTCTGGGGCGCGACGGCCCGGATCCTGAGCCAGCTCGGGGCGATCCTGGCCGAGGCTGATCCTCGGCTCCGAGCCGCAGGGCTCCGTCGCGTGGCGGCTCGTCCGCGCCGAGCCGGCGTTCACGTTCAGGCCGGCTCGCCGTCCCGTGGCTCGTCGCGCGGCGCGTCGGGATGGATCGGCACGGCGACGCCGACACCGGCGGGTCGCCAGCAGCCGGGCGATCGGCCGCTCGCATCGCGGACGAGGCCGTCGACGAGGCCGCGCGACGAGCGGCGTCGTCCGGTCCGGCGAACTCGACGACGATCGCGCGCATCTCGGAATGCTCGGTCCAGGCCGCGTGGAGGACGTCGGCCGGCCAGAGCACCGCCTCGCCGGCCGCGACCCGGGTCCGCTCGCCCGCGACCGCCACCCAGCCGCCGCCCTCGATGACGACCATCCAGGTCGTGTTCGGGCTCGCGTGCGGCTCGACCCGCGCGTCCCGCGCGAACGCCACCTCGGCGATCGTGCCCGCGGCCGTCCGAGTGGATGACCTGGCCCTTGACCCCGACCGTGCCCGGCGGCCCGTCCGGACGTCGGTGGCCGACCCCGAAGCGGCGGATCTCGATCGGCATGCGGACCGCTAGCGGCGGCGCTTCTGGCTGCGCGCCGCGCGGCGTCCGCCGCGCTTCTTGATCGTCGACTCCGGGTCGGCGAACTTCTGCTTCGTGTAGTAGCGCTCGCGGGCCAGCCGCGCCTCGTAGGCGGCGAGCATCGGCGGGAAGCGGACGGAAGCGGATCCAGACCAGCGTGCCGATGCCGATGATCTGCGGTGATCAGCACGAAGAAGAAGTCGAAGACGAACAGCGACTCGATCACGATCAGGCTGAACGTGATCAGCCCGGTCCACCACAGCCACTCCCACATCTCGAGGTACGGCGGGTGGCGGTGGAGCGCCCGCGTCCGGACGTTGTAGAGGATCAGCGAGGACCGACCAGCAGGACGCGCGGCGGCGATCCAGGTCGGGTGGAAGAGGTCCGGGAAGTTCTTGTGGTTGAACGACAGGAAGAGGTAGTCCCAGGGGGCGAGCGTCACGCACCGACCTCGATGTTCTGACCGTGGATGGGCCCCCGGAGTATGCCACGGCGGGCGCTATACTCGGCCGAGCGGTGCGGCGCCACGGGACCGGCCGGGGGCGCCATCCCGCCGGACCCCGAGCGCGCCGCCGGAACCCTTGCGATGGGAGGATGGCCCGGGTGCGAGCCCTGCTGTCAGTCGCGAACCGCGATGGGATCGCCGCGTCTCGCGCGCGACCTGCTCGCCCTCGACGTCGAGATCTTCGCCACCGACGGGACCCGCGAGCACCTCGCCGGCGACGGCATCGAGGTCGCGCTCGGTCGCGGACCTGACCCAGGGCCAGCCGCACGGTCGGCGGCCAGGTCAAGACCTTCCACCACGCGGTCTACGCCGGGATCCTCGCCCGCCGCGACGTCGCCGGCCAGATGGCCGAGCTCGAGGCGCCAGGGCATCGGCCCGATCGACCTCGTGATCGTCAACGTCAAGCCGTTCGCGCCGGCGATCGGCGCCAAGCTCGTCGGGCTCGACGAGGCGATCGAGATGATCGACGTCGGCGGCGCGGCGCTGCTCGGCGCCGCCGCCCGCAACTCGCGCCGGGGTCGCGGCGGCCTCCGATCCGTCGCACTACGGGCGGATCGTCGGGGAGCTGCGCGAGCACGGCCTGGTCACCCCGGAGACTCGGGCCGCGCTGGCGGCCGAGGCGTTCAGCATGGTCGCCGCCTACCACGCCGAGATCGCCGCCTACCTCAACCAGATCTCGCGGCAACACCTTCCCGCGCCGGCTCGCGATCGTCCTCGAGAAGGTCGACGACCTGCGCTACGGCGAGAACCCGCACCAGCGCGCCGCGTTCTACCGCGAGACCACCCACCGCAGCGGCACGCTCGCGGACGCGACCCAGATCGCCGGCGACCGGCCGTCGTTCAACAACCTGCTGGACCTCGACGCCGCGTACCGCATCGCGCGCGACTACACCGGCCCGACCGTGGCCATCGTCAAGCACACCGACCCGGTCGGCATCGCCTCGCACGACGAGCTGGTCGAGGCCTACCGGCACGCGCTCGAGACCGACCCGGTCGCCTCGTTCGGCGGCATCGTCGGCGGTCAACCGCGAGCTCGACGGCGCGACCGCGCGCGAGATCGCCGCGAACTCGTACGAGGCGGTCGTCGCGCCCGGGCTTCAGCCAGGCCGCGCTCGGGATCCTGCAGGCCAAGAGCCGGCCTCGAGCTGCTGGCCGTCCCGCCGACCCGATCGAGGGCATGCGCGACTACGGCATCGCGAACCTCGACTTCAAGCGCATCGCCGGCGGGCTGCTCGTCGAGATCGCTGGACGACCTCGGGCTCGACCGCGGCCGGCTCCAGGTCGTCACCCAGCGCCGGCCGACGCTCGAGGAGCTGACCGACCTGCTCTTCGCGCTGGCGGGCGGTCCGCCACGTCCGCTCGAACGCGATCGTGCTCGCGCGGCACGGCGCGACGGTCGGGATCGGCGCCGCGCAGGCGAGCCGCCAGGTCTCGGTCGAGATCGCGCTGCGGCGCGCCGGCGACCGGGCGAAGCTCTCGGTCATGGCGTCGGACGCCTACTTCCCGTTCCCGGACGGCATCCAGGCCGCCGCCGAGGCCGGCGTCACCGCGATCATCCAGCCGGGCGGCTCGATCCGCGACGAGATGGCCATCGAGGTCGCCGACCGCCACCACCTCGCGATGGTCTTCACGGGACGTCGGCACTTCCGCCACTGAGCCGGCGCGGCACCCGGACGGATGCACGATGGAACAGCTCCTCGCGCTCGAGATGGTCCGGGTCACCGAGGAGGCCGCGATCGCGTCGGCGCGGGCGATGGGTCGCGGCGACCGGACGGGGCGGACCGGCTGGCCACCGAGGCGATGCGCGCGACGATGGACGAGATCGACTTCGCCGGGCGGATCGTCATCGGCGAGGGCGAGCGCGACGAGGCCCCGATGCTCTACATCGGCGAGGAGGTCGGCCGCCGCGGCGGCCGCGCGGACCTGCCCGAGGTCGACATCGCGGTCGACCCGCTCGAGGGCACCAACCTCGTCGCCCACGGCCAGGCCGGGGCGATCACGGTCCTCGCCGCATCGGAGGACGGCGGCCTGCTCCACGCCCCCGACACGTACCTCGAGAAGCTGTGCGTCGGACCGGTCGTCGCCGGGCAAGGTCGACATCCGCGAGAGCCCGACCGAGAACCTCGGGCGGATCGCCGAGGCGCTCGGCCGGCGGGTCCGCGACATCACCGTGGTCATCCTCGAGCGGCCGCGCCACGACGACCTGATCGCCGAGGTCCGCGAGGCCGGCGCCCGCATCAAGCTGATCAGCGACGGCGACCTGTCGGCGGCGATCTCGTGCGCGGTCTCGGGCACCGGCGTCCACGCCGTCATGGGCATCGGCGGCGCGCCCGAGGGCGTGATCACCGCGGCCGCGCTGCGCTGCCTCGGCGGCGAGATCCAGGCCCGCTTCCGCTACCGCAACGACGACGAGCGGGCCCGCGGCGCGCGGATGGGCCACGGCGACGAGAGCGCGCGTCTACCGGACCGAGGACCTCGCGCCCGGCGACAACCTCGTCTTCGCGGCGACCGGCGTCACGACCGGCGACCTGCTCCAGGGCGTCCGCTTCTTCGGCGGCGGCGCCCGGACCCACTCGCTGGTGATGGCCTACCAGACCAAGCAGGTCCGCTTCGTGGACACGGTCCACATGTTCGACCGCGACTCGCCGCCGCGGGTCCGCCTCTAGGCCGTCGGGCGCGGCGCGTCTCGCGCACGCGCGCCGGTCGTCAGCCGAGCTCGAGCTGCGGCAGGACCTCCTTGCCGAACACCTCGATGAACTCGGCCTGGTTGCGGCCGACGTTGTGGAGGTGGATCTCGTCGAAGCCCATGTCCACGTAGTGCTGGATGTGGGCCGCGTGGGCCGCGAGGTCGCTGGTCATCAGGACCCGGTTCTTGAAGTCCTCGGGCCGCACGAGCTTCGCCATCGCCGCGAAGTCCTCGGGGTTCTTGATGTCCTGCTTCGGGAACGGCATCCCGCCGTTCGGCCACTCGACCATCGCGTTCTGGACGGCTTCCTCGTCCGTGCGCGCCCAGGAGACGTGGATCTGCAGGAGCTTCGGCGATCCCGAGCGGCTTGCCGGCCTCGGCGCAGCCCTCGTCGCACTTCTCCCAGAGCATCCGGATCTTCTCGTCGGCGGCTCCGACCGTGATCATCCCGTCCGCGTGCTTCCCGGCCTTCTTGGCGTTGATCGGGCCGGCTGTCGCGACGTAGACCTTGACCGGCTGCGTCAGGGAGCGTGTACAGCCGGGCGCTCTCGAGCGTGAAGAACTCGCCCTTGTGCTTGACGACCTTGCCCGTGAACAGCTTGTTGATGATCTCGATCGACTCGAACATCATCGAGCTGCGGATGCCGATCTCCGGCCAGACCCCACCGACGACGTGCTCGTTCAGCGCCTCGCCCGCGCCGAGCCCGAGGTAGAAGCGGCCGGGATACATCGCGCCGAGCGTCGCCGCGGCGTGCGCGATCACGGCCGGGTGGTAGCGGAACCCCGGGCACGTCACCGCCGTCCCGAAGGGCAGGCTCGTGCGCTGGCCGAGCGCGCCCATGAACGACCAGGCGAAGGCGCTCTGGCCCTGCTGCGGGGTCCACGGATGGAAGTGCTCGCTGACCATGAACCCGGCCTCGAAGCCGCTCGCTTCCGCCGCCGCGCACCAGTCGAGGAGGTCGGTCGGATGGAACTGTTCGAGCATGGCCGCATAGCCGATCGTCGTCATGGTCGGAGGGTAGCATCAGCCGATGCCTGAGCTTCGCATGCCGTCGGCGCGGGCGGTCGTGGCCCTCCTGACCTGCCTGGCCGTTCTCGGATGCTCAGGCCGACCGCGAGCTCGTCCGAATCGGCCGCGAGTCGGTCCCTCGCGCCCCCGAGCCCGCGCGACACGCCCGTCCCGAGCTCGAGCCCGGCACCGCCCACCATCGCGCCCACGGCCGGCCAGACACGGGCGGCGCCTCTGTCAGCGGACCAGGCGAATGCGGGCTTGATCGGCGTCCAGCAGGTATACGTGCCGGCCGGGACGTTCCGGATGGGCACGGACCAGCCCGACATCGACAAGAGCTCCTTGCCGCCAGCCCGCCCGACTGGGTGGCGGGCGCCTTGCCGGCGGAGGTGCCCGCCCACGAAGTCACGCTCTCGACGGGCTACTGGATCGACCGCACCGAGGTCACCAACGCCGCCTTCCAGGCGTTCAAGGACGCCGGCGGCTACACCACCCAGGTGTACTGGTCCCCGGCGGGCTGGGCCTGGGTCGGCCACCGGGTCGTCGACCGGGCTGCCCGAAGCGCTGCGAGGGCGACGCGCCGACGTCCCGCGCCGGTGCATCACCTGGTTCGAAGCCGAGGCGTATGCCGCCTGGCGCGGCGGCCGCCTGCCGACCGAGGCCGAGTGGGAGTACGCCGCCCGTGGCCCGACGTCGTCGGTCTATCCCGTGGGGCGACGCCTGGGATCCGGCGAAGGCGAACGTGGTCGGCAGCACCGGTCCGACGCCGGTCGGGACGCACCCGACCGGGGCGTCATGGGTGGGCGCCCAGGACATGGCCGGGAACGCGATGGAGTGGGTGAGCGACTGGCTCGCGCCGTATACGGCCGCGCCGGCCACCGATCCCGCGGGACCCGCCGAGGGGACGATCAAGGTCGAGAAGGGCGGCTGGTGGGGGAGCAATCCGTTCGTCGCCCGGTCCGCCTACCGCCACTACGAGGATCCGCCGACCTACGGCGACGAGCACATCGGCTTCCGGGTGGTCTCCCAGTCGTAGGCGGTCAGCGACTCCGGTCCGGGCGCCACCGTCCCGCCGCCGGGTCCCACGTCCCGGCCACCCGCACCGCGCCGGGGCCTTCGATCTCGGCCTGTTGGCGTCGCGCGGTCGCCACCGTCTCGCCCCATCCGGGCGGCACGAGCCCGGGCGCGAGGTCGGCCAGCGGCGCGAGCACGAACAGCCGCCGCGCGGCATCGCGATGCGGGACCTCGAGGCAGGCGCGCGGCTCTGGCGGGATCGCCGTCGGCGTCGACCGAGCGGGCCTCCGGCGGCCGCTCGACCGTGAGCCGGGCACGACCGAACACGAGCAGGTCGAGGTCGAGCTCGCGCGGGCCCCAGCGCCGGCCCTCCCGACGTCCGAAGTCGCGTTCCACGTCCTTGAGCCGGGCGAGGAGCGCGAGGGCCGCGGCCGCCGGCTCCTGGCCGCCCGGCACGTCGATCGCGACGACCGCATTGCGAAAGTCGGGCTGGTCGGGCTCGCCCCAGGGGGCCGTGACGTACAGCCGCGAGACGCCCCGCAGGTGCGCCCCGGGGAGGCTGGCGAGCGCGGTGACCGCCTCGGCCAGCGTCGCCTCGGGGTCGCCGACGTTGGCGCCGAGGCCGATGTACGCGCGGACCCGACGAGCGGCCACGGTCGCCTCCCTGGTGACGGCTAGACTCGGACGATGCGACCCGTTGCCGTCCGCATCCTCCACCCGGTGCCCGGACCGACCGCCGGACCGCTCGAAGGGTGGGTCGGGGCGGCCCGGGCGAGGCTCGCCGAGCGGCACCGCCGCGAGTTCGCCGCCGCGGGCGCGACCGACGTCCGGGTCGTCAGCTGGCCGCTCGACGATACACCGTTCGGCCGGCGCCTCCGCGAGCTCGTCCGCACCGAGCGACCGGACGGGCTGGTGGTCCTGGGCTCCGGCTCGATCCCGCTCGCGACCCGACGCGACCGGCGCGACCTGGTCCGGATCGCCGGGTCCGGCGACCGACGGGCGCTCGCGAACGACCGCTTCTCGGCCGACGCCATCGCGATCGCCTCGGCGACCGAGGCCCTCGCGGCCATGCCCGACGACCTCGGCGACAACGCCCTGCCGCGCTGGCTGGCCGAGGTCCGGGGCTGGACGGTCGACGACCTCCGGCGCCGCTGGCGCCTCGGCGTCGACATCGATGGCCCGCTCGACCTCCTCCTCGCCGGCGACGCGGACGAGATCGCGTCCGCTGAGGCGGAGAAGGTCGACACGGCTCGGGTCCGCGACCGGATCGACGACATCCGGTCCGTCGCGGCCGACCGGCGTGCCGAGCTGCTGATCGCCGGGCGCACCTCGTCGACGACCCTGGCCTGGTTCGAGCGACACACGGCCTCGCGGACGCGGGCGCTCGTCGAGGAACGCGGCCTGCGGACGCGCGCGGCGGGCCAGCGGCCGGCGGCCTCCGTCCTCGGTGCGCTGCTGGAGCGCGACGGGCCGGCCTCCCTCGGGACGCACGTGGCGACGCTCGCCGACGGCGCCCTGATCGACAGCCGGGTGCTCCTCGCCCACCGGCTGCGGAGCGGACGAGCGGGCCTGGCCGCGGCCGAGGACCGCTTCGCCTCCGACCTGCTGCTCCCCGACACGATCACCGACCCGTGGCTGCGCGACCTGACGCGCGCGGCCGCCGACGCGCCGATCCCGATCCTGCTGGGCGGCCACTCCCTGGTCGGGCCGGGCGCGCGGCTCGTGGTCCGCGGACCCGGCTGACCCGACGTCGATGGAGCCCGTCTTCGGCGTCCGACGCGACCCGCCCCCCGACCTCGATGCCGTCGGCGGCGACGCGGCCCTCGCCGCGCGGATCCGCGCCGAGATCGAGCGCGACGGGCCGATCCCGTTCGCCCGGTTCATGGACCTCGCGCTCTACGACCCGGACGGTGGCTACTACCGCGCGACCGAGGCCCGGCCGGGACGCGCCGGCGACTTCCTGACGGCGCCCGAGATCCACCCGGTGTTCGGCTGGGCGCTCGCCGGCCTGCTCGAGGACGTCTGGCGGCGGCTCGGCGAGCCGCGCCCGTTCGTCCTGCGCGAGCACGGCGCGGGGACCGGGACGCTGGCGCTCGCCATCCTGGAGCGACTCGAGCGGACGGGGTCCCCGCTGCGCGACGCCCTCGCCTACGACCCGGTCGAGGTGGAACCCGGCCGGCTCGTCAGCATCCGGGCCCGTCTCTCGGAGCGTGGCGCCGCCGACCGGCTGCTCGACCCGGACCGCGCGGGCGGACGCGTCGACCGGGATCGTGCTGGCCAACGAGGTCCTCGACGCCCTCCCCGTCCATCGCGTGCGGCGGCGCGGCGACCGGCTCGTCGAGATCGCGGTCGGCCTTCAGGACGGGGCGTTCGTCGATGTCGAGACCGCGCTGTCCACGCCGGCCCTCGCCGCCCGGCTCGCCGATGAGGGGATCGACCTCGTCGACGGCCAGTCGGCCGAGATCTGCCTGTCGGTCGAGGGGTGGGTCGCCGAGGCCGCCGCCGGTCTCGAGCGCGGGCTGCTGCTGCTGATCGACTACGGCGCGCCGGCGGCCGAGCTCTACGACCCGGTCCGGCGGCGCGACGGGACGCTGATGGCCTACGTGCGCCACCGCGCGTCGCACGACCCGTATGCGCACGTGGGCCGGCAGGACCTGACCGCGCACGTGGATGTCACGGCGGTGGAGCGGGCGGCCGTCGCGGCCGGCCTCGCGCATCTCGCCACCACGACGCAGGCCGAGCTGCTGGTCGGCCTGGGCACCGAATCGCTCCTGCGCGAGGTCCAGGAGGACCCGGCCACGAGCCTCGAAGCGTACCTCGAGCTGCGCTCGTCGCTGATGCGACTGCTCGACCCGGCGGCCATGGGTCGCTTCCGGGCGATGGCCTTCGGGCGCGACTGGCCGGACGGTCCGCCGCTCGACGCCTTCGCGTTCCGGGCCCCCCGCCGACCGTCAGCCGAACGGATGCCGGCCGACTAGGGCGATGTACCTATTGCCGCTCGGAGCCGCCGGCGCGCACGCTTCGCGACGGTCGGGCACGACCTGACGGGGAGCGGCGCGCGAACCTGCACGCGCGCTCGGCGCACGCCGCTCCCCGACGCCTCCCGACCAGCCCCGTCGCCCCAGCGCCGGGTCTGCGGCCGCCCGCTATCTCCCCCGACCGGGCTCCGTCCCCGAAGCCCGGTCGGGGCACTCCCACCGGTCGGGCGGGCCCCGCTCCCACTGCTAGAATTGCCTCGGGCGCCGATGCGTCCCGTGCGGGTATGCCTGCCCGCTCGTCCAGGGGTTTCCTGCCAGCCAGTGACGCCTCCCCAGGCGCGTCGCTCGAAGGGATATCCGGTTGACCGGCATCTGGTACATCGTGGGCTTCGCCTTCGCCGGCGTGTCGTTCGTCTTCCTGACGATCGGAGCCGCGTGGCTCATCTCGCACCGGAACAAGGGCGACGAGCACAAGGGCCTGCCCTACGAATCGGGCATCGACACCTACGGGGACACCCACGGCCGCTTCGGCCTGTCGTTCTACATCTACGCGCTGCTCTTCGTCGCCTTCGACATCGAGGTCGTCTTCATCTACCTCTGGGCGATGATCTTCCGGACCATCGGGGTCGGCGGCCTCCTGAGCATGCTGATCTTCGTGGCGATCCTGCTGCTCGGGCTGGGCTACGCCTGGCGCAAGGGGGCGCTCACGTGGCGCTGACCCCACCCCGCGACGACCCGGCGGCGCCCGGCGCCGACGTGCCCGCGACCACCGGCTCGAGCGAGCTGACCGTCCCGATCGTCGTGCCGAACACGCTGTGGCGGGCCGATGACCCCGAGGCCTACGACGGCGGCCGCGAGAGCGACATCACCCACCTGCGCGAGTACGAGGCGAGCGGCCTCGGCCGTCGCGACGACGCGCGCTGGAGCGGCGTCCTCGAGGTCATCCCGACCAAGGCGGACTACGTGCTGGACCTCATCCGCATGAACAGCCTGTGGCCACTGCTGTCGGGGCTCGCCTGCTGCGCCATCGAGATGATGTCCGCCGCCACCTCGAAGAACGACATGGACCGCTGGGGCATGTTCCCGTTCCGGGCCAGCCCGCGCCAGGCGGACGTGCTGATCGTGGCGGGCACGCTGACCACGAAGATGGCCGGACCGCTCGTCCGGCTGTGGGAGCAGATGCCGGAGCCCAAGTGGTGCGTCGCGCTCGGCGACTGCACGTGCTCGGGCGGCCGCTACAAGCGGAGCTACTCGACGGTCGAGGGGATCGACCGGGTGATGCCCGTGGACGTCTACATCCCGGGCTGCCCGCCCCGGCCGGAGGGCCTCATCTACGGGATGATGAAGCTCCAGCAGCTGGTCAAGGAGCGGCGCGGCCACTGGCCCGATCGCGCCATCGGCCCCACCGTGCCGCAGGACGTCTGAGCGTGGATCGACGGTTCAAGGCGCGTCTCGAGGCGCGCTTCGCCGACCAGCTGACGGGACCCGTCCGCCAGCGCCATGACGAGACCGAGATCCGCATCGCCGCGGGCGACGTCGTGCCGGTCCTGACCGCGCTGCACGACGAGCCGGCGTTCCACTTCGAGTTCCTCGCGGACCTCGCCGGCGTCGACACCGGCCAGGTCATGCAGGTCGTCTACCACCTCTGGAGCGAGACCACGCCGGACTGGCTGCGGGTCATCGCCGACGGCCTGTCCCGCGAGGACCCGCGCGTCCCGTCCGCGACGTTCCTCTGGAAGGGCGCCGAGTGGATGGAGCGCGAGGCCTACGACATGTTCGGCCTCATCTTCGAGGGCAACCGCGACCTGCGCCGGATCTACATGCCGCCCGACTACCAGAGCTTCCCGCTCCGCAAGGACTTCTACCTGGCCGACGACGCCGCGCGCTCGCCGGGCGGCGGGGTCCGGCCGATGGAGCGCACCCACGCCCCGACCGCGGCGCCGTCGACGGCGCTCGTCCGCCGGTCGCCGGCGTGACCGAGGACCCAGCATGACCACGACCACCCGCCGCCCCTCCCTCGACGACCCGCGCGTCGAGCTCGACCGCGAGCTGGGCGTCTTCGAGCCGGTCCCGCCGTACCCGCCGCGGACCGAGCGCGAGGCCGAGTTCTACACGCTCGGCGACGGCGAGCTGCTGATCAACATGGGGCCGCAGCACCCCTCGACGCACGGCGTCCTCCGGGTCGTGCTCAAGCTCGACGGCGAGAAGGTCGTCGACCTCGACCCGGTCCTCGGCTACCTCCACCGCGGCGTCGAGAAGCTGTGCGAGAACGCCGACTACCACCAGGCCATCTGCTACCTGGACCCGCTCGAGTACGTCAGCTCGCTGTTCTGCGAGTGGCCCGGCGTCATGGCCTTCGAGAAGCTGCTCGACGTCCAGGTCCCGCGCCGCGCGGAGTACATCCGCGTCCTCGCGACCGAGCTGAACCGGATCGCCAGCCACGCGCTGTTCCTCGGCTGGATGGCGCTCGACCTCGGTGGGCTGACGCCGGTCCTGTGGTCGTTCATCGAGCGTGACGAGATCGTCGAGCTGCTCGCGTCGCTGACCGGCCAGCGGATGCTCTTCAACTACATGCGCATCGGCGGCGTCAACGGCGACCTGAACCACGAGTTCATGAGCCGCCTCGGCGACTGGATGTCGCACGCGACCGAGCAGATCGAGGCCGGCAACGCGCTCCTCAACGAGAACGAGATCTTCGTCCGCCGGATGCGCGGCCTGGGCGTCATCGACTCGAAGACGGCCCTGCGCATGGCGATGACCGGCCCGAACCTGCGGGCGACCGGTGTCCCGTTCGACGTCCGCCGGGCGCATCCCTACAGCGTCTTCCCGGAGCTCGAGTTCGACATCCCGACGCGGAGCGAGGGCGACTGCCTGGCCCGTTACCTGCTGCGCATGGACGAGATCAAGCAGAGCCTGCGGATCATCGACCAGTGCCTCCACAACATGCCCGACGGCCCGATCATGGCGAAGCTGCCACGCCTGCTCCGGCCGCGGCCGGGCCAGGCCTACGCCGGCATCGAGGGCCCGCGCGGCCAGTACGCCGCCTACGTCATCAGCGACGGCACCGACCAGCCGTTCCGGATGCGCATCCACGACCCGTCGTTCATCCACCTGCAGGCCGTCGGCCTGATGATGCCCGGCCACCTCATCGCGGACACCATGGCCGTCATGGCTTCCCTCGATCCGATCATGGGCGGCGTCGGACAAGTGATCGCCGCATGACCGTCATCGGTCGTTCCTGGTCGCGACTGACCCTGCCGGGCAAGGTCGTCTTCACCGTCGTGCCGGTGCTGCTGGCGACGCTGATCGCGCTCGTCGCGGTCGTGGCCATCTTCGGGCCGGCCGTCGTCGACCTCCTGGCGAACAACATGGACATCGTCCGCTTCGTGGTCGCCGTGACCATCGTGCTGCTGATGACCGTGCCGACGGCCTTCCTGATCATCTACATGGAGATGAAGGTCATCGCGCTGATGAACCTTCGCATCGGCCCGGACCGGGTCGGCCCGTTCGGGTCGCTGCTGTCCGTGGTGCACGGCCTCAAGGTCCTCATGAAGGAGGACTTCACGCCGACGGGTGCCGACCCGATCGTCTTCACCTGGGCCCCGGTGGTCGTCTACCTCGCCAGCGTCATGAGCCTGCTGGTGATCCCGTTCGCGCCGGGGGTCTTCGGGCAGGACCTCAACCTCGGCCTGCTCTACTTCTTCGCGATCGGCGGCCTGTCCGTGGTCGGTCTGCTGATGGCCGGCTGGTCGAGCTACAACAAGTACTCGTTGCTGGGCGGGCTCCGCTCGGCGGCGCAGGTCGTGAGCTACGAGATCCCGCTGACGCTCTCGGTCGTCGGGCTGATCCTGCTGGCGGGCACGATGAGCCTCAACACGATCGTCGAGAACCAGAGCGGCTGGTTCACCGACTGGTACCTCTTCCGCCAGCCGCTCGGCGTGCTGATCTTCTTCATCGCCGCGACCGCGGAGGCGAACCGGACCCCGTTCGACCTGACCGAGGCGGATTCGGAGATCGTCGCCGGGTTCGCGACCGAGTACTCGGGGATGCGCTTCGGCTTCTTCTTCTTCGCCGAATACGTCAACGTCTTCATCGTCTCGGCGCTGATGGTGACCCTGTTCTTCGGCGGCTGGAACGCCCCGTTCCCGTGGCCGTGGCCGGTCACCGTGGGCTTCAACCCGGCGGACCTCGGGGTCGGGCTCCTGCTGCTCGTCGCGATCGTGCCGCTGGTCCTGACGCTCGTGTTCGCCGTGCCGTTCTGGCTCGCCTCGTCGCGGATCAAGGGCTGGCAGGCGCTGATCGGCGGCTTCGCGCTCGCGAACATCTTCATCGTCGCCGTCATCGGCGCCTGGGCGTACATCGGGCTCGACTGGGTCGCCGGCATCATCTGGTTCCTGGGCAAGACCTACGTCTTCGTGTTCACGTTCGTCTGGATGCGCGGCACGCTGCCCCGCGTCCGCATCGACCAGCTGATGGACTTCGCCTGGAAGTGGCTGCTCCCCGCGGCCCTCCTGAACCTGTTCGTGACGGCGACCGCGATCGTGGTGGTGGGCCAGTGATCAACGAGCTCATCCCGGGCCTCGGCATCGTCAAGGGCATGGCGCTGACGCTGCGCCGCTTCTTCGAGCCCAAGGTCACGGTCATGTACCCCGAGGTGCGGGTCGACGTCTCGCCCAAGTTCCGCGGCCGGCTGCAGCTGCTCTACGACGAGTACGGCACGCTCAAGTGCGAGACCTGCTTCCAGTGCGCCCAGGCCTGCCCGATCGAGTGCATCGACATGGGCGGCATGGACACCCGCGGCCGCTTCCACGTCCACTGGGGCGCGCCCGAGACCTACGGCGAGCGCCGCGAGGAATCCGCGCTGCGCCGCTCCGGCCGGCCGGTCCCGGACCCGGCCTACCGCCCCTTCACCGCGGTCGACCTGGCGAAGGTCGAGGCGATCCTCGACACCTACGACCACGACCCGGCGCACCTCCTCGGCGATCCTCGAGGAGACGCAGGCCGCCTACGGCTACCTCCCGGTCGCCGCGCTCAAGCGCATCAGCCAGCTCACCGGCCAGTGGTACGCGATGATCTACGGCACGGCGTCGTACTACTCGCACCTCCGCTTCGAGCCCGCCGAGGCGACCGACCAGGCGGCCGCGATGGCGGCCCACCGGCCGGCCGAGACCGTCTACCTGGCGGCGCTCGGGACCGCGCTCGGCGGCGGCACGACGAAGCGGGCGGACGCGTGACGATGGCGACCGTCCTGAAGACCCCGACCGGCTGGCCGAAGATCCTGACCGAGCGGTCGGCGATGACCGATCCGCTGGACCTCGACGCGGCCATCGCCGCTCGGCGCGTTCGCGGGGCTGCGCTCCGCGGTCCGCGACCTCGGTCCGACCGCGCTGATCGCCGCGATCGCCGCCTCGGGGCTGCGCGGCCGCGGCGGGGCCGGCTTCCCGACCGGCGAGAAGTGGCGGACGGCCGCCACCACCGAGGCGCCGCGGCGCTACGTGGTCGCCAACGGCTACGGCGCGGACCCGGCGTCCGGCACCGACCGGTACCTCCTCGAGCACGATCCGTACGGCGTGATCGAGGGCGTCGCGATCGCGGCCTTCGCGATCGGCGCGGACGAGGCGATCATCGCGGTCCGTGCCGAGGACGCCGAGGCCATCCGCCGGTCTCGAGACGGCGATCGGTGCGGCCACCGACGCCGGGTTCATCGGCGAGGACGCCTTCGGGGCGCGGCGCGACCTGTCCGTCGCGGTCCGGCCCGTCCAGGGCGCCTACATGCTGGGCGAGGAGACCGTCCTGCTGAAGGCCCTCGAGGGCAAGCGCGGCCAGCCCGAGCAGCGGCCGCCGCATCCCGCGGAACGCGGCCTGTGGGGGATGCCCACCGTCGTCCACAACGTCCAGACGCTCGCGGCGATCGGCTGGATCGTCCGCCACGGGCCGGAAGCCTACGTCGCCACCGGGTCCAAGGCCAGCCCCGGGACGGTCCTCGTCCAGGTGCGGACGCCATCGGGTGACGGCATCGCCGAGGTGCCGCTCGGGACGCCGCTGCGCAAGGTCGTCGCGCTCGGCGGCGCGCTCCCCGCCGGCCGGTCGATCAAGGCGGTCCTGGTCGGCGGCCCGTCCGGCGGGCTGCTCCCGCCGGAGGCGCTCGACACCCCGTACGACTTCGAGCCGCTGCGCGACGCCGGTGCCCACATCGGCTCCGGCTCGGTGGTCGTCGCCGACGACCGCGCCTGCGTCGTGGACCTGGCCCGCCTGCTGACCCGCTTCTGCGCCGGCGAGGCGTGCGGCAAGACCATCCCCTGCCGGATCGGCACCCGCCGGCTCGTCGAGATCGCCGACCGGGTCGTGGACGGTCGCCCGCGCCCCACCGACCTGGACCTCCTGACCGACCTCTCGGCCGACATCGCGGCCTCCGCGCTGTGCGACCACGAGCGCCTGACGACCCTCCCGCTCATGAGCGGGATGCGATACTTCCGGTCCGAACTGGACGAGCACATCCTCAACGCTGCATGCCCGGCCGGCGTCTGCCACCCGATCGCGGTGGCCGCCGGAGCGGCCCGATAAGGCGACCCATGGCCGACCTCCTCACCCGCCCCGACAGCCGCCCGGAGACGGATCCCGGACCCGAGCCCCAGTCGCTCGCCGACCGGCTCCTCGAGACCCGCGCGCCGCAGCGGCCGCAGTCGTCGCCGCGCATCCGGATCGAGGTCGACGGCCGGGTCATCGAGGGCTTCGAGGGCCAGACGATCCTCGAGGTCTGCCGCGACAACGGCATCGAGATCCCGACCCTCTGCTACGAGCCGAAGCTGCCCGGCTTCGGGGCCTGCCGGATGTGCGTGGTCGAGGTCGAGGGCGAGGAGCACCCGCCGATCTCGTGCTCGCGGACCTGCGAGCCCGACATGAAGGTCCAGACCCAGACCGAGGAGATCCGCCGGCTGCGCCGGACGAACCTCGAGCTGATCTTCAGCGACCACAACGCCTACTGCCTGCCGCCCTGCCAGAACAAGTGCCCGAGCCACATCGACATCCCGGGCTTCCTCAAGGCCAACGCCGAGGCCAACTGGCGCGAGAGCACGCGGATCTTCAAGCGGACGATCCCGTTCCCCTCGGTCCTCGGGCGGGTCTGCCCGGCGCCGTGCGAGGAGCACTGCCGGCGCGACGAGGTCGACGAGGCGATCGCCATCCGCGACAGCCACCGCTACGCGGGCGACCAGGTCCTCAAGGCGATGCTCGACGAGGACGTCGATCCGCCGCTGCCGTTCGAGCGGCAGGCCGCCTCCGGCCGGCGCGCCGCGGTCATCGGCTCCGGCCCGGCCGGCATGGCCGCCGCGTTCTACCTGCTGCTGGCCGGCCACGACGTGACCGTCTACGAGCGCGACCCGGCGCCGGGCGGGATGCTCCGCTACGGGATCCCGCAGTACCGCCTGCCCAAGGTCGAGGTCCTCGAGGCCGAGTACGAGTCGGTGACCCGGCTCGGCGGCAAGATGGTCTGCAACGCCGGCCTCGGCCGCGACTTCACGCTCGACGACCTGTCCAACCAGGGCTTCGACGCGGTCGTCGTCGCGATCGGCTGCTACGACACCAACAAGCTGGGCATCCCGGGCGAGGACGCGGCGGAGGTCCTCGACGGCCTCGAGTACCTGCGCACCGCGACGCTCGGCCTGCCCTATCCGGACCACGCCGGCAAGCGCGTCGTCGTGATCGGCGGCGGCTTCACCTCGATGGACTGCTCGCGGACCTCGGTCCGCCAGGGCGCCAGCGAGGTGACGCTGGTCTACCGCCGCGACATGAAGGACATGCCGGCCTCGAACGAGGTCCACGAGGCCATCGAGGAGGGCGTCACCGCCATCTTCCAGGCCGGTCCCGTGCGGGTCGTCACGGACGACGCGGGCAACGTCACCGGCGTCGAGTTCATCCGGATGGCCCTCGGCGAGCCCGACGCGTCCGGCCGCCGCCGCCCCGAGCCGGCGCCGGGCACCGAGTTCATCGTCCCGTGCGACCGCGTGCTCCTCGCCATCGGCCAGGGCCCGGACCTCACCTGGATCGGGCCGGGCTCCGAGGGGCCGGAGGCCACCAAGCAGCGCCGGCTGAAGGCCGACGCGGTCACCTTCGAGACCGCCCGGCCCGGCGTGTTCGGCACCGGCGACGTGCGCATCGGCGCGGCGACCGTCGTCCAGGCCATCGCCGAGGGCCGCCGCTCGGCCTACGCCGTCGACGCGTTCCTCAAGGGCCTCGACCTGACGACGATCCGGACCCGCCAGACGCTCGCCGAGCCGCAGCCCGAGTTCCTCTCGATCGTGCCGTTCACCGGCGAGATCAAGGAGCCGCGCTACCGGATGGCGGCGATGGAGGCCGAGGAGCGCAACCACAACTACATCGAGTACGAGCTGCCGTACACCCGCGAGGCGGCGGTCGCCGAATCGACCCGCTGCCTCCAGTGCACCTGCGAGGCGATCGGGTTCTGCGACCTGCGCCGCCTCGGCATCGAGTACGGCACGACGCTCAAGACGCTCGAGCCGCAGTACCACCAGGGCGCCGGCTACCGGAGCGTGACCGAGAACCGCTTCACGGGCGTCAACCACGACTACGTCCGCGACGACTCGCACGCGTTCATCCTGCGCGAGCCGTCCCGCTGCATCGACTGCGGCCGCTGCGCCCAGGTCTGCTCCGAGGTCGTCGGCGCCGCCTGCTACGACTTCATGCGCATCGGCTTCGACACGCTGGTGACGACGCCGCTCGACATGAGCCTCAACGACACGCCGTGCGTCTCGTGCGGCCGCTGCGCGGAGACGTGCCCGACCGGCGCCCTGATGCCCAAGCCGCGCGTCCTCCAGAAGTACGAGGTCGACGAGAGCCGCTGCATCCTGTGCGGCATCTGCGTCGACGCGTGCCCCTACGACGCCCTGCGCGACGGCGGCGACATCGAGCTCGCCCACACCAGCCGGACCGATCCGATGATCGACCTGATGGCGCTCGCCGCGATCGACCGCGAGACCGAGATCACCTACATCCGCCGCGAGCGCGGCTGGGCCGCGGCCGCCGCGGCCGAGGGCCGCACCCTCGACCCGGCGCGGATGCTCCCGATGCTGCCCGCCACGATCGCCGGGCTGCCGTCCGGCAACGGCAACGGGCACGGGCACGGCGACGGACACGACCACTCGAATGGCCATGGCGCCGGGACGGCGCTGCTCGGCAGCGGGCACGAGTAGGCGACCGTGCTCAGGAAGCTGGTCCCGATCATCCTCGCCCTGCTGGTGCTCGGCGCCGTCACGACCATCGCCGCGGTCATGGTCGTCCTGCTCGGCCAGGACTGGGACGACGCGCTGCTCTGGATCCTCGCCTCGATCATGATCCTGGCCGGGCTGCTGGTCGTGACGATGCGCGACATCATCCGCTGCGGCCTCGCGATGATCGTCTGCTTCGGCGCGCTCGCCGGGATCTACGTGCTGATGGGGGCGCCGCTCATCGGCGCGGCCCAGGTCATCGTCTACATCGGCGCGATCAGCGTCCTGATCCTGTTCGCGATCATGCTCACCCAGACCAAGGACGCGCCGGCGCGGCTCGTCTTCCAGACCCAGGCCGGTCCCGCGGCCATCGCCGCGATCGTCATCGCGATCGTCATCGCCCTCTCGGTGGCCGCACCGACTGGCCGGGCGTCGTCGCGGAGCGCCTCCGCTACGCGACCGACCTGATGGCCCGGTTCATGTTCGACTACTTCGTCCTGCCGTTCGAGATCATCAGCGTGCTGCTGCTCGCCGCCGTCATCGGCGGTGTCTTCCTCGCCAAGCGCGAACCGGGCGGCCCGTCGTGAGCGACTCGCTCGACACCTACCTGGTCCTGTCGGGGATCCTGTTCGCGATCGGGTCGTTCGGGTTCCTGGCCCGCCGCAACGCGATCAGCATGCTCATGTCGATCGAGCTGATGCTCAACGCGGTCAACCTCTCGATCGTCGCATTCGGCGCCTTCATCCCGGCGCTCGGCGCCCAGGGACAGATCATCGCGCTCTTCGTGATGGCCGTCGCCGCGGGCGAGGCCACCGTCGGGCTGGCCATCGTCATCGCCATCTACCGCAACAAGAAGACGCCGCTCGTCGACGAGTACGACGAGATGCGCCGATGAGCCCCGAGTCGCTCATCCCCCTGCTCGTCATCCTGCCGCTCAGCGGCTTCGCCATCACGGCGCTCATCGGCCGGCGGCTCGGCAAGCAGGCCCACTGGATCCCCGTCCTGGCCATCGTCGCCGTCTGGCTCATCGCGATGGCCGTCTCGTTCGCCGCCCTGACCGGCGCCGAGCCGTTCGGCGAGCACGGCTACGGCGCGACCCTCTTCGAGTGGATCCCGGCCGGCTCGTTCCACGTCGAGGCCGGCTTCTTCGTCGACCAGCTGACCGCCTGCCTGCTGATCGTCGTCACGACGATCGGCCTGCTCGTGCACGTCTACTCGATCGGCTACATGAGCCACGACCCGGGCTACTGGCGGTTCTTCGCCTACCTGAACCTCTTCATGTTCAGCATGCTGGTGCTGGTCCTCGCCGACTCGTGGCTGCTGGTCTTCGTGGCCTGGGAGCTGGTCGGCCTGTCGAGCTACCTGCTCATCGGCTTCTGGTTCCGCAAGCGCACCGCGGCCCTCGCGGCGAAGAAGGCGTTCATCGTCAACCGCGTCGGCGACGTCGGGTTCGCGCTCGGGATCATGGCGATCTTCGTCAACACCGGCACCCTGAACATCCGCGAGTCGCTGAACGTGCTCGACCAGCCCGACGCTGGTGGCGTTCCCGATCCCGCTGATGCTCGTGGCGCTGCTGGTCTTCGCCGGCGCGATGGGCAAGTCCGCCCAGTTCCCGCTGCACGTCTGGCTGCCGGACGCGATGGAGGGCCCGACCCCGGTCTCCGCCCTCATCCACGCGGCCACGATGGTCAACGCCGGCGTCTACCTGGTCGCCCGCGCCAACCCGCTCTTCGCGGCCTCGCCCTCGTCGCTGGTGGTCGTCGCCGCGATCGGCATCTTCACCGCGATCCTCGCGGCCTCGATCGCGATGACCCAGACCGACATCAAGCGCGTCCTCGCCTACTCGACGCTGTCGCAGCTCGGCTACATGTTCGCGGCGCTCGGGGTCGGGGCGTTCACCGCGGCGATCTTCCACCTCATGACCCACGGCTTCTTCAAGGGCCTGCTGTTCCTCGGCTCCGGCTCGGTGATCCACGCCGTCCACGAAGAGCAGGACATGCGCAAGATGGGCGGCCTGTCGAAGAAGATCCCGATCACGTACGCCACGATGCTCATCGGCTCGCTGGCGATCGCCGGGATCCCGCCGCTGGCCGGCTTCTTCTCGAAGGACGAGATCCTCGGCGAGTCGTTCAAGCAGGGCTACCTGTGGGTCTGGGCGATCGGGTTCGTCGTCGCCGGCCTGACCGCGTTCTACATGTTCCGGCTCATGGGCCTCACGTTCTGGGGCGCGTTCCGCGGTCCCCAAGGCCGTCTGGGACAAGATCCACGAGTCGCCGCGGGTGATGACGATCCCGCTGATCCTGCTCGCCATCGCGTCGGTCTTCCTGGGCATGTTCCTCGGGCTGCCGTTCGGCGCCAGCCGGATCTCCGAGTGGCTCGCCCCGGTCTTCGAGGGGTCGGTCCAGACGCTCGGCCTCGAGGAGGCGCCCTTCGCGCTCTTCGGCATCGACGGCGTGCTGATCCTCGCCAGCGTGACCGTCGCGGTCGTCGGCATCGCGATCGCCTGGCGCCTGTTCGGCGTCGAGCTCGCCGGCCTGAAGATCGCCGCCCGACCCGAGCGCGTCCGCGAGCTCAGCGCCAGGGTCCCGTTCCTCTACCGCGCCTCGCTCAACAAGTGGTGGTTCGACGAGCTCAACCACCTGCTGTTCATCGTCGTCGGCGGCAAGGTCGCCAACGGCCTGTGGTGGTTCGACCGCGAGGTCGTCGACGGGACCGTCAACCTGCGTCGGCCGCTCCACGATCGCCTCGGGTCGCGGGCTCCGCCGCGTCCAGACCGGCCGGGTCCAGAACTACGCCCTGGGCATCGCGGTCGGGCTGATCGTGATGGCCGGCTCGTACCTCCTGCTCGCCCGATGACGATGACCGACGTCCCGATCCTCTCGATCATCACGTTCCTGCCGCTGCTCGGCGCCATCGTCGTCGCGATCCTGCCGTCCCGGTACGCGCGGGCGACCGCCCTCGGCTTCGCGCTCGTGACCTGGGTCGTCTCGCTGTCGCTGCTCCTCGCCTACCAGCCGGGCAGCCCGGGCTTCCAGTTCGGCGTCGAGCTCGACTGGATCCCCGTCTTCGGCATCCAGTACCAGCTCGGCGCGGACGGGCTGGCGGTCGCGCTGGTCGTGCTGACCACGACGATGAGCTGGATCAGCATCCTCGCGAGCTTCAAGCCGATCCAGACGCGGATCAAGGAGTACATGGTCAGCTTCCTCGTCCTCGAGGTCGGGCTGATCGGCGTGTTCCTCGCGCTGGACCTGTTCCTGTTCTACATCTTCTGGGAGATCGTCCTCGTCCCGATGTACCTGATCATCGGGATCTGGGGCGGCGCGAACCGCATCTACGCGACGATCAAGTTCGTCCTGTACACGCTCGTCGGCTCGCTGCTGATGCTGGTGGCGATCCTCGCGACGGCCTTCGCCTACCAGTCGGCGAACGGCGGGTCATGGGTGGGCGCCTTCGACTTCGTGACGCTGCGCGACTTCGCGACCTCGGCGGGCGGCGGGTTCGCGCCCGCGCTCCAGATCGGCGCGTTCCTCGCCTTCTTCCTCGCCTTCGCGATCAAGGTGCCGATGTTCCCGTTCCACACGTGGCTGCCCGACGCCCACACCGAGGCCCCCACCGCGGGGTCCGTGATGCTGGCGGCGATCATGCTGAAGCTGGGCGCCTACGGGTTCATCCGCTTCGCGGTGCCGCTCTTCCCCGACGCGGCGGCGACCTTCGCGCCGGTGATCATCGTGCTCTCGCTCATCGCGATCATCTACGGCGCGATCGTGGCGCTGGTCCAGCCGGACCTGAAACGGCTGGTCGCCTACTCGTCGGTCAGCCACATGGGCTTCGTGACGCTGGGCGTGTTCGTGTTCACCCAGCAGGGCGTCCAGGGCGCGATCCTGCAGATGATCAACCACGGCCTGATCACAGGCGCGCTCTTCCTCCTCGTGGGCGTGGTCTACGAGCGGACCCATGACCGGACGATCGCGAAGATGGGCGGCCTCGCCGCGAGGATGCCGGTCTACGCCGCGGTCTTCGGGTTCTTCGTGTTCGCCTCGGCCGGGCTCCCCGGACTGTCCGGGTTCGTCGGCGAGTTCCTGACGCTGGTCGGCACCTTCGAGGTCAGTCCCGGCGCGGCCGCCATCGCGACCGTGGTGATGGTCCTGGCCGCCGGCTACCTGCTGTTCATGTACGGCCGGATCGTCTTCGGCGAGGTCTCGCCGTTCTTCGAGAGCCTCGGCCACCACCTGACCGACATGACCCCGGTCGAGATCCTGACCCTCGTGCCCCTCGGCGCGCTCGTGGTGGCCTTCGGCGTCCAGCCGGGCCTCCTCCTGAACCTGGTCCAGGGCACGGTGGCGGACACCGTGACCTCGGGCACGGCCGGCACCCCGATCGCGATCTCCACGGAGCTCGTGGTCGTGCTGCTGACGCTGCTGATCGTCGGCGTGGTGGCCCGGACCGTCTACGCCCTGCTCGCCTCCCGTTCGTCCACGACGGCCGTCGTGCCCGCGGAAGGCGGGGCGGCGCATTGAGCCACGACCTCTTCGTCCTCAGCCCGCTGATCGCGGCGATCCTGACCGCGGCGGCGGTCCTCATCGTCGACCTCATCCGACCCGGGCGGACCTCGGTCGCCGTCGGGACCGCGTTCATCGGACTGGCGATCACGGGCGCCGTGACGCTGGCCGTCGGCGTGACGCCCGACGGGGTCTTCGCCGGCGGCACGGAGATGGCCGCCTTCGGGGGCGCCTATCAGGTCGACGCGCTGACGACCTTCCTCGACGTCCTGTTCATCGCGATCATCGCGCTCACGATCGCGTTCGGCCCGGACTACCTGGTCGCGCGCGGGCTGCCGGTCGCCGAGTTCATCGTGGTGCTGACGTTCGCGATGACCGGCGCGATGCTGCTGTCGGCCTCGACCGACCTGCTGCTGCTGTTCCTCGGCCTCGAGCTCATGGTGCTCCCCGGCTACCTCCTGGCCGGGTACCACAAGACCGACGCCTACTCGACCGAGGGTGCGATCAAGTACTTCCTGCTGGGCTCGTTCAGCTCGGCGATCTTCCTGTTCGGCCTGGCGTTCATCTGGGGCATGACCGGGACGACGCGGGTCGACGGCGTCTACGAGGCGCTCACCACGATCGTCGCCGGCGGCGGGCCGCTGGCGCCGGGGCTGGCGATGGGGCTCGCGTTCCTGACCACGGGCGTCGCGTTCAAGATCGCGGCGGTCCCGTTCCACTACTGGACGCCGGACGCGTACCAGGGCTCGCCGACGCCCATCACCGGCTACCTCTCGGTCGGCCCGAAGGTCGGCGCGTTCGCGCTGATCCTGCGCCTGTTCGGCGAGGCGATCTGGCCGCTCCACGACTGGTGGCTGCCGGTCGTGATGGTCCTGGCGGCGCTGACGATGACGCTCGGCAACCTCGTGGCGCTGACGCAGGACAACGTCAAGCGGATGCTCGCCTACAGCTCGATCGCCCACACCGGCTACATGCTCGTCGGGCTGGCGGCCTACGCGGCCGGCCAGATCCAGGGGCTCGAGGGCCTGCTCTACTACTCGGCCGCGTACGCCGCGATGAACCTGGGCGCGTTCGGGGTCATCGCCGCGATCCAGAAGCGGCAGGGCGTGACGTCGCAGCTCGACACGTTCGCCGGGCTCGGTCGCAAGGAGCCGATCCTCGCGATCCTGCTGACGCTCTTCCTGCTGTCGCTGACCGGCATCCCGCCGACCGCCGGGTTCTTCGGCAAGGCCTACGTCATCCTCGCCGCGGTCGAGGCCGGCGGGCCGATGACGCTGCTCGCCGTCATCGCGGTCCTCAACGCCGCCGCGGCCGCGTTCTACTACCTGCGCGTCGTCGTCTACATGTTCATGCGCGACCCGGCGAGCGACGCCCCGGCGATGCGCCATGGCCGGCTGGTGTGGAGCGGGCTGGCGGTCGCCACGACGTTCACGATCCTGCTGGGCCTCTTCCCCGAGCCGCTCCTGCAGGTCGTGGGCGCGGCCGCCGCGTCCATCTCGAGGATCGGCCCCTAACCGGTCGCGCCCTCGCCCTCGAGCCGCCGCGCGATCGCCGCGAGCATCCGGCCCACGTCCCTGGCCGACGCGACGACGAGGTCGGCGCGCGCGAGGATCTCGGGCGGCGTGCTGACCCGGCCGTGGACCGCCACGATGAAGCCGGACTCCAGCCGGCCGTCGTCGCGTGCGGCGATCACCGCGTCGAAGGCATCCGTGTCGCTGAGGTCGTCGCCGAACGAGATGGCGGCACCGGCCCCCGAGGCCGCGATGAGCCGCTCGGCCGCCTCGCCCTTGCCGCCAGCGTCGCGCGGCCGCAGGTCCACGACGGAGCGTCCGCGGTACGGCTCTAAGCCGTGGTCGCCGAGCCCGGCGCGGGCCTCCACCGCCGAGATGGCGGCCAGGACCGCCGCGCGCGCCGCGGGGACGTCGTCGGCCTGGCGGACGTGGAACGCCACCGACGGGCCCTTGCGCTCGACGAACAGCCACGGCGGCGAGCCGAGCGCGTCGACGACGCCGGCGGCCAGCGCCTCGGCATGCGGGGCGTAGCCCTCGAACCCGGCCTCCGGCGTGACGGCGATCGGGGCTCGGGAGCCGCGCGGGCGGCGGCCGTGCTGGAGCCCGTGGTCGCCGAGGTAGTCGATGCCGCCCACGCGCGTGCGTTCGGCGACGTCTGCGACGGTCCGCCCGGTCAGCACCGCGACCTGGAGCCGCTCCGGCCGGATCGCGGCGATCGCGGCGAGGCGGCGCAGCGCCCGGCGGGCACCCGGCTCGATCCGCGCGGCGCCCGGGTCGCGCGAGCCGTGGGACAGCGTGCCGTCGAAGTCGACGATCACCTGGAGCGGCGGCCGCGCGGCGACCAGGCGGTCCAGCGCAGCCGCGATCGCGGCCGACGACGAAACGGCGTCGGCCGACATCCCGGGGAGGGCGTCGGCAAGCTGCCCCGCGCGCGTCGGGGCTATGGCGTGACCTCGACGCCGGGGCGATCGTCGAGACGCCGCGGGGCAGCACGAGCGCGGCCGCGGCCGACGACGACGGCGACGGCGGCGGCGAGGCTGACGGGCTCGGGCTCGAGCCCACGCTCGCGCTCGGCAGGATCGTCGCCGACGGCACGGCCAGGGCGGATGGCACGGCGCTCGGTGCGCGCGCTCGGCGAGGCGGTCGCCGACGGCGCCGGCGTGGCGGATGGCGAGGCGCTGGGCGGCGCGCTGGGCGAGGGCGTCGGCGTCGCGCCCGGGCCCGGATCCGGGGTCAGGAACAGCAGCGCGCCGATGATCAGCGCCCCCGTGGCGACGCCTGCCAGGAGGCCCAGCAGGATGGAAAGCCGTGGCCACATGGGCCGGAGGGTAGCAGTACGAGCGGCCGACGGCGTGGCGCCGGAGCCGCTGCTACGATGCCGCTCCGATGACCGACTCCGAGGGTTCCGCGCGCTCGCGGGTCCTGCCCGCCCTCCTGACCGCGCTCGGCGTGATGCTCCTCGCGGTGGGCCTGCTCAGCTACACCGCCCCGGTGTCCGCCGACCCGCCCGCGCCCACGCCGAGCGCCAGCCCGGCCGACGCCACCGACGAGCCGCTGATCACGCTGCCGCCGCTCGCCTCGCTGACCCCGAGCGCGAGCCCGTCCGCGGACCCGAACCGGGTCTCCACGCGGGTCAGGATCGCGGCGCTCGGGATCGACCTGCCGGTGGTGCCGCCGCCCGGCGACGCGTCCTACCCGCTCTGCAACGTCGCGATGTGGATCGACGCCCTGGGGCAGCCCGGCCAGGGCCGGGCGACCTACCTCTACGCCCACGCGCGGCAGGGGATGTTCCTCCCGCTCCTGAACCAGTCGAAGATCCAGAACGGCAAGAAGCTGATCGGGATGGTCGTCGAGGTCTGGACCAGCGACGACCAGCGGTTCCTGTACGAGATCAGCGAGGTGCGGCGCCACCAGACCAGCCTCGACGACGCCGCGAAGGCCGACCACGAGCAGCTCTGGCTGCAGACATCGGAGGGGCCGGCCGGGACCGTCGGCAAGCTCCAGGTCGTGGCCGAGCCGCTGTCGCAGGAAGCCTCGGACCACGCCTCGGCCCACCCGAAGCCGCACCCGGTGGCGTGCGCGGCTAGATCCAGTCGATCTTGCGCAGGATCACGGCCGCGACCGAGGCCATCGCCACCACGATCGCGGTGATCAGCCAGAAGCCGCCGGCCTCGCCGCCGCCGAGCGCCGTGCCCGCCTCGCTCATCCCGAAGATGCCCGCGACCGCGCCGATGCCGGCGAGGATGACCGTGACGCCGGTCAGGCGCTTCATGATCACCGACAGGTTGTTGTTGACGGTCGTCAGGTACACGTCGAGCGTCGCCGACGCGAGCTCGCGGTAGTTGTCGAGCTCGTCGGTCAGGCGGATGACGTGGTCGTAGATGTCGCGGAAGTACGGCAGCTCGTCGTCGTCGATCAGCGCGATGTCCCGGCTCGTCAGCTGGTTGAACACCTCGCGGACCGGGCTGATCGAGCGGCGCACGACGATCAGCTCGCGCTTGAGCTTGAAGAGCTGCTCGAGCGTCTCCTTCGAGGTCTCGCGCACCACCGCGTCCTGGACGTCGTCGATGGCGTCGCCGAGCTTGTCGGCGAACGGGAAGTAGCCGTCCACGATGTCGTCCGCCAGCGCCCAGAGCAGGTGGTCCGGGCCGTGCTTGAGGATCGGCTGGACGCCGGAGCGCAGGTGCGGCGAGGCGGACGGCTCCCAGGACCCGTCGTGGGCGGTCATCAGGTAGCCCTTGCCGAGCACGATGTCCAGCTCCGACGCCACCGCCTCGTCCTCGTAGGTCAGGTGGAACAGGACGATGTGCACGACCCCGTCGGTCGTCTCGATCTTGGCCCGCTGGTTGCCCTCCAGGACGTCCTCGACGATCAGCGGGTGCATGTCGAGGATCGTCCCGACCTCCACCACCTGCTCGCGCGACGCCCCGGCGAGGTCGACCCAGATGTCGACGTCCGGCCGATGGCACAGGTCCGGCAGCGCGGCCAGGGCCGCGTCGTCGGTCCACTGCTGGGCGGCGCCGTCGACGATGGCGTTCAACCGCAGCCGGCCAGGGCCGACCCCGTCGGTCGCGGGGATGCGCCGCGCGATGACCCCCTCGGCACGCGCGGCCGGGTCGGGGTTCGGGAGCGATGGGTCGCGCGCGGGTGGGTCGGCTGCCATCGCGGGCAGCATACGCGTCCGCTCAGGGGGTCGCGGGGACCCCGGTCGTCGTCTGCGGCTCGGCGTCGGCCGCCGCATCCGGGTCGCGCCGCCGGCCGCCGAGGACCAGCGAGGGCGGCACCGCCAGCACCATCACCCCCGCGGCGACGACGAACAGCCCGACCATGATCGATGCGGCCTCGCGCGACGCCCAGTCCTCCAGCGCGCCCACCACGAACGGGTCCTTGAGCGGGCGGTCGCGGAGGTTCTCCGGGATGTACGCGAGGTAGGCGTCGGGGGTCGCGTACACCTGCGCCGCCAAGCGATCGATGGTGGTGGAGCCGTACGCCGTCAGGATCGCGAGCCCGACCGCCATCCCGATCATCCGGGCGACCGTCACGACCGACGACGCCGCCCCGAAGCTGCGCCGGCCGGCCGCCTCGACCGCGGCGGTCGAGCGCGGCGTGACGGTCAGCCCGAAGCCCAGCCCGAAGGCGGCCAGGGTCAGCGCCACCGACTCGACCGGCGTCTCCGGCGTCCAGCGGGACATCGCGGCGAGGCCGGCGATCGCGAGCGCCAGCCCGATCAGCGTCACCGCCCGAAGCGACAGGACGCGGACCGCGAACCCGGAGCCCAGCGCCCCGACCGCGGTCGCGCCGGCCAGCGCGCCGAGGGCCAGCCGCTGCTGGTCCGGCCCGCCGTAGAGGACGCGGTCGACGAAGACGGCCGCCCCGATGATGGCGGTCGCGAACGCGTAGCCGGTCAGCAGCGACACCAGCGACGCCGCGGAGAACGTCCGGTCGGCGAACAGCCGCGGGTCGAGGAACGGGTCGGTCACGCGGAGCCCGCGAAGGACCCAGATGATCGTCGTCACGACGGCCGCGGCGAGCAGGGAGACGGTGATCCAGGCCGGCTCGACCGCGCTGCCCGCGATGGAGTCCGTGCCCACCAGCGTCAGCCCGACGAGCCCGAGGAGGAGCGCCAGCCCGAACCACGCGGCGCCGCGCAGGTCCAGCCGTCCGGCGCGTCGCGGCGTGTCCCAGCCAGCCGATGCGGCCCAGCCGAGGAGCAGGGCGATCAGGCCGATCGGGATGTTGATGTAGAAGACCCAGCGCCAGGCCGGCGCGAGGAATGGGTCGAGGGCCGGCCCGAACACGCCCTCCGCGTTGACCGACCCGAGGATCGTCGCGCCCGACGAACGGCCCGGCGGCCATCCCGAGGAACGTCAGGGCCCCGACGACCCCGAGCGCCCGCGGCCGGGCCGGACCGTCGAAGAGGTGCGCGGCGGCGGCCGTCGCGACCGGCACGAGCACGCCGCCGCCCGCGGCCTGGACCAGCCGCGCGGCGATGAGCTGGTCCATCGACTGCGACATCCCGGCCAGCGCCGAGCCGACCACGAAGACCGCGAGCCCGGCCATGAACGGCCGCCGGGCGCCCCACAGGTCGGTCATCCGCCCGGCCAGCGGCATCGTCAGGATGAACACCAGCAGGTAGCCGTTGATGATCCACGAGGCCTTCCGGAGCTCGACCCAGGCCGTCCCCTTCGATGGGTCGGCGAGGTCCTCAAGGATCGACGGCAGGGCGACCGCGGTGATCATCAGCTCGAGCCCGGACAGGAACACGCCGATGCCGAAGACGGCGAGCAGGACGAGCGCGGACCGCCGGGTCATGGCCGGAGAGTGTAGTGGCGAGATGCGACCCCAGTCGGAGCCGACGTGGAGCGCTGTCCTGATGCGCCTGCCGACTCGAGCGAGTCTCAGCCGGGATTCACCACGCGACCGTCATGGTGGTCCCGAGGTCGCGGGGCTCCCCTCCGGCCAGCGGGACGATCCAACGCTGGTCGTATTCGATCCACTGGCTGTCGGGCGACCACTCGACATCGCTCGATCCGTCAGCCAGTCGGCGTTGATCGCTGCCATCGATGGCCATCACGAAGATGCCACCCCCATCGACGCTGTAGGCGATCCAGCGGCCATCCGGCGAGATGGAGAGCCTCCACGTGAGATGGGGCACATCCGCGATGAGCGTCTGCGCGCCGTCAGCGACTCGGACCGAGACGATGGACGTGCGGCCCAGGAAGCAGTACGGCTCGACCTCTCCCGACGCGCATTCGTCGTGGGAGCTGATGATCGACTCGTGGTCCGGCGACCACCTTGGGCCCCAGAACCACCCATTCTTCTCGTCCTGCAGCTCGCGGACAGGCGAGCCGTCGAGCGGGACGATATAGAGATGCCCGTGTTCCGCCTCGTTCGGCGCCTGGTTCTGCATGGCGTAGTTGCACGGTCGACAGCCCGACATCAGCAGCGACGTCTGGTCCGCCGACCACGACAGGTTCTGGGCGGAGCGGTCACCGATGAGGTCCATGCCGCGCGGCAGCGGGACCTGCCGGATCAACCGGCCCTGGACGTCCGTGATCACGACGCCGTCGGATCGACTTGTTTCACCCTCCGACCCGGGGTGTCTGAAGTGGGTGTCCTGGTGGAGGCCAGCCAGGAGGTCGCCTCGCGGGGACAGGAGCCAATGGTCGACGTCGGGCCGGCTGCAGCACGCGGTCGCGACGGCGCGGCCTTCGGCTGTGACGGTATCGAGCGCCATCAGCCCGTCGTATCGGTTCGTGATCAGCATCGGATGGCCCGGCGCCGGCCCATTGGACCGCCAACGGCCAATTCCAATGCCCGTTGTACGAGAGCGTACCCAGGTCGGTTCGCTTCCCGGTCCCCGCGTCCAGCAGGAAGGCGGGATAGGTCCCGCTCGGATACGGGCCGGCGCTCATGTCGATCGGCACACGGGCAGCGTCCACCGGCGCGTCGATGGCCAGGAGCGGACCCCCGCCCAGCTGGGACGGCACCGCGGACGACACCGCGGACGGCGGCGTCACGGTGTGCTCGCTCGGGACCGGCGCGGAGGGAGACGGTCCGGATGGCGTCGGCGCGACCGTGGCGAGGCGCGACGACCCGCCGCCCGCGACGAGGCCGCCGCCGATCGCCAGCACGGCCGCCGCGGCCAGCAGGGTCATGGTGCGGCCCCGCCCGATCCGTCGCTTCGGGACTGGGGTGAGGACCGGGATAGCCGCGAGGCTCGCCCGCAGGTCGACTGGCGCGGCCTCCCGCTCACCGATGTCCGTTCGGTACCACGCCCGGAGGCGCCGAACCAGTTCCTCGTCCGTCATCGGGGGGTCCCTTCAGGGTCGGCCGCGGCGAGGGCCGCGTGCAGCTGCTTGAGCGCGTAGTGGAGCCGTGACTGGACGGTCCCGGCGGGGATGCCGAGATGCCGGGCGATCTCGTCGACCGGCAGGTCGCGGTAGTAGCGGAGCGCGACGACGATCCGGTGATCGGGCGAGAGCGACGAGATCGCCGTGGCGATGACGATCGCGGTCCTCGGTCGGGCCGGCGTGGTCGCCGGTGGTGAGGGCGACCTCTGCCGAGATGTCGATGGCCTGGCGGCGCGACGACCGCAATCGGTTTCGGCAGGTGTTCACGAGGATCCGGTCGAACCATCGCTCGAACAAGGCCGGGTCGCGCAGGGTCTCCCACTTGCGCCAGGCCTGCACGAACGCGTCATGGGTGGCGTCCTGGGCCTCGGCCGGATCGTGGAGGATGGCGCGGGCGAGGCGATATGCCCGGTCGAGGTGCTCGTCGGCCAGCCGGACGAACGCGGCGTCGCGGCGTTCCAGGGATCGGCGGGTAGGCGACGGCTCGATCCACCAGTTCGATAGCCTCGGACGATCGGTTCACGATGACATGACACCCGACCCGAAGGAAACCTTCAATCCGGCTTCCCGCCGCGAGGGCCGATCCGCCTTGACATCCGCGACCCGGGCCGCGTAGCATCAACTTCCGTTGATATCAACCGCCGTTGATGCGACGCCCCAGGTCCCCCAGGAGTCCCTCCCCAGCCGTGCCGACCCCCGCCCACATCCGCACGACCATCGCGTCGATCGTCATCCAGCCGGATGACCTCCGCGACCTGCGGGCGTTCCACAAGGCCCTCGCGGACGTCAACCGGCTGCGCATCGTCCAGCGGCTCGCCGCCAGCGACGCCTCGATCCGCGAGCTCATCGCGCACGTGGGCCTGAGCCAGCCGCTGGTGAGCCACCACCTCAAGCGCCTGCGCGCCGCCGGGCTCGTCCAGAGCCACCGCGTCGGGCGCGAGACCGTCTGCGCCCTGCGGCCCGAGGCGTTCGGCGAGGTCGCCGAGCGGGAGCGCATCATCCTCGGCATCGCCAGCTAGCCAGGACCTGCCATGACGATCTCCAACGAATCCCGCTCCGCGATCAAGAGGGTCTTCGAGCCGATCGCGCTCGCGATGGGCCGGGTCGGGCTGACGCCGAACGGCCTGACCCTCATCGGGTTCGCCATCACCGTCGTCGGGTCCATCCTCGTCGGGCTCCAGGCCTGGGTCGTCGGCGGCATCGTCGTCTTCGTCGGCGGCGTGCTTCGACATGTTCGACGGCACGCTGGCGCGCGCCACCGGCCAGGCCAACCGCTTCGGCGCCTTCATGGACTCGACCTTCGACAAGACGGGCGAGATCATCGTCTTCCTCGGCGTCATCGCCGGCATGCAGGCGGCCGGCGCCGCGAACGTGCCCATCCTCGTGGGCGCCGCGGCGATGGGCGCCTCGATCATGGTCAGCTACGCCCGGGCGAAGTCCGATGGCCTCGGCTATACCTCGGGCATGGGCCTGGCGGCGGTGGGACTCATGCCCCGCGAGATCCGCCTCGTGCTCATCTCGCTCGGCATCGTCCTGACCGGGACGAGCATCGGCCTCACGGCCATCCAGCTGGCCCTCGGCGTCATCCTCGTCGGGGCCGTCATCACCGTCATCCAGCGGATCCTGTTCGTCCGCCACGAAGATCAGCAGTCCACCCCCACCACCCCAGCCCACTAACCGGGAGCAACGGAGAACGACGTGAGCAAGAACGGCAGCAACGGCAAGAACGGCTCGACGCCGACCAACACCTGGGCGGGCGCCGGTCGCCGCGGCGACGGCAAGATCCGCGTCGCCATCGTCGGCGTCGGCAACTGCGCGAGCAGCCTCGTGCAGGGCCGCTACTACTACGAGGACGCCAACGACGACGACTTCGTCCCCGGCCTGATGCACGTGAACCTGGGTGGCTACCACATCCGCGACATCGACTTCGTGGCCGCCTTCGACATCGACAAGAACAAGGTCGGCAAGGACCTGTCCGAGGCGATCTACACGAAGCCGAACAACACGTTCGTCTTCCAGCAGGTCCCGAAGACCGGCGTCACCGTCGAGCGCGGCATGGTCCACGACGGCCTGGGCAAGTACCTCAGCCAGATCATCGAGAAGGCGCCCGGCGAGACCGCCGACATCGTCGGCATCCTCAAGGAGCGCGAGGTCGACGTGATGGTGTCCTACCTGCCGGTCGGCAGCGAGGAAGCCACCAAGTGGTACGCGGAGCAGGCGCTCGCCGCGGGCGTCGCCTTCGTCAACGCGATCCCCGTCTTCATCGGCCGCGAGCCGTACTGGCAGCGCCGCTTCGCCGACGCCGGCCTCCCGCTGATCGGCGACGACATCAAGAGCCAGGTGGGCGCGACCATCAGCCACCGCGTGCTGACGCGCCTCTTCATGGACCGCGGCGTCCGCCTCGACCGCACGTACCAGCTCAACTTCGGCGGCAACACCGACTTCCTGAACATGCTCGAGCGCGAGCGGCTCGAGTCCAAGAAGATCTCGAAGACGAACGCCGTCACCTCCATGCTCGACTACGAGCTCGACGAGGACGACATCCACGTCGGCCCGAGCGACCACGTGCCGTGGCTCAAGGACCGCAAGTGGTGCTACATCCGGATGGAGGGCACGACCTACGGCGACGTGCCGCTCAATGTCGAGCTCAAGCTCGAGGTCTGGGACAGCCCGAACAGCGCCGGCGTCATCACCGACGCGATCCGCTGCCTGAAGCTCGGCCTCGACCGTGGCCTGAAGGGGACGCTCGTCGCCCCGTCGAGCTACTTCATGAAGAGCCCGCCGCAGCAGATCCACGACGACATCGCGTTCAACCGGGTCGAGGCGTTCATCCGCGGGGAGGACGACGAGACCCTGGTCGGGACCGAGAAGGTCGCCAAGCGGACGTACCGCAAGCTGGCCGGCACGAAGGCCCAGGTCGCGACCACCGCGGCGAAGTGACCGACGGCCGACGCCGATCGACCGACGGCGCTCCCGGCGAGCGCCGGCTCGAGGCTCCACATCGACGCGGGGGCAGCAGCCCTCGCGTCGTCGAGCGTCTTGCGCTCGTCGCGTACAAGGCGACCACGCGGCTGGCCGACGTGGTCCCCGAGGGCCTCTCCCGCGAGGTGGTGGGCACCGCCGTCCAGGGCTCGTACCTGGCCTGGCCGAGCAAGCGGCGCTGGTCGAACCAGAACTTCGGGCACGTCCTCGGCGTGCCGCCGGACGACCCGCGGGTGCGCCGGCTCGCGCTGCGCGCCTATCACGAATACGGGCGCTACCTCGTCGAGCTGATGCGCCTGCCGACGCGGACGGTCGACGAGATGTCCGCGATGGTCCCGTACATCGATGTGGACGAGCTGCGTCGCATCGCCGCGAGCGCCCGCGGCGGGGTGATCTACACGGTCGGCCATGTCGGGAGCAACGACGCCGTGATGGCCGCCATCGCCCGGCATGGGATGCCGATCAGCGTGGTCGCCGACGACTCCTCGTTCCCGGAGCTCTTCGAGCACCTGCGCGCGGAACGCGAGCTGCGGGGGGCGACGGTCATCGCCTGGCGGAACCTCCGGCGAGATCTACGGCGTGCTGCGCCGTCGCGAGATGCTGGCCCTCCTCGTCGATTGGGGCTATCGCCCCGACGGCATCCCGGTCCACCTGTTCGACGCCTGGACCACCCTGCCCGCGGGACCCGCGACGCTCGCGGCGAAGACCGGCTCGCTGATCCTGCCGGTCACGGTGCGGCGCCAGCCCGACGACACCTTCAAGGTGTCGTGGGCGGAGCCCATCGAGGTGACGTCGTCCGATCCGGCGGCGATCCAGCGGGCGACCCAGTCCATCGCGGACGGCCTCGAGGTCACGATCGGTGACGCGCCGGAGCAGTGGTACAACTTCAAGCCGATCTGGCCAGCGACGGCCGAGGAGAGCGACGAGCTCGAGCGGCGCGCCAGGGTGATGCAGGCCGGCAGCCCGGACCCTGGTCCGGGAACCCCGACGGACCCCGGGACGGGCGAGTGAGCGGCGTGGGCCGACGGATGCGGGCCCGGGCCCTCATCGCGGCGTCGTGGCTCGTCTGCCACCTCCCCGAAGGTCCGCAGGTCCGCCTGGCCATCGCGGCGGGCGACCTCTGGTACCGCCTCGCGCCCGATCGCGCGGCCCAGGCCCGGCGGAACCTGCGCCGGGTCTGCGTCGCGCTCGCCGAGCGCGGTCGCGGCGGCCGGGCGGTCCGCGAGGCCGCGGCCGATCCGCGCGCGCTCGAACGGATGGTCCGCTCGGCGTTCCGTCACAACGCCCGCTACTACCTCGAGGTCGCCCGCACCCCGGCGATCCGCCCCGCGGACCTCGACCAGCGCCTGATCGTGGAGACGCCCGACGTCGTCGCCGAAGCCTTTGCCACGGGCGGTCCGATGATCTTCATCGGCCTCCACTTCGGGGCCATCGAGCTGCCCGCGCTGTTCCTCGCCGCCCGGATCGGCGGCGCCGTCGCGCCGATGGAGACCATCGACGACGCCGCGCTGCAGGGCTGGTTCGTCCGCACCCGCGGCGCGGTCGGCATCCGCATCGTCGGCCTCCGCGAAGCCCGCCGCGAGCTGCTCGCCGCGCTCCGTGCCGGCACCCCGGTCGGGCTCGTCGGCGACCGCGACCTCACCGGCGGCGGGATGCCCGTCGAGCTCTTCGGGGCGCCGGCGAAGCTCCCCCTCGGTCCGGCGATGCTCGCCGTCGAGAGCGGGGCGCCCGCCTATGTCGTCGGCGTCCGGCGGGCCGGCATCGGGCGGTATCGTGGACGCCTCGCGGCGGTGCGGATCCCGGAGGAGGGGTCGCGCCGGGACCGGGTCGAGGGGACGATGACGGCGCTGGCAGCCGAGTTCGAGCGGATCATCGAGGACGCGCCCGAGCAGTGGTGGGCGGTCTTCTTCCCGATCTGGCCCGACCTCGAGGACGCCGCGTGACCAGCGCGGACGAGCCGACCGGGACGGTTGCCCCGCTGGGCGCCGGGGAGCCCGCCGACGTCGAGGCCGCCGACCCGGTCCGGCCCGGCCGCGCCGACCTGCACATCCACACGGTCGCCTCGGACGGCACCGCGGCCGTGACCGAGATCCTCGACCACGTCGCCGGCGGCGGGACGCTCGATGTCATCGCCATCACCGACCACGAGCGCATCGATGCCGCGCTGGCCGCCCGGGCGATGGCCCAGGACCGCGGCCTGGCGCTCGAGGTCGTCGTCGGCGAGGAGGTGACGACGCTCGGCGGCCACCTCCTCGCGCTCTACCTGGAGGCGCCGGTCCGCTCGTACCGCTCGCTGCGCGCGACGATCGCGGCCGTCCACGATGCGGGTGGCATCGCCATCCCGGCCCACCCGCTGGTCCCGTACCCGCTGTGCGCGCAGGCCTTCGCGCTCCGCCGGCTCCTCGAGGACCCGGACCCGCGCTTCCACCCGGACGCGATCGAGACGCTCAACCCCACCGCCCTCGGCCGGCCACGGCACCGGACCGTCGTCCGCTTCGCGGATGCCTTCGGGCTGCCCCACGTCGGCAACAGCGACGCGCACGCCCTTGATGCCATCGGCCTCGGCTGGACGTCCTTCGAAGGGCGGACCGCCGCGGACCTGCGGGCGTCGCTCGCCGCGGGCACCACCGAGCACCACGGCTCGTTCCACGGCACGACCGGCCAGCTCGGCACGTTCGGGGAGCAGCTGCGCAAGCGGCGGCGCGACGCCCGCGACGAGCTCGTCGGGCGGCTGCGCCGCGACGGCACCGGTCGCGACCACGGCTATCCGGGCGGGCGGGCGCGGCCGCCGCGCTTCGACGCGGGCCAGCGATGAAGATCGGCCTCGTCTGCCCGTACATCTATCCCGAGGCGGGCGGCGTCGCCCAGCACGTCCGGTTCCTCTACGAGAACCTCCGCCAGGGCGGCCATGACGTCCGGATCATCACCGCCAGCCACGGACCGCAGCGCTCGTCCGAGGGCGACATCCTGCGCATCGGCGTCGGCCTCTCGATGCCGACGAACGGGTCGGTCGGCACGCTGACGTTCTCGCCCCGCTACGTCAGCCAGGTGCGCGCCATGCTCGCGCGCGAGCAGTTCGACCTGCTCCACTTCCACGAGCCGTTCGTGCCGTTCCTGTCGCTGTTCCTGCTGCGCGAGTCGACCAGCGTCAACGTCGCCACGTTCCACGCCTACGCCGGATTCTCGCCCTCGTACGAGCTCGGGAGCCGGGTCATGCGCGGCCACGCCGCGCGGCTCCACGGCCGGATCGCGGTCAGCGCGGCGGCACGACACTTCATCGACCGCTTCTTCCCGGGCGACTACAAGGTCATCCCCAACGGCGTGGACATCGCCCGGTTCGCCAATGCGGTCCCGGTCGCCCGCTGGCAGGACGAGTCGCCGAACTTGCTGTTCGTCGGCCGACACGAGCCGCGCAAGGGCCTGCTGGACCTCCTGAAGGCGCAGCGCATCCTGCGCAAGAGCGGCTACGACACGCGGCTGCTCGTCGTGGGCTCGGGGCCGCAGGAGCGCGAAGCGCGGCGCTACGTCGCCACACGGGGCCTCCAGGGCGTCGAATTCCTGGGCCGCGTGAGCGACGCCGAGAAAGCCCAGCTGTACCGGACCGCGCGGGTCTTCGTCTCACCCGCGACGGGCGGCGAATCGTTCGGGATCGTCCTGCTCGAGGCCATGGCCGCCGGGGCGCCCATCGTGTGCTCGGACATCCACGGCTACAAGGGCGTGGTCCGGCGCGACCGCGAGGGCCTGCTGGTGCCGCCGCACGAGCCCAAGGAGCTCGCGACGGCGATCGCGCGGGTCCTCGACGAGCCCGGGCTGGCGGAGCGGATGGGGGCGGCCGGCCGCCTCCGCGCCGAGGAGTTCAGTTGGCCACGAGTCACCGCGAAGGTCGAGGAGTACTACGGCTTCGTCATCCGCCGGCTCGCCGCGGGCGGCCAGCTCCCGGCCGGATTCCATGCCGAGATCCCTCAGGCACCGCCCGTCCGCGCGAGGCTGTCCGTCTCGCCGGCGCCTGGCTCGCCCGAGGCCAGCGACAGCCGCCAGACCGAGGCAGAGTAGGCGACCACCAGGCAGGTCACGACCACGGCCAGCGTGAGCAGCCCGAGCTGGGTGGCGGACCATGTCATCGGCGCGTTCCGGTCGATCTTGCTGACCGGGAACTGGAAGGCGTACAGGTAGGTCGGCAGGATGCCCTGGTACGCGTTGACCAGCGCGGACGGCAACGGCAGCGCCGAGATGTTCGGGTAGAGGATCACGAACCAGGCGATCACGGCGGTCAGGAAGCCCACGACATAGCGCCGCGGGTCCATGCCCGCCACCACGCCGAGCGCCAGGTAGGCGAGCGGGATCGCGGCGACCAGGACGATCGGCTCGACCGGGACGCTCGTGAGCGTCAGGATGACCGTGTCGGGGAGCTGCGAGGCCAGGGCCAGCGCGCCGACGACCACGACCGCGGTGACGCCGAACGAGCGCAGGGCGCTCCGGTCGAGGCCGGCGCCATCGTCGTCCGCGTCGCCCACCGCGATGATCCCGCGGACGATGAAGAAGAGGCCGACGATCGTCGCGATCGCGAGCCCGGCGGTCTGCGCCGTCAGCACGAAGCTCGGGATCACCGCCGGGCACGCCTGCGAACCCGGGTTGACCGACTCGACCCCGACGATGGCGCAGAGCGGCCGGCTGAAGAGCCACAGCACGGCCGGGAACATGATCACGGCCGCCCCGGCGAGGCGGGCCAGCCGCCAGGTCATCGCCGACGCGCCGTGCCACAGCTCGGCGATGAAGTAGGCGAGCGCCGCCACCACGAACGGCAGGGCCGTGTAGTAGTGGTACTGGAAGGCGGCGCGGTCGATGCGCGCCCACGGGATCCATTGCGCAGCGAAGCCGACCGCGATGAGGGCCAGGGCGGGGCTGCGCCGTTTGAACGCCATGACGCTCACGAAGATCAGGGCCGGGATGCCCATGAGCCAGATGACGAGGTTCCCCGCGTCGTAGATGGCGGCGGCGGTCCCGGCGGCCAGCCCCTCCTGGTAGAACCAGACCGGCTTGAGGTCCATCGGCCAGGCCCACCACGGCGACGAGGCCGGGTGCGCCGAGGTCAGGCCGTTGTGATAGCTGTACATCGACTGGGTCAGCTCGAGCAGCGTCTGTCCCGTGTGGCCCGGCGGCCAGCTCGAGGTGATCCGATGGCCCTCGACGAGCGCCCAGGGGATGTACGACCCCACGTAGACGGTCAGCGGCACGGCAAGCAGGCAGATGGCGGCCCAGACGACCGGGATCCCGAGCGCCCAGCCGGGCCGGAGCCAGCCCTCGGCCGGCGGCGCCGGCGGCTCGAGCCGGCGCGCGGGGTCCGCCGGGCCGGGTGGGTCGGCCATCGGACCCCAGCCGAGCCGGCCGGCGAGCGAGAAGACGACGTAGATCGCGAGCGACGACAGCGCGAGCAGCAGCGCGACCCGGATCGGGGTCGCCGCGAAGCCCGCGACCACCACCTCCGCGTCGAGCTTGCCCAGCCCGAGCGCCCCGAAGAAGAGCAGGATCCCCGAGGGCGGTCGGGGCGAGGACCGCGAAGCGCATCTCCTCATCGGTCCAGGCGACCGGGTGCAACACCGCGACCACGACCGCGGTGAGGGTAAGCGCCAGCATCACCAGCAGGAACGTGAGGTTCCCGATGCCGCTGTCGGCCGGCACGGTGATCGCCATGTAGCCGAGGACGCAGGTGAGCGCGATCAGCCCGAGGATGGCCACGACGCGGCCGAGCGCGCTCCGCGCGAGGATCAGCAGGGCAAGGCCGCCGATGGCGTAGAGCGCCACCCATTTGCTCGCCAAGGCGAGGCCGAGCAGGACGCCGATGACCGGCATCGCCACCCAGAACGCCCACTTCGCCCGCCACCAGCCGGTCCAGAGCGCGGCGAACAGCGTGTAGGCGGCCACGATGAACAGGCCGACGTAGACGTCGTTCATGCCGATCCGCGACTGGACGAAGAACATCCCGTCGGCGAGGACGAAGAGCCCCGCCAGCACCGCGACGAGCCGGCGCCGGAACAGGATCCGCAGCAGCAGGTAGATGAGCGCGGCGGTGATGGCCCCGGCGATCACGCCTGGGAGCCGCCAGGCGAAGGCGTGCGACCCCATCGAGATCGACTTCATCGACCCGGAGGCGTCGAAGACCAGCAGCTCCTGGCGGTCGGTCGCCGGGTAGTCGGCGTTGACGTCGGCGGCCCATGCGACGGGGACGAAGTTCGCGCCGAGCCGCGCGTCGGCGAAGACCGCGCCGAGCCGGGCGTCGGCGAAGACCGCGTTCCCGTGCGGCTCGACCACGTAGACCGTCCATTCCGGCGCCGTGCCGGCGGCCGGCGGCGGCTCGAACGTGCCGCTGGTCGTCGGGGCGTGCCCGAGGATGTGGACCATCTGGCTTGCGGGGTCGTAGACGACGCCCGCGCCGAGACCCGGCAGCGGATGCGACCCGAAGTCGGTCGGCCCGGCTACGGCGCTGTCGCCGGCGATGGCGATGATGTGATACGTGGGCTTCGCGGCGTCGCCCGATGTGACGTACAGCTTCGGGTCGTCGACGCCCGACATGTAGGCCAGCCCGTGCGCGCCGCCCTCCAGGACGACCGTCGAGATCGTCGTGGCGCTCGCCGGGTCGACGAAGGTCACGCCCGCCGAGTCCGCGGCGGCGATCCGTGGCACGTCCTGGACGGCCATCCCCGCGAGCCGCCCGTCGGCGATGGCGGCTTCGACCTTGTCTCGGGTGTCCTTGTTGCCGGGTGAGCCCATCACCACCGTCGGGCCGGGGCTCGCCAGCAACGCCTCGTAGTCCGAGGCGTTGCCGTCCAGCAGGTCGGCCAGCACCGACGCGGCCGCGGATGGATCCGGCACATCGCCGACCGTGGCGACGATCGCGGCGCCGCTGCCGCCGTCGGCCAGCCCGACCAGGCCGGGCAGGTCCGCGCCGCCCGCCACGATCGTCCCGGTCGCGGCCTCGACGACATCGAGGTGGTCGCCCTGGCCGACCGCGACGCTGGCGCCATCGGGAGTGACGTACAGGAGGTTCACGGGCCCGGCCACGGTGGCCAGGTCGGCCGGCGCCACCCCGGCCGCCACATCGCCGGGACCGATCGCGGACAGGTCGAGCGTCGCGACCCGCCCGTCCTCGTAGCCGACGACCAGCTGGAGCGCCGACTCGTCGAGCGCCAGGGCCGAGACGCCCGGGGCCGGGATCGTCGAGATCAGCGCCCGCGTCCGCAGGTCGTAGGTCCGGATCTCCGTGCCGGTCGCGACGTGAAGCCGCTCGCCGGCGCGACCGTCGGGGACGACGGGGTCGAGCCGGCGCGGTTCGACGACCGCGGCCACCACCGGCACCCCGAGGTTGCTCGTGGCCTTGACGTCGTCCTCGCCCCAGAGCACCAGCCCGAGCGCCATCGCGTACTTCGCGAGGTGCGGGTGGGTCCATTCGTAGATCTCGTGCGACTCGCCGTAGCGCCACGCCTGGAGGAACTCCGTCGCTGTGCGGGCGTGGTAGACCTCGTCGAAGTGCATCTGGTACGGCTCGGCCAGGCGGAACATCCGCAGCGTCATCGTGGCGAGCACGAGGACGACCACGAACCACAGGTCGAGCCGGTCGAGGCGGCCACCGCGCTCGCCGGTCAGGGACCGGCTCCGGTCGGCGCGGATGGACCGTTCGCCCAGTCGCTGGCGGAACCATCCGATCAGCCCCAGCTCACCCATCGACGGGCGCCCCGACCAGGTGGGCATCGTGGCGATCGGTGCGGCGGTGGCGACGGCCGCGCCGGGGACCATGGCCGCGGAACCGGCCGCACCGGCGCCGGCCGGGCCGGATCGGCCCGCCGGATCGGGCGTGAGCGACGGGTCGCGGGTGGTCGGCGGGTGGGTCACCTCGTCCGGACGCTCGGAGGCCGCCGCGAGATCCACCGCCAGCCGCTGGTGCGCGCTGCCACGGAGCTGGAACAGGGCCCAGACGAAGAAGGCGGCGAACATCAGGGCGACCGCCGCGATCGCCGGCTCCGACTTGAGCGCCGGCCCGATCCCCAGCCAGTCCGTGATCTGCGGGTTGTCGGGGATCAGCACGACCAGGACCACGTACATGTTCGCGAGCAGCCCGAGGCTCAGGGCCACGTACGTCACGATCCACCGCCGCGAGATCGCCGCGAGGATGATGCCCACCGCGAAGAACGGGTACACGTAGCGCTCGTGCACGCGGGTCGGCAGCACGAAGAACGCCAGCGACAGGACGGCGAGTCCGACGAGCAGCGTGAGGCGGTCGGGCCGGCGCCAGGCGACCACCAGGACCGCCGCGATCCCCGCCAGCAGCAGCGTCGTCCCGATGAGGATCGCCGGGATGGAGCCGAAGACCGCCGTCCCCGACCCGCACTGCTGGTCGCCGAGCGCCAGGTCGCAGACCCACAGGCCGCTGTTGGCGAGGCTGTAGCCCGTGTCTCCCGGCAGGAGCGCCCAGGGGTTGAAGGCGTTGACGGTCAGGTACGGGTAGGTGCCGCCGGCGGTCAGGAGCTGCTGGAAGAGGCCGACCGGGGTGAGCCCGAACGGCAGGGCCAGCAGGACGGCCGTGGCGACGCCGACGAGCCCGGTCGTCAGGATGCGGACCGGACGCCCGGTCGCGGCCTCGTCGCCGAAGCCGCCGGTCGGGCGCAGCGCGCGGCGGATGGTGACGATGGCGACCAGCGGGACCAGGATGCCCAGCTGCGGCTTGATGATCGCCGCGACGACCGTCCAGAGCGCGGCTCGCTCGGGCCGGTCGCGCCAGAGCTCGCGCAGGCCGAGCAGCATGAACACGACCCCGAACGAGTCGACCTGGCCCCAGACGACGCTGTCGAACCAGCTGATCGGGTTCACGACCGCGACGAACGCCGCGGCGAGGGCGAGCCGGTCGCGGCCGCCCAGCTCGCGGACCATCGACCACGCGAGCCAGCCGATCGCGAGGTCCGCGATGATCGGCGGGACCTTGATCAGCTCGACGCTGACGCCGCCGACGAGCTGGCCCACTAGCCCGACCAGCCACAGCACGTACATGTAGCCGGGCGTGTAGTCGTGGAGGAAGTCGCGGTCGTAGAAGCCCAGCGGCCCGTGGGCCGCGAGCTCGCCCGCCCAGAATCGGAAGGCTCCCAGGTCGTTGTGAAGTCCGGACCCTGGGAGCAGGTATGCGATGATGAGCCGAAGGGCGAGCCCGAGCGCGAGGACGACCAGGACCGCGCCGACGGCTCCCTGCGTCCCGGTCGACCGCGACGGCGCTGCTGTGCCTCGCTCGGACCCACCGGATGCGGGGCCAGTCACCGGGAACGGCTCCTGCACGAGCGTGGAAGGTGGATCTGAGCGTAGCACAGGGTCGACATACGGGCCCCTCGCACCTGGCGCCGGCCCTCGTGGTCGGCGCCGTGGCGTTCGCCTTGGCGCGCCTCGCGCTGCTCCCCGGCGTCGCGTTCTGGGACACCGGGGAGTTCCAGACGATCGGCCCCGTCCTCGGCACCGCGCATCCGACCGGCTTCCCGACCTACGTCCTCCTGGGCTGGCTTGCCTCGGTGCTGTTCCAGCCGTTCGGCGACGAGGCGTTCCGCATGAACCTGCTCTCGGCGCTGTGCCTCGGGGTCGCCGCGGCTGTGACGGTCGATCTCGTCCGGGCGCTGACGCGCTCCGTCGCCCTCGGGGTCGCGGCGGGCCTCGCGCTGGCCCTGACGCCGATCGCGTGGTCGATCGGAACGCACGCCGACCCGCACGTCCTCCATCTCACGCTCGTCGCCATCCTGCTGCGGCTGCTGGTCGGCTGGGACGACCGGGTGCGCGGCGGGGACCGGTCGTGGACCGCGCCCGACCCGCACGCGGACCGCTGGCTGGTCGCCGCGGCGATCGTCTTCGGGCTCGCCGTCGGCAACCACTCGCTGACCCTCCTCCTGGCCATCCCGGTCGGTCTGTATGTGCTGGCGGTCGAGCCGGGCATCCTCCGCCGACCGCGCCTGATCCTGATCTGCCTGGTCGCGCTGGTCGCGACCGTCGCGCTCGTCTATCTCGAGCTGCCGCTCCGGGCCGGCCCCTTCCGGGCGCCGCTCGTCTACGGTCATCCGGAGACGTGGGAAGGCTTCTGGTATGTCGTGCTCGCGGAGCAGTTCCGGGGCAGCCTGCAGGACCCGTTCGGCGATCTGGCCGGCAAGATGGCCGCGCTCGTCCGGCTGACCGTCGCCGAGTTCGGGGTCCTCGCGCCCGTCGTCCCGATCGCGTTCATCCTCACGGCGCTGCGCAAGCCGCGGTACGCGCTCCTGACCGGGACCTCGGTGCTGATCACGTGCTTCTTCGCCGCGTCCTACGAGAACGCCGACATCTCGCGCTACTACCTCGGCCCGGTCGCTGATGGCCTGGACCTGGCTCGCCATCCTCGGCGGGCTCCTCGTGGACGCCGTCGGGGCGGACACCGGCGACTCGCTGCGACGGCGCCCCACCCTGCGCACGGCGGTGTCGCTGCTCGTCGCGATCATGCTGGTCGCGCCGTCCCTGCTGGCCGCGCGCAGCACGTACGCCTCGATCGACGTGAGCGGCGACCACAAGGCGGCCGCCTGGACGGACCGGGTGCTCGGCATGCTGGAGCCGAACGCCATGGTCGTCAGCTGGTGGAGCTACTCGACGCCGTTGTGGTACGCCCAGATCGTCGAAGGCCGGCGGCCTGATATCTTCATCGTCGACGACCGGACCCGCCTCGACCAGGGTCTCGGCAGTCTGACCGACGTCATCGACGCCAACCTGGGGATCCGGCCCGTCTACGCGATGCGCCAGGACCCCCGGGAAGTGGCGGAACTGCTGGCCCGATACCAGATCGACCAGCTCACCTCGCAGGAGGACGGTTTGCTCATGCATATCGTGGGGCACCGGACGGTCCCATGACCACCGAGGCCCTGCCCGCGACGGGCATCACCCAGGCGCCGCGCGTCGCCCGGCTGTCCTATTTCTTCCCGGCCCACAACGAGGAGGCGAACCTCGAGGGCCTGGTCGACGAGGCGCTGGCGACGCTGCCGCTGCTCGCCGAGACCTTCGAGATCATCGCGGTCGACGACGGGTCGCGGGACGCGACGCCCTCGATCGCCGACGATCTCGCCGCCCGCCACCCGGACGTCGTGCGCGCCGTCCACCACCCGACGAACCTCGGATACGGCGCCGCGCTCCGCTCCGGGTTCGCGGCGGCCCGCTACGAGCTCGTGGCGTTCACCGACGGCGACCGCCAGTTCCACGTCGCGGACATCGGCCGGCTGACCGAGCGCCTGTCCGCCGCCGACGCGCCGGACGTCGTCGTCGGCTTCCGCATCAAGCGCGCGGACCCGGTCATCCGGACCGCCTATGCGCGGGCCTACCGGCTGGCCAACCGGATCTTCTTCCGGCTCAAGGTCACCGACGTCGACTGCGCCTGCAAGCTCTTCCGCCGCGAGGCGCTCGAGGGCATCCATGTCGAATCGGACGGGGCCTTCTTCTCGGCCGAGCTGCTGATCAAGCTCGGCGCGGCGGGCCGCACGATCGCCGAGGTCGGCGTGCCGCACTACCCGCGGACCGCCGGCTCCGCGACCGGCGCGAAGCCGTCCGTCATCGGCAAGGCCGTGCGCGACTTCTGGCGCCTCCGCCTGTACATGTGGGTGAACCGGGCGCGCTCGCTCCGTCGCGGGGCGCGCATCCTCGGCGACTGACGGCCGCTCAGCTCTCCCGGCGGCTCTCGCCGCCCGGGTCCACGTCGAGCGAGTTCACGAAGTCGCGGAAGACGTCCAGCCGCGGGTCGACCAGGCCCTCGCCGGTCGTCTCCAGCGTCATCCCGGGCTCGCCCTCCTCCTCGTCGAACGCGCTGTCGGCCCCGAGGCCGGCCTGCTCGAGCACGGCCGCGGACGCGAAGATCCGCACGCCCGCGCGGACCGCCAGCGCGAGCGCGTCGGACGGGTCGCGCATCGATCTCGACGGTCCGGCCGACGCCGCGCGACCACGAGGCGGGCGTGGAACGTCTCCTCGGTCAGGTCCGAGATGATGACCCGGTCGATCGACACGCCGAGGTCCTCGAGGGTCGTGACGAACAGGTCGTGGGTCAGCGGGCGCTCCGGGGTCAGGCCCTGGAGCTTCATCGCGATGGCGCTCGCCTCCCACGGGCCGATCCAGATCGGGAGGTAGCGCTCGCGCCCCGTCTCCTTGAGGATGACCACGTGGCGGTTCGACAGCATGTGGACGCGCACGCTCTCGACGACCATCTCGACCAGCTCGTCGTCCGGCATGGCCGGATTATCCCACGGTGGCCGGCGCCGCCGGCCGGCCCGGACCGCCGACCGAGCGTGAGCACGAGGCGGGCGACGAGCGCACCGGCCACGAACCCGCCGATGTGCGCGAAGAACGCGACCCCGCCGTTCGACTCGACCAGCCCGACCGAGGTGAACCCGTCGATGAGCTGGAGCACGAACCAGAAGCCGAGCACGATCGCCGCCGGGACGTCGATCAGCTGATAGAAGAAGCCCGAGGAAGACCAGCGACGTGATCCGGGCGCGCGGGAAGAAGACGATGTACGCCCCGAGGGTCGCCGCGATCGCCCCCGATGCGCCGATCGTCGGGATCGTCCGAGCTCGGCGCCACGGCGACCTGGGCGAGCGCCGCCGCGACCCCGCCGGCCAGGTAGAAGAGCAGGAACGCGACGCGGCCGAGCCGGTCCTCGATGTTGTTGGCGAAGATCCACAGGTAGAGGAGGTTGCCCACGAGGTGCAGCCAGCCGCCGTGGAGGAACTGGCTGGTGATGAGCGTCGCGCTCTCCTGCGACAGGTAGTCGCCGCGCCCCCAGGCCGCGGTCAGCTCGGCCGGGACGACGCCCCACGCCGTGACGAACCGGTCGAGCGCGGGCTCACCGCCGCTCGCGAGCAGGCCCAGCTCGTAGGCGAACGACCACCACGCAGGCGATCACGATGCCGATCGTGACCACCGGCGTCCGGCGCGTCGGGTTCGCGTCGCGCAGCGGGATCACGGCCCGGCGGCCCTACGGCTTCTTGGTCGGTTTCGGGGTGACCTTGGGCTTGGTCGTGGCCTTCGGGCTCGCCGACGGCGCCGCGGACGGGCTCGCCGACGGGCTCGGCGCTGCCTCGTCCGTCGACGGCCTCGAGCGTCGCCTGGTGGAGCCCGTCGGCCGAGATCCACAGCACGGTCCCCGGCTAGACCGTCCGTGCCCGGGGTGACCACCATGCCGCGCAGGTCGTCCCAGCCGGGGGCGTGGCCGGCCAGCCGGTACTGGGCCTTGTACCCGCCGCTGGAGTTGCTGCTGGCCTTCTCGATCGCGACGATCCGGGCGTTGGGTCCGTCGTAGACGTAGATCTCGCCCTTGTCGCGGTCGGCCGGCAAGTTCGGGCCCGACGAGAGGGTGTACGTCGGGGCGGGCCGGAGCAGGTCGTCCCCGGGGGGCTTGGCCTTCCAGCCGTTGTCCTTGCCCGACGTGTACTTCCCGAGGACCCCGTTGTCGGTCGCGTAGAGGTCGCCGTCGATCAGCAGCGAGGTGATGCCGCTGACGTCCCGCGCGGTGGCGAGCCAGGGGATCGACTTGGCCGGGAAGCCGCCGCCGTCCGCAGCCGGCGAATACGCGTGGATCTGCTGCTCGGACGGGTCGACGACGTAGAGCTTGTAGAGCCCGCGGCTGGCGTCCTGCAGGTACGTCCCGATGGCGGTCACATCGTCGCCCCACGAGCTGCTGCCCTGGACCGGGACCCTGACCAGCGTGCCCTTGCCGGTCGGATTCGACGAGCGCCAGCGCCACAGGACGTTCTTCGAGTCGAGGATCAGCACGTCCTGGCCGCCGACGGCGAGGAACTTCGGGGTTCCGACGGTCGTGCCGGCGGCCTTGGTACCGGCACGGGCCACGAGCGTGGCCTTCTTGTTCTTGAGGTCGATGCGGTAGACCGTCTTCGTCGAGCGGTCGAGCACATACGGGGCGCCATCCGGGCCCTTGACCAGGCCACCGAGGTCGATCGGCGCGGCGCCGGCAGCGGGCTTGAACGTGAAGAGCGTCGTCGAGGCCACCGGGACCACGCCGTAGAGCGCGTCGAGGCCCGCGACCGCCTGGGCCCGGAGCGGGTCGACGACGGCCGCGCTGACGTTCGCCTTCTCGGCCGCGTCGAGCTGCTGGTACGCCTCGGTCAGGAGCGTCTTCGCCTGCCCCGGGTCGGCCGCGACGAGGTCGATCCCCGGACCCTTCACCTTGCCGAGGTTCTCGCGGGCCTTGTCGAGCGCCTGCTGGCCGGCGTTGACCGAGCTGATGGCCGCCTGCTTCCCGGTCCCGCCGAAGGCGTAGACGCCGAGCCCGAGTCCACCGACGACCACGACGAGGGCGAGCAGGGCGAGCGCGGCGCGGCGCTGGGTCTCCCGGCGCGAGGCGAGCGGCGTGACCCGCCGGTAGGCCGGCTTCCGCCGGGGCATGAGGTCCTGGACCCGGTGCACGACGCGGCCGAAGGCGCCGCCCGCGGCGACCTTGGCACTCCCGGCGGCGGCGCTGACGGCCAGCCCGGCGGCCTGGACGTTGTCCGCGAGCGGGATCGGCGAGCGGTCGGGGGCGCCGGCGAGCGGCTCCGGCGGCTTGACCGGGACCGGCGAGCGACCGCGCGCGGTGGCGGAGACCTCGGCGGCCTCGAACGCGATCGCGCCGTCGCTCCCGGCACCGCCATCGGCGACGAAGCGGTGGTGGAGGTGCTCCATCGCGGACTGCGGATGGAGCGTGAGCATCGCGTCCTTGAGCTCGTCCGGCCCGAGCTTCGCGACGACGTTGGGGGAGACCAGCACGAGCGAGTCGCCGACCGAGATCTCGCCGCGCCAGACGTCCGGCTCGATGTCGCCCGACGGCAGGCCGCGCTCCCGATGCGGGTCCGGCAGGGTCGAGAGCCGCGCCTGCCGGATCAGGTAGGCCTCGGCCGGGCCGATGGTCGCCACGTACATCTCGTTGCCGCGCACGACGGCCAGCCCGATGCCGATCGGGCCGTTGCCGTCGGTGGACTTCAGGCCGAGCCGGTCCGCCTGGTGGGCGAGCCGCTTGTTCGCGGTCGAGATCGCCTTCTGGATGCAGACGCGGATGCCGGCCGACTCGTCGTAGTAGTACTCGTTGCGGATGGTCTCGGCCGCGAGACGCGTCGCCTCGAGCGCGTGGCGCGAGCTGATCCGCGACGTGACGAGCAGGTACAGCAGGCCCTTGGAACGGGCGACCGAGCCGACGTTGGGCTCGACGATGACGAGCGTGTCCGGCGAGTCGGGGAGTCGGTCGTGTTCGGCGACGACGCCGAGTTTCATCTGGAGTCGAACGGCCATGCGGGCCTCTCGTGGTCGGGCGGGTCCTCGTGCTTGGCTGGTGCGCGAGGCGGGCGAGCGAGCGGACGTTCCCGGTTCGATCGGGGACGTGGCGCCCCGAGATGGCTGGCAGGTTCCGCGGATTATACGCGGGGACCCGGCCGCCGGACGTGCACCCGGAGTTCGCGCACCCCGATCCCGCCCGGCGCGGCCGCGAAGGCGGTGAGCAGCTCGGTCGAGCGGAGGCGCAGCTCCTGGGCCACGATCGGGGCGTCGGCTTCGATGTCGACGGCGAAGCCCTCCAGCCGGACGACCCGGCACGCACCGGCCGCCGGGGGCACGCGCTCGGCGACGAGGCCCTCGAAGGTGGCGATCGCCTTCGACAGCCGGAGCTCGTCCTCGAGGCCGAGCGCGCGGGCCGCGTCCGGGATGAGGTCGCCGAGGCGGACCATCGGCTTGCGGCGAGTCGTCATGACGCCAGCGCCGCTGCCGCGACGAGCCGGGCGCGGCCGTCCTCGGCGCGGACCTCCCAGCTGGTGCCGATCGCTCGCAGCGACGGATCGAGGTCGTCGAGCGTGGTGGTCGTCACGAACGACTGCGGGCAGCGCCGCGATGCGCCGGACGAGGTGGCCGCGGCGATCGGGGTCGAGCTCGGAGAAGACGTCGTCGAGGAGCAGGAGCGGCGCCCGGCCGTCCAGCTCGGTCAGCAGGTCCAGCTCGGCCAGCTTGAACGAGAGGATCGCGGTCCGCTGCTGGCCGCGCGAGGCGAAGCCCGCCAGGTCGCGCCCGCCGAGCTCGAAGACGAGGTCGTCGCGATGCGGCCCGATGAGGGTGGCGCCGTTCCAGACCTCCTTGTCGGCAGTCTCGGCGAGCCGGCGGGCCAGGGTGTCCCGCGGCGTCTCGCCGGGGGCACCTGGCGCGTTCGTCGCGTAGCGCACGCCCAGGGTGGCCGCCTCGGCCTCGTCGGTCGCGATCTCCGCATGGGCCCGGGCGAGCGGCACGGCGAGGCGCTCCAGCAGGCGCAGCCGGTCCTCGACGATCCGCGCCCCGGCGTCCAGGAACGTCTCGTCCCAGAAGCGCAGCTCCTCGCGCGTGGCGGTCTCCTCGCGGATCGCGCGCAGGAGTCCGTTCCGCTGCTGGAGCGTACGGCCGTACGTCGCGAGCGTCGTCGCGTGCCCAGGGGTGGTGGCGCTCGCGAGCTGGTCGAGCGCCGCCCGGCGCAGCCCTGGTGAGCCGGCGACCAGCAGCATCTCCTCCGGGGCGAAGACCACGACCCGCAACGGGCCGTCGAGCGAGCCGACTCGCCGGCCGACGCCATTGACCCGGATCCGCTTGCGCCCCGCGCTGCCGTTGGCACCGGAACGGACGATCGCCACCTCGACGGTGTCCTGGCCGAGGCGGCCCTCGACCCTCGCGAGGTCCCGCTCCCAGCGGATCAGCTCGCCGTCGGCGGTCGTCCGGTGCGAGCGTCCCCACGCCAGGAGCACGATCGCCTCGAGGAGGCTGGTCTTGCCGGCCGCGTTCGGCCCCCAGATCAGCTGCGGCCCGGGGCCGAAGGCGGCCTCGAGGGCCTCGTAGCCCCGGAGATCGAGCAGGCTGATCGAGTCGAGCAGGGTCGCCGCGGTCCGGTCCGGCCGGTCCGCCCTCCGGTCGTCGGCTATGAGGTCGTCCGGACGGGCATGACGACGTGGACGTAGCTGTCGTCGCCGACCGGCTTGAACACGCCGGGCGACAGGGGGCCGTTGAGCTCCAGCGCGAACTGCTCGGCATCGACATTGGTCAGGACGTCGGCGAGGTAGCGGGCGTTGAAGGCGATCGTCGTGCCGTCGCCCTCGACGGCCGCCTCGACCTGGCCCACGTGATCGCCGACCTCGGCGTTGGCGCTGACCGTGATCCCGGCCTCGCCGTCACCGCCGACCTGGAACTTGACGATGTTGGCGGACTCGTGGGCGATGAGCGCCGCGGGGCGGACCGCGCGCAGCAGCTCCTCGCGATCGAGGACGGCGCGGGTCGTGTGCTCCTTCGGGACCACCTGCTGGTAGTTCGGGAACTGGCCGTCGATCAGCCGGCTGACGAGGTCCACGCCCTCGAGATGGAAGAGCACCTGGTTGCGGCCGCCGGCCAGGACGATCTCCACGGCGTCACTCGTGTCGGAGAGCACCCGCGCCAGCTCGTTGAGGGCGCGCGCCGGGATCACGACGCTGGTCTCCGGGACCGCGTCGAGGATCGGGATGGTCTTGACCGCGATCCGGTAGTTGTCGGCGGCGGCGAGGGTCAGGAGATTGCCCTCGAAGCGGGCGAGGACACCGGTCAGGATCGGCCGCGCCTCGTCGCTGGCGGCCGCGAAGGTCGTCTCGTTGAGCGCCTTGCGCAGGACGTCCTGGGCGACGCGCGTGGTCGGCCGCTCCCCGGCGGCCTGGATCGCCGGGAACTCGTCGGCATCGATCCCCTTGACATGCGTCTCGAACCGTCCGCTGCGGATGTGCAGCGACTCGCCGGCCGTGAGCTCGAGGTCGACCTTGTCGCCGGCCGGCAGCGAGTTGACCAGGTCGGTCAGCAGCTTGGCCGGGACCGTCGTGGCGCCGTCGGACTCGATCTTGCCTGGCACCCAGTAGGTGATGCCGATCTCGAGGTTCGTGGCAGTCAGCTTCAGCCCGGCGTCCTCCGTCTTCAGGAGCACGTTGGCCAGGACGGGCAGGGTGCTGCGGCTCGAGACGGCGCGGCTGACCACGGACAGGCCGCGGGCCAGGTTCTCCTGCATGACCGAGAGTCTCACGTCGGGTTCACTCCATCTCGTACTGGACGTGGTCGCGTGCTGGCGGCGGGCTCTCCGACGGGCGAGGCGACGCCCCTGCGAGCCATCGGCCGGAGGACTCGTGGGTATCTTCTCTCTATCTTCTCACTCCGTCATCACCGTCATCAGGGTGTGGAGCCGGTGGACGCCGCCTCGTGGCCGTGCGCGCCGGGACCGTTGACGCGCGCCGCCCCGGCGTGGAGATCCGGCGTCCGGCCGGGGACGGCGCCGTGGCCGGGGCGTGGACGACGCGACGCGGTCTCCACAGGACGTCTCGGCGGACCGCCGGTCGTGCCCATCGGACAGGCCGGATGTCCACAACCGGGTGGGGTTTTCCACGGATTTCGTGCGGTTATCCACACGAATGGGCCGCAAAGGGCCCGTAGCGCCGACCTGCGACCCCCGGTCAGTCGGCGTAGATGAGCTCGCGAACAGCCGCGATCTCGCGGCGGAGGTCGTCGTTGACGGCGCTCTCGCGGTTGATCTTGTCGCAGGCATGGAGGACCGTGGAGTGGTCCCGGCCGCCCAGCTCGGCGCCGATGCGCAGGAGCGAGACGTCGGTCTCCTCGCGCATCAGGAACATCGCGATCTGGCGGGGCATGACGATCGACTTGTCGCGCTTCTGGCCCTGGAGGGCCTCCATCGGGACGCTGTAGTAGTCCGAGACCGCGCGCGCGATCCGCTCCGGCGTCACCTGGCGCTTCTTCGGGTTGTAGAGGACGTTCGAGAGGACGGCCTGGGCCAGCTCGATGCTGATCGGCGTGGCGCCCATGCTCGCGAAGGCGATGATCCGGTTGAGGGCGCCTTCGAGCTCGCGGATGTTGCTCACGACCTTGCGCGCGATGAACTCGATGACGTCCGAGGTGATGGGCAGCGAGCCCTCCTCCGCCTTGGCCCGCAGGATCGCGATGCGGGTCTCGAGGTCCGGCGCCGTGAGGTCGGCGATGAGCCCCCATTCGAACCGGCTGCGCAGCCGCTCCTCGAGGGTCAGGATCGCCTTGGGCGGCCGGTCGGACGAGAGCACGATCTGCTTGCCGTCCTCGTGGATCGCATTGAAGGTGTGGAAGAACTCCTCCTGCGTCCGCTCCTTGTCGGCGATGAACTGGATGTCGTCGATGAGCAGCAGGTCGATCCGCCGGTAGCGGGCGCGGAAGTCGTCGATCTTGCCCTGCTGGATCGAGGTGATGAACTCGTTGGTGAACTTCTCGGACGTGGCGTAGACGACGCGCTTGCGCGGGAACTTGGCGATGACCTGGTTGCCGATCGCGTGCATCAGGTGGGTCTTGCCGAGGCCCACGCCGCCGTACAGGAAGAGCGGGTTGTAGGCGTGGCCCGGGCGTTCCGCCACGGACAGGCTGGCCGCATGGGCGAGCCGGTTGGCCGACCCGACGATGAAGTTGCCGAACGTGTAGCGCGGGTTGATGAAGGTCGTGCCGCCTTCGCCGCCGACGCGGGTCGGCTCGACGCGGACCTGCTGCGACGACGATCCGGCCGCGGCCGGGGCTTCGACCTCGTCAGCGCCGGCGCCGTCCGCCGGCGGGGCGGCACCCTCGGGCGAGGCGGCCACGACGAACTCCACCTGGACGCTGTAGCCGACGATGCGCGCGAGCGTCTGGCTGATCAGCGAGCGGTAGCGGGTCTCGAGCCAGTCCTTGGCGAACCCGTTGGGGACGCTGATCTTGAAGCGCTGGTCGTCGACGTCCACCAGCTGGGTATCGCGGAGCCAGGTCTCGTAATTCGCGGGCGACAGCGACACCTGCAACTCGCCGAGTGCCGCTCGCCAGACCTGCTTCGCGTCCATTCGTTCGATGTGACCTGTGTAGATGTGGGCCGTGGATGGGTAGCGTTGGCCAAGGTCCGAAAGCGAGAGCCGGGGGCACTGGAGCGATGCTCGAGATGGCCACGGCGCCTGGAGTGCTGCGTCCCCGGGTCCCGGATCGATGGGTCCCCGGGTGTCCCGCAGGCGTCCCGGCGCCGAAGGGCCCGGTGAGGATAGCACCGGCCGTCCGGCTGTCGCAAGGCGATCCTGCAATACTCTGGGGGAGTATCCATGCGTGGACGCCTTGACCGGCCGATCCGGGCGCTCGTGGCGACCGAGGACCGGCCCACCCGGCGGGCCGCCCGCCCACGATTGACACTCGTTCCGAACGGGCCGTATCATCCGCCGGACGACGACGCGCCGTGCGCTTTCGGGCGCCAGGCGCGTTTGCGTGCCTTTAGGGGTCGACAAGACGACGTCGCTCCGAGGCCGGATGGAGAGGATCCCGGACACCCCCGATGAAGCAGACCTACCAGCCGAAGAAGCGCCATCGCGCCAAGGAACACGGATTCCGCGCCCGGATGCGTACCCCCGGGGGCCGACGTGTGCTGGCCGCGCGACGAGCACGGGGTCGAAAGCGGCTGACGGCCTGACGACCGGGCGCGGCGCCGATAGGCCGCGGCTCGTGATGCTCTCCAGCCCGCAGGATTTCGCGGCGATCGGAGAAGGCGGGACCACCCGGTCCCATCCCCTGTTCTCCGCCAGGTTCCTGCAGACGGACCTCGAGACGACCCGGATCGGACTCTCGACCGGGCGAAAGCTCGGTGGGGCGGTGGTCCGCAACCGGGTGAGGCGTCGGCTCCGCGAGGCGCTCAGGGCGATGGCGCCCTCGTTCCAGCCGGGCTGGGACGTCCTCATCATCGCCCGGCCCGCCATCGTCAAGGCGGATCACGACACGCTGGTCGGGGCACTGCAGCGCATCCTCGCCAGAGGCGGCGCACTCGGAGGTTCTCACTCGTGAAGGGCATCGGACGGCGGTTCGGGATCGCGATGATCAAGCTCTATCGCGTCGTCTTCGCGTGGCTGCCCTCGTCGTGCCGCTACGAGCCGAGCTGTTCGCACTACACCGAGCAGGCCATCGAGAAATACGGGCTTGTGAAGGGATCCTGGATGGGCGCCAGGCGTATCGCCCGATGCCAACCGTGGGGTGGGAGCGGCTATGACCCCGTCCGCTAGCGAGGCGCCCCGCTCGTGATCCCACCCCGCCTGCGGCGCCTGCCGTGGGGGCAGATCCTGCTGCTCGCTCCTGATCGTGATCGTGGTGGCGGCCTGCGCCACCGCGACGCCCGGCGCCTCGGGTGGCAGCCCGGCGCCCGACCCCGACCCCGCACCCGCCGCTGACCCCGGCGAAGCCCGGCGCGGATCCCCTCAGCTTCCTCGCCTGGCTGTTCAACCCGATCTTCCAGACCATGCTGATCATCCTGATCGGCGTCTACGTGTTCCTCTCGAACCTCGGGTGTCCCCGCGGCGATCGGCTGGGCGATCGTGGTCCTGACCCTGATCGTGCGGAGCGCGGTGATCCCGCTCTATCGGCGGCAGCTCACCTCGCAGCGGCGGATGCAGCTCCTGCAGCCCGAGATCAAGGAGATCCAGAAGCGCTACAAGGGCGACGCCATGAAGGCCCGCGTGGCGCAGCAGGAGCTCTTCAAGGAGCGCGGCGTCAGCCCGCTCGCCGGCTGCCTGCCGCTGCTGCTCCAGATGCCGCTGCTGTTCATCATGTACTCGGTCATCCAGAACGGGCTGACCAACGTCGACCCGACCGCGATGCTCACGGTCTTCGGGCACCAGATCGTCCCGCTGACCTGCAACAACCTGAATGCCGCCGGCGTGCCCGACGCGGCGCTCGGCCCGTGCATCAATACGGTCATCCCGATCCTCGGCGGCATCGACGTCAGCAAGCCGTCGTACCTGTTCGCGGTCCTCGGCTTCGGGGTCAGCCTCCTGGCCATCATCTCGGCCGGCCTCCAGCTGGTCCAGTCGCGCATGATGCTGCCGCTCAGCGATCCGGCGAATGACGATCCCAACACCAAGATCCAGCGCCAGACGATGCTCCTCCTGCCCCTCCTGTCCGTGGTCTACGGCGGGTTCCTCCCGGCAGGGCTGTTCATCTACTGGATCACCGCGACGATCTTCTCGATCGCGCAGCAGTACCTGATCGTGGGTTGGGGCGGGATGTTCCCGCTCCGCGGTTGGACGCCGGGGTTCGCCACCGGCCACACACCACAGATTCCCGGTGGCCATGCCACCGCCACCAGAGCCCGGCAAGCGCGCGGCCATCCTGACCGACGCGGAGAAGAAGACGACGGCCGAAAAGACGATCCGCCCCCGCGAGCGGGGCCGTCAGGGCCGACGAGGGAGACGACGCTGACATGAGTGCCTACAAGGAGTTCACCGGCAAGACCGTCGAGGAGGCCCTGCGCCTCGCGCGCGAGGAGTTCGGTGCCGAGTTCCAGGACCTCGACTTCGAGGTCCTGAGCCCCGGCAGCCGTGGCGTGCTCGGCATGGGCGCCGAGCCCGCCCGGATCGTCGCCGCGCCGCGTGCCGCCCTGGGTGGCGCCGCCCCGAAGCGCGACGCCGCCGCATCGACACCGCTGCCGCCCCAGCCGCCCCGCGACGATCGCCCGCCGCGTCCGGACGCCCGCCCGCCGCGCGACGCCTATCCGCCCCGCGACGCACGGCCCCCGCAGCCGGCCGCCTCCGCCCCGCAGGCCTCCGCCCCGCAGGCCGCTGCCCCGCAGGCGGACGCCCCGCAGGCGGACGCCCGCCCCCCGCGCCAGGATGCACGCCCCCCGCGCCAGGGATCGCGCGGCCCGCGACCCGACAGCGCTCCCCGCCACGAGGCCGGCGGCGGCCTGTCCGCTTCCGAGGTCGCCGAGGTGACCGCGGCCCGCGGCTCGCTTGCCGCCGAGCGTGCCGAGCTCGAAGCGGCCGAAGCCTCGCCCGAGGCCCTCGCCGCCGGACAGCGCATCCTCGAGCAGCTGATGACCCACCTCGGGTTCGCGGTCAAGGTCGAGGTCGAAGCCGGCGAGACCAGCCGCCTCAACGTGGTCGGCGAGGGTGACGAGCGCGACGCGCTCGGGGCGCTCATCGGCCGCAAGGGCGAGCGCCTCTCGGCGCTGCAGCACCTCGTCAACCTGATGCTCTCCAAGGAGATGGGGACCTGGACGCGCGTGCTGGTGGACGTCGAGGACTACCGTGGCCGACGCGAGCGCCAGCTCCGGGACCTCGCCGAGCGGGCCGCCGCCCGGGTCGTCGAGACCGGCAAGATGCTCCAGCTCGAGCCCATGCCGGCACTCGAGCGGCGCTGGATCCACCTCACGCTCCGCGACCACGCGGGCGTCGCGACGCAGTCCATCGGCGAGGAGCCGAACCGCCGCGTCGTCCTGGTGCCGCGCGTCGTCGGTTGACCCAGGGCGCCGCTCGGCAGCTAGACCCGTACCGACCGGCTGCGCGGGCGTCTCAGCCGGCTCGCCTGACGTCGAGGAGCCCGACCGGCCCGATGCCCTGCAGGTCCGCGCCAGCGACCGGCCGGAGTTCGAAGCGCTCGGGCGGCAGGATCGCGGCCACGGTCTCCGGGACATAGAGGTGCCCATCCGGGGTCGCGTCCGCGATGCGCGCCGCCAGGTTCACGGTCCGACCGAACACGTCGCCGTCGCGGGCGATCAGCGGTCCGCTCGCAAGGCCGGCGTGGCCTGAGGGCAGACCCGCCGGCGCCAGGGCGGCCAGGAGATCCAGGGTCGAGTCGGCTGCGGCCGACGCGTCGTCGAACCGGACGAGGACGCCGTCACCGAGCAGCTTGACCACCCGGCCGCCGCCCCGCCGGACCGTGTCGACGGACAGCTCGCCGAGCCGCATCGCGATCGCCGCGGCGACCTCGTCGCCGCGCTCCTCGGTCAGCCGCGTGAAGCCGGTCAGGTCGATGAACGCGACCGCGGGCGGTGCCTCGAGCCGTGGGGCGACGTACCCGGCCTCTTCGAGGATGCGCTCCGTCTCGGTCACGCTGTACTCGTCGATCGCGCGACTGAGATGGCGCTCGGCGAGCCATTCGGCATAGGCGCTCGATCGCCGGGCGAACCGGCCCCACGGCTTGAGCACGCGCTCGTAGACGTCGTCGACCGGGAGTCCCGCGACGTCGTCGCCGATCCGCCCGACGGCTTCGCCATAGGTCGCAAGGGCGCCGTCGGCGGCGCGGCGGGCACCGTCGCCGAGCATCCGGATGGCGCGCAATGCGAGGTCTGGGTATCCCGTCTCCTCGATCGCGCCGAGCATGTCGGCGAGAAGTGCCTCGTCCTCGGCCGTCAGCGGGCTGGACGCCTCCGGCTCGGCCACCCCGAGGGCCGCGAACAATGCCGGCAGGTGGATGCCCATCGGACCGGCGGACGCCCGGAACGCAGCGTAGGAATGCCCGGACAGGGGCCCGGGCGTCGGATGGAGCTGGTCGTAGTAGCGGAGGCTGATCGTCCCGCCGCGGCTCGCCTCGACCAGCGCCTCGAGCGGCACGCCCGCCGCCTCGAAGGCCAGGAGGAGTCGCAACCGGTGCACGTCGCCGAGGTCGAAGCGCCCGTCGGCGCCGCGCTCGATCGTCGCGCCGTCCGCGAGTCGCTCCACGCGGTCGGGCGGGACGCCCAGCCGCAGCGCCAGCTCCTCGCCCGAGACCCGGGACGTGCTATCGGTAACCAACGGGACGGGACTCCATCGCGACGGGACGGTCCCTCGCGGGCACGCGTCGCGCAAGGTGATTGGTGGAGATGGGGGAGAGTCGAACTCCCCGTCCAGAACCCTTCGCCGGAGACCAACTACGAGCGTGTCCGATGGTTTGTCGTCGACCGCCCGGACGGGCATCGGCACTCTGCCGGGCGGTCCAGTCACGTGCCCCTAGATCGGGCTTGACTCCGGACTACGTGACGCTGATCCGGATCGCAGCCTCGCTGAGTGACGCTTCCACTGCCCGCGAGGCGGAGGCAGCTTCCACGCTCACCTTACTGCCTAAGCAGCGAGGGCGAGAGTCGACTGGCGGTTGCCAGGTACTTCTTTTTGCCACCTGATTTACGAGGCCCAGTGGCATCCTCGGCTCGCGTTCCCCGGTAACCAGACCCTGTCGAAACCACACATCCCCACAGGCCCGAGACACCGTTCGGATGCGGGATGCTATCACGAAGCCGCGTACCTGCCACCCCCCGGCATGCTCCGCACGTACGATGCGGCCATGACCGACGATCCTGCCCGCGCCCCGATCGAGATCTCCAACGCGACCGCCCGACGCTACGTGCTCGGGCGCCAGGGGCTGTGGCCGGGCCGGCGCTGGCGGGGCCTCGAGGGGGCCGCCCAGGCGATGCGGGCGATGGAGCACCTCCAGCTCGACCCGCTCGTGCTGGTCGCCCGCGCCCAGGACCTGATGCTCCACGCCCGTGTGCTCGACTACCGCCAGGACGACTGGGCCCGCCTCACCTACGGCGAGCGGCGGTTCTTCGACTGGGGCGGCTGGCTCGCGGTCCGGCCGATGGAGGAGCTTCCCCACTGGCGGGTGATCATGCGCCGCGAGCGTGACCACGGCGACTGGCCGGAGGTCGCCGCGGAGCACGGCCCCGCCATCGACGAGATGCGCGTCGCCCTGCGCGAGCGCGGCGAGATCAGCAACCGCGACTACACCGCCGAGGCGCGCACGCGGGTCGACGACTACCGCGGGCGCAAGGACAGCTCGCTCGCGCTGCACTACCTCTGGCGGATCGGCGACGCCATGGTCACGCGGCGCGAGCGGTTCGAGCGCGTCTACGCGCTGACCGAGGCGGTCGCCCCGGCGGACCTCATCCGCGAGAGCACCGACGACGAGGCCGACGACTTCCTCCTGACGAAGATGGTGGCGTGGGGCGGCCTGACGAAGCTGAACGGGATCAACCAGGCGTTGAAGCGGACCGTGCCGGCGGCAGAGCTCGCGGCGTGGCGGACGCGCCGCCTCGCCGACGGGACGCTCATCGAGGTCCGCGCCGAGGGCTGGGCGGGGACCCAGCTCGCGCTCGGGGCCGACGCGGACCTGCTCCGCGACCTCGACGCGGGGATCGTGCCGCCGGACTGGGCGCCGCTCGAGACCACCACGGACGAGGAGGTCGTCTGGCTCGCGCCGCTGGACCCGGTCAGCGCCCGGGGCCGGGCGAAGACCGTCTTCGGCTTCGACTACACGTGGGAGATCTACACCCCGGTCCACAAGCGCCGCTGGGGGCCGCACACGATGCCGATCCTGTGGGGCGACCGGCTGGTGGCCCGCGTGGACCCGCGGCTGGACCGGGCGACCGGCACGCTCGTGATCAACGGCCTGTGGCTGGAGGATCCGGCGCTCGCGACGGACGAGGCGTTCGTCGCGGCGATGACGCGCGGCGCGGCGCGCTTCCGCGCCTTCCACGAGGCGAAGCGGTTCGACGTCTCGGCGGTCCCGAGGCCGTTGCGCCGGCTGCTCCGCGCGCGCTGACGCCTCTAGCCCGACGGCGCGGTCGGGTGCTCGCGGGTATCGACGACCTCGTCCGGCTCCACGAGGTCCGTGTAGAGCCGGCCCGCCAGGTGGTCGATCTCGTGCTGGAAGGCCCGGGCCAGCAGGCCGCGGCCCCGATAGCGGACATGGCGCCCCTCGATGTCGTCCGCGGCGATCACGATCTCCGACGCGCGCGCGACCTTGGCGACCGGTCGGGGATCGAGAGGCAGCCCTCCCAGTCGATGAGCGGGGCGCCCTGCCGCACGATCGTCGGGTTGCCGAGCACGAACAGCTGGTTCGCCACCTCGACCACGGCCAGGCGGTACGGCTCGCCGATCTGCGGCGCGGCAAGGCCGACCCCGTTCGCGAGCCGCATCGTCACGACCATCTCGTCGACGAGCCGGCGCAGCTTGCCGGTCGGGCAGCTTGACCGACAGGGACGGCGACCGCAGCCGCTCGTCGGGGACGCGTCAGGATCTGTCGGCTCGTGCCGCGTGGGGACATGCGGCCAGTGTGGCGTGGCCGCCGGATCGCCGCTCGCGCGAGTGATCCGAATCGGCCCCGGCCGCGTAGATGCAATCAGTTGCATCATGCGCCCGCGAATCGGTACGGTAGACCCGTCCCCCGGAGGTCCGTCCCATGGAGCCAGCCATCACGTCCGCGCTCGATCCCGCCGCCATCGGCATCCTCATGACCGGCCTGCTGCTCGGGATGCGGCATGGCATCGACTGGGACCACATCGCGGCGATCACCGACATCACCAGCACGGCCGCCGCGGCGGGGAGTGCCGAGGCCGCCCACGGCGACCAGCACCGGACGATCGCGGGCGACCACCACGGCCACGGCGGCGCCGCGGAGATGCGCGCGCACGACAGCGGACCCGGGACCGCCACGCTCGCCCCGATGGCGACGATGCCGGCGGTCCGGCCGGCCAGGTTCGGCCCCGACCAGGTCGAGGCCGTCCGCCTCGGCACGCTGTACGCGCTCGGGCACGGCGCGGTCGTGATCGCCCTCGGGCTCGCGGCGCTGTGGCTCGGCGCGATCCTCCCCGACTGGCTCGACCCGATCATGGGCCGGATCGTCGGCGTCACCCTCGTGGCCCTCGGGATGTGGGTCCTCTTCTCGGTCTACCGCTACGCCCGCGGCGGCACCTCGTTCCGCCTTCGAAGCCGGTGGATGCTGGTGTTCGACGGGATCCGCTACGGCTGGCGGCAGGTCCAGGCCCGCCTGCACGGCCACGAGCACGTCGAGCCCCTGGAGATGAGCTCGTACGGGACGCGGACGGCGTTCGGTGTCGGGATGATCCACGGCGTCGGCGCCGAGACCGGCACCCAGGTGCTGCTGATCGCGGCCGTCGGCGGCGCGGCCAGCGCGGGCCTCGGCGTCCCGATGCTCCTGGCGTTCGTCCTTGGCCTGCTGATCTCCAACTTCGTCATCGTGGTCATCAGCTCGGTCGGGTTCGTCGCCAGCCAGACCCGCGAGCGGATCTACGTCGGCATCGGCGGCGTCGCCGGCTGCTTCAGCCTCGTGATCGGGTCGATCTTCCTGTTCGGCCTCGACGGCAAGCTCCCGGACATCCTGTCGTCGCTCGGGATCTGACCGGCCGTTGACGACCCTCGAGCCGGCACCCGCGACCTGGGACGAGGTCCGCGACCGCCTCCATGCGGCGGGCCTGCGCTGGACGCCGCAACGCCGGACGCTGGTCGAGGTGCTGCGCCGCAGCGACGGCCACGTGACCGGCGCGGAGCTCGTCGAGCGCTGCCGCGAGCTCGATCCGTCGACGACCCCATCGACGGTGTACCGGACGCTCGACGTGCTCGAGGGACTCGGCTACCTGAGCCATCACCACGGCATGGACGGCCGCGAGGCGTTCCACGTCCTGCCGACGGCCGAGCACGGGCATCTCCACTGCCGGGCCTGCGGGGCGTCGTGGGAGATCTCGACCGGCGAGGCCGACGCGATCGCGGGCATGCTCGACGCCGGGCGGGCGTTCCGCGTCGACCGGTCGCACATCACGATCAGCGGCCAGTGCGCCGGCTGCACGGCCGGCGCCCCGACCCCCTGACCAACGGGCCATAGGGCCGGATGGTCGCGGGCTGGTAGCATTGGCAACGGCCGAACCTCCTCGATGAGGACGGGGGACCCACCACCTGGGGCGAAACGCGGACCGACCGCGACGGCGACACCCACGCCGAGCCCGTCAGCTCACCTCGCAGGCCAAGCGGGCCTGCTTCGAGGTACCTGGTGTTCCGGCCATCGCTTCGCCCATCGCCGACCCAGCGCGAGGTCGGGCGGAATCTCGCCCTTGACCTGATCGCGGCCGTCGGCGTCGGCGTCAGTGCCGCACTCGTGACCACGCTGCTCCCCACGATCGCCCGCCGCGGCGGCCTCGAGCCGATCGGGCTCGCCGCGCTCGCCGCGGCGCCCTTCGTCGCCAACCTGCTCGGCGCCTTCGCCGGCCGCTTCGGTCCGCGCTCGACCGCGCAGCTCGCGGTCATCCGCGGTATCGGCGCCGCGTCGCTGCTGCTGCTGTTCATCTGGCCGACGGCGGCCGTCATGATCGCCGTCTCGACTCATCTTCTGGCTGAGCATCTCCTTCGGCGGGCCGTTCCACCTCCGCCTGTGGGGCGCCATGTACCCGGCCCGGCTGCGCGGGCGCGTGGTCGGCCTCCTGGGCACCGGCCGGGCCGCGGCCGGCGCGATCGCCGCCTTCGCGGGCGGCGTCCTCGCCGACCAGCTCGGTGGACCCGAAGCGGTCGCCATCGCCGGTACCGTCGGCGTCGTCTGCGCCATCGGCTATGCCGGATTCCGGGCGAAGGCCGCCGAGCGTCCGCCGGGCTTCTCGGCCCGCGAGTCGATCCAGGCCCTCCGGGAGCGGCCGATCCTCTCGCGCGTCGCCCTCGCCCAGGGCTTCTACGGTGGCGGGCTGATCGCCGCGCTCCCGCTCTACGCGCTGGTCTACGTCGACCGGCTGAACCTGTCGCTCTCGGACGTCGGCATCATCGGCATCCTCACCTCGGCCGCGACGACCGTCTCGTTCCTGGCCTGGGGGGCGGTCAGCGACCGCAAGGGGCCGCTCGTAGCGATGGCCTTCGGGTCGGCGCTGGGCCTGGGAGCACTGGTCGCCGTCGCCTTCGCCCCGAGCGTCGTCGTGCTCTGGGTGTCGGCCCTGGCGGCCGGCGCCGCGGGCGCCTCGATCGATGTCGGCATCGCGTCCGTCGTCAGCGACAACACGCCGTTGAGCGCCCGCGCCGCGGCGATGGCCGGCTGGAACGCGATCACGGGCGCGCGCGGCATCGTGGCCGCGTTCCTGATGAGCGCGTTGCTCCAGGCGGGCCTCGTCGATGTCACGACCGGGCTGCTGCTCTGCGCCGTGTCGACCGGGATCGGCGTCGTGCTCTACGCCCGGGCGGGCGCGGCCCCGGCCATCCCCGCCACGTCCCCGGTCGCGCCGGCGGTCGCCAGGCAGCGGCTGACCGCGGCCGGACGGTCGTCCGCCCGTCCCTGAGGTCTAGGCCCAGATGTCGCCCACGGTGAACCCGTCCGGGAACGGATCGGTCGGGTCCACGACGTAGCTCGCGAACCCGGTGATCCACGCCTGGCCGGTGATGGTCGGGACGATCGCCCGGTACGGGCCCATCGCGGTCTCCTCGACGACGCGGCCGGTGAACACCGTGCCGAGGATGCCCTCGTGGCGGAACTCGTCGCCGACGCGCAGCTCGCCCTTCGCGGCCAGCGTCGCCATCTTGGCCGAGGTGCCGGTCCCGCACGGTGAGCGGTCGATCGCGCCCGTCCAGGTCGCCGGGCGATCCCAGTCGAGCGCCCCGGTCGAGACGGTCACGACGTTGCGCCGCGAGTTGGCCGGGTCGTGCGCCGGGCCGGAGAGCTGGCCGATGGTGATGCCGGCGAACCCCGGCTGCTCCGGGTGGACGACGGGGAGCTGCTCGTTGGCGGCCGCCTTGATCATCTCGGTGATGCGCACGATGTCGGCGCCCTCGTCCGGGGTCAGCCGCAGGCCGAACGGCGCGGCGTCGGCGATGACGTAGAACATCCCGCCGTAGGCGACGTCGACCGCGACGGTGCCGAGGTGCGGGACCTCGACCGTGGCGCCGATGTGGGTCGCGAAGGCGGGCACGTTCCGGAACGTGACGCCGGTCACCTTGCCGTCGTGGCAGGCCGCGCTGACGCGGATGAGGCCGGCGGGCGACTCCAGCGTCAGCTCGGTGACCGGCTCGGTCATCGGGAGACGGCCGGTCTCGAGCAGCACGGTGACCACGCATATCGTGTTCGTGCCGGACATGCCCGGATACTCGACCTGTTCCATGATCACGTACCCGGCATCGGCGTCGGGGTGGCCCGACGGGAGGATCAGGTTGCAGTTGGCGGCCGGGTAACCGCGCGGCTCGCGCACCATGCGCAGGCGGAGGTCGTCGCGGTTCGCCTGCAGCCACGACATCTTGTCGAACATGGTGGCGCCCGGGACGTCCTCGATGCCGCCGACGATGACGCGACCTGGCTCCCCGGCGGCATGGGCGTCGACCGCCTCGATGACCGGGCCGACCCGCAACCGGTCCGGCAACGTCGCGGTCACGGGCCTATCGGCCGCGCTGGGCGTCGGCGAGCTCGCGGGCCACGTCGCGGCGGGCATCCCGGTCGGCGATGTCGCGCCGGCGGTCGTGGAGCTGCTTGCCGCGCGCCAGCCCGAGCTCGACCTTGGCCCGGCCCTTCGGGTTGATGTAGAGCCGCAGTGGGACGATCGTCTGGCCCTTGGCCTTGGCGCGGCCGAGGAGCTCATCGATCTCCGAGCGGTGCAGCAGCAGCTTGCGGGTCCGCTTGGGCTCGTGGTTGTAGCGGCTCGCCTGCTCGAACGGCGCGATATGGGCACCGATCAGCCACGCCTCGTCGCGCTCGACGCGCGCGTAGGCGTCCGACAGCTGGACCTTGCCGGCGCGCAGCGACTTGATCTCCGTGCCGGTCAGCACGATCCCCGCCTCGAACGTCTCGTCGATGGTGAAGTCGTGGCGGGCTCTTCGATTGAGGGCGACGGTCTTCTCGTCGCGCATGGGATGGCTCCTTCGGACGGCCTGGATGGAGAGTATGGCCGGTGGCGAACGCGCGAGGTCGCGCGAAGGCGGCGGCGAGCACGCGAGCGAGCGCACCCAAGGTGCGTGAGCGAACGCGCGCAGCCGCCAACGCACGCGAGGCCCGCTCGACGCCACCGGGCCCGGGCGCACGAACGCCGGCCCTGGCGGGCCGGCGTTCGAAAGCTTTCCACCCACAGGGGTGTCCGACTAAACGGCCATCTCCTGCGAGGTGGTGCAGCTACTACGGTCTGTCACTGCACATCACCTCCTTTCGTTCCCGGAAACCGTACCCGATGGGACGCGGGGGCGCAAGGGCGGCGGTGCCGGGTGGCGCCGCGGGTTCCTGCGCCGGGCGTTCCCGCCGTCAGCCCGCGCCAGGCTCAGGCGGCCGCGATGTCCATCGGAGCGTCGGCCGTCGCGCCAAGCACCTGGAGCGCCTTCTCGAGCGTCGGGTCGCTCCCGGCCGGCGTATCGGTCGGCACGTCGACCACGACGTCCGGCGTCAGCCCGGTCCCATGGATCCAGCGCTTGGCCGGCGTCAGCCAGCGCGCGATCGTGAGCTTGACCGCCCCGCCCTCGCCGGTCAGCTCGGTCCAGCGCTGCACGGTCCCCTTCCCGAACGAGGTCTGCCCGACGAGCGTGGCCCGCTTCGAATCCTGGAGGGCGCCGGCGACGATCTCGCTCGCGGAGGCGCTGCCGCCATCGATGAGGCAGACGATCCGCAGCCGCGGGTCCGTCGCGACGCCACCCGGCAGCGCCGGTGTCTCGAGCTGGCCGCCCTTGGCATCCTGCTCCCAGAAGATCGGCCCGGACCCGATGAACTCGCTCGCGACCGACCGTGCCGCCGTCACGAACCCGCCCGGGTCGCCGCGCAGGTCGAGGATCAGGGCGGTCCGACCGGCCGCGACGTGGGCGGCAAGGTCATCGCGCACGGTCACGGCCGCCGCGTCGGAGAAGTCGTTCAGCCGGACATACCCGACGGATCCATCCCCGAGGACCTTCGAGGTCACCTCAGGCCGCTGGACGATGTCCCGCGTGATGGCCACGTCGAAGGGCGCCGCGGTGCCGCGCTGGACCCGCAGGGTCACCACCGTGCCCTTCGGCCCGCGGACCTTGTCGCGGGCCGCATCGACCGTGAGCCCATCGAGCGTCGTCCCGTCGGTCGCCAGGATGAGGTCGCCCGCCAGGATCCCCGCCTTCTCGGCGGGCGACCCGTCGAGGGCGTCCACGACGAGGAGATGGCAGGACGGCCCGAGCGGCGAGCAGCCCTGCGTGCCGTCGCTGCCCTGCGTCCCGATGTCCGCGCCGACCCCCTCGAACTGGCCGCTGATCCCCTGGAGACTCTCGCGGTACTGCTGCGCGGTCAGATACGAGGAGTACGGGTCGCCGAGGGCGCCGACCATCCCCTTGATCGCGCCCTGGATCAGCGCCTCACGATCGACCTCGCCACCGGCATAGGTGTCGGTGATCGTGTGGTAGGTGTCCCAGAACGGGCGGAACGCATCCGCCTCCGAGATCGGCGTGGCGGGCTCGGACGCGGTCCGCTGCCCGAGCGTGTAGCCGGACAGGAAGAGCCCGCTGCCGGCGAGGATCGCGATCAGCGCGATCGCCATCGAGAGCACGATCGCGCGCCGCGACGCGGCCGGGGCGGGGGCGGGGCTCCGGGTCGGCAGCGGCGGCGCCGGCGGGTCCGTGGCAGGGTCGGGCGAAGCGCCCGAGGTGACGGGGTCGGGGGCGTCAGATCGCATCATGGTTCGGCCGATCGTGCGAGGGTGCCCGGACGGGTCTCCGGGCGGGGGGCGAGAAGGATAGCGCCGGTCCCGCGAATCGGCTCCGGGTCGGGCGGCGCCCGCGCGGCCGTCGTCCTAGCGGATGAGGTAGGTCCGCACGGACACCCACGAGCCGAGGACCCCGAGCCCGACCCCGGTCCCCAGGACCAGCAGCACGAGGTCGCGCGTCAGCGAGCCCATCTGCAGCGGCAGGACCCGGAAGAAGTCCGCCATGAACGCGCTGAGCGGCTCCGCGCCGAGGGCGAGGAGCCCGAGCGTGATCATCGCCCCGAGGAAGCCGACGAACGCGCCCTCGAAGACGAACGGCCAGCGGATGAAGGCGTCCGAGGCGCCGACGAGGCGCATGATCTCGATCTCCTCGCCTCGCGCCACGACGGCCAGGCGGATCGTGTTCACGATGATGAAGAGCGCGATGATCCCGACGACGACCAGCACGATCGTGCCGGCGGTCCGCAGGATGTCCGTGACGGTCACCAGGTTCGCGACGAAGTCCTTCTGGTTCAGGACGTTGCGGATGATCGGCTGGTTCGCCGGGTCGAGCCGCTCGCTCACGACCGCCACGTCGGCCGCGTCGACCATCCTGACCTCGAAGCTGGCGAAGAGCGGGTTCGTGTCGAGGTAGCGCGTCAGGTCCTCGCGGCCCTGCGCCTTGAGCGAGGCCCGGAACTTGTCCAGCGCCTCGTCGCGGGTCACGAAGTCGACCGAGGTCACCTCGGGCATCGCCCGGATCTCGGCCTCGAGCGCCTGGATCTGCGTGTCACTGGCGGTCGGCTGGAGGTAGGCGACCACCTGGACCTTCTGCTCGGTGAACTGCAGCGCCGAGAGCAGGCCGGTCTGGATGATCCAGAACCCCGCGAGCAGCATCAGCATCAGGACCATCGTGGCCGTGGCCGCGAAGCTCATCAGGGCGTTGCGCCAGAACCCCTGCCAGGCGCGGCGCAGGCTGAAGACGACGAACGAGATCATCGCTCAGTCCTCGCGGTGGTAGGCACCGCCCACCTCGTCGCGGATGATCCGGCCCTCTTCGAGCGCCACGACGCGGCGGCGCAGCGCGGTGACCACCTCGGCGTTGTGGGTGGCCATCAGGACCGTGACGCCCAGCTCGTTGATGCGCAGCAGCAGCTGCAGGATCTCCCAGCTGATGAGCGGATCGAGGTTGCCGGTGGGCTCGTCGGCGATGATCAGGCGGGGGTCGTGGACGAGAGCCCGCGCGATGGCGGTGCGCTGCTGCTCGCCGCCGGACAGCTGGGCCGGGACCTGGCGGGCCTGCGCGGTCAGCCCGACCAGCGCCAGCACCCGGTCGACCGCGGGCGTGACCCGGCGGCGCGGCGTGCCGGTCACCTCGAGCGCGAAGGCGACGTTCTCCCAGACCGTCTTGGTCGGGAGCAGCTTGAAGTCCTGGAAGATGATCCCGATCTTGCGGCGCATCTTCGGCACCTGGCGGCGGGGCAGCCGGGCGAGGTCCTGGCCGTCGAGCACGACGGCGCCCTTCGTCGCGATCTCGTCGCGGATGAGGAGCTTGATCAGCGTCGACTTGCCGGCCCCCGACGGCCCCACGAGGAAGACGAAGTCGCCCTCGGGGATCACGAGGTCGACGTCCCGGAGCGCCTCCTTGCCGTTGTCGTACTGCTTGGTGACGTCGTGCAGCACGAGGACCGCGCGCTCCTGGGTCGCCTGCTCGTTGGGGCGGCGAAGGACGCGTTCGCGGATCGAGCGCGTGGCGGTCGAGGCTGGGGCGAGGGTCAAGGTCGGCTCCGCGGGCGGCCCGATCGGCGACGGGCGTCGTCGAACCGAGCGATCAGGACTCCGTCCGCGGGCACGGCAAGGGGAGCCACGTGTGACCTGAGGCTATCACCGGTCCACGAGCGCGGCAAACGTGACGGCGGTCAGCGCGGCCCCCGGACGATGGTCCGGTCCGGTGGGGTCTGGTGCGCTCGCTACAGCAGGCCGGGGGAGATCGGCAGGTAGCGGCTGAAGTCCGCGAACGGGCGGTCCCAGCACAGCAGGATCGGGAACTGGTCGAGGCGGAACCCGGCTCGCAGCGCGGGCACGACCGCGCGATCGGCACTCCCCGGCAGCCAGAGCGCGAAGGCGCCGCGCGGCTGGACCGCGGAGGTCAGGTGCCCGAGGACGGGCGCGAGCAGGTCCGCATCGCGGACGGCCACCGGCCCGACCCGACCGGCCTCGGTCGCGTAGCCGTAGCCGAGGGCCGCGCCATCGGGTCCGCGATAGAGCCAGCCGCGCCGGGATTCCCCGCGGAGGTAGCGATGGTCGTGCGGGTGGGCGACGCCCAGGACCTCGCGGTCGAGCGCGTCGACGGCCTCGGTCAGCTCGCGATGGCCGGCCCCGTCCGGCGGCCCGGCCGCGATCGCCTCGAACGGCACGGGTGTGACGCCCGACGGCAGCGACCCGAACGCCTCCGGCCGCTCGACCAGCCCGGAGGCGTCGAGGAGCGGGATGCGCGGCACGATCCCGTACGTGGCGTACAGGGCGTTCGAGATCGGCTGGACGGCGTCGGTGGCGGTCGCCATCGTCATCGGCGCCGGCGTCGCCGGCGGTGCCGCCGGGCGGCATCACCTGGGCGAGCAGCGCCCGGCCGATGCCCGCGGCCTGGATCTCCGGGGAGACGAACAGCATCGAGAGGAACCACAGCCGCTCGCGGACGATCGAAGCGACGAACGCGACCACCACGTCCTCGTCCGGCGCCCCGCCGGCCCGGACGGCCACCACGAAGCGCTCCGGATCGGTCGAGGCGAGGTGGCGGTAGAGGCGGACCAGCGGGCCGGTCTCGGACAGGATGTCGGGCTGCCCGAGATGGCGGATGTAGTCGTTGATCGAGACCCGCCAGATCTCGGCGCAGGCCTCGAGCTCATCGGTGCGGACGGGTCGATAGGTCAGGTCGCCGACCGCCCCGGCGCTCGCGGGCCCGGGCATCAGGCGGCGTCGTCGGCGCCGATGCCGCGCTCGAGCTCGGCCTGCATGAACGCGTCGAGGTCGCCGTCGAGCACCGCCGACGTGTTGCTGGTCTCGTAGTTCGTGCGCAGGTCCTTGACCATCTGGTACGGGTGCAGCACGTAGCTCCGGATCTGGTTCCCCCAGCCGGCCTCCACGTGCTCGCCCTTCAGGCGCTTGATCTCGGCCTCCTTCTCCTCGAGCGCCCGCTCGAGGAGCCGAGCCTTGAGCACCTTGATCGCCATCTCCTTGTTCTGGGTCTGGCTCCGCTCGTTCTGGCTCTGGGCGACGATGTTGGTCGGCAGGTGGGTCAGGCGCACGGCCGAGTCGGTCTTGTTGACGTGCTGGCCGCCGGCGCCCTGCGAGCGGAAGGTGTCGACGCGGATCTCGTCCCAGTCGAGCTCGATCTCGACGTCGTCGTCGACCTCGGGCAGCACCTCGACGAGCGCGAACGTGGTCTGGCGGCGGTTCTGCGAGTCGAACGGGCTGATGCGCACCAGCCGATGCACGCCGCGCTCCGCGCGCAGCCAGCCGTAGGCCCGCCGGCCGTTGACCTCGACGGTCGCGCTCTTGATCCCGGCCTGCTCGCCTTCCTGCTGGTCGAGGATCTCGGTCGCGAAGCGATGCCGTTCCGCCCAGCGCAGGTACATGCGCAGGAGCATCTCCGCCCAGTCGGTCGCCTCGGTGCCGCCGGCGCCGGCACTGATCGAGAGCAGGGCGTTGCGGTCGTCGTACTCGCCGGAGAACAGGAGCGCGGTCCGCTCGCGGCGGTAGTCGCGGTCGAGCTCGCTCGCGTCGCGGTCCAGCTCGGCCTCGAGCTCGGCGTCGGGGGCCTCGGCGAGCAGCTCGACGGCGGCCAGCAGGTCGCCGGCTCGGCGGGCGAGGTCGGTCCAGGTCTCGATCTCCTCGCGGAGGCCGCTGGATTCGCGGGTGACCTTCTGCGCGGCCCGGCTGTCGTCCCAGAAGCCGGGCTCGAGGGTCAGGGCGTCGAGCTCCTCGACGCGCGCTTGCTTCCCGTCGAGGTCAAAGATGCCCCGAGGTCGACCGGATCCGTTCAGCCAGGTCGCGGATGGCGGACGGATCCACCTAGTTGCGGGCCTGGAGATCCTGGAGCAGGAGCGGGCGCAGCTCGATGAGCCGCAGGGCCGTCTTGCTCCGCGCGACGACGGGGTTCACGCACGGGCAGTAGCCATTGTGAGGGCAGACGCCGCAATTGCCATCGCAATCGAGGGCGGCTGCATAACTGCACGATCGGCAGTCGCGCTCACAGGCGATGAGATCGACGAACGATGCTTCCTCGACCTGCTTCACGGGGGGTCCCTCTCTCTAGCGCGGGGCAGGGGCGGCGGCCTGGGGTCTGGGGATCTGGGGTCTGACCTGCCGGGGGAACACGCGCGGTCCTGGGGTCGCGGCAGGTTTTGGATGAGTATACGGGGCCAAATCCCTATCGCCAAGAGGGAAATGTGTCCGGGTCACGCACGGGACGTGCAGGGACCGAGGATTCTGACGCGAAGAGGGTCGGAATCCCGCCCGCTCAGGCCTCCGGCGGGGCGGCCCGCGTTTCCGGCAGATGACCACCAGGCGGGGCGGCCGCGCAGGGCCTCCGGCGGGCGGCCGCGCAGGGCCTCCGGCGGGCGGCCGCGTTTCCGGTCAGATGACCACCAGGCGGTCGCTCGTCAGGAGATCAGCGTCGGATGACCGCCGCAGGACGCAGATGACAGGATCCTCGATCGGCCCACGCACGGCCCGACGCGCGCGTCACGTCAGTAGGTTGACGAAGGACCGCCTGAGGGACAGATGACGGAAACGGGCCGTCAGACTCCGCCGCCGGCCGCTCGCCGGCTCCGCCGGCCGCGAGCACCGCCGGCCGGCGCCCCTATCTCAGGCGCCGTGGCACTTCTTGTACTTGGCGCCGGAGCCGCACCAGCACGGGTCGTTGCGACCGATCCGGGCGCCGGTCGGCGTGTAGCCCGGCCGGGCGCCGCCGGTCGCTCCCGTGCCATTCCCGCCGGCCGCGGCGACCGGCTGGTCGCCGAGCGATTCGGTCACGCTCCGGACGGCGGGCGCGGCCGGTCCGCCACGCAGGATCGCCGAGCCAGGCGCGGGCGCCGGCGCGGCCACGGCCGCAGCCGCTGTGGCGACCGCCGCGGCCGGCGTCCCCGTGCCATTGCCGGCCGCGAGGGCCGCCGCGCCCTGGGCGAGCGACGCGTTCACGCCGCTGGGATCCTGCGGCGGCTCGTGCGTCACGGTGACACGGAAGATCGTGGTGGCGACGCCGTGGCGGATCAGGCCGCGGAGCTCCTCGTAGAGGCGATACGCCTCGCGCCGGAACTCGTTGAGCGGGTCCTGCTGCGCGTAGCCGCGCAGCCCGATGCCGCGGCGCATGTCGTCGAGCTCGGTCAGGTGCTCCACCCAGAGCGAGTCGATGGTCCGCACGAGGACCAGCCGCTCCACGGTGGACCAGTCGGCCTCGCCGACCTCGGCCGATCGGGCGTCGAGCCGCGCGTCGGCGAGCTCGCGCAGGTGGTCGGCGATCGCATCGCGGCCCCCGACGTCCCACAGCTCGTCGGGCGTGGTCCCCTCCCCGGTGATGCCCATCCCGTGCAGCGCGTTCGACAGGCCCTCGAGATTCCACTGGTCGGGATCCTCGCCGGCGAGGTCGGTCTCGACGATGACGTCGATCTCCTCGTCGAGGAACGCCCGGACCGTCTCGGTCAGGTCCTCGTTGTTGAGGACCTTGTCGCGCTCGGCGTAGATGGTCTCGCGCTGCTTGTTGATGACGTCGTCGAACTCGACGACGCGCTTGCGGATGTCGAAGTTGAAGCCCTCGACGCGGCTCTGCGCCGATTCGATCGTGCGCGAGACCAGCCCGGACTCGATGGCGACGTCGTCCTCGAGGCCGAGCCGCTCCATGAGCTTGGTGACGCGCTCCGAGGCGAAGCGCTTCATGAGGTCGTCGTCGAGCGACAGGTAGAACCGCGACGAGCCCGGGTCGCCCTGGCGGCCGGCACGGCCGCGGAGCTGGTTGTCGATCCGGCGCGAGTCGTGGCGCTCGGTGCCGATGATGTGCAGGCCGCCGGCCTCGACCACGCGGACGTGGTCCTCCTCGGTCACGGCCTTCGCCTCGGCGAGCGCCGCGTCGTAGGTCGCGGCGTCCACCTCGGCCGGGTTCAGGCCGCGCTGGTGGAGCAGGTCCGAGGCCAGGCCGGCGGGGTTCCCGCCGAGCAGGATGTCGGTGCCGCGGCCGGCCATGTTCGTGGCGATCGTGACGGCGCCGGTCCGACCGGCCTGGGCGACGACGCCCGATTCCTTCTCGTGGAACTTGGCGTTGAGCGTCTGGTGCTCGATGCCGCGCCGCCCGAGCATCGTGGAGAGGATCTCGGACTTCTCGACGCTGACCGTGCCGACCAGGACGGGTCGCCCCGCCTCCTGCATCTCGACGATCTCCTCGATGAGGGCGTTGAACTTCGCCTTCTCGTCGCGGAAGACCAGGTCCGACTCGTCCTCGCGGACCATGTCGCGGTGGGTCGGGATCCCCACGACCTCGAGCTTGTAGATCTTGTGGAACTCCTCGGCCTCGGTCATCGCCGTGCCGGTCATCCCGGACAGCTTGTCGTAGAGGCGGAAGTAGTTCTGGAACGTGATCGTGGCGAGGGTCACGCTCTCGCGCTGGACGCGCAGGCCTTCCTTCGCCTCGATGGCCTGGTGCAGGCCCTCGCTCCAGCGGCGGCCCGGCATCTGCCGGCCGGTGAACTCGTCGACGATGATGATCTCGCCGTCCTTGACGATGTAGTCGCGGTCGCGCTTGTAGAGCGCGTGGGCGCGCAGCGCCTGCTCGAAGTGGCGGGCGAGCCGCGGGTCCGCGTCGTACATGTTCTCGACGCCGAGCCAGCCCTCCATCTTCTCGACGCCCTCCTCGGTCGAGGAGACGGCCTTGTCCTTGAGGTCGATGAAGTAGTCGCCGCCCTCCTCGGCGCCCTCGGGACGCTCCTTGAGGCGCGGGACGAGCCGGGCGAACGTGAAGTAGAGGTCGGCCGACTCCTCGGCCTGGCCGCTGATGATCAGCGGGGTCCGCGCCTCGTCGATGAGGATGTTGTCGACCTCGTCGACGATCGCGAACGCTCGCTCGCGCTGCACGCGCTGGTCGAGCTCGATGACCATGTTGTCGCGCAGGTAGTCGAACCCGAACTCGTTGTTCGTGCCGTAGGTCACGTCCGCCGCGTACGCCTCGCCGCGCGAGACCGGCCGCAGGTTGACCAGCCGCTCGTCGTTCGTGGGGAAGCCGTGCTCGAAGACGAACGAAGCGTCGTGGGTGATCATCCCGACGCTCACGCCGAGGAACGCGAAGACCGGGCCCATCCACTGCGGGTCGCGCCGGGCCAGGTAGTCGTTGACGGTGACGACGTGGACGCCGCGGCCCGCCATCGAGTTGAGGATCGCCGCCAGCGGGGCGACGAGGGTCTTGCCCTCGCCGGTCCGCATCTCGGCGATCTTGCCCTGGTGGAGCACCGCGCCGCCGATGAGCTGGACGTCGAAGTGGCGCATCCCGAGCGTCCGCTGCATGGCCTCGCGGATCATCGCGAAGACCTCGGGGAGGACGTCGTCGAGCGCGGCCTGGATCGCGGCGTTCTCGCGCTCGCGGCGCGCCTTCGCCAGCTCGCGCCGGCGCTCGAGGTCCGGGTGGGTGCGCTCGTCCTCGGACGGCTCCTCCGGGATCGGCGACCTCGCGGATCTCGTCGCGGATCTCCGCGAACCGCGCCCGGATCTCGTCGTCGGAGAGCGCCTGGATCTCGGGCTCGAGCGCGTTCGCCTGGTCGACCGACGGCTGGATGCGTCGGATCTCGCGGTCGTTCGAGTCGACGAATCGGGAAAAGAACTTCATGGGACGGCCAAGTATAGGGGGCGAGGGCCGCTCCCCCCTCCGGACGGGCTCAGTGCCAGAAGCCGGTGCCGTACCCCGCGACGAGGATCACGAAGGTCAGGAGCCCCAGCCCGGCCCAGAACGCCACGGACATCAGTCGCGACGTCGGCTCCATCTCGGGGTTCTTGAGCGCGGGCAGCCGCTCGCCCGGGAGCTGGCGCCCCCAGCGGGACGACCGGAGCTGGTCGCGCCATTGGCGGTCGTTGACGGGGCGCGGCTCGAGGCCGCCGTCGCCGTCGGGTCGGTGCAGCTGCAGGCTCATCGGTCTCCCGGGGTCGCGCCCAGCAGGGCGGCTGGTGAAGGCTCCCCGTCGTCGTCGCCGGAGCCGTCCTCGGCACTGTCGTCGCGCGTGTCGATGTGCCCCTCGTTGCCGTCCTCCCAGAGCAGCATCTCCTGGGTGAGGGCGACCTCGCTCGAGAAGAGCGCACCGACCGATTCCCCGCGATGGATGCGCTTGATGGCCTCGCCGATGAGCGGCGCGACCGAGAGGGTCGTGATCTTGGAGATGCGCTTGCGCTCGGGGAGCGGGATCGAGTCGGTGAGGACGACCTCGATGAGCGACGAGGCCGCGATGCGGTCGACGGCGGGGTCGCTCAGGACGCCGTGCGTCGCGCAGGCGTAGATCTCGGTCACGCCCTCGCGCTCGAGCGCGCGGACGATCTCGACCAGCGTGCCGCCGGTGTCGATCTCGTCGTCGACGATGATCGCGCGCTTGCCGCGGACGTCGCCGATGACGTTCATCAGCTCGGCGCGGTCGAGGTTGCCGACGCGCCGCTTCTCGATGATGGCCAGCGGGGCGTCGAGGAGCTCCGCGAACGCCCGGGCGCGCTTGGCGAAGCCGAGGTCGGTCACGACGACCGGATCGTCGATCTTCTTGTAGCGGAAGTAGTTCGAGAGCATGTGGACCGCGGTCAGCTCGTCCACCGGGATGTTGAAGAAGCCCTGGATCTGGCCCTGGTGGAGGTCCATCGTCAGGACGCGGTCCGCACCGGCGACCGTGATCATGTCGGCGATGAGCCGGGCCGTGATCGGCACGCGCGGCTGGTCCTTCTTGTCCGAGCGGCCGTAGGCGTAGAACGGGATCACCGCGGTGATCCGCCCCGCGCTGGCGCGCTTGAACGCGTCGATCATGATCAGCAGTTCCATGATCGACTGGTTGACCGGGTGGCTCGTGGGCTGCACGAGGAAGACGTCCTTCTCGCGGACGTTCTCGAGGATCTTGACGAAGATGTTCTCGTTCGCGAACTGGAACACCTCGGCGCGCCCGGGCTGGGTGCCGAGATAGCTGCAGATCTTCCGAGCGAGCTCCGGGTTGGCGTTCCCGAAGTAGATCTCGAACTGGTCCGCGTACAAGGGCTGCTCCCGTTCGCCGAAGACCCTCACGCCGGCATCACGTGCCACTCCCCGGGGTGACGGGATCGGCTCCGCCAGCCGCGGGGTCGTCATCGTCGCCCATGCCGTCCCGCTCCGCAAGTCCGGCGCGGAATGCTGCGATCGCGACGACACGGTCGCCCTCGGCGAGACGCATCACGATGACGCCGCGGGCCGAGGACGAATAGCGGTTGATGGTGTTGGTCTCGGTGCGGATCACCTGGCCGCCGGCCGAGATGAGGAGGAGCTCCTCGTCCTCGTCGGTGACCTGCTGGACCGCGGCCACGTCACCGGTCTTGCGGCCCTCCAGCGAGATGAGGCCCACGCCCTGGCCGCCGCGGTGCTTGCGCCGGAACTCGGTCAGCGGCACGCGCTTGCCGTAGCCCCACTCGGTGAGGACCAGGATGTCCGAATCGGGCTCGACCACGCTCATCCCGACGACCGAATCGCCCTGCCGGGCGAGGCGGATGCCGATGACCCCGGCCGCGTCGCGACCCATCGCGCGGACCTCGGTCTCGGCGAACCGGGCGATCTTGCCCTTCGCGGTGGCGATGATGACGTCGTCGCCACCGCTCGAGACGTCCACCCAGGCGAGCTCGTCGTCGTCGCGCATCGTGATCGCCCGGATGCCGGACGAGCGGACCTTCTCGAACTGCTCCAGCGGGGTCTTCTTGATGATCCCGCGGCGGGTCGCGAGGACCAGGTACGAGCCGGCCGTGAAGTCCTTGAGCATGATCGTCGCCATCGGGACCTCGCCGGACTCCACCTGGACGCCCGGGAGGTTGATGATCGGGATGCCCTTGGCCTGGCGGCTCGCGTCGGGGATCGCGTGGACCTTGGCGCTGAAGACCCGGCCGCGGTTCGTGAAGAAGAGCGCCCAGTGATGGGTATTCGCGACGAGCAGGTGCTCGACCGCGTCCTCCTCGCGGGTGACGTGGCCGATGATCCCCTTGCCGCCGCGGTGCTGGCGGCGGTAGGTGTCGACCGGCTGGCGCTTGATGTAGCCCCGGCCGGAGATCGTGACCACGACGTCCTCATCCGCGATCAGGTCCTCGTCGGTCATCTCGCGGCTGGAGTCGTCGGCGACGCGGGTCCGTCGCTCGCCGGCGTACTTGCGCTTCAGCTCGGCCAGCTCGTCCTTGATGATCCCCAGCACCCGCGCCGGGTTGGCGAGGATGTCCTCGAGCTCGGCGATCTGCTGGATGACCGCGAGGTACTCGTCCTCGATCTTCTTGCGCTCGAGCGCGGCGAGCCGCGCGAGGCGGAGGTCGAGGATGGCCTGCGCCTGGATCTCCGAGAGGTCGAAGCGCTTCATGAGGTTCGTGCGGGCGAGTTCGACGTCCGGCGACTCGCGGATGGTCTTGATGACCGCGTCGAGGTGGTCGAGCGCGATCTTCAGGCCTTCGAGGATGTGCGCCCGGGCGCGCGCCTTGCCGAGGTCGAACTCGGTCCGGCGGCGGACGATCTCGCGGCGGTGCTCGATGTGGTGGACGAGCACGCTGCGCAGCGGCAGCGTCTGCGGCTGGCCGTCGACCAGCGCCAGCATGTTCATGTTGAACGCGAGCTGCATCGGGGTGTGCTTGAACAGGTTGTTCAGCACCTTGTGCGGGTTCGCGTCGCGCTTGACCTCGATGAAGATGCGCATCCCGTCGCGGTCGGACTCGTCGCGCAGGTCGGCGATGCCCTCGATCTTCTTGTCCTTGACGAGCTCGGCCATCTTCTCGAGCAGCGACGCCTTGTTCACCTGGTACGGCAGCTCGGTGACGATGATCGCGGTCCGGTCGCCGCGGACCTCCTCGAAGGCCACCTGGGCGCGCATCACGACCCGCCCGCGCCCGTGCGCGTACATCTGGCGGATGGCGTCGACCGTCTCCCACTCCCCGGTCAGGGCGTTGCGCTGCTTCTCGAAGCGGTAGATGGTGCCGCCGGTCGGGAAGTCCGGGCCGGTGACGAACTTGCACAGGTCGTCGGTCGTGAGGTCCGGGTCGTCGATGAGCGCGACGGTCGCGTCGCAGATCTCGCCGAGGTGGTGCGGCGGGATGTTGGTGGCCATGCCGACCGCGATGCCCGACGAGCCGTTGACGAGCAGCTGCGGGCAGCTTGGCCGGCAGCACCGACGGCTGCTGGGTCGTGCCGTCGTAGTTGTCGACGAAGTCGACGGTGTCCTTGTCGATGTCGTCGAGCATCTCGGCGGCGATCGCGGTCAGGCGCGCCTCCGTGTAGCGCATCGCGGCCGCCGAGTCGCCGTCGACCGAGCCGAAGTTGCCCTGGCCGTCGACGAGCGGGTAGCGCATCGAGAAGTCCTGCGCGAGACGGACCATGGCGTCGTACAGGGCCATGTCGCCGTGCGGGTGGTACTTGCCCATCACCTCGCCGACGATCGCCGCGCACTTGCGGTACGAGCTGGTGGCCGAGAGGCCCATCTCGCCCATCGCGTAGAGGATCCGGCGATGGACGGGCTTGAGGCCGTCGCGCACGTCGGGCAGCGCCCGGGACACGATCACGCTCATCGCGTAATCGAGGTAGCTCACCCGCATCTCGTCCTCGATGCGGATGGCCCGGATGTCGCCCAGGTCGTCGGTCACGGTCGGTTACTCCTCCTCGGGATCGGTCAGTCGAGTGGCGGTTCGGGGTAGACGGTGGGGTCCGGCAGCCCACCGAAGCGAGCCGCGGTGAGCGCCCCCTCGGACGTGGACGGTGCCCCGGCCCGCCGGCGGATCCCGGCGAGGCGGGTCCGGAGCTCCTCGGCGACGCCCGGGTCGAGCTTGGTCAGCGTGTCGCGGATCACCCAGGCGCGGTGGCCGTCATCGGTGGCGGCGGCGAGGTCGGTCTCCGCGCGTAGTGCCGCGACGGCGGCGTCCATATCGACCGCTGCCAGCGCGCGCCATGCCCACGACAGGGCCTTCTGGACGTCCGGCTCGGCGTCGCCCATCAGCAGGCGCAGCAGCGGGATCGCGTTGCGGACCATCTCGGGCTCGCGGCCGCGCCGGCGGTCGACGTGGGGCATGGTCGCGATCGTCGAGCCGACGAGGCGCCGCTCCCAGCGGGACGGCGAGAAGACCAGCTGCTCGAGCTCGGCCCAGCGGTACGGCTCGGCGAGGATGCCCTTGCCGTATGGGTGGGCAAGGCTGTCGACGGTGATCCAGTCGCCGGCCTCGCGGGCGGCCCGGCGCAGGAGCTGCCACGTTCGCTCCGGGTCCGGCGCGATCGTCCGCTCGAGCAGGCCGAAGGCGAACCAGCGGGGCTCGAGGTGGTCCTCGTGGAACAACCGGTCGGCGACGAAGAGGAGCGGGGCCGGCCGCACGTCGCGGGTCTCGTTGCGGAAGCCGCGGGCGATCGCCGCGGTCAGCGGCCAGCGGACGCCGTAGATGGCACCGATCCCCGGGGCGATCCGCTGGGCCCCCTCGAGATACTCCGGGTCCGCGAGCGACTGCAGGCCGGCGACGAGCGTCGACGCGAACGCGTCGGGGTCGTTGACGTCGTCCGCGAGGCGCTGCGCCGAGGGCCTCGGCGGCGGGCTTGTGCTCGGCGACGAAGGCCACGGCCCGGGCGGTCACCTCGCTCGCGGGCGGGGCCGTCGCGGCGGGATCGTGCTCGGTCGTCGCCACGGCGGCGCTCACGCTGGGTCCACGTGGTCGGGCGTATCGTCGACCAGGCGGTAGCCGTAGCGTGCCTGCAGCTCGCGCTTGCGGTCGTCCGTGGCGGCGACGAAGGTGCCCTCGGCGGTCGCCAGGATCTCGCCGGTCTCGGCGTCCGTGATGGCCCCGGCCGCGTCCACGACCCGTCGCCGTGAGCGCGTCACCCAGCCGTCGCCGCGGATCGGCCGCCCGATCTCGACCGGGCGCTTGAACTCGACGGTCATGCGCGCCGTGACACCCCAGTGGTCCTCGGCGACCAGTGCCCACGCCATGACCTCATCGAGGATCGCGCTGATGATCCCGCCGTGGGCGATGCCGTCCCAGCCCTGGAAGCGGCGATCGAGCGTGAGCTCGGTCCACGATCGCCCGCGCTCCATGTGGAGCTCCAGCTGGAGCCCGCCGGTGTTGAGCGTCCCGCACGCGAAGCAGTTGTGCGGCGAGATCTCGAACGCCGGTGTGCCGTCGAGCGGCGCGACGCGGACCTCAGACGTCAAGGTTCTGGACCTTGCGGGCTTCGCTCTTGATGAAGTCCTTGCGCGGACCGACCTTCTCGCCCATGAGCGTCGTGAAGATCTCGTCGGCGGCCGCCGCGTTCTCCGCGTCCACGCGCAGGAGCGTCCGCGTCGCCGGGTTCATCGTGGTCTCCCACAGCTGGTCGGCGTTCATCTCGCCGAGGCCCTTGAACCGCTGGACCGACAGGTTCTTGACGTTGAACTCCTTGATGACGCGGTCGCGCTCCTTCTCGGTCTGCGCGTACTTCGTCACCTTCCCCGTGCTCACCCGGTAGAGCGGCGGCTGGGCCACGTACAGGAAGCCCGAGTCGAGGATCTGCGGCATGTGCCGGTAGAAGAACGTCAGGAGCAGCGTCCGGATGTGGGCGCCGTCCACGTCGGCGTCGGTCATGATGATGATCCGGTGGTAGCGGAGCTTCGTGAGGTCGAAGTTCTCGCCGATCCCCGCCCCGAGCGCGATGATCAGTGGGCGGACGTTCTCGCTCGAGAGGATCTTGTCGAGGCGGGCCTTCTCCACGTTCAGGAGCTTGCCGCGGAGCGGGAGGATCGCCTGGAACCGGCGATCGCGGCCCTGCTTGGCCGAGCCGCCGGCGGAATCGCCCTCCACGAGGTAGATCTCGCTCCGGGCCGGGTCGCGCTCCTGGCAGTCGGCGAGCTTGCCCGGCAGCGACATCCCGTCGAGCGCGCCCTTGCGGATCACGAGGTCGCGTGCCTTGCGGGCCGCCTCGCGCGCTCGGGCGGCCGTGAGGCACTTCTCGATGATCCGCCGGCCGTCGCCCGGGTTCTCGTCGAGGTACTGGCCGAGACTGTCGGCGACCGCGGTCTGGACCGCGCCCTTGACCTCGGCATTGCCGAGCTTGGCCTTGGTCTGGCCCTCGAACTGCGGATCGGTCAGCTTCACGCTGATGACCGCCGTCAGGCCTTCGCGGACGTCATCGCCGGACAGGTTCCCGTCCGCGTCCTTGAGCACGCCGGCACGATGCGCCCAGTCGTTGAGGGAGCTGGTGAGGGCCGCCCGGAACCCGGTGACATGGGTCCCGCCGTCCGGGGTGTTGATGTTGTTGGCGAACGCGAGGACGTTCTCGGTGTACGTGTCGTTGTACTGGAGCGCGACCTCGACCGCGGTGTTGCCCTGGCGGCGGTCGACATAGATCGGCCGGGTCGTCAGCGCCTCCTTGTTCCGATTGAGGTGCCGCACGAACGACTGGAGCCCGCCTTCGAAGTAGAAGGACCGCTCGCGGTCGTTCCGTTCGTCGATGAACGTGATCCAGACGCCCTTGTTCAGGTACGCGGACTCGCGAAGCCGCTGGCTGATGGTCTCGAACGAGAAGTCGGTCGTCTCGAACATCTTGGGATCGGCGCGGAAGCTGGTCGTGGTCCCGATCCGGGTCCCCTGTGGCCCGATCTTCTTGACCGGCCCCCTGGGCTTGCCACGCTCGTACTCCTGCGCCCAGACGAACTTGTCGCGGGCGGTCTCGACGCGCATCCACTCGGACAGGGCGTTGACGACGCTCACGCCGACCCCGTGGAGCCCGCCCGACACCTTGTAGCCGCCGCCGCCGAACTTCCCGCCGGCGTGCAGCACCGTGTGGACGACCTCGAGGGCGTCCTTCCCCGTCGAATGCTTGCCGACCGGCACGCCGCGGCCGTCGTCCTGCACGATCACCATGCCGGGGTGCACGGTCCCGTCCGGGTCCGTCCAGCCGTCCGCCTTGATCGTGACGAGGATCTTGTGCGCGAACCCGGCCATCGCCTCGTCGATCGAGTTGTCGACGACCTCCCACACGAGGTGGTGGAGGCCGCGATCGTCGGTCGAGCCGATGTACATGCCGGGGCGACGTCGGACCGCCTCCAGGCCCTCGAGGACCTGGATGCTCTCGGCCGTGTAGTCGGACCCGCCCGCCTTGCCCTTCCTGGCACGCGGGGCTGGCGTCCGCTCGGGCGGCTGGCTGGCGGCTTCCTCGGTCACGCGTTCCCTCCGGTCAGGCGCTCGTAGAGACGCCCTAGTTCCTCGTCGCTGTAGAACTCGATGACGATGCGGCCGCCCTTGCGCGAGCGCGCGAGGCTGACCTTGGTGCCGAGCGCGCGCCGGAGGTCCTCCTCGACGCGGTCGAGGTCGGGATCCGCGAGCCGCTGGGGCTTCGGCGCTGCCTCCGGCTTCGGTTCGCGAAGCCGTCGGACCAGCTCCTCGGTCTGGCGGACCGAGAGCTCCTGCTCGACGACGGTCCCGAGGACACGACCCTGCGCGTCGGCCACCAGGCCGCCGAGCGCTCGCGCGTGGCCCTCGGTGATCTCCCCGCCCGCGAGCGAGGTCTGCACCGCCGGATCGAGGTCGAGGAGCCGCAGCGTGTTGGCCACCGTCGTCCGAGCCCGCCCGACACGGGTCGCAACGGCCTCGTGGCTGTAGCCGAACACGTCGATCAGCTGCCGATAGGCGAGCGCGGCCTCGATCGGGTCGAGATCCTCGCGCTGCAGGTTCTCGACGAGCGCGAGCTCGAGCTGCTCGTTGTCCGCGAGCTGGCGGACCACGGCCGGGATCCGGTCCAGGCCGGCCGCGATGGCTGCCCGAAGGCGACGCTCACCGGCGACGAGCTGGTAGCCGTCGATGACCTCGGTCACGAGGATCGGCTGCACGACGCCGTGCTCGGCGATGCTCGCCGTGAGCGTCGCGAGAGCCGCATCGTCCATGTGGCGGCGCGGCTGGTACGGGTTCGAGCGGATCCGGTCGGTCGGGATCTCGGTCGGCGCCGGCTGCCCGGCGTGGCGCTGCGGGATGAGCGATGCGAGCCCGCGACCGAGGCTCTGCGGGCGCTCCGGTCGGACCGTCATGCGACCACCGCGGGTTCGCGCGACACCGCCGCGGGCTCGGACGTCGCGCTCGCGCCGCGTCAGCGGGGCCATGACCGGCACCGCCGGGCGGCTGGCGCGGGCCGCGGTGCGGGCTCGGAACTCATCGGCGGCTTGCCGGTAGGCGATGGCACCCGGGGAGTCCGGCCGGTACGTGGCGATCGGCTGCCCGTGGCTCGGGGCCTCGGACAGTCGCACGCTGCGCGGGATCACGGTCTCGTAGACCAGCGGTCCGAGATGGCGGCGCACCTCGGCGGCGACCTCGGCAGACAGGTTCGTCCGGCCGTCGTACATCGTCAGCAGGACGCCGTCGATGGCCAATGGGGGGTTCAGGTGGTCGCGAACGAGGTCGATCGTGGCAAGCAGCTGGGTCAATCCTTCCAGGGCGTAGTACTCGCATTGCAGCGGGATGAGCACGGAATCGGCAGCGGTGAGGGCATTCACGGTCAGGAGACCGAGGGACGGCGGGCAGTCGATGAAGATGTGGTCGTAGCGGGCGGCGATATCGGCGATGAGGCGGGCGAGGCGCCGTTCACGGGCTTCGATCGGGGCCAGTTCCACCTCGGCGCCCGCGAGCGCGATCGAGGACGGGATCAGGTCGACGCCGAGCGGCCCCTCGACCACCAGCCGCTCCAGGGCCAGATCGTCGATGACCGCGTCGTAGACCGAACGATCGAGGAGCGAGCGATCGAGGCCGAAGCCACTGGTGGCGTTACCCTGTGGATCGAGGTCGATGACGAGGACCCGGTCGCCGGCGATGGCCAGATAGCTCGCGAGGCTGACCACCGACGTGGTCTTGCCGACACCGCCCTTCTGGTTCGCGCAGGCGATCGTCTGGCCCACTCAGTGACCTGCCTGGAACGCTCTCACGGTCATTGATTCTACCATCGGACGGCCTCGGACCTCGGTTCAGGACGCTCGACGCCAAGCGTCCCACGCCGTCCTGCACCCGCGCTTATCTCGTTGACCCCGCCTGGGGTCGCCCTGATCGTCCCCCGTTGTGACCAGCTCCAGCGGCTGTTTCACGTGAAACGCGGCTCTCTCGCCGCGCGAGAACCGCTGCGGTCGGGTCGGACAACGCCTCCCCCGACCGCCTGTTTCACGTGAAACACGGCCGACTCCCCCGATCTCCGGGCCTGCCCCCGGTCCGATGGCGCCCGTCCCGGCCCCGCGTTTGACGCGGAACAACGGGTCTCGCCTCGCTGCGTGACGTGCGTCTCGGAGCGCGCCAGACCGGCCGTTGCCCCTTTCGAGCGGTCCGTGGGATACTGCGCCCGACGTCGCCGCCGTTTCGATCGCGTCGAGTGCCGCGTCAGCGGGCGCGACCTTCGGACGTCTCGCCGAGGATCGAACGCCCAATGACCCTGCTGCTCGCCGCCGTCGGTGCGACAGTGGCGGCCCTGTTCGAACTGACCGTAGGGATATATCTTCGCGTCGGCGACGCTCAACCACATCTTGTGCTGGTGGGGACGGTCGTCGTCACCATCGTCGTCGGTCTCGAACCGGGACTCGTGTGGGCCTTCATCGGCGGATTGGCGCTCGATGTCCTGGCCGATCGGCCCCTCGGGTCGACCGCATTCGCCTTGCTGCTCTGTGCGGGCGGTGCGGCCATCATCGGTCGGCTCCTTGCACGTATCAGACCGCTCGCACCGATCATCGCCACCTTCGTACTGAGCATCGCGTATTCGATGATGTTGTTCACGCTCACGTCAGCCCTCCGCGCGCCCGTTCCGATCGCCGACCCGCTCGCGATCGTCCTTCCGGGCGCCGTCTATGACACGATCCTGGCCGTGATCATCGGGCCGCTGGCGGTCTCGATCCACGATCGCCGGGCGCAGCGCGAACGGGTCGACTGGTGAGCTCCTACATCGGCGAACGCGCGGCGCCCGCCAAGCAGCTCTCGCGGTTCCTGGTCTTCGGGCTGATCGTGATCATCGCGATGACCACGCTGACCGCCCGGCTCTTCTACCTCCAGATCGTCCAGGGGAGCCAGGCCTCGGCGCTCGCCGCCAAGAACCGGACCGTGCTCGAGTCGATCCCCGCGCCCCGCGGACTGATCTACGACCGCAACGGGCGAGCCCTCGTCACGAACATCCCCACGTTCGCCGTGAAGCTCCGACCCACGGATCTCCCCGTGGAGCGCCGTCCCGAGGTCGTGCAGCGCCTCGCGGCCATGCTCAAGATCGATCCGACCGAGATCAACACGGCGATCGACAGCAACCCCGGGTCGGCCTTCGACCTCGTCCGGATCGCCGAGGATATCAACCCGGATACCGCACGGTTGATCCAGGAGTCGTCCGACCAGCTGCCCGGCGTCGAAGTCGTCGTCGAGGCGCGCCGCCAGTACACCGACGGACCGCTGCTGTCCCAGATCGTCGGGTACACCGGCCCGGTCTCGGCGTCGCAGCTCTCCACGCTCAAGGAGCGTGGCTATCTGCCAGACGACCTCGTCGGCAAGGCTGGCGTGGAATCGTCGTACGAGACCGAGTTGCGTGGCGTCTACGGCACCGAGACGGTCGAACGGAACGCCCGCGGCCAGAAGACGCAGGTCCTCCGGACCGACACCCAGGTCCAGCCGGGCGATTCGCTCACGCTCACGATCGACACCAAGGTGCAGCAGGAGGCCCAGAAGGCCCTCAAGTGGGCCATGAAGGCGATCGGCCTCAAGCGCGGCGTCGTGATCGCGATGAACCCGCAGACCGGCGAGGTCCTTGCGATGGTCAGCCTGCCCACGTACGACAACAACCTGTTCGCTCGCGGGATCAGCACGAAGGCCTTCCAGACCCTGGCCAATGACCCGAACCTGCCCCTGCTGAACCACGCGACGATGGCCCACTACCCGCCGGGCTCCACGTACAAGCTCGTGACCGGGACCGGGGCCCTCTCGGACGGCAAGGTCAAGGCCACCACGCTGATCCCGACGAAGGGCTTCCTCACCCTCGGGGCGACGAAGTTCTACGACTGGAACCACCGCGGCTTCGGCCCGTGCGACATCTACTGCGGGTTCGGCCACTCGAGCGACACGTACTTCTTCCAGCTCGCCGGCAAGCTCGGGAGCGACCGACTTGGGTACTGGGCGAAGGACTACGGCTTCGGCGCGCCGACCGGCATCGACCTTCCCGGCGAGGTCGCCGGCATCGTGCCGACGAACGCCTGGAAGCAGGCCACGCTCGGCGCCCCGATGTTCGCCGGCGAGACCTATCAGGCCGGGATCGGGCAGGGCTACGACGTCGTCACCCCGATCCAGCTGATCAACGCCTACGCGGCGATGGCGAACGGCGGCAAGCTCTACCAGCCGCAGGTGGTCCGCACCATCACCGGTCCGGATGGGAGCGTCGTCCGGCCGTTCAAGCCCATCCTGATCCACAAGCTCAAGGCGCCGTCGAGCGTGCTCAAGACCATGCGCCTGGCGGCCCGCAACGTCGTCCTGGTCCGCCACACCTACAACCTCGTCGACCTGCCGATCAAGGTCGCGGGCAAGTCGGGGACGGCCGAGTTCGGGACGCGGGACAGCAAGGGCCGGCTGCCGTTCCACTCGTGGTTCGTCGGCTTCACCCCGAAGGACCCGTACAACGGCTCGTTCGACAAGGGCGACTCCAAGCTCATCGTCCTCGCGTTCGCCTACGACTCGCGCACGAAGGGCAACGCGGCCACCGAGATCGTGAAGTACTTCTTCCAGCTCCACTACGGCATCAAGCACGACTACCGGAACTTCGACCTCCTCAAGCGCGGCAACTTCTACCAGAGCAACTGAGAGGCGATGGGCGTCATCCGAGCCGAGCCAGCACGCGTCACCGACTGGGCTGCCAAGTCCGTCGGGGCGGTGTGGCGCGCGTTCGACCTCCAGCTGACCACGTACGCGGGCCTGCTGGCCGCGATCGGGCTCGTGATGGCCTACACGAACAGCGTGGAGAACGGCGACCTGCCGCTCGACGCGCAGACCACGTTCGCGCGGGGCCTGATGTGGGCCGGGCTGGCCGTGGTCACGTTCATCCTCGCGACGGCGTTCGACTATCGCTGGCTCAAGACGCTCGCCTGGCCGATCTACGGCCTGCAGCTCGGCCTGCTGATGCTGACGCTCGCGATCGGGAACGGCGTCGGCGGCGCCTCGCGCTGGATCGCGCTCGGCCCATTCACGTTCCAGTTCAGCGAGCTCGCCAAGATCCTGATGATCATCGTGCTGGCGCAGTACCTCTCGGCGAGGAGCGGCAAGCTCAATTCGCTGCGAACGATCCTGGGTGCGTGCGCGCTGATCGTCCCGCCGCTGGTCCTCGTCATGCTCCAGCCCGACCTCGGGACGTCGCTCGTGTTCGCGGCCATCCTCGGCGGGATGCTCTGGATGTCCGGCGCGAGCCTCAAGTGGCTGACCGTCCTCACCGCCTCGATCGTCGCGCTCGTCCCGATCGGGTGGACCTACATCCTGCTCGACTACCAGAAGCAGCGGCTGCTCTCGTTCTTCGACGCCAACCCGGACATCAAGGGCGCCGGCTACCAGCTCTACCAGGCGCAGATCGCGGTCGGCTCCGGCGGGTGGATCGGCAAGGGCCTGACGAACGGGACCCAGGCCCAGGGCGAGTTCCTCCCCGTCAGCGCCACGGACTTCGTGCTCGCGATCCTGGCCGAGGAGCTCGGGTTCATCGGCGTGATGGTCGCGTTCACGCTGTTCTTCCTGCTGCTCTGGCGGGTCCTCGCCTCGGGCTGGAAGTCACGCGACCCGTTCGGGACGATGTTCTCCGCCGGGATGGCCTCGATGATCATCTTCCAGATCTTCGTGAACGCGGGCATGGTCATGGGGATCATGCCGATCACCGGGATCCCGCTCCCGTTCGTGACCCACGGCGGCGCGTCGCTCGTGAGCATGGCGCTCGGGCTCGGGATCATCCAGAGCATCAACATCCGGCAGACGCGCGCCGAGTGGTGATGGCTCCGCCCGGGGAGACGACCACCCGGAAGGTGATACGCCCGGCATAGTGGACTGACTTATCGGCGGCGGTACAGCCCCCGCCGCTGCGTCGCCTCGGTGGTCGCGGACTCCCGCCGTCCCGCCTTCCGGAGCAGGGCATCGATCTCGTCGCGGAACGGACGCCCGATCGGCGTCCGGTCGAGCCACTCGATGTACTCGATGTCCGTCCGGCCGATCTCCCCGAGCGACCAGCCCGCGTACCGGCCGAAGTTGAGGACGCTCCCCGACGGTCGTCCCGGCGGCGGCCCCGCGGCGCCGAGCCCGTCCGGCTCGCGCATCGAGTCGTCGTACTTGCCGCCGACCGACGACCGCCCCGACGTCCAGTCGCTCGAGACCTGTTCGGGCGGCGGCTCGGGCGCGCGCGCCTTCGGCGGCGGCGGTGGGGTCGGGGCCGGCGGCTCGTAGCCGGGGTTCTCGCGCCCGAGCCGTCGGTCGCGGTCGTATCGAGCGCGCTTCGCCGGCTCGCCGAGCATCTCCCAGGCGCGGTTCACGACGGCCATCTTCGACGCGGCGTCGACTTCGGCTTCGGTGGCCAGATCGGGGTGATATCGCCGCGCGAGACGTCGGTAGGCGGCCTTGACGGCGTCGTCGGACGCCTCCGGATCCACCTCGAGCACCCGGTACGGATCGAAGGCGTCAGGCATCGGTCGGGGTCGCCCCCACCTTGGCGACCAGCGCCGCCACCTCGGCCGTGTCGTCGGGGCTCATCCGCCGGAACAGGTAGCGCACGACATCCCGCCCCGCCGCCGCGATCGGCAGGGCCAGGATCGCGCCGATCAGCCCCGCGAGCGCTCCGCCGATGATGATCGCGAACATGACCGCGGCCGGGTGCAGGTCGGTGGCGTCGCCCTGGATCTTCGGCACGAGGAAGTTGTTCTCGATCTGCTGAACGAGCAAGTACAGCACGAGGGCGGCGATCACGGCCCCGATCCCGACCGTGGCGGCGAGGAGGACCGCGGGGATCGCCGAGATGATCGGCCCGATGATCGGCAGCAGCTCGAGGATCCCGGCGATCACGGAGAGCAGGATCGCGTACTGGCCGAAGATGGGATCGACGGTCCGGCTGAGGATGATCAGGCCGATGAACGTGAAGATCCCGACCGCGAAGCCGAGGATCAGCTGGCCGCGGACCCACTGGCCGAAGACGCGCTCGACGGTTCGCAGCAGCACCCAGGTGTCGAACCGCCATGTCGGCGGCAGCGCCCGGTCGAACGCCTGGACCAGCGAGACGCGGTCCTTGAGCAGGTAGAACACCCAGACCGGCAGGATCACGTAGCCGAAGACCGCGCCGATGAGGCTCCCGGCGCCCGTGATGAGCGGCAGGAGGATCGCGAGGTTCAGGCCTGCGCCCGGCTGGCCGTTCTGGAGCCCGGCGATCAGCGAATCGATGTAGTCGCGGACGGCGGGCGGGATCTGCAGGTGCGAGTAGTAGTCCGACAGGTCCTGGATGCGCTGGTTGAGCTGCTCGGCCAGGTGCGGGAAGTCGGCGGCGAACCGCAGGATCTCGTTGATCAACGGCGTCAGCGTGATCGCCATGAAGACGACGAACGCGACGATCGCGGTGATGTAGACGATCAGGATCGCGATCGGGCGGCGGACCCCGGCGCGCGACAGGCGATGGACAGGCCCGTCGAGGAGGTAGACGAGCAGCAATCCGACGATGAACGGGCGGACGCTGTCGCGGGCCATCCAGAGGATCAGGCCGAGGACGGCGGCGGCCACGAGCAGCACCGCGACGCGTGGGGAGAGCGGGACGAACCGGGGGGCGACACCGTCCACGGCGGGCTGAAGGAAGGGTGGCGGTGGGAGGGCGACCGTGGCGTCGCCGGTCGCGGCCCCCGTCAGCGCCCCCGTCGGGGTCGATGCGGGACGGGCGGGGTCGTCCATCGTGCGGCAGACTACCAGACGTGGACCCCCGTCCCGAGCCCGCACCCGCGGCCATCCTCGAGCCGCGTCAGCGATGGCGGCTCACGCTCGCGCGCGGTCCGGATGCCCCCAGGCTCGCCGGTCGCGAGCTCAACGAGGCATGGGAGGCGGCGCTGGAGGCCGCGGGACTGCCGCTGGCGCGCGCGGTCGCGGGGTCGAAGCCGAAGTCGCCGGTCGCGTTCGCGGCGCCGCTGCCGGTCGGGATGACGGCCGAGGCCGAGCTGATGGACGTCGATCCTGTGCGATCGCTGGCCGGCCTGGCGCGCCCGCGAGGCCGCTGATCGGCGCGATGCTGCCGGGCTGGTCGATGACGGAGCTCGAGGACGTGTGGCTCGGCGCGCCGGCGCTCGCGGCCGCCGTGTGCGCGGCGGACTACCGGATCGTGCTGGGCAGCGACGTCGAGGCGAGTGCGTTGGCGGACGCCGCCGACCAGATCCTCGCGGCGGGAAGCCTGTTCCGCAACCGCGACAAGGGCGGCTCGAGCGTGCGCTACGACCTGCGCCCGCTCCTCGAGTCGATCGAGGTCGTCGCCGGCTCCCGGGTCGAGCTACGAGTGCGCACCCGGTTCGATCCCCAGCTCGGCAACGGCCGGCCGGATGAGGTCGTCGCGGCCCTCGCCGAGTTGGTCGGCCGCGACCTGATCATCGACGAGGTGGTCCGCGAGCGGCTGATCCTGACCGGAGACGTCGCCTCCGCCGATTGACCATTCGTGCGTGGAGCCGTACACTTCGCGGTCTGCGCCTCGGCCCTGCCGGGCGTCATCCCATGTCCGACGACCCGATCGCCACGCGCGTCGCCCGCCGTCGCATTCACACAGATCCCTGAGGACCCATGTACGCAGTCATCGAGACCGGCGGGAAGCAGTATCGCGTCGAGGTCGGCACCGAGCTCGAGGTCGAGCTCCTCGACGTCGAGCCTGGCAAGACGATCACCCTCGATCGCGTCCTGCTCGTCGCCGACGGCGACACCGTCCGCGATCGGCCGCCCGGTGGTCGAGAACGCATCGGTCAGCGCCGAGGTCGTCACCCAGACCCGCGGACCGAAGCTCATCTCCTTCAAGTACCGCCCCAAGGCGCGCAGCCGCGTCAAGAAGGGCCACCGCCAGGAGCTGACGGTCCTGCGCATCAGCGACATCGTGCTCGACGGCAAGAGCGCGGCCGAGGCCGACAAGAAGGCCCAGGCCGCCGCGAAGACCGAGCGCCAGAAGCTCTCGGACGCGGCCGACGCCCAGGCGGCCAAGGACGCCGAGCTCGCCGCGAAGCTCGAGGTCGGGACCGCGGCCGCGGAGCCCACGGCCAAGGCGACCGCGAAGGCCGACAAGCCGGCGAAGGCCGAGACCAAGCCGGCCGCGAAGGCCGAGGCGCCCGCCAAGGCCACGACGGCCAAGTCGACGGCGAAGCCCGCCGCTGAGCCCAAGGCGAAGGCCACACCGAAGACCACGGCCAAGGCGGCCGCTGCCGAGACGACCGAGGCTCCGGCCAAGGCGCCGCGGAAGACCACCGCCACCAAGAAGGACGAGTAGACGAGATGGCACACAAGAAGGCCGGCGGCAGCGTCAAGAACGGCCGCGACAGCGCCGGCCAGCGGCTCGGCGTCAAGGCCGGCGACGGCCAGCTCGTCACCGCCGGCTCGATCATCGTCCGCCAGCGCGGCATGACCTTCCTCTCCGGCCCGGGCACGGGTCTCGGCCGGGACTACACGGTCTTCGCCACGGTCACGGGCAAGGTCAAGTTCGAGCACGCCACCAAGGACAAGAAGCGCATCCGGGTCGACGCGGTGGAAACCGCGGCGGCGAGCGCCTAGCCAGACCGGATCGAGCCGGCGACCACCGGCGGGGCCACTGCCCTGCACGGACGGCGTTCGGAGGAGTACAGCACCGTGAAGCCCGATATCCATCCCAAGTATTACGAAGCCAAGGTCCACTGCGGCTCGTGCGGCACCGAGTGGACCGTCGGGTCCACGCGACCGGAGCTCCGCGTCGACGTGTGCGCCAACTGCCATCCGTTCTTCACGGGCAAGCAGACGATCATCGACACCGCCGGTCAGGTCGAGCGCTTCCAGAAGCGCCTCGAGCGCCAGGTTCGAAGCTAACCCCCATCGCGTCCATCATCCGGACACGAACCGACGGCGGGCCTCCGGGTCCGCCGTTTCGATTCCCGGGCGGCCGGTAGACTTCGGGCATGCCCAGTTACACCTACGGCGGCCAGGCGCTCATGGAAGGCGTCCTGATGCGCGGTCGCGATGCGATCGCGGTCGCGTTCCGACACCCCGACGGCCAGATCGTCTGGGCGACCGAGCGCCTCGATGCCGGGTTCCACGCCAAGCCCTGGTCGAAGTGGCCGTTCATCCGCGGGCTCGTCGTCCTCTACGAGACGCTGGTCGTGGGCACCCGCTGGCTCATCCGCAGCGCGAACCTGCAAGCGAGCGGGGAGGGCCTCGAGCTCGGCCGCTGGTCGGTCGCGCTGATGCTCACGATCACGGCGGTCTTCGGCATCGGGTTCTTCTTCCTGCTGCCGCTGTTCATCGCGAGCGTGACCACCTCGAGCGTCGACAACGGCCTGGTCCAGCACCTCTTCGAGGGGCTGATCCGGGTCGCGCTGCTGCTCGGCTATCTCGTGCTGATCAGCCGCTCGCCCGACATCCACCGCGTGTTCCAGTACCACGGCGCCGAGCACATGACGATCCACGCGCTCGAGGCCGGCGACCCGCTGACCGTCGGCGAGGTCCGCAAGTACCCGACCGCCCACCAGCGCTGCGGCACCGAGTTCCTGGTCATCGTGGTCCTGCTCTCGATCCTGGCGTTCTCGCTGGTCGGCCGGCAGAGCATCCCGGTGATGATCCTCAGCCGGATCCTGCTGGTCCCCGTGATCGCCGCGGTCGGCTACGAGCTCCTCAAGTTCGGGGCGCGTCACCGCAAGAACCCGATCGTGAAGGTCCTGCTCTACCCGGGCCTCCTGGTCCAGATGATCACGACCAAGCCGCCCAGCGACGACATGATCGAGGTCGCGATCGTGTCGATGGAGCAGGCGCTCGTGGCCGACGGCGAGGCCGTCCCGGACGGCTCGACCCCGTTCGCGCGCGAGCCGATGCGAGCTCGGCCCGCCGCACGAGTCCGAGCCCGCCGCCGCGACCCCAGGCGACCCGCCGCCGGGGTCATGAGCGAGCTCGACGCCAAGCTGGCCGAGGTCGCGCGTCGGTACGACGAGGTCCAGAACGACCTCGGCCGACCCGAGGTCACCTCGGACCCCTCCGAGATCCGGCGGCTCGGCCAGGAGCTCGCCCGGCTGGAGCCCACCGTCGAGGCCTTCCGACGGCTCGAAGCCGTCCGCGCCGAGCTGGCCGGCGCCCGCGAGCTCCGGGACGCGAGCGACGCCGACGATGAGATGCACGGGATGGCGGGCGCCGAGATCGACCGGCTCGACGCGGACGAGACGCGACTCCTCGAGGAGCTCAAGGTCCTGCTCCTGCCGCGCGACCCCAACGACGACCGCGACGTCATCCTCGAGATCCGGGCCGGCGCCGGCGGCGAGGAGGCCGCGCTGTTCGCCAACGAGCTCCTGCGGATGTACCTCCGCTATGCCGATACGCACAAGTTCCCGGCCGAGGTCCTCTCGCTCAACGAGACCGGGATCGGCGGGATCAAGGAGGCGATCGTCGAGATCTCCGGCGACGGCGCCTACAGCCGGCTCAAGTTCGAGGGCGGCGTCCACCGCGTCCAGCGGGTCCCCTCGACCGAGTCGTCCGGCCGGATCCACACCTCGACGGCGACCGTGATCGTCATGCCCGAGGCCGACGAGGTCGAGGTCGCATATCGACGAGGAGCGCGACCTGCGCATCGACGTCAAGCGCTCGTCCGGACCGGGCGGGCAGTCCGTCAACACCACCGACTCCGCGGTCCGCATCACCCACCTGCCGACGGGCCTCGTCGTCGAGATCCAGGACGAGAAGAGCCAGCACAAGAACAAGGCCAAGGCGATGTCGGTCCTGCGCTCGCGGCTGCTCGACCTCAAGCAGCAGGAGCAGCGGGCGAAGGATTCGGCCACGCGCCGCACGATGGTCGGCTCCGGCGACCGCTCCGAGAAGATCCGGACCTACAACTTCCCGGACAACCGGGTCACGGACCACCGGATCGGGCTGACCGTCCACGACGTGCCCGGCGTGCTCCAGGGCCAGATCGACCCGCTCATCGACGCGCTGGTCATGGCCGACCAGGCCGACCGGCTCAACGAGGTCACCGGGGCCGATGACGCCGCCTGAGGGCGCCACGGTGCGGTTCATGGAGCCGCGCGTGCGGCCCATCGCCCGGGCGACGGACCTCGGGTCCGTCCAGGTCCTCAAGCACGGCAACCTCTACCTGCTGACCGACCAGTTCGGCGACATCCATCCGGATTCGCGCGGGCTGGGCCTGTACCGGACGGACACCCGGCTGCTGTCGTGCTCGGTGCTGCACGTCGGCGGCGAGCGGCCGGTGCTCCTCCAGGGGTCGATGGGCGGCAACTACCGGGGCGGCATCCAGCTGACGAACCCGTCGGCCGACCGGAACCCCGACATGAAGGTCCACCCGCTCGACGGTCTCGTCGGGCGGACGATCGGGATCTCGCGCGACCGGCTGATCGGGGGCGGCGCCCTCGAGGAGCGGCTCCGCATCGTCAACCACGCGGACCGCGCAGGTCACGATCCCGGTCGAGCTCGACATGGGCGCCGACGACGCCGACATCTTCGAGGTCCGCGGGTATCCGCGGCCGGCCCGCGGGCACCCTCCTGCCGGTGGCGGTCACGCCGGAGCGGGTCACGTTCCGCTACGACGGCCTGGACGGCGTGCGGCGCAGCACGTTCCTGGCGTTCTCGCGAGGCGGCGTCCGAGGTCGGCGAGGTGGCCGCGATGCCGGCCGACCCGCTCGACACCGGGGCCGACCGTCGAGCTGCGCTGGAGTCTCGCGCTGGAGCCGCGGCGCCGCGGGCGAGCTGCGCTGGACGGTCTGGGCCGACCAGGCGCCCGTGCCCCCGGACGCCGGCGGCCGAGCCCGATGCGGCGACGCTCTTCCCGGACCCGCCGCTGGTGTCTCGGCGATGAGGGCGCCGCGGCCTACCGCGCCTGGGAGCACGGCACCACGACCGTCGACAGCGACCACGAGATCTTCGACCTCGTGATGGAGCGGTCGGTCCACGACCTGCGGCTGCTGGTCAACGACGGCCCCGGCCCGGACCAGCGCTACATCGCGGCCGGGCGTGCCGTGGTTCGCGACGCTGTTCGGCCGCGACTCGATCATCGCCTCGCTCCAGTCGCTCGCGTTCCGGCCGCAGGTCGCCATCGAGACGCTGTCCGTCCTGGCGGCCTACCAGGCCACGGCGGTCGACGACCGCCGCGACGCGGAGCCCGGCAAGATCCTCCACGAGCTGCGGACCGGCGAGATGGCCGGCGCCGGCGAGCTGCCGCACACGCCGTACTACGGCTCGGTCGACTCGACGCCGCTCTGGCTGATCCTCCTCGGCGAGACCTTCGACTGGACCGGCGACCGGGCCTTGCTCGACCGGCTGTGGCCGAACGCGCTGGCCGCCCTCGACTGGATCGACCAGTACGGCGACCGCGACGGCGACGGGTTCGTCGAGTACGAGCGGCGCTCCGAGCGCGGCCTGCTGAACCAGGGCTGGAAGGACTCGAGCGACGCGATCCGCGACCGCAACGGCACGGAATCCGTGCCGCCGATCGCGCTGGCCGAGGTCCAGGGCTACGTCTTCGATGCCAAGCGGCGGATGGCCGGCCTCGCCCGCGTCCGCGGCGACGAGGCGCTGGCGACCCGGCTCGAGGCCGATGCGGCGACGCTGCGAGCGCGCTTCGAGGCCGCGTTCTGGATCGAGGACCAGCGCTACTACGCCCTCGCGCTCGACCGCGACAAGCGCCAGGCGGACGCGATCGGCTCGAACGCCGGCCAGTGCCTGTGGACGGGGATCGTGAGCCCGGAGCGGGCGGGCGACGTGGTCGACCGGCTGCTCGACCCGGACGATGTTCTCGGGCTGGGGGATCCGGACCTATGCGCGGGACCAGCCCGGCTACAACCCGATCGGCTATCACACCGGATCGGTCTGGCCGCACGACACGTCGCTGATCGCCGCCGGGATGAAGCGCTACGGCTTCGATGACGCCGCCAACCGCGTCGTCAGCCAGGTCCTGGAGGCGGCCCAGCGCTTCGACGAATACCGGCTGCCCGAGCTCTTCTGCGGCTTCGACCGCGAGCACGCGCACATCCCGGTCCCGTACCCGGTCGCGTGCTCGCCGCAGGCGTGGGCCGCGGCATCGTCGTTCCTGTTCCTGACCACGATGCTCGGGCGTGCGGCCGCACGCGGACCGCGGCGAGCTGGAGCTGCGCCACCCACGGCTGCCCGAGTGGCTCGGCCGCGTGACGCTCACGAACCTGCGCGTCGGCGACGCGTCGGTGGACCTCCTGTTCCACCGCTGGCGCGGGACCACGAGCGCCGAGGTGCTGCGCAAGGTCGGCGACCTCGACGTGACGATCCGGCTCTGAGCGCCATCCGCCGGTGACGACGATCGCGCCGCTCCTGTCCGAGGCCATCGAGCGCCTGCGGGCGGCCGGGATGGAGACGCCCCGGCTCGACGCCGAGCTGCTCCTCGGCTACGCCGTCGGCGTGGAGCGGACGACGATCAACGCCCATCCCGACGCGCCGGTCGGCCCGGGCGCGGAAGGCACGTTCCGGGCGGCGCTCGACCGACGGCTGGCCGGCGAGCCGGTCGCCTACATCCGCGGCATCAAGGAGTTCCACGGGCTGGTGTTCACCGTCGACGCCCGGGCGCTCATCCCGCGACCCGAGACCGAGCGGCTGGTCGACCTCGCGATCGAGGAGATCATGCGGCGGCTCACGATGGGCGTGCGGCCGCCGGGCGACGAGCTGCGCGTGCTCGATGTCGGGACGGGGAGCGGCGCGATCGCGATCTCGATCGCCGCCGACCTGCGCAAGCGTCGCGTCCACCCCGATGAGGTCGTGCTGCTGGCGGTGGACATCTCGACCGACGCGCTCGGCCTCGCGCGCGAGAACGCGGTCGGCGCACGGCATCGGGGACCGGGTCCGGTTCGTGGCCGCCGACCTCCTCCCGCCCGGCGAGGACCGTGCCTGGGAGATCGTGGTCGCCAACCTCCCGTACGTCCGCGCCGACGCCATGGCGTCGCTGCCCGTCGCGACGACCTTCGAACCGGCGCTCGCGCTCGACGGCGGCGCCGACGGGCTCGAGGTGATCGGTCGCCTGCTCGACCTGCTGCCGCGGGTCCTGGCCGACGGCGGGATCGCCTTCTTCGAGATCGGCGCCGACCAGGGCGACGCGATCGTCGCGTGCGTCGGGGCGCGGCTCCCTGGCTGGGCGTGCCGGGTCGAACCGGACCTGGCGGGCCTGCCGCGGGTCGCGGTCGTCGAGCGAGGTCCCGCATGAGCCTCCAGGACGCGACGCGGGCGGCCGCGATCCGCGGCACGGAACCGGGGTTCCCCGTCCGTCTGATCGCGCTCGACATCGACGGGACGCTGGTCGGCGACGACCTCGTGGTGGGGGAGCGCACGATCGAGGCGGTCCGCGCGGCCCGGGCGCGTGGCGTGGCGGTCTCGCTCGTCACCGGCCGGATGGTGTCGAGCGCCATGCGGTTCGCGCGCGAGATGGGCCTGACCGACCCGATCATCGGCTACCAGGGCGGGCTCATCCGGGCGATGCCGGAACCCGGGTCGACGCGGGTCGGGCGGCTGCTGGTCCATACGCCCCTGCGCGCGGAGACGGCGCGCGCGGTCCTGACGTGGACGCGCGACCACGGGCTCGATCCCCATCTCAACCACCTCGAGCGGTTCATCCTCCGCGCCGACGACCCGCGGGCCGACGACTACTCGGCGTTCATGGGCGCGCGGGCCGAGCTGGTGCCGGACCTCCTCGAGGCGATCGACCACCCGATCACCAAGATCCTCGCGGTCGGCGAGCCGCCGCGGCCGACCGAGCTGGCACCGGCCGCCGCCGCCGCCTTCGCCGGCGTCGCCGACGTGACGATCAGCCACCCCCGCTTCCTCGAGTTCGTCGCGCCGGGCGTCTCGAAGGGCCGCGCGATCCGCTGGCTGGCGCGGCGCGCTCGGGATCCCGCTCGCCCAGACGCTCGCGATCGGCGACCAGTGGAACGACATCGAGATGCTCGCCGAGGTCGGGCACGGCGCCGCGATGCCGACCGCGCCCGCCGCGGTCAAGGCGGTGGCCCGGTACCTCGCCCCGCCCGTCGCGGATCAGGGCGTCGCCGACATGATCGAACGGCTCGTGCTGGTGGACGAGTCCGGGGCCAGGTCCGCGTCGCGCCAGCTGGCCGCAGCGGCCGATCGAACGCGGGCGGCCGCCACCGAGGACCTCGCGGGATGAGCGCCGCCCTCGTCCCCGACGACGATCGCGGCCGGGCGGCCGCCATCGAGGCGCTGCGCAACGGGTCGATCGTCGCCCTGCCGACCGACACCGTGTACGGGCTCGCGGTCGCGCTCGACACGCCCGGTGGCATCGAGCGCCTGTTCCACGTGAAACACCGGCCGCCGGAGAAGGGGATCGTCCTGCTCCTCGAGGACGCGGCGCAGGCGTCGTTGCTGGGGGACATGACGCTCGCGGCCGAGGCCCTCGCGGCCGCGCTGTGGCCCGGGGGGCTGACGATCGTCGTGCGGCGCCGCACGGACGTGCGGCTCCCGGACGAGCTGACGGGCGGCGCGGCGACCATCGGCCTGCGCGTCCCCGATCACGACGCGCCGCGCGCGCTCGCGCGCGCGCTCGGCCCACTCCCCGTCACCTCGGCCAACGTCTCCGGGGCGCCGGAGGGTCGCGACGCCGCCGAGATCCACGCGATCCTGGGCGATGCGATCGAGCTGATCCTCGATGGCGGTCCGGCCCGCGGCGGCCCGCCCTCCACCGTCGTCGACTGCTCGATCGACGAGCCGCGGATCCTGCGGCCTGGGGCGATCGACGCAGCCCGTCTCGCCGCCACGCTCGACGCGGTGGGCCTCCGCCACGACCTCGAACCGAGGTCGGAGCCTGCCTGACGGTCGAACTCGGTCAGGACGGGTCGTGTTCGTGGGAAGATACGTCGGGCGTGCCGGCGGATCGCGGCACCGGCAGGAAGGAGTCGGCCCCCGATGACCATCTCCCCGGTGAGCGAGATCGCGATGGCGTCGATCGCGGAGCTCGACCCCGAGCTATGGGCCGCGATGCAGGGGGAGCGCCGCCGCCAGCACGACAAGATCGAGCTCATCGCGAGCGAGAACTACGTCTCCGCCGCCGTGATGGAGGCGCAGGGCAGCTGGCTCACGAACAAGTACGCCGAGGGCCTGCCGGGCAAGCGCTACTACGGCGGCTGCGAGTACGTCGACATCGCCGAGCGGCTCGCCCAGGAGCGGGCGCTCGCCCTGTACCCGGGCGCTGAGCACGTCAACGTGCAGCCCCACTCCGGGGCGCAGGCCAACATGATCGCGTACTTCAGCGTGCTCGAGCCCGGTGACCGCATCCTCGGCATGAGCCTCGCCCACGGCGGGCACCTCACCCACGGCATGGCCCTCAACTTCTCGGGCCGGCTGTACGAGGTGCACGCCTACGGGGTCCGCCAGGACACCGAGCGGATCGACTACGACGCCCTCGAGGCGCAGGCGACCGAGGTCAGGCCCAAGGTCATCATCGGCGGCGCCAGCGCGTATCCGCGCCTGTGGGACTTCGAGCGGATGGCCGATATCGCCCACAGCGTCGGCGCGGTCCTCTTCGTCGACATGGCCCACATCGCCGGCCTCGTCGCGGCGGACGTCCACCCGAGCCCGTTCCCGCACGCGGACCTCGTCACGACGACGACCCACAAGACCCTCCGCGGGCCGCGCGGCGGCATGATCTTCAGCCGGAACGAGCTGCCGTCCGCCCTCGCCGCCGCGGACTTCCCCGCGGTCAAGGGCTCGCTGGCCGCCTCGGTCGACCGCAACACCTTCCCCGGCATCCAGGGCGGGCCGCTGATGCAGGTCATCGCCGGCAAGGCCGTCGCGTTCAAGCTGGCCGCCGGCGAGGTCTTCCGCGAGGACCAGCGCCGGACCGTGGCGAACGCGGCCGTGATGGCCGAGACCGTGGCGGGCCTCGGGGCGCGCGTGGTCTCGGGCGGCACCGACAACCACCTCCTGCTCGTCGACGTGACGCCGCTCGGGGTGACCGGCAAGGAGGCCGAGCACCTCCTCGACGAGATCGGGATCACCGTCAACAAGAACGCGATCCCGTTCGACACGCTGCCCCCGAACACCGCGTCCGGCATCCGGATCGGGACGCCGGCGACGACCTCGCGCGGGTTCGGCGAGGACGAGATGCGCCAGGTCGGCCGGATCATCATCGACGCCATCCGCGGTCGCGACGATGCGGCCGTGCAAGCGCGCCTCGCGGGCGAGGTCCGTGAGATCGTGGACCGCTTCCCGGTTCCCGGCCTGACGGCCGAGTGAGGTCCGTCCCGGCCAGCCTCGCTCCCGACGGTCCGATGGTGCGATGACGTTCCTCCCGACGCTCGGCGACGCCCTCGTCCCGATCGTCGTGGCGTTCGTCGCCGCGGCGCTCGTCGCGCTGCTCCTGACCCCGGTCGTCCGACGCCTCGTCCTCCGCTACGGGATGGTCGACCGCCCGGAAGCGCGCCGCGTCAACGTCGTCCCCATCCCGCGCGGTGGCGGGATCGCGGTCGCGACGGCGTTCATCGCGGTCGCGCTGATCTTCATCGCGACGCACGACCTGGGCTGGCTCCTGCCCTTCCGCTTGCAGGAGCCCCTGGGTTCGACGCTCACCAACCAGCTGACGGCGCTGCTGGTCGGCGGGGCGGCGGCGGCGGCGCTCGGGGCGATCGACGACTTCCTCGACCTCCGGGCTCGCTGGCAGCTCGCCGGCCAGATCGGGCTCGGCGTCTTCGCGGTCGCCTTCGGCATCAGCATCACGTTCATCGCGAACCCGGTCGGCGGCGACGTCATCACCTTCCCCGACTGGTTCGCGGTCGGCTTCACGATCTTCTGGATCGTCGGGATGATCAACAGCATCAACTTCATCGACGGTCTCGACGGCCTGTCATCGGGCATCGCGTTCATCGCGGCCGTGACGCTGGGCCTGATCAACCTGTCGACCTCGGTCTACCAGCCGATCATCGCGGCGCTCTGCTTCATCCTCGCCGGCTCGCTGCTGGGGTTCCTGCGCTGGAACCTCCACCCGGCCTCGATCTTCGCGGGGACCAGCGGCGTCCAGTTCGTCGGCTACAGCCTGGCCCTGCTCTCGATCCTCGGGACCGCGAAGGTGGCCGTCGCGCTGCTGGTGCTCGGGGTGCCGATCATCGACACCTTCTGGATCATCGTGCGGCGGCTCCTCGATGGGCGCTCGCCGTTCAGCCCGGACCGCGGTCACATCCACCATCGGATGCTCGACCTGGGCATGTCGCACCGGCAGACCGTCTTCGCGATCTACGGGATCTGCCTGCTGCTCGCCCTCCTGGCGCTCCTCCTGTCCGGCGTGAGCCAGCTCTATGCCTTCCTCGGCGTCTTCATGGCCTTCGGACTGGTCCTCTTCGTGCCGACCCGCGGGGCGCTGCGGCGGCCGGAAGAGCTCGAAGCGGACGCCTACGACCCGGACCCGGACGCGAGCGACATGGGGACCGACGCACCCGCCAAGTAGGGGCGTGGTGTCCTGGCACCGATATCCGGGCGGTCGGCCCGGTTCGGTGCGGTCCGGTGGGGAAGGGGTCGATGGGCGCCTTTCGGACTTGCTGCTAGCATCCGCTGTCCGTACTACGGACGGGGTACCGAAGTACTACTCGGGGATCCATGAGTCTCGACCTTCTCATCATCATCGCGGCCGTCGCGACGGTCGGCGTCGTCGTCGGCGCGTCGCTGCTCCGGAGCTCGGGCAAGGGCCCAGGCCCCGCGGACGGCCGCGCCCGCGAAGGCCAAGGCGAAGCCGGCGGCCGCCAAGGCCGCCGCCCCGGCCAAGGCCGCGCCAGTGGTCGCGCCGATCATCATCGGTGGGCCGGCTGCGCCCTCGACTCCGGCCGGCGTGCCCGTCATGGCCGCGTCCGGCGCGGCGACGATGGCCGCCACTTCCGCCCCGGTCGCCAAGGCGACCGCCAAGCCGGCACCGATCGCCGCACCGAAGCCGCCGCACCAGCCGGGCCGCCTCTCGAGGATGGTCGAGGGATCGGTCGGCATGTACCTGTTCCGGCGCCTGACCGGGCGCAAGGCGCCGGCCGCGCCGGCCGAGCCCGTGCGCACGCTCAGCGAGACCGAGATCATGGCCCGCCTGTCCGGTTCGGCCGGACTCGGCGGTCCGGCGCCGGCACCGGCCGCGACCGTCGCCGCGGCATCGGCCGTCGACCTGGGCGGGGCGCCCGTCGCCCATCGACCGGCACGGATCGTGGTGGCCGGCGCGGCTGCGAGCGCGGCACCACCCATCACGGCGGCCCCGGCCGTGCCTGTCGGCGTCGCCGCGGCGGCCGTCGCCTCGGCACCCACCGCCGTCGGCAAGGTCAAGGCTCCCAAGGCGGCCAAGGCACCGAAGGCCCCGCGAGAGGTCTCCGAGCCGTCGATCCTCCGCCAGCGGCTCGTCCGCGACGCGGCCGTGGTCATGGTCGCGCTGTCCCTGATCCTGGTCGTCGGGATCAACCTGTTGCCGACGACGCCCGCCGGTGCCGTCCTTGACGCCACCTCGAGCCCGGAGTCCCAGGCCGCCGTCGTCCCGCCGTCCGATAGCCCTAGCCCGAGCCCCACGCCGAGTCCGACCGCCACGCCCTCGCCGACGCCGAGCCCCACGCCGAGCCCGTCGCCGACCCCCAGCCCGTCGCCGACCCCGAGCCCGTCGCCGACGCCGAGCCGACCCGACGCCGACCCCGGTCCCGACGCCCGTTCCCACGCCGGTTCCGACCCCGGTCCCCACACCGAAGTCGATCCCGACCCCGAGGCCGACGCCGACCCCAAGGCCCACGCCCAAGCCCACGCCGGCCCCGGTGCCGATCGCGTCCTTCGTCTACGTTCGCAGCGGACTCACGATCTCCGTCGACGGATCCGGGTCCTTGAACACGGTCTCATGGTCGTGGAAGTTCGGCGATGGCTCGACCGGGAGCGGCGCGACGTCCGCCCATACGTACGCTGACCCTGGCCTGTATCTCATCACCCTGACGGCGACGAATGTCACGGGCCAGAGCGACCCGGACTCCAAGAGCGTCGTGATGACGAGACTCGTGGAGGCACCCTGATGCGGTCGCCGCGGCTCCCCGCGGTCTTGCTCAGCTGCCTGCTGACCCTCCTCCTGCTCCCGCTCTCGGCGTCGGCGGCCGTGCCCGACGCGCAGGACGACACGGCGACCGTGGCGGAAGACAGCGGCGCGACCGACATCGACGTCCTGGCCAACGACGGGACCGATGCGGGCACGAACGTGGTCACCGGTGCGACCGACGGGGCGCACGGCTCGGTCACCTTCGATGACAACGGGGTCGCCTACACGCCGGACGCGGACTTCTTCGGCGCCGACTCGTTCACCTACACGGTCTCGAACGACGACGGCCCGAGCACCGCCACCGTCGACGTGACGGTCACCCCGGTCAACGACCCGCCGTCGTTCACGCCCGGTGACGACGTCACCGTGGATGAGGACAGCGGCCCGGCCTCGTTCTCGAACTGGGCCACCGGCTTCGATCCCGGGCCGTCGAACGAATCGGCGCAGATCATCCACTTCACCGTCGCCGTCCCGAACGCGGAGAAGAACCTCTTCTCGGCCCAGCCGGCGATCGGGGCTGAGAATTCCGCCAACCCGGGCCGGCTGACGTTCACCCCGGCCGCGAACGCCCACGGCGTCGCCCACGTGACCGTGACCGCGGTCGACAACGGCGGCACGCCCGGTGACTCGACCGGCACGCCGCAGGCCCTCACGATCACGATCACGAGCCAGAACGACCCGCCGCATCGCGGACGACGACAGCCTCACGATCGCTGGAGGACGCCGTCGGCGACCGCCGTCGACGTCCTCGCCGGCGACACGGATCCGGACGGCGACACGCTGACCATCACCGACGTCACCCAGGGCGCCAAGGGCACGGTCGTGATCACCGGCGGCGGCACCGGGGTCACCTACGAGCCCGACGCGAACGCCAACGGCGCGGACACCTTCACCTACACCATCGACGACGGGAACGGCGGCACCGACACCGGCACCGTCCACGTCACGATCACGCCGGTCAACGACAAGCCGGACGCCGGCGACGACGGGAAGACCCTCGACGAGGACAGTGGCGCGACCGCGATCGACGTGCTCGGCAACGACGACGACGTCGACGGGAACACGCTCACGATCGCCTCGGTCACGCAGGGCGACAAGGGCACCGTCGCCATCACGGGTGGCGGCACCGGGCTGACGTACACGCCGGACCCGAACGCGAACGGCGCCGACTCGTTCTCGTACACGATCTCGGACGGGCACGGCATGAGCGACACCGCCGACGTCTCGATCACCATCAACGCGAAGAACGACCCGCCGGTGGCGCCCGGCGACTCCGCCACGATGAACGAGGACGCCGGGGCGACCCCGATCGACGTCCTCGCCAACGACAGCGACGTCGATGGCGACGCCCTGACGATCGTGGCCACGACCGACGGCGCGCTCGGGCGTCGTCGCCATCACCGGCGGCGGGTCGGGCCTGACCTACCGCCCGAACGACAACTTCCACGGAACGGACACGTTCACGTACACCGTCTCCGACGGGACGGTGTCACGGACCGCGACCGTCAGCGTGACGGTCACCTCGGTCAACGACCTTCCGGTCGCCGACGACGACGACTTCGGCGTCGACGAGGACGCGCCGGCCACCCAGTTCGCGCCGCTCGCCGGCGACACGGACGTCGACGGCGACGCCCTGACGATCACGTCGGTCACGCAAGGGTCCAAGGGCGCCGTCGCGATCGTCCTCGGCGGCCTCGCCATCACGTATCGGCCGTTCTCGAACCTGTCCGGCGTGGACACCTTCACCTACACGATCTCGGACGGGCATGGCGGGCACGGCTACCGGCACGATCACGATGACCATCGGCGGGGAGAACGATCCTCCCGATGCGGTCAACGACCTCGGGCTCCACGTCCCCGAGGGCGCCGGAGCGACGGCGCTCGACGTCCTGGCCAACGATGACGACCCGGACGGCAACGACCTGACGATCTCGTCGGTGACCAGCGCCGCGCACGGGACCGTGACGATCACCGGCAACGGGACCGGGATCGCCTATCGGCCGGCCAAGTGGTTCCACGGCACGGACATCTTCACCTACACCGTCGATGACGGCCATGGCGCCACCGACCACGCCACGGTCCAGGTCATCGTCGACAAGGACCTCGCCGGCCCACTCGCCGTGGCGCCGATCCAACGCTTCCCTGGCCAGACCGTCGGCACGAGCTCGGCCAGGGCGCGGATCTCCTGGGCGGCATCGGATCCGGGCTCCGGGGTCACCCGCTACCTGCTGCAGGTCAGCGTGAACGGCGGCTCGTACAAGACCGTGGCGCTCCCGAAGGCGACGACCACCTCGATCGACCAGACCCTCTCCTACGGCCGGACCTACCGGTTCCGGGTCAGGGCGTACGACCACGAGGGCAACGGCGGCGCCTACGCATACGGCCCCACGTTCCGCCTCGGGAAGTACGAGGAGTCGAACCGGGCGATCACCTACACCACGGGCTGGGGCACGATCAAGCGCACGGCGGCGCTCGGCGGGGCGGCCCGGTTCACGGGTGCGGGCAACCGTTCGGCCACGCTCACCACCGCCGCGACCGACATCGCGCTCGTGGTGACCCGCACGTCCGGCAGCGGTCGCGTCCAGGTCTACGTGGACGGGATCCCGGTCGCGACCGTCACCCTGCGCCGCTCGTCCACCGCCTACCGGCAGCTGGTCTACACCCGGCACTTCGCGACGCTCGAGGCCCACACCTTCGAGATCCGGGCGGTCGGGGACGGCCGCGTCGAGCTCGACGCGTTCGAGGTCATGCGCTGACCGGTCGAAGGTTGCGGTTCGGTGGCAGACGGACCGGACGACGCTCCTGCTATACTGCGCGCGCCTTGTCAGGTCGCCCATGATCGAGCCCGGCCGGGGTTGGGCCTATGTCGCCCTCTTCTCCCAGATCGGCATCTCTCTCCTGGTCACGACCCTGCTCGGCGTGCTGGCCGGCCGTTGGGTCGACTCGCAATTGGGGACCCTCCCACTCTTCGTGATCGTCGGGTTCTTCCTCGGTGCTGGAGCCGGGACCGTCGAGATCGTGCGGCTGGTGAGCCGGTTCCTGGAAACGATCGAGTAGTCGGTCAGCCCCGACCGACGGTGGAGGATCCGAGCGCGGCGTGACGCCGCGCTCCTGTGTGTGGAGCAAGCGTGTCGAGCGAGCAGGTCGTGACCGACGGGACCGACGTGGCCCCCGACGTCGCCGAGGCCCCCGAAGCGTCGCCCCAGCCCAAGCGTGGCAGAGGGCTGTCCAACCGCTGGTTCCTGCTCATCGGCGGCGTGATCCTCGTCAACCTCTGCCGCATTGATCCTCGTGCCCCCCTTCCCGAAGGACGGCGCCCCAGGCGAGGCGTGCGAGTATCCCGCCTGCTTCATCAACGGCACGCTCGAGTTCCCCGCGGCGCACACGGTCATCGGGCCGGTGGCTCCCGCCGACGCCCTCGTGACCTTCACGCCCAGCATCAGCAACACGATCATCACCCAGTGGCTCGTGATGATCCTCATCCTGACGGGCGCCATCATCATGACCCGCGGCCTGCGCCTGAAGCCGCACCGGCTGCAGAACATGTTCGAGACGTTCTACGAGACGCTCGGCGACTTCGGGCTGGGGATCGCCGGGGCCGCCGGTCGCCCATACGTGCCGCTGTTCGCGGCGTTCTTCCTGCTCATCCTGTTCTCCAACTGGATCGGGCTGGTCCCGGGCGTCGGCCGCGTCGAGTGGCTCCGGGCACCGTCGAGCGATCTCAACATCACCCTGGGCCTCGCCCTGCTGTCGTTCGCGATCTTCGAGGCGGAGGGGTTCCGCAAGCTCGGCTTCAGGGGCTACGCCGGGAAGTTCCTGCCCGTCTACGAATTCAAGAACGGCTTCGGCGCCGGCGTCATCGCGATGTTCGTCGGCCTCGTCGAGCTCATGCTCGAATTCGTCAAGCCGGTCACGCTCTCCTTCCGACTCTTCGGCAACATCTACGGAGGCGAGGTGGCGCTTGCGGTGATCACCGCGCTGACGATCGTCGTGTTCCCGGTCGGCCTGTACGGTCTCGACTTCCTGCTCAACGCGATCCAGGCGCTCATCTTCAGCATCCTGACGCTCGTCTTCATCACGCTCGCGATCGAAAGCCACGACCACGAGGAGGGTCACGTCGCGGAAGAGGCGATGGACGCCCTCGACCACCGCGACGACACCGCCCTTCAGCCAGCCCACTAGCGCGCCGCCGGGGCGCAGCCCACCACCAGGTCCCAACAGGTCTCGGGCAGAAGCCCGGGAAGTAGGAGGAAATCACACATGGAGCACATCGGCGCCGGTCTCGCCGCTCTCGGGGTCTTCGGCCCCGGCATCGGCATCGGCATCCTGGGCGGTCTCGCCGCCACCGCGATCGGGCGCAACCCCGACGCTGCCGGCCAGATCCGCGGCATCGCGATCATCCTCGCGGCGTTCGCCGAAGGCCTCGGCGTGCTCGCCGTCGTCGTCGGCCTGCTCGCGATCTTCATCAAGTAGCCGACCCAGGACGGAGTAGACCACCGTGGAGTTCCTGGCGGTCGCCACCGGCCTCGGGGGCGACGTCGTGCGACTGGCCGCCGAAGAGGCGAAGTTCCAGATCAACCTCTTCTGGGTCATCGTCAGCGCGGCCAACTTCGTGCTGTTCTTCGCGATCCTGTGGACGTTCGCCCTGAAGCCGGTCTCGAAGATGCTCTCCGACCGCAAGGAGCGGATCGAGCAGGGTCTGAAGGACGCCGAGCAGGCACGCAACGATCGCGAGAGCGCCGAGGTCGAGCGGGTCGCCGCCCTGGCGGAGGCGCGCCGCGAGGCGAACGACATCCTGGTGCGTGCCCAGAAAGTCGCGCAGGAGACGCGTGACGCGGACATCGCCGCCACCCGCGAGGAGCTCGAGCGCATGCGCGTCCGGGCGGCCGCGGACATCGAGGCGGAGAAGCAGCGCGCGATCGGGGAGCTCCGCGGCGAGGTCGCGGACCTGGCCCTCCTGGCCGCCGGCCGCGTCGTGGGCGAATCGCTCGACGGCGAGCGCCAGCGCCGGCTGGTCCAGGAGTTCCTGGCCACTGCCGGCTCGCTCGACGACGCGAAGAACTGATGGCACGACGCGAGACGGCGGCGCGGCGCTACGCGGAGGCGGCCTTCCAGGTCGCCCAGCGTGACGACTCGCTCGAGACGTGGCGGTCCGACCTGGACCTCGCCGCATCCGTGGCCGGCGACGACCGCGCCCTGACCGTCCTCGCGAACCCCGCGATCCCCGTCGAGCGTCGTGCGGAGGTCCTGACCGAGCTGGTCGGCGACCGCATCTCGCAGCCCGCCCAGAACCTCGTCCAGCTCCTGCTCCGGCGCGGTCGGATCGAGGAGCTGCCGCGCGTCGCGGCGGAGTTCCGCCGGCTCGACGACCGGCGCCAGGGCATCACCAACGCCATCGCGACCAGCGCCACCCCGCTCACGCCGGACGAGGTCCGCGCGCTCACCCAGCGACTCGAACAGACCACCGGCGGCCGCATCGCGCTCGAGGAGCGGGTCGATCCGAGCGTGCTCGGCGGCCTCATCGTCCGCGTCGGCGACCGCCTGATCGACGGCAGCGTCCGCGGTCGCCTCGAGCGACTGCGCACGAAGCTCGTCTCAGGCGCCCTCTAGGAGACACCCAGCATGGCCATCCGATCCGACGAGATCACCAGCATCATCAAGTCCGCCATCGACTCGTTCGATTCGGGTGTCGAGACGCGCAGCGTCGGCACGGTCGTCGAAGTGGGTGACGGCATCGCCCAGATCTACGGGCTCGACGGCGCGCTCGCGTCCGAGATGCTCGAATTCCCCGGCGGGGTGATGGGCATGGCCCTCAACCTCGAGGAGGAGACCGTCGGCGCGGTCATCCTCGGCGACGCCACCGCGATCAAGGAAGGCGACACGGTCAAGACCACCGGCCGCGTGGTCGAGGTCCCCGTGGGCCAGGCGCTGCTCGGTCGGGTCGTCGACCCGCTGGGCCGCCCGATCGACGGCAAGGGCCCGATCGCCGCGACCGCCAGCCGGCCGGTCGAGCGCATCGCCCCGGGCGTCATCGTCCGCAAGTCCGTGGACACGCCGGTCCAGACGGGCGTCAAGGCGATCGATGCGCTGATCCCGATCGGCCGCGGCCAGCGCGAGCTGATCATCGGCGACCGCCAGACGGGCAAGACCGCCATCGCGATCGACACGATCATCAACCAGAAGGGCAAGGGCCTCGTCTGCATCTATGTGGCCATCGGCCAGAAGCTCTCGACGGTGGCCAACACGGTCGCCGTCCTCGAGCAGTACGGCGCGCTCGACCACACCATCGTCGTCGTCGCCGGCGCCGAGGACCCCGCCCCGCTCCAGTACCTCGCCCCGTACACGGGCGTGACGATGGGCGAGGAGGTCATGGAGAACGGCGTCGAGGTCGCCGGCCAGGGGCTCGTCAAGGACGCGCTGTGCGTCTACGACGACCTCAGCAAGCACGCCTGGGCGTATCGCGAGATGGCCCTGCTGCTGCGCCGCCCGCCCGGTCGCGAGGCCTATCCCGGGGACGTCTTCTACCTCCACAGCCGCCTGCTCGAGCGCGCCGCGCGCCTGAACGACGAGAACGGCGGCGGCTCCCTGACCGCACTGCCGATCATCGAGACCCAGGCCGGCGACGTCTCCGCCTACATCCCCACCAACGTGATCTCGATCACCGATGGCCAGATCTTCCTCGAGACCGACCTCTTCAACGCCGGCCAGCGGCCCGCGCTGAACATCGGCATCTCGGTCTCGCGCGTCGGCTCCGCCGCGCAGACCAAGGCGATGAAGAACGTCGCCGCGCCACTGAAGCTGGACCTCGCCCAGTACCGTGCCCTCGCGGCCTTCGCGCAGTTCGCGTCGGACCTGGACAAGGCCACCCGCGACCAGCTGACCCGCGGCGAGAAGCTCTCGGAGATCGTGAAGCAGCCGCAGTATTCGCCGCTGCCGGTCGAGAAGCAGGTCTCGATCCTCTATGTCGCGACCACCGGGAAGCTGGACGACGTCCCGACCCCGCGCGTCAAGGAGTTCGAGACCCAGTTCTACCGCTTCCTCGAGACCGAGCGCCCGGCGATCCTGACCGAGCTCGGCGACACCAAGACCATGACGGACGACCTCCGCAAGGCGCTCGACGAAGCCGTCGACGCCTTCCGCCAGTCCTTCCTGGCGTAGTCGAAATGCGATCGACCGGACATGCGCGCCAGGACACGCGCGATGGCTAGCCAGAGGGAGATCCGCCAGCGGATCTCGGCAGTACGCAACATCAAGCAGATCACCGGGCGTTCCAGTTCGTGGCCGCGTCCAAGCTGAAGCGCGCCCAGGATTCGACGCTGGCCGCGCGGCCGTACTCGGACAAGCTCGACGAGGTCCTTGCCGACCTCGCGGCCGTCCTCGACGGCGACGACCACCCGCTGCTGGCGGCCCGCGAGGGCGGCAAGCGCCTGATCGTGCTGGTCACCACGGACCGTGGGCTCGCCGGCCCGCTCAACACCAACGTCATCCGCTTCGCGGCCCGCGAGATCACGCAGCACGAAGGCGACCTCACCGTCGTGACCGTCGGGCGCAAGGGCCGCGACGCGATGCGCCGCGCCGGCGTGCCGTTGGAGGCGCACTTCGCCGGGTTCGGCGACCGGCCCGCCTTCGCAGACGTGCTCCCGCTCGCTCGCCTCATCACGGACGACTACCTGGCCGGGACCTACGGCCGCGTGGACATCGTCTTCTCGCGCTTCGTGAGCACGCTGACCCAGCGGCCCGAGCAGTTCGCGCTGCTGCCCATCCGGCCCGCGGCCGACACCGAGGGCATCCCGGGCAACCAGTTCATCTTCGAGCCGTCCGCCGGCGCCGTCCTCGAGCGGCTCGTGCCGCGCTACGTCGCGACGCGGCTCTACCAGGCGGTCCTCGAGGCCAAGGCCAGCGAGGAGTCGAGCCGCATGGTGGCCATGAAGGCCGCCACCGAGAACGCCGAGGACCTCATCGAGGACCTGACCCTCTCCTACAACAAGGTCCGTCAGACCAACATCACCCGCGAGATGATCGAGATCGCGTCCGGCGCCCAGGCACGATAGCGGCCTGGACTCGAGAGCAAGCTGGCGCACAGGACGCGCTACAGGAGGCAACGAACACCATGGCGACCGCCGCACCGGCCGGTACCGGACGGGTCATCCAGATCACGGGACCCGTCGTCGACATCGAATTCCCCGCGGGGCACCTGCCCGGCATCCTCCACGCGGTCGAGATCCTGCGCCCCGGTCAGGAGCCGCTCGTCTGCGAGGTCCAGCAGCACCTCGGCAACAACTGGGTCCGCTCGGTGGCGATGACGACGACCGACGGGCTGGCCCGCGGCATCGAGGTCCGCGACACCGGCGCCCCGATCTCGGTCCCGGTCGGCGAGGCGACCCTCGGCCGCGTGTTCGACGTCCTCGGCCACCCGATCGACGGCAAGGGCCCGGTCGGCACCGACGAGACCCGGCCGATCCACCGCAGCGCCCCGGCGTTCGACCAGCTCTCGACCGAGGTCGAAGTGTTCGAGACGGGCCTCAAGATCATCGACCTGATCTGCCCCTTCAAGAAGGGCGGCAAGATCGGCATCTTCGGGGGTGCCGGCGTCGGCAAGACGGTCATCATCCAGGAGCTGATCCGCAACGTCGCCCAGGAGCACGCGGGCTATTCCGTGTTCGCCGGCGTCGGCGAGCGCAGCCGCGAGGGCAACGACCTCATCGCCGAGATGACCGAGTCCGGCGTCCTCGCCAAGACGGCCTTCGCCTTCGGCCAGATGAACGAGCCGCCCGGCGCCCGCCAGCGCGTCGCGCTGACCGGCCTGACCATGGCCGAGTACTTCCGCGACGAGGAGAGCCGCGACGTCCTTCTCTTCATCGACAACATCTTCCGCTTCACCCAGGCCGGCTCGGAAGTGTCGGCGCTGCTCGGCCGGATGCCGTCGGCGGTCGGCTACCAGCCCAACCTCGCGACCGAGATGGCCGGGCTTCAGGAGCGGATCACCTCGACCAAGACCGGCTCGATCACCTCGCTGCAGGCCGTGTTCGTCCCCGCGGACGACTACACCGACCCGGCGCCGGCGACGACCTTCGCCCACCTCGACTCGACGATCCGCCTCGAGCGGAACATCGCCGAGCTGGGCATCTACCCGGCCGTCGACCCGCTGACCTCGACCTCGCGCGTCCTCGATCCGCTCGTCGTCGGCGTCGACCACTACGACACCGCCCAGGAGACCAAGCGCGTGCTGCAGCGCTACCGCGACCTGCAGGACATCATCGCGATCCTCGGCATCGACGAGCTCTCCGAGGACGACAAGGCGACCGTCGGGCGAGCCCGCCGGCTGCAGCGCTTCGCCAGCCAGCCGTTCTTCGTCGCCGAGGTCTTCACCGGCCGGTCCGGCAAGTACGTGCCGATCAAGGACACGATCGCGTCGTTCAAGGAGATCCTCGAGGGGAAGACCGACACGCTCCCGGAGCAGGCGTTCTTCCTCGCCGGCACCACCGACGACGTCCGCGAGAACGCCGCCAAGCTGGCGGGCTGACCGATGTCCATCCTCCTCGAGATCGTCACCCCGGAGCGGCTGGCCTATTCCGACACCGTGGATGCCGTCGTGCTCCCCGGCAGCGAGGGCGAGCTCGGGGTGCTGCCGCACCACGCTCCGCTCGTGACGATGCTCGGGGTCGGCGAGCTCCGGATCCGCAAGTCGGGGGCGGAGGAGTCCTTCGCCATCGTCGGCGGCTTTCTCCAGGTCCGTCCCGACCGCGTGGTCGTGATGGCCGAGACCGCCGACATGGCGAGCGAGATCGACCTCGAGAAGGCCCAGCAGGCTCGCCGCGAGGCGGAGCAGGCGCTCGAGAGCGGCTATCACGAGGGGGCGGACCTGGCGGCTGCCCGCGCGGCGCTCCAGCAGGCCCTCCTCCGGATCCGCGTCGCGGAGCGGCGTCACCGCGAGGGTCCGCGGCACCGCGGATAGCCGAGTGGCTGACGCGAGGCCGTTCCACTGGGAGTACCACCCCGAACCCGTCGCCCGTGAGCTCTTCCGGGTCCAGGGCGGCCAGCCCCTGCACGGCACGGTCGCGATCAGCGGCGCGAAGAACGCGGCCCTGAAGCTCATGGCGGCCGCGACCCTGACCGGGGAGCGCTGCCGCCTCACGAACGTGCCGGACATCGAGGACGTCCGCGTCCTCGCCGACACACTCCGGGATCTGGGGGTCGTGGTCGACCGGCCGGACGCCAACACCCTGGAGATCGCGTCGGGCGACGTCGAGTGGCTGTTCGTGCCGCTCGAGGCCGCGGCCAAGATGCGCGCGAGCTTCATCCTGCTCGGCCCGCTGCTGGCCCGCTTCGGGCGGGTGATCATGAGCAACCCGGGCGGCGACCGGATCGGCCGTCGGCCGGTCGACCTGCACGTCGACGCCATGCGCGCCCTCGGCGCCTCGATCGAGTACCGCAACGGCTACTACTTCGCGACCGCGCCCGGCCGGCTGCGCGGCGCCGAGGTCCGCTTCCCGTTCGTATCGGTGATGGGCACCGAGAACGCGATGCTCGCCGCGACGCTCGCCGACGGGCACACGACCATCCGCCCGGCCGCGCAGGAGCCCGAGGTCGACGACCTCATCGCCTTCCTCGTCGCGATGGGTGCCTCGGTCGAGCGGACGGCCCCCGACACGATCGAGATCGAGGGCCGCAAGCGGCTCCGCGGCGCCGAGCATCGCGTCGTGCCCGACCGGATCGAGGCCGGCACGTTCATCGTCGCGGCGGCCGTCACCGGCGGCAAGGTCACGCTCGAGGGTGCGCCGTGCGACCACCTCGGAGCCTTCCTCGAGACGGTCGAGCAGGTCGGCGTCGGCGTCGCCTGCGGCAGGGACACCATCGAGGTCGACGGCTCCGCCCTCGACGGCGCGGGCTATCGCGCCGTCGACATCGAGACCGCGCCATATCCCGGCCTGGCGACCGATCTCCAGCCGCCGACCTGCGTGCTGCTGACCCAGGCGGAGGGCGAATCCCGCGTCCACGAGGCCATCTTCGAGGACCGCCTCGAGTGGCTCGGCGAGGCCCGCCGGATGGGCGTCGTGGCCGACACGACCGACGCCCAGCACGCCACGATCAAGGGCCGCGCCGCGCTCCACGGGGCCGAGGTGGAGATCGGCGACCTGCGCGCCGGCGCTTCCCTGATCCTGGCCGCGCTGGCGGCCGAGGGCACCTCCACCATCCACGGCGCACACCACGTTCAGCGGGGCTATGAGAACATCGAGCGCAAGTTCCTCGATCTCGGAGCCCGGATCGAGCGCGTATCGGAAGGGACCACGGCCACCACCTCATGAAGATCGGCATCGACCTCGGCACGGCGAACGTCCTCGTCTACGTGAAGGGCAAGGGCATCGTCATCACCGAGCCCAGCGTCGTCGCCGTCTCCGATGACAACCGGATCGTCGCCGTGGGCGAGGAAGCCCGCGAGATGATCGGCCGGACGCCCGGCAACATCACGGCCATCCGCCCGATGAAGGACGGGGTCATCGCCGACTACGTCATCACCGAGGCGATGCTGCGGTTCTTCATCGCGAAGGCGACCAAGGGCCGCATCGGGTTCTCCCGGCCGGAGGTCATGATCAGCGTGCCGGCCGGCGTCACCAGCGTCGAGAAGCGGGCCGTCCGCGACGCCGCGCTCAAGGCCGGGGCCAAGGACGCCTACCTGATCGAGGAGCCGCTGGCGGCGGCCATCGGGGCGAACGTGCCCATCAGCGGGCCGTCCGGGAACATGATCATCGACATCGGCGGCGGGACCAGCGAGATCGCGGTCATCGCGCTCGGCGGCATCGTCGTGTCGCACAGCCTCCGGGTCGGCGGCAACAAGTTCGACGATTCGATCGCGACCTACGTCCGCAAGAAGTACAACCTGATGATCGGCGAGCGGACGGCCGAGGAGGTCAAGATCCAGATCGGGACCGCGCTCCCGCTCGAGCGCGAGCTCACGATGGAGGTCCGCGGCCGCGACCTGATCGCCGGGCTGCCGCGGACGATCCCGATCACCAGCTCCGAGGCGATGGAGGCCATCGAGGCGCCGCTCCAGCAGCTGGTCGCCGCGGTCCGCAGCGTCCTCGAGCAGACCCCGCCCGAGCTGTCGAGCGACATCATCGACAAGGGCATGGTCATGTCCGGCGGCGGCGCGATGCTGCGCAACATCGACAAGCTGCTGACCCAGGTCACCGGGCGTCCCGTGCCACGTCGCCGAGAACCCGCTCAACTGCGTCGCCCTGGGCACGGGCCTGGCCCTCGAACACTTCGACTTCTTCAAGAAGTCCCTTGTCCAGCAGATCTGAGGGCGGAGAAGCGGAGCGGCGGCGACGAGGAGGCGGCGCCTCGCGCACGGCGCGCCGCCGGATCGTCGGGGCCGCCCGGCGATGACCGCCTGTCGCTCCGGTGGCGTAGGGCCTTCGTCGATCTGCACTGCCACACGCGGGCGAGCTTCGATTGCCTGTCGAACCCGGCCGACGTCGATGCGGGCGGCGGCCGCTCGCGGGCTGACGCACCTGGCGATCACCGACCATGACCGGATCGACGGCGGCGCTCGAGGCGCGGGCGACGGCACCCGCCGGGCTGACGATCATCGTCGGCGAAGAGGTGAAGACGGCCGACGGCGACCTCATCTGCACGTTCCTCGAGCGGGCGATCCCGCCCGGGCTGTCCGCTGCCGAGACGGTGGCCGAGGCGCGGGCGCAGGGCGGCCTCGTCGGCATCCCGCACCCGTTCGACCGGATGCGCGGGTCGCTGCTCAAGGACGCGAAGATGGCGTCGCTCGTCGGGCTCGGTCGACTGGGTCGAGGGCCACAACGCCCGGCTCGTCGGCAACGGCAACGATCAGGCCATCGCCTTCGCCGCCGAGCACGAGCGGCCCATCGTGGCCGTGTCCGATGCGCACTCCGTGACCGAGGTCGGGGTCGCCTACACGGCGATGGACGGCGATCCCTCCACCCCGGCCGGGCTGCTGGCCGCGCTCGCGAACGGCGTCGAGCTGGTCCCCGGTCGCGCGACCTATTTCGTCCGCGCTCTGGACGCCGGTGGCCAAGCTGGTCCAGCGGACCCGCGGCAACGGCCGGGTCAAGCCGACCGCCGGGTCCGCGGACGCGCCGGACGGGGGCCCGCAGTGAGCGAGACCGGCGGGGAGGACCTTCGGCCGATGGCGGCCGGACCAGGTGAGCCGGTAGCGTCCGGGGCGATGGAGATCAGCCCCGGCCTGGACGCGATCCCGGCACGCCCCGACGCCGGATCCGGCGAGGGGTCCGCGACCGCTCCCGTCGAGCCCGAGGAGGAGGTCACCGCCGAGCAGGTCTCGCTCTCGCGCCGGCTCCGCCAGCCGCGGACGATCATCTCGATCATCATCCCGCTGGTCATCATCGCGGCCTTCATCGGCATCAACGGTGCGGCGCTCGCCAAGGTCCCGGGCCTGATCGCGGGTGCCAACCCGGTCCTCGTGGCTGCGGCGTTCGGCATCTTCTACCTCGGCTTCCCGCTGCGCGGCTGGCGCTGGAAGGCCCTCCTGCGCGGGACGGACTTCATCATCGGGACCAAGGACTCGACGGTGATCATCTTCCTGTCCTGGCTGGTCAACTGCGTCGTGCCGGCCAAGCTGGGCGACGTCTACCGCGCCTATCTCCTCAAGATCAACAGCACGGCGTCGCTGAGCAAGACCTTCGGGACGGTGTTCATCGAGCGCGTCCTCGACGTCATCGCGATCGCCCTCCTCGGGATCGCTGGCCGGCTACTGGAGCTTCCGCGACGGCCTGCCGCCGGCGGTCCAGGTCGTGTTCGCGATCGGCCTCGCCGTCGTCGATCCTGCTGATCGTCGGCCTGTTCACGATGCGCAACTTCGGGCGCAAGATCCTGACCGCCCTGCCCGCTGCCGCATCGCGTCATCGAGCTCTACGACAAGTTCGAGGTCGGCGTCTTCGGTGCCCTCCGCCTGCGCCAGATGCCGTTCCTCGCCACCGTCACGGTGATGATCTGGATGACCGAATCGCTGCGGCTCTACTTCGTCGTCCTCGCCCTCGGGTTCCCCGACGTCGAGCTCGGGGTCTCGGGCGCGGTGTTCGTGGCGCTCATCGGCTCGCTGCTGACGGCCGTGCCGCTCAGCCCGGCCGGGCTCGGGCATCGTCGAGGCCGGCGTGGTCGGCGTCCTGACCGTGGCCTACGGCGTGCCGCTGCCCGAGGCGACCGCGATCGCCCTCCTGGACCGCGTCATCAGCGTCTTCTCGGTCATCGTCCTGGGCTCGATCGCCTACCTCTTCTCGAAGAAGCCGGAAGGCCTGGACCCGATCCTGCAGCCCGGCGAGACCGTCGCACAGGTGATGCGCGCCCAGGTGTGACGGCCGCAGCCGATGCGGCCGTGATCGGACCCCGACGAAAGTACCAGCCGTCGCTCCGACCCCCGCCGCCCCTGACCCCGCCCGACCCCACCGCACCGTCGGGTCGTCGCGCCGGACGGCGATCGATGTCGTCGGTACCAACGGGGGATACAGAGGCCCGAGGCCCCATCCGATAGTGGCAATCACTCGCGGCACGAACCGCGACCGATGGCCGATCCCGACGGAGCGCCCACCTCGACATGACGACACAGAACGGCCGAGCCTTCAACGAGTGGCTGCGGGCCCAGCTCAAAGCCAAGAAGATGTCGCAGCGCCAGCTGGCGCAGCAGTCTGGCGTGGACCACTCGACCATCTCCCGCCTGATCCGCGGCGATCGGATGCCGTCCCTCGGGACGGCCACCAAGCTCGCCCGCGGCCTGCGCGAGCTGCGGGACGACGCGGACACGCCGCAATACCTCGGTCTCGTCGCGTCCGGGTCGATGAACCCGACCGCCCGGGTCGAATACGCGCTCCGCGCGGACGACCTGTTGAGCGAGCCGCAGGTCCGCCAGATCATGGAGTACTACCTGGCCGTCAGGATGCGCCGCTACGGTCGCAGCCTGCAGGCCCAGGAATCCACGCCCGCTCCTGAGCGGCCCACTGACCGCCACATGGCTCGACCGGCGGCTCCCACGCGCTCGATGGGCGCTGCGGCGAGCGTCACGCCGGTCGGCGTCGGCTTCGGATCCATCCGCCAGGTCTCCCGGTCAGGGGGCCGGGAACCGGGGCGTTATTAGCACACTTCTGGGCACGACCCGGATCGCCCTCCACTATCCGGGTCTTCGGGGACTGTGAACGCCGGCGTCTGGGGCGCCGGCGTTCACTTATGTCCGGGGGTCCGTGCCGCCGCTCGGCCTGACGATCCGGCGGCGCGCCGTGCGCGAGGCGCCGCCTCCTCGCCGCCCGACCGCTCAAGGCCGGCCACCCGCCGCTCGGGCGACGATCCGGCGGCGCGCCGCGCCGCGAGGCGCCGCCTCCTCGCCGCGTCCGGCTCGGCCGAGCCACCCGCCGCTCGGGCGACGATCCGGCGGCGCGCCGTTGCCGAGGCGCCGCCTCCTCGTCGCCCCGATCGGCGTCAGGGGGTCACGTAGACCGAGATCGTGCGGCCCGGGGCGGCTTCGAAGCGGTCGGCGAGGGTCGGGGCACTGGTCCCCGTGGTGCCCGGGAACGGGCGGGTCGCCAGCGACGCGTCCTCGGCCGGGCCGCCGCAGGGGGCGCCGATCGCCGTCTCGAACAGGGAGTCGCAGACGATCACCAGCACGTCGGCTGACGGCTCGTCGCGCACATCGGCCCCATCGCGGATGAGCGGGTAGCGGTACGCCTCCGCGGTCTTGAACACGGGGAGCGACCGGAGCGAGACGGGCCGCCCGGTCACGGTCGTCTCGATCCGGGTGGCGGCTGCCGCCGCGGCGGGGAAGCCGCCATCCGGTGCGACCGCCGGCGGGAGATGGGCGACGTTCCAGCCGATCAGGGCGACGACCACGACCGCCGCGACGAGCGCCGGCACCTGCCGGAGGTCGGGCGATCCCGACGGAGCCGCGGTCGCCCGAAGGCTCGCCGCGGCGCCCGCGCCAAGACCGACCAGGACGAACACCATCGGGTCCGCGAAGGCGTGGTAGTGGTCGTTGGGCAGACCGGCGATGACCACGGCCAGGCCGGGCGCCGCGAACGTGAGTGCGAGCGCCGTCCAGGCGAGCCCGAGCCCCAGCCATCGGACGGCGGTCCGCTCGCCGGGCGGGTCCGTCGACCGCCAGCGCCACGCGACGATCGCGACGACCAGCACGAGCGACAGCGCCGCCGCGAACGGGGCGTCGGTGATGAGCCCGACGAGCGGCCAGGCGACGACGCGGATGGCCACGACCAGCAGGCGGCCGATCGGCCCCATCGTCGCGGGCTCGCCGCCGGCGGCGATGTAGTCGAGCGCGGCATGCAGCTCGCTGAAGTCGTTCGTCAGCTCGTGGATCGCGAGCGGGATGTAGCTCGCGGCGACGATCGCGAGGCCGGCCAGCCCGACGAGCAGCACGGCCCGACGGCCGGGTCCGGGGCCGCGCCGCCGCGCGTCCGCCAGCAGCAGGGCACCCACGACCGGCAGCAGCGTCACACCCAGGACGTGGCACTGCATCGTGGCGGCGGTCCCGACCGCCGCGAGCAGCCACCAGCGGGTGCGACGGGTCGTCCAGGCTCGCCACGAGGCCGCCAGCGCGACCGCACTCGTCAGGGCGATGAGGTTCGGGTTCCAGATGAAGGTCGACTCCTCGATCGCGGACGCGGAGATCGCCATCACCAGTCCGGCGACGAGACCCGCCACGGGGCCGCCGATCGAGCGCGCCAGCCACCAGGTCACGCCGACGGCCGCGATCCCGAAGAGCGCGATCTCGAACACGACGGCCAGCGGCGAGTCGCCGCCGGTGAGCCACGCGGCGGGGGCCAGCAGGAGGTAGTAGACCGCCCCGTGATGGAAGTCGCCGATCGAGGTCGGCGGACCGAGCAGCGGGAAGACGCCGTCGCGGACGAACGCCCGGAGGACCAGCATGTCGTGGCCCTGGTCGGCGTCCCAGGTCCCGCGCGTCGCCAGGTCGGGCAGGCGCATGGCCGCGGCGAGCGCGACCAGCCCGAGCAGGACCGCGAGGTCGATGGACCGCGCCGAGACCCTCGGGGGCCGTGTCGCCGGCGTCGTGGTCAACGCACGCCCGTCGGCTCGGGCTCGGCCGGTCCCGACCTGGCCCGGCTGCCGCGGAGCTCCATCGCCTCCGGTGGCAGGGTCGCGAGGGGCCGGCCGGCGGCGAGGTCATACGCCCGCGCGACGTTGACGGCGTCGTAGCCCTCGTCCATGCCCGGCGTCTCGAGGTAGTAGGCGGTCCGCGCCAGGCCCGGGTGGGTGAGGATCGCTGCCAGGCCGCGTTCGCCGATCCGCCCCGCCCCCAGGTGCTCGTGCCGGTCGATCAGGGAGCCGCGCTCCGCCTTCGAATCGTTGAGATGGACCATCACCAGCCGCTCGAGCCCGATGCGCGCGTCGAACGCGCGCAGGAACATGTCGACGGTCTCCGGCTCGGACAAGTCGATCCCGGCGCCCCAGGCGTGGGCCGTGTCGAGGCAGAAGCCGGTCCGCGCGTCGTTGATGCCGCGCGCGGCGAGCGCATCGGCCACGGCCGTCAGCTCGTCGAGGTCGACGCCGAGGGTGGACCCGCCGCCGGCCGAGTTCTCGAGCACGAGGCGGACCGAGCCCGGCCCGTCATCGGCATCGGCGAGGACCCGGGCGACGCCGTCGGCCAGCCGGCCCACGCCGTCGGCCACGGTGGTGTCGCGGTGCGAGCCCATGTGGACGTTGAGGAAGGCCGCATCGAACGCCGGCGCCGTCCGCAGGTCGTGGGCCAGCACCTCGATCGATCGCTCGGAGGCGACGCGATCCGGGCTGGCGAGGTTGACCAGGTAGGCCGCGTGGATCGCCACCGGGCCGATCCCCCGGTCGGCGAGTCGCTCGCGGAAGGCCGGCGCGTCCTCCGGTGGCTCCGGGCGGCGGCGCCAGGCGGTGGGGTTGTCGCCGAAGACCTGGATCGCCGTCGCGCCGATCGTGGAGGCCCGCTCGACCGCTGCCGCGAGCCCGGACGCCACGGACAGGTGGGCACCGAGTCGTCGACCGTCTGGCAGCACCGACGCATCGTACGATGCCGGCACCATGCCCCACGACGCCGACCCGCCCGTGCCCGAGGGCTAGCCGGCTCGGCGCCGCCCGGCGTCGATGTGGGCGGGCGTGTAGGCGCCGCCGACGGACGGCTCGATCATCCCGTAGTCGCCGTCGTCCCGGGCATAGAGGATCGCGATCTGCTCGTTCTCGGCGTTCACGAAGACGTAGAACGTGTGGCCGAGCTCCTGCATCGCCGCGATGGCGTCCTCCTCGAACATCGGCTCGATCGCGAAGCGCTTCGTCTTGACGATCCGCGGCTCGTGCCCCGGCTCCGAGGTCCCGTCCGCGATGCGCGACAGGATCTGCTTCTCCTCGACCGGGCGCTGGCGGAGGCGGGGCTTCTCCTTGTGGTCCACGGCCTGGCGCTCGACCTTGTCGACCACGGCGTCGATGGCCGCCTGGTAGCTCGCGCCGTCGGCGTGGCTGTGCAAGGTCCGCCCGTTGATGACCAGCGTGACCTCGGCGATGTGCGCGTCGTCGACGCTGCGGTGGTGCTCGTTCGAGAGCTCCACGATGGCATCGGTCCGGTCGTCCAGCAGCCGGGCGATGTGGCCGAGCTTCCGCTCGGCGTAGGCGCGAACGTGGTCCGGGACCTCGACGTTCTTGCCCTTGACGATCGTCTTCATCCGTCACCTCCCCGGGCCGGTCTCGGAAGCCCGAGTATAGCCCCGGGCCGGCCTCGGGACCCGTCCCGGCTGCCTCGACTCAGCGCTCCCGGGCGACGGTGACCGACGACACGCCGAGGGCGCCGGCCTCCGCGAGGACCGCCGCGCAGGCCGACAGCGTGGCTCCCGTGGTCATGACGTCGTCGACGAGCACGACCCAGCGCTCCCGCACAGCCGCGGCCGCGACCGGGGAGGCGAGCGCGAAGGCGCCGGCCACGTTGGCTGCCCGGTCGGGGCGGTCGAGGTGGTACTGCGCGACCGTGGCACGTCGCCGCTCGAGGATCGTCGCCACCGGCAGGCCGAGCGCGGTCGCCGCGGCCTCGGCGAGGAGCACCGCCTGGTCGTACCCGCGTCGGGCGGCACGCTCGTGGTGGACCGGGACCGGGACGAGGAGGTCGCCACCCGCCCCGACGGCCGCCCAGCGGCGCGCGACTGCCTCGCCGAGCGGTCGGGCGAGCCGGCGCTCGCCGGCGTACTTCAGCTGGTGCAGGGCGGTCCGGACGACCCCGCCGAACGGGGCACACCACTCCGTCTGCAGCAGTCCGGGCGGGAGGTCCGCCGGCAGCCCGATCGGGACGCCGGGCGGCAGCGCCAGGCGGACGTCCAGGGCGGGACGGCACCGTTCGCAGATCGGGTCGCCCTCGCGGCCGCAGCCGGCGCACGTCGCCGGGAAGGCGAGGTCGAGGCCGCGCGAGACGAGACGACCGAACACCGCCGGATGGTCGCGGCAGCTCCTGCACCGCTGCGCATCCGACGCTTGACTGACGATGATCCGGCGCTCATCCGACGCGCATCCCGCGCTACAGGAGCGTGATGAGGTCTCCGACCTGCGTGCCGGTGCGGTCGACGGTGCCGATCGGCAGCTCCAGGACGCCGTGGGCGCCACGGACCAGCGGGACCATCCCCGACCATCGTCGGCAGGGAGCGATGGACCGAGATGACGGGTCGCCCGCCGCCGCGCTCCGGGTCGGGGCGCGCCGACGAAGATCGCGTCGATGGGGAAGCGCATGAACATCATGTGGATGCCGTTGCTGTCGGGAAGCCACAGGGCGGCATCCGGGTCGAGCGACGCTCGACCCATCAGGCCCTTGAACTTGCCCCACAGGCTGGCCGCCACCTCCACGCGGGCGGCCACCATCGTGGCCCGCGTGGTGTTTCGCGCGGTGAGGATCGCCTAGGTCCCGAGGTTCTGGACGATCAGGATGATGGCCGGTCCGAGGATGACGATGAACAGCGACGGGAAGATGCAGCCGACGAGCGGGAACAGCATCTTGATCGGCGCCTTCGCCGCCTGCTCCTCCGCCCGCTGGCGGCGCTCGATGCGCAGCTGCTCGGACTGGACCTGGAGCACCTTCGAGATCGAGACGCCGAGCTGCTCGGCCTGGATGATCGCGCCGATGAAGTTGGTCAGCGGGGCGACTTCGGTGCGCGGGACGATGTCGCGAAGCGCATCGCGACGGGCCTTGCCGACGCGGACCTCGGCCAGCGCGCGGCGGAACTCGTCGGTCAGCGGGCCCTGGAGCTTGTCGACGACCTGGCCGAGCGCGGCGTCGAAGCCGAGGCCGGCGCGGACGGAGATCGTCAGCAGGTCGAGGGCGTCCGGGATCATCATCAGGATGAGCTTCTGGCGCTTGCGCACCCGGCCGCCCAGCCAGAACTCCGGGACCGTGTAGCCGACGAGCACGCCGACGATGGTCATCAGGAGCGCGATCGGGAACGGCAGCTTCATCACGCCGACGATGACGAACAGCAGGAAGAAGACGATGGCGCCGACGATGGCGCCGATGGCCTTGATGCCGAGCCAGTCGTTGACCCGCAGGTCGCCGGGATTGCCGGCGAGCGCGAGGCGCTTCTCGGTGCGCTCGCTGAAGGATGAGCTCGTGATCCGCGCGACCGTGCCGGACAGACGCGCGGCGAGCGGGCGCAGCGTCCGCTCGATGAACGGCTGCTGGAGCTCGAGCTCCTCGAGGTTCTTGGCCTGCATCGACCCGAGCTGGGTCAGGCGGGCCTGGACCGGGTCGACCGACGAACCGCCGGCGAGCCCGATGAAGATCAGAAGGATCGCCCCGGCCGCGACGGCCGCGATGACGATGGGAAGAAGCATCGGGCTAGACCTCGATGTCGACGATCTTGCGGATGAGCATGAAGCCGATGAACATCATGAACCCGCCCACGATGAGGATGATCACGCCGGCCGGCAGGCCGAGGACCTCGGGTGGTGATGCGAACATCGGCTCCATGAAGCCGGGGGCGGCGACGAACAGGAAGCCGGCCAGCGCGATCGGCAGGAAGCCGACGACGTAGCCCGACAGGCGCTGCTGGGCGGTCAGGGTGCGGATCTCGCCCTTGATCCGGACGCGCTCGCGGATCGTGAACGCGATCGAGTCGAGGATCTCGGCGAGGTTGCCGCCGACCTGGTGCTGGATCGAGATGGCCGTGGCCATCAGCTCGAGGTCGTCCGAGCGGACGCGGCGGACCATGTTCTCGAGCGCCTGGTCGAACGGCAGGCCGAGGTTGACCTCGCGGATGACCCGGCCGAACTCGGTCGAGATCGGCGGCCGCGACTCGCGGACGACCAGCTCGATGGCCTGCAGGAACGACGAGCCGGCCCGCAGGGCGTTGGCGATCAGGGTGATGGTGTCCGGCAGCTGCTTGTTGAAGGCACCGAGCCGGCCGTTCTTGCGGCGGTTGAGCCAGAAGCGCGGGATGAAGAAGCCGATCAGGGCTCCGATGAGCAGGAAGAGCGGATTGCCCAGGGCCGGGAAGACGACCGACAGCAGGAACATGCCCGCCGGGACGCCGACGATGCAGCCCGCCCAGATGAGCAGGTACTCCGACACCTTGAGCTTGAGGTCGGCCCGGGCGATCTCGCGGGCGAGGTTGGCGCCGAAGTCACGCTGCTCGACGACCCGGTTGAGGTTCGCGAGCGCCTGGCTCTGGGCGATGAAGTCGGTGACGGGGCCCTGGCCGGTCGAGGCCGCGGGCTTCTTGTCGGCCTGCCCGGTCGAGGCGTACCGCTCGAGGCGGTCCGAGATCCCCGATCCACCGGACGTCGCGATGCCGACTGCGATGAGCAGGATCGCCAGAGCGGCGACGCCGGCGATCGCGAGCGCGATGGGCTCCACGGTCAGGTCTCCTTCCGTCGCCTAGTACGAGAAGCCGAAGAGGCCAGGCGGCAGGTGGATGCCCATGATCTCGAACTTCTCGACGAACTTCGGCCGGATCCCGGTCGGCTTGAGCCGGCCCTGGATCTTGCCTTCGACGACGCCGGTCTGCTCGAAGACGAAGACGTCCTGCATGACGATGACGTCGCCTTCCATGCCCTGGACCTCGGTGATGTTGACGATCTTCCGGGTCCCGTCCTTGAGGCGGCTCTGCTGGACGATGAGGTCGACCGCCGAGGCGACCTGCTCGCGGATGGCCCGCAGGGGCAGGTCGACGCCGGCCATCAGGACCATCGTCTCGAGGCGCGAGAGCATGTCGCGCGGGCTGTTGGCGTGGCCGGTCGACATCGAGCCGTCGTGGCCGGTGTTCATGGCCTGGAGCATGTCCAGGGCCTCACCGGAACGACACTCTCCGACGATGATCCGGTCGGGCCGCATGCGCAGGGCGTTGCGCACGAGCTCGCGGATCGGGATGGCGCCCTTGCCCTCGATGTTCGGGGGCCGGGACTCCAGCGTCACGACGTGCTCCTGGCGGAGCTGCAGCTCGGCCGCGTCCTCGATCGTCACGATCCGCTCGTCGTTCGGGATGAACGAGGAGAGGACGTTGAGCGTCGTGGTCTTGCCCGAGCCGGTGCCGCCGGAGACGAAGATGTTGAGGCGGGCCTCCACGCAGGCGCGGAGGAAGTCGAACATGTCGGCGGTCGCCGTGCCGAACCGGATGAGGTCGTCGACCGTGAAGGGCGAGGCCGAGAACTTCCGGATCGTGATGACGGGGCCGACCAGCGACAGCGGCGGGATGATGGCATTGACGCGGGAACCGTCGGTCAGGCGGGCGTCGACCATCGGGGACGACTCGTCGACGCGTCGGCCGATCGGGGCGATGATCCGGTCGATGATGCGCATGACGTGGTCGTCGTTCTGGAAGACGACGTTGGTCAGCTCCAGCTTGCCGGAGCGCTCGATGTAGACCTGGCGCGGGCCGTTGACCATGACCTCGGTGATGCTGTCGTCGCGGAGGAGCGGCTCGAGCGGGCCGAGGCCGATGATCTCGTCGGTGATCTGCTCGAGCATCCGGACGCGCTCGGCACGGGTCAGGGCGAGGCCTTCCTCGTCGATGACCTTGCCGAAGATCTCCTCGATCTGGCGCCGGACCTCGACCTGGTTGGACAGGTCGAGCTTCGGGTCCAGGTCCTGGATGACCCGGTTCTGGATCCGGAACTTGACGTCCCGGAACGACTCCCGGACCGGCGCCTGGCTGGTCAGCCGCGGCGACGGTGCGCTGGGCGGCGCGCCGCCCGGTGCGACCGGCAGGTTGGAACCCGGTGCGCCCGGGGCGCCCTCCGGGCCGCCGGGCGAACCCGGTCGAGCGCTTTCGATCCGCTTCAGGAGGGACATCGCCTACACCCCTTCTCGCCCCGAGGGGCTCACTACGGCCATGGTCATCGCCAGGCGAACAAGGATTTCTTCTGGGTGGACTTCCGGCTGTCGTCGCCGGCTGGCGCGCTCGCACGATCACTCGAGGTGACCGTCCGGGCGAGCCGGAGGATGTCCTGGGAGACCTGGGCCTCCCTGTTGGACAGGAAGAACGGGACGCCACGGTTGAGCGCGTAGACCACGCTCCGACCGTCGCTCACGATCGTCTCATCGACCTTCCGGCCGATCGAGTGCTCCACATCCGTCACGCGGATGCCGAGCGCCGAGTCGGCGCGGTTGAGGATGAGCCGGACCTTGCCGGCCTCGTAGCCGAGCTGCTCGGCGACCTCCAGGAAGAGGCGCATGTTCTTGATGCTCGTGATCTCGAGGCTGAGCATGGTCAGGATGATGTCGGCCACGTCGAGGATGGCCAGGGTGGTGTCGTTGAAGAACGCCGTGCAGTCGACGACGACCAGGTCGTGCTCGACGCGGAGCGCCTCGATGATCCGCTTGATGCCGGCCGGGGTGACCAGCTCGGCCATCTCGGGGCTCGGCGGGGCGAGCAGGACCCGGACACCGGATGAGTGCGTGATGACGAAGGTGTCGAGCGAGTCGAGGTCGCCGGCCTCCAGCTCGGGGACGAGGTCCGCGATCGACTTGCTCCGCGGGTTCAGGTTGAGCAGCACGCCGACGTCGCCGAACTGGAACGAGCCGTCGACGATGACGACCTTCTTGCCGAGCTCCGTGGCGGCGGCGACGGCCAGGTTGACCGCGACGGTCGTGCGGCCGACCCCGCCCTTGGGGCTGAAGACGGCGACGACCTGGCCGAGCTCGCCTCGGCGCCGCTCGCCGCTGCGACCGCGCTGGCGGTCGGGCGGACGAGCGGCGTGGTCGCGGCGATCCGGCTGGCCTTGTCGCGCTCGCGGGCGTGGACCTGGCGGATCGAGGCGGTCAGCTCGTCGCTGCTGAACGGCTTGACGAGGAACTCGCGGGCCCCCGCCAGCATCGAGCGGCGGAGGTAGTCGGCCTCGCCCTGGACGGACATCATCACCACCGCGGCCGACGGCACCGTGGCCGAGAGCTGCTCCGTGGCGGCGATGCCGTCCATGTCCGGCATGTTGATGTCCATGAGGACGACGTCCGGGTTGAGCTTGAGTCGCCATCTCGAGCGCCTCTCGGCCGGACGCGGCAGCTCCGACCACGTCGATGTCGCTCTCGAAGCTGAGCAGCTTCGTGAGGTGATCGCGGGTCTCCGGGATGTCGTCGACGACGAGGACGCGGATCTGGTCGGCCATCTCGCTCTGGTCTGGAAGGTCAGCCTGGATGGGTACGTTGGTGCTGTCGGGCCGGGACCGCGACGAGCGCGGGACCGTTGGGTCGTCGCGCCCGTCGCGCCTGGGCCTGTCCGACCGCGGCCGGGGTGGCCGCGGTCGAGCTACGGGGTCACTTCGGCGTGACGGTCTCCACGACCTCCGGCGGCAGCACGTTGTACGTGTCGACGAGGGTCTTGAGGATGACGCCCGACGTCTCGGCGGGGATCGGCGTGATCGGCTCGCCGGTCGTCGGGTCGATGAAGTCGTCCGGGGAGCGGAGGACCAGGGTGATGGAGCCATCCACCTGGGCGAACTTGATGACCTCGGCCTGCTGGACGGTCACCGCGAGGATGACGATCTCCTGCTGGCCATTGAGGGTGGTGCCCGGCTGGTCGGCGCCGCTGCCGCTGCCGCTGCCGTTGTCGGCCGGCGGGTTGGCGGTCGTGTCGGGGGTCGGGAGCAGCGTGCCCAGGACCTGCATCCCCTGGAGCAGGACCTTGACGCTCGTGCTGTTGAGGCCGCTGACGACCGTGACCGAGCTATCGGCCGGGTTGACCGTGATGACCGGGAACTTGTCGCCGCTCAGGCCCACGATCATGTCCACGTAGTCGCCGGTCTTGATGACCGTGCCGACGCCGGTGACCTGGTCGACCTGGACCGCGATCGAGCGCATGCCCGGGCGGCGTCTCGATGTTGAGCAGCGAGCCCTGGGTGCCGCCGCTGAGGGTGTCCGCGGTGACCTGGGCGCCGGTGGCGACGGGCTGACGCGCGGTCTGGCCGATGACCTGCGAGACGTCCGTGAACGCCCCGGGCAGGATCGCGGTCAGGTCCTTCGTCTGGTTCTCGATGTCCGTGGCCTTGATCTTGCCCGGACAGCGGGATGTCCGCGATGGCAACCACGACCGGGCCCGTCGTGGCGTGGCTTCGGGCGTCGCTCTCGCCGTTATTGCGGACGAGCAGACAGGATCCCGACGAACGCCACGATCGCGAGGAAGACCCCGACGAGCAGGACCAGCCGATTAGAGCGCTTCAAAGTGGATTCTCCCCGAAGGCGGTGTGACAGGTGGCAACACTGTAGCAGTGGCTCGAGGCGGCGCGACTATACCAAAGGGCTAGGACCATTAGGAGGAAACGGCAGGATTCCACGCACGACGCAAGGTTGCCTGCAAGGTTCGGTCCGGAGGTGTCGGCGGGCCGACGGGATCCGTGTCCACGGCGTCCGGCGCGGCAAGAAGAGAGCCCGCCGGACCAGGTCCGACGGGCTCTGATCGGAACGGTTGTAGGCGCCGGACTACGGCGTCGACCGAATCCAGCGTGGCTTCCGATGACGCTGAGCTTGTCGCTGACCTGGCTGCCCATGAAGAGCAGTGCAACGATGGCGACGATGGCGATAAGAGCAAGGATAAGAGCGTATTCAGCGAGACCCTGGCCGTCGTCGTGATCGAATGCATGCTCGGACGCGAGCGACCAGGCGCGTGAGCGCGGTCATCGTGGTTCACCTCCTTTCCTCGAGGCTCGTACATGTACAGGCGCCGGTGGTAGATCGACCGGTGAGGCCCACGGTAGGTCGGGCCCCCTGTGAGTGTCAATAGGCCCGTTGGTGGTGCTGCGATGCGTCGGGGCACCAGCGATGCCGAAAGTGCACAGGCCGCCGGGCCCAGGTGGGCGCCGGCGGCCTGTCGAAACGCGAGGTTCCGAACGCGGTGAAGCGTCGACTAGATGGAGTCGCCGACCGTGCTCAGGATGGTGCTGACCTGGCCGCCGAGGAAGATCAGGGCGACGATCGCGACGATCGCGATGAGGGCGAGGATCAGCGCGTACTCCGCGAGACCCTGGCCTTCGTCGCGTCGGAAGGACGAGATGAGAGCAATCGAGCTGGGACATGAGTGTTGGTACCTCCTTTCCGTCGAATCTCCGTGGACGATGGCCACGGGACGGGCCACGGTACGGGCCGGTCCCGACGCTGTCAAACGAGCGGGAGATCGGGCTTCGCCGGCGCCCGAGTAGAACGAAGGGCCGCCGGGCCTCGAAAGGTCCGGCGGCCCTTGATCTGTCCGTTCGGAACAGCGACTAGATCGAGTCGCCGACCGTGCTCAGGATGGTGCTGACCTGGCCGCCCAGGAAGATGAGGGCGACGATCGCGACGATCGCGATGAGGGCGAGGATCAGCGCGTACTCCGCGAGACCCTGGCCCTCCTCGTCCCGACGAAGCGAGGCGAGGAACGAAGTGAAGAGCGCCATGTGGCTGCCTCCTGGATGAGTACTCACCCCCGACAGTTCGAGGGCTGCGCCAATATATGGATGGGCCTTGCGGAACGCATTAGCACGATGGTCCGGGTCGGGCAGGACTCGACGTCATGCCGCCCCGAGCGTGGATCAGCCGCCACCCGCCGCATCGATCGCGGCGCCGATCGCGGCCAGCACGTCGGCCACGGTCCCGCCGAAGAGGCCCAGGATGACGACCGTGAAGAGCGGTCGTCAGGGCGAGGATCAGCCCGTACTCGACGAGGCCCTGGCCGGCCCGTGCGCGGTCGCGCACGTCAGGCGTCCGCGGCCGCCGGCAGCTGGCCGACGAGCTGGAGCTCCGACCCCTCGGACAGCAGCTCGGCGGTGACGCCGATCGTCGCGGCTCGACCCTGGATCTCGCGCCACGCCGTCGGCGGGAGGGTCACGATCGATTCGCGCCGGGCGGTCTCGACCGCGTCGCGGGCGGCCGCCCGGCGGTCCTCGACCATCGCGGCCAGGGCCGGCGGCAGGTCGGCGCTGCTCGGGACCGCGGCCTCCTCCTCCGACCGCGGTCCGATGTGGCCTTCGGCGTGCGTGACGCGTGCACCTTGGCCACGAGGGCCTCGCTCCAGTCGAGCTGCAGCGACACCTGGTCGGGGGCCCGCTCGAGGTAGGCGACGAGGGCCTCGTCGAGCATGCGGAACAGCCCGCTCTCCATCTCCATCGGCAGCCGCCGGTCGCTGCCCGAGGGTCTCGAAATCGACGGTCAGGCCGGCCCGCTTGCCCCGCTCGCGGGCCGCGCGACGGAGCGTCGGCACGAGCCCCAGGTCGTCGAGCACCATCGGCCGGACGTCGAAGATGAAGGTCTTGGTGGCCTCGAGCGTCTGCTGCGACCATGCCGACCAGCTGCCGGATCTCGACCTGCGCGAGGGCCGGGTCCTTGCCCGACGAGGCGCTCCACGATCTGGGCCTGGAGGACGATGTTCGTGAGGCTCTGGGCGGGGCCGTCGTGCATCGCCCGGGCGATCTCGCGGCGCAGGTCCTCCTGGGCGTCGAGCAGCATCCGCGGGACGGCCGCGTCGCCCTCCGCCATGGCTGCGGACCCGGTGCCCCGCGGCGCCGAGGATGGCGCCGAGGCCGCCGGATCGACGCCGCGGCCATCTCGGCTAGGTAGCCATGGTGTCGCGGTGGCGGGCCATGGCCCCGCGCTTGCCCTCGAGGACCTCGACCTGCGACTCCATCAGGGCCGCGCGCTTGGTGAGGGTGACGAGCTGGACGCTCAGCTCGGTGACCTCGTCCGTCTGGGCGTCCTTGCGTCAGCGCGGTCAGCTTGTCGCGACGCGCCGCTGCGGCGGGATTCGTGGCGGGACGCCTCCGCCTTGGCCTGGGTGACGAGCAGGTCGATCTCGCCGAGCTCGCGGTCGAGGCGCGCGACCTCCTCCGCCAGCCGGGCGGACAGCTCCTCGAGGCTCGCCGGGGCGGTGGGCGGCGTGGTCGCGGGCGCGTCGGTCATCGAGCGGGGCGTGCGGGCGTCGCCAGGGTCGCGATGGATCAGTCCTCCGGCATCCGGATCCAGCCCTGGCGCATCGCGTACACGACGGCCTGGGTCCGGTCGTTGACGGACAGCTTGCGCAGGATCGAGCTCATGTGGTTCTTCACGGTCTGCTCGCTGATCGACAGCGCGTAGGCGACCTGCTTGTTGGTCATGCCCTGGGCGATGTTGTCGAGGATCTCGACCTCGCGCGGGGAGAGCGGCGCGAAGATCGGCGCGGCGTCCTGGCCGTAGACGGCCAGCTCGCGGAACTCCTTGAGGACGCGCGAGGCGACGGCCGGCTTGGCGAAGACCTTGTCGTTGATGAGGTACTCGCCGGCGACGACGCGACGGATGATCGTGACGAGGTCGTCCGGGCCGACGTCCTTGAGGATGAACGCGGCCGCGCCGGCCTTGATCGCGTCGAAGAGCGCGTCCTCGTCCTCGCTGACGGCGAGCACGATGATGGCCGTCGACGGCAGCTCGCGCTTGATCCGCTGCGTCGTCTCGATGCCGCCGGGTGCGGGCAGCGAGAGGTCCATCAGCACGACGTCGGGCGACGTCTCCAGCGCGCGATCGACCGCGCTCCGGGAATCGTCGGCCTCGCCGACGACCTCGAGGTCCGGCTCGCGGCCCAGGATGTTGGCGATCCCCACCCGGAAGAGGGCGTGGTCGTCGACGATGAGGATCCGCGTCCGTTCGCCGACGTTCCGGCGATCGGGACCGCCTCGTCGTCGCTCGGGGCCGCCGTAGTCGTTTCCGCTCATGTGCTCTCCTCTACTCCCATCGCGCCGTCTGTGGGGATCGTCAGCCGGACGACGGTGCCGCCGTCCGGTCGCGATCGAACGTCCAAGCGAGCGCCGATCAGCTCGGCTCGCTCGCGCATGAATTGAAGGCCGAAGTGGCGGCGGCCCTGGGCGGCGACCGCCTCGCTGTCGAAGCCGCGGCCGTCGTCGCGGACCTCGAGGACGAACCCATCGACGCCCACCGAGGTGGAGATCGTCACGTTCGACGCCGAGGCATGCTTGCGGACATTCTGGAGCGCCTCCTGGGCCACGCGCAGCACCACGGTCCGGGCCGCCTCGCTGAGCCCGTCGGCCGGGCCGTCGAGGAAGGTCGTGATGGTGAGGCCGCTGACGGTCCGCGCGTGCTCGACAGCGTCGACGATGGCCGCGTCGAGGCCGACCTCGTCGAGGAGCGGCGGACGGAGCTGGCTGATGAACAGCCGCATGTCGCCGAGCTCGCGGCGGAGCAGCACGCGCAGGTGGCGCAGCTCCGTGGCGGCGAGGCGCGGGTCGGTGGCGAGCACGCGCTCGATGTACTCGACCTGGAAGATGGCGTTGGTCAGGCTCTGGGCCGGCCCGTCGTGGACCTCCTGGGCGAGCCGCGAGCGCTCCGCCTCCTCGGACTCGACGATCCGCATCGCCATGTCCTCGGTCGTGGCGGGTCCGTCGGGCTCCGAGAGCAGCGTCTCGTCGCCGCGCTCGATGAAGAGGCGGGTCCGCTCGAGGGTGTGCTCCGCGAGCTCGAGCCGGGCCAGCTCGGCCTGGTGGTCGGCGAGCTCCAGGACCAGCCGGTCGAGATCGCGCTGCAGCGCCCGCGTGCGGGCCTGGTCGATACCGACCGGCGCGTCGGCGCTCACCTCGGCGTCGCCATCGCCCGTGCCGGAGGCGCCGCCGTCCGGATCGCTCGCGAGCCGCTCCAGGTCGTCGCGAAGGGTCTGCCAGCGCGCGAGCTTCTCGTCGTACGCCTCCCGGTACCGCTCCCGGATGCGCCGCAGCGAGGCCGCCCCCTCGCCGACCGCGGCGGTCGCCGCTCTCTGGAGACCGTCGAAGCGGTCACCGCCGGCATGCGCCTCGGAGCGTGCTGCCTCCATGGACTTCGGAGTATACGGGTCGTCTCTCATGGACAGACGACCTCGAAGGCTCGAACGTCGGCCAGCGGATCCACCCGGTCGGCCGCCGGGGCGCCGAGGTCGATCTCGCGGAAGCAGTCCGCGCCCTCGGTCGCCGTGTCGAGCACGGCCGGCCAGCGGCCGTGACTGTCGCCCACGACGACGAGGAGATGCGTGCCCGGGAAGGCCGGGTCGTGGGCCAGGTCGAGGACATCCGTGGGCGACTCGTCGGGCAGGGCCAGCGCCGGGATCCGCTGGCTCTCGGCAAGCCAGATCGGGAAGTTCGTGATGACCGGGCCGGCCGTCGCGTCGAGCGGATGGCCGGCGATCGCCATCCGGCGGCCCAGCTCCTCATAGAGCGCCGCGGTCGCGCGTGAGCCCTCGCCGAAGGAGGGGAGCAGCACGACCGAGAACAGGGCGGACCCGAAGATCCCGAGCAGCGCCCCCAGCCAGGCGACCGGCCGGGTCCAGCCGAGCCGGGCGCCCGAGCCGGGCGATCCCGGCGTCGAGGGCGAGCAGCGCCGAGACGATCAGCAGGACGTGGGCCGGTCCCGCCGCGTGGAGGAAGGTGCCCCACGTCGTGGCGACCGGGAAGACCAGGCTCGTGAACAGGAACGTGATCACCGACAGCAGGAGGACCGGCCGCAGGGCCGTGTCGCGGCCCTGCCATGGCAGCGCCAGGAACCCGATGATCGAGAGCGGCAGGCCGGGCAGCAGCAGGACCGAGAACAGGTTGTGAGCGATGCCCTCGACCCGCATCTCCACGAGCCGGGCCGGCCCGACCGCGAGATACCGGGCGAGGGTCGGCGGGTCGTTCCACGCGAAGATGTCGAAGCCGGTCACCGACAGGGCGTTGGTCGCCGCCTGGCCGGGGAGGGGGCTTCCGAACACCGTCCAGTCACGCCAGGCCCATGGGGCGAAGACGACGAGCGCCACCACGCCGGCCACCCCGATGAGCCGCACGCGGGCAACGCGGTCGAGGCCGCCGGTCCCGGCCGCCACGATGGCCCAGACCAGGCCGATCCACACCGCCTCGTTGCGGGTGAGGGCGGCCAGGCCGATGAGGACGCCGAGGCCGACGACCCGCGGGTCGGCGAGCCGGGCGCCGCGCGGGTCGCGGGCGACCCGGGTCATCAACAGGCACGCGCCGAGCGCGAGCACCGCGAACGGCATCGTCGAGTCGGGGAGCGCCGAGTGCAGGATGAGCGGCAGGTAGACCGCGGCGGTCAGGCCGCTGCCGAGGGCCAGCGTGCTTGCCCGGCCGTGCGGGAGGCCGCGCTCCTCCGCGACGTCCGCGGCCAGGCGCCAGGCGAGGACCGGGACCAGCGAGCCGACGATCACCGACGACCACTGCGCCGCGGCGAAGCTCACGCCGCCGACCGCCATGGCGATGGCCGCGAGGAACGTCGGGAGCGGGAGCCAGACCTCGAAGGCCGGGCGGGGGAACTGCAGTGGCGGCGTCCCGTAGCTCCACAGGGCGTCGGAGACCAGCCCGTGGCCCTGGACCAGGTTGCGCGCCACGCCGACGTAGTAGGCCGTGTCCTCGGGCTTCGGGAACACGATCTGCGAGGCGAACACGGCCCGGACGACGAACGCCACCGCGAAGACCAGGAGCGCGGAGAGGATCCCTTCGCGGCGGCTCATGAGGCGGCCAGGTCGAGCGGGTAGACGGCGAGCCGCACCGGGTCGCCCTGGGTCATGACGGGCGCTCCGACCCAGGCCGGCCGCTGGCCATCGAGGATCGGCTCGACGGCCGCGACCGAGTCATCCCGGTCCAGGACGAGCCAGCGGATGTCGTAGGCGCGGGCCACCTCCTCGATCGTGTCGAGCGGGTCGTTGACGAGGACGACGCCGCCATGCCCCGTCCAGTACTTCGTGCCGGACGCGTCGATGGACATGACGCGGTCCGTGGCGGTGGCGCCGGCCTGCTGGAGGGCGGCCGCGACGGTCTCGAATCGCGTCTGGCGGCTCGCCCAGTTCGCGTGCACGAGCAGCGCGCCCGTCACGGTCAGGACGAGGGCGAACCCGATGGCCGCGCCGACGAAGATGCGCGAGGCCTGGTCCGTGTCCCACGACGGCCGGCGCCGGGCGATCAAGACGACCCCGGCCACGATGCCCTCGAGCGCGAGGATGTAGGCGTACGGCGCGAGGGCGATGGCCGAGTGGATGAACGTCCCGCCGGGGACGTGGACCGCGGAGACGAGGGCGGAGAAGCCGAAGAGGATGGCCGTGTAGGCGAAGAACGGTCCGAAGTCCACCGAGCGCCGTCGCAGCCAGCCGCCGACGACCATGAACGGCGCCAGGACGAACCCGGCGACCAGCGTCGTGAAGATCATCACCGCCGCGACCAGCCCGCCGATGCGGCTCACGAGCAGTGGCCCGATCCCCATCCCGAGCAGGTGCTCGAGGTTCGCGGGTGTCGTGATGCTGTTCCATTCGCCGATGTCCCGGATGAACAGGACCTTGCCGGACGCGGTGGACGGCGAGATGGAGCCGAACACGGCCAGCTGCCGGATCCACCACGGTCCCATCACCAGCACGAACAGCCCGACGCACGCCGCTGCCGACCAGAGCGGGATCGCCGGGACGCGCGACCCGGCCGATCGCCAGGCGCGCCAGCGGTCCCACGCGACGGCGAGGCCGAGGGCGGCCAGGACCAGCAGGCCGTCGTTGCGCGACAACGTGGCCAGGCCGGCGAGGAGGCCGGCGAGGGCGAACGAGCGCGGCGATCCGCGCAGGCCGCGCGCGCCCATCCATAGCGCCCCGGCCACCAGCGGCTGGTAGAGGGAGAAGTTGTCGGGCTGGACGAGGTAGACCGCGGACAGCAGCGGGATCGCGACGAGGACGCCCGACCCGACGGCCACGATGGCGCGCGATCCCGGCGTCGCGCGCGATCGCCCAGGTCAGCGGGGCCGCCAGCGAGCCGAAGAGCGCGAACGGGGCGGCCGACGCCCAGGCGACGTTGCCGAAGACGGCCAGGAACGGGACCTGGACCATGGACGCGAGCGGCATCCAGTGGGCGTTCGAGGGGATCGGCAGGGTCGGGTACGCCGGGATCTTCCCGCCCACCTCGGCGAAGATCCAGATGAAGTCGACGTTGAACCCGCCGCCCGTCTGGAGCGATCGCGCCACGTCCACGTAGTAGGACGAATCGGGATAGGCCGGTGCCGGGAAGTGCCAGATGAGCACCGCCCGGACGGCGAGGGCGAGCCCGTACAGCAGTAGGGGTGTACGCACGGCCGGTGCAGCGTAGCACCGCCCCCGTCGCCCCCAGACCGGTACTTAGGGGCTATCCGAAGGGGCCGGTCGGGGGTCGCCGGCGGGCCGCGGACCGGCCTTCCCGGCGGCCAGCGTCGAGAGCATGTACATCAGCAGGCGAGGGCTGGCGAGGACCGAGAGCGTGACCGCCGCAAGCCATCCGAAGCGCCCGCGCGAGCGTCCGCAGCGCCAGCACCGCGAGGGCCACCACGAGCACCAGCCAGATGACCGGGGAGAGCTGGTACGGCGAGAGGTTGCGGACGGCTCCGACCTGCTCGAAGCGCAGGAACGACAGGTAGGCGAGGGTGCCGCCCGGCTCGAGGACGAACGTCACGAGACCCAGCACGGCCATGGCCGCCGCGAACCGGCCGCAGGGCTCGCCAGTCCCGCCGGCCGATCCAGAAGATCGCGACCAGCGCCGGCAGCACCTTCAGGTTGGTCGCGAGGGCCACGGCCCACGGTGCGCCGAGGGCGAGCAGGAAGGTCACGGCGACCTGGGCCTGGCCGACCGCGAGGCTCCACGCGATCGGGCGCCGCGAGCCAGCCGAGGACCAGCCACGTCCAGCGGTCGCGGACGCCGAGGCGGATCACCGTGAGGACGAACAGGCCGATCAGCAGCGCCTCCCAGATCCGCGCCGCCGTCTCGAACGGCAGCAGGGCCAGCGGCCGGAAGGCGATCGCGAGCAGCGGCGGGTAGCGGTAGAACGAGGCGTCGTTGGTCCCGACCACCTGGTCGTACAGCGGCAGGCCGGCGTTCAGGCGTGCCCCGGCGTCGTAGTAGGCGTGGACATCGGCCGAGCGGGTCGAGCTGCACGTGCACGCGCAGCGTGTCGAAGCCGATCAGCGCGCCGAGCCAGGCCGCGGCGACGAGCACGTACCAGACGCGCCGCGGCACCGGCCCGCGACCGGCATCCGTCCAGAACCGCCGCTCGTCGGTCACGCCGGCGCGGGCTCGAATGCCGCCGGCCAGCGCCGGCCCGCGAGCATCGCCCCGACGACGATGGCGATCCCCAGCCACCAGCCCTGGGCGGTGGCGGTCGAGGTCAGCATCGCGGCCAGCAGCGCGAACTCCAGCCGGATCCGCAGCATCGCGGGCAGGAGGAAGAGGCCGCTGAAGTCGTGCATGTTCGGCGTCACCAGCAGCATCAGCAGGCCCAGCCAGATGCCCGTCTCGGGGCCGCGGAGGCGCAGGGCCACCAGCAGCGACGCCACGGTCAGCACCGCCACGACCGCCGCCGGGAGGTAGCGCAGGAGCGACGGGCCCATCGCGTCCCAGGCGGGGTCGGAGGCGCGGCCCAGCTGGGCGAGCCAGTCCCACCACAGCGCCGATCCCGACCAGCGGCAGCGTCACCGCCACGACGACGACCCACGGCGCCGCGCCGAGGAGGGCCGCGCGGAGCGAGCGGCTCGCGATCGACAGCCAGGCATGGATCTGGGTGGCCTTCACGCTGGCGACGGTCGCTGCGTACCAGCCGATGCGCGGCGTCACGGCACCCGCGCACCTCGAGGTCGCGCGGCTCGGGGTGGAGGTCGTGTGCCGCGGGCGCCCGCCAGAAGGCCGCCACGAACGCCGCGAACAGCAGGAGCTGGACGTTGGCGCCCCAGATGCTCCCGAGCATCGGCTCCCACACCAGGACGATGGCGACGTAGCGCCACGGGATGGCGAGCCGGCGACAGACCAGCAGGGCCACCGCGACGGCGAGTCCCCACCACACGAGACGCACCAGCTGCTCGGGCAGGAGGGTCAGCGGGGCCACGAAGGGCAGCACGAACGGCGGATAGAGGAACGGCGGCAGCACGTCGGGGTTGGTGAACCCGTCGGCGACGTAGACCACGCCACCATCGAGCCAGCGCTGGGCGGCGGTCAGCGGGATCGTCGCGTCGATCGCGATGGGGAACGTGGTCACGACCCGCAGGTCCGTGACGAGGGCGACCGCCACCGCCATCGCGGCGAGCGCGAACCGGACGATGGTCGTCGCCCGGGTCCCCGGGCCGAGCGCGACGGCGGTCGATGTCACGTCGGGAAGTATCGACGCCGCGACCGTGGTCGCGACGGTACGATGGTCGTGTGTCGATGACCGGCCGGGCCTGACAGGATCGATGGATGCCCGACGCGTTCGACGGATGACCGCGGCCCGCGCCCTGCGTGATGGGGCGGTGATCGCCGGTCTCCTCTTCCTGGTCTACCTGTTCGTCATCGTTGCCCCGAAGTCGGGCACCGTCGGCTTCGACGCCTTCGCGTACTGGTCGGTCGACATCGCCGACCCGTACAAGGCCGGGGTCGGCGGGCTCGGGGCGTTCAACTACTCGCCGCCCATCGCGCGGCTCTTCAACCCGTTCGGCCTGCTCGAGTGGCCCTCGTTCCTGTGGATCTGGCTGGCCCTGCTCGTCGGGAACCTGGTCTGGCTCGGCGGCCGCGGCGTGCGCATCCTGTGGCTGCTGGCGCTCCCGCCGGTCGCGCTCGAGCTCTACCACGCGCAACGTCCACCTGTGGATCGCCGCCGCGATCGTGCTCGGGTTCCGCTATCCGTGGACCTGGGGCTTCGTGCATCCTGACCAAGGTCACGCCCGGGCTCGGCCTCGTCTGGTTCGCGGTCCGGCGCGAGTGGCGGGCGCTCGCCATCGCGCTCGGGGTCACGGGCGCGATCGTCGCGGTCTCCCTCCTCATCGACTGGCAACCTCTGGGCCGAGTGGATCGCCTTCCTCACGAGCACCCCCGAAGGCGGATCGGTGGCGCAGTTCCAGATCGGCGTGCCCTTGTGGATCCGCCTGCCCGCCGCCCTCGCGATCGTCGTCTGGGGCGCCCTGACCGACCGGCGCTGGACGGTCCCCCTCGCGGCCACGCTGGCCCTGCCGGTGCTGTGGGTCAGCGGCTTCGCGATCTGCGCCGCGTGCCTCCCGCTCGCCCGCCGGTCGTGGACCGACGACTCGCCACCGATGTCGATCTCGGCGATCCCCGCCGACCCGAGCGCCGCCTAGGACCGCCGCCGGCCGGCGTCTATGAGGCCTGTGGGCCGGGCTGCATGCCCGACGGGACCGCGTCCGGCGACTGCGGCATCCCGCGCGACAGCGCGACGGCCAGCCAGATCGCGAACGCCGCCATGAGGAGGACGGGGACCCGGATCGGCGGGCCATCCACCGCGTTGGCGCTGATGCCGTTGGTGACGAGGATCACGAAGGGCGCGACGGCCAGGATGAGGCCGGCCCGCGAGGCACCCGGCATCCCGCGGAGGGCGCGATAGGCGATCGCGCCGGCCGGCACGAGCAGCAGGTCGTCGTGCGGGTTGAGGTGCGCGCTGGTGAGGAGCCCGAGGACGATCGTCAGCGCGAACCGGAGGTCGAAGTCGGGGGTCGTCGGCGACCACCGACCGCGCCACAGCCAGGCGACCGCAGCCAGCCCGAGCACCTGGCCGACGAACCCGAGGCCGTTGATCAGGCCCGCCTGCTCGGCTGCCCGATCGGGTCCGATCAGGAGCGTGAGCGTGCCGCGGATGTTCCACATGACCGAAGGCCGGACGCTCAGCTCGTCGAAGGTCGACACGTAGCGCGAGAGGAACCGCAGGTAGTCGGCCCAGATCGACGGCCCCAGGACGACCGTCGCGACGATCGCCAGCACCGCGGCCACCGCCACGCCCGCCCCGATCGCCCGCCAGCGACGGCCGACGAGCAGCATCACCCCGAGGCCCGCCACGGCCTGCGGCTTGATCGTCGCGAGGACGAGCCAGGCACCGGCCCGGCCGTCGCGCGATGCCCGCAGGGCGAGGTAGCCCTCGAGGACCGCGACGCACGCGACCAGCGAGAAGGCGCCCTGGAGGAAGGTGATCAGGAGCGGCGAGGCCGCGAGCGAGACCGCGATGAGCACCCGCCGCTCGTCGCGCGACCAGTCCGCCGCCACCGCGGACCACAGCCGCCAGACGAGCCAGGCGAGCAGCCCGATCTGGATGGCGCCCCAGGCGAGATAGCTGACGTCGAGCGGGAGGGCCGCCAGGGGCACGAATGGCACGACGAGGTGCGGCGGGTTGTTGAACGGATTGAGGCCGGCCTCGAAGCTGCGCCCGCCGAGGATGGCCTGCTGGGCCGCGGTCTGGGTGTCGATGTCGTAGAGGTGAGCCCCGTTCCCGTCGGCGACGATCGTCCAGCCGGTATAGAACGCGGTGTAGTCGGCCTGGTCCGTGTGACCGCCGACGATCAGCGCCAGCCAGAGCCCGGCGTAGATCGCGAAGACGCCGAGTCCCAGCGCCGTCAGCGTCAGCGCGATGCGGCGGCGCGTCGAGCCCTCCGGCGATGCGTCCATCCCGCCTCCGTGGTTGCCGGTGTCGGGCGACACCCTAGCAGGACCATCGAGCGGCGACTCGTCCCGTAGACTTCCGCCGATGTCCCTGCCCGCCAGCCTGACCATCGTCCTGCCGGCCTTCGACGAGGAGGCGCGCATCGGCCCGGCCCTCGACGAGCTGTTCGGCTACCTGCGACGCGGTGGCGAGCGCGCGCGGGATGGCGCTCCGGGCGCGGCCGGCCTGCCCGGACGGATCGAGGTCCTGGTCGTGGACGACGGCAGCACCGATGCCACGGCCGCGCTCGTGGCGGCACGGCCGGAAGCCCAGGTGCCCGACGACGCGACGCCCCGGCTGCGGCTCCTGTCCGTGCCGCACGGCGGCAAAGGGGCGGCCGTCCGCAGTGGGATGCTGGCGGCGACCTCGGACCTGATCGTCTTCGCCGACGCGGACATGGCGACGCCGCCGGACCAGCTGCCGCTGATGGTGACTGCGCTGCAGGACCACGACGTCGCCCTGGGATCGCGGATCCAGCCCGACGGCCGCGACATGCGCGCGACCCAGCCCGTGTATCGCCGGCTGCTCGGCAAGGCCTTCCACCTGCTGGCCTCGGTCTGGGTGGTCGGTCCGGTCCAGGACACCCAGTGCGGGTTCAAGGGCTTCACGCGGGCGGCCGCCCACGACCTCTTCGCGCGGCAGCGCATCACCAGCATCGTCTTCGACGTGGAGCTCATCTTCCTGGTCCGCCATCGCGGGTATTCGATGGCGATCGTCCCGATCCGCTGGGACGACCGGCGTGGCTCGCGCATGCGCGCCCGGCCGGGCCTGGCCGTCCGGGTCGCCTGGGATCTCTTCCGGATCCCGCTCATCCACCGGCGGAGCGGTCGAGGCGCCGGCCGGTCCGCATGACCGGGACGATCACCTCCACGAGCCCCGGCCGACTCGGCCGCGCGGCCCTCCCCATCGTCGCCATCGTCGTCTTCGTCGTCGGCGTCGGGGCGACCCTCGCGGTCGCCGGCGACACGCTCGGCTTCGACTTCCGGGCGTACTACCAGGCGGCGCGCCGGCTCCTCGACGGCGCCCCGCTCTACGTGACCGACTTCGCGGCGATCGGGCCGTTCGGGCTGTACCTCTACCCGCCGACCGCGATCCTCCTCGTCCTGCCGCTCGCCCTCGTGACCGAGACGACGGCCGTCCTGGCGTGGACCGCGCTGATGCTCGCCGCGTTCGCGGTCGGCGTCCTCGTCCTCCCGGTGTCGCGCACGGTGCGCTGGTGGATCGTGCTGCTCGCGGGCCTGTCGTGGCCGTTCGTCTACGCGGTCAAGCTCGGCCAGATCGGCCCGTTGCTGTTCCTGACCTTCGCCATCGGCTGGCGCTGGCTGGACGACCCGGTCCGCCTGGGCGCCAGTGCCGCGATCGGCACCGCGGCGAAGCTCCAGCCGGGCCTCGTCTTCGTCTGGGCCGGCGCTCACCGGCCGGTGGCGCGCGGTGGGGATCGGCGTCGCCACCCTCGCGGTCCTCGCGCTGGCCGCCACGCTGCTCGCCGGGCCGTCCACCTGGTCGGACTTCGTGGTCGTCCTGCGCACGATCGCCGATTCGATCACGACCCCCAACAACGTGACGCCTGGCGCCGTGGCCTATCAGGCCGGGCTCCCGACCGGGGCGTCGATGGCGATCCAGGTCGTCAGCGACGTGCTCGCGCTCGCCGCGGTCGTCGTGGCCGCGCGTCGGGCGACCGCGGAGGCGAGCTACCTCGTGACGGTCGTGGCGAGCCAGCTCCTGTCGCCCGTCCTGTGGAACCACTACGCGATGCTGCTGCTCCTGCCGGTCGCCTACCTGCTGGCCGCAGGCCGCTGGTGGGCGCTGGCCATCCCGCTCGTGACCGCCACGCCGCTCATCGCGATCACGCCGGTCGTCGCCTACCCGATCGTGTTCTGGGCGACGCTGCTGGCGGTCCTGGTCGTCGGGATCCGGGCGCGGACGAGCGAGGTCGGCGCGTGACCCGGCCGAGCCGGGCGACCTCGGTCGGCCTGCTGGTCGTGGCCGTATCGTTCGTCGCCTACTGGCTCGCCGACCGCGGCTTCGATGCCGGCCGGGGCGACTTCTTCTACCTCGCCGACGCGTTCCTCCACGGCCGGTCGTGGCTGGACTTCGCGCCGGGTCCCGTACGACGTGATCGTGGTCGGCGACCGGTTCTTCGTGCCGTTCGCGCCGTTCCCGGCGATCGCCCTGCTGCCCCTCGTCGCCCTCATCGGGCCACAGAGCGCCGACGTCTGGGAGCCCGGCATCAACGCGGCCCTGGCCGCCGCGTCCGTGGGCCTGTGCTGGTGGCTGGTCGGCCGGCTCGGCGTCCGCCGCCTGGTCGACCGCGGCTGGCTGATCCTGCTGTTCGGGTTCTCGACGCAGATCCTGTGGGTCACCACCCGCGGCGGCGTCTGGCACACGGGCCACCTCATCGCCACGGTCCTGACGCTGGGCTGCCTGATCGAGCTGTGGGGCCGCCGGCGGGCGCTCCTGATCGGGCTGCTGGCGGGCGCCGCGTTCCTGACCCGGGCGCCCGTGGCGTTCGCGATCCCGTTCTACGCGCTGCTCCTCCTGCCTTGGCTGGACCGCGGCGACGCACCCAGACGCACGATCCCGTGGCGCGCCTGGGTCCTGCTGGCCCTCGGCGTGCTCCCCTCGATCGTCGGGTTCTTTGCCTACAACCTCGTCCGTTTCGGCGATCCCCTCGAATCCGGCTACGCCCTGGCCACGCTGCCGCCGTTCCTCGACGAGCTCCGCCAGCAGGGCCTCTTCTCGCTGTCCCATGTCGCGATGAACCTGCAGTACTTCCTCCTCGACCTGCCGCGGCCCATCCGCGACTTCCCGTTCTTCCAGCCGGACGGGCTGGGGATGTCGGTCTTCGTGACGACGCCCGGGTTCCTGCTGGCCATCCGCGCCGACTGGCGGTCGTCCCGGACCCTGCTGCTCCTCGGCGCAGCCGTCGCCGTGCTCATCCCGACTCTGCTCTACTACGGGGGTGGATGGCTCCAGTTCGGCTACCGCTACTTCCTTGACTCGACGCCGTTCGTCATCGCGCTGTGCGGGCTGGCGGCGGCCCGGATGGGGCGCATCGGACCGGTCTGGCGCGTGCTGATCATCTTCGGCGTCATCGTCGAGCTGACGGGCGTCTATTGGGCGTACCACAACCTGTGACCGCCACGACCGCCACCCCGGCCCGCCCGGCCGCGCCCGTCGCCGCGATCCTCGCGGTCTTCGTCCTGTCGGGCGCGGCCGGGCTCATGTACGAGATCGTCTGGTCGCGCCAGCTCGTCCTGGTCTTCGGCAATACGACCCAGGCCGTCTCCGCGATCCTGACCGGGTTCTTCGGCGGGATGGCGATCGGCGCGGCGGTCGGCGGGCGCATCGCCGACCGGGTCCGCTCGCCGCTGCGCCTGTACGGCATCCTCGAATGCGTCCTCGTCGTGGTCGTGCTGGTGACGCCGATCTCGTTCGGCCTCATCCGCGAGGTCTATCGCGGCATCTACCCCTCGCTCGAGGGCTCGCCGGCGCTCCTGGCGACCGTCCGTCTGGTCCTGGCCGTGGCCGCGCTGGCACCCGCCACCGTCCTCATGGGGGCGACCTTCCCGAGCCTGACCCGCTATCTCACCCGGACCAGCGCGCTGAGCCGGGCGTTCGGCCGGCTGTACGCGGCCAACACCATCGGGGCGATCGTCGGGACGCTGGCGGCCGGCATGGTCCTCATCGAGCTCCTCGGGCTGTCCGGGGCGCTCGCCGTGGGGGCCGCCTGCTCGGCCGTCGCCGGCGTCACCGCCCTCTGGCTCTCGCGCGACGGCCGTGGCGAGGGGTCCGCACCGGGGGACGGCACGCCCGCACCGGTAGCGGAGACCCGGCAGTCGGAGCATCGGGCGCGGCTCGTCCGGGCCGGGCTCGTGCCGCGGCCCAGGCTCGCGCTGACGATCGCCTTCATCTCGGGCCTCACGTCGCTCGCCTACCAGGTCACGTGGACGCGGCTCCTGGCGTCCGGGACCGGCAACACCACGTACGTCTTCACCGTGATCCTGGCGACCTTCCTCACCGGGATCGCCATCGGCGCCCTGATCTTCGGGGCGATCCGCTCGCGGCTCGGGGACCCGCTGCGGCTGCTGGCGCTGAGCCAGGTGGTGGTCGCCGGCCTGGTGCTGCTCGGCCTGGTGCTCGTCATCGGCAAGCCCGAGACGCTCGATCCCGGGAAGCCGATCCAGACCCTGAAGGCCCTGTTCGGCTCGGCGGTGCTCGTCGTGCTGCCCGTGACGATCGTGCTGGGGATCGCCTTCCCGACGGCGTCCATCCTGCTCCGCGACGAGGCCGGGACCGCCGGCGGCGAATCCGGCTCGCTGCTCGCCGTGAACACGACCGGCGCGATCGTCGGGAGCCTGCTCGTGCCGTTCGTCCTGATGCCGACGATCGGCTCGCCGGCGATCATCGTGGTCCTGGCCATCAGCAACCTCGCGCTCGGCCTGGTCCTCGCCGCCATCGCCCGGCCGCGGGCGCTGCCGGCCATCGCCGTCGGGGCGATGGTGGTGGTCCTGGTCGGGACGCTGGCCCTGAACCCGGCGCTGGTGGCCCAGCCGAACGAGGCCTTCATCGCCTCGAAGCACGGGCAGCTCTTCGCGTCGACCGAGGACGAGATCGCGTCGGTCCAGGCGGGCCAGATCAGCGCGACGCCCGAGCTCTGGGTCGCCGGGACGTCCATGACGCTGCTCACCGTCGACGCCAAGCTGATGCCGATCCTGCCGCTCATCGCCCGCCCGGATTCGACGCGGGCGCTGGTGGTCGCCTTCGGGATGGGGACGGCGTTCCGCGCGGCGCTGATCGCGGGGCTCCGCACCGACGTCGTGGAGCTCGTGCCGTCCGTGCCCGACATGTTCGGCTGGTACTACGACGACGCGGCCCAGGTCCTCGCCGACCCCAACGGCCGGGTGATCGTGACCGACGGGCGCAACCACCTCGAGCTCTCGACGGACCACTTCGACATCATCGTCACCGACCCGCCGCCACCGATCGAAAGCTCCGGCGCGTCGGTGATCTCGTCGTACGAGTACTACCAGGCGGGCAAGGCCCACCTGACCCCGGGCGGGATCATGATGCAGTGGGTCCCGTACGGCGCCCCCGAGTCCGAGTTCAAGGAGCACATCCGGACCTTCGCCGCGGTCTACCCGCACGTGAGCGTCATCAAGGGCGCCGGGGGCTACGGCGCGTACATGCTCGGGTCCGAGGAGCCGATGTCGTTCGAGCCCGACGCCATCCGCGAGGTCCTCTCGCGGCCCGGGATCCTCGAGGACATCTCGTCGGCCTACGACTCGCCTGCCCACTCGGTCGATGCCTGGATCGCCGAGATCGACCGGCAGCACTGGCTCGACGACGACCAGGTGGCCGCGTACGTCGGCGATGGGCCGCTGATCACCGACGACCATCCGCGGCCCGAGTACTTCCTGTTGCGCCGGCTGGCCAACGGGACGCCGAACCAGTGACGAGCGCGATACCGGGACGATGCGCCGCCTGACGTTCCCGCCGCGGACGCTCGAGGTCCTCCTCGCGAGCTGGTTCGTCGTCATCAGTGCCATGCGCCTGTCCGTCATCACGGCCGCGGCCCCGGGGTTCGACGCGAAGCTCTACCGGACCGCGACGCTGACCTGGTTGCACGGCGGAGATCCGTGGTCGGTCTACGCCGGGGCGATCCGGTTCGCGGCCCCGCCGCCGTCGCTGCTGGCGATGCTCCCGTTCGCGCTCGTGCCCGAGACCGTCGCGGTCGTCGCGATGATCGGGCTCGGGTTCGTCGGGACGGCATGGGCGCTGCGGCGGCTTGGGATGCCGCTCTGGTGGCTGGCGTTCCCGCCCTTCATCGACGGCCTCTACAACGGCAATCCGCACGTCCTGCTGATCCCGCTGCTCGTCGCCGGGCTGGCGCCGCTGGCCGCGCTGGTCAAGATCTACGCCGTCCCGATCCCGGTGCTGCTCGGGGAGTGGAAGGCGGTCGTGGCCACGGGGATCGTGCTGCTCGTGACGATCCCGATCCTGCCCTGGGCGTCGTACATCGCCCAGTTCCCGGCGATCGCGGCCTCGCTGGCGGAGCAGTCGGATGGCGGGATGAGCGCGCTGGCCATCCCGCTGCTGATCCCGGTCGCCGTCGTCGCGCTGGTCCTCATGGGCCGCCGCCGCGCGGCCTGGTGGGTCGTGCCCGTCCTCTGGCCCAGCACGCAGTGGTACTACACCTCGCTGGTGATGCCGGCGACCACGCTGCTGGCGGCCTTCGTGGTCGCCGTGCCGGTCCCGTTCGCGACGACGCTCGGCGCGGTCGTGGTGGCCGCCGAGATCGTCTGGCGGTCCCGTCGGGCGCCGCCCGCCGACACGGAGGCCGCGCCGGCGCCCGTCGCTGCCGCCTGACGCTCCGACCGCGGGCGCCGACGCCGTTGCGGTCGCAACCATCCAACGGCATCCGGTGCTATCGTTTCGAGCGTGACCCCCACCACCCTCGACGTCGAGCCTGCCTGTCCGGCCGGCGACGACCTCGACCGCGCTCCCGATGCGCTCGGCCGGGCTTCGATTGCGGGCCGAGCGCCGCCCGTTCGAGACCTTCGCGCCTGTGACGTGGGACGCCCTCGCCGCCGCGAACCCGTGGGCCACGCCGTTCTCCGGCTGGGCCTTCCAGCGGGCGTGGTGGGACGGCTACGGCGCCAACGCCTACGACGAGACCCTGGCCATCGTCGCGGCCGATTCGCCCGCCGACGGCACCGCGTCACCGGTCGCGATCGTGCCGCTCATGCACCGCCACGAGGTCGAGTCGAGCGACGCGGACACCCGGACCCGTCTGCGCGGCGACACCGATACCGACCTGACGAAGGTCGCCGCCCGACGCCACGGCGATCTTCTTCGGCGCCTCGTACCACGCCGACTACGCGACGATCCTGGCGGCGCCGGCGGACCTCGCGGACGTCGGCTGACGCCGTCGCCGCCGCACCTCGCCGAGGCCGACGGCCCGGACTGGGACGTCGTCGACCTGCGGCGCCTGCGCTGCGGCGACCCGACCGCCGACGCCCTTGCGAGCGCGTTCGGTGCCCGGGAGATCCGCGAGGGCTGGACCCTCAACGTCGAGCGCGAGGACGTCTGCCCGGTCGTGACGCTGCCGGACGGGCATCGACCTCGACGGCTATCTCGCCATGCTCGGCAAGAAGGAGCGCCACGAGATCCGGCGCAAGGTCCGTCGGGCCGAGGCCGTCGGCGAGATCCGCCTCGACGACTCGACCGACCCGCTCGGCGACCTCGATGCGTTCATCGACCTCCACCAGCGGCGCTGGGGCGCCGCCGGCCTCTTTCCGCCGACCGCCGGGCGGCGACCAGAGCCGGGTCTTCATCCGGCGGCTGTTCGAGCTGGCCGGCGCCGACGGCCCGGTCCGCCTCACCTTCCTCACGCGTCGGCGGGCGGCGGATCGCCGCCGGGATCCATCTCGAGACCGCACGACGGCTACCTCTACTACAACGCCGGCGTCGACCCCGACGCCCGCGAGCTCTCACCCGGCGTCGTGATGGTCCATGCCTACGTCCAGCGGGCGATCGCCGACGGCAAGCGCCGCCTCGACTTCCTCCGCGGCGACGAGCCCTACAAGTACGAGTGGGGCGCGGTCGACGAGCCGATCCAGCGCCTCCTCGTCCGCCGGCGGGCCGCCTGATGGGCGCCCCGCTGCCCTTCGAGCCCTGCTTCGAGCCGGTCGATCCGCCAGCCCGTGACCGGCGGCCGCGTCCGGGTCGTCGAGCTGCTCGCGACCGGCTCCAACGGCGGCGCCCAGGAGCACCTGTCCTCGCTGGTCACCCGGATCGACCAGTCGCGCTACGACGTCTCGGTCGTCGCGCTGTCGGCGGGGAGCGCCGTCCGCAAGCTCCAGCGGGCGGGCATCCCGGTGCTCGTGATCGACGAGGTCGACGACGCGATCGCGGTCGGCGCGCTGGCGGCGCACCTCGCCGAGGTCCGCGCCGACGTCCTCCACACCCACATGTATCGGGCCGACACGGTCGGGACCCGGGCCGTCATGGCCCTTGGCGACATCGGCCACCGCCGGCCGTACATCGTCTCGACCGTCCACTCGAGCCGGGTCCGCTCCGAGCGACGACCAGGCGCTGCTCGCCGGCCTGACGCCGCACATGGACCGGCTCATCGCGGTCTCGCGCTCGATCGAGCGCAAGCTCCACCACGAGGGCCGGGACGTGATCCCGGTCGACCTGATCTACAACGGCGTCGACCTCCAGCGCTACGACCACCAGGAGCCGTGCTGCACGCTGCCGGACGAGTACGGGATGGAGCCCGGCTCGCAGATCGTCGGCGTCGTCGCCCGGCTCGAGCCCGAGAAGGGCCACCCGACCCTCTTCGACGCGTGGCCGATCGTGCTCCGGGCGGTCCCTGACACCTACCTGCTGGTCGTCGGCGAGGGCAGCCGCCGCGACGCGCTCGAGGCGCAGGCCCGGGAGCTGCGGATCGCCCACCGGGTGGTCTTCACCGGCCGGCGCGACGACGTCCCGGCCGTGACCGCGGCGCTCGACGTGGCCGTGCTCCCGTCCTACCGCGAGGCCCAGGGCCTGACGATCCTCGAGGCCATGGCGCTGTCGCGGCCGGTCGTCGCGTCGGACGTCGGCGGGATCCCCGAGATGATCCAGGACGGCAAGACCGGGCTCCTGGTCCCGCCGCACGATCCGGAGGCGCTGGCCGCCGCGATCATCCGCCTCCTGACGGACCACCCGCTCGCCGACACGCTCGCGCCGGGCCGGCCACGACCTGGTCCACGACCGGTTCTGCATCGAGCTGATGGTCCGCGCCGTCGAGGCGATCTACGACGAGGGCGCCCGGGTCGTGCGCCCCTCCGAGGTGGCCGCCGCCGGCTAGGACCTTCGTGCCGGTGCGAGGGCGCACCGGGGGCACGTAGCATCCGCCGGTGAGCCTCAACCGACTCTGGGCCTTCCTGGCCATCGCGCTCCCGGTCCTGGCCGCGCTCATCGCGAACCTCTCGTCCGTCGACCTGACGTACCACCTGCGCGCCGGCGAGGGGATCCTCGGCGACCGGGGCGATCCCGCGCGTCGACGAGTGGACCTTCACGGCGGCCGGCGCGCCGTGGACCGACCAGCAGTGGGGCGCCCAGGTCGTCCTTGAGCTCGCCTATCGCCTCGCCGGCTGGACCGGCCTGGCGGTCCTGCGCGCCGCGCTCGTCGGCGTCGTGTTCGGCTGCCTCTTCGTCATCGGCCGCCGGCGTGGGCTCGACCCGCGCACCGCCGCCCTCCTGACCCTCGCCGCCTTCCTCGTCTCGGCCGTGGCGCTCGCGCTCCGGCCGCAGCTCCTCGGGATGGCGCTGTTCGCGGTCGTCCTCCTGCTGGTCGTCGAACGGCGAAGCCACCCGCGCGTCCTCTGGGCGGTGCCGCTCATCGTCGCGGTCTGGGCGAACATCCACGGCAGCTTCTTCCTTGGGCCGCTGGTCCTCGGGCTCGCCTGGCTGGAGGACCTCCACGACCGCGACCCGGGCGCGCGGCGGACGCTCGCGGTCGGCATCGTCAGCGCGCTCGCGGCCTGCCTCACCCCGTTCGGACCGGCGGTCTGGGCGTACGCCGTCGGCCTGTCGACCAACCCGCAGGTGACACAGCGGATCACCGAATGGCAGGCGACGACCCTGCGGACCGTCCCCGGGATGCTGTTCTTTGCGAGCGCCGGGGCGATCGTCGTCCTGATCGCGCGCCGCGGCCGGACCACGTCCTGGCCGACGCTCGCCTGGCTCGGGGTCTTCTTCCTCATCGGGGCCTTCGCGATCCGAGGCGTCGCGTGGTGGCCGCTCGGCGCGGTGACCGCGATCGCCGGGACGCTCGTCACCGCGGCCGCGACGTCGGAGCGCGTCGACCCGCCGCTGATCCGGCGCATGAACGTGGTCGTCGTCGGCGTCATGGTGGTCGCAGGGGTCGTGCTCCTGCCGCTGTGGCGGCCGATCGATCCCGGTCTCGGCGCACCGGTCGGGGTCGTCGGCAACGCACCACCGGGGATCACCGCGGCCTTGCGCGGGACCCTGCAGCCGGGCGACCGGCTCTTCAACCCCCAGCCGTGGGGCTCGTGGTTCATCTTCGAGCTGCCGGAGACGCCGGTCGCGATCGACTCGCGGATCGAGCTGTTCCCGGTCGAGGTCTGGGACGCGTACGAGCGGGTCATCGCCGGCGGCGACGGCTGGGAACAGCAGCTCGACGACTGGAAGGTGACGGTCGTGGTCGCGGCGGGTGCCACCGAGGACGCGTTCGTCGCGCGGCTGGCGGCGGCCGGCTGGAGCACGCTCTACACCGACGGTGACGGCACGGTCCTGCGGCGGTCGACGCCGCTCGCCGCATCGTCGTGATCGACCGCCGCGCCGCCGCGTCCTGGATGGGGCCGGTCGCGTGAAGGGGTACACCCGGCTCGCCGTGCTCACGGCGATCGCCGTCACCGGGTCGTTGCGCCTGCTCCGGGACTTCGTCTACCCGTATCACATCGGGTTCGACGGGCGGCTCTACACCGACGCGAGCCGCGTCTGGCTCGCGGGCGGCGACCCGTGGACGGCGACGTACGAGTTCGGCCTGCACTACGGGGCCCCGCCGCCGACGCTGCTGGTGACCGCTCCGCTGACGCTCCTGCCCTCGGTCGCGGCGGGCTTGATCATGGTCGTGCTCTCCGCCGTCCTCGCGTTCCTTGCCATCCGGACCCTCGGCCTGCCGGCGTGGTGGATCCTGTGGACCCCGATCCTCGACGGCGTCCTCGTCGGTAGCCTCGACATCGCGGCGATGGCCGCCCTGATCCTCCTCGCGGGACGAGTGTCGGCGCTCGCCCCGTTCCTCAAGATCTATGCCGTCGTGCCGATGCTCGGTGAACGGCGGTGGCGGTCGGTCGTGGTGGCCGGCCTGCTCATCGCGGCGACGATCCCGATCGTGCCGTGGGCGATGTTCATCGCCGACTGGCCGGTCGTCACGCACACCCTGTCGACGCAGAACATGTCCGGGTCCGCGTGGCCGTCCCCGCTCCCATGGCTCGCGTTCGCCATCGGACTGCCGCTGCTCGGCGCACGCCGTGCCGGCTACCTCGCGGTGCCGGTCCTCTGGCCGAACACCCAGCCACACTACGGCGCCCTGGTCCTGCCGATCGCCAGCACCAGCGCCATCCTGGCCATCGGCTTCTCCTTCGCCTTCCTGATCGCATGGGTCCCCGCCGCGTCCGTGGCCGCCCTCATCGTCATCGAGCTCGTCCGCCGCCTCCGCGGAACACAGCCGATCGGGCCGTCGCAGCCGCCGGCATCCGTCCCGACCGGTGACGCGAGTCCATCCACCGGACGAGCCGATTAGGACTTTCGGGTGCCGGTGCCACGCCGCACCGGGCTGCTAGCATCGCCCGCATGACCGATCGACCCGCCGACCTCGATGTCGTCGTCCTCGGCGGCGGAGGCCATGTCGGCCTGCCGCTGAGCCTCGCCCTCGCGAACGTCGGGCTGACCGTCGGGATCTACGACACGAACCAGGCGACGCTCGACCGCATCGCCGCGGGCGAGATGCCGTTCATGGAGACCGGCGCCGACGACGCTGCTTCGCGAGGTCCTCGCCAGCGGGCGTCTGCAGTTCGGCTCGGACGGCACGATGATCGAGCGGACGATGCAGCTCATCGTGGTGATCGGCACGCCCGTGGACGAGTTCCTCGGCCCGTCGATGACGATCTTCGAGAAGGCCGTCGACCAGATCGCCCCGCATCTGCGCGAGGGCGCGCTGGTCGTGCTGCGCAGCACGGTCTATCCCGGCACGACCGGGTACGTGACCCAGCACCTCATCGATCGCGGCTGCAAGGTCGACGTCGCGTTCTGCCCGGAGCGGATCGCCGAGGGCCATGCCCTCGAGGAGCTGAGCTCGCTGCCGCAGATCATCGGCGCGGACTCGAACGCTGCCGCGACCCGCGCCGCCGCGCTCTTCGGCCGGCTCGCCGCGAAGACCATCCGGACCTCCACCAAGGAGGCCGAGCTGGCCAAGCTCTTCACGAACACCTGGCGGTACATGAAGTTCGCGGTCGCCAACCAGTTCCTGATGATCGCGGACCAGGCCGGCATCGACTACACGAACGTGCTGCACGCGATCCGCGAGGACTACCCGCGAGCCGCGGACCTGCCCGGCCCAGGCTTCGCCGCCGGCCCGTGCCTGTTCAAGGACACGATGCAGCTCGCCGCGTTCACTGCGGACCACTTCCCGCTGGGGCAGGCCGCGATGCAGGTCAACGAGGGCCTGCCCGCGTACATCGTCTCGGCGCTCGAGCGCCGCTACGGCGGGCTGTCCGGCAAGACCGTCGGCATCCTCGGGATGGCGTTCAAGAGCGAGTCGGACGACACCCGCGCCTCGCTGAGCTACAAGCTGCGCAAGCTGCTGTCGTGGTCCGGCGCGCGGGTCCTCGCGACCGACCCCTACGTCCAGGACGACCGGCTGGTCACCCTCGAGTGCGTCCTCAAGGAGAGCGACGTGCTGATCCTCGGCGCGCCGCACAAGGCCTATCGGAGCCTGGCGGTCGGCGGCAAGGACGTCGTCGACGTCTGGGGCGCCATGGGCGAGGGGATCCGCCTCTAGTGCGCATCCTCGTCACCGGCGCCGCCGGGTTCATCAACGGCTATCTCGTCCCCGAGCTGCTCGAGGCCGGCCACGACGTCATCGGCCTCGACGACTTCAGCAAGTACGGCCGGCTGGCCAAGTCCTACGACGACCATCCGCGCTACCGCTTCGTCGAGGGCGACGCCAAGGACACCGCCCTGATGCGCGAGCTCGCCGCCGACTGCGACCAGGTGGTCGCGGCCGCGGCCATGATCGGCGGGATCAGCTACTTCCACGAGTTCGCCTACGACCTGCTCGCCGAGAACGAGCGGATCCTCGCGGCGACGTTCGACGCCGCGATCGCGGCCCATCGCGACGGCCATCTCGAGCGGATCATCGTGGTCTCGTCCTCGATGGTCTACGAGTCCGCGACCGTCTTCCCGACCCCGGAGGGCGCCGAGGAGACCTCGCCGCCGCCGGTCTCCACCTACGGCTTCCAGAAGCTCGCCTCGGAGTACTTCGCCAAGGGCGCCTGGGAGCAGTACCAGCTCCCGTACACGATCGTCCGGCCCTTCAACTGCGTCGGCATCGGCGAGCGCCGGGCCCTGCGCGACACGGACGTCATGTCCGGCAACGTCAAGCTCGCGCTCTCGCACGTCGTCCCGGACCTCGTGCTCAAGGTGCTCAAGGGCCAGGACCCGCTGCACATCCTCGGCGACGGCTCGCAGGTCCGCCATTACACCTACGGCGGCGACCTCGCTCACGGCATCCGCTGCGCGATGGAATCGCCCGCGGCGCTGGGCGAGGACTTCAACCTCTCGACCGCCGCCTCCACGACGGTCCTCGAGCTCGCCGAGGCGATCTGGACCCGGATCCACACGGACGGCCGGCCGTTCGCCTACGTCTCCGACCCGCCGTTCGAGCACGACGTGCAGCTCCGGGTCCCCGATGTCCGCAAGGCCCGCGAGGTCCTGGGCTTCGAGGCAACGACCACGCTCGACGCCATGCTCGACGAGGTCGTGCCCTGGATCCGCACCGAGCTGGAGGCCGGCCGCCTGTGATCGGTTCATCGGATCGATGAAGGCAGCGAGACGGAGAGCATCGACCCGGCGGTTGTCCGATCGTCGCGGCGCCGGTCGGCTAGCGGACCTGCTGTGACCACTCCCGCTATCGTGGTCCGGGCCTTCGCCGAGCCGTCGGAGCGTGGTCGAGTCGCCCTCGTAGCCGTCGTCGTCGCCCTTCTTGCCGTGACGGCGCTGGGTTGGGCCATGGCCATCGTGACCCAGCCGGAGTGGTTCGCTCGGTCATTCGCGGTCGACTTCCAGATCTGCATGGACGCACTCGCCCGCTGGTGGACGACGGGCGAGTGGTATCGAGCACGCCAACTCCACGGCCCGTATCCGATCGAGCTGGGAGATGTCCTCTATCCGCCCGTGCTCATCTACCTGTTGGTGCCGTTCCGACTTCTCGGGCCGGCCCTCTGGTCCCTGATCCCGTTGGTGGTGATCGCGTCGAGCGTGGTGCGCTGCCGACCGACGCCGCGGGCGTGGCTCCTGATCGCACTCTGCGTCGCCTGGCCGGTCACGCCTGCGAAGTTCCTGTTCGGGAACCCGGTCATCTGGCTCACCGCTGCCATGGCCCTGGGGATGCGCTATCACTGGCCGGCCGCGTTGGTCGTGATCAAGCCGACGGTGATACCGTTCGCGCTCGTCGGCGCGCGTCATCGTTCGTGGTGGCTCATGTTGGTCGCCTTGGCCCTGCTCTCGCTGCCGTTCCTCCAAGACACGCTGCGGTACATCCCGGTCCTGCTCGATGCCATGCCAAACCCGGTCGACGGCCGTGGCGGACCACTGTATTCACTCCAGGAGTTCCCGCTCCTGCTCATCCCTGTGATCGCATGGCTTGGCAGGACTCGCCTCGGCGACCCGAGTCGTGACCAGGATGGCGCCGCCCTGGTATCGGTCGTCACCTCGCCGAGCCCCATCGAGGACGCCCATGCCTCCTGAGCTCTCCGTGGTCATGCCCGTCTTCAAGGAGGGCGAGGCGGTCGAGCCCGTGCTCCGCGGCCTGACCGGGGCGATCGCCGCGGCACACGAGATCCTGGTCGTCTACGACTTCGACGAGGATCCGACGGTCCCGGTCATCGAGCGCCTGGCTGCCGAGATCCCGGCGATCCGCGGCCTGCGCAACGACCTGGGACGCGGCGTCCTGAACGCGATGAAGGCGGGGATCGCCGCCTCGGCCGGCCCCTACGTCCTGATCTCGATGTCGGACGGGTCGGACGATCCCGCGGATGTCGCCCCGATGCTGGCGCTCGCCCGCTCGGGGGCGGACGTCGTCTCGGCCTCGCGCTATATGGCCGGCGGACGGCAGGTCGGGCGGGCCGCCGCTGAAGCGGCTGCTGAGCCGGACCGCCGGGCTGACGCTCCACTGGTTCGGGGGCGTCCCGACGCACGACCCGACCAACAACTTCAAGCTCTACTCGCGCCGGTTCCTCGACGCGGTCACGATCGAGAGCACCGCCGGCTTCGAGCTGGCGCTCGAGCTGACGGTGAAGGCGACGCTCGCGCGGCGCAAGGTCGCCGAGGTCCCCACGACCTGGCGCGACCGGACCGCCGGCCAGAGCAACTTCAAGCTCCGCCAGTGGCTCCCGCACTACCTGCACTGGTACACCGTCGCCCTGCGTGGCCGGGTCGCGGCGATCGCGCATCGAAGGCGCCGGGGTGTCGCAGACTGACCCCGCGGGTCCACCCCCCGCGGGCGACCCTTCGCTCCGTTCGCCGGCCCAGCGACTGGGCCGGATCGTCGCGCTCACGATCCTCGGCCTGACGGTCGTCTGGATCGGCGCCGTCATCTGGACCTCGCGGACGAACCCGTCGGTGGGGCTCGACTACCGCTGGCACGTCGCCGCCGCGCAGCGGCTCCTCGACACCGGGACGCCGTACCTGTCCTGGCAGCTGACGGGGCCATATGTGATCGGCAACGGGGCGATCCTCTATCCCCCGACGGCGTTCCTCCTGTTCATCCCGTTCATCTGGCTCCCGCCGGTCCTGTGGTGGGCGGTCCCCATCGCCATCACGGCCTGGGCGCTCTGGTCGCACCGCCCCCCGCTGTGGGCGTGGGCCGTCATCGCGTTGCTGTTCGCCTTTGACCGCTCGCTCAACGTCTACGTGTTCGGGAACCCCTCGATGTGGGTGGTCGCGGCGATCGCCGCGGGGACGGTGCTGGCGTGGCCCTTCGTCTTCGTCTTCGCGAAGCCGACCTTCGCCCCGATCGCCTTCCTGGGCATCCGCCACCGCAGCTGGTGGGTCGCCCTCGGCATCCTCGCGATCGCCTCGCTGCCGTTCCTGCCCGTCTGGTTCGACTGGCTCAAGGTCGTGACGAACTCGGACGTCTCGGTGCTCTACAACCTGCCGACGCTGCCGCTGATGCTGATCCCGCTGGTCGCCTGGGCCGCGGGCCGTCGTCGTCCGGCCTGGATCGACGGGCTCGTCTCGAACCTCAGGCAGGATCGGCGTCGGGCCTTCGAACCGGCCCAAGAAGTCGGATCGCCGCGACCGTGACGGCCAGCATCGCCACCGAGCCGACGATGCCCAGCCAGCCATCGACGTGGAGCAGCTCGCCGATCGCCGGTGTGGGCGGCACGGCGGCCAGCAGGTTGAGCGGTGAAGACCACCCCGAAGACGATGCCCAGCCAGCGGACGCGCGCCTCGGGGATCAGGAGCATGAAGAAGACGAGGGCGCCGTACGCGTAGCGCTCGTGCATCGAGGTCAGGAAGCAGAAGGCGACCAGGGTCGCCGCCGCGAGGCCCAGCACCAGGGTCCGCGGCCGCGGGTCGCGCAGGATCGCGACCGCGACCACGATCTCCAGGGTGCCCGTGATCAGGAACCCGACGTGCCGGAGCGTGACCGGTCCGAGGAAGGCATGGTCGTCCGCCACGAACCCGCCGCCGGCGAACAGCGACTGGACCAGCCACCACAGGTTCCAGGCCCGCAGCGACAGGATGTTGAAGATGTCGCCCTGGTACTCGGAGAGGTTCTTGAGGTAGTTCGCCGGCCCCCCGGCCGGGATGAACGGCAGCCAGAGCACGACGATGACCGCGAGGCCGATCAGCCCGGCCCGCACCAGGCCGCGCCACCCGCCGGTCGCCCAGAACCAGGCGGCGAACGGCAGCAGGAACGGCAGGACCTGCGGCTTGGTCATCAGCGCGACGGCGAGCAGCGCCGCCGCGGCGCCATTCCGCCCATGGACCGCGCACAGGACGGCGGCCAGCGCGGAGAGCATGTAGATCGACTCGTACTGGCCCCACCAGGCGCTGATGTCGATGACCGCGGGGTGCAGCAGGACCGCCGCCGCACCGATCGCGGCCCACCACGGCCGGTCCCGGAGGGCGAACGCCACGAGACCCGCGAGGCCGAGGTCCGCGAGCGAGGCCGGGGTCTTCATCAAGGCCCGGATCGCCGGGTCCGACGAGTCCGTCACCGTCTTGAACGCCGGCTCGATGGCGGCCAGGATCCCCCAGATGTAGGCCATGACCGGGGGGAACGAGAGGTTCTGGTCGTAGGCATGGGGCAGGCCGTTGACGGCGATGCCGTGCGTCCACAGGACGAAGACGTCGAGGTCGCCGGTCAGCCCGGGGGTGGGCAGCAGGAGGGCCCGGATGACGACGCCGACGACGAGGGCGACGATGCCCACCACGATCGCGGCGACCGGCCGCGCCGCGCGGTCCGCCTCGAGCCGGCGGTCGCTCACGTCAGACGCGGCCGGAGATCCAGTACCGTTCCGCGGATCCGTCGACCTCGCCGTACTCGGCGACCGTCCGTCCGTACGCCCGCACGGCGTCGGCCATCGCGGTCGTGCCGTCGAAGAGCCGCTCCATCTGGCTCACGTACAGGTCGATGCCCATGATCTTGCGCTCGAGCTGGTCGGTGATGTCCGCGAAGGTCGGGGACATCGAGACACCCGGCGGGAACGCGTCGAGGATGTCTGCGCCGAGGTCCTGCGGCCCCTTGAAGTCCGACCAGAAGGCGTACGGGAAGTCCTCGTAGAAGGTGACGATGCCCGCGTAGTCGGGTCCGGGCATGACCCAGCGGGTGCCCTCCTGGAGCAGGCGCAGGCCGACGTCCCGGCAGAGCTGGTGGTCGACGTGCCCGCCGACGCCGAGGGGGAAGTACACCTTCTGCGGCTCGAGCCGCGCGATCTCGCGGCGGAGCAGGTCGTACGGGGCGGTGTCGTCGGGCCGCGGCGCGCCGAGGAGCTGGTCGTCGCCCTCGTAGCCTCGGAAGACCGCGTCCGGCAGGTCGAGGAACACGATCGACGCCTCGGCGAAGTAGGCGAAGCGCTCGTCCTCGATCCGGCGCCGGGCCATCAGGTCGCCGGCGGCCGCGGCGTCCATGACCTCGTCGGTGTAGATGGCGCCCTGCGTCGACACGTCGTCGATGACGGGCTGCTCGGCCAGCGACTCGTTGCGGACGCTCGCCCGGCGGTACCACGACGACCGTTGCCAGAAGCGCTTCGCGGCGGCGTCGGCGTCGGCCTGCGTCGCCTCGAGGCGGTCCTCGGTCGCGGCCCACGACGGGACGAGCGCGGCGGTCGGCCAGTCGGCCTGGATGTCGCTCCGGTTGAAGGCCTCGGTCACGGGCCACATCGCCTTCGACCCGAAGCCGAGGGCCTCGCGCTGGTAGGTGGTCAGGTCGTCGCTCGCCCCATCGCCGGAGAACACCGTGATGACGGTCACGTTCTGCCCGAGCTCGCGGAGGCTGGCGATCAGACCGCCGCACGAGAGCGCGACGTCGTCCGGGTGCGGCGCGACGAAGACATGGGTCATGGCCGGCCGAGTATACCGAGGGCGACCGGGCGGTCGTGGCGCTGGCCGGCCGCTGGTCATCCCGCGTAGCCCCCCGCGCCGACCAGCGGGACGAAGACGCAGGCGCCGTCGGGCACATCGGTCCACTCGTTCCCGTGCCGGGTGACCACGGTCAGCATCTGGCGGTCGCGCGGCCCGACCGGGATGACGAGGCGGGCGCCGTCGGCGAGCTGGTCGCGCAGGGCGTTCGGGACGACGGGGGCGGCCGCAGCGACCAGGATGCCGTCCCACGGCGCGCCATCCGGCCAGCCGAGGCTGCCGTCGGCGGCCACGACCTCGACCGTGTCGCCGTAGCCGAGCGTCGACAGCCGGACCCTGGCCGACGCGGCGAGGTCGGGATGGCGCTCGATGGTCGTGACCCGGCAGCCGAGCGCGGCCAGGATGGCCGCCTGGTAGCCGGAGCCGGTGCCGATCTCGAGGATGCGATCCCCGGGTCGCGTCGCCAGCAGCTCGGTCATGCGGGCGACCATGAACGGCTGGCTGATGGTCTGGCCGAGCTCGATGGGGAGCGCCTCGTCGTCGTAGGCGCGTCGTGGATCCTCGACATCCACGAAGCGCTCGCGCGGCACCTCGCCCATCACGCGCAGGACCCGTTCGTCACGGATGCCGCGGCGGCGCAGCTGGTCGGCGACCATCCGCTCTCGCGCACGACGGACGCGGTCGTCGGTCTTCGCCTCGGCCTGCTGGCCGTCCATGCCGCGAGGATACGCCCGCGGCGGCCCGCTCAGGACGGGCTGGGCGAGGCGCTCGGGGCGGCCGATGGCGAGGCGCGACGGGCTCGGCGCGGCCGACGGACTTGCCGACGGACCGGCCGAGGCCGAGGCGGATGCGGAGGCCGACGCGCTGGCCGACGCCGACGCACTCGGCGATGCCGACGAGCTCGGGCTCGCGGTGACGATCGGGGTCGGCTTCGGGGTGGGCGTCCCGGTGATCAGGCCGCCGTTCCCGAACAGGATCCCGTTCAGGAGGATGCCCACGAAGATCACGACGGTCGCGATGACGAAGATCCTCGAGGCGTTATCCGTGACCCGCGTCGCGAGCTCGGACGGGGTGGGCGCCCGCGTCGTGGCGGCCGGCTGGCCCTTGCGACCCCCGGCGGCTGCGGCACCCGCGACCGCGGCACCGGCGACGGCGGCACCCTCGGCTTCTTCGTCCGTCTCGCCTTCGGCATCGTCGTCCAGGCCCTCGTCGTCGGCGGCCTCGTCGGACTCGGTGTCCTCCTCGTCCTCGGCCTCCGGCTCAGGCTCTGCTTCCGGCTCAGGCTCGGGCTCAGGCTCCGCTTCAGGCTCAGGCTCAGGCTCGCGGCTCCGGCTCGTGGCTCCGGCTCCGGCTCGGGCTCAGGCTGCCGGCTCGGGCTCGGGCTCGGGCTCAGGCTCGGCTCAGGCGTGGGCTCCGGCTCAGGCGACGGCTCCGGCTGGGGCTCGGCGTCGGGCGCCGCGTCGTCCGCCGCGTCGTCCGCCGCGACGTCGGTCGCCGGCTCGAGCGTCTCGTCCGTCGAGCCCTCGGGTCGATCAGTCATCCGTTCGGTTCACTCCTCGCGCATGCGGGCGGCCGTGTCGGCTGCCGGGCACGCGGGCGCCAGTGTACCCAACGCGCCCTCGGCGGCGTCCGTCATGCGTCGCGCAGGGCCGGCACGAACAGGCCGGACAGCCCGGCGATCATCGCGACGAGGCCACCGAAGGCGATCACGGTCGCGGCCGAGACGAACGCGGTCAGGACGGAGCCGACGCCCATCGCCAGCGTCATCGAGCCGAAGACCAGCGCGAAGCGGAAGCTCACGACGCGGCCCATCAGGTGCGCCGGCGTCCGCTGCTGGAAGAGGGCCTGGCTCGGGATGATGAAGGCCATGTTCGCGATGCCGGCGCCGAACGAGATCCCGACCGCCAGCGTCAGGTCGCCCGACAGCGCCAGGAGGATCGTCAGGAACCCCCAGACCGCGTAGCCGGCGATGATCAGCCGGCCCTTCAGGACCCGTGCGCCGACGAGCCCGATGGCGAGCCCGCCGATGATGTTGCCGGCGGCCGAGCCCGCCTCGACCAGGCCCCAGGCGCCCTCCCATCCGACCTTGGCGCCGGAGAAGACCTGGTACGCCCAGACCGAGGTGATCGCGAGCAGGATCCCGACGGCCACCTGGGCGATCGCCGCCTGGACGGTATTCGCCAACAGGGTCGTGTCAGCTCGAAGGAAGTGCCAGCCCGCCTTGAGCTCCGCCACGAACCCGGTCGTCAGCTGGGCCGGATCGCTCGCGGAGACCTCCATGGCATCCGTCCTGGCCGCGGCGGGCCGGACGACGATCGTGCCCAGGAGGACGGCCGATGCCAGGTAGGTCGCGGCGTCGAGCCAGAACGCCAGCGGCAGCGCGTCCGCGAGGAGGACGACGAACAGGCCCGCGATCGGGAAGCTCAGGACGTCCGCGATCGTCTCACCGACCCACAGGGCCGAGTTGGCCGTCACCAGCTCGTCATCCTCCACGAGCTGCGGCAGGATCGCGACGCGGGCCGGTCGGAAGAAGAGCGAGATCGAGGTGACGACGAAGATCATCGGGTAGACCAACAGGACGTTCACGATCACCGCGACCGGGATCAGCAGGACGACCGCCGCGCGAAGGATGTCGCTGACGATCAGGACCTCCTTGCGGTCCCAGCGGTCGACGAACGTGCCGGCAAGCGGGGAGAGGAACAGGTTCGGGAGCGCGGCGAAGAAGAACGAGAGGCCGGCCGCGACCGTCGAGCCGGTCGTCGCCAGGACCAGCGCGGCCAGCGCGAACTGGTGGATCCGGTCGCCGAAGAGCGAGATCAGCTGGCCCACCCAGAGCGCCGAGAACGACCCGTTGAGCGCGAGGCGGACATACGGGTGGCGTCGGATGCGCTCGGCGACGACGGGCCGCTCGACCGGGATCGTCGAGAGGGCCGGGGAGGCGAGGCCGCCACGCCGGCTGCCCACGACGATCTGCCGCTCCAGGGCGGCCGATTCCGCGAACGCCGGCGACAGGCCGGTCCCACCGGCGTTGATCGCTCCAAGCCGCGTGCTGATGCGCGCCGCCTCCTCCTCATCGAGGTCGCTGGGCACGCGGACGATGCTGGCGAACAGGAACAGCGCCAGCCCGGCGGCCAGGAAGACGTCGCCGATCGAGGCGACGTTCTGGATCAGAGGAAACGGGATCGGGATGATGTCGGCGAGCGGACCGAGGTGCAGGAGGAACGGTCCCAGGTCCGGTCCGTAGAGCGTGTGGATGGCCGTGGAGACGTCCGCCGGGCTCAGGCCGGCGGCGACCAGGCTGGGCTCCCAGATCGGCATGTAGCCGCCGTTGACGACGATGACGATCCCGTTCGACAGGATCCCGACGAACGCGAGCGTCAAGCCCGGGTAGGAGCGGTTGCGATAGAGCCCGATGAGCAGGATGCCGAAGGAGGTGGCGAGGAGCGGGAGCCGCAGCGTGTCCACCAGCGGGACACCGGCGAGCAGCGCGGCCTCCGTCCCGAAACGGACGATCACCGCCGCCGCGATCAGCGAGACCGAGCGCAGCCGGACGGACGAGAGGTTGGCGAGGCTCCCGCCGGCGAGCAGGCCGAGGACGAGGCCCAGGAGGATGCCGATGGTCAGCACGGACGGCTCACCCGGACGGGTCGGAGGCGGTGCATCGCGAAATCATGCGGCCATGCGACGGCCGCGCGCAGCCGCGGACGCGCGGCTGGGTGGCTGGCCCGGGGGCTCAGACCCGCTCGGGGGCGGCCTTCGCCCCGGTGGTCCCCGCTTCGTCGCCCCGTGTGCTGGAGGTCATCGTGTCGGCGGCCTGGCCGATCAGCGGGATCTGGCGCGGTTCCGGGCGTCGGCCCGGGTCCGCCACGCCGTCCACGTGGCGGGTGCGCACGAAGGCATCGACCACGACCGGGTCGAACTGCACGCCGGCGAACTTGCGGAGCTCGGCAAGCGCCTGCTCGGTGGTCAGCGGCGTCATGCGGTACGGGCGAGCCGCCGTCATGGCTTCGAAGGCGTCGGCGACGTGGAGGATGCGGGCCAGCTTGGGGATCTCGTCGCCGATGAGCCGGTCCGGGTACCCGGAGCCGTTGTACCACTCGTGGTGGTGGCGGATGATCGGGAGCTCGGGGGCGAGCTTCGTGACCGGGGCGATGATCTGCGCGCCCAGCACCGGGTGCGCGTTCATGATCATCCGCTCCTCGCGGTTGAGCCGCTCCTGCTTCAGCAGGACGTTGTCGGGGACGCCGATCTTGCCGACGTCATGGAGCAGGCCGCCCCAGTTGAGGGCCTCCAGGTCGGCGTCGTTGACGCGCATGACCCGCCCGATGTCGACCGCGATCTCCTTGACCCGGTGGCTATGGAGCGCCGTGTACGGGTCGCGCTTGTCGACGGCCTCGGCCAGCGCGCCGATGGTCTGCTCGAACATCTCGCGCATCTCGACGAAGCGGTGGAATGCCAGTCTGGTCGAGTAGAGCGGCACCGCAAACAGAACCGTGGCCCACCACTGGACCAGGTAGATGGTCGACATCAGCCACGCGAGCGGGGCAAGTGCCACCCAGCTTCCGGCAATCCCGCGGAGGTCGCCGATGGTGACCTCCGATACGCGTTGGCCGGTGCGCAACCCAAGCAGGATTGAGGCGAGCAGAAGGTTCAGTACCAGGAAGACGCCCGCCGAGATCATTGCGCCGATGAACTCGCCCGCGGGTCCGTTGGCGATAGTTCAGGCAACCTTGGCGTACGAGACCCGCCACGACCGCAGGGATGACCAAACCTGCGTGGTTCGCCAAGGTGCCGTACCACGGGATTCGGCCGCGGAGCTCTCGGACCTCCGTAGTTCCAATTGCCGCGACCCAAGCGCCTGCCGTCGGGCCACCGAGGAAGATCGATCCCATGATTGGCGCAATCGCCACGGCGTGCTGAGTGCCCCTGGGAAGCTGCACTGGAAGGGCCGACCCGACCAACGCCAACAGGGTCCAAAACGCGACGCCCGAAGAAGGTTTCGAGTCCCGGACCGGCGTTCAGGGATGGGTTGAGAGGTAATGCGATATTCGGGTCGACAGGAATCACAAGAGTCGCAGCCACGAGTGCAACAGCACTCAGAGCCACGACTCCAGCGATGTAAAGCTTCAGGGACTTCGGCATGGACTGCCTTGTTCGCTGGTCCACTACTCCGGAACTCTATCCCCTCCGAGCTCGCTGGGGTAATGGGACCAACGTACTAGAAGCCCCTCAGAGAAGCTCCACCTGCGGCTGCGATCATGGCCACGCTCGAGAGCGTGACGACGATTCGCAGGACCTTGGCCTTCACGACTGGGTTCCTACCAGCCCTTGACCGACTCGGGATTCACGCTAGATCCTCCTTTGCGGCCCTCGTGCTCTAGGAACACGAAAACCGACCACTCGTGGTCGGTCGGTTGCACTACTCGCTCCGCTCCACCCTAAGTGCCCATTTCAGGTGGTGCTTCGGCGCGTCCGAGGTCTTTACATTGCTTCCTAGTACGCGAGTACTACGAAGTGGGCCGGACTATAGGGACGCCGCACCGAACCGGTCAATACGGCACCTTACCTATCCCTACAACGGATTCGAGCGCAGGCGGCTCCAACGCCGAGGTGATCGCGGAGGACCGCCGAGTAGTGCGCGTACTGCTCCGCGGCTGCTGCATGCGACCCGGACAGTCGGTAGAGCCTGAGTAGGGAGAGCTCGATCTGGTCGGCCTCTGGGGCGAGGTCCAGGGCGCGTCGTGCGATCGATATTCCCCGCTCGAAATGACCGCTGGCAGTGTCGCTCGCCACCGCTCGCTCGACGATCTGAAGGTACCTCGAGTGAAGTGACGATCCGAAAGTCGCTGGCCCAGTCCTCATAGGCAAAGTCGAGTGCGAACGGCCCTGACGTAGGCTCGTGACAGGTCCATCACCTCGTCGGGCGACGGATTCGGTGCCATAGCCTGCATCAGCTCGAGGCACTCGCGACTTCGAGACTTGACCAGTTCGGTGTCGAGCCAAATCACATCAGACTCGTGATGGACGTAGCCGGGCGACAGATCGTCCTTGTACGCGGGCTCAAAGATCCGGCGCAGGAAGTAGACCGTCTGGTTCAGGGAGTTCAGTGCGTCCGCCGGATCGAACTCCGGCCACAACGCATCCATAACCTCGTCGCGCGTGGCCGCGTAGCCCGGCTTGGTTAGCAGGAAGCAAAGGAGCGCCAGTACCTTCCGCGGACGCTCGAGCCGTCCAGGATTCGACCACCGACGAGGATGGCTACTCGTCCCTGATCCTCGACGTAGACCGGGGCTGCGACCCGCCTAGACAAGCGCCCGACCAAGTTCCGCTTCGGGTTGGCCTTTGTGGCGATGAGCGACTCGCCGCAGCCGAGCGATATCGTCCGCATCACCGATGATCTCAAGCAACTTGGCCGCCTGCAAGGGGTGAAGTCTCGGTCCCGTCCACCACGGCTCTAAGAGCGGGTCTCCAGCGTTCGGCACGGGCAGCAGCCTCCCGTTGCACGAGTGCGAGTTCCTCCGCGCTTAGGAGGTCTCGAGGTGCTGTGCGACTTGCTCAGCGACGTAGGTAAGCGGCCAAGTTCCCTTGTCGGACGTCGACCTGACATATCGAGCGAGGTCGCCGGACCAGATTGCGTGGAGGGCGTTCGCGTACTCAAGCCAGAGGCCTGCAGAAGTCGCCTGTGAATGCTGAAGGGCGGACTCGAGGCGAACGACGGCATCCGCATCCCCGCGAGCCACGGCCACGTGAGCTCGAATTGCCAGCACGTGGGCTTTGTGGCCGGACACCTCGGTCGGCGCGTCGGGATCGACATCGTCGATGAGTCGCGCAGCAACACCCATGTCGCCCCGTCGAATGGCGATGAACGCCTCTGTCGGACTTGCGGCGGCCAAAGCCCAGCCGCCCTCCTCGCCGAGAGCTCGGAGGTCTTCGAGCCGATCCCTGGCGCGCTGTGAACTTCCGTATCGGACTTCCATCTCGGCCGCTTCCTTGAGAGTGTCGGCGTGGATGGCGGCGTGAGGCTCCCGCATGGCGATCTCCAGTTCTCGCCACCCTCTCTCGAGCTGTCCGAGGTGGAGGTAAGCCCAAGCGGCGATTGCCCGACTTGTTGCGACCTCGGTCGCTCCTGAGCCAGCCTCTAGAAGTTCGATGGATCTGGTCGCCGCATCGAGTGCTTCCGAAGCCAGCCCGCGAGTCCGCAGGGACTCGGCAAGGTTCAGATACGTGATGCCTTCGAAATGCGTCTGTCCAGTCGCTGCCTGCTCCGAAGCCAGCTGCACGAAGCCGAACCACCGAGGCGCCAACGTCGCCGTCGACGGAGTCCGAGACCGCGCCGAGCGTGCCCCGTGCAATACCAAGCCACACGGGGTCATTCGTGCTTGCCAGCAGCTTGTGGGCTGCATCGACTGCCGCATGCGCGTCGCCAAGTGTCAGCATCAACGACGCCAGGTTCGCCAGGGCGATGTCCGAGTCGGGGTCGGTTTCGACGGCGCGCTTGGCGCGGGCCAGGGCGCCGCGGATGTCGCCGAGCTTGAAGTCGCGACGCGAGAGCACGACGTGAAAGCTAGCCCGCACGTCCTCGTCGGCCGCCTGATCGACGAACTGAGCCGCGACGAGGTAGTCGCCGCGGCCGATGATGCTCTGGGCGGCGTCGTCGATGATCTCCAGCGCTCGATGCCGGTCGCCCGCCGCCCAGTAGTGATGCGCCGCGATCCGCCAATCGAGCGCCTCCGCGTGGACCGCCACGTTCCGGTGCAGCGTCCTGACCGCCTCGATGCCGTAGTCCCTCGTCAGTCTGGCCTCGAGGAACTCGCGGACGAGCGGGTGGTACCGAAGCTCCCGGCGCTGGCCCTTGGACCGTCGGGACAGCAGCGTGACCCGCTCGGCGGCGGCCGTCAGGCGCGCGGTCTCGGCCGCATCCATGCCGCCGGCCACTTCGGCGAGGTCCGGCGTCACGATCTGCAGGATCGACGTCCGCATCAGGAACGCCTGCAGGTCGGGCGCCAGGTCGCCGACGACCTCCTCTGCCAGGTAGTCGTAGAGGTCATGGTCGGCGCCCGTGAGTCCGCGCACGAACGCTCGGATCTCGCCCGGTGACCGATCTCGAAGGGCGGCGTTCACGAGTTGGAGCGATGCCGCCCAGCCCTCCGTCCGCGCGGCGACATCGGCGAGGACGTCCGGGTCCAGGTCGCGGCCGTACGCGTCCCGGAAGAGGCGATCCGTCTCGTCCGCATCGAACCGCAGGTCGTCAGTGGTCAGCTCGGCGACCTCGCCGGTCGCTCGCAGGCGGGCGATCGGGATCCCCGGCGCGCGTCGGCTGGCGAACACGATGGTCAGCCGCTCCGGCGCCCGCGCGACGATCTCGCGGGCGATGAACTGGACGTCCGGCGCGTCGTCCACGAGGTGGAAGTCGTCGAAGATCAGCACCGCGCCGTACGGCGCGATCGTGCGCAGCTCGCGGATGAAGACGTCGACGACCGCGTCGCGCGTCGGCCCGCTCAGGCTCGGGTCGGCGAGCATCGACGCCGTATTCGGTGCGAATGCCGGGTCGACCTCGCGGCCCGCTGCGACCAGGTGATTGAGCACCGAGATCCAGTCCCGATCGTCGTCGTCGAGGCGATACCACATGGTCCGCAGCCGGGTCCGACCCGAGAAGTCGGCGAGGAGCGTGGTCTTGCCATAGCCGGCGTCGGCCAGCAGCAGGACGACCCGCTGGTGGATCTTCGCGGCGAGCCAGTCGAGAAGTCGATGGCGCGCCAAGGTCTCCTCGCGCAACGGCGGAGGCTGGACCTTCGCGTACTGGATCGGGTAGCCGCTCACGTCGTCGCGGTGGGCTCCGCTGACTTGCGAGGCGTTGATGGATCTCCGACCGGGACCGACCGGGACCGGCGAGCGCTCGCCGGGAGCCTGCCGGAAGCCGGTCAGCGTGGGCCGGGCGAACGATACGGAGCGCTCGCGCTGGGTGTCAACGGGCAGATCCGGACCGGACATGCGGGGATGGTGACGACGGACCCTCACCCGCCCATTAGCTGCGACCGGCCGGGCGCTACCCCGTCTCGTCGGGGAGCAGCGGGCGGAGGGCCAGCGCGTAGAGCTTCCCATCCGACGGTCCGGTCAGGACCATCCCCTGGAAGCCGCCCGGCACGGCGCCGAGACCCAGCGCGTCCACGTCGGCCGGGCTGATCGTCTTCGTCCCGAGCTGGAAGGCGTTCGAATCGGCCGGGAACGAGAAGTCGGCCGGCTTGATCGTCGTCCACGGCCACGCCACGGCGCCGATCTGACCGGTGCCGTCCATCAGGATCGCGCGGTAGGCGGCCGGGGCGTAGACATCGGTGGTCACGGTGCCGCCGGCGTCGAAATCGGCGAGGTGCTGGGCCAGCTGCTGGAAGTTGGCCCGGGCGATCGCGTCGGGCCCGCCCTGCGCGTCCATCCCGAGCGCCGTGACCGACACGGTCTTGTCGACCCCGCCGGCGTGGACGTCGAAGGTCGTGAAACCGGCGTCGGCGACCATCGGGTTGTTGTAGGACTCGCGGGCGATGCCGAGGCCCGCCTTGCCGAGCGCCTCCTCGAGGAGCGCCTGGATCTGGTCCTCGCTGAGCCTGGCGGTGCGCAGAGGGGCTCATCGGGGCGACCGACCCGACGGGCGGAGGCGGCTGCGTGGTCGGGTTGCGGAAGACGACGGTGCCGTCGCCGTACAGCGTGAAGATCGGGGTCTGCGAGGCCGAGAAGCCGGGCATCATCAGTCCGCCGCCGACGTCGTAACGGAGCAGGATGTCGGCCGCGCCGGTCTTGTGGTCGATGGCGCCGACGGGGGCCGCCGACGGGCTGGGGGATGCGGTCGGGGCGCTCGACGACGGGGGTGCGGAGGCGCTGGCCAAGGGTGATGCGCCGCTCGAGCTGCAGGCGACGACGGCGAGCGCGAGGACCGGGAGCAGGGCGTGGCGCGTCAATGCTGGCATGGCGCCCGGACGCCGCATCGGCGGCATCGGTTCCCTGAACGGGGCCGGAACGGGGCCCGAGCGTGGCAAAAGGGCTTGACGCTGCGCGTATCTTCACGCCTAAGAGTTCCGGGCCCCCAGTGCCCGGGCCGACCGGGCGCGCGCCCTCCTGTAGCGTGCCCTGCGCCGTCCCGAGACCTCGGGCACCGCGACTCCCGGTGGGGTGGCGTGCTGTTGCCCAAGGAGGGTGTGGAGGGTGTTCGAGGACCGTTCATTGACCTGTCGCGATTGCGCCGAGGAGTTCTCGTTCTCGGCCGGCGAGCAGGCCTTCTACGCCAGCAAGGGGCTGACGAACGACCCGCAGCGGTGCCCGGGCTGCCGAGCCGCCGCGAAGCGGGCCCGTTCCAACGAGGGCCCACGCGAGTTCCACGCCGCGATCTGCGGGGCCTGCGGAGGGCAGGCCGTCGTGCCGTTCGCGCCGAGGAACGATCGGCCGGTCTACTGCAGCTCCTGCTTCGACAAGGTCCGTGCCGGGACGATCTCGGCTTCACCGGCCAGCGTCTGACGCGCCGGAACCGCCGCCCCCAGCCCGAGCGATGACGAGGCCGGTCCGGCGACGGACCGGCCTCGTGGCATGATGGGCGAGCCGCGGCGGCGGCCGGCATGACGTCCGGGGACCGCTGCGCCAGGAGGTGCGAGCGTGGGCGTCATCATCATCCGGGAGATGGTCGGGACGAGCCCGCGATCATGGAGTGACGCGGCGCGTCAGGCCGTCGAGACCGCCTCGAAGACGGTGCGCAACATCCAGACCGTCGAGGTCGTGAAGTCGAGCGCGGTGGTCGAGAACGGCGTGATCGTCGAGTACCGTGTCGAGGTCAAGATCGGCTTCGAATACGAGGGCGGCTGACCGATCCGGCGCCGGGCGCATGGAGGCCGTCGCTTGAGCCCGGCCCTCAGCCGGCCTCGACGAACCGCTCGCCCGCGTAGCTCACGAAGCGGGTCTGCTTCTTCTTGAAATAGAGCTGCACGTCGCCGGTGGGGCCGTTGCGGTGCTTCGCCAGCTTGAGGTTGATGACCTCGCCGTCGGCGTCCTGCTCGTCCGCCGGGCTTGTCCTTCTCACGCCAGAGGAACATCACGAGGTCGGCGTCCTGCTCGATCGCGCCCGACTCGCGGAGGTCGGACAGGCGCGGCTCCTTGGACTCGCGCATCTCCGGCTGACGTGAGAGCTGCGACAGGGCGATGACCGGCACGTCCAGCTCGCGGGCCAGCGCCTTGAGCCCGCGCGAGATCTCCGAGACTTCCTGGACGCGGTTGGCGTCGCGGTTGGTCGTGGTGGCCTGCATGAGCTGCAGGTAGTCGACGATCACGAGGTCGAGCCCGGCCTCCGCCTGCAGGCGGCGCGCCTTCGTGCGCAGCTCCATCGCCGTGATGTTGGGCGTGTCGTCGATGTACATCGGCGCCTCGGACAGGGCGTTCATCGCCGGGGCGATGCGGGCGAAGTCGAGCTCCTCGAGGAAGCCGCTGCGGAGTCGCTGCGAATCGATGTTGGCGACGCTCGAGAGCAGGCGCAGGACCAGCTGCTCCTTGCTCATCTCGAGGCTGAACACGCCGACGCTCCGGCGCTCGCGGACGGCGGCGTGTTCGGCGATGTTGAGCGCGAGGCTCGTCTTGCCGACCGACGGGCGGGCCGCGAGGATCACCAGGTCGCTCTTCTGGAGCCCGGTCGTGAGCGTGTCGAGGTCGGTGAAGCCCGTGCGGACGCCGCTGATCTCGCCGCGATGGGCGTGCAGGTAGTCGAGGCGGTCGTACGCGTCGTGGAGGAGCGCCTTCAGCGGGCTGAACCCGACCGAGATGCGCTTCTGGCTGACGGCGAACAGCTCGGCCTCGGCGCGATCGACGGCTTCCTGGATCTCGGCCGGGTCCTCGTAGCCGATGCCGGCGATGCGTCCCGCCGCCCCGATCAGGTTGCGGAGGACCGCCTTGCGCTCGACGATCCGCGCGTACTGCACGGCATGGACGGCGGTCGGCGTCTCGTTGGAGAGGCTCGACAGGTAGGCGCGTCCGCCGACCGCCTCCAGCTCGTCCCGGCGTTCCAGCGACTCCGCGACCGTGACGATGTCGATCGGCTCGCGCCGTTCGAACAGGTCGAGGATCGCGGCATAGATGCGACTGTTCGCCTGGCGGTAGAAGTCCTCCGCCCGCAGGAACTCGGCGACCTCGACGACCGTGTCGCGGTCGATGAGGATGGCGCCGAGCACGGACTGCTCGGCCTCGAGGCTCTGCGGCGGGAGGCGGTCGATCACAGGCAGGACTCCGACGGATGGCTGGGGGCGTCATTGTCCGGTGGCGGATGCCCCGGCCGGTCAACAGAAGCGGCCCTGTCTGCGGGCCTCATCCCCGTTTCCCGACCGATGTGGGCGAGCTGTGGATGACTTCCTGTGGATATCCCCGACGGCGGGCCGATCGAGCGGCGACGGTCCAGGTCGCGAATCCGGCCGCTGGACGGTCGAGGCCAAGGCGGCCGGTGAGCAAGGAGCGAGCGCACCTGGGGTGCGTGAGCGACTGGCGGAGCCGGCAACGCCGCATCGGACGTCGGCGAGTCCGCTAGTCGAGGCGTCGGATGACGCCGATGAGCTTGCCTTGGACTCGCACGTCGTCGTAGTACTGGGCGGGATACGCCGGATTCGCCGGCTGCAGCCGGATGCGGTCCTTCTCCTTGAAGAAGCGCTTGAGGGTGACCGCGTTCTCCTCGACCTGGGCCACGACGATGTCGCCGTTGCGGGCGGTCGTCTGCGGCCGGATGAGGACGAAGTCGCCGTCCGCGATGTGGTCCTCGATCATCGAGTCGCCGCGGACCTTGAGGACGTAGGCATCGCCGCTCGGGGCGAGCATGTCCGGGACCGCCATCGTCTCCGACGCGTCCTGGTAGGCCTCGATCGGACCGCCGGCCGCGACCTCGCCGATGATCGGCAGCACCCGTGATTCCGCGGTGGTGGCCTGCGGGACGAGCTCGCTGCTCAGCCCGAGGCGGATGGCCGCGGTGGGGGTGAGGCGGATCGCTCGGGACTGCGCCGCTCCGCGCTCGAGATAGCCGTCGCGCTCGAGGATCATGAGGTGGTGATGGACCGCGGAGGTCGAGGCCAGGCCGACCGCGCGGGCGATCTCGCGGACCGACGGCGGATAGCCGCGGGCGCGCAGCGTCGCCGCGATGTAGTCGAGGATCTTGACCTTGCGCTCGGCGTCGTGCTTCGTCACTCGCGCCTCCTTGCCGTCCATCATACCGAACGGGTGTTCGATGTCAAGCGAGGCGGCCGGCCGGTCGGGGTCCGTCGTGGTCGGCCGGGCCGCGCATCACTGGTAGACTCCGCGTCCCCGACACGCGTGCGTGCGTCTGCGCGTCGGGAGGCACAGGAGCAGGCATGGCGCCATCGGCCACCAAGCGGGGAGCGAAGCCGACGAAGGCCCGTCGCGGCAGGGCGGGCTTCGGCCGCGCGCTGTCGATGATGGCCTTCCTGCCGCTCGCCAGCCGCTTCCCGATGTACGCCCGGCTCGTGACCGCGCTCGCGCTCGACGAGCGCATGCCGGCCACGCGCAAGGCGCTGCTCGCCGGCGCCGCCGGCTACCTGGTCCTCGGCCGTGACCTGATCCCGGACGACGTGCCCGTCATCGGCGGGCTCGACGACGTGATCGTGGTCGTCCTGGCGGTCGACCTCTTCCTCGACGGCGCCCCCGAGGAGCTCCTTGCCGAGAAGCTCGACGAGCTCGGGATCGACCGGGCCGCCTTCGACCGGGACATGGCCGCGATCCGGCGCTTGACGCCCGGGCCGGTCCGACGGACCATCCGCCGCGTCCCCGCCCTGATCGGCTCGGCCACGGACACCATCCAGCAATTCGGTCTCGGGCCGCGGGTGCGGACCTGGATCAACAGGGAGGATCCCATCGCGTGAAGGTCATTCTCACGAAAGACGTGCCGAAGCTCGGCAAGAGCGGGGAGATGAAGACCGTGGCCGACGGCTACGCGTCCAACTTCCTGATCCCCAACCAGCTCGCGGTCCCGGCCGCCGGCGGGGCCTACCGAGCGTGGCAGCACGACATCGCCAGCCGCGAGGACAAGCGGAAGCGCGAGCGCGAGGAGGCCGAGATCGCGGCGACCCGGATCGCCAGCACGACCCTGACCCTCGGGGTCAAGGTCGGCGACGCGGGCAAGCTCTACGGCTCGATCACCTCCAAGGACATCGCCGACGCGCTCGCCCGCCGCGGCATCGACGTCGACAAGCACAAGATCGACCTGGAGGAGCCGCTCAAGTCGCTCGGCACCTACAAGGTCGCGATCAAGGTGCTGGCCGGGCTCACCCCCGAGGTCACGGTCATCGTCGAGCCGAAGGGCTAGTCGCCCGGAACCCTCGCTCGCGGCGGGTCGTCACGGCCCGCGCAGCCGCCAGACGAAGACCCCGTCCTGGGCGTAGACCTCCTCGAACCGGTCGCTCGACCCGAAGTCGGTGACGGTCCCGTCCTCGCAGTCGAGCTGGCCGCCGCTCGAGAGGACGTAGGTCGCGCCGTACCTGGCCATGACGTCGGCGGCGACGTCCGGCCCGTCGCAGTAGGCCTTCCTGACATCCGCCTCGCGCGCCGCGGGGTCGTAGCCAAGGTTCGAGACATAGGGCCCGAAGGTCGTGACCCGAAGCCGCCCGGAGAGGTCGACCGGGCTGTTGATGAACGCGTCCGTGATGAACACGCTCCGCTCGGGCGTGTTCGTCTCGATCCAGCGGCCCGCCGCCTCCTGGGCCAGGCTCATCGTCACGGCCGGGTTGAGGAGGTGCCAGACGAGGATGAGCCCGGGTGAGATCGCCGAGACCGCGAGCACCCCGCCGATCGCGATCCGGGGCCAGGTCCGGATCAGCCACGCCGCGAGGATCGCGACGGCGACCCACATGATCTGGAAGTACTTGTTCATGTCGAAGTCGACGGCGCTGACCCGCACGACGTTCGGGATCAGGAACAGGGCGACCATCCAGGCCACGAGGAACCGGCGCGACGCGAGGCCGCGTGCGGTCACCGCCGCCACGATCGCGAGCGCGAACGGCAGCCCGAGGTTGGTGGCGTAGAAGAACAGGACGCCCAGGGGGCCCTGCTCGAAGCGCGCCTCGCTCCAGCCCGTGACGAACTTGAACGCCCCGACGTCGCGCTGGCGGATGACCGCGTCGGCGATGAACGGGATGGCCAGCACGAGCGGCGCGAGGAAGAGCGGCGCATCGCGCCACGCGCTTCGGCGCCGCCACGCGCCGGTGGTCAGGACGTACAGCAGCACGACCAGGTAGGTCGCCGGGAAGGCGTAGAACTGGAACGGCGCGAGCAGCGCGGCCAGCACCCCGGCGAGCAGGACGCCGGCCGGTCGCCGGTCGAGGCAGGTCGCGACGAGCAGGACCACGGCCACGAGCCCGGGGAGTCCAAGCGTGGTCGCCCGGTGCGGCAGGAAGCCGGTCCCGAGGACCGAGGCGATCCGGAAGAATGGCCACCCGTCCGCCCATGAGTTGTCGTAGGGGTTGTGGGTGAGGAGCGTCCCGAGATCGGAGCCCGCGCCGCCCGCGATGAGGTCGCCGAGCAGGCGGAGCCAGCCCATCCCGCCCCCGATGCAGACGAGGACCGTCGCGATGATCGCGACCCGCCGCTGCCCGGTGAGCCGCAGGGCGAGGGCCCAGGTCACGAGGGCCATGACGCCGGCGAACAGCGCGCTCGTCGCGAAGTAGACCGGGATGAGGTCGACGCCGCTCGCGCTCGACGCGATCGCACCGTGGAAGTCCGCGAACCAGTGGTAGGTCAGAGGTTCGCCCGCGAAGTACGGGACCTCGGGCGGGAAGTTGCCGTGGAGGATGCTCGACCCGATGGCGACATGGACCAGCAGGTCGCTCCAGTTCCAGCCGCCGGAGATCCAGCCGTCATCGGTGGCCCGCCAGCCGTTGGCGAACAGGACGAAGCCGACCAGCGCTGCGACGGCGACCGCGACGAGCCAGATCGCCCAGTCCGCCCGAAGCGAGCCGGCGGTGGCGGCACGGGTGGGGCGGGTCAGCGGCGCCAGCCACGGGTGGCGGATCCTCGCGAACAGCATCGTGAGGACGACCAGGATCACCGCCGAGGCGAGCACCGCCGGTCGGCCGAAGCCGACGACGCGCGCGACGAGGTCGACGAGGTGCGCCGAGAGGAAGACGCTGGCGACGACCGCGACGCCGACGGCGCCCGGGGCCGGCAGGTCGGGGGCGACGCGCCGGACGAGGATCCAGCCGGGCAGCGCGAAGAGGACGGGCCAGACGAGGACCAGCCCGGTGAGCGGCAGGAACCAGACGATGACGACGCCCGCGACGACCCCGACGCCGAGCGCGAGGAGACCGCGATCCGGCACCGTCGAGGTGGGGGCTTCCACAGCGGGTCGATGATACCGAGCGTGACCCACCGGACGATCCTCCATGTCGACCTCGACGCATTCTTCGCGGCCGTCGAGCAGCGCGACCGCCCCGAGCTGCGCGGCCGGCCGGTCATCGTCGGGGGCGATCCAGGGAGCCGCGGGGTGGTCTCGGCGGCCAGCTACGAGGCCCGCAAGTTCGGCGTCTTCTCCGCGATGTCGCTGCGCGAGGCGGTCCGTCGCTGTCCCGACGGCGTGTTCCTCCCGGTCGACGGGCGCCGCTACCAGCAGGCGAGCCGCGACGTCATGACCGTGCTGCGCTCGTACACGCCGCTCGTCGAGCCCATCTCGATCGACGAGGCGTTCCTCGATGTGACCGGCTCGTTCGACCTGTTCGGCGATGGGCCGGCCATCGGCCGTTCGATCAAGGAGCGCGTCCGCGACGAGGTCGGGCTGACCGCCTCGGTCGGGGTCGCGACCACCAAGCTCGTCGCCAAGATCGCCTCGGATCTGCGCAAGCCCGACGGACTGGTGGTCGTGCCCCCCGGCGAGGAGGCCGCCTTCCTCGCGCCCCTGCCGATCTCGCGGCTGTGGGGCGTCGGCGAGCGCACCGGGGTGTCACTGGCCGAGTACGGCGTGCGCACGATCGGCGACCTCGCCGGCCTGGCGCCCGACCTCGTCGTCCGCCGGTTCGGCAAGCACGGGGCGTCGCTGGTCGACCGCGCCCGCGGCATCGACGCGGACCCGGTCCACGACGGCGACCCGGCGAAGTCGGTCGGCCACGAGCACACCTTCGATGTCGACACCCGCGACCGCGAGGTCATCGAGCGGACGCTGCTCGCGATGGCCGACGGCGTCGCCGCGCGCCTGCGCTCGTCCGGGACGCGGGCGGGAACAGTCGCGGTCAAGATCCGCGACTCGTCGTTCCGCACCATCACCCGGCAGCGGACCCTCGCCGACCCGACCGACATGACCGAGACCATCTATCGGGTGGCGCTCGACCTGGCCCTGCCCGAGGTCCGCGGGATCCGGGTCCGGCTGCTCGGGGTCTCGGCGTCCAACCTTGGCGACCGCCAGCAGCTTGGGCTGTTCAGTGCCGAGGACCCGAAGCGCCGGCGGGCGGTCGAGGCGGCCGACGCGGTCCGGCGCCGCTTCGGGGAGGACGCCGTGACCCGGGCGCGCCTGCTCGGGACCGGCCTGCCGGCGCCCTTCGAGCGGGACCCGCGGAACCCGCTGGACCGCCGCGCTCGAGGCATGCCGACCGATCCGGACGCGGTCCCGGGTGGACCGACAAACCGTGACACGCTAGCTGTCACGGACGTGGACGACATTCCGCCCGACGACGCTTGACATCGAACACCTGTTCGGTCTAGTCTCGCATCGCAATCGAACAGACGTTCTGTCGGACGAGTGCCCCGGACGACGACCCAAGCGCCCCCTTTGCGAAAGGAGCCATCTCGATGGCCTTCATCCGCCTCGATCCGGTCCCCGTCCACGTCCGCACGAACTGGTTCGACGGACGACCGCGCGAGGTCACCTGGGGTGACCAGCGCCTCCCCGTCACCCGGCTCGCGGCGATCCGCGAGGAGGCCGCGGCCTACCCGGTCGTGACCGGCCCGCGGACGTTCTTCGAAGTCGAGACGCCCGGCGCGCGCCTCTCCCTGACCTTCCACCACCGGTCGCGCCGATGGACCGTCACCGGCTTCGACCGGGAGCGCCGCGCGGCCTGAGCCGCGACCCGTCGCCTTCTGTCGCGCCACCGTCGGATCCCTCCCCCGCACGGCGGCAACGTCGGCCTCGGGGCGGGCGCGCCGGTACCGCGCCCGCCCCGTTCCGATGCCCTGAGCGGGTGAGCCTCCCGCCGGGTCGCCTCGCCCCTCGGTCCACGCCCATCCGCCCGTGGCCGTGACACCTACAATCGCCCGGTGCCGACCACCGGATCCAGCTTCCGTGACCTGACCCTCGACGGCTTCGTCGGGGCGCTCGCCTCGGCCGAGCCCGTGCCCGGCGGCGGGAGCGCCTCCGCGGTCGCGGCCAGCCTCGGCGCCGGGCTCGTCGCGATGGTCGCGTCCCTGTCCTCCGGCCGGCCGCGCTACGAGCAGCACGCCGACCTCCTCGCCTGGGCCAACACCACGGGGACCGCGCTCGTCGACCGCTTCCTGACCCTCGCCGACGATGACGCCCAGGCGTATGCCGGCTTCTCGGCCGCGATGAAGCTCCCCCGCGACACCGACGACGAGAAGGCGGTGCGGGCGGCCGCGCTCCAGGCCGCGGCCAAGGAGGCGTCGCTCGTCCCGCTGGCCTGCGTCGAGGCCTGCCTCGACCTCGTCGAGGTCTCGGAGGCGCTGGCGGGCCGGAGCAACGTGAACGCGTCGAGCGATCTCGCCGTGGCCTCGCTCCTTGCCGAGGCGGCCGCCCGCGGGGCCGCGGCGAACGTGCTGATCAACCTGCCATCCGTCGGCGACCCCGAGTTCGAAGGCGAGATGACGGCGAAGGTCGACACCCTGCTGCACGAGGTGGAGCGACTGGCGGCGGACACTCGCGAGACGGTCGGGAGCGGCGAGGCACGCGAGCCGATCCCGCCGGCCGAGGGGGCGTGACCACGTCCACCCCGGGCGGCGCGCGACGCCTCGAGGGCGGACCCATCGCCGGCGAGATCCGGCTGGCGGTAGCCGAGGACGTCGCCCGCTTCCGCGACACCCGCGGCCGGGCGCCGGGCCTGCGCGTCCTGATCGTCGGCAAGGACGCCCCCTCGATGGTCTACCTCGAGCGGATCCTCCGCGGGTGCGCCACGGTCGGCATCGATGCCGGCTTCGTCGAGCTCGATGGCGAGGCGACGGAAGGCCGGGTGACCGCGGCGGTCCGTGCCCTCAACGACGACCCGCTCGTCGACGGGGTCATCGTCCAGATGCCGCTCCCGCCGACGATCCGGCTCCGGGCCGTCATCGACGCGATCGATCCGGCGAAGGACATCGACGGGATCCATCCCATCAACGCCGGCCTCCTCCGTCTCGGCTACGACGGCTTCCTGCCGGCGACCGCGCATGCCGCGGTCGAGATCCTGCGGCGCTCCGGCATCGAGATCGAGGGTCGCGAGGCCGTGGTCGTGGGCCGATCCGCGGTCGTCGGGATGCCGGCGGCGTTCCTGCTGGTCAAGGAGGACGCCACCGTCACGGTCTGCCACTCGCGGACCCGCGACCTCGCGGGCCACGTGGCGAGGGCGGACATCGTGGTCGTCGCCGCGGGTCACCCGGGCCTGATCACCGGCGCGATGCTCAAGCCCGGGGCGGTCGTCGTCGATGTCGGCATCAACGTCGTCGAGGGGCGGATCGTCGGCGATGTCGACTTCGCGTCGGCGGTCACGGTCGCCTCGGCCATCACGCCCGTGCCGGGCGGCGTCGGGCCGCTGACCAACGCGATCCTGCTGACCCACCTGATCCGCGCCGCCGAGCGCCAGCCAGCGCCGACCGCACCGCCCGCGCCGCGACCCGTCACCTCCGGAGGAGATCGATGAGCTTCCCGTCCGACCTGGACATCGCCCGCGCCGTCACGCCGCGTCCGATCGTCGAGATCGCCGCCGGCCTGGGCATCCGCGACGACGAGCTGGAGCTCTACGGTCCGGTCAAGGCCAAGGTGACGCTCGACGCGATCACGCGGCTCGAGGCCGAGCGGCCGAAGGGACGGTACGTGGTCGTGACCGCCATCACGCCGACCCCGCTCGGCGAGGGCAAGTCGACCACGACGGTCGGGCTCGCTCAGGGCCTGAACAAGATCGGCCACAAGGCCTCGGTCAACATCCGCCAGCCGTCGCTCGGGCCGGTCTTCGGCATCAAGGGCGGCGCCGCCGGCGGGGGCTACAGCCAGGTGATCCCGATGGAGGACTTCAACCTCCACCTCACCGGCGATGTCCACGCGATCGGGGCCGCGCACAACCTCGCCGGCGCCTTCATCGACAACAGCCTCCACCACAAGAACCCGCTCGGGATCGACCCGCATGGCGTCCTCTGGCCGCGCGTCGTCGACATCAGCGACCGCGCGCTGCGCCACACGGTCATCGGGCTCGGCGGTCGCGAGGATGGGATCCCGCGCGAGACGGAGTTCGTGATCACGGTCGGCTCCGAGGTGATGGCGGTGCTCGCCCTCGCCACCGACCTGTTCGACCTGCGCGCACGACTGGGGCGCATCGTCCTGGCGACCCGACCGGACGGGACCGCGGTCACCGCGGAAGACCTCGGCGTGGCCGGATCGATGACCGTCCTCCTGCGCGACGCGATCAAGCCGAACCTGCTCCAGACGCTCGAGGGTGGTCCGGCCTTCGTCCACGCGGGCCCGTTCGCCAACATCGCGCACGGCAACAACTCGATCATCGCGGACCGTCTCGCGCTCGTGACGAACGAGATCGTCTGCACCGAGGCGGGCTTCGGCGCCGACATGGGCGCCGAGAAGTTCTTCGACATCAAGTGCCGCGCGTCGGGGCTGGTGCCGTCGGCGGCCGTCGTGGTCGCCACGGTCCGGGCGCTCAAGATGCACGGCGGCGTCGGCAAGATCGTGGCCGGCAAGCCGCTCGACCCGGCACTCCTCGAGGAGAACGTCGAGGCCGTCCGGGCCGGCGCCCAGAACCTGGCGAAGCAGATCGAGAACGTCACGATCTTCGGGATCCCCGCGGTCGTGGCGATCAACGCGTTCCCGCAGGACACGCCGGCGGAGATCGAGGCCATCCGCGAGGTCGCCCTGGCGGCCGGGGCGCGGGACGCGGTGGTCGCCACGCATTTCGTGGACGGCGGGGCCGGCGCGACGGACCTCGCCGAGGCGGTCTGGGCGGCGACCGAAGACGCCGGCGCCGGCTTCAAGCTGCTGTACCCCGACGAGATGCCGCTGGCCGAGAAGATCGAGACGATCGTCACGCGGATCTACGGCGGCGCCGGCATCGAGTTCCTCCCCGCGGCGCGCAAGTCGCTCAAGCAGTTCGAGGACCTGGGCTACGGCCACCTGCCGATCTGCATGGCCAAGACGCAGTACTCGCTGAGCCACGACGCCGCGCTCAAGAACCGGCCGACCGGGTTCACCGTGCCGATCCGCGAGCTGCGGCTGTCCGCAGGTGCCGGGTTCGTCACGCCGATCTGCGGCGAGATGCGCACGATGCCCGGGCTGCCGTCGGTGCCGGGCGGCACGAAGATCGACATCGACGCCGAAGGGAACGTGGTCGGGCTCTTCTAGTCTCGGTCAGAGGGCCCCGGTCGCGATCGCGAAGCAGGCCACCATGACCGCCGCGACGATGACCCCAAGAAGACCGGCGCCCCACGCCCGCACGTCGATCGGGCCGAGCGGCTCCTCGGCATGGGCGTGGTCGTCGTGCTCACCGTCATCGCCGTGGTCGTCCGTCGCGTGATGCTGGCCGGCCGATCCGGGGTGGCCCGGCGCGTCGTCGGCGTGGGGATCGTGCGTCATCGTCTCGTCTGGACCTCCGGCGGCATCATCGCAGACCGCGCCAGCCGTCGCCCGGGACCTAGACTCCGACGGTGACCGCCCGACCCGTCGACGCCAGCCTCGTCGCGAGCCTGCGCGGCCTTGACCGGGACGCGCGGCTGCTGTTCCTGATGCGGACGCTCCGCATGTTCTCGTACGGGTTCCTCGCGGTCGTCCTCGTCCTGTACCTGGACGCGCTTGGCCTCGACCCGCTGACCATCGGGATCGTCCTGACGCTCACCCTGATCGGCGACACCCTGATCTCCCTCTGGCTGACGACCAACGCGGACCGCCTCGGGCGGCGCCGGACGCTGGTGGCGGGCTCGCTGCTCATGGTGATCGCTGGGCTCGTGTTCGCGGGCACGGCCTGGGTCCCGCTGCTGATCCTCGCCGCGACGATCGGCGTCATCTCGCCGACCGGCAACGAGGTCGGGCCCTTCCTCGCGATCGAGCAGGCGTCGCTCTCACAGACCGTCCCCGACCAGCGCCGGACCGCCACATTCGCCTGGTACAACGTCGCGGGCTACGTGGCGACCGCGACGGGCGCGCTGGGCGCTGGCCTCCTGAGCCAGGCATTGCTCAACGGTGGCGCGGCGCCGGTTGACGCGTATCGCGCGATCGTCATCGGCTACGCGGTGTTCGGCTTCGCCATGGCGATCGGCTTCTCGCGGCTCGGCCCCGGCATCGAAGCCCCGCCCCACGAGGCTGCGACGGACGGGATCCGACGCCGGCTCGGGCTCGGGCGGTCGAAGGGCATCGTCCTGCGCCTGTCGCTGCTGTTCTCGCTCGATGCCTTCGGGGGCGGGTTCGTGCCGCAGAGCCTGATGGCGTACTGGTTCCATATCCAGTTCGGGGTGGACCCCGGCTGGCTCGGCGTCATCTTCTTCGCCGCGAACCTCCTGGCGGCGGTGTCGTCGCTGTCCGCCGCGCGCATCGCGGCGCGATTCGGCCTCATCAACACGATGGTCTTCACGCACCTGCCGTCCAACATCCTGCTGATCCTGGTCCCGCTGATGCCCACCCTCGGGCTCGCAGTCACCGTCCTTCTGCTGCGGTTCGTGCTGAGCCAGATGGACGTCCCGACGCGGCAGTCGTACGTCATCGCGGTCGTGGACCCCGACGAACGGTCCGCGGCGGCCGGCGTCACCGGGGTCGCCCGGACGACCGGCGCCGCCATCTCCCCGTCGTTCTCCTCGGTGCTGATGGCGAGTGCCGGCTACGCGGCCCTGCCGTTCTACCTCGCTGGCGGTTGCAAGATCGCGTACGACCTGCTGCTCTATCGCGAGTTCCGGAACGTGCACCCGCCCGAGGAATTGGGGAGCCGCTAGGTCAGAGCAGGCCCTCACGCTCGGCCGCCGCGGCCGCCTCATAGCGCGAGAGCGCCCCGAGCTTGGCCATGGCGTTGGAGACGTGGACGCTGGCCGTCTTCTCGCTGATGAAGAGGCGATCCCCGATCTCGCGATTGGTGTGCCCGGTGGCCACGAGACGGAGGACGTCGCGCTCGCGCGGGGTCAGGACACCCGGTTCGCTCGAGGCGATCGATGCATCCGATGGCGCGTCGGCTGCGGACAGGTCCATCCGCGCTCGTGTCGCGACGGCCTCGATGTCCGCGAGCAGCGGCGCAGCGCCCATGGAGCGAGCCGTCGCTCTTGCCTGATCGAGCGATCTCGCCGCGTCCGAACGAGCGCCGCCGGCATCAAGTACGGCCTCGGCGGATCGCAGACGCGAATAGGCACCTTGATAGCGGTGACCGATGCGATCCCATCGCTCGACCGCCTCAGCCCACCGCGCGGGATCCGACGTGCCAGCTAGCCGCGAATGTTCCGCGGTCGCCATTGCGACGATCGCGTCCACGAACGGTCCGGCGCCCCCGTCGACACGCGCCGATCGGTCGATCTCAACGATGGCATCGAACCAGTCCTGTCCGATCGTCGCGACTCGTTCGGCGTCCGCCTGGCGGCGACGCGCACGCAGGTGCACCGCTTCGTCGGCAGCCGCGCCGACACCCGGCCCAAGCATCATCGTCAGGAGCAGGTCGCTGGCATTGTCCGGCGCCCGCCGGCGGACGGATTCGACGGCGGAGCGCGCGCCATCGAAGTCGGACGCCGCCCGAGCGAGCAGGAGATCGGCTTCGAAGTCCCAGGCATTGGGCGGTCCGGGCTCGATGCCGCTCGGGTCATCCGATCTGCCGACGACGGTCGTCGGCCGGGCCGCCAAGATCGCACGGGCAGCGTCGATCTCGCCTCTGACGATGTGGCACTTGGCGATCGTCGTCAGGGCGAGGAGCATGGGATGATCGTTGTAGGCACTCGAGTTGACGCGGTGGGACGACGCCTCGGCCTCATCGAGCCGCCCGAGATCGAAGAGCGCGTCGGTGGTCGTGATCCAGGGCGCGATGCGATCGTCGACGCCATACCGTCGAGCCGCCTCGATCCCCTCCGCGGCCGTTCGGACCGCGTCGTCGAACCGCCCGACCCCCCACATCGCCTCACCGCGGTCGGCGAGGGCCCAGAACGGGATGACGCTCCCGTCATATCCCGGCGACATCGACGCCACCCGATCGAGGAGCGCGATGGCGCGTTGGCCGCGTACGAGATCGGTCAGTGCGTGCGACGCGGAGCTGGCCGCGACGACCCATTCGGCCTCGTCGCCCACCTCCTCCGCGATGGCCATCGAGCGCTCGTACACCTCGATGGCCTGCCAATGTCGTCCCTGGATCCAATGCCGTGAGCCGATCGCACCGAGGACTCGGGCCTTCAGGCTCGAGATCGGGAGCGCGTCCACGATGCTCTCCATGCGCTTCGATACGGCCTCGACGACGTCGAACTCGAACGCTTCGAAGGCGACGATCCACGTGTCGCCCAGAAGCATCGCGAGGCTGGCGAGGTCCGCGTCGGGGCCCGTCTCCGTGAGGGCGAGCTGGAAGAGGTCGAGCGCGCGCCTCGGGATCGACGCATCGGCGGCCGCCTGCCCCGTCATGGCCACGAGTTCGGCGTGACGCATCCCGGCCGCGGTCGACGCCTGCTCGATCAGCGGCCACAGCTCCAGGGCGCGCTCGGCGTGGACGAGCGCTTCCTGGAATGCGGCGGCGCCACGGAGCGCGCGTGACGCCTGGATCCGGGCCGTGAGCGCGCGAGACCGATCGAGTCCGAGGTCGGCGTGGATCGCGAGGTCGGCGAAGGTCGCCGCATCGGATGCTCCGGCGCGGATCTCGTCGTCGAGACGCTCGGCCAGTCTCGCGTGCAGCGCGATCCGGGTCGTTGGCAGCAACTCGTCGTAGGCCGTCTCTCGGAGCAGCGCGTGGCGAAAGGCGAACGCAGGACGGCCGTCGCTCGTGACTTGGACGAGGATCCGCGCTTCGACCGCCTTGCCAAGCGCCACGTCGAGCCGGACCCCGTCAAGGTCCGTCACAGCGGCCAACCGATCGTCGATGACTCGTCCGCCCATGACCGATGCGGCGCCGACGAGGATCGAGACATCGCCCGTCAGGGCACTGAGCCGATATCCGAGGATGTCACGCAAGGTCGTCGGGATGCCGACCGGTTCGCCGTGCCCATCGGCGACGAGCTCCTCGACGTAGAACGGGAGGCCGTCCGACCGATCGAGAAGCCCCTCGACGACCCGATCCGATGGCGGCTCGCCGAGGATCGCCTCGAGTTGCTCGCGGAGCTCGTCACGATCGAAGGGGTCGAGTTGGAGGCGCTCGACCCGTTCGGCGCGGTCGAGCTCGGTCAGGAGCGGCATCAGCGGGTGCCGTCGATGGAGGTCGTCGCTCCGATAGGTCGCGACGATCACTAGGTGCTCGGCCCGGATATTGCGCACAAGGAACCGGATCAGGTCGCGGGTCGATCCATCGGCCCAGTGGATGTCCTCGAGGACCAGGGCGAGTGGCGCATCCTCGGAGACGCGGCCGAGCACCTCGATCACCGCGTCGAACAGGCGCGCCCGCCGGCCCGCCGCGTCGGCGCTGCCGTCGGCGGCATCGTCACCGTGCCCGGACCGCAGATCCGGGACGAGCGTGGCGAGCACCTCGGAGGCCGGTCCGAATGCTTCCGCACGTGCCTCCCGGTGCATCGAACGGGCGAGGGCACGCAGCGCCTCGACGAACGGTGCGTACGGCAGGCCACCCTCGCCGAGGTCGAGACAGCCGCCGGCCGCGACGATCCCATCGGCGGACTCGACCCCTCTGGCGAACTCGGCGATCAGGCGGCTCTTGCCGATGCCGGCGTCGCCGGCGACCAGGACGAGCGACGGCTGACCCGAGACGGCGCGGCCGTACGCGTCATCGAGCTGGGCGAGCTCGCGACGACGGCCGACGAAGACCGGGCTGCTGCCACGGCGGGTCACGCCGTCGATCATGCGCCCGCCGCATCCCAGGGATCACGTCGGATCGTCCGGTCAGGCGACGCGCGGGCGCAGGCGGCGGACGACCGAGAGGAGCCCATGGGTCGAGGGCATGCTCGTCGCGGCCATCTGGTCCCGAGGCTCCGGCGTCGCGGCGACGGCCGCATCCCGCCGGCGGCGGTCGGTCGCTGCCTGGATGTCATTCGCCCGGTACGACTGCGCGAGGACGGTCTTCATGTTCGGGTTCATCACTGGCCTCCCACCGCCCGATATGCGGGTCGATGACGGCCACGATGGGTCTAAGGGGTACGGATCCGATATCGGGTGGAACCTTAGGTCGGCGGAGTGGCGACCTCAGTCGCCCTGGTCAGACCAGCCCTTGGCGCTCCGCCGCCGCTGCCGCCTCGTAGCGCGACAGCGCACCGAGCTTGGCCATCGCGTTCGACACATGGACGCTGACCGTCTTCTCGCTGATGAAGAGGCGATCCCCGATCTCGCGGTTCGTGTGGCCAGCCGCGACGAGGCGGATCACGTCGAGTTCCCGCCCCGTGAGCGTCGCGACCGCTACGTCCGGGGCGGCCAGGGCCTGCCCATCGTCGCCGTCCAAAGGCAGCCGCGCACGCTGGCCGATCGATCTGGCTTCCCGGACGAGTGGCTCCGCGCCGATCGACGACGCCGTCTCGACCGCGGAGCGCAGCAGGGAGCGCGCGTCGTCGCGATCGCCGCCGGCATCCAGCAGGGCCTCGGCGAGCCGGATCGCCGCATAGGCTCCCTGCTGCCGCTGGGGGACCGCGGACCAACGGTCGACGGCGGTTCGCCACGCGCCCGGGTCGTTGGCGCCTGCCAGCCTGGTCATCTCCGCGTCGGCCGTCGCGAGGGTCGCGTCGACGAATGGCCCGGCGCCGCCATCGGCGTCCGTGCCGTCGACGAGCGAGCGAAAGCGTTCGATCCATCGGACGGCATGATCCGCCGCCTCGTTCGCATCCCCAGGTCGGCGCCGTCGACGGGCGACGACCGCCCGGTCGGCGGCCGCGCCGATCGCCGCGCGAGCACGAACTGCAACGGGGTCACGCGCTCGTTCCTCCGCGGTCGCTCGCGACCGCCGACTCGACGGCGGCGATCACCGTATCGAACCGATCGTCCGCGCGAGCCAGCTCGACGACGGACAGCTGGTGGAAGCACCCGGCCATCGACGGCTCGGGCTCGAGATCGTCGAGGAGACGATGCGCGGCGTCGAGCCGTCCCCGAGCGACGTCTGCGCGAGCCATCGTCAGCGCGGCCCACGAGATGGTGTGCGAGATCCCGTCGCCAGCGATCGCCGGTCTCGTCATCGTCTCGACGTCGTCGTATCGGCCGAGCTCGAAGAAGGCATCAGCGAGGCAGCCGCGGAACTCCGAACCGAGCCGTCGTTCCCAGCCGTACCGCGTCGCAAGTGCCAATCCGATGTCGGCGATCCGGACGGCCTCGTCGAAACGACCGACCGCCCACATGGTCAGCTACGATCGACATCCGCCATCGATCGACTCGAGTCGCTCGTCGACCGGCGTGCCTCGTCGCGATCGTCCGGTCGACGAACGAGCGCTGCCTTGACGATCCGAGCCGAGGTCGGCGAGGGTATGCGCTGCGGCACTGATGGCAGTCGTCCACCCGACATGTCGTCGAGCGCCTCACTCATCGCCGCGGCCTCCTCGAGTCGCGGAACGACGAACGGAGGTGGCCGGTCCACCAGTCATGCAGGCCCAGGGACAGGAGGACGAACGCCTTCGACCGGCTCGCCGCCCGGTCCTCGACGAGGCGTACGCGCCTCCTCGATCGCGGCAGCGCTCGCCTCGAAGTCCTCGGCCTCCCACGCGATCTCATACAACGTCGCGAGGAGCTCCGCACGTCGATCCGGGTCGGCCCTCGTGTCGCTCTCGACGAGCGCGGCGTGCAGCAACGACGTCGCCCGCTCGCGCTGGTTCGTCGCAGACGCGATCCGTTGCCGCGAGCGCCAGCAGCTCGGCATGCGGATCCCGGCTCGCTCGACGGCATGGTCGACTCGCGGCCACAGCTCGATCGCCCGTTCCGCGTGACCGAACGCCTCTCGATAGGCCGCGATCGAGGAGAGGGCCTGGACCGCCCTGACCGAGCCGACGAGCGCGCGGGGCTGGTCGTGGGCCTGGTAGGCGTGGACGGCGTACTCGGCGACGACCCACGGGTCGGGCGTCGACGGCGACGTGACGGCAGCCTCCAGGTGATCGACGAGTCGTGCATGCAGCCGGACGCGCTCGGCCGGCAGGAGATCGTCGTACGCCGCCTCTCGAAGGAGGGCGTGGCGGAACTGGTACGCAGGATCGCCGCCGTCGTCGACGGGCACCAGGATCCCGGCCTCGACCGCTTCGTCGAGGCCTGTCATGAGCATCGCGTCGTCGGTCGCCGAATGCGGCAGCGAGGCGGTCGTGCGGTACCCGGTCGCCGACCACCGCTGCCGCGCGGACGACCGATCGCGCACCGGGGGACAGGGCCGCCAGGCGGGACCCGAGGATGTCGCGCAGGCTGGATGGCAGCTCGGCATCGAGTCGCCCGCCGGCGACCAGTTCCTCGACGTAGAACGGCAGGCCATCGGAGCGGTCGAACAGCGCGTCGACCATCGCGGGTCGCGGCCGTCGGCCGAGGATGCCCGCGAGCTGCTCCCGGAGCTCCTCGCGGTCGAAGGTGCGGAGGTCGATCCGCTCGACTCGATCGGCGCGGTCGAGCTCGGCCAGGATCGGTCGCAGCGGGTGGCGCCGATACAGGTCGTCGCTGCGGTACGTCGCCGACGATCAGCATCCGCTCGTCGCGCATGTTGCGGACGACGAACCGGACGAGGTCGCGGGTCGACCCGTCAGCCCAGTGCAGGTCCTCGAGCACGAGGACGAGCGGGAGCCTCCGCCGAGATCCGTCCGAGCGTCCCGATGACCGCGTCGAACAGCCGCGCGAGTCGGCCCGCCGGGTCTGACGGTTCGTCGCCGGTCGTGGCCGACGTCCGTTCCGGGGTCAGCACGCCAAAGACGTCCGTCGACGGCCCGAATGCCGCGGCTCGCGCGGCCGGGTCCATGCGCCGTGCCAGTCCGCGGAACGCCTCGACGAACGGGGCGTATGGCAGACCGCCCTGCTCGACATCGAGGCAGCCGCCGATCGCGACGAGCGCACCGCCGGCTTCGGCGCGCTGCCGCGAACTCGGCGACGAGCCGGCTCTTGCCGACGCCGGCGTCTCCCGCCATCAGGACCAGCGTCGGCTGGCCGAGCGCGGCCCGCCCCAATGCCGAATCCAGACGGCGGAGCTCCTCGAGTCGTCCGATGAAGACCGGGCTGCTGCCACGTCGGGTCACGCCGCGGATGATGCGCGGCCGCCGTCTCGCGGACAACACCTCGCGCGACGGCGTCGTCGCTCCCGCGATCACCCGTGTCGAGGGAGGAGTCGCAGGAGCGGGAGGCCGCGTCGACGGCGTTCCGGCTCGGCGGCCGGCAGTGGCGGCACGTCTGGTCGCCGATGGAGCCGGCGCCATTCGTCCGCGTCCGCCCAGTCGCCGCGGCGACGCTCATGGGCGAGGAACAGGGCCATCCGCCCGGTGTCGTTCATCGTCGTCCCTCCTTGGTCGGCTCGATACCGACGACGATGCGTCTAAGGGGTGGGCGCCGGGTATCCGAAGGACCCTTACCGGCGCCGGGTCCTCGCCCTAGGCGGCCGTGGTCGGCGGCTCCTCCGGCTTGGAGCGACCGGGCCGTCCCGGCGTCCCAAGGCGCCACCAGATGAACAGCGCGACCGCGGCGACCACCGCGACCGCGATCAGCAGGTCGAACGGCTGGAGGGCATGGCGGATGTCCTCCCAGTTGGCGCCGAGCACCGTGCCGGCGTAGACCAGCAGCGCGGACCAGAGGAAGGCTCCGGCGGTGGAGTACAGGACGAACGGCCCGATCGGCATCCTGGCGACGCCCGCCGGGAAGCTGATGAACGTCCGCACGATCGGCAGCAGCCGGCCGATGAAGACCGTGGCGTTGCCGTGCTGCTGGAAGAACCGGTCCGCGATGTCGATCTCGTGCTGGCGGATCAGGAGGTACTTCCCGTAGCGCTCGAGGAAAGGCCTCCCGCCATACGCGCCGATGGCGTAGGCGATCAGCGAGCCGATCGTGTTCCCGATCGTGGCGACGACCACGACGACCAGGAAGTTCCAGGGGGCGCCGGTCAGCGGCTCGATCTTGCTCGGGTCCGAGACCAGGAACCCGGCGTACGGCAGGATCAGCTCCGACGGGAGCGGGATCATCGCCGATTCGATCGCCATCGCGAGCATCACGCCGACGTAGCCGACCGCGCCGTACAGGCTGTTCAGGAACGGGATGACGATCTGGTCGATGAACGCGAGCACGCGGACCTCAGGCTGACGGGGAGGCGGGCGCCCCGGAGGATACCCGACTATCCTCGCAACGGTGAGTGAGCCGGAGGTCCCGCACTTCTACCCGGACCGCGGCGGCGGCCATCGCGACGGCACGGCCGGCGGCACCGTCCACGGTCGTCCTCACCGGCGCCGACCTCACGATCGCGGACGTCGAAGCGGTGGCGCGTCGCGGCGCGTCCGTGGCCCTCGATGCGCATGCCCGCGAGCGGATGGCGGAGGCGCGGGCCGTCATCGCCGGGCTCGTCGACGAGGGCGCCGTCGTCTACGGCGTGACCACCGGGTTCGGCGACCTTGCGACCACGTTCGTCGACCCGGCCCGCTCCGCCGAGCTCCAGCGCCGGCTGCTGATGAGCCATGCGGCCGGTGTCGGCGCGCCGTTCCCGCGCGAGATCGTGCGGGCGATGCTGCTGCTGCGGGCCAACACCCTGGCCCTCGGGCACAGCGGCTGCCGGCCCGAGCTGGTCGACCGACTGCTGGCGTTCCTCGAGCTCGGGATCCATCCGGTCGTGCCCGAGCAGGGCAGCGTCGGCGCGTCGGGCGACCTCGCCCCGCTCGCCCATCTCGCGCTCCCGATCATCGGCCAGGGGAGCGTGGAGCTTCGCGGGTCGATCGTCCCGGCGCTCCTCGCGCTGCGGGAGGTCGGGCTCGAGCCGATGGAGCTCCAGGCCAAGGAAGGCCTCGCGCTGCTCAACGGGACGCAGCTGATGGGCGCCATCGGGGCGCTGCTGCTCGCCGACGCGGACCGCCTGACGCGGACGGCGTCGGTGGTCGCGGCGATGAGCGTGGAAGCCCTGCTCGGGACCGATGTCGCGTACGCCGCGGCCTACCAGCTGGCACGACCCCACCCGGGCCAGGTCGCGGTCGCGGCCGAGCTGCGCCACGTCCTGCGCGGGAGCGAGCTGCAGCGCAGCCACCACGCGTCGGCGCACAAGGTCCAGGACCCGTACTCGCTGCGCTGCGTGCCGCAGGTCCATGGCGCGGTCCGCGACGCCCTCGACCACCTGCGCCGGGTCCTCGACATCGAGCTGAACTCGGCCACGGACAACCCGCTGGTCTTCCCGGGTGGCGGCGTGGCCGACGTCGACACGATCGCGACCGGCGGCGGACGGGTGATCAGCGGCGGCAACTTCCACGGGGAGCCGATCGCGCTGGCGCTCGACTTCGCGAAGCTCGCGTTGGCGGAGCTCGGGTCGATCAGCGAGCGGCGGACCGCGCTGCTCGTCGACGCGCGCCTGAACGGCGGACTGCCGCCGTTCCTCGCGGCGTCGTCGGGCATCGACTCCGGGATGATGATCTACCAGTACACGGCCGCCGCCCTGGCATCGGAGCACAAGGTCCTGGCCCATCCCTCGTCGGCCGACTCGATCCCGACGAGCGCCAACCAGGAGGACCACGTGTCGATGGGGGCGACCGCCGCCCGGCACGCCCGCCTGGTCCTCGAGGGCGTCGAGCGGATCCTGGCGATCGAGACGCTGGTCGCGGCGCAGGCGCTCGACCTCCGGCTGGCGCCCGACGGGCTCGCCCGTCCCCGGGGAGGGGGTCCGCGAGGCGCTGGCGCGCGTCCGGCAGGTCGTCGCGCACCTGGACGAGGACCGCGAGCCGGGCCGGACCTGGCGGCTGCGACGGACCTGGTCCACGCGGGCGCGCTCGCCGACCTCGCCGGCTGAGCCGTCTCAGCGGCGTCCAGCCGCGGTCGGTCAGCGCCGCCTTGGCGGCGGGATGTGGTCCTCGCGGAACCCGATGCGCCGGAGCGTGGCGTCGATCTCGTCGAGGTAGGGACGGCCCTCGCGCCGCTCCTCGAGCCAGACCAGGTAGCCGGGGTCGACGCGGGCGATCTCGCCGATCGACCAGCCGAGATGGCGCCCGAACGGCAGCACGCTCCCGGAGGGACGGCCGGGCGGCCGCCCCGCACCACCGGTGCCGTCGCGACCCGAGGAGTCGTCGAACTCGTGGTACGGCGACGGGGCGCGATGATGCTCGGGCTCCTGTGGGGGCGCCGGCTCGGCAGCCGTCGGTCGCGCCCGCGCCCCGCGGGGCCGCGCCCGCGCCCTGGCCGCTCGGGACGGGTCGATCTCGGCGAGCTCGTCGTCGTACTCGCGCCGCCGCTTCGGGTCGCGGACCTTGTCGAACGCCGCGTTGACGACGGACATCTGGTGCGTGGCCCCGTCACCGGCCACGTCGGGATGGAGCCGCCGCGCGAGCGCGCGATAGGCCGCGGCCACGGACTCGTCGTCCGCCGCGGGGTCGACGCCGAGGACCGCGTAGGCATCCAACTCTTTGGATCCGGACACCGACCCTGCCTTCACGTGGTGGGCGGCTCACGCGGCGCGGAGGCCCGCCGCTGGTCACCGCGGCCCGACTGTAGCAAATCGGGCAAGCCCCGCCGTTCGGATTCCGGCCGTAGACTCGGGGGCGTCATGGCCGACCCCCGGATCCGCATCGCCGATGTCCTCGACGAGGACGGATTCCGCGCGATCCCGCCCTGCGCGGACCCCGGCTTCGACCACCGGACCTGCGACTACTGGGAGGATGCCGCCCGGGGGTCGAAAGCGGCTCGACTCGCCTGGCTCGAGGCGGCGACGCCCAGCCCCGAGGCTCGCCGGCCCGCGGCGGCCAACCCGTTCCTCGTAGGCGCCGATGCGCCCGCCGCCGCTGCTCCCAACCCGTTCGCCCCGCCCGCCAGGAGCCAGCCCGCGAACCCCTTCCTCGACGAGGTGGCCGCGGCGGCTCCCAACCCGTTCGCCCCGCCGCCCGCCCGGCCGCCTGCGGCCGAGCCCGACGCGCCCCGCAAGTGGCAGCTCCTGGGCCGCGGCCTGACGGTCGCGGGCAGCTACGCGAAGGTCCTCTTCGTCGACGAGGTCGCGTCCGCGTACTGCCAGTTCGGCCCGCTGACCGCCTACCCGCGGGCGCAGCACACGCGGGAGCTGTACCCGGCCCTCCCGGACGCGCCGCTCCCGGCCGTGATCACGTGCATCGCGACGACCGTCGCGGCACGCGGCGGTGGGCTCGGCCTGCGGCTGGTGGCCGCCGTCTGCGACGACCTCGAGGCCCGCGGGTTCACGGCGGTCGAGGCGTATCCCGAGGCCGCCGCCCGGGCCGACGCGACCAGCGCCGCCACGCCCGCGTTCTGGCTCGCCGCCGGGTTCGATCTCGCGGTCGCCGACGACCGGTTCCCGGTGATGCGCCGGGAGCTGGCCTGACCGCATGCGGCGCGTTCCGCCATCCGTGCCGTCGCTCCTGGCGATCGCCGTGCTGGCCGCGACCGCCGCCGGCTGCGTGACGGTCAACCGCGTCCCGGCCGATCCGACCCCGACCCCACGTCCGACCGCGGCCCCGACGACCAGCCCGAGCCCAGCGAGCCCCAGTGGATCGCCGGGTGCCACCGGCCCCACGACCGTTGTCGACCCGTCCCTGCTCGGCCATCTGCCGGCGTCGGTCTCCGGGTTCCCGCTGGCGCCCGACCCGGCGACCGCGGCGACCGTGGCGGCCGATCCCACGCTTGCCGCGAACGCCGAGGCGATCGCGATGGCGATCGTGGTGGCGCCCGGCGGCTCGAACGGGGACGACCTCGCGGTGGCCAGCGTGGTCAGGCTGCGCCCGGGCGTGGACAACCCGATCTTCCGGGAGATCTTCCGTGCGGCCTACGACCACGTGGCGTGCGAGCAGGCGGGTGGCACGACCGGCTCCGAGACGAAGACGATCGCCGGCCGCGACGTGCTGGTCGGCACCTGCCAGGGCGGGGCGACGACCTACCACGTGCACCTGGCCGACGGCCTCCTGGTCTCGGTCACCTCGCTCGGCCCGCGCGGCCTCGGCGAGCAGATCGTCGCCGACCTGCAGGAGTAGGCTCCCCCCGATGTCCGGCCCACGCCCCGTCCGAGCCCCGCGCGGCCCCGAGCTGACCTGCCGCGGCTGGGAGCAGGAGGCGGCCCTCCGGATGCTCATGAACAACCTCGATCCGGAGGTCGCGGAGGACCCGGATCATCTCGTCGTCTACGGCGGGACCGGCCGCGCCGCGCGGAGCTGGGACGCGTTCGACGCGATCGTCCGCGAGCTCCGCGACGCTGGGCGCGGACGAGACCCTGCTCGTCCAGTCGGGCAAGCCCGTCGGGGTCGTACGCACGCATCCCTGGGCGCCACGGGTCCTCATCGCCAACTCCAATCTCGTCGGCAAGTGGGCCACCTGGGAGGTCTTCCGCGACCTCGAGCGGCGCGGCCTGATGATGTACGGCCAGATGACCGCGGGCTCGTGGATCTACATCGGGACCCAGGGGATCCTGCAGGGCACGTACGAGACCTTCGCCGAGGCGGCGCGCCAGCATTTCGGCGGGTCGCTTCGCGGGACGGTCACGCTGACGGCCGGCCTCGGTGGCATGGGCGGCGCGCAGCCGCTTGCCGTGACGATGAACGACGGCGTGGCGATCGTCATCGAGGTCGACGAGTCGCGGGCGCGCCGGCGCCTCGACATCGGCTACGTGGACCGGCTGACCCACGACCCCGCCGAGGCGCTCGCCTGGGCGCGCGCGGCGGCTGCCCGGCGCGAGGCGGTCAGCATCGCCCTGGTCGGCAACGCCGCCGAGATCGAGCCCGCGTGGGCCGCTGCCGGCGAGCGGTTCGACCTCGTGACGGATCAGACCTCGGCGCATGACCCATTGGCCGGCTACGTGCCTGCGGAGATCGCGCTGGCGGACGCGATCGAGCTCCGAAGCACGCTGCCGGCCGAGTACGAGCGGCGCTCGCGCGCCTCGATGGCGGCCCACGTCCGGGCGATGCTCGAGTTCCAGCGTGCCGGCGCGGTCGTCTTCGACTATGGCAACAACCTTCGGGCGGTGGCCCAGGAGGCCGGCGTCGCGGACGCCTTCGCGTATCCGGGCTTCGTGCCCGCCTTCATCCGGCCGCAGTTCTGCGAGGGCCGCGGACCCTTCCGCTGGGTGGCGCTGTCGGGCGACCCCGCGGACATCCTCCGGACCGACCGCGCCGTCCTCGAGCTCTTCCCGGACGACGCCGGGCTGCACCGCTGGATCGAGATGGCCGAGGCCCGGGTGCCCTTCCAGGGGCTGCCGGCCCGCATCTGCTGGCTGGGCTACGGCGAGCGGGCACGCGCCGGGCTTGCCTTCAACGAGCTCGTCCGCACCGGCGAGGTCGCGGCCCCGATCGTCATCGGGCGCGATCACCTCGATTCGGGCTCGGTCGCATCTCCGAACCGCGAGACCGAGGCCATGGCCGACGGCTCGGACGCCGTCGCGGACTGGCCGCTCCTCAACGCCCTGGTCAACACCGCGGCCGGCGCGACCTGGGTCTCGATCCACCACGGCGGCGGGACCGGCATCGGCTACAGCCAGCACGCCGGGATGGTGGTCGTCGCCGACGGCACGCCGCTGGCCGCCGAGAAGCTCGAACGCGTCCTGACGACGGACCCGGCGATGGGCGTCCTCCGCCACGCCGACGCGGGCTACGAGCGGGCGCGCGACGTCGCGCGCGAGCGCGGCGTCCACGTCCCGATGCTCGACGACTGACGGCGCGCCGCCGCCGTTCCGCGACCCGGGAAGAGGCTTAGCATCGACCCGTGCTCATCGAATTGGTCCCCAACGTCTCGGAGGGTCGGCGACTCGACGTGGTCGATCGCCTCGCCGAGGCGGTCACGTCCGTGCCTGGCGTCTTCCTCCTCGACCGGACCAGCGACGCGAGCCATAACCGCTCGGTCTTCACGATGGCCGGCGAGCACGGGCCCGTCGTCGAGGCCCTGGAGCGGCTGCTCGCCGCGGCGATCCACGAGATCGACATGGACGACCACACCGGCGAGCACCCGCGCATCGGGGCCGTGGACGTCATCCCCTTCGTGCCGCTCGGGGACACGACCCTCGACGACTGCACGGCCCTCGCTCGCGAGTTCGGCGCCCGCGTCGCCGACCGGTTCGAGCTGCCGGTGTTCCTGTACGCCGCGGCGGCGCGCCGCGACGACCGGGTCAAGCTGTCCGATGTCCGGCGCGGCCAGTACGAGGGTCTCAAGGTCGACATCGCCGAACCGGGTCGCGAGCCGGACTTCGGGCCGGCCCGGATGCATCCGTCGGCCGGCGCGGTGGCCATCGGCGCCAGGCCGTTCCTCATCGCCTACAACATCAACCTCGATTCGAGCGACGTGGACCTCGCGAAGCGGATCGCCCGCCGGATCCGCGAGTCCGGTGGCGGGCTCCCGCGCGTCCAGGCGAACGGGTTCTGGATCGAGGAGCTCGGCCGCGCCCAGGTGTCGATGAACATCCTCGATTTCGAGACGACGCCGCTGTGGGTCGTCTGGGAGACCGTTCGCGAGGTGGCCGCCGAGGACGCCGTCGAGCTGGCCGAGTCCGAGCTGATCGGGCTGATGCCGGTCGCCTCCTTCCTCGCCGTGGCCGACCACGTCGGGGCCCCGCGCGACGCGCCGGTCGAGGATCGGCTGGCGGCGGCTGCCGCCTTCCTGCGGCTTCGCGACTTCAGCCCGCTGCAGGCGTTGGAGCTGCGCCTCCAGGCTGCCCGCGCCGCGTCGCCCCGCTGACCGGTCCGGCATGAGCGGCGGGTTCCGGCTGATCCATGGGGGGCGCTCGGACGAGGTGCCACCCGGCCTGCTGATCGTCGGCGCGGCGGAGATCGCCACGCTCGCCGGCGGGGTACGCTCGGGTCCGGACCAGGGCGACGTCGCCAGGCTGCTCGCGGATCCGGCCACGGGACCCGATGCGCCCGACGCGCCGATCGTGGCCTGCTGGGACGGCCACATCGTCGCGGTCGGGCCGCGCGCCGACGTCGAAGCCGTGGTCGAGGCGGACGGCCTCCCCCTCGCCCGGTTCGCGCGGATCGACGCCCGCGGCGGCTCGGTCACACCCGGGCTGGTCGACCCGCACACCCATCTGCTGTTCGGTGGGTCCCGCGAGGGGGAGCTGGTCATGCGCCAGCGCGGGGCCGCCTACCTCGACATCCTCGCCGCGGGCGGCGGGATCCTCTCCACGGTCGCGGCGACCCGCGCCGCGACGACCGACGACCTGCTGGCCCACGGCCGCCGCTGGCTCGACGAGATGCTCGCGCATGGCGTCACGACGATCGAGGCGAAGTCCGGCTACGGCCTCGACCTCGAGACCGAGATCCGGCTGGTGGACGCGGCCTTCCGGCTCGGGTCGGACGGCCCGATCGACGTGGTGCCGACATTCCTCGGCGCGCACGCCGTCGCGCCGGAGTATCGCGCCCGGCCGGACGGCACCGAGGCCTACGTCCGCTCGGTCATCGAGGAGCAGCTCCCCGGCATCGCCGCCCATGGCCGCGCACGCTTCTGCGACGTGTTCTGCGAGGAAGGGGTGTTCACCGCGGACCAGTCGCGCCGGATCCTGACGGCCGCGGCCGGGTACGGGATGGGCGTCCGCCTCCACGCGGACGAGCTCGCCCCGTCCGGCGGGGCGGAGCTGGCCGCCGAGCTCGGGGCGGCGTCGGCGGACCATCTCGCGACCCCGTCCGACGCCGGGATCGACGCCCTCGCCGCAGCCGCCGACTCGGACACGCCGGTCGTCGCGACGCTGCTCCCGGTGACGACCTGGTTCCTGATGAAGGACCACCACGCCCCGGCCCGGACCTTCATCGAGCGGGGCGTGCCGGTGGCGATCGGCACGGACTTCAATCCCGGGACCTCGCCGACGGCCAGCCTCCCGCTCGCGATGACCGCGGCCTGCGTGGGCCTGGGCATGAGCCCGGACGAGGTGCTGAGCGCGGTGACCATCAACGCGGCGCAGGCGCTCGGCCTGGCCGACGAGATCGGGTCGATCGAGCCCGGCAAGGCCGCGGACCTCACGGTCTGGCGCGTCCCGACCACGGCCCAGATCCCCTACTGGCCGGCCGCGGACCTGGTCCGGACCGTCATCAAGCGCGGGCGGGTCGTCCTCGACCGCTCGTGAACCGGGTGCTGGGCCGGGTCAGACCTGCTTGCCGCGCGACTCGAGCAGGACCACCGCGGTCTCGGCCGGCAGGCTCGAGAAGCTGACCGACAGCTTGGGCTGCGTCGATGGCTCCGCGCCCATCTCGTGGAAGAACTTGGCGAGCGCCTCGGCGCAATCGGCCTCGTCCTCGCAGAGCGGCATCGGCACCACGATGCTCGGATCGAGCTGGGCGACGATCGCCGCGGCGCGGGTCGGGCTGAGCGCGCCGCCGAGCGGCACGCACGCGATGTCGACCGAGCCGATGTCGCCGAGCTTCTCCTCCGAGAGGAGGTGCCCGATGTCGCCGAGGTGGATGGTGTGCAGGCCGTCGAGCTCGACGACGAAGGCGACCTGCTTGCCGGCCTCGGCGCCCTTGGCGTCGTCGCGGTAGGTGCGGACGCCGGTCAGGAGCACGTCCTTGACCTCGTACTCGCCCGGCCCGTCGAGGACGAACGCGTCGTCCAGGCTGGACGGCAGCAGCGTGAGCCCGTCGCGCGAGGCCTTGCCCTTGGCCCGCGGCAGCTTCGTGTCGTCGGGGTGGCTGAAGGTGACGATGTCGCCGGTGATGCCCCGGCCCGTCGGCCCGACGACCGACTGATAGGGGTCGGCGACCACCACCGCGTCGCGGCCGCGCAGGCGGACGCAGGTCCGTCCGTACCAGGTGAGTTCCATGGCCCGATTCTGACACAGCGCCCTGCACGGCGGCTCGCGGATCGGGGGACCGCCCGGACATGGAAAGACCGGAGGCGCCTGCCCAATCGGCGCCCCCGGTCGGAGGGAGGGAGGATGGAACCTTGTGGGTTCGTCCGAGCACTACGCTAGGCCGGCCTGATTCAGCATCGAGATGCCAACCGGTTAAGAAAGCGACACGTCCGCCCGTCGGCCCGCGAGGCGTGCTCGACCGGCGCCTGGCAGGACCATCGCGTCATCGGGCGAATCCGCGACCTCGTGCGACAATCCCGCGATGTCTCGACCCCTCGCCACCCGCTCCTTGATCCTCGTCCTCACCCTGGCGGCCCTGGTCGTCGCCTGCGACCCGGCCACCGCGAGCCCCTCGCCGACCGCCTCCACCGCGCCGTCCACGGCGCCCTCTCCGAGCGGTGCGCCGTCGCCGTCCGCCGGATCGGCATCGCCCGGCGCGAGCCAGGACGCCTCCGCGACCTTCGACGAGATCGAGGGCCAGGTCAGCAAGCTCCGCGAGCTCCAGGCGACCAAGAAGGTCGACCGCGAAGTCATCGACGAGGCGACGCTCAAGAAGATGCTCGCCGAGGAGCAGGCCAAGCAGACCCCGCCCGAGATCGTGGCCGCGAACGAGCGGCTGTACAAGGCCCTCGGCCTCCTGCCCGCGGACGCGGACCTGAACGCCCTGACCCTCGAGATGCTCGGGGCCGGCGTGGCCGGCTTCTACGACGACGACCAGCAGAAGATGTTCGTCGTCTCGCGGTCGGGCAGCGTCGGGGCGGCCGAGCAGGTCACCTACGCGCACGAGTACACGCACGCGCTCCAGGACCAGAACTTCACGGTCTTCAAGGACCAGAAGGACGTGAAGGACCAGAGCGACTGGTTCCTCGCCCGGCAGGCCATCTTCGAGGGTGACGCCACGGTCGTCATGTCCTACTGGGCGATCGCGAACCTGACCCCGGCCGAGCTGTCCGAGTACGCGGCCGCGGGCAACGACCCGGCCACGCAGGCCCTGCTGGCCAAGCTCCCGCCGATCCTGACCGAGACCCTCACCTACCCGTACACGACCGGCGCGTTCTACGTGCAGTCGGCGCAGCTCGCGGGCGGCTGGTCCGCCGTCGACGACTTCTACGCCCGGATGCCCGAGTCCACCGAGCAGATCCTCCACCCGGAGAAGTACGCGGCGAAGGAAGGCCCGGTGGATGTCGGCCTCCCGACCGACATCGCGACGCGGCTCGGGTCCGGTTGGACGGTCCCGATGACCGACTCGTTCGGCGAGTTCCAGACCGGCGTCTGGCTGCGCCTCGACGGCGTCCTCAAGGCGGACGCCGACGCCGCGGCCGCGGGCTGGGGCGGCGATCGCCTGGCGGTCATCGAAGGCCCTGACGGCGCGTGGGCCGTGGCCATCAAGACTGCCTGGGACACGACCGCGGACGCGACCGACTTCGAAGCGGCCGCCACGACCGCGCTGACCAAGGCGCAGGGGATCGCCAAGGTCCTGCCCGGCGAGGGCGGCAAGGTCCGCTGGGTGCTCGTCGCGAGCGACGCGGCCACGATGTCGCGCGTCGCCGGCGTGCTGGGCCTGGCGGGCTAGGCGGGCCGCACGACCGAGCCGCACGACCGACCGGGCCGTTCGGGTCCGTCCCTACATCGACTCGGGCGCGGAGATCCCGAGGAGGCCCAGCGCGTTGGCGAGCGTGACCTGGGCGGCGCGGGCCAGCGCGAGGCGACCGGCGGATCGCCCGGGTTCCGCGGCGTCGACGACGCGCGCGTCGCGATAGAAGCCATGGAAGGTCGTGGCGAGGTCGGTCGCGTAGGCCGTGATGCCCTGCGTCTCCTCGAGCGCGACGGCGTCCTCGACGACGTCCGGGAAGCGCGCGATCGCGCGGACCAGCGCGGCCTCGGGCGCCCCGGCCAGCAGGCCGTCGACGGTCGCGGCCGGCGTCAGCCCGGCGTCGGCCGCCTTGCGCACGATCGAGGCGATCCGGGCGTGGGCGTACTGGACGTAGTAGACCGGGTTCTCGTTCGACTGCTTCTTCGCCAGCTCGATATCGAAGTCGATGCCGGTGGTGGCCGCCCGTGACGCGAAGAACCAGCGGGCGGCATCGACCCCGACCTCGGCCAGGAGGTCGTCGAGCGTGATGAACTCGCCGGCCCGCTTCGACATCGAGACCTCCTCGCCGTCGCGCACGAAGCGGACCCACGAGTAGAGCTTCATCTCGACGGCGTCGCGCTCGTAGCCCATCGCCTCGGCGGCGTTGCGCACCCGCGCGACCGTCCCGTGATGGTCGGCGCCCCAGATGTAGATCAGGTGGTCGAAGCCGCGGCTGAACTTCTCGGTGACGTAGCCGATGTCGGCGGCGAAGTACGTCGGCTCGCCGTTGGACCGGAAGATGACCCGGTCCTTGTCGTCGCCGAGGCTCGTCGAGCGGAACCAGACCGCGCCATCCGACTCGTACACGTGGCCGCGCTCGCGGAGGCGCTCGACCGCCCGGGCGACCCAGCCCTCGTCGTGCAGCCGCGCCTCGCTGGTCCAGACGTCGAACCGGACGCCGAGCGCGGTCAGGCTCTCCTCGATGCCCTCCCGGACGCGGCCGGCCGCCCAGTGCCCGACGATCCCGTCCGTGTCGGCGCCCGGTGTCGACGGCGGCCGCCCAGACGTCATCGGGCAGGACCGCGACCAGGTCGTGGACGTACTCGCCCTTGTAGCCGTCCTCCGGGACCGGATCGCCCCGTCGCAACGCGGCGACGGACGCGCCGAGGTTCCGGATCTGCCCGCCCGAGTCGTTGAAGTAGTACTCGCGCGTGACCTGCTGGCCGCCGGCCTCCAGGACCCGGCTCAGCAGGTCGCCGATGAACGCGCCGCGGGCGTTGCCGACATGGAGCGGCCCGGTCGGGTTGGCCGAGACGAACTCGACGTTGACCGCGCGCGGGCTCGCGGATGCCAGCCGACCCCAGCGGGCCGGCTCGGCGAGGATGCCCGCCACCATCCGCTCGAGCGCCGCATCGGCCAGGCGCAGGTTCAGGAACCCGGGTGGCGCCGCCGTCGCGCCGGCGATGGTCGCGGCCGGATCGCCCGCGGCGGCGCGCTCGATCGACGTCGCCAGCGCCGTGGCGATCGCCAGCGGGGCCTGCCGGTACGGGCGCGCGAGCTTCATGGCGAGGTTGGTCGCGAGGTCGCCGTGCTCCGGGTTCGCCGGGCGCTCGACCTCGATCGCGACCGGGGCGCCGTCGGCCGGCAGCGCCGGCAACGAGCCGTCAGCGATGGCCGCGTCCCAGGCGCGGCCGATCTCGACGCGGGCCAGGGCCCGGATCGAGGACGACGGGGGATCGCGCAGCGGGTCGGTCACGGCGCGAATGGTAGCCGCGCGACCCCTTGGGGCGCCGGCCGGAGACCCACTGGGACCCTGGTACCAGTCGGGGCAGGACCCTCGTTGACGCGGTGCACCGTCAAGTGACTGCGTTCTGGTACATTTCGCAATGGAATGGTGTGGTCAGGTTCATCCGGCGGTACTGGACGAGTACTAGTCGCCCTGACACCATCAGTCTCGGTCGGAGGCAGGGCATCGGGGATCGTCGCCCTCACCGTTCGGCAAACCATTCATCCGAGGCCTTCGTGCCTCCCTTTTGGGGAACTTGATCGATGAAGCGATCACGCGCCGGGCGGGGTAGAACGACCCGCAGACTTTCCTGGTTCGCCATCCCGATGCTGGCCTTGGCGGCGTTCGCCGGCCCGTCGTCGGTGGCGGCGCATGGGAACCACACGTATCCGTCGGCGACACCGTCGTCGAGCACGGAGCCGAGCCAGAGCACCGAGCCGAGCCAGAGCACCGAGCCGACGCGGAGCGTCGAGCCGAGCCAGAGCACCGAGCCGACGCCGAGCACCGAGCCGACGCGGAGCACCGAGCCGACGCCAGAGCACCGAGCCGTCGGGCAGCGTCGAGCCGAGCCAGAGCACCGAGCCGACGCCGAGCACCGAGCCGTCGGGCAGCGTCGAGCCGAGCCAGAGCACCGAGCCGAGCTCGCCTGGTGTACCGACCCAGCAAACGGTCTGCGAGGCCCCGCAAGTGCCGAACGAAGAAGGCATCTGCGTTACGCCCCCAGGTCAGGTCGAGGCGGAGACCTCCGGCCCGAACAACCCGACCCTCCCGCCGACCGACACCCTGGGTTCGACCCAGACGACGACCGGCAGCAGCTGGGGCCTCGTGCTCCTGCTCATGGGTACCCTGAGCGCGGGCATCCTGCTCCTGACCCCGGCGCGGATCGTCCGCAAGGGCCGCCGCGACTGACCCAGCCGGCGCCGGCCACCGGCCGACGCCGCACCACCGACCGAACGACGGACCGGGCCTTCGGGCCCGGTCCGTTCGATTCAGCCGTCGAGCGTGAAGCGCATCCCCGGATCCACGAGGTCGACGGGCCCGTCGTAGCGCGCCTGGACCGAAGCGACCGTTGCGTCCCGGTCGAAGCCCATCTGCAGGTGCGTCAACAGCACTCGTCCGACACCGGTCCGCGCGGCGAGGTCGCCCACGGCCGGACCGTCGAGGTGCTGCGCATCGGGCGGCACGGGCCCGGTCCCGAAACTCACCTCGCTCAGCAGCACGTCACCGGGGCGGATCAATGCCTCGAGGTCGGCGGCGCGTCCGCAGTCCCCGGAGTAGACGAGGCCCGGCCCGGTCCCGTCGGCGCGCGTCACGCGGAAGCCGAAGCTCGGGTGCTGGTGGGTGACGTGGCGGGCCTCCACCGCGAAGCCGTCCGGTCCGCCGACCGCGATGGCCCCCTCGGCCAGGGTCTCCACGTCGAGCGCGGCGGCCGTGAACCCGGGCTCGGCATGCAGCGCGTCGAGCCGGTCGGCGAGGCCGGCCGGGCCGACGACCCGGACCCGGCGTCCGCGCGGGGGCTCCCAGCGCAGGTAGATCCGGAGCGGGACCAGGTCGATGAAGTGATCGGGGTGCAGGTGGCTGATGACGACCGCATCGAGATCCGCAGGATCCAGCAGGCCGGCGAGCCGGGTGAACGACCCTTGGCCCAGGTCGAGCAGGAGGGCATGGTCGCCGCGCGTCAGGAGATAGGCCGCACCGGTCGCCCCCGGGCGGTCCGTGTACGAGGGTCCGGCGCCGATGACCGTGAGGTCCACGGCCCGTAGCCTAGCGCGGCGGGAGCGGGCGAACCTCGTCGCGGAACGCGACGCGCTCGAATCCAGCCGACCGGGCGACGTCGTAGCCGTCGCCGAGCGCCCAGGCGAAGTGCTTCGCGCGGTGGGCGTCCGAGCCGATCGTCACCCGTTCCCCGCCGAGCTCGCGGAACCGGGCCACGATCGCCGGGGAGGGATAGGTCTCGGCCGGCCCGTGGCGAAGGCCGCTGGTGTTGACCTCGAGGGCGGTGCCGCTCTCGATGAGCGCCCGCAGGATCGGCTCGTACAGCTCTGGCTGCTCGGCGAACCGCTCCGGGAGGACGTGCGGGTGGAGGTAGCGCTTGACGACGTCGATATGCCCGATCGTGTCGAAGAGCCCCGAGCGGGCGGCCGCCTCGACCTCGTCGAAGGCCGGGGCCACGATCTCCGCCAGCGACCGGCCGGCGACCCAGCCCGCGACGTTGGCCGAGTGGTACGGGGACTGCACGCGGTCGTGGACCGAGCCGATCGTGAAGTCGTACGCATGCCGCCTGAGGTGGTCGCGGATCTCGCCCTCCCACGAGCGGTCGTAGGTCAGCTCGATGCCGAACCGGATGTCGACCCCTTGCGGACCCCAGCGCTCGGCGGCGTCGCGCACGATCCGCTCGCGGTCGGCGAAGGTCGAGTAGCCGAAGGCCGGCGCCCCGGGCTCGAAGTCGAGATGGTCGGTGATCGCCAGCTCGCGGATGCCGAGCTCGGCCGCCTGCTGCGCATAGACGTCGATCGGGACGTCGCTGTCGGGCGACAGGTCCGTGTGGAGGTGCGCGTCCAGCGGCAGGTGGCGGCCGCGACGGTCCTCGGTCACCCGCCGATCAGGCCCAGCTCGTGGCCGACCCGGTCGAACGCCTCGAGCGCCATGTCCAGCTGCGCGTCGGCGTGGGCGGCCGTGACGATCGTGCGGATCCTCGAGCGGTCGATGGCGACGGTCGGGAAGACGACCGGCTGGGCGAAGACGCCCTCCTCGATCAGGCGGTTCGAGAACCGTCCGGCGGTATCCGGGTCGCCCATCATCACCGGCGTGATCGGCGTCTCGGAGCGGCCGGTGTCGAAGCCGAGGCGCGCGAGCTCCGACTTGAAGCGACGGGTGTTCACCCAGAGCCGCTCGAGCAGCTCCGGCTCCTCCTGCATCACCCGGAGCGCCTCGCGGCAGGCGGCCACCACGGCCGGCGGATGGCTCGTGGAGAAGAGGAACGGCCGGGCGCGCTGGGTCAGGATCTCGCGCATCGCCGTGCTGCCGGCCACGTAGCCGCCGAGCGCGCCCACGGCCTTGGAGAGCGTGCCGACCTGGACGGCGACCCGGCCGTGCAGCCCGAAGTGGTCGACCGTCCCGCGGCCGTCCCGGCCGAGGACCCCCGACGCGTGGGCGTCGTCGACCATCACGGCGGCCCCGAACGCCTCGGCCGCCTCGACGATCCCGGGGAGCGGCGCGATGTCGCCGTCCATCGAGAACACGCCGTCCGTGACCACCAGGATCAGGCGGTGCGGTTCGCCCGAGCCGTCGCGGCCGCGCTCCACCGCGTCGCCCAGGATGTCGTGGAGCGCCGCGACGTCCGCGTGCGGGTAGACCTTCCGCGGCGCCTTCGAGAGGCGCATCCCGTCGATGATCGAGGCGTGGTTGAGCTCGTCGCTGACGATCAGGTCGGTCTCGCCGGTGATCGTCGGGATGACCCCGGTGTTGGCGGTGAACCCGGACTGGAACGTCAGGACCGCGGGCGTGCCCTTGAACTCGGCCAGCTCCGCCTCGAGCGCCTCGTGCATCGCCATCGTGCCCGCGATCGTGCGGACCGCGCCGCTGCCGACGCCGAACTCGCGGACCGCGGCGAGGGCCGCCTCGCGCAGCCGCGGGTGGTGGGTCAGCCCGAGGTAGTCGTTCGACGACAGCGAGATCAGGCGGCGCTCGTCGATCGAGACGATCGGCCCCTGGGCGCTGCTCATCACGCGGAGCGGCCGGTACAGGTGGCGCTCGCGCAGCGCGGCCAGCTCGTCGTCGAGGAAGGCCAGCGGGTCGGAGCGGCCGGCCGGCGTCGTCATGCCGTCCAATCCATGACGACCTTGCCGGAGTCGCCCTGGCGCGCCGCCGCGAAGGCCGCCTCGAACTCGCGGAAGCCGAAGCGATGGGTGATGGCCGGCCGGATGTCCAGCCCGGACTGGAGCATGACCGTCATCTTGTACCAGGTCTCGTACATCTCGCGGCCGTAGATGCCGCGCAGCGTCAGCGACTTGAAGACCACCTCGTTGATGTCGAGGGGGATCTCGCCCGTCGGGATGCCGAGGAGGGCGATCGCGCCGCCGTGGGCCATCGCCGAGATCGCGCTCCGCAGCGCCGCCGCGTTGCCCGACATCTCGAGCGCGACGTCGAAGCCCTCGACCATGTCGAGCTCCTCGAAGACGTCACGCAGCTCGCGCTCGCGCGGGTCGATCGCGACCGAGGCGCCCATGCGCAGCGCGAGATCGCGCCGGTAGGCGTTCGGCTCGCTGACCACGATGTGACGCGCCCCGGCGTGACGGACCACCGCGGTGGCCATCAGCCCGATCGGGCCCGCCCCCGAGATCAGCACGTCCTCGCCGAGGATCGGGAAGGCGAGCGCGGTGTGGACCGCGTTGCCGAACGGGTCGAAGATCGCGGCGATCTCCTCGTCGATGCCGGACCAGTGGTGCCAGATGTTGGTCATGGGCAGGGCGACGTATTCGGCGAAGGAGCCGTCCCGTCCGACGCCGAGGCCGATGGTGTTGGCGCACAGGTGTCGCCGCCCGGCGAGGCAGTGCCGGCAGCGCCCGCACACGACGTGGCCCTCGCCGCTGACGAGGTCACCGGCGTGGAAGTCCACGACGTTGCTCCCGACGTCGACGATCTCGCCGACGAACTCGTGGCCGACGATGAGCGGCGGGTGGATGGTCTTGGCCGCCCACGGGTCCCACGACTCGATGTGCAGGTCCGTCCCGCAGATCCCGGTCTTGTGGACCCGGATCAGGACGTCGTTGATCCCGATCGTCGGCTCCGGGCACCTCGCGCAGCACCAGCCCCGGTCCCGCCTCGGGCTTGACCAGGGCCAGCATGGACGGCCGGTCAGCTCGGGCTGGCGGACGCCGCCGGGCTCGCGCTCGGGCTGGCGGACGGGCTCTCGCTCGGGCTGGCCGACGGGCTCCCGGAGGGGCTGGCCGCCGGGCTCGTCGCTCGCGCCGGGGCTCGGGCTCGCGCTCGGACGGGCGCAGCCGGGCAACAACTCCGGGTTGAGCTGCTCGCCCCACTGCTGGTAGAACGCGAGGATGGCCGCCCGGTCGAGGTCCTGCAGCGGCAGGACGCGGTCCCACACGAGCGCCGCGAACGGCGTCTTCATGCTGTCGAAGCGGGTGAAGACCGGCCCGGCGATCGTGCCGGGCGGCGTGTTGCAGATCGGGCTGGGCGGGAACACCGCGAAGAAGTCCTTGAGCTGCTGCTGGCCCTCGGTCGTCGCCCCCTCGCTGTCACCGCGATAGAGCAGCACCAGCGCACCGTGCTCGAGGTTGTGGATCCAGCCCTGCGGGATGGTCTTGTCGTTCGGCCCGTAGACGCGTGGCTGGATCGGCCCCTGGCCGGACGCGTTGTAGTGGTTGCCGCTCGCCGGCGCGCAGTAGGTGTAGGTGACCTTCGACCCGACGGCGACGTGATTGTGGCCCATGTCGTCCTGCGGGTAGCCCAGGCTCGGGGTCTGCCCGGGCGACGGGCTGGCCGTCGGGGCCGGATCGAACAGGGTCGAGCAGGCGTACGCGGGCGCCGCGGCCGAGCTGAAGACGAAGAGCGCGATCAGCGCCACGGCGGCCAGGGCCGCGATCAGGACGATCCAGCCGCGGTACCGCTCGACGAACGGCCGCTGCTGGTGCCGAGACGTCCGTGCCGTGGGCCGACGTCCGGTGCGGCTGCCGCCGCCGGGGCCCTGGCTCGGGCGGGTCGACTGGCCGCTGGTCCGCGACGTGGTCCCGGAGCCAAGGGGTGTGCTCGATGTGGACGACGGGGTCCCCGACGGCGCCGACGGAGATGCCGGGGTCGAGCCGGGCGCCGGGGTGGTCCCGGTGGCCGGTCGGGTGCCGGGCTGCTGGCGCCGGCGGGAAGCCTTGCTCACGTGGATGCCTCAGGTGCGGTCGGAAGGGTCGCGGGATCTCGCTGGACCCGGCGGCGACAGTGGCCGCGCGCCGAGAGGGTACCCCGGCGGGCCGGGTCGTGTTGTCTCGCGGCCATCCCGCACGCCGGTCGCGGACCGGCTCGGGTGCTCAGGCCTCGCTCAGGTACGCCTGGACCTCCGGCCGCAGGAGGCCCCGGAAGAGCAGGATCGCGAGCGCCGTGACGAAGATGGTCTGCGGGACCAGCCCGCTCAGGAGCAGGAGCGGGATCAGCGGGACGGTCAGGCTGGCGAGCCCCAGCGCGAGGTTCCGGGCGGCCTGCTTGCGCTGGATCACCAGGGTGGTCGTGAAGATCGTGTACGCGAGCAGGATCATCACCACGACCCCGGGCAGGCTCACCGGCGCGCTGATCGCCTGGTCGATGACGAAGCGCAGGCTGAGCCCGATCCCCGCCAGGATCAGGAACGCGTAGGCCAGGAACAGGCGGATGGCGCCGGGCATCTCGCGGATCCGGTCGATCATGGGCGCCGATCGTACCGCAGCGCCGCGCTGCAGCCGCCACACTGACCCGCATGCCTGTCGACACGCCGGCCTGGGCTCGGGACGCGGTCTTCTACCAGGTCTTCCCGGACCGTTTCGCGGCGAGCGAGCGCGTCCGCAAGCCCGGGCCGCTCGAGCCGTGGGACGCTCCGCCCACCGACACCGGGTTCAAGGGTGGCGACCTGCTGGGCCTCGTGGAGCGCCTCCCGTACCTCGAGGACCTCGGCGTCGATGCGCTGTACCTCAACCCGGTCTTCTCCTCGGCCTCGAACCACCGCTATCACACGTACGACTACTTCACGGTGGACCCGCTCCTCGGCGGGGACGACGCCATGCGCGAGCTGCTCGACGCGGCGCATGGGCGCGGGATGCGCGTGATCCTCGACGGCGTCTTCAACCACACGGGTCGCGGCTTCTGGCCGTTCCACCACGTCCTCGAGACCGGCGCCTCGTCGCCGTACCGTGGCTGGTTCCACTTCGACCAGGGCGCGCTGGACGCCGGCCGGCCCATCCTCGCCTACCCACCGTTCGGCACCCCGTCGAGCGAGATCGGGTACGCCGCGTGGTGGGGGATCCCGGCGCTGCCCCAGCTCAACGCGGCCGACCCGGCCGTCCGCGAGTACCTGATGACCGTCGCCGAGCATTGGCTCCGCTTCGGCATCGACGGCTGGCGGCTGGACGTCCCCGACGAGATCCGCGAGCCCGGGTTCTGGGAGGAGTTCCGGTCGCGCTGCCGGGCGATCCGCTCCGACGCGTACCTGGTCGGCGAGATCTGGCGCGTGGCCCCCGAGTGGCTGGCGGGCGACCGCTTCGACGCGCTGATGGACTACCCGCTCGCGGAGGCGATCCTCGGGTTCGCCGGTGGCACGCACCTCGACATGGGCGTGGTCGGGGCGCATCGAGAGTACGGCGCCAACATCCGGGCGATCGATGGGCCGGCCTTCGCGGCGCGGCTCGGCGAGCTGCTGGCCGCCTACGACCCCGATGTCGTGGCGGTCCAGTTCAACCTCCTCGGATCGCACGACACGCCGCGGATCCGGTCGATCCTCGGGGGAGACGCCGACGGGGTCCGCCTCGCAACGCTCCTCCAGCTGACGCTCCCGGGCGCCCCGTGCCTCTATTACGGGGACGAGGTGGGCCTGACCGGCGGCAACGACCCGGGTTGCCGCGGCGCCTTCCCGTGGGACGAGTCGCGCTGGGACGCCGCCTTCCACCGTTTCGTCCGCGAGCTCGTGCACCTGCGCCGATCGGAGCCGGCGCTGCGGACCGGGAGCACGACCGTCGTCGGCGCGGCCGACGGGGCGGTCGCCGTCGAGCGGCGGCTCGGCGACACGAGGCTCGTCGTCGCGGTCAATGCCTCCGATGCGCCGGCGCGGCTGGACCTCCATCTCGACGGGGTCGGGGACGGCGCGCGGCTCGACCGGATCGCGCCTGATGCGTCGACGGGGACCGAGGCGTGGTCGGCCGAGCCCGAGGGCGCCGCGGTCATCGCGCTCGGCCCGCGCAGCGGGTCGGTGCTTCGGATCGGCTGAGCGCGACCCTATACTGCCGCCCTCGATGGCCGACTTCCCGATCGAGCTGGGCGCTGCTCTTGCGGGGCGGCTGGCGCGCGCCCTCGACGTCGAGGCCAAGATCCCGCGCGCCCTCGAGATGCTCGGCCCGGTCGCGGGCCGGGACGTGTACCTCGTCGACGGGCAGCCGGGCGGGATCCGCGCCACCCAGCTCGAGGGGCTCGGGGCCCGCGTCGTCGTGGGCGGTCCGATCGACGGGACGCCGGCCGCCGATGTCGCCGACGCGTCCATGGACGTCGTGGTCGGCTGCTGGACTCCGTTCCGTGGCGTCGTCGCGACCGAGATGGCGGAAGTGGCCCGGATCCTGCGCCCCGGGGGGCGCCTCCTGGCGGTCCACGATTACGGCCGCGACGACGTTTCGCGCCTCCACGGGCCGCGACCACAGGACACCGAGTGGAGCCGTCGCGACGGTCCGTTCCTGCGCGGCGGGTTCAAGATCCGGGTCATCCACTGCTTCTGGACCTTCGACTCCATCGAGGACGGCCAGGGCTTCCTCGCCGACGCGTTCGGTGCGCCCGGGGAGGCGCTCGGCGCCGCGATGACGCGGCCTCGGCTCTCGTACAACGTGGCCGTCTACCACCGCTCGTTCGAGGGTGAGGCCACCTCCGCCGGCTAGCCCGCCGCCTGGCGGCCCGCCCGGGACCCGCTGGGCCGGCCTGATCGGCATCGGCTGGTAGGCTTCGCCGCGATGACAAGCTCTCGACAGGCACGCCAGGACCCGCGTGGGACGCCGGCCGCGTCCGGCACGCCGCCGCGAACGGGTCGCCGCGTCTCGCCCGGGGTCGTGATCCTCGCGATCGCGCTCATCGGGTCGGTCGTCTACACCGTCTTCGTCCTCACCGTGCGCGATGCGTCGCAGATCCCGCTGCTCGTGTCGGGGCTCGTGATCCTCGCCATCGTCTTCATCGCGCTCGCGGCCTACTGCGCCCGGGCGATCTGGCGGGCGAGCCTCGCCGGACGTGACGGATGGGCCTTCGCGCTCGCGGTGACGGGCGGTCTCGCGGCGATGGCCGGCGCCGGCTGCGTTGCCGGCGCGATCATCCTCATCCTGCTCCGCCAATCGGCGAGCTGACGGGGACCCTCTGCTAGACTCGGCCCGGTCCGAGCGCCCGTGCCCCCATCGTCTAGAGGCCTAGGACGCCACCCTTTCAAGGTGGAGATCAGGGGTTCGAATCCCCTTGGGGGTACCACGTCGCGGCGCCCCGGACCGACACCGGTGGAGACGACCGATGCGCCCTCGATCCCGTCTTGCGATCCTGATCCTCGCGATCGCCGTGTCCGCCTCGGTCGCCGGCTGCAAGGCCCTCCCGAAGCCGCACGTCCCATCGCTCGGCGGCTCGGTGATGGAGACCTCGAGCCACTGAGGCGGGGCGCCGACCTGATCGCCTGCTCGCGTCCGTCGGAGCCGGCGCTTCCCCTGCTACCATCGCCGGCGATGGAGATCATGGGCGTCACGATCCGCACGATCACCGACGACAACGTGTCCAAGCGGTGCGACGGCTGCCTCGAGGTCATCGAGGGCACGCCCTGGCGGATCAACTTGCTCGACATCGTGACCGCCGAGACGCCGGTGTCGTGGGCCGGCCGTCCGGCCATCAATCCCGGCCCGTTCCAGTTCCACGGCGACCCCGCCCACGTCCGCCGCTGGATGGCCGGGAAGGGCTACCTGTTCTGCCGGCGCGGCGAGGTCCGCGAGATCATGCGGCCCGTCCCGCATCGCCGGCGCGGACGGCGCCACGCGCTGGGGCCTGTGCGACGGCATCCACCGCGACGACCACGAGTTCGTCCCCGCCTGACGCGGGTTTGACAGGGCCGTCGGGCCGGACCTATCCTGCGCCCGCTCGGGCCAGCCGAGTCGTCCCCAGATTTGCATAGAATTCCCGTGTCGACGGGTCGGTCTCGGCTTCCCCCCAGCCAACGCCGACCCGTCGGCTCCCCTTCCCGGACCCGGCGACCGCCGGTCCCGTCTGCGAGGCCCGATGCCGCCCGCTCCGACGCCCGCCACGCTCACGCCGACCGCGTCGACCGCGGGCCGCGCGTGGCTCTCGCTCGGTCCCGCCAGCGCCCTCCTCGGCGTCGATCCCGGCACGCTCCGCCGCTGGGCCGACGAAGGCCGGGTCACCGTCTACACGACGCCGGGCGGCCATCGCCGCTTCGACCGCCGGACACTGGAGCGCCTCGCCACGGAACGTCGTCCCGGCATGGGCCGGCGGACGACCCGACCGGCCGCTCGTCCCCTCGCGGCGCTCGGCGCGACCCCGGAGCGGCTGCAGCGGGTGTACCGGCGCAGCTACAGCGCCACCGATGCCCCGGCCGACCTGGTCAGGACCGCCGTCGACGACGACGATCGCGCCGCGTACCGGAACGACGGCCGCCGGCTGGTGGCGGCCCTGGTCGCGCACCTCGACGCCGCTCCGGGTGACGGCCCGGCGCGCGCCTCCGCCGAGGCCGATGCCGAGATGCTCGTCGACGACCTGGCCCGCCGGCTCGCGGGCGCCCACGTCAGCCTGACCGAGGCGGTCGCGCTGTTCGTCGCCGCGCGGCGCCCGTTCCTCGCCGAGCTGGCCGGTCTCGGCCGGCGACGGACGCTCGACCCCGCGCGTCTTGGCGCGCTGTACGAGGACGCGTCGGCACTGCTCGACCGCCTGCTCCTGCGGCTGATCGCCACCCACCAGGCGGCGACGCGCTGATGGATGCCCGGATCGTCCTCCCGACGCTCACCGCGATCCTCGCGCTCGCGTTCTCGCTGCTGCTGTTCGACCAGTGGCGGCTCCGCCGCGGCGGCTTCCAGATCATCTGGGCGTTCGGGATGCTGTTCTACGGCATCGGCTCGGCGTGCGAGGCGATCGGCGGCGCCAACGGCTGGAACGAGGCCCTGTACCGGACCTGGTACCTGACCGGCGCGGTCTGGACCGCCGGCTGGCTGGGGCTGGGGACCGCGGTCCTGCTGGGCCGCACCCGGTTCGGCTACAGCTTCGCCCTGTGCCTGTTCCTCGCCGGCCTCTTCACGTTCCTCGTCCGGAACAAGCCGGAGTACGCCGGCGCCGGCACGCTCCCGCTGCTCTACCTGATCGCCGCCGCGATCCTGGCGCTGGCCGTCGCGGTCGAGACGTACTTCCAGAACGACCGCTGGCCGATGCTCGCCGTGGGCGCCGTCGTCGGGGCGACGGTCCTGTCGATCGTCCTGATGGCGGTGTCGACCCTGGCGGCCCCGGGCTACGCGCTCGATCCGGCGACCGGCGTCCCGGTCGCGACGCTGCTCCCGCCCCAGCTCCGGCTGCTCACGCCGTTCATGAACATCACTGGGGCGTTCGCCCTGATCCTCGGTGCTGTCTTCTCCGCGTACGTGTTCATGCCGAAGCGGCGAATCCTGGCCTATTCGCTGGACCCGAACCAGCCCGGTGACGAGTTCCTCTTCAACCTGCTGATCGCGCCGGTGGCCATCACCGTCAACCTGGTCGCGTCGCTGCCGGCCGCGCTGCGCGCACTCGTGACCGGGACGATCCACAGCCGCGTGCCGGCGACGATCCTGATCGCGATCGGGGCACTGGTGGCCGCGACCGGCGACATCCTGAGCCGGTTCGGCGTCACGGGCCTGTTCCAGTCCGGGAAGTTCGTCGGCGTGATCTTCCTGTTCGCGGGGTTCCTCGTCTCGATCGACGTCTTCCGCGAGTTCCGGGTCCCGTTCACGTCCAAGGTCATCGGCCGGGTCCGCCACGAGTCGCCGGCCGCGGAGGAGCTCGCGGCCGCCAGCGAGTCGGCGCCGGAACCGGCCACCGGACAGGCCCCCGGCTGACGCCCGGGTCGCGGTCGGCGACCGGCCGGAGCCGGCCCGTCCGCCTACCATGGCCGGATGTCGCCGCCACCCGCCGCCGGGACCGCCGTGTCGCGTCCGGGCGCACCCGCCGCGACCGTCTCCGCCCCCGTGGGGATGGCGATCGTCGTCGGGTCCGCCGCGCTCTTCGGGATGCTCGGGCCGCTGTCGCGCTTCGCCTACGACGCCGGGATGGAGCCGCCGGCGTTCGTCGTGTGGCGCGCGCTGGTCGGCCTGACCGCGACCGCCGCGTTCGTCGCCTGGCGCGTACGCCGCGGCGACATCACGCTGGCCCGCTGGGCGACGCTGCCCGGCAGCGCCCGGCGGTTCCTGCTGCTCGCCGCGCTGATGGGGTTCACACTCAACCTGGCGATGTTCATCGCGTTCGACCGGATCACGGTGGCGCTGGCCCTCCTCGGCTTCTACACGTACCCGGCGATGGTCGCGCTGGCGAACGCGGCGCTGGGTCGCGACCGCCTCGACCGTCGGCGGATCGTCGCGCTGGTCCTCGCGCTCGCGGGCATGGTCGCCGTGGTCGCCTCGCAGCTGGACCCGGCAGCCGGCATCCGGTTCGACGCCCTCGGGTTCGGCCTGGCCCTTGGCGCGGCGCTCAGCCAGACCGTCTTCGTGGTCATCAGCCGCGACGGCTACCCGACCGTCCCCACCGAGCAGGCGATGACCGTCGTCCTGGGCGTGACCGTCGTCGGCGCGACCATCGTCTCGCTGGTCATGGGCCACGCCGCGGCGCTCGTGGAGCCGGTGCGCTCGCCCTCGCTCCTGCCGCTGCTGCTGTTCACGGGCATCTTCGCCGCGGCGATCCCGTCGATGGGCTTCCTCACCGGGATCCGCGCGATCGGCGGGACGCGCGCCGGCATCCTGATGCTCTTCGAGCCGGTGGTCGGCGTCGCCCTCGCCGCGTGGCTGCTCGGCGAATCGCTCGTGCCGCTGCAGGCCCTCGGCGCGCTCGCGATCCTCGGGGCGGCGATCATCCTCCAGCGCGGGTCCGGGAGACGGGGCGGCCGATGCGGACGCGCTCGCCGGCGACGGCCGCGCACTCGTCGTCCCCGGCGGGCCCTGACGTGGCCGATCGGATCCGGATCCTGCTCGCCGACGACCACGCGATGGTCCGCCGCGGCATGCGCGACTTCCTCGCGCTCCATGACGACCTCGAGGTCGTCGGCGAGGCGCAGGACGGCGTGGAGGCGCTGGCCGCGGTCGAGGCCCTGCGCCCGGACGTCGTCGTGATGGACCTGCTGATGCCGGTCATGGACGGGATCGCGGCGACCGCCGAGATCAAGGCACGCTACCCCGGCGTCGAGGTCGTCGCGCTGACCAGCTTCATCGACGAGGACCGCGTGACGGCGGCCATCGAGGCCGGCGCGAGCGGGTTCCTCCTCAAGGATGCCGAGGCCGACGACCTCGCGGCGGCCATCCGGGCCGCGGTCGCCGGCGAGGTCCACCTCGACCCGGCTGTGGCCGGGATCGTCGCCCGCGGTCTGCGCGACCGGTCCGGGGCCGGCCGCCCGGGATCCACGCGCGGCACGCCCGTCGCGGGCGCGCCGGGGACCGCGGACGCCGCGGCGGCCCGTGGGCGGGGGAGCGCGCGGGCGAGCCTGGCGACCCTCACGGCCCGCGAGCGGGAGGTCCTGTCGGGGGTCGCGCGCGGGCTCTCGAACCGGGAGATCGCCGACGAGCTCGGGATCGCCGAGCGGACGGCCAGGACCCACGTCTCGAACATCCTCGCCAAGCTGGGGCTCGCCAGCCGGACGCAGGCCGCGCTCTTCGCCGTGCAGCACGGGCTGGTGCCGGGCGGCGGATCCGCACCGGGTCGCGCGCCGCGCCCGCCCGCCGACCGGTGAGCCCCGACTCGCGGCACCCGGCCGCGGCCGACCCCGGCTACACGGTCAGCGGCCCGCCCGGGGCGCCGACGCTCGTGTTCGTCCACGGGACACGGCTCACGCGTGCCGCGTGGGGTCCGCAGGTGGCCGGCCTGTCGGACACGTACCGGACGATCGCGGTGGACCTGCCGGGTCACGGGACGCTGGCGCGATCGCGAGTTCACGCTCGACACCGCGGCGGACCACCTGGCGGCCGCCATCGACGCCGAAGCGACCGACCGGCGCGCGATCGTGGTCGGGCTCTCGCTCGGCGGCTACGTCGCGATGGCGCTGGCGGCCCGCTCGCCGGACCGCGTCCGCGGTCTGGTCCTGGCCGGGGCGACCGCCGAGCCGACCGGCCCGAAGATGCTGCCGTACCTCGCGCTGGCGAGGGTGATGAGCTCGGTCGACGCGGCCCGGCTCGACGTCGTCAACCGCTGGTTCTTCCGGCGCCGCTTCCCGGCGGCCGTCGCCGATCCGATCGTCGCCGGCGGCTTCTGGTCGGTCGGGGGCGCCAGCGCGCTCCGCGCGGTCGCCGGCCATCGCTTCCTGCCCCTGCTCGAGGCGTACGACGGGCCGACGCTGATCGTCAACGGCGCGCTCGACCTGCCGTTCCGCCTCTTCTCGAAGTCGTTCTCGACGTCCGCGCACGGGGCGCACCGGGTCCGCCTGGCCGGGGCCACGCACCTCTCGAACCTCGATCGGCCGGCCGCCTTCAACGAGGCCATCCGCCGCTTCGAGCGCTCGCTCGACCCGGCTCCCTGACGGGTCACGGCAGCCCCTCGCGGTATACTGCCGGCACCGCCCCACCCGTCTTCGCGAGGTTCGATGCGCGTCCGCAAGGCTGTCTTCCCCGCCGCCGGCTGGGGCACCCGTTTCCTGCCCGCCACCAAGGCGCAGCCGAAGGAGATGCTGCCGCTGGTGGACAAGCCGATCATCCAGTACGCGGTCGAGGAGGCCGTCGCTGCCGGGATCGAGCAGGTCATCATCGTCACCTCCAGCCAGAAGCGGGCGATCGAGGACCATTTCGACCTGTCGTACGAGCTCGAGCACCTGCTCGAGGAGAAGGGCGACATCGAGATGCTCCGCCAGGTCCGCCACATCAGCGATCTGGCCCAGGTGGCGTACGTGCGCCAGAAGGAGCAGCTGGGTCTCGGCCACGCGGTCCTGATGGCGAAGGACCTCATCGGCCACGAGCCCTTCGCGGTCATCCTCCCCGACGACGTCGTGATCTCGGACCGGCCCTGCATCGGGCAGCTCATCCACGCCTACACCCAGACCCACGGTTCGGTCGTGGCCGTGATGGAGGTCCCGCACGAGGACGTCAGCCGCTACGGCGTCATCGGCAGCGAGCCGTCGGAGGACCCGCTGGACCACGGCCGGCTGCACCGCGTCACCCGGCTGGTCGAGAAGCCGGACCCGGCCGACGCGCCGTCGAACCTGGCCATCATCGGGCGCTACGTCCTCACCCCGAAGATCTTCGACAAGCTCGAGCAGACGCCGCGCGGCGCCGGTGGCGAGATCCAGCTGACCGACGCGATCTCGGACCTCATGCAGGAGCAGGGCGTCTTCGCCTACGAGTTCGAGGGGATCCGCTACGACGCGGGCACCACGATGGGCTGGCTGAAGGCGTCGGTCGAGCTGGCGCTCCAGCGGCCCGACCTGGGCGCCGAGTTCCGCGCCTACCTGCAGGGTCTCGAGCTCTGACCTGAGCCGGCCCGTGGACGGCCGGCGCCATACGGTACGATGCCGTCCCACGCGCCGGGCTGGTCCGGGCACGACGAGGAGCACGGTTTGGCGGAGATCGGCACGGTCCTCGGCGGTCGATACCGACTGGTCGAGTTGCTCGGACAGGGCGGGATGGCGACGATCTTCCGTGCCGTCGATACGCAGCTGGGCCGGGATGTGGCCGTCAAGCTCCTGCGCCCCGAGTACCTGCGCGACCCGGATTTCTCGTCCCGCTTCCGCCAGGAGGCCCAGGCCGCCGCGTCGCTGACCCACCCGAACATCGTCACGACGTACGACTACGGGGAGGACCCGTCGGGCCCGTACATCGTCATGGAGCTCGTGGACGGCGAGGACCTCGCCACGATCCTGCACCGAAGCGGCGCACTCCCGCCGCGGCAGGCGGCCCGCATCGCGGCCGCCGTCGCGCGCGCGCTCGCCGCGTCGCATGCCCGCGGGCTCGTCCATCGCGACATCAAGCCCGGGAACGTCCTCATCGGCCGCGACGGCCAGGTCAAGGTCGTCGACTTCGGCATCGCCCGGGCGATCGCCGAGGCCCAGACGACACTCCCCGGGACGACGCTGGGGTCGGTCCACTACTTCAGCCCGGAGCAGGCCCGCGGAGAGCCCGCCACGGCCGCCTCGGACATCTACGCATTGGGGATCGTCTTGTACGAGATGCTGACCGGGGTCCGTCCGTGGGAGGGCGACAGCGCCGCAGCGGTCGGGCTGGCCCGGCTCTCCGGCCCGATCCCGGATCCGATGGCGGTTCGTGCGTCCGTCCCCCCCGACCTCGCGGCGATCGACCGCAAGGCGCTCGCCCTCGAGCCCGATGACCGGTTCGCCTCCGCGACCGCGATGGCCGACGCACTCGACGGCGCGACCTCCGGCGCGGCGGTCGCCGCGGGTGCGGCCGGCGTGGCGGCGGCGGGTGTTGGAGGCGTGGCCGTCGCCGGTGCGGCCGGCGGCGCTGCCGCGGGTGCTGGTGGTGGATCCGGCGGCATGGGCGTGGCCGGTGCGGCGGCACTGGGCGCCATGGCCATGAGCGGCACCGCGCGGTCCAATCCGACCGCTGTGCCCTATGCCGCGGACGCCTATGCGACCGTCGACGACGGAGGGGCCGGCGCACCCCCGCCGCCACCCCCGGGCGGCACCACGCCGCCGATCATGCCCCCGGAGGAGCCCGACGACACCAGCCCGGTCGTCTGGATCGCCGGCATCGGCGCCGTCATCCTGCTGGCCCTCATCGCGTTCCTCGTCTTCCAGATGACATCGGGCGGCGGCGGCGCCCGGCCGTCCGAGTCCCCGGCCGCGGTCGTCGTCCCGAACTTCGTCGGCCAGCTCATCACCGACGCCCAGCGCGTCGCCGACCAGAAGGGCATCGTCCTGGTCACGACCGGCGAGCCCTCGGACCAGCCGGTCGGCACGATCCTCGCCCAGGACCAGCCGGTCGGGACCGTCTTGCCGGCCGGCAGCACCGTCAACGTGACCGTGGCCGCGGGCGTCGATACGACGCCGGTCCCGGACATCCGCAAGCTGCCCGAATCCGACGCCGTGAACGCGCTCAGCCAAGCCGGCCTCCGGGTCGGGGCGCGCACCGACGCGTTCGACGCCACCATCCCGCTCGGGAGCGTCATCAGCCAGAGCCCGGGTCCGGGCCTGATCGTCGCCAAGCAGACGCCGGTCGACTACGTGGTCTCGAAGGGCCCCGAGCCCACGCCGAGCCCGACGCCGACACCTACGCCGACGCCGACCCCGACACCCACCCCGACACCCACCCCGACCCCGACCCCGACGCCGACGCCGACACCCACGCCGACCCCGACGCCGACACCCACGCCGACCCCGACACCCACGCCGACTCCGCCCCCGGCCTGACCCGGCGGTCGTCCGCGCCGGGACACGGATCGCGGCCCTAGACGGTCGGGTCCTCCCAGAGGCTCCACCGTGGCTCGTCGGGGGCGATCGGGTGCGCTGGTTCGGGCGCGCCGGTGTCCACCGGGTCCGGGGCGGCGGCCACGCCCGCAGACGTGCCGACGGGACCGGCGGTCACCTCGACGAACTCGATCTGGCGGACCGGCGCGCCGTCGATGACGGCCAGCCGGGCGCGCGCCGCGGGGATCGTCGGCGCCATCGAGAACGGGCCGCCTTCCCAGCACGCCCGGATCTCGTCACCCAGCAAGGGCGCGCGACGCCGGTCGAGGCCGCAGTAGCCTACGTTCGCGGCGACGGAGCGACGGAAGTGCCGACAGGTCAGGCATGCCGTGCTGGACCGTCGGCAGACCCAGCACCTGGCCGTCTCGGCCTGAGGTGTCCCGCAGTGTGGACATCGCCACATCGGCATGCCGCGGATGGTAGCTGCGACGCGACGCGCTGTCGAACGGGCAGGCGGACCCGGCGGCGCTACTTGACGACGGTGATGACCGTGTAGTCCTGCGTGGACCCGAGCGTGTCGCTCGAGACGAGGACCGTGGCGCTGCCCTGGCCGAGGGTCGCGCCCTTGGGGATCGTCGTCTGCCACTGCGCACGCCCGTTCGAACCCGTCTTGGCGTCCTGCGTCACCGTCGGGATGCCCGGGATGCTCAAGGTGAACGTCACGTCCGCACCCTTGAGCGGGTTGCCGTCCGGGTCGGTGGCCGTGGCCGAGAGCTGGATCGACTCCGGCAACGCCTTACGGGAGACCTGGTAGGCCGACGCCGAGAGGGACACGGTCAGCTTGCCGTTGCCGCGTCGGACGGTCAGCGACGTCGTCCCGGCGTTGCCGGCGGGGTCGGTCGCGTCGATATCGATCGTGTTCTGGCCGGTCGTGATCGGGACGTTCAGGACGAACGTCCCGTCGGTCGCGGCGGTCGCGGCGCTGGTGGCGCCATTCGTCTCGTTGCGGGCCAGCAGCGTCGAGCGGCCCTGGACCTTGCCCTTGATGCTGACGCTCTTGCCGTTGACCAGCGCATTCGCCTTGGGTGACGTGATGGTCACCTTCGGCTTGACGTTGTCGAGGACGTAGCGCACGACCGCCGACGTTTCGGACTCGGTGCCGTCGCCCACGATCGAGACCGAGAAGTCGTTGATGCCCTTGGTCAGCTCCACCGGGACCGCGGTCTTGGCGGTCGGTCCGATCGGTACCTCCATGAGGGGCGAGGGCTGCTGGTTCAGGAGCGCGAGATAGACCCGGATCCGATGGGTGGCATCGCCGACCATCGAGGCCGGGACCGTCACGACGAGGTCGACCTGCGGGGTGCTGACGTACGGCTCGTCGACCGACTCCAGCGACGGGGCGCTGCTGACGACCGCGATGGACGGGCTCGGACTGGCGGTGGCGGTGACCTTGTCGACGAAGCCCGCCAGCGTCGTGCCGACGCTCCCGGCCACGGTCTTGAGCCCGCCCGCCCCGATGTACAGGATGCCGGCCCCAAGGCCGATGATCGCGAGCGACAGCGCGATCCGGACGATGATCGGCATCCCGCGCCCGCGCTGGATGGGCCGGTGGGTCGCCAGGCGACCGGGCCCCGGCGTCCGCGGCCGCGACTTGACGGGGGAGGGACGACCGCTGGAGGGGGGCCGAGGTCGGACGTGGGTGGGCCGATCGCCGCGCCGGGTCGTCATCGGGCGGATTGTCGCACGGGTGGCGCGTACCGGTCCGTCCAGCGACTGCGTTGCGGTGGGATGTACTCTGGCGCGGTCAGCGCGCGTGACGGATGACCGCCCGCGCCCGCAACGAGGGCTGGAGTGCAGGGACGCGATCCACGGACCGGCAAGCCGCCGAGCGGCGCGACCGGGAGGCCGCAATTCGGCGTCGGACCCATCGCCCGGGTGACGCCCTCGCCGCTCGTCGCACGCGAGCCGGTCGCCAACCCGTATGCCACCGTCCCGCCCCGCCCCGGGTTCGGGTTGCCCAACCTTCGTCGCAACGTCTGTCCCCACTTCTACATGACCGGATCCCGCGGCGCGATCCCGATCCAGGCCCCGCACCTGCTGAAGGCGCTCATCCGGCAGGACGCCAACGTCAGCCGCTGCCAGCTCCGCGGCGGCGTCCACCTGGACCAGGGCTACGTCAACGACGTGTGCCTGACGCCGCGCTTCAACCAGTGCGTCTTCTACGAGGACGAGCTGACCCGCGAGTGACGCGTGCGGGGGGTGGCGCGTGACGCCGGACGACGCCCTTGCCTACGCGGACGCGCTCCGCGCCATCGAGGACCGCGGGCGGTTCGGGATCCGCCTGGGCCTTGGTCGGACGCGCGCGCTGCTGCGCGAGCTCGGCGACCCGCAGCTCACGGTGCGCGGGGCGCTGGTCGCGGGAACCAACGGCAAGGGCAGCGTCCTGGCGCTCGCGGGGAGCGCGCTCCGGGCGGCGGGGCTGCGCGTCGGCGAGACCCCGAAGCCGCACCTCGTCACGTACCGCGAACGGATCGTGGTCGATGGCCGGCCGATCGAGGCGGCCGACTTCGCGCGGCTGGTGGCCGAGGTCGTGCCGGCGGCCGACCGCGTCGCGCGACGCCACGGCCCGCCGACCGAGTTCGAGCTGCTGACAGCGATCGTGTTCCGCCACTTCGCGGAGGCCGGCCTCGACCTCGCCATCGTCGAGGTGGGCTTGGGCGGTCGGCTGGACGCGACCCATGCCTGGGATGGCGGCGTCGCCGCGGTCACGAACGTGGACCTGGACCATACGGACCGGCTGGGGCCGACGATCCCGCTGATCGCCCGCGAGAAGGCCGCGATCATCGAGCGCGGCGACCTGGCGGTCACCGGTGCGACGGGCGAGGCGCTCGCTGTCATCCGGCGCCGGGCCGGGCGGATGGGCGTCCCGCTGACCGTGGTGGAGCCGGCCCCGATCCTCGCGATGGACCGCGATGGCCTGACCGTGGAGCTGCCCAGGCTCGGGCGCACCCGCGTGGCCCTGCTGGGACGCCACCAGGCCGCGAACGTCGCGGTCGCCGACGCCGTGCTGGACGCGCTCGGGGCCGCGGGCATCGCCCGGGTCGGCGACGCCGCCCGCCGGGCCGGCTACGCGGCCGCGACCTGGCCGGGACGCCTGGAGCTGCTGACCGCGGACGGTCGCGACGTGCTCCTCGACGGGGCGCACAACCCGGCCGGCGCCGCCGCCCTCGCCGTCGCCCTCGAGGACCTCCGGTCCCATCTCACGCCGGGTCCTCTCACGCTCGTGACCGCGTCCATGGCCGACAAGGACGTGGCCGGCGTGATCGCCGCGCTCGCGGCGTCACGGTCGATGGCGGGCGCCCGGGTCATCGCGACGGCCGTGGACCTGCCCCGCGCCATGCCCGCCGCCGAGCTGGCCGACCACTGGCGCGCGGCGCGACCCGGCGGACCGGCACCGGCCGTCGCCGCGGACCCCGGCGCGGCGCTCGACCAGGCGCTGGCGGGACCCCGGGGCCCGGTCGTCGTGGCCGGCTCGCTCTATCTTGTCGGGGCCGTCCGCGCCAGGCTGGTCGACGACCCGCTGCTCCGCGACCCGATCGACGAGGCCCGATGACCCGCGACGCATCTGCCCACGCCGGCACGCCGACCGCCCGCCGGACGATGATCGAGCCGACGACCATCGGCCCGACCACGTTCGCCTGGGGCGCACGCACGTACGTGATGGGGATCCTCAACGTGACCCCCGACTCGTTCTCGGGCGACGGGCTGCTGACCGTCGCCGACCCGCTGGCCGCCGCGGTGGCGCTGGCGCGACGGATGGTCGACGAGGGAGCCGACCTCCTCGACGTGGGCGGTGAGTCGACGCGGCCGGGCCACCCCGACGTGAGCGAGGCGGACGAGCTGGCGCGGGTCGTGCCCGTGGTCGCCGCGGTCCGGGCGGCGCTGCCTCGCACCCCGCTGACCATCGACACGACGAAGGCGGCCGTGGCCGCGGCGGCGCTCGACGCCGGCGCGGACGCGCTCAACGACATCTGGGGCGTCGGTCCGGACGACGCGCTGGCCCGGCTCGCCGCCGCTCGCGGCGTCCCGCTGATCGTGATGCACAACCGCGAAGAGCCGGTCTACGACGACGTCGTGGCCGAGGTCGTCGACGAGCTGCGGGCCGCCGTCGAGCGGGCGGTCGGTGCGGGCGTCCCCCTCGAGTCGATCATCGTCGACCCCGGCATCGGCTTCGGGAAGACGGCCGGTCAGAACCTCGAGCTGCTCGCCAGGCTCGGTTCGCTGTCGAGTCTTGGCCGGCCCGTCCTGCTCGGGACGTCGCGCAAGTCGACGCTGGGCAAGGTGCTCGACCTGCCACCGGATCAGCGGCTCGAGGCGACGCTCGCGACGACCGCCCTGGGCATCGCCGCTGGCGTGGACATCGTCCGCGTGCACGATGTCGAAGCGAACGTCCGGGCCGCGCGGATGAGCGACGCGATCGTCCGCGGCACCTGGCGGGAGGGAGCGACCCCATGACCGATCGGATCGTGCTGACGAACCTGCGCTTCGAGGCGCGTCACGGCGTGCATGGCTGGGAGCGGGAGACGGCGCAGCCGTTCGAGGTGGATGTCGAGCTGTGGCTCGACCTCGCCCGCGCGGGGCGGTCCGACGTCCTCGCCGCGACGGTCGACTACGGCCTGGTCTACGACGAGGTCGCGCTCGTGCTCGACGGTCCGCCGCGCAACCTGCTCGAGTCGCTGGCGGAGGCGGTCGCGCGGGGCGTGCTCGCCCGGTTCACGACGGTCGAGGAGGTCGTCGTGCGCATCCGCAAGCCGGCCGTCCGCCTCGGCGGCCCGCTGGACCACGCGAGCGTCGAGATCCACCGCAGCCGCGCGACGTAACGGAGTACCGGCGTCGCGATGATGGCGACGCCGGTGTGGAGAGGTCTTGCGAGGCGGCGGTCAGCCCGGCCGTGGGCGAGGAAGACCGGCGCCCGATGTCGTGGACGCGTCCTAGAGGCCGCCGGGTCGTGTTCCGAGCGTGACCTGGACCGTGACGGTCTTCCCGTCCCGGAGCAGTTCGACGGGGATGGTCTGGTTCGGGGAGAACTGGCTCAGGACCGAGTCGAGCGGGTGCTCGGTGTCGATGGTCTTGTCTCCGACCTTGGTGATGATGTCGCCGTCCTTGATGCCGGCCTTGTCGGCCGGCTGGCCGGCCTTGACCGCGTCCCCGGTCGGGTTGCCGTTGGCGTCGACCGAGCCCACGTAGGCCCCCTGGTTGACCGGGAGCTTGTTCTGGTCGGCGAACGCGCGGGTGATGCTGACGAAGCTGATCCCGATGTACGGGCGGCTCAGCGCCTGGCCGGCCACGGCCTGGGCCATGATCGGGCGGGCGATGTCGATCGGGATGGCGAAGCCGATGCCGTTGCTGCCCGACGCGATCGCGGTGTTGATGCCGATGACGTTGCCGTCGGCGTCGAGGAGCGGCCCGCCGGAGTTGCCCGGGTTGATCGCCGCGTCCGTCTGGATCAGGTTGTTGAGCGGCTTGGTCGAGCCTTCGGTGGTGATCGAGCGGCCGGTCGCCGAGACGATGCCGCTGGTGACCGAGTTCGAGTAGGTGCCGAGCGGGCTGCCGATCGCGACGACCAGCTGGCCGACCTTGAGCGCGTCCGACTCGCCGATCGCGGCGGTCGGGAGGTCCGTGCCGTCGACCTTGACGATCGCGAGATCCGTCAGGGTGTCGATGCCATACACGCTGCCGGCGAGGACGCGACCGTCCTTGAGCTCGACATCGAACTTCTGGCCGCCCTCGACCACGTGCTTGTTGGTCAGGATCCACCCGTTGCTGTCGTAGATGACGCCCGACCCGACGCCGGTCGAGGGGATGACCCCGAGGTCGCCGTTGTTGGTGTTGCCGGTGACGGTGATGCGGACGACCGCGGGGCTGACCCGGGCCGCGACCGCGATGGTCGCCGAGTTCTCGTCGATGGTGACGGGCTTGACCGCGCCGACCGAGGTGCCGGTGGCCGCGGCGGTCGCGCCGGGCAGTGTGCGGTCGAGGGCGCCGGTGGCGCCGAGCGCGAGGACCGTGCCGCCCGAGGCGAGGATCGCCGACAGCAGGGCCGCGGCGATGACCGGACCGCCGGTCCGCCTCGAGGTGGTCGGCGCGACGGCGACGGCCGGGGCCGGCTCGGCCGCGGGCTCGTACCAGCGCTCCGGGGTCGGCGTGACAGGCGTCGCGTCGTACGTGCGCATCCAGTCGGGACGTGCCTCGGGGGTCGGCGAGAAGCTCTCCGCGGCCGCCGGGGCCGTCGGGATGGCGGACGTCGGGGTCACGGGTGCGGCCGGGGTCGCGGGGGCCGCGGCCGTCTCGGGCGTGAGCTCGGTTCGCTGGGTCGGCTCGCCCGGGTCGGCAGGGTCACGATGAAGATCGTCGGTCATGGTGGTCGGTGGTCCTTGCTGAAGGCAGGCGACCGGTGAGCGGCCGCGTGGGTTTGGTGAACCCTAGGGTGCGGGCTCCGGATTCACCTGCGGGCGGTCGGACGGTGAAGTTTCCGTCACGTTCCGCCCGGCCTCCGCCACGCGTGGGGCGTCTGCCGACGGGACCGCCGCCTGTTCCGCGGCCGGTGTCCCGGCCACCATCCGCGGGTCGCGCGGCAGCTCCACGGTGAACGTCGACCCCTGCCCGATGCGGCTCTCGACCACGATCGAGCCACCATGCATGTCCACGATCGAGCGCACGATCGCCAGCCCGAGCCCGCTGCCGCTGCCGCGCGCCTCGTTCGCGCGCGACCCGCGATAGAACCGCTCGAAGATGTGCGGCAGCTCGGCCGGCTCGATGCCGACGCCGGTGTCGGCCACGATGATCCGCGCCCCCTCGGCCGATGGCTCGAGGTCGATGGTCACCGATCCGTCGCGCGGCGTGAACTTGACCGCGTTGCCCACGAGGTTGGCCACGACCTGGCCGATCCGCTGCGGGTCGTGGCGGATGCGCAGCGGCGTCTCGGGCAGGCGGAGATCCAGGTGGATGCCGCGCTTCCTGGCCGCCGCGGACGTCTGTTCCGCGGCCGTCTCGACCGCCGCGCGGATGTCGTCCGGGCGCAGGTCGAGCAGGACCAGGCCCGAATCGAGCTTCGAAAGCTCGAGCAGGTTCTGTGCCAGCCAGTCGAGCCGGTCGATCTGCTGGCCGCTCGACTCGAGGAACTCGGTGCGCGCCTCGGGATCGTCGCCGGCGCCCTCCTTGAGCAGGTCGTTGAAGGTCCGGAGGGCGGCCAGCGGCGTGCGCAGCTCGTGCGAGACGTCGGCGAGGAAGTCGCGGTCGCGGTCGCGGTCGCGGCGGATGACCTCGACGCTCTCCTCGACCTGGTCCGCCATCGCGTTGAACTGGATCGCCAGCTCGGCGATCTCCGACGAGCCCGAGCGGACCTGGCGCATGGGCACCCGCCGGGCGAGGTCGCCCTCGGCGAGCCCGCGCGCGGCATCGGTGAGCTGGCGGAGCGGCGTCGTGAAGCGGCGGGCCAGCCACGCCGACACCACCACGCTCAGTCCGAGGGCGAAGAGCGCGATGACCGCCAGCAGCCCGGTGACGTTGCCGATCGCGGTCGCCCGGAAGGTATACGGGTTCGAGAGGGTGATCTTCGCCGCGTATGGGCCGAAGATGGTGCCGCCCGTCACGACGGGGGGCTCGATCGTCGCCGCCTCCTGCGTCTGGCCCTCGGTCGGCGGGACGCGGTTCGGTGCGACGAACGGCCCGTCGGCCGAGGGGACGAACGCGAGGCCCTCGCCCGTCTTGACGACCTGGCCGAGCTGGACCGAGACATCGGCCTGGCCGAACGCGTCGGCCATGATGCTCTGGACCTGGGGGTTCATCAGTCGCGCGGCGACCTCGGGGTTCACCTTGTTGTCCAGGCCGACGACCGGCCCGCCACTGGCGGCGTACTCGGTCTCGTACTTGACATAGGCGGCGACGGCATTCGCCCGGAACAGCAGGTCGGCCCGCTGCTGGTCGCTGAAGTACGCGTCCAGCCGGTTCAGGACGAGCACGGTCACGAGGAACAGGGTCAGCGCGATGACCGCGACGAACGCGACGGTCAGGCGACCCTGGAAGGTCCTCGGCATGAGCCGGCGCAGACGTCTCGGGAGCCGGATCCGACGACTCCCGGTCGCGTCAGCGCTCGGCGAAGGCGTAGCCGACACCCCGCACCGTCAGGACGAACACGGGCATGGCCGGGTCGTCCTCGATCTTGTCGCGCAGATGGCTGACATGGACGTTGATGGTCTTCTCGTCCTGGTCGAGCGCTTCGTAGTCGCGGAGCAGCTCGAGCAGCTCGCTCCTCGTGTAGACCCGGCCGGGTCGCGACGCCAGGTGACGCAGGATCTCGAACTCGGTCGGGGTCAGGCTGATCCGGTTCGCGCCGCGCTGCACCCGCCGCCGCTCGAGGTCGATGATCAGGTCCTTGTGCCGGATCACCCGGCCGCCGCTGGCATCGGCGAGATCGCCGTACGAGCGGCGCAGGAGCGCCTTGATCCGGCTCATCAGCTCGCGGAGGCCGTACGGCTTCGTGAGGTAGTCGTCGGCGCCCAGCTCGAGGCCGATCACCTTGTCGACCTCGTCGTCGCGGGCGGTCAGGACCAGGATCGGCATCTTCGCGCCGGCGGCGCGGACGCGCCGCAGGACCTCGAACCCGTCGATGCCGGGCAGGCGGACGTCGAGGACCACGAGGTCCGGGGCCTGCTCGACCGCGATCTCGAGGCCCTCCTCGCCGGAGCGCGCGACGGCGACCTCGTACCCCTCCTGCTGGAGGGCGTACTGGATCCCACGAGCGACGGCGTGCTCGTCTTCGACGATGAGGATGGTGGCGGCCACGCGGGGATGCTACACCGGCTGACCGTGAACCCCGTTCGCCCGTCGAGGGGCCTCGTGGTAAGGTACGGCGCGCACCCGGGCGCCTCCGCCGATCCGGCCCCGCCGGCGAGCCGCAGCCCGGAACCGACGAACCACCACCAACAATGTCCTGAGGTCCCATCCCATGGCCACTGCCCGACCGACGCTGGTCGCCACGCATCGCGACATCACCGGCAAGGCCGTCAGCCGCCTGCGCCACGACGGCAAGCTGCCGGCCGTGGTCTACGGGCATGGCGAAGGCTCCGACAACGTCACGGTCGACGCCCACGAGTTCGAGCAGCTGCGCCGGCACACGAGTGCGAACACCCTGATCGACCTCAGCGTCGACGGCGGCAAGGCGCGCCCGGTCCTCGTGAACGGCGTCCAGGTCCACCCGGTCAACCGCCGGACGCTCCACGTCGACCTGTTCCTGGTCAAGATGACCGAGGAGCTGACGGTCGACGTGCCGCTCATCGCGACCGGCACCGCGCCGGCCGTCGAGATCGCCGGCGGGACCCTCCTCCACCCGACCGAGAGCGTCAAGGTCCGCGCGCTCCCCGACCACCTGCCCGAGTCGATCACCTACGACGTCGAGTCGCTGGTCGACTTCGACGCCACCATCCACGTCCGCGATCTGACGATCCCGGGAGACGTGACCCTGGTCACCGACGGCGACGAGATCATCGCCAAGGTCCAGGCGCCGCGTGTCGAGGTCGAGGAGGCCCCGGTGGTCGCCGAAGGCGAGGAGGCCGCCGAGGGCGAGGCGACCGAAGCGGCCGGTGGCGAGACCCCGGCCGAATCCGGCAGCGACGAGGGCGGCGCGGGCTGACGCCCCCGGCGCTTCAGAGCGCCGGTGCGACCTTCGCCGCGGCCTCGGCCGACGTCATGACCGCGATGACCTCGAAATCGACGAGATCGCTCCAGCGCGCGATCCACGCATCCACGAGGTCGCGGCTCGGCGCGTCCATGACCTGGTAGCAGGTGCTGAGCGACTCGTCGACCCAGCTCGCGACATAGACGAGGCCGTCCGGCGCGAGCCGGCCCCGATCGCGGAACCGCCGATAGACCGGGACCGGGTCGGCGTCGCGGTAGTGCTCGACGATCATGAACAGCATCGCGCCGCCTCCCCGCGTCAGCGCCGGCCGGCGGCGAAGACGATCGGCAGCCGCAGCGTCAGCTCGTCCGGCGTGAGCGCGCCGACGCGGCGGCGCAGGTCGTCGAGGAACCGCGCCCGGACGTCCTCGTCCAGCTCCGCGACGAGGGTCTCCTCGTCGAACTCGGTCATGAACGCGACGTAGTCCTCGGCGCCGAAGCGGTGCTCGACCAGGCCGGGTTCGATGGTCACGCCCGAGAAGCCGGCGCGGCGGAACTCGTGGAGCGCCGCTTCGGCCGTCTCGAAGTCGCCGGAACGGCCGTCCCACCCGCGCGCTTCCTCGCCGACCGCCTCCAGCGCGTCGTCGAACGCCTCGTCCGGGGCGAACACGACCCGGCCGGCGACCCAGGTGACCGAGGCGAACGTGCCGCCCGGCCGCAGGACGCGCCGGATGTCGCGCAGCGCGCGATGGCGGTTCGCGACGAGCTGGAGCACGAACGACGCAAGGGCCAGGTCGAAGGTGCTCGTCGTCGAACGGCAGGCGATCCGCCGTCCCGACCGTCGTGCGGAACCGCGGGCGGAGCGCCGGCGCGAGGCGGCGGTCGGCCTCGGCGTTCGCGGCGGCCGTCATCCCGGCCGAGACGTCGATGCCGTCGACCGTCGTCGACGGCCAGCGCTCGAGCGCCGCGATCGCGAGCTGGCCGGTCCCGGTGCCGACGTCGAGCGAGGCGCGCGCCCGGCGCGGGCCGTCCGGGGCGAGCCGGTCGATGAGCGTCCCGACCGCCGGGGCCAGCACCGGCGCCCACCACCGCGCGTATCCGGCGGCGACCCGGTCGTACCGCTCAGCCTGGTCGGTCATGCCGGGCATGGTGCCACGGGCGTGGGCGCCACATGACCGTCGCCCGCATCGTCCGAGACCCGACCGCCGGCGTCGTGCAGCCCGACCGACCGGCCTGTTTCGGAGGCTCCCATCCGATGCCCACCACGTCCCCGGCCGACCGCGTCCTGTCGCGCCGCATCCTCGCCGCCGGCCTGGCCCTCGGCCTCCTGGCCGAGCTCGTCTTCGACGGGCGCGCCTTCGGGATCAACGTCGCGATCGCGACCGCCGGTCTCCTCGCGGCGGCGTGGCTGCTCCGTCGCCTCGACCGCGCCCCGGACCCGCTCGATGCGTGGCTCCCGGTGAGTGCCGTGGTCCTGGCGGTCCTCGTCGCGGTGCGCGGCGACCCGTTCCTCGCGGTCCTCGATTCGCTCGTGGCGCTCGCGTGCTGCGGCGCCTCTGCCGCGGCGTTCTCCGGCCTGGCCGTCACCCGGCGCACGGCGTCGGTCATCGCCGCGATGGGCGCCTGGGTGATCGGATCCGCGGTCGCGGACCCGTTCCGTGCCGTGATCGAGAGCCGGCCGGCGCCGGGCGGCGAGCCGCCGCCGCGTCCCCGACGGGGTCGCCGCCATCGCCCGCGGCCTGCGTGATCGCGGTCCCGCTCGCCCTCATCTTCGCGGTCCTGTTCGCGTCCGCGGATCCGGTCTTCGGTCGCGCCCTGGGGACCGTGCTCGGGTTTCGGATCGACCTCGGCGGGCTACCCGGCCGGATCCTGTTCGTCGTGGCGGCGGGCTGGCTCGCGGCGGGGGTGGTCTCGGTCTCGGCGCGCGGCATCCCGGCCTTCGAGCGCGCGTCGCTCGGGGCGGCGAGCCGGTCGGCGCTGACCGCGGACACGCGCGTGCTCGGGCTTCCGGAGGCCCTCGTGATCCTGGCGCTGGTCGATCTCGTGATCGCGCTGTTCGTCGGCCTCCAGTTCGCCTACCTGTTCGGCGGCCGGGCCGCGAACGGGATGGCCTATGCGGACTACGCACGGCGCGGCTTCTTCGAGCTCGTCGCGGCCGCCTGCCTGTCGTCGGTCGTCGTCATCGTGCTCGAGTCGACGGTCGTCCGCCGCACCCGCCCCTACCTTGCGGCGCTCATCGCGCTGATCGCCCTGACCGGGGTCGTCCTCGTCTCGGCCGCGCTCCGGCTGCGGCTGTACCAGGACGCGTACGGCTGGACCGAGCTCCGGCTGTACGTCCTCGCGGCGATCGTCACGATCGGACTCGGGCTGGCCGCGATGGCGGCCCTGGTGCTGACCGACCGGAGCCGCTGGATCCCGCACACGCTGGCCGTCCTCGGGATCTGCTCGCTGGTCGCGCTCAACCTCGTCGCGCCGGCGGCGTTCGTGGCGAGCCAGAACGTGGCGCGGGTCATCGACCCGTCGCTGGTGCCGCCGGACGGTCACGCGGGTCTGGACACCGACTACCTGGCCGTCCTCCCCGACGATGCCATCCCGGTCCTCGTCGAGGCGCTCCCGAGCCTGCCGTCCGAGATCGCGCACGAGATCGTCCCGATCCTCCGGGCGCGCCACGTCGAGCTCGCCGTCGACCCGTCGTATGCCGGTCCATTCGCCTGGAACCTCGGCCGGGAACGGGCGCGGAGCGCGCTCGACGCGCTCTTCCCGTGACCCGGTCGAGGACCTTCCTCAGGCGGCGCTGACCGGGCCCGGCGGCGGGGGCGGGGCGGCCGGCGCGCTCGGCGGGGGCGGCATCCGCCGTCCACGGAGGCCGGTCCGTCGGACGACCCACGCACCGGCGAGCGCCACGATGGCCAGCACGAGCAGGATCGGCAGCCAGACGATCGCGAACCAGATCCCGGCCCCGGCCAGGCCCTGGAGCACGCCGACCATCGTCGCCGATGCCTCGTCCACGACGGTGGCCGGATCCCAGTCCTTCTTCGCCGCCTCGACGGCGACGACCGGGGTCCCGAACTGGACCGTCAGGGTCGCGTAGGCCGCCCGATCGCTGACGTCCTTCAGCTGGGCGGTCAGGACCTCGATCTGGCCGCGGACATCGGTGAGCTGGGCCTGCACCTCGAGCACGTCCGAGATCTTGATGGCCTTGGCCGCGATCACCTGGAGCGCCGTCTCGCTTGCCTGGAGGTTCCGGATCCGTGCCTGGAGGTCGATGACCTGACCCGTGACCTCCACCGCCTGCGTCTCCTCCGTGACGACCTTCCGTCGTCTGGCCGTTGAGGCTGCGCATGGCCGCGAGCGCGTCCTCCCAGCGGTCGACCGGGATCCGGTAGGTGACCGATGCGATGGGCTGGTCGTCCTGGTTGCTCGTGTTCGAGGCGCCGATGTAGCCGCCCATCCCGCGGATGGCGTCGCGGGCGGTCGCGACGGCCGTCGGCGACGTCGGCCACGTCGAGGATCATCGAGCCGGTCCGCACGATCTTGGCGTCGTCGACGAGGCCGACGGCATCGCCGCCACCCGGCTGCTGACCGTCGGTCGAGCCTGCATCGGGCGCGCCGGCCGCGCTCGCCGCGCTGGGTGCCGCCGACGGGTACCCAGCCAGTTCGTTCCCGCCGGCGCCCACGACCCCGCCGGCGGGACTCGCCGCACCGGAGCCTGCACAGGCCGCCAGGGCCAGCGTGAGCGTCATCAGGGACAGCCAGGCCATCAGCGGGCGTCGTCCGCCCGCGCGTTGGTGGATCTGCATCACTCGAGCCCTCCAAAGGCCTCGATCGCTGGGCGCAGGCACGGTGCTCGCGCCGCGGCGCGTTGACGTCACGCCACCCGATGAGGTTCCGTTGCGGCCGCCCGCGTAGACTCGTCGGGATGGCCTTGCACCTCCCCGTCCTCCCACCGATCGAGCCGATGCTGGCCAAGCCCTCCGACGGGCTGCCCACGGGCGACGGCTGGCTGTACGAGCCGAAATGGGACGGCTTCCGGGCGATGGTCTTCCGCGATGGCGACGAGGTCTACACCCAGTCGCGAGACCTCAAACCGCTCGATCGCTACTTCCCGGAGCTCGCCGACCCGCTCCGCGCCAACCTCCCGGAGCGCTGCGTCCTCGACGGCGAGATCGTCATCTCGCGCGACGGCGCGCTCCAGTTCGAGCTGCTGCTCCTGCGCATCCACCCCGCCGCGTCGCGGGTCAAGATGCTGGCCGAGGAGTCGCCGGCCAGCTTCGTCGCCTGGGACCTCCTGGCGCTCGGCGACGAGGACCTGCGCGAGACCCCGCAGGGCGAGCGCCGCAAGCGGCTGGAGGCCGTGCTCGGCTCGGTCCAGCCGCCGGTCCACCTGACCCCGGCCACCCTTGACCGCGACACCGCCGCCGACTGGTTCGACCGGTTCGAGGGGGCGGGCCTCGACGGGGTCGTGGCCAAGCGGCTCGACGCCCCGTACCAACCCGGCAAGCGGGCGATGTTCAAGGTCAAGCACCAGCGGACGGCCGATTGCGTGGTGGCCGGGTTCCGCTGGCACAAGAACGGGCCGGGCACCCACATCGGCTCGCTGCTGCTGGGGCTGTTCGACGACGAGGGGACGCTGCACCACGTCGGCGTCACGTCGTCCTTCACGTGGGACAAGCGCGAGGCGCTGACGGCCGAGCTGGCGCCGCTGCGCGAGGACGCGCTGGCGCAGCACCCGTGGAAGGACTGGGCCGAGTGGGCGGGCTATGGCGAGGCCGATGCCTCCGGCCAGCGGCTCCCCGGCGCGACCTCACGCTGGAACCGCGGCAAGGATCTCTCCTGGGAGCCGCTTCGCGTGGAGCGCGTCGCCGAGGTCGCCTACGACCACCTCCAGGGCGACCGGTTCCGCCACGGGACGACGTTCAAGCGCTGGCGGCCGGACAAGGCACCGGCCGACTGCCGGTACGACCAGCTGGAGGAGACCGCCGCCTACGAGATCGCGCGGATCTTCGGCGCGTGAGGGCCGTGACGGTCATCGCGGGCGTCGCGGCCATCGCATCCGGGGCCGTCCAGGTCGGCGCCTTCTTCCTCGACGGGCTCGGACTCACGGAGGAGCAGTCGGTCCTGCTGTGGAACGTGCTCCTGATCCCGGCGGCACTTGTGCTCGGGGTGTCGCTCTTTCGGCGCGCGCCGGTCGCGGCGACGGTCGCGATGGTCTCCGGGGTCACCTCGCTGGGGCTTTGGGCGGCCGCTGCGGCCAGTGGCGGGAGCTCGACGGCGATCCCCGAGTGGTCGTGGATCGGGCTGTCGGCCGTCTGGTGGCTCGCCCTCGGGCTCGCGCTCTGGCCGGGGCATCGGGCGCTCGCGGTCTTCACGTTCGTGGTCGGCGTGGCCGCGCTCGGCGATGTCGCGGTGACATTCCCGGAGACGACCGGGGTCGTCGTGCCACCGGAGGTCTACGGGACGGTCGGCGGGGCCAAGCTGCCGCTGGCGCTGCTCTGGTCGTTCGTCATCGGCGTCGCGATGGCGGTCGGTGCGGTCGGAACGCTTCCGACCGACGACGCGGGGACCGAGCCGGCGCTCACGGCGGGCCAGCCGGCATGACGGCCGGCGGCCGATCGCGGCTCCGACTCGGCATCGTCGGGACCGGCTGGATCGCGGCGACCCATCTCGGGGACCTGGCGCGGATCGGGCGGACCGAGCTGGTCGGGGTCGTCTCGCGCACCCCCGAAGCCGCCACCGCCACCGCCGGGACCTGGGGCGGCCGGCCCTATGCCGACGTCGACGCGATGCTCGACGACGCGCGGCCGGACATCGTCTACGTCTGCGTGCCGCCACACCGTTCCGTGGCGATCGGCGAGCGGCTCGTCGAGCGCGGCGTCCCATTCCTCGTCGAGAAGCCGCTGGCCGCCGCCGATGCGGACGGTCCGGTCCGGCTCGCGGCCGCGATCGACCGCGCCGGGCTCGTCGTCGCGGTCGGCTACCACTGGCGGGGTCTCGACCTGCTGCCGTCGATCCGCGAGCGGCTGGGGGCACGACCGCCGCGGCTCGTCATCGCGCGCTGGCTCGGTGGCACGCCGCCCCCGTACTGGTGGGGCCGGATCGACCAGGGCGGGGGCCAGGTCATCGAGCAGGCGACGCACCTCCTGGACCTCGCGCGGCATCTCGTCGGCGAGGCCGAGGTGATCGGCGCGACCTCGACCTACGTCCCTGCCGCATCGCCGCCCGAGGTCGAGGTGGCCGACGCGACCGCCGCGACCCTGCGTTTCGAGACCGGCGCGATCGGCGAGTTCACGACCACGCGACGGATCGTCGCGCCGATCATCGAGCTTGCGATCGCGTCAGACGGGCTCATGACGACGCTCGCGCTCGAGCAGACCGACGGACCGACCGGCGATCCGCGCGGCTGGGTGGTCCGCTTCGAGGGCGATGGCGCCACGGTCGAGCGGCGCGCGACCCGCGACCCCTACGAGGTCCAGGCCGAGGCGTTCCTCGACGCGGTCGAGGCCGGCGACCCGTCGCGCGTCCTCTCCACGTACGCGGACGCGCTCAAGACGGACCGGCTGACGCGGGCGATCGTGGCCGCGACCGGCCGCCCCGCCTGACCTAGGCACGAGGGCCGCGCCGGCTGGCCTGGCCCGTGCCGCCGCCCGCGCACGACCCGGCAGGATTCCCATCCACAGGACCGTATGGCCGGTCGGACCGCGATCCTGCCGAGTCGCCGACCTCGAACCACGGCGATCGCTGCACGTCCCACGCTCAGCCGGCGCCGTTCGGAGGTCGTGCAAGGACACCGATCGGCCCCTATCGGCCATACCGTTCCTCGAGCGGTCGTTGTGCCAGGTCGTGGGTCGATCGCGGCCCCGGCGGGGCGAGCGTCAGCGAGGACCGTCAGTCCCTGGGCTCGGCCGGGGGTGGCTCGGGCTCGGCCGGGGGCGGCTCGGGCGCGGCGGCCGGCACGTCACCCTTCGCCTTCGGCTTCGCGCGCGGCGCGCGATCCAGCTGGCCGGCCCGGTCCGGCCATTCGTAGCCGGCCCACGGGTCGTAGTCGACTTCGAGCTCGGCCTGCGCCGGCCGGTCCGCCTCCGGCACGTGGATGAGGTTCACTCGGACGCGATACCAGAGCGACGAGCGGCCGCGCATCCCGTCGACCAGCACGTCCGCTGGCTCGAGCAGCGGCGCAACGCCCGGATGGCGCGCCTTCCAGCGCTCGAGGCCCTCGAGCGCCTCGGCCTTGGTGGCGGCCCGGGCGATCTCGATGACCGGGATCGACGTCTTGCGCCGGCCGGTCGGCGTCGGCCGCGAGCCGGCCCACTCGGTCGGCAGGCCCGCGTTCGGGTCGCCGGCGGCGACCGCGGCCGCCCGCTCGGCGGCGACCTCGGGCGGCGGACCGCCGGCCTCGCCGCGGCCCGGCTCGTACTCGTCGGGCTTCTTGCGCGCCTTCGAGGGCTGGACCCGTGGCGGCTCGCCGGCCTGCTTCGCGTAGTTCGGCGGCCACGGCGCGTCGCCCTCGCCCTCGGCCTCGTGCCGGCGGCTCAGCTCCAGCAGCGCCTCGAGCGACCCGACCGCCTCGTCGATCCCGGCACCCGGGTCGCCGATCTCGGCGTACCGCGCCGGCACGGTCCTGAGCGTGAACGCCTCGGCCTCGACGCTCGGCACCTCGTCCCAGGAGAGCGGCGTGGAGACCCGCGCGTCGGGGAGCGGCCGGACGGAGTAGGCCGAGGCCACCGTCCGGTCCTTGGCGTTCTGGTTGTAGTCGAGGAAGACGCCGTGGCGCTCCTCCTTCCACCACTTCGAGGTGGCCGCGCCGGGCATCCGCCGCTCGACGTCCCGCGCCAGCGCCAGCGCGGCGCGGCGTACCTCCGGGTAAGTCCAGCGCCGCTCGATCCGGACGTTGATGTGGATCCCGCGCGACCCGGAGGTCTTGGGCCAGCCCGACCAGCCCGACCGCCTCCAGCGCCTCGCGGCAGCCGAGCGCCACCTCGCGGATCTGCGACCACGGCACGCCGGGGACGGGGTCGAGGTCCACCCGCAGCTCGTCGGGGTGGTCGAGGTCGTCGGCGCGGACCGGGTGCGGGTTGAGGTCGATGCAGCCGAGGTTGGCGACCCACGCGAGCCCGGCCGGCTCGTCGAGGACGATCTCGTCCGCGGTCCGCCCCGACGGGAACGTCAGCTCCGCGGTGCGGATCCAGTCCGGCCGATTGTCCGGGGCACGCTTCTGGAAGAAGGCCTCACCGGCGGCGCCGTCGACGAAGCGCTTCAGCGCCATCGGCCGGCCGCGGACCCCGCGCAGCGCGCCGTCGGCGACCGCGAGGTAGTACTGCACGAGGTCCAGCTTGGTGTAGCCCGTCTCCGGGAAGTAGACCTTGGTCGGGTTCGAGATCGCGACCTCGCGATCGCCGATCCGGACGATCTCCTTCGGCGTAGCCATCGACGGACACGATACCGCTCGACAGCGGTCGTGGCCGAGAAGATGATGAGGGCCCACCGGCCGACGAAGGGACGCCATGCTCAACGCACCCGAACCCGCCTGTCTGGTCATCGCCGACATCTCCGGCTACACGAGCTATCTCGCCGGCGTCGAGCTCGACCACGCCCAGGACATCCTGGCCGACCTCATGGACACCGTCGTGACCGCGTTCCGGCCGACGTTCCGGCTGGCCAAGCTCGAGGGCGACGCGGCCTTCGTCTACGCGATCGCGCCGACCGTCGACGGCTCGGCGCTGCAGGACGCGATGGAGCGGACCTACTTCGCGTTCCGCCGTCGGCTGCGCGACATCGGCCAGGCGTCGACCTGCGACTGCGACGCGTGCATCCGGATGCCGACCCTCGACCTGAAGCTGGTCGCCCACCACGGCACCATCGCCCGGCAGCGGATCGCCGGCCGCGAGGAGCTCGCCGGTCGGCCCGTCATCGAGGTCCACCGCCTGCTCAAGAACGAGGTGGAGGCCGCGCTCGGGTTCGCGGCCTACGCGCTCTACTCCGATGCCTGTGTGGAGGCGATGGGCCTCACCGACCCTGCGGCCGCCGGGCTCGTCCCGCACCACGAGGCGTACGAGCATCTCGGCGAGATCACGGTGTGGGTCCGCGACCTCCACGCGGCGTGGGCCGAGGAGCAGGGCCGGACGCGGGTGTATGTCGAGGAGAAGGACGCGGTCTACGCCGACTCCGTGTTCCTGCCCGCGCCGCCCCCACTCGCGTGGGAGTACCAGACCTCGCCCGCCCGTCGGCCGCAATGGCAGCAGGGCGTGGTCCGGATCGACGAGGAGACCGCCAGCGGGCGACGCGGGGTCGGCACGACCAATCACTGCGTCCACGGCAAGGACGCGATCGTCGAGGAGATCGTCGACTGGCGGCCCTACGAGTACTGGACCCAGCGGATGCAGATCCCGGAGCCCGGCGTCCCGAGATTCACCCTGATGTACGAATTCGCGGCGGAGAACGAGGGCACCCGGCTCACGGGCCGGGTGATGCGGCCCAAGAGCGCGAAGGATCGCGCGGTCTGGACGATGGTCGAGCCGATCCTCCGTGCGGCGCTCGCGACCAACCTGGCGGCACTCTCGTCCGTGCTGGTCGAGGAGGTCGCCCGCCGCGCGGCCGAGACCGAGGGCACCGCCGAGCCCGAAGTGGTGGCCTCCGCCGCGCGATACCTGACGACGCCGGTCGAATCTGCGGGTGCCCGTTCGTCGTGATGACAACGGCCGCGACCTGCGGCCCCGCAGCCGAAGGAGCGACCGACCGATGCGCTACCTGCTCCTGATCTACGCCGCCGAGGCGACCGAGGCGCCGCCCGAGGAGGCGATGGCCGAGTCGATCGGCGAGTACGACAAGTTCACCAAGCACGTCCGCGACCGCGGCGCGCTCGAGGCCGGCGAGGCGCTCCACCCGACGACCGCCGCGACCACCGTGCGGGTGATCGACGGCAAGACACTCGCCACCGACGGCCCGTTCGCCGAGACCAAGGAGGCGCTCGGCGGGTTCTACCTCGTCAAGGCCGCCGACCTCGATGAGGCCATCGGCTACGCGGCGATGATCCCGGCGGCCCGGAGCGGCGCGGTCGAGGTGCGGCCGATCTTCGATTTCGGGGCCGGCGCCGGGGACGAGCCGGCCGCGCTCGTCGTCGACTGACCGACCACCCGACCGCCCGACGATCCCGCTTGCCGACGACCGAGGTCACGCACGAGGTCGTCGACCGCTTGTTCCGTGAAGGCTCGGGACGCGCGGTCGCGACGCTCATCCGCCTGCTGCGCGACTTCGACCTCGCCGAGGAGATGGTCCAGGAGGCGTTCGTCACCGCGCTCGAGACGTGGCCGGTCCGCGGCCTCCCGGACAACCCCGCGGCGTGGATCACGACCACCGCGCGGAACCGGGCGATCGACCGGCTGCGCCGGGACCGGCGGTTCGCGGAGCGCCAGGTGCTGCTGGCACGGGACGCGGCCTTCGAGGCGGAGCGGCAGGAGACGGCGATGCAGGCCATGACCGAGGAAGCGATGAGTCCGATCCCGGACGACCAGCTCCGCCTGATCTTCACGTGCTGCCATCCGGCGCTGCCGATGGACGGCCGGGTCGCGCTCACGCTGCGCACGCTCGGCGGCCTCACGACCCCCGAGATCGCCCGGGCGTTCCTCGTGCCGGAGCCCACCCTCGCTCAGCGGCTGGTCCGGGCCAAGCGCAAGATCCGCGACGCCGGGATCCCGTATCGCGTGCCACCGGCCGAGCTCCTGCCCGAGCGGCTCGACGGCGTCCTCCATGTGCTGTACCTGGTCTTCAACGAGGGCTACGCGGCCACGTCGGGTGACGCGCTGATCCGCCGCGAGCTGTGCGCCGAGGCCATCCGGCTCACACGGGTCGTGGTGGCGCTGCTCCCCGATGAGCCCGAGGCGGCCGGGCTGCTGGCGCTGATGCTGCTCCACGACGCCCGGCGCGACGCCCGGGTCCGCGAGGGCGGCGACCTCGTGCTGCTCGAGGACCAGGACCGTTCGCGCTGGGATCGTGCGGCCATCGATGAGGGCGGTGCGCTCGTGGACCGGGCCGTGGCCGCGGGCCGGCCGGGGCCATACCAGGTCCAGGCGGCCATCGCGGTCCTCCACGACGAGGCGGCCACCCCGGCCGACACCGACTGGACGGAGATCGTGGCGCTCTACCACACGTTGATGAGGCTGACGCCGTCGCCGGTCGTGGAGCTGAACCTCGCCGCGGCCGTGGCGATGGCGGACGGCCCGGCGATCGGGCTGGCGATGATGGACGGGCTGGCGGCGACCGGCGCCCTCGAGACCTATCCGTACCTGCACGCCGCCCGTGCCGACCTGCTCCGCCGGCTCGAGCGCTGGTCCGAGGCGGCCATCGCCTACCGCCGCGCGCTCGCGCTCACGACCAATGCGCCGGAGCGGACGTTCCTCGAGGGCCGCCTGCGCGAGGTCGAGGCGCGGACCGGCGGCGTCAGCCGGGCAGGATCCTGAGCACGCGGACCTGCTTGGAGGTCGTGTCCTCCAGGTCGACGGTCGTCGGCACCACGTCCGTGGCCAGGGTCTGCAGGCCGTCGGTCGGCAGGTAGGCCCGGCCGAGGTCGCCCGTCAGGACCATGGCGCCCCGGCGGGCCAGCGCCCGGAGCCATGGCTCGATGCGGCGCGAGACCTCGGACTCGTACCAGAGGTCGCCGACGAGCACGACATCCCAGCCGTCATCCGTGTTCGTGGGGTCCGCCTCGATCGGGTCGACGGTCGCGGCCACCCCGTTCGCCGCCGCATTGAGACGGCAGGCCTCGATCGCGAACGGCTCGATGTCGATGGCATCGACGCGGGTCGCGCCCGCGAGCGCCGCGGCGACGGCCACGACCCCGCCGCCCGTGCCGATGTCGGCCGCGACGCGGCCGCGGACCAGCTCGGGATGGTCGAGGACGTAGCGCGCCAGCGCCTGCCCGCCGGCCCACGGCCACGCCCAGTAGGGCGGGGGAACGGCTGGCCGCATGTCCGTGAGCGCCGCGGCCTCCCAGAGGGTCATCGAGTCGCCGCCTTCGAGGAGGGTGATCTCCGGGACGATCGGTGGCGCGGTCGGGACGGTGTGCGCGGCGATGAAGGCGCGCCGTTCCTCGGGGGTCACGCGACCAGCCTGACGGGTCGCGCCGGCGGCATCAAGCCGGGGTGCTGCGCCAGGTCGTGTAGCGCGGCGGCCACTCGTCGGCGGCCCGAAGGCCGAGGACGCAGCTGTCGACCCCGAACTCGAACAGGGCATAGTCGTCGTCGGCCGTGAACGGCCAGACGGCGATCGCCCCGGCCCGGACGACAGGATCGGTGATGAGGGTCGCCCGACCGCGGATCGAGACCTCGTCCGGCGCGGCGAGGTCAAGGTGCGAATGCATCGCGTATCGGCCGTCCTCCTCGAGGTCGCGGCGCTTGGGGCCGGCGAGGATGATGAACGCGAGCAGGCGGCCGTCGACGATCTCGACCGAGATCGGGTGGATCCGCGGCGGGTCGTCGCCCCGGACCGTCGCCAGGAGGACGGAGCCCTGCCCGGTCCGGAAGATCAGCCGTCGCGCCTCGGCGGCGAGGTCGGGGGCGGCGGCTTCGAAGGCGGCCCAGCTCACAGCGGCACCACAACCGCGACGATGGCGACCACGATGCCGACCGCGAACCCGAGCAGCCCGATCTGGCGGGCCCTGGCTCGATCCTGCGCCCGGGCTCCCTCGTCGGCCACCTGCTCGGTCTCGCCGACCGCCCCGAAGTTGAAGATCCCGCGCGACCCGAACCCGGCGCAGAACTTGAAGTGCGCCTGGAGGTAGCCGGAGGCGGAGATCACGGCCGGCAGCCCGACGAGCGCCCGCGCGATCGGCGGGGCGCCGATGGCCACGAGCACGGCGTAGAGCCCGACGGCGCTGAACAGCCCGACATGCCCGGAGCGCCGCCGGCGGCGGATCTCGTCAGGGCCGATGTTGCAGACGCCCGGCTGATAGGTGGCGTCAGGGTCGAGGCCGGCGATCGGCATCGGCGAGGGGCTGGCCGCGAATGAGGTCGCCATCTGGGTCTCCTTGCCGGGTCGCCGGGTCGATCGTGCCCACGCCATTCTCGCCGGGACGGCCGGACCCTGCCCCGGCGGGACGTCCGCCATGCGCGGCCAGGGGCTTGACGACCGGCGCGCCACGTGTATTATGCCGATAGGTTAATTAACCGGAAGGAGAAATGCAGACCCTGACCGATCCCCTGAGCACGACGTTCGCGGCGCTGTCCGATCCGACCCGTCGCGGCATCCTGGCGCGCCTGGCCAAGGGCGAGGCGACCGTCACGGAGCTCGCCGCCCCGTACGACCTGAGCCTCCCGGCGATCTCGAAGCACCTCAAGGTCCTCCAGAGGGCCGGGCTCATCGAGCAGGGGCGCCAGGCGCAGTGGCGGCCGTGCCGCCTGACGCCGGAGCCGCTCCGCGACGTGAGCGACTGGCTCGGCCAGTACCGGCGCCACTGGGAGGCGAGCTTCGACCGCCTCGACGACTACCTCCAGGAGCTGCAGGCGACCACGCCTGCCACGAAGCGCGGACCGCGCGGTCCGCGGCAACGAAAGGAGCCGACCGATGACGGCAGCACGACAGCTCGGCAACGACCGGACGATGGTCTACCAGGACGGCCTCGAGCTCGTCTTCGAGCGGGTCTTCGACGCCCCGCGCGACCTGGTCTGGACCGTGATCACGGATCCCGACCGGATCACGAACTGGTGGGGTCCGCGTGGCTATACCACGACCGTCGTGGAGATGGACCTCCGGACCGGTGGCCGCTGGCGCTACATCAACCACACGACCGGGCGGCGAGGACGTCGCGTTCCACGGCGAGTACCTCGAGGTCGATGCCGCCCGAGCGGATCGTGCGCACGTTCATCGTCGACATCCCCGGGCTTCGACGACACGGCCGGCCACGAGACCCTGACGCTCGAGGACCTCGGCGGGCGCACGCGGATGACCGAGCGGAGCCGCTTCCCGACGCTCGAGGATCTCCAGACCCAGCTCGACGTCGGGCATGGTCGGCGGCGCGCTCGACACGTACGACCGCCTGGCCGAGGAGATCGCCCGGGGCTGATCCCGCGTCGACCCGTTCCGGTCCGCGCCGGCCCGCATCGTCACGATGCGGGCCGCGGCGCGTTCCCGGCATGTGGGACACGCTTCTCGCACGCCTTGCAACTGTCCTACTGGTCCTGTAGGGTTTCTTCGTGATCGCGCATCGAACCTCCAGGGACATGTGTAGCCGGCGGCGGCCCTGCCGTGCGGAGGATGGGGTCCGGGGATCGATCGCGCCGAGCGGCATGCTCGCCTGAGCGCACCCTGATCGAGGTTCCGGGGCCGACGTCACGAACGATGACGTCGGCCGTTCCATTTCCACCGACACGGCGGGTGGCCGACGATCCATCCGCATCCCCATCACCGACCACCACCACGCAGGGAAGGGACGACACATGACGGCAACGAACGACACGGGGAGCGCCAGCATCGGGCCCAGGGATCTCAGCGGCCGGATCGACGATCCGGACACCACCATCGTCGACATCCGACCGCTCCCCGCCTACAACGGCTGGCGGCTGCACGACGAGGCGCGCGGCGGACACGTCCCGGGCGCGACGAGCTTCCCGAGCGCGTGGCTCGACACCGTCGATGCGACCGAGGTCCGGCGCCTGCTGGACGACAAGGGCATCACCCCGGAACGGTCGGTCGTGGTCTATGGCGACGACACGGCGCACGCCCGGGGCTTCGCCGATCGCCTGGGCGCGTACGGCGTGACCGGCCTCGCGGTCCTCGAGGGCGGCTTCCCGGCCTGGGCCGCGGACGACGCGCTTCCGGTCGACGGCCTCCCGCGCTACGACCGCCTCGTCTACACGGCGTGGCTGCGCGACCTGCTCGCCGGCGAGCGCCCCGCGGCCTACGACAACGACGACTACCTCCTGTTCCATGTCAACTTCGGGGTGCCCGAGGAGTACGAGGAGAACCATCTCCCGAATGCGCTCTACCTCGATACCAACCGCCTCGAGGACCCGGCCGACTGGAACCGACGCTCCCCGGCGGAGATCGGCGCGACGCTCGAGGCGCTGGGCATCGAGCACGACACGACCGTGGTGCTCTATGGCCGTGACACGGTCGGTGACGCCAACGAGAAGTGGCCGGGTCGTCGGGCCGGGCAGATCGCGGCCGCCAGAGCGGCGCTGATCCTGAGCTATGCCGGGGTCACGGACGTCCGCATCCTCGATGGCGGCTACGACGCCTGGGTCACCGACGGCTACCCCCTCGAGACGGTGATCCGCGAGCCGTCGCCCATCGCCGACTTCGGCATGGCGATCCCGCAGCGTCCGGAGTTCATCGTCGACATCGACGACGCCAAGGCGATCCTCGCCGATCAGGCCGGGGCGGCCCTCGTCAGCGTCCGGACGTGGCGAGAGCACATCGGCAACGTCAGCGGCTACAACTACATCGGACCGGCGGGCCGGATCTCGGGCGACGTCTGGGGCAACTGCGGCACCGACGCGTACCACATGCAGCACTACCGCAACGTGGACAACACGATGCGGGCGTATCCGGAGATCGTCGCCAACTGGGCGGAGGCCGGGATCACGAGCGACAAGTGGGTCGCCTACTACTGCGGCACCGGCTGGCGCGCCGCCGAGACGTGGTTCTACGCGTTCCTGCTCGACTGGCCGCGGATCGCCGTGTACGACGGCGGCTGGTACGAATGGAGCCAGGACCCGATCAACAACCCCATCGAGATCGGGCAGCCCGAGGACAGCGTCACCGCCTGAGGCGGAACCGGCCGGCGCCGGACCGCGGCGGCCCGCATCGGGGGAGGATGCGGGCCGGGCCGTGGGAGGAGGACCCGGCCCGGCCCGCTGGGATGATCAGAGCCCGTTGGCGAGGTGGTAGTAGAGATCGTTCCAGCGGAGCTGGTCGCGGAGCCGGTCGAGCCGGGTCTCCTCGTCGATCAGGACGAACTCGACGCGTGACATCGACGCGAAGTCGGCGAGGTGCTCCGGCGTGACCGCGTAGCCGAAGCCCGTGTGGTGCGAGCCGCCGGCGTAGATCCAGCCGGCCGCGTTGGTCGCGAGATCCGGCCGCGGCTTCCAGACCGCCCGGGCGACCGGCAGGCGCGGCAGCGGCTGCGGCGGGTCGATGACGTCCACGACGGTCGCCACCAGCCGGAAGCGCGTGCCCATGTCCACGATCGACGCCGCGACCGCCTGGCCGGGGTGCGCATCGAACACGAGCCGGACCGGGTCGGCCTTGCCGCCGATCCCGAGCGGGATGGACCTCGAGCCGCGGCCGCTTCGCGGCGATCGACTCGCAGACCTCCAGCATGTGCGCCCCGAGGCTGAGGTCCCCGTCGGGGGTCATGTGGTAGGTGTAGTCCTCCATGAACGAGACGCCGCCCGGCAGGCCGCTCGACATGACCTTCATCGCGCGGACCATCGCCGCGGTCTTCCAGTCGCCCTCGGCGCCGAAGCCGTAGCCGTCGCGCATCAGCCGCTGGACGGCGAGGCCCGGGCAGCTGGGTCATGCCGTGCAGGTCCTCGAAGGTCGTGGTGAACGTCGAGAAGCCGCCGGCGTCGAGGAACCGGCGCAGCCCGATCTCGATCCGCGCCCCGTCGCGCAGCGACTCGGCGCGCCCGGCGCCGGGGCGGAGGACCGGGTCGACGTCGTATTCGTCGAGGTAGGTCGCGATGAGCGCGTCGACCTCGGCATCGCTGCTCTCGGCGATGACCGCGACGAGGTCGCCGACCCCGAAGGTGTCGACCCGGAAGCCGAGCCGTCGGGTGGCCTCCACCTTGTCGCCCTCGGTCACCGCGACGTCGCGCATGTTGTCGCCGAAGCGGGCGATCCGGCCGGTCTCCCAGTCGCGCTTCGCGGCCGCCGCGCGCGTCCAGGCCCCGATGCGCTCGTGGACCTCGGTCGTGGTCCAGTGGCCGGCGACGACCTTGTGCTCGATGCGCAGGCGGGCGGCCATGAACCCGAACTCCCGGTCGCCGTGGGCGGCCTGGTTGAGGTTCATGAAGTCCATGTCGATCGCGTCCCACGGGATCTCGCCGTGGTGCTGCGTGTGCAGGTGGAGGAGCGGCCGCTGCAGGGCCGTCAGCCCGCCGATCCACATCTTGGCCGGCGAGAAGGTATGCATCCAGGCGATGACGCCGATGCAGGCCGGGGTCGCGTTCGCCTCGAGGAACAGGGCGCGGATCCCCTCGGCGTCGGTCACGACCGGCTTCGGCGACCACGCGGACCGGGATCGCCGCCGCCGCGTCGAGGGCCGCGGCGACCTCGGTGGCATGCGCCGCCACGGTCTGGATCGTCTCCGGTCCGTAGAGGTGCTGGCTGCCGGTGACGAACCACACCTCGTACGTCCCGAGGTCGCGCATGGACGGACTCCTTCGCTCGCTGGTCATTGGCCGTACTCGGTCGTGTAGCGCTGGTGGAGCCGCTCGACGGCCCCGTCGGGGAGGGGCTCGGGCGTCCCGATCTGGAGCGCCGCCCAGACCGTCGCGGCGATGTCCTCGACCATGACCGCGGTCTTGACCGCCGCCTCGGCGGATGGAGCCGACCGTGAAGACGCCGTGCTGCTTGAGCAGGATCGCCGGGCTGTCGCCGATGCCGTCGACCACGAGCGTGCCGATGGCCTCGTCGCCGATGAACGCGAAGTCCGCGCAGGGGATCTCGCCGCCGAACTCGTCGGCCTGCGCGGTCAGGTAGACCGGGATGGGCCGGCCGACCGCCGCGAAGGCCGTCGCGTAGCGCGAGTGCGTGTGGACGACGCCGTTGACGTCCGGTCGCTGGCGGTAGATGTAGAGGTGGCTCGCGGTGTCCGACGACGGGTGGAACGCCCCTTCGACGATGCGCCCGTCGAGGTCGAGCACGACCATCGACTCGGCGGTCAGGTCCTCGTAGCGGACGCCGGACGGCTTGATCGCCACGAGCCCGGTCTCCGGGTCGCGCGACGCTGACGTTGCCGCCGGTCCAGACGACGAGGCCGTGGCGCGGCAGCTCCGCGATGGAGGCGGACGAGCTCCTCGCGGAGCGCCTCGAGTCGCATGGTCACGACCGGCACCGACACGGGGACCGGCGGTCTTCGCCTGCGCGCGCAGGCCGCGCAGGACCTTCATGACGTCGTTCTCGCCGCGGCCGAAGTAGTCGTGCAGCCGGACGTACTCACGGTAGAGGACGTCGTAGGCCGCGCGGTTCGTCGCGCTCGGCTCGTAGACCACGTCCTTGAGCCGCGCCATCGCCCGCGCCGCGTCCTCGATCGTGGCGTAGCCGCCGGCCGCGGCGCCGGCGGCGACCGCGCCGAACATCGCCGAGCCGAGCGCCGGGGTCTGGTCCGAGGCGCTGACCTGGAACGGGCGCCCGGTGACGTCGGCGTAGATCTGCAGCACCAGCGGGCTCTTCTCGGCCAGGCCGCCGCAGGCGACGATGTCGTGGACGGGCACGCCGTTGGCCTCGAGGGTCTCGATGATCACGCGCGTCCCGTAGGCGGTCGCCTCGATCAGCGCGCGGTAGATCTCCTCGGGCGTGGTCGAGAGCGTCGCCCCGATCAGCAGGCCGCCGACGGCCGCGTCGACGAGGATCGAGCGGTTGCCGTTCCACCAGTCGAGCGCCAGCAGCCCGGATTCGCCGGCGACCTGCCGACCGGCCTTCTCCTGGAGCAGCTCGTGGATGTCGATGCCGCGGGCGCGGGCCTCGTCGTGGTAGGCGCCCGGGCAGGCACTGGTCGACGAACCAGCCGAAGTGGTCGCCGACGCACGACTGGCCGGCCTCGTAGCCGATCAGGCCGGGGATGATCCCGTCCTCGACGCGGCCGCACATCCCGGGCACGGTCCGCTCGTCCGGGGCGAGGACCATGTGGCAGGTGGAGGTGCCCATGATCATGACCATCGTGCCGGGCTCGGTGACCGTCGCCGCGGGCACGGCCACGTGGGCGTCGACGTTCGCCACGGCGACCGCGGTCCCCGGCAGCAGGCCGGTCCAGGCCGGCGGCCTCGGCGGACAGGCCGCCGGCCCGCTCGCCGACCTGGCGCAGGTCGCGGCGCATCCTGGTGTCGACGACGTCGGCGAAGCCGGGGATCGAGGGCGCCGAAGTAGGCCGTGTCGGGGAAGCCGTCGCGCTTCGACCACATCGCCTTGTAGCCGGCCGTGCACGCGTTGCGCGTCTCGACCCCGGTCAGCTGCCAGACGATCCAGTCGGTCGCCTCGAGCAGGCGGTCCGCGGCGGCGTAGACCTCCGGCGCCTCGTCGAGGATCTGCAGCGCCTTGGCGAAGAACCACTCCGACGAGATCTTGCCGCCGTAGCGGTCCAGCCAGGCCTGCGCCGGTCGCGCGGGCGACCTCGTTGATCCGGTCCGCCTCGGGCTGCGCCGCGTGGTGCTTCCAGAGCTTGACCCAGGCGTGCGGGTTCGAGCGGATAGGCCGGGAGCATCGACAGCGCGGTGCCGTCGGCCGTCGCCGGGAGCATCGTGCAGGCCGTCAAGTCGACGCCGATGCCGATGACGTCGGCCGGGTCGACCGCGGCCTCGCGGATGACCGCCGGGACGGCGGTCTTGCAGGACGTCGAGGTAGTCGTCGGCGTCCTGGAGCGCCCAGTCGGGCGGCAGGACGCACGTCCTCGTCCGGGGCGGGGAGCCGCTCGTCGATGACGCCGCTGCGATACGGCGTGACCGCGGTCGCCAGCTGCCGGCCGTCGGCGACGTCGACGAGCACGGCGCGCCCGGACTCGGTGCCGAAATCGACGCCGATCGCGTACCGGCTCACCGCGGCTCCCTTAGACTCGTGGAGGGCGATCCGACCGATCGGAGGACCCGTCGATCGACGCCCACTTGTGCCTTCCCTCGATGTCCGTTACCGTTCCCGCTAACGTTCACGTATTCCTACCGTAGCATCCGGTCCGCGCCGAGGCAAGGCTTCGCATCCCTGGGGATCGACGAGTTGCAGGACCACAGCCGGATCACGATCAGGGAGATCGCCCGCATGTGCGGCGTCTCCACCCAGACGGTCTCGCGCGTCATCAACAAGCGCCCCGACGTCTCGCCGGAGACCCGCCAGGCCGTCGAGGCCGCGATCGCCGCGACCGGCTTCCAGCCGAGCGCCGTCGCCCGCAGCCTGGTCCACCGCCGGTCGCAGACGCTCGGGGTCGTCGTGGCGGGCCTCGCGCTACTTCGGGGTCGCCCAGACGCTCAACGGGATCACCGAGGAGGCGCAGGCGGCCGGGCTACGGCGTCCTGCTCAAGGAGATCGAGAGCACGGACACCGTCGACATCGCGCCGGTCATCGAGTTCATGATCGCGCATCGGGTCGAGGCCATCATCTTCGCCGCGCCGCAGCTCGGGTCGAACATCGCCAGGGTCCGCTCGCAGCTGCCGGTCCGCGTCCCCGCCCATCATCTTCCTCAAGTCCGAGCCGTCGCCGGCGCACTCGACGATCGTGATCGACAACCACGGCGGTGCCCGGCAGGCCACCGCGCACCTCCTGGCGCTGGGCCGCCGCCGGATCGGGCACATCGCCGGCCCGTTGCCCTGGACGCGAGGCGCAGGACCGCCATGACGGCTGGAGCGACGACCCTGCGCAAGGCCGGCGCTCGAGCCGGGACCGGTCGTCGCGGGCAACTGGACGTCCGGCGAGCGGCGAGGTGGGGTTCGAGCAGATGCTGCGCCTGGCCCCGGACATCGACGGGCTCTTCGTGGCCAACGACCAGATGGCGCTCGGGGTGCATCCGCGTGGCCCACGCCCGCGGCATCGCCATCCCGGACGACATCGCCGTCGTGGGCTTCGACGGGCTCGACGAGGCGGCCCACATCACCCCGACGCTCACGACCATCGTCCAGCCGCTGTACGAGCTCGGCGAGCTCGCCGTTCGCGAGGTCCTCGCGGTCGCCAACGAGGCGCCCGGCCGCGGGGCCGTCCGCAGCCTGACCCTGGCGACCCAGCTCCTGATCCGCGAGAGCGCACCGGCGGTTCGCCCGCTCGTCGCCCGGATCCAGCCGTGACGATCTGCGGTCCCGGCCAGGGAGACGGCCGAGTCGCGCTAGGGTCGCGCCACCGGATCGGCTGATGCCGGTGATTGCACGCATCGCCGGCCCGTCGCGAAAAATCCTTGACGTCCCTTGCGGCCGGTGCTAGTTTGCAACCACCGTTAGCGATAACGGGAACGATAACAGCGGCCAACGCGTTCGAGGGAGTCGAGTTCCCTGCAGCCCGAGCCGAGCCCAGGCGCCGGTGGCGAAGCCGTCAAGGCCTATCCGTTTCCCGCCATCGCGCCCGTGCCCTGTCCCGTGGTCTTCGGCGGACCGATCCTCGTCATCCGATCGGTCGCGCTGGTCTCGTTGGAGGAGGTGCCGATGGTGTCCGGTCGCACATGAGCCACCGTCAGCGACGGTCGCTGCGCGCGGGCGTTCCGGCCCGCGTCCTCCCCCCACCAGACCGGTCGGGCAAGCGCCCGACACCGTCCGTCCCCCAGGCAGCCCACATGGAGACGCGAACATGACGAACTCCCGAAGACTCACTCGCATCGCCTCGACCCTGGCGGTCGCGGCCCTGGTCGTCGGCGCCTGCTCCTCCAGCGGTTCGTCGACCGCCCCGAGCGCCGCCGCCCCGAGCGCCGCCGCCCCGAGCGTCGCGGCGCCCAGCGCCGCCGCCCCGAGCGCGAGCGTCGCCGCGGCGAAGAAGACCTACAAGGACCTGTCGGTCGGGTTCATCCAGACCGGCTCCGAGAGCGGCTGGCGTGCGGCCAACACGTCCTCCTTCAAGGAGACCGCGACCCAGCTCGGGCCTCAAGCTCAACTTCTACGACGCCCAGAACAAGCTGGAGAACCAGGTCTCGGCGTTCCACCAGTTCAATCAGGATCCGTCGGTCAACGTGATCATCCTCGCGGCGCTCGACGTGACCGGCTATGACGACGTCCTCAAGGAAGCCCAGACGGCCGGCAAGGTCGTCGTCCTCGAAGACCGGCGCATCGACGCCGACCCGTCCCTCTATGCCACGTACATCGGCTCGGACTTCGACCTCGAGGGCCAGAAGGCAGCCGCCGCCATGTGCGGCCTGCTCTCGGCCAGCGCCAAGAAGAACGTCGTCGAGATCTCCGGCGCGGTCGGCGCCTCGGCGGCCATCGACCGGGCCAAGGGCTTCCGCGAGAAGATGGGCGAGTGCGGGATCGTGATCCCGGACGGCATGACCCAGACCGGCAACTGGGGCGTCCCCGAGTCCAAGGCCGTCATGGAGGCCTTCCTCAAGAAGAGCAAGGACATCCAGGGCGTGTTCGCCCACAACGACGAAGAGGCCATCGGCGCCATCCAGGCGATCAAGGAGGCCGGACTCGTCCCGGGCAAGGACATCCAGGTCATCGGCGTCGACGCGACCGCCGACGGCTTCAAGTACATGATCTCGGGTGAGCTGGGTGCCGACATCGAGTGCAACCCGCTGCTCGCGCCGCAGGTCTACGAGGCGGCCCTGTCCGCCCTCAACGGCGACACCTCGATGCCGAAGTGGGTGCCGTCGCAGGAAGGCCAGTTCTTCGCGGCCCAGGGGCCGACGGAGCTCCAGACCATCCTCGCCACGCGCAAGTACTAGTCCCAGGACCGGGCGGCGAGGGGCGCGAGTCCCGCCCCCTCGCCGCCCCGTCGCCCGTCAGCCCTGGCGTGCGACACTCCGCCCCCGAGTCGCCCACGGCGATGCGGGGGCGGTCGCGCACCGACGTCAGCGTGGAGTCGCCGGTCCATGGCAGAGCAGCCAGTCGTGACGCCTGACCCAGTCGCCGACATCGCCGCCATCGTCGCCATGCGCGGCATCGACAAGTCGTTCCCCGGCGTCCAGGCGCTGCGGGGCGTCGACTTCTCGATCCGGCGCGGCGAGATCCATGCCCTGCTCGGCGAGAACGGCGCCGGCAAGTCCACCCTCGTCAAGATCCTGACCGGGGTCGAGCCGCCCGATGGCGGCACGATCGAGTTCGACGGCGACCCGGTGGTGATCCGCTCGCCGTTCGAGGCGCAGGCGCTCGGGATCAGCACGGTCTACCAGGAAGTCAACCTCTGCGCCAACCTGACCGTGGCGGAGAACCTGCTCATCGGCCGCGAGCCCCGGCACTGGGGCCGCGTCGACTGGGGCGCGATGAACCGCCGGGCGCGCGAGGTCCTCCGCGGCCTCGACATCGACATCGATGTCACCCGGCCGCTCGGCTCCTACTCGGTCGCGATCCAGCAGATGGCGGCCATCGGCCGCGCCCTGGTGATCTCGTCGGCGAAGGTCCTCGTCCTCGACGAGCCGACGTCGAGCCTCACCGTCCACGAGACCGAGCAGCTCTTCCGCGTGATGCGCCAGCTCCGCGACCAGGGCATGGCCATCGTCTTCATCACCCACTTCCTCGACCAGGTCGACGAGGTCTCCGACCGGCTGACGGTCCTGCGCAACGGGGCGTTGGTCGGGACCTACGAGACGCGGGCGCTGCCGCGCATCGAGCTGATCCGCTTGATGCTCGGCCGGAGCCTGACCGCGCTCGACGAGATCGGCCAGCACAAGATGAAGGTCGGCGAGGGCATCAGCGCGGAGCCGCTGCTCGTCGCGGATGGGCTGGGCCTGGAGGGCTCGATCGAGCCGTTCGACCTGGTCCTCCACGCCGGTGAGGTCGTCGGGCTGGCGGGCCTGCTCGGCTCCGGCCGGACCGAGGTCGCCAACCTGCTGTTCGGCATCGACCGCCCGACCGAGGGCACGATGACCATGGACGGCAAGCCGGTCAGCGACTTCTCGCCGCGGGGCTCGATCGAGCGCAACGTCGCCCTGTGCCCGGAGGACCGCAAGGCCGAGGGCATCGTCAGCGAGCTGACGGTCCGCGAGAACATCGTCCTCGCCGTGCAGGCCAGCCGCGGCTGGTTCCGGCGCATGAGCTCGGCCCAGCAGACCGCGATCGCCGACCGCTACATCAAGCTGCTCAACATCGCGACCCCGACCGCCGAGCAGCCGATGAAGAACCTGAGCGGCGGCAACCAGCAGAAGGTGATCCTGGCGCGCTGGCTCGCCACCGAGCCGCGCCTGCTCATCCTCGACGAGCCGACGCGCGGCATCGACGTCGGCACCAAGGCCGACATCCAGCAGCTCGTGCTCTCCCTCGCCGAAGGCGGCATGTCGTGCGTCTTCATCTCGTCCGAGCTCGACGAGGTGCTGCGGACCAGCCATCGGATCGTGGTCCTGCGCGACCGGGTCAAGGGCGCCGAGTTCACCGGTGACGTCGACGAGAAGGCGATCATGGAAGCGATCGCCGGGGGCGCGGCGTGAGCGCCATCCGGCGTCGCGTCAACTGGAGTCGCTTCACCGAGAGCCAGGTCTTCCTGCCGCTCGCGACGCTCCTGCTGATCCTGCTCTTCGACTTCATCTTCATCCCGGGGTTCTTCGACCTCGAGGTGAAGGACGGGCACCTCTACGGCAGCCTCGTCGACATCCTCCGCAACAGCGCCCCGACCGTCATCCTCGCGATCGGCATGACGCTCGTCATCGCGACCGGCGGCGTCGACCTGTCGGTCGGCGCGGTCATGGCCATCACCGCGTCGGTGGCCTGCATCCTCATCGACCCGCGGATCGTCGGGGTCGGCCTCTCGGGCGACATCACCGCGGTCGTCGGCGACCCGACGTTCAGCTTCGCGCCGATGCCGCTCGTGATCATCGTGCCGCTGATCGTCGGGCTGCTGTGCGGCGTCTGGAACGGCGTCCTGGTGTCCTACCTGCGCATCCAGCCGATGGTCGCGACGCTGGTCCTGATGATCGCCGGCCGGGGCATCGCCCAGCTGATCACCAACGCCATCAAGATCATCATCTTCAACGACGCGTTCGCCTACATCGGCAACGGGTTCATCGGGCTGCCGGTCTCGTTCTACGTCGTCGTCGGCGTCTTCATCGTGGCCTGGCTGCTGACCCGCCGGACGGCGATCGGCCTGTTCATCGAGTCGGTCGGGATCAACTTCCGCTCGAGCTACTACAGCGGCGTGAACGAGAAGCGGGTGAAGCTCTTCGCCTACTCGTTCTGCGGGCTGTGCGCCGGGATCGCCGGGCTCGTGGCGGTCTCGAGCATCCGGACCTCGGACGCCAACCAGATCGGCCTGTACACCGAGCTCGACGCCATCCTCGCGGTCGTCATCGGCGGGACCGTGCTGGGAGCCGGCGGCCGGTTCTCGCTGCTGGGCAGCGCGATCGGCGCCCTCATCATCCAGGCGACGACCACGTCGATGTACCACGTGGGCGTCGCCGCCAGCGCGATCATCGCGGTCAAGGCCGTCGTCGTCATCCTGGTGATCCTGCTCTACTCGCGCCAGACCCAGGACACGCTCCGTCGCCTGGTCACGCGCCGGAAGCCCGACGAGGTGACGGCGTGACCCAGGCGCTGGCCGGCCGGATCGCGAGCAAGCGTCGTTTCCTGCCGCTCGACCGCGACCGGCCTCCTCTTCCTGATCGCCTACGGCGATGGGCGCGCTGGCCTTCCCGGCCATGCGCGACGGCCAGGCCTTCTTCAATCTCCTCGTCACCACGCCGTTCCTGCTGATCGCCGTGGTCGGCCAGACCTTCGTGATCATCTCCGGCGGGATCGACCTGTCGGTCAGCGGCGTGATCGCCCTGACGACCGTGGCATCGGCGGCGCTCATCCAGGCCGGCTGGAACCCGTGGCTGGTCATGCCGCTGATGCTCCTGATGGGCATCGGCATCGGCGGGGTGATGGGCTTCTTCATCGCCTACCTGAAGGTCCAGCCGTTCATCGCGACCCTGGCCGGGATGTGGTTCGCCCGCGGCCTGTCGTACGTCATCAGCGACAGCGAGATCCGCATCCACGACCCGCTGTACCGCGCTGCTGGTCGGCACCCGCATCCTCATCCCGGGCCTCGCCGACCCGGTGACCAAGAAGGGCGACTACATCACGATCCTGGTCGTCGTCGCCACGGTCGTCCTGCTGGCGGGGATGTACATCGCCCAGTACACGCGCTTCGGCCGCACGGTCTACGCCATCGGCGGCAACAACGGCGCGAACGAGCAGTCATCTCGGCTCATGGGCCTGTCCGTGGACCGGACCAAGGTCAAGGTGTACATGCTCAACGGCTTCTGCTCGGCGCTGGCGGGCATCGCCTACAGCATCTACGTCGGGTCAGGGCACGGCGGGCACGCCCTGGGGTTCGAGCTGACCGTCATCGCCGCGGTGGTCATCGGCGGGACCGCGCTGACCGGCGGCGAGGGCTACATCCTGGGCGCCCTGTTCGGCGTCCTGATCACCGCCCTGATCCAGAGCATCATCCAGTTCAACGGCCAGCTCAGCTCGTGGTGGACGAGCATCGTCATCGGCGGGCTCATGCTGGTCTTCATCGGCGTCCAGGCGCTGCTGACGAACATCAACCAGCGGCAGCTCGCGCGGGCGAGACTCGGCGGCAGCGGGTCGGCGAAGCCTGTCCATCGCCGCCGGCCGTGGTATCGCGACCGGCGGGTGGCCGTCGGGGCGGGCGCCGTCATCGCCGCCGTCATCGCGGTCCAGCTGCTGGGCCTCGTCCAGGGTGGCGGGTCCGGGAACGTCGCGGGATCGAGCGCCGCCGCCGGCTGCCAGCTCAAGCCGCTTCGCCAGGCGCAGGCGCGGCTCTCGCCGACGGCCGGCGTGGCCGTGATCGTCTACGAGCGCAACGGCGGGCGGCGCCTGTGTCGACGAGCTGTATGCGATCTATCCGGACGGGCGCATGACCGGTGACGACGGGACCAAGACCGTGTCCAAGCAGGTCACGCCCGAGGACGTCACGACGCTCGTCGCCGCGATCGACCAGCTCGGCTGGTTCACCGACGACATGTACTCGACATCGCACCGCCGTGCGCCCAGTGCTACACGTACTTCACCGACGTGACGCTCGACGGCAAGGCCAAGAACGTCCAGGCCGTCGACGGCGGCACCGACGCGCCGTCGAACTACTGGCTCGTGTCCGGGCAAGCTGTCCGAGGCTCTGCCCAAGTTCGGGACGGGCCGGCTGATGGCTCCGACCGATCGGCCCGTGGCGGCTCGCCGTCTCGTGCTCGCCCTGGCCGCGGCCGCGCTCCTGGTCACGGCCTGCGACTACGTCGTCACCCCCGCTGACGAGAGCAGCCCGACCCCGGCCACCGCCGGCGGGGTCTGGGCGGGCATCGCCACGGCGGTCTCGCAGACTGCCGCCGGCGACCTCCACGTGGACCTCGCGCTCCGCAACGACACCGGCGACTGGAGCGCGATGCAGCTCGCGACCGGCGGGACCGTGACCCTGACCGGGAGTGACGGCAAGACCGCCCCGTGCGCCACGGCGGTCGTCGGGACCGGCGGGACGAGCCTGGCCCCGGGCTTCCAGATGCGCGGCTACACGGGCGGGACGAAGCAGAAGCCGGAGACGGCGATGCTCTCGGTCGAATGCGCGGGCGCGGCGCCCGCCCCCGGCCAGAAGCTGTCGATCGACTACACCTACGTGACCGGCGACTTCAACTACTACACGCCGGCGAAGCCGGTCGCCGCCAAGCTGGTGGTCGACCTCGACAAGGTCACGGCGGACCTCGCGTTCCCGATCGCGCAGGCCATCGACGGCGTGGTCCAGAAGGCGACCGACCCGATCGAGGCGATCAACAAGTGCGTGCTGACGCTCGTCAAGACCACCCGGACGGCCGATGGCCTCGAGTTCGCCTGGCATACGGAGAACCCGACCGCCTATCCGACCTACGTCCACATCGGGACGCCGCCGGTCATCGGCGCCGACGGAGTGATCTACGGCTTCTACGAGAGCCCGCACCTGGCCGATACCCCGATCACGCCGGCCAAGGGCGTCGCCGACTGGACGACCAAGGTGGCGGTCCCGAAGGACGCCACCGGGATGTACATCCTGCTCATGGTCGAATCGAAGCAGCAGAAGTCATTCGTCAACCACGTCATCGACATCACCGACCAGGTCCAGTAGGCGCATCCTCTCCCTTGTCGGCCGTCGCGACGGAGTCGCACGAGGGAGCAGCCATGGACATCGCGCTGGTGCACGGCTCCTACCACGGAGCGTGGTGCTGGGATCGCCTGGCGCCGGAGCTGGAGGCGCTCGGGCATCGGGTCATCGCGGCGGACCTGCCGATCTCGGACCCGTCGCTCGGGGCGTCGGCCTATGCGGATGCCGTCATCGCGGCCATTTCGTCGATGCCGGAGCCTGTGCTCGTCGGCCATTCGATGGGCGGGCTCGTGACCCCCATCGTGGCGGCCCGCCGGCCGATCCGCCGGCTCGTCTTCGTGGCCGCCTTCCTCCCCGTCCCGGGCCTGAGCGCCAACGACCAGCGCGCGACCGAGGCGCTCGCCCCGGACGTGGCCCCGACGACCGCCGAGTGGACCGACCTCGGCGACGACGTGTGGGCGGTCGGCCCGAACACGGCCCGGGAGGTCTTCTACCACGATGCGTCGACCGAGGTGGCCGCCTGGGCCGCCGCCCGCCTCCGCCCGCAGTGCTATCGCGTGATGAGCGAGACGACGCCGCTGGAGGCGTGGCCCGCCGTCGAGTCGCGGACGATCGTCTGCCGCGACGACCGCGCGATCAACGCGGACTGGGTCCGTTCGGCAAGCCGCGACCGCCTCGGCGTGGAGCCCGTCGAGGTCGAGGGCGCGCACTCGCCGTTCATGACCCGCCCGAAGGAGCTGGCCGGCGTCCTCGACGCCATGACTTGAGCTCGAGCAGCAACGCCACCCGGACGAGGGCCTGCCGCGCACGAAAGTTGCGCATCGTGGCCGCGTGACATCCAATACGCCGATGCGTCGCCCACCGCTTCCCGCCTTCATCGGCGACCTGTTCGTCGACCCGGTCGCGAAGGGCGCGCTGCTGGCGGGCTCGCTCGCCCTCTTCGCCGCGGCACTGGATCCGCAGGCGTGGAGCCCCGCGCTGCCCTCGGTGCAGGCGGCCGTCCGGGAGAACCCGCAGCTCGAGACGACCGTCATGCTCGCCTCGCTCACCGCCGCAGCGCTGCTGCTCCTCGGTGGCGCGCTCGGCGACTCACGCCGGTCGCGGCCGATCATCCTCGGCGGGCTGACCGTGGAGCTGTTGGCCGGGCTCATCGCCCTGTTCCTGCCGGACGGGGCGATCTACGTCGTCGTTCGCCTGATCGGCCACGCCAGCGCCACCTTCGTGATCCCGGTCTCGATCGCGCTCGTCGCGACCAGCTATCGGGGGCCGGTGCGCGCCACCGCGATCGGCATTGCGTACGCGCGCCTACGGCGCGGCCGGTGCCGCCGGCCCGATCCTCCTCCAGCTCATCCCGGGCCAGCGCTGGCCCGCCTACGTCGCGGCGATCGCCGCCTGCGTCATCGCGATCCGGGTGGCGTCACGGCACGTCCTGGAGCTGCGCCGGCCGACACTCGCCGAGCGGCCGCTGGTCGTCGGGGTGGCCGTGTGGGCCTTCGGGATCATCACGCTGACCATCGGGCTCACCTGGATCGGCGGCGGCCTCGACAACCCCATCCGCTGGGCGATGATCATCGGCGGGCCGGCGCTGGTGCTCTTCTACGATCGCCTCTCCGGGAGGCGGAAGGTCAGCAGTGTCGGGATCATCCGGCGGAACGTGGCGATCGCCCTGTTCGTCGGCGTCGTCATCGCCATCTCGCAGACGGCGGCGATGCTCAACCTGCCCCTGTACTTCCGGCTCGTGCTCGGGTACGGGCCCGTGCTCGCGGTGGCCGCCCTGGCGCCGCTCTTCGCCGCGCTGGTGCTCGCCGGCCCGATCGCCGGCTACCTCCTCAGCCGGGTGTCGCCGCGCTGGCTGGTCGGCGGCGGGGTCGTCTTCGTCGGCGTCGGGAACCTGGTCCTTTCCGTCGTGACGACGCAGACCGCCTCCTACCTCGGGTTCATCCTGCCGTGCCTGCTGATCGGGGCCGGGTTCGTCGTGGCCACGACCGTGCGCACGGCGATCATCTTCGCGAGCGTGCCCCGGGGCCTGCCCGCGACCGCGGCGGCCCTCAACGAGGCGTCGATCTCCGTCGGGTCGCGGATCGGGATCGTGGTCGTCAGCGCGCTGGTCGCGCAGGTGGCCACGGCCACGTACACGGACTCGGTGGCGTCGCTCCCGGCGGCCGACGCGGCCGCTGCGATCGCGGCCTTCCGGAACGTGCTCATCGCCGTCGGCACGCCCTCGTTCAGCCAGGTCGCGACCACGATCGGCGCGGCCGACCTCCGGCCGTATCTCGATGCCTATACGACCGGGCTCCATGCCGCGTTCCTGTTCTGCGGCGTCATCGGCGTGGTCGGCGGGGCCATCGCGCTCATCGCCTTCGGCCAGCAGGACCCGCTCCGGACGGTATGGGACAACCTGGACGAACGGGCGGCGACCGCTCCGGCGTGACGCCGACGCGCTAGGCTGGCCGACAGGCAACCTGCTTCGAGGAGTCGGGCCGTGTCCGCACCCCAGACCGGGATCTTCGCCCTCGGCACGTCGTCGCATGCGTGGCTGGAGTTCGACCTGCTCCCCTCGGCGACGCCAGCCGATGCCGTCGCGCTCGTCGCCTCGCTGCGCGAGCCGCGGACCACGATCGATGGGGTCAACCTCGTGGTCGGCTTTCGTCCCGAGATCTGGGCGTCCGTCGCGCCGGACGCGGCCCCACCCGACGCTCGCGGCTTCGATCGACCGGTCACCGGCCCGACGGGCCAGGTCATGCCGGCGACGCAGCACGACATCGTGGTCTGGCTGACCGGCTCCGGGTACGACGTCGTCTTCGACGTGTCGCGGGCGATCGTCGCCGCGCTTGCCGGCCACGCGACGCTGGTCCACGAGATCGTCGGCTGGCCCTACCACCACGACCGCGACCTGACCGGGTTCATCGACGGGACCGAGAACCCGAGCCTCATCGAGGCGATGTCGCTCGCGCTGATCCCCGAGGGCGAGCCGGGAGCCGGTGGCTCGATCCTCCTGCTCCAGCAGTGGGAGCACGACATCCCGAGCTGGGAGGCGCTGCCGACCGAGGATCAGGAGGCGGTCATCGGGCGTCGCAAGACGGACAGCCTGGAGCTGGACCCGCGACCCGAAGGGATCCCATGTCGCCCGGACCGACCAGGACGACTTCGGGAACATCTTCCGGCGGAACATCGCGTACGGGTCGGTGACGCAGCACGGGACGATCTTCGTCGGGTTCAGCGCGACCCAGTCCGTGCTCGCCGGCATGCTCGACAACATGGTCGGCCGCCCGGGCGGCCTGATCGACGAGCTGATGCGCTTCACGACGCCCCTGACGGGCGGCTACTACGTGGTCCCCTCGGGCGACCGGCTGGCGGCGTTCAGCGACCCGACGGAGACCTGACCCGGCATGGCGGTGGCGCCCGGCGGCTCGAACGGCCGCGGGCCGGTGGCGCCCGGCGGCTCGAACGGCCGCGGGCCGGTGGCGCCCGGCGGTGGCGCGTGGCGGCCGCGGGCCGGGTGCCTAGGCGGCCGGCGGCTCGAACGGCCGCGGGGGCCGGGTGCCGAGGCGGCCGCGAAGGACCGAGGCGCCCGCGCGGCCCGGCATACCTGACATAACGACCATGGGCAGAGCGGTATGGCCGGTCCCGACCGCTCGAATGCCCTGACGACAGGTCCGACAGGGTCCACTTCGACCTGATCGCTCGCCCACCGAGCGTGGCCGCGACCGCCCATCCGTCGATCGCACGAATGGATGGACGATGACCGGCCATTGCGTTCCCCGGATGAGCGTTATGGCAGGTCTGGTCGCGAGCCCGTCTCTGGTCGCGAGCCGGTCAGTGGCGCCTGGTCAGCTCTCGAGGTCCATCTCCATGAACACGACGACCGGGCGGAAGCGTTCGGGGAAGTCGTCGGGAGCCGGGATCTCCCGGAAGCCCACGCCGCGATAGAGGTCATGCGCCCGCGTCATCGACTTGTGGCTGTCGAGGACGAGGTGCCGATACCCGGAGTCCCTCGCCTCGGCCACGAGTCGCTCGACGAGATGGCGGCCGACCTCGTTGCCACGGGCTTCCGGTCGCACATACAGGCGCTTCAGCTCGCCGGTGTCCTCGTGGTGCGGCTTCAGGGCGATGCAACCGGCCGGGTCCCCGTCCAGGGACGCCAGGAGCAGACGGCCCGCGGGCGGCGCGTAGACCCCGGGGAGGGTCGCCAGCTCGCGCTCGAGGCCCTCGAACGTCGGTGCGCCGTCGCTGTCGTCCTCGACGGTCACGACCCAGGCTCGTGTATTCGCGCATGATCGCGCCGACGGCCGCGATCTCGTCCGGCGTCCGCACCTGGTCGATGGTCAGCATCGGTCGATCCTACTCGGCGCTCGGGCGCTTCGACTTCGACTTCGACCGCTGCTTCGACTTCGAGCGGCGGGCGCCATCGAGGAACAGCGACGCGACGACATCGCTGGCGGCGTCGATGCCGATGGTCGCAGGCAGGCCGGCATGGACCGCCGCCAGCGCGACACCCGCCAGCGACCGGCTCAGGAGGTCGGCGTCGAAGCCGCGTCGGAACGTACCGTCCTCGATCCCGCGCTGGAAGACCGCGCGGAAGGGTGCGCCGATCAGCCGGTCGATCTCGGCCTCGCGGGCCGGGTCCGCCGCGGAGCGGGTCAGGATCACGTACCGGTCGCTGTCGGCAAGGAAGGCGCGCACCAGGCGCTGGATCACCTGCGGGGTCGTGGCGCCGTCCCGGCCGGCCACGTCGAACCCCGAGGCGAGCTCCGTGAGGGCGTCCGACGAGAGCGCGTCGACGAGCGCCCCACGCGTCGCGAAGTACCGATAGACGGTGGCCCGCCCGACACCGGACGCGATCGCGATCTCGCCGATCGTGGCGTCCGGTCGCTCGGCGAGCATGCGGGCCGCAGCCTCGAGGATCGCGGTCGACGTCTCCGGACGGCTCACAGGGTCGGTCATCGGCTCGATCGTAGCAGCAATGAGACAACCGTGTCTCACTCGGCCGTCCAGATGAGACAGTCATGTCCCACGACAGGCCACGCAGGAGGGGCGCACGGTGGGCGATGATGCTCCGGGCAGACCCCGATCCAGCGCGAGAGGATATCGGCCATGATCCGCTCGATCGCCCATCGCTTCCCAGGTGAGCAGCCGACCCTGCCGGTCGAGGGGCGCCTGGCGTCGTTCGCCGGCGCCACCAGCTGGCTGAACTCGGACGCACTGGCGCCGGAAGCGCTGCTCGGACGGGTCGTGCTGGTCGACTTCTGGACCTACACGTGCATCAACTGGCTGCGCACCGCCCCGTACCGGCGCGCGTGGGCCGCGAAGTACGCCGCTGCCGGCCTCACCCTCGTCGGCGTCCACACGCCCGAGTTCGGCTTCGAGCGGGATCTCGACAACGTCGTCCCGGAGGTCCGCAAGCTCGGCGTCGAGTATCCCGTCGCCGTCGACAGCGACTACGGCGTCTGGCGCGCCTTCGAGAACCACTTCTGGCCGGCGATCTACCTCGCCGACGCGCAGGGCGACATCCGCTACCACCACTTCGGTGAAGGCGAGTACGCGATGACCGAGATGGTCATCCAGCAGCTCTTGATCGATGCGGGCGCGACGGACCTCGATCTGGACCTGGTCGAGGTCGAGCCGACGGGCCTCGAGCTCGCTGCCGACTGGCGGACGCTCCGGACGCCCGAGACGTACGTCGGGTACGGCCAGGCGACCGGGTTCGCGTCGGCCGAGGTGGCGGCCTTCGACCGGACGCGGACGTACCGTGCGGCCGCCGCGCTCCCGCTCAACGCGTGGGATCTGACCGGGACCTGGACGGTGGCACGTCACGCCGGCATCCTCGACGAGCCGGGCGGTCGAATCGCCTTCCAGTTCCACGCCCGGGACGTGAACCTGGTGATGGGTCCCGCGACCAGGGGAGCGTCCGTTCCGTTCCGCGTCTTCCTCGACGGACGGCCCGCGACCGAGGCGGTCGGGACCGACGTGACTCCCGATGGCAGCGGGACCGTGGACGCGCAGCGCACCTACCAGCTCATCCGCCAGCCGGGAGCGATCGCCGAGCGGCGCTTCGAGATCGAGTTCCTCGAGGCTGGCGTCGAGGCCTACTGCTTCACGTTCGGCTAAGCCGGGCCGGCGGCACACGCCTCCCGGATGGCGTAGCGTGGCGGCGTGAGCCGGGAAGCCGAGGACCTGAACCGGCGCCTGCTGCGCGCCCGCGACGCCATGGACCGCGCCTACGCCGAACCGCTCGACGTCCGCACGGTGGCCGCGGTCGCCCATATCTCCGAGGCCCACTTCAGCCGCTGCTTCCGGCAGGTGTTCGGGGAGACGCCGCACCGGTACCTCCAGCGGCGACGGGTCGAGCGCTCGATGTTCCTGCTGCGCGAGACCGACCGGAGCGTCACCGACATCTGCTTCGACGTCGGCTTCGGCAGCCTGGGGACGTTCAGCCGCACGTTCCGCGAGATCGTCGGCGAATCGCCGTCCGGCTATCGCGCGCAGCATGGACCGATGGTCGCGCCCAACTGCTTCCAGATGATGGCGATGCGGCCATGGGTGGCGCTGCGATCGAGCAGTCCCGGAGAAGCCGACGCGGCGCCGGCTCCCTAGGCTGCGGACATGTCCTTGAGCCCGCACACGAGGAGAGCACCACCGATGACCACCACGCTCGCCGTCACCTCCGTCAAGGTCCTCGACCAGGAGGAGGCGCTCGACTTCTACGTCAACAAGCTCGGGATGGAGGTCGGCCAGGACATCAGGCAGGGCCCCTTCCGCTGGCTGACCGTGCGCTTCCCGGCGAACCCCGAGGTCGAGATCTTCCTCGAGGAGCCCGGCCCGCCCGTGCATGACGAGGCCACCGCGGCCCAGCTTCGCGAGCTGATCGCGAAGGGCGCGATGGGCTCCCTGGTCATCCACACCGATGACACCCGGGCGCTGTACGAGACCCTCAAGGAACGCGGCGTCACCGACTTCACGCAGGAGCCGACCGACCACTTCTACGGCACGGACATGGGCATCCGCGACCCCTTCGGCAACGCGATCCGGGTCCTCCAGCCGGCGAAGGCTGCCCGGAAGGTGACCGTCTGACATGCCCCCGGACGACGATGAGGATCAGGCGAATCGCGACATCGTCGAGCGCTTCTTCGCGGCGTCCGAGCGTGGCGACGCCGACGCGGTCGCGGCCCTGACCCATGACGAGATGGTCATGGCATGGCCGCAGTCGGGTGAGCGGTTCGCGGGCCGCGCGAACGTCCTCGCGGCGATGGCCGCGGTGGAGGTCAAGCCCGAATTCGCGGCACAGCCGCGGCTCGTCGGCTCGGGCAGCGTCTGGGTGCTGATGGTGCCGTTGCGCTACGGCGAGGAGGTCCTCGAGTACGTCGCCGTGCTCGAGCTAGAGGATGGCCGGATCCGGCATGCGACCGGTTACTGGGGCGCCCCGTTCCCGGCGCAGGCGTCGAGGGCGCCGTTCGCCCAGCGCGACCAGGACTGACGGCCGGACGCAGCCCGGTGCGGGACGAGCAGCCCGCGCTCGTAGCCGGGCGCCGATGTGAGACATATCTCGCGAGAGCTCACCACATTCTCCGTGACACATGTCGCCGTCCGCTGACGCTCCACTCGCAGTCGTCAGCAGCGATCTTCACCGCGCCGAGGCCGGAAGCGAGTCGCTGCTCGTCACCATCGAGACGATCCCGCATGCGTGTCGAGCGCGATACCCGTCGCGGATGACGCGACACGATCGCGAGCGCTCCTCTCCATCAGATGAGTGACGAGACACGTCACCGCGCCGCGATGACTCGATGAGTCCAGTGTCGCGCGAGCTGCTCAGCGTCACAGTCGTCAAATCCATGCGTCGATGAGCAGGCGATAAGGTGTTTGCAGATCATTATGCTCAGCCGACGTTGTCGACGCCGAACGGAGAAGAGCGGATCGAAACCGACGAGCCGCGGCGCAAGCCGACACGATCGCGGACCGCGAGATCGGCGAGTCCAGGTGGCCCATGGCGATCGCCGTGCTCGTGCTTATGGGCGCCAGCCTGCTCGCGCCGCCGCGCCTGACCGTCCTGCCGGGCTGGCTCCTGGCCGCGGTCGAAGGCCTCCTCCTTCTGGCCCTCATCATCGGCGATCCCGGACGGATCGACCGGACCGGACCGTGGCAACGCCGAACGTCGGTCGCCCTCGTGGTGGTCATCCTCGGTAGCACGCTCGTTTCGACGGGCCTCCTCGTCTACGACCTCGTGACCGGGTCCCCGCTCACCGCTCAGGCCGACCAATTGCTGCTCGCCGGGGCGAAGGTCTGGCTCGGGAACAACATCGCGTTCGCCCTGCTGTACTGGGAATTCGACGGCGGCGGTCCTGCCGTTCGCGCCCACGGTTTGCCTCCCTATCCCGACCTCGCCTTTCCCCAGATCCTCAGCCCAGAGCTGGCCCCGCCCGGCTGGCGACCCGAGTTCCTCGACTACCTCTACGTCGGGTTCACCACGGCCAACGCGTTCAGCCCGACCGACACGATGCCGATGGTGCATTGGACGAAGATCGCGATGGGGTCACAGGCCCTGATCTCGTTCGTCGTCGTGGGTCTCGTCTTCGCTCGAGCCATCAACGTCCTCGCGTGACCTGAGCGAACCCAAGCAAAGGCACGACGGTCATCGACAACGTTCTTCGCGTATCCCGGATGGAGGGGTCCGGCGCGTCCGCGGACGCGGGCATCGCGATCACGGTCGTGTCCGCCGTCGCAGGACTTGCCAGCGATGATGAGGGTCAAGTTGTGGATAAGTGGCTAGACAGGCGACGCCCCGAGGAGTAGACCTCCCGTAGTCGCCGGACCGGACGACCGCATCAACGGATCGTCCGGCACGAACGCGAGTCGGTGTGCGCGAACCGGACTTGCACGGGTTGGGGAACCAATGCCAGGTCCGTTCACGCACATCTACACGCAGCGCCGGATCGCCGATTTCCTGGCCACAGGCGGCGTGTCCGACGACTTCGTCCGCAAGGCGGACGGCTCCCTGCTCAAGCAGCAGGCGATCGACGCCGCCATGCTCGGTGGCCTCACCCCGTCGGAATGCGCGCAGCGGATGCACGCCTGGCCGAAGTTCGCCGCCCTCGGGGCCGTCGGTCCCGACCTGTTCTTCTTCCTCCAGGACTACGCCCAGCCGCAGATCCCCAGCGACGAGCTGATGCTGGCGATGAGCCTCCTGTACTGGCTCGACGACCAGGGCCGGCTGGACGACCCGTGGGAGGGACTGCTGGCGATCATCGGCGACATCACCGGCAGCACCTTCGTCGCGCTGCTGCGGTTCCTGATCAAGCTCAACAAGCTCTGGGCCGAGTTCGTCGACGCCCTCAACGCCCTCATCGGCCCGATCCTGGATGCGGCTGGTCAGCTCCTCGACGATCTGACGGGCGGGCTGCTGAGCGAGCTCGGTGACCTCTTCACCCAGCTGAAGAACGATCTCATGGTCCTGATCGCCGAAGAGGCGCTCTCGGGCCAGGACGTCTTCGCGTTCTTCTCGCTCAAGATGCGGACCGGCGTGGATGAGCAGGCCTTCGTCTGGAGCGACATGACCCACTACCGGCTGACGAGCTACGTGCCGCGCCGGTTGCTTGCGCACGCCCAGATTCTCGCGACCAGCAAGGACGCGCTCGACCTCGAGCACGCCGACCAGCTGACGGCCTATGCGTTGGGCTGGATCGCCCACATCGGGACGGACACCATCGCCCACGGGTACGTCAATGAGCAGGCTGGCGGGCCGTTCCGAACGCACTGGCAACGACATCATCTGGTCGAGAACCACATGGATGCCTTCAACTACCAGTGCACCGGGGATGGCACCCTGCCTCCCGATCCGGAAGTCGGCTGGATCGATGGCTACGAGGGACTGAACCACAGCGCGACGTACTTCGCCGTCCAGATCCCGCAGGGCATCGACACGTTGCCGGCCGACGAGAAGGAGGGCGATTGGCGCAGGCAGCCCCTCCCGGAACCCGATTCGCGAGCCCACCGCACCGAGCGCCAGGAGCTCCTGGACACGGACGGCGCGCTCCCGCCCTGGCTCGCGGACGTGATCGTCCGGGTCCTCATCGAGGTGTACGCGAGTCCCGAGGAAGGCGGCTGCAAGGAGCCCGAGTATCTCAGTGAGCGCGGCCCGCATCCCCGGAACCTGGATGGGAAGGCCTTCCAGGACGGCCTGGGCGACGGCAGCGCGATCCTCGGCAAGTGGCTCGGCGTCCTTGGCGTCGGCGATCCCGGGATGGCGCTCGAGGACCTCCTGAAGGTCGTCGCCCCGATGCCGGCCGCCGGTCTCGACGTCCCCGGAGGCTTCCCCCTGCCGTGGGAAGTCCAGGTCGCCTATCGCTTCATGCTGAGCTGGTTCAAGCGTGAGTTCAGCACGACCTTCGACATGGACAAGCCGGAACGGCCGACCTGGTTCACGCCGCCGGCAAGTGACTACGACTTCGGTCCGCCTGACTTCTCGGGGGTCGATCCTTCGGACAACCCGATCGAGCAGCTGTGCGACGCGATCCTCGCGATCCTCGACTGGATCTGGAAGTCGCTGGAACAGGCCGCGCAACTCGCCTACGACCTGGGCAAGTCGGCCATCTCCGGGGCCACGCTACCGGCGCGGCAATGGCTCTATGACAACCTCGTGCTGCCGGCCTGGCAGGTCTGCGAGAACATGCGCCAAGTGCTCGTCCATATGGCCTACCTCACGCCGCAATCGGAGATGCGCTACGCCACTGGGGAGATCCGCCGTCCCAACGAGATCGACTTCGAGCTGATCAGCCTGGGTCATGGCGTGGACGGGGCCTTCGCCGCGGCGCTCGCCGCCGCTTGGGATCCCCTCGGCAACCTGGACGCGGATCCGTCCCTGACGGCTCCGGCCATGCGCAACCCGAAGGGCGGCCCGGGCCGCGCCTATCCGTGGCTGCCGGTCCGGCCGACGAGGCGGCCGCTCAAGCCGGGAGAAGTCCAGACCACGGCGCCCGGGTCAGCGCCGTTCTTCTCGGATGTCGTCGAATTCCAGCGGCCGTGGGGGTTCCCCGACAAGACCAACGACCGGAGCCCGGCGCGGGCCGGCAACCACATCGAGACGCCACAGACGGTCCCTGGGCCATACCCGCAGGACACGATGCCGACCGTGCTGTTCGGGACGGACGGTCCGGCGAGCAACCGCATGCGCCTCGACTACGAGCGCTCCGGTTGTCCCGAGCAGACCGACACGTACAACGAGCAATTCATCGGTCGGGCGCCCTTCACCGACGGCTATCCCGTGCCGAAGGAGACAGACCCGGCCAGCGTGTCCGGGACCAATCCGCTTGGTGACCCCATCGTCTTTTCCACGTATCTCATCGGCCAGATCGCGGGCAACCCGAAGTTCCGGTCCAACTTCAACCTGGACGCTGACCGCGGGTTTGCCTATCTGTGCTGGGACTGGATCCGTGACCCTCAGAACCAGGGCAAGAACAAGCGGGACCAGCTGTACGACAAGCCGGTCACGGCACCGGAAGGGACCGTGGGTGAGTGGTCGTATCCGGCGCCGACCGCGGTCGCGTGGGACCCGCCGCCGTTGTACGACCCGCCGTTGAAGCTCGACTACCGCGGCCGCGAATGCCATGAAGCTCCCCCGCCTGTCGGGGCAGCTCCGGAAGGGGACGGTCCGGGATGAAGGATGCGGGCCGGATCATCCGGCGGGCTGTCGATGGCGTCGAAGACGCCGTCGAGCATGTGCTCGGCGGGGACAAGGACGAGCCCGAGCGGGCGCCCCATCCTCGACGACACAGGAACGACGCGCGGCGGCCTCGGGCTCAGCCCCCTTCGATGCCGGCCATCGTCAACGTCCAGGTCGAATGTGGGTGTGGCTGCTGCCCTGCGGACGGTCATCCGCGGCCACCGAACCCGCCCGGCGTGCGTCCCGGGCACGTCACCGGCTCGAGTGACGGGTCGGTGCCCAAGGGGACCGTGGACGTCAGCGGGATCATCACGATCACGACGCGTCCGCCACATGTCTGGCCGGGACCTCGCGACAAGCTCTTCCTGCCCTTCCTCTTCATGCGGGCGAACGCCGGCGACACCGGGGCCAGGCCGGTGGTCGGCCCGTTCTGGGAGAGCCCGGACATCCTGATCGAGCCGGGCGTGGATCCGCAGCACGCACCGGCCATCCCGAACTCGCTCGGCGCGATCGCCCAGGCCGGTGCCGACAACACGCTCTACGCCCACGTCTGGAACCTTGGGCAGGCGGCTTGCCCCGACACCCTGGTGGAGTTCTACTGGTTCAACCCATCGTTGGGGTTCGATGGCGCCCATGCCAACCTGATCGGTGCGACCTGGACGGACCTCGGCCCCCGCGGCGGACCCGGGAGCCATCGACTGGTGAGGTGTCCGGTCTCGTGGCGCGCCCTCTATGTCAATGGCGGGCACGAATGTCTGATGGTCCGGGTCAGCCAGGCCGTTCTCGACCCGCTGTCCGCACCGGGGTGGGACGCATCGCGCAATCGGCATATCGGCCAGCGAAACATCCATGTCATGAGTGCCGCCGAAGCGGCGTCGAAGCCGACCTTGCCGATCGCCGTCGGGCCCCTGTTCGGCGGGGCGGCCGCCGTGGCGGTCCAGCGTGCTGAAACGACGACGGTCCCGTGGCTCCATCTCGTCACGATGGATCGGGTGCGGACGCTCGGAACCGGGGCCGCGACCGGCGATGTCGGCCTGACGGCTCCCACGCCAGCCGGCGTGCAGCTCCCCAACCTGGGGGTCGTCCCGGGCATTCGTGCCGCAGGCTTGATCGGCGACAGCCACGGGGTGACCGGAGACGGGCAGCAGGTCGGTTTCCACGCGACCGACGACAACCCCGGCTCCGGCAACGCCCATGTCTATCGCGTCACCGGGACGCAGAACGGTGCGCTCTTCGGCGGCTACACCGTGATCGTCCTCGGAGAATGAGCGGACGATCCACCACCTGCCGCGCCAAGGCAGCGTCGGCAGCCGCCGAGCGTCTCAGACTGCCAACGCACGAGTGAGATGCCGATGATCAGCGAGCTCGCCCGGCCTCCGTCGCGTCCGGGACCTCGATGAGGCGGCCCGAGCGGACGTCGTAGACGAACCCGTAGATCGGGATCCCGGCGGGCACGAGCGGGTGCGACCGGATGCGCCGCACGTCGTCGGTCACGCTGCCCGTCTGGTCGGCGATCGTCAGCCAGTCGATGTCGTCGGCCGCGGACGAGCCCGGACCGGTCCCCACGTCGTAGAAGCCGTCGGGCCCGAGGGCGGCGGTTTCGAGGCTGCTGGCGAGCAGGTCGCGGATGACCTCGTTGGTGAAGAACTCCATCCCGCAGTCGGTGTGGTGGATGACGAACCACTCGGCCGTGCCCAGGAGCTTGTACGAGATCACCAGCGAGCGGATCGCATCGTCGCTGGCCCGGCCGCCGGCGTTGCGGATGACGTGCGCGTCACCCTCGGACAGACCGGCGTACTTGGCGGGATCGAGGCGCGCGTCCATGCAGGTCAGGACCGCGAAGCCGCGAGCGGGCGGCAGCGCCAGCTCCGACTTGCTCCCGAACGACTCGGCATAGCTGGCATTGGCGGCGAGGACGGATTCGAGGACGACGGACATCGGGAAGCTCCTTGGTGGACCGCCGACGAAGCGGCCAGGGGTCGATGAGGGTCAGGGTCCCGACCGGGAGCGGGGTCGGCGGCGCACCGCGGAGGTGGCGGACACAGAAAAGCCGCAGTCGCTCTGACTGCGGCCCCGGGACCGGCGTCGGTCCCTGCATCCGGTGGGATGGCGCGACCTACCGCCCTGTGTCCCCTCCATGGGGCCGCCAGGGCGTACACATCTCGGCCGGTCGCGTGATCGAGCTCACGGGCCGACTATAGGGGTCGGTCGCGCCAATGTCTACTACTCCCGTAGGAACAGTATGGAATCGCGTGCGCGGCGACTCGCCGGCCCGGGCCAGGCTCAGGACCATCGAGCCCTTGCGCCCATGGCCGCCCTATGTACTCGATAGACGTATGTCAAAGCGCCTCACCGGTCTCGCCATCCCCGCCCGGTTATCTCGGTGCCCGTGACGCGTATCGTCCGCCTCGTGGCCGTCGTCGTGGCGGGCGCGCTCCTCGGATGGGGCACGCTAACGGCCGTACGCGCCGCGACAGCGCCCCAGCGCACGACGCCCGTCTACGACCCGCCGGTCCTCGCCGGCCAGCAGCTCTGGGGCGCCTGCTCGGGCGGCGTGTACGCCCGCCACGACGCTCAGATCGTCCTCACCTCGACAGGTCACTGCACGAGCCCTGGGACGGTGGCCTACGACCCCGACGGCGTGACAGTGCGCGGTGTGTTCGGCCCGGCCGCCCGCGATGCCACCTGCCCCTACCCTGATCACACGTGCGCGAGCTCCGATATCAACTACCTGATCGTGGCCCCGGACCGCATCCCCTGGGGTCACCTCGATGTCGTCGACATGGGTGTCGGCGGGTATCGCGTCATCGCCGCTGACACCAAGCCCCTGGGCTGTGCTGACATCGCCATCGGGGATACGGTCGAGATCGACGGACGCAACACCTATCGCAGTGGACTCGTGGCTGAGAAGGGCCAGAACCTCAACGAGGGGGATGGCGACTACTTCCCGTGCATGATCGCGGCACGGATCCAGGTCGGCGTCGGCGACTCGGGTGGGGTCGTCCTGGTCCGCGGCATCCCTGCCGGTGTGGCCTCGCGCTCCTTCGGCGGGTGGCTCGGTTTCACGCCGTTGGCCGAAGGGATGAAGCAGCTCGGCCTCGAGCTCTGCACGACGCCTGACTGCGGGCTGACGCCGCCATGAAGCGCGGGACGCGGCGCCCTGACCCACCCACCCCACTGGTTCGGTACGAAGACCACCGAGGAGTGCGGCTCGCGGTCGACTACGGGGATCGGCTCGACCTCGACGCGATGGCCGCCGAAGCGGGGTACTCCCGATCACACCAGGGCGTTGCCGGTCATCCGAACCACATGGTGAGCGCATCCTCGAGACCCGCCTGGTCCCCGTCTCCGACCCAGGCGACGTAGCCGTCGGGCCGCACCAGGACGGCGGTGGGAGCCGCGACCGCCCCGATGGCCGGCAGCTCCCATGGGCCCATGTACGTGGCGTCGATCGACCGAATGCGATCCGCCCAGGGCGTGACGTCGACGCTTCCGGGCTTACCCAGGTTGAGCACGACAGGCCGCGCGTCGTGCATCAAGGTGAAGACCCGGAGCGGGCCGGTGGCCGTGACCAGGTCGACGTCGGGCATCCGGCGTCCGAGCAGCGGATGCCCATCGCCGAGGTCGTACCGGATGTCCAGCCCGGACATCTCGGCGGCGACATGCCGGCGCGGCTCGTCCATCGCGAGGAGCTCGGTCATCGTGTCGCGCAAGGCGTTGGTTCGGTCATCGCCGCGGAGCAGCGCGACCTGCGCCATCGTGGTCTGCAGCACGCGCGCGGCGACCGGATGCCGCTCGGCGTGGTACGTGTCGAGGAGGCGCTCCGGCGAGTGCCCCTTGACCACCTGGGCCAGCTTCCAGCCGAGGTTCACCGCATCCTGCACGCCGACCTGGAGGCCCTGACCACCCACCGGGTAGTGCACGTGGGCCGCGTCACCGGCCAGGAGCACGCGTCCCTTGCGGTAGGTCGCCGCCTGACGGGCCGCATCGGTGAACCTCGAGATCGACGTCGGGCTGTGGATCCCGAAGTCGGTCCCGTATGCGGCGACGAGCGCCGCGCCGAGATCGGCCAGCGTGGGTTCGTCGGTCCGGCCGAGTTCCGCTTCGGTCACGAGGACGCCCGACGGTCCGCCCATCCTCGTTTCGGACCAGCGAATGGATCCCGTGCGCGTCGCGGCGGAGGCCCGAGACCGGCTCGTCGGTCATCTCGACCTGGGCGATGAGGTGGCTGACCGTCGGATCCCATCCCGGGAACTCGATGCCGGCAGCCTTCCGGATCAGGCTGCGTCCGCCGTCGCAGCCAACGAGGTACTCCGCGCGCAGCAGTCTGGCCGTCGGACAGCTCCACGTCGACGCCCGCGTCGTCCTGCGCGAAGCCGGTCACGTCTCGCCCCCGCTCGATCGGCACCCCGAGCTCGTCGACCCACCCGGCGAGGATCCGCTCGATCTCGTGCTGCCGCAGCGCCAGGCCGTAGGGGTAGCGCGTCGGAAGGTCGCTGCATGTCGAGTCGGATCCAGGCGAACCCCGCGATCTGGGCCACCGTCCCTTCCGAGAGGAACCGATCGGCGATGCCGCGCTGGTCGAGGATCTCGATCGTGCGCGAGTGCAGGCCGCCGGCGCGCGAGCCGATGACGTCCTGGTTGGCGCGTCGCTCGACGACGACGACGTCGACGCCCGCCAACGCCAGCTCGCCGGCCAGCATCAGCCCCGTCGGACCGCCGCCGGCGATCACCACCGCGTGCTCGGTCAGAGGTAGCGTGACGCTTCTCAGTCGAGTGTCGTCGAGAGCTTGATGCTGTCGACGACCGGCTGCGCCCTCGGGGCGAACGTCGTGGCGTCGACGACGTTGTAGACGACGTACAGCATGTGCGGCCCGTCGCCGATCTGCGCGAGATACAGGCGCGTCTTCATGTCGCTCGAGATCGCCCACGGTTCGGAGAACTCCGGGAACGTGAAGATCGCGGCGCAGGCGCGCGTGGGGCAGCCTGGGTCCCCGTTCGGCGCGTCTGCTGCGACGGCGATATCCATCACCAGGGCTGGGAGCTTGTCCTGACCGATCGTCGTCTGCTTGGCGGGCGAGACCGCCAGCTCGCGAACACCATGCAGCCAATCGCTGACGGCGCCCGGGGTGTTGGCCACACCAGCGACCGAGTCTGCCGTCCCAGGTGACCGGGCTCATGTCGAGCCAGAACACGATCGTGTCGCCTTCCCCATGGGTGCCGGCGACGTCCAGGGCGAACTCTCCCGTGCTGTCCTCGTGGCTGGACCACTTGTCGTTGAGGGTCACCGTCAATCCGCCTGGGTAGAAGTTCACCGTGGTGTACGTCCCCGCCGGCAGGGTGCCAGGCTGCGGTCAGCGCCGGCGGTTGCATCCGCATCAGGAGGCAGGCGGGATCGCACGACGGCGTCGGGGTGGAGGCTGACGGTCGCGCGGCCTGGGTCGGCGCTGCGCTGGCGACTGCCGGTGACGACGGCGAGGGCGAGGGAGACTCGCGACGCAGGTGACGAGGGCGTCGGGAGACTGGCGGCGGGACCGGAACAGGCCGCGGCCGCAGCGCGATGAGCGTCGCGAAACGCCAGCGTGACTCGAGATGACGCATCGGCTGACTGCTTCCCCATGCGTTCGGATCCGGAACGCAATATACCGCCGCCGTCGCCGCGAATCATCGCCAGCGACACACCGCCGAGCACTCTCGCTCCCGGAGGAGGGATGGAGCCGACACTCGGACTTGAACCGAGGACCTGCTGTTTACGAAACAGCTGCTCTACCACTGAGCTATGTCGGCATCGCGTCAGGATAGCCGATGCTCACGGACCCTTCAGAGCGCGCCTGCCGCCCGTCGAAGCGAGACGGCGTCGAGACGCCGCCGTGACGGGGCCCCTCTAGCCTCTCCGCACGCGTCGCAGGCACCGGTCGGGCGCATGGGATGCAGGAGTCGTGCGCCGTATCGGCGGACGCCCGCGACGGAGGGGTGCCATGTCCAGCGAGTATCCGATGGTCTCGCAGTTCCGCTCGGACTCTCCGACCTGTCCGAGCCGAGGCTACATCGGCTGTGCGGTGGCAACCACCGAGGCGCTCCTGCGCCGATACCGCCCGCACGATCCAAGCGTCCGGCAGGACGCCCTCGCCGAAGTCGATGGGTCGCCGCCACCGCGTTTGGGCCAAGGCTCACGGCACAAGCTCGACGCACGGGATGTGCCCGAGCGCGTACTGTCCCGTTTGCTCGTACCTCGAGCTCAAGGCGCACCACGTCCCGGTCGCCTACGGCCGGCTGACCGTCAACCAGATGCGCGCCCACCTGCGGAGGCGTCACGCGGTCCACCTGGGCGGCATCTACACCCAGATCCGCCTGGTCGGGAAGACGTCCTACACGAACGACATCGGTCGCTCGCGGCCGCTCCGACGCCGGGATGGTCGGCGGGCACTCGATCGTCGTCTGGGAGATCGGCCAGGAGAACGCCGACGGTACGCCGCGGACCTACATCGTCAGCGACTCCGACTTCGGGTCGCCCGAACCGGCCGCGGATCCCGAAGCACTGCGAGTACGACGCCGACGAGATCGAGGCGATGTACCTCAAGGGCGGGTGGAGCCTGGTCTACACGCTGGTCCCCCACCATCGCTGACCGGCGGGCCGCCCCACCACGGGCCGCCGAGCAGGGATCACGTTCGCGTTCGGTGGCGAGCCCGGGACGCGCGGCTGTACGTCGTCACGCAGCCCGATGGGGCCAACCAGCGAACTCAGCCCGTTCGTCCGATCGAACAACATCCGGCAGACGTCAAGCAGGGCACCGAGTTCCGGGTGCGTCAGACGACGCTGGCCGGCACGAACGTCGGCGGATCACGACGTGGCATGGCGACGCGACCGGGACGACTGGATGCACCACTCCGTCGTCGAGCCGGTCGGCTGAGGAGGGAAGACCGTGATCGCGCTCGACCAATTCCCGTTTCGCGAGCTGACGACGGCGGCCGGAATCGCCGCCGCGGCCGTCCTCATCCGACAGGTCATCGAATTCGCGAAAGGCTCGTTCCTGCCCTGGCTCGATGCCGCCAATGAGCGCAAGGGCGTGTTCATCCTCGCCGGCCTCCTCTATCTCGCCTGGTTGGTCATCTACGGGAAGAACCTCGAAACGGACCTTCCCGCCGCCGTCGCGGCGGTCTGGGCGTGCGGCATCGCCTCGATCGGCACGAACGAGGCCGTCGACGCCGCGAAGGGCGTCGCGGCGAAGAACATGGCCCAGACCGTGGCGTCCGACCCGGTCGCCAACGCCGCCGCGACGACGGCCGGGATCATCGGCGGCGGCGCTTCACGACAGGCGCGTCCGGCGCCACGGCCGACGATGCGGATGCGTCGAGCGCCACGGTCACGAACGCCTCGATCTCGGCCGACAGCGGTGCGCCGCTCGAGCTCGGCGAGGACCTCGACCTGAGCGTGAACGGCGGCGACCCGCTCGACGACGACGACGACTTCGACGAGGACGACGGCCCGCTCGACCCGGCATCGATCGCCCCGATCTGACGGCGCCCGTCCGATCGGCCTCCGCCAAGGCCCAGCTAGGACTTCGGCGGGTGCAGCTCGATGCTCTCGATGATCGGCATCGCCGCGGCGATCTGCTCGTCGAGCGATGACTGCCCCGGCGACGGGGGGCTGACGATCGCGATCGACATCGTCCGCCCGTCGCCGAGGTCGACCAACAGCAATCGCAACGGGACGTCCGGACTCAGGCCGAGCGAGGGACCCAGTTCGCCTCCCGGTCCGCGGAGGATCGGGATCCCGACGAGCGGACCTTCTGGCGCGGTGCAGCCGCCGGTCCAGGTGGGGGCGACCCGAAGATCGAGGAGGGTGCCCCTGTACCCGCCGACGGTCACCGTCGCGGGTGGCGTCGACACCACGCCTGGACGGGAGGTGATCGCGGCCACCATCTCGCCGACGCCAGTCCCGGCGCCGGGCGCGTCCGTGAAGACGCCGCACACTGCTCCGTCCTCGAAGGCCGCAGCCAGTCGGGGCTGGGCGATCATGAAGATGAACGTATCGGGAGTGGGTTGGCCCTGTGACGTGCCCGGGACGTGCTGGAGGACGAAGGTGGTATCCCCGTCGTCCTTGACCTTCCAACCGCCGTGACGGTGTACGTCAGTCGGTCCGGAGCGCCGTCGTCGGTGAACGGATCGAACGCCGCGGTCGCGTACGTGCCGGGAGCCAGCACCCCGCTCTCTCCGGGTTGCGGCAGGTCCGCCCGGACCCAGGGGCCCGTCAACGCCGCCTCCCGTGGCGTGCACGCGTCCGTGCCGATCGCTGAAAGGGTCACGAACGTGTCCTTCCCCTCCAGCACGAAGCGGTAGACGCCGAGGTCGCCCACCGCGCATCCCGGGGTCTCGGCGGTCGCCGTGACCACGAGCGTGTCCGGCCCGGCGGCCGCGACCGCGGAATGCGAGGCCGTACCAGGCTCGGGCCCGACGCCCACGATCTCGTCCGTCAGGACGAGGTTCGCGGTCGCCCACGCCGGACCGGGCGCGATCGGCAGTGGCCGCTGCCACAGGTGACGAAGGACCTCGGGGACCGGTCCGACCGCCGATGCGACGGGACTGGGCGCCGATCGACGCCGACGGCGTCGGCGCCGGCCCGATGCCGGAGTTCGACGACCGGGACCAGACCGCGACCCCGACGACGCTGACGAGGACGACGGCGACCGCCGCCGCCGCCCAGCGACCGCCGTCGACGCGACGACCGGTCAGGCCCGCGCCCACGCGCCGCGTCGACCAGCGGTCGCCCGCGGGACGTGCCATCGCCGTGCGCGAGACCGCGAGCGAGTCGACCGGTCGTGTGCTCGCCGCGTCCGTGTAGGCCCGGACGAGGTCGGCGAGCCGCGCCTCGAACGGATCCGTCGTCTTCTGCTCAGTCATCGCCGAGATCCTTTCGTAGCCGTTCCAGCAGTCGGTGAAGGCGGACCCGAACGCCCGTCGCGGTCATCCCGAGCGCGCGGCCGATCTCCGCCGACTCGAACCCGCCGATGAAGCGCAGCCCGACGATCGCCCGATCCTTCGGGTCGAGCCGGCCGAGGGCGTCGGCGAGGTCGATCATCGCGGCGTGGTCGGTGTCGGGCGGCCGTGCCGGGTCGGCGACCGACAGCTCCCGGACGGTGCGCCGCCGCTGGCTCCTGGCGATCTGGCGGGCCTCGTTGGCGGCGATCGACATCAGCCATGGGCGCAGGCGGTCCGGGTCCCGCAGGCTCTTCAGCCGACGGTAGGCGACGGCCCAGGCCGCCTGCTCCGCTTCCTCCGCGACGTCGGCGTCGCCGCAGACGAAATACGCGATCCGCGCCATGTCCCCGTGATGCGCGGCCACGATCCGGGCGAACGCGACCTCATCGCCGGCGGCGGCGCGCTCGATCAGCGACGGCTGTGGGTCGACCTCGGCGATCACGCGTTCGATCATGACCTACAGATGCCGGCCGGAACGCTGCCGTTACATCACGGCTGGCGATCATGCTGTCGGCACCAGGAGGATGGATGCCGCTCCCCCGCGCACTCGGCCGGTTCAACCGTCGCGTCACGAACCCGATCCTGTGGCCGATCGTGTCGCGCTTACCGGGCTTCGGCCGGATCGTGCATGTCGGCCGTCGCTCCGGTCAGGTCTACCGGACGCCCATGCTCGGGTTCGTGGACGGCGTTCGCATCGTCTTCGCGCTCACGTACGGACCGGACGCGCAGTGGGTCCAGAACGTCATCGCGGCGGGCGCCTGCGACTACGAGACGCGACGCTCGACCCGGCACCTCGTGGAGCCCCGACGGATCCACGACCCGGCCCGGCGCAGGGTTCCGCCGATCGTCGGGCGCGCCCTCGGGATCCTCGGTGTGGACGACTTCCTCGAGATGCGCGTGGATCAGCCTTCCGGTCGAGAGATCGAGTGATTGGCGAGGAACATGCCGGTCGGATCGTAGGTCGCCTTGACCCGCCGGAACCGCTCATAGGTCTCGACCGGGAAGATCGACCGCGGGTCCATGCCCGTCTCGGCCATGTTGAGGTAGCGTCGGCCGCTGTCCCACGGTCCGAGCGCGCCGAGCACCTGCCCGACTTCGCGGTCGACAGCGCCGCGGGCTTCCGCGTCCGGCGCGAGCCCGAACGTGAAGGCGATGAACGGCTGGTCGATCGCGTCGAGGACGCCGTGGTCCGGCGAATGCACGGCAGCGGCACCACCGAGATGGCGGACCTCGACGTGGAGCAGCGGCGAGCCGACGAAGGCCTGGACCATCGGGTCGATCGCCTCGATCGGGAGGTCCGACAGCAGGATCCCTTCCCCGGAGTAGGGGAGCGGCATCTCCGGGTCCATGTTCACGAGGCTCAGGTCCCGGGCCGGCATCATCGCGATGGTGTCCATCTCCGGGCCCAGGTCGCGCAGCGGCTGGAGGAGGGCCGCGCCGTCATCGGCGGTGCCCAGGAACGCCGCCTCGACGAGGACGAATGATCGGCCGCGAACGGCCTCTGGCAGGAACGGCGCGTCCGGGAGCTGGAGCATGCGACCGAGCGACTCGCAGGTCTCCGGCACGGTCTCGGTCCACCCGCGCCAGGCGCCCAGGATCTCCGTCGCGCGCTCGATCGGCCAGAACATCGCCCCCGCGTAGATCTCGGCGACCGGGAACAGCTCCATCTCGATGGATGTCACGGCCGCGACGTTGCCGCTGCCGCCGCGGATGGCCCAGAACAGGTCGGGCTCCGTCTCGTGGTCGACATGGACGAGCCGGCCGTCGGCGGTCACGACATCGGCGGCGAGGATGCTGTTGCAGGCCAGCCCGTGCGCCCGGACCATCCAGCTCATGCCGCCGCCCAGGACGTAGCCGAACACCCCGACGTCCGGTGACGTCCCGGCGAGATACGCGAGGCCGTGCTCGCCGGCCGCGACGGCGAGCGGCTTGGCCAACACGCCCGCCTCCACGCGCGCCCGTCGCGCGACCGGGTCGATCTGGATGCCGCCCATCCGCTCGGTCTTGAGGAGCAGCGTGTCGCGGCTCCAGTCGATCGGGCCGGCGTTATGGCCGCCGGCGTTGAACGCGATGCGGAGCCCGCGCTCAGCGGCGAGGCGGACCGTGGCGGCGACGTCCTCCGCCGACGCCGGGTAGACGACCGCGATCGGTCGCTGGTCCACCGCGAGGTTCCACGCCAGCCGCGCGGCATCCCAGGTGTCGTCGCCGGGCAGGACGATGTCACCGGCGAGTCCGGCGCCGAGGTCGCGCAGCTCCACGAGCTACCTCCGGGGGTTCGGGCGCGCCGCGCGGCGGCCTCGTGTCGAACCTAGCACATCGAGGTTCGAACCTCGGCGCCGGCTGGGCAAGCCAGACGCCCCCGCACTAGCGGCCGAACTGCTCCTCGAGCACGCCGTGGCGGAGGCCGCGGTCGCTGACGGTCAGTGAGGTCTGGCCGAGCTTGTCCATCACCGTCCGCACGACGCACGCCCCGGCGAGGATCACCTCGGCGCGCTTCGGCTGGAGGCCCACGATCGAGCGCCGGCCGTCCGCGTCGAGGCCGCGGTACAGCTCGATCTGGCGCTCCAGCTCCGCGCGTTCGAGGACCGTGCCCTGGACGACGGTCGGGTCATAGACGGCCATCTGGTGCTTGACGGCGGTGATGTTCGTGATGGCGCCACCCATCCCGACGAGCGCATCGGGTCGCGGGCGACCGTCGAGGCTGGACAGGTCCGCGGCGATCGCCGCCAGCGCCTCCTCGAGGACCTCCTTCGACACGGCACCGGCGAGCCCGAACCGCTCGGTGAACCGAACCGCCCCGACCGGGACGCTGTACTGCTCGTCGACGTGGCCGTCGTGGCCGAAGGTGAACTGCGAGCTCCCGCCGCCGGTATCGAAGACGACGAGGCTCCCGACGGTCGTGCCCAGCCCACCTTCGACCGCTTCGAACGCGAGCCGGCCTTCTTCCTCGCCCGGGATGACCCGGATCGACACGCCGGTTCGGGCCTTGATCGCGTCGAGGACGGCCTCGCGGTTCCCGGCGGCGCGGAGCCCGGCGGTCCCGACGGCCGCCGTCGCGGTCACGCCCAGCGCCTTCGCCTCGTCGGCCATCCCGGCGATCGCGACGATGGCACGGTCGAGTGCCTCGGGGACGATCTCTCCCCCGGCGTCGACGCCCTGGCCCAGGCGGGTGACCTCCGCGCGGTCGACGACGGCATGGAATCGACTGTCGGCACCGAGCTCGGCGACCTGGAACTTGATCGAGTTGGTCCCGACGTCGATGACGGCATATCGCTCTGGCTGACCGTCGAGCAGCGCCGCGAGTCCGCGTGGGTAGTTCGTGTTGGCGTAGCCATCCAGGCCGACGGACCGGACCGCGGCGACCACGGCGGCGGCATCCTCCGACTCGATGGCGATGGTTCGCACGGTCATGCCGTTCGCGACCACGTCGGAGACCTCGGACGAGCAACCGCCGACGGTGTAGCGGACCCGATGCTTGTGGACCTCGACCGGGCGGACCATGCCGCTCGGCCCGGTCACCTCGTCGAGGAATTGCTCCAGGGTGTAGGCATCGCGGGCGAGCGTGGACGCGGGCAGCTGCAGTGCCTCGATGACGCGCTCGACGTCCGCCGCGGGCATCGGGAACCCGACCTTGAGGACCGGCTCCCAGCGCTCGAGCCCATCCGCATCCACCTCGCGCAGGAGCTTGATGTCCATGAGGTCGAAGCGGACCTTCACGATCGCGGACGGTGCGTCCCCCGCGGCGACCAGCAGGTAGGTCTCGTCACTGTCGGCGGTCCCGGTCGTCCCCGTCGCGGCGATCTTCGCCACGGCGCCGCCGCAACGGGTCCCGAACGTGCGCCACTCCCAGCGCGGGATGATCGTCGCCATGGTGTCCGGCTGCACCCACCATATGTGGCTGGCCGCACACGCGACCACTGCTTGGGTGCATGCTAGCCGACCGCAACCGGCGAGGAGCATTCGGAGGTTGACCGTCATGGCCAAGAAAGCGGCAGGGCCGAAGCCGCTCACGGGTTTGCAGCTCGCGGAGATGCTGAAGCTGCTCAAGGGTGCGAACAGCATCGAGCTGAAGCTGACGGTGGCGGCCGGCGAGCAGCGCTCCGCGATGCAGGCCCTGGGCATCGACCCCCTGGACGCCCAGGTCCGCCAGATCGTGTTCTTCGACACGCCCGACCTCGCCCTCAACGACGCCGGGGTGGTGGTGCGCGCCCGACGGGTCCAGGGCAAGGGCGACGACTCGGTCGTGAAGCTGCGGCCCGTGGTCCCCGACGAGTTGCCATCGAACCTCAGGAAGTTGCCGGAATTCGGCATCGAGGTGGACGCGATGCCCGGCGGGTTCGTCTGCTCGGGCTCGTACAAGGCCACGTGGGGCCCGGCGGCGGTCAAGTCCGTGCTGTTCGGGGAACGGCCGATCCGCAAGCTGTTCACCAACGGCCAGCGAGCCTTCTACGCGACCCATGCGCCGGAGGGGCTCGGCCTCGACGACCTGGTGCCGCTTGGCCCGATCACCGCCATGAAGCTCAAGTTCCAGCCGAAGGAGTACCCACGCCCGATGGTCGTCGAGCTGTGGTTCTACCCGGACGGCTCGAGGATCCTCGAGCTCTCGACCAAGGCGCTCCCGACCGAGGGGTTCCAGGCGGCCGCCGAGGCGCGGGCGTACCTGGCGGGCAAGGGCATCGACCTTTCGGGCGAGCAGCAGACCAAGACGCGGACCGCGCTCGAGTACTTCACCGCGATCCGGGACGTCAAGCACAAGTAGCGCGGGATCGCACCCGGCGAGAGCGCCCGCTCGCGGGTGCCGAGCGGCCCATGTTTATGGGCCACATCGCCATATCGACCGGACGACCCCGGAAGTGCAAACTCTCCTTGGAAGTCCTGAGGGACCCGGCCCGCCCAGGCCGGACATGGACAAGGAGGCGATCCGATGGACGCGATCCGTCGCTTGGGGATCCCGCTCGGGATCATCGCGACAGCACTGCTCATCCTGTTGTTCAACCCGTGGGTCAACATCGACGAGGGCCCGCTCCGCCAGATCATGACGATCGGGTTCTGGGTCTCGTTCGTCGCGCTGCTCGTCGTGCTCTTCGAGGCGCGCAAGGACCCGGGCGCCGAGGTTGCCCAGATCGAAGGCCCGCGGTTCACGCGCTTCCTGTTCTCCAACACCCAGGCGGGACTCTTCTGGCTGCCGATCCGCCTGTTCGTCGGCTTCGCCTGGCTCGAGGCCGGCTGGCACAAGCTCACCGGTGGCGGCTGGATCGACGGCGGCAGCGCGCTCGCCGGCTTCTGGCAGGCCGCGGCGAAGGTCCCCGACGCGGGCCAGGGTCGCCCGCCGATCTCCTACGAGTGGTATCGCGACTTCATCAACTTCCTGATCGCCGGGCACCACGAGACCTGGTTCGCGTGGCTGATCACCTTCGGCGAGATGGCTGTCGGGATCGGTCTGATCCTCGGCCTCCTGACCGGGATCGCGGCCTTCTTCGGGGCGCTGATGAACATGTCGTTCCTGCTCGCCGGGCTCGGCCTCCACCAATCCGGTCCTGTTCACGATGGCCATCGGGCTGATCCTGGCCTGGCGCGTCGCCGGCTACTACGGGCTCGATCGCTTCCTCCTCCCGGCGCTCGGTGCGCCGTGGAAGCCAGGCGCGGTCTTCCAAGGCGGATCGGCACCATCCCCGACGCCCGGAGCGTGACCGTGACCGACACCATCCCCTCGTCATCGGCCTCCTCCGCACCCGAGGCGCTGGAGACCATGACCCCCGCCGGGCCCCTCTCCCGGCGGGGGTTCCTGCGGGCCGCGACCATCACGGGCGCGGGCATCGTCGCCACCACGGTGGTGGCGTGCGCGCCGCCCGCCGCGGCCCATCCATGGACGTACAACCCGGCGACGCCGGCACCGGCCGCCCCGTCGACGGCTCCATCGGCGGCCGCCGCGAGCGCGGCCGCATCCGCCTCCGCGTCTCCGTCCATGGATCACGCCTCCGCGTCCCCGGCGCCGAGTGCCAGCCCGCCCATGGACCACGACGCCGCGGCGCTCGCGGTGGTCGAGCGGTTCCTCGGCGGCGAGAGCGCCACGATGGAGGGGACCGGCAACCAGCCGCTCGAGCCCAAGCTCGACGGCGACACCAAGGTCTACGACATGACGGTCGACCTCGATCAAGCACAAGACCGATGCGCAGGCCAAGGAGCTCGATGCCCTCGGGTTCAACGGGACGTGGCCCGGGCCGCGGATCGACGTCATCGAGGGCGACAACGTCCGCGCGATCTTCAAGAACAACATGGCCGAGTCGACCGGGATCCACTTCCACGGACAGCGCGTGCCGAACGCGATGGACGGTGTCCCGCACATCACCCAGGACCCGATCCAGCCCGGGGACAGCTTCACCTACGAGTTCGTGGCCAAGGCGACCGGCTCGCACATGTATCACTCCCACCACAACGCCACCGACCAGGTCGGACGCGGCCTTCTGGGGGCGTTCATCGTCCAGCCGAAGGATCCCGAGCAGCGCTACGACAAGCTGTACGGCGCGACGCAGGACATCGTCTGGATCAGCAACGACGCGCTCGGCGGGTTCACGATCAACGGCCGCGGGTTCCCCGCCACCGCCCCGATCGTGGCGACCCTCGGCGAGACCATCGTGATCCGCTTCATGAACGAGGGGAACATGAGCCACCCGTGGCACCTCCACGGGATGCCGATGCGGGTGGTGGCACGGGACGGGCATCCGCTCGGGACCGCGGCGTTCACCTGCGACACCCTGGGCGTCAACCCCGGGGAGCGCTGGGATGTCGTGATCAAGTGCGACGCGCTGGGGGCGTGGGCCTTCCACTGCCACATCCTCCAGCACGCCGAGGGCCAGAACGGGATGTTCGGGATGGTCACGGCGCTGGTGGTCCAGGAGGCTGTCGCGGCGTCAACGGTCGTCACCGGTGCACCGGCCAGTGGCTCGGCGGTGGCCGCCGCCGCGCGGGCCGGCGGCTCGACGGCATTCGCCTGCCAGGTGCCCCAGGTCAGCTAGCGCGCCCCGCGGGTGCGCGGGTGCGCGGGTGCTCGGTCTGTGGGTCGTCGCGCCTCGGGCCGGGCTTCGTGGCGTCCACGGCCGCACGGCTGGCGGCCATCTCCCCCTCCGCGAAATCGAGACGCCCGGACCGACGTGATCGGCCCGGGCGTCCTCCTGTTCGAGGTTGCGGGCTCACGCCCGACCGGCGTCGCCCTACGGCAGCCGGCCGAACCACATCGCCGACAGCCCGGCGCCGGCCACCACGAGCACCAGGGCGACGGCCGCGAACGCGAACGTGACCTCCTGGGTCTCCTGGGTGTAGCCGATGCGCGACTGCAGGTTGTCGTAGACCGCGCTCAGGTCCTGGGCGGTCGCGGCGTCGAACGCCGTCGCACCCGTGACCTCGGCGATCTGCGCCAGGGTCTTGGTGTCGGGCGGCACGTCGAGCGTCACGAGCTGGCCGTTGTCGTCGCGGACCTGCACCTGGCCGTTGGGGGTCCCGAGGGCGATGGTGTAGACCGGCACGCCCAGGCTGGCGGCGCGGTTCGCCGCGTCGAGCGGCTGTGTCTCGCCGACAGAGTTGGCGCCGTCGGACAGCAGGATCGCCGCGACGAGCGGCTCACCCGAGGGTGAATCCGAGGGGGTGCCGCTGGCCGACGGGGCCGGAGCGGCCGAGGCGTTCGGGGCTGCGGAGGCTCCCGGCGCGGCGCTCGGTCCGGCCGAAGGCGCCGGCGTAGCCGTGCCCGTCGAGCCTGTGCCGGCGCCGTCGGCCTTGATCGACTCGGCGATGTCGAGCACCTGCATCAGGGCGTCGCCCATCGCGGTGCCGTCGCGCGGCTTGAGGCTGTCGATCGCGTCGTCCAGCTTGCCGTGATCGGCGGTCGGCTCGACCAGGGTCTCAGGGTGCGACGCGAAGGACACGATCCCGACGCGGATGCCCGCGGGGAGCTGCTTCACGAACGAGTGGGCCGCGGCCTTGGCCGCGTCGAGCCGGGTCGGCGCGACGTCGGTGGCCTTCATGGAGCCGGAGATGTCGATGGCGAGGATGACCGTCGAGTCCTCGCGCGGCACCGCGAGGACCATCGTCGGCCGGGCGAGCCCGATGACGAGGAACGAGATCGCGACGAGGTACAGCGCCGCGGGCACGTGGCGGCGCCACGAGGGCCGCTTCGGTGCCAGGTTGGCGAGGAGGTCGAGGTTGGTGAAGCGGACCGCGTAGCGGGTCCGGCGGCGCTGGACCAGCAGGTACAGGCCCACGAGGACCGGGACCAGCAGCAGGCCCAGCAGGAGGATCGGCGCGAGGAAGTTCATGCGGTACGTCCAGTCGTGTCGAGGCCGCGCGCGAACGCGGTCAGCCAGGGGCCGTCGGTGGAGAGTCGGAGGTGGCGAACGCCCAGCCGGGCGAACTCGGCCGCGAGCGCGGCCCGGTCGGCCGCGGCGGCATCGTCGAAGCGGCTTCGAAGCCGGCGGTCGCCGGTGTCGATGCGGACCGTCCGCCCGGTCTCGGGGTCGATCAGGGTGAGCTCGCCGACGTCGACGAGGGTCTCCTCGCGCGGGTCGGTGATCTCGACCGCGAGGACCGTGTGACGGCCGGCGATCGCGCTCATCTCGCGACGCCAGTCCTGGGCGCCGCGGAAGTCGGAGATGACGACCACGAGCCCGGGGCTCGTCCGCGCCGCGGCGATGACGCGGAGCGCCCGCTGCATCGAGGTGGGGCCGCCGCCCTCGATCGCCGGTTCGGCGTCGAGCGCGCGGAGCAGGCCGGTGAGCCCGACTCGTCCGCCGGCGGGCGGCGTGATCGATTCGCGCTCGCCCGAGCCGAAGGTGATGACGCCGAGGCGATCGGTCCGTCGGGCGACGAAGCGACCGACCACGAGCGCCGCGCCCTCGGCCACGTCGGCCTTGCGCCGGTCGGCGGTGCCGAACTGCATCGAGGCGGACTGGTCGAGGAGCACCCAGGCGGTCATCTGCCGGTCCGGCACGTCCTCGCGGACCTGCGGGGTGAGGCTTCGGGCCGTGGCGTTCCAGTCGATGCGGCGGACGTCGTCGCCCGGCTCGTAGGGACGGAGCCGGTCGAGCTCCAGGCCCTCGCCGAGACCGCGGCCGCGGTGGTCGCCGGTCATCCGGCCACCGACGCGTCGGGTCAGCGAGACCTCGAGCCGTCGGACGAGATCGTCCGCGATCGGGCCAGGGCCGGGGCGGGCGGGGGTCCGCACCCGCCCGGCCGAGGCGGCCAAGTCCGTCATGCCGAGATCTCGCCCGCCATGTCGAGGGACGGGGCGCGGACCAGGGTCAGCACGCGGGCGACGACGGAGTCGGGGGTGATCCCGTCCGCGAGGGCCGCGTAGCTGAGGATGAGCCGGTGGCGGAGGACGTCGGGCGCGAGCTCGGCCACGTCACTCGGGAGGACGTAGCGGCGGCCGCGGAGGACCGCCAGCGCGCGAGCGCCGTTGACGAGGTTGATCGAGCCGCGCGGGCTGGCGCCGTACGAGACGTACGGAGCGAGATCGGGCGCGCCCCAGTACTCGAGCTTGCGGGTCGCCTCGACCAGGCCGACCGCGTAGCTGATGATCCGCGGGTCGACGTAGACGTCGTTGACGCGCTCCTGGAGCTGCAGCAGCTCTTCGGTATCGAGGACCTTGCGCGGCGCGAGCCCCGGGCGGAGCGAGCGGGCGACGATCTGGGCTTCCTCGGTCGCGCTGGGATAGCCGACGAGGATCTTGAGCATGAAGCGGTCGACCTGCGCCTCGGGCAGCGGGTAGGTGCCCTCAGCCTCGATCGGGTTCTCCGTCGCGAGGACGAGGAACGGCGTCGGGACCTGGTAGGTCGTGTGGCCGATCGTGACCTGGTGCTCCTGCATGACCTCGAGGAGCGCGCTCTGCACCTTGGCCGGGGCGCGGTTGATCTCGTCGGCGAGCAGGAAGTTGGCGAACACCGGGCCGAGCTCGGTATCGAAGCTGGCCGCGCCCGGGCGGTAGATGCGCGTGCCGACCAGGTCGGACGGCATCAGGTCGGGCGTGAACTGGATGCGCTTGAAGGAGCCGCCGAGCACGTCGGCGAGCGTCTTGATCGTCAGGGTCTTGGCCAGGCCGGGGACCCCCTCGAGGAGGATGTGGCCGCCGGACAGCAGGCCGACGAGGATCCGCTCGAGCATCTGGTCCTGGCCGACGATGACACGGCGGACCTCGAAGAGGATCGACTCGCTGATCGCCCGGGCGTCGCTCGTGTCAGGCACCGAGTGGAGGCTCGGCGCGGCGGTGGGAGTCGCGGTCGTGGCGGTGGTCGGCGTGGCGTCGATGGACGCGGCGCCGGCAGGCGCAGCCGAGTTCGGATCGGGTGACAGGGTCATGGCGGCACATCTCACGGTTTCGGGTGGGTTGGTCGGATGGCTCGAGTCGAGCCCGTTTCCAGCCACTATCGCGTCCATTTCTGAAGGCTCGGTGAGAAGAGCGGTTTGGAATTCGCAACCGTTTCGGGCCTCGCCGCGGCGTCGCGGCGGCGTCGCAGGCGCCACCCGACGCGCGGGAATATGCATGATCCGCCCGGCGGGATCCCCTCGGATTCGATATGCATATCGGCTGCATGTCGAGCGTGGACGGCCCGGGTTGGCTCGGCCCACTCGCCCGCGCCGGCGGCCCAGCCCCCAGGCGCCCAGTGCCCAGGCGTCTGGATCGCCCAGCGTTCATACGCGACGCGATGACGCAGTGGTTGGAGGGAGCGGGTCGTTGGACGGCCCCTGACGTCTCCCGATGAGCAACCACACATGCACCTTGAGATGCATCAGCGCGGGTCAACAGCGCGAACCGATGGCGTCGGCGCCACTTGGATCATGTCGCCTGGTCGCGGATGAACGCCCAGCGTTCCAGTCGGCGCGATCACGACCCCCTACGATGACCCCATGAAGCTCCCCGTCGCCCTCGTGCAGCTGGACGCCACCGACGACGTCGACGGCAACATCGAGCGCGCCACCGCCCTGGCGGACGAGGCGGCCGCGACAGGCGCCCGACTCGTCGCCCTCCCCGAGTACCTCCAGTACCGCGGGCCGGACGACGGCTTCCGAGCGAGCGCCCGCCCCGTCCCGGGCGAGCACACCGACGCCTTCGCCGCGGTCGCGCGTCGCCACGGCACGTGGATCCTCGTCGGCAGCGTGGCGGAACGGACCGACGATCCGCAGCGCCCCGCCAACACCAGCGTCCTCATCGACCCGAACGGCGACATCGCCGCGACCTATCGCAAGATCCACCTCTTCGACGTCGCCGTCGACCAGGGTCCGTCCGACACGGAATCCGCGCGCGTGACCCCGGGCGACCGGGCGGTGACCGCCCCGCTGGACGGCACGACCCTCGGCCTGACCATCTGCTACGACGTCCGCTTCCCCGAGCTGTACCGGGCGCTCGCGCTGGCGGGCGCCGAGATCCTCACGGTCCCGGCCAACTTCACCGAGCGCACCGGCCGCGACCACTGGGAGGTCCTGCTCCGGGCGCGCGCGATCGAGAACGGCGCCTACGTCCTCGCGCCCGCGCAGACCGGCGGCGGACGCGCCCCCGCCTACGGCCGGAGCATGGTGATCGACCCATGGGGGACCGTGATCGCGCAGGCCGCCGACGCGGTCGGGATCATCCGCGCCGAGCTCGACCTGGCTCGGGTCGCCGCGGTCCGCCGCCAGATCCCGTCGCTGGCGAACCGCCGACCGGCGACGTACGACGTGGGAGCGCCGGCCCGGGCCGGCTGAGACAGCCGCCGACGGCCTACTCCGTGGCCGCCTCGCCCGGCAGGTAGATGCTGAACGACGCGCCCTGGCCCGCCAGCGGCGGCTCCAGCACCAGGTCGCCCTCCATCGCCCGGCACAGCTCGCGCGAGACGTACAGCCCGAGGCCCGATCCTTCCAGCCCGGATCCCTCCAGATGACCGGCCGAATCGGTCGCCGGTCGCGTGCCCCGCTGGAACCGCCCGAACAGCATCTCGCGGTCGGCTTCGGACACGCCCGGTCCGCCGTCGGTGATCGTGACCCGCAGCTGCGACACGTCCGGCGAGGCGACGATCGCGATGACCTCCACCGCCACCGGCCGGCGCTCGCCGTACTTCACCGCGTTGTCGAGCAGCGCCCACAGGACCTGGTCGAGCTGGTCCGCATCGGCGATGGCCAGCCAGCCGTCGGAGCGGTCCTCCAGGGTGAACGCCACGCCGTCGGCGCCGAGCGCCTCCCACGCCTTCCTGACCCGCCCGCCCAGTGACACGACATCGGCCTTCGGCTTGAAGGCCCCGGACTCGAGGCGGGTCACGGTCAGCAGCTGGCGCACCATCCGCGACAGCCGCTCGGACTGCTCCGCGATGATCCCGAGCCGGCGGTCCGGCCGGTCGTCGCCCAGCTGCTCGGCGTGGGCCCGGATCGAGGTCAGCGGTGTCTGCAGGTTGTGGCTGACCCCGCGGAGGAACTCGTCCTTGGCCGCGTCGAGCTCGATGAGCTGCGCGTTCTGTTCCTCGACCTGGGCGAACAGCTGGGCGTTGCGGATGGCGACCGCGACGTGGCTCGCGAACAGCTCCAGCAGGTCGCCGTCGGCGCGCTCCCACGACCGCGTCGCGGGCAGTCGACCGAACAGCACCCCGATGTCCTCGCCGCCCGCCCGGAGCACGGCGCGCAACGGCCGCGACTCGCCGGGGACCGCATCCATGATCGGGATGTGGGCGGGATTCCCGAGGTAGACGGCCGCGTCGATCATCCCGAACGCGGCCTTCGCGTCGTCGGCCGCGCGCGAGGCCAGGAACTGGACCCCGTCCCGTGGCGAGACCGCCTCGATCGCCGCGAGGATCTGCCCCAGCTCCTGGTTGCGCCGCAGCAGGTCGGCCGCCAGCCGGTTGTGGCTCTCGGCCAGGTGCGCCAGCTCGTCGTCGCCGGCGATGTTGATGGGGTGCGACAGGTCGCCCGCCGAGACCCGGTCGACCGCCCGCGCGAACCCGCGCAACGGCGCGGTCAGGTCCTCGACCAGCAGGTACGACCCGATGATCGCCAGGGTGACCACGATGGCCAGGGCGAAGAGCAGCAGCCGCGCGACCGTCGGGTCCAGCGGGCCCTGGACCAGCACCAGCACGATCAGCAGGCCGACGATGCAGAACATCGCCAGCGGCAGGATCGCGCTCGCCAGCAGGGCCAGCGTCAGCCGCGTCCGGAAGGCGAATCTGGAGCTGCGAGTGGGGACCGCGCGGAGCGGCACCTGGATCTGCGGGCTGCCGCCGATGCTGGCCGCGGACGGGACCGCCGGTGCGCTGAGGACCGGCGAGGCGGAGTCCTGCGGCGGCTTCGCCGCGGTGTCAGCCACCGCCCGGCGTCTCCACCGCGACCAGCCGGTACCCGACGCCGCGGACCGTCAGCAGGTGGGCCGGCTTGTTGGGGTCGATCTCCAGCTTCTGGCGGAGCCGGCGCATCGTGACCCAGACATAGGACGGGTCGGCGTCCTCGGTCTCGGCCCAGCCGCGGACCAGCAGCGTGTCGGTCGAGACGGTGATCCCGAGGTTCGCGGCCAGCGCGTAGAGCAGCCGCGATTCGGTGGGGGTGAGCTTGACCGTCTCGCCGCCGACGGTCGCCTCGCGCCGGTGCAGCTCGAGGGTCAGGTTCGGCCCGAGGACCAGGCTGCGGCGCGGCACCTTGTCGCCCAGCCGGCGGAGGACGCGGTTGATGCGGGCCCGCAGCTCCGGGTAGTGGTAGGGCTTGGTGATGTAGTCCTCGGCCACCTCGTCGAGGAGATCGGCCTTGGAGTCCCCGGCGTCGATGGCGGACAGCACGATGATCGGCAGGTCGGCCATCGCCTTGATCTCGCGGGCGAGGGACAGCCCGTCACGGCGGGGCATCATCATGTCGATGATCAGGAGATCCGGCCACGCCGTCTCCAGCCTGCGCGCGGCCTCCACTCCGTCCCGTGCCGTGGTGACCAGATACCCGTCGTTGCGCAACTGGTCCGCGAGGAGCACCAGCAGGTCCGGGTCGTCGTCGACCAGCAGGATCCGCGGGGCGCCAACGCCGTAGCCGGTCGAGCCATACGGACCCGTGCGCGCACTCCCGTCCGAACCGCCGCCGAGCATGCCCGGAGGATAGCAGCGGGTTTTGGGCCGGATAGCCCATCGGTCCTGTTGCTGGGTCGCACCGACAAGTGGTCGCAGCGTCGGTCCGGTGAGGTTCGCGCCAGTCGGGTGAGGTTGTTTCCTGTTGCCTGACTAGTACCGTTGGCGCTCCCTCGATCCATCGATCGGGGAACCGAATAGCCCAGAACTCGCTGCGAGCGCGAGGCCCATTCGACATGCGTCACCCCTGGCTCGGGGTGCGCGTGTTCGACGTGCTTCGCGCACGAAGCGCACCCGTCGAAGCACTCATCTCGCGCTCATCCGACGCTCATCCGCCGCCCCAGGGGAGGGACATCCAGATGATCGGCTCACCGACTCGACGACGCACCGCCGCGCAGCGGACCCTGGTGGTCGTCCAGACCTTGCTCCTGGTCGCGATGCTGTTCGGGCCCGTCCCGACCGCGTCCGCATACATGCCGGCCGAGGCTCCCTCCGTCCAGCCGGGCGACGATTCGAGCGCGGATCCGACCGCCCAGCCCACGCCTGAGCCGACGCCTGAGCCGACGGCTGAACCAACGGCCGAGCCGACTCCTGAGCCGACGGCCGAGCCCACGCCTGCGCCCACGCCGGAGCCCACCGCCGAGCCCACCGCCGAGCCGACGCGCCGAGCCGACCGCCGAGCCCACGGCCGAGCCGAGCGCCGAGCCGAGCGCGGAGCCGACCGCCGAGCCCACGCCGGAGCCGACCCCCGCGGCCACCCCGGCGCCCGTCACCGACACGTACATCGTGACCTTCGCGCCGGGCACCTCGGCCGCCGCCCAGGCGGCCAGCCTGGCCGCCGCCGGGGCGACCGCCACGGACTCGATCGCGGTCCTGCGCATGCAGGTGGTCGACATCGCCCGCGGCTCGGACACGATCGCGGCCCTGCGCGCCGACGGCAACGTCACCCGGGTCGAGGCCGACCGGGTGCGCAGCGCCGAGGCGGCCCCCGACGACCCGCGCTACGACGACCAGTGGTCGCTGCGGACCATCGGCTGGGACCAGCTCTACGGCTCCGTCCAGCCGCAGGGCAGCGCGGTGGTGGCCGTGCTCGACACCGGGGTCGACGGGAGCACCCCCGACCTGGCCGGCCAGCTGGTCCCCGGCACCAGCGTCCTCGACGGCTCCGACGGGCGGACCGACCCCAACGGCCACGGCACGGCCATGGCCGGCATCATCGCCGCCGCCAGCGGCAACGGCACGGCCATCGCCGGCATCGGCTACCAGGGCGTCCGGGTCATGCCCGTCACGGTCCTCGGGCCCGACGGCCTGGGCCAGGACAGCGACATCATCGCGGGCATCGTCTGGGCGGTCGGCCACGGCGCCGACGTGATCAACATGTCGTTCAGCAACCCGGGCTTCTCGACCGGCCTGCAGGCGGCCGTCGACTACGCCTGGGCGCACGACGTGGTGGTCGTCGCGGCGGCCGGCAACGACGCCTCGCACACGGCCACCTTCCCGGCCGGCGACCGCGCCGTGGTGGGCGTCTCCAACACCGACCGGGACGACCGCCTCGACCCGTCCTCGAACGACGGCGACAGCGTCTTCCTGGCCGCCCCCGGGCAGCGACATCGCGACGCTCCTGCCGGGCGGCGGCACGACCAGCGTGTCGGGCACCTCGGCCTCCTCGGCCGAGGTGGCCGCCGCGGCCGCCCTGCTGCGGGCCATCGACCCGGGCGCCAGCAACGGGGTCATCGTGTCCCGCCTGGCGCGCACCGCCGCCGCGGTCGGCACGGTCGCCCAGACCGGCAACGGCCGGCTCGACCTGGCCCGCGCCGCGGCCGACACCGGGACCGACTTCGTGCAGCCCGTGGGCGCCACCCCGATCGGCTCGGGCGGGCCGTTCGTGGGGCCGTACCAGGCAGCCGTCGTCGGCACTGTGACGATCACCGCGCAGTCACCGAACCCTGTGGCGCCGGGCAGTTCCGCGACCTACAACGTCCAGGTCCAGAACGGGTCCACGTACCACTACGTGGGTTCAAGGCGTCGGCGATCACCGGCGTCGCCGGCGTGAGTCTGACGTCGAGCACCTGCGTGTCGCTGACCGGCTCGGCGACGGGCAACTTCAGCATCACCGTGGGAACCACGGCGGCCACCCCGACGGGCCGTTCACGCTGACCGTCAGCGACTACGACAGCCCGACTTGCGCGACCCCGATCAACAGCTCGGACTACCGGCACCGCGACGATCGTCGTCGCTGCCGCGAACGTCTCGAACGGCAGCAACGGCGCCAGCGGCAACCTGACGATGGCGAAGCCGACCGGTGTGGTCGCCGGCGACGTGCTGATCGCATCGGTCACCGTCCAGAACGCCGGAAGCGCGTCCACGCCGAGCGGCTGGACGCTGATCCGCAGTGACGTCAACGGAACCGCGGTCCTGACGAATTCGTACTGGCGCGCCGCACAGGTCTCCGATACGACCTGGTCGTGGACCATCGGCGGCGGCAATGCCGCGGTCGGCACCATCGTCCGCTACAGCGGCGTGGACCCGGTCAGTCCGATCGATGTCAGCGGCGGGGCCAACGGCACGACCGGCAACCTCGTCGCGCCGACGATCACGACGACATCGGCCAATGAGACCCTCGTCGGTCTGTTCGGCCGGTTCGGGAACTCGACCTTCACGCCTCCGGGCGGCATGAACGAGCGCAGCGACCAGAACGGCGGCGGCACGAGCAGCGGCCCGTCGCAGGAGTTCACGGACGTCGTCCAGGTTGCGGCCGGAGCCTCCGGCACCAAGACCGCCACGCCCTCCGCGCCGGGAAACTGGGCCGCCACCCTGATCGGCCTGCGTCCGCTCCCGACCAACCCGGCAGTCACGAATGTCACCTCGTCGACCGCCAACGGCTCGTACACCGTCGGCCAGCTCATCCCGATCCAGGTCGTCTTCAACCTGCCCGTCACCGTCACGGGCACCCCGCAGCTGTCCCTCGAGACCGGGACCAATGACGCGGTCCTCGATTACGCCAGCGGTTCCGGCACCAACACGCTGACCTTCAACTACACGGTCAGCGCGGGCGACACCACCGCCGACCTGAACTACCTCTCGACGTCCGCCCTCGTCCTCAACGGCGGCACGATCGTCAACGGGGTGAACGACGCGGTCCTGACGCTGCCAGGGCTTGCAGCCGCCGGCTCGCTGGCGACCAACAAGAACATCGTCATCGACACCACCGCGCCGACGCTCCTGAATGTCACGTCGTCCGCGACGGACGGCTCGAAGGGCATCGGGACCGTCATCCCGGTCCAGGTCGTCTACAGCGAGCCGGTCACCGTCACGGGGACGCCGCAGCTCACGATCGCGACCGGCACGCCGCCGTCGACGACGCTCAACTACACGAGCGGCAGCGGCACGGCCACGCTCGTCTTCAACTACACGGTGGCCGCCGGCAACGCGAGCCCGGACCTCGACTACGTCGACAACGCCTCATTGAGCCTCAACGGCGGCACGATCAAGGACGTCGCGGGCAACATCGCCCCGGTGGCCCTGGCCGATCCCGGCACGGCCGGGTCGCTCGGCGCCAACAAGAACATCGTCATCGAAACGGTCCAGCCGACGGTCACGAACGTGACGTCGAGCCTGGCCGACGGCACCTATGGCGTCGGCACCGTCGTGCCGGTCCAGGTCACCTTCTCGGAGAACGTCACCGTCAGCGGGACGCCGCGCATCACCCTCGAGACGGGCACCTCGGACGCCGTCGTCAACTACACGAGCGGCTCCGGCACCAGCACGCTGACCTTCAACTACACGGTCGCCCTGGGGCAGTCCTCGCTCGATCTCGACTACCTCTCGAACGCGGCGCTCGTCCTCAATGGCGGCACGGTCCGGGATGCGGCCCTGAACAACGCCATCCTGACCCTTCCCGACCCTGGGACCGCCGGATCGCTCGGCGCCAACAAGGACATCGTCATCGATGCGGCGCCGCCGACCGTCACCAACGTCACCTCGACCGCGACCGACGGTGCCTACAACGCGTCCGACCTGCCGGTCTTCCCGATCACCGTCACCTTCAGCAAGCCGGTCAACGTCACCGGCACACCGACCCTGACCCTGGCCACCGGTACGCCGGCGACGACGGCGGTCACCTACACGAGCGGCAGCGGCAGCGACACGCTGACCTTCACGTACACGGCGATCGCGTCGAACGTGACGACCGACCTCAACTACGTCGCCACGAACTCGCTCGCCTTGAATGGCGGGACGATCCGTGATTCGGCCAACAACAACGCGGTCCTGACCCTGCCCGGACTGACCGCGGCCGGGTCGCTCGGCACCAACAAGAACATCGCGATCGTCGGCGCGGCGACCCACCTCATCTGGGTGCAGCAGCCGTCCTCCGGGACCGGCGGCACCGCGCTCGTCGACCAGCCGGCCGTCGGCCTCGCCGATGCCGCGGGCAACGTGGTCACCGGCGCGCCAGCGACGGACATCACGCTCGCCATCGGCTTCAACGCCGGCCCCGGCACGCTCACGTGCACGACGAACCCGGTCACGACGGTCGCGGCGTGGCCCAGTTCGCGGGCTGCTTGATCGACGTCAAGGGCGCGAACTACACGCTGACCGCCTCGGGCGGCGCCTTCTCGCCGATCACCAGCGACACCTTCGACGTCCAGGTCGGCCCGCGCTACGGGCTGAAGTTCGCCGACCCGCCCGTCAACCAGCCGGCCGGCGTCCAGTCGGGACCGCTGTCCCTGTGGGTCGTCGATCGCGGCGGCAACCTCGTCACCAGCGGTAGCGGCAGCATCTCGCGTCGACCTGACCAGCACGTCGCTGGGCGGGACGTTCTCGCCGAACACCGTGCTCATCGGGGCCGGATCCGGGTTCACCACGTTCAAGTACACCGACACGAATTCCGGGACGCCGACGATCACGGCGACAGCGATCGCGCCGAACGACTTCCTCGTGGCTGCCACCCAGGTCGAGACCATCACCAAGCCCGCGACGCACGTCGGCTTCGTCCAGCAGCCCACGAGCGCGGCGTCGAATGCGACGATCGCGCCGGCCGTCACCGTCCAGCTCCTGGACGAGGACGAGCACCTCGTCAGCAACGACAGCACGAGCTCGATCACGGTCGCCATCGGCACCAACCCGAACGCGGGCGTCCTGAGCGGCACCGCGACCGCGACCGCGGTCAACGGCATCGCGACGTTCAGCAACCTCAGCATCGACAAGGCCGGCATCGGCTACACGCTGCACGCCACGAGCGGCCTCGCTGACGGCGGCCGACAGCTCCGCCTTCGACATCGGCGCCGGTGCGCCGGCCAAGGTGGTCTTCGTCCAGCAGCCGACGTCGGCGACCGCGGGCGTCTCGATCGCCCCGGCGATCACCGTCCAGGTCCAGGACGCGGCGGGCAACCCGGTCATCGGGAGCCCGATCAACGTCGTCATGACGATCCAGACCAACCCGGGCGGCGGCACGCTGGCCGGCACCACGACGGTCGCCACGTCCGGCGGCATCGCGACGTTCAGCGACCTCTCGATCAACAAGGCCGGCGTGGGCTACACGCTCCATGCGGCCAGCGGCATCCTCACGGCCGCCAACAGCTCGGCGTTCAACATCACCGCGGCCGCGGCGACCAAGCTCGCCTTCTCGACGCCGCCCGCGGTCACGGCCGGCTCGGCGTTCAGCCTGACCGTCAACTCGCAGGACGCCTTCGGCAACGCGAGCCCGGTCGTCGCCGACACCGTCGTCGACCTCAGCCTGACCACCGGCACCGGCGTCTTCGCCGGGACGCTCTCGCGGACGATCCTCGCCGGCCAGTCCTCCGTCGCCTTCCCGGGCCTGACGCTGTCGAAGGCCGAAGCGGTGACGATCACCGGGACGGCCTCGAGCGGCGACACGCTGACCCCGGGCACGGTCACCTTCACGGTCACGGCGGGGGCCGCGACGAAGCTCGTCTGGTCGAGCTCGCCGCTCACCCAGGTCGCGGGCACGCTCAGCGGGACCCTGACCATCCAGCGGCAGGACGCCAACGGCAACCCGACGACGGTGGGCGGCACCATCACCATCGCCCTGTCGACCTCGTCGGGCGGCGGCGTGTTCCGGAACACCGGTGATACCGCCAACGTCACCACCGTCCAGATCGCCAGCGGCACGTCCACGAGCACGACCGTCTTCCGCTATCGCGACAACACCGTCGGCACGCCGACGATCTCCGGCACGCTGGCCGGGCTCACGACGGCCACGCAGATCGAGACCATCACGCCGGCCGCCGCGTCGGCCCTGGCGTTCACGACGCAGCCCGGCAACGCGACCGCGGGCGCCCCGTTCGGCACCCAGCCGGTCGTCCGGACCCGCGACGCCCTCGGCAACAACTCGACGGTCGGGCTGCCCGCCAGCCGGATCGTCACGATCACGATCTCGTCCGGCACGCTCCAGGGCACGGTCACGGGCGACATCGGCACGGCCGCCGGCAACGGCGTCCTGACCTTCACGGACCTTCGCAGCGACCTGGCCGGCAGCAAGACGCTGACGGCGACGTCGGCGGGCAGCCCGACCCTGACGAGCGGCGACGTCCAGCAGCTTCACGGTCGCCGCGGCCGCCCCGACCAAGCTGGCGATCACGTCCGTCACGGCGGCACCGATGCCACCGTCGGCGTCGCCGTTCAGCGTCACCGTCACGGCCCAGGACCCGTTCAGCAACGCCAGCGGCGTCATCCAGGCCACCGGCGTGAGCCTGGTCAAGGACGTCGGGACCGGCGTGCTCTCGAGCGGCCACGGGCACGATCGCGAACGGCCAGAGCGCGGTCACCCTCTCGACGGTCACCTACTCGTCGCCGAGACCGGCGTGCAGATCCACGCCACGCGTACGAGCGGCGCGACCCTCACCGAACAGCCCGAATGTCACGATTCACCGTCATCGCCAGCACCGCGCTGGAACATGACGCCGCTCGCGCTGACCGTCCGGGAGAACAAGACCTTCACGCAGCAGTTCACCATCGTGAACGCCTCGGGCGGCAACACGCGAGTCGTGCATCACGATCCCGACCGCCGGCCTGACCGGGATCACCGGCTCGGTGGTCACGCAGCCGCACGGCGGCACGAACTGGGTGTTCGCCCTGAACGGTACCACCGCCCAGTTCTGGCGGAACTCCAGGCGTCGTCGCCACAACATCCGCCGCAAGCGAGACGATCGTCGTTCAGCATCACGGCGACGTCCGGCGCGCCGGCCGCGACCGTCCTGTGGGCCGCCAGTCAACGCCTGGACCAACACGCACGACCAACGCCACGATGGCGCACGAACTGCTCGACCGGCAGCTCCAGCTACACGCCGCAGATCGCCTACACCGTCACCGCCAACGTGGTCCCGTCGGTCCCGACGCCGCAGACGCCGGTCGACGGCACGACCACCAGCGACAAGACCCCGGACTTCGTCTGGAACCTCTCGACCGACCCCGACAACGACCCGATCACCTACCGCATCGAGATCGCGACCGACGCCGGCTTCTCGAATGTCGTGTTCAGTGCGAGTGGCCTGGGCTCGTCGACCTTCACCGTTCCGAACTTGCAGGCCCTGACCGACGGCACCTACTTCTGGCACGTCCGCGCGGCCGATGACCTCGGCTCGAGCGCGTACAGCGCCGCGCGCCAGCTCACCATCGACTCGACGGGTCCGTCCGTCACCATCGACCAGGCGAACACCCAGTCCGATCCGACCACGGTCGGCCCGATCCACTTCACCGTCGTCTTCTCCGAGCCCGTCTCGGACTTCGCGACCGGCGATGTCTCCTTCACCGGCAGCACGGCCGGCGGCGCGCTCGTCGGGGCCGTGACCGGCTCGGGCACGACCTATGACGTCGCCGTCAGCGGCATGGACGCCAGTGGCACCGTCGTCGCCTCGATCGGGGCCGGCGTCGCCTCCGACGCGGTCGGCAACCCGAACGACGCCTCCACGTCCACCGACGACAGCGTCGGCTGGATCCTCGACGTCACCCCGCCGACGGTCATGTCGATCGCGGCCATCGACGCCAGCCCGACCAACGCGCTCAACGTCTCCTGGTCGGTCACCTTCAGCGAGCCGGTCACCGGCGTCGACGCCGGCGACTTCGCGCTCGTGCCAGGCGGCGGCATCACGGGCGCCGGCAACATCGTCGTCACCCCGGTCGACGCCACGACCTACACGGTCAGCGCGGACACCGGCACCGGGAACGGCACGCTGGGTCTCGACCTGGCCGATGACGACTCGATCGCCGACCTCGCGAGCAACCCGCTCGGCGGGAGTGGCGCGGGCAACGGCGACTTCAGCGGCGACGTCATCACGATCACCAAGGACATCGCGCCGACGGCCACGTCGCAGTCGCCGACGACGGCCGAGGACACGGCCCTGCCGATCACCCCGGCCGCCACGGATCCGGAATCGGACCCACTGACCTTCAAGATCACGAGCCTCCCGGCGCACGGCACGCTGTCTGACGGCGGCACGGACATCTCGGCCGCGCCGCACACGCTCACGGGCGCGCTCGTCTACACGCCTGCTCCGAACTTCAACGGCAGCGACAGCTTCGGCTTCGTCGCCAACGACGGGACCTTCGACTCGCTCGCGCCGGCGACCGTCTCGATCACGGTCACCCCCGTCGACGACGTCCCCGTCGCCACCGCCGACAGCTACACCACCGACGAGGACACGGCCAAGATCGTGGCCGCGCCCGGCGTCCTGGGCAACGACTCCGACGTCGACGCCGATGGGCTCACCGCCGATCCTCGACACCGATGTCACGCACGGCACGCTCGTCCTGGACAGCGACGGCTCCTTCAGCTACACGCCCGCGGCCGACTACAACGGCACCGACTCGTTCACGTACCACGCGAACGACGGCATCAGCGACAGCAACATCGTCACCGTCTCGATCACCGTCACCGCGGTCAACGACACCCCGACCTTCACCCCGGGCAACGGACCAGACCGTGGCCGAGGATTTCGGGCGCGGCGAGCGTCGCGTGGGCGAGCGGGATCAGCGCCGGCCCCGCCGACGAGAGCGGCCAGGCCCTCGACTTCATCGTCAACAACGACAACCACAGCCTGTTCAGCGTCCAGCCGGCGATCGCCGACGACGGCACGCTGACCTACACCCCTGCCGCCAACGCCAACGGCGTGGCGAACCTGACCGTGCGCCTCCACGACGACGGCGGCGGCCTGGACACCAGCGCCCCGGAGACCCTCAAGATCACGGTCACCGAGGTCAACGACGACCCGAGCGCGGGCGACGACTCGACCACGACCGCCGAGGACACGACCGCGAGCGGGATCGCCGTCCTGGCCAACGACAACGCCGGCCCGAACGAGCTCGGCCAGACCCTCGTCGTCACCATCACGGCTGACCCGGCCAACGGCACGGCCTCGGTCAACTCGGACGGCACCATCGACTACGTCCCGGCCGCCGACTTCTTCGGCGCCGACCAGCTCACCTACCAGATCTGCGACAACGGCACCACCAACGGGGTCGCCACCCCGCTGTGCGCCACCGCCAAGCTGTCCATCACGGTCACCTCGGTCAACGACGCCCCGACCGCGGACGACGACTCGGCCACCACGGCCGAGGACACCGCGGCGAACTCGATCGACGTCCTGACCGGCGACAGCGCCGGCCCGTCGAACGAGAGCGGCCAGATCCTGACCGTCACGATCAGCGTCGCGCCGACGCACGGCACGGCGTCCGTCAACAGCGACGGCACCATCAAGTACACCCCGGCCGCCGACTACAACGGCCCGGACAAGCTGACCTACCAGGTCTGCGACGACGGCACGCCGTCGCTGTGCGACACGGCCGACCTGACGATCACGGTCACCGAGGTCAACGACGCCCCGACCGGCGTCACCGACGTGCTCGTGGTCTCCGAGGATCACGCGGCGACGCCGGTCGACGTCCTGGCCAACGACTCGAAGGGTCCGTCCAACGAGAGCGGTCAGACCCTGACCGTCACGAACGTGGTCCAGCCGCTCCACGGCGTGGTCGTCAACAACGGGACCAACGTCACCTACACGCCGGCCGCCGACTACAACGGCACGGACGCGTTCACCTACATCGTCTGCGACAACGGCACCGACAACGGCGTCGCCGCGCCGCGCTGTTCGGCCGTCGTGGCGATCGTCAACGTCACCGTCGACTCGGTCAACGACGTCCCCGACGTGCTCGGTGACTCGGCGACCGTGGCCGAAGACCATGTCTATGACAGCGGCTCGACGTCCGTCCTGGACAACGACTCCGACCTCCACGGCGGCGCCGTGAACGAGGACAACATCCCGCTGACCGCCGTCCTGGGCGTCCAGGCGGTGCACGGCACCGTGGTCCTGGACGACACCGGCACGTTCACCTACACCCCGGACGCCGACTACTTCGGCCCGGATTCGTTCACCTACATGGCCGTGGACGCGCTGGACGGCATGAGCGCGCCGGCCACGGTCTCCATCACGGTCACGGCCGTCAATGACGCCCCGATCGCGGATGACGACTCGGCCACGACGTCCGAGGACACGGCCAACGACTCGATCGACGTGCTCAGCGGCGACGTCGCCGGGCCGATCAACGAGAACACCCAGACCCTGACGGTCACCATCGACACGCCGCCGACAACGGCAGCGCCTCGGTCAACAGCGACGGCACCATCAAGTACACGCCGGACCCGGACTTCAACGGCTCCGACTCGCTGATCTACCAGGTCTGCGACAACGGCAAGACCAACGGGTCCGACGATTTCAAGTGCGACACCGCGACCCTCTCGATCACCGTCACGTCGGTCAACGACGTGCCCGACGTGGTCGATGACAGCGCGACGGTCGCCGAGGATGGCAGCTTCGACAGCGGGGCCGCCTCACTCCTCGACAGCGGTGACGCCTCGGTCCTCGACCAACGACTCCGACTCGCACGGCGGCGCGCCGAACGAAGGCAACACGCCGCTGACCGCGGCCGTCGCGACCGGCGTCCTGCACGGCACGCTGCACCTCGCCTCGGACGGGACCTTCACCTACGTCCCGGATGCCGACTTCAACGGCACCGACTCCTTCACCTACACCGCGACGGACGCCAAGTCCGGCGAGAGCCTCGAGGCCACCGTCACGATCCACGTCACGTCGGTCAACGACGTGCCGGTCGCCGGCAACGACACGGCGAGCGTCGCCGAGGACGGCCACCTGAACGGGACCTCGGTCCTGGCCAACGACTCCGACCTGCACGGCGGCGCACCGAGCGAGAACAACACCCCGCTCACCGCGGTCCTCGGCACGACCACGACTCACGGCACGCTCGTGCTGGCCGCCGATGGCACCTACACGTACGACCCGGCGCCGGACTACAACGGCACCGACTCGTTCACGTACCGCGCGAAGGACTCGCTCAACGGTCTGAGCGCGCTGGCCACGGTCACCATCACGGTCGACTCGGTCAATGACGCGCCGGTCGCCACCGCGGATAGCGGCACGGTCGCCGAGGACGGCACGCTGCACGGGACCTCGGTCCTGGGCAACGACTCCGACTCGCACGGCGGTGCGCCGAACGAGAACAACACGCCGCTCAGCGCGGCGCTCGGCACGGACGTCGCCCACGGCACGCTCGTGCTGGCCGCCGACGGCACCTACACGTACACCCCGGCCGCGAACTACAACGGCCCGGACTCGTTCACCTACAAGGCGAAGGACTCGATCGGCGACCTCGGCAACGAGGTGACCGTGTCGATCACCGTGACCGAGGTCAACGACACGCCCGTCGCCGTCGGCGACTCGATCAACGTGAACGAGGACGACAGCCGGACCTTCGACGTTCGCACCAACGACAACGCCGGTCCGAACGAGAGCGGCCAGACGCTGACCGCCACGGTCCTCACGAACCCGACCCACGGTGACGTCGTCGAGAACCTCAACGGCACCTTCACCTACACGCCGAACGCGAACTACAACGGCCTCGACGGATTCACCTACAAGCTCTGCGACAACGGCACGACCGACGGCCTCGCCGACCCGCTGTGCACCACGGTCGGCGCGACCGTCGACGTCCAGGTGGACTCGGTCAACGACGCGCCCTCCGGCACCGACAAGACCATCACGATCCTCGAGGACGGGAGCCACACGTTCGCGCCGGCCGACTTCGGCTTCAGCGACACGGACGGCAACGCGTTCCTCAGCGTCCAGATCACGAGCCTGCCGGCCGCCGGCACGCTGACCTTCGACGGGTCCCCGGCGGCGCTGCCCCTCGTCGTCGATGTCGGCGACATCCACAAGCTCGTCTTCACGCCGGCCGCCGACGCCAACGGGCTGGGCTACGCCAGCTTCGACTTCCAGGTCCGCGATGACGGCGGCATCGCCAACGGCGGCATCGATGTCGATCCGTCGGCGAACACCATCACGTTCGACGTGACGTCCGTGAGCGACGCCCCTGCCGGCGCCAACGCGACCATCACGACCAACGAGGACACGGCCAACGTCTTCGTCGCGGCCGACTTCGGCTTCAGCGACCCGAAGGACGCGCCCGCCGACACGTTCACGGGCATCAAGGTCACGAACCTGTCGGGCAACGGCTCGTTGCAGCTCGACGGCGCCGCCGTTGGTGACGGCGACACGATCGCGATCGGCGACATCGTCGCCGGCAAGCTTGCCTACATCCCGGCCGCGAACGACAACGGTTCCGCGGTCTTCAGCTTCGACTTCCAGGTCCAGGACGACGGCAGCCTCGCCGACGGCGGCGCGAACCTCGACCCGACCCCGAACTCCATCACCATGGATGTCCTCTCGGTCAACGACGTCCCGTCGTTCGCGGTCGGCAGCGACCAGACGGTCGACGAGGATTCCGGCGCGGCGACCGTGACCGGCTTCGCGACGTCCATCAGCACCGGACCGTCGGACGAGTCCGGTCAGACCGTCGCCTTCACCGTCACGAATGACGACAACGCCCTGTTCAGCGGCCAGCCCGCGATCGCGCCGAACGGCACGCTGACCTTCACGCCGGCCGCGAACGCCAACGGCGCCGCGACCGTCACCGTCTCGGTGAAGGACAACGGTGGCACCGCGAACGGCGGCGTCGACACCAGCGCGACCCAGACCTTCACGATCACGGTCCGCTCGGTCAACGACGCCCCGTCGGGTGCCGACAACACCGTCCAGACCGACGAGAGCACGCCGTACGTGTTCACGGCCGATGACTTCGGCTTCAACGACCCGGATGGCAACGACTTCGCCGCCGTCAAGGTCACGACCCTGCCGGGCGACGGCGAGCTGTCCTTCGACGGCGGTGTCATCTCGGCCGGGGACGTCATCGCCAAGGTCTCCATCGATGAGGGCCTCCTCGTCTTCACCCCGGACACGGGCGCGTTCGGCGAGCCGTACACCACGTTCACCTTCCAGGTCCAGGACGACGGCGGCACCGCCCACGGCGGCGCCGACCTCGACCCGAGCGCCAACACCATGTCGATCAACGTCGGCTCGATCAACGACGCCCCGACGGGCACCGACGGCACCGTGACGATCGCCGAGGACGGCTCGCACACCTTCGCGGTCGGCGACTTCGGCTTCGTCGACACCGACGGCAACGCCTTCCTCGCGGTCAAGATCACGTCCATCGCGGGCTTCGGCTCGCTCAAGCTGGACGGTGTCGCGGTCACGACCGGCGATGTCATCGCGGTGACGGACATCACGGCCGCCAAGCTGGTCTTCACGCCGGCGGCGAACGCCTACGGCCTGGGCTACGCGACGATCGGGTTCGCGGTCCAGGACGACGGCGGCACCGACAACGGCGGCCATGACGTCGACCCGACCCCGAACACGCTCGGCGTGACGGTCACCACGGTCAACGACGCGCCGAACGCCGTCGCCGACACGTGGACGCTCCCCGAGGACGGCAGCGTCATGGGTGACGTCCGCGGCAACGACGATGCCGGCCCGAACGAGTCCGGCCAGCAGCTGACCGCCACGATCCTGGGCCAGCCGGCCCACGGCGCCGCGGTCGACAACGGCGACGGCACGTTCACCTACACCCCGGCCGCGAACTACCACGGCTCGGATCAGTTCACCTACCAGCTCTGCGATGACGGCACGACGGCCGGGAACCCCGACCCGCTGTGCGTGAGCACTGGCGTCGTGAACATCACGGTCACCTCGGTCAACGACGCGCCGTCCGGCACGGACAAGACGGTGACCATCCTCGAGGACGGGATCCACACGTTCGTCGCGGCCGACTTCGGCTTCAGCGACAGCGACGGCAACGCCCTCCAGAACGTCAAGATCACCAGCCTGCCGGCCAGCGGCTCGCTGACCCTCCTCGGCAACCCCGTCGCGGTCGACACGCTCATCAGCGCCGGGAGCCTCGGCGACCTGGTCTTCACCCCGGCACCGAATGCGAACGGCGCGACCTACGCCAGCTTCCAGTTCGCCGTCCAGGACGACGGCGGCACCGCCGACGGCGGCGTCGATCTCGACCCGTCCGCGAACACCATCACCATCGACGTGACCGCGGTGAACGACGTCCCGTCGTTCACGAAGGGCTTCGAACCTCCAGGTCAACGAGGACGGCCCCGCGGACACCGAGCCCGGCTGGGCGACCGTCATCAGTGCCGGCCCGTCGAACGAGTCCGGCCAGGCGGTCGACTTCATCGTCAGCGCCGACGACACGAGCCTGTTCAGCAGCCAGCCGGCGGTCTCGCCGACCGGCGACCTGACCTTCACGCCCGCCGCGAACGCGCATGGCCTGGCGACCATCACGGTCTCCATCCATGACGACGGCGGCACTGCGAACGGCGGCATCGACACCAGCGCGACGCAGACCTTCACGATCAACATCCTGTCGGTCAACGACGCGCCGTCCGGGACGGACAAGACCGTCACGATCCTCGAGGACGGGATCCATACGTTCGTCGCGGCCGACTTCGGCTTCAGCGATCCGATCGACGGCAACGTCCTCAAGAACGTCCATATCACGAGCCTGCCGGCGAACGGGACGCTGACGCTGTCCGGGAACCCGGTCGTCGCGCCCATGAGCATCCCGGTCGCCAGCCTCGGCTTCCTGGTCTTCACACCGGCGCCGAACGCGAACGGCCCGGCCTACGCCAGCTTCCAGTTCCAGGTCCAGGACGACGGCGGGACGCTCAACTTCGGTGTCGACACGGATCCGTCCGCGAACACCCTGACCATCGATGTCACCGCCGTGAACGACGCCCCGTCGTTCACGATGGGTGCCGACCAGAACGTCCCGCAGGACTCCGGCGACCAGACCGTCACGGGTTGGGCGACCGGCATCTACAAGGGCGCCTCCGACGAGTCCGGCCAGGTCCTCGACTTCCAGCTCTCCAACACGAACAACGGCCTGTTCAGCGCCCAGCCGGCGATCTCGCCGGATGGCGAGCTCACCTACACGCCGGCCTCCGGCGCCCATGGCGTCGCGACCGTCACGGCCCGTCTCCATGACGATGGCGGGACGGGCAACGGCGGCGTCAACATGAGCGGCCCGCAGATGTTCACGATCACCGTGACGTCGGCCAACGAGCCGCCGGTCGCGACCGGCGAGGGCTACTCGATCGGCGAGGACGGCCACCTGGTCGTCAATGCCGCCGCGGGCGTCCTCGCGAACGACACCGACGCCGACGGCGACCCGCTCACGGCGGTCCTCGTCACCGATGTCACGCACGGGACCCTCGCCCTCGCGGCGAACGGCTCGTTCACCTACGACCCGGCCGCGAACTACCACGGTGCCGACTCGTTCACCTACAAGGCGAACGACGCCACCGACGACTCGAACACCGTGACCGTCACGATCACGGTCGGCGCCGTCAACGACGCCCCGTCGTTCACCAAGGGCGGCGACCAGACCGTGCTCGAGGACTCGGGCGCGGCGACCGTCTCGGGCTGGGCCACGGCGATCAGCGCCGGCCCTGCCGACGAGTCCGGTCAGACGGTCGACTTCGTCATCTCGGCCACCAACAGCACGCTCTTCAGCGCCGGCCCGGCGGTCTCCGCCACGGGTCAGCTCACCTTCACCCCGGCCGCCAACGCGTTCGGCTCGTCCACCGTGACGATCCGGATCCACGACGACGGCGGCACCGCCAACGGCGGCAGCGACGCCAGCGCGAACACGACCTTCACGATCACCATCCAGCCGGTCAACGACGCTCCGTCGTTCACCAAGGGTGCCGACCAGACCGTGTTCGAGGACTCGGGCGCGGCGACCGTCAACGGCTGGGCGACGGCCATCAGCAAGGGCCCGTCGAACGAGTCCGGCCAGACGGTCGGCTTCACGGTCACCAACGACAACAGCGCGCTGTTCAGCGCCCAGCCGGCGGTCAGCGCCGCCGGGGTCCTGACCTTCACGCCGGCCGCGAACCTGTCAGGGTCCGCGATCGTCACGGTCTCGATCCAGGACGACGGTGGGACCAGCAACGGCGGGATCGACACCAGCGCGACCCAGACCTTCACGATCACGGTGTCCGCCGTGAACGACGCCCCGTCGTTCACCAAGGGCGGCAACCAGACCGTCGCCGAGGACTCCGGCGCCGCGAGTATCGCCGGCTGGGCCACCGCGATCAGCGCCGGCCCATCGAACGAGGCCGGCCAGGTCGTGGACTTCCTGGTCAGCAACGACAACAACGGCCTGTTCAGTGCCCAGCCGGCGATCAGCCCGGCCGGCGCGCTGACGTACACACCGGCGGCCAACGCCTCGGGCAGCGCGATCGTCACGGTCCGCATCCACGACAACGGCGGCACGGCCAACGGTGGTGTCGACACGAGCGCCCCGCAGACCTTCACGATCACGGTCACGGCGGTCAACGACCCGCCGACGGCCGGGACCGACAGCCGCGACCACGCCGGTCAACACCGCGGTCACCATCAACCCGCTCGGCAACGACAGCGCGGGCCCGGGCGAGTCCGGCCAGACGCTGACGATCACCGGCAAGACCAACGGGACCAACGGCACGGTGACGTTCACCGCGACCTCGGTCACGTACACCCCGGCCACGGACTACGTCGGCACGGACAGCTTCACCTACCAGGTCTGCGACAACGGCTCGCCGACGCTCTGCGCTACGGGGACCGTCAACGTGACCGTCACCCCGGTCACCAGCGGGCTCCTGGCCGACGTGGTCACCACGGACGCCGAGTTCCAGCGCATCGACGGCTTCGATGTCCTGTTCGCCAACGGCTCGGGCTCGAACAAGGAGCTCCGCGCCACGAACCCCGGCTCGTTCCACTACGAGCTGGACCTGCGCAACGAGACCGGCGTCACGATGCACGTCCGCGGCAAGCCGCTCCCGAGCATCGTCCAGAACGGCGTCTCGATCCGCGACCGGAACGGCGGGTCGGTGGCGGTCATCGTCACGGTGCCGTCGCTGCCGACCAACGTCGGCACGCCGATCCCCGGCTCGGCCGCCGGCTACACCAACCTCGGCACCCCGGCCTTCCGCCTCAGCGGCTGGCGACCGGTCCGGGCCAACCCGGACGACCGCTCCGACCTCATGCCGATGACCGTCAGCTGGGCCAACCCGGCGAACGGCGACTGCCTCGCGGCGTCGGTCGCGTGGACGGTCGGCACCCCGTCGAGCGGCGCGCTCGTCAAGTGCCTCAAGATCGAGGGCCTCGAGATCCCGCGCCACCGCAAGGCCCGCGTCCACCTCGACTTCGCCTTCGCCCCGCAGGGGACGGACGGCTGGGCATCGAACGCGCAGTCGCTCTTCCGGGCCGGCTTCTCGTTCAAGGCCCAGACCCAGGTCACGCTCGACCCGGACTTCCCGATCTCGACGCTGGCCGGCAAGACCTACGTCGGGAGCTCGACGGCCGGTCTGGTCGGCGCGGGCCAGCCGCTCACCGCGATCGGCGGGTTCGTCCTCGACGGGTCCGGAACCGGCATCGACGGCGCGACCGTGAAGCTCTTCAACACCGCCCCGACGCCGGCCTCGGACCGGTGCACCTCGACCGCCTTCGTCGCCCAGGCGACGACCGAGGCCGACGGCTTCTACTTCATCTACCAGACCAAGACGACCCCGAGTTCTTCGACGGCGAACACGCTCCCGTCGGGCGTCCGGTATGACGCGGTCGTCTGCGCGAGCGGCGTGCCGATCGCGTACCTGCCCGCTCGGCTGATCGACCACAAGCTGGGCAACAAGGAGTTCGAGCAGGAAGACTTCCTGGTCGCCAACCCGACCCACCTCGCCTGGTCGATCCAGCCGATCACCAACCGGCTCGGACGGACGATGTACGCCGTCCAGGTCTCGTTGCTCGACGCGTACGGGAACGTCGTGTCGGACGGCTCCACACAGATCACCGTCTCGAAGGCGAGCGGTGGCAGCGGGACGCTCTCCGGCACGCTGACCCGGACGATGTCCGGCGGCGTGGCCACCTTCAGCGACCTCAAGATCAGCGGCTCGAGCTCGGCTGCGGGGTCCTACACGCTCAAGGCGGTGGACTCGACCGGCGGGGGCGCGCCGCATCCCTTCCCGCAGGTGGTGTCGTCCACGTTCAACGTGACGAACTAGCCGGGGGGCAGGGCCTCGCCGGGGGCCGGAGCCCGGTTCCTGGGGCCCGGGAACCGGGGGCTCGCAGATCCGTGGCGGCGGCCGCAGGCTGCGGGCCGCCGCTTCGCGCTCCGCCCTTGGTTCACCGCATGGGCATACGTGCCCGCGTGAACGCCGTCAACGCTCGATCGATGCATCTCGGGGTGCATCGAACCCGGGGATGTCGGATCGCAACGGGCCTCGACATGTCGTTCCTTCTCCCACGGTGAACCAGATCGACATGTGCGTGTCGATCGCCCGCGTCAGCACGTCGCGTATGCCCGTGGGGCGAACCACAGAGCGCCCGATGGATGAGGTCGAGTCCCCTAGCTCGACGTCCCGTCGTCGCGGCCGCCCGGGCGCGGGACGACGAACAGCACCAGGACGACCGCCAGCACCACGACGACGATCGCTGCGATCAGCACGGCCGGGGTGAACGTCACGCCCTGGCTCGCGTCGGGGGCCGGTGCCGCGGAGGCGTCGGCCGTGGCACCGGCAGCCGTGGCGGCCGGGGTCTGCGCGGGCACGAGGCTCGGCGGGAGCGTGCCCTGCGGCGGGGTCGGGGTCGGCGCCCGAGTCGGCGCCTGCGTCGGACCGGAGCCCTCGACCGTGATCTTCCCGGTGAAGCCGTAGACGACGCAGTGGTAGGTGTACGTCCCGGCCTTGCTGAAGACGTTCGCGAACGCCTCGCCCCGGGCCATCTTGCCGCTGTCGAAGGATCCGTCGTCGGCGGTGACCGTGTGCTCGAGGTCACTGTCGGAGATCCAGGTCACGACCTCGTTCACGCCGATCGTGATGTCGTCGGGCTTGTACTCCGAGTCGGTGATGGTCGCCTGCTGACTGCGCGCGAGCACGACCGGCGCGAGCGCGGCGAGCGCGACGGCGAGCACGGCGAGCGTGGTCAGGATGGCGATCGGGGCCCGGTGCGCGGAGCTCGACCAGGTCGGACGGCGGTGGTGCATCGGGCGGATTGTACGGGTGCGCCGTACCGGGACGGCTATGGCTCCATGGTTCCATCGCGGTCCTCCGAGCCGTCGGCGGCCCGGGTGGTGCGTCGGGGCCACGGGCCCTGTGGGTCATGGCGAGGCAGGACCATCGGGCCACGACGCAGCCGACCGGACCCGACCGGACCCCTCCGGGTCGCGTGCCCGGGCGCACCGAACACGTCCTTGGAGTGGTGACCGCGGGCGCCGGGCCACGGATCGCGCGGTCGAGCCTCGTCGCGTCGGTGCACCGGATGGACCGGTCCGCGCCCGGAGCGGTGCGGTCGGATGGGGTCCGCGGGCGGTCGTCGCGGTGCGCGGGGCCCTCGCATGTCCGGGACGCGCCGGCGCGCGAGCCCCGGCGGCGCGCGCGAGGGCCTACAGGTCCGGGACGTCCTCGGCGGTGATGTCGCCCTGGCGGCCCGTCTCGGACGCGGCGATCATCTGGGTCCGGTTGATCAGCACGAACTTGTAGTGGCTGATGATCCGGCGGTCGGCCAGCGAACGGGTCGTGACGTCGGTCAAGGCGATGAACCGCGGATCGTTGGTGTCGACGAAGCCGGCCAGGTCCGTCTCGCCGTAGACGTAGGCCTCGCCCGTGACGGTGTGGCCCGGCGTGAACATCACGAACTGGCGGGGCTTGCGGGTGAGGGTGACCTCGCCGAAATCGCTCATCCCGCCGGCGCCCGCGAGCCCGGACGCCTCGGCCGGCGCTTCCGGGTCCTCCTGGGCGATGAACGAGATCTCGTCCTTGTCGATCATCAGCTCGGGGAGGACGAGCGTGGTCGGGTCGCCGTTCCGGCGGAGCAGACGGGCGTCGTGGACGCGGATGTAGCCGCTCTGCGCGTTGATCAGGTCGGTCAGGCGCCCGAACCGGCCGAGGTACATCAGGCCCTTCACTCGAAGGTGCGTCCCGACGAGCTCGATCTTCTCCTCGCGACCCTGCGGCTCGTCGCCCGCGAAGGCGTCGATCGGCATGTTCCAACTCATGGCCGGATTGTAGGCCGTCGCGCCGCGTCGTGGCCCCGGACGGATGGCTGGGGCGAGGTGGGACCCGGTCCGGCGGCGGCTGGCCGAAGCCGCGGATGCGCGGCCGATGCGCGCCAGACACGCGCCGTCAGCACGATACGCGCCGATCGAGTGTCCGATACGCGCCGAACGCGACCGATGAGGTTCGCCTCGCCAGGCTGCGATCGATGCCGACACAGGACCGACGAGCCGACCGGGCGAAGAGGGTCATCCCGGACCGTCGGGTCCGGATCGGGACGACATCTGCGGGATGCCCGGGTCATGGCGGGTCTGAGCCAGCGCGACCTCGGGACGCCGCGGGGATGTCGCACGCGCAGCTCGGTCGGATCGAGCACGGCGCAGCGATCGGACCGTCCGTCGATCAGCTGATCCCTCGCGTGGCCGTGCTCGGGCTGGACCTGAGTGTCCGTCTCTATCCCGACGGTCAGCCGGTTCGCGACAGGCGCATCTCGACCTGCATCGGCACGATTCGTCGAACGGCTGCCGACGGGAGCCGCAGATCCGTGCCGAGGTTGCCGATCCCCATCGAGGGCGACCGCCGAGCCTGGGACCTGCAGATCCTCGGACTCAGACCGTCGGGATCGCGATCCGGGCCACCCGTCCGTCGCGCTGGCGTCGAGGCCGAGACCCGCCTGTCGGACCTTCAGGCGCTCATCCGCCGCACGTCGTTGAAGGCCCGCGACTCCGGGATCGGGACGGTCGTCCTGCTCGTCAGCGACACGCGCACGAACCGACGGATCCTTCGCGAGTACGAGACGCGGTCGTACGCGAGGTCTTTCCGATCCGTGGCCGCGAGGCCTTGACGGCGCTGGCCGATGGCCGGGACCCAGGGGGGTGGTCGGTGATCCTGCTCTAGCGGTTCCGTCCCTGCCCGTGGTTCGCCGCGCCGGGCATCGCCCGACCGATCACCACGATCAAGTGACCGTCTGGCCGTGGCCCAGGTCGGCGTCCGTCCGTTTGCCACGGCCAGCACCGAGGATGCATTTGCGGGGCTACCTGCCCTCGCCGATGCGGCCAGGTCCGGCACCGAAGCGCCGGATCAGGGTGTCACCGGGTCGCCTATGAACGTGGGGTGAACCATGGTCCCGACGGAGGACTTGCCGCCGTGATGGGCCGCGTGACTCGAGCGGCGTTCGCTCCCGCGGTCCCCGACTTGACCCCTAGCTGGTCGGTGCCGACGGGCTGGCGCTTGGCTTGGTCTTGTCCCCGCCGCGGCCGAAGCCCATGCCCTTGCCGCCGCCGACCATGTCGGCATCGATCGAGCCGTCGGCGTTGAGCGTGCCGCCGGCCATGACCTTGTCACCGACCGCGATGTCCGCGATCGTCGCGTCCTTGCCCTTGCCGAACACGAAGACCTTGGTGGAACTGTCGATGTGGACGGTCACGCTCGTCCCGTCACGGGTCTTGAGCGTGAGGCTCGTCGAGGTCTTGGCGGTCACCTCGCCACCGACGACGCTCGGCAGGATCCGGACGGACGTCGCCGTGAACGTGTCGCCGCTGACGGTCCCAAGGGCCAGGATCTGCGAGCCGACGACGATGTCGCTCTTGGCGGCCGCCGTGTCCTTGCCGGATGTGTACGTCGTGGAGCCGTTGACCGTGATGACCCGCGTCGTGCCGCCGCGGCCCGCCGTCACGGTCAGCGTGGTCGAGCCGATCGCGGTGACCTTGCCGCCCGCCTTCGGCGTCGGGACGTTGATCGCGGTGATCGTGTAGGTGCCGTCATCGTTGCGCGTCTGGCGGAACGTGATCTTGTCGCCGAGGTCCAGGTCGCTGACGGTCGCGGGCTTGCCGCCCTTGGTGATCTTCGTGTCCGCGGTGACGACGATGGTCCGCGTCCAGCCGTCCTCGGTCTCGAGGCTCAGTTTCGAGCCGGCGATCCCGGTGATCGTGACGCTGCCGAACCCGAGCCCGCCGCGCTGGCCCTTCGAGCCGTCGAGCTTGGACGAGTCGGGCTTCGTGGTGGCCTGGGGCGCCAACGGCGCCGCGGGCGCGGGGGCCGAGGCGGACTCGGACGGCTGGGTCGTGGCCTCAGCCGACGCCGTGGCCTCAGCCGACGCCGTGGCCTCAGCCGACGCCGACGCTTCGGCCGAGGCCGACGCGCCCGGATCGAACGAGCCCGAGGGCTCCGGGGACGCCGCGAAGACGACCACGACGGGCACGAGCCCGATCGCGATGCACGCCACGATGGCCCCGATGCGGAGTCGGTCGCGGTGCCGCCGACGTCGTTCCTGTTCGGTCACGGATGGTCCTCGCGCTGGGTCGATCGGCTGAGAACGTCGAAAACGAACGCGCGCGCGTTCGTCCTCGACTGTAGACCTTCCCGTCGGCGTTGTCCGCTCGGCGGGCCCATCTGGTGGTGCACGCGGGCATCACCAGAGCGCTTGATCACGGGATGACGAGGTGGACCGGGTTGCCGCGGATGGTGACCTGCCAGGTCGTGAGGTCCGTGGCGGGATTGTCGCTGCTGCTGCCGCCCATCGAGTACTGGATCTTCCACCAGCCCGGCTCGGTCTCGCCCTTCGGGATCGGCGCCGAGTAGTTGTCATCCAGGTGGATGCAGATCCGCAGCCACTGGCCGTTGTAGAGCGAGTTCCCGCCGGTGTTGGTCGTGACCTGCGTGGCCGGGCCGGAGCCGCCCGGCGTGCCGGGCCCGCAGGTGAAGTTGGCGGGGATGACGGTCCCCGCGATCGAGTGGTAGTAGAAGGTGGCGGCCGTGTACGGCTGGGCCGGGTTCGTCGTCGGCTGCATGATCCGCAACGTCGCCGGCAGCGCTCCGGTGTCGCCCGGGTCCCAGAGGTCGATGTCCATCCACTTGCCGGCGTGGACTTCCTCGATCTGGGCCAGGTAGAAGGTCGAGACCTTGCCGCCCGAGAGCGGGAAGTACGCCTCCATCGCGCCCAGGCCGTAGACCCGCGGCGTGCCGCTGCTGGACTTGGTCCAGATGGCGAACGCGTTCAGGGCGGTCGTGCTGAGCTGGTTGTCCGACCCGTCGAGGGACTTGTCGAACTTGTCGGTGTAGATGCGCGAGGTCGTATGCAGGCGGTACTTGCCGGCCGGCAGGTTCGACGCGAGCTGCCACCACTTGTTGTGCCAGGTCAGCCCCGCGCAGCTCGAGTTGCCGCCGCTCCCGCCCAGGTTCGGGTCGTCCAGGCTGAGGCGCCGGAACTGCGTGCCGCTCGACGCCGTCCAGGTGTCGTCCGGGTACTCGTACGGCGTGTTGGCGTCGTCCTTGAAGAGCTCGTACTGGGCGCTCACCGGCTGCGCCGACGAGTAGCCGTTGCTGCCACCGACGGTCCAGTTCTCGCCGGTCCCCTGGTTCTGGTTCGTGGTCCCATCGATCGAGGTGTCGCAGAAGCCCGGGTCGAAGATCCAGACTTCGCCGCCGCCCGACGGCATGTCGATGCCGTAGTTGTAGTACTTGGCGGGATCGTAGGTCGGGTTGACCGCACTGGTCCGCGTGGCGTAGCCGGTCATGTAGGCGTCGCCCTGGACGCTCGGCGCGCCCTGGCTCTGCATGGCGCCCCAGAAGTTCTGCGGGGCGAGCGTGACCGAGTTGTACGGGTCCTTCACCGGCTGCGGCGAGGGCGGATCGGTGATGGTGATGGTGTTCGTGGTGTAGATCCGATAGGTGACCCGGACGGTGACCTGGTCGACGCTCAGCGTCCGAGCCTGGGCGCACTGCTTGTCGTAGGTGAGGCGGACGGAGAACTTCCCATCGATCAGGTCATTGCGAGTCCACGTTCCGCCACCCCAGGCGGCGGTGGAGTTGGTCGCGCCGAAGGGGTAGTCACCGCCCGTGGCACTCGTTCCGAGCGTTCCGGTCTGCTGTGCCGTCAGGAAGTTGGTGCCGTCCTTGGAGAGATCGACCAGGACGTGCGACGTGCCGCATGAACTCGAGAGGAACGCATCGTTCAAGTCGACTTCGATCCCCTCGATCGTGATCGACTGGTTACCCGCGGGGACGGGGATGATCGAGGTGTTCGGGTTGGCCGGCGGCGCAACGACGAAGCCGAAGTTGGTCCACGTCTGACGCTGGAGATTTGTGGTCGCCTGCGCGTACTCGTTGTCGTTCGTCTGGATCACCTGGGTGATCGTCCGCGGCGTCGAACGGGTCCAGGTCCCACCCGGCAGGACCGCGTTCGGTTCCTGGAATCCGGTGTCCCGCGTGACGAACGTCGTCTGCTGCTCCTGGTGGGTCGTCGGCAGGTTGAGGATGCCGACGCCGTAGTAGTTCTGCGGGCTGCCCATCGGGACCGGCAGCGTGAACTCGGCCTTGGCGGACCGGGTCGCCGGGATGGTCGGGATGCCGATGACGCGCATGAAGAACGTCCCGACGTCCGCCGAGATCGTCACGTCCATGCGGCGCGGGTTGTTCGGGTCCTGCTTGGGGCGGACCTTGGTGTTGTTCTGGAGCGGGATCTCGGTGTAGCCGTTCCGGGTCGCTTCCTGCCTCGCCAGGCTGACGCCCGTGCCCGGATCGTTGGGCAGCTGGACGGCGCCCGCGAGCGCCGCGGCGTCGGCGGCGCGCTGGATGCGCAGGGAGTTGACCCAGTACCACGAGACGTCGACCACGACGGCCGCCATCATCATCAGCAGGAAGATCGCGCCCGCGAAGATGACCAGCACCTGGCCACGGCTCCGCTGTCGCTTGGCGCGCGCCGGGTCCGCGTACTTGGCGTGGCGAGGACGTGGCTCCTCGACGGGGGTGGTCAGCCGCGGCTGGCGCTGGTACGCGGGCTTGTCAGTGGTGGGCATCGGTCGATCTGCTCTCTCAGTCCGGGTTCAGCGACATGATGGTTCGGTCGCTCATGGGCAGGACGGGGTTGCCGGTCGCGCCGAGGAGGCCGCCCAGCGGGGTCACGTAGTGGTAGCCGTAGTTCATCGAGACGCCGATGTGATCCGGATTGGCCGCGTTCTTGCGCTGGCACGGATCCCAGCCGAACGACTGGAGCTTGAACTTGAGCGCCGCGTTGTCGACGACCGGCCCCTTGCCGAGCGTCCACACGTTGACGGGATCGCCGGGGTGCTCGAGGCCGTCGGTGTTGCTGGCCTTGTAGATGCGGATCTGGGTGATCGAGTTGATGTCGACCTGCGAGCCGCTGGCGGTGATGACGCGCTGGACCGCGGCGATGACCTGGTTGTCGACCACGGCGCAGGGGTACTCGTTCGAGCCGTTCGCGAGCGCGGCACCGGCACGGGCGCCCTCGCGGGTGGCGTACTCCATCGTCAGGTGATGCGAGAACGCGAACCCGAACTCGAGCATGCCGAGCAGGATCAGCAGGAAGACGGGGATCGAGATGGCGTACTCGACCATCGCCTGGCCGCGGCTGCGGCGCCGGTCGCGCGTCACAGGATCGGCTCCATGCGCATGGCGTTCGCCTTGGTCATCGTGTAGCCGGGTCCCGGCCATCGGCAGGAGCGTGTGGAGCGGCGTCTTCCAGTCGTAGACGTACGTCATCTGGACGCCGATCGTGTCCACCGTGGTGGAGCCGCCGCAGCCGGCGAGGATCGAGCAGCGGTCGTCGTAGGTGTGCGACAGCCGGTGGTAGGGGAGCGTGGCCGGGGTCCCGTCGGCGAGCGGGCACGAGATGGGCGAGCCGGCGCGGACGTAGACGTTCACGGGTCCGAGCGGATCGCCGCTGGCGTTGGACTTGAAGATCCGGACCTCGGTGATGCGGTTGTTGTCGGCCGGGGCCGCGACGCTGCGCTGGACGGCGCGGAGGATGGAGCAGTCCGCGTCGCCCTCGCTGCCGGCTTCGGCGGCGGTCAGGGCGGCCTCGCGGGTGGCGAAGTCGATGGACAGGACCGCGTTCAGCGCGAAGGCGAACTCGATGATCCCGAACAGGACCACGAGGAAGAACGGGAAGACCAGGACGAATTCGACCAGGGTCTGCCCTTCCTGCCGACGGAAGCGTCGGCGGCGGCGGGTTCGCGAGGGCTTGGGTAGCGGATCGGCGACACCCGTGACAGGGTGCGTTCGATCGGGTGCGTCGATGTCGGGACTCCCCTTCGAAGCGTCCGCGGGTGGCGGACTTTAGTCCTATGTCTTGCGGCCCACAAGTACCGCACACGAACCTTGCCTGAGACCTTACGGACGTAGGGCCCGAATCGTCGAAATCGGTGGTCGGGCGCACCACGGCACGGTGCGGTGGGCGGTAGTCCGGGGCGAATCGGGATGATACGGGGAGGTCGCGAATCGCGCCGGAAGTACCGGGTCGGCCGCGGGGTCAGGGCGCCTTCGGGTCGACGAAGCGGCAGCGGTCGCGGAGCGGGCACAGCTCGTGGGCGGGGCGCTGGGCGTGGCACACGACGCGGCCGTGATGGATGAGGTTGACGTGCGCCTCGTACATCTGGGCCGGCTCGAGCATCGCGAGGAAGAGGTCGTGGGCGTCGTCCGCGGTGGTCTTCGCCGGGATCAGCCCGACGCGCTTCGAGACCCGCTCGACATGGCGGTCGACCGGCATCAGCGGCATGCCGAACGAGAACATCAGCAGCACCGACGCGGTCTTCTTGCCGATGCCGTCGATCTGGGTGAGCCACGCCCGGGCGTCGAGCGGGGCCATGTCGCCCAGGAACTCCAGGGAGTAGTCGCCGCGCTGCTCGCGGATGTGGCGGAGGGTGGACTGCAGCCGCGGCGCCTTCTGGTTGGCGAGGCCGCCGGGCCGGATGACATCGGTCAGCTCGGGGATCGGCGCGACCTCGACCGCGGCCCAGTCCGGTGGCGCGCCGACCGGCAGGCCGACCCCGCCCCAGCCGATGCCGGGCACGTGGACCGCCGGCGCCAGCCCGGACGGGTAGGCCTCGCGCAGGAGCTGGAACGCGATCTCGGCATTGGTGTCGGCGCTGTTCTGGGTGAGGATCGTCAGGATGAGCTCGCTGGTCGGGTCGAGCCGGCGCGCCCACGGCTCTCGGCCGTAGCGCTCGGCGAGGGCGTCGAGGACGAAGGGGATCAGCCCGGGCCTCAAGCGCTCGAGGCGCTTCGCGTACGTGCGCGCGGGATCCGAGAACTTGCGCTTCTTCGGCCGGGGCTTGGGCCTCGGCTTCGGGTTGGCTGGCGGCGGCGTGGTCATGCCAGCGCCTCAGAGGTGACGAGGCGCGCGAGGCGTTCGCCACAGGCCACGACCGGGGCGGCGCCAGCGGCGATGGACGCCTCGACCGGGAGTGGCGGGTCCGAGATCGGCACGGCCGTCGCACCCACGGCGGCCAGGGCTTCGATGCCCTCGGGTTCCACGCCGCCGCCGACCGCGATGCACCGGACGCCGGCGGCCTGGGCCCGCTTCGCGACGCCGAGCGCGGTCTTGCCGAAGGCGGTCTGGGCGTCGATGCGGCCCTCGCCGGTGATCACGAGGTCCGCACGCGCGAGCTTGGCGTCGAAATCGGTCGCCTCCATCACGAGGTCGACGCCGGGGCGCAGGGCGAACGACGTGAACCGGTCCTGGATCGCGAGGAGCCCGAATCCGACCCCACCCGCCGCGCCGGCACCCGGGATGTCGCGGACACGGCGACCGGTCGTCCGCTCGAGCTCATCGGCCCACGCCGCATTGCGCGCGTCCAGCTCGATGACCTGGGTGGCTGTCGCGCCCTTCTGGGGACCGTAGACGGCGGCCGCGCCGTCGGGTCCGAGCAGCGGGTTGGACACGTCGCAGGCGACGTCGAGCTCGACCTCGCTCGTGTCGCCCAGCCCGGCGATGAGTCCTCGCCCGCCGTCCGTGGTGGCGCTGCCACCGATACCGAGCGTGATGTGCGTGGCCCCCGCCGTCGCGGCGGCCGCGATCAGCTCGCCGGTCCCGATGCTGGTCGCCGCGATGGGGTCGCGCTCGGCGGGAGCCACCAGCGAGAGACCCGACCCCTGGGCCATCTCGATGTAGGCCATCGCCCCTCCCGCGACATCTCGCCAGAGCCAGCGGGCGTCGACCGGACGGCCGAGCGGGTCGTGGACCGTGCTGGTCCGCCACGACCAGCCGCCGGCGGCCTCGACCGCGGCCAGCGTGCCCTCCCCGCCGTCGGCCAGCGGCGACAGGACGATCTCGTCATCGGGTCGCGCGCGGGCCCAGCCGTCGGCCAGCGCCCGCGCGACCTCGACCGACGTCAGCGAGCCCTTGAACGAATCGGGCGCGATGAGGACCGTGAGGCGCGGAGGCGCGCCGCCGGCGTCCCCGCTCACCGCAGGTCCTTCCAGAAGTAGGTCGTCGACGACAGCGTGCCGTCGGGGATCATCGCGTGGTTCGGCACGACACCGAAGGCCTGCCAGCCGAGCGCGCGATACATCGCCTCGGCGTCGCTGCCGGCCTGCGTGTCGAGGAGCAGGAGCCACCGACCCTCCGTCCGGGCCGTCGCCTCCGCGGCCGCCATCAGGGCCCGGGCCACGCCTCGCCGGCGCGCCGAGCGGAGGACCATGACCTTGCCGATCTCGGCGCGGTGGGGCGAGTTCTGGTTGGTCGAGCGGATGAGGATCGTCGATCCGATGATGCGCCCGTCGTCGTCGCGGGCGATGAACGTGCTGATCGTCCCGTCGTGGACGGCGTCGAGCCGGTCTCGCCACCAGGCCATGGCCTCCTCGTCGGTCACGCCGGCGAGGAAATTGACGCCGGCGCCGCCCTCGACCGCATCGACCACCAGGGCCGCGAGCCCGGGGATCGCGGCCTCGTACTCGTCCGCCGTCAGCGCGACCACGCTCATCGCGACTGGCGGCGCTCCAGGTATTCCGGGATGCGGATCATCGGCGGTCGCTCCTGGTCGGCGAGCTCGATGACCTCGAGCGACAGCCGGCCGTGGCCGGACCGCGGCAGCTTCATCGTCGAGCCCATCTCCGCGAACAGCCGCGCCTTGCGGCGCTCCTCGAGCCGCTTCATCACGGCCTGCAGGATCACGAACGACATGCGGCTGAGTCCCTCGAGCTCCTGGTTCCGATGGACGCGCCGCTCGAGGTCCACCTGCCCGAGCCCTTCGATGCCGAGGCGCTCCGTCGTGTCGATCAGGTGGCCGATCTCGACCGCGTAGCCCGTGAAGAACGGGATCGTTTCGAGCAGCGAGCGCCGGCCGGCATACTCGCCGCTCAGCGGCTGGATCATCCCCGAGAGCTCCGGGTAGAAGAGGTTGATCAGCGGCCGCGCGACGAGCTCCGTGACGCGCCCGCCGCCGCCCTCCTTGAGCACGCCGCCCTCGACGATCGGGCGCTGGTAATAGCCCTTCACGTACTGCAGGCGCGGCTCGTGGAGCAGCGGCCCGAGCGTCCCGTAGACCATCCGCGGATGCCAGTTCCGGACGTCGGTGTCGGCCCAGACCACGATGTCGCCGCTGGTCTCGTACAGCGACTTCCAGAGCGCCTCGCCCTTGCCGCGGAACGAGCCGTAGCGGGTCAGCACGTCCGGATGCTGGACGACGCGGGCGCCCTCGGACTCGGCGATCTCCCGGGTGCGGTCGGTCGACGCGGAGTCGATGACGAGCACCTCGTCGAGCAGTGGCACCCGGCCGACCAGCTCGCGCATCGCCTTGCGCACGATCGGGCCGATCGTCTCCTCCTCGTCGAGGGTCGGCAGCACCAGGCTGATGGTCAGCCCCTGCTTCTCCTTGAGGGTCACGAGGCGCCGCAGGTCCGCGAACTCGGCGTGGTGGAAGTTGGATTCGCCGAACCAGCGCTCGACGCGGGCAGGGACGGCACGGGCCTCCTCGGCGGCACGGTCCGCCGCGGCGAGCGTCTCGGCCCGGGACGCGAGCTGTTCGAACGTCGTCCGGCCGATGGCCTCGCGGGTGCGCACGACGACGACCGAGGGCCGCGCACGCAGCGCGATCGACTCCGGCAGCGCCCCGAAGAGATGGCTCTCTGCGCCCGTGCCGCCGGGGTTTGCCGACGCGCCCATGACCACGAGGTCCGACTTCTCGGCCTCGCGCAGGATGGCGTTGCGGACGTTCGGCGCCTCGCGCAGGAGGGCCTCGCCACGGCCGTGGAGGTGCTGCTTGACGAAGGCCGCGAGCGCCCGCTCGGCCTGGGCGCGGACCGCCAGCGTGATCCCGGGCGGGACGAGGTGGAGGACCACGACCGTCGCGTCGTGATAGCGGCCGATGGCGTCGGCGTAGCGGATCGCGAGCTCCGCGTGCGGTCCGCCGCGGACCGGCACGAGGATGCGCTTGATCTCCTTCGAGCCGCGCTGCTTGACGACCGCGATGTCGCAGGGGGCGTCGCGGACCACCTCGTCGATGGTCGGCGAGACGACCGACCCGTTGCCCTCGCGATGGTTCCCGGTCCGGCCGCCCCAGCCGAAGATGATCAGGTCGGCCTCCTGTTCGGCCGACGCCTCGACGATGCCCTCAGCCGCGTGGCGGCCGATGCGCACGATCGGGTGGATCGTCGTCCCGTCGGGGGCGTAGTCCAGGACGCGCTGGAGCAGCCGACGGGCGTGGCGGGCGCGGGTCGCGCCCTCCGAGAGCGGCATGCCCTCGGGCACCTCCACGATCCCGAGCGCGGAGAGCTCGCCGTGCTTCGGGTCGAGCATCGCGGCCCCGAGACGGATGAGCTCTTCCGCGGTCATCGGGTTGGCGACCGGGATGAGGATGCGACCCGGGAGGGGCGGCTTGGCGGTCACCGCGATGCCTCGGGGAGGTCGGCGCCCGCCGCCTCCCAGCGCTCGATCAGGTACGGCTTCAACAGCTCGAACTCGCGCGCCTGGCGCTCGACTCGGTCCTCGGCGGCATCGGTGGGGACCGCGCGGTTCTCGATGACGAACGAGCCGACCCGCCCGAAGTAGATGGGCACGAGGGCGGCGACCATCGCCTCGACGGCGGCGCCCTGGTCCGGCCCCTCGATCGAGATGCGGGCGGCGACCACCAGGTCGTAGACCACGCGCGCCCACAGGTCGTCGGGGAAGTGGAACGTAGAGACGGCCTCGGCCATCTCGAGCGTGGTCGCCGAGGTGGACGACACGTCCCCGCCGATCCCCAGCTTCGAACGGGCCTGGTCCGCGAGCGTGCCGGCCTCGCTGGCGAGCGTCAGCACGGTCTGGGCGGTGGCCGGCGCGAGCATGTGCCGCCACGAGTCGGCGAGGGTCAGCGAGCCGGCGTGGAACTCGGACAGGAGGCGGAGCGTGTTCACCTCGAGCGGCGGCGGGTCGATGATCCGCTCGAAGCCGTAGGCGGGGACGTCGTGGCTGCCGTGGATGGGCAGCCAGTGGTCCGCGTAGCGGTCGGCCAGCCGCAGGATCGTGCCGACGACCTGGCGGAACATCGGGCCGAGGTCGGCGCCGGGGTCCTTCGGGTCGTGGATCTTCGCGCCGAGCCGGGTCTGGCAGACCGCGAACCCGCCGGCCAGCGCCGAGGTCGTCATCCAGATGTCGATCCCGAACTTGCTGATGTCGGACGTCCAGTCGTCCAGCTCGAGGTAGTAGCGGACGAGGTCGCCCGAGACGCCGAAGTCGCCGCCGATCGGCTGGCGGATGCGGTGGCCGTAGAGCGCCCGGGTCAGCGGGTACGTGACGGTGTTGGTGATCGTGCCGTCGTACTTGTAGCGGGCGTAGAGCGGGGCGACGAAGTCATAGCCGCCCTTGAGGATCGGGCCGGCGAGGAGCTCGATCCACTCCGGGACGATGCTCCGCAGGTCCGAGTCGACCACGACGAGCGCCTGGACCTCGAGGGCCGCGGCGATCTCGAAGATCGTGCGCAGGGCGGCGCCCTTGCCGCCGACGCCGTCGATCTCTGGGTAGGTCAGGCTCACACGCTCGAGGCGCTGGTTCGGGCGGACGAGGAGGATCTGCTCGACGTAGTCCGGCGGCTCCGTCTCGACGACGACGCGGCCCGTGCCGTCCGGGGAGCCCGCGTCCGAGTTGACGACGACCGGGTGCAGGTCCGGGAAGTACTGGACGAGTCCGGCCTGCGCGGCGCGGACCACGTAGCCGATCGTGGCGGCGTTCTTGAAGCTCGGGATCCCGACCATGATGTCGGCCCGGCCAAGACGCGCGATCTCGTCGCGGATGGCCGGCGTCAGGGCGGTTTGGGGCACGAGCCCACCGTACCATCATGGTGGGGGGCGTGCCATGCAGGCGGCCGGCGGCGCCATCGCCCTTCCAGATGTATGCATGTTTCTCGCGGGAGATGTCCTGCGAATCCTTGATGCACCTCGGATGCATATCGAAGCGCGAGCGGCTCCGAACCGATCAGCAAGCGCCGACGCGAGGCTGGCGCGCGCTCGATCGTCCCGGGTATGCAGCCGACGTGCATACGCCAATCGGAGGTTCCCCCCGGCGCCGATCGTGCATATCTGGCGCCCCCTATCGGCGCGGGATCGCCACCGTCGCCCAGTCCTCGCCGACCGCGCCGGGCCGGTATCGGCTGTTGGCGCCGCGGAAGCTCAGGTCGCGGAAGCCGACCGCCCGCCACGACCCGATCCATGTCTCGATCGGCGGGAGGACGTACGCCCCGACGCGGACCAGCTCCGACTCCTCGATGACCGACTCGAGCTGCCGTTTCCGCTCGAGCAGCGGCACGTCCAGCAGCGACTCGCCGTCCAGCCAGAGCACGTCGACGACGACCAGGCTCACGTGGTCGCCCGGCCCGAAGGACGACGCCTGGTCGAGCTGCCGCCGCACCGCGGCCTGTTCGGCGGTGTTGGCGATCCGGCCGCCGACGAAGAACTGCGTCATCCGCGCCCCGAGGTCGAACGTGATCTTCTCGGGCCCGACATAGAGCCCGGTCCCGTCGCTGGCGACCTGCTTGGTGAGGTAGCCGTCGACGATGACGCTCTCCGTGCGTGCCGCGACCGCGAGGGCGGCCTCGATGGCGGGCCGGTCCAGGATGGGATCGCCGTCCTCGTCCACGATCCCGATCGTCCCAGCCGTGCCGTCGCCGCCGCGGCGGTCGAGTCCGGCGAGCACGCGCAGCCCGATCCAGAGCGGCTCCACGATCGGGTTCGCGACCGTCTTCGTCCCGTTCCGGCCGTACGCCTCCGGTCGCCAGGTCCGCAGGGTCTCGAGGGTGGGCGACTCGCTCATCGCGCGCATCGTAGTCGCTGGGGGCCACCCCGCAAGGGGCTCGGGTCAGCCGCCAGCCGGGCCGCCGCCGAGGCCGGGCTCGGTCATCGCGGCGGGATCGAGCAGGCGGTCCACCTCGGCCGCGTCCATCCCGCGCTCGAGCGCCAGCTCGCGGATGGTGCGGCCGCTCTTGAGGGCCTCCTTGGCCAGCGTCGCGGCGTCGTCGTAGCCGATCACCGGCGCCAGCGCTGTCGCGAGCATCAGGCCCTGCTCGACCAGCTGCGGGCCCCGCGCCGTCGCGGTCAGGCCCTTCGATGCAGCGCTCGCTGAAGTTGGCCGCCGCGGCACCGAGGAGGTCGACCGACTCGAGCATCGCCACGGCCGTCACGGGCAGCATCACGTTGAGCTCGAGGAACGACCCGGTCTGCGCGAAGGCCACGGTCGCGTCGTTGCCGACGACCCGCGCGACCACCATCGTCAGCGACTCGACGATCACCGGGTTCACCTTGCCCGGCATGATCGACGATCCCGGCTGGGTCTCGGGCAGGGCCACCTCGGCGATGCCCGCGCGCGGGCCCATCCCCATCAGCCGGACGTCGCTGGCGATCTTCCACAGGCTCAGCGCGATCGTCCGGATCGCGCCGTGCGCGGCGATGGCCGCATCCAGCGTCGACTGGGCGTGGAAGTGGTTCGTGGTCTCGCGCACGTCGAGCCCGGTCAGGGTCGACAGCCGCGCGCACGCGCGCAACGCGTACTCGGGGTGGGCATTGATGCCGGTCCCGACCGCGGTCCCGCCCAACGGCACCGACAGCAGTTCGGCCTGCGCGGCCTTGGCCCGCCGGAGCGACTCCTCGACCTGGCCGGCGTAGCCCCGGAACTCCTGCCCGAGGCGGATCGGCGTCGCGTCCTGGAGATGGGTCCGACCGGTCTTGACCACCGGCCAGAGCTCCTGCTCCTTCGCGACCAGCGCCGTGTGGAGGCGTTCGAGGCCGGGCAGCAGCGCTTCCTCGATCGCCATCGCCGCCGACAGCTGGAGCGCGGTCGGGATCGTGTCGTTCGAGCTCTGGCAGCGGTTGACGTCGTCGTTGGGGTGGACCTTGCGTCCGTCGCCGAGCCTCGCCGCCGCGAGGTGGGCGACGACCTCGTTCATGTTGGTGTTGGTCGAGGTGCCCGAGCCGGTCTGGTAGATGTCGATGGGGAACTGGTCGTCGTATCCGCCGTCGGCGACGTCCCGGGCCGCCGCGGCGATCGCGTCCGCCACGTCCGCATCGAGCAGGCCGAGCGCCCCGTTCGTCTCGGCCGCGGCCAGCTTGACAAGGGCCAGCGCCCGGATGAACCGCCGCGGGAACCGCTCCCCGGAGATCGGGAAGTTGAGCACCGCTCGCTGGGTGGAGGCGCCGTACAAGGCATCGGCCGGGACGGCCATCTCGCCCATCGAGTCGCGCTCGATGCGGGTGGCCGATCCGCCCTTGCCTGCCTCGTCGCTCATCGACGCGATCGTAGCAGCCGATCGGGTCCGGGCGGCGCGATGAAACATCCGCCGGGGTCGGGCGTTTCATCCCGAGATGTTCTCTGACAGCGCAGGCGTATCCTCAGGCGAGATCCCATCACCGCGCGTCCTCCGATCCCGTTATCGGGTGCCGGATCCGATGAAGCCGAGCCCAGTCGACGTCGAAGGGGTTTCGACGGCGAGCCCTCGCGGCCAGGCGGCGATGGTGACGGCTGCGTTCGAGCAGTACGCCACCGAGATCTACAGCCACCTCATCCGGTCGACGCGCGACGCTGGCGCCGCCGAGGACCTGATGCAGGAGTCGTTCCTGCGGCTGTTCAAGGAGGTCGAGGCGGGCAGGACGCCTGACAACGTGCGGGCGTGGCTGTACCGCGTCGCGTCGAACCTTGCCATCAGTCGCGGCCGGCGCGGGCGGACGGTCCTCGACTGGATGAGCCGCTACGGCCGGGTGGGCGGATCCGATGTCGAGTCCCCGGAAGCCGAATTCCTCGGCCGCGAGCAGACGGCCTCGCTGGAAGCGGTCCTGGCCGGTCTCCCCATCGACGACCGGACGGCCCTGCTGCTCTCCGCGCAAGGCTTCAGCGGCGACGAGATCGCCCAGGCGATCGGGCGGAGCAGCGGCGCGACTCGCACGATGCTGTCCCGCGCCCGGGTCAAGGCCCGCCTCGAGCTGGAACGTCGGGGGGACGCCCGATGACGTCGAACCACGACGAGATCCTCGAGCTGGCCGCGTCGGCGATCGACTTCGAGCTGAGCCCCGCCGAGCACGAGACGCTGAGCGGGCACCTGCGCGACTGCATCGCATGCGCCCGTCGCGTGGCCGGCCTGCAGGCCGACCAGCGGGCGATCGCCCAGCTCCCGCGCCACTCGCTGAGCCAGGCCAGGGCCGACCGGATCGTGCAGCGCATCGGGCGTGGCGGGACCCGTCAGGTGTCCAGCCTGCGGCTCGTCGCGATCGCCGCCATGCTCACGCTGCTGGCCCTCGGGGCGCTCGCGGTCGGTGCCGAGCTGCTGCGACGCCAGGAGGACCCGAACCTGAGCGTCGTGCCGCCGGTCTCGACGGCGAGCCGGTGGTGGCGACACCGATCCCCGTCGCCGGTCGCCGTCCGCGTCACGACCGCCACTCCGAGCCCGATACCCAGCGCACGTCCCACGGCCCGGGACGTTCGCGGCGGACACGGTCGTCGAGATCGTCGTCGACGGGCTCCGCGTCCGGACCGCGCCGACGGTCGACGACGCGACCTCCGCCAAGCTCGAACCCGCTGCTCGGGCAAGGAACGAAGCTGCAGATCCTCGACGGGCCAGTGACCGCGGACGACTACGACTGGTACCTCGTCCAGGCGATCGGCTGGCCGCATCACGGTTGGGTCGCCGCCGCCGATCACGACGGCTCACCGTGGATCGTCGAGTCCGGCGCTATCGCCCCCGTCCCCGAGCATGTCCGCGGCCGAATGGTCACCGCGGGGTATCTGCGGGATGACGTGGCCGCACACCTGCGTCCCTCGAAGGGAGAAGCTTCCGGCGGCCACGGTCGTCGTCAAGGCCATCGCCGGCGTGGAGTGCACCGTCGCCACCGTCAACGTGGCGCGGGTCGGCGCGTACAGCTTCGCGGACGCCAAGTCGGCGACGGTCATGTATCTCGCCCGCATGGCCTTGTATCACGTGGCGCAAGGGGAGTGGCGACTGCGCTGCCGGGAAGGCCGGGGACGCGCCATGGAAGAGATCGGACGGCAGCGTCGGCGGCCGGGTCGGCTGCTTCCTCGACGAGAACGGCAGCGCGAACGTCCGCGTCACCTGCGGACCGATCTACATCGGCATCCTCGGGCGGGGTGCCGACATCGCCGCGCTGGATCGCTGGGTCCATAGCGCTCGAGGGCAAACCGACTGCCGACGGAGAGCGACCAGGGATCTGCCGCCCGGCCAGCTGAATCGAGCTCCGGGTTTCGCGCCGGCGCGGCCTAGGGCTTCGACGCCGGGGGCGTCTGGTTCGGGTCCGCGCCCGGGCAGTCCGACGGGTAGGAGATCGGCCTTGCCTTCGGGTCGCCGAACGGCGCCACGAACATGATCATCTCCCCCTGGGATCCCGGCGCCGGCTCCTCGATGATCACGCCGTCGGGCGCATGGGCGAGGGCCTCGGCGTAGCCGGTGTTCGGGCCGGTGGTGGTGACACGGCGCCAGCTCAGGCGGTACCCGAGCGACAGCAGCGCCCCTTCCGCATCGGCCGGCGCCATCTGGAGGATCCCCGTGCAGTGCAGCTGGCCGCCGGCGTCGAACGGCCGGTCATTCGGCCCCAGAGCCTTGCCGCCGCCGAGTGGCTCGGTGACGTTGTCCACCGCGTGGGTGGCGACCGTCGCGCCGGCGAGATGGAGGCTGCCGCCGATGCCGACGCCCTTCAGCGGCACATCGATGTCGCCCGTCCACGGCTGCCCGATCGGCGACTGGAACCACTTGCCGATGGCGGTCATCCATTCGGCCTTCGGCATGGCCTTGCCGTCGTAGGCGCGGATCTCGCTGACCCACCACGACGTCGCGTCGCCCGAGAAGTAGAGGTTGACCCGCATCTGGACGCCCTGCTCGTTCCAGGTCGCCTCGAGGGTCCGGTACGTGGCGTTCCCCGGATCCGACTGGACCTGCGCAGGCGCCCGTCCAGAGAAGGTCTTGTCGCCCGCCTGCACGCTGAACCCCTGGGCCGTCAGGAGCGCGACATCGGACTTCCAGTTGATCTGGGCCGGGATCGCGTTCGCCGGCGCGGCCGCGCCCGTCGGTCCGGGCGTGGCGCCCGCGCGACCTGCGCTCCCGCCGACGACGCCACCACCGATCCCGGCGATGAGCAGGGCGCCGACCGCCACGATCACGCCCCAGCGGCCGATGGAGCCGCCGCGCCCGCGATGCTCCGCCGCGATGGCGACGTTCGCGCGGACGGCGACCGGCACCGGCCCGAGATCCATGGCACGGAGCGCCTCGGCGTCGCGGCCCATCGCGTCGGCCACCGCCCGGCAGGCCGGGCATGCGGCGAGGTGCGCGTCCAGCGCCGATCGGTCCGGAGCGTCCAGCGCGCCGTCGACCGCCAGGGCCGCGAGTCGTCGCGCCTCGGCGTGGTCCAGGATCCTGGTCTCGACGGTCATGGCCGGGCCTCCGACTCGAGTCGTTCGCGCAGCCGGATCCGCGCCCGGCAGATGAGGGAGCGGGTGGCGAGCTCGCTGCGGCCCAGCGCGGCGGCGATCTCGCGGCCGCTGAACCCGTGGGCGGCGAGCATCAGGGCGGTCCGGTCGTCGACCGGGAGCTCGGCGAGGGCGTCGCCCACCTCGCGACGGGTCTCGCCGCGGAGGATCGTCTCGTCCGGTGACGGCGCGGTCCGGTGGTCGACGAGCCGCCCGAGGAACCGGGTCGCGACCGAGCGGCGCCGGCCGCCGTCGATGACGAGGTTGGCCGCGACCCGATGGAGCCAGGCCCGCGGCTGGTCGACCGTCCGGCCCTTGCGCAGCTCGTCGATGAGCCGGACGAAGGTGTCGGACACGATGTCCTCGGCCGCCTCCGGGTCGCGCTCGATCGCCCGGACGAACGTCGCGAGATCGCGGTGGTAGCGGTCGTAGACCTCGAGGGTCGTTCGTCGGACGCGTTCGGTCTCGTCGCGGGGCCTGGGATCGACGCGGCCGACGGGAAGCGTGGCCGTCACCGCGTCATGGTCCGAGTCGTTCACGCCAACAGGACGGCCAACCTCGGGAAGTGTTGCGCGGCCGGCGTCGATGGGGCGATCCACCCGCGGAGGATACGGGCGGTGGGCGATCCGCCCGGGCGGTAGCATCGCGGCACGATGCCGATGGTCGAGGCGAACGGTCTGCAGGTCGCCTATGCGGCCGAGGGTGACGGGCCGCCGCTCATCGTGCTCCACGAGGCCGGCGCCGCCGGCGCGGTCAGCCTCGGTCCCACGGTGGACGCGCTGTCGTCGCGGTTCCGCGTGGTCCGGGCGGACGCGCGCGGCCACGGGTCGACCCGCTGGGATGCGGCGGACGGCTTCACCACGGCCGACCTCATCGCGGACGTGATCGGCCTCGCGGACGCCCTGGCGCTGCCGACCTTCCATCTGCTGGGCTTCTCGATGGGGGCGACGACGGCGCTCAACCTCGCCGCGGCGCACGCCGACCGGCTCCGGACGCTCGTCGTCATCGGGATCAGCCCCGACCGCGAGCCGCGGGCACGCGTCGCGCGGCACGCACTGGACCCCGAGCGCATCGAGCGCGACGACCCGGCGTGGGCGCGCCGGCTCGACGCGCTCCACGACCCGGTCCAGGGACCCGGCGCCTGGCGCCGACTGCTGCCGGCGATCGCCGACGATGTCGCGGAGCAGGCGCTCGCTGACCGCGGCCGCCATCCACGCGATCGGCGTGCCGACCTTGATCGCGTGCGGCGATCGCGACCCGTTCGTCCCCGTCGGACACGCCTGGGCGCTCGCGCGCGAGCTGCCGGACTCCCGGCTCCTCGTCGCTCCCGACTGCGGCCACGAGCTCCCGCGGGAGCAGCCCGAGGTCCTGGCCGCCGCCCTCGACGCGCTCTATCGAGAGGAGACCGTCCCATGACGACCCTGCTGGCCGTGTTCCGCCGTCCCGACGGCGGCCCCGAGGCCCTCGCCGAGCTCGAACGCCGCTACGCCGCCGAGCACCTGCCGCTGGTCGCGGCGACGCCGGGACTTCGCGCGCACGCGGGTCCGGCGCGTGATCGAGGCGCTCGGCGCCGAGACCGACCTCGTCCTCGTCACCGCGATGGACTTCGACGACCGTGCGGCGATGGACGCGGGCCTGGCCTCGGACGCGATGCGTGCGGCCGGGCGGAACCTGCGGGCCATCGCGCCCGGGCCTGACCACGCTCCTGGTGCTCGAGGATGCACCCGAACTCGACGAGGCGGCTTCCCCGGGCGTGGATACTGTCACCACGCCGAGCGAAGGAGCCGAGTGACGCACCCCCCTGCCGCGATCAGCGCCGCGACGCCGGTCGGCGTCGCGTTCCCGGCGCCGGCGCCCGCGTCGGCGGCACCCGACGATGTCGTCGCGGGCGTCGCCCTCGTGACCATCGACCGGCGCGAGGTGCTGAACGCGCTCTCGTTCGACCTCCTCGACGCGCTGGCGGACGCCCTCGACGCCCTCGACGGCGATCCGGCGTGCCGCGCGATCGTCCTGACCGGCGCGGGGACCCGCGCCTTCGCGGCCGGGGCGGACATCAAGGAGCTGGCGACGCAGACGTCCACGTCCCTTGCCGAGGGGCGGCGCTTCGAGGTCTGGGACCGGATTTCCGCGGTCCGGACGCCGCTGATCGCGGCCGTGCGCGGGTTCGCCCTCGGTGGCGGCTGCGAGCTCGCGATGGCCTGCGACATGATCGTGGCCGGCGACGACGCGACGTTCGGGCAGCCCGAGATCGCGATCGGGGTCATGCCCGGAGCCGGCGGGACGCAGCGGCTGACGCGGGCCATCGGCTCGGCTCGCGCGATGGAGCTGATCCTGACGGGACGGTCGATCGGGGCCGTGGAGGCGGAGCGGCTCGGGCTGGTGACGCGGGTCGTGCCGGCCGACGCCACGCTCGATTCGGCGCTCGAGCTGGCCGCCCGGATCGCGAGCATGCCGCCGCTGGCGGTGCGTGCAGCAAAGGCCGCCATCCGCGACGCCAGTGAGCGACCATTGAGCATCGGACTCGCCGAGGAGCGAGCGGCGTTCTTCGCGCTGTTCGACACCGAGGACCAGGCCGAGGGCATGCAGGCCTTCACCGACAAGCGTGCGCCGGTCTGGTCCGGACGCTAGCGCGGGGACGCGAGGAGGAACGATGGAGCGCGATCTGCCTGGCGGGAGCGATGTGGGGAGCGATCTCGGCCGCGAGTTCGGCGACGAGCCGGCGCCCGCCTACCGCGACGCGGCGCCCGACTACCTCGCCCCGCTCGACGACAGCGGGCCGGTCAGCGGCCACGTCCCCGCCCCCGAAGCGACCGAATCGGCGATGGACGCCCCCGAGCACGACTGGGAGTCGCGCCAAGGACCTGATCTACCCCGCCTTCCGTCCGGTCGGCACACAGGGGCTGGCGATCGAGACCCTCGATCGTGACGCGCTGGCCACCCAGGGAGCGATGAGCCACGCGCAGCCGCTGCTCGACGTCGGCCCGGCGGGCCTGCCGATCGTCTACACCATCGATGCCGGCGCCTACGACATCGTGGTCAACGGCGACCACCTGCTGTCGTGGGGCGTCGAGCCCGCGGCGATCCAGGAGGCCGCGATGGCCAACCTCGGCCGCTGGTCGGCGAGCGCGCCGTGGACCGACGAGATCTCGGGCGATCGCCGCCTCGTGAGCTCGGACACCGGCGACGGCTGGGACGCGGCCCGGATCCTGCTCCCCGAGGTCACGGCGCACCTGACCGCGGAGCTGGCGCCGCACGGGCGCATCCTCATCGGCCTCCCGGAGCGGCACCTGCTGACCGCCGCCTCGCTCCGCCCCGACGACCCGGACTTCGCCTCGCTCTTCGCGGAGTTCACCGTCGAGCAGTCGGGCGGCGCGGACGAGCCCATCGACCGGCGCGTGTTCGAGCTGGTCGACGGCCGCCTCGTCGAGTTCGACGGGGGCGCCGCCGCCTGATGGCCGCTCCGCGGCGGCGCGATGCCGGCCTTCGAGACGTTGCGCGTCGAGGTCGCGGACGCCGTCGCGCTCGTGACGCTCGACCGGCCCGAGGCGCTCAACGCCCTGACGGTCGGGCTCAAAGGCGAGCTCCTGGCGGCCTTCCGGGCCATCGCCCGCGACCGGTCGATCCGCGCGGTCGTGCTGACCGGCGCCGGGACGGGCGTTCTGCGCGGGCCAGGACCTCAAGGAGCGGCGAGCGCCGGACGCGGCGCCGCTGGCCGTCGAGCTGCGCGAGCGATACGACCCGATCATCCGCGCGATGCGCGCGCTCGACCAGCCGATCGTCGGGGCGATCAACGGGGTGGCCGCCGGGGCCGGTGCGTCACTCGCGTTCGCCTGCGACATCCGGATCGCGGCCACCGAGGCGAGCTTCCTGCTGGCGTTCGGACGGATCGGCCTCGTGCCCGACAGCGGCGCGACGTGGCTGCTGCCCCGGCTGGTCGGTGGCGCGAAGGCCGCCCAGCTGGCGCTCACCACCGACCCGCTGAGCGCCGCCGACGCGGAGCGCTTCGGGCTGGTCGCCGCGGTCGTCCCCGCCGACGAGGTCGTCGCGGCCGCGCGGGCGGTCGCGATCCGGCTCGCCGGGCTGGCCCCGGGCGCCCTCGCGTCGACGAAGCACGCCCTTGACCGCGCCTGGGACATCGACCTCGAGCGGGCGCTCGAGGAGGAGGCCTATCGACAGGGAGTCGCCGGCGCCAGTGCGGACCACGCCGAGGGGATGGCCGCATTCCTCGAGAAGCGGCCGCCGCGGTTCACCGGGGAGTGACGCGCAGCCACACCTTGTCCGCGGGCATGCCGATACCGTAGGCTGCTCCTAACAAGCGTTCGTTAGGACTCGGGGTACCTGTGGTCGAGACCACCCGCCGACGCGAGATCGAGGCCGTCGCCAGCACGCTCTTCCACGAGCGCGGCTACTCGGGGACGAGCGTCCGCGACATCGCCCGCGCCCTCGACATCCAGGGCGCCAGCCTCTATGCCCACGTGACCTCCAAGGAGGAGGTCCTGTGGTCGATCGTCGAGCGGACCGCGACGCGGTTCGAGGCGGCGGCCGATGCGGCCACGATCGGCATCGACGACGGCGATGCCACGGCACGTCTCGACGCGCTGGTCCGCGCCCATGTCGGCGTCGTCACCGAGGATGTCGAGCGCGCCAGCGTGTTCGTCCACGAGTGGCGTTCGCTCGCGAGCAGCAAGCGGTCGAGCATCTCCCGCCGCCGCGATGCCTACGAGGCCCGCTTCCGGTCGGTCATCGAGCAGGGCGTCGCGAGCTCGGACTTCGATGCGGTCGATCCCATCGCCGCCGCCGCCTTCATCCTCACCGCGCTCAACGGCCTGGTGGCCTGGTATCGACCGAGCGGCCGGATGCGGCCCGCCGATATCGCGGCCGCGTATGCGGGGCTGACGCTGGGCGCGGTCGGCAGCCCGCTCGGACGACCGGCCCAATCGCCCAGCGCGACCTCGCGATGACCGATCCGCTCGCACTCGACCCGATCCTCCCGCCGCGGGAGCGGAGCCGGCCGGCCTCGAATGCCGAGTTGCCGCACGACGAGCGGTTCGCGCTGTTCGAGGCGCACATCGCCGACGGCGGCTATGTCGAGGCGACCGACTGGATGCCCGACGAGTACCGGAGCGCAGTCCTGCGCTTCGTCGAGATGCACGCGAACTCGGAGCTGATGGGCGTCCTCCCCGAGCGCGAGTGGCTGATGCGCGCGCCGACCCTGCGTCGCAAGCTCGCGCTCACGGCCAAGGTCCAGGACGAGGTGGGCCACGCCCAGCTGCTGTACCGGATCGCGGAGGACCTCGGCAAGCCGCGCGAGGCGATGTTCGACGACCTGCTCGCCGGCCGGACCAAGTTCCACAACGTCTTCCACTACCCGACCGTCGGCTGGGCCGATGTCGGGATGATCGCCTGGCTGGTCGACGCCGCGGCGATCGTCGCCCAGCAGGCGCTCCGCGACTCGTCCTACGCGCCGTACGCGCGGACGATGCGCAAGATCTGCTGGGAGGAATCGGTCCACATCATGCACGGGCGCGATGTCGTCGTGACCATGGTCACCGGCACGCCCGGCCAGCGGGCCGCGATCCAGGACGCGCTCGACCGCTGGTGGGGCCCGCTGATGCAGATGCACGGCCCGCGCTCGCCGCGCGAGACCGACCGCGACCTGCACTGGCGCATCAAGGCGAAGACCAGCGAGGAGCTGCGCCAGGAGTTCCTCACGATCTACGTGCCGCGGATCCGCGAGCTCGGGCTGGTGATCCCGGACCCGGACCTGCGCCTCGACGAGGCGACCGGCACGTGGACGTACGCCGAGCCCGACTGGGCGGAGCTGCGGACCGTCGTCACCAACCACGGACCGATGTCCGAGGCACGGCTCGCGTTCCGGCGTCTGGCCCGGGCCGAGACCCGCTGGGTCCGCGAGGCGATCCTGGCGGCGCCGCGGGCGGCATGACGCGCGAGCAGCCCGCCGCCGCGGAGGCGGTCGGGGCCTCGGCCGAGGCGCCGACCCTCGAGCCGTGGGAGGTCTTCCGCCAGGAGAAGGAGGGCGACGCGATGCGCCACGGCGGGAGCGTGATGGCGCCCGACGAGGTGCTCGCCGCCCACTACGCGCGCGAGCTCTACGCTCGTCGCCAGGAGAGCGTCCGGCTCTGGGTGGTCCGTCGCGCGGACATCGTCGACATCGCCGACCCGGACCTGCTCCAGCCGCCGCTCGACCGCTCGTTCAAGAAGCCGGGCGGCTACGTGATGCGCGACAAGCTCGCCGCGGCTCGCGAGGCGGCCGGTCAGGCGAAGCCGAAGGCGCGATCCGGATGACGGTCGCGGCACCCGCGGGGCTGGGCCTCGAGTCGCTGCTGCGTTCGATGGCCGACGACGAGTTCGTCATCGGCTTCAGCGACTCCGAGTGGACCGGGATCGCCCCGATCCTCGAGGAGGACATCGCGATGAGCTCGCTCGCGCAGGACGAGCTCGGGCCACGCGGCGGCGCTGTACGGCCTGCTGGGCGACCTTGACCGGGCTCGATGCCGACGCGCTCGCCTACGACCGCGAGCCGGCGGCCTTCCGGCACGCCCGGCTGCTCGACCACGGCCGCGGCGACTGGGCGATGACGATCGCCCGGCGCTACCTGTACGAGACCGCCGACGCCGTGCGGCTCGAGGCCCTCGTCGGCGGGTCGTGGGCGCCGCTGGCCGACCTGGTCGGGAAGCTCGTCCGCGAGGAGCGCTATCACCGCATGCACGTGGAGACGTGGCTGACGCGGCTGGCGTCGGCCGCCGGCGAGCCGCGGGTCCGTCTCCGCGCCGCCCTCGAGACGCTGGCCCCGGACGCGGCCACGGTCTTCACGCCACTCCCCGGGGAGCCGGCACTGGTCGAGGCGGGCGTCCTCGCGGTCCCGATGCGCGAGCTCGAGGGCCGCTGGCGGGCGGCGATCGCGCCGACCCTCCGTCTGCACGACCTGCCGGGCCCGGCCGATGCCCCCGCGCCGGCCGATGGCCGCGAGGGACACGGTGCTCCCTTCGAGTGGCTGTGGGGCGAGTTCACGATGGTCCGCTCCAGCGATCCGGGGGCGACCTGGTGAGCGAGGGCGGGATCCACGTCGCCGTGGCGCGGGCGCGGGCCGGCATGGTCACCGGGCCATTGGCGCCGGCCGTGGCCGTGCCCGCCGCCGAGCTCCCGGTCGTGCTGGCGGCCCTCGGCGAGGTCATGGACCCCGAGCTGCCGATGGTCTCGATCGTCGATCTCGGGATGGTCGGCGACGTGGCCGTCGACCCCGGCTCGATCCGTGTCGAGCTCCTGCCGACCTTCGTCGGCTGCCCGGCCCTCGAGCTCATCCGGAGCGCCGTCATCGAGCGGCTGGCGGGCATGGCCGGGGCCGGGCAGGCGGTCGAGGTCGTTGCGACCTTCGCCGTGCCGTGGACCAGCGAGCGGATCACGCGCGGCCGGCCTGGCCGCCCTGGCCACGGCCGGCATCGCGCCGCCGGCCGAGCCCGCCGACGTCCGCTGCCCGTACTGCGGCGACGAGCGGGTCGTCATGGACAGCGCCTTCGGGCCGACGCAGTGCCGCTCGCTGTTCTTCTGCCGCGCCTGCCGCCAGCCGTTCGAAGCCATCAAGCCCGTCTGACAGTGGGCGCCTCGTCGAGCGGGACGGTGGGCATCGTCGGTGCCGGCCGGATGGGGGCCGGGATCGCGCAGGTCGCCATCGAAGCCGGGCATGACGTCGTCCTCGAGGACGCGGCCCCGCTCGCGCTCGAGCGCGGGGTGGCGGCGGTCCGGACCGGGCTGGGCCGGCGAGCCGCGCGTCTCGACCTCGACCCGGATTCCATCGACGACTGGGTCGAGGGCCGGATCGCCCGCCTGCGCCCTGCCGCGACCATCGCCGACCTCGCCGGCGCCGACCTCGTCATCGAAGCGGCGGCCGAGGACCTCGCGGTCAAGCGCGGGATCCTCGCGGCCCTCGACCGGGTGCTCGCGCCCGGCGCCATCGTGGCGACCAACACGAGCGCGCTGTCGGTGGCGGCCATCGCGAGCGGGTCGGCCCGCCCCGACCGCGTCCTCGGCCTGCACTTCTTCAATCCCGCGCCGCTGATGGCGCTCGTCGAGGTCGTCGCCGCGCCCACGACGGACCCGGCCGTCGCCGACCGGGCCGCCGCACTGATGACGGCCTGGGGCAAGACCCCGGTCCGTGCCGCGGACACCCCGGGCTTCATCGTCAACCGGGTCAACCGGCCGTTCACCATCGAGGCCCTGCGGATGCTCGAGGCAGGCGATGCCGGCGTGGAGGTCATCGACGACGCGATGCGGGCCGCGGGCTTCCCGATGGGCCCGTTCGAGCTGATGGACCTGACCGGCATCGACGTCACGCTCGCCGCGGCGCGGAGCATCTGGGAGCGCCTCGGCCGGCCGGACCGGCTGCGCCCGTCACCGATCCAGGAGCGGCTCGTCGCCGACGGGCATCTCGGCCGTTCGACCGGACAGGGGTTCTACCGCTACCCGGACGGGACGCGCGGCCCCGTCGCCTCTGATGTCACCACTGCTGACGAGGGCTCCGGCACCGCTCACGGCGACGCGGCGATCGTGGCGCGGATCCTCGGCGCGGTCGACGGCGAGGCCCGTCGCGCCGTCGCGGAAGGCGTCGCGTCCGCGCCGGACATCGACCTCGCCCTCCGTCTCGGGGCCGGCCATCCGCAGGGCCCGTTCGAGCGGTCGCGATAACGGCGAGACGGACGGGACTATCCTCACCCTGACCGGCGGGCACCTTGTCTGCCGAGCAGTCAGGAGAGGGGTTCGACATGCGGTCCCGGATCGCCGGTCCCGCGCTGTTGACGATCGCGCTCATCGCACTGGTCGGCTGCAGCGGGGCTACAGGAGGATCGGCTGCGCCGAACGCGTCGGCGGCGGCACCCACGTCGGCGGAGGCCTCGGCCGGCAACGCGCCGACGACGCCGAGCGCCGCCGCTCCGAGCAGCGCGCCGCCCAGCGAGGCGGCCGCCAGCGAGCCCGCCGCGAGCGAGCCCGCCGCGAGCGTGCTCGTGCCGGGCTACACGTTCCCGAGCGAAGCCAAGGACCTCGAGGCGGTCATCCCTGACTCGTTCTGCGGGGGCAAGGCCCAGAAGCTCAGCCTCAAGGGCAAGGACGTGTTCAACGGGAACAACGAGGGCGCGGCCGGGATCGAGGCGGTGCTCAACTCGATCGGCAAGACCACCAGCGACGTCAGCGCCGCGGCCGGCATCCCGCTCGTCGCGAACTCGGACTGCTCCGTGATCATCATCCGCATCGACGGTGCGGACGAGGGGCAGCTGCGGGACCTGCTCAAGGCCGAGGCCGCGAAGGAGAAGCAGACCTTCACGGAGACCACGATCGGTGGCAAGACCGTGTACCAGGGCGACACCGGGAAGTTCGACTACACCTACATCAAGGGCGACGGCGTGATCATCTTCTCCGCCGGCACGAAGAAGGAGGCCGAGGACCTCATCGCGCAGCTGCCATAGGCCGCCGCAGGTCGACCCCCGACGGCAGGACCCGGTCGTCCGGCCGCTGGGATACGATCGATCGGTGACGCGAGACCCGAACCGACCCGTTCGCGAGGCCTGGATCGTCGAGGCCGTGCGCACGCCGATCGGCCGCTACGGCGGCGCGCTCGCGAGCGTGCGGCCGGACGACCTCGCGGCCATCGTCCTGCGCGCGGTCGTCGACCGCGCCGGCGTCGACCCGGCGCTCGTCGAGGACGTGATCCTCGGCTGCGCCAACCAGGCCGGCGAGGACAACCGCGACGTCGCGCGGATGGCGCTGCTGCTCGCCGACTTCCCGGTCGAGGTGGGCGGGCTGACGGTCAACCGGCTGTGCGGGTCGGGGCTCCAGGCGATCAACACCGCGGCGCACGCGATCGCGGTCGGCGACGGCGACGTCTTCATCGGCGGCGGCGTCGAGTCGATGACGCGCGCCCCGTACGTCCAGCTCAAGGCCGATGGCGCGTGGGACCGCGGCGCGCGCGAGCTGGCCGACACGACGCTCGGCTGGCGGTTCGTGAACCCGCGTCTCGCCGAGCGCCACTACCCCTACTCGATGGGCGAGACCGCCGAGAACGTCGCCGAGCGCTGGGGCGTGAGCCGCGAGCGCCAGGACGCCTTCGCGCTCGAGAGCCAGCAGCGCGCGGTGGCGGCCATCGAGGCCGGCCGCTTCGACGGCCAGATCGTGCCGGTCGAGGTCCCGCAGCGGCGCGGCGACCCGGTCGTGGTCGCGCGCGACGAGCACCCGCGCGGCGACACCAGCCTCGAGGCGCTCGGCCAGGCTGCGCCCGGCCTTCCGCCCGGAAGGCGGCTCGGTCACGGCGGGGAACGCGTCGGGCATCAACGACGGGGCGTCGGCCGTGCTGGTCGTCGAGGCCGAGCGCGCCCGCGCGCTCGGGCTCCGGCCGATGGCCCGCGTGCTCTCGACCGCGGTCGCCGGCGTCGACCCGGCGATCATGGGGGTCGGCCCCGTGCCGGCCACCCGCAAGGCGCTGGCGCGCGCCGGCATCGAGGTCGGCGACCTCGACCTGGTCGAGCTCAACGAGGCGTTCGCCTCGCAGTCGCTGGTCTGCATCGACGAGCTGGGCCTGGACCCGGCGAAGGTCAACGTGAACGGCGGCGCGATCGCGCTCGGCCACCCGCTCGGGATGAGCGGCGGCCGCCTCGTGACGATGCTCGTCCACGAGCTGGCGCGGACCGGCGGGCGCTACGGGCTCGCCACGATGTGCATCGGGGTGGGCCAGGGGATCGCCACCGTCGTCGAGCGGATCGAGGCCTAGCCCAAGAGTTTCGACGCGGGTGCTTGTCGAAACACGTTGACGTGCGTACGATGAGCGGCAACGCCGAGACGCCGGGCACGCCGGCAACCCGACGGCGACACCATCGAGGACCTGCCCGCATGATCGATCAGCAGATGACGACGGATCCGGGGACGACGGTCGTCTCCCTCACGGACGCCGCGGTCTCGAAGCTCCAGGAGCTCACGGCCGCCGAGACGAACCCTGCGATCGGCCTGCGCGTGTACGTCTACTCCGGCGGCTGCTCCGGGTTCCGCTACGGGATGATGCTCGAGGACGCGCCGACCCCCGAGGACCGCATCCTCGACTCGAACGGGATCAAGGTCTACGTGGACGACGGCAGCGTGAAGCTCCTGACCGGTGCGGAGATCGACTACGTCGACACGCTCATGGGCGCCGGCTTCACCGTCAACAACCCCAACGCGGTCGCGGCCTGCGGCTGCGGGTCGAGCTTCCGCACGGCGGACGACGCCGGCACCGCCCGGTCCTGCGCCCACTGACCCAGCGCACGCGGCGCCACGAGGCGCCCGATCCCCTCGACTGATGCGATGGACCCGCCGGGCGACCGGCGGGTTCGTTCGTTGTCGGACCATCGCGCGGCGCCCCCGGTACTGTCGACCCATGGGCCGGATCGGCGCCGCTGAACGACGCTGCCGATGGTGCCGAACTTGACCACGGAACGACGCTCCCTCGTTCACGTCCCGCTCTGGGCCGCGTACTTCGCGCTCGGGGCACTGGCGCTCGTGGTCCACCGGATGCTCGAGAGCGGCAGCCTCAGTCAGAGCTGGTTCTACGACATCGTCGGCGGATCGGCCGTCGTGGTGGCCTTCATCGGGATCGCCCGGAACCGGCCCCAGCGCCGGCTCCCATGGATGCTGATGGCCACCGGGCAGGCGCTGTTCGTGGCCGGCGACATCATGTGGAACTGGTACGAGACGATCGGCGAGTCGCCCTTCCCGTCCCTGGCGGACGTCCTGTACCTGTCCGGCTACCCGTTCATCGCCTTGGGCCTGCTGCTGCTGATCAAGCGGCGGATCGGCGACGGCGACCGCGGCGGCCTGCTCGACGCCGCGATCCTGACCACCGCGGTCGCGATCCTGTCGTGGACCTTCTTCATCCGGCCGATGACCATCGACACGGAGCTCGACCCGCTCTCGCTGGCGATCAGCCTGGCCTACCCGGTCGCGGACCTGCTGCTGATCGGCGTGGCCATGGGCCTGCTGACCACCCCGGGCGCCCGGACACCCGCGTTCCGGATGCTCGGGCTCAGCCTCGTGGCGCTGCTCGTCGCGGACCAGATCTACGCGTTCCAGAACCTCGACGAGTCGTATATCGCGGGCGGCGCGCTCGACAGCCTGTACCTGATCGCCTACATCCTGTTCGGGACGGCCGTCGCGCATCCCTCGATGCGGCGGTTGACCGATCCGGCCCCGGTCGCCGTCACGTGGCTCGGCCCGGTCCGGATGATCTGCCTCGCCGCGGCCATGGTCACCGGGCCCCTGCTCGTCACGATCGGCCCGGATTCGGATGGCGGCCTCGCCGTCATCGCCGCCGGGACCGCGCTGCTCTCGCTGCTGGTGCTGGCCCGTCTCTACGGCCTGGTCGGCATCCTGGCCCGCGATGTCGCCAAGCGCCGCGCTCTCGAATCGCAGCTCAGCTACCAGGCGTTCCACGACCCGCTGACCGGGCTGGCGAACCGGCGCCGCTTCGTCGACCAGGCGGAGACCGCGCTGGGCGGGCGCAGCCGCGTCGGGTCGATCGCGGCCCTGTTCGTGGACCTCGACGACTTCAAGACCGTGAACGACAGCCTCGGGCATGCCGCGGGCGACGAGCTGCTGGTGGCGGTCGCCGCGCGGATCCGCGACGGCCTCCGCTCCACGGACATCGCCGCGCGTCTCGGCGGCGACGAGTTCGGCGTCCTCCTCCTCGACATCCCGGACCCGGCCTACGCCACGACGGTCGCCGGGCGGCTGCTGGCCGGGATCTCCGCTCCGCTCGAGGTCGCGGGGATCCCGGTCGAGGTCGATGCGAGCATCGGCGTGGCCGTCGACACCGAGGCCATGCAGGGCGTGGACGACCTGCTCAGCGACGCCGACGTCGCGATGTACCAGGCGAAGGCCCTGGGCAAGGGCCGCCACCACGTCTTCGACGGCAACCCCGAGGGACGCGTCGTCGCGGAGCGCCCCTGGTCCGACGACCAGCGGACGGTCAGGCGGCCGACGTTCGCCCCCGCGCGCCTGGAGCCGGAGGCCGGCTAGCACCCGGCCATCGGACTAGACTCGATGCGGCTGCGACCCCGTCCGAGCGTCGCGTCGATGCAGGTCCCGGTCCGATGAAGATCCCGCTGTTCCCGCTCCACACGGTGCTCTGCCCCGGGATCGTGGTGCCGCTGCACATCTTCGAAGAGCGCTACCGCGAGATGACCCGGCGCTGCCTCGACACCGGCGAGCCGTTCGGGGTCGTGCTCATCCGCGACGGCCGCGAGGTCGGGTCGCGCAGCATCTCGACGCTGGCCGGCGTCGGCGCCTTCGCCGAGATCCGCCGGGCCGGGCGCTACCCGGACGGCCGGTACGACCTGCTCGCGGCCGGGACCGGGCGGTTCCTGATCGAGTCCGTCGACGCGGGGAGCGCCGCGTACCTCGTCGCCGATGTCACGCCGCTGGACGACGAGGTCGGCGACGAGCCGCGGGCCGAACGCCTGGCGGCGACGGCCATCGGGCGGTTCGTGCGCTATCTGGAGCTGATGCGGGCGCGGGACGGCGAGACCGCGGACGTGCTCGACATCCAGGTGGAGGTCGAGGCGGCCGGATCGTCCGCCGACGACGACGACGAGACGAGGACGAGGTCACCGATGAGGCCATCGCGGCCTCCATGATCGCCGCCGTCGCCGAGCCCGAGGCCGCGGGCGACGAGGATGACGACGAGGATGACGACGCCGACGAGGTGTCGGCCGCGGACCTCGTCATCCCCGACGACCCGACCGTCCTCTCCTACCTCCTGTCGGGCATCGTGTCGATCGAGCTGCCGCGCCGCCAGGCGCTGCTCGAGGCCGAGACCACGGTCCTTCGCCTCGAAGGGCTCATCAGGATCCTGGATCGCGAGATCCTGCTCCTGGGCCAGCGGCTGCGCCTGTTCACACCGGATGGTCGCGTCGCGGGTGGCGCCCGCCGCAGCTAGGTCCCACGACCGACGGTCCGGCCGCGGCCCGACACGCCCGCCCATACTCCGCCGATGACGACGCCGCCGACCCGGCCCCGGCGACTCGGGCTCGGCGCCAACGCGGGCCAATTCGCGCTGCTCGTCGGCGTCAACGGCCTGGTCGGCGGCATGCTCGGCCAGGAGCGGACGATCCTGCCGCTGATGGCCACGGACATCTTCGGGCTGTCCGCGTTCACCGCCATCCTGTCGTTCATCCTCGCCTTCGGCGTGACCAAGGCGATCGCCAACCTCGCCGCCGGCGGCCTGGCCGACCGCTATGGGCGCAAGCCCGTGCTCGTCGCCGGCTGGCTGCTCGGCGTCCCGGTCCCGCTCCTGCTGATCTGGGCGCCGGCGTGGGGCTGGGTGCTCGCGGCGAACGTGCTGCTGGGGCTCAACCAGGGGTTGGCGTGGTCGAGCACGGTGATCATGAAGGTCGACCTCGTGGGGCCGGCCCGGCGCGGCCTCGCGCTGGGGCTGAACGAGGCGGCAGGCTACCTCGCGGTCGCCCTGACCGCGCTCGCCACCGGCTACATCGCCGCCCAGGCCGGGCTCCGGCCCGAACCGTTCTTCCTCGGCCTCGCGATCGCGGGCCTGGGGCTGGGGGTCTCGGTCCTGTTCGTGCGGGAGACGCGCGACTTCGTGGCGCTCGAGCGATCGGACGCCCCGCCGCTCCCGTGGCGGACGGTCTTCGCCCGGACCACGTTCGGGGATCCGTCGCTCTCGGCCGCGTCGCAGGCGGGTCTCGTCAACAACCTCAACGACGGGATGGCCTGGGGCTTGCTCCCGTTGTTCTTCGCGTCGCACGGCCTGGGCGTCGCCGAGATCGGCGTGCTCGTGGCGGTGTACCCGGCGGTCTGGGGGATCGCCCAGATCGGCACCGGCGCGCTGTCGGACCGGATCGGGCGCAAGGGGCTGATCGTCGCCGGCATGCTGCTGCAGGCGGTCGCCATCGGCCTGATCGCCGCCTCGTCCGCATTCGGTCCGTGGCTCGTCGAGGCGGCCCTCCTTGGCCTGGGCACGGCGATGGTCTACCCGACGCTCCTCGCGGCCGTCGCGGATGTCGCCGCCCCCGTCTGGCGGGGGGCGGCGATCGGGGTCTATCGGCTGTGGCGGGACCTCGGCTTCGCGATCGGGGCGATCCTCGCCGGGTTCCTGGCCGACCGGGCCGGGATCCCGTTCGCCATCGCTGCCGTGGCCGCTATCACTGCGGCCTCCGGCCTCATCGTCTTCGTGCGGATGCGCGAGACGCGCGTCGCCCAGGCGATCCGCGGGCGCCCCTACTCGCCAAAGCGCTCGCCGTAGGGGGCCGGCTTGGCACTTGTCAGCGGCGGAAGGATGCTTCAGACTAGTCGTAGACCAGTCTCGGAGGTTGGACATGCGACGCATCGGTGCCTACGAGGCGAAGACCCACCTTCCTCGCCTGCTCGACGAGGTCGAGGCGGGCGAGACCATCACCATCACGAAGCATGGCCGCCCCGTTGCGTTGCTCGTGCCCCCAGCCTCGACCGGACCGGTCTCCATCCGGGAGGCGGTCGATGGGCTTCGTGCCTTTCGCGGACGCCACCGCCTCGACGGCGTCTCGATCCGGGAGCTGATCGACGACGGGCGTCGCTGATGTTCGTCATCGATGCATCGGTCGTGCTGGCCTGGTGCTTCGAGGACGAGGCGAGCGACGAAGCGGACCTTGTGCTGGCACGCCTGGAGCGCGAGCCGGCGATCGCGCCTGCGCATTGGCCGCTCGAGATCGCGAATGCCCTTCGAACCGCGGAGCGCCGCGGTCGGATCGATGTGTCGGAGTTCCCGCGGCTTCGAAGCCTCCTGTCGGCGTTGCCCGTCGAGGTCGTGCCAGTCGAGCTGACGACCGCGGTCTGGGGTGCGCTCGAGACCGCGATGAAGTACGACCTGACGGCGTACGACGCCGTCTATCTCGACCTTGCGGCCATCCGCGGCCTGCCGTTGGCGACCGTGGACGGATCGTTGCGGACCGCGTGCGCTCGAGCCGGCATCGAGCGGGTCGCCTGACCGAACTCGGCAGTCAGGCCTTCTGGTCCGAGTCGCCGGGGGACCAGATCGGTCCTTCCGAAGACACCTGCAGCACCCCGACCCTGGCGAGCAGCTGCCACGGGACAGTGGAGTCGTCGTACTCGATGATCTCGTACGTCCGCCTGCAAGTTCGCCAACTCATGCACGGTGCCCGGTTCGGGGGCTCATCCCAAGGAAGGGTGGCTCGACGGCGCAACTCTGCCAAGGCGGCATCGAAGGATGCGAAGTCACCTTGCGGTTCAGCGTGTCGCTCATCCTCGATCTCGAACATCGCCGGCGTGCCCTACTCGCTGAAGCGCTCTTCCTTCCAGGGGTCGGCGTCGTTGTGGTAGCCGTAGCGCTCCCAGAAGCCGAGCTGGTCGTGGTCGAGGAACTCCAGGCCGCGGACCCATTTGCTGCTCTTCCAGAAATACTTCTTCGGGATGAACAGGCGCAGCGGGTAGCCATGCTCGAGCTCGAGCGGCTCGCCGGCGAACGTGTCGGCCAGCAGGACGTCATCGTCGTCGAGCACCGACAGCGGGACGTTGGCCGTGTAGCCCTGCTCGGCATGCGAGACCACATGGGTCGCCGACGGTCGGACCCCGGCCATCTCGAGGATGGTCTGGATGGCGACGCCCTCCCAGTCCGTGTCGAGCTTGGTCCAGCGGGTCACGCAGTGGATGTCGGCATGGACGGTCTTGCGCGGCAGCGCCTTGAACTGGTCCCACGTCAGCGTGAACGGCGAGTCGACCTCGCCCCACACGCGGAAGTCCCAGGTCGCGAGGTCCGTCCTGGGCACGGACCCGTAGTGGAGGACCGGGAACTTGTCGGTCTTGTACTGGCCGGGCGGGATCCGGGCGGCCATCGCCGGGTCCTTCTCACCGGACCCGAAGAGTCGTTCGAACATGGGGCGTGCGTCCTTCGAGGGTCGTTTGGGAACCGGGATATCCTCGCACACGGCGGTGACGGACCGGTGACGCCACCGGCCCATGACCATCGGTCCCCTCTCGCGACCAGGACCCTGCGGTACCCTTCGCGCCGTGGAGTCCCCGCCCAGCCCGCCCACGCCGACGGCCGCGTTCCCGCGCCTGGTCATCGTCATGCCGGCCTACAACGCCGCCCGGACGCTCGAGCGGACCTATGCCGACATCCCGCATGACGCGGTCGAGCGGATCATCCTCGTGGACGACGTCTCCCGCGACGAGACGGTCGAGATCGCCCGGCACCTCGGCCTCGACGTGATCATCCACAGCCAGAACCGCGGCTACGGCGGCAACCAGAAGACCTGCTACGACGCGGCGCTCGCGGCCGGTGCCGACATCGTCGTCATGCTCCACCCCGATTACCAGTACGACGCGACGCGGATCCCTGCCCTGATCGCGCCGATCGCGGCGGGGGAGCGCGACCTGATGCTGGGCAGCCGCTTCCTCGGCGACCCGCTGGCGGGCGGCATGCCGCGCTGGAAGTACGTCTCCAACCGCTTCCTGACCTGGGTGGAGAACGTCGCCTTCGGGCTGCACCTGTCCGAGTACCACACGGGGCTGCGCGCCTACAGCCGCCACCTGCTCGAGACGATCCCGTACCACCGCAACAGCGACGACTTCGTGTTCGACCAGGAGCTGGTCGCCCAGGTCGTAGCCGCCGGGATGCGCCGGCGGATCGGCGAGATCGCGGTCCCGACGCGCTACTTCGAGGAGGCCTCGTCGGTCGGCTTCAAGCGCAGCGTGGTCTACGGCCTCTCGACCCTGCGCGTGGTCGCCCGCTATGTGCTCCACCGGCTCAAGGTGCGGCGCTCCCCCAAGCTCGTCGCCCGCGACGACCGCACGGACTGACGGGTCGCCGCGACGATGCGGATCGGCAGAGGGGCGCTCATCCGGGGACTGATCGGCATCGCGATCAGCCTGGTCGCGATCGTCATCCTCCTGCGGTCGATCGATGTCGCCGAGGTCATCGGCATCCTGCGCGGCGCCTCGCCGGCCTGGATCGCGGTGATGGTCGTCGCGACGCTGATCGACCTCGGCGCCCGGGGCGGTCGCTGGCAGGCCCTGCTCGCGCCGATCGCGGCCATCCCCTACCGGCGGGTGCTCGGCTACACGTACATCGGCTACCTCGCCAACAACATCCTGCCGGCGCGGCTCGGCGAGCTGGTCCGCAGCCACGCCCTGGGCGAGGGCGAGGGCATCAGCCGGACCACGGTGCTGGGGACGGTCGTGGTCGAGCGGATCGTGGATACGGTCATGGTGGTCTCGATCGCGGCCGCCAGCGTGCTGGTGCTGAGCGCCCGCGGGCTGATGAGCAGCGCCGTCCTGCTGGGCTTCGCGTTCGTGACGCTGGCGGTCGTCGGGCTGGGCCTCGGGATGGCCGCCCACCGCCTGCCCGGGGCGGACCGTGTGGTGGCGTTCCTGGACCGATGGCCACGGATCGTGGAGCTGGGCCGCCGGCTGCGCGAAGGCCTGCGCGTGGCCGGCCGGCCGCGGACCCTGGCCGCGGCCATCGCGCTGAGCGCGCTCGCCTGGGCTGCCTCGATCACGACGTTCCTCGCCGGCGGCCAGGCGGTGGGCATCCAGCTGACGCTGGCGCAGGGCGCCCTGGTCGCCACGGGCGTCGCGCTGGCGACGATCGTGCCCGCCGGGCCGGGGTTCGTCGGGACCTTCGAGCTGACGGCCGCGGCGATCATCACGCCGTTCGGCATCGACCACGAAACGGCGGTCGCGATGGCGGTCCTCGTCCACGCGACGATCCTCGTGGTGACCTCGGTCGGCGGCGCGATCGCCGCGGTCCGGATGCGGATCGGGATCACGACGGGCGCCGGCGACGAGATCGCGCCGGCCGAGGGGGACGAGGCGCCCACGCCCGCGGAGGCGGGCCGGACCAACGGGGGCGGCTAGACCACCAGGCCGTCGGCCAGGCCGAACGTGACGATCGCGGCGAGCGTGCCGACGCCGATCACGATCGCGGCCGCGAACCCGACGGACAGCGCGCGCGGCCCGGTCTGGCGGAGCTCCCCGACGCGGACGGACAGCCCGACGGCCGCGAGCGCGATGAGGATGCAGATCTTCGCCATCGTATCGAGGACGGCCGCGAGGTCCGGGCCGATGACCCCGATGCTGCGCAGGGCCGCCATCGCCAGGAAGCCCAGCACGAACAGCGGCACGGCCTTGCGGATCCCGGCGCTCGTGTCGCCGGCCGCCCCGTCCGCGGACGCAGCCGTCCGGGCCCACGACCAGGCGATGCCGATCAGGAGCGGCGCCATCAGGGCGTTGCGGATGAGCTTGACGACGGTCGCGACCTCGAGCGCCCCCGGGGAATAGGCGGCGCTGGCGGCGACGACCTGGCTGGTGTCGTTGATGGCGGTGCCCGACCACAGTCCGAACGCGGCGTCGTTCAGACCGATGGCATGGCCGATCGCCGGGTAGGCGAACACGGCGCACGTCCCGAAGAGCGTGACGACCGCCACGGCGTAGGCGACGTCGCGGCCCCGCGCCCCGATGACCGGTGCCGTGGCCACGACCGCCGAGTTGCCGCAGACCGCCGCCCCGACCGCGAGCAGGACCGCCAGCCGCGGCTCGACCTCGGCCAGCCGCGACAGGCCCAGGACCAGGCCGAGCGCGCACGCCATGACGACGGCGATCACCAGCGCGGCCGGCAGGCCGATGCGCAGGATCTGGTCGACGCTGAGCCGGGCGCCCAGCAGCACGATCCCGAGACGGAGGACACGCTGCGCCGAGAACGCGATCCCCGGCCGGAGCGTGGCCGACCGCCCCGGCGCGGTCTGCGCCACGAGGATGCCGAGCAGGACCGCGATGGTCACCTCGGAGATCGCCGAGGGGAGGGCGCCGCTGACCAGCCGCGCGACGACGGCCACGACGATCGCCGCCAGGAGGCCGGGCACGAGCCGGCCGATCGTCAGGCGGGGATCGAACGACCGGAGGCGGCCCTCAGCGGCCGTCACGGCCGTCAGGAGGGGAGGGCGCCGGGCTGGAACTCGGGGCGGACGCCGCCGTCGACGACCGGCTGGCCATGTCCCTGCGGCGCGCCGTCCCAGGGCTCGAACTCGAGCGGCGCGCGGTCATGGCGGCGCCGGACGCGGAGGAACTCCAGCTGGTACGACGCGTACATCTCGTGGAGCAGCCCGACTGCGCTGACGTGCGCCGGCCGGCTCGCCGCGCTCCGCGCGTCGGCGCGGTCCTGCCACAGGCAGAAGGACAGGCACGAGCCGTCCGGGCCCATCGGGCCCTTGAAGTAGTGGACGAAGCCTGGCGCCGTGGCCGCTTCCTGGTGGGCGAACTCGTCGTACATCGACAGCCTCGCCTCGTCGGCACCGGGTCGGCGAGTCGAGCGGAAGGCGACCATGTACCACTCGCCGGTGCCGAGATCGCCGCCCGCGACGGCCCAGTCGAAGGCCTCTCCGACCGGGAGGCTCGCGTAGGCGTCGGAGACGGGCGAGAGGTCACGCAGGATGTCCATCGCGGGCGCAGCATCCGCGCTCGGCGCCGACTTGTCAAATAACGGGACGTACCACTCCCGGCATACGAAAGTCGCATGCCGGCGTCAGGCCGGTTGCGGGACCGAGAGCGCTTCGACGATCGCTCGGGCCGCCTCCGGGACGACGCGCCCGACCCGCGCGCGCCATGCGAGCCCGCACCTGGACTCCGGTCCGATGACGCCGATCGCGGCCACGATGCCGTCGTCCCGGATGATGGGAACGGCGATGGTCACCGACCCGGAGATGAACTCGCCGGCGCTTCGGGCGATGCCATCGGCGGCGATCTCGCGCAGGTCATCGCGCAGCTGGCGGATGTCTGCCGGCGGGAGCGCCAGACCGGTGGTGCCGCCGACGACCTCGTCGAAGACCTCGGACGGCGCATACGCGAGCAGCGCGCGAGCCAGGGCCCCCTGGTCGAGCGGGCCGCTGTGGCCGGCGCCCAGGGTCACGCGCAGCGCGTGGGCGGATGGGATCTCGTGCAGGCAGACCGCCGCGAGACCGATGCGGCGGCTGATGACCGCGGTCTCGCCGGTCTCCTCGGCGAGCAGTCGCAGGAACGGGTCGGCGACCCGGATCAGCTCTTCGCTGCTCACGTTCGCGCCGGTCCCGATGAGCAGCCGCGGGCCGAGCCCGTAGCCGCCTTCGTGGCGTTCGATGAACCCGAACTCGGTCAGGGTCCGGAGGTAGCGGTAGACCGTCGACATCGACATGTCGAGCGCCATCCCGAGGTCGTCGGCACGGATCTCGCCGCGGTCGGCGATGGTCAGCAGGACGCGGAGGCCGCGCGCGAAGGACGTGTCCTCGGCGGCTTCCTCGGGTGGGCGGTCGCGGGCGGTGGTCATGGGCATGGGTTCGCTGAGCGGCGCCAGACGGATCGGCCGGGAACGATGAGGCCCGTCCGTCACCGGGCGGGCCTCACTGATCGCGCGGGCCGGAGACCCGTTTAGCTGAGCAAGCCGTTGTCCGTGAGCCACTGCTTGGCCACGTCGCTGATGTCCTGGTTGTCGACCCCGACCTTGACGCCGAGCTTGGTCAGCTCGTCGGTGGTCATCTTGGCCGAGACGGCGTCGAGGACCGCCGAGAAGGCAGCCTTGTCGACCTTCGCCAGGTAGTCGTTGCGGACGACCGGGGCGAGGTTCTCGGCCGGCTGGGTCTTCTTGTCGTCATCGAGGACCTTGAAGCCGAACTGCGCGATGGCCGGCTGCGTCGAGCAGAGCCAGGCGAAGTCGATGGCCTTGTTCTGGAGGGCCTGGGCGATCGGCGCGTCGCACGCGGCGAGGGCCTTGCGGACCTTGGGCGGGTACTTGATGCCGTAGGACTCGAGTGCGTCCTTGCACAGCGGGTTCTTGTCGCAGTCGGGCGGGAGGCCCCACTTGAGCTTGTCCTGGACGGCGGCCAGGTCGCTCATCTTGGTCAGATTCAACGAGGTCGCGGTGTCGGCGCGGACGACCGCGGCGTTGGTGTCCTGGCCCGGGGCGATCGCGAGGACCGTCGCCAGGTTGTCGAGCTTGTCGTACTGCGCCTGCAGGGCCGTCCGGTTGGCCTCGCCGTCGCCGGTGACCAGCGTCTTGTCGTAGTAGCCGAGGCCGGAGCCGACGTACTCGGGAACGAGGTCGACCAGGCCCTTCGTGAAGACCGGGGCGCGCGTCTGGCGCGAGCCGAGGCCGAACTGGCGGGTCACGGTGTAACCCGCGTGCTCAAGGGCCTGCGCGTAGAGCTCGGCCATGAGCTTGGACTCGTAGAAGTTGTCCGAGCCGATCCGGACCTCGGCCTTGGCGGCCTCGCTCGGTGCGGCGCTGCTCGGTGCGGCGCTCGGCGCCGCTGCGCTCGGCGCTGCTGCGCTGGGCGCCGCTGCGCTCGGCGCCGCTGCGCTCGGCGCGCTGGTGGTGCCGCTCGACGAGCAGGCGGCCAGCACGACCACCATCGCTGCGACGAGCGCGAACAAGCGGTTCATCCGCATGTCGAGTCTCCTCATGTGTCCTCCTCCGTCGTCAGGTCGTACCGGACGGTTCGCGTACCTTACCAGCGGATCGTCATCGTTTCTGTCACCTATGTGGAGACATCCACGGTCCGCACGCCGAACATCGCGGGATCGATGCGGCCCTCGTCGTCGTCATCGGGCCGTCGCTGGACCGGCTTGCCGCGCAAGGCGCGTGGTGTGAGCACGCGCTGGACCACCGCGAGCACGCCGTCGACGAGCAGCGCGAGCACGGTCACGAGGACGGCGCCGGCGAAGAGCATCGCGTCGTCCCGGTTGGCGAGCCCGTCGACGATGAAGCGGCCGAGCCCGCCGAACGAGAGGATCGCGCCGATGGTCGCGGTCGCGATGACCTGCAGCGTCGACGTCCGGAACCCGCCGATGATGACCGGGACCGCGAGCGGCACCTCGAGGCGGCCGAGGATCTGCCGCTCGGTCAGGCCCATCCCCCGGCCGGCCTCGATCAGGTCGCGATCCACCTCCCGAAGCCCGGCGTACGACGCCACCAGGATCGGCGGGATCGCCAGGAGCGTCATCGCCAGGAACAGCGGCAGGAACGTCAGCCCGAGGTCCGGGTCGTAGCCGATCGTGGGCGCGAGGGTCAGCGCGATCGGCAGGATGCCGACCATCAGCGCATAGGAGGGGACCGCCCGGCCGATGTTGGCGAGGTTGATGGCCAGGCCGGCGTGCCGTCCCGTGTGCCCGACGTAGAGCCCCACCGGGAGCCCGATCGCGGTCGCCGCGCCGACGGCGAGCAGGCAGATCTGGAGGTGCTCGATCAGCCGGGTCGGGATCCCCTGGTCCCCGCTCCAGTTGTTGGGGTCGGCCAGCCAGCCGAGGATGTCCGGCATCAGACCCGGCCCGCCCGCGCGGTGGCCCACGGCGTCAGCCGCCGCTCGGCCTTGATGATCAGGAAGTCCGCGAGGAAGGCCAGCGCGACCGACAGGACGGCCCCGAGATAGATCTTGGTCGGGAAGAAGGTCTGCAACCCCTCGGTGATGAACTGGCCGAGCCCGCCGAAGGAATTGCCAAGGATGCGCGGCGACCGTCGCGAGGCCGATGGTCGTGACGACCGCGAGCCGGATGCCCGCGATCATCAGGGGCACGGCCAGCGGCAGCTCGATGCGGCGCATCCGCTCCCAGCGGGTGTAGCCCATCCCCTCGGCCGCCTCGAGGACGTCGGCCGGCACCGCCGCAAAGCCCGACGCGTTGTTGCGGACGAGGATCAGGAGCGTGTACGTCGTCAGCGGGATGACCGCCGTCACGAGCGTGAGTCCGAAGATCGGGATCAGGAACGCGAACGCCGCGATGCTCGGGATCGTATACAGCACGCCGCTGATGGCGACGATCGGACCGTAGACCCGCGGCTGGCGGACCGCCCAGATCGCGAGGAACAGGGAGATCACGAAGCCCAGGAAGACCGGGATGATCGTGAGCACGATGTGCTGGCCCAGGCGCTGCACGATATCGTCGAGGTGGTCCAGGATCCACCCGAAGTCGATGAGCGGCTGGTCCCCCATCGTCCTAGCCCGCCTCGGCGACCAGGCGGTCGTCGGCCACGCCCGGGATCGGCTCGCCCTCGTCGTCCACGACCGCGAACAGCTGGCCGTGATCGCCCTCGCGCATCATCTCGATGACCCGCTCGACCGTCATGATCCCCTGGACCGCGCCCGTTCGGTCGACCACGATCGATGCCTGCACGTCGGCATCGAGCATCATCGAGAGCGCGTCCTTGAGCGTCGTCCGCTTGTTCACCGACGGCGACACCGGGTTCGCGAGCGCGGCGTCGAGCGGCCCGCTCACGGGGATCGACCCCTCGGGGATCCAGCCCACGGGCCGCCGCTCCGCGTCGACCAGCAGGAGATAGCCGAACGGCGCGGCGTGGGCGCGCTCGCGGGCGCCGGCGGCGTCGTCACCGACCACGCCGATGGCGGGCTGGATCAGCTCGAGGTCGCTGACGCGGCTGAGGGCCAGGCGCTTGAGGCCGCGGTCCGCGCCGACGAACCGGGCGACGAACTCCGACGCGGGGTTGGCCAGGATGTCGGCCGGCGTGCCGAACTGCTCGACCACGCCGCCGTCCCGGAAGACCGCCACGAGGTCGCCCATCTTGATGGCCTCGTCGATGTCATGGGTGACGAAGAGGATCGTCTTCGCGAGCTCCTCCTGGAGCCGCAGGAACTCGTTCTGAAGGCGGTCGCGGACGATCGGGTCGACCGCCCCGAACGGCTCGTCCATGAGCATGATCGGCGGGTCGACGGCGAGCGCCCGGGCGACGCCGACGCGCTGCCGCTCGCCGCCCGACAGCTGGGTCGGGTAGCGGTCGCGGTACTTCGCCGGGTCCAGGCCGACCAGCGACAGCAGCTCGTCCGAGCGCGATCGCAGGCGATCTTTCGACCAGCCGAGGAGGCGTGGCACGGTCGCCACGTTGTCGCCGATGGTCTGGTGGGGGAACAGGCCCACCTGCTGGATGACGTAGCCGATGCTCCGCCGCAGCTCGGTGACATCGCGGGACGCGGCGTCCACGCCGTCGATCAGGATGCGCCCGCCGGTCGGCTCGATGAGCCGGTTGACCATCTTGAGGCTCGTTGTCTTGCCGCAGCCGGACGGGCCGACGAGCACGCAGATCTTGCCGGCGGGCACGGTGAGCGAAAGGTCGTTCACGGCGCCCGGGGTCTGGGGCGTGGTTCCGTCCTTGCGCTTGACCGGCGCGTCGTAGTGCTTGGTCACGTGGTCGAATTCGACCACCGCGGCTCGGCTGGTGGATGGCTGGTCCATCGGCTGTCCTGGCTCCTCCTCGAGCCGGTCCCGCGGCTCGTCCCGCGACAGTACCGCATCGGGTCGGGTCGGCGATACTGCCCGGGCGATGCGTATCACGGCGATCCGGCTCGACCGGCTGAAGGTCCCGCTCGACCCGCCCTTCCCGGCGGCCTGGGACCCGACCCCGCGGACCGTCTTCCCGGTCACGCTCGTCCGGGTCGAGACCGACGAGGGCGTCGTGGGGGTCGGCTCGGGCGACACCATGGACGGGTTCGAGGCCTTCGAGGACCTGTTCCTCGGCCAGGACCCGCTGGCCATCGCCCGGCACGTCCGCTCGCTCGAGACCATCGACTTCCACGCCGGCCGGTACTGGCCCCTCGAGGCTGCCCTGTGGGACATCGCCGGCCAGGTCGCGGGCCTGCCGGTCGCCACGCTGTTCGGCGGCGCGAGCGACGGGATCCCGGCCTACGCCTCGTGCGGGATGCTCCTGCCGGCCGACGAGCGGGCCGCCTCGGCGCTCCGGCTCCGCGACGAGGGCTTCCGCGCGCTCAAGATCCGGGTCGATCCGCGCCGGCTCGACGACGGCCTGGCCGCGGTCGCCGCGACGCGCGATGCCGTCGGTGACACCATGGCGATCATGGTCGACCTGAACCAGGGTTGGCGGATGGCGGGCGACACGAGCCCCTCGCTGGACCCGTCCGCCGCCCGGCGGATCGCCTCCCGGCTGGCCGAGCTGGACGTCCTCTGGGTGGAGGAGCCGCTCGCCGGCACCGACCTGCGCGGGCTGTCCGGGCTGCGCGGGGCGGGCCTCGGGATCCGCATCGCGGGGGGCGAGATGACGCGGACCTTCGCGGAGGCGCTGGCCGCCCTCGACGCCGATGCGTTCGACGTCTACCAGCCGGACGTGGTCCTCGCCGCCGGCATGCTCCGGACGCGGACCGTGGCGGAGGTCGCCCTCGCCCGCAACCGCTGGTTCACGCCGCACACCTGGACGAACGGGCTGGGCCTGCTGGCCAACCTGCACGTGGCCGCCGGGGTGGGCGGCGGCCCGTTCATCGAGGTCCCCTACGACCCGCCCGGCTGGACCCCGGAGCGCCGCGATGCGTTCCTCGCGGAGCCGATCCGGCCCGATGCCGACGGCGTCCTGCGGGTGCCGTCCCGCCCCGGTCTCGGCGCGGTCATCGACGAGGCCGCGGTGGCGCGGTACGCGGCATGAGCCCAGCATCCGCGGCGACCCTCGCCGACTGGCTCGAGCGCGCGTCCGCAGTCCGGCCGCGGAACGAGCTGTTCGTCGACGGCGTGTTCGCCCCCGCCGCCTCGGGCAGGACGTTCGACGACATCGCCGGGCGCGACGGATCGGTGATCGCGGCCGTCGCCGAGGGCGGGCCGGAGGATGTCGACCGGGCCGTGGCCGCGGCCCGCCGCGCCTTCGACGACCGCCGCTGGTCCGACCAGTCGCCCGCGGATCGCAAGCGCGTGCTGCTGCGCCTCGCGGACCTCATCCGCTCGAACCGCGACGAGCTCGCACTGCTCGAGTCCCTCGACGTCGGCCATCCGATCCGCGACGCCCTGTCGGTCGACGTGCCGTCGGCCGCGAAGACCATCCAGTGGTATGCCGAGACCATCGACAAGGTCTATGGCGAGGTCGGCCCGACCGGGCCTGGGGCGCTGTCGCTGGTGACCCGCGAGCCGATCGGCGTGGTTGCCGCGATCGTGCCGTGGAACTACCCGCTGATCATCACCGCCTGGAAGCTCGGGGCGGCGCTCGCGACGGGCAACAGCGTGGTCCTGAAGCCCGCGTCCCAGTCGCCGCTCAGCGCGCTGCGCCTGGCCGAGCTGGCCGCCGAAGCCGGGCTCCCGGACGGCGTGCTGAACGTCGTGACCGGGCCGGGCGCGGTCATCGGCGACGCGCTCGCCCGGCATCCGGGGGTCGACAAGATCGCGTTCACCGGGTCGACCGAGGTGGGCCGCTCGCTGCTCCGCGCGATCGGCGAGACCGACGTGAAGGCCGTCTCGCTCGAGCTGGGCGGCAAGAGCCCGCAGGTCGTGCTGGCCGATGTGGGCGACGTCGCGGCGGCCGCCTCGACGATCGGCTGGGGGATCTTCTACAACAGCGGCCAGACCTGCAACGCGGGCTCGCGGCTGATCGTCCACCGCTCGGTGCGCGAGGCGCTGGTCGAGGGCATCGCCGACCTCGGGCGCAAGCTCGCGCCTGGCGAGCCCCTCGATCCCGAGACCCGGATGGGGTCGATGGTCGACGAGCGCCAGCTCGACAAGGTCCTCGGCTACGTGGCGCTCGGCCGGGAGGAGGGTGCCACCGTCGTCGCCGGCGGCGAGCGGGTCCGGGAGGAGACCGGCGGGTTCTACATCCCGCCGACGATCCTCGACGGCGTCTCCAACGACTGGCGCGTGGCGCGCGAGGAGATCTTCGGCCCGGTCCTCACCGTGACCGAGTTCGAGGACGAGGCCGAGGCGCTGCGCCTGGCCAACGACACGCCGTACGGGCTGGCGGCCGGGATCTGGACGCGCGACCTCAACCGCGCGCATCGGCTGTCGCGCGCGATCCGGGCCGGCGTGGTCTGGGTCAATACCTTCGACGCCGCGGACATCACCGTCCCGTTCGGCGGGTACAAGCAATCGGGCTTCGGTCGCGACAAGGGGCTGGCCGCCCTCGACGGCTACACGCAGCTCAAGACGACCTGGTTCGACCTGACCGGCGAGTGAGCGGACGATGAGCGACGACCCGACCGTCGAGCCGACCGGCGACCCGGCGATCGACGCGCTTCTCGCCCAGCGCGATGGCGTCGTACCGGAGCGCCGCCGGCGCACGGGGGGTCATGCCGCAGCGGGTGAGCGCAGCCGCCTGCCGCCCCAACGGCCGTGGGCGCAGCCACGCCTCCGCTACGCGCCGACCGAGGTGGTCTCCGCCGACGAGCTCGAATCGATCCATCTCGCCTCCCTTCGCGTGCTCGAGGAGATCGGGATGGACTTCCTCGACGCCGAAGCTCGGGCGTTGCTCAAGACGGCCGGCGCCGACGTCCGCGACGGGAGCGAGCGCGTCCGCTTCGACCGGGGCATGGTCCTCGAGCGGATCGCGACCGCGCCGTCGTCGTTCACCCTGCACGCGACGAACCCGGAGCACGACCTCGTCATCGGCGGGGACTGGATCGCGTTCGGGTCCGTGGCCAGCGCGCCGAACGTGAATGACCTTGACCGCGGCCGTCGCGTGGGCAACCGCGCCGACTACCAGGACCTGATCCGGCTGTCACAGATGCTCGACGTCGTGCACTTCTTCGCGGGGTACCCCGTCGAGCCGATCGACATCCACCCGTCGGTCCGCCACCTGCACGCCATCCACGACCTGCTGACCCTGGCCGACAAGGCGATCCACTGCTACTCGCTGGGCCGGCAGCGCAACCGCGACGCCATCGAGATGGTGCGCCTGGCGCGTGGCATCGACGACGAGACCCTCGAGCGCGAGCCGTCGGTCTTCACGGTCATCAACTCGAGCTCGCCGCTTCGGCTCGACACGCCGATGCTCCAGGGCATCCTCGAGATGTCGGCCAGGAACCAGGTCATCGTCATGACCCCGTTCACCCTGGCCGGGGCGATGGCGCCGGTGACCCTCGCGGGAGCGCTCGTGGAGCAGAACGCGGAGGCGCTCGCCGGGATGACGCTCACCCAGGTGGTCCGGCCCGGTGCCCCGGTCGCCTACGGCGGGTTCACCTCGAACGTGGATATGCAGTCCGGCGCGCCGGCCTTCGGGACGCCGGAATACATGCGGACCGCGATGATCGGCGGCCAGCTCGCCCGGCGCTACGGCGTGCCGTACCGCTCGTCGAACGTGTCGGCCGCCAACGCGGTCGACGCCCAGGCCGCCTACGAGTCGGTCTTCTCGCTGTGGGGCGCGATCATGGGCGGGGTCAACCTGCTGATGCACGGCGCCGGCTGGATGGAAGGCGGGCTCCACGCCGGGTTCGAGAAGGTCATCCTCGACGCCGAGCTGCTGCAGATGGTCGCGGCCTTCCTCGACCCGGTGCCGGTGGACGAGGACAGCCTCGCGTTCGAGGCGATGGTCGAGGTCGGCCCGGGCGGGCACTTCTTCGGCGCCCAGCACACCCAGTCGCGCTATCGCACGGCCTTCCACAAGCCGATGCTGTCCGACTGGCGCAACTACGAGACGTGGGAGGAGGCCGGCTCGCCCGAGGCGGCCGGCAAGGCCAACCGGATCTGGAAGGAGCTCCTCGCCGCCTACGAGCCGCCCCCGCTGGACGCGGCCCGGCGCGAGGCCCTGGACGCCTTCGTCGAGCGTCGCGTCGCCGAGGGCGGCGTCCCCACCGATTACTGAGCGAGGGTGCCCGTGAAGTCCGAGGTCCAGGTCGTCGTCATCGGCGGGGGTGTCGTGGGGGCCAGCGTGCTCTACCACCTCACGAAGGCCGGCTGGACCGACGTGATGCTCCTCGAGCGGCGGGAGCTCACCGCGGGCTCGACGTGGCACGCGGCCGGCGGGATGCACACGCTCAACGGCGACCCGAACGTGGCCCGGCTCCAGCAGTACACGATCCAGCTCTACGAGGAGATCCAGCGGGTCTCCGGCCAGGACTGCTCCATCCACCTGCCCGGCGGGCTGATGCTGGCCGACACCGAGGTCCGCATGGACTGGCTGCGCATGGCCCAGGCGCGCGGCCGCTACCTCGGCATGGACCTCGAGCTGATCACCCCGAAGGAAGCCCAGGACGTCTTCCCGCTGCTCGACCCGCAGTACTTCGTCGGGGCGCTGTACGACCCGGTGGAGGGCCACGTCGACCCGACCGGCGTCACGCGCGCGTACGTCAAGTGCGCCCAGCTGGCCGGCGCCGAGGTCCACCAGCACCAGCCGGTCGTGGGGCTCTCGCAGCGACCCGACGGCACGTGGGACGTGCGCCTCGAGAGCGGCGAGTCGGTGCACACCGAGCACGTCGTCAACGCCGGCGGCCTGTGGGCGCGCGAGGTCGGCCGGATGGTCGGCATCGAACTGCCCGTCCTGGCGATGGAGCACATGTACCTGCTGACCGAGAACATGCCCGAGGTCGCCGCCAACGAGGCGAAGACCGGCGGCGAGATGCCGATGGCGCTCGACTTCGCCGGCGAGATCTACATCCGCCAGGAAGGCGGGGCGATGCTGCTCGGGACCTACGAGCAGGCGTGCGTGCCGTGGTCGCCGCGCGAGACGCCGTGGGACTTCGGGTCGCAACTGCTCAAGCCGGATCTCGACCGGATCACCCCCGAGCTGTCGGTGGCGTTCAAGCACTACCCGGCGATGGGCACGATCGGCATCAAGCGCGTCGTCAACGGCCCGTTCACGTTCTCGCCCGACGGCAACCCGCTGGTCGGGCCGGTCCGCGGCCTGCGCGGCTACTGGGTGGCGTGCGGCGTGATGGCCGGGCTGTCGCAGGGCGGCGGCGTGGGCCTGGCCCTCGCGACGTGGATGACCGCGGGCGACCACGGCGACAGCGGCATGGATATCTGGGCGATGGACGTCGCCCGCTACGGCGACTACGCGACGCTCGCGTACACGAACGCCAAGGTCCAGGAGAACTACCGCCGCCGCTTCCGGATCACCTTCCCCAACGAGGAGCTGCCCGGCGCCCGCCCGCTCCTGACGACGCCCATCCGCGACCGGCTGACCGACGCGAACGCCGTCTGGGGTGCGACCGCCGGCCTCGAGCACGCGCTCTGGTTCCAGCGGCCCGGTCTGGAGCCGCGCGAGGAGGTCACGTTCCGGCGGTCCAACGCGTGGGACCAGGTCGCGGCGGAGGTCGCCGCCGTCCGCGAGCGGGTCGGGATGACCGAGATCTCGAACTACGCCAAGTACCGGGTCACCGGTCCCGGCGCCGAGGCCTGGCTCTCGTCGCTGCTCACGGCCCGGATGCCCGCGCCAGGCCGCATCACGCTGACCGCGATGCTCAACGAAGCCGGCCGGATCGTCGGGGAGTTCACGGTCGCCCGGGCGACCGATGCGGACGAGTTCCACCTGTTCGGCTCGCTCCCGGCCGAGGTCCACCACTCGCGCTGGTTCCGCCATCACCTGCCGGCGGACGGGTCGGTGCGGTTCGAGGTCCTCGGCCTGGGCCTGGTCGGGCTGTCGATCGCGGGGCCGCGCTCGCGTGACGTGCTCGCCGCGATCGCCCCGAATTTCGACGCCTTGGACCTCTCGACCGAGGCGTTCCCGTTCATGACGTTCCGACGGGTCGACCTCGGCATGACCCCGGTCCTGCTGGCCCGCATCAACTACGCGGGCGACCTGGGCTACGAGCTGTGGGTGACGCCGGAGTACCAGCGCGAGCTGTTCGACCGGATCGTGGCCGCCGGCGAGCCGCACGGGCTGCGGCTGTTCGGCATGCGGGCGCTGATGTCGCTCCGGCTCGAGAAGAGCTACGGGACATGGTTCCGCGAGTACCGCCCGATCTACACGCCGCTCGAGGGCGGGATCACGCGCTACATCCGGCTCGACCACGAGTTCATCGGGCGGGCCGCCCACGAGGCCGAGGTCGCCCGCGGCGGACCGGACCGGCGGCTCGTGACCTTCGTGGTGGAGCCCGATCCCGACGACCCGGCCGACGTCATCGGCGACGAGCCGGTCTGGCACGACGGAGAGGTCGTCGGCTGGATCACCTCGGGCGGGTACGGGCACCATGTCAAGGCGTCGATCGCGCTCGGATATGTGCCGGTCGCCCTGGCGTCGCCGGACGGCCCGGGTGGCAGCGCGTTCGAGATCGAGATCATCGGCCGGCGGCGGCCGGCGCGGCTCCAGCCGGAGCCGCTGTTCGACCCCCAGGGCGCGCGGATGCGCCAGTGACCGTGGGGCCGGGCGGCGGTCCCGTCGCGTTCGTCGTGGACGGCCGGGCGATCGAGGCCCGCGCGGGCGACTCGCTGGCGGTCGCGATCCTGCGCGCCGGCGAGGTGCCGGGACGCGGCGGGACGCTCTGCCTCGCCGGCGATTGCGGGAACTGCCTGGCGGTGGTCGATGGCGTCGCGTTCGTCCGGACGTGCCAGACGGCCGCCCGGCCGGGCGTCGTGGTGGCGCGGCATCCGGGCGACGGCAACCCGCCACTCCCCGTCGACGCGGAGCGGCCCGCGGTGCCCGTGGAGCGGCGGGTCGTCGGGACCGTCGTCATCGGCGGCGGCCCGGCGGGTCGGCAGGCCGCAAGCGAGCACCCCGGCGCCCTGGTCCTCGACGCGGGCGACGGCATCGAGGTGGCCGGCATCTACCCCGGGCCGACCGTCATCGCGCGGACGCCGTCGGGTGTGCTGCACGTCGAGGCGCATGCGGTCGTCGTCGCGACCGGGGCCGCCGAGATCCAGGCGGTCTGCCCCGGCAACGACCTGACCGGGATCCTGACCGCGCGGGCGGCGGAGCGGCTGCGCGCGGCCGGGGTGGCCCTGCCCGAGCCCGTGGTGACCGTCGACCGCCAGCCGGTCCGCTTCGATGGCGACGCCGACGGCCGGGTCCGGGCGGTCGTCGTGCGTGGCGACGATGGTGCCGAGTCGACCATCGAGGCGCGAACGGTCGTCGTCGGCCTCGGCCTGGCGGCCCGGGACGTGCTGGCCAGGATGGCCGGCCCGACCGTCCCGATCGAGGTGGTCGGCGACGCGGCGGTCGACCATCCGCTCCCGGCGCCGCCCAGCGACCCGGCGGCGATCGTCTGCCGCTGCATGGGCGTCTCGGTCGCGGACCTGGACGACGCGTGGACCGCTGGCTACACCGAGCTCGAGCTCCTCAAGCGCGCGACGCTCGCGGGGATCGGCACCTGCCAGGGCGGCGCCTGCCTGCCGCACGTCCGCGCCTGGATCGCCGCCAGGACCGGCGTCGACCCCGAGCCGTTCACGGCCCGACCGGGCGCCCGCCAGATCAGCCTCGCCGAGGCCGCGGCCGACGCATCGGTCGACGTCTTCCGGCGGACCGCGCTCCACGACGAGCACCTCGCGCTCGGCGCGACCATGGACCGCTTCGGCGGCTGGTGGCGGCCGTGGCACTACGGTGACGTGCTCGCGGAGTACCGGGCCGTTCGCGAGGCCGTCTCGGTGGGTGACGTCAGCACGCTCGGCAAGCTCGTCGTGAGCGGCCCGGACGTCGTCGAAGCGCTCGAGCGGATCTACCCGTGCCACGTCGCGGACATCAAGCCCGGCCGCTCGCGCTACGCGCTCCTCCTGAACGAGCGCGGCCACGTGATGGACGACGGGATGATCCTGCGCGAGTCGGAGACCCGGTTCGCGCTGACGTTCACGAGCGGCGGCGCCGCGAACGCCGAGATGTGGCTCCGCGACTGGATCGACACGTGGGACCTCCGCGTCCACGTCCTCGACCGCACGATGTCGCTCGCCGCGATCAACGTCACGGGGCCGCTCGCCGGGGAGCTGCTGCGCCGGCTCGGGCTGGAGGAGCCGCCGCGCTTCCTCGGCCACGCCCACGTCGAGGTGGCCGGCGTCCCGTGCCACGCGATGCGCCTGTCGTTCACCGGCGAGGCGGCGTGGGAGCTGCACCACCCGATCGACCGGTCCGTGGAGCTGTGGCGCGCGCTCATGGACGCCGGGGCCGACCTCGGGATCGTGCCGCACGGGCTGCAGGCGCTGTTCGGGCTCCGGCTCGAGAAGGGCCACGTCATCGTCGGCATGGACACGGAGCTCGACACGACCCCGCGCCGCATCGGGATGGAGTGGGCGGCCCGGATGGACAAGCCGTGGTTCATCGGCCGGACCGCGCTGGAGCGGACCGCCTCGATCCCGGACGACCGCCGCTGGGTCGGGTTCTCGATGGACGGGCCGGCGCCGGTCGAGGGGACGCCGATCTTCGATGCCGAGGGCCGGGAGGTCATCGGCAACGTCACCGGCAGCTGGACCTCGCCGGTCCTCGGGAAGGCGCTGATGCTCGGCTGGCAGCGGCGTCCGCCGCACGCCGACCGCGTCACCATCGACGGTCGCGAGGCGATCGTCACGCCGACCCCGTTCTACGACCCGGAGGGCCATCGTGCCCGTCTTTGAGCCGCTCCCCGGGGTCCGCGTGGTGGCCGACCCGGCCGCGATCGACGCGCTGGTCGCCGCGCTGCCGCCCGACCGACCGCACCTGCGCCTGGCGCCCGACGACGTCATCGTCATCGGGCTGGGCGGTATCGCCGTCGACGACCCGCACGCGATCGTCGAGCCCGAGACCGGGTTCGTCGCGGCCGAGGTCGATCTCGCGATCGTGGCCCGTCATACGGAATGGCCGATCCCGGTCGAGGGGCCCGCGTTCGCGCAGGGCGCGGTCGCCGGCGTCCCGGCTCGCCTCTCGCTGGCGCGCGACGACCGGCGGGCGACGCTGATCACCGCCGCGGGCTACGCCGACGAGCTGGCCGTGCGGCTGGGTCTCGCGACATGAGCGAGTACACCGAGACCCTGCCGCCGATCCGCTGGGCCGACGAGCCCAAGGCCGCGTACGACGTCGTGATCATCGGCGGCGGCGGCCACGGGCTGTCCACCGCCTACCACCTCGCCGCGCGGCATGGCATCACGAGCGTCGCCGTCCTCGAGGCGGACTACATCGCCAGCGGCAACACCGGCCGCAACACGACGATCATCCGCGCCAACTACGGGATCCCCGAGGCCATCCGGTTCTACCAGCACTCCCTCGAGCTCTACCAGGGCCTCGAGGCGGAGACCGGGGCGGCGATCCTCCACCAGACCAAGGGCATCGTCTGGCTGGCGCACACCGAGATGGCGATGCGCACCGAGCGCGCCCGGGCCGCCATGAACCAGGCCTGCGGCGCGCAGACGTTCATGCGGACGCCGCAGGAGCTCAAGGAGCTCGTCCCGCAGCTCGACCTGGCCGGCGGCGGCCGCTATCCCGTGATGGGTGGCTCGCACCACGTCGAGGGGGCGACCGCGCGGCACGACCGCGTCGCGTGGGCCTACGCGAGCGGGGCCTCGCAGCGCGGCGTGGACCTGTTCCAGCACACGCTGGTGACGGGCATCCGCCGTGACGGCGACCGGGTGACCGGCGTGGAGACGTCGCGCGGTCCGATCGCCGCCGGCGCGGTGCTCAGCGCGGCCGGCGGGCGCGTGACCCAGGTCGCGGCGATGGCCGGCGTCCGTCTCCCGGTCCGGACGCACCCGCTCCACGCCTTCGTGACCAACGATCACGCCCCGGGCTTCCCGATCATCCTCGCCAGCACCGAGCTCGCCTGCTACGTCTCGCAGACCGAGCGCGGCCAGATGCTCATCGGCGCCGAGTTCGACGCGCAGCCCTCGTATTCGCGGCAGGCGTCGTTCGCCGCCATCCGCTCGTACAGCTACAAGATCACGCGTCTGCTGCCGTTCCTCGCGAGCATGCGGATCCTGCGCCAGTGGGCCGGCATCTGCGACATCTCGGTGGACTTCAGCCCGATCATGAGCGCGACGCCGGTCGACGGCTTCTACGTCACGACCGGCTGGGGGACGTGGGGCTTCAAAGCCATCCCGGCGGGCGGGGAGGGGATGGCCGGGCTGATCGCCACGGGCCGGCCGCCCGAGCTGATCGCGCCGTTCACGCTCGAGCGGTTCCGGCGCGACCACGTCCTGGCCGATGCCGGCTCGGCGGGGACGCGCTGATGCTCTGGCTCGACTGCCCCCGCTGCGGGCGCCGTCCGCTCGACGAGTACGTCTTCGGCGGTGAGCGGCGGACCGCCCCGTCGACCATCGCCGATCCGTTCGAGCGCGACCTCGACGAGGTCTGGATCTTCGACAACCCCGACGGCGAGACGACCGAGCGCTGGTTCCACGCGTTCGGCTGCCGGCGCTGGCTGACCGTCCGCCGCGACACCAGCGTCGACCGGGTGCTGGAGGTCCGCTGACGGTGTCGCTGTCGTCGCCGCTGTCCGATCGCACCCTCGAGCTGTCGCTGCTCGACCGGGTGCGCTTCGGTGTCGGGTCGATCGCGTCGCTGGGCGAGACGGTCCGCGCGCATGGCAGCCGGGCGTTCGTCGTGACCGACCCGGGCGTCCGCGCGTCGGGGGTCATCGACACGGTGACCGGCGTGCTCGCGGACGACGGGATCCCGACCGGGCTGTTCGCGGAGGTCGAGCCGAACCCCGGCGCCTCCGTCGTCGAGCGTGGCGCGGCGGCGCTGCGTGCCTTCGGGCTCGAGGGGACGGTCGTGGTCGCGGTCGGCGGCGGGTCCGCGATGGACACCGCCAAGGCGCTGTCGCTCCGTGCGACCAACGACGCGCCCGTCTGGGAGCTGGGCTACGACGATCCGGCGCTGACCCCAGGCCGGCCGATCGTGGCGGTCGTGACGACCGCGGGGACCGGCGCCGAGACCAACAGCTTCGGCGTGATCACCGACGAGTCGGCCGGCCGCAAGTCGTACATCGGCCATCCGTCGCTGCTGCCGGTCGCGACGATCCTCGACCCGGCGCTGACCGTCGGGCTTCCGCCGGCCACCACGGCTGCGACCGGTATCGATGCGATGACCCACTCGCTGGAGTCGCTGCTGTCGGCGAACCCGAACCCGTTCGCCGAGGCGATGGCACTGGCGGTCGTCCGGACGGTCGGGGCGTGGCTGCCGGCCGCCGTGGCGGACGGCGCGGACCTCGAGGCCCGTTCACGGCTGCTGATGGCGTCGCACCTCGCGGGCGTCGGCCAGGCGAGCGGGACGGGCGTCGGGCTGGTCCACGCCCTCGGCCACGCGCTCGGGACGCGCGGCCGGCTGCCCCACGGGACCGCGCTCGCGGTCGTCCTGCCCGAGGTGCTCGCGTTCTACGCGGCGGAGCCCGGCCTGCGCGACCGGGAGCTGGCGCTGGTCGGCGTCGCCCTCGGCGTGGCGTCACCCGTCGACGGCGATGCGGCCGTCCCCAGGGCGATCGAGGCCGTCCGGTCGCTATGTTCGAGCGTCGGCCAGCGGCCGACGCTCCGCTCGCTCGGCTTCGACGAGGCGACCCTTGACCTCGTCGCCGCGGATGCCATCGCCGACCCCGCGATCCGGAACTCGCCGCGACTCGCCACGCTCGAGCAGGCCCGCGCGATCCTGGCCTCCGTCACCGGCTGACGGGTCAGTCGGACGTCGCGGTCAGTCGACAGGGTTCGTCGGGCGTGAAGGCGACCTTGATCCGGACGCTGGTCGTGTCCGGCCCGACGGTCACCGGCGCCGAGCATTCCTGGCTCGTGCCCAGGACCGGGAACACCTTCGTGGGCCCCGGCGCGTCGGATGCGATATCGGACAGGATCTCGGTCGCGGCGACCACGAGGTAGGTGCCCTGGCCGAGCGTCGCGGGCAGCCTGATCGGCTTCCCGACCGCGACGCTCCCATCGCGGGCCGTCTCGGTCGACAGGTGGAATTGATGGCTGGGGTCGCCGAACCATTCGGGTGAGATCGTCGCCTTCCGGTCGCCGACCGGCTCGAACCAGATCGACGCCTGGCAGGCGTACTGTCCGCAGCGCACCGATCCCGAGGCCGTGACCTTGAGCGCCGCTGGCGACGTGAGCGCCGCGGGTGGCGTGGTCGACCGCTGGCCTGCGCCGGAGGCGCTCGAGGGGTCGGCGGACGCGGTCGGCGCGCAACCGGTCGTCGCGACGACGGCACCCGCCAGCAGCAGCACGCCGGCGAGATGTCGGGCGCGAGTCGTGGTCACCCCGCGTCGATGAGCGGCTTCACCTCGCCGATGAACCGCTCGAGCGTCTCGGTGTCGTACGGCGCCGGCTGCTCGGAGATGACGGTCTTGAAGCCCATCTCGACGTACGGGCGCAGCCGGTCCGCGATCTGCTCGGAGCTGCCGTTCCAGAACGTGTCGTCGTCCTCGAGGTGCGACAGCGGCGTCCGGTTGTGGGCCATCGCCGCGTGCTGGACGCGTTCCGCCTCGGCGGCCGAGTCGCGGATCGTCAGCTTGACGCCGAGCGTGAACTCGATCTCGCCGATGTCGCGCCCGACAGCGTCGCAGTGCCCCTGGAGCACCTCGATCTTGTGCTGCATCTTCTCGACGGTGCCCATCCCGTTCCACATGTCGGCGTAGGTCGCGACGGTCCGCAGGGTCTTCTTCTCGCCCGAGCCGCCGATCATGATCGGCAGGCGCTTCTGGAGCGGCAGCGGCTGATGGCGCAGGTCGTCGAAGTGATAGCGGCCGCCCGGCGCCGACGTCACGGACTCCCCGTCGAGGACGCCGCGCATCGCGCCGACCGCCTCGTGCAGCCAGTCGAGCCGCTGGCCGAAGCCGGTGCCGAACTCGATGCCGTGGGCGGTGTGCTCGGGCTCCATCCACGCGCCGCCGATCCCGAGGATCGCCCGGCCGCCGCTGATGTGGTCCAGCGTCGCCGCGGTCTTGGCGACCAGCCCGGGGTTTCGGAACGTGTTGGCGCCGACGAGCAAGCCCACGCGGGTCCGCTCCGTGGCCATCGCGAAGGCCGCCAGCGAGGTCCAGCCCTCGAAGATGGGCTGGTACGGGTCGCCGAAGATCGCGTACAGGTGGTCCCACGCCCAGAGGTGGTCGTAGCCGAGCCGGTCGACGAGGCGGGCCGCCTCGAGCTGGTCGGGCCAGGAGGTGGCCTGGTTCCAGAGCAGGATGCCGGTCTTGAGGTCGGTCATGGGTAGGCGCCTCCGGGCGGTGTCGTGGGGAGGGCCCCAGTCTACGGCCCCGCGGTCGCGCCCGGCCGGGCGCCACGTCGACGACACCGCACCGTCCGGCATCCATTCGCCCCGGCCATCTGGCACAACGACCGCCGGGAGAACGCTATGGCCAGTTCCAACCCTCCATCGGCGCGATCCTGGGCCCGATCACCGTGGAAGTCGGCCGGAACCGTGCGTGAGCGAGCTGCTTCCGATCCGGCTCTGCTGGGTAGGGCCACCTCGAGGCGACGGGGATCAGCCATTGCGTTCTGTGGGTGAACGTTCTGCCGGGTTCCGCCTGGGTCCCGGCCGGGTTCTGCCGGGTTCCGGCCGGGTTCGGCCGGGTTCGGCCGGGGTTCGGCCCGAGAGCGGCCCGAGCCGTCAGGCCTGGTCGAGCTCGCGGTCGATCGCGCGCAGGATGAAGCGCGACGCCTCGGCGCTCTTGCCGCCGAGCTTCTGGCCGTCGTCCTGCTCGAGGGCGCGCATCAGGTCGCCCAGGTACAGGTCCATCGACTCGGTGCGGACCAGGTCGCCGGCGTCGAACGCCGCCTCGAGCCGGTCCACGACCGCCCGCGCGTTGTCGACCGCGTGGCCCTTGGCCTCGATCAGCTCGCGGACCTCGGCGCGCGCGGCATCGGCCGCGGGTCCGGTCGTCGTCATCGCCACCTCCCGATCACTCGTCGAAGCCGGTCCGGGCCGCCGGCGCGGACGACCTCCCCGGTCAGCTCGTCATCGATCGGTCGTGCCGTCGTCGGCGTCCGCCGTGCCGGCCACCAGGTGGCCACGGGCCTTGCGCCAGTCGGTCTGGAGCACGCTCATCGCCAGCTCGTCCCACCAGCGGCCGTCGCGCCAGATCGACTCGCGCGCGCGACCCTCGACGACGAAGCCGCAGCGCTGGTAGGCGCGCACGGCCCGCTCGTTGAACTCGAAGACGAACAGCGCGATCCGGTGCAGCCCGAGCGTCCCGAACGCGTGGTCGAGCATCAGCTGGGTCGCCTCGGTGCCGTAGCCCTGGCCCCACGCGTCGGACTCGCCGATGGTGATGTGGTAGAGCGCCGAGCCGTTCTCCGCGTCGAGCTGGCTGAACGCGCACGTGCCGATGAGCCGGTCCGTCTCGCGGATGTGGACGGCCATGGCCAGCGCCTCGGTGCCGACGACCCGCGACTCGAAGAAGCGGGTGATCTCCTCCTCGCGCATCGGGGTCTCCTGGTAGCGCGCGAGCCTGGCGATCTCGCGGTCGGCGTACCAGCGCCGGAACGCGGCGAGGTTGCCGGAGACATGGCGGCGCAGGACGACCTTCTCGCCGGGCAGGGACTCCGGGAACCAGCTTCGATCCGCCATCGTTGGGGCACGGTATACCATCGCCGCCATGCGACGCTGGAGCGAGGTGGCGGAGCGCGTCGCGTCGACCACGAAGACCTCCGAGAAGACCGCCCTGCTGGCCGACTACCTCCGCGGGCTGTCCCCGGACGAGCTCCCGGTCGCGGCGGTCTTCCTGACCGGGCGGCCGTTCGCGGAGGCGGACCAGCGGTCGATCGGCCTCGGCTGGTCGGCGATGGCGACCGCGATCGCGGAGATCGCCGGGCGTCGACCGCGACGCGCTCGGTGCGGCGTACGACCGCCACTCCGACCTTGGCTTGGCGGTCGAGGACGTCCTGGTCGGGGTGGGCCATGCGCCGCCGCCCGACGACAGCCCGACGCTCCCCGAGGTGGCCGCCGCGTTCGCGGCGATCGAGGCGGCCTCCGGCCCGGCGAGGAAGGTCGCGATCCTGCGCCCGCTCCTCGAGCGCTCCGACCCAGCGACCGTCAAGGGCATCGTCAAGGTGCTCGGCGGCGACCTCCGGATCGGGCTGCGCGAAGGGCTGCTCGAGGCGGCCATCGCCAAGGCGTTCGACCGGCCGCTCGACGACGTCAAGTGGGCGGGGATGCTGACCGGGGACGTCGGCCGGCTCGCGACCCTCGCCCGCGACGACCGCCTCGCCGAGGCCGAGATGACGGTCTTCCATCCGCTCAAGTTCATGCTCGCCTCGCCCGCCGAGGACGCGGCCGAGATCATCCGCCGCCTCGGGCCGGAGGTCTGGGTCGAGGACAAGTACGACGGCATCCGCGCGCAGCTCCACAAGCGCGGCCGCGAGGTGCGCCTCTTCTCGCGCGACCTGCACGACGTGACCGGGCAGTTCCCCGAGGTCGCCGCCGCGGCCGTCGAGCTGGGCTGGGACGGCATCCTCGACGGCGAGATCCTCGGCTGGAAGGACGGGATCGTGCTGCCGTTCGTCTCGCTCCAGGCGCGGCTCGGGCGCAAGGCGCCGTCGGCGGCGATCCAGGCCGAGGTGCCGGTGATCTTCGTCGCCTTCGATGCGCTCGCGCTCGGGACGGGCGGTGGCGCCTCGATCGAGCCGCTGCTCCGGGTCCCGCTCACGGAGCGACGCCGACGCCTCGAGGCGATCGACCTGCCGCTGGCCGGCGACGGCGGCCGGTTCGCGCGCTCGACGCTGGCGGTCGCCGCCGACGCCGACGCGCTGGAGGCCGCGTTCCTCGATGCCCGCGGTCGGCGCAACGAGGGCCTGATGGTCAAGGACCCGGAGAGCGGCTACTCGCCGGGTCGGCGCGGGCTCGGCTGGCTGAAGATGAAGAAGGCGCTCGCGACGATCGATTGCGTGGTGGTCGGCGTCGAGGTCGGGCACGGCAAGCGCCACGGCGTCCTCAGCGACTACACCTTCGCGGTGCGCGACACCGAGCACGACCGGCTGGTCACCATCGGCAAGGCCTACAGCGGGCTGACCGACGCCGAGATCGCCGAGATGACCCGCTGGTTCGAGGCGCACACCGTGGCCCAGTACGGGCGGTATCGCCAGGTGGAGCCGACGCGTGGTCGTCGAGATCGGCTTCGACGTCATCCTGCGCTCGAACCGCCACAAGTCGGGGTTCTCGCTGCGCTTCCCGCGGATCGTCGCGCTGCGGCCCGACAAGTCAGCCGACGAGATCGACACGGTCGAGACCGTGACCGCGCTCTACGAAGGCCTCCAGCAGGGCGCCGAGCAGCTGGTCACCGCGAGCGCCCGCAACGGGTAGCGGTCCGGGCGCCTGGTCCCGCGGCGCCAGGTCCCGCGGCGCCTGGTCCCGTGGCGCCTGGTCCCGCGGCGCCTGGTCCCGCGGCGCCTGGTCCCGCGGCGCACCCCGGCTTGGAGCGCCCAGCGTTCATCGGCGACGTGTCGACCACGAGATCACGGGCGATCCCAGCCGATGCCTGCGGCAACGTCCGGCCGACGGTCGAGCCGATGCACGCCTGGATGCGTCATCGAGCGTTCGCCGGGCGATTGGTTGTCGGTGACGGCGCTCCCTGCGTGTCGACTGGTCGCTGATGAACGCTCAGCGTTCCACCCGCCAGACGCCGACCACGGCCCGACCGCCAACGTCGTCGATCCGTGGCGCCGGTGCTCTTCGGTCTTGGTGCACCCGATGGGCATAGGCGACCGACCCGACAGGTCTAGCCGACGGATCGGGTCGCGTTGGTGCTCCGTATGGGTGAGAACGACGTGGCAGCGCAAGTCGCCTCGGGTCGTTGGTCCGGAGATGCACGCTGGGATGCATCGAACCCGGATCGGCACGCGAACGCTCGTCGCCTATGTCCACCCGGCGAACCATGCGTCGTCGCCTCGGCTCCAGCTGGCGCCCAGGCCCGCCCCGCCCAGCCCGGGCTGACCGCCGCAGCGCTGGGGCCCTCCCCGACCGCCCCGGCCCGACCGCCGGGCGCTGGAGTCCCTCGCCCCGGCCTTCGCGGCCTACCGGTCGACCGGCAGGTCCAGCCGGTCGCCCCATTCCGCCCAGCCGCCGTCGTAGACCGCGACGTCCTCGTGCCCGAGAAGCGTCAGCACGTAGGCCAGCTTCGCGGCCGAGACGCCCGACCCGTCGTAGCAGACCATCCGGCGGCCGCGGCTCACGTTCGCGGCGTGGAGCTGGCTGCGCAGCTCGGAGCCCTCGCGGAGCCGCTGCTCCCCGGGCCGGCTCATCGCGCCGACCGGCACGTTGACCGCGCCCGGGATGTGGCCGAGACGCTTGGTGTTGCCCTCGAAGCCCTTGTAGTCCGCCGCCGGCCGGGCGTCGAGCAGCACCACGTCCGGGGAGCCGAGCAGGCCGCGGACGTCCGCGGTGGTCAGGCGGATGCGGCCCGGTCCGCGCAGGTCGAAGCCCGGCCCCGCCGGCACCCGGACCTGGGCGTTCGAGACGGGATGGCCGCCGGCGACCCAGGCCGGGTAGCCGCCGTCGAGGATCCGCACCGACTCGTGCCCGTAGGCCAGGAGGCTCCACCAGACGCGGGCCGCGTACAGCCCCTGGGTGTCGTCGTAGACCACGACGGTGGTGCCGTTGGCGATCCCGAGCCGGGCGGCGAGCGCCGCCATCCGGTCCGGACCCGCGAGCAGGATGGTCTCGCCGGGCGACTCGTCGTCGCTCAGGTCCACGCGCCAGTCGATCGGCACCGCGCCGGGAATGTGGCCCGTTGCGTAGACGGCAGGGGCGCTGCCGTCGGGCCGCCAGCGCGCGTCGACCACGCGGATCCCCGGCCGGCCCAGCTGCTCGGCCAGCCAGTCCGTCGTGGCGAGGTGCTCGGGACGGGCGAGGCCGCTCATCGCCGATATGATACGGCCGTGGTCGCCCCGTTCATGCCCGAGCCGGAGCGACTGGCAGCCGTCCGCGCGGCCCTGCCGGCCCTCGCCGCGGGCATCTACCTCAATACCGGCTCGGTCGGGCCGCTCCCGGTCGAGGTCGCAGCCGCGATGGCCGACGCGTCCGCGCGCGAGCTGGCCCAGGGCCGCGCCCACATGGACGACTGGCTGGAGTTCCAGGAGCGGCTCGCGGAGGCGCGGGCTGCCGTCGCGGCCCTGCTGACCACGGACCCGTCGGCGATCGCGCTGACCCATTCCACCACCGACAGCATCAACGCCATCGTCCTCGCGCTCGGGCTGGGGATGGGCGACCACATCGTCACGACGAACGCGGAGCACGCCGGCGTGCTCGGCCCGGTCTACGCCGCGCGTGCCATCGGCGTCGGCGTCGCCATCGTCGACATCGGCGACGGCGGGGACGACGAGCGCACGCTGGCCGCCATCGAGACCGCGATCACGCCGAGCACCCGCCTGGTCCTCGCGTCGCACGTCCTGTGGACGACCGGCGCGGTCCTCCCGATCGCGCGGATCGCGGCGCTGGCCCACGAGCACGAGGCCGTCCTCGTCGTCGACGGCGCGCAGAGCGCCGGTGCGATCCGGGTCGACCTGGAGGCGACCGGCGCCGACGCCTACGCCATCGCGGCCCAGAAGTGGCTGCTCGGCCCGGAGGGGATGGGCGCCCTGGCGGTCCGCCCGTGGCTGGTCGAGCGGCTCACGCCGGCGCTGGCCGGCCATTTCAGCTTCGAGCGGCTCGCCGCGGACGGCACCGCGGTGTTCCACCCTTCAGCCCGCCGCTTCGAATGGTCGGGGATGCATCGGCCGTCGGTCGTCGGCATGGCGCGGGCGATCTCGTGGCTCTCGATGTTCGTCGGGCTCGAGTGGGTCCACGCGCGCGGGCAGGCGTCGGCCCGTGCCGCCGCCGACCGGCTCGCCGCGATCCCGGGCGTCACGGTGCTGACCCCGACCCACCAGATGGCGACGCTGGTCACGTTCCGAATCGGCGGCTGGCCGGCGGCGGCCGCCCTGGCCGAGCTCGGGAGCCGCGCCTTCGTCATCGCCCGCACGATCGACAGCCTCGACGCGCTCCGGATCAGCGTCGGCTTCTTCATCACGGACGAGGAGCTCGACCGCTTCGCCGACACGGTCGCCCTGCTGGCGGCGCACACGCCCGAGACGATCCCGCCGCGCCGGACGCTCACGATCCTCGGCAACGACTGAGATGACGACCGGCCGCCCCGTCCCGCCGGCCGGCCCGGTCCGCCAGCGCTCGTGGGCGGAGATCCGCTGGCGCCAGTTCCGCAACGCGCCGCGGCCGATCGTCCGCGCGGTCGCCTCGAGCCTGGTGGTGGCCGTCGTGCTGGCCGTGGCCTACGTGGCCTACGACGTCGCCCTGAGCCGCGGCGTCGTGCTCCCCGGCGGCGACCTGCGCCTTCTGGCCGTGACCGTGTACGCGGTCCTCGTGCTCGTGATCGGCAGCGTCGTGACGTACCTGATCGTCCCGCAGCCGACCGGCTCGGGGACCGTCGTGCGGCGGAGCGGCTGGAGCGCTGCCCTCGGATTCTTCGCGGCGGTCCCCATCGCGTGGCTGGTGATGGTCGTCGCCGTCCAGGTGATCCGACCGATCATGGGTTGACCGGACGCAACAGGTCCTCCCCGTCCGCGCACGGGAATGACCGTCCATCGGTACTATGCTCCGGTATCCTCCCGACGCTATCATCCGGTAGGCTCGGCCCCCGACCGACGCCTCGCCGTCCAGATCGAGGTTCCGCGTGTCCATCGACGAACAGCACGTCGCGCTGCCGAAGCTCTACGGAGCTCCCGCGTATGCGCGCCCGGCTGCGCCCGTCGACCTGACGCCACGGCCGTTCGATCCCGATGAACTGCCGCTCGAGATGGAGCAGACCCCCGAGGAGCGCCGCTACGCGTCGTCCCTGCCCGCCCGCGCCTACGGCACGAGCGGCTCGTACGCGATGGCGCTCGACGGGAACGGGAACGGCCACGACGCCCTCCAGGGGCGGCCCTTCAGCCTGCGGGCGATCGCCGGCAAGCTGCTCGGCGGGAACAACTGAGGCTCGGGCCCGGCCGGCGGCGTCCGGACCGCGTGGACCACGGGTGTAGCATCCCGGCGGGGGAGTAGCTCAATCGGTCAGAGCGGCGGGCTTATATCCCGCTGGTTCCAGGTTCGAGTCCTGGCTCCCCTACCAAGCCCCCTCGACGCCCTCGAGCATCCGCGTGAGCCGGTCGCGGCGGCTGGACGACAGGCTCCGCTGGGTCGGGAGCATCGCCAGCCATGAGGGCAGCTGCTCGGGGGTGACCAGCGCGCACGCCGGCGTCCGCACGAGATCGTGGTCCGGCGCCGCGACCGCGGTGTACAGGCGGACGACGAAGTCCTGCTCGTGGCGGGCGAGCCAGCGGCGGATGCGGTCCGTGTCGCGGGTGGCGAGCTCGACGTCCTCGGCGGTCGCACCGGCCACCTCGCGGATGACCGCCAGCCCGAACGGGCCGCTGACGAGCGTCGGGGCCGGTCGGCCGTCGCCGAGGTCCACGCTGCGCGAGGCGACGATGCCGGCCGGCAGGAGCGTGATCCAGTCGCGTCGGCGATGGCGATCGCGGATCGCCGCCAACACCCGGGCCAGCCGGTCGGTCCCGACCGCGACGAACGAGAGCGGGATCGCCATGAGGATCACGATCGTGATCGTGCCGTCCGGCGGGGCCGCCCCGGGGCGCAGTGCGTAGGTGAGGACCGCGAGGAACGAGGTCCGGAACGCGAGGAAGGCGACGAACAGGCCGCCGAAGACGAGCGTCGCGCCCAGGATCGTCCCGGCGACGACGGATCCGCCTCCTCGATCACCCTCCATCCGCATCGTCATCGACTGCATCCCCGGATGGTGCGCCCTCGCGCCGCGAATGCCCATGGCCTCTCCGGGCTACCGACGACGAGCCGGTCGGACCACTCGCCACCCCAGACCACCACGGACCGAACCGGTCCGGTCCCGACCGCCGGTGGTCCCGTGCGCTGCCTGACCCCCGTACCATTGTCGGACCCCCCGGCTCGAAGCCATCCTCGCACGGGCACCGAAGTCTGCCCGAGGCTGCAGGAGGCAATGCCAGCGTGCGCGTCGCGCATCGACCGCGAGTCACCACACGAGCGTCCGCCCCGATCGTGGCGGGTCTGGCTGCCCTGTGGCTGCTCGTGATGCTGGCCGGACCGGCCTTCGCCGCAGGCCCCGCGCTCCGCGACCCGGTCGTGGATCCGCGCACCGGCACCCCCTCGACGACGTTCAGCCTGAGCGTCACCTACAGCGACGATTCGTCTGGTCGGCACTGGGCGCCCATGTGGGTCCGCGTGCGGATCCACGGCGTCACGCACTGGATGTCGCGCAGCGGCGATCACGACTGGAGCGACGGCATCACCTTCACCTGGTCCGGCACGCTCCCGCTGGGCACCGACGACGTCGCCTTCGAGGCCCGCAGCGACCGCAACGTCCGGGTCAGCCTGCCGGCCGGCACGATCGTCGTGGCCCAGCCGGCCACGCCGACGCCCACGACGAAGCCGACCGCCAAGCCCACGCCGAAGCCCCGGCCGAAGCCGACCGTCCGACCGCCGACCGTCCGACCGCCTGTCGCGACCCATCACGCCGCTCCGACGCCCAGGCCGCGGCCGGTCGCGCTCGTCCATCCATCGCCCAGCGCCTCACCCGCGGACGGCGGCGTCGTGGCCCCGACGCTCTTCGGTGGGACCGACGGCGACAGCACGACCCCCGATGGCACGCCGCCGCCGTGGATCGCCGCGATCGCCGCGACCACGACCCCTGCCCCGAGCCCGTCTCCGGCCGCGATCGCGGTGGTGCCCCCGGTCGGCGCCTCCGACGCCTCCGGTGACGGGACAGGCGGGACGGGCGGGACGGGCGAGCCACCCGCCGGACCGGTGCCGACCGGGGGTGAGCCCACGACCCCACCGCCGCTCGGCCCGATGGCGGCGGCGCTGACGTTCTTCGGGCTCCCGCCCCACCTGCCGTTGCTCCCGCTCGCGCCGACGCTGGTCACCACGACCGGTGTCGCGACCGCGTCGATGGCGCTCGGGATCTTCGGCCGCAAGCGCCGCGACGACCAGCAGCCCGGCACCGATGAGGAGCTGGCCGACCTCGCCGCGCGGGGGATCGGCGTCGGCGCGGGTGGCGCGGCCGCCGCCGCCGAGGCCGAAGGCGAGGACCCGGACCTCCTCGACGACGACCTGACTCCCGAGATGGAATCCCTGATGCCGCGCTGGCGCCGCCCGTCGCTCATGCAGGCGCGCAAGGCGGACCCCACCCGCCAGACCGACGATGCCCCGCGGCTCCGCTTCGAGGACGGCATGTCCGGCACGCTCGCCGGTCAGGAGCGACGGTTCGTCCGCTACACGGTGGTCCGCCTGCTCGACGCGCCCGACGAGCTGCGCGCCAACGAGATCGGCGTCCTGGGCACCGGCGACGAGGTCGTGGTCCTCGAGCGGCAGGGTGTCTACTGCCTGGTCCAGGCCCCCAACGGCGGTCGCGGCTGGATCCACAAGATGACCCTCGGCGACATGGTCGGCCCGACGCCGGCCGCGGCCGAGACCCCGACCGCGAGCCTGCCGGACTCCGCCGAGACGTGGACGATGGGCGAGACCGACGGCGATTGGGACGACGACGTCCTGGCCGCGTACCTCGCAGCGCGTCAGCGAGCCGTCTGAGGCCGCCCCGGGTCCTTGCGCAGCACGATGATGTGCTGGTGGACGATGTTCGGGACGAAGGCGCGCGGATAGCCGTACGGCCGTAGCCGCGTCCCCGCCTGGTACCAGATCAGATCGCCTTTTGGCACCAACCCGGTCGCCGCTGCCCGCGCCGCGAGGTCCGCGGCCGTGAACAGGTAGCGCCCGTCCTGGTACGCGTCGCGCACGATGAACACCGCGTAGCGGCCCGGCCGCAGGACGCGCTCGATCTCGCCGAACGCGTTGCCCATCCGGTCGAGGAACGTCGGGTAGTCGGGGGCATTGGCGAGGTCCGCCGGTGAATCGGTCACCATCGCGTAGTCGGTCCGGCGGTTGGCGTGCGCTTCGGCCAGCTTGCCGCCGGCCATCGTCAGCGGCAGCTGGACGTTGTACGGCGGGTCGGTCGCCACGAAGTCGATGGAGCCGTCGGGGATCGACGGCAGCAGCGTCAGCGCGTCGCCGAGGCGCAGCTCGCAGCCGGACGGGTCGAAGCCGCGCGGTCCGCCCGGATCGGTCGGCCCGAGGTCCGTGATGACCGGCCCCGCCCCGTCCCGCTCGCCGGCGAGCTCGCGCGCCACCGTCTCGTACACCTCGACCCAGCGCGGCTCGAGCTCGATGCCGATCGCCCGCCGCGGCCCGCGGGCGATGGCCGCGCCCAGGAGCGTCCCGCCGACGCCCGCGAACGGGTCGAGGACCAGCTCCCCGGTCCGCGTGAAGAACTCGATCAGGCGGGCCATCAGGCGTGGCGGCTTGTTCGCCCCGTGGACCCGCCGGGCCGCGTGCCCCAGCTCCGACGGATAGGCGGTCGTCAGGACGGACTTGGTGAAATACAGCCACTCCTCGCCCGTCAGCTCGTTGAGGGTGTTGTCCGGGTGGGGGGCGGGTCGGCCGTCGGTCATCGTCGGGCAGCGTAGGGCAGGGCCGGGCGCCGCGTGCGACGGGTGGCGTTGGTGCTCGGAGGCGTGCCTAGAATGGGGTCATGCCCGCCCGGTACGTGAGCGCGCGGTACGTCGGACGCGAGGACGCCTTCGGGCGGCTCGCAGCCGTGCTCGACGACGCGGCCCACGGGCGAGCCCGCGCGATGCTGGTCAGCGGTCCCGCCGGCGTAGGCATCAGCCGCTTCTTCGACGAGGCCACGGCCCGCATCGCCGAGCTGAGCGAGCCGATGACGGTCCTGCGCGGCGGCGCGATGCCGGCCGGCACGGACGAGCCGTACGGACCGCTCGTGCGGGCGATCGGGCCGGCGCTCGCCGCGCTCCCCGACGCACGAGCTCGACACGGTGCTCGGGCCGGCAGCCGTGGAGCTGGCTCGCCTGCTGCCGCCGCTGCGGGCGCGGCTCGAGGCGGGCGGCTGGTCGTTCGACGGCATCCGGCCCGGGGCGCCCGAGCGCCGCCAGGCCCGGACGATGGAGGGCGTGCTCGGGATGCTCGGCCGGCTCGGGGAGCGTCGCCCGGTCGTCCTGGTCCTCGAGGACCTGCACCGCGCCGACGCCGCGACCCGGGCGCTCGTGATGTTCCTCGCCCGGATCGCGGCCGACCAGCGGCTCGTGCTGGTCGCCTCGGATCAGCCGGACATCATCCCGCACGATGACCCGTGGGTCGCCGCCGTCGCGACCATCACCGATTCGTCGCACCCGCTGGAGCGGCTGTCGATGCCGCTGCTCGACCGCGGGGAGCTCGCGGCGCTGATCGAGGGGATCGAGGGCGAGCGGACGTCGGCCAGCCTCCTGCTGCTCGTGGCCGAGCGGTCCGGCGGCAGCCCGCTGGTCGCGGAGGAGCTGCTGGCGGCCCGCCGCGAGCTGCCGACCGCGTCGCTCTCCGGCTCGCTCGACGAGCTCGTCGTCGGCCGGCTTGGCATCCGCTCGGTCGAGTGCCGGCGGGTGCTTCGGCTGCTCGCGCCGGCCGGGCGCATGGTGGACCCCGAGCGCCTGGCCCGGATCGCCGCCGACTTCGAGATCGACACGTCGCGGCCGGCCCCGCGGTCGATCACCTCGCCGCGCCGCGGCGACGGCATCCTCGACGCGGACGTCCGGGCCGGCCTCGCCGAGGCCGTCGAGCACGGGTACCTGATCGAGCGCGATGGCGCCGTCGGGTTCCGCCACGAGCTGATCGGCACGGCCGTGGAGCGCGACCTGCTCCCGCTCGCCCGGACGCGCCACCACGCCTCGCTGGCGGCGGCCCTGAGCGACGTGCCGGCCGCGGCCGCGCAGCACTGGCTCGAGGCACACGACGCGCCGAACGCGCGACGCTCGGCGATCGAAGCGGCGGATCTGGCGGCGGCCCGCCATGCCGCCGCGGACGAGCTGGACGCCCTGGAGCTGGCCCTCTCGCTCAGCGACCGGGTCGGGGCGACCGGTCCCGCGTCGCGCCGACGACCGCCCGACGTCCGCGGCTCGGACCGGGCCGATCTCCAGGAGCGGGCCGCCGAGGCGGCGTTCGCGATCGGGCGGACATCGCGGGCGACCGCCTATCTCGAGGCCGCGATCGGCGCCCTCGACGCCCGCCGCGACCGCGTGCGCATCGGGCTGCTCTACGAACGCCTTGGCGCTGGTCCGCCGCGCGGCCGGTGACGCCGTCGGCGCGCGGGCCGCGGCCCGGCGCGGCGTCGAGCTGATCCCCCGCGACGCGACCCCGGAGCGGGCCACGGTCCTGGCCTCGTACGCGCAGATGTCGATGCTCGACGGGCTCTTCTCGGACGCGCAGCGGCTCGCCCGCGACGCCATCAAGGTGGCCCGGGCCTGCGGCCCGGCGGCGCGCGACCAGGAGATCCACGCCACGACCACGCTCGCGGTCGCGCTGGCCTGGGGCAGCGACCCCAACGCCGCGATCGAGCTCCTCCGCGAGGCCGAGACGGCCGCGCGGGAGGTCGACGACCCCGATGCGCTCTTCCGGGTGACCGCCAACCTCACGACCGTGCTGGACCTCGTCGGGCGGCGCGCCGAGGCTGTCGAGGTCGCCTATCGCGGGATCGAGGATGCGCGGCGGCGCCGGTCTCGAGGCCGTCTATGGCAACTTCCTCGCGGGCAACGTCATGGAATCGCTGGTCCTGCTGGGCCGCTGGCCCGAGGCGCGCCGCCTCAGCGCCCGGGCGCTCGCCTGGCGGCCGACCGGGGTGGCGTTCCTGATGGGCATCGTCCAGCTGGCGACGATCGAGATCGAGACCGAGTCGGGCGAGCGCGCCGGCCGGCTGCTTGGCCAGACCGTGCTCGAGTTCGATGCGCTGCGCGAGCCGCAGCTCGCGGCGCCGTACTACCTGGCCGCCGCCTCGTACGGGCTGTGGCGCGGCGACGTCGCCGACGCCGGTCGGTCCGTGGAACGCGGCTGGGCGGTGGTCCGCACGACCGAGGAATGGGTCCTTGCCGCGCGGATGACCGCGATGGTCGCGCGGGTCGATGCCGCGGCCGGCGCCGAGGCCCGCGAGCGGCGGCAGCTCGCCCCGCTCGCCGCCGCCCGGTCACGGACGGCCGAGGTGCTGGGCGTGGCCACGTCGCTGGTCGAGGCGGCCGGGGCGCCGTCCAGCGCCGGCTCGCGCCGGATCGCCGAGGCCTACCTCGCGACGGCTCGCGGGTACCAGCGACGGCTGGAGGGCGACGACGATGCGGCGGTCTGGGCGAAGGTGGCGACGATGTGGAAGGACCTCGACGCGCCGTACGAGGAGGCGCTCGCCCACTGGCGCCAGGCCGAGGCCTTGCTTGCGAGCGACGGCGCCCGTTCGGGCCGAGCGGCCGCCCGGCGCCCGCTGCTGGAGTCGGTCCGCCTGGCGGTCGGCCTCGGAGCGCGGCCGCTCGTGCGCGATCTCGAGGAGCTCGCCGGGCGGGCCAGGATCGAGCTACCCGAGGACGTCGCCGCGATGCTGCGCGGCGGGGACGGGGCGACCGACGCGTCGGCGCCGCCGGGTCCACTCCTGGTCGAGACGGCCGCGGAGCACAACGGCAACGGCCGGTCCGCGCTGGTCCGGACGATCGCCGGCGACCCGAGCCCGGCCACGCGACGCCCGGACACGTTCGGGCTCAGTGGCCGCGAACGGGAGGTGCTGCTGCTGGTGGCGCAGGGCCGCACGAACCGCGAGATCGGGGAGCGCCTCTTCATCAGCCAGAAGACGGTCGGCGTCCACGTCGGGAACATCCTGTCCAAGCTGGAGGTGTCGGGCCGCGTCGAGGCGGCGGCCGTCGCGATCCGGCTGGGCCTGACGGAGCGGGCGCGCTAGCGAGCGGGCACGCCAGCGACCGGCCGGGCGTCGTTCCCGGCCTCGGCCGGCGCACGGCCCGTTGGAACGCTGAGCGTTCATCAGCGACCAGGCAACACCCGCGGGGCGGGCTCGGCATGCATCCCGATGCATGCCGGGGCCGCCAGCGATCCGATCGAGTACCACCCGACCTCGTGGGTCCGATCCCCGACGATCGAGATCGACCCAGTCGGCCTACGGAGCATGCCACCGCGTCGCGTATGAACGCTGGGCGTTCCAGGTGCCTGGGCCAGGCCCGGCCGCCCGTCGTGTCCGGCCCCGGACACCACGAAACCCGGAGGGAGGGTCTCCGGGCTTCGAGGGTCGCCTATCGCTTCGTTTCGGAATTAGCTCCTGGCGAAGCAGCGAAATGAGACAGCGAGATCAAATCCGCCTTAGTGCCACTTGGTCCCGGCGGCGAGGGCCAGAGCGACCGCGACGAGCGGTCCGACGGTGACGGCGAGCTTCCAGGCCCGCTCCGTGTAGTGCTTGATCATCGGGAAAGCTCCGATCCAGCTTTTGAGGTGTCGTTGCCACCGACCCGGATCGGGAGGTGGACGCCGAGACTAGGCCTCGGGCACGAATCGTCACAACCGGCACGATGGTCCGGGGTGCATAGCCCAGAAGTACCATCGGGTGTCACCGGGCCGACACCACGAGCCGTCGTCCGCGGCGCGACAGGACGCGGTCGGCCGGATAGATTCATGCGTGACGACGACCCGATCGCCCATCCCCGCCCGATGAGAGGTTCCCGACTTCCCATGCGTCGACTGCCCCGGAGCCCCCTCGTCCTCCTGACGGTACTTGCGGTGACTGCGTGCACCAGTACCGCCCCTGGCTGGACCTACGCACCCGCCCCGCCCGCGACGCCGGTCGCGAGCGCCGCCCCGTCGGCCAGCGCCGGCGCCTCGGCGGCGGCCGCGCCGTCCGCCTCCGCCGCGTCCTCGGCCAGTGCCTCGGCAGGCGCAGGCGGCACGACGATCCCGCTGGTCGCCCAGGGCGTCGCCTTCACGACGACCTCGTTGAGCGCGCCCGCCGACGCCCCGTTCCAGATCGACTTCGACAACGAGGACGCCGGCACCCTGCACAACGTCGTCATCGCGGACGGAGCCGGGACCCAGGTCTTCAACGGGGAGATCTTCCCCGGGGTCGCGCACAAGATCTACGACATCAAGGCGCTCGCCGCGGGCGCCTACTCGTTCCATTGCATCGTCCACTCGAACATGGTGGGGACCCTCACCGTCAAGTGACCGGGACCAGCGGCATGACCCCGGGCGAGCAGCTCGCGTCCAGCGACGCCTACCTCCAGCGCGTCTCCGCGCGGGTCGTGGCGGTCGACACCGGGGAGGCGCCCCTCGTCGTCCTTGACCGGACGGTCTTCTACCCGGGCGGCGGCGGCCAGCCGGCGGACCGCGGCGTGATCCTGCGGACCGCCGACGGGCGCTCATGGACGGTCCGGACCGCGCGCAAGGCCGATGGCGAGATCGTCCACGAGCTCGAGCCGGACGACGACGGCCCGCCCGGCGTCGGCGACCTCGTCGAGGTCGACCTCGACTGGGCCCGCCGCCTCACGCTGATGCGGACCCACACCGCGCTCCACGCGCTCTGCGGCGTGGTCTGGCGCGACTATGGCGCGCACGTGACCGGCGGCAACATGGAGCCCGGGACCGCGCGGATGGACTTCGAGTTCGAGCGGATGTCCGGCGACCTCGTCGCCGAGATCGAGGCGACCGTCAACGTGGAGCTGGCCGCCCAGCGCGACGTGCGGGTCAACGTCCTGCCGCGCGACGAGGCGTTCGCGATCCCCGACCTGATCCGCACGAAGGTCAACCTCCTGCCCGAGGGCATCGAGGAGATCCGGACCATCGAGATCGTCGGCCTCGACCTCCAGGCGGACGGCGGGACCCACGTCGCGAACACCCGGGAGGTCGGCGCGATCCGCGTGACCGGCTACGAATCGAAGGGCCGCATCAACAAGCGCATCCGGATCGCGCTCGCGTAACGGCCCGCCGGCCGGCGGGGTAGGGGTTGCCGGAGCCGTCGTACTGGTGGCCGTGACGCCCGGCACGCGGCGGCGCTGGCCGTTTGCGCGGTCACCGCGCAGCGGTCGCGCGTGGCGTCGGTCCGTATGGCACGATCGGGAGCGATGGCCCGCCTTCCGATGCCCGTGATCGCCAGTCCGATGATCCGGCGCGTCGCCTGGCACGTCCGGCGGGTGGGCGGATCGCTCGACCGGCGCTTCTTCCTGACGCTGGCCGAGGGGATCGTCGGGTTCGTGCTCGTCGCCGCGATCTTCATCACGCTGTTCGAGAAGACGTGGACGTTCGAGTCCATCTTCGACTCGTTCAACTGGGGGATCGCCACGGTCCTGGGTCAGGGCGACTCGGGGTTCGTGACCTCGCCCGGCGGTCGGATCGTCGGCTGGTTGCTCATCCTGTTCGGCGTCGCCATGCTCGGCATGATCACCGGCGCCCTCGTCGCGATGGTCATCGACTTCCTGCTCAAGGAGGGCCAGGGTTTGGGTGCGTCCGGGTTCAAGGACCACATCATCGTGTGCGGCTGGAACTCGACCGCCCGCGACCTCATCGAAGAGCTGAAAGGCGACGACTACCACCTCAAGGTGGTGGTCCTGGCCGACGTCGACAAGAATCCGGCAGGAGCCGGGGTCTACTTCGTTCGTGGCGACGCCACGAACTCCGAGGACCTCGACCGGGCCGGCCTCGAGCACGCCGCGGCTGCCATCGTGTTCCCGGTCGACGGCAGCGACGCAGCGGACATGCAATCGATCCTGACGATCATGGCGATCAAGCACACCGCCCCCGGCGTCCGGGTCGTGTCCGAGGTGAACAACCCGCGTCACGAGACGCACTTCCGCCGCGCCGAGGTCGACGAGCTGCTCGTGAGCTCCAAGCTGGCGTCGCACCTCTTGGCGCGGTCCGCGCTCTATCCGGGGCTCACCTCGCTCGTCACGGACATCGTCTCCGGCGGGGTCGGCTCGGAGCTGTACCGGATCGTGCTGCCGCCGAACTACAGCGGGCTGACGGTCGACGCGGTCTCGGCCCGGCTCCGCGAGGAGCATCGGGCGACGCTGCTGTCCGTCAACCGCGGCGGGCAGGCGTTCACGAACCCGCCCGTCGACTTCCTCATCATGGAAGGCGACGACGCGATCGTCGTCGCCGAGAACCTGGGCGAGCTCGCTCCGATGGAGCTGCGCGACGCCACGGCGCCGCACGCCGGGAGCGCCTCCGTGGTGCCGTCGGCCTAGGCTGGCGGTGGCGTGATGGAGGCCGACGACCGACGCCGGCCCGGAGGGCGGTCGTCCCCTCGGATCCCGGTACGTCAGACGCCGCTCTCGGCGGTGACGCGGCCTCCCTTGATGGCCGCCAGCAGCGCCGCGTGGTCCCGTTCGGTCTGGTCCGCGTAGGCGTCGGCGAACGATCGCCATGGCGTGCTCGAAGGCGTTGTCGGTCCCGAGATACCCGGCGAGCGTCGCCGGCTCGCCGGAGCGGGCGTGGCCGCGGGCCAGGGCCCAGGCGCACAACTCGCCCCACGTCGCGAGGTCCTCGAGGGTCATCGTCTCGACGATGGCGCTGCCCTTCTGGTCCTGAAGCTGGCGGATGTAGGCGTGGTTCCCACGGCTCCCGACACCCCAACCGAGCAGGATGTCGCTCGCGCCCTGGAGACGGCGTTGGCCGATCACCACCCGTTCCCCGTGGCTCGCCCGGCGGCTTGGCTTCAGATACCGCTCGTAGACCGACGCCTCTGCCTGCTTGGCCTGGAGGAAGAGCGGGTCATCGTCCGCGTCCCCGATGAGCAGGGCCACGAACGAGAACAGACCCACGCTCCCGACGCCGACCACCTTGAGCGCGTAGTCCCTGAGCGAGTACCGGTCGAGCAGCACACGGCGGTCTTCCTGGAGCGACTCTCGGTAGGCCTCCAAGACCTTCATCGACGATCGGCTGGGTCATGGCCTTGAGCTTCACGAGCGTCGGCGGGCGTTCGACGATGCGTCGGTCCCCGTCGACCCCGCTCGTCAGCTTCGGCAGCTCGTGGAGGGCGTCGTGGTGGGCTGCCGACTTCACGGTCCCGGCGATCATCGCCCGGGCATGCTTGTCGACGTAGGCCATGATCCCGCTCGCATCGACCCGTGCGTAATAGACGTCGATCGCCCGCATCGTCGCGTAGCCCGCCATCCGATCGCGGTAGGAGCGGATCGCTCGATGGACGATGTGTCGGTTGTCCCTCGCGTGGAAGCCGCGGCTTCGCCCGGCGACGACGAGGCTCGCCGCGAGCCGCTTCAGGTCGAATTCGAAGGAACCGCGGAGCGTCTCGTCGAAGTCGTTGATATCGAAGACGAGGTCGCGCTCCGGCGACGCGAACAAGCCGAAGTTCACGAGATGGGCATCACCGCAGAGTTGGACCTCGATGTCGGTGCGTGGACCGACCGACAGGTCGGCGGCCATCGGCAGGGCCGCGCCCCGATAGAACGTGAACGGTGAGACAGCCATCCGCCCGTAGCGCACGGGAACGAGCTCCGGCAGCCGTGTGGCGGCCTGTTCCTCGAGCAGGCCGACCGGATCGGGCCGGTCGGCCGCAGGCGTCCAGACGCCGAGGATCCGCGACCGGGACCGCGACCCGCGCCGCCTCGCCGGCGGCGCGGCGGTCGTCGCGCGTCGTGCGCGATCGCCAAGGGCGGGACATCAACAGGGCGGGGCATCAACCATCGCGCTATCGGTCAGGCCGGGCCGCGGCGTCGCCGGCCGAGGGCCCACCGGCCGATGCATCAGCGCCCGACGGTGTCGCGGCCTCGGGGCCGAGACGGAGGTAGGCCATGACGACCTCACCGATCGACCCGTAGATGTTGTCCTTCCCGATCTTGTCGGTCAGGCCGTACTCGTCGAGTTGCGATCGGACATGCGGATTGAGATCGGTCATGCCGAGGGTCACGTGCTTGCGACCGAGTTCCTCCTGGATCTGGCGGACGGAATCCGCGCCCGAGTAGTCGATGTCGCCGATGGCGGACCCGACGAGGATGAACCAGCGGAGCGGAGGATCGGCGTTCTCGGCCAGCCCCATGATCTCCTCGGTCATCTTGGCCGCGTTGGCGTAATAGATGCTGGCGCCGAACCGGTACAGGGCCAGGCCGGGCGCCGACTGCTTCGCATCGGCGATGTCGGCACTCTCGATCGCGCCGCTGCTGGTCTGGACGACCATGGTGTCGTACGGGTGGTAGCTGTGATAGATGTGCTCGATGATCGAGAGGCCGATCGCCAGCAGGATCCCCTGCTCGACGCCCACGATGACGACGGTCGCGGCGGTGACGGCGGCCACGGCGAATTCGCCCTTCCGCAGCCGGTAGATGTCGGCCATGCCCTTGTAGTCGACGAGCCGGAGCCCGATGAGGAAGACGACCGCGGCGAGGACCGCGTTCGGCATGTAGGAGAGCGGGACGGTCAGGAAGAGCAGCACGATGACGACGATCGCCGCGGCGGTCAGCTGGGCGAGCTGCGTCTTGCCGCCGGCGCTGTCGACCATCTCGGTCTTGGTGGGGCTGCCGTTGACGACGAACGTGCCCGAGATCCCGGCGGCGAAGTTGGCCGCGCCGAGACCGATCAGGTCCACGTTCTCGTCGAAGCTGTCCGAGTACTTCATCGCGTACGCGCGCGACGTCGCGGCGCTCTGGGCGAGGATGACGATGACCAGCGACACGACCGTCGGCAGGAGGGTCGTGATGTTCTCGGTCGTCATGACCGCGGTCGGGAGCCCGATCGGCGGCAGCCCGCTCGGGATCGTGCCGAGGATCGTGACCCCGTCGGCCTGGAGATCCAGCAGGTAGCTGGCGATGATCGAGACGACGACCGCGAGCAGGGCACCGGGGATCTTCTTGTTGACCATGCCCAGCCCGATGATCGTGATCAGGACGAAGGCGGACACGACGGTCGTCGCCACACTGATGTCGGTCGGGATGAGCTTCACGCTCTCGACGAACTTCTGGATGGTCGTCCCGGATTGCCCCGGGACGCCGAACAGGGCACCGAATTGCCCCATCGCGACCTGGATGCCGACGCCGGTCAGGAATCCGATGAGGACCGACCGCGAGAGGAAGTTCGCGATGAACCCGAGCTTGAGGATCCGCGCCAGGATCAGCACGGCACCGCACATCAGGGCGGCGAGCGATGCCAGTTCGACGTATTGCGTCGAGTCAGCGACGGCGCCCATGGCCACGAGCCCCGTTGCCAGGATCGCGGCGCTCGCCGAGTCGGCGCCGACGACGAGGTGGCGGCTCGACCCGAGGATCGCGAAGGCGATGATCGGCAGGATGATCGTGTAGAGACCGGTGATCACCGGTGTCCCGGCGATCTTCGTGTAGCCCATGACCTCGGGGATGGCGAGCGCGGCCAGCGTCGCGCCCGCGATCACATCGACGCTGACGCGCGACGGGTCGATGGGCAGGATCCCCTCGAAGATGGGGAACGCCCGCTTGCTTCGGCTCGCATGGGTCGACGCCACTCGCGTGTTCCTCCTCCGTGCCTGAGCCCCGAACGCGAACGCCTGCCAATTCGCGCAGACACCGTCGCGCCGAACGACCGTGGTCCTCCGAACGGACAAGGGCTCACACGCGCGGGGGGCCGTCATCCGGTCCGGGGAGCATACCCCCGGCTGCGGGTACGTCGTTCGGTCGATCCGCCCGTCCGCGCACGGGCTACCCGTCCGTTGCGACCCCGGCTAGAGCGCCTTGACGGCCGCGGTCAGGGCGGCGAGGCCGTCCTTCGCATCGGCGAAGAGCATCCCGGTCTTGGGGTTGCTGTACAGCTCGTTGTCGATGCCGGCGTAGCCCTTGCCCATCGAGCGCTTGATCACGACGATGGACTTGGCGTGGTCGACGTCGAGGATCGGCATCCCCGAGACCGGCGAGCCTGGCCGGCGCGCCGCCGGGTTCGTCACGTCGTTGGCGCCGATGACCAGCGCCACGTCGCAGCGATCGAACTCGGGGTTGATCTCCTCCATCTCCTTGAGCTGGGGATACGGGACGTTCGCCTCGGCGAGGAGGACGTTCATGTGCCCCGGCATCCGGCCGGCGACGGGATGGATGGCGTACTTGACGTCGACGCCCTTCGACTCGAGCAGTTCGGCGAGCTCGCGCACCGCGTGCTGCGCCTGGGCGACCGCGAGCCCGTAGCCGGGGACGATGATCACCGACTGGGCGTAGGCCAGCTGGATCGCGACGTCGTCGGCGCCGATCTCGCGAACCGTCCCGCCGCCCACGGTCGTCGCACCCGCCGCCTCGTCGCCGCCACCGAAGCCGCCGACCATGATGTTCATCACGGAGCGGTTCATCGCGTCGGCCATGAGCTTGGTCAGGATCGCGCCCGACGCCCCGACGAGGGCGCCCGAGATGATGAGGACCGGGTTGCCGAGGACGAAGCCGGCCATCGCGGCGGCGGTCCCGGTGAAGGAGTTCAGCAGGCTGATGACGACCGGCATGTCCGCGCCGCCGATGGGCAGGACCATCGTGATCCCGAAGATCAGCCCGGCCAGGACGACCAGGCCGAGCAGCGCGAGGGTCACGGAGCTGTCGAGGGTCAGGGCGCCCGCGGCGCCCAGGATCAGCGCGACCGTCCCGGCCACGGCGATCACGGCCAGCAGGATCGTGACGAGCTGACCGCCCGGTACGTAGATCGGCTTGCCCGGGATCAGGCCCTGCAGCTTGCCGCCCGCGATGAGCGAGCCGCTGAAGGTGACCGAGCCGATGAGCGCGCCAAGCACGACGAAGATCGTCGTGTCGACCGGGGCGCCCGAGTTGAGACGGATGAAGTCGTCGATGGCGACCAGGGCCGCCGCGCCGCCGCCGACCGCGTTGAACAGCGACACCAGCTGCGGCATCGCGGTCATCTTCACGGTCCGGGCGGTGTACAGGCCGGCGCCGCCGCCGATGGCGAAGCCGACGAGGATGATCCCGAGGGCGACCCCGCTCAGGCCGCCTTCACGTGTGATCAGGTAGACGAGCGTCGCGACGACCGCGACGGTCATGCCCGCGGCGCTGAGCCGGTTGCCGTCGCGCGCGGTGGCGGGCGAGTTCATCCGGTGGAGGCCCAGGACGAAGCAGGACGCGCCCGCCAGCCAGGCCAGGTAGACGATGGTGTAGATCCACGCTTGTGACATCGGCGTGCTCCTCGACTAGGCGCCGGGGGCGTCGGAGACGCCCTCGGTCCCGGCCTTGGGGGCCGTCGGCTTCTTGCGGAACATCTGCAGCATCCGGTCCGTGACGACGTACCCGCCGACCACGTTCATCGCCCCGAACACCATCGCCACGAAGGCGAGCAGGTAGCTGACCGGGTTGTCGGCCTCGGCCGCGATGATCATCGCGCCGACGAGGACGATGCCGTGGATCGAGTTGGCACCCGACATCAGCGGCGTGTGGAGGGTCGCCGGGACCTTGCTGATGACCTCGAAGCCGACGAGGATCGCCAGCGTGAAGATCGCCAGCGAGGTGAGGAGTTCTTGGCTCACGCGGGGCCTCCAGCTGCCGGCGCGGCCGGCTCGAGCAGCTTCTTGACGGCATCGGACAGGATCGCCCCGCCGTGGGTGATGACGGTCGACTTGGTGACCTCGTCCTCGAAGTCGAGGTTGAGGTTCCCGTCCTTGACCATCCCGAGGAGCAGCGCCGAGATGTTCCGGGCGTAGAACGCCGAGGCGCCGGCCGGCATCGAGGCCGGCAGGTTGTCCGGGGCGATGATCGTGACCCCGTTCGAGGTCTCGATCGTCTCGCCGGCGCGCGACAACTCGCAGTTCCCGCCGAGGTTCGAGGCGGCCATGTCGACGATCACCGAGCCCGGCTTCATCAGGCTCACGGCCTCCGCGGTCACCAGGACCGGCGGCTTGCGGCCGGGGACCTGCGCCGTGGTGATGACCACGTCCATCCCGCCGATGACCTCGTTGAGCTCGGCCTGCTGGGCGGCCCGCTCCTCGGCGGTCAGCTCGCGGGCGTAGCCGCCGGCGCCGGTCGCGTCGATGGTCGTCTTGAGCTTCACGAACTGCGCCCCGAGCGACTCGGCCTGCTCGCGCGTCTCGGGGCGGACGTCGTATGCCCTGACCACGGCGCCGAGGCGCTTGGCCGTGCCGATCGCCTGGAGACCGGCCACGCCGATCCCGAGGATCAGCACGTTGGCGGGCTTGGCGGTGCCGGCCGCGGTGGTCAGGAGCGGGAAGTAGCGCCCGTAGGCGTTCGCGGCGATGAGGACCGCCTTGTACCCGCCGACGTTGGCCTGCGAGCTGAGCGCGTCCATCGTCTGCGCGCGCGAGAGGGTCCGCGGGATCGCGTCGAGGCTGATCGCGGTCACGCCAGCGTCCGCCAGTGTCTTCGCGAGGCGCGGGTCGATGAGCGGGGCGAGGAACCCGACGATGGCCTGACCCGAGTGCAGCATCGCGACCTCGGCGGCCGACGGCTTGGCGACCTTCAGGACGACATCGGCATCCCGGTAGAGCGCCTCGGTCGAGACGATCGTCGCGCCGGCTTCCTGGTAGGCCGCGTCCGGCAGGGCCGATCCGGCGCCGGCGCCGGTCTCGACGAGGATGTCCAGCCCGGCCGCCTTCAGCTTGCCGAGCGCCTCGGGTACCAGGGCGACGCGCCGTTCTCCGGGCGCGTTCTCCTTGGCCACTCCGACCTTCATGGGCACCACCTTGAATTGGGTTGCGGGGGACGGGGCCGCAGACGGGGAGCGGTCCGCGGGTGACGCTTGGGGTCGACGGCAGTCTACCGCGAGCGCCCCGAAGGTTGCGCCGTCGCGACGGTTGCGAATCGGATGCGACCCGCGCCGGCGGGTGGACGGTCCGCGGCCGGTCCCCGGCTCACAGGCGCGAGCGGATCTCCCAGAGGTCGGGGAAGACCGGCTGGAAGAGCGTCGAGCGCAGGTACTCGACGCCGCTCGAGCCGCCCGTGCCGCGCTTGGTGCCGATCGTCCGCTCGACCATCTTCACGTGCCGGTAGCGCCATTCCTGGACGCCCTCGTCCAGGTCGACCAGCCGCTCGGCGACCAGCGCCGCGTTTTGGTCGCCGCGATAGACCGCGACCAGGATCTCCTGGACGGCCTCGCTCGAGACGGTGACGGGCGCCCCGGTCTCGGACGGGATGGCGTGCCCGCGGCCGGCCAGATACGCGAGGAACGACGCCCAGACCGACGGCGCCGCCTGCGCGGCCTCGATCGCCCGTCGGGCGGCGGATCCCTCCGGCTGCGCGGCCGCCGCGCCCGGATCCCGTGAGCCCAGCATCGCCTCGATCTCGCGGAAGCCGGCCGACTGGAACCCGGACGCCGAGTCGAGGCGGTCGCGGAACGACAGGAACTGGAGTGGGGTCATCGTCTCGAGCACGTCGACCTGCGCGACCAGCGTCTTGAGGATCTTGAGGATCCGGTTCAGCAGGTGGAGGGCCCGGTCGGTGTCGCCGGCCTCCATCGCCCGTTGGACCGCGCCCAGCTCGTGGCGGAGCTGCTTGAACCAGAGCTCGTAGACCTGGTGGATCACGATGAACAGCAGCTCGTCGTGCTCGGGGCCGCCGGGGCCGCTCGACCGCTCGACCTGGAGCGACAGCAGGTCCGCGATCCGCAGGTACGACGCGTAGGTGACGGCTCGGCGGGTCACGCGGCCGATGGTACGCGCCGTCCGGCGCGGCCGGTCAGTCCCTCGGGTGGATCCGGATGATCAGCATCGCCGCGTCAGGGTCGTCGCCGATGACCTCGCCGTCGTGCGGGATGGTGCCGTCCCAGCGGACGTAGTCGCCCGGCCCGATCTCGATGTCGTGCTCGCCCTGCGTCATCCGGAACCGCCCGCGCAGGACGACGTGATGCTCCTCGCCGGCGTGGGAGTGGAGCCCGACGCGTCCGCCGGCGCCGGTCGCCGTGACCTCGAGGATCGAGACGTCGCGGGACGCCCGGCCGTCGACGTGCGACACCCGGCCCATCTCGGATTCGCTGGTGGGACGCTCCTCGGCACGGACCACGAGCGGTGCCGGCACATCGTCCATCAGGAACCAGGCCGCCGGGACCTCCAACGCGTCGGCGATGGCCATGAGGCAGCCGAGCGACGGCGAGGCCTTGTCGTTCTCGATCTGGGACAGGTAGCCGACGTTCAGCCCGCTCCGCTCGGCGACGTTCGCGAGCGTCAGCTCGCGCTCCGTGCGCCAGCGCTTGATCTGGACGCCCACGGCGGGCTTGCGCCGGGGCTCGGTCGTGGTCACTTGGCTCTCCGCAAACTCATATTGACAACAGCCTACCTGAAGGCGTACGGTCTGTCCACAGCAAACATCGATTGACGAGGACAAACTCGTCGCGCACTGACAGGAGGTCCCTCGTGGACATCAGCATCATCGGCGCCGGCAATGTCGGCAAGGCCCTTTCCACCGCGTTCGTGCGGGCCGGCCACAGCGTCACGATCGCCTCGCGCGATCCCGAGGACGCCGGCGCTGCCGCCGCCGCCACGGGCGCGACCGTTGCCACCTCGAACGCCGCCGCTGCCGCAGCCGGCGACATCGTCATCCTGGCGATCCCCTCCACGAGCTTCGCCGACGTCGCCGCCGAGATCGCCCCGGCGGTCGCCGGCAAGACCGTCGTCGACGTCACCAACCGCATCGGCTTCGGCGCCGACGGGCCCGAGATCGACACCACCTCGTCCAACGCCGAGGCCCTCGCCGCGCTCCTGCCCGGAGGCCAACGTCGTCAAGGCCTTCAACACGCTCTTCGGCTCCAACATGGCCGACCCGATCACCAGCGGCGTCCAGCTCGACGGGTTCGTCGCCGGCGACGACGACGAGGCAAAGGCCTCGGTGCTCGCGCTCGTCGGGTCGATCGGGCTCCACTCGGTCGACGTCGGGCCGCTCGTCCGGGCACGCCAGCTCGAAGGCCTGTCCTTCCTCAACATGACCCTCAACATCGTGAACGGCGGGTCCTGGCAGTCGGGCTGGAAGCTCGTCGGCGCGCCCGAGCCGGCCGCGGCGGCCGCATGACCACGACCGTTGAACGGCCCGCCGTCGTCGGGCAGACTGCGCGCGTGGGCATCCCGGTCGCGCGTCTGAACCACGCCGTGCTGTACGTGCGCGACGCCACCGCGTCGGCGGCGTTCTACCGCGACGTCCTCGGCTTCGAGATCGTCGAGAGCGCGTTCGGCGGGCGTGCCGTCTTCATGCGCGCGGGTGGCGGCGACAACCACCACGACCTGGGGCTCTTCTCGGTCGGACCGGACGCACCGCGCCCGGCGCGCGGCACCGTCGGGCTCTACCACCTCGCGTGGGAAGTGCCGACGATCGACGACCTCGCGGATGCGGCACGGATCCTCGCGGAGGCCGGCGCGCTCGGGGGCGCCTCGGACCACGGCGTGTCGAAGTCGCTCTACGCAGCCGATCCCGACGGCAACGAGTTCGAGATCATGTGGCGCGTCCCGCGCGAGGCGTGGGGCGGCTACGAGAACAACGGCGCGGTGATGCCGCTCGACCTCGACGCCGAGGTACGCCGCTGGGGGGCCGAGGGCGCGGCGCGCGCCTGATCGTCGCGGCGCCGCGACCGTTCAGGGCGTGGACGCGAGGATGAGCAGGCTCAGGATCCAGGTGTGCCCGATCGATCCCCAGACGATCGATCGGGTCCGCCACGCCAGCCAGCCGTAGGCCAGCCCACCGAGGAGCGTCGAGAAGAGCTCGAGCTCGGGCTTGCCCAGGTGGCCGAAGACGAACGGGAACGTCGCGACGACGACCCCGAGCGGCCCGATCGCCCGCACCAGGGTCAGCATCAGGAAGCCGCGGAACGCGAACTCGACCGCGGTCAGCTCGATCGCGTTGGTGATGACGACATCGGCCGTGGAGCCGGCGCTCACCGCGTAGTACGCCTGCACGTCCGGTTGCCGCGCGAACCAGACCACGATCGGCGTCATCACGAGGCACCCGACCGCGGTCAGCACCGCGCCCCAGCGCCAGTCGCCGAGGGTCAGGCCGTAGCGTGACGGGCGGTCGCGGAACCCGAGGACGACCACGAGGAGCGGCGCCAGGCCGAAGAGGAGCAGCCGCTCGATCGCGAGCGCGCGCGCGCCTTCGGGCGACCGGCCCAGCGCCATGACGTCCGCGGGCAGGAACGTGTGGGAGTAGTCGAACAACAGGATGAACGTGACGACCGCGATCGCCACCGTGGCACGGATCGGCAGCCGGAGGCCGACCAGGTCGAACGTCGCGCGGTCCGCATGCGTGGCCGGATAGGTCGGTCCCGCGGTGAGCGCGAACCACGCCCGGCGGATCACCCGCCGCTCCGCGCCGCCGCGTCCTCCGCGTCGGCCGCGGAGACGCGCCGCGTCCCGGCGATGCGGTCGAACATCCCGCCGGCACCCGCGATCCCGGCGAGGATCAGCGCCGCCCCGAAGAGCTCGATGGGGGTGAGGCGCTCGCCCAGGACCACGGCCGCGATGATCGCCGACGAGATCGGCGTCAGGAGCAGGGCGGCCGACGTGCGACCCGCCGGCACGCGTCGGACGCTCGCCATCAGCAGGAGGTTGGCGGTCGAGCTGGCCCCGAATGCGATCGTCAGGAGGGCGACGACCGCCGCCGGATCCGGGCTGGCCGGGATCAGCGTGCCGGGCGCGCGCAGCCATTCGATGCGCGAGCAGCAGGGGGCCACGGGTCGCGAGGTTCGCGATCGTGATCAGCGTGCCGTCGAGGGCGTAGCGCCGGCCCCACCGGCGGGCCAGGACGATGTACAGCCCGAACATGACGGCGGCGGCGAGGCCCATCGCGATCCCGCCGAGGTTCGTTCCGTGCGCATCGAAGCCGGCGAGCAGCGCCGTGCCGGCGATCGCCAGCACGAACCCGGCGATCGCCGCCGGCCGCACGCGCTCACCCAGGATCGGGATCGCGAACAGGGCCGCGGCGACCGCGTAGAGCGGCGCGATGAAGCCGGTGACCGTCGAGCCGCTGAGCGAGACCGCGATGTTGACCGCGGCGATGAACCCGAGCCCGCCGAGCATCGCGAGCACGAGCAGGCGGAGCACGCTGGGACCGTTCCACGCCGCACGCGTCGGCCGCGGGATGACGCCAAGGGCCGCGGCGACCACCACCACGGGCAGGGCGATCGTGCAGGCGAGCGCCGCGATCCCGAGCGGAGTGAACGAGCGGAGCGCGATGCCGGTCGCCGGGTAGGCGGCCCCGTACAGGATCGCCGCCCCGGCAGCGAACAGCAGCCCCGTTCGCTCGTCGCGGATGGGCGGGGAGGTGACCACCGCGAGAGGGTACGCTGCGCCCATGGCCGCTGCCTTCCCGTCCGACGGCATGGAACTGACGCACATCCTGGTGGTCGCGGACATCGCGCGGGCACGCACGTTCTACCGCGACGTGCTGGGTGCGACCGTCTACCGCGAGTACGGCGGGACGTCCTGCGTGCTCCAGGCGTTCGGGACGTGGCTGCTGCTGGTCACCGGCGGCGGCCCGACTGCCGACAAGCCGACCGTGACCTTCGCGGAGCCGGCGCGACCCAGACCAGGTCAGCCATTCGATGACCATCCGCGTCCCGGACGCCCGCGCCGCCCACGCGACGCTGGTCGAGCGGGGCGCCGTCTTTCTCGCGCCGCTGGCCGAGTCCGAGTGGGAGATCCGCGGCTTCTTCCGCGACCCGGACGGCCATCTGCTCGAGATCAGCGAGGCGAAGGCCGCGGGATGAGCGCCGATCCGCTCGGGCCGGCGGCCCTCGACTTCTGGCTCGGGGACTGGGTCGTGTCGTGGGCGGGCGGTGGGCACGGGACCAACACGATCCGGCGGATCCTCGACAGCCGCGTGATCGAGGAAACGTTCGACGGCGCGGACGCGGACAGCACGCTCCTCGGTCGGAGCCTGTCGGTTCGCGACGCGGCGGATGGCCGCTGGCGCCAGACCTGGGTCGACTCGAACGGATCGTACCTCGACCTCGTCGGCGTCGAGGTCGATGGCCGGATCGCGTTCCAACGCGAGGCCGTGGTGGCGGAGGTCGCGGTCGTCCAGCGGATGGTCTGGCTGGACGTCACAGCGGACGCGTTCCGCTGGCAGTGGCAGCGCTCCACGGACAGCGGCGCCACCTGGGATGTCGCCTGGGAGATCGACTATCGGCGCGCCTGAGGGAGTGGCTCGCCGCTTGCCCACGACGGCGGGCGGCGACGGTCATAGATCGAGCTGCATGATCAGCGACGTGCCGCGCGCCGGGTCGCCGCTGTCGACGAGGACGAATCCCACCCGCTCGTAGAGGTGCGCGGCGTGGACGTTGTCCGGATCGACGGACAGCATGAGGCGCTGAAACCCATCAGCCTTGGCCGTCCGTGCCAGCGACGTCAGGAGGTCGCGGCCGATGTGGCGGCCACGATGCTCGGGCACGACGGCGATCGCCAGCTCCGGGATGTTCCGGTAGGCGAGGATGCCGTTGCCGCGATCGAACGTCGCGAACAGGCGATACCACGCGGCGCCGAGCGGGTTGCCGTGGCCGTCCTCCGCGACGACACCGGCGTCGCCACGGCGACCCCAGCCATCGAGGTACCTGACGAGCTCGGGTGGCGGTTCTGGGTCGTGGCGCCATGCTGCGCGCTCGTCGTCCGTGATGAAGACAGAGTCGAACAGCATGTCCCACAGGAACGGCATGTCCGCGACGGTCGCCGGGCGGATCACAAGCGACGGCACGACTGCACCGTAGCAGCGCGGTCGGCCCTTGACGGGGGGAGGTGGCCCGCCGGCTAGGACGACGGCACCAGGAAGATGAGTCCGGCTGCGGGCGTCGGCGGTGCCGGCTTCCCGACGATCACGCTCGACTTCGGACCGAGCGCGACGCTCGCGAACTTGGCGTCGGCCGACCCGGGGATCGTCGGGACCGGGACCCATGTCGCGCCGTCGCCCGACGTCCAGGCTGTGCCGCCGGTCTTGTCGTTGCCGATCGCGATGAACCCCTTGCCGTTGGTGGCCACATCGATGATCGGATCGCCGACGAATGCACCACGGTCGGGGAGCCTCGCCCATGTCTTCCCGTCGGTCGAGGTCCAGACCGCCCCGTCCTTCCCGACGCTGCCGGCCGCCACGTAGCCTGGGCCGCCCGCCACGACGCTCGAGAAGCTCGCGCTGGCGAACGACGGATCGTCCGCGGCTCGAGTCCAGGTGATGCCGTCCGACGACCACCACGTGGCGGCGCTTCGACCGGCGGCCGTGGTCACGTTGCCGACGACCACGAACACCTTCCCGGCGGCGATGGCGGCCAGGCGTGCGTCGTGCATCGAGGCGATATCCGGCGCCGCGGTCCAGGCGTCGCCGTCGGGGCTCGACATGACACGTCCGTTGCCGCCGGGCACGTTGTCGAACCCGATCCCGACCACGAGCTTGTCGCGTGCCGCGACCGCCACCGGGATGGTCGCGAAGTCGGCGGACGCCGTCGCCGGCCCGGACCAGGTCCCGGCCGCGGTGGCGCGCCATGAGTAGAAGCCGCCGCACTCGCCCGAGCAGGTCTTTCCGACGACGAGGATCCCGTCGCCGTAGGCCGTCGCGGCCTGGATCGTGGAATCGCCAAGGCTGGTCTGCGGGGCGGCCGTCCAGGTCACGCCGTCGGCCGACGTCCAGATCCCGCCGAACTGCCGCGTGTCGACGTTCGGTGCCGAGCCGACGGTGACGAAGCCGCCGGCAAACGTTGCGACATCGACGAGGGCTGCTCCGGCGAACCCCTCGCCCGGCACGGCCGCCTCGCCGCTACCGCTCGCCCCGGCCGCGGGAGACGCAACGCCGCCGACGCTGGCCGCTGGCGTGGCCGCTCCCCCAGAGCTGCAGGCGGCGACGAAGATCGTGAGCGCGATGATCGAGACGCGCACGCTCGGACGCATCATCGTTCCTCGATGGTCGACGCGAGACCACCCGGTCCATCCGGGCTCGTCACATCATGCGATGGTCGACGTCCCGAGCCAAGGCGTCATCGGTCGTTCGACCGATGACGCGCTCCTGACTGTGGCCCGCAACGCCGCGGACATCAGCGCGGTCATTGGCAGCGGCCCCGTCGGATGTCACCTTTCGCCGTGGAATGGCCCCTTAGTCAGCGATGGACAGCGCCGTGGTCGTCACGACACCGCGAGAGAGCGTCGAAGCCGTGTATCGGGCCGACGCCGAGAGACTCTGGCGCGCCATCTACGCCTTCGCCGGTGACGCCGAGATCGCGAGCGACGCGGTGGCCGAGGCGTTCGCCCAACTCCTGAACCGCGGCCCCGCGGTTCGCGACCCGGCGGCGTGGACGTGGCGAGCGGCGTTCCGCATCTCAGCGGGTGCGCTCAAGGCCCGTGGCGCCGAGCCCCGACCGGCTACGGACGATGACAGCGCAGGCACCGAACACCTCGACCGATACGGCGACCCGGACCTCCTGGCCGCCATCCGTCAGTTGCCCGACGCCCAGCGCGCCGCGGTGATCCTCTTCTACTACGCCGACCTCCCCATCCGCGACATCGCGGTCCGCCTTGGGACGAATGGCCTCGCCGTTCGCGCCAACCTCAGCCGCGGCAGGCGCCGCCTGCGGAGCCTTCTGGGTGACCACGATGGATGACCTTCGGAATCGATTCGCCGCCCTCGACCGATTGCCCGTCCCGGACGTCTGGGACGATGTCGAACGTCGGCTCGCGGTCCTTGGGGCCGGGGCGCGCACGCGAGACCTCGTCGCCGTGACGCCCGGAAGGCCCGGCCCGGTCCGCGCCGGGCGGACGACGGCAGGCGCACGCGGGCCAGGTCGACGCCGCGTCATCCTGCTGGCCGCCGCTGCCCTGCTGGCCGCACTCCTCGTCGCCACGATCGCCGTCGGCTCGGGCATCGTTCGGCTTTCGTCCGTGGTCCCTCCATCACCGCACCCGACGACCGCGCGTGCCGTGATCGCGACGGCAGCGCCGAGCGTGCGGAATCCGCTGCCGAGCCCGTCTCCCGCGGGTCCCCTCGGAGGCCGCGTCATCATCGCGCACGACTACGTGGGGCAGGTCGATCGCGGTCCCTACGACGTGTACGCGCTGGATGCGGGCACCGGAGCGAAGACGCTCCTTGGGACGTTGCCGGGCGGGAATGCGTTGGGATACGAGTTCCAGCGAGGCCAGCAGGCGGATCGCATGCTCATCCTCGGCGGCCAAGGCGGACTGATCTCGAACCTCGGGTCATCGACGGCCGCCGGTCAGGCGAGCGGGTTCATCGCCAGCAGTGACGTCCCGTGGATCTCGGCTCGAGCCGACGCCGCGAATCTCAACGAGGTGTACGGCGAGGGATACCTGCTGTCGCCCCGCGGCGATCGGGTCGCCGCCGTCCATATCGACGGTTTCAATCGACCGACGGAGATCCTCGTCCTGGATGTCGGAGGGACCGGGGTCCAGGAGCTTGCCCTGCCGACGGGCGTCAAGGGTCTGTTCGTCCGCGACTGGGCTCCGGACGGGTCGGCCGTCCTGGCGGTGGGATGCCGTCCATGCAACAAGGCGGAGTCACCGACGGGGCAACAGACCGCCCACCACAGCCACATCTACGTCGTGCCGCTCGACGGATCGCCGTGGCGCGAACTGCTGGACGTCACGAACGCGAGTCTTGGCGCGAGATGGTCGCCCGACGGCTCGACGCTCGCGGTCACGCGCGGGGCGTGCCTTCCTGGTCAGCACATGCCGCGCTGTTCCCCAGGGCAGGACACCCTTTCATTGGTCAGCGTGGCGGACGGAAAGGAGACGGCGATGACGACCGTCACGGAGATGGCTACAGCGCCCGCATGGTCACCCGACGGCCGACGGATCGCCTTCGTGGGCGGCAAGGCTGGAGAAGTCCTCAAGGACGGCGGCGTCTTCGTGGCCGACGCCGATGGGACTGGAGCAACGAAGGTCGCTGATACGAGCGAATCCCCGCCGCCGATCTGGTCGCCAGATGGGAACTGGCTCCTCTACCGGGACGAGACGGGACCGACCAGCTGGTCGATCGTCTCGGCGGACGGTGGCGAGCCGCGGCGGCTCGGGGCGTTCGGCGGGGTGGCGTGGTGAGCGCGAACCGTCGCTCACCTGCGATCCTGGCCGTCGCCATCGTGTGCCTCACGGGCTGCGCGACGCCGACCGTGTCGACCGACACGCCCGTCGCGACCGTCGCTGCGGCTGCCGCCACCAGCGCGTCCGCGTCCAGGACCCCGACGCCGACAGCGGCGACGGCCACTGCCCGCCCGCAGACGCCGTCTCCGACTGCAGCAGCAGGACGATGGACCGGGACGGGCAGCCTGATCACGGCGCGGGCCGAGCACACGACCACGCTGCTGCCCGACGGCAAGGTCCTCATCGCCGGTGGCATCGCCGACAGCCAGGAACACACCATGCTGGCCTCCGCCGAGCTCTACGACCCGACGACCGGTACATGGAGCGCCACCGGCAGCATGACGTCGCCGCGCAGCCAGCAGACGGCGACGCTCCTGCGCAACGGCAAGGTCCTCGTGGCGGGCGGGTACTGCCAGTCGACGACACCGCGATGTCTGTCGGATGTCCCCAAAGGAGCCAGGGATGCCGGCGGGGCGGTGGCGACTGCCGAGCTCTACGACCCGAGGACCGGCAGATGGAGCGCCACCGGCCGCATGATCACGGCCCGGGCGGACCACACGGCCACCCTGCTCGCCGACGGCAAGGTCCTGGTGGCTGGCGCTGAGAACTCCGAGGGGTTCCTGGCCGCTGCCGAGCTGTACGACCCGGATACGGGGAAGTGGACGGCCACGGGCAACATGAAGACGACGCGCACCCAGCAGATGGCCACCCTCCTCCGCAACGGAACGGTCCTCGTCGCGGGCGGCATCGGGCCGGTGTCGTTCACCGAGCACGGCGAGCTGACCTCGGCCGAGCTCTACGACCCGGGCACGGGGACGTGGACCTTCACGGGGCCGATGGCCAGAGCGGGCTCGAACGATCCGCTGACCGTGCTCGCCGATGGCAAGGTCCTGAAGACAGTCGACGACGGCCCTGGCCCGGTGCCCGGTGCCAGTGAGTTGTACGACCCGAGCGCGGGAGTCTGGACGCCGACCGGCAGCCTCGCGATGACCCGCGACCAACTCACCATCACGCGGCTGGCGGATGGCCGGGTCCTCGTGGCGTGCGGCTTCGACCCGAACGGGCTCGTTTCCTCAGCCGAGCTGTATGACGAGACGACGGGGAAGTGGAGCTCCGCAGGTCAGTTGACCGTCGCTCGATTCGAGCACAGCGCGACCCTGCTCGCCGATGGCAAGGTCCTGGTGGCCGGCGGGCTGGCCGACGCTGACGTGACGTCGGACGCGGAGCTCTACGACGCAGCTGACCGCTGAGCCGAGTCCTGCGACGCAGGCCCGGCATGCAGCCTAGATCAGCGGAATTCGAACGTGCCCAGCAGCTGGTCGAGGGCCGTGGCGTAGGCGTCGAACCCAGGGGCAGGAATGCCGTTGGTGATCCAGACGACGCCGGACCCGTCACTGTTCTTCACTTCGACGAAGCGCCACCGATCGTTGTGGTCGAGGAGCCAGCAATTCGGCTCGCTGGAGCACACGAGTCCGATCGACGTCCCGTTTGGGACGGTGACATCGGCGTCGATCTGGGTGGCGGGCCGGCCGCCCACGGTGATGGCCTTCGGCGGTTGCGGTTTGAACTCCGGTCGCGATTGCAGCCAGGCGTACAAGTCCTTCGGCCAGGGCAGATTCGGGTCGCTCTCCGTCGCTCCCGCGACGGTCGTGGAGCCGATGTCCATGATCCCCGCGTTCTGCTTCCCCCCAGTGAATGACTCAAATGGCCCGGCCGAGGCGCCGTGGTCGTCTCGGAGGAGGTCGATGTCGCTGTAGAGGTCATGGTCCACCGTCCAGCCACCAGCCAACGAGAAGCTGACGGGCACGGCAAAGGCGACGGAGTTGAACATCGAGCCCGTGCCCGGGGTGGCAAGTGACGTGGGGGCGGTCGTCGGCATCGGCGTGGCGATGAGGGTCGGCGCCGGGCCGCCGCCGACGCTGTTACCGGACGGGCCGAAGTTGATCCATGCCAGCGCGACCGCCACCACTGTCGTGGCGACGACCAACGCCTTGGCGAATGCGTTCATGTCGAGATGCCTCCATGGGATCGGCAGAACCCGATCCTGTCGAGTCGTTCGCACGGCAAGGAGGACGGCGTCCATCGCCTTCGACGGTGTGCGATCGGAGCCCGCCTCGAGCCAATCGGTCGTGGCGCGCTGGAACTCTCGGTCGTCGCTCATGCCGGCAGCTCCCCCTGGAGCGGTGGAAAGGCGCGCGCCTCGTCGAATGCGACGCGGAGCGCACGGGTGGCGTAGTGGAGTCGCGACCGGGCCGTGCCGTCCGGGATGCCAAGTGTCTCGGCGACCGCCACGAGCGGCAAGCCGACGTGGTGGTGAAGGACGAACACGGCCCGTTGGTCCAGCGGGAGCTTGCGGAACGCCCGCTCCAGCTCGTCGCGGTCGAGGAACGCTTGCACGTCGTCCGTGTGGTCCGCCCGTTCGAGGGGCAGCTCGCGCACGACGGCCATCCGACGTCGGCTACTCGGACCTTCCGCGTAGCAGGTGTTGACGAGGATCTTGAACGCCCACCCTTCGAAGCGGTCCGCGTCGCGGAGGTTGGGCAGCTTGCGCCAGATGGTCACGAGGGCGTTCTGCAGGACGTCCTCGGCGAGCTCGTGGTCTTGCAGGATCCGGCGGGCGATCCCGAACAACGTGTCGCTCGACTGGTGCACCAGCTCTGCGAACGCCTCCTGGTCGCCGGCGCGGGCTCGCTCGACGAGATCGCGATCCATCGGACCCCTTGGCATCGCCGCGGCCGAGTGACCACGGTCTACCCATGATGAGGGCACGGGTCGCGCAAAACGTTCAGGTGCCCCGCGGCTGCGCCCTGACCCGCTCATCAGCCCCGGGTAGGCAGGACGGATCGGACGGGCGTTGCCGCACCGGGACGGGATGTAGGCTGCGTGGCGCAGTGGAAACGGCGACAGCGCAGAGCCCCCAGATCAACGACAGCGCGGACGCGGTGACGTCCGCGCCGACGGATCGACCGACGACCGAGCTCGATGCCGACGGCGGCACGCTCCGACGAGGCTCGCTGCGGTTCCTCGACGACCGCCTCGAACGGCGCTACCAGCGCCAGGCCGGCGCGGAGAGCAAGGTCGGATCCCGCATCGCCACCGGCACGGCGGCGGTCATGTGGCTCCTGGCCGTCGTCGTCATCCCGGCGAGCACGCCGATCCCCCCGGATCTCGCGATCCCCGTGTGTCTCGCGATGGCGATCGTCAACTCGGCAGGCTTCCTGCTTGGGGCCAAGGCGGACACGCTGGATCGACAGCACTCGATCGTTTCGATCCTGACCGCCGCGAATGGGCTGGTCATCCTTTGGCTGGCGTCCGCGGGTGGCGTCCTGCCGGGATACGGCATCGCCGCGGTCATGCTGCTCTTCGTCTTCGGGTTCGTCGCACGCACCGCCTTCATCTATGCCGCGACGCGCACGGCGGTCATCGTCGTCGGCTTCGTCATCGCTGCCCTCGTCTATACGGGCCCGAGCAGCCTCGTCGTCGACACGTTCATCTTCGGAGCCGCGGTGATCGGGAGTCTCCTGGCCCTGCGACTCCTCGAGCAGTCACGTCGCCGCGTCTTCTATCAGGACATCGTCATCACCCGACAGGCCGACGCCTTGCGGCTCGAGAAGGACCGGGCCGACGCACTCCTGCTCAACGTCCTTCCGGCGTCGATCTCGTCGCGCCTCCTCGCGGGCGAGCGGACCATCGCCGATGCGTATCCGGCCGTCACCGTGCTGTTCGCGGACATCGTCGAGTTCACCCCGTTGACGGCGCGTCTGCCGGCCGACGAGGTGGTCGGGATGCTCGGCCGACTCTTCGCTCGCTTCGACGAGCTGGTGGCCGCACGCGGCCTCGAGAAGATCAAGACCATCGGTGATGCGTACATGGCCGCGGGCGGACTGCCCGAGCCGCTCGCTGACCACGCCGCACTCGTCGTCGATCTCGGCCTCGCGATGATCGACGCTGCCGCGCAGGAGAGCGGCCGGATCGCCGACCTGCGGCTCCGGGTCGGCGTGCATTCCGGGCCCGTCATCGGCGGCGTGATCGGCCACCGCAAGTTCGCGTTCGACATCTGGGGCGAGACCGTGAACATCGCCAGCAGGCTGGAGTCGCACGGCATCCCCGGTCGAGTCCACGTCAGCGCCGAAACCTGGCGAACCGTGAAGGACCGGTTCGATGCGGAGCCGCGTGGTCAGGTCGACATCCGCGGCTACGGTCCGATGGAGACCTGCTTGATCGTCGGGCGCCGGGCCGATCCGTAGGGTTTCGAGCGCAGCGTGATGGCCCGCCCGGAGGGATTCGAACCCCCGACCTACTGATCCGAAGTCAGTCGCTCTGATCCACTGAGCTACGGGCGGATGCCCGCGGATGATACCCGAGGTCCCGACACGAGCGACGTCGCGGGACCCGCTCCGGCGACCGACGCATCGCGATGCGTACACTGCGCGGACCGATGAGTCTCCGCGCCGCTCCCAAGGACCCTGACACGATCCGGCCGATCGTGCTGGCCGGAAAGGTCGTCCCGCCGCCCGCCCGCCCGGAGCATATCGATCGCCAGCGTCTCTTCGATCGACTCGATCTCGGGACGCAACGTCCGCTGACGCTCGTCGCCGCGCCGACCGGGTTCGGCAAGACGACCCTCCTCAGCGCATGGGCGCGGCAGCGGACAGGCCGCACGGCATGGGTCGCGCTCACCGCCGGCGACAGTGACACGGTGCGGCTCATGGCCGCGATCCTCGAGTCCGTCCGCTCCGTCGATCCACACGTCGATGCGGCGATCGGCCGCGGCCTCGGCTCACCGGGGATCTACGTCACGGACGAGATCCTGCCCCGGCTGCTTGGCGCGATCGACATCACCGAGTCGCTGGTCCTGATCCTGGACGACTATCACCAGCTGAGTGGCGCGGCGTCGCACGACCTCATCGCCGCCCTCGTCGAACAGGTTCCGGAGAACGTGCACCTGATCATCGCGACGCGAGCCGATCCCGTGCTGCCGCTCGGGCGTCTGCGCGCGACCGGCGCCATGGACGAGATCCGGTCCGACGAACTCCGCTTCGATCCAGATGAAGCCGACCGCTTCCTCAACGGCGCGCTCGGCCTGGCGCTGGACCATACCGCGCTCGACACGCTGGCGGACCGGACGGAGGGCTGGCCGGCCGGCCTGTACCTGGCGGCCCTGAGCATGCGGTCGCGACCGGATCGAGACAGGTTCGTGGCCGACTTCACCGGGTCGAGCCGCCACGTCGTCGACTACCTCAGCGCCGAGGTGCTGGACGGCCTCGCACCCGAAGACCGGTCCTTCTTGCTGTCGACGTCGATCCTGAGTCGGATGAACGGCCCGCTCTGCGACGCCGTCAGCGGACTGTCGGGCTCGGCGGCCCGGTTGCGGCGGCTCCAGCGGGCGAACCTGTTCATCGTGCCGCTCGACGAGAACGGGACGTCGTTCCGGTTCCACCGCCTGTTCTCTCAACTCCTGCGTTCGCAACTGGCTGACCTGTCACCAGCCATCGAGCCGGCGTTGCACCGCCGCGCCGCAGCGTGGCTGCTCGATCACGGATCCGTCGAACCCGCTGTGGAGCATGCGGTCGCGGCCGGGGACCGGGAGTGGGCGGCGTCGATGCTCGTTCGATCCTGGAACGATTTCGGGCGTGTCGGGGAGTTCCAGACCCTCGAGCGTCTGATCGGCCTGGTCGGTGATGCCGGGAGCAGGGCAGGCTCACTCGCGATCGTGGAGGGGCTGGTCGCCGGCCTGCTGGGAAGCGGTCCCGACGCGATCCGGCACCTGAAGGCGAAGGCGGACGCCGCCGGATGGGCCGAATCGTTGCCTGGGGAGGTGCCGATCGAGGCCCTGGCGGCGATCCTGGTCGCGTCATTCCAGGCGGATGACCTGTCCGCGCAGAGGACAGGGGCCGAGTACCTCGTCGACCACTTCACGGGGAGCGTGGAGTTCCTCGACCGCGCTGGTCGAGTGACGCTCGGGCTGGTCCGGTTCCTCGAAGGCGATCCCGCAGGATCGCTCGACGTTCTGCAGCCGATCGATCACCTGCCAGACGCCTGGAACATGGAGATCGCTGCCTGGGGCACCCGATCCCTCGCGATGACCGACCTCGGAGATGCATCGGAGGCCGAGCGCATCGCGAGGGCATCCCTGGCGAGTGCGGAGCTCTGGGGCCTGAACACGTCGAGGGTGGGAGGATTGCTGTGGGTCGCCCTTGGCAGCGCGCTCGCCGCGCAGGGCAAGCCCCACGAGGCCATCCCGCCATTGGAGCGGTCCCTCGCTTCCTGGGGTGTGCCGGGCACGCTCCACCGTGCGCAGGTCCTGATCCTTCTCGCGGCGACCTATCACGCGGTCGGCGATCCGGCGAAGGCCCGAGCCGCTGCCCGCGAGGCGCGCGGCATCCTCGATGCGTGCCCGAACGCCGGGGGGTTGCCGGCGCGGCTCGCGGCCGTAGAGCACCGCCTCCGGATCGGGAGCGAGCGCGCCGTCTCGCCCGGCGACCGCCCGAGCGAGGCCGAGGCTCGCGTCCTTCGTCTCCTGGCGACGTCACTCTCGTTGCGGGAGATCGCGGGACAGCTCTTCCTCTCCATCAACACCGTCAAGACCCATACGAAGGCGCTCCACCAGAAGCTCGGGACATCGTCGCGCGACGAGACGGTCGCCCGCGCCAGGGAGCTCGGGCTCCTGTAGCGGTCCGGCAATTCACCCGGGGTGGATCGCCACGAGGGTGATGGGCTGACGATCACGCCCGGCCACCATCGCCATGTGACGACCTATCGCATCGTTCTCGAGGGCGAATTGAGTGACCGCTTCATCGCGACCTTCGGGGACATGCACCTGGAGCGGGCCGGCGGCGCGACCGTGTTGACCGGCGACGTCCGCGACCAGGCGCACCTGCAGGGACTGCTCGCCGGGATCGCCGACCTCGGTCTGGCGCTCCGATCCGTCACGCCGGTCGATGGTGCGTCGACGTCCGAGCGCCATGACTGACCGGACGACGCCTGCGCGAACGGTCGACCCCAAGGGTCGAGCAGATCGAGCATCGGACGCCCTCGAGGCCGCATGGGCCAGCGAGGCTCCAGGTGGTGACATCTGGACGGCCCGTCCATGGGTGCATCCGACCGACCGGATCGCCGAGGGCAAGGCCGCGCGAAAACGCGTGCCGCGCGCGAGCCATGCGACGTTCGAGCCCCGCGACGGCCGCGATCCTATCGCGATCCTCGATGCGCAGGAGGCGGACCGCCTCCCCGAGCTGGTCCCGCTGCGCCATGAGCGGATGGCGGAGTCCGCCTTCGCCTACTACCGGGGCACGCCGGCGGTGATGGCATTCGACCTCGCCGACACGCCGCGTACGGACATCATGGTGCAGGCCAGCGGCGACGCCCACCTGGCCAACTTCGGGCTGTTCGGGTCGCCCGAGCGGACACTCGTCTTCGACACCAACGACTTCGACGAGACGCTGCCGGGCCCCTGGGAGTGGGACGTCAAGCGTCTGGCCGCAAGCATGGTCATCTCGGGCCGAGCCAATGGGTTCAGCGCTGCGAAGAATCGCGATGCGGCGATGATCGCGGTCCGGGGCTACCGCCAGTGGATGGACCGCTACGCCGGCATGCGCCTCATCGACATCTGGTACGCGTCGATCACCGACAGCGATATCCGGGAGGCGGCCATGCAGAGTGGGCTATTGGCCGGCAGGACCGGAGCGGCCCGCCTCCAGACCATGGACGCCGTCTTCAGCAAGGCGCGGCGGAAGGATGGCCTTCGGGCGTTCGGGTCACTGACCGCCGTCGTCGAAGGACGGCGGGTCATCCTGGACGACCCGCCCGTCATCACTCACGCCTCGATCGACCTGACGGGCGGCGCCATCCAGACGTTCTTCACCGACTACCGGGCGACGTTGTCCGAGAGCCGGCGCGACTTCCTCGAGCGCTACCGTTTCGTCGATGCCGCCCAGAAGGTCGTGGGTGTCGGCAGCGTCGGGACGCGCTGCTGGATCGTCGTCCTCGAGGGTCGCGACGAGAACGATCCGCTGATCCTCCAATTGAAGGAGGCGACGGCCTCGGTCATGGAGCCGTACCTCCCGGCCAGCGCTCACCCCAACCACGGCGAGCGGGTCGTCGTGGGCCAGCGGCTCATGCAGGCGACGCCTGACATCCTCCTTGGCTGGACGCGTGGCCCGGGTGGTCGGGACTTCTACTTCCGCCAACTCTGGGACATGAAGGGATCGGTCGACACCACCACGTTGCAGCCGCCCGGGCTCGGCTTCTACGGCAGCCTGTGCGGCTGGGCGCTCGCACGGGCGCATGCGCGCAGCGGCGATGCCGTGGCGATCGCTGCGTATCTCGGGAACGGCGACACGTTCGACGGTGCCATCGCCGACTTCGCAGAGGCCTATGCGGATCAGAACGCACGGGACCACGCCGCGTATCTGGCGGCGATCGCGGCTGGTCTGGTACCGGTGCCGGCAAGCGCCTGAGGGTCGCGAGCGCAAGCGATTCGGGACGCGATGGCGGGCGCCTGGCCGGCCATCGAGATCGGAGGTAGTGCGGATATGACCGACGCGGAACCTGTCCTTCGCAAGCCCGGCAACGCCTACAACATCTTCATCCTGGTCCTGACGATCTTCTCGTTGGCGATCATGGTCCTGCTGCTGCTGCCGGTCACCCCGGCCGAGCGAGACCTGCTGACCCTCTACGACAACGTCGTCTGCATCATCTTCCTGATCGATTTCGCGATGAACCTTGCCGGCGCAAGGCCCAGAAGCGCCTACTTCGTCGGACAGCGGGGCTGGCTGGATCTGCTCGGGTCGATCCCGAGCTTCGGCTTCATCCCGTTCACCGCGCTCTTCCGTCTGGCCCGCCTCAGTCGGCTCGCACGGATCACTCGTCTGCTGCGCGGCCAGGCCGGCAAGGACCTCGTCCTGGACGTGCTGAACAACCGCGGCCAGTACGCCACGTTCATCACGATCCTGCTGGCCGGGATCGTGCTCAGCACCGCGAGCCTCCTCGTGCTCGAGTTCGAGAGCCGGGCGGCCGGGGCGAACATCACGACTGGTGGCGCCGCGATCTGGTGGGGCCTCGTCACGATCACGACCGTCGGCTATGGCGACTACTATCCCGTGTCGTTCCTCGGCCGCCTCACCGGCATCTTCGTCATGTTCGCGGGCATCGGGATCATCGGCGCGCTCGCGAGCATCCTCGCGAGCCTGCTCGTGTCGCCGAAGGCCCCCGATGAACCTGAAGCAGCCTCGGAGCCCACCGTCGACGAGATGCCGGTCAGTGCGATCGTCGCGGAGCTGGCCGGGCTCCGGAGCGAGATGGCGGCCATGCGAGCGCTCCTCGACCCTGGCGAGCGCTGACGCGCGCTTGGCGGACCGTCGCGGTCACCCCGGGTGGATCGGCGGCGGGGTGATGGCATCGCGACCATGCGGACGCATCGTGAACCTGAACGCATCGGAGCTGGACGAGTCCTGCCGACCCGACGCACGTTTGCGAACTCACGCGAGAGGAGTCGACATGGCACTTGGTCCACTCGAATACGTGGTCATCGGGTTCGAGGCCAACCGCTTCAACGGCGAGATCGCCCGAGAGCTCGAGAAGGTCGTCGATAAGGAGATCGTGCGGATCGTCGACGTCGTCTTCATCACGAAGGACATCGACGGCGAAGCGACCATCATCGAGGTCGACAACCGGGACGATCCGCGGTTCGCCCGGTTCGCTCCCTTCCTCGACGACATGCGCGGCCTCTTCACGGCCGACGACCTCACCCAGATCGCCATGGACCTGCCCGACAACACCTCTGCCCTGGCCGTGCTCTTCGAGCATCGCTGGGCCGAGGGCCTCAAGGGCGCGATCAGCGCTGCTGGTGGCTTCCTGATCAGCCGGACGACCGTCACTCCGGAGCTGCTCGAACACCTCAACGCCGAACTGGACGCCGTCCCGGCCTGACCGGCCGGCGCGAAAGGAGCACGCAGATGATGCGACGACGCAGAGGCGTAGGAGTCGTGGGTGTGGCCGCGGTCGCGCACCACGCCAGCAAGAAGGGCGCCCAGCAGCAGGCGGCCGCCGACCAGCAGGCCGACCAGGCCGACCAGCTCGCCGAGGCGCAGGCCGCTCCCGCGGCCCCGGCCGTGGACCCGATGACGGCCCAGCTCGAGAACCTGGCCAACCTGCACACGCAGGGCATCCTCAGCGACGAGGAGTACGCGGCCGCGAAGGCCAAGGCCCTCGGCATCTAGTCGATCCCGCGAGGAGCCCGATCCGGGACCGCGCGTCCCGGACTCGGGCCTCGCCCGCGATCGGATCAAGCACGAACCGTTTGCCGGACGCGAACGCGTCCGCTGACACATCACGATACGAGGAGAACAACGTATGGCTGACCAGCAGGTGATCATCGGGACGTTCGCCGACGAGGCTGCCGCGGATGCGGCCGTCGAGTCGCTCAAGGCATGGGACCAGGCCACCGAAGAGGTCAAGCTCAGCGCGGTCGGCGTGCTGGTCCTCGACGCAGACGGCCAGGTCAAGGAGCACAAGCTCGGCGCGCGCAGCAGCAAGAAGGGCGCCGGCATCGGGCTCGTCCTGGCGGTCATCGCTCCGCCGACCCTGCTTGCCGGCGTGGTCGGTGGCGGGATCCTCGGCCACTTCCATCACCAGGGCCTCGGCCTCCAGGCCGCGGACCGCGATCGACTGGTCGCGGATCTGCAGGGCGGCAAGGCGGCCGTGGGTGTCCTCGCCTCAGGCGATGCAGGCGACGCGATCGTCGGCAAGCTCGCGGAGCTGGGCGGCGATGTCGAAGCGCACCCCGTCAGTGACGAGGCGCTCGAGGCCGTCGCTGCGGCCGCTCCTGTCGAGCCCGAGGCGGCGGGAGCCGCGGTCTAGGCCAAGGGTCCGGATCGACCTCGACCAAACGTTCGTCGGCCCGGGAGACGCATCGCGCGTTCCCGGGCCGACGGCTTGTCCGTGACGGCGTACCCTCGGTGCTCGAGACCGATCGGCCCGATCCCGGTTCACCCGGGGTGGATCGACCCGAGGGTGATGGCTGTCACAGCCCGATGGCCGACGATCACGCCTGACCTCTCACGGTGCCGCGACACCGTCGGGCGCGAAACGAACGCGACGAGCGGGCGGGTGCCCCAGCATGGAGTGATGCGATGAGTGTGCCGTTCCAGGGCAAGATCAGTATCGACATCCGTGACTCGATCCCCGACTGGACGCCCTTCGAGCCGCCGAAGGCGCCCGACGGTGCGCCGAGCGTCGTGTACATCGTCCTGGACGACGTCGGCTTCTCCGCGATGAGTTCCTACGGCGGCCCGATCGAGACGCCGAACATCGATCGGATCGCCGCTGACGGCGTTCGGTACACACAGTGGCACACGACCGCGTTGTGCTCGCCGACCCGTTCCTGCCTGCTGACCGGCCGCAACCACACGCGCAACAGCATGGCCTGCATCACCGAGGCCGCGGGTGGGTATCCGAACGCCAGCGGCACGATCCCACCCGAGAACGGGATGCTTCCCGAGATCCTCGGCGAGCTGGGATGGAACACGTACATGGTCGGCAAGTGGCACCTCTGCCCGACCGTGGAGATGAACCTCGCCTCCACCCGCCGCAACTGGCCGAGCGGGCGCGGGTTCGAGCGCTGGTACGGGTTCCTCGGGGCCGAGACGAACCAGTGGTTCCCGGACCTCGTCTACGACAACCACCCGGTGGATCCGCCGCAGACGCCGGCCGAGGGCTATCACTTCTCCGTCGACATCACGGACAAGGCCCTCGAGTTCATCCGGGATGCCAAGGCCCTCGCGCCCGACAAGCCGTTCTTCCTGTACTACGCGCCGGGCGCCGCCCATGCGCCGCACCACGCCCCGAAGGACTGGATCGACCGGTTCAAGGGCCGCTTCGACATGGGCTACGAAGCGATGCGCGACGAGACCCTTGCCCGCCAGAAGCAGTTGGGCCTCGTGCCGGCGGATACCGAGCTTCCGCCGCTCAACCCGATCGGCACGGCACAGACCCGCAGCGGACCCGACGGCCAGCCGTTCCCGCCCCTCGAGTACACGAAGCCCTGGGACACGTTGTCCGACGACGAAAAGCGCCTCTTCGCGCGGATGGCCGAGGTTTACGCGGGCTTCCTCGCACACGCCGATCACCAGATCGGCCGCCTGCTCGACTACCTCGAGGAGACGGGTCAGCGTGAGAACACGCTGGTCATCCTCGTGTCCGACAACGGCGCGAGCGGCGAGGGCGGCCCGGACGGATCGGTCAACGAGAGCCTGCTGTTCAACGGCATCCCTGACAACCTGCAGGCCAATCTGGCCAAGCTCGACGAGCTGGGCGGCCCGACGACCTACAACCACTACACGAACGGGTGGGCGATGGCCTTCAACACGCCGTTCAAGATGTGGAAGCGCTACGAGTTCAACGGGGGCACGTCCGACCCGTGCATCATCAGCTGGCCGGGCAACGATGCCGCCGCCGGCCAGATCCGGGACCAGTACCACCACGCCGTGGACCTCGTGCCGACGATCCTCGACCTGCTCGGCGTCCAGGCCCCGGAGAAGATCAAGGGGCACGTGCAAAGCCACTTCGACGGCGTGAGCATGCGCGCCAGCCTCGCCGACGCGTCCGCCCCGTCCCTCCGACACACGCAGTTCTACTCGATGCTCGGCTCGCGGGCGATCTGGCACGAGGGATGGAAGGCCATCACGACCCATCCGACCATCAGCGGCTGGAGCCATTTCGAGAACGACACCTGGGAGCTGTACCACACGGACGTGGACCGCTCCGAGATCCACGACCTCGCGGCCGAGATGCCCGAGAAGCTCCAGCAGATGGTCAACCTGTGGTATGCCGAGGCCGGCCGGAACGACGGCTTCCCCTTGGACGACCGATCACCGATCGAGATCATCCTCACACCTCGCCCGCAGCTGGCCAGCCCGCGGAGCCGCTATGTCTACTACCCGGACACCGCGGAAGTCCCCGAGGCTCAGTCGGTCAACATCCGTAATCGCTCATTCACCATCGGAGCGCTCGTGGACATCGCAGCGCCCGGAGCGCAGGGCGTGCTGTTCGCCCAGGGGGCCAGGTTCGGCGGGCACGCGCTGTACGTCAAGGACGACCGGTTGCATTACGTCAACAGCTTCGTTGGCATGTTCGAGCAGAAGATCGTCGCGACCGAGGACCTGCCTGTCGGCGAGGATCTCATCCTCGCCGCATCGTTCGAGAAGGACGGCGAGGACCCGCCCCGCGTCTCGACGGGAATCCTGTCCCTCTATCACGGCGACCGGAAGGTGGGCGAGGGGCGCATCAAGACCCAGCCGGGCATGTTCAGTCTCGCGGGCGAGGGCCTGTGCGTCGGGCGTGACAGCAGCGATCCGGTGACCAACGACTATCCCGGCGAAGCCCCGTACCGATTCACGGGCGGCGTGATCCGTCGCGTCGCGGTCGACGTGAGCGGAGAACCGTTCGTCGACCTGGAACGAGAAGCCGCCGCGATGTTGGCTCGCGAGTAGCCGCCGTCCCTCCCGATCCAGTCGCCGCTCGACCATGAACGCCGAGCTGGCCATGCTCGCGTTCCTGGTCGGTGGCTACGCGCTGATCGCGCAGCGGCTCGACCGGCTCTCCATCGGGCCGGCCCTCGCCTTCGTCGCGATCGGGATCCTCGTCTCGGAGGACGTCTTCGGTCCGATCTCGTTCCAGCCGGACGCAGAAGCGGTCAAGGTCCTGGCAGAGGTGACGTTGACCCTGCTGCTGTTCGCTGACGCCTCGACGATCCGCGCGTCAGCCCTGCGGCGGGATGCGGCGCCGATCGTCCGCCTGCTGGTCGTGGGGCTTCCCCTCACGATCCTGCTGGGGACGCTGACCGCATCGGTGTTCTTCCCGGGCGTCCCGCTCGGGATCGCCCTGCTCCTTGGTTCGATCCTCGCACCGACCGACGCAGCCCTCGGTCAGCAGGTCGTCACCAACCCGGCCGTGCCCGTCCGCATCCGCCGCCTGCTCCACATCGAGAGCGGTCTGAACGACGGCATCGCGACGCCGTTCGTCCTGATGGCCCTGGTCCTGGCCACGGCGGAGGGAACGAGCCTGTCCGGCTGGCTCGGCTCCGCGGTCACCGAGATGGCGGCGGGCGCGGCCATCGGGATCGCGCTCGGGTTCGGCGGTGGCCTGCTGCTGACGATCGCCGACCAGCGACGCTGGACGTCGTCCGTCTCCCGCCAGCTCTTCGTCCTCGCCCTTGCGACCAGCTGTTACCTGCTCGCGACGAGCTTTGGAGGGAATGGCTTCATCGCCGCATTCGTCGGTGGCCTCGCCTTCGGTGGAGGGAGTCGGCAGCGCGAAGAGAGCGCCGTCCGTTTCACCGAGACGCAGGGCTCGTTGCTGGCCATCGGGGTCTGGGTCGCCTTCGGGCTGACGTTGGCCGGCGACCTGTTCGGCCGACTCTGGGACCCCACAGCGATCGTCTACGCTGTCGTGAGCCTCACGCTGATCCGGATGGTGCCCGTCGCCATCTCGCTCGTCGGGATGCGGTTCCGATGGTTGACCGTCCTCTTCATCGGTTGGTTCGGGCCTCGCGGCCTGGCCTCGATCGTGTTCCTGGTGGTCGCCCTGGACGGGCTCCACGGCAGCGGGATCGACTCGGGGCCGCTGGCCCCTGCGGTGACTTGGACCGTGATCCTCTCGATCGTGCTGCACGGCCTCACTGCAGGCCCGTTCGCGGCTCGCTACGGCCGGTGGATCGGACGCCTCGGACCGGACGTTCCGGAGGTCGAACATGCGCTCGAACCAGCCGCCTCGCGCGTCGCCTGGTCAAGCGGTGAGCGGCGCTGACGCAGCGTCCTGTCCGCGACGGCCGATGGCCGTCCGCAGCGTATCGTTGGCGCATGTTCCGGATGGCGGTCGGTCATAGCGACGACGTCGACATCGCCAGCGCGATGGAGGCGGTGTTCGCGCAATGCGAAGCGGGCCTGGCGGGAGCGACCCCGAGGGCCGGCTTGCTGATGAACGCGTGGGGCGTCGAGCACCAGGCGGTGATCGACGACGTGCGCGCCCGCTACCCGGGGATCGAGCTCGCGGGCTCGAGCAGCGCCGGCGAGATGTCCTCGGTGCTGGGCTTCCGCGAGGACTCCGTCGCGCTCGCGCTGTTCGCGTCGGACACGATCGACATCGTGGTGGGGCTGGGGCGCGACCTCAAGGCCGATTGCCTCGCCGCCGCCAACCACGCCGTCACGGAGGCCACGGCCAAGACCAGCCTGCCGCCACGGCTGTGCATCGTGCTGTCGACGATCGGCGGGGTGGAGGCGAGCGTGATCCTCGCCGCCCTGCGGTCCGCGCTGGGCCCCGGCGTCCCCATCCTCGGCGGCGGTGCGGCGCCGCGCGACCCGAGCACCGAGGGCGACGGCGCGAGCAGCCGTGAGTTCGCCGGCGACGTCCTCGCCGACGACGCCCTGGCGATCCTGCTGTTCGCGGGCCCGCTGGCATTCTCCTTCGGCGTCGACACGGGCTGGCGCGGCGTCGGACCGCGGGCGACGGTCACCCGCATCTCGGACGCCGGCGTGCTCGAGATCGACGGGCGACCGGCGATGGAGTTCTACGAGCGATACGTCGGCGATGGCCCGCCCCCGGTCGCCAACCCTCTTGCGGTCTTCGAAGAGCCGGGCTCGGATCGCTTCTACCTCAGGACGCCAGTCGCGTATGACCGCGAGCACGGGTCCATGACGTTCTTCGGCGCGATCCCGGAGGGTGCGACCGTCCAGCTGACCATGGCTGGCACCGACCAGATCTTCGAGGGGGCGAGGGCTTCATTCACGGACGCGTTGGCGGGCTTCCCGGACGGTGTCCAGCCCGACGGCGCGCTGCTCTTCTCCTGCGCCACGCGCAAGTTCCTCCTGGGGACGCGCGCCGGTCGCGAGATCGAGCTCGCGCGGCAGGTCCTCGGTGATGCGCTGCCGATCGGCGGCCTGTACTGCATGGGTGAGATCGCTCCGATGGCATCCACCGACGGGACGCGATTCCACAACGCCACCATGGTGTCCCTGCTGCTCGGGTCGTCCCCGCAGGACGGGATCGGATCGGCTTGACCACGGAGCCTGCCGGCCCGCGCTCCGCCGACGAGCTGGAGAAGGAGAATCTCCGCCTGACCCGCCGTCTCGAGCGCCTCGAGGACAACGTGCGGCGGCTCGAGGTGTTCCAGGATTCGAACTCGACGCTCTCGTCGCGCCTGCTCACGGAGCTCGAGGCCGAGCGGGCGAGATCGGAGCGTCTGCTGCTCAACGTGCTGCCGCAGCGGATCGTCGACCGTCTCGAAGCCGGCGAGACCCTGATCGCGGATCGCTACGACGCGGTCACCGTGCTGTTCAGCGACATCGTCGGCTTCACGGAGACCGCCGCCCGCCTCACGCCCGTGGCGCTGATCGAGGAGATGAACGAGCTCTTCTCCGGATTCGATGCCATCTGTCAGCGGACCGGCGTGGAGAAGATCAAGACCATCGGGGATGCGTATCTCGCGGTCGGCGGCCTTGACGGCGGGACGGACCACGCGGCGGCCGTGGCCGAGGCGGCGCTGCAGATGGTCGAGCAGGTCGAGGCGAAGGCCGGGCGCGGCGCCGACTGGCGGATCCGGATCGGTATCGATCTCGGGCCGGCCGTCGCCGGGGTCATCGGCACGTCCAAGTTCGCCTACGACGTCTGGGGCGACACCGTGAACGTGGCCGCCCGCCTCGAAGGGGCCTCGGAGCCGAACCGCATCCACGTCTCCGGGACGTTGGCGGCGCAGATCGAGGACCGCTTCACGCTGGTGCCGCGCGGTGCCGTGGAGCTGAAGGGCAAGGGCCTCGTCGAGACGTGCTTCCTGGTCGGCCGGCGCCCATGACGACAACGAGCGCACGCTTCCGGCGGCGGCTGGCATCGGACACGCCGCACGTCTGGCGCCTGTTTCGCCACTCGCTCGTCGACTACCTGCGCCGCACCGGCCAGATCGACGACACCGCCGACTGGATCTCACCGGAGGCGATCGAGCAGAACCGCGCGATGCGGACTCCGTGGATCGAGCATCTCGCCGCCACGGCTGCCGAGGACTGGGTGGCCGAAGGTCCGGACGGCACCATCATCGGCTGGGCGCAGTCGATCGAGCGCGACGGCATGCTCGAGCTGACCATGTTCTTCGTCGACCCGAGGGCGCAATCGAAGGGCGTCGGGCGCGGTCTGCTGGAACGGGCGTTTCCGCTCGGCCGCGGCCACACCCGGACGATCCTCGCGACCCAGGACCCACGGGCGGTCGCGCTCTACCTCCGGTTCGGCGTCAGGGTCGCGGCATCGACGATCGACGTCCTCGGCAAGCCCCAGCCGTCCCCGGTCGAGTCCGATCTCAGCATCCAGCGGGTCGAGCCCGGAGACGTCGCGACGGCCGAGGCCTCGATCATGGAGCTCGAGCGCGTCCTGCTGGGTCACGCTCGCCCCGAGGACACGCGGTTCCTCCTGGGCGACCGGCCCGCCTGGATCGCGCGGCGAGCCGACCGCGTGGTCGGGATGGCCTTCGGGATCGCTGGCGACTCCTGCGGGCCGATCGGCGCCCTCGACCCCGCCGACCTCCCGGCGCTCATGGCCACGGTCGAGAACGACGCGGCGGAACGTGACGTGGCCGAGCTTGGGTTCTCGATCCCCACGGCCAACTCGACCGCGGTCGATCACGTCCTGGCACGTGGCTTCAAGGTCGACACCTGGTTCGGGTTCATCCTGAGCAGCTCGAACGAGATGCAGCTCGACCGCTACATCCTCACCCAGCCGACCTACATCCTCTGAGCTACGGGCGGATGCCCGCGGTTGATACCCCGCGCGTCCCGCTCAGCCGGCGGCCGACCGCCGCCCGAGCTGGGATCTCCGCCTGGCGCGGCTCGGTCGTGCCTTGTCTGCGCCGCGACGGTCGATTGAAACTTCCGGTCGGGCGAGCCGCCTACGGTATAGACGCACCTCCACGCCACCACCACCGAGGCTTCAAGCGCATGTCGGACCGCGATCTCGTCGAGAGCGCCATGAACGGCGATCGAGACGCGTATGAGCGCCTCGCGCGCCAGGTCGGGCCCCGCCTGTATCGCATCGCCTACCGCATCACCCGGAACGCGGCGGACGCCGAGGATGCGATGCAGCGAGCGCTGATCGACATGTGGCGGGACCTTCCGGGACTCCGTGATCCGGAGCGCTTCGATGCCTGGACCTACCGGCTCGTCGCGAATGCGGCCACGGACGAGATCCGCCGCGGCCGCCGCCGCCCGCGGCTCGCGACCGTCCACGTCCTCCGGATCGATCAGTTCGGTGATGACCACGACGCCACCCCGATGCTCCCGGACGACAGCGGCGCCGTCGCCGATCGTGATGCGCTCGAGCGCGCCTTCCAGGAGCTCACGCCGGAACAGCGGACGGTGATCGTCCTCCGACATTACGCCGGGCTGCCGCTCGATGAGATCAGTCGGGCGCTCGACGTGCCGTACGGGACCGTGGCGTCGAGGCTCCACTACGCGGTCCGGGTCCTTCGCGCCGCCCTCGAGGCGGCAGATCGACTCGATGCAAGCGAGGTCCAACGCGCATGAATGAGGATCGTCATCTCGACCGCAGGATCGGTGACTGGCTCGAGCACGGGCCGGTGGAGCCGCCCCCGGGCGCCATCGACGAGGCGATCCTCCGAGCCGCGGACGTCCGACAGCGACGTGGCGGCGTCGCAAGCGTATGGAGGGATCGCATGAACGGATCGGCGCGGGTTTTGGTCGCCATCGCGGCCGTCGTCACCATCGTCACCGTCGGAGCGCTCGGCCTCGACCGGTTCCTGCCGAGCTCGTCGGGGACGGGCGGCATCGCGACCCCGTCGGTCACGCCGGCGCCGACCGCCTCGGCAACCTTCGCGCTGCCTGTCGGGACGTTCGCCGGCAACGTACCCAGCAATGGGACCGGCGCCGCCGTGGGCCCGTGGCAGCTCGCATTCATCGCCTCGCAGGGGTTCTACCGGAAGCCCGATGGCGAGGGGTTCTCGCAGGACGTCCATGCCGACAGCCCCGACGAGTTGACGTTCGGACCCGACGACTGCAAGACCGGGACCGGCGAAGGCCGATACCGGTGGTCCCTGTCGGGTACGACCTTGACCCTGACCAAGCTCAGCGACCCGAGCGCGTGCCGCGTCCTGGTGCTGACATCGGGCCCCTGGGAACGAGTGAGCAACTAGGTGTCCGGCCGATTCTCACGGGGCGCTCCAGCCTCCATGACGTCGCAATCCACACCTGGAAGGAAGGATCGCATGAACGGACCAACACGAGTCCTGCTGGTCGGCGCGGTGGTGGTCGTCGCCGCCGCTGTTGCGGCCTGCGGGCAGTCGTCGGAAGCAAGCCACGGCAGCCCCGCCGCGTCTGCCGCCGCCGCGTCGCCGTCCGCGAGGGTGACGTCACTCCCGGTCGCCGCCGCGTCGCCGTCCGCGAGGGTGACGTCACTCCCGGTTGCCGCCGTGTCGCCATCTCCTGATTTCCTCCTGCCCGCCGGAACATTCACGGCGACCGTGGCCACCAATGTCATCGGCATCCCGACAGGCCAGTGGCAGCTGGCGTTCGACGCATCGAAGGCCCAGTTCATGAAGCCCGGAGGCGGTGGATTCACGCAATCGGTCCAGGCGACCGGGCCTGACGAGTTCACGTTGCAGCCCGACAAGTGCCAGTACGGCTCGGGCGAAGGTCGATACCGATGGTCGCTGACGGGCCCCACCTTGACCTTGACCAAACTCACCGAGAAGAGCGCTTGCCGCGCCACGGTGTTGCTCTCGGGCCCATGGGTGCAGGTGGGCGGCGGCTAGTCGGACCCGCGCCGGAGCTCACCGGCATCACGGACTGGGATCAGCATCCTCTGAGGCGTTCGCGGGCCGTCGTCATCGAACGGTCATACCACCGTCATCGACGGCCCGGCATGGTGGGGCTCGACCCCCCAACCCGTCCTGAGGAGCCCGCCCCATGCCACGAGACGCCCGCCCGATCGTCCGCCCGCTGGTCGTCCTGACCTTCGCCGCCGCGCTGGTCGTCGGTGCCTGCACCGGTCCGGCCAGCAGCGCCGCCCCGACCGACCAGATGATGGAGCACAGCGCCGCCCCGACCGACCAGATGATGGAGCACAGCGCCGCCCCGACCGACCAGATGATGGAGCACAGCGCCGCGCCGTCGTGATCGACGCGCCGCGACGGCGTGGCCGGCGGGCTGTCGGATGATCGTCCTCCTCGGGGCGTTCCTGGCCGGGATCCTCACGATCCTGTCACCGTGCACCCTCCCGGTCGTGCCGCTGATCCTCGGCGCGTCGCTGACCGGTCGCGCCCGCCGACTCGGCTGGATCCTCACCGGCTTCATCGCTTCGTTCGTCGCCGTGACGGTCGTCCTGGCGTCGGCGCTGGCGGCGCTCGATCTCACGACGTCGACCGCCCGCGTCCTCGCCGCGGTCGTGCTCGGCCTCGCGGGGGCGACGCTCCTGGTGCCGGCCATCGGCGATGCGGTCGGGGCCCGGCTGGCCCCGGTCGCCGACCGGGCGACCCGGCTGGCGCGACCGGGGGACACCTCCGCGCCCCTCCAGGGTCTCGCCCTCGGCGGGCTGATCGGCCTCATCTGGGCACCGTGCGTCGGCCCGATCATGGCCGCCGTGATCGTCTCCGCGGCGGTGGTCGGCCCCACCATCGGCGGGACGAGCATCGCGCTCGCCTACGCGATGGGCGCCGCTCTGGCGATCGGTGTGGTCGCCATGCTCGGCCAACGGGCCGTTCGCCGGATCGGACCGGACCGGCGAGCGGGCACGCAACGGTCGGTCGGGCTCGTCATGCTCCTGACCGCGGCACTGGTCGTGACCGGACTCGACCTCTCGATCCAGGCGCGCATCGCCGACATCCTGCCGGCCGGCTGGGGCACGGCCCTCGCGTCGGTCGAGGGTCCGTCCTCGAGCGCGGCAGCTTCCCTCGACGGCCATCCCGCCAACCCCCAGGAGGCATCGGCCGTGCATCTCGACGACCTCGGCTTGGCGCCGGAGCTCACCGGTATCACCGACTGGATCAACAGCGCTCCGTTGACCCTTGCGTCACTGCGCGGCAAGGTGGTCCTGGTCCATTTCTGGACGTTCGGGTGCATCAACTGCCTGCACGTCCAGCCGTACGTGAAGGCGTGGTACGACCGCTACGCCGCCCAGGGCTTCGTGGTCGTGGGCGTCCACACGCCCGAACTGTCGTTCGAGCGCGATATCGGGAATGTGCGGACGGCCGTGCAGGACGACGGCGTCCGCTTCCCGGTCGCCTTCGATCCGGCGTACGCGACCTGGCGGGCCTACGACAACCACTACTGGCCGGCGTTCTACTTCGTCGACCGGGACGGCCGCATCCGTCACGTCCACTTCGGGGAAGGCGACTACGACGGCTCCGAGGCGGTGATCCGGGCGCTCCTGGCGGAACCCGCCTGACGGACCGTCGTCGCGCTCAGCCCAGCGAGCGGAGCAGGCGCAGCCCGGCGGCATAGGCGGGCCAGCCGGCCCAGCCGGGGCCGCGGACACGGTCGATCGGGATCAGGACCTCGGCGTGGGCGTGGCGCTCCGCATCGGGCTCCGTCCAGCGCAGGTCGATCAGCATCCGCGCCAGGCAGACCTCGCCGTGGGGTCGGACCCGGAGCTCGAGGCTGGCGTCCGGCGGGATCCTGCGCTCGGCCAGCGCGCCACTGAACCAAGCCCGCCAGCGAGCCGCGGCGAGCGCCGACGGATCGAACCCCGGGGTCCCGGTCGTCGGCCGTGTCTGCATGCCGGACACTGTACGCCTCCCGGGACGGAAACCTCCCGATTGTGACGAGACTCCTAGACACAGGCGCCATGAACCACCGATACTCATCGGTATGCAACATCCACCCGACTCCGCTGACACCCGCCTGCGCGTCGGTCACGCGGCCGAGATGCTCGGCGTCTCCGTCGAGACGCTGCGCCGCTGGGAGACCGAAGGCCGGCTGTCGATGACCCGCTCCCAGGGTGGCCAGCGCCTGGTCGACATGGAGCAGGTCGCGCGGCTGATGGACGAGCGGCGCAAGGCCGTCGTCGACCGCCCGATCATCGCCCAGTCCGCCCGGAACCGGTTCGCCGGCGTCGTGACCCGGATCGAGAAGGACCGCGTCGCGGCCGTCGTGGAGATCCAGGCGGGTCCGCACCGGATGGTCAGCCTCATGACCGCGGAGGCCGTCGACGAGATGGGCCTGAAGGTCGGTGATGAGGCCGTCGGCGTCGTGAAAGCCACCAACGTGATCGTCGAGATCCCGTCGTCGAAGGAGACCCGCTCATGACGTCGCGGTCCATCGGCCCGCTGGCCGTCCTCCTCCTGGTCGTCGCCGCCTGCTCGAGCAGTGGCTCGTCCGCGTCTCCGACGGCACCGGCATCGGTCGCCCCGACCGCATCCGCAGCGCCAACGTCCGCGACCGCGGCCCCGTCGGCGAGCGCGACGCCGGTCAACCTGACCATCCTCGGCGCGGCGTCGCTGAAGGGCGCCCTCGACGCCGCGAAGGCCGCCTACGAGACCGCCAACCCGGGCACGACCCTCACGATCTCGACCGACGCGTCGTCCGCGCTCGAGGTCAAGATCGAGCAGGGCGCGCCGTCTGACGTGTTCCTCTCGGCCGATACCACGAACCCGCAGAAGCTCGTCGACAAGGGCCTCACCGCCGGTCCGGCCGTGAAGTTCGCCGGCAACAAGCTCACCGTCATCGTCCCGACGACCAACCCGGCCGGCATCAAGTCGCCGATGGACCTGGCCAAGCCGGGCGTCAAGGTCATCGCCGCCGGCGACGCCGTGCCGATCACCAAGTACGCGACCCAGCTCGTCGCCAACCTCGCCAAGGAGCCCGGCTATCCCGCCGACTTCGTGGCCAAGTACGACGCGAACATCGTCTCGAAGGAAGAGAACGTGAAGGCGGTCGTCGCCAAGGTCGAGCAGGCCGAGGGCGATGCTGGCATCGTCTACGTCACCGATGCGAAGGCTTCGACCAAGGTGGTCCCCGTGGATGTCCCCGAGAGCGCCAATGTCCCAGCGACCTACGCCGGCGTCGTGGTCAAGGCCTCGCCGAACGTGGACGCCGCGACCAAGTTCCTGACGTGGTTCGCCGGGCCGGACGGCCAGGCCATCCTCGCCGGCTTCGGGTTCCTGCCGCCACCGTCGTGATCGATGGCGCCGACGCGCGGGCGGCATCCGCCGTCCCCGTGGCGGGGACCGGGGTCGCCTCCGCGCGTCGCCGCGGTCCGTCGCTTGGGGAGCTGTCGCTTCGCGCAATCGCCGGGCTGACCGCCCTGTTCCTCGGACTGCCGGTGGTGGTCCTGATGGTCCGCGCGTTCGCGGAGAACGCGTTCGCGACTGCGATCACCTCGCCGGCCGTGCTCGACGCCCTGTGGCTGAGCCTCCTGACGACCTCGGTCAGCCTGGTCCTCACGGTCGTGCTGGGCCTGCCCCTGGCGTTCGTCCTCGCCCGTCGGGCCTTCCGGGGCAAGGCCTGGATCGAGACGATCGTCGACCTGCCGATCGTCCTGCCGCCGTCGGTCGCCGGGATCGCGCTGCTCTTCGCATTCGGGCGCCGCGGCGTGTTCGGCGACGCCCTGTTCGCCTTTGGCATCGCCATCCCGTTCACGACGATCGCGGTCGTTCTCGCCCAGACCTTCGTCTCGATGCCGTTCTTCATCCGCTCGGCGCGGACCGGGATCGTCGGCGTCGACCGCGACCTGGAGGATGCCGCCCGGGTCGATGGGGCCGCCGAGCGGCAGCTCTTCCGCTCGATCACGATCCCGCTCGCGTCGTCGGCGCTCGCTGCCGGGCTGGTCCTCAGCTGGGCGAGGGCGCTCGGCGAGTTCGGGGCGACGATCATGTTCGCGGGCAACCTCCAGGGATCGACCCAGACGCTCCCGCTGCTGGTCTACAGCGAATTCCAGGGGACGAGTCTGGAGGCGTCGATCGCCGCGGCCACGATCCTCATCCTCGCTGCATTCGGGGTGCTCATCGCGGTCCGCGTCTTCCACTGGGGCCGGGTGCTCGACATCCGGTCGCTCTCGTGACCTGCCGCTGCTGCGGGCTGCGTCTCGACCGCCGCGGGGCGTGCGCCTTCTGTGACGCGATGCTGACCAGTCCGCCGCACGTCTGCCTGCGCTGGCTGGCGGTCATCGGCGACGAAGACGGTTGTCCGGCATCATTCGGGGTCCTGACGGCCGATCACGAACGACCCTGGCGGGTCGACCCGTGCGACCCGCCGCCCAGCACGATGGAGGATCGACCATGAAGCTCAGCGCTCGCAACCAGCTCGCCGGTACCGTCAAGTCCGTGACCGAAGGCGCCGTGATGGCCGAGGTCGTCGTCGAGGTCGACGGCGGCCACGAGATCGTGTCGGCGATCACCGCCGAGTCCGCCCGCCGCCTCGGCTTGTCGGCCGGCAAGCGCGTCGTCGCGGTCATCAAGTCGACCGAGGTCATGCTCGCCGTCGAGGACTGAGCGATGGATCCCGTCGCGTTCACCCCGATCGGCGTCATCCGGACGCCGTTCCGGGCGATCGAGGGGATGCCGATCCAGGCGGTCGCCGCCGCCGGCACCCGCGGCACGATCGAGCTCGATCCGGCATACGCCGAGGGTCTAGTCGACCTCGACGGTTTCAGCCACCTGATCCTGCTGTACCACCTCCATGAGGTCCGTGCCGCGAGGCTGACGGTCATGCCGTTCCTCGACGACCGGACGCACGGGATCTTCGCGACGCGCTCACCGGCGCGCCCCAACGCCATCGGGCTCTCGACGGTCCGGCTGGTGGCCGTGCACGACGCGACGCTCGAGATCGAGGACGTCGACATGCTCGACGGCAGTCCGCTCCTCGACATCAAGCCGTATGTCCCCGCCTTCGACGACCGCGCCGGGGCGCGGATCGGCTGGTTCGCCGGGCGCGTCGAGCGGGTCGACACGGTGCGCTCGGACGAGCGGTTCGACGAGGGCCGCTGATCCGGTCGCGCGACGGTCGGCCGCGATGACCGTGCCATCCGTTGCCGCAGGGAGCGCCGGTCTGGCAGACTCGGACCGATGACGACCACTACCGGCTCAGACCGCGCCGACCCCTTCCCGCATGCGCCCGAGGCGGAGCGCGCCCTCGCCGAGAACGCCCACTTCGCGGCCGCCTTCGATCGCCCGAGCCGGAAGATCCCGCCGTCGCGCAAGCTCGCAGTGATCGCCTGCATGGACGCGCGCCTGACCGTCGAGGAGATGCTCGGCCTGCAGGCCGGGGACGCCCACATCATCCGCAACGCCGGTGGTCTCGCGACCGACGATGCCATCCGCTCGCTGGTCATCAGCCAGCGGCTTCTCGGCACGGGAGAGGTCATCGTCATCGAGCACACGGGCTGCGGGATGCTGACCTTCGAGGACGAGGCGCTGCGCGCGCAGATCGCGCGAGACGACCGGTGCGGTCGTCGACCTGCCGCTGCATCCGTTCACGGATCTCGAGGCGAACCTCGCCGAACAGGTCGAGCGGATCCGCGCGCATCCCTGGACCAAGGATGTGCCGGTCAGCGGCCTGATCTACGACGTCGAGACGGGCCGGCTCCACCGGGTCGCCTGACCCGCGCGAGCGGGTCGGCGCCCGAGAGCTGGGCTCGGTCTACGGCTCGACGAGCAGCTGTCGGTCGAGCCACTCCCCGGGTTCCTGCCGCGGCCGGATGAGCGCCGCCCGGCCGTCGCGCGCGACGACCTCCGCGGGGATCGCGTGCGAGAGGAAGTACGGCATCGACTCCGTGAACCCGTAGGCCCCGACGTCCAGGACGGCCATCAGGTCGCCGACCTCGGGCGCCGAGATGATCGCGTGCTGGCTGAACACGTCGAGCCCGGAGCACAGCGGCCCCGCGACCGTCACCGGCCCGAGGCGCCCCGACGGCCGGCCGGAGACCGGCCGGACGCGATGCTCCTGACCGACCAGGACGGGCCGGAGCACGTGGTGGACGCCGCCGTCGAGGACGACGACCGTCGAGCCCTCGACGGTCTTGCGGTCGACGACGCGTGCCAGGTAGGCGCCTGCGGGCCCGACCAGGAAGCGGCCCGGCTCGAGCAGGAGTCGGGCGTCGGTGAGCAGCGGGTCCGTCGGCCAGTCCGCGACGAGCGCCCCGATCCCGGATCCCGAGCCGGACCAGGTCGAGCGACTCCTCGTGGGTCTCGTACGGGATGCCCAGACCGCCCCCCGCGTCGACGAGCCGGACGGTGGTGCCGGCCAGCCGGGCGAGCTGGGCGGCCGCCCGCGTCGTCGCGGCCACGTGGTCGACGAGCGCCGCCGCGTCGAGGACGTTGGACGCCCCGAAGGCGTGCAGCCCGAGCAGGTCGAGATGCGCCGAGCCGGCCGCGTGGCGGGCGCTCGCGACGAGGTCCCGCGCATCCATCCCGAACTTGCCCGCGCCGTCGTCACCGACCAGGCGGACGCGTTCGAGCCGGGCATCCTGGGTGACGGCCGCGCGGAGCAGGACCGGGACGCGGCGGCCCGCCTCCGCCGCGATGCGCTCCAGCCGTGCCAGCTCGCCCGGCGACTCGACGGTCACCGCACGGATCCCGGCCGCGACCGCGGCGGCGAGCTCCGCGTCGCGCTTGCCCGGACCGGTCATCACGATGCGTTCGGGGAGGATGCCGGCGCGGATGGCGGTCGCCAGCTCTCCGGCCGAGGCGACGTCCGCGCCGAGCCCGAGACGGCCGAGGTGGGCGACGACGGCCAGCGCGGGATTGGCCTTGACCGCGTAGGCGAGGTCGACGAGCGCCGGCAGGACGGCGCGCAGCGACTCGACCTGGCGGTCGATGACATCGAGGTCGTAGACGTAGAGCGGCGTGCCGAACCGGGTCGCCAGCTCCTCCGGGGCCACGCCGCCGAGGCGGCCGGCCCGAAGGATCTCGTTGCGGGCCGGGGGCCGGCCGCGTCGAGGTGCGGGGTCATCGTCCATGGGAGCGGGACGTGGCACCGCGGGTGGGAGTCGGATGAGGCTCATCGGAGGGCGTCCTCGAGGACCACCCGCGCGGACGTCCGCGCATCGCGATCCTTCACGAGCAGCGCGACCGAGGTCGAGAGGCCGTGGGCTGCCGCGAACGATCCCGGCACGGACCGGGCGCCCGGCACGATCACCGCGCCCGCCGGGACGACCAGCGGACGGTCCGGCGTCCCCTCGATGACGCGCTCGCGCACGAGGTCGTAGATCCGCGACGTCCCGGTCAAGGTCACGCCGGCCGCGATGACGGCGCCGGTCCGGACCAGGACGCCGTCGAGCAGCGCGCTCCCGGCCCCGACGAACGCCTCGTCCTCGACGATGACCGGGCGGGCGCCGGCGGGCTCGAGCACCCCGCCGATCGAGACGCCGGCCGAGAGGTGGACCCGCGCGCCCGACCTGGGCGCACGACCCGACGAGGACGTGCGAATCGACCATCGTCCCCTCGCCGATCCACGCCCCGATGTTCACGTACGAGGGCGGCATGACCACGACCCCGTCGGCAAGGTGGGCGCCGCGCCGGACGGCCGTGCCGCCGGGCACGACCCGCCACGGCCCCTCGGCCAGGTCGCGCGGCGGGACCGCGGCCCGGTCGCGGAACGTCAGCGGCCCGACCGACCAGGTCGCCATCGTCCGGTCGCCGAAGCAGGCCAGGATGGCCGCCTTGACCTCGGGCCGGACCCGCCAGCCGTCGGGGGCGTCCGGGTCCGGCTCGGCCGCGCGGAGGCGGCCGGCTTCGAGGTCGTCGCAGCAGCGTCTCGACGGTCGGCGCCGCCTCCAGCGTCGCGGTCATGCGACGGCCTCGCGGGTCGCCGCGACCCGCGTCGAGATCCGCCCGCCGGTCGCCTCGCTCAGCCCGAGCGAGCGCAGCGTGACGGCCATCGCGGCCCGGGCGTCCGGGTCCAGCGGCAGCAGCGGAGCCCGGACCGCGTCCGTCTCGAGCAGCCCCATCAGCATGAGGGCGGCCTTCACCGGGACGGGGTTTGGGCCGCCGCGGAAGTTGCCGAGGAAGAGCGGCAGCCAGCGCTCGTGGGTCCGCCGGGCGGTGTCCCAGTCGCCGGCCATCGCGGCCGCGCAGAGCGTCACGAGCTCGCCGGGGATCTCGTTGGACGCGACCGAGACGACGCCGTCGCCGCCCATCGCCAGGACCGGCAGGGTCCAGGCGTCGTCACCGGCCAGGACCGCGACGTCGCGCGGCCGGTCGCGGCAGATCCGGGCGATCTGCTCGAGGTTGCCGCTCGCCTCCTTGACGGCCACGACGCGCGGGTGCTCCGCCAGCCGCAGGAACGTGTCGGTGTCGACGTTGGTGCCCGTCCGCGACGGGACGTTGTAGACGACGATCGGCAAGTCGCCCTCGTCGGCGATCGCCCGGTAGTGCGCCTCGAGCATCCGGCCGTCCGGCCGGTTGTAGTACGGCGCGACCACGAGCGCGGCATCGGCGCCGAGCTCGGCGGCCCGGCGGGTCGCCCGGATCGTGGCCGCAGTGTCGTAGGAACCGGTCCCGGCGACCACGCGGACCCGCGACCGTGACGGTCGCTCCGAGGCGATCTCGACGGTCGCGGCGATGAGCCGCTCGCGCTCGCCTTCACTGAGGGTCGGCGACTCGCCGGTCGTGCCGCAGGGCACGAGGCCGTCGATGCCGGCGAGGATCTGCCAGCGGACGAGCCGGCGGAACGCGGCCTCGTCGAGCGTGCCGTCCGTCGTGAACGGGGTGACGAGCGCGGTGAACGCGCCGCGCAGCATGGGCCGGGTCGGGCGGGCGGTGGTCCGGGTCGTCGTGCCCGGGCGGGTCGTGGTGGTCGTCGTGGTGGCGGTCGTGCGCGTCATCGGAGTGCTCCTTCTGGGTGTCGGTGGGGTTCGGGTGGTCAGGCGGCGATGGCGGGACGGGCGAGGAGCTCGTCCACGATGGGGTCGAAGGGGTGGAGGCCCGCCGGCCGGGGCTCACGCTCGAGCCAGTCGGCGGCAGCGAGGATCCCGGTGGCATAGGCGGACCGGTCGCGAGCCGTCAGGCGCAGCTCGACGGTCTCGCCGACGGCATCGAAGCCGACGAGGTGCATGCCCGGCGAGGCGCCGGCGCGGATCGAGACGACCTCGAGATCGTCGGGCGCCGGTCAGCCGCGGATGGCCGCCGACGATCCGGCCCGCGAGGTCGCGGGCGGTGCCGGATGGGCGGTCGAGCTTGGTCCGCCGGTGCCACTCCACGAGATAGGGATCGAACCCGTCGACCGGGCCGAACAGGGCGACCGCCGCGTCCACGAGCCGGCCGAACAGCGCAACGCCGAGACTGAAGTTCGAGGCGGCCACCGCGGCGGCGTCGTGCCCGGCGAGCAGGCCCTCGACGAGCGGCCGGTCGGCGGTCCAGCCGGTCGTGGCGATGACCACGTGGCGGACCCCGGCGTCGAGCGCGCTGGCCACATTGGTCGCGACCGCGTCGCCGCGCGACGCCTCGACCACGAGGTCCGAGCCGGCGAGTGCCGCGGCGAGATGGCGTCCGCCGTCAGGCCGGCCGAGGACGCGGACGGTCAGCCCGCGCTCATGGGCGGCCGTGGCCACGGCGCCCCCAAGGCCGCCGTCGCCGAGGATCGTGATGGTGTGCATGTCGTCGGTCCCTCGCTTCGCGTGATGGAGGGCCGCCGGTTCGGGAGATCCCAGGACACGAAAAAGCCGCGGTCACCATCGTGGTGCCGCGGCCCCTGGAGTCTCCGTTCCCTGGAGGCCCCGGTTCGTCGTGTCGGACGCGCCGTCTAGAGCCCCAGGGCCCGTGCCTCCCGGCAGGGCCGCCAGAGCTTCTTCTTCGACTCCTCGGAGAAGGTGTGGCGGTGCATGTGAGAACCATACGCATATTCCGGACTTCATGCAACCATTTCCTGCCGGGTTTGCGGAGGCGGCGCGCAGGTGGTACACATCGCCGGTGCCCGCACCCTCCAGATCCCGGACGCCGGGGCCCCTGGCCAACCTGCCGCGTCCGCTGGACGAGCGTGAGCGTGGCCGCGGGCGTGGCCGCCGTCTCGCGAGCATCGTCGGGCTCGCCGCGATCGTCGGGGTGACCGCGGTCGTGGCCCATGCGGTCCTGCCGGCCCTCGTGCCGCCGGTCGGCGAGGTGGCCGGCGCGGTCGCGACCGCGTCCCCGGATCCGGTCCTCGCTCATGCCACCGCGGTCCCGTCGCTGGTCCTGTCCGGATCGGACGCGCCATCGGCGACCCCGTCCGTGTCGCCGTCGGTCGCTCCCTCGGTGGCCCCGACGCTCCCGCCCACCGGCCCCGCCTCGCCGCCCCCGGTCATCGCCATCACCGCCCTCGACCGGCCCGACGGCTATCGCGCGCCGGTCGCGACTCCGCTCCCGCCGGACGCGCTGACCGGCTACCGCTGGCCGCTCGCCCACGGCCGCATCACGCTGCCGTTCGGTCCGACCGCCTGGGGCACGCGCGTCGTCGACGGCCAGCTCTTCCACGACGGGATCGACCTGGCGACGTTCTGCGGCGACCGAGTCGTGGCGGCCCACGCCGGCAAGGTCATCGCCGCCGGCCGCCATTTCGACGACGCGATGGGCTGGGTGGGCGATCTCCAGCCGTACTACCGGCGGCTCGATGCCAAGCACCTCTGGTACGAGCTGCCGATCGTGGTGATCGTCGCCGACGGCAACGGCTACCGGAGCATGTACGCCCATTTCAGCGATGTCGCCGTCAAGCGCGGCCAGATGGTGAAGGCCGGCCAGTTCCTGGGGCACGAGGGCCGGACCGGGCGGGCCACCGGCTGCCACGTCCACTACGGGCTGTTCAGCCCGCTCGAGACGAAGACCTTCGCGGTCGAGCCGGCGGTGGTCAAGCGGATGAAGGTGCCGCGCTTCCAGATCGCGCGCATCGACCCGCTTGCTGGTGCTGCCCGACCGGAACGCACCGCCGGTCTCGTCCGCGTCGCCGGGGACCGACCAGCCGCTGACGCCCTGATCAGCGGGCCGCGCGGCGCCGGTAGCGGCGAGCGATGAGCCAGTAGGGCGGGATCGAGCCGAGCGCGACCTCGAGCGGGATCGGGGAGCCGTCGCGCCCCTCGAGCGCCAGGGCCCGTTCGGCCACGGCGGGATCGCCGGGTCGTGCATCCACCTCGGCCAGGTCGATCGCGACCGCACCCGGTTCCGCGGGGCCGAGCGCCGCGATCCGGTCGTCGGGCCGCCCGCCGGCCCCGTACTCGGCGCGGAACTCGGCCTCGGCGCGCCAGGTCGGCCGGCGGAGCAGGATCGCCCGCCACGCGTCGGCGATCGCCCGCGTCACGGTCCCGTCGCCGGGCACCGGCCGGTCGGCGAGGGATTCGCCGCGCGCCCAACGGGCCGCCTGGTGGATGAGCGCGTACTCGTCGAGGTCGGCATAGGCCGACAGGTGCTCGGCCGGGGACTCGTCGCCGAAGATGGCCCGGACGGACGGCCCGAAGACAGTCACGCAGGTCCAGGTCGATCGCGCGCACGGTGCGGTGGAAGTAGACCTGCTGGTACATGAACCGGCGAGCGGTCAGGAACATCTCGAGCGCGGCGATCCCGGACCCGTAGAGGGTCAGCCCGCGGTCCGAGATGAACGCGTAGCGGCGCAGCCGCTCGACGTCGACCGGCCCGATGGACACGCCGGTCAGGTACGCGTCGCGACGCACGAAGTCGAGATTGTCGACCGTGAAGACGCCGGAGAGCAGCGGCTGGAGCCAGCGGACCCAGCGCGGCATCGCCTCGTCGACCAGCGCGGGCTTGGAGATGAGGAAGGCGACCCAGCGCGGGTCGATGGACTCGCCGGTCGCGAACCCGTCGCGCTCGGCCACGGCGCCCGGCGCCCGGCGCAGGCCGCGCAGCAGCGGGCCGAGCTCGTCCTCGATGATCCGGCCCGACAGGTCCTCGTGGGTCAGCCGCTTGCCGTCCGGTCGCCGCGGGTCGGCCGGCGCCTCGAACTCCGCCAGGACGTGGTCGTCGAAGAAGTGGGCGAACGGTCCATGCCCGACGTCATGGAGGAGCCCGGCCATCCGCAGCGTCTCGACCACCAGCCCTTCCGACGGGATCGGCTCCGTCGCGTCGGCCAGCGCCGTCTTCAGGCTCGGGTACAGCGCCCGCGCCCAGAGGCCGGCCTCGTGCATGACCCCGAGGCCGTGGGTGAACCGCGAATGCTCGGCGGTCGGGAAGACCCAGCGGGCGCTCTGGAGCTGGCTGATGCGGCGCAGCCGCTGCAGCCACGCGGTGTCGAGCAGGTCCTCCTCGGCGGCCTCCTCGGCGGGAAGCCCGGCCGCCGCCGACTCGTCGCGCGCCAGCCGCTTGGTCAGCTCCACGTACCCGTGGATCGGGTCGCTGATGAGGTTGACCGCGGCGAACGGCTGGCGGCGCACGTCGGTCAGGGCACCCAGATACGCAGTTCCCTTGACCAGGAGCCCTTGTTGCCGGCCTTGTCCATCGGCCGCACCCGGACCCCGTACGTGTGTCCCGAGGCGTTCCCGTGGACCGTCCGCGAGGTCGCGCGGCTGAGGGTGGACACCGTGCGCCACGCGCCGAGGTCGGTCCGGGTCTGGATCTGGTAGCCGGCGACGCCGCTGACGTGCGACTGGAGGGGCGCGTCGGTGGCGGTCCACGTCCAGCGGATGTCATGACCGGTCCGCGTGACCGAGAGCATCGACGCGACGGGTCCGCTGCGGTCGCGACCTTCGATGAAGACGATCGACCCGTAGGTCTGGCCCGTGCTGGGCCGGAAGGCGAGTCCGATGCCGACGTAGTTGTAGCGCGACGACATCATGAGGGCCCAGTGGTCCGGGCTGGCGCGCCAGAGGCTGAACAGCTCGTTGGTCGAGGCGATCCCGCGGGCGGCGGTGCTGTAGCCGATGTCCTCGCCGTAGGACCAGCGTGTAGACCCCGCGACTGGTGAGCGACGATCCGAGGCTGCCGGCGATCGTGTGGCTCATGACGCCCGTGCTGGCCATCCTGGTCGCCCGGTCCCCCGCGAGATCCCAGATCCGGAGGTCGGCCCGCAAGGGTCTGAGACCGCGGGCGGCGCGTTCCGCATTGATCTGGTCGAGGATCCGATGCTCCTGGCTATCGGTCGACGACGCCGTCACCGGCGCGACGAACACGAGCAGCGCGAGCACCGCCAGACAGGCGGCCAGCCGTCTCACGATCTTCCACCTCCGCGTAGCGCCCTGCAGCTCGTCGATGGGTCGCCGCGACGTCGTCGCGGAGGCCCGGGGGTGCGAGGACCTCCACCTCGTCGCCCCACGACAGGATCCAGAGCCGGACTTCGATGGTCCCGGCGATGGTCGCCCGCCATTCGAGCGATCCATCGGCTGCGACATCGACCCGCTGGGTCGGATGCCAGGTGGTCTCCTGGACGCGGGCTGCGACCATCGGGGTGAATCGCAGGGTCACGTCCACGGGCGCCTGGTCAGCGATGATGTCCCAGGCCCGCCGGAGTTCCGACTCGATGGTACCCGGTTCGGGCGGATCGAATCGGCGCGGTGTGACAGCCACGTCGCGGATCCGCTCGATCTTGAAGGTCCGCAGGGCGTCCCGCGTCTCGTCCCAGCCGATCAGGTAGAGCGCGTGGGTCTGCAGGGACGGCTCGATCAGGTACGGCCGGACGATCGCGCGTCGCGCGGCCGCCTCGGGCGCGTAGCGCGCGGGCTCGTAGTCGATCGACACGACCCGGCGGTCTGCCCAGGCCTTCGTCAGCTGGCGGACATGGGCATTGAAGCGCTCGTCGCGCGGGGCCTTGGACAGGACGTCGATCGTGCCCTCGACGTGCTCCGCCAGCGCCGCCGGCAGGACCTGGGCGAGCTTCTCGAAGGCGCCGGCGAGGTCCGGGTCGTACTTGTCCGCGTAGCGGACCATCAGCCGCGCCGACAGGACGACGGCCATCGCCTCCGACTGGGTCAGCTTGAGCGGCGGGAGGAAGGCGCGTTCCTGGTCGACGCCCCAGCGGCCCTCGTCGGACCAGAGCGGGACGTCGAGCTCGCCCTCGATGGCGCGAAGGTCGCGATAGGCGGTCCGGACCGACATGCCGAGCCGCTTGGCGATGTCCGGGGTCCGGATGCCGTCCGGGTGGGCCTGGAGGATCGCGACCAGCCGCAGCAGCCGCGCCAGGCGGTCGCGCTTGGCCGCGTACCGATCGTCGTCATGGGCCATGGGTCACGGAGGATAGATGACGACGGTGCCGCCGCGTGAGGTCGCCGTCAGCTTGACGTTCACGGTGGCCAGGATCGCGCCGTCGACGATCTCGATGGCGTCGCCGCTCGCGTCGCCGATCACCTGGCCCAGCTGGCCGTCCATGAAGACCCAGTAATCCAGCTCGCCGCGCCAGCGGTGGAGGTCGGCATCGCCGACCAGCCATTGGACCTGCGGGAACGCCTCACGGAACGTCGTCCCGTCGACCGCGACCACGCAATGCCTCGCGCGAGCGCCCTCGATGACGTCGACGCCGCGGTCTTCCGCCGTCGTCCGGTTGGCCGCGGCCAGCGCGGTCACGAGCACCTGGAGGTCGACGCTGAGCGGGTCGACCGCCTCCGGCGCGGCGGTCGCCCACGGCTGGCCGGGGCCTTGGACCCAGGCTTCGGGGGCCAGCCGGATCGCCCCGGCGAGGCCGAGCTGGCGGTCGGTCGCGGCGTACGCGCTCCAGCGGAAGTCGGTGTCGTCGCGGACGCCCTCGAGGTCGACCGAGCCGATCGAGCGCAGGTCGACCACGCCGTCGAGCGACTCACTGAGGATCGCGGTCGGACCAGACGCCAGCGGGCCGTCACAGAGCGGCGGCTCGCCCGTCGGGTCGGTCGGCCCGAACCGCGACGACGTCGGCACCGTCTCGTGGATCGCGGCGGCGTTCGCCAGGGTCGCCCCGGCGAAGATCGTGGCGGTCAGGAGCGTGAGCACCACGCCGATCAGGGCCCCGTCGACGAACCGGCGGCGGCGGATCGCCCCCGCCCCGCGCAGGTGGCGGGCGATGCCGAGACCGCTGAACAGGCTGGTCGCGGCGAGGGCGATGAGCCATGGGTACGCCGCCTCCGGCGACGGCACGAGCGCGCTGGACGCCGACGTCTGGAGCAGATCGACGATCCCGATGATCGACGGCACGAGGCAGAGCAGCGCCACGATCCCCAGCCAGATCATCAGCGGGAAGGCACCCGAGCCGCGGGCGACCGGCGGCCAGACGAGCCCGGCGATCGCGATCGCGACCGGCAGGAGCATCGTCAGGCCGACCAGCAGGTCGAGCGGGCCGCCCGGCCGGTAGCCGACGAGCACCAGGATCGCGCTGATCGTCCAGCCCACGACGAGGGCGCTCCCGACCACTCGCAGCTCGAACCGGCGGACGCGCATGCCGGCGAGTCTAGCGAACGTCCTCGACCCGACCGTCCGGCACCACCGGAAGTACCGGGCGGCACCGGACCGCCGGGTCATCGTTGGTGGGACCCGTTTGTCGTGGACTTGACCGACCGCACGGACCGACCGGGCGGACGGCTCGAGGGATCGGGGATACGTGGGACATGGCCGGCCAGGTACCTCGCGGGTCACGGGGACGCGGGCGACCGTCTCGCCCCGGCTCGTCCTGGGCAGTCCCCGCGGCGCCCTCCGCGGTCGCACCTGGGCGAGGCTCCACCCGGCCCCGACCGACCCCGGCCGCGACGCCGGCCGAGAGCCCGGCCCCGCGGCGGACCTACCGGAGCCTGATCAGCCGGGGCCTCTCCCCTGACGAAGCGGCGACCCTGACCGCCTATCTGGCGGGCATCCCGATCGACGAGGCGCACTGGTCGCTGCGCCAGGTCAACGAACTGCTCTTCCTGCGCGAGCTCCAGCGGACCGGCAGGTTCGGCCCGACCGACGGACGGACCCACCGGACGCCCTGACACCGCATCTCCCCGGTCTTGGCGGCGAATCCCTCCTCCCGCCGTCACGGCCGATCCGCCGAAGCGGCGCCGAGCCTCCTCCCGGCGCCGCTTCGGCACGTTGCCGGCCCGGAGCCTCCTCCCCGGGTCGGGGCCATATCGCTGCCCGGTCGCTCCGGCTCGGCTGGTCGTTAGATAGCAGCCGCGGTCGCCATCCGTCTCAGAGCCTGTTGGTCGAACTCGGATCCTTGACCGGCGGGCTGTGGGTGCGGAAGATCGGCGCGTGAGGATGCGCTTCCATACCGCCGGGATCGGCCTGCTGATGGTGTCGATCTCCGTCGCGGCCTGCTGGCAGGTAGATCGCTTCACGGGTGCCTACGTCAACAACTACACGGAGACGCCGATCACCATCGCCGTTGTGAACGATGGGCGTCGTCAGGGGGTGCTCACAGAGCCCATTCCGCCCGGGGCGTCAATCACCATCGGCAGCTACAGCGACGGGTGTTCCGACGTCTTGCTGGTCGCGCTTGACCCTTCTGGCACTGAGGTTGCCCGCCGCGACAAGATGTGCGCCGGTGACTACTGGGACATCGGGCCTCGGCCGAGCCGTTCGCCCTGAAGCTCGCGCAGGCTCGACGCGGCGCCGAGCCTCCTCCCGGCGCCGCTTCGGCACGTTCCGGCCCGGATCGGCGCGCGGACCCCGCCCGCGCACGGGCAGTCCGCGCGCGTACCATCGCGCGATGGCCGGACCGTTCATCTCGTTCCTGACCGACTTCGGCGGTGAGACCGCGCCCGCCATCTGCCGCGGCGTCATCTGGTCGATCGCCGCGGACGCCCGGATCCTCGACCTCAACCATTCCGTTCGGCGGCACTCGATCCGCGACGGCGCGTTCCTCCTGTCGCGGGCCATCGGCTACCTGCCGGTCGGCGTCCACCTCGCGGTCGTGGACCCAGGCGTCGGAACGGACCGGCGGGCGATCGCCATCCTCGCGTCGCGCGGCGACATCCTGGTCGGCCCCGACAACGGGCTGCTCCGGCCGGCTGTCCGTGCGCTCGGCGGGATCGTGGAGGCTCGCCAGCTGACGAATGCCGAGCTGTTCCTGCCGCGGGTCTCGGGCACGTTCCACGGCCGCGACATCTTCGCGCCGGTCGCCGCCCGGCTCGCCGGCGGGCTGCCGTTCCCCTCCGTCGGTCCATTGATCGAGTCGGCCACGCTGGTCGACCTGGTGCTGCCGGTGCCGGTCGCCCGCGATGGCGGCCTCGATTCGGTGGTCGTCTTCATCGACCCGTTCGGGAATGTCCGGATCGCCGGCGGCCGCGAAGACCTCGAGCGGATCGCGGGCCCCCTGGTCACGGGCCGCCCGCTGCGGGTGATCTTCAAGGGCCGCAAGCGGACACTGGACCTGACCTGGGCCGGCACGTTCGCCGACGTGCCACCCGGGACAGCGATCGCCTATGACGACGCCGAGACCGCGGGCCTTGCCATCGCCGTCAACCAGGGTTCGGCCGCCGAGACGTTCGGGCTCGCGCTCGACGACGTCGCCCGGATCGAGCCGGTCTGACCGGCGATCTCCTACTCATCGACTAGCCCTTCGGCGGGTACAATCTCGCCCGTTCGCCACCCCAGATCGGAGAACCCCATGCGCAAGAGCTTCCTCGCCGCGACCACCGCCGTGTTGACGGTCGTCCTGGCTGCTTGCACCAGCACCGGTGCGACCACGGCGCCGAGTGCCGCCAGCGCGGCGCCCACCGCAGCTCCGAGCGTCGCTGCCGTGACGGCATCGCCCGCTCCGTCGCCGACGCCTGACGCGTGCGCCGCGGCCAACCTGACGCTGCTGACGCCCGGGACCTTCACGATCGGCACAGACAACCCGGCCTACCCGCCGTACTACGCGCCGCGAGCCGGCGGGAACACCCCACCGTGGGATGCATCGCAGGGCGACCCGACGACCGGCGAGGGCTTCGAGAGCGCGGTCGGCTACGCCATCGCCGACAAGCTCGGCTTCGCCAAGGACAAGGTCGCGTGGGTGGTCGTGCCGTTCGCCAACGCGTTCGCGCCCGGGCCGAAGCCCTTCGACATCAACCTGACGCAGGTGACGTACACCACGGATCGCACGCAGACCGTCGACCTCTCGGACGGGTACTACTTCGGACCGCAGACGGTCGTCGCGCTCAAGGCCAACAAGTTCGCCAAGGCCAAGACGATCACCGAGCTGCAGAGCGCCAAGTTCGGGGTCCAGGTGGGCACGACGAGCTATGACGCCATCAACAACGTGATCAAGCCGACCACCGAGACGGCGGTCTTCGACACCAACGACGCCGCGATCCAGGCGCTCAAGAACAAGCAGGTGGACGCCATCGTCGTCGACCTGCCGACGGCGGACTTCATCACGAACGTGGAGCTCGACGGCTCGACCATCGTCGGCCAGCTCGACCAGGGCCAGCCCGAGCACTTCAGCGCGGTGCTCGCCAAGGGCAGCGCCCTGACCCCGTGCGTCAACGCCGCGATCAAGGCGCTGGACGGCGACGGATCGCTGGCAAAGCTCGTGATCAAGTACCTGCCGTTCGCCGCCACCCCGGTGATCGCCCCGTAACGGACGCCAGAGGCCCCCGATCCGTGGACGATCCGGTCGGGGGCGGACCCGCGAGCGGAAGCCCGGCGACGCGCCGGGCGTCCCCGCAAACCGCCGAAGCGGCCGCCGCTCGCCGCGCCTGGCGGTCGGTCGCGATCTCGATCGTCTCGACGGTCGTGTTCTTCACCGTCCTCGGCTGGGTGGTGGTCCACGCGCCCGGCTGGCCGGCGGTCCAGGAGTCCTTCTTCAACGCCGAAGTCTTCGCCGAGTCCTGGCCGCTGATCCTCAAGGCCTTCTGGATCAACATCCAGCTGTTCCTCGTCGCCGAGCTGCTGATCCTGCCGCTGGGCCTCCTCATCGCCGTCCTGCGGAAGGCGCCCGGGCCGGTCTTCCTGCCGATCCGGATCCTGACGACGGCCTACGTGGACGTCTTCCGGGCGCTCCCGGGCGTCCTCGTGATCTTCATCCTCGGGTTCGGGATCCCGGCGCTGGGTCTCGCCGGCGTCCCGGTCGAGCCGATCTTCTACGCCGTGATCGCCCTGACCCTCATCTACTCCGCCTATGTCTCGGAGGTCTACCGCGCGGGCATCGACTCGGTCCACCCGAGCCAGGGGGCGGCCGCCCGGTCGCTCGGCCTGAGCCATCTCCAGGCACTCCGCTTCGTGATCCTGCCGCAGGCCATCCGGCGCGTGATCCCGCCGCTCCTGAACGACTTCATCGGGCTGCAGAAGGACACGGTCCTGGTGTCGTTCATCGGCGTCGTGGAGATCTTCCGCCAGTCGCAGATCCGGCAGGCCGGATCGTTCAACTTCACGCCCTACATGGCCACGGCGATCATCTTCGTGGTCGTGACGATCCCGCTCGCCCGGTTCACCGACTGGCTCGTGGCGCGACAGCAGCGCCGGTCCGCGGCGGGCGCCCGATGACCGACGCGACCGCGACCCCGACCGCGACCGGGGTGACGCCCGCCCTGCGGATCGAGGGCCTGCACAAGGCGTTCGGCAAGCTCGAGGTCCTGGGCGGGATCGACCTGGCGGTGGCGTCCCACGAGGTCGTCTGCCTGATCGGCTCGTCGGGGAGCGGCAAGTCCACGCTGCTGCGCTGCATCAACCTCCTCGAGCCGATCGACGCCGGGCGGATCTTCATCGGCGAGCGCGAGATCACGGACCCGAAGGTCGATGTGGACCGCGTCCGCCGGGGGATCGGCATCGTCTTCCAGGCGTACAACCTGTTCCCGCACATGTCGGTCCTCGACAACGTGACGCTGGCGCCGCGCAAGGTCCTGGGGACGCCGCGGGCGCAGGCGGAGGCCGACGCCACGCGCCTGCTCGAGCGGTTCGGCCTGGCCGACAAGCGGGACGAGGTCCCCGACCGGCTGTCGGGCGGTCAGCAGCAGCGGGTGGCGATCGTCCGGGCGCTCGCGATGCAGCCCGAGCTGCTGCTGCTCGACGAGGTGACGAGCGCCCTCGACCCCGAGCTCGTCGGGGAGGTCCTGAGCGTCATCCGCGAGCTGGCGGCGAGCGGCATGACGATGATCATCGCGACCCACGAGATGCGCTTCGCGCGCGAGATCGCCGACCGGGTCTGCTTCCTCGACGGCGGGCTGATCCTCGAGGAGGGGCCGCCCGAGATCCTGTTCGAGGCGCCGCGCGAGCCCCGCACGCGCCAGTTCCTCCAGCGGGTCACGGCGGCGCGCCGGCTCTGATCCCGGGGGCTACCCGGGTGGCGACGCGGTCGGTGCGGCGCTCGGCGGACCGGGTGTGGGCTTCGGTGTCGGCTTGGGCGTCAGCGTCGGCAGCGCCTCCGGGTCGACCTCCTGGCCGGGCAGCAGCTGCAGGACCCAGCCGACCTCGAGCCGGTCCGGCTGGTACTTCGGCGAGTCGGGGTCGAGCGACGGGTACGCCACGCGGTTCCAGTAGGCGATGCTCCGGCCGCTGGTCTTGTAGCGCTTGGCGATCCTCACGAGCGTGTCGCCGCGCACCACCGTGTAGAGCGCGAAGGTCGGCTCGGGCGTCGGGGTCGGCCGGTAGAACGAGACCGTCGGGGTCGGGCCGGGCGGGGTCGGCACCGCGGTGGGGGCCGGGCTCCCGAGGCCCTCGCCGGGCTCGCTCGCCGGGACGCGGCCGGGCGGCTCCGGCACGCACGCGAGCAGGGCGATCACCAGCGGCAGTGGCGCGAAGAGCAGACGACCGTGCATCTCGGCCCATGGTGACGCATCCCCGTCAAGGGGCGTGACGATGGCCCGGCGCCGGCCGATCCTGCCGGGCCGACCCTACTCGCCCGGACGGCTCGGCGAGTCGACCGGCGTGGGCTCCTGGAGCGAGATGTCCGCGGCGAGCGCAAGCCCGTCGGCGGCCGTGGCGATCCGGTCGCGGCCGCCGCGCTTGGCGACGAAGCAGGCCCGGTCGGCGGCCAGCAGCACGGTCGAGGCGGTCGTGCCGTCGATCGGGAACGTGGCGACCCCGATCGAGGCGCTCACCCCGCCGCCGGCGTCGCGGATGGCCTGCCGGGTCCGCTCGGCGACCAGCATGGCGCCGGCCGGGTCCGTGCCCGGGAGCAGCATCGAGAACTCGTCGCCGCCGTAGCGGAACGACAGGTCGGTGTCGCGGCCGTTGCGCCCGATCGCCCGGGCGATGCGATGGAGGAGCTCGTCGCCGGCCTGGTGGCCGAGCTGGTTGTTGACCTCGCGGAAGTCGTCGAGGTCGAGCATGATCAGGCTGAAGGTGCCACCGGCATGGACGCTCCGCTCGAGCATGTCCTCGAAGGTCCCGTGGTTGAGCAGGCCGGTCAGGTCGTCGGTCTGCGCGCGGATCTCGACGGCACGGAAGACCTCCGCGTTCTGCAGCGCGATCGAGACCTGCGCCGCGAACAGCTGGACCAGCTCGAACTCGTTCGTCGAGAACGGGTTGTGCGTGCCGAGCCGCTCGATCGTGAGGACGCCGACCGCCCCGTCCCGGCCGCGCAGCGGGACCACGATGAGGCTGCCCTCCTGGGCGTCGGCTGAGCGGAACGCGTTGACCCGCGGATCGGCCCGCTCGTCCGCGATGTAGGTGGGCTCGTTGTGCTCGACGACCCAGGTCGCGATGCCGGTCTCGCCCGGCTCCCACGGCTCGAGGTACTCGGCCGCGTGGACGCCGCGCGCGGTCAGCGGCGTCAGCAGGTTCGTCGCCGGGTCCACGACCTCGATCGCGATGTTGTCGCAGGCGACGAGCGCCCCGAGGCGCTCGGTGATGCTCTCGAGGACCATCCGGCCGTCGAACTGGGTCAGGATCGACTCGGTGATCTGGAGCAGCTCGCGCTGGCTCCGGACCTGCCGTTCGAGCGCGGCGCTCTGCTCGCGCAGGCGCTCGGTCGTGTCCGCGTTGGCCATCGCCTGGGCGGCGAAGCTCGCGTAGATGACCAGCAGCCGCAGGTCGTCGTCGGTGAACTGGTCGAGCCCGAGCTTCGAGAGGACGAGGACGCCGAGGACCTTGTCGTCGAAGGTCATCGGTGCGAGCAGCATCGACTCGTCGAGGTCGTCCTCGGTCCCGGGGATCGTGTTGGCCCGCGGGTCCTTGGCCGCGTCGCCGAGGTTCTGGGCGACCGCGTGCTCGGCGACCCAGCCCGGTGATGCCCTCGCCGACCGAGACCTTGAGCTGGTCCGGGCGTCTCGTCCACGTACTCGCCGACCTGGCCCTTCATCGCGACCGGGATCAGGTCGCGGCCGGCCAGCCGGTAGACCCGGACGTTGTGGTAGTCGATGAGCTGGCGGAGCTCGGTGGCGATGGCCATGCCGATCTCCTGGACGCCGGACAGGCGGCTCAGCCTCGTCCCGAGCTGCTGGATCGACTGCAGCTGGGCGGCCCACGTCGCCATCCGCTCGAAGTCCTGGGCGGCCCGGATCGCGACGCTCGCCTGGGTCGCCAGCGCGGCCATCGTCTCGAGGTCGTCGTCGGTCCACGGGTGCGGCTCGTCGTGATAGACGTTGAGCAGGCCGAGCAGCGAGGTGCCGTCGAACAACGGCGCGGTGCAGATGGTGTCGAAGCCCTCCTGGACGACCGCGGCCCGGACGCCCTGGCCGCGCGGGTCGTCGCGGTAGTCGACGGCGAAGAGCGGGCGGCGCTGGGCGACGGCCTCGGCCGGGAGCGAGTGGGCCGGGAAGTCGCGGACGTTCGAGAGGAACGACGCCGAGAGGCCCCGGCTGATCGGGGCGACGACCGTGCCGTCCGGCTGGCGCAGGAAGACGGCGCCGCGGTCGGCCTCGAAGAGGACCATGGCGTGGTCGACGAGCCCGGAGAAGATCCGGTCCAGGTCGAGCCGGCTGCCGATGTCGCCCGAGACCCGGTGGAGCGCCTCGGCTCGATGGAGCTGCCGGCCGACGGCATCCTCGCGCTGCGCCGAGCTGACGATGGCACTGAGGGTGCGGGCGATGACCGACGCGACCTCCGCGGCGAGGGGCGGGAACGAGGACGGCGTGTCGGCCACGAGGTGGAGCACGCCCCAGGGTCCGTCCGGCGCCGACGATCGCGGCGGCCAGCTCCGGTCGGCCGCCAGGCAGGATCGGCAGGGGTCCGTCTTCCCGGTCCGTCCTCGCGGTCGCGAGCTCGTCGCCGGCGGCCGCCGAGCCGAGCGCCTCCCCGAGGACGCCGAAGGTCTTCGGCCGGTCGACCAGCCGCTCCGGCCGGGCGGGATCGGCGACCGCGACGGCGCGCGGGGCCAGGCGGTCGTCGCGGAGCTCCCAGAGCGCCACGAGGTGGTGGTCGTAGGCGTCGCGGATCAGGGCCACCGCGCGGTCGAGGTCGGCATCGAGGTCGGTGGCCTCGCCGGCCAGCCGGGTGACCTGGTCGATCAGGTGGAGGTCCAGCGCGTAGCGGTCCGGTCCGCGCAGCGTCTCGGCATGCCTGGCGCTCGCGGCCGCCGCCCGGTGGTGCGCGCCGCCGGCCGCGAACGCGGCCGCCGCCAGCGAGGACCGCCGTCCGCCCGGAGGGAGGATCGGCGACGGCGCGGCGAGGTCGAGCGGGCCGATCTCCGCCGCGGACAGGAACCGCTGGAGGTCGCCGATCCGGTAGCGCCGGTCACCGCGCTCGTTGATGCGGTAGTAGCGCAGCCGGCCCGCGTCGCTCCATGCCCGGACCGTGTTCGGATGCACGCCGAGGAGGCGTGCGGCCTTCGTGACGGTCAGGGTCGCGTCGATCGGGCGTGACGGGAGAGTTGCGCTCACGACTCATGGAGGAAATGTGAAGTTGGCCGGCCGAGCCTACCAATCTCACACTTCTTGCCAATAGGCCGATGGTCCCGGCCCCGGTCTTCAGGTGCGGCGGCCGCCCGTCAGCCGCACGTAGGCGAGGGTGGCGAGGATCGCGCCAGCGGCGATCAGGACGACCGCCAGGATGGCGAACAGGGGGTCGCCCACGAGCCCCGGGCCCTGGCCGGAGCTGCGCGGGTCGCCGCCCGCGGCCGGGGTCGGCGTGGCGGCCAGGGCGGGCAGCGCCATCGCGAGCAGCAGCACGGCGGCGCCGGCCGTCCCGAGGGTGAGCCGAAGGCGGCCGCGGACGGAGCCGCGCCGGCCGCGGGGCATCCGACTCACAGGACGGCGTCCACGACGAGCCAGACGACCCCGATGGTGAGCAGCACGAACCCGGCCGCCAGGGAGATCGCCGCCGCCAGCGCCCGCCGCGACCGGTCGCCGGCGAGGACGCGCATCGCCTCGTCGGGGGCGAGGGTCGTGAGCACCAGGGGGCGCCCGAGGCCGGCGCCCATCTGCGGGAGCCCGTCCGCTCCGGTCTGCGGGACCCCCATCACCAGGGCGTGGTCGATCGAGGAGACCTGCTCGATGAGCATCCGGATCGAGGTGTCGGGCGGGGTGCCCTCGGGCACGCGGTCGGGCAGGTCGGCGGCGGTGCCGACCGATTCGCGGGGCATGACCACGAGGCCGTCGTCGAGGGCGTCCGCATCGATGGCGATCCCGTCGAGCCCCTCGCGCACCTCGAACGGCCTGGTCTCGCGGCCGTCCTCGACGGTCCGCCAGTCGTCGCCGTCCCGGACCTGGACGCGGGAGCGACGGAGCACGAGCGGGCGGTGGGCGTGGTCCTCGAAGGTGTCCTCGGCATCGATCCGGCCGCCGATGCGGACGTACCGCGCCGGGCCGCCGACGAGCGCGATGGCCTCGGCGACGCCCACCTCGGGTGTCGACCCGATGAGCCGCCCGACGCGATAGCGCGGGCCGAACGAGCGCAGGATCGCGGCGCCGAGCACGAGCGCAAGCAGGCCGGCGGCGATGGGGAGGAGGGGGATCACGGCGGCGATGATAGCGCCGGGCATGAAAGGGCCCGAAGGAACCTACCCGACACGTGGGCGTTGATGCGATCGCCGCCGTTAGTGTCGCTCGGCCCCTCCGGGCTGGTGCGAACGGTACGGTGCGCCGCGACACCATGACAAGGGGACTTATCCACGAGTTCCGGGGCCGGCTGGACGGTTATCCACAGCGGGACCACATCCGCACGCCCGTCCGAGGCCCGCGAGCCGTCGCGCCTCAGTTCGAGGACCGCCCGGTGGCGGGGTCCAGGGCGTTGAGCTGGCCGTCGTAGCCGGTCAGGATCAGGCGCCCGCCGATGAGCTCGGCCGCGGTGACCACATCGGAGTGGGCGACCCGCCAGGCGACGGTGCCGTCGGCCTCGATGGCGAACGTCTCGATCTCGGCCTGGACGAGCACGTGCGCGAGCCGCGACGACCCCAGGAGCGCGACGATCGGCGTCGCCGAGCGATGCTCCCAGGCGGCCTCGCCGGATGCCACGGTCAGGCCGAACGTGTGGAACCCGTAGCTCACGACGAGGAGCCCCTCGCTGTCCCAGTGGAGGCCGCGCGGCTCGTCGCTGATGGTCGAGGCGAAGCGGGCGGTCCAGGCGCCGCGCGGGCCCTCGAGCCGGAGCTCGGCGCGGCACAGCGGTCCCGGATCCGCGGCGACCCGCTCCCCGAGATCGACGAGGTGCCCGCCGGCCTCGGACAGGGCGAAGACCTCAGGCCCCTGGCCGCTGCCGCCCCAGCGCCATCGGGCGCGCAGCCCGCCCGGGTAGGTGATCGACGCGTTCCGTGGTTCGGGGGCCATCCGTCGCGGTCGGGTCGGGTCGAGTCGTCGGCGGCGGGTCAGGCCGGCGTCGCGTCGGAGGGCGTGGCCTCGGTGGGCTCGCCGACGTCGGCCGTGATCTCGGCGATCGGGGCGACCGTGGCGTTGGCGAGGGTCCGCAGCGTCGCCGGCGGCACCGGGAAGACCGCCGTCGGGAGCCCGGCCGCCGCCCACACGACCGGGTAGCGCCCCAGGTCCGGGTCCATGACCACCCGGGTCGGCCGGGCATGGCCGATCGGCGGGATGCCGCCGATGGAGAAGCCGGTCAGCTCGTTGGCCTCGCGGGCCGTCGCGCGGCGGACGTCGGACGCGCCCGTGACGGCGGCCAGACGGGCGAGGTCGACGCGGTTCGGGCCCGAGACGAGGGCGACGATCGGCTCGGGACCGTCCTCGCCGTCGGTCACGAAGACCAGCGATTTCACGATCTGGCCGAGGTCCGCGCCGACGGCCGCGGCGGCCTCGGCAGCGGTGTGGGTCGACTCGTCGAAGACCTTGACCTCGATGGTCACGCCCTTGCGGGCGGCGGCGTCGGTGACACGCCGGATGGCGGGATGATCGAGCGGGTCGGGCACGGCGCGGAGTCTAGCATCGGCTAGCATCCCGCCACGATGCAGGCGATCGTCCTGGCCGACGGCGATGTCGCGGTCCGTGCCGCCCTGGACGCGGCATGGCCCGGCTGGTTCGAGCCGGCCGCGTTCGTGGTCGCGGCGGACGGCGGCGCGCGCCATGCCGAGCCCCTCGGACTCACCGTGGACCTCTGGGTGGGCGACGGCGATTCGATCGAGCCCGAGCGGCTGGCGGCACTCGAGGCGTCCGGGGTCGAGATCCGCCGCGTCGCCGCCGCCAAGGACGAATCCGACACGGAGCTCGCGGTCCTCGCCGCGGTCGAACACGGCGCGGACGCGATCGTCGTCGTCGGGGCGTTGGGCGGCCCGCGCTTCGACCATTCGCTGGCCAACGTCGCGCTGCTCGCCCATCCGGCCCTCATCGGCCGCCGCGCGGTCCTGCTCGATGGGTCGACGCGGATCGCGCTGGTCCGTGCCCCGGACGCGGACGGGCGCCCGGTCCGCCATCCGCTGCCGGGACCGGTCGGCGGGCTCGTCACGCTGCTGCCGTTCGGCGACGGCGCCGCGGGCGTGACGACCGATGGGCTGGAGTACCCGCTTCGCGACGAGCCGCTCGCGGCCGGGCCGGCGCGCGGTCTCTCGAACGTTCGCACGAGCGACGATGCGTCGGTCGCCGTCCGGCGCGGGATGCTGCTCGTCATCGAGACGGCGGGTACCATCCCGCCATGAGCATGCCAGCCGCCGGCGACCAGGCTCCCGAGGTCGCCCTGCCCGACGAGACGGGCACCGATCCACCGCCTCAGCGACCAGGCGGGCCGCTGGACGATCCTCTACTTCTACCCGAAGGACGACACGCCCGGCTGCACGGTCGAGGCCTGCGAGTTCCGCGACGCCAACGAGACCATCCACGAGCGCGGTGCCGACGTCTGGGGCATCAGCCCGCAGGGCGCCAGGAGCAAGAAGGCCTTCCGCGAGAAGTTCGACCTGCCGTTCACGCTCCTCGCGGACGAGGCGCACGAGGTCGCCGAGGCGTACGGCTCCTGGGTCGAGAAGCAGAACTACGGCAAGACCTACTGGGGCACCGCGCGTACGACGTTCCTCGTCGACCCCGAGGGCCGCATCGTCCGGACCTGGGCGAAGGTCAAGCCGGAGGGGCATGCCGCGGAGGTCCTCGCCGAGCTCGACAACCAGCAGGCGGCGCGGGGGCGGTGACCGCCGACCGGCTGCGCGGGGCAAGCAAAGAGACTTCGCTCGTGGGGGGAGACGAGCGAAGCCTCGGCCGGAAGGGTACTGCCGGGACGGGTGCCGCGCAAGACGCCGAACCGCGTCCCGGCCCCGCGCTCCGACCCGCGTCCCGAGCGGCCGGATGAGCGACCCGACGCCGGTCGGGGATCCGCCCGCCACCGCGCCCCACGACTGGCGCCCCGGGCGGTTCATGGTCATCGCCGCCCACCCGGATGACGCGGAGTTCGGGCCGTCCGGGACGGCCGCGGCCTGGATCGACGCCGGCTCGACCGGCTGGCTCGTGTGCTGCACCAGCGGCGACCAGGGCGGCGAGGACCCCGATGCCGATCCGCTTGAGCTCGCGGCCCTGCGCGAGACCGAGCAGCGCGCCGCCTGCGCCGTGATCGGCTACGAGGGCGTGACGTTCCTCCACCAGCCCGATGGCGCGCTCGCCAACGACCTCGCGCTGCGCGAGATGCTGGTCCGCGAGATCCGGACCTTCCAGCCCGATGCCGTCTTCGCCACCGACCCCGAGGCGCTCTTCTACCGGGACGGCGGGATCAACCACACCGACCACCGTGCCGCGGGGTTCGCGGCGGTCGACGCCGTCTACCCGGCGGCCCGCAACCCCATGGCGTTCCCCGGCCTCGCACGCGGCGGGCTGGCCGCCCATCGCGTGCGCCGGATGTACCTGTTCTGGTCGACGCACCCCGACGTCCGCGTCGACATCACGACGACGCTCGAGCGCAAGATCGCGGCCCTGGCCGCGCATGCCAGCCAGATCCACGAGCCCGAGCAGCTGGGCGAGCGCATCCGCGCCTGGGCCGCGGAGGAGGGTGCCCCGGTCGGGGTCGCGGCGGCCGAGGCCCTGCGGCTGATCGTCATCGACGACGACGAGGCCGAAGGGCCCGGCTGAGCCGGTCGGTCAGGCGCCCTCGAGGAGCAGGGGCCGGACGTGGCCCCACTCGTTCCAGAGCTCGGCCAGCGCGTCGGCGCGGCGCCCGAGCAACGCGATCAGCTCGCCCAGGCTGAGGTCGCCCGCGGTCGCGGCCAGGTGCTCGTCGGCGGCGACCGAGACCTCGGTGTAGAGGGCGGCCATCTCGGCTTCGGTCGGCCAGTGCCGGATGCGCATCGGGTCGAGGCCCGCGTACCCGAGCGCGAGCGACAGGTCGCGCTGGGTGGGGACCCGGTCGTCGACGAAGCCCGACAGCCCGTCGAACCGGTAGCCCAGCGAGGACAGGGCCTCGGCGATCTCACGGTCCTGCGTGGGCGTGAAGGCGCCCCAGAACGTGTGGTCGGGCGGGAACTCGAGCGACGTGGCCTCGATGGCGACCGCGACGATCGCATCCACCAGCCGGCCGATGTTGAGCTGCCAGCGGCGCTGCTCGGTCGCCTCGGTCCCGGCCGAGCTGTGCGACGAGCCGGGTCATCGCGTCCCGGTCCCCGCGGAGGAGCCGGAAGATCGTCGGGGTCCCGCCCGTGCTCAGCGCGGCGACCAGGGGCTCCTCGTCCTCGACGGCGACGCCCGGCCGTTCCGCCCACGGCGTCGGGGCGGCGACAGGCTGCGCCTCGGCCTCGTCGGCGTCGACCCGCTCGTCGCAGACCGCGAGGGCCTGGCGGGCCATGAGGCAGGCGGCTTCCGCGGTCTCCGCCGCGATCCGGGCCGCGTCCGCCTCGAGCGACAGGTGCTCCAGTGTGGCGCCGACCTTCGTCGCCGCCGCTCGCTCGCGGGTCGACGTGGCGGCGGCCGCGCGGGCCGCGTTGTTGACATCGTTGATCTCTTCCAGCCAGACGCGGGCCGCGGTCTCGGCGTCGTCGGTCGTCGCCGAGGTCGCGTAGGCCGCGCGGAACCGGGCCTGGGCCGCCTCCTTCTCGCGCCGGACCGCGCGGGCATCGGAGATCGCCGCCGCCACATCGGCCCGCGACAGGTGCTCGTCGTAGGCGCGCTGGGCCGCGCGCAGCGCCTCGTCCGCGGTCCCGGCACCGGCTCGCGCGCGGACCGCGAGCTCGCAGCGTTCGGAGGCGACGCGCCGCTCGTCGGCGCAGCGGTCGACGGCACCCGTGGCGGCATCCGGCCCGCCGGCCATGTTTGCGGTCGAGGCGTCGCTGGTCGTGGTGGTCGGCGCCGTGCCCGGCGTCCCGCTGTCGTCGATGGCCATGATCGAAGCATGCACCGACTCGTCCGGCCGGTCGAGCAGCGCGATCGCCGTGATCGTGCCCAGGACCTTCGGGGCAGCCTCGGCCCGGAGATCCAGCCCGCTCCGCGCATCGAAGCGTGGTGCCGTCAGGAGCTCGTCGAGGTCGATGCCCCCGAACTCGTCGCGCTCGCGCTCGTCCGCGAGGAGCGAGGTGACGGCACGCATCCGCAGCGCCGCCATGAGCGGGTCGGTCACCCCACGGGGATCCCGACGCCCGGTCCGTCGTTCGGCGTGCCCGGGCTTGCCGATGCCGGCGATGTCGTCCAGGTCACCCCGGTGTCGGGCAGCGCCCCGGAGCGCGGGATGGTGAGCGGTGGACCGTAGCGAACAGCCGTTCGACGATCCGGCCCGGACACCGGCATCGGCAGCTCCTCGATCCGCCGGTCGGCCGGGCCCCCGCGGGCCGGCTGGTTGTCCGCCACGAGGAAGGCGTCGTCCGACAGCGTCGAAGCGCGTCGGCGGGGGATCGCATCGGCGGTGACCGTCACGCGGACCACGTGCGGAGCGTGGGTTCGGCTGCGGAACACCTCGATCAGCGCCGCGCCGGTGACCAGCCCAAGGGTCGCTCCAAGGGCCAGGAAGGCGATCTCGTTCGCGGTCACGCTACCCGCATCTGTCGGGTCCAACTCCTTGGTGGGCGGCGGCGCGCTCCGGGGGCAATGTAGCTGCGGCTCGGGCCAGCGTCAACTCGCCCGAGGCGGCGTCCCCGCCTCCGGCTTTTGCAGGGCGTCGAGCGCGGATGGTAGATTCGGGGCGTCGGTGACCGCCGATCCTCCGCCTGCGCCCGAGCCAGCTCCGAACGGAAAGGCACGACCCCGCTTGGCCATCGAACCGCCCCAGGAATTCCTCGTCCAGCCCGTCGACGCCTCCTGGCTCCAGTGCAACATCGAATGCCAGGAAGCCTGCCCCGTCGGCACCAACTGCCGCGGCTACCTGAATCTCGCCGCGGAGGGACGGTTCGAAGAGGGCTACATCCTGTCCCGCGACCCGAACCCGGTCGCGGCGATGTGCTCCTACGTCTGCTCCGCCCCGTGCGAGCGGGCATGCCGCCGCGGCGACATCGACCGCCCCCTGGCGATCCGGGCGATGAAGCGCTTCCTCGTCGAGTGGCACGAGGCCTCGGGCATCCCGGACGTCATGCCCCAGATCACCGCCCGCGAGGAGCGGGTCGCCGTCGTCGGCGCCGGGCCGTCCGGTCTGGCCGTCGCCCGCGAGCTCGCGACCAAGGGCTACCAGGTCACCGTCTTCGACAGCCTGCCGTTCGCCGGCGGGACGATGCTCATCGGCGTCCCGGCGTTCCGCCTCCCGCGCGAGGCGATCGAGATGGACGTCAAGCTCGTCGAGCGCCTCGGGGTCAGGTTCGTCTACGACACGACGATCGGCGTCGACATCACCTTCGACCAGCTCCAGAAGGACTTCGACGCGATCGCGATCACCGCCGGGGCCATGGACGCCGTGGCGCTCGACATCCCGGGCGCCGAGCTCGAGGGCGTCGACTACGGCGTCGACTTCATGAAGAAGGCCAATCTCGGCCAGCCGCTCGAGGTGGGCACGGACGTCGTGGTCATCGGCGGCGGCTACACCGCGATGGACTGCTCGCGCACGAGCCTTCGCCACGGCGCCGACCGCGTCTCGATCGTCTACCGCCGGACACGTTCCGAGCTGGTCGTCGACGAGGAGGAGCTGGGCGAGACCGAACGAGAGGGCGTCCGGATGGAGTTCCTGGCGAGCCCGATCGAGGTGCTCGGCGAGGACGGCAAGGTCACCGGCGTCAAGTTCATCCGCAACCGTCTCGGCGAGCCCGACGCCTCCGGCCGCCGCTCGCCGGTGCCGATCGAGGGGTCCGAGTTCGTCATCCCGGCCCAGACCGTCATCCCGGCCGTCTCGCAGGCCGCCGACCTGACGTTCCTGCCGGTCGAGGCCAAGTTCGAGATCAACCGCGGCCGCGTCAAGGTGGACCCGGCGACCTACGCCTCGAACGTGAAGGGCGTCTTCGCCTGCGGCGACTTCGTGACCGGTCCGACGACGCTGATCGAGGCCGCCGGCCACGGCAAGAAGTGCGCGTACGCGATCGACCGCTACCTCGCCGGCCGGACCGACGTGACCGTCGACGCCAACGTCAAGATCACCAGCTCGTGGCGCCATGACATGCCCGAGTTCTACGACGTCCTGCCGCGCCAGCACATCCCGATGGTCCCGCTCCAGGCCCGGATGCCGTCGACCGAGCCGGTCGTCAACTTCAACACCCCGGTCGAGCTGGGCTACGACGCGACGGCCGCGGTCGCCGAGTCGACCCGCTGCCTGATGTGCAACTACAACATCTGGTTCGACCCCTTCCGCTGCGTCCTCTGCGGGGCCTGCGCGGATGTCTGCCCCGAGGGCGTCATCCACATGGTCGACGTCAACACGCTCAAGTCCGAGGGGCTCCTGCCCGAGCTCGAGGAGGCCTACGGCTGGGACCAGGGCGGGGCGATGATCCTCGACGAGGAGCGCTGCATCCGCTGCGCCTTGTGCGTCAAGCGTTGCCCGTTCGACGCCATTACGATGGAGCGGTTCGAACTGCAGGAGGTCTCGACCGACGGTCGGCTCTACAAGGAGTCGTACCGTGACGCGCAACTCGCCGGAACCCCCGGCGTCGCAGGAGGAGCCCGGTGAGTTTCCTCGAGCGGGTGGACCAGACCATCCGCCGGAGCCCCGTCTGGCGCTCGTTGTTCCGCCAGCCGTACCCCCGCGACGAACGGTCGCGGGCGTACGCGGTGATGAACAACGTCTTCCTGCACATCCACCCCGTGCGCGTCCGCCAGCACGCCGTGAAGTTCGCCTACACGTTCTGCCTGGGCGGCCTGTCCTTCTTCCTGTTCCTCGTGCTGACGATCACCGGCGTGTACCTGATGTTCTTCTACGTGCCGTCGGCGAACCAGGCGTACACGGACATCCTGAACATCCAGAGCTCGGTGACGTTCGGGCTGCTGACGCGGAACATCCACCGGTGGGCCGCCCACCTGATGGTGTTCTTCGTCTTCCTGCACATGATGCGGGTCTTCTATCACGGGGCCTACAAGCCGCCGCGTGAGTTCAACTGGGTCGTCGGCGTGATCCTGCTCTTCTGCACGATCATGCTCAGCTTCACCGGCTACCTGCTGCCGTGGGACCAGATCGCCTTCTGGGCCATCACCATCGGCACGAACATGGGCGGCTACGCGCCGCTGTTCAACACGCCGGTCAACCGCCTGCTCCTCGGCGGCCTCGAGGTCGGCCAGAACACGCTCCTGCGGTTCTACGTCGTCCACATCATGTTCCTGCCCCTCATCGTCGCGATCTTCCTGGCGGTCCACTTCTGGCGGATCCGCAAGGACGGCGGGCATCAGCGGGCCGCTATGACGCGACGATCGAAGTCGCGCCCGAGAAGCGCGAGGTGCTGCCGGTCGATCCGACCCGGCGGACCGAGATCGACAAGCAGCGCGTGCCGATGTCGGCGCGACCGTACCGGCTGCTCGCGCTGGTCAAGCAGGACGCCGTCGTCCGGGTCCAGAAGGAACCCGACGACACGGTCATGACCTGGCCGCACCTGCTCACGATCGAGTTCCTCGCCGCGGGGATGATGAGCATCCTGCTGCTGCTGATGGGGCTGTTCATCAACGCGCCGCTCGAGGCGCTGGCCAACGGCAACGTCACGCCGGCGGTGGCCAAGGCGCCTTGGTACTTCCTCGGCCTCCAGGAGCTGCTGGCCTATTTCCACCCGACGGTCGCGGGCGTGCTGGTGCCCGGCTTCGTGCTCGTCGGCGCGGCGCTCATCCCGTACGTCGACCGCGGCGACATCCTTGCCATCCGCCCGTCGCAGCGCAAGACCGCGGTGATGCTCTTCACGCTGTTCTGCATCCTCGGCCTGACCCTCACGTTCGTGGGGATCTTCTTCCGGGGCCCCGGCTACACCTTCATCATCCCGTTCGTGACCGCCCCCGGCGTGTACTTCTCCCTGTGATGGCCGAGCGAAGGACCCACCCCCGATGAGCAACTACCACGTCGAGCCCATCGACCAGCCGCAGGCCCTGACCAAGGAAGCGATCAAGTCGCTGCGGTCGCACCAGGTCCAGGGGCTGTCCCGGCGGCAGCTGATGCGCGGCGCCATCGGTGCCGGCCTCGGCCTGTGGATGACCGAGGTCCTCGCCGGCACCATCGCCTTCCTCTGGCCGAACCTCACCGGCGGCTTCGGCGCGCCGCTCGAGATCGGCACGCTCGACACCATCAAGATCCAGAACGCGGTCCTCCCGATCGAACAGGGCTTCCCGGCCTATTACCCGGAGGCCCGCTCGTTCGTGGTGCTGATCGACCCCGGCCAGCAGCAGTTCCTGCCTGGCGAGGACACGACCGGGAATGGGACGGCGCTGAACGTCCGCGCCCTGTACCAGCGCTGCCCGCACCTGGGCTGCAAGCCCAACCCGTGCCTCAAGAACTTCTGGTTCGAGTGCCCGTGCCACGGCTCGCGCTACGACCGCCTCGGCATCAAGGCCGATGGCGCGCAGTACGGTCCGGCACCGCGCGGCATGGACCGCTTCTCGATCACGGTCGACGCGAAGGGCGTCCTGACCGTCAACACCGGCAAGATCACGCTCGGGCCGCTCCCCGTCGCGCTGGGGCAGCCGGGCCTGATCCCGCCGCGCACGTCGACCGGGTGCATCTGATCGTGACCCGTCACACCCCTCGATGGACCCGATGAGCGACACCCCCGAACTCGAGCCCGGGCAGAACCTGCCCGCGCCCCGGCCGCCGGCCGAGCCCGCGCCGGTCGAGCGCTTCTCGGCGTCCCCGTCGGTCCTCGCCAACGAGATGTCGCCGGAGCGCGCGGCGCGCATCGTCCGGCAGTCGTCGAACGCGCGCTGGGTCGGCTTCCTGACGGTCATCGTCGTGATCCTGTTCACGGCCATCTACTGGTTCTACGAGGTCGGAGGGCCGCTCGGGATCTCGGAGCCGCGGCTCGATGCCGAGCTGACCGCCCAGCAGGTCACCGCGGTCGAGCGCGGCTACAACGTCTTCGAGGCCAACTGCGCCCGCTGCCACGGCGTGAACGGCGAAGGCGGCGTCGGCCCGACCCTCAACCGCCAGGACAAGCTGTTCGCCCATCTCAACGAGAACTACCTGCGGACGGTGCTGGCGACGGGCGGCCGCTACGTCTGCGGCAACGCGAACTCGCTGATGCCGGTCTGGTCGAACCTGTCCACCCCGCCGGGGCCGCTCAACTACGTGCAGATCGACGACCTGATCGCGTTCATACGCGCCACGAACGACGTGACCTACACCGTGCGCGACGCGGAGCTCGGCACGCCCCTGAAGGACCCCCTGACCGGCAAGGTCAAGACCTTCACCGGCTGGCGCGACCCGAACTACCAGCCGGCTCCGGACGCGACCCCGTACCCGGCGTGCTGGACGACCGAGTTCGCGGCGCCGTCCGCCGCGGCGCCATCGGGGTCGCCCGGCGCTTCGGCCGCCCCCGGCGCGTCGTCATCGCCGGCCCCGTCCGCGAGCGCGGGCGGTGGTGGCGCGAACCCGCCGGTCGCCATCACGGCCCAGAACGTCGCCTACACGACGACCAGCGTGGACGCACCGGCCAATGCGGGGTTCCAGATCGCCTTCGACAACGAGGATGCGTCGATCCAGCACAACGTCGCGATCAAGGACGACGCGGGCACCGAGGTGTTCAAGGGCGAGATCTTCGCGGGCGTCGCGACCAAGACCTATGACGTGCCGGCGCTCGATCCGGGCACCTACACGTTCTACTGCTCGGTCCACGCCAACATGACGGGAACGCTGACCGCCAAATGAGCTGACCGGCGCCGGCACGGCGGCTGGTCGAGGATGGAGGACGATGGCCCAGGGTGCGCTCACAGCCGGAACGACGGTGCCGCGGAAGCGGGCCCTCTTCGGGCTGCTCGACGCGGACGGCTGGGCCTGGGCGACGGCCAAGGCGATCGCCTGGCTGACGTTCATCATCCTGATCATCGGGTACCTCCCCGACCGGGCCTACTACCTGACGGTGTCGCGCACGGTCGACCTGGGCGTCCTGGCCTGGTCGCCGATCAACCTCTGCCCGCCCGAGAACCAGACGCTCCCGTGCCCCGCCCCGGTCGGGGCGATCGTCCCATGGGCGACCTCGCCGGCCGAGCTCGACCTGCCGGCCCCGCGGACCGACGGCGCCGTCGTCCAGCTCGGCACCCGGCTCCTCTACATCGGCGGCTCCGACGGCACGACCGCACAGTCGACGGTCTACGTGGCGAAGACGGTCGGGACCGGCAACTTCGACGCGTGGGCGCCCGGGCCACCGCTGCCCGAGCCGCGGACCGATTTCTCGACCGCGTTCGTCGCCGGGAGCGTGTACGTGATGGGCGGCAAGGGCGCCGACGGCGCGCCCACCACGACGACCTTCGTCCTGACCCCCGACGGCACGACCGGCGCGCTCACCGGCTGGAAGGTCGCGCCCGACAACCTGAAGCTGCCCGAGGCGCGCGCCGGGGCCGCCGCGGTCGGCACGGCCGACGGGATGCTCCTGGTCGGCGGCTCGAACGCCTCCGGCCCCGTCGCGACGACCTACAAGTCGCTCTTCGACAAGGTCGGCGTCCTCCAGGCATGGGCCGAGGAGAAGGCGCTCGACGTCGCCCAGACCGACGCCACCGCGGCGATCGTGGGCGACTATCTCTGGCTCTATGGCGGCAGCGACGCCTCAGGCCCGGTCGCGCTGGTCCAGCGCGGCACGATCGCCAAGCCGGCTGCCGCCGGCCTCCCCGCGAACCCGGAGGCCGGCAAGGTCAGCGACTGGGTCAGCGACCCGGCGTGGAACCTCCCAGGCCCGCGCGCCAACGGCGCGAACTGGGCGGTCAACGGGGCGATGTACGTCGCGGGCGGCACCGACGGCACGGCGCTGCACAACGAGGTCTACTGGGCGACACCAGCCAATGACGGCACGATCGCGGAGTGGAAGCACCTGGCGGTCAGCGACCTGCCGGTCGCCGCGCAGGGCGGCGCCCCGGTCGTCTCCGGCCCGGACGCGATCATCGTCGGCGGCACGACCGCGTCGGGCGTGGTCAAGACCAGCATCCGCGCGAACATCGCCCCGCAAGCGCCGTTCTTCCGGCTTGGCCTGGTCGGAGCGACCGTGCCCGGCCTGCAGATCCAGGGCGAGATCGGCCAGCAGCTCGGCTACCTGAACGCGGCCGGCGTCGGCACGCTCGACTTCATCATCCTGATCCTGATCGGCTGGGCGTACGCCCACAAGGAACGGTCGCGGGAGCTGATCGCCAAGGTCCTCCGCCGGCACCCTTAGCCCGCGAGTTCGCCCTCGCCAGCCGCCACCGGTCCGCGCCGGACGGGCAGGCCGGCCCGCTCCCAGGCATCCATGCCGCCCGCCACGTTGGCGACGTCCGTGCGCCCGGCACGCATGAGGAACCCGGCCGCGGCGGCGGACCGCCCGCCGAGGTGGCAGATCAGCAGCAGCGGCCGGTCGGTCGGCAGGTCGGCGATCCGCCCGGCGAAGGTCGACATCGGGACGTGGAGCACGTCCGGCGCGCGGACCTCCGCGAACTCGACCGGCTCGCGGACGTCGACGATGACCGGCCGCGCCGGGTCCTCGCGCTGGCGGCGCTCCGCTTCGGTGACATCGATCGTCGGGACCGGCGCGGGCATCGTCATGCGGGACTCCTTCGGAGGCTCGGCGGCCCGAGCGTCGGGTCGGCGGGGTGGGCGGCCAGGTCGGTGAGGCGGCGGTCGATGTCGGCGATGAGCGCGTCGAGGTCCACGTCGAGCCCGAGGGCCGCCGGCGGGTGCCACCCGGCGTCCTGCGCCTCGGCGAGCCGGGCACGTGCCCCCTCGAGGTTCTTGGCGATCCCCGGAGGGTTGCCGCGCACGTCGTGGACGTAGGCGGCGGCCAGCTTGATCAGGCCCTGGAGGGCGGCGCGCTCGCCGGGCTCGTGGGCGCCCATCCAGGCCGGCTCCAGCGCCTCGTGGGCGTCGAAGAAGTCGCCGCGACCGTACGCCTCCAGACCCTCGTGGACGGCGGCCGCCCGCGCCTCGAGCGGGAGCGGCCGGTACGCCTTCGCCCGCCCGTCCGCGCCGACGATCACCGCCCCCTTCGGCCCTGGCCCGCCGCTCATACGAGTTCGCTCAGCGGGCGGCGGTCGGCGAAGCCGGTATCGACCGGATGCCAGTGCCCGACATCGGCCTCGCCCCGTCGCCAGCACAGCCAGACCTGCCGCCCGTTGACCAGCGCCGGGAAGTCGACCAGCCCGCCGGGGATGTCGCGCAGCGTGATGCCGAGCTCCTCGATGCGGGCCACGCCCGCGGCCATCTGGTCGACGAGGCCCTGCATCCGGAGCCGGATGCGGCGGAGCTCGTCGGCCTCGGGCTTGTCGTCGGCGGTCACCTGGTCGCGCAGCCGGATCAGCTCGTCGCGCTGCTCGGCCAGCGTCGTCAGGATCCCGTCGAGATCCGGCAGGGCGGCGTTCGCGTCGTCGATGTCGTAGAAGCGGGTCATGGGCCAGCGGATTCTAGCCCGCGTCGTCGCGTAGCATGGCGATCGACCGAGTCGTGAAGGAGGAAGCATGCGGCGGGTCTTCCTGTGGGCCGCCCGGAACAGCTGGCTGAAGGCCCATCTGCCCGGCCTGTGGTTCATGCAGCGTGCCGTCCGCCGGTTCATGCCCGGCGAGACGATGGACGACGCGCTCAAGGCGGCCGTGCCGCTCCAGACGGCCGGGATCGCCACGCTCTACACGCGGCTCGGCGAGAACCTCGAGAGCCTGGCCGAGGCGGACGCGGTCGTGGCCCACTACCTCGAGCTGACCGACCGGATCGTGGCGGCCGGGATCCACGGCGAGATCTCGGTCAAGCCGACCCAGCTGGGCCTCGACCACGACCCGGCCGCCTGCCTCGCGAACGTCATCCGCCTCGCCGAGCACGCGGCCGCAGCCGGCTCGTTCCTGTGGATCGACATGGAGGGCAGCGCCTACACGGACGCGACCATCGAGCTCTACGAGCAGGCTCAAGGCGGTCCAGCCGAAGACCGGCATCTGCCTGCAGGCCTACCTCAAGCGCACGGCCGCCGATATCCAGCGGCTGCTCCCGCTCGACCCGGCGATCCGCCTCGTCAAGGGCGCCTACGACGAGCCGGCGGCGATCGCCTATCGCGACCGGCGCGCGCGTCGACGCCAACTACCTCGGGCTCGCGGTCCGGTTCCTGCTCGACGGGCGCGGCAAGCCCATCCGCCTCGGGCTCGGCACGCACGACGTCGCGCTGATCGAGCAGATCGAGTCGCAGGTCGCCGCGGCGGGCGTCGCGCGCGACGCCTTCGAGATCGAGATGCTCTACGGCATCCGCGCGAACGAGCAGGTCCGGTCTGGCCAAGGCCGGCTACCGGGTGCTGACGCTGATCGCGTACGGCGAGCACTGGTACCCGTGGTACATGCGGCGCCTGGCGGAGCGGCCGGCGAACGTGACGTTCGCGATCCGCTCGATGCTGCCATAAGGACGGTGGCAGCCGGCGGCGCGAGACCACGGGTCTTCGTCTCGCGGCTGATCCCCGACGCCGGTCTGGGCCCGATCCGGGCGGCCTGCGACGCCGAGATCTGGACCGACGAGCTGCCGCCCTCGCGGGCCGAGCTGCTGCGGCTCGTCCGCGGCTGCGACGGGATCCTGGTGCTGCTCAGCGAACGGATCGACGACGAGCTGCTCGACCACGCGGGTCCGGGCCTCAAGGTCGTGTCGGACTACGCGGTGGGCTACGACAACATCGATGTCGCGGCGTGCGCGCGGCGCGGGATCGCGGTCGGGAACACGCCGGGCGTCCTGACCGAGACGACGGCCGACCTCGCCTGGGCGCTGATCCTGGCCGCCTCGCGGCGCGTCGGGGAGGGGGACCGGATCGTGCGGGCGCGCGGCTGGAGGACGTGGGGACCGCAGACGCTGCTCGGGCAGGACGTCCATGGCGCCACGCTCGGGATCGTCGGCTTCGGCCGGATCGGGCAGGCAGTGGCGCGGCGCGCGGCCGGGTTCGGGATGCCGATCGTCTACCACTCGCGGCATCGCGTGTCGGCGGAGATCGAGGCCGCGCTCGGCGCGCGCCACGTGCCGCTGGACGAGCTGCTCGAGACCAGCGACATCGTGTCGATCAACTGCGCCCTGACCGCGGAGACGCGCGGGCTCATCGATGCCGCGGCGCTCGGCCGGATGAAGCCGACCGCGGTGCTGGTCAACACGGCGCGCGGGCCGATCGTGGACCAGGCCGCGCTCGCGGTCGCGCTGCGCGAGGGGGTCATCGGGGCGGCCGGCCTGGACGTCACCGACCCCGAGCCGATCCTCCCCGACGACCCGCTGCTCGACCTCGACAACTGCCTGATCGTGCCGCACATCGCCTCGGCGACGACCGCGACCCGCGGGCGGATGGCCGAGATGGCCGCCGCCAACCTGCTTGCCGGGGTCCGCGGCGAGCCGCTGCCGACCGCGGTGCCGCCGCCCGACCTGGGGTAGCGGCCGCGAGTGTCGGTCCGCGCCGGTCGCGCGCCGCGGTCGGGTACGCTCTTGCACGGGCCGGTAGCTCAGTGGCAGAGCAGGGGACTTTTAATCCCTGGGTCGAGGGTTCGAATCCCTCCCGGCTCGCCGAATCCGAATGGTTAGCGTCCTTGACGTCGTCGTCGCCCCGTCGTATATATCGTTTGACGATATAGAGGACGGCCGATGATCGCTGGTGTCGACCTCGTTGTCGGGCCGTGCGTTCGTCGCCATGTCGGGCCCGTTCATCCGCCGCGACCTCCGCACCCGGGCGGCCCGGATCGCGTCCATCCTCGGCGCGTCGGCCGAAGTCCCGAGTCTGTCGACCAACCGGAGGAACTCCTCCATTTCATGATACGCTCGCAGGAGTAGTGGTCCGCGGTCCCTCGCCGGGATGACCACGGAGGCATCCTCGGAGCAGGCTGCACGTCTCCGCGCCGGGGTTCGTCGGCGGAGCGACGCTCTCTTCCCTGGCTCCGTTTCCGCCGCACGATCTCCAACCAACAAGGAGTCCCAAGGCATGGCGCTGTACCTCTATCGGCTCGGCCAGGCGGCGTTTCGGCACCGCAGGCTGGCGCTGGGCCTGTGGGTCCTGATCCTTGTGGGCGCGAGCGTGGGCGCCGCGACGCTGAAGGGACCCAGCTCCACCAGCTTCTCCATCCCAGGCACCGAGGCACAGCAGGCCATCGACACGCTCCAGGCGCGCTTCCCGGCCGCGAACGCCGCGGGCGCCACGGCGCGGGTCGTCTTCGCGGCGCCAGACGGCGAATCGCTCGCCGATCCGGCGAACGCGGCGAAGGTGAGCGACGTGCTGACCGCCCTGGAGGCGCTTCCCAACGTCGGTGCGGTCACTGACCCGTTCAAGACCGGAACCGTCAGCCCCGACGGGCGGGTGGCGCTGGCCCAGGTGGCCTACACCGTGCCGGTCACCGGGATGACCGCTGCCGACCGCGAGGCATTGCTCTCTGCGGTTGCCGCCGGCCGGGCGTCGGGGATCACCGCCGAGGTCGGTGGGCCGGCACTGCAGCCCGTCCCAGAGCAAGGCGCATCCGAGGCGATCGGCATCCTGATCGCGGCGGTCGTCCTGTTCATCACGTTCGGGTCCTTTGTCGCCGCCGGCCTGCCCCTGCTGACCGCCCTGTTCGGCATCGGCACCGGGGTCGGGCTGATCACCGCGGCCAGCGGGTTCGTGTCGTTGAGTGCCACGACCTCGATCCTGGCGGTCATGATCGGTCTGGCTGTCTCGATCGACTACGCACTCTTCATCCTGTCGCGGTTCCGTTCGGAGCTCGCCGAGGACGCCGACCTCGACCCGCTCGAGGCCATCGGCCGGGCGGTGGGCACGGCCGGCAGTGCCGTCTTCTTCGCGGGTCTCACGGTCATCATCGCCCTCACGGGTCTGTCCGTCGTGGGCATCCCGCTCCTGACCGAGATGGGCGTGGCGGCGGCCGTGACGGTCGCGTTGGCCGTGCTCGTCGCGCTGACGCTCATGCCGGCTCTCATCGGGTTCGCGGGGCTCCGGGTGCTGGGACGTCGCATCAAGCGCCGGACCAAGGGCAGCAACGAGCCGGAGCGCCGGACCGTCTGGCTTCGCTGGCCGACCTTCATCTCGCGCCGGCCGCTGCTGGTCCTCGTGAGCGCCGTGACGCTCCTCGTCCTGATCGCCCTGCCCGCCCTCGACCTTCGTCTCGGGTTGCCTGACGACGGCGTCGCCGGGCAGTCCACGACGCAGCGCAAGGCCTACGACCTGCTCGCGGCGGGCTTCGGGCCGGGCTTCAATGGTCCGTTGACGGTCGTGCTCGACGCATCCGGCGTCGCCGACCCGAAGGCCGCCGCGCAGGCGGTGGCGAGCGACATCGGCAAGCTCGGTGACGTGCTTCTCGTCGCGCCTCCCGTCTTCAATGCGGCTGGCGACACGGCGATCCTGAACGTCATCCCGAGTAGCGCCCCGAGCAGTGCCGAGACGGTCGCGCTCGTCAGCGCGATCCGGGCCGCGGCCCCCGCCATCAAGGCGGAGACCGGCATCGCGGTCGGTGTCACGGGTCAGACGGCGATCATCATCGACATCTCGCGGAAGCTCGGCGACGCGCTCCCGCCCTACCTGCTGGTGGTGGTCGGGCTCGCGTTCCTGGTGCTGACCTTGGTCTTCCGGTCCTTGCTCGTGCCCTTGACCGCGACGCTGGGGTTCCTCCTGAGCGTCCTCGCGACGCTGGGCGCCGTCGTCGCCGTGTTCCAGTGGGGATGGTTCGGGAGCGTCTTCGGGGTCGAGCAACCGTCAGCGATCGTCAGCTTGCTGCCGCTGTTCATGGTCGGCGTCGTCTTCGGGCTCGCGATGGACTACCAGGTGTTCCTGGTGACGCGGATGCGCGAGGAGCACGTCCATGGCCTTGACGCTGTTCGGGCGGTGATCGTGGGCTTCACCCATGGGGCGCCCGTGGTCACGGCTGCCGCGACCATCATGATGGGCGTCTTCGGTGGCTTCATCCTCGGGTCCGACGCCTTCGTCAAGTCCATCGGGTTCGCGTTCGCGGTGGCCGTCTTCTTCGACGCCTTCGTGGTCCGGATGACGATCATGCCCGCGGTGCTCGTATTGCTGCGCGAGCGCGCCTGGTGGCTGCCAGGCTGGCTGGACCGCGTACTCCCGAACATGGACGTGGAGGGGTCGAGCCTGGGCCACCGGGTCGCCGAACGAGAGCGGGTGCCCGCGGATACGGTCGCCGCGGCATGATCGGATGCAACGATGACCCTGCGGGTCGACGCCGAGCGTAACCGCGCTCGGATCATCGAAGCCGCCCAGGCTGCGTTCGCGGAGCAAGGTCTGGACGTGCCGCTCGAGGCCGTCGCGGAACGCGCCGGTGTCGGGATCGCGACGCTCTACCGTCGGTTTCCGGGACGCGACGACCTGATCGCCGCCTGCTTCGAGAGCCGGCTTGCGGAGTACGCACGTGCGGCGGAGGTGGCGCTCGAGGCGGATGACGCCTGGTCGGGGTTCGCCGGCTATGTCGAACGGATCTGTCAGATGCAGTCCGCCGACCTGGGCCTCAAGGACGTCCTGACCACATCGTTCCCGAATGCGAGAACGCTCGAGTCGCATCGGCGGCGCGGATACGGGCTCCTGGTGCGCCTGATCGAGCGGGCGCAGGCCGAGGGATCACTGCGGCGAGATCTGGTCCCCGAGGATGTCGTCCTGCTGATGATGGCCAATGCCGGCGTGGTCCAGGCGACCGGGGCAGCGGCACCCGAGGCCTGGCGGCGGTTCGTCGGGCTGATGCTCGACGGGCTGCGGAGCGACGGGGCCGGACCGATCCCGCCGCCGCCGAGTCCACGACAGGTCATGCGAGCGATGCGGCGCATCGCTCGGCCGGCCGATGCAGGCAGGAGCGAGCCGCCGCGGTGATCGACCGCCGGCGACCATGCGCGGGATGACCACGTAGAGACGGCCCATGCCCTGGTCCTCGGACGACCAAGTGGAGCCGATCCTCCACTGGTGTTCGCCAGGGTCACACGGCCACGTCGGGCGTCCATGTCCAGACCAGGATCACGACGAAGACGAGATAGACGAGTGCCACGAAGCCGATCACGAGGATCCCGGCGATGACCCAGTCCCGGATCGTGAGGGCGGGCGTCAGCCCGCCGGTAACGAGGATCCCGGCGACGACACCGACCACGAACGATACGTTGCTGAGCGCGCTCGGCAGCATCGCGGCGGTGACGAGCACCAGGAAGTAGAGACCGGCGCCTGCGAGCCCCGCGGCGAAGCGCCGACGCCATCTCGGTGGCGGCGCGAGCTGCTCGGCCATCTTTCTCCTCGTGCGTGGGCGACACCCACCTGCAACCGTGACGGGCGATTCGGCCGCTGTCGGACCCGAACCGCATCCTAATCGGTCCTTCGAAGGTGGCGACCGTCTCCGGCACGAAACGTAGCCTCTCGACATCGCCCCGCTTGTGCCGGGGCCACCATCGTCGGAGGCACCGCAGGGATGGACACCGGAGATACCGCGTGGATGCTCACATCCACCGCGCTCGTGATGATCATGCTCCCGGGCCTCGCGCTCTTCTACGGCGGCCTCGTGCGCCGGAAGAACGTCCTCTCGACGATCATGCACAGCTTCTTCGGGCTGGCCCTCGTCAGCGTCGTCTGGGTGCTCGTCGGGTTCTCGCTCGCGTTCGCGCCGTCCGTCTCGCTGCCGATCCTCGGGACGGGCTGGATCGGCGGGCTCGACTTCGTCGGCTTCAATAACGTCGGCCTCGATCCGAGCACCGTCTATGCCAAGACGATCCCGTTCGTGCTGTTCGCGGCGTTCCAGCTGATGTTCGCGGCCATCACTCCTGCCCTGATCACCGGCGCCTTCGCCGAGCGCAAGCGGTTCGGCGCCTTCGTCCTGTTCACCATCCTGTGGTCCATCCTCGTCTACTCCCCGATCGCCCACTGGGTCTGGTCGGCCGACGGCTGGCTGGCCACCCGCGGCGCGCTCGACTTCGCCGGCGGCACCGTCGTGCATATCAGCTCGGGCGTCTCGGCCCTGATCGTGGCGATCCTCATCGGCCGCCGGGCCATCAGCAACGAGAGCATGGAACCCCATGACGTGCCGATGACCGTCCTCGGCGCCGGCCTCCTCTGGTTCGGCTGGTTCGGCTTCAATGCCGGCTCGGCGCTGACGGCTGGCGGTCTCGCGGCCAACGCGTTCGTGGTCACCAACACCGCGGCCGCGGCCGCGACCATCACCTGGGTCCTCGCGAGCTACCTCCACAAGGGCAAGGTCAGCGTCGTCGGCGCCGCCTGCGGCGCCGTCGCCGGTCTCGTCGCGATCACCCCGGCCTCGGGCTTCGTCACCGTCGGCGGCTCCCTGATCATCGGCCTCGTCGCCGGAGGGCTCTGCTACAGCGCGACCCTCCTGCGGGCCCGCGTCAAGGTGGACGACGCGCTCGACGTCTTTGCGGTCCACGGCGTGGGCGGCATGTTCGGCGCCATCGCGACGGGCATCTTCGCGACGTCGGCGATCCAGGAGTCCTACAAGGGCTTGATCGACGGCAACCCGAGCCAGGTCCTGACCCAGCTCCTCGCGGTCGCGGCCACGATCATCTACGCCGTCGTCGCCACGTTCATCATCGTCAAGGTCGTGGGCCTGGTCCTCGGACTGCGCGTCTCGGCGACCTCCGAGGAGACCGGCCTCGACCTCGCCGTCCACGGGGAGGCTGCCTACCAGAGCTGACCGGGACCGGGCGCCCGCCCGGACCATCGCTGACCCTGCGACTGGTTGCCGTCCGTCCCCCCAAGCGACGGCAGCCAGTCGCTCATCCATCTCCGGAGACCTGGCCATGGCCACGACTCGCCAAGACCGATCGCGCCACCGCCGCCCCCTCGCCGTGCCGCTCTACGACGCGCGGTACGAGCACGATGCGTGCGGCGTCGGGTTCGTCGCGGACGCGGGCGGCCGATCGCACGACCGGGTCCTGCCCCTGGCCCTTGCCGGGCTGGCCTCGCTGGGCCATCGCGGGGCGTTCGGTGCCGACGGCGAATCGAGCGACGGGGCCGGCGTGGCCCTCCCGCTCGACCGCTCCGTCCTGGAGCTGCTGACCGGGGATCTCGCCGACGGCCGGCCCGCCGTGGTGTCGGTGTTCCTGCCCCGCGGCCGCGTCTTCGAAGCCCGCGGCCGGAAGCTGGTCGAGACGGTCTTCGCCGAGGCCGGGCTGCCGGTGGCCCGCTGGCGCGCGGTCCCGTTCGATGCGTCCGCGCTGGGCGCGGCCGCAGCCGCCTCACGACCCGGCTTCGCCCACGCGATCGTGGCCCGCCCGACGCGCGCCGCGGACGATCCGCGCCCGCTGGCCGACGACGCCTTCGAGCGCCGGCTGGTCGTCGCGCGGCGCCGGCTCGAGACCGCGGTCCGCGACGCCGGCGGTGCCCTGGCCGAGCTGGCCATCCCGTCCGCGTCGTGCCGGACCATCGTCTACAAGGGCCTGGTCACGGGCGCGCGGCTGCCCCAGCTCTTCCCGGATCTGCGTGCGCCGCTGTCAGTCGGGTACACCGTCTTCCACCAGCGCTACGCGACCAACACGCATCCGGTCTGGAAGCTCGCCCAGCCGTTCCGCTCGATCGCCCATAACGGCGAGATCAACACGGTTCGCGGCAACCGCGAGCAGGTGCGCGGTCGCAGTGGCGACCAGGGCGCCAAGCCGATCGCGGCCGAGCTGCTCGCGGCCGGCCCGCTCCTCTCGCCCGACGGCTCGGACTCGCTCTCGCTCGACGAGTCGCTCGAGCTGCTGATGACGACCGGCTGGGAGCTGACGCCAGCACTTCTGGCCTCGATCCCCGAGGCGCCGGCGCTCCGCCGCTCGCCCCACCCGCACGTCGCGACGTTGCGCCGACGGACCGCCGGGTTCCTCGCGCCGTGGGACGGCCCTGCCGCCATCGTCTTCTCCGACGGGCAGCGGGTGGGCGCGCTGGTCGACCGCAACGGGCTACGGCCCGCGTCCTTCGCGGTGACCCGCGACCGGCTGGTCGCCGTCGCGTCGGAGGCCGGCGCGGTGCCGTTCGACGCCGCCGACACCATCCGGCGCGGTCGCCTCGGACCGGGCGAGCTGCTGCTGGTCGAGCCCGGGCGCCGGTCGATCATGGAGGACGCCGAGGCCAAGGCCCGGGCGCTCCGCGCGCTGCCGATCCACGACGCCCCGCGGCCGGTCCACGAGGACCGCCCCGAGGCGGTCGCCCGCGAGCTGGCGCACGAGTCCCTGCCGATGGAGCCGCCGCTGCGCTATCTCGCCGGCCTCGACGCCGAGCGCGCCCGCCTCGACATCAAGACGATGGCGCTGGAGGGTCACGAGCCGCTCTGGAGCATGGGCGACGACACGCCCACCGCAGGCCGCGGCCGCCTCGACCGGCCCGTCGCCGACCATCTCCGCCAGGCATTCGCGCAGGTCACGAACCCGGCGATCGACCCCGAGCGCGAGCGCATCGTGATGGACTTGCGGGTGGAGCTGGGCCGCCGGCCCGCGCTCCTCGGCGGGTTCCCGCGCGGGCCGCGGACGCTGCGCCTCGACCGGCCGATCGTGGCCGACCTCGACGGCCTCCTCGGCGCGCTGCGCGCGGCCGGGACCCGGGTCAGGGAGCTGGACGCGACGTGGTCCGCCGCGGACGGCGCCCCTGGCCTGGGGGCCGCCCTCGACCGACTCGCCGTCGATGCCGTCGCGGCCGCCCGCGCCGGGGCCGAGGTCATCGTCCTGTCCGACCTCGGCTTCTCGTTCGACCGGCTGCCGATCCCGTCGATCCTCGGCGCCGGCGCCATCCACACGGCCCTCACGGAGGCCGGCCTGCGCGGTCGCACGGACCTCGTGGTCGATGCCGCCGACGTGCTCGACGTGCACGCGATGGCGATGCTCCTCGCCGTCGGCGCGACGGCCGTCCACCCGCGGCTGGCGATCGAGCTGGCGGCCGAGCTGGCCGGCACGCGCGGCGCCGAGACGATGACCCCGGCCGAGACCATCGGCAGCCTCGTGACCGCCTTCGAGGCCGGCCTGCGCAAGACGCTCGCCCGGATGGGGATCAGCGCGATCGCCTCGTACATCGGCGGCTCGCTGATCGACGTCCTCGACCTCGACGCGTCCGTGGTCGCGCGCAGCTTCCCGATGGCGGCGGCGTGGCCCGGCCGGACGACCTTCGCGGACCTGGCCGAGCGGCAGCTCCGCCGCGCCGTGGCCGCGGCGGCCATCGCGCCGGCGGCCCCGGGCCGCGAGCCGCGCCTCCCGGATCCCGGCTTCGCCCGCTTCCGCGCCGACGGCGAGGCCCACCTCTTCTCGCCGTCGATCGCCAAGGAGATCACGGCGCTCGCCACGACCGACGACCCGGATGGCATCGATGCCGCGCTCGCGCGCTACCGCACCTCGCTCGCCCGTGGCGCGTCCGACCGCTCGGTCCCGCGCGACGAGCTGCGCGTCCGCCGCTCGCCGACGCCCGTCCCGCTCGACGAGGTCGAGGACGCCCGCTCGATCGTGCGCCGGTTCGTGGTCTCGGCGATGAGCGTCGGCGCGCTGTCGCCGGAGGCGCACCAGGCCCTGACGATCGGCATCCAGCGCGCCGGCGGCGCCGCGAACACCGGCGAGGGTGGCGAAGACCCGGCGTGGTATGTGCCCGGGGACGACGGCCGCCGCCGCGACGCCCGGATCAAGCAGGTCGCCTCGGCGCGGTTCGGCGTCACCGCCGCATATCTCGCCCGCGCGGACCAGCTCGAGATCAAGATCGCCCAGGGATCGAAGCCCGGCGAGGGCGGCCAGCTCCCCGGCCGCAAGGCGACCGCCTACATCGCCGCGCTCCGGCGCGGGCAGGCCGGCCAGAGCTACATCAGCCCGCCGCCGCACCACGACATCTACTCGATCGAGGACCTCGCCCAGCTGATCGCCGACCTTCGCGCGATCAACCCGGCCGCGCGGATCGGCGTCAAGCTCGTCGCGAGCCGCGGCGTCGGCACGGTCGCGGCCGGCGTCGCGAAGGCCGGGGCGTCGTACATCCACCTCTCCGGCCACTCGGGCGGGACCGGCGCGTCGCCGCTGTCGTCGATCAAGCACGTCGGGGCGCCCTGGGAGCTCGGCCTGGCCGAGGTCCACCAGGTCCTGCTCCGCAACGACCTGCGCGACCGGGTGGTCCTCCGCTCCGACGGCGGTCTGCAGACCGGTCGCGATGTTCTGATCGCGGCTCTCCTGGGCGCCGAGGAGTACGCATTCGGGACGGCGGCGCTCGTGGCCATCGGCTGCGACATGGCCCGCCAGTGCCACCTCGACACCTGCCCGACCGGCATCGCCACCCAGCGCGAGGACCTGCGCGCGAAGTTCACCGGCACGCCGGACGACGTCGTCCGGTTCTTCACCTCGATCGCCGAGGACGTCCGCCGCGAGCTGGCGGCCGTCGGCGCGCGGTCCGTCGGCGAGATCGTCGGCGAGAGCAAGCGGCTGCTCAGCGCGGTCCCGGCGGCGCGGGCCGAGCTGGCGCCGGTCATCGGCGCCCCGTCATGGGGCGCGAGCGCGGCCCGCCGGGCCGATCCGGCCGGCGCCGGACGCGACATCCGCCACGCCCAGGCCTCGCGCATGGAGGCCGCCATCGCGGCGGCGTTCCGCGGCCAGGGGTCGGTGACGGCCGCGGGGCTGAAGGTCACCACCGCCGACCGGTCGTTCGGCGCGGCGCTGACCGGCGCCCTCGAGCGCGGCGACCTCAAGGGCCCCATCCACCTGTCCCTTCGCGGATCCGCGGGCCAGTCGTTCGGGGCATTCGCCAGCCCCGGCGTCGAGCTGCGGCTCGTCGGGCAGGCCAACGACTACGTCGGCAAGGGCCTCTCGGGCGGCTCGGTCACGATCGTGCCGGAGCCGGATCTCGCGGCCACGCCATCGTCGGAGGCGATCGCCGGCAACACCGTCCTGTACGGGGCCACCGGCGGACGGCTGCACCTCGTCGGTCGGGCCGGGATGCGCTTCGCCGTCCGCAACTCGGGCGCCGAAGCCGTCGTCGAGGGGATCGGCCCGCACGGCTGCGAGTACATGACCGGCGGGACCGTGGTGGTCCTCGGGCCGGTCGGGGCGAACTTCGGGGCCGGGATGACCGGCGGCCGCGCGTACCTGTACGACCCGACGGGCCGGCACGTCGCCGCGCTGGCCGATGGCGAGCGTGCAGGCCGTCCGGCTGGCCGCCGTCGTCGCCGATCGCGAGGACGGGTCGACGCGGCTCGCCGAGCTGCTGCGGCTCCTCGAGGCGCATCGCCAGGCCGGATCGGCCCTGGCCGGTCGCCTGCTCGACGACGCCGACCTGCCCGCCGAGATCTGGGTGGTCGAGCCGGTCGCCGTGCCGGTGGCGATCCCGGTCGTCCCGGCCGTCGGGCGCGCCGCGCCGGTGGTCCCGGGTGCCGTGCCGATCGAATCGGCATCGGGCGAGGTCTCGGCCCCGGGCCTCTAGGTTTTCGTTGCGAAGCAGCCCCCAAGCACGAGACCCCGCGCGACGTACGGGTCGTCGGGCGTTCCTCGGTGACCGATCGTCGTCGTCTGTTCCAGCGTGACGCGGTCCCCCTCTGCTGCCACGGGTGCGCCACGATCGTCATACAGGCGAGCCCCCGCCTCGAACCGAACCGTGAACCCACGTGGCCAGGCCACGATCAGGCGCGTGCCATCGGGTGCCACCAGCCAGACGGGATCGGTCGCGGAGGAGTCACCGTGGAGCGTTCCGGCGACGGGGTCGATCGCTGCCGATGCGTGACAGAGGTCCGTGCGGATCCAACCCGAGGTTAGGAGGCCATCGGCCCCCCGCGTGAGGCCGACCGTGGACGAGCAAGCCGCCACGACCAGGAACGCAGTCGAGAAGGCCAGCCAGCGTTGCCCGACGCGTCCCGCGACCATCGTGCAAGGGTAGACCCGTCGACCCGCTGGCCCGGAGCCAATGATTCCGACCGGTGGGCACTCCCTGCCGCCCAACCGTTGGCTGAGCGCCAGCGTTCCATCGGCTGGTGCCGACGCTCCCGGTGCGGCGCTGGCAGCCAGCCAGCAGTCGCCGACGACGGACGGATCCACTGCTCGAATTCGTTGGCTGCGAGCCAACAGAGGCGATGACGGGCGGCGCGCGCACCGCCCCGGCCCGCCCGCGTCGCACGCCGCAACCGGACCGCAACCCCACCGTCGCCGTTCCGACGCCGACGGGGTGCCTCGTTCGGGCCTACGCTCGCTCCCACGATGGGGTCCCGTCACCCGCGGGTGGCCGACGCCCACGAGCCAGGGTCCCCAGCCCGAACCCAGATCTCCCCGGAGGCGCCAGATGATCCACCCCAGCGACCCAGGACTCCGGGACATGGCCACCGTGCGCGAGGGCCGCAGCGGACCCGTCACGTGCGCATCGTGCGGTTGCCGGCTGACCCCTGAGGGCGAGGCCTGGTTCCATTTCAGCCCGCTCGGCGGTCGCGATGCCCGCGGCTGCCGCGTCGAGTGCGCCGAAGCCGCGCACGACGCCAGCGGCCGCCGTCTCGCCGTCCCCGTCTGACGGTCACGGGCCCGATCGCGCGGGCCCGCCGGTGGTCCCCCCGCTACTCGTCGACGACGAGCCGATAGCCCACGCCACGGACCGCCACGACGTGCGGCCCGCCGGCGGCTTCCACCTTCGAGCGCAGCCGCGCCAGATGTGGCTTCAGCCAGAGCAGGTCGGGATCGGTCTCGGCCGGCCAGCCGGCCCGTGCCAACTGAAGGTGCGGGACGATGTCGCCGTTGGCACGGACCAACGCCTCGAGCAGGCGGAACTCCGTGGGCGTGAGGGTCAGCGCGGTCTCGCCGACCTTGGCCTCGTGGCGACCCGGCTCGAGCACGAGCGAGCCCGCCTCGAGCGGCCCGCCCGCGGATCCGCCGACCCCCGGCCGGTCGACGCGGCGCATGATCGCCGCGATGCGGGCCAGCAGCTCGGCCTTGCCGAACGGCTTGGTCAGGTAGTCGTCCGCGCCGATGCCGAGCGCGCGGACCTTGGCGGCCTCGCCGCTCTCGCCCGACACGATGAGGATCGGCGCCTGGCCGACGGCGCGCATCTGGCCGGCGACGCTGAACCCGTCCGGACCGGGCATCGCCAGGTCGAGCAGGACGAGGTCGGGGTGCTCCTCTCGGAAGCGCTTGACGGCGGTGAGCCCGTCGTAGGCGGTGATGACCTGGTGGCCCTCGGTGCCGACAAGCGCGGTGACGGCGCCGACCATCGCCGGGTCGTCATCGACGACGAGGATTCGGAGCGGTCGGGTTGGCATCGTGATCATGTTCCTCTCGATCGTGGTTCAGACCGCAACGGCGGCGGGCAGGGCGACGACGAAGCGCGCGCCCTGGGTCCTCGATGGCTCGACCCACAGGCGGGCCCCCATCGATTCGCCGAGGCGCTTGGCGGCATAGAGACCGATCCCGGATCCCCGGGCGGTATGGGTGTCACGGCGGGCGTACGGCTCGAAGATCCGCTCGCGCCACTCCTCGGGGATGCCCGGGCCCTCGTCGCTCACGCCCAGCTGGACGTGGCCTTCGACGAGGTCCCAGTCGATCGTGATGGTGGTCTCGGGCGGGGCGTACTTGACGGCGTTCTCGATCAGGTGCTCGATGATCTGGCGGAGCCGCGGCGGGTCGGCCAGCGCCTGCAGCCGCGCGGTCGGACGGACCTCGACCCGGTGGTTCGCGAGCAGCGGGCGGAGTCCGGTGAGGACCTCGCCGACGGCGGCCTCCATGTCGATGGGCTCGACGGCCGCCGGCCCCTCCGGGACCACGCGAACCGAGGCGAGGATCGAGTCCACGAGGCGGTCCAGCCGCTCGACCTGCTCGAGGGTCGCGCGGTGCCACGAGGCGCGCGTGTCGCGGCGCGCGATGTCGCGCGACTGGCGGCCGACGAGCGGCGGTTCCTCGGCCAGCAGGTCCGCGTAGGCGCGGACCACCGCGAGCGGCGTCCGCAGCTCGTGCGTGACGAGGGCGATGAGCTCGCTGCGTGCCTGGTCGATGGCCTTGAGCGACTCGACCCGCGCCTCCGCCTCGGCCTGCTGGCGGCCCTTCTCCACGATGCCGGCCAGGACGTCGGCGATCGCGCCCAGCTGCTCGACATCGGCCTGGCTGAAGTCGCGCGGCTCCTCGGTCTGGACGTTGAGGACCCCGACGATCTGGTCGTGCCAGGTCAGCGGCACCGAGAGCATCGAGGCGACGAACCGGCGCTGGTCGATGCCGCGCACCCACAGGAAGCGCGTGTCGGCCTTGACGTCCGGGATGACCAGCGGCTGCGCGCGCCGCCGCGACCCGTCCGGTGACGCCCTCGCCGAACGGCACGCGCGCCCGGCCGATCTGGAACCGGTCGAGCCCGGTGGTGGCCGCCAGCGTCAGGTACGCTCCGTCGCGGTCCAGCAGATAGAGGGAGGAGACGTGCGCGTGGAGCGCGTCGCGGGTCCCGTCGACGACGGTCTCGAGCAGCTCGTCCCACGTTCGCGCGGTCGTGGCCAGGCGCAGGACGTGGTGGAGGAACCCGAGCCGGTCGACCTGGTCGGGGTCGCGGGCGACCGCCTTCGCCGCGTCCGCCGGGGCGGTGGCGCGGTCACGGGAAGCGGTCGAACGGGCCGGCGTCATCGCCATCACCTTACAAGCGTAGGGAAGGTGACGGCCTCGAAAGGTTGCGACGCGGGAAAGGTTGCGAACCGTTGCGGTCCGCAAGGTTGGGCGGCATGAGCGCACGCGAGCGGCGCATGCCCTCGAGCGCGGTGCGCGCTGAACCGGCCGGGATCGGGACCGCCGGGGCGCACGACACGCTCTCCGCGGAGGTCCGTCTGCTCGGATCGCTCCTCGGCCAGGTGGTCTCCGAGCAGGCCGGCGCGGACCTGTTCGAGCTCGTGGAGCGTGTGCGCCGGCGAGCGATCGCCCTGCGCCAGGACGACGATCCCGAGGAGCGGCGCCGGCTCGACGCGGATCTGGCCGATCTCGACCTCGGGTCCGCCGAAGGGGTCATCGAGTCCTTCGCGCTGTACTTCCAGCTCGTCAACCTGGTCGAGGCGCGCGGCCGCGTCCGGACCCTCCGGCGTCGCGAGCGCGCCGCGCGCGACGGGGTCCTCGACGAATCCGTGGCCGAGGCCGTGGTCGTCCTGCGTCGTGGTGGCGCGGACGACGTCCGCCTCGACGAGCTGCTGGGCGGGCTGTCCATCGCCCTGGTCCTGACCGCGCATCCGACCGAGGCCCGGCGGCGGACGGCGCTCGTGGCGCTTCGGCGCTGTGCCGGGCTGCTCGAGCGCCTCGACGACCCGCGGCTCACGCCGGCCGAGGATCGCGAGGTCCGCCGCCGGCTGCGCGAGGAGATCACGCTCCTGTGGCGCACCTCCGACCTCCGCGCCGTCGCGCCCACCCCGCTCGACGAGGTGCGCACGGCGATGGCGTTCTTCGACGCGACGCTGTTCACGGTCGTGCCCCACCTGTACCGCGCGCTCGACGGCGCCCTCGACCCGCCGACCGCCGCCGCGCGACGCGGTCTCGGAGCCGCCTCGGACTCCGGGCGGACGGGCACGCGGCCGCCACGGGTCGGACCGTACCTGCACTGGGGGAGCTGGATCGGCGGCGACCGCGACGGCAACCCGGAGGTGACCGCGGACGTGACCGAGCGGACCTTGCGGATCCAGGCCGAGCACGTCCTCCACGGCTATGAGGCGGTCGCCACACGGCTGATGCAGACGCTCGCGGCGGCCACGTCGGGCGACCGGGTCGCGCCGACGCTGGCGCTGCGCCTCGCCCGCGATGCGGAGGCGCTTCCGGAGACCGATCGGCTGCTCCGCCGGCGCTTCCCGGACGAGCCGTACCGTCAGCGGTTCGGGTTCATCGCCGAGCGGCTGCGCCGCACCCGCGCGGCGCTCACGGGGGAGGCGGCGCCGATCAGCGGCCGGTACGCGGACGCCGCCGAGTTCGACGCCGAGCTCGGCCGAGGTGCAGGACGCGCTGGTCGCCGATCGCCTCGAGCGGGTCGCGTTCGGCGAGGTCGCCGACCTGCGCTGGCAGCTCGGCACGTTCGGGTTCCACCTCGCGTCGCTCGAGGTCCGCCAGCACGCCGCCGTGCACCGCGCCGCGCTCGTGGCCCTGCGCGACGGAGCGACGAGTTCCGTCGAGGTGTCCCCCAACGTGTCGCTCGACGAGGTCACCGCGACGTTCCGGGCGGTCTCCGCGATCCAGTCGAGGTTCGGCGTGGAGGCCTGCCATCGGCTCGTGGTCAGCTTCACCGCGTCCGCGCGCGACGTCCTCGACGTCCTCGAGCTGGCCCGACTGTCCGTCGACGACGAGCCGCCGGTCCTCGACGTGGTCCCGCTCTTCGAGTCGTCCGAGGCGCTCGTCGGCGCCGGGCCGATCCTCGCGGCCATGCTCGACGACCCCGCGTACCGCGCGCATCTCGCCTCGCGGGGCGACCGGCAGGAGGTGATGCTGGGCTACTCGGACTCCAACAAGGAGTCTGGCTTCCTCGCGGCCGCGTGGCAGCTCCATGCGGCGCAGTCGGCCCTGGTCGAGACGGCCGCGGACCGTGGGATCGAGGTGACCTTGTTCCACGGCCGTGGCGGGGCGATCGGGCGGGGCGGCGGCCCGACCAATCGGGCCATCCTCGGCCAGGCGCCGGGATCCGTGGCGGGCCGGCTCAAGCTCACCGAGCAGGGCGAGGTCATCGCCGCGAACTACTCCGACGCGGTGATCGCGCGGCGCCATCTCGAGCAGGTGACGGCGGCGGTCCTCCTGGCCTCGACGCCCGACCACGACGCCGCGCTCCGCCGGGCGGTGGCGCTGGGCGCCCCGATCATGGACGAGCTGGCCGCGACGTCGCGGGCCGCCTACCGCGCGCTCGTCCATGACGACCCGGGCTTCGCGACCTTCTTCCGCGACATCACGCCCATCGCGGAGCTGTCCGCCCTGCGGCTCGGCTCGAGGCCCGCCGCTCGTGGGCGCGCCGACGAGGCGCCGTCGATCGACCGGCTGCGAGCGATCCCGTGGACCTTCGCCTGGTCGCAGGCGCGGATCAACCTGCCCGGCTGGTTCGGCCTCGGCACCGCGCTCGAGCGCTATCGCGAGGTCCATGGCGAGGCCGGGCTCGACGCCATCGCCCGCCTCGGGCGGGACTGGTCGTTCCTGCGCAGCCTGCTCGACAACGCGGAGATGAGCCTCGCCAAGGCCGACATGGGGGTCGCGCGGCTCTACGCGGCGCTGGCCCATGGGGAGGGCGACGGGCGCCGCTGGGCGGCCATCGAGACCGAGTTCCACCGCACCGTGGCGATGCTTCGGCGTGTGACCGGCCGCGAGCGGCTGCTGGACGAGGCACCGCTCCTCCAGCGCTCGATCGGGCTACGCAACCCGTACGTGGACTCGCTCTCCGAGCTGCAGGTCCGCCTCCTGGCGCGGCTGCGCGCGCTGCCCGCCGGCGACCCGGAGCGCGACCGCGTGCTGCGGCTGGTCCAGCTGACGGTCAACGGGGTGGCGGCCGGGCTCCAGAACACGGGCTGAGCGTGGACCACCGCGACCACGTCGGGCTGCTGCGGGACGGTGTCACGGCCCCGGATCCCGTCGACGGACATCCGGCCACCTGGGCCGACATCGGCGCGGGCGAGGGCGCGTTCACGCTGGCCCTGGCCGACCTGCTCGGGCCGGGCGCGACGATCGTCGCCGTGGACCGCGATGCGGGCGCGCTGCGCGAGAACGCGCGACGGATGGCCGAGCGCTTCCCGGCGACGACGCTGGTCCCGCAGGTGGCCGACCTGACCGGCCCGCTCGAGCTGCCGACGCTCGATGGGCTCGTCGCCGCGAACAGTCTCCATTTCGTGGCTCGCGACCGGCAGGCCGGGGCGATCCGCGAGCTCGCCGCGCATCTCCGCCCGGGAGGCTCGTTCGTCGTCGTCGAGTACGACGCCGATCGCGGCAACCCGTGGGTCCCGAACCCGTTCAGCGCCGCGTCGTGGCCGGCGCTGGCCGGCGCGGCCGGGCTGACGGACGCACGGACCATCGGCCGGGTCCCGAGCCGGTTCCTCGGGGCGATCTACTCGGCGGTCGCCCGGCGGCGGTGATCGCGGGGAACGAGGCGGGAGCCGGGTCCGGTGGCCCGTCGCACTTCCTGCCGCGGCTCGCCATGGCGCGCCATGGCGCGACATGGCACAACGCCCGCCCAGGGACCCTTATGGCAGATGTCGCCCCGTCCCGAAGCAGGACCGTGCCGGCACCGCCGCCTGATATGCAGCGCCCCGCACGGTTCCGCATACGCCTAGGCTCGGATCCGCGGATCCCTCGCCTGGAATGGCCATAACGTTCACACGGCGAGCATCCTGCCAGGTCGCGCCGACCTGGCCGCGCCGGCCGGCTTGGATCGCCACGGCCTGGATGTCCTCGCGGCGGCCCATCGCGCCCGTACAGGCATCCTCACGACCTTCTCAGGCGGCATCGCCAAGGTCGGGTCCGATCGATCGATCCCTTCGACAGGACCTCCCGTATCTGGAGATGCACATGGATCAGTTCCCAGAGCCGCTCACCCCGGCTCCGCCACTCACGCCGGACCTGCCGGCACAACCCCAGTCGCCGGCCGTGCCGGCGGCCCGTGCCTCCGTCCGGCCGAGCGGCATCCGCCGCGCGGTCCTGACGGCCGGCGCCTCGGCACTGCTCCTCGTGGGCGGCGCTGCGGCCATGGTGAACGCCGCGAGCCCGAGTCCGTCGGCCGCGCCGGGCACCACCACGCCGACGACCAAGCCGCCGGCCGGCACGGGCCATTCGTCCGTGAACTGCCCGAACATGGGCGGGTCCGGCGGGACGTCGGGTGGGTCCTCGACCACCCCGGCGCCGACCCCGGCGACCTAGGCCGGATCGGTTCGGCGGTCTGCTTCGGGCGGACCGCCGGACCGACGGGTCCACGCATGATCCAACGCTCGATCCGACGCTCGCTCCTCCTGCTCACGACCGTCCTGGTCCTCGCCGGATGCTCCGTCTCGGCCGCCGGTTCGAGCCCGAGCCCCACCGTGACGACGAGCACGACCACGGCCGCGCCGGCCAGCCCCATGACCGCCATCGGCGCCGGCCTGCAGGGGCCCGCCGGGGTCACCGCCACGGTCTACGCCACCGGGCTGACGAACGCCGCCGCATTCGCGTTCGACGCGACGGGTCGTCTGTGGGTCGCGACCGCCGGCTTCACCGATGACGGGACCGACGCGCTCTACCTGGTCTCGGCCGCGGGCTCGACGCCGATCAAGGTCGTCGATGGCCTGCACACGCCGCTCGGTCTCGTCTGGTCGGGCGACACGCTCTTCGTGGCCTCTGCCCGCCGCGTCGACGCCGACCGCGGGCTTCGACGGCCGCGCCTTCGCATCCACCACGGAGATCCTGGCCCTGCCCGACGGCGTCGGCGAGGTCAACGGCCTCACGATGTCCGACGAGGGCCGCCTCGTCCTCGGTGTCTCGGCGCCGTGCGATGCCTGCACCACCACGGTCAAGGAGGCCGCCGCCGTCCTGTCCTTCCTCCCCGACGGCACCGACCTGCAGGTCGTCGCGAGCGGGATCCGCGCGCCGGTCGGGCTCGCCTACGCGCCCGGGACCGACGATCTCTTCGTGACGATGAACCAGCGCGACGACCTGGGCGACGCGACGCCGGGCGACTGGCTCGCGGTCGTGCGCCAGGGTGACGTCTGGGGTTTCCCCGACTGCTACGGGCAGGGCGGCGCTGCCTGCGACGGCGTCCCGGCGCCGGTCGCCGTGCTCGATGCCCATGCCGCGGTCAGCGGCATCGCGCTGCTCGAGGGCGGGCTCGACACGGAGGCCGCCGGCTCCCCACCGACACTCACCGCCTATGTCGCCGAGTGGGCGACGGGGAAGGTCCTGCAGGTCCGAGTGGTCCGCGCGGGAACGACGTACACGGGGACGGCCGCACCGTTCCTGACCGGCGTCTCCAAGCCCGTCGGCGTCGCCGTCGCCCCGGACGGCAGCCTCATCGTCGGCGACTGGGGGACGGGGACCGTCTACCGGATCGCGGCGGCGACGGCCTCGGCCAGCCGGTCGAAGTCGGCCGGCTCGTTGTAGCGCTGGGCGGACAGCCGCAGCAGGACGAGCCGTGGCGGATCGGTCGGGGCGTGGCGTGCAGCCCGCACCGGCCAGCCGAGCACGGGCACCTCGAGCCGCTCGCGAACCAGCTCCTCGTGCAGGGCCACGGCCGCCGCATCGGTCGCGGCCAGGGGGATCGGCACCGTCGCCATCGACCCGATCATGGAGTCCGGCGATGGCGCAGCGATGCCGAGCGCGGTGACTAGCCGATCGCGCCCGCCGAGGGCCAGGGCCCGGTTCCCGGCCATGATCTCGGGCCAGCCGCCGGGCACCTGGGCCGCCATCCAGTCGATGGCGGCCGGGATCGTCAGGTACGGGGTCGGGTCGGCGGTCCCCATCCAGTCGAACTCGAGGCGATACCGCGAGCGGTCGGCCAGCGGCTCGTTGGCGCCGTGCGAGATGACGAGCGGCCGGATCCCCACCCGTCGGTCGGCCCGGACCCACAGGATCCCGCTGCCCTTGGGGGCGCACAGCCACTTGTGGGCGTTGCCGGTCCAGTACGCGGGCGCCATCGCATCGAGGTCGAGGGGGACCATCCCGGGCGTGTGGGCGCCGTCCACGAACGTGTCGATCCCGCGGGCATCGAACGCCTGGATCAGCGTCTCGATCGGGAACACCAGCGCGGTCGGGCTGGTCACGTGGCTGACGACGAGCAGGCGCGTGCGGGGCGTGACCCCGGCGAGATGCGCGTCGACCACGGCCGCCGGGTCGTCGATCGGGTAGGGGACGGGGACGACCACGACGCGCGCCCCGTCACGCGCGGCCACCGCCTGCATCGCGTTGATGGTCGCGTTGTACTCGTGGTCGTTGGTGAGCAGCTCGTCGCCGGGCTGGAAGTGGAGGCTCTGGAGGACCGTGTTGATCGCCGTGCTGGCGTTCGGCACGAACGCGATGCCCTCGGGGTCGGCGTGCAGGAACGCCCCGACCGCGACCCGGGCGTCGTCCAGCATGGCCGCGAGACCGCGCGTCAGGAAGGCGATCGGCTCGTGCTCGAGCTGGTCGCGGAACCCGCGCTGGATCGCGAGGACGTCGGTCGGGCACGCCCCGTACGAGCCGTGGTTGAAGAACACGACCGACGGATCGAGCTGCCAGCCGAGGTCGGTGCGCATCAGCCGGCAGACCCGGGCTCGTCGGGCGGGGTGACGTTCTTGATCGGTGGCCGCCCATTCGATGGCGGGGTCCTCGGGCCGCCGCCGGCGCACGGCCCCCGCGACCCCCGCGGCGGACGATGCGGTTCAGCGCCTCGGGCGACGTCACGAACGGCGCCAGGTAGGCGACCAGGAGGATCGGGATCAGGAAGCGCAGCAGGATGGGGCGGACGGCGACCACCAGGGCCAGGAGCCAGAGGGTCGCGGCGTAGGCGCCGATCGTCCGGGCGCCGAAGCCCGCCAGCCGCAGCCGGCGCGCCGGGATCAGGACGAGCAGGACAAGGACGAGCCCGACGGCCAGGAACTCGGGCGCGATGACCACCTCAACGGCTCATCGAGCGGTAGCGCCGGACGGCGAGCGGCCCGAAGATCGCGATGGTCACGACGACCCAGACGATGGTGACCAGGATCGGCTCCGTCGTCGCCAGGCTGGTCCCGCCACTCGGGTTCGGGTTGCCCCAGAGCTGGCGGAGCGAGTTCGTGAGGGTGCTGGTCGGGTTCCACTCGGCGATCGGCTGGAGGAACGTGGGCAGCGCGGCGAGCGGCACGAACGCCGTCGAGATGAACGTGATGGGGAACAGCACGATGAAGATCACCTGCTGTCCCGACCTCGACGGTCGGGACGTTCATCCCGAGGAACACGCCAAGCCAGGTCATCGAGTAGGCGAACAGCAACAGCAGCGCGAAGCCGGCGATCAGCGACCCGATCCCGGTGTCCACGCGCCAGCCGATGATGAACCCGGTCGTCATCAGCACGACCAGGATCCCCGCGTTGTAGATCACGTCGGCGAACGTGCGGCCGGTGAGCACCGCGGAGTGGGCGATGGGGAGCGACCGGAACCGGTCGACGATGCCCTTCGCGACGTCGTCGGTCATGCCGATGGCCGTCGTCCCCGCGGCGAACACGATCGTCTGGGCGAAGATGCCGGGCATCAGGAACGACTTGTAGTCGCCGCCGCCCGGGATGACGATCGCGCCGCCGAACACGAACGCGAACAGCAGCACGAACATGATCGACTGCAGGATCGCGAAGATCGCCAACTCGGGGATGCGCGGGATCCGCTTGAGGTTCCGCCAGCCGATGAGGAGGCTGTCGGTCGTCGCCGAGGTGATCCGCTCGCGGCGACCGGGCGCGAACGGACTGGCCGCCGCGCTCATGCCGCCCGCTCGTCGTCGCCGGCGCGCGGCTCGGCATCGTCCGCCGACGGCTCCGCGGCGTGCCCGGTCAGGGCGATGAACACGTCGTCCAGGGTGGGCCGGCGCAGGCCGATGTCGTCGATGGCGATCCCCGCGTCGTCGAGGTCGCGCAGGACCTGGACCAGCGCCTTCGCGCCGCCCTCGGCGAGGACCGTCAGCTCGCGGGTGTGCTCGTCGAGCGCGACCTCCCCGGTGCCGCAGGCGGCGAGGATCCCGATCGCGCGCTGCAGGTCGTCGCGGCGATGCACGATCACCTCGATCCGCTCGCCGCCCAGCCCGGATTTCAGCTCGTCCGCCGTGCCGCGCGCGATGATCTTGCCGTGGTCGACGACCGCGATCGTGTCGGCCAGCTCGTCGGCCTCCTCGAGGTACTGCGTCGTGAGCAGGAGCGTGGTGCCCTCCTTGACGAGGTTCCGGATCACGTCCCACATCCCGATCCGGCTGCGCGGGTCGAGGCCGGTCGTCGGCTCGTCGAGGATCAGGAGGCGCGGCTTGGCGATGAGGGCCGCGCCGAGGTCGAGCCGGCGGCGCATGCCGCCCGAGTACGTCTTCACGACGCGGTCGGCCGCATCCGTGAGCTCGAACTGCTCGAGCAGGTCGTCCGCTCGTCGCCGCGCCTCGGGCGAGGGCAGGTGATAGAGGCGCCCGAACAGCCACAGGTTCTCGCGGCCGGTCAGGTTCTCGTCCACGGCCGCGTACTGCCCCGAGAGGCCGATGACCCGCCGGATCTGATCGGCCTGGGTCCGCACGTCGAAGCCCGCGACGGTCGCCCGGCCCGCGTCGGGCTTGAGCAGGGTGGCGAGGATACGGACGGTCGTGGTCTTGCCCGCGCCGTTCGGGCCGAGCAGGCCGAGGACGGTGCCTTCCTCGACGATGAGGTCGACGCCATCGAGGGCGCGCACCTCGCTCTTCCGGGAGCGGTAGACCTTGACCAGGCCTTCCGCGGTGATCGCTGGGGTCATCCGATGAGCCTCTCATGCGTGGGCTGGGGGCGGCGATGTGGGGTCGTCGAGTATAGGCGGCGTCCTGCGCCGCGCGCCGGAGCGCGCCGGCCGGACGCATCCGGGTAGGCTCGCGGCACCCGCCGTTGCCTGGACCCGATGACCGACGCGCCCTCGCCATCCCGGATCGCGACCTGGCTCGACCGCTGGGGCGACATCCTGCCGCTCCTGGTGGCCGAGTTCGTGGTGTGGCTCGGGTTCGGCGGGCTCCTGCCGGTGCTGCCGCTGTACTTCACCGAGCAGGGCCTCGACTTCGCCACACTCGGGCTGGTCGTGGCGGCCTGGCCGGCGGCACGGCTCGTCTCGGAGCCGATCTTCGGCTGGCTGGCCGACCGCACGGGCCGGGTCCGCCTGATGGTCATCGGGCTGCTGACCACGGGCCTCCTCGGCGCCTTGCCCCTGGTGTTCACGGGCGCCCTGCCGTTCCTGCTCCTGCGGGCCGGTGCCGGCGTCGGCGCCGCGATCTACGACCCGGCCGCCCGCGGGTATCTGACGGACGCGACGCCGCCGGGCCGCCGGGGCGAGGCGTTCGGGCTGTACGGCGCGGCCCAGATGGGCGGCCTGCTGCTTGGCCCCGCGATCGGCGCATTCGGCGCGGATCGGTTCGGCGGCATCGGCTTCGTCTTCGTCTTCAGCGCGATCGCCGCGTTCGTCGCGGCCCTGGCCATCGGCCTGCGGGTCCACGAGACGCCCGTCCGGACGCACCCGGCACCCTCGCCCGACGCGACCGAGTTCCCGCCCGACTCCGCGTCGCTCGTCCGGCGTGCGGCCGAGCGACGTGGATGCCGACCGCGACCGCGTCCCGGACCCGACCCTCCCGACCAGCCTCTGGAACCGGGGCCTGATCGCCGTCATCGTCATCAACGCCGGCGGGTACTTCGCGGGCGGCACCTACGAGGTCATCTGGAGCATCTTCCTGCAGGGTCTCGGGGCGAGCCTCGGGCTCATCGGGTTCACGTTCATGATGTTCGGCCTGCCGGTCCTGCTCCTCTCGCCGCTCGCGGGCTCGATCGTGGACCGGCGCGGCTCGTTCGCGTTCATCGTCATCGGTTCCGTGCTGCCCGCGCTGTGCGGCATCGCGTACACGCTCATCCGGGACCCGGTCCTCGCGGTGCCGCTGATCCTGATCGAGGCGACCGGGTTCGCGTTCCTCAACCCGGCGCTCTACGCCGTCGTCGCGGCGAACTCGCCGGCCGGCCGGTCGTCGACGACCCAGGGCGTGTTCGGGGCGGCCGGCACGCTCGGGTTCATCACCGCGTCGCTGCTTGCGGGCGTGCTCGCGCAGTCGTCGATCTATTACCCGTTCTTCGTCTTCGCGGCCGTCCTGCTGAGCTCGCTGGTGCTCGGATTGCTGATCGGCGGCTCGCGCCTGCGGGGTCGCGCCGTTTGACCGAACGGGCCTCGGCGACTACCATCCGCGGGCGGGGTGGAGCAGCGGCAGCTCGTCGGGCTCATAACCCGAAGGTCACTGGTTCGAATCCAGTCCCCGCAACCAAGACGCCTTTTCCTGAACCCCGGGCCCGACCACCCGGGGTTCTTCCTTTTCGGGTAGGTTGGTCGCGCACAAGCCGACCGCTCGAACGTGGAGGTGGAGTCATCCTCGCGTACACGAAGAAGGTCCTTCGACCGCTCAAGCCGGTCCTTGGCCCGATCTGGAAGCCGATCCGCCCGATGCTCGAGAAGCCGCCGCCGTCGGCGGACGCGGTGCTCCGCGCGCAGCTCCAGAAGGCACGCGGCTCCAAGGACGTCCTGCCGAGCGATGCGCCCATCCGGCCGATCGACAAGGCCGAGTTCGATCAGCTCGCTGCCCGGGCGCCGTACTACCGGGCGCGCTGGGGCTACATGTCCGTGGTCGGCGCCCTCGCCGAGGACCTGATCCTGCGCCGCGAGCTGACGACCGCGCTCGAGCTGGGGGCGCACCTCCGTCCCGTCATCGTCGGCGCCGACGTCATGGCGCTGAGCCATCTCGACGACCTCGAGGCCGAAGGGCAGGAGATCATCCACGACGCGACCGTCGCGCCGTGGCCGGTGGCCGACAAGGCGTACGACCTCTTCGTGGCACTCCAGGTGTTCGAGCACCTGCACGGCATGCAGCCCGAGACGTTCGCGGAGGTCCGGCGCGTGGCGAAGCACGCCATCGTGTCGCTGCCGATCGACTGGGAGATGGCCGACAAGACCGACTGCCACCACATGCTCTCGAACGAGACGGTCCTGTCCTGGTTCGCGCCGCTCAAGCCGACCCGGATCGAGCTCGGCAACGGCGGGAGCAAGAAGCGCTTCGTCTACGTGTTCGAGGACCTGCCCGCCTGACGGACGAGGCGAGACCCCGGCGGAGCCTCCGGCCGGGGTCTCGGGAGGAGCCGTGCGGACGACGCTCAGGGGGCGAGGCGCTGCCAAGCCTCCTTCGCAGATCCGGGTTGGACGACGGGCGTCAGGTCGTGCCACGTCCCGTCCGGAACGTCGATCACGACCGGATGGCCGGACGCCTCGCTGGGTAGCGCGATGATCGACCTGCCATCGGGCGCCCACTCGAAGTCGAATCCCTCGCCACCAGTCGCGGCGCCTTCGCCCGGAGTCGGGTCCTTGGCCCGCACCTGGCGCGACAGCGGCCCGAGGTCGACGACCGAGCCGGTCGCCAACGTGTACAGGCCGATCGGCCGGACTTCCCACGATGTATCGGCGTCGGTGGTGCGCTCATACCTGGTGAACGCGACCTGGCTGCCGTCCGGGGACCAGGCGGCGTCGATGTCGAGCCACGTGCCCGGAGCGGTCGTGATCTGCCGTCGGTTCGTGCCGTCGGCATTCACGATGAAGAGCCGCTGGGACGACGGGTCGTCCGCCGGCGACGAGTTGTACAGGACCTTCGATCCATCCGGTGACCAGCGTGCACCTCCGAGGTCGTCGCCGCCGACGCCGGTCGCGAGGACGGTCTCCTGGCTCGTCTTGAGATCGAGCCGCACGAGGACTGGATGCCCGCCGGGCATCCGCCGGATCAGGATCGCCGACCCATTCGGCGGCTGGAACGGCTGCAGGTACATATCGGCGCCGGTCGCGACGACGCGTGGTTGGGCAGCCTTCGTAGCATCGAAGAGCCAGATCGCTGAGAGATCGGAGGCTCCGACGAGCAACGACGCCGAATCGTTCGCCCAGTTGACGATGGACGGTCCTCCGACGATCGGCGTGGGCGTGATGACGAGTGCGTTCGAACCGTCCGCACGCGCCACGACGATGTCCTTCGCCGCGCTCGGCGAACCGACGCTCGTGCGGAGGAACGCCAAGCTGAGGCCGTCCGGCGAATAGGCGGGATCGGAATCCTCCGACGTTCCCGCGACGACGACGGTCGTCTGGCCGCTTCTCGGGTCCAGGGTAGAGATGTCGCCACCATTGGAATAGGCGATCAAGCCGTTCGCAGCCGGGCCGAATGGCGGCGCTGGCCTGTGCTGGCGCGAGCCGACGAACACCGCAGCAACGATGAGCAAGGCGAGGATGACCAGCGCCATCCCGATCGCTCGCCACGGGACACGTGGCGCGAACGCGGGACGGCTGACGGTCTCAGCCATGGGGAACCACCTTTCGGGCAGCGTCCACGCGGGACGCTGGCGGCGGGACGAGGCGCGCTCGATGGCGGCCTCGAGGTAGTCAGGGGTGCGAGCGTCCGCGAGCTCATCGAAGAGCCCGACCAGGACACGGTCTGCGCGAGAGGATCGATCCATGGTCATGCGACCGGCCCTCCCAGCGTGACCGCTCCGGCGGACGTGACCGACTCGATCGACGCGGCGGACCGCATCGATCCGAGCGATCGATGGAGGCGCGACTTCGCCGTCCCGATCGGGATGCCCAGCATCGCGGCGACCTGGGGGAGCGGCTGGTCGAGATAGAGATGCAGGACGACGACGGCACGGGATTCGGGATCGAGCCGGGCCAGGGCCCGGTCGAGCAGGTCGCGTTCGGCGATCTGCCCGACGCCGTCGACGCCCGGCGGGTCGTGGATCTCGGTGAGCTCGACCTCGATGACGCGCCGCTTGCGCTTGCGCAGGAGGTCGATGCAGGCGTGCGCCACGAGGCTGTGCAGCCAGTGGTCGAACGTCGCGGGATCGCGCAGCCCCGGCAGGCCGCGCCAGGCCCGGATCAAGGTCTCCTGGACGGCGTCCTGGGCCAGTTCCGGGTCGCGGAGGATGAGGCGAGCGGTGGCGTCCAGGCGCGCACCGGACGCGCGGACGAGCTCGGCGAAGGCTTGCCGGTCGCCTTGCCGCGCTCGTACGACGAGTCCGTCCTGGTCCACGATCGCCTCTCGGCTAGCGGCGCGACCACGTGGTCGCGCTCATTAGCCTACGGCGCTGGCGTCGGCCCGGAAGGTTCCCAGATCCCTTCCGGGCCGAGGTTCGCTGCGAGTGGAGTCAGCCTGGTGGCGCGATCCGCTGCCAGTCGATATCCCCGTCCGACGCCCAAGGGAGCGTCGTCCATGGGCCGCCCTCGGGATCGAGGAGGTAGCCATTCGGACTCGAGCTGTCGCCCGTGTGCATCAGGATCTTCGACGAGTCAGGCGCCCAGACGAAGGGTGCCGGGTTCGAGAGCGCCGGTCCGGTCTTGATGAACGTTCCGGTGCCGTCCGCGCGTGCGACCGCGATGGAGCCGTTCCAGAAGGCGACCTTGGTCCCGTCGGGCGATACCACCGGCCCGCCGTTCCAGGCCGTGCCCTGGTTGGGGATGAATTGATGGGGATCGCTGCCGTCGGCGTTCATGACCCAGAGGTCGCAGCACGTCCCTATCGCCGATGCGACCTCATAGGGGCGCGAGTAGAAGATCCGGTCGCCGTCGGCGGCGAAGGCCGAGCCGCCCCAGAACTCGGGGCTCCCGGGGTCCGTCGCCAGCATCACCGGATGGAGGTTGGTCCCATCCGCGTCCGTGACGTAGAGGCCGTAGCTGCCGTTGATCTGCCCGCTGATCAGGATCTCGCGGCCATCGGGCGGCCGAAAACTGAAGGCGTCGATCTTGGTCGCTCTCGCGAGGGTGACGACCGAGCCGCTTCCGGTCGCGTCGAACAGGTCGAGCTGATCGGCGAAACAGAAGGTCGTGGCGCACCCGTTCACCCGAGTACTCGGTGGGGTGGGCGACGGCGATGTCCCGCCCGTCGGGCATCCAGGAGACGAAACGCCAATCCGGCAGAGTGGATGGCGTGATCCGCCGGAGCCCCGACCCGTCCGCGTTCACGACGTAGAGGTCGATGGGGTTCGCTCCCGACGCACCGGCGGCGACGCGGTAGAAGGCGACACGCGTGCCGTCAGGAGACGTCTGTGGATTGCCGTCCTGCTCGGGCCCTCCGACCAGGAGCCGGGTCGTACCGGCCGTTGGATCGCCGACGTAGATGTCGCCGCCCGAGACATAGGGGATGAAGCCGTTGCCAGCCGGTCCGAACGGCGCCGGAAGCCGGGTATGGCGCGAGCCGACGTAGACGAGGGCCGCCGCCACGATGAGGGCGAGGATGACCAGCGCCACGCCGATCGCGCGGAACGGCGCTCGTGGCACGATCGCCTGGCGAGTGGTGATGTCAGCCATGGGGAGCCACCTTTCGGGGAACGTCCAGGCGGGGCGCTGCCGCTTGCGGGCGGTGGTGCCCAGGACGTCGTCGATGTAGTCGGGGGTGGGGCCCATCGCCAGGTCGCCCAGGATGGACGGGAGGCTGCGCTCGAGGCGCTCCGGGGTCGTCATGCGACCTGCCCTCCCTTGACCGGCGCTGGGGTGGGTGGCTCCGCGCCGACCGCGATCCGCATCTCGCCCAGGGCGCGATGGAGCCGCGACTTCACGGTGCCGATGGGGATGCCCAGGGTGCTCGCGACATCGGTCAGCGGCAACCCCAGGAAGTAGTGCAGGACGACGATCGCGCGGCCCGCGTCGTCGAGCCGTCGCATGGCGGCATCGACGATCTCGCGGTCGGCGATCGCGCCGGACAGGTCGGACGCGGCCGGCATGTCGATCGGCGTGAGCTCGACCTCGATCGGGCGGCGTCGTCGACGACGCGCCTGGTCGAGGCACGAGTTGATGGTCAGGCGGTAGAGCCAGGCATCGAAACGGTCGGGGTCACGCAACCTCGGCAGGTCGCGCCAGGCTCGGATGAGCGCCTCCTGGACCGCGTCGCGGGCCAGCTCCGGATCCCGGAGGACGAGACGGGCGGCCTGGTCCAGCCGCGTGACGGCCCCGCGGGCGAGTTCGGCGAAGGCGTCATGATCGCCTCGCCCCGCTCGCTCGACGAGTCCACGCTGGTCCACGGTCGCCTCGGCTTCGGCACGGCCTGGAGGTCGTGCTCACTAGGGTATGGCGTCCGTGCCGCAGTTTCGGTTCTTGCAGACGGGCCGAGACCCCGGGCCGTGGCCCGGGGTCTCGTGGTCGCGAGGACGCTGCGCGGCTGCCCTAGCGGAAGGTGAGGCTCTCGACGACGGGCATCGCGGCCGCGGCGCCGTCGACGAAGCGCGACGGATGCGGCGCGACCCTCTGGTCGCGCTCACAGGGTATGGCGACGGCGTCCCGCGAATTGTTCCCCTAGGAACCACGCGGGCGCCCCCGGTCCGAGGGCGCCCTGCAAGGATCGATGCCGGCCGAAGCCGGCGCTCGGGTCAGCTCCACGGCTTCGCCGCGAGGTTGTCGAGGAAGTGCACCGTCGAGAGCACCTGCTCCTCTTCGGCCTTCGTCACGCTGGTTCCCAGGTACTGGAGGAGATACGTCGCGTCCGGCAGGTCCACGAGGTAGAGGAAGTCCGTGTTGCCGGGCCGGATGAGCCACCAGCCGTTGCTGCTCGATTCCTTCGTGGTCCATTCGTCGATCCTCCCGGTCGGACAATCCAGCGTGCTGCTGCCGACCGGCACCGCGAGACGCACCGCACGATGGCCGTCGATCGTGAGATCCTCCGTCTGGACCGTCGCGCCGGGCAACGTGCGCATGTACGCCACGAACGCGTCCATCCCCTTGGCGATCGGCTTCTTCGCGCCGCCGTCCGCCGCGCACGGATCGGTCGATCCCATCGGATCCTTGACCGCGATGAGTTCGCGATCGAGCGCCGAACTCGTGACGTCCATCGCATCCGGATCGGCGCTGCCGTCGAACGAGGCGCCCGGTAGCGTGATCCGGAACGCCGGGTCGAAGGCCGCCGCGACCCCGGACCCACCGTTCGTCCTGCCCTCGAGAGTTCGGACCAGGTCCGGGCGATGGCGGCCGATCGTGCGCGCACGCGTCGTCGATCGACGTGAGCGTGAGCTCGACGCCGTCGGCGGACAGCGCCCATCCGTACCGACCCTGATCGCCGACAGCGCAGCCGGTATCGGCGAGAGACGTTGCCACCGTCATCTGGTCGGCGGTCGACTCGATCGGGTCGCTATCCAGCGCCGTCGTCCCCGCTTGATCGGTCGGCATCCAGAGCTTGTCCCCGGCCGGGATCACGACGAGCCGCATCCTCGCGCCGTTGGCGCCGGCGCCGGAGAGGGAATTGCCATCGGCCACCCACGTCGCTCGAAGGGATTCGGCAAACGATGCCGGTGCAGCGGTCGGCGCCGCAGACGGCGTCGGCGAGGGTATCGGCGCTCCGAAGCCACGATCATTCGACTTCAGGAAGAGCATCCCGCCGCCGATGACGACGACGAGGGTCGCCACGACCGTGGCGATGATGGGCAGGCGAGTCATGTGGAAGGACCTCCAGATGGGCCAGCGGGACGGCCGCACCTGCGGTGTCGTCTCGGCGGCCTGGAGGACGGCGGCGATCACGCGATCGGGAGCCTCGTCGGGGGCAAGCTCGAGCCAGGCTCGGCGAGTCGGTCGAAATCACGCTCGGTGGTCATGCCATCCGCCCTTCGGGAGCGACCTCGAGCGCGTCGGCCTCGACGGCCGCACGCAGGACCCGGGTCGCATAGTGGAGTCGCGACTGGCTGTGCCGGCCGGGATGCCGAGCGTGTCGGCGATCGGCGAGCGGCAGGCCCATGCGGTGGTGCAGGACCAAGACGGCGCGCTGCTCGACGTCAACCGACGGAACGCCCGATCGAGCGATATCGCGGTCGATGACCGAGAGGAGGCTATTCCGGAGCCGCCGGCCCGTCGACCGGCAGGACACGGACGTTCGCCGCCCCACGAGCGCCGATGCCTGGCCTCGGCGTAGCACTGGTGGACGAGCAGGCGCTGGACCCAGGCGTCGAAACGATCGGGGTCCCGCAACGTCGGGAGCTGGCGCCAGACGGAGATGAGGGCGCCCTGCAGGGCGTCCTCCGCGAGGTCCGTGTCGCGCAGGATCCGGACGGCGAGGCCATACATCCGGTCGCTGGTCATGGCGACCAGCGCCGCGAAGGCATCGCGATCGCCACCCTGGGCTCGCTCGACGAGGTCTCGCACCGTCTCTCCCTCGGTGACCGCGCCGGTTGGCGCGATCACCCCTATGAGTCGGCGGCTGGGTCGGAACGTTCAACGCGTGGTCAGCGGACCCCGGTCCGGCGGCGGATAGGCGACGGCGCCGGCGGTGACGATCGCCGCGGCGAGGACTGCGCACGCCGCGACGAGGCCGCGCCGCCCGGCACGGACCGGAAGGGGTCTCGTGCCGCGTCGGTCGGGGGCGGGGTGGCGGTCGGGACCGGCGTCGGTGCGGCGGCCGTGACCGTGATCGTCAGCACCGCGGTCGCGCAGAGCGTCCCGTCGTTCGGGCTGCAGATCCGATACGTGACCTGGTCGGTGCCGGCGAACCCGGGGTTCGGCGTGTAGATGATCGAGCCGACCACCGCGGTGCCATTCGTCGGCGGGGTCACGATCGTCGGCGCGAGGGCGTCGCCGACGTCATTGGCCTCGACGTCCACCTCGACCGGCGTGCCGTCGGTCGTCGTCGCGGCGTCGTCGACCGCGAGCGGGCTGACCGCCACCGTCACGGTGCCGGTGTCGCACAGGCTGGGCGTGCCGTCGTCGCAGCCCTGGACGGTGAACGTGTCCGTGCCGGTGAACGTGCCGGTCGGCGTGTACGTGAAGGCGCCCGCGGCGTCGACCGTGGCCGTGCCGTTCGTCGGCGCGACGGTCACGGTCAGCGTGACGGTCTGCCCGGCGTCCGGGTCGCTGACCGTGACGGACCCCGTCGCCGGGACGGTCGCGGTCGTGGCCGCGGCACCGTCGCCGACGACCGGCGGCTGGTTCGGCGCGGCGGCGACGTCGACCGTGACCGTCGCCGTCGCGCACACGGTCGGCGAGACCGTGCTGCAGATCTGGTAGTCGAACGCTGTCCGTGCCGGTGAAGCCCGGCGTCGGGGCATAGGTGATCGAACCGTCGGCCTCGACCGTCGCGTCCCGTTCCCGGGCCGCTCACGACGGTCGGCGGCACCGACCGTGCCGCAGGTCATTGGCCGGCGATGTCGACGTTCACGGCGACCCCGTCCGTGGTCGTGGCCGCGTCGTCGCCGGCCACCGGGCTGACCGTCACCGTGACGACCCCGGTGTCGCAGAGGCCCGGCGTCCCGTCGTCGCAGCCCTGGACCGTGAAGGTGTCGATGCCGGTGAACGTGCCGATCGGCGCGTACGTGAAGGCACCCGTGTCGTCGACCGTGCCGACGCCGTTGAGCGCGGCGACCGACACGGTCATCGTCACGGTCTGCCCGGCATCGGGGTCGCTGACCGTCACGTTCCCGGTCGCTTGGACGGTCGCGGTCGTGGTCGCCGCGCCGTCGCCGACGACCGGCGGCTGGTTGGGCGTCGCCGCCACGTCGATCGTCACCGTCGCCGTCGCGCAGACGCTGGGCGAGACGGTGCTGCAGACCTGGTAGTCGAAGGTGTCCGTCCCCGTGAAGCCAGGGGTCGGCGCGTAGGTGATGGTGCCGTCAGGGCCTCGACCGTGGCGATCCCGTTCGACGGGCCGCTCACCACGGTGGGGGCCCCTGTGTCGCCGAGGTCGTTGGCCGCGATGTCGACGTTGACCGGGACCCCGTCCGTCGTCGATGCCGCGTCAGCGCCGGCGACGGGGCTGCCTCGGTCACCGTGACGACCCCGGTGTCGCACAGGCTGGGCGTCCCGTCATCGCAGCCCCGGACGGCGAACGTGTCGATGCCGGTGAACGTGCCGGTGGGCGTGTACGTGAACGCCCCGCTGTCGTCGACCGTGGCCGTCCCGTTGATCGCGGCTGTCGATACCGTCATCGTGACCGTTTGGCCGGCATCCGGGTCGCTGACGGTCACGTTTCCGTCGCCTGGACCGTGGCCGTCGTCGCCGCGCTCGCATCGCCCACGACCGGCGGCTGGTTCGGCGTCGCGGCCACGTCGATCGTGACCGTCGCGGTCGCGCAGACCGTCGGCGAGACCGTGCTGCAGATCCGGTAGTCGAAGGTGTCCGTGCCGGTGAAGCCGGGTGTCGGCGCATACGTGATCGTGCCGTCGGCCTCGACCGTGGCGCGTCCCGTTCGTGGGCCCGCTGACGACCGTGCGGCGCACCGACCGTACCCAGGTCGTTGGCCGTGACGACCACGTTGACCGGGACCCCGTCCGTGGTCGACGCGGTGTCGTCCCCGGCGAGCGGGCTGACCGTCACCGTGACGTGGCCGCTGTCGCAGAGGCTCGGGTCGCCGTCGTCGCAGCCGACGACCACGAACGTGTCGATCCCGGTGAACGGGCCGGAGGGCGTGTAGATGAACGCGCCGCTATCGGCGACGGTGGCCGTGCCGTTCGTCGGCGCGACGGCCACGAACATGGTCACCGTCTGGCCCGGGTCGGGGTCGCTGACGCGACACGGTCCCGGCCGCCGGGACGGTCGCGGTGGTGGCCGCGGCGGCGTCCCCGACGGACGGCGGCTGGTTCGGCGCCGCGCCGACCTCGATCGAGACCGCCGCCTGTCCGCAGATCGTCGGTGAGACCGTGCTGCAGACCTCGTAGTCGAACTTGTCCGTGCCGATGAAGCCCGGGCGTCGGCAAGTAGGTGATCGAGCCGTCGACCTTGACCGTCGTCGTCCCGTTCGCCGGCGCGCTCACGACCGTCGGGGGCCCGGTGTCGCCGAGATCGTTGGCGGCGACGTCCACGTTGACGGGAACGCCGTCGGTGGTCATGGCCGTGTCGTCGGCGGGGAGCGGGTCGATGGTGATCGTGACGGTGCCGGTGTCGCACAGGCTCGGGGCTGCCGTTGTCGCAGCCGGTCACGACGAACGTGTCGATGCCCGTGAACGCGCCCATGGGCACCCATTCGAACGAGCCGTCCGGCCCGACGGTCGCCGTCCCGTGCGCGGGCGGCGTCGTCAGCGACGCGGTGACGACCTGGCCGGCATCGGGATCGCTCATCGGGACGAGTCCGGTCAGCCGCGCCGTCGGGATCCAGTCCAAACTCACGTCGTCGACGACCGGCGGCTGGTTGGCCGGCGGGGCCGCATCGACCACGGTGGTGACGATGGCGTTCGGGCTCGAGCCGTCGTTGTTGCCGGGCCGGCCGTCGACCGAGGTCGAGGTCGCGGACACGACGGCCACGAGCGTGCCCGATGCGGGAGCGGTCCCGGTGACCGTGAAGATCCGGGTCGCGCCCGGCGTCAGCGAGCCGACCGTCCAGGTGACCGCACCGCCGGCGACCACCCCGCCGTTGTCGGCCGCCACGCCGCCGAGCGCCGGTGGCAGGGCCTCCGTCACGACGACGCCGGTCGCGGTGGTCGGCCCGCGGTTGACCGCGACGATCGTGTAGGTGATGGTCCCGCCGGGGGCCACGACCGCCGGTCCGACCTGCACGACCGACACATCGGCGGTGGCCGGGGGGACCGTGCCGCAGCCGAACGGCAGGTCGGCCAGACCGGACCTCGTCACCGGCCCGGCGACGACGTTCGTGACGGTGCCGTTCTGCGTGTCGAAGATCTGGCCGCCCGTGGGCGACGTGTCGTCGAAGACGATCGGCTGCGCGGCGGACAGCCCGCTGAAGACGTTCTGCGTGACGGTCGTGCCGGTGAAGGAGAACTCGCCGAAGCCGGTCACCGAGCCGCTGTTCGTCATGTTCGCGCCGGTGGTGATGCCGACGATCCCCTGGAGGAACGAGCCGTTGTTCTGCCAGGTCGTCCCCGGGTCGAACTGGATCCATCCGCCATTGAGCATCTGGGAGCCGTTGTTGAGGCCGTTGCGGACCCGCATGACGCACGCGTTGCCGAGCAGCGAGCCGCCGTTGAGGTTCACGCTCCCGGCGAAGTCGAGGGTCCCCGTGTTCAGGACGCCGCCGTTGAGGTTCGTCGACCCGTTGATCGTCAGCGTCCCGCCGTTCTGGACGACGCCGCCGCTGTTCTGGTTGAACCCATTCGAGATCGTGGCCGTGCCGTCGTTGATGAAGGTCGCCGACGTGTTGAACCCGTTGGGCATCGTCCAGGTGGCGCCGACGTGGTTGGTGAGCGTCGCCGGGGCCGTTGGTGTTGAACCCGTTCGGGAAGTCGGCCAGGCCGAAGTTGTCGTAGGTGAAGCCGCCCTGGACCGATGTCCCGGGCATCACCACGTGGCCGCGGTTGTACAGCGCGCCGGCCGCGTTGTTCATGTACGGGGGCTGGAAGGTGGCGCCGGTCGCGACGCAGATGACCCCGCCGCTCGCCCAGCTGTTGATGCCGCCCTGGAAGGTGCCGGCGGCGATCAGGACGACGCTGGTCGACGTGACGTCGATGGCCGTCGTCGAGCTCGCGCCGATCGTCGTGGTCGGGCTCGCGCAGGCGTCGTCGTACGCGTCGGCGAGGACGGTCAGCGGCGCGACGGCCCAGGCGCCGAGCATGGCCACGACGGCCAGCAGGGCGGGAATGGCGGTCGAGCGTCGTCGGTGCATCGCGCGATGATAGGCGAGCCGGTGGCGGTCCCCGCAAGCCCGGCTCACTCCCACCGGAACCACCGGACCGCGACGCCGATCGCGCCGCGACGGCCCAGGCGCCGACGACGATGAGCGCGGGGCCGGCCTCACCCGTGCCGCCAAGGGCGACTCGGAACGCCTCGACGAGGGCTCCCGCCGGGAGCAGCCCGCCGATGGTCGCCAGCGGTGCCGGCAGGTGGTCGAGCGGGATCACGACCCCGCCGAGCAGCAGGCAGCCGATGAACAGGGCGTTGGCCAGGGTCAGCGTGGCCTCAGCCCGCAGCGTGCCGGCCATCGCGAGGCCCAGCCCCGCGAACGCGGCCGTCCCGACGAGCAGGACGAGCGCGAACAGCGGCCACGAGACGCCCGGCCCGGGACGCCAGCCGAAGACGATCGCGGCGATGCCCATGAGCACGAGCACGACGACGACCTCGATCGCGAGGATCGTCGCGAGCTTCGCGGCGATCAGCCCGGTCCGCCCGAGTGGCGAGCCGCCGAGCCGCTTGAGGACGCCGTACGAGCGCTCGTAGGCCGTCGCGATCGCCAAGGTTGACCAGGCCTGCGGCGATGACCGCGAGGGCCAGCGTGCCGGGCAGCAGGACGTCGATGCGCGCCTGGCCCGCGGGGACCGGCACGAGCTCGACCGAGCCGAAGAAGAGCAGCACCGCCACCGGGATCCCGATGAGCGCGAGCAGGTTCTCGCCCCGGCGCGAGGTCAGCCGCGCCTCCATCCGGACCTGGGCCAGGGTGGCCCGCGGCCAGCTCGCCGCGCCGCTCATGGCACGCCGCCATGCCGCGCCGACCAGGGCGAGGTAGGCGTCCTCGAGCGAGCCGCCGACCGAGCGCGATTCGACGACGAGCAGCGCCCTCCGCCGCGGCCCACGCCGCGATCGCCGCGGTCAGGTGCCGGGGTCGGTGGCACGCCGGCGATGGCGTACCAGTCCTCCTCGACGAGGACGGTCGCCCCCGCGGGTGTCGTCGCCGCCATCGCGGCCACCTGCGCGGGCGTCAGCGGGCGCTCGAAGCGCAGTCGCAGCCGCGGATGCATCCCCGCGGCGAGCTCGGCGGGCGTGCCCGCGGCGACGATCCGGCCGTCGACGAGGATCGCGATCCGGTCCGCGAGCCGCTCGACGTCGGCGAGGTCGTGGCTGGTGAGCAGGATCGCGACCCCGGATGCCCGCAGGTCGGCGACGATCCGGCGGGTCGCGGCCCGGCCCTCGGGGTCCATCCCGGCGGTCGGCTCGTCCAGGACCACGACCTCCGGCCGCCCGACCAGCGCCAGTGCGAGGCCGAGCCGCTGCCGCTCGCCGCCCGACAGCCGCCGGTACCGGGTGTCGGCGGCGTCCCGGAGCCCGACCAGGTCCAGCAGCTCCTCGGGATCGCGCGCGTCCGCGTGGAACGCGGCGTACTGGCGGAGGGTCTCGCGGGGCCGGGCGCGCATGTCGATGCCGCCGCCCTGGAGCATCAGCCCGACCCGGGCGCGCAGCTCGCGGCCGCCGGCCGCGGGGTCCAGCCCGAGCACCCGGGCGCTGCCGCCATCCGCCCGTCGGTAGCCCTCGACGATCTCGACGGTCGTCGTCTTGCCCGCGCCATTCGGCCCCAGGAGCGCGACGATCTCGCCGGCCGTCGACCTGGAGCGAGACGCCGTCGACCACCGCTCGATCGCCATACCGCTTGACCAGGCCATCGACCTCGATGGCGGCGGTCACGGCACGATCCGCGCGTACTGGCGTTCGAAGTCCGCGTCCGTCAGCTCGCCGATCTGGATCGACCGGATGACGCCGGACCCGTCCACGAAGTAGCTCTGCGGTCGCCCGGCGACGCGGTAGGCCGCCTTGAGCGACTTGTCGGGGTCGACGACGGTCGGCCACGTCGCGCCGTACTTGGCCACGAACTCCTTGGCGGGGACGACCGGGTCGTCGGTGAGGACGCCCACGACCGTCGAACCCGTCGGCGGCGTGCTCGGCCAGCTTCGCCTGGAGCAGCGGGAACTCGTCCCGGCACGGGACGCAGGACGGTCCCCAGAAGTTGATGACGACCGGATGGCCGCGGAGGGACGCCAGGTCGAACGCCGCCCCGTCGAGGGTGACGCCGACGACGGGCGGTGCCGGCTGGTCGACCGCCGCCTTGGGCCCGCCCCGGATCGAGCCGGCGACCAGCACGACGCCCACGGTCGTGACCACGGCGATGGCAAGGGCGAGCAGGATCGGTCGACGTGGCGTGGCGGACCCGGCCTACTGCAGCGTGGCGGTGCCCGTCATGTTCGAATGGATCGTGCAGACGAACGTGTACGAGCCTGCCGGCAGCGACGGGACGTCGTAGACCACGGTCTTGACGCCCTTGATCGGCTCGCCCTGCCAGACGCTGGCGCCCGATGCATCCTTGAACTCGATGTTGTGGTCGATGCCCGCGTCCTCGTTGTCGAAGACGACGGTGAACGGCTTGCCGCCCGGACCGGTCACGCTCGACTGGGCGAACGCGATGCCCTTGGCGGTGATCGCCACGTCACCGGTCGGAGCCGGGCTGGCGGGGCCGGCGCTGGGCGGGGGAGCGCCCGACGGCACCGGCCCGGACGGTGCGGGAGATCCGGACGGCGTCCCGCCACCGGCGCTCGCGGTGCCCGGCGGCAGGATCCCGGTCTGGAACAGCACCCCGCCGACGAACAGCACCGTCAGGGCGGTGACCATGAGCCGCGGGACGCGCGGAGGCGGGCCGTTCTCGAGGTGGCCGGTCCGGTCCGCCTCGACCGTCCGGCGGTACTCGGCGGTCGCGTCGAAGAGCCACGGGACGAGCGTCAGGATCAGCGCGAAGACCCCGGCCAGCAGCAGCCAGCCGCCGAAGACGAGCCCGAACATGAGGATCATCATCCCGAGGGCGCCGATGATCGGCCGGAACGACGGTCCGGGCATGTGGACGCCGGGCGGCGGGCCGTCGTGGACCACCGCGGGGAGCTCCGGGACCGTCTCCTCCACGTCGTGCTCGTAGAGGCGGATCGACTCGCGGAGCCAGTAGAGCAGGGTCAGGACCAGCGCCAGGATGCCCAGCCAGAGGATCGGGCCGGGGAAGACGACGCCGAGGAAGAGCAGGAACGTCCCGACCGCGGCGAAGAACGGCGCGAACGACGGCCCGGGCATGTGGATCCCGGCCGGCGTCTTCGGCGGGACCGGCATCTTGCCGCGGCGGGCGGGCGGGGCGCCGCGCAGCCGTCGGACGGTGTAGATCAGCCAGATGATGACGACCGCCATCACGCCGACCGGGAGCAGCAGGATCAGGCCGCCCCAGTCCGGGATCACCAGCTTGCTGGTCAGATCCAGGAACCAGTTCCAGATCGACTGGAGCATCTCGGCCAAGGGTCAGCCCCGCGAGACGGGGTTCGAGCAGGTCACTCGTGGGAACCGGCGATGAGGACGTAGGCCATGATGCTCATCGCGACCCCGAGGAAGAGCAGCATCGTCACGCCGGCGTAGTCGACGTGCCAGCCGCCGATCGTCGGGACCGCCCAGTAGATGATGGCGATGATCACGAAGACCAGGCCGACGAAGATCGAGTTGCGCGGGTGTCGGAGCGGATGCATGGCGCCCTCTCCTCAGTGCGGCGCGTTGCCGGGCAGGATGTACAGCAGCGAGAACAGCAGGATCCAGACCACGTCGACGAAATGCCAGTACAGCGAGGCGGCTTCCACGGCGTCGTGGTGCTTCGGGGAGAACTGGCCCGCGATCCCGCGGTAGAGCACCACGCTCAGCATGATCACGCCGCCGAAGACGTGGGCGCCGTGGAACCCGGTGAGCGTGAAGTACGTGGTCCCGAACGTCCCCGACGTCAGCGTCACGCCCTCCTGGCCGAGCAGCGCGTAGTCCGTCAGCTGCATCACGAGGAAGATGCCGCCGATCGCCACCGTCACGGCGAAGAAGCGGAGGAACGCGGTGCGGTCGTTGCGCCGGATCGCCCACACGCCGAACTGGCAGGTGAACGACGAGATGATCAGCAGGATCGTCGCCGGCAGGACGAGCGGCAGCATGTCGACGTGGAAGGCCGCGCCGGTCGCCGGGTCGATGGGCGGCCACTGGTGGGCATTGGCCCGGACGTTGAAGTAGGCGGCGAAGAGACCTGAGAAGAACATCACCTCCGAGGTGATGAACAGCAGCATCCCGAGGACCACGTTGCTGATGCCGCCGCTGACATCGTGGTCCAGACCGCCGAACCGGTGGTCGCCTTCCGGGGTCGAGTCGACCACGGTGGTGATGGCGTGCGCGTCGCTCGTCATCGTCCGCTCAGTGGCCGCTGGTCTGGGGGTGGCGCGCGTCGAAGAGCGGGCGCTCTGAGCGGATGTCCGGCAGGTGGTCGAAGTTGTAGGCGGGCGGCGGCGAGCTGGTCGCCCACTCGAGCGTGTTGCCCTCCCAGGGGTCGTCGCCGGCGGGCTTGCCGCTGCGCAGCGAGATGAAGATGTTCCAGAGGAGCGGCAGCATCGACAGCGCGATCGTGAACCCGCCGATCGTCGCCACGAGGTTGAGGTCCTGCCAGCCCGTGGCCGACGAGTAGTCGGCGATCCGCCGCGGCATGCCGGCCAGCCCGAGCTCGTGCATCGGGAAGAACGTCATGTTGAAGCCGATGAACATCAGCACGAACTGCACCCTGCCCAGGGTCTCGTTCAGCATCCGCCCGGTCATCTTCGGGAACCAGTAATAGAGGCCGGCCATGATCCCGAAGACCGAGCCGCCGAACAGGACGTAGTGCAGGTGCGCGACCACCCAGTAGGTGTCGTGGAGGGCGAAGTCCACGGGCACGGCGGCGCTGAACGCCCCGTTGATGCCGCCGATGAGGAACATCGTCAGGAACCCGAGGGCGAAGAGCAGCGGCGTCCGCAGCATCAGCTGGCCGCGCCACATCGTGAAGATCCAGTTGAACATCTTCACCCCGGTCGGGACCGCGATGAGGAAGGTCATCAGGCTGAAGAACGGCAGGAAGACCGCGCCGGTCGTGAACATGTGGTGGGCCCACACGGAGAACCCGAGGGCGCCGATGCCGGCCGTCGCGAAGATGAACGCCTTGTAGCCGAAGAGCGGCTTGCGGCTGAACACCGGCAGGATCTCGCTGATCATCCCCATCGCCGGCAGGACCATGACGTAGACCGCGGGGTGGGAGTAGAACCAGAACACGTTCTGGTAGAGGATCGGGTCACCGCCGTTGCGCGGGTCGAAGAAGGCTCCGCCGAGGTTCCGGTCGATGAACAGCATGATCAGCGCGCTGGTGATGACCGGCGTGGCCATCATCACCAGCACCGAGGTGACCAGCACGGTCCAGACCATGATCGGCATGCGGAAGAGCGTCATGCCCGGGGCACGCATCTTGAAGATCGTCACGAGGAAGTTGATGGCGCCGAGGATCGAGCTGGTCCCGATCAGGATCAGCGCGACGATCCAGAGGTCCTGGCCGGCCCCCGTGGCGGCCAGGGCATGGTCCTCCGACAGCGGCGGATAGCTGGTCCAGCCGGCGGCCGCGGTGCCGCCCGTGACGAACCCGGCGAGCAGGAGCACGCCGGCCAGCGGCAGCATCCACAGGGAGAGGGCGTTGATCCGCGGGAACGCCATGTCCGGGGCGCCGATCTGGAGCGGCACGACGTAGTTCCCGAAGCCCGCCAGCATCGGGATCACGAACAGGAAGATCATGAACGTGGCGTGCATCGAGAACAGCTCGTTGTAGCCGAGATCGGTGACGAGCTGCAGGCCCGGGAACGCGAGCTCGGAGCGGACGCCGAGCGCCAGGACGCCGCCGATGAAGAAGAACACGAACGAGTTGATCACGTACATGATCCCGATCTTCTTGTGATCGGTCGTCGTGATCCATTCGTACAGGCTGCTCCGGTACGTCGTGGCGGCCGGCGTCAACGTGGTCGTTGCCATCGGGTTCCTTTACTTCACCGTCAGGGTGCCGGTCATGGTCTGGTGGACGAAGCACTCGAAGGGGTACGTGCCCGCCGGCAGCGGACCGACCTCGTAGTTCTCGGTGGCGACCCCGGGGAAGACCTTGCCCTCGAAGACGACCTGGCCGCCGATCGAGTCCTTGAAGATCTTGACGTTGTGCGGCACGGCCGCGTCCTGGTTGTCGAACTTGATGGTGATCGGCGCGTTGGCCGGCGCCGACACGTTCGGGGTCGTGAACGCGATGTTCTGGGCCACGATGTCCACGGTCGACCGGCGGTGCGGCCGGTCCGCCGCCGGCGCCGGCGCTCGCTGACGGGGCCGCGGAGGGCGAGGGCTTCGGTGCCGTCTGGTCGGCCAGCCACCGGTCGAAGTCGGAGCCGGACAGCGCGTGCACGTCGAACAGCATGATCGCGTGGCCGGTGCCGCACAGCTCGGCGCACTGCCCGCGGAAGGTCTGGTTGGCGTCCTTGTCGTCGACCTTGAAGTCGAACTGGTTGATCCGGCCCGGGACCACGTCGCGCTTGAACAGGAACTGCGGGACGTAGAAGGCGTGGATGACGTCGTGGCTGGTCAGGTAGAGCTGGACGGTGCGCCCGGTCGGGACGACGAGACCGCCGTCAGCGCCGGTCGGGACGAACTGGCTGAACAGCGGATCCGGTGCCGGCGGGACATTCCCGTTCGCGTCCTTGACCGTGGTGTAGGTGTCCGGCATGTAGTCGAACTGCCACTGGAACTGCCCGGCGACCGCCCGGATCTTGAGATCCGGCTGGGAGGTCTTGGTGTCGACGACATTGAGCGTCTGCCAGGAGACCACGAACAGGACCGCCACGACGATCGTGGGGACGACGGTCCAGACCAGCTCGGCGATGGCGTTGCCGTGCGTCTGGGCGGGAAGGCTGTCATCACCCGGCTTGCGGCGGTAGCGCAGGACCGTGTAGACGATCAACCCTTCGACGATGAAGAAGATGATCGTGGCGATGAGGAAGACGAAGGTGTACAGGTCCCGGATGTGCGCACCCTGCTCGGTCACCGCGACGGGTGGGAACAGGCTCGTGACGATCCGGTCGCCGGCGCCGCTGACGATGGCGAGAACGAGCAGAAGGGCCACGCCGAAGGCGACGAGCACGGTCGCGAGGATCGAGGCGGTGGGGCGCGCGCTTCGGGTGCTCGACATCCAGGGTCCTCAGCGGAGTCACACGGGACGCTCGGTCGGAGCGCCTCGCCGTCAGGAGCAGGGTCTCGATCGGCCCGAGGACGGACCGAGGCCATGATAGCGGGAGCGCGAGCGTGACGTTCGCGTGGCGTCGCCCGCCGGGCCGTCCGCCGTCGGTCCGCGACGGTTCGTGCGACGATGCGGCGATGCGCCGTCGATCGGTCTTCGCGCGTGCCGGCTGGGTCGCCGGCCCGCTCGTCATCTGGCTCGTCGCCGCCCCGTCGGTCGCCGCCCACGGAACGGCCCCGGCCGAGCCGCCGACGCTCGCGAACCTGCTGCTCGGCTGGACCTGGGAGCCGCTGCCCACCCTCGCCATCGGGGTCTCGCTGGCCTGGTGGTGGTGGGCGGTCCGGCGGGTCAACGCGGCCCACCCGGGCAATCCCGTGCCGCGCCGCCGGTCGGTCGCGTTCGGGGCGGCGATGCTCGCGCTCGCGTTCGCGCTGATCTCCGGCATCGAGCGCTACGACACGACGCTCTTCTCGGTCCACATGGTCCAGCACATCCTGCTGATGCTGGTCGCGGCGCCGCTCATCGCGCTGGCCGCGCCGATCACGCTGATCCTGCGCGTCTCGTCATCGAAGACCCGCAAGGACCTCGTGCTCCCGGTGCTCCACTCGCGGGTGATGCGCGTGCTCGCCTTCCCCGTGGTCGCCTGGCTGATCTTCGCGGTCGTGATGTGGGTCTCGCACTTCTCGCCGCTGTTCAACGCGGCCCTCGAGGACCCGTTCGTGCATACCGTCGAGCACGCCATCTTCCTCGCCAGCGCGCTCCTCTTCTGGTGGCCGGCGGTCGGCGCTCGACCCCGCCCCATGGCGGATGGGCCATCCGGGACGGCTCATGCACACCTTCATGCAGATGATGCAGAACACCTTCCTCGCGGTCGTGATCCTCTTCGCCTCGGGCGTGCTCTACCCGCACTACGAGACCGCTCGTCCGCGACTGGGGGCCGACGCCGCTGGACGACCAGCGACTGGCCGCCGGCCTCATGTGGTTCATCGGCGACCTGATCTTCCTCACGGCGATCATGGCGATCGTCGCGGGCTGGATCCGGACCGATGCCCGCGACACCGCCCGGACCGACCGCTACGCCGCGGTCGAGATGGCCGAGATCCGCATCCGCGAGCAGCGGCTCGCCGAGCGGCTGGCCCGGGAGCGCGGCGAGACACCCGGGTAGGGTCAGCCTCCCGGGATCGGTGCCGCCAGGTACTCGAGATAGCGCTCCGGGTCGACGTTGCCGCCGCTGACCACGGCCACCACCGGCCCGTCGAGGCCCGCGATGCCGGCCTCCTCGGCACGGAACACCATGCCCGCGATCGAGAGGGCGCCCGACGGCTCCGCGACCAGCCGCGACCGCTCGGCCGCGAGGCGGACGCCGGCGGCGATCTCGGCCTCGCTGACCGTGACGATCGCGTCGAGGTGCGCCCGCAGGTGGGCGAAGGTCCGGACGCCGATGGCCTGGGTCCGCGTCCCGTCGGCGATGGTCCGCGAGACGTCGGCGGCCGGCCACTCGACGATCTCGCCGCGGGCCAGCGAGTCGCGCGCGTCGGCGGAGAGCTCCGGTTCCACGCCGACCACCCGGGCCGACGGCCGCAGGGCCTTGACCGCGGTCGCGATCCCGCTCGCCAGTCCGCCGCCGCCCACCGGCACGAGCACGGCAGCCAGGTCCGGCAGGTCCTCGAGGAGCTCGAGGCCGATCGTGCCCTGGCCTGCGATGATCCGGTCGTCGTCGAACGGCGGGATCACGGTCAGCGACCGCTCGAGCGGCCAGCCGCTCGGCGACGATCCGCCGCTCGTCGCTCGCCGGGCCGACGACGATGACCTCCGCGCCGTCCGCCTCCACGCGCTCGCGCTTGATGGCCGGGGCATCGGACGGCATCACGACGACGGCCGGGATGCCGAGGAGCCGGGCCGCCCGCGCGACGCCCTGGGCGTGGTTCCCCGACGAGTAGGTGATGACGCCGCGCGCCCGCTCGGCGGCCGGCAGCGACGAGACCATCGCGTAGGCGCCGCGGATCTTGAAGGCGCCGATCGGCTGCAGCGACTCGGCCTTGAGGAAGCGTCGGTCCGCTGGCGGCCCGAACGGCACGAGCGGCGTGCGGATCGAGACGCCGCGCAGGACCGCCGCGGCCGCCCGGATGTCGTCGAGGGTGACGAGCGGCGCGTCGGCCATCAGCGGGCGCCCCGGTCGAGGTCGCGCTGGCAGTCGATGCAGGTGGCGGCCCACGGCAGCGCCTCGAGCCGTGCGGCGGCGATCGGCTTGCCGCAGCGGATGCAGGCCCCGAACGACCCGTCGTCGAGCCGCGCCAGCGCTGCCTCGACCAGCGCGAGCTGGGCGGTGGAGCGGTCGCGCAGCGCGAGGTCGCGCTGCTGCTCGAAGACCTGGCTCGCGGCCGCGGCCTGCGAGCCGTAGGTCATCTGCTCGGGCGCCACGATCGCCTCGCCGACCTCCGCGACCAGGCGCGCCCGCTCGGCGAGCAGGGTGGTCCGCGCGGCGTCGATGTCGGTGGATCCCATCGGCGGATGCTACGCCCGCGTCGACCATCGCCGTGCTCGACGCCTATACTCCCCACCAGTACCGCTCCACCCGAGCAGCCCCGGAGGCGTCCCATGGCCATCGCGATCGATCCCGTCTGCGGCATGGAGGTCGACACGACCACCTCCGAGCTGTCGTGGGAGTACGACGGGACCACGTACTGGTTCTGCGGCCGCGGCTGCATGCTCGACTTCCAGGACGACCCGGCGAAGTACCTCGACCCGGACCACACCCCGTCCATGTGAGGGATCGGCCGGCGCGGCGCCGATCCGTCGTGCAGGTTGCTGAGAACGGCCTACACTCGATGCATGCCGGTCCACGTGGTCTGGTTCCTGATCGCGATCGCGCTCCTCGTCGTGGAGCTGGCGAGCACGACCTTCTACGCGATCTTCCTGGCCGTCGGCGCGGCCGCGGCCGGTCTGCTCGCCTTCTTCTTCCCTGACTCCCCCGCCTGGATCCAGGCGGTCGTCGCCGTGGCCGTCGCGATCGCGGGCGTGGTGCTCGTCCGGCCGATCCTCGGGCGCCGCCTCCAGCGGCACGGGACCGGCGCGATCGCCCCGGGGACCTACGGCGGCTTCGTCGGCCAGCGCGCGCTGACCACCGACGCGATCGGCGATGAGCTGCATCCGGGTCACGTCCGGCTCTCCGGCGAGGTCTGGATGGCCTTCACCGATACCCACGAGACGATCGATGGCGGCGTCCCCGTGGTCATCAGCGCCGTTCGCGGAACGACGCTCGTCGTCCGTCCCGCCGGCTCGGCGCCCGCCCCGGCCCAGATCCCGGAGGCCTGACCGTGGAACCCACCACCGTCGCCGCGATCGTCGCGGCCATCACGCTCCTGCTCATCTTCATCTTCGCGATCTACCTGCTGCGCTCGACCGTCAACCTCGTCCAGCAGGGCTCGGTCGGCGTCGTCAAGCGGCTGGGGGAGTTCCACGGCATCCACGAGCCTGGCCTGGTGATCATCGCCCCGTTCATCGACGCGATCGTCTTCGTCGACATGCGCGAGATCCCGCGGCCCGGCGACCGCCAGGAGGTCATCACCAAGGACAACGTGGTCGTGGCCGTCAACGCCACGATCTTCACCCAGATCGTCGACGCCAAGCAGGCGCTCTTCAGCATCTCGAATTTCGATGTCGCGATCGACGCCCTGGCCCGGACCGCACTGCGGTCGGTCATCGGCACGCTCTCGCTCGACCAGGCCCTGTCCGAGCGCGAGCGGATCAACATCGACGTCCAGCAGCAGATGGAAGCGGTCACGGACAAGTGGGGCATCCGCATCAACCGCATCGAGATCGTCGAGATCACCCCGCCGCCGCAGATCCTCCAGGCGCTGGCGCTGCAGAAGCAGGCCGACCAGGAGAAGCGCGCCAAGATCCTGCAGTCCGAGGGCATCCAGCAGTCGGCGGTCAATGTCGCCGACGGCGACCGGCAGGCGGCGATCAAGAACGCCGAGGGCGAGCGGCAGGCCGCCATCCTGATCGCCGAGGGCAATCGCCAGGCCGCCATCCTCGAGGCCGAGGGCCGGGCGCAGGCGATCGCCACGGTCTACAGCGCGATCACCGCGCAGAACCCGGACCCGACGCTGGTCGCCATCCTCCAGCTGGACACGCTGTCGAAGTTCGCCGCGAGCCCGAACACGAAGATCGTGATCCCGGCCGAGTCCGCGGCCCTCATGGGCGCGGTGCAGGCGATCCAGTCCGTGCTGGCGCAGGTGCCGTCGGCATCCGAGGGCGCCGGGTAGATCGGTCCGCCGTCAGGCCCGGCGCCTCATCGGGCGTCGGTCACGGCGAGTAGGTGAACGTCCCGGCGCCGGTCAGCCACGGCCGGAACTGGTTGCTTCGCCACGAGTAGATGAAGCAGCTCCCCGGCGACGTGATGGTGTAGCTCCGACTTCCGACCGTCGCAGCGCCGTAGTGGTTCTCGCCGCTGGCCACGCAGAACACCCCGATGTTGCCCGAGTCGTTGAGGGCGCCCGTCAGCGTGATCGTGACGGTGGTCCCAGCACCAGGGGTGAAGAGACCGCTCAGGCGATTGGCGACCGAGGGTCGGGTATCGGGGATCCCGGCGAACGACAGTGCCGCGCCGGGCGACGCCGGCGGCGGCGCGACCGGGACCGTCCTGGTGAAGGAGCCGGCGCCGGTCAGGCCGGGCCGATAGACCGAGTTCCGCCATGAGTACACGAAGCAGTTGCCGCTGGTGGTGGTCAGGCCCCAGCGATGCGTCCCGACCGTCGCGCCCTCGAAGTGGTTCTCCCCGGTCGCGGAGCAGAAGACCCCGATGTTGCCCGAGTCACTGAGGGCGGTCGTGAGGGTGATCTCCACCCCGAGCCCGTAGCTCGGCGAGAAGTAGTCCGACAACCGGTTCACGGTGGTACCCGCGGTGTCGGAGCTGCCGGCGAAGGTCAACGCGGTGGGCCCCGGAGGGGGCGGCGGAGGCGTCGGCGTGTCGGCGTCGGCGTTGGCGTCGGCGTCGGTGTCGGCGTCGGCGTCGGCGTCGGTGTCGGCGTGGGCGTCGGTGTCGGCGTCGGCGTGGGCGTCGGCGTCGGCGTCGGCGTGGGTGTCGGTGTGGGTGTCGGCGTCGGTGTCGGCGTCGGTGTGGGCGTCGGTGTCGGCGTTGGTGTCGGTGTCGGCACGGCGCCCGGCGTGTACGTGAACGTCCCCGCTCCGGTCAGCCCGGGCCGGTAGGTCTTGTCCTTCCACGAGTAGACGAAGCAGTCGCCCGGTTTCGCGATCGTGTAGCTCCGGGTGCCGACAGACGCCGTTCCGTAGTGGTTCTCGCCGCTCGTGGCGCAGTAGACGCCGATGTTGCCCGAGTCGCTGAGCGGGCTGGTGAGGGTGATGGAGACGGTCGAGTTGGCGGTCGGCGTGAACAGGCCGCTCAGGCGGTTCGACAGCGTGGGTCGACTCTCGGCGGCGCCGGCGAACGAGAGGCTGCCGTCCGGCGTCGCTGGGGGTGGCTCGGTCGACGAGGTCGTGAACCAGCCAGCGCCGTCGAGCCCGGACCGATACGCCGAGCCCTTCCACGAATAGACGAAGCACGAACCACTGGTCGAGGTCAGGCCCCAGCGATGGATCCCGACCGTCGCGGCTTCGTAGTGGTTCTCATTCGAGCCCTGGCAGAACACCCCGATGTTGCCGGTGTCGCTCAGCGGCTTCGTCAGCGTGACGTCGATGCCGGTCCCGGCCGTCGGCGTGAAGAAGTCGGACAGCCGGTTCACGGTCGTTCCGGCCGTCGCCTGGATGCCTGGGAAGGTGAGGACCACGGCGTCCGGCGGCTGCACGAGCTGCGTGACCGTGACGGTCACCGCGCCGGTGTCGATCCCGCCATGACCGTCCGAGACGGTATAGGTGAACGCGTCGCTGCCGAAATACCCCGAGTCGGGCACGTAGTGGACCGTGTTGTTCGCGTTGATGCTCGTGGCGCCGTGCAACGGCGGCGAGACGGTCGACACCGAGAGCGTGTCGCCGTCGGGGTCGGTGTCGTTCGCGAGGACGTTGGCATCGGCTGCGGTGTACTGGTAGGTCGCGAGGTCGTCATCGACCGCGACCGGCGGGTCATTCGGCGGGGGCGGCGGTTCGTAGCCGAGGACCGCCTTGGCCGCGTCGATCACGCCGCAGCCGAAGTCCGAGGCATAGCGCGGGTCGCTCGGCGGGATCGGCGTGTAGCCGAAGATGCCCTGCACGCCACTCGCGACGTTGGTGCTCGCGCACAGCTTCGCCCGGACGTCGTCGAAGAGGCCCGGGTCTCCGGTGTCCGTGACCCCGGCCTGGAGCAGCAAGGCGACGGTGCCGGCGAGGTGCGGGGACGCCATCGACGTGCCGCTCTCGGCCGCGTAGCCGTTCGGCGAGCAGAACTCGCATGACCCGACGGGGACCGTCGAGATGATCGAATCGCCCGGTGCGGCGAAGTCGACCTCCGGACCGGTGCAGGAATACCCCGTGATCGCATCGCTCGGGTCCGTGTACGTGGTCGACAGGACCTGCGGATACGCGCCCGGGTACGCGACGGGGCAACCGTTGAAGATGTCCTGGAGCGTGACCGCGTTGCCGGAAGCGGCGACCATCAGGAGGCCGGCGGCCGAGGCGTTTGCCACCGCGGTCTCGAGGGCCGGCGACACCTCATGGGTCCCGAGGCTCATGTTGACGACGTCCATGTGGTTGTCGACGGCCCACTGCAGCGCCAGGATCAGGTCGGAGACCTGGCCTTGGCCCTGGGCGTCCAGGATCTTCAGGGCGTACAGGTCAACGCCCGGTGCCACGCCGACGACCAGGTAGTTGTTCCGCTCCGCCGCGAGGATGCCGGCGACGTGCGTCCCGTGGCCGTTGTCGTCCATGGGGTCGGCGTCGTGGTTGACGAAGTCGTAGCCCCCTTTGTAGTTGTGCAGGAACTCGGGATCGACGTTCGGCGGAACGTCATGGACGTAGTCGATCCCGGTATCGATGACCGCGACCTTGATGCCAGCGCCCGTGATCCCGGCGTCATGGACCGCCTTGGCGCCGATGTGTGAGACGCCCCAGGCGTTGTCGTATTCGAAGTCGCCGGCCGCGGCAGCGGAAACGACCGGCTCGAAGGCGGTGATCGTGGCGTCCCGCTCGACGGTCTTGACGTTCTTCCCGAGTCGCGCCTTGGCGAGGATGTTGGAGGGCAGCGTCACCACGAGCCCGTTGATGAGCCCGACGCCGCGGCCGACCTTGCCGCCGAGCGCCTTGATCGCCGCCTTCTCGACCGCTCCTGGCTGATGCGTGTACGTGACGATGACCGTCACAGGCGGTCCATCCGCGGCGACTGCGGCTGGCACCGGGGCGAGGAGCGCCGTCGCCATGGCGCCCATCACCACGCCGACAGAAAGCCGACCCGCTCGTCGGCGTGCGCTCGATCGAACCATCCCAGTCCCTCCGTCGCGCTCGGGGCGTCAGGGTAGGCCTGTCCAGCCCGCCGAACAAGAGGGTTCGGCGCGGCGACGCACCGCCCATGTCGGTCACCCGATGGTCCTACGCGGCCCGAGGGCTCGACATAAGCGGCAGCTAAGCGCCGCCGAGGACACTGGCGGCCAGCGATCCAATGGACCGGGCACTCCGCGATCCGGGGTCCAGCGCTGCTGATGTCGCCGGCTGGACAGCCGGTCGGAGGTGCCCGATGCGTGCCCGGATCATCCACGCCGTCACGACCCTGGCTACGACGTTCCTCGCGGTCGGGATCGCCTTCGGGACCAAATGGGGCCAAGGGGGTTGAGCCCGGCCCACCCGCCTAGGTGCGTGTCCCGGCCACGGCCGCCGGATCCGAGGTGAGACGGGTCGCGAGGTAGACCGGGATGATCGACAGCACCAGCACGAAGACGGCTGCGACGTTCACGAGCGGCAGCTGGTTCGGGCGCTGGTAGTTGTTGAAGATCCAGATCGGCAGGGTCTGCGTGCCCGCGCTCGACGTGAAGTTCGTGACGATGATCTCGTCGAACGAGAGCGCGAACGCGAGCAGGGCACCGGCGATCAGGGCGGTCCGGATGGCCGGGCCGGTCACCTTGCGGAATGTCATGAAGGTGTCGGCGCCCAGGTCGGCCGAGGCCTCCTCGAAGGAGCGCGATGTCCGGCGCAGGCGGGCGATGACGTTGTTGTAGATCACGACGATGCAGAACGTGGCGTGGCCGATGATGATCGTCAGCATCCCGAAGTTGATGCCGATGGTCCGGAAGGCCGTGTTCAGGGCCAGGCCGGTGACGATGCCCGGCAGCGCCAGCGGCAGGATGACCACGAACGAGATCGTCTCGCGCCCGAAGAACTTGTAGCGCTGGACCGCGAGCGCGATCAGCGATCCGAGGATGAGCGCGGCGATGGTCGCGCCGATCGCGGCCTGGAGCGAGTTGAAGATCGCCTCCCTGATGCCGCGGTCCGAGAGCGCCTTCGCGTACCACTCGAGGGTGAACGAGGTGATCGGCCAGGTGGCGACCTTGGAGGCGTTGAACGAGTACAGGACGATGATCGCGATCGGGAAGTAGATGAACACGAGCAGCAGGGCCGTGGCGATGCGCAGGAAGAGCCGGGTGCCGCGCCCGTAGCCCATCAGAGCGCCTCGAACGCGCCGAGACGGCGCGCGATGAGCAGGAAGATCAGCATCACGGTCACCGGCACCATCGCGTAGGCCGCCGCCAGCGGCTGGTTCCCGGCGCCCGCGTAGTCGTAGACCACGTTGCCGATGAACTTGGTGTTCGAGACCAGCGTCGGCGTGATGTAGTCGCCGAGGGTGAGGCTGAAGGTGAAGATCGAACCGGCGATGACGGCCGGCAGCGCAAGCGGGAAGATCACCCGCCGGAACGTGAGGCCCGCCTTCGCGCCCAGGTCCGACGACGCCTCGAGCAGCGAGTTCGGGATCCGCTCCAGCCCCGCGAAGATCGGGATGATCATGTAGGGCAGCCAGAGGTAGCTCTCGACGAGCCAGACCGACACGACGCTGTAGCCGGGCCCCTTGAGGCCGAACGGCTCCAGGATGGAGTTGAGGACGCCGTTCTCGGCCAGGATCAGGCGCCAGGCGTAGACCTTGACGAGATAGCCGGACCAGAGCGGCAGCAGGATCGAGACGGCGAGGATCCCGCGGACGCGCGGCGTGGCCAGGCGCGCCATGTAGAAGGCGATGGGGAAGGCGAGGACGATCGTCGTCAGCGTGACGATCGCGGCCATCAGGATCGTGCGGAGCGCGACGGTCCGGAAGACCTCGCCCTCGAAGATGCGCTGGTAGTTCTCGAGGGTCGGCTGGGTGTTGACGTTGCCGCTCAGCGAGTCCACCGACCAGAACGACGAGATCAGGAACAGCGCGAGCGACCCGAGGTAGGCGATGACGAGCCAGCCGATGGGCGCGGCGAGCAGCCCCGCGAGCTGGACCCGGGGATGGCGATAGAGCACCGCCGCCACCCGCCGCGCCAGGGTGGCGGGCGGGGTGGCGGCGGTGTCGATCGAGGTCATGTCACGCCGCGGGGCGGCGCGGTCCGCTGGTGATCGCGGCTAGCTGCCGGTGATCTCCGTCCACGCCTGGGTCCACGCATCGAAGTCCTTGCAGATCGGTCCGCGGCCGTCGAGGCAGTCGGTCGTCGGCGTGTTCCAGTAGTAGATGTTCTTGAAGTACGCCTCGTCGGCGGCATGGAACTGGTCGCACCAGCCAGCGACCTGCTTGTCGGCCTCGACACACGCCGGCGCGCTGACCGGCGCCTCACCGAAGTACACGGTGACGTCCGCGTTGGCCTTCGGCGAGATGATGTAGTCCATCCACATGTACATGCAGTTGGGGTGCGCCGCCTTGGACGAGATCATCCAGGTGTCGGACCACCCCGTCGCGCCCTCCTTGGGCGTGACGCTGGCGACCTTCTTGCCGGTGCCGGCGTTGATCGTGTTCTGCTGGTACAGCCAGGCGGTGCCGATCGCCATGTCGCCGTTGGCGAACCCGTCGATCTCCTCCTGGGCCGTGCCCCAGTACTTGCCGATGAGGCTCTTCTGCTGCTTGAGCAGATTCACCGAGGCGTCGAACTGCGCCTGGTCGAGCGCGTACGGGTTGGTGATCTTGAGGTCCGGCTGGGTCTTCATGAGGTACAGCGCCGCGTCGGCGATGTAGATAGCGTAGTTGTAGGCGGTGACCTTGCCCTTGTACGGCGAGTTCGCGTCGAAGACGACGCTCCACGAGTCGGGCGCGGTGGTCACGACCGTCGGGTCGTACATCAGGACGTTGGCGCCGCGGCCGTGCGGGACGCCGTAGCTGACCCCGTTGACGGTGTTGTAGGGCTGGTTCTTGAGGCCCTCGAAGACGTCCTTGTAGTTGGGGATCAGGCTCGAGATTGACCCCGCTGACGTCGCCGCCGGCGATCAGGCGCAGGGTGGCGTCACCCGACGCGGACACGCCGTCGTACTGGCCGGTCTTCATGAGCTGGACCATGTTCGCGGAGTCGACGCCGACCTTCACGTTGACCTTGCACCCGGTCGCGGTCTCGAACGGGGTCACCCAGTCGTAGCCCGTGACCTGCTCGCCGCCGGTGCCGCCGACGACATAGCCCGGCCACGCCACCAGGTTGAGCGCGCCCTCGCCCGGGCCGAGTGACGCCGGGCCGACCTGGCTCGGGGCCGCCGATGGGGCCTCGCTCGCGGCGGCGCTGGCCGCCGCGCTCGGCGCGGCGACGCTCGCCGCGGCGGATGGGGCCGTGCTGGCCGTCCCGCCGCTGGAACACGCCCCGACGACGACCGCCGCCACCGCGGCGAGCGCCAGGATCCGGTGCTTGTTCATCCCGTTGCTCCTCCTCCTCGTCACGCCCCGTCTGCGACGGGGAGTGCGTGCTGTCGCTTCCAGATCAGGCGGACAGCGGTGCCTTCCTGTGCGAGCGCCTCCATCGACGACGTGTCGAGGTTCTGGCGAAGGACGACGAGGCGTGCCCCGGCGTCGAGGTTGACGATGTAGCGGGTGTCCGAGCCGAGGTAGACGACGTCGTGGATCCGGCCATCGGCCGCGACCTCGTCGTCGCCGGCCGCGGTGCCGGCTTCGGCCATCCGGATCTTCTCCGGCCGGATCGTGAAGGTGCCGGCGGTCCCGAGGACGGCCTGGGCGATGTCACCGGTCAGCAGGTTGGACGTCCCCACGAACCCGGCCACGAACCGCGTGGCCGGATGCTCGTAGACGTCGGCGGGGGCCCCGACCTGCTCGATCCGGCCGCGGTTGAACACCGCGAGCCGGTCGCTCATGGTCAGCGCCTCCTCCTGGTCGTGGGTCACGTAGATGAAGGTGATGCCGACCTGCTGCTGGATGGCCTTCAGCTCGATCTGCATCTCCTCGCGGAGCTTGAGGTCGAGCGCCCCGAGCGGCTCGTCGAGCAGGAGGACCCTGGGCCGGTTGATGAGCGCCCGCGCGAGCGCGACCCGCTGGCGCTGGCCGCCCGAGAGCTGGCTTGGCCGGCGCCCCTCGTACCCGTCGAGGCGGACCATCCGGAGGGCCTCGGTGACGCGCGCGGCGCGGTCGGCCTTGGCGACCTTGCGGACCATCAGGCCGTACGCGACGTTGTCCCCGACCGTCATGTGCGGGAACAGCGCGTAGTCCTGGAAGACCGTGTTCACGTCGCGGTCGAACGGCGGCACCGTGGTCACGTCGGCGCCGTGGAGCAGGACGCGTCCCGCCGGTCGGCAGCTCGAAGCCCGCGATCATCCGCAGCATCGTGGTCTTGCCGGAGCCGGACGGGCCGAGCATCGAGAAGAACTCGCCGTCGCGGACGTCGAGGTCGATGCCGTCGACCGCCACGACGTCGCCGTAGCGCTTCTCGACCCCCTCGAGTCGCACGGCGACGGGCGCCGTCGGCATCGCGCTGGGTCCCGGTTCCGGGACGGTGGTCGGGATGGCCAATCGGACCTCGACAGCTGGGGGCGGATCGCGCCGGATGCGGTCCTCGCCGAGTGCGCTTCGGGGCACTGTGCCGTCGCGCAGGCGGGGCTGTCAAGGGAACGGGCGGCGCGTTCCGGGGACCGCGTCGGGCGCCCGCCGTAGACTCCGCGCGTGCCCCGTCCCCCGAGCCTCGTCCGCTCGCTCGTCCTGCTCGTGCCGCTGCTGCTGGCCGCCTGCGATCCGGAGCCGGTCGCGGTGACCCCGGTCCCGGTCGGCGGCACCAACGACCACCCTCGCGACGTCAACCTCATCGCCAAGGACTACACGTTCGTGCCGCCGGTGCTCGACCTCGTCCCGGGCGAGACGGTGCTGCTCCACATCGTCAACGGCGGGCTGGATGTCCACGAGGTCGTGATCGGCGACGGCGCGGTCCAGGACGCGTGGGAGGCGGCGGAAGCGCCGCTGGAAGGGGCGCCGCCCGGTCCGACGCCCGTCGCGAGCGTGGCATCCGACACCGGGCGGCCTGCGCGTGGTGGTCTCTTCCGGCCAGCGCGTCGACGTGCTCTGGGAGGTCCCGGCCGACGTTCCCGCGGCCCCGCCGCTCCCCGGGCCGAGCGCCACCCCGGACCCGTCGGCCTGGACCGTCGAGTGCCACATCCCGGGGCACCTCGCGAAGGGGATGTGGATCCCCATCCGGTGGGTCGTCAGCACGCCCTCGTGAGCGGCACCGGTGGTACGCTTCGTGCGTGCCGGCTGGGGTACGCCGAGCCGCCCCGCCCTTCAGGAGGACCCGCATGGCCTACGTGATCGCCGAGCCCTGCATCGACGTGCTCGACATCTCGTGCGTCTCCGTCTGTCCGGTCGACTGCATCCACTACGACGAAGGCACCGATCGCAAGCTATTCATCGATCCGAACGAGTGCATCGACTGCGGCGCCTGCGAGCCGGAATGCCCGGTGAACGCGATCTTCCCCGAGGAGTCGCTGCCGTCCGAGTGGGCCAAGTTCACGACCATCGACGCCACCTGGTACACGGACAAGTCCGCCGCGCGCGCCGCGGTCGACGAGATCAAACCCTCAGCGTGATGGCCTCGCGGGGCTCGGCCTCAGGCCTCGGGGCGTGAGGGTCAGTTCTCCGTTCAGGGTGCCAGCACACCATCCCGTATGCGCATCGTCTCGCTCCTTCCGTCGGCGACGGAGATCGTGTGTGCCATCGGTCTCGGCGATGAGCTGGTCGGCGTCACGCACGAGTGCGACTGGCCGCCGGAGGTCATCGGCAAGCCGGTCATGACCCGCAGCGTCCACGACCTCAGCGAGGCGTCGTCGCGCGACATCCACCGCCTGGTCACGGACTCGATGCACGGCGGCTCCTCGCTCTACGCCCTCGATGCCGAGGCCCTCGAGGCGGCCGAGCCGGACCTGATCCTGACCCAGGAGCTCTGCCGCGTCTGCGCGGTGAGCTATCGCGAGGTCAACGAGGTCGCCCGGGCGATCGACGCGGACATCACCGTGGTGTCGCTGGAGCCGAGCTCGATCGAGGGGATCTTCCACACGATCACGACGGTCGGCGCGATGGCCGAGGCCGAGGATCCCGCGATCGACCTCGTCGAGGCGCTGCGCGAGCGGCTGGGCGCCATCGAGGCGACCGTCGCCAAGCGGCGCGAGGGCGGTCGGCCGGCGCCGCGCATCGTCAGCCTCGAGTGGCTCGATCCGCCGTTCTCGATCGGCCATTGGGTGCCGGAGCAGGTCCGGCGCGCCGGCGGCTGGGACGTCCTGGGCACGGACGGCGAACCGTCGCAGGAGACGACCTGGGACGCGGTCGCCGAGATGGATCCCGAGATGCTGGTGCTGATGCCGTGCGGGCTCCACCTCGCGGAGACCGTTGAGGAGTGGGAGCGCACGCCGCGACCCGGCTGGTACGGCGAGCTGCCGGCGGTCCGCCGCGGACAGGTCTTCGCGGTCGACGGGTCGGCCTACTTCAGCCGGCCGGGACCGCGGGTCATCGACGGCATCGAGCTGCTGGCCGAGATCCTGGACCCCGACGCGTTCGAGGAGATCGCGCCGGTCGGGTCGTGGACCCCGATCGCGTCGTAGCCCGGAACCCCATGCCGTTCCTCGGGTCGTTCAGCTGCCTGTGGTGTGGCGCGCCGCACACGTGTCGCGCGCCCGACGACCTCGAGGGCTGGGCACAGCTGTGCTCGTCGTGCCTTGGCAAGGCGGGCGACAACACGTTCCTGCGGTTCCGGCTCCACCAGGCCATCACCGAGCGCGGCCGGGCGGGGGCCGGGGCGGCGGCCGAGGGAACGGGCCCGGCCGAGGGAACGGGCCCGGCCGAGGGCCCGCCGGCGCCGGCCGACGCCACGGCGCCATCCGATCCGGAGGCGGCGCTGATCCCGTACTACGAGGCACGGGCGGGCGAATACGACGACTGGTATCTCCGGCGCGGCCGGTACGCGCGGGGTGCCGTCCACGATGCCGTCTGGAACACCGAGCTCGACATGGCGGGTCGATGGCTCGACGGTCTGCCGATCGACGGCGAGATCGTCGAGCTCGCGGCCGGGACCGGGTGGTGGTCGCCACTGCTCGCCTCGAAGGGTCAGCTCTCGATCTACGACGCAGCACCCGCGCCGCTCGAGAAGGCGCGCGACCGACTCGTGGCGCACGGGCTGCGCGCGCACCTGCACGTGCGCGACGCCTGGGCCGAGCCGGACCGCCCGGTCGACGCGGTCTACACCGGGTTCTGGCTGAGCCACGTCCCGCGCGAGCGCCTGCCGGCGTTCCTCGCGCTCGTCCACCGCTGGCTCAAGCCGGGCGGCCGGTTCGCGTTCATCGATTCGCTGCCGGATCCGCAGTCGTCGGCGGCCGACCACCCGACCCCCGCGGACGACGTGTCGCTGCGCCGCCTGGCCGACGGCCGGGAGTTCACGATCGTCAAGGTCTACTACGGGCCGGACGAGCTCGCCGGCGCGCTCCGCGAGGCGGGATTCGCCGCGGCGGACGTGACCACGTCGGGTCGCTTCTTCGTGCTCGGGACGGCCACCGCCTGACCTATACTCCGGCCGATGTCCCCCCTCTCCAAGGCCACGATCGCGACGGTCGGCTCCGGCGTCATGGCCGAGGCGATGATCGCGGGCATCCTCCGCGGCAAGCTGGTCGAGCCGGGCCAGGTCGTCGCGAGCCATCCGCGCCAGGAGCGGCGTGAGCATCTCGAGCGCGAGTTCGGGATCCGGACCGTCGCCGGCAACGCCGAGGCCGTCAAGGGCGCCGACGTCATCCTCCTCGGCATCAAGCCCCAGATGCTGGCCAAGGTGGGCCGCGAGATCGGCCCCGGCCTGCGGCGCGGCCAGCTCGTCCTGAGCGTCCTCGCCGGCGCCACCACCACCGCCCTGACCGGCCTGCTCGGCCACGACCAGGTCGTGCGCAGCATGCCCAACACGCCGGCCCGCCTCGGCCGCGGCATGACCGTCTGGTACGCCACCCCGAAGACGACCGAGGCGCAGCGCGCCCAGGCCGCCGCGCTGCTCGGCTCGCTCGGCGCCCAGCTCGAGGTGGACGACGAGAAGTTCGTCGCGATGGCGACCGCGGTGAGCGGCACCGGCCCGACCTACGTCTTCCTGGTCATGGAGGCGCTCATCGACGCGGCGGTCCACCTCGGCTTCCCGCGCCACGTCGCCCACGACCTGGTGATCGAGACCCTCGAGGGCTCGACCGTCTTCGCCAAGCAGTCCGGGATGCACCCGGCCGAGCTGCGCAACATGGTGACCTCGCCGGGCGGGACCTCGGCCGCGGCGCTCCATGAGCTGGAGTCGGGCCGGTTGCGGACGGTCCTGTCGGAGGCGGTCTGGGCCGCCTATCGGCGAACGGTCGAGCTCGGGCGAGCAGCTCGAGGCGTCGGTCGGCGTCGAGGAGGCCGGCACGGACCGGGCCACGTGAGCCTCGTCGGCATCGCCCCCGCGATCGACCTGCGGCGCGCTCCGCTGGTCGAGCTCCGGGCGGTCGACCTGCGCGCCCCCGAGCGCGACTTCTGGGCGGACGAGCAGGCCCTGTGGGACCGGCTGGTCTCGACGTGGGCCGGCCTCGATGACGCGGCCTGGCGGATCCCCGGCGCCTCGACCTCCGATGCGGGCGGCCCGGACTGGTCCCTCGCCGAGCATGTCGGGCATCTCGCGGCATGGCAGGCGCTCGCCGAGGTCTACACGCAGAACGCGATCGCGACGGGTCGCTGGCCGTCGGACGAGGAGTTCGACGGCGGCGACTTCGACAAGTTCAACGAGCGCCTGCGCGAGCCCTGGCGGTCGCTCTCGAGCGACGCCATCGTGGCCCGCCTCGCCGCCTCGCGCCGCGGCCTCCTCCGCCAGGCGAACCGCCTGACCGCGTCCGCCATCCGCGGCGACAACGAGTGGCCCTGGGTCTACCTTGCGCTGCACGGCCACTACCTGGACCACCTCACGGTCATCGAGACGTGGACCGGGCGCTGCGCGCCCGGCAGGCCGACGGCGACCCCTTCGTCAAGGACCCGCGCGCACCCGACCTCGACACCTTCCTGTTGCGCGACGAGCTGGCGAACACGACGCTCGAGGCGCTGCTCGGGGTCGTGCCGTTCGACCGCTGGGAGACCGTCGAGGTCACGCCCGGCTGGACGATCCGCGACCACGTCGCCCACCTCGCCGACTGGTGCGAGGAGGGCGTCCGCGCCATCCAGGTCTACCGCCACGAGCGCCGCTGGCTGGCCGACCCGGTCGAAGGGGTGGACGCCTGGAACGAGCGGATGGTCGCGCGCTCCCGGCCCGTCGGGCCGGTGGCGACGCTCGCCCGCTACGAGCGGGCGCGCGAGGCGATGCACGACGCGGTCGCGACCCTCACCCTCGCGGAGCTGCGCTCGCCCGACGGCTGGAGCTGGGCGTACGACTGCCTCTACGGGCACGTGCGCAAGCACCTCGCGCTCCTCGGTCCGTGGTGCGCCGCGGCGTCCTGGCCGGATCCCACGGCCTGATGCCCGAGCCGACCAGGACGTCGACGACCGGGCTGACGATCGAGGCGATCACCTCCGTCGACCCGCACCGCGAATTCCGCATCCACCCGCGCGACCGGGTCGTGGCCTACACCGCCGACGTCGGCGGCGCCCGCCAGCTCTTCACCGATGCCGCTCCGCGGCGGGTCGCCGACCCAGCTCACCGCCTCATCGAAGCCGGTCGGCGACCCGCAGTGGTCGCCCGACGGTCGGCGGCTCGCGTTCATCCGCGACGACGAGCTGTGGGTCGTGGAGGCGGACGGCTCGCGGAGCACGCGCGTGGTCGCCAAGCCGGGCGGTGCGAAGGCCGGGCGCTGGTCGCCCGACGGGCGGCGGCTCGCCTTCCTGTCGCGCCGGCGCGGCTGGTCGCAGGTCTGGCTCATCGACGCCCCGGTCCCGCGCCGCGGCCGGCCGGCGAACAGCCCGAAGCCGCCGGAGGCGACCGTCCTGACCGAGACCGGGATCGACGTCGACGACTTCGGGTGGTCGCCCGACGGGACCCGCCTCGCGGTCATGGCGCGCCGCCGGCCGGACGACCTCGAGACCGCCCAGATCGCGCTGGTCGATGTCGCCACGGGCGCGACGCAGGTCGTCGCCGGCGACGCCAGCCTCGACACGGGTGCGCGGTGGATGCCCGACGGGTCGCTGCTGTACGTCTCGGACGCGGACGGCTGGTTCCAGGTCGTGCGGCTGACCGCGGACGGCCACGACCGGATCGTGCTCACGGCCGGCGATCGCGAGCACGGCGAGCCGTCCGGCGGCGTCGGCTACGCCCCGCTCCCGTCGCCGGACGGCACGCGCTTCGTCCACATCGAGGTCCACGACGGCCTGTGCGACCTGGTCGTCGCGGACCTGGCCGGGAGCGTCGCGCCGAAGCGGGGCCGGGGCCGTCCGCCGAAGGTGCCGCGCACGGTCGCGGCGGCCGGCGCGGGTCGTCGGATCAACCCGTCGGACGGCGTCTGGCGCGCGGTCGGCTGGCTGTCGGACGGGGCGTGGGTCGCGGCCGTCGGCGACAGCGAGACCCGTTCGGAGGACCTGTGGCTCCTGCCGGTCCCCGGGGTCGCCCCGGAGGACGCGCGACCGCGCCGCGTCACCGACTCGATGCCCGCCGTGCTCGGGGCGGCGCTCGCCTCGGGCCGGGTGCCCGCCGGGGAGCGGGTGACCCTCGCCGCGCGCGACGGCCTGCGTCTCGAGGGCACGCTCTGGCGGCCCGTGCCGGCGACCGGCAAGCGCGGCGGCCGCCGCGTCCCGACCATCGTCTACCCGCACGGCGGTCCCACCTGGCAGTCGTTCCGGAGCTTCCAGCCGTTCAAGCTGCTGCTGGCCGAGGCCGGGTTCGCGTTCCTCGACATCGACTTCCGCGGCTCGACCGGGTACGGGCGCGCGTTCCGCCACGCCAACCACGACGAATGGGGCCACGCCGACCTCAACGACGTGATCGACGCCGCCCGCTGGGCGGCCGAGCAGCCGTGGTCCGACGGCCGTCTCGCGGTCTACGGCGGTTCCTACGGGGGCTACCTGGTGCTCAGCGCGCTCGTCGAGGAGCCCGGCCTGTGGCGCGCCGGGGTCGATCTGTTCGGCGACTCCGAGATCGCCGAGAGCTTCCGCCACGGCGACCGGCCCGGCCGCCTCGACCTCCAGCGGATGATGGGCTCGCCCGACGACGCGGGACGCGCGGCCGCCTACCGTCGCGGCTCCCCGGTCTATCGCGCGGAGCGGATCGAGGCGCCACTGCTGATCCTCCACGGGCGCAAGGACAAGCGCGTGGTGCCGCTCATGACCGAGCGGATGGTCGAGGCGCTCGAGATCGAGGGCAAGACCTTCGAGGTCCACTGGTACGACGACGAGGGCCACGGCTGGGAGCGCCGGGAGAACCGCCGCGACGCCTACGAGCGCACGCTCGGGTTCCTGCGCACGCACGTGCTCGACGAGGTCCCCGAGGACTGAGCCTCAGGCCGCGGCGGGCTCCGGGTCCGCCCGCATGCCGACCGCGACCACCGTCGCGACGCCGATCCCGATCAGCACGTCGCCGATGCTGAAGACGTTGGCCAGCGGGATCGCCGCCGGGATGGCGAAGATGTCGGTCAGGAACCGGAGCGCCGGGTCGGCGACCACGATGCTGTTGGTCGGTCCGCTGGTGTCCACGCCCGCGATCGCCAGCGCGCTCGGGTCCGCGGGCATGAACCCGCCGTTCGCGACGATCGCGGCCAGTTGCAGAGCGCGCCGGCGGCGATGACCGGCATCCCGCGCAGCGGGAGATTGCGGAGCACGGCGGCCAGGACCGCCACGTTCGAGAGGACGTACACGACCGGCACGGCATCGCCGAGCGCGTCCCCGACCGCCATCGAGTAGATCGCCAGCTGGACGACGAAGCCGGCCACCGCGAGCCACGCCCAGCGGATGCGCAGCCGCGCGAGGGTCGCCGATCCGGCCGCCCAGCAGGAGCCCCACGAGCAGTCCGACGGGGACGGCGTAGACGATGAACACGGACGGTCAGTCGGGCGGCGAGCTGATCCCGAGGGCCCGTTCGAGCTGGTCCGCGTGGTCCTCGAGGTGGTGGTAGACGAACCGCCCGAGCCCGAACTCGACGGTCACCTCGCCGAGGCGCGGATGGAGGCCGACGCGGGCGAGATCCTCGTCGGACCAGGTCGGAGCACGCGGCGATGAGGGCCGCGGCCTTCGCATCGATGCTGGCGTCGAGCTCGCCGAGCGACCAGTGCCGCTCACGCTCGATGGCGGCCAGGCGAGCGGCGTCGCTCGAGATCCGGCCGAACGGGACCGGCTCGTCGCTCCGGGCCGCCACGATCCGGCCCAGCTCGCCGTGCCAGAACCCGATCATCTCGTCGACGTGGGCGAGGACCTCGGGCGGGCCCCAGGTCGCTTCGGGCGCGTCGTCGAACCGCTCCGAGAGCGGCCAGGGCGCCCCGGCGTGGACGGCCGGACGAAGGGCCGCAAGCCGCGCCCGGCCCGCCTCGATCCGTGCTGGAGCGTCGTTCGTGGACATGGCGGCAGTGTGGCACGACCGGCGTAGCATGGGTGGCCACATCACCGGGCCGTCGCGGGGTGACCCGCGGCCGTCCGCCGGCTCGCAGCACGGGAGCACCGCGATGACCGAGACCCTGTCGCGTGGCGCGGCCAACCAGGCCGGCGCCCATGTCGACGCGGACGCCTACGCCAAGGCAGCCGACTTCCTGCCGCTCGACGGCATCGACCACGTCGAGTTCTGGGTGGGCAACGCACGCCAGGCCGCCGCGTACTACCGCGCCCTGTGGGGCTTCACGCCGGTCGCGTTCAGCGGCCTCGAGACGAAGGTCCGCGACCGGGCCTCGTACGTCATGGTCCAGAACGACATCCGCTTCGTCTTCACGGCCCCGCTGACGCCGGACGGCGAGATCGCCGAGCACGTCCGCGAGCATGGCGACGGCGTCCACGACATCGCCTTCGCGGTCCAGGACGTGGACGCGGCCTGGGCGGCGACGACCTCGCGCGGCGCGGTGAGCGCGCTGCTGCCGACCGAGATCGACGGCGGCGAGGACGGCGTCCTGCGGCGCGCCTCGATCCACACCTACGGCGAGGTCCTGCACTCGTTCGTGGACCGGCGCGACTACCACGGCGCGTTCGCGCCCGGGTACCGCGCGGTCAAACGACCCGGCGGCCGCGGCCGGCGGGCTGTCGCTGCTCGAGGTCGACCACTGCGTCGGCAACGTCGAGCTCGGCGAGATGGACCGCTTCGTCGACTTCTACCGCGATGTCCTGGGCTTCGCCCAGCTCATCCACTACGACGACAAGGTCATCCACACCGACTTCAGCGCGCTGATGTCGAAGGTCATGACCAACGGCAACGGGCGCATCAAGTTCCCGATCAACGAGCCCGCCGCCGGGCGCAAGAAGAGCCAGATCCAGGAGTACCTCGACTGGTATCGCTCGGCCGGCTGCCAGCACATCGCGATCCGGACCGAGGACATCGTCGGGACCGTCCGCCGCCTCCGCGACAACGGGGTGGAGTTCCTCGGCCTGCCGCACGAGTACTACGCGACGCTGGCCGACCGCGTCGGCGACGTGGGCGTCCCGATGGACGTGCTCGAAGAGCTCGGCATCGAGGCCGACCGCGACGAGGAGGGCTACCTCCTCCAGATCTTCACCCGCCCGGTGCAGGACCGCCCGACGTTCTTCTTCGAGATCATCGAGCGCCACGGCTCGCGCGGCTTCGGCGTCGGCAACTTCAAGGCGCTCTTCGAGGCCATCGAACGCGAACAGGCGAAGCGCGGGAACCTCTAGGAGGCTCCCGCGCTCGAGCCGGAGGCGCTCGGCCGCGAGGTGGTCGCGGCGATCGAACACCGCGATTGGGGCCGCCTCGCGGCGTGCATGTCGCCATCCGTCGTGTTCCGGGCCGTCGTGCCGAACGAGTCGAACCCGTTCCGCGAGCACCATGGCCCCGAGGCGGCGTGCGCTCAGATGGCCCGGTGGTTCGACGACGGCGACATCCACGAGCTGCTTGCGTCGGACATCGGCATGGTGGCCGACCGGTTGCACGTCACGTATCGGGTCCGCGACCGGGAGGACGGCCAGTGGCTGCTGGTCGAGCAGCACAGTCTTCGCCACGCTGGCCGACGACGGCATCGGCCACGTCGACCTCCTCTGCTCGGGGTTCCGCGACACGTCCCCGCCCGGCTGACGAGGGGCGCGGCGAAGCGCGGGAACCTCGCGGCGCGGTGCCCGCGCCATGGTCGAGTCACGCGTCGTCGCGTTGATCCCTTCTCGCGCGGGCACGTCCCGGACTAGGATGATTTCGCGGCCGTCGGAGGCCGGAGGGAGTGGAGGGACGATCGTGTATCAGTGGCTCGTGTTCGCCCACCTGGTCGGACTCGTCGTCTTCGCGATGTGCCATGGGGTGGCGGTCTTCAGCGCGTTCCGGATCCGGAGCCTGCGCGACACGTCGGCGGTCCGTGACCAGCTGGAGCTGGCCTCGCGGTCGAGCCGGCTCATGTACATCGGCCTGCTGCTGCTCGCGATCGGTCGGCATCGGCGCCGCGTCGTCGGCGAACCTGTGGGGTGCCGCATGGCTGACGTGGTCGATCGTCGTCCTCATCGCCGTCATCGTCGCTGATGTACGCCGTCGGCGGGAGCTACTACTACCCGCTGCGCGACCTCATGGCCGGCAAGGACGGGGCTCCGCCGGCCGAGGGCGAGGCGCTGGCGAAGGCCCTGGACTCGCGCCGACCCGAGATCCTGCTGGCGATCGGCGGTGCCGGCCTCCTGATCCTCATCTGGCTGATGGTGCTCAAGCCGGGCTGACGGCCCTTCGAGGCCCCGCGTATCCTCGACCGGCGTGGTCCCGCCCAGGCCCACCGACCGCGTGGATCCCGCGACGCCGCCCCGACCCGAGGAGACCCCATGACTCGACGCGTCTGGCTGCTGGTCGCCAGCATGGCCCTGGTCCTGGCCGCGTGCGGCTCATCCGGATCCCATGACATCAAGGGCACCGCCTGGACCGTGAGCACCATTGCCGGCCAGAAGACCGTGCCCGGTGCCGAACCGACCGTCACGTTCGGCAGCGACGGGACCATCAGCGGCTCGACCGGCTGCAACACGTATTCGGGGACGTACACGGTCGATGGCGACAAGCTGACGGTCTCCCAGCTCGCGACGACGAGGAAGGCCTGCGCCGATCCGGCGGTCAACGCCCAGGAGGCGGCGGTCACGGCGGCGCTCACCGGCGCCACGAGCTGGGCCATCGGCTCCGACGGCAACCTGACGATCAAGGGCAGTGCCGAGATCGTCGCGAAGCCGGGTGCCGCCACCACCTGACCGAGGATCCGAATGCGCATCGCCCATGTCCGCGAGCGTCACGCCCCAGCCGGGGCGCCCTGGCGGCTGGCCGCGGCCGACCCGTCGGGGGCGGCCACCCGGACGGCCCGAGCCGCTGGATCGACCTCGAGCCCGTCCGCCGGCGCGCCATCGCCGACCGTCCCGAGCTGGCGCATGACAGCACCCTGCATCGCCAGCCGCTGACCACCCTCGACGACCTGCTCGCGCGCCGGATGCGGGTGGAGGCCCTGCGCGACCTGGTCGACGGGTTCGCCGCCCGCGACGATGACCCGGCCCTCCTCGATGCGGAGGACCTCGCCTTCGGCCCGCCGATCCTCCAGCCGCCCTCGATCCGCGATTTCTACGCCTTCGAAGGGCACGTCCGGACGATGTGGGAGCGCCGTGGCGGCGAGGTGCCCGAGGCGTGGTATCGGCTGCCGATCTTCTACTTCAGCAATGTCTCCGAGGTCCGCGGCCCTGGCGATCCGGTCTGGGCGCCGGCCGCGTCGTCGGAGCTGGACTACGAGCTGGAGGTCGCGGCGCTGATCGACACCCCCGCGCTCGACCTCTCGGACGGCGACGCTGAAGGCGCGATCGGCGGCTACACGATCTTCGATGACTGGTCGGCGCGCGACCTCCAGCGCGACGAGACGACCGTCCGGCTCGGCCCGGCAAAGGGCAAGGACTTCGCGAGCTCCTTCGGTCCGTGGCTCGTGACGCCGGACGAGCTGGCGGACACGCGCTCCGGGACCGGCTACGACCTCGCGATGACGGCCGAGGTCAACGGCACCGAGACCAGCCGCGGGCGCTGGTCCGACGCGCAGTTCTCGTTCGGGGCGATGGTCGCCCGTGCCTCGGCGGACGCCCGCCTGCGGCCCGGCGACCTCATCGGCAGCGGGACGGTCGGGACCGGCTGCCTGCTGGAAGTCCGCGATACGACGCTCGGTCGCTACCTCGAGCCCGGTGACGAGGTCACGCTGCGCATCGACCGTCTCGGCGCGTTGACGACCCCGATCGTGGCCCGCCCGCGAGGGCCTGACACCAAAGACTGAACCATCGCCGCCTCCCGCGACTCATCGGGGGCGTAGCGTCCACGTCGGACGCATCGACGGAGGACCGCCGGGTGCAGCAGGCACTCGTGGACCTGGCTCGTCGGGGTGATGAGGAAGCGTTCACCGACCTCGCACGTGCGGTCGGCGATCGGCTCATGGCGATCGCGTATCGGATCCTTCGCGACGCCGACCGAGCCGAGGATGCGGTCCAGCAGGCCCTGGTGATCGCCTGGCGCGAGCTGCCGACGCTGCGCGACACCGACCGGTTCGACGCCTGGCTGCGGCGGATCCTCGTCAACGCGTGCTACGCGGAGGCACGGCGCCACCGCCGCTGGGCGGCCAACATCCGCGTCCTCCCGGTCGACGGGCCGGACGGGCGCGACGAGATGTCGACCGTCGTCGAACGCGACCGCCTCGAGCGCGGCTTCCTCCGGCTGTCGCCGGAGCAGCGCGCCATCTTCGTCCTACACCACCACCTGGGCCTGACCCTCGCGGAGATCGCCGACGAGCTCGGCGTGCCGCTGGGGACCGTCAAGTCTCGCCTTCACCACGCCACGCAGGCCCTTCGGGCGGCGCTCGACGCCGATGCCCGGACGGCCACCACCACGGAGCGTCTCGCATGACCACGGAACGAGATTTCGACCGGATCGCCGCGGCCTGGCTGGCCGCCGGACCCGCCGAGCTCCCCGAGCGCGTGCTGGACGCCGTGGCGGGCGAGATCCATCAGACCCGACAGCGGCACGGCCTGGCCCTGCCGCGGAGGTTCCCACCGATGTCCCTCTCCGCTCGCGGTGCCGCGATCCTCATGGTCGCGGCCCTCGTGGGGATCGCCGGGTTCGCCGTCATCGGCGGCGCCGGCGGCCGTCCCACGCCATCGACCTCACCATCGGCATCGGCGGCCGTCGCGGCTCCGGTCGCGTCGCCCGTCCCCGTCCCGCCGTTGACGCAATCCTTCGACTCGCCCCGATCCGGATATAGCGTCGGCCATCCCGCCGGCTGGACCGAGCAGGGCGCGCAGTACAGCTGGCTGAACGGCACCAGCGATGGGTACGGCAGCGCGGCCCTCGACGTCCTCCAGGGTCCGGATGCCCGATTCGTCGGGCGCATCCCAGCCGCTGCTGGGCCAGAGCTCCGACGACTGGCTGGTCGCCGACTGTCTCGCATCGGCGCCGGCATCGAAGTGCACCGACGTCCCGGCCGCCCTGCCCAGGATCGCGGCTGCGCGGATCACGGGCTACCTGCTGGCCGATGGCGAATCGGCCGCGGGCGTCGATCCGTCGCCGAGGGGCCGACTCTACGAGGCGGTGTTCTTCTTCGGGTCGCTGGCCTACGACTTCCGGCTCGATGGGAATGCCGATCGCTCGATGTTCCAGGCGTTCCTCGACACGGTGCAGTTCGCACCGGAGGACGCGATCGCCCTGCCACCGCTGACCGACACCTTCATTTCGCCGACCTACGGCTACTCCATCGGAGTCGGGGCCGACTGGAAGGCCACCCCGGCGGCTACGCGATGGGTCGGTATCGACAACGAGCCTCAGAACATGGACGACATCCAGTTCACCGGGACCGACACCGGATCGGGCGTGGCGTCCCAGGTCCTGCCTGCCGGGACCAGCTATGACGACTGGCTGGTCGCCTTCCATGCGCCGGGCTGTCACGGACCTGCCGGAAGGCTGTGACGGTGGCGAACCGTCCACCTGGCCCCCGATCCAGATCGGCGATCAGACGGGTGGACTCGAGATGCTCTGCAATGCCGCCGAGGCCCTGGTCCATGTCGGCGATCGTGCCTACGTCTTCACCTGGGGCAGTTCGACCTTCGACACGAGTCAGCACCTGAGCCTCGCCTCGTGGAAGGACCTGCTCAAGACCGTGACCTTCGACCCGGCGTCTGCCACGCCCTGAGCCACGTCGACATCCGTCCAACGACGACCCCGGTCCTCCAGCCGGGGTCGTCGCGCGTCCCGCGGGCGTGCATCATCCGTGCATGACGCTGCGCATCGAGCCGATGACCACCGACGACTGGGCGTCCGTCCGGCGCATCTACGCGGAGGGCATCGCGACCGGAGACGCCACGCTCGAGCGCGAGGCGCCGGACTGGGATCATTTCGACCGGTCGCACCGTCCCGACTGCCGCTTGATCGCACGGCGCTCGGACACGGGTGCAGACGACGGGGTCGTCGGCTGGACCGCGCTCAGTGCCTACTCGGGGCGGCGTGTCTACACGGGCGTGGCCTGGGAGAGCGTTTACGTGGCGGAGGCCGCGCGCGGCACCGGCGTCGGCCGGGCGCTGCTCGAGGCACTGATCCCGGCGTCCGAGGCGGCCGGCTTCTGGACGCTGCTGGCCGGGGTCATGGCCGACAACGCCGCGAGCCTCGCCCTCCACGAGCGGGTCGGCTTCGTCCGGGTCGGCGTCCAGCATCGGCTGGGCCAGGACGCGACCGGTCGCTGGCGGGACGTCGTCCTGCTCGAGCGGCGGAGCTCGACGGTCGGCGTCTGAGCGGCGCACGCACGGTCTGAACGTTTGCCGAATCGCCTCCCGTCATAGTGGGTAGTCCGCGGCCATGACGGCGGCGGCGACCGGAGGTCCAGGGTGGATCGAGACCTGGTCGAACGGGCCCGCGGAGGGGATCGCGACGCGTACGCCGTCCTGGTGCACCAGGTCAGCGACACGTTGTACGCGGTCGCCCAGCGGATCCTGCGTGACCCGGCCCTCGCCGAGGATGCGCTGCAGAACGCCCTCGTCCTAGCCTGGCGCCGCCTTCCGCACTTGCGGGAGACGGACCGCTTCGAAGCGTGGATCCATCGGATCCTCGTCCACGCCTGCTACGACGAGTCGCAGCGGGCCAAGCACTGGGTCGCGAACGTCCGGGTCCTGCCCGTCGACGGGCCATCGACACCCGACGTCAGCGATTCCATCGCCGACCGCGACGAACTGGAGCGGGCATTCCGTCGGCTCCCTGTCGATCAGCGGGCGGTCTTCGTCCTGCATCACTACCTCGGGCTGCCGCTCGTGGAGATCGCCGAGCTGTTGGAGATCCCCGCGGGCACCGCCCGATCGCGCCTGCACTACGCCACGCGCGGGCTCCGTGACGCCTTGATGGCGGAGCCGGGGCACGCTGTCCAGGGAGGACGCCTCGCATGAGCGACGATCGCTCGCTCGAACGCTCCGCTCGGTCATGGATCGAGGCCGGCCCGACCCAGGCGCCTGACCGCGCCGTGGAGGCCGCGCTCTCCCGCATCGAAACGACACCCCAAGAGCGGGACCTTCGGGTCCTGCGGAGGTTGACCACCGTGCCCATGCCACACCGTGCGGCAGCGCTCGTCGCTGCCGGCATCATCGCGATCGCCGGGCTGACCATCGTCGGAGCCGGCGACCGGGGAGTCGCCACTCCACTCCCGACCTCCACACCAACGCCGACCTCCACACCAACGCCGCTCCCGACTCCGACGGTGGCGGCTGAGATCCTGATCCCGGCCATGACCGAACCGTTCCGATCGTCACGACTCGGATATCTGATCGATCACCCAGCCGGTTGGACCGTCGCGGCAGCGACGAAATCCTGGACCGGCCTGGATGGTCCCGACGTGGCGGCACGCAACCTCGACATCCTGTCGGGCCCGAGAGTCCGGCTGGTCATCGGGTCGGCGCCGCTCGGGCGGCAGAGTCCCGCGAAGTGGTCTGCCGCCTACGTCGCACGCTTCGGGATGACCGGGTCCGGCGTCTGCGACGTCCTGCCACCGGACTGGCCGGCGATCGTCATCGGCTCCGTCAACGGATCCCTCGATGGGAACGACTGCCCCGGAGACGGATCGGTCGTGTCGAAGGACCGCTTCGACGAGGCCGTTGCCTTCGTCGGGGGCCGGGTATACCTCTTCTGGATCCAGGGCGATGTGAGCCCCGCGTATTTCCGGGCCGTCCTGTCCACCGTCATGTTCGAACCGGGGTCAGCGGTCGATACGCGCTGAGTCACCGCCCCATCCGGACCCAGCGACGATCGACCACCCTGAGGGCCGAGCCGACCTATGCCGTCGGGTGGAGCACCACGACGTCGATCGTCGCCTCCCGCCCGCGCACCTCGAGCGTCCGGCGCACCGCGTCGGACGCCACGGTGCCCGCCGCCTCCGCCGCGTCGACGCTGACCAGCAGCTCGCCCGCCGCGGCCGCGGATGCCAGGCGGGCCGAGGTGTTGACGGGGTCACCCAGGGCCGTGAAGTCGTCGATCAGGCCCTCCGGCCCGGTCGGGCCGACGTAGGCGATCCCGGTATGGACCCCGGCGCCGATCGGGATCGGGCCGCTCGGCGTCGCGTCGGCGCGACCCGCACGGGCCACGAGATCGATCGCCGCCTCGATCGCCGCTGCCGCATGGTGCGGCCCGCTGACGCCGCCGAAGAACAGGCCGATCACCTCGTCGCCGACGAGCTTGTCGACGATACCGCTGTGGTCGAGGATGGCTGCCGACCCGAGGCGGTAGAAGTACACGAGGAAGTCGTGGAACGCCGTCGGGCTAAGCCGCTCACCGATCCCCGTGGATCCGCGGATGTCGGCGAAGAGCAGCGTGATCGGGATCTCGGCCCCGCTCGACGCCGAGCTTTCGGTACTGACTGATGCAGTTCTGGCAGATCGCCGGGTTGCCCGGGAACCGGCCGAAGCCGAAGTGCTTCATGACGGCACCGCCGGCTCCCCCGAAGGGGGCGTTGCACAGCTTGCAGCGGGGCGAAGACGGGATCCGCTTCAGATTGTTGCGGACCGTCGCGAGGCCCGGGCTCTCGCCGGTCAGGATCTGGCGGAAGTCCTCGTTGTTCATCGCCTCGGGCATGGCGCGACTCTACGCCCCGTCCTGGGGCCGCGGATGACGGCCGGACGACACCGCCACGACCTAGACTGGACCGCCACGGACCAGGAGGACGGTCGCCGATGTTCTACGCCTCGCGCGGCAGCATCCCGCACACCCGGCACACCCAGCATCGCGCCGCTGACGGCTCGCTCTACGCCGAGGAGCTGTTCGGTGTCGAGGGGTTTACCGGTCGCTCGTCGCTGCTCTACCACCTCGTCCCGCCGACGCGGACGCACAAGATCGAGCCGGGCGCGACGCATCGCCCTCGAGGAGGCCGACGACGGCTACCACCACCATCGACTGATCGACGCCGCAGGCGTCCCGGTCGCCGGCGACGCGGTCACGGGGCGCATCCCGCTGTTCTTCAACCACGACATCGTGATGGGCGTGGTCCGCCCCGCCGAGTCGATGCCGGACGGTACCTTCTACCGCAACGGCGAGGCCGACGAGCTGCTCTTCGTCCACGAGGGCGCGGGCCTGCTGGACACCAACTTCGGGCCGCTGCGCTACGGGCCGGGCGACTACCTCGTCCTGCCGATCGGCACGACCTGGCGGCTGGAGCCCGACGCCGGCTCCGCCCAGCGGATGCTCTACCTCGAGTGCCCGTCGGAGATCGAGGCGCCCAAGCGCTATCGCAACGACTACGGCCAGCTGCTCGAGCACGCGCCGTACTCGCAGCGCGACATCCGGTGCCCGACGACGTGCCGCCGCGGACCGACGAGGGCGACTTCGTGGTCCACGTCAAGATGCGCAGCCGGCTGACGGCCTACCACTACCGCCATCACCCGTTCGACGTCGTCGGCTGGGACGGCTACCTCTGGCCGTTCGCCTTCGACATCGCCGACTTCCAGCCGATCACCGGGCGGGTCCACCAGCCGCCACCGGTCCACCAGACGTTCGCGGCGCGGAACTTCGTCGTGTGCTCGTTCGTGCCGCGCAAGTTCGACTACCACCCGCTCGCGATCCCGGCGCCGTACAACCACTCGAACATCAACTCGGACGAGGTCATCTACTACGTCGCCGGCAACTTCATGAGCCGGCGCGGGGTCGGGATCTCGTCGTTCACGCTCCACCCGGCCGGGATCCCGCACGGGCCGCACCCGGGGACCGCCGAGGCGTCGATCGGCAAGGAGGCCACCGAGGAGCTGGCCGTGATGGTCGACACCTTCCACCCGCTGCGCCTGACGAAGGAAGCGGCCGCCCTGGAGGACGACCGCTACCCGTATTCGTGGCTGCCGGCCGAGGACGCCCCCGGCGAGGCCCGCGAACTCGCGGACCGCGGACCGGAGGCGTTCCCGGACTGATGTCGGAAGGCGCTCGCTCCTAGCTGCCGAACTTGAACGACGCGAGCAACCGATCGAAGGTCGCTCGTTCCGTGTCGCTCAACGGGGACCCGTCCGGGCTCGAGACGAGGTTGATCTCGAAGAAGCGGTCCTTGCTCGCTCCGAGGACCTCGACGACCTGGATGTTCTGGGCGCAGACCTGGTCTTCCTGGCGCATCGCCACCCCATCGAGGGTGATGGCGTGCCGATTCGACGTCGAGTTGCAGAAGGCGGCGTTCTGGCTATCGAAGTCGGCCAGCAATGCCGCCGCGTCCTGGCTCTTGCCGTCGAGGCTCTTCGCGGCCGCCAAGGGGACCGACGTCACGTACACCTGGATGCCGGTCGGCATCTGGCGATACACATCGGTCGTTTGTCCGCCCTTCTCCGGAAGACCGATCTTTGGCCAGTCGTAGACCGCGGGGGTCAGAGACCAGGACGCCGGATGGTCGATGGTGTACGCGAACCGGTTCGAGGTGGAGGTCGTCCAATCGTCGGCGCCGGTCGCTACGGCCTGGGGCGACGGCGGGACTGAGGCGGGCGCGGACGATGGCGCGGCGCTGGTGCTTGGGGTCGGCGACGGCGGAGGTCCGCCGGCGTGCTCGCTGGCGGTCCGCCGAAGTAGACGGCGCTGCCGCCGAGGACGACCGCGAAGACCGCGGTCGCCCCCAGGGCGAGCTTGGGCATGGTGCTCATGGATGGGAACCTCCACGGCAGGCGCATGGCGTGCCGTTGTCTGATCGATGGGAACGCCGCCAGGACGATCTGGAGCGTGGGTTCGGGTGCGGTGTTCGGGTCGTCCTCGAGCCAGTCGGCGATGCGGGGATCGAAGGACGTCCGGTCCTGGTCGTTCATGCTGGTCGCTCCTGCCGGGTGATCGCGGATGGAGCATCCGCATCGAGCGCGACCCGCAGCTGACGGACCGCGTAGTGGAGGCGGGACCGCGCGGTCCCTTCGGGGATGCCCAGGGTCGCCGCGATCTCGGTGAGCGGATACCCGAGGTGGTGGTGCAGCACGACCACCGCCCGCTGCTCCGGTGTCAGCAGACGGAAGGCGTGCTCGAGCGCGTCGCGATCGACGACCGAGGTCGCCAGGTCGGGCGCGGTGGGAGGGACGATCGAGAGGACCTGGACCCTGGCAGTCCAGCGTCGTTGGCCACGAGCCTCGATGTAGCAGGCGTGGACGACGATCCGATAGAGCCAGGCATCGAAGCGTTCGGAGTCGCGAAGCGTGGCGAGATCGCGCCAGGCGCTCAGCAGGGCCTGCTGCGTCGACGTCCTGGGCGCGATCGACGTCACGGAGGATGCGGTACGCGATGGCGTAGCAGCGGTCGACGTGGCCGGTCGCCAGGTCGGCGAACGCCGTCTGGTCCCCTTGTGCCGCCCGCTCCACGAGATCGCGTTGCACGGCATCGGCCCCTTCGGGCGAGCAGCCCGTCTGGCCGCGTCACTGAGTATGGGACCGGCCGATGCGAATTCGTTCACCGGCAGGCGGCCGCCCCGAAGGACGACCGCTGCCGATGTGAGTGGGATCCCGCGATGCTCAGCTGCCTGCGGCTGGGAACGTGACCGACTGCAGGAATGCCTCGAGCGCCGGGCGCGCGGCGTCCCAGACGCGGGTATCCGCGGAGATGCCCAACAGCAGCGTCTCGCCGCGAACCTTGACGACCGCGATCTCGAACTGATCGGTCGGCCCGAAGCCGAACTCGTTGCCGGCCTCGAAGGCGCAAGGGCTATCCCCGCTGCACGCGATGTTGATCCCCAACCCACTGTTCACCTTGACGCCAGGCCGGACGGAACCCTGCAGGAGCGTCCCCTCGATCCCGCCGAACGAGATGGGCGTCGGGGCGGCGAGATCGAAGTCCGTCCGCGCGCGGAGCCAGGCCACGATATCGGCCGGAACGGCCTGCGTTCGTCGCCGCCCACCGCGATCATCTCCAGCGGCCGCACGATCATGAACTGGCCCTTGGAGTCGGAGAGCCAGGCGTGTGACGGGCCCTCGTCGTCCAGGACCCAACCGGGCGGCGCGATGAACGTGAACGCAGGCGTGAATGCGGACGTCACGACCCTGACGTTTGCGGGGATCGGTCCGTTGCCGATCTGGAGGACGCCAGAGAGTCGCGACGTGGGAGCAGGCGTCGGCAAGGACGGGGATGCCGTCGGCGTCGAGGTGTCGGCGGGAGACGGGGTCGGTGGAGCGCCGCCGACGCCGGGCTGTGGTCCGATGACATAGGCGGCGCCGCCGACCAGGGCGATCACCGCGACGGCCGCAAGCGCGATCCGCGCGAATGTTGGCATCTGAGAGGTCCTCCACGGTGCCCACGAGGAGCGCCGCTTCTGTTCGGTCGTTCGGGTGGTGAAGGCGATCGCACGCCGGGTCTCTTCGGGGAGCCGGTACGGCCCCTCTTCCAGCCAGGCGGCGAGGACGGCGTCGGGATCGCGCGGCGTGGTCATGCCAGTCGTGCCTCCGTGGATTCGACCTGGCTATCGGCGACGATCGCCGCGCGCAAGGTTCGGGTGGCGTAATGCAGGCGGGACTTCACGGTCCCGACCGGGACGCCGACGATGTCGGCGATCTCGGCCAGGGGCAGCCCCGCGTGATGGTGCAGGACGAAGACCGAGCGGTGCTCCGGCGTGAGGCGGCGAAACGCTCGATCGAGCGTGTCACGGTCGTCGACCGAGACGGTGGTGTCGGGCCCGCCCGGTCCGTCGACCGGGAGCGCCCGTGATGCGCGTGCTCCAGCGCCGATGCCGGCGCAGCTCCTCGTAACAGGCATTCACGAGCAGCCGATGGAGCCATGGCGCCGAAGCGCTCTGGATCACGGAGCCTCGGGAGTTCCCGCCAGGCGATGAGGAATGCCTGTTGGACGGCATCCTGAGCCCGCTCCGCATCGCGCAGGATCCGATAGGCGATGGCGTAGCAGCGGTCACCGTCCAGGTCGACCAGTTCCGAGAAGGCGATCTCGTCGCCATCCCTCGCCCGTTCGACCAGCCTCGTCCGCATCGGCGATCACTCCCGATGGCACCCGTTCGGGCGCTTCACCCGGTACAGATGGTCGCACCCGCCGAAAGGTTCAACCGGTGCCTCGCGGAACCGGACCACGGGGGCGCACCGGCGGGACCAGTTGGTGGGTGCCGCCCGCAGGCTGGCGCGCGGCACCATGCGCCAATGACCCCCACGCGCCGGTCCGCCCTCGTCACGCTTCTGGCTGCCGCTGCGTTGGTCGAGCCTGCCGGCGCTCGCCTCGGCCGCGTCCACGGACCCGGACCACGACGGCCTGCCCTCGTCCTACGAGACGAGTAAGACCCTGACGAACCCGAACCGCGCGGACAGCAACGGGAACGGCATCCCCGACGGCAACGAGGACCCGGACCACGACACGTTGACGAACCGGCAGGAATACGTCGCTGGCACCAACCCGCGCAAGGCGGACACGGACGGGGACAAGCTCCGCGACGACCGCGAAGACCCCGACCACGATGGGCTGACGAACGCCTTCGAGTTCAAGGCCGGCACCCATCCGCTGCGCCCCGACACCGACCGCGACGGGATCCGCGACGACCGCGAGAACCCGGACAACGACGGGCTCTCGAACCTGTTCGAGCAGCGCCTGGGCACGAACCCGCGGGTCGCCGACACGGACGGCGACGGCTTCACGGACGGCGCCGAGTACTACGCGAAGACCGATCCGCGCAACGCGGCGAGCCACCCCGACGGACCGCCGCCCCCTCCGCCGCCGCCCCACCTCCGCCGCCGCCGCCACCGCCGGATGGCGGCGCGCCCACGTTGCCGGGCGCTCCCGGCTGCACGGTCTTCCCGGCGGACAACGTCTGGAACGTCGCGATCGACGGCCGCGCCGTCGCGTCGGACTCCGCGACGCTGATCGGCGACCATCGGGCTCACCAAGGGCCTGCACATGGACTTCGGCTCGTATGCGGGCTACGGCATCCCGTACAACATCGTGACCTCGGCCACGCCCCGGTCGACCGTCACGTTCGACTACGACGAGGACTCCGACCACGTCCCGTACCCGATCCCGGCCAGTCCGCTCCAGGAGGGCGGTGGCGTCGGCGACGCCCACATCCTTCTCGTCGACAAGGACGCCTGCGAGCTCTACGAGCTGTACGCGGCACACAAGGTGGGCAGCGCGTGGCAGGCCGGCAGCGGCGCGGTCTGGAGCCTGAGCTCGAACGCGCTGCGGACCGCCGGCTACACCAGCGCCGACGCCGCGGGCCTGCCCATCCTCCCAGGCCTGGTCCGCTACGACGAGGTCGCGGCCGGCGAGATCGCCCACGCCCTGCGCTTCACCACCGACCGGACCCGCACGTCCTACATCTACCCGGCGCGCCACCAGGCCGGCGAGTCGAGCTCGCTCAGCCTGCCGCCGATGGGCCTGCGGGTGCGGCTCAAGGCGACCTACGACACCTCCGGGTTCTCCCCGCAGGCGCGGGTGATCGCCGAGGCCCTCAAGCACTACGGGATGATCCTCGCGGACAACGGCTCGCCCTGGTACATCACGGGCGCCAGCGACCCGGCCTTCGACGACGACGTGCTCCACCAGCTCGACGTCATCAAGGGCTCCGACCTCGAGGTCGTGAACACGGCCGGGCTGGTCAACGGCCCATAACCGCCACCGGCGCGACGCAATCGCGCATCATGGGCCGATGACTGACATCCGTGCCCGCGCCCTGGCCGGCGAGACCCTCCTCGGCGCCTTCCTCGACCTCGACTCGCCGCTGTCCGCCGAGATCTGCGGCCGTGCCGGCTACGACTGGGTGCTCATCGACCTCGAGCACGGCGCCGCGACCGAGGCGAGCCTGCTGGCCCACCTGCACGCGGTCGGGGTCACCCCGGCCGCCGCGCTCGTCCGGCCGCAGTCCGGTGAGCGGCTGCGCATCGGCCGCGCCCTCGACCTCGGAGCCGAAGGCGTCATGGTCCCGCGGCTCGACACGGCCGACCAGGTCCGCGAGGCCGTCGGCTACCTGCGCTACCCGCCGGCGGGGACCCGCGGGGTCGCCCTCCGCACGCGGGGCGCGGGGCTGGGCTCGCGCGGCCACGGCCAGGTCGGCGAGGTCAACGAGCTGACGCTCGGCATCATCCAGATCGAGTCGGCGTCGGCGGTCGCCGAGGTCGACCACATCGCGGCGATCGACGGCGTCGACGTGCTGTTCGTCGGCCCGACCGACCTGTCGCACTCGCTGGGCGTGCCGGGGAAGTTCGCCGACTCCACCTACCTCGCCGCCCTCGACACGGTCGTGGCGGCCTGTGCCCGGCACGGCAAGTCGGCCGGGATCCTGCTCTACGACCCCGCGGTCATCGCCCCGCACGTCGAGCGCGGGTTCCGGTTCATCGGCCTTGGCGCGGACGGCTCGTTCGTGGCGAATGGGGCGAAGGCGATGCTGGCCGCCGCGGGTCGCGGCTGACCCGTCACTCGTCGGCGACGCGGACCTCGGGCATCGGCCGCGCGGCGGCGCCCGGCCCGGTCTGGGCGATCACCACGCCCGCGATGATCAGGACGCCGCCCAGCAGCTGGACCGGGGTCAGCACGATCTGGAACAGCAGCGACGCCAGGACGATCGTGTAGAACGGCTCGACCGTGCTGATCGAGCGCGGCCTGCGCCGCCCCGATCCGCCGCGTGCCGGCGTAGAACGTCTGGATCGCGATGAACGTGGAGACGACGCCGACGCCGACGAGGCCGCCCCACGCCGCGGCCGGGATCTGCCGCCGGCATGACCGGCCGGCCGCTCGACGAGGGCCCAGGCCCAGAACACGGCCGCGGTCGCGGTCATCATCAGCGCCGTGCGCGGTCGCGGCGTCGGCGCCGTCGTCGTTCGCGTGGCCGAGCCGTCTCGCGGCGCTCGCCCGACGAGCCTGCGCCGAGAGCACGATCCAGACCGAGTAGATGATCGGCGAGACGAGGACCAGCAGGAGCCCGCTGATCGGCGGCGTCGCGTCCGGCGTCGATCCCGCCGAGCGCCAGGGCGACGCCGACCAGCGCGATGCCGAGCGCGCCCCACGCCCGACGGCCCTCGAGCCGACGGCCGATCCGCAGGGTCAGGACCGCGACGACCGCCGGGTAGATGTAGACGATGAGCGCCGCCAGCGACGGCGACACGGTCTCGAGGCCCGCGTAGTACGTCCCCGAGTTGCCGATGTACAGGACGCCCAGCCCGAGCGCGACCAGGACGCCTGCGCCGGTCCATCGCCGCGGAGGCCGCGGCGGCCGCTCGGGCGAGGCGAGCAGCCAGATCCAGGCCAGGCTCGCCCCGAACGCGAACCGCCACGCGAGAGGACCAGCCAGTCGACCCCCGACGCGTAGACCGGCTGGGCGAACAGCGAGCCGGACCCGAACGCGGCCGCGGACACGAGGACGAGGACGATCCCGGCCCACCGGCCGCGTTGCTCGGACGACACCTCCCGAGGCTAGCAGCCGGGGAGGCCCTTCGGGCCGCGTCCGACGATGAGCGACTACACTGGCCGCAGTGACCGATCTGACCGAAGCCGCCGTCGTCCGCCGCGTCCCGGCGATCCTCGAGGAGCGCCTCCGCGTGCTCAGCCGGGGGGCACCGGTGACCGTGGCGCCGGGCTCCTCGCTGGCCGAGTGCCTGCACGCGATCCAGCGCACCGGCACGGGCGATTCGGTCTTCGTCTGCGACCCGTCCGGACGGCTCGTCGGCGTCCTGACGGAGCGCGACATCTTCGGCCGGATCGTCGGTGGCGACGTCGACCTCGCCCAGCCGGTCGAGACCCTGATGACGACCGATCCGCGCACGCTGGACCTCGACCAGACCATCCGCGACGCGATCGACCTGATGCAGACCGGGCGCTACCGGAACGTGCCGATCGTCGACGGCGACGGGCAGCTGATCGGGGTCGTCCGCCAGCAGGACATCATCAAGTACCTCGCCGAGTCGTTCCCCGAGGAGCTCCTCAACCTCCCGCCCCGGCCCCACCAGCGCATGAAGCAGCCGGAGGGGGCGTGACGAGCGACGTCGCGGACCAGGTCCCCGAGGAGGTCACCGAGCTCGAGCGCGTGACCATCCGCTTCGCCGGCGATTCCGGCGACGGCATGCAGCTCACCGGGACCCAGTTCACCCGGACCGCCGCGGTCTTCGGCAACGACATCAGCACGCTCCCCGACTTCCCGGCCGAGATCCGCGCGCCCGCCGGCTCGCTGCCCGGCGTGTCGGGCTTCCAGATCAGCTTCAGCTCGACCGACATCCACACCCCGGGCGACCAGCCCGACGTCCTCGTCGCGATGAACCCGGCCGCGCTCAAGACGAACATCGGCGACCTGCCGGCCGGCGGCGCGCTCATCGTCAACACGGATGCGTTCACCCAGCAGAACCTGAACAAGGCGGCCTACGCGAGCGACCCGCTCAACGACGGGTCGCTCAAGGACTACACGCGTCTTCGAGATCCCGATCTCCACGCTCAACGAGCGGTCGCTCGACGGGCTCGACATGACGAGCAAGCAGAAGGACCTGACCAAGAACTTCTTCGCGCTCGGGATCATGTTCTGGCTGTACGAGCGGAGCATGGAGCCGACGATCCACTGGATCGACGACGAAGTTCTCGGCCCGCCCGGTCGTCGCCGAGGCGAACAAGCGGGCCCTCAAGGCCGGCTACGCGTTCGGCGAGACCACCGAGATCTTCCACACGCACTACCGCGTCAAGCCGGCCAAGCTGCCGCCCGGCACGTACCGGAACATCACCGGCAACGAGGCCACGGCGCTCGGGTTCCTCGCGGCCTCGAAGCAGGCCGACCGGCCGCTGTTCTACGGCAGCTACCCGATCACCCCGGCCAGCGACATCCTCCACCAGCTGTCGGGCTACAAGAGCGTTCGGCGTCAAGACCTTCCAGGCCGAGGACGAGATCGCCGCGATCGGCGCGGCGATCGGGGCGAGCTACGGCGGCGCGCTGGGCCTGACCGCCTCGTCGGGGCCCGGCATCGCGCTCAAGACCGAGGCGATGGGGCTGGCCGTGATGGTCGAGCTGCCGCTCGTCGTCATCGACGTCCAGCGCGCGGGGCCGTCGACCGGCATGCCCACCAAGAACGAGCAGGCCGACCTGCTCCAGGTCATGTTCGGGCGCAACTGCGACTCGCCGATCCCGATCGTCGCGCCGGCGACCCCGGGCGAGTGCTTCGACCTCGCCATCGAGGCGGTCCGCATCGCCCTCAAGTACATGACCCCGGTCGTCTACCTGTCGGACGCGTTCCTCGCGACCGGCTCCGAGCCGTGGCGCATCCCGTCGGTCGCCGACCTGCCCGACATCCGCGTTGCCAACGCGGTGAAGGAGGACGGCCCGTTCCGCCCGTACCTGCGCGACCCGGAGACGCTGGCCCGCCCGTGGGCGGTGCCGGGCACGGCCGGGCTGGAGCACCGCATCGGCGGGCTCGAGAAGGCCGACGTCACCGGCAACGTCAGCTACGACCCGGACAACCACCACAGGATGCAGCTGCTGCGGGCCGCAAAGGTCGCGGGGATCGCCGACGACATCCCGCCCCTCGACGTCTTCGGGCCGTCGAGCGGCGACCTGCTGATCCTCGGCTGGGGGTCCACGTACGGGGCCATCCGCTCCGCGGTCGAGACGCTGCACGCGAACGGCGCGTCCGTCGCCCACGCCCACCTGCGCCACCTCAACCCGTTCCCCGCCGACACGGAGTCGGTCCTGCGCTCCTATCGCCGGGTGCTGATCCCCGAGGTCAACCTCGGCCAGCTCCTGCTGCTGGTCCGCGCCAGGTACCTCATCGACGCCGTGGGCTACGACAAGGTCCGCGGCAAGCCGTTCCGCATCGCCGAGATCGTCACCGAAGCCGAGCGCCTGCTCGCGGAGACCCACGCATGACCGACACCAACGGGCACTCGACGGCCGAATCCTCGGGCCGAGGGCCCGCGGGAGCTTCACCTCGGCCCTCGGAGATCGATTCGCAGATGCTCAGTCCCGAGAATGCGGCGGTCATCCAGCTGACCCGCAAGGACTTCGTGTCGGACCAGGAGGTCCGCTGGTGTCCGGGCTGCGGTGACTACTCGATCCTCGCCCAGACCCAGAAGGTGATGCCCGACTTCGGCTTCCCGAAGGAGAACATCGTCTTCATCTCCGGCATCGGCTGCTCCGGCCGGCTGCCGTACTACATGAACACCTACGGCTTCCACACGATCCACGGTCGCGCGCCGACGCTCGCGACCGGGCTCAAGGCCGCGCGCCCCGACCTGATGGTCTGGGTCATCACCGGCGACGGCGACGCGCTCTCGATCGGCGGCAACCACGTCATCCACTCGATGCGCCGCAACGTCGACATCAACATGATCATGTTCAACAACCGGATCTACGGGCTGACCAAGGGCCAGGCGTCGCCGACCTCGGAGTTCGGCAAGCGCACGAAGTCGACGCCGCTCGGCTCGGTCGACACGCCGATCATCCCGCTCACGATCGCCCTCGCCGCCGAGGCGAGCTTCGTCGCCCGCTCGGTCGACACGCACACCGAGCACCTCCAGCAGACGCTCGAGCGAGCCGGACGGCACCACGGCTCGTGCTTCGTCGAGGTCCTCCAGAACTGCAACATCTTCAACGACGGGGCGTGGCGCGACTTCACCGACCGCGAGGTCCGCGAGGACCGGATGCTCGTCCTCGAGCACGGCAAGCCGATGATCTTCGGCAAGGACCGCGACAAGGGCATCCGCCTCGACGGCCTCCACCCGGAGGTGGTGACCATCGGGCAGGACGGCGTCACCGAGGCGGACCTGCTGGTCCACGATGAGACGGCGGCCGACCCGTATCTCGCCCTGATGCTCTCGCGCATGTCGTGGCCGGACTTCCCGGTCCCGGTGGGCGTGCTTCGGGCGGTGAGCCGGCCGACCCACGACCGCCTCATCGAGGATCAGCTCAGCGCGGCCGTGGCGCGGAGCGGCCAGGGCGACCTGGCGGCGGTGCTCAACGGCGGGGAGACCTGGACGGTCGAATAGCACGCGGGAGGATGGGACGTGATCTGCCCGGTCTGTGGCACGGACAACCTGACGGGAGCCGAGGTCTGCGACAACTGCGGTGCGGACCTGGGCGGCGCCGGGGTCCCGCAGGCCGCCAGCACGTTCCACAGCCGGCTGCTCGGCGAGCACCTCGAGGACCTCGGTGCGCCGGCGCCGGCGACCGTCACGCCCGACACGCTGGTCAGCGCCGCCATCGACACGATGCATCAGGCCGGGATCGACTGCCTGCTCGTCGTGGAGGGCGGGAAGCTGGTCGGGATCTTCACCGACCGCGACGCCGTCGTCCGCGTCGCCGGCAACTCGCTCGAGACGTCGCACATCGCGGACGTCATGACGCCGGACCCCGTCACGCTGCGACACACCGACCCGATCGCCCTCGCGATCCACCGGATGGCGGTCGGCGGGTTCCGCCACATCCCGATCCTCCAGAACGGCCAGCCGACCGGGGTCGTGACCGCGCGCGACGTCTTCCACCACCTCGCGGAGGCGTTCGGATGACGACGAGGGTCGCGGTCCTCGCCCAGGACCTGATCTGGCAGGACCGCCTCGCGCGCTCGGTCCAGGCCGCCGGGGGTGAGCCCATCCGGGCGAAGACGGCCCCCGAACTCGATCGTGCGCTGGAGCGCGCGCACCTCGCGATCATCGACCTGACGGCCCGCGCCTACGACCCGCTGGTCGCGATCGAACGGGCCGTGTCGCTCGGCGCGCACGTGCTGGCGGTCGGCCAGCACGACGACCTCGAGCTGCGCAAGCGCGCCCTCGCGCGCGGCGCCGACCGCGTCCTCGCCTACCGCAAGCTCGCGGACGACGGTCCGGCCACCATCTCGGCCTGGATCGACCGGGTCGCGGCCGTGGAGGCCGCGTCGTGACGGTGATCGCGGGTCGACCGGTCATCCCGGAGGCCAGGTACGCCGAGCGGCTGCGCCGGGCGGTCGCAGTGGCGACAGACGAACGGCCTCGATGCCCTGCTGATCGGGGTCGGGTCGGACCTCCGCTACCTGACGGCCTACGAGGCGATGCCGCTCGAGCGGCTCACGATGCTCGCGATCGTCCGGGACCAGCCGCCGTTCATCGTGGTCCCGCGGCTCGAGCGCGGCGCGGCGGAGCAGGGCCTGCGGGCGCCGGTCGAGATCGTGACGTGGGGCGAGCTCGACGATGCCCACGCCATCATCACCGGTCGCATCCCGGCTCCGGCGGGCGACGGCGGACCGCGGGTCGCGGTCTCGGACAGCCTGTGGGCGGCCCATCTCCTGCGGCTCCAGGCCCAGCTCGGGCCGACCGCCCGCTTCGAGCCCGCGTCGCCGGTCATGCGCGACCTCCGGATGGTCAAGGACGCCGACGAGATCGCGCTGCTCCGCGAGGCGGCCCATGCGGCCGACCGCGTCGTGGCGTCCATCGCGGCCGGGAAGCTCATCGGTCGGACGGAGGCCGACGTCGCACGCGAGGTCCGCGAGCGGCTCGTCGCCGAGGGGCACGAGCTCGGCCTGTTCGCGATCGTCGCCTCCGGGCCGAACTCGGCGTCGTCCCACCACGAGGCCTCGGACCGGGTGATCCAGGCGGGCGAGCCCATCGTCCTCGACATCGGCGGCGTGCTGGGCGGCTACTGCTCGGACATCACGCGGACCCTGTGGGTGACCGGCGGCGACCCGGCCAAGGGGCCGGACGAGCGGTTCCGGCAGTTCTTCGGGGTCCTGCAGCGCGCCCAGGCGGCTGCGGTTCGGGCCGTCGCGCCGGGCGTCGCGTGCAGCGCGATCGACGCCGCGGCGCGCGAGCCCATCGAGGCCGAGGGCTACGGCGAGGCGTTCTTCCACCGGACCGGGCACGGGATCGGGCTCGACGGCCACGAGGACCCGTACATCATCGCGGGCAACGACATCCCGCTTCGCCCCGGGATGGCGTTCTCCGTGGAGCCGGGCATCTACTTCCCGGGCGAGTACGGCGCGCGCATCGAGGACATCGTCCTGTGCGGCCCCGATGGGCCGGACCCGCTCAACGAGGCGGCCCACGAGCTCTACGTCGTCGACGGCTGATGCGCGGTCGATCGTGGGTCCTGCGCTATCATCCCGCCCACGGACCGCGCCCAAGCGGTCCACGATCGCGTCCGAGACCAGATGACCCGCACCATCCAGCGCCGCCACGACGGCGCGTCCCGGGTCCTCGGCCAGCAGCCGGGGGCCGACGGTCGATGAGCCGACGTCACGGCCGACCGCATCATCACGAGCGCCCGCGCCAGGACGCGCCTCGACCGGGCGCGTCCACGGACGTGCAGGCGCCCGGGACGACGGACGCCGCCGCGACCACGCCGGCGGTGACGCCGCCGCCCGCCCCGGCTCCGGTCGTCGATGCGTCCGGCCGCCGCCGCCGTGGCCCCGACCGCTCCACCCAGCCCGACGAACGGGGCGGCCCAGCCCAGCGCGGCACGCCGGCGAGCCCGGTCAACGCCGACCCCGAGCCAGCCGCCGCGACCCGCCGAACGGCGCGCCGATCGACCGACCCGGCCAGGGCGGGCCGCCTGCGGTCCGGATGAACGGCGGCGACCGCGGCGGCCCGTGCACGGCGCCGCAGCTGCGCCGCTTCATCAAGAGCCGCCCGTACGTGCCGATGCACGAGCTCCGGCGGCGGTTCGCCATCGACGGCGGCGACGACGACGTCAGCCCGGTCTCGCTCGACCAGCGCACCGTCTTCGTCGGGCTGCCCGATCGCGAGGGCCAGCTGCTCGGGGAGCTGCTCCGCTCCGGCGAGATCGGCTACGAGCTGTCGCTGGACCCGCGGACCCCGATCGTCATCGGCGTCTATCCCATGCGCCCGGTCCCGCGGTCCTGATGGCGGCGCGCGGCTTCGAGGCCGCGGTGGACACGAGCTCCGCGGAACGTTCCGTCGGCCGCGAGGCGCTCCGGGCCTGCCGCCTCTTCGCGGGGTCGAGGACGCCACGCTCGACCGCTGCGCGGCCGCGATGCGTGTCCGCCGCTTCCGCCGCGGCGAGGTGATCTTCCACATCGACGATCCGGGTGACTCGCTGTTCGTCGTGACCGGCGGCTCGGTGAAGATCGTGGTCCCGCCGCACGACGGGACCGACCCGGCGATCCTGACGACCATCGGGCCGGGCGGGTTCTTCGGGGAGCTGGCGCTCTTCGACGGCGCGCCGCGCTCGGCGACCGCGATCGCCCTCGACGCCGTGGCGACGCTCGTCCTCCGACGCGACGCCTTCGAAGCGCTGCTCGACGAGGAGCCGGAGATGCGCCGGGCGCTGCTCGTCACGCTCGCCGGCGAGATCCGCCGGCTGACGGCCCAGGTGGAGGACCTCCACTTCCTCGACCTGCCCGGCCGGCTCGCCCACCACCTGCTGCGCCAGGTCGGCTGGGACGGGATGCACCCGACCGGGGAGCAGCGCGTCCCGTGGCCGTACACGCAGGCCGAGCTCGCCGGGATGATCGGCGGCGCCCGCCAGTCCGTGAACCGATTGCTCGCGGACTTCGTCGACCAGGGCCTGCTGCGCTTCGACGGCGACGTGCTCGTGATCCCGGATCCCGCACGCCTGGCGGCCGCCGCCCGCCGCTAGGGATCTCCTCGGCGGCGCCGACGGCGCCGATCCCTCGCCCGGCCCGGAACGTGAGACGACCGCCGGACCAAGGCCCGACGGTCATCTCATTCCCCGATGTGATGGCGTGTCCGGTGGCCGCCGTGCGGCCCGGCCGACGCGCGCTCGACGCCGACCTCCGAACCATATGGCCGGGCTGGTGCGTCCTGCCACCACCCTGGCGACGCCCGTGGTGTCGTCTAGGACACAGCCGCGCCGTCGCCGTCGGCGTACGTCCGCGGGAGGGCCTCGGCGGTCGGCCTCGGCGTCCGCAGGTCGCGCAGGTCGGACTGGTCGACGCCGGCCAGGCGCGGCAGGTCCGCGGCCTGCGTCCGCGAGAGCCGCGTCGTGAGCGTCGAGCGGACGAGCTGGTCGATCTCGGGGATCGCCATCGTCGCGCGCAGCGTGTCGGCCGGGACCTCGAGGAGCGTCGTGTCGGCGTCGGCGACGACATCGGCGGTGCGGGTGCTGCCGGTCAGCGCCGCGATCTCCCCGAAGAAGTCGCCGGCGCCCATCGTCGAGAGGCCGCGGTAGCCGTCGCCGTCCGGGACGCCGGCGGTGGTCGAGCCGTCGAGGATGAAGTACGCCTGCGTCGCGGCGTCGCCGTGCTCGACGATGCGCGTCCCGGCCGGGACCTCACGGACCGTCGCCGACGCGACCAGGTCGGCGCGCATCTCGGGCGACAGCCGCCCGAAGGCCGCGATCCGGCCGGCGAGCCGGTCGACGTCGGCGAGCGTCGCGGGTCGAGCCGCGATGGCCGCGCCGGCCGCCGCGCTCGCCGTCCGGAGCCGGGCTGCCGCCGCGCCCCACGTCTTGTAGCCGAGACCGGGCGCGAAGACCGTGACGAGCGCCGAGACGAACAGGAGGCGACGACGCGACGACGATCAGCGCGCGGATGTCGAAGACGTCGGCCAGGCCCGCCCCGGCCATGCCGATCAGGAAGATCACGTCGCGCATGACGTAGAACGCCGAGAACACGCGGCCGCGCATCTCGCGTGGCGTGTTCCGCTGCAGCAGCACGGCCCGCGACACCGACGACGCCGGCTGGAGGAAGCCGCTGATCGCGACGAGCAGGATGGCGACGGGGACGGTCGTCGACAGCCCGTAGGCGATCCCCACGATCCCCATCCCGACCAGCGAGATCACGATCCAGACCGGCTCGGGCAGCCGGCCGGCGAAGCGGGCCATGAACAGCGAGCCGATCACGAAGCCGACGGACGTGAGCCCCTCCTGGAGGCCGTATTCGAACTCGGTGGCGCCGAGGACGGTGATCGAGAACGGCAGCAGCAGCACGTTCCACAGTCCGAAGGCGACGAACATGAACGAGCCGATCAGGAAGAGCGAGCGCAGGATCGGCGTCCCGAACAGCGTCGACATGCCGGAGCGCAGGTTCGCGAGGATGACGGCCGGCGTCGCGTCCTCTTCCGGGATCGGCAGCGCATAGCGGCCCATCAGCGCGATGAGCCCGGCGGCCACGACGAAGGAGATCGAGTCGAGGACGAACGCCCACTGGAGCCCGATCGTGCTGGCCATCAGGCCCGCGCCGGCGAAGCCGATGGCCGTCGAGCCGAACGCGGCGATCGACAGGAAGGCGTTGGCCGAGGAGAGCTCCTCGTCGCTCGCCATCTCGGGGATGAGCGAATCGTGGGCCGGGTCGAAGAACTGCTTGACGCCGGCGTTCGCCAGCAGCAGGACGTACAGGCCGACGAGCGCGATGCTGGACAGGCCGATCACGAACGCGATCAACCCGACGATGACCGCCTGGACGAGGCACGTCACGGTCATGATCCGCTGGCGGTCGTGGCGGTCGACGTAGACGCCGGCGAGCAATCCCACGACGAGGCTCGGGATCGCGGTCGCCATCAGCGTCAGGCCCACCGCGAGCGCGGAATGGGTCTCCCGATAGACCCAGATGCCGGCCGCCAGGTCGGTGAGGGACGAGCCCGCGGTCGAGATCAGCTGGGCCAGCCAGAGGAGCGAGAAGTCGCGTCGGCGGAAGACGGCGAACATGGACGGGGCCGGCGAGACGGCGGCGGTCAAGCGTCCTCCTGCAAGGCCGTCGGCGCCGAACGCCGACCTCGATCTCGGCGGAGTCTAGCGGTCGCGTGCCGGCACGTTGACGCCCTCGCGCGCCAGCAGATCGCGCTTCCGCTCGAGGGCCGCCGTCCGGCCGCCCCAGCCGTCGCCGCCGTACCCGCCGAGCGTCCCGTCCGCCGCGATCACGCGGTGGCAGGGGACCAGAAGGCTGACCGGGTTCCGGCCGACGGCGCCACCGACGGCCCGCGCGCGCGCCCGCCGCGCCGACCCGCCGGGCGATCTCGCCGTAGCTGACGGTCGTGCCCCACGGGATGGCCCGCACCGCCCCGAGGACGGCCTGATCCCAGGCCGGCCGGTCGGTCAGGTCGATCGGCACGACCGCGCCCGGCCGGCGGCCGGCGAACAGCTCGTCCAGGACCCCGGTCGCCTCGTCGAGATGGGCGACCCGCGGGTCGTCGCCGGTCGTCCCCACGTCGGCCGCCGCCACGACCGGCCGCTGGAGCCGGGACCGGAGCATCGCCTCGAACGCGTCGTCGGTCGTGACCTGCTCGACGGCCACGATCCCGAGCTCGCTGGCGGCGATGTGGACCGGGCCCCACGGCGCGGCGATGACCCTGGTCAGGACGGCCTGGTCGGTCGATCGCGGCATGCCCGCAGTGTGCCGCGGGCGTCGTCGTCGCGCCCGGCCCCGCGGGCTACACTCACGCCGTGTCCGATGACCCGCGGGACCTGCCCGGCGCGTTCAGGCATCGTGTCCGGATCGCGATCCGCTTCGCCGACACCGACGCGATGGGCCACGTCAACAACGCGGTCTATCTGACCTACTGCGAGATCGCACGGATCCGCTACTGGACCGACGTCACCGGGGAGCCGATCGCGCTCGGCACCGAGGGGGCGGAGAGCCTGATCCTTGCCGAGGCCCGCATCGCGTACCGCGCGCCGGCGTTCCACGGGGAGAATCGTCACGGTGGAGACCCGCGCGGCGCGCATCGGCCGCTCCTCGTTCACCCTCGAGCACCGGCTGCTGGCCGCGGTCCCCGACGGCCCGGAGCGTCTGGTCGCGGTCAGCGGATCGATCCTCGTGCGCTACGACTACGCGGTCCACGCCCCGGTCGAGCTGCCGCAGCGCCTACGTCGTCGCCATCGAGGCCTTCGAGGGCCGTCCGCTGGTCGCTCCGCGATGACGTTCTCGATCGTCGCCTTCGACCCGGAGACCGGCGACCTCGGTGTGGCCGTGGCCTCGAAGTTCCTCGCGGTCGGCTCGGTCGTGCCGTGGGCGCGGGCCGGGGCTGGTGCGGTCGCCACGCAGGCGTGGGCGAACATCGGCTATGGCGCGGAGGGACTGGATCTCCTCGAGTCCGGCATCGAGCCGACGGTCGCCATCGAGCGCCTGACCGCCGCGGACGAGGGCCGGATCCATCGCCAGGTGGGCCTGGTCGACGCGACCGGCCGGTCGGCGACGTACACCGGCAGCGGCTGCTTCCCGTGGGCGGGCGGCCGAGCCGTGGATGGCCTGGCGGCGCAGGGCAACATCCTGACCGGCCCGGAGGTCGTCGACGCGCTCGTGGACACGTACCTCGCGAGCGCCGGCACGCTCACCGACCGGCTGCTCGCCGCCCTCCTCGCGGCGGACCGGTCGGGCGGCGACGCTCGCGGGCGCGAGTCGGCGGCCATCCTGATCGTGCGGGCCGACGCCGGCTACAACGGCGGCAACGACCGCTGGATCGACCTCCGCGTCGACGACCATCCCGACCCGGTGCCGGAGCTCGGCCGCCTCTACGCGGTGTGGCGGCTGCTGTCGGAGCCGCCGGACCCGGCGGATCTGGCGCCCATCGACGACGCCCTCGCGAGCGAGCTGCAGACGCGTCTCGCGCGCGCCGGCTGGGGGCCGGGCCGGGCCGACTCCGTCGCCGCGGTCATCCGGGCTGCGACCGCCGAGTCGCGCCGGGTCGGCGAGCCGCGACCGGCCACGGCCGCGTGGCCGACCGAGTGGGACGCCGAGCTGCTGGCCTGGATGGGCTTCGCGAACCTCGAGGAACGGGCGGCCGCGCTCGGCTGGATCGACCCGCAGGTCCTCCGCGAGCTACGGACGGCGACCGGTGAGTGACGACCACACGCTCCCGCTCTGTGGCTTGGTCTGGTCCTCGTCCCAGAGCGGTGGCGCGAGCTCCCGAAGCGACGCCTCGAGCTCCTCCTCGTCATCGCGTGCGCAGGACACCCAGAGTGCCCATGGTCCCAGCTCGGTGGCGATGTAGTACTGCAGGTGGACGATGTGGTCCTGGGAGCCGTCGGCGTCCGTCATCTCGATGCGAAGCGCTTCGCCAAGCGGGACCTCGACGCGCCCGAGCGCGCTGATCCGGAGCTCGGACGCCCGCGGATGCATCCCGTATCGCCAGCGCTTGAGGGCCGGCGCATGCGACTCGTCCATCTCGTCCTCCCGTCCCATGCGGCTGGGTCGGTCCTGGGGCGGCGGCGCCGCGTCCCGGGAGCATACGCCTCGGCGGTCGCCGATCCGTCAGTCGATCACGCGCCGCAGGATCGCGACCGCGTTCTGGCCGCCGAAGCCGAAGCCGTCGACCGCGACCGTCTCGACCCGTGCCGGTCGCGCGATGAGCGGCACGTAGTCAAGGTCGCACTCGGGATCGGGCGTGTGCAGGTTCGCGGTGGGCGGGATCACCTGGTCGCGGATCGCGCCGATCCCCGCGAGCACGCTGGCGACGCCGGCCGCGCCGACCAGGTGGCCGATCATCGACTTCGGGGAGCTGATCGCGACCTTGTAGGCGTGCTCGCCATACGCCGCCTTGATCGCGCGCGTCTCGGTCACGTCGTTGAGCTGGGTCGAGGTGCCATGGGCGACGATGTAGTCGATCTCGTCCGGGGCGACCTCGGCCTGCTGCATCGCCTTGGTCATCGCCCGCGCCTGGCCACGGCCGGTGGGCTCCGGGGCGCTGATGTGGAACGCGTCCGCGGTCAGCGCCCCGCCGATGACCTCGGCGATGGGGGTCGCGCCGCGCTCGCGGGCGTGGGCGAGCGACTCGACCACCACGACCCCGGCGCCCTCGCCGAGCACGAAGCCGTCGCGGGTCGCGTCGAACGGCCGCGAGGCCGTCTCCGGCGAGTCGTTCCGCTTCGACAGCGCGGTCATGTTCGAGAGCGCGGCGACGCCCATCGGCCAGATCGGGGCCTCGGTGCCGCCGGTGACCACGACGTCGCACTCGCCCGAGCGGATCAGCCGCAGGGCGTCCTGGAACGCGATGATCGAGGTGGCGCAGGCGGCGACCTGGGTGATGACCGGCCCGGTGAGGTGGTACTCCATCGAGAGCATGCAGGCGCCCATCGAGCCCGACAGGGCCGGCACCGCGAACGGGCTGACGAAGCGCGGCCCCTTGGTGTCGTGGATGTGGGTCCCGTCGATGATCTGCTCGATGCCGCCGCCGCCGGTGTTGACGACGACGCCGACGCGGTCGCGCTGCTCGGGGGTCATCGCCTCGAAGTCGATCCCCGAATCGCGCACGGCTTCCTTGCCCGCCGCCATCGCCAGCTGGATGAAGCGGCTCATCCGCCGGGCCATCTTTGCGTCCATCACGGTCGTCGGGTCGAAGTCGAGGACCTCGGCGGCGATCCGCACCTCGAACGCAGACGGGTCGAAGCTCTGGATCGTCCGGGTGCCGGTGACGCCCGCGACGAGGTTCGACCAGAAGGTCGGGAAGTCGTTGCCGATCGGCATGATGGCGCCGAGGCCGGTGACCACGGCCCGTTTCGCGGGATCCTGCTCAGGCATGCGCCGGATTGTAGAAGGCCCCGACGGGGCTGACGTGCGCTCGACGGCAAGGCGCCGGCGAGGAGCTGAGCGAGCGCACCACGCGGTGCGTGAGCGAGGCCCCGCAGCCGGCAACGCCGCCGGCGGGCGATCCGTCAGTCCCCGTCATAGCGCTTGAAGATGATGGCGCCGTTGTGGCCGCCGAGCCCGATGTTGTTCGAGAGGCCGTAGCGGATGGGCATCCGGGCGGTCTCAGGGACCACCCAGAGGTCGCACTCGGGGTCGAAGTCGCGGTAGTTGAGCGTGCCGGGGACCGTCTGCTCCGCGATCGACTTGACGGTCGCGAAGGCCTCGAAGGCGCCGGCGGCGCCCATCATGTGGCCGGTCATCGACTTGGTCGCGCTGATCGCCAGGGACCGCGCCTTCGCCGACGAGCGCTCGCCGAAGACCGTCCAGATGGCCTCCGCCTCGCGCTTGTCGCCGAGCGGGGTCGACGTGCCGTGCGGGTTCATCAGGTCGAGCTCGTCGGCGGGCACGCCCCGGCGCTCGAGCGCCATCCGCATCGCCCGCGCGGAGCCGATGCCGGCCTCGATCGGCTGGACCATGTCCCAGCCGTCCGCCGCCGAGCCGTAGCCGACGACTTCGGCATAGATGGTCGCGCCGCGCGCCTTCGCGATCTCGAGGTCCTCGAGGAAGAGCGAGCCGGCGCCCTCGCCGAGCACGAACCCGTTGCGCGTCAGGTCGAACGGGCGCGAGACGGTCTGGGGGTCCTCGCCCGGCCGGGGGAGGCCCATGCCGCGCATGTTCGAGAAGCCGGCATGGCCGACCTCGAGCAGAGGCGCCTCGGTGGAGCCCGAGATGACCGCGATGCAGTCCCCGCGGCGGATCGCCTCGGCCGCCTCGCCCACGTTGTGCGTCCCGGTGGCGCAGGCCGAGACCATGCAGACGTTGTGGCCGATGGCCCCGGTCTCGATCGCGATCATCCCGGAACAGCTGTCGACGAGGGCGTTCGCGATGAACGTCGGTGCGACGGTCCGCGGCCCGCGCTCATGGAGGGCGATGTAGTTCTCGATCATCATCGTCTGCCCGCCGGCGCCCGACCCGAAGACGACCCCCACCTCGGTGCGGTTCTCGTCCGTCAGCTCGAACCCGGAATCCGCGAGCGCCTGCTTGGCCGCGGCGACCCCGAAGTGCATGCTCGACTCGCTGCGGCGGACGGCCTTCGGGTCCATCCAATCGGTCGCCGTGAAGCCGTCGACCTCGCCCGCCAGCCTGGCCTCGTAGCGTGACGGGTCGAACTTGGTGATCGGCGCGAGGCCGGTGCGGCCCTCGGTCAGGTTCGTCCAGGCGGTGGCGACATCGTTGCCGACCGGGCTGATCACGCCGAGGCCGGTGACGACGACGCGGCGGTCGTAATCGGGTCTTCGCAAGTGGGGCTCTCCCTTCGGAGTTCGGGGCTGGGGGCGGGTCTCGTCAGCCTGGGCCGGCGAGCTCGAGCAATCGGTCGTGGGTGGCGGGGTCGTCGGCGACGATGGTCTCGGCGTCCGGGGCGATCCGCTTGACGAGGCCGGTCAGGACGCGGCCGGGGCCGACCTCCACGAAGGTCGTGACGCCGTCCGCGGTCATCCGCTGGACCGCGGCGACCCAGTCGACACCGGCCGTGAGGTGCTCGACAAGCTCCGCCCGGCAGGCCTCGGCGGTCGTGAGGGCGTGTGCGTCGGCGTTGGCGAGTAGCGGGACCGCCGGGTCGTGGACCTCGACGCCGGCAAGGGCGGCGGCCATCCCCGCGGCGGCCTCGGCCATGAGCGGCGAGTGCGCGGCGACCGAGACGGGCAGCACGATCGCCCGCTTGGCGCCGAGCGACTTGGCGAGCTCGGCGCCGGCCTCGACCGCGGCCCGCTCGCCCGAGACCACCACCTGCCCGGGCGCGTTCCGGTTCGCGACGACGAAGATGCCGTGGGCCGTCGTCCCGGCGAGGAGCTCGGGGAGCCTGGCGTCGTCGAGGCCGATCAGCGCGGCCATCGCGCCAGCGCGGCCGTCGCCCGAGGTCTGCATGAGGCGGCCGCGCTCGCGCACGAGGCGGATGCCATCGGCGAGCGAGATGACGCCGGCCGCCACGAGCGCCGAGTACTGGCCCATCGAGTGCCCGGCGGCGACTGCCGGCACGGGCTCGGCGAGACCCGCGGCGGCCCATCGTTCGCGCATGCCCGCGAGGATCGCCATCGAGGTGGCGAGCAGCGCCGGCTGGGCGTTCTCCGTGCGATCGAGGAGCTCCGCCGGACCGTCCCACGCAAGCGCGCTGATGCCCTCGCCGAGCGCGTCGTCGGCCGCGGCGAAGACGGCGGCGGCCGCCGGGGACGTCTCCGCCAGGGCTCTTCCCATCCCGACCGATTGCGATCCCTGGCCGGGGAAGACGTAGGCGAGTCGTGTCATCGGGCCCAAGGGTAGGGCCCATCGCCACCCGACCCCCGGATTCGCGTGCACGGTTGCATGGACCTGTCGACACGCCTACGCTTGTCCCGTGTCTGAGCCTCTCCAGATCCGCCGCCGGACCGTTCCGCGCCGCGCTGTCGCCCGCCAGTTCGAGGCCGACCTGTCCGCGCCGGTCCTCGCCGCCGGCAACCGCCTCCCCAACGTCCGCCAGATCAGCGAGCGCGTGGCCATGGGCCGGGCCCTGTGGCGCGAGCTGGTCATCGGGTTCGCCGGCCAGCTCGGCGAGCTGCGACTCGGCTTCACCCAGCTTGCGGCCCTGTACGTCCTCGCCGACGGCAGCACGATGACGGTCGGCGAGCTGGCGGAGGAGATCGGCCGCTCGCCGTCGGCGACGAGCCGGCTGGTGGACGGGCTGGTACGCCGGCGCTTCGTCGAGCGGCACCAGGAGCCCGAGGACCGCCGGCAGCGCACCCTGCGGCTCACGCCGCGCGGCCACGCGATCCTGCGGGTCGTGGACCGCTCCCGCGCGGACCAGTTCCTCAACGCGGTCCGGCCGCTGCCCACGGCCGAGCGCGCGATCGTGGCCATGGGCGTGGCCGCGCTGGCGACCCATGCGATCAATCGCCGCGGACGGCTGATCAAGGCGCCGCGCGACTGACCGCCGACCGGACGGTCGCGCGGCGGTGCTAGGCTCCCGGCACGAGGGCGCCGGGCGAGCGGTCGGATGCGGCGCGACGGAGGAAGCGATCGATGAACGACCTGTTCACGGCGGACCTGCTGCGGACGTTCGAGCACCGCCACAGCGACGGATCCTGGGAGACCATGGAGCCGTCCCACCAGGATCCCGCGTCGCACGATCCGGAGGCGGGCTGGAGCGATGGCGTGGTCTTCGTCTGCCGGACCTGCGACGAGCAGATCCGCGTCACCCACCGCGAGGGCGACGCCCCGAAGCCCTAGCGCGACCCTCAGCCGCAGAACCGGCGGACGACGTCGTAGAGCACGGGCAGGCCCCAGCGCAGCGCGTTGACCGAGAGCCGCTCGTCCACGGCGTGGTAGCGCTCGAGGAATCCTTCGTCCGGCTCGAGTCGCAGCGGGGTGAACCCGTAGGTCGGCACGCCAAGCGGCGTGGTGTGCTTCGCGTCCGTCGCGAACGGCGCCATCACCGGAAGCGGGACCGCGTCCGGGTCATGGTCGCGGACGACCTGGCCGAGGAGCTCGAAGAGCGGACCGTCCGCCGGGGCTTCGACCGGGGCGCCGTACGAAAGGAGCTCGAGGGAGCAGGCCGCAGCGAGTTCCGGGCCGAGTCGGCGGAGGAGCTCGGCGCGCATATCCGGCTCGGTCATCCCGGGGAGCATCCGGCCGTCGACATCGACCGTCGCGTCGCCGGGGATCACGTTGTACTTGACGCCCGCATGGACGACATCGGGGCTGAAGGTGTCGCGGACCAGCGCCCGCAACGCCCGCGCGTAGACGGGATCGCAGATGCGCTCGAGCGCCGCCTCCGCCCGTGACGGGTCGGGGCCGGCCAACGCCGCGAGCAGCCGGCCCGCCTCGTCGGGGAGGGCCGCTGCGGCCGCTTCGAGGAACCGCGACAGGACCGGGGTCAGGCGGATCGGCCCGGGGGTCGCGAGCCGCTCGATGACCTGGGCGGCGAGGACGGCCGCGTTGTCGACTCGCGGCATCGAGCCGTGTCCCCACGTCCCGGTGACGCGGATCCGGTAGGCGGCGTAGCCCTTCTCCGCGACCTGGATCGGGTAGAGGCGCTTCCCGGCGATGGTCACCGTGACCCCGCCCGCCTCGTTCAGCGCGCCGGCCGCCCGGAACCAGTCCGGCCGGTGCTCGGCGATCCACTTCGCGCCGGCGACGCCGCCGGCCTCCTCATCGGCGGTGCAGGTGAACAGGACGTCCCGGCGCAAGCCGGGGACCGGATCGCTGGCAGGGTCCAGGCCCGCCGCGCGCGTCTCGGCCGCGAGCCGCTCGACCACGCCGAGCTCCATCGCGATCATGCCCTTCATGTCGACCGCGCCCCGCCCCCAGACGGCGCCGTCGGCGAGATCCCCCGCGAACGGCGGATGGGTCCATCGCTCGGGCGGGGCGGGGACCACGTCGAGATGGGACAGCAGCAGCAGCGGCTCGCCGCCGGTGCCATCGCCGCGGAGGCGGACGTGGACCGACCCGCGACCGGGCACCGGCTCGAGGATCTCGGGCGTCAGACCGGCGGCGACGAGGCGATCGGCGAGGTACCGCGCCGCGATCAGCTCGCCGTCCGGCGCGGCCGGGTCCACGGGGTTGACCGAGGGGATCCGGATGAGCGCCCGGAGCGTGTCGACGAGCGTGTCGTGCGCGGCGGCCCAGTCTTCGGCCGGGACCGCCCTGGACGGGCCGGCCGCCACCGGCGTCATACCCCGAAGGTCAGCGCGATGGCGATGCCGAGCACGAACCCGGCCAGGATGATGATCGCGACCATCCAGACCAGCAGGCGCAGGTACTTGCGCTCCTCGCGCAGGCCGACCTCGGGGTTCGGGTCGACGCCGCCGACGATGTACGGTCCCGGGAGGCCGCGGGCCCGGGCGTGCTTGTTGCGCTCCGAGTCGTAGGCGAGCGGGTCGGGCGGGAGCGGCGCGCCGGGCCGGGATGCGTCCGTCATGGTGCCATCATGCCGCCGAACAGCGGACCGCGCAGCGTGAGCAGATCCGGCAGCGGCCGGAAGCCGAGCTTCGCGTTCACGGCGCGCATCGGGGCGTTGTCCAGGTCGTTGCCGGTGTCGAGCGCGGCGAGGCCGCGATCGATCGCCCAGCCGATCGTGGCGCGCTTGAGCGCGACGGCGACCCCGCGGCCGCGCCACGCCCGCAGCACCGCGGTCATGTCGTACCAGGCCGTGGTCGTCGAGCCGGGCGTCAGCATCAGGCTCGAGTAGCCGACGACGTCCCCGGTCGCCGCGTCGAGCGCGATGAAGAACGCCTCGGCGGGGATCGAGTCGCGGTCGACGTCGCGAGCCCGGAATTCGGCAAGGTCGCCGACGGTCATCGGCTCATCGCCGCCGGGGATGTCGGCGAACGCCTCGAGCGCGACCCGGTGCACGCCGGTGACCAGGTCCGGACTGGCGGCCAGCGTGGTCAGCGTCACGCCCGCCGGCGCGTCGACCGCGGGCGGCTCGAGACCGGCAAGGTCCAGCCGCAGCGCCGTCATCCGCTCGTGCTCCTCGAAGTCGCGGTGGAGCAGGAACTCGACCGCGAAGGGCCGCGAGGCGCTGGCCGGGATGTGGAGGCCGATCTTCCCGACCGTCGCGGTCTGCGCCGAGATCCGCGTCAGCAGCGCGGTCCCGATGCCCTGCCGCCGGTCCTCGGCAAGGACATCGAGCGTGCCCCAGAGGTACGGGAACTCGGGCGGGTAGACGTAGATCCGGCCGACGCTCGCGGCACCGACCGTCCGCCCGTCGAGGTCCGCCAGGAGGCGCAAGCCACCGGGGTAGGTGGCGTCGCTCCAGCGCAGCTCATCGGGCGAGGTGGGGTCCTCGGGGCTCCCGGCGTTGACGATCGCGGCGTAGGTCGCAAGGTCGGCGTCGCCCGCGGCCTCGCGGATCTCCAGCGTCACCCGTAGGCCTGTCGCAGCGGCTCGGCGACCTCGGCGGCGGCCGCGTCGACGGCGGCCGGTCCGAGGCTCGGGGCGATCCCGACGATGAGGTGCGTGGCCCCAAGGCCGATGGCGACATGGGCGGCATCGAGCGCGGATCGCCGGGTCTCGGCGGTCCGGCCCGCGGGCACCTGGGCGACGATCGCGAAGCCCGCCGGGTCGCGGCCGATGGCCGCCATCGCGCGGAGCAGCTCGTCGTGGCGCTCGCCGAAGTAGGCCATGTCGGACGGGGCCTTGTCGGGGAGGACGGCGGGGAGGAGCCAGCCCTGGGCCGTGGCCGCGGCGAGCGCGATCCCACGGCGCTTCTGGCCGCCCAGCCAGATCGGCGGCCCGCCTGGCGTGAGCGGCGGCGGGTCGTTGGTCGCGCCGACGAGCGGGAAGAACGGGTCCGGCCGCGTGACGCCGGCGTCCGTGGCCGCGGCGTCCGAGAACATGGCGCCCACGACGTGGACCGCCGACTCGAAGCGGTCGAACCGCTCCGGCATCGGGACGAACGGGATGCCGAAGGGCGTGTGCTCGGGTTCGAACCACCCCGCTCCGAGGCCCAGGATGAAGCGGCCACCCGTCGCGTGGTCCATCACGGTCGCCGCCTTGGCGATGACGCTCGGATGCCGGAACGTGGCGGACAGCACGGCGTGGCCCACCCATTTGCCCGGGACGTGGTGGATCAGCGCCGCCATCGCGGTCAGCGCCTCCCACGACGGTCCGGCGCGGTCCAGGCCGACATCGGTCAGGTGGTCGTTCATCCAGACCGACTCGAAGACGTCATGCTCGCCGATGCGTGCCCAGGTCGCGTCGAGCGTCGTCCAGTCGACCGCCTGCGGCGAGGTCTTGATCCCGATGGAGAGGCGGCGAGCCTCGGTCATCGGCCGCCGAGATTGGCCGTCATCCGCGACCCGGTCGTGACCGCACCCTCCGACGCCGAGCCGACCAGCGCCGCGTACTTCGCCATCACCCCGCCGGTGTAGCGCGGCGCCGGCGGCGTCCACGCGGCGAGCCGGCGGGCGACCTCGTCGGCCGGGACCTCCAGGTCGAGCGTCCCGCGGTCGACGTCGATGACGATCGTGTCGCCCTCGCGGACCGCCGCGATCGGGCCGCCGAGCGCGGCTTCGGGCGCGATGTGGCCGATCATCAACCCGTGGGTGCCGCCCGAGAAGCGGCCGTCGGTGATGAGCGAGACCACGTCGCCGAGCCCTTCGCCGACGAGCGCCGCGGTCACGCCGAGCATCTCCTGCATCCCCGGCCCGCCGACCGGGCCTTCGTTGCGGATCACGACGACATCGCCCGGGACGATCTGCTGCCGGCGCACCGCGTCGTAGCACTCGATCTCCGACTCGAAGACGCGCGCCGGTCCGCGATGGAGCCGCCGCTCGTGGCCGGCGAGCTTGACCACGCAGCCGTCCGGGGCGAGCGAGCCGTGCAGGATCGACAGGCCGCCCGTGGCCTTGAGCGGGGCGTCGATCGGGTAGACGACCTGCTGGCCGTCGGTCGCGACGGCCGCCGCGGCGATCTCGCCGAGCGTGCGACCGTCCACGTTGGGCGTGCTGCCGTCGATGAGGTCCCGCTTGAGCAGCTCGCGGGCGACCAGGGCCACGCCGCCGGCGTCGTACAGGTCCGACGCGTGGTACCGGCCGCCGGGCGACATGTCGGCGACGATCGGGGTCCGGTCGGCGATGGCCCCGAACTCGTCGATCTCGAGCGGGATGCCGAACTCGTGGGCGATCGCCAGCAGGTGGAGGACGCCGTTCGTGCTGCCGCCCATCGCCGCGACCGAGGCGATCGCGTTCTCGATCGACGCCCGGGTGACGAAGGAGGACGGCCGCCGATCGGCGCGGACCAGGTCCATCACGAGCTCGCCGCTGCGGCGGGCGGCCTCGTCCTTGTCCGGGTCCTCGGCGGGGATGCCGTTGAGCCCGGCCGGGCTGATGCCGAGGAACTCCATCGCCGTGCTCATGGTGTTCGCGGTGAACTGGCCGCCGCACGCACCGGCGCCGGGGCAGGCGACGTTCTCGATCTCGTACAGCTCGTCGAGCGTGATCTTGCCGGCCTGGTACTGCCCGATCGCCTCGTAGACGGACACGACGGTCGCGTTCCGCTGGCCCTTGTAGGTGCCCGGATAGATCGTCCCGTTGTAGAGGATCAGGCCGGGGACGTCGAGGCGGCCCAGGGCCATCGCGGCGCCGGGCGTGGTCTTGTCGCAGCCCGTCAGGCAGACGACCCCGTCGAGCAGGTGGCCACGGACGACCAGCTCGATCGAGTCGGCGACGACCTCGCGGCTGACCAGCGACGCCTTCATCCCCTCGGTGCCCATCGTCACGCCGTCGCTGACCGAGATCGTGCCGAACTCCATCGGCGTGCCACCGGCGGCCCGGATGCCCTCCTTCACGAACTCCGCCAGGCGCCGCTGGTTGATGTTGCAGGGCATCGTCTCGATCCAGGTCGTGGCGACGCCGATCAGCGGCTTGGCGAGGTCCTCGTCGGTGAACCCGACGGCTTTGAGCATGCTCCGGGCGCCGGCCCGGTCGGGGCCATCGGTGAGGGCAGCCGAGTGGCGCTTGGCGGGATCCGATGGCCGGTCGTAGGGATGGGTCGGGTCGGGCATCGAGGCTGCTTCCTTCGACGGGTTGGGAAGGTCCCCAAGTGTAGTGGCGGCGAACGGCCCGGGGCGGTCCCGGTCGCGGGTCAGCGGATGCAGTCCCCGGTGTCGACGCGACCCGTTCGTCCGAGGGCCGGCGCGATGCGGGCCGCGACCGGGGTCGGCGCGAGGGCGTAGCCCACCTCGTTGTCCGTGCGCGACTCGGCGAAGACGACGCCGCCGACGGTGCCGTCCTTCAGGATCAGCGGCCCGCCGCTGTCGCCGCGGTCGACAGCGGCCCGCAGCTCGAGGATGTCGCGCTTGACGCGGCTCTGGTCGTAGATGTCGCGCCCGACCGCCGGGTACGCGCCCGCGACGGCCACCGGCAGGATCACCCGCGCACCGCCGCCTGGGTAGCCGATCGAGGCGCCGAGAGCGCCACGGGCTGGGTCCTTGGCGGCGAACCGGAGGCCGCGCGCCCCGAGCCCGTCGACGTGCAGGACCGCGATATCGAGCTCGGGGTCGAAGAGCACCGCCTCGGCGTCGAACAGCTTGCCGGCATCGGTCGTGACCCGGATGGATCGGCGGATGGCGCCCGCGACCACGTGCGCGTTGGTGACCACGTACTCGTCCGCCACCGCGAAGCCGGTCCCGCTGGACGTGTAGCCGCAGGCGGCGGCGGAGACCTTGACGACGCTCGCCAGCGCGGCCTTGGCGATGGCGCTGGCCGTGGGGTCGTCGGGCCGGTCGAGCGGCGCGGCCGGGATGGGTTCGAAGCCGACGAAGACGGCCGGCAGTCCGGTCGCATCGAGGACGCGGCCGAGCTCGAGCGCGAAGTCGGTCGGGGGCGGGAGGACGACGCCGAGGGCACGCAGCGCCTTCGACGACTGGGCCGCCTCCGTCAGGTTCGGCATCGGGCCGACGGCCAGCAATCCGCCGACCAGCCAGATGATCAACACGGCCTGAGCCACCCCGACGAACGCGCCGGCGACGCGGTCGGCCGCCCCGAGCACGCCGGTCCCGAGCGACATCGTCACGCGTCGCCCGAGCGTCGAGCCGATGGACTCGCCGAGGATGACGGCGACCAGGAGCGCGATCAGGACGACGAACGGGCGGACCGCCGGCTCGAGGCCTTCGATCGCGTCGATGACGAGCGGCAGGCCGAGGATGACGAGCGCGGCACCGGCGACGGCGCCGATGAGGCCTCCGAGTTGCGGGAACGCGCCGGAGCGGAAGCCCAGGGCCGCCCCGACGAGGAGCAGCACGATGGCCGCCAGGTCGATCGGGTTCACGCGCCGATCGTCGCACAGGTCGGCCGGACGTGGATCCGGCGGCCCCCGGCGCCCTCAGCAACGTCGGCGATCGGTCAGGCGACCACGAAGGTCGTCGTGGCGGTCCCGCCGCCGCCGTCGGCGACCGTGTAGGTGCCCGGCTCGAGGTCGCCGAGGTCGATGTGTGCGGCCTTGAGCTGGGCGAGGTCGATGCACGCGACCTCACCGGGTCCGTGCCCCTCGCGCAGGGTGATCGTGAACGTGCCGGCGCCCTGGGCCACGACGATCGTGTCAAGGGTGTTGCACGGTTCCACGCCGCTCCACCAGAACGCCGTCAGGACGACGTGCCGGCCGTCGACGGACGCGGCGATCGAGTCCAGGCCGACCGGGTGGATGTCGAGCTGGCCCGGCTTCGGGGTGACCAGGGTCGCGCCACCGGGACCAGGGTCGATGTGCGGCTTGCCCGGGATGCCGGAGACCGGCTCGTCGGGGCCGGGGATGATGCCGTCGGTGGCGCTCGGCGCGGGAGAGGCGCCGTCCGCGGCGCTCGGCGCGGGAGAGGCGCCGTCCGCGGCGCTCGGCGCAGGGGTGGCGGTGCCCGGATCGGTCGGCGAGATGCTCGCGGCCGCGGAGCTGCTGCAGGCGGCCACGAGGGCCGCGATGGCGAGGAGGCCGGCGAGCCGGCGGGTGGTGGTCATGCCCCGCAGACGGGCGCGACCGGCCGGCGGTTCCGGCGGCGACGGCTGGACATCCGTCGATGGGCGGTTCACGGCATCTGCCGGTGTCCCGCCGGCGGCGCGGGGGCCAATCTCGGCGTCCGCGGCGCATCCCGCGCCGCGCCCTCGAGACCATCCAGGATCCGGAGACCACCCGCCATGACCCGTCCCATCCAGCACGCCGCCGCGCGGCCGTTCCGCATCACCACGTCGGCCGCCGAGGCCCACCGTGGGCATGCCACGCCGTTCCTCGGCTGCCCGCTGTGTATCCGGCGCAGCCCCGTGAAGGCCCTCGACATCAGCTGGACCTCGCCCCGCCAGGGCTGATCCCCGGACGACGACCCTCGGCCGCCGTCGGTCAGCGCGCTCCGGCGAGCGAATCGATCCGCGGCGGGTGGGCCGCCTCCCACGAAGCGATCTCGGGCTCCTTCGTGAGGAGGTAGCCGAGTTCGTCGGTGCCCGCCAGCATCATGTGCTTGCTGAACGGGTCGATGTCGAAGTCGATGGTCGAGCCGTCCGGGAGCAGGATGCCCTGCTCGGAAAGGTCGATCGTCAGCTCAGCGTCCGGGTCGCTCGCGACGAGGTCGCGGAGCCGCTCGTGGGTCGCCGGGTCCACCACGATCGGCAGCAGGCCGTTCTTGAGGCTGTTGCCGCGAAAGATGTCGGCGTAGGACGTCGAGATGATCGCGCGGACGCCCCACGCGGTGAGCGCCCACGGCGCGTGCTCGCGTGACGACCCCGCGCCGAAGTTGTCTCCGACCAGCAGGATCTGCCGGCCGGCCATCCCCGGCTGGTCGAGCACGAAGCGCGGCTCCTTGAGCGAGCCGTCCTCCTCGAACCGCCAGTCGCGGAAGAGCGCGTCCGCGAGCCCCTCCTTGGTCGTGACCTTGAGGTAGCGTGCCGGCACGACCTGGTCGGTGTCGACGTTCTCGGCCGCGATCGGCACGATCCGGCTGCGGAACATCGTGAACGGCTCGGCCATCGTCAGCGTCCCCCGACCGCGGCGAGCGCTTCGATGCCGGGGAGCGTCCGCGGATCCGTCACGACGCCGCTGATGGCGCTCGCGGCCGCGGTCAGCGGCGAGGCGAGGAACGTCCGCCCACCCTTGCCCTGGCGGCCCTCGAAGTTGCGGTTGCTGGTGCTGACGGCGTACTGGCCCGGCTGGAGCTGGTCGCCGTTCATCGCGATGCACATCGAGCAGCCGGCCTCGCGCCATTCGGCGCCGGCGGCCTTGAAGATCTCCGAGAGCCCTTCCTGCTCGGCCTCGCGCTTCACCTCGTCGCTGCCCGGGACGACCATCAGCCGCACGCCGGCCGCGACGTGGCGGTCCTTGAGGACCGACGCGGCGAGGCGCAGGTCGCTGATGCGGCCGTTGGTGCAGCTCCCGACGAAGACCACATCGACCTTCTGGCCGAGGATCGCCTGGCCGGGACGCAGGTCCATGTACTCGAGCGCGTGCTCGAGCGCGCGGCGCTGGGCCGGGTCGGCCTGGTCGTCCGGCGAGGGCACGCGGCTGGTGATGGGGATGCCCATCCCCGGGTTCGTCCCGTAGGTGACCATCGGCTCGAGGACGTTCGCGTCGATGGAGATGGTCTTGTCGAAGGCGGCGCCGTCGTCCGAAGGCAGCGTCCGCCAGCCGGCGACCGCGGCGTCCCAGGCGGCGCCCTGCGGGGCGTGCCGGCGGCCGTGGAGGTATTCGAAGGTCGTGTCGTCCGGGGCGATCAGCCCGGCCCGCGCGCCGCCCTCGATGCTCATGTTGCAGATGGTCATGCGCTGTTCCATCGTCAGCGCCCGGATGGCGTCGCCGCGGTACTCGAAGACGTGCCCGGTGCCGCCGCCGACCCCGATCCGCGAGATCAGGTTGAGGATGATGTCCTTGGCGCTGACGCCCGGGGCGAGGCGGCCGTCGACGCGGACCTCGTAGGTCTGCGGGTCGCGCTGGAGCAGCGTCTGGGTCGCCAGCACCATCTCGACCTCGCTGGTGCCGATCCCGAACGCCAGGGCCCCGAATGCCCCGTGCGTGCTCGTGTGCGAGTCGCCGCAGACGATGGTCATGCCCGGCTGGGTCAGGCCCAGCTGCGGCCCGATGACATGGACGATGCCCTGGCTGGGCGAGCCGATGCCGTGGAGCGGGATCCCGAACTCGGCGCAGTTGTCCTCGAGCTGGCGGACCTGGGCCGCGGCCATCTCGTCGAGGATCGGCAGGTCGCGCGGTGTCGTCGGGATCGAGTGGTCCGCCGTCGCGACGGTCTGGCCCGGCCGGCGGACGCGGAGGCCGCGCTGGCGGAGCCCGGTGAACGCCTGCGGGCTGGTCACCTCGTGGACGAGGTGGAGGTCGACCGCGAGCACCGCGGGGGCGCCGGGGTCCTGCGTGACGACGTGGTCGTCCCAGATCTTCGAGACGATGGTGCGCGGTTCGGTCATCGGGGCGGGGTTCTCGCGTGCGTGGCTGCCGTCTCTTCCGACGGGCCGACAGCGTACCAGCCGGACCCGGAGGAGGCCCGGAGGCCATCGGTGCCTCGATGCCGCACCCGTTGGTCCTAGACCGTTCGGTACCACTCGCGAGTGCCACGCACCGGCTGCGCCGGATATAACGAACGTCCCACTGCTGGGAGGTCACCGCTCATCCGAGACACACCGGGGGGTCCGGACGCGTTCCTTGGCGAATCGACGAACCTTCGGCTCGTCCGTCTTCGCCTGTTCCTCGCGCTCGTCACGATGTTCGCGATCCCGATCGTGATCGCGGCGCCGTTCATCTACGAGCTGACCTCGGGGATGGGCACGCCGCTCGTCGTCCCGACCGCCGCGATCCTGACCCTCGCCCTCGTTCTCGGCGCCCTGACCGTCTGGCTGGCGCGCCGCGTCCTCGAGCCCGCCGAACGCCTCGAGCAGACCCGCCGGATCCTCGAGGACGCGTACGACCGCGCCCGCGCCGAGGCTCTCCGCGACACGCTGACCGGCCTCGGCAACCACCGGGCGTTCCAGGAGGAGGTCGAGCGGCAGTGGTCCATGGCGACCCGCGGTGGCCGCCAGATGGCGCTCGCGATCATGGACCTCGACGACTTCAAGCGGATCAACGACTCGAGCGGCCACGCGGCCGGCGACCTGGTCCTGCGCCAGGCGGCCACGACCATCGCGACCTATGTCCGCCGCGGCGACCGGGCCTTCCGGGTCGGCGGCGACGAGTTCGCGCTGGTGATGCCGGATACGGACGTCGAGCAGGCCCAGGCGATCATCCGCCGGCTGCTGGCCGCCTGCCTCGATGGCGAGGCCGGCCGCGGCGCCGCGCACACCGTCTCGTTCTCGGCCGGCATCAGCGCCGGGCCGACCGGCGCCCGCGACCGCGAGGCGCTCTACCGTCAGGCGGACGCGGCGCTCTACTGGAGCAAGCGCCACGGTCGGACCTGCGTGACGATCTACGACGCCGCCCGCCACGAGGGCCCGATGGCCGAGCGACCGCGGGCCGAGCTGTCCGCGGCGGTCGCCCAGGTCGCGGCGACCGGGGCGATCCGCGCGGTCTTCCAGCCGATCTACGACCTGTCGACCGGCGCGCCGCGCGGCTACGAGGGCCTCGTCCGGCCGCTGCCGGACAGCGGGTTCACGGACCCGGGGTCGATGTTCGAGGCGGCCGAGGCCACCGGCCGGACCGGCGAGCTGGACATCGCGTGCCTCGGCACGGTCATGGAGACGGCGGCGCGCCTGCGCCTCCCGGGCTCGCTGACGGTCAACCTGTCGCCGCGCACGCTCGAGCGCGACGACTTCAGCGTCCACGCCATGCTGCGGATGATCGATCGGTTCGGCCTCGACCCGCGACAGATCGTCCTCGAGCTGACCGAGCGCGAGGCCGTCGAGGACCTCGACCGGCTGCGCCAGGCCGTCGAGTCCTGTCGCGTCGCTGGCATCCGCCTCGCTGCCGACGACGTCGGCGCCGGCAACGCCGGCCTGCGGCTGCTCAGCCAGCTTCGCTTCGACATCGTCAAGATCGACCTGTCATTGGTCCAGGGCGGCGCCGTGCGCGACACGTCGCTCGAGATCGTCCGGACGCTGCGCGACCTGGCCGACCGCTGGGGCGCGCTCGTCGTCGCCGAGGGCATCGAGACGCCGGCCCAGCTGGACGTCGTCCGCTCGCTCGGCATCGGCGCTGGCCAGGGCTACCTCCTTGGCCGCCCGACCGACCGTCCCTCGACCGAGTCCATCGACCTGGCCGGCCTGAGCAAGGGCACGGACTGGCTCATGGAGCGTCTGCGGACGATGCCGACATGACCGAACAGTTGCATCAAGGCGGTTCGGAACGTAGACTGCGCCCCACGTCACCCGGACACCGGGGACGTGGGCGTTACCAGGAGGCCAGATTGGGCCAGTTCGATCGGCAGGATCGCCGTCGAGTCGCTGTCGTCGCCACGACAGACGGTCGGCGCATCCATGTGCCCATCGAGCCCGCTCATTGGACCGACGTATCGCTCCTCTCCCTTATCCGCTCGCTCCTGGGGCTTGACGGCCTTCTCGGCCTGATTACCGGCTCCCGGCGGGAGAACGGAGGGACACGGAGGAGCGAGCGCCGCTAGCGCGCAGCACCACCGAAGACCTACGGGACCCTCGCCGGGAGGCGAGGGTCTTTCTGTGTATCCGACAGTCGAGGCGTCACGAAAGGACCTGATCCGATGACGATGGCGAAGAGCGAACCGGCGAGAGCGCCCGGGACCGGCGGCACGCGGCGCAGCCACGTGCCCGGCGACGGGACGGCCGAGGCGGCCGCGGTCGAGCGCGCCCGCAAGGGCATGCTCCACGAGGGCCGGGACCTCAAGCGGACCCGCATCGGGGCGGACGTCCTCTGCGAGGCGCTGCTCCACCAGGGCGTCGACGTCTTCTTCAGCTATCCGGGCGGGGTCATCCTGCCGCTCTACGACGTCCTGGGCGACTACCCGGAGCTCCGCCACATCCTGGTCCGCCACGAGCAGGGCGGCGCGCACGCCGCCGACGGCTACGCCCGGGTGACCGGCCGCGTCGGCGTCTGCATGGGCACCTCGGGGCCCGGCGCGACGAACCTGGTCACCGGCATCGGGACCGCGCTCCTCGACTCGATCCCGATGGTCGCGATCACCGGCAACGTCCCCGCGGCGCTGATCGGCAAGGACGCGTTCCAGGAGATCGACATCAACGGCATCACGCTGCCGATGACCAAGCACAACTACCTGGTCCGCGACGCGGACGAGCTGCCCCGGGTCATCGCCGAGGCCTTCCACATCGCCCGCACGGGACGTCCCGGCCCGGTCCACATCGACATCACCAAGGACGCCCTCCAGCAGGAGACGCGCGCCCAGCATCCGACCGAGGACGAGGTCGTCGCCGGCCTGCCCGGCTTCCGCCCGAACATGGACGGCCACCCGCGGCAGCTCAAGCTGGCCGCCGCCGAGATCGCGAAGGCCGAGCGGCCCGTGATCCTCGCGGGCCACGGCGTCCTCCACGCCGAGGCATGGGACGAGCTGCTGGCCTTCGCCGAGAAGACCCAGATCCCGGTCGCGTGGACACTGCTCGGCATCGGGGCCATCGACGAGACCCATCCGCTGGCCTACGGCTACATGGGCATGCACGGCTGGAAGCACGTCAACCGGGCGATCCAGGCGGCGGACCTGCTGATCGCCATCGGGATGCGCTTCGACGACCGTGTGACCGGCAACGTCCGGACCTACGCGCCGTACGCCCGGATCATCCATGCGGACATCGACCCCGCCGAGATCGGCAAGAACGTCGCGGTCGAGGTCCCGATCGTGGGCGACGCGAAGCGCGTCCTGACCGGTCTCACCCGCCTCGTCGACCCGGTCGAGCCGGCGACGCGCAAGGCGTACCACGACCAGCTCGCCGAGTGGAAGACCGACTCGGTGGCGTCGTCGTGGCACGGCTCCGGCGCGTGGCGCGACGGGCTCCTCTCCGCGGACTACGTCGTGGAGCGGATCGGCGAGCTGTCGGAGCACGCCGCGACCTACGTCGCGGATGTCGGGCAGAACCAGATGTGGCTCGCCCGCTACACCGGGTTCCGCCAGCCCAACAGCCACGTCAGCTCCGGCGGCCTGGGGACCATGGGCTTCAGCGTCCCGGCGGCGATGGGTGCCGCCCTCGGCCGACCGGATCGCGAGACCTGGGCGATCACCGGCGACGGCGGGTTCCAGATGACCTCGCAGGAGCTGATGACCCTGGTCGCCGACCGGATCCCGGTCAAGATCGCGCTGCTCGACAACAAGAAGCTCGGGATGATCCGCCAGTGGCAGGAGATCATCTACGCGGGCAACTACCACTCGGCGAGCCTGCCCGGCCCGGACTTCGCGAAGCTGGCCGAGGCCTACGGCATCCCGGCGTTCCGCGCCCGGACCCCGGACGAGGTGGACACCGCGATCCGTGCCGCCCAGGCGGTCGACGGCCCGGCGCTCATCTGGTTCGAGATCGCCGAGGAGCAGAACATCTTCCCGATGATGCCGGCCGGCAAGGGCCTGTCCGACCTGATCGAGAAGTGGGGCGGGGCCGACGAGTGACGGTCGAATCCTCGGGCGGATGGCCTCGCGGAGCTCAGCCTCCGACCTCGGAGAGTGAGGATCAGTTGCCCACTGAGTCAAGCAACAACGGGACCTCGGCGGGATCTGCCGGCGGTCCCGCGCATGCGGCGCCGCCACCGCGCGCGCTGCCCGGCGGCGGGGAGCACCGGCGCCACGTCCTCATCGCCATCGTCCTCGACAAGCCGGGCGTCCTGAACCGGGTGTCGAGCCTGATGCGCGCCCGGAACTTCAACATCGACTCGCTCGCGGTCAGCCGGACGGACAGCCCGGACACGAGCCGCATGACGATCACGCTCCACGGCGATGACGTCGCGGTCGAGCAGGCCGCCAAGCAGCTCTACCGCCTGATCGACGTGCTCAAGGTCCAGGACGTCACGTCCGAGCCGACCGTCCAGCTCGAGCTCGCGCTCGTCAAGGTCCGCGCGACCGAGTCGAACCGGGCCGAGATCCTCCGCTTCGTGGAGCTGTCGCGCGGCCGCGTCGTCGACCTCGCCGACGGCTCGCTGGTGGTGGAGGTGACCGGGACGGAAGCCGAGATCGACGCGTTCGTGGGCCTCGTCCGCAACTACGGCATCAAGGAGATGGTCCGCACCGGCGCCGTCGTCATGGCGCGTGGCGCGGGCTCCATCGAGGAGTCGATCAAGCACCCCATCGGGGGCGGCAGCACACCTGTGGAGGCAGACAAGTCGTGACAGCCAGGATGTATTACGACGGCGATGCGGATCCGTCGGCCCTCGACGGCCAGACGGTCGCGATCATCGGCTACGGCAGCCAGGGGCACGCCCACGCCCTGAACCTCCACGAGAGCGGGGTCGAGGTCGTCGTCGGGCTCGCGCCCGGCTCCAAGAGCCGGGAGATCGCCACGGACGCCGGGCTCAAGGTCATGAACGTCGCCGACGCGGTCAAGGCCGCGGACGTCGTGATGATCCTCGTCCCCGATACGGCCCAGAAGGCCGTCTACGACACCGAGATCGGCCCGAACCTGCGGGCCGGCCACCTCCTGATGTTCGCCCACGGGTTCAACATCCACTTCGGGCGCATCGACCCGCCCGGCATCGTCGACGTCGGGATGGTCGCGCCGAAGGGTCCCGGCCATCTGCTCCGCTCGGTCTACCAGGCCGGCGGCGGCGTGCCGGCGCTGTTCGCCGTGCATCGCGACCAGTCCGGGACCGCCCGCGACCGGACCCTGGCCTACGCCCGGGCGATCGGCTCGACCCGCGCCGGCGTCCTCGAGACCACGTTCGCCGAGGAGACCGAGACCGACCTCTTCGGGGAGCAGTCCGTGCTCTGCGGCGGGACCGCGGCGCTGGTCAAGATGTCGTTCGAGACGCTCGTCGAAGCCGGCTACCAGCCGGAGCTCGCCTACTTCGAGACGATGCACGAGCTCAAGCTCATCGTCGACCTGATGTATCGCGGCGGCCTGAACTTCATGCGCTTCAGCGTCAGCGACACCGCCGAGTACGGCGACTACGTGTCGGGGCCGCGGATCATCGACGGCCACGTGCGCGAGACGATGCAGCAGGTCCTCAAGGAGATCCAGGACGGCACGTTCGCCGACCGCTGGATCGCCGAGAACGAGTCCGGCCGCCACGAGTTCGAGCGCCTCCGCGCGGCGGACCGCGCGCACCTCATCGAGCGGGTCGGCGGGCGCCTCCGCGCCCAGATGCCGTTCCTGAACCCGGTCGAGGTGGAGGCCGGTCAGGCGCAGGCCGCGGCCACGACGCCGGGCGCATCGCGATGAGCGCCGCCGTACCTCGTCCCGCCGGCCCGTTCGTGCCGGCGGGGAGCGTCCGGATCTTCGACACGACCCTGCGCGACGGGGAGCAGGCGCCCGGCGCCGGGCTGACCGCGGCCGAGAAGCTCGAGGTCGCGCGGCAGCTCGCGCGGCTCAAGGTCGACGTCATCGAGGCCGGCTTCCCGGCCGCCTCGCCGGGCGACTTCGAGGCGGTCCGGCGGATCGCCCTCGAGACCCGCGGCGGCATCGCGGTCGCCGCGCTCGCGCGTTGCAAGGACGGCGACCCGCAACGGGCGATCGAGGCCATCAAGGTCGCCGAGCGGCCGCATCTGCACGTGTTCATCGCCACGAGCGACATCCACCTCAAGCACAAGCTGCGCATCGACCGCGAGACCGCGCTGGCCGAGGCCGTCCGCTGGGTGCGCTACGGCCGCGAGCAACTCGGCCGCGATGCCGAGATCGAGTTCAGCGCCGAGGACGCCTCGCGCACGGACCTCGACTACCTGCTGCAGGTCTACGAGGCCGTCGTCGAGGCGGGCGCCTCGACCGTCAACATCCCGGACACCGTCGGATACGCCATCCCTGCCGAGTTCGGCGAGCTGGTCGGCAAGGTCGTGGACCTCGTCGGCGACCAGGCGACCGTCAGCGTCCACTGCCACAACGACCTGGGCCTGGCCACGGCGAACACCCTCGCGGCGGTCCAGGCCGGGGCGCGCCAGGTGGAGGTCACGATCAACGGCCTCGGCGAGCGAGCCGGCAACGCCTCGCTCGAAGAGGTCGTGATGGCGCTGCGCACGCGACCCACGCAGTTCCCCGACCTCGGCAGCGGGGTCGCCACCGAGCAGATCACCGCCGCCAGCCGGCTGGTCAGCTACCTCACGGGCTTCGCCATCCAGCCCAACAAGGCGGTCGTGGGCGGCAACGCCTTCGCCCACGAGTCGGGGATCCACCAGGACGGCGTGATCAAGAACCCGCTGACCTACGAGATCATGACCCCGCAGTCGGTGGGGCTGTCCGGCAGCCAGCTGACGATCGGCAAGCTGTCGGGTCGGCGCGGCCTCCAGGGCAAGCTCAGGGAGCTGGGCCACGAGGTCGAGGGCGAGGCGCTCGACGAGGTCTACCGCCAGGCGGTGGCGCTCGCCGACGCCAAGAAGGAGGTCACCGACGCGGACCTGCTGGCGCTCATGGAGCAACGGGCGTCCGAGGTGCCGGCCAGCGTCGCGCTCGTCGGCTGGAGCGTGACCTCGTCCCACGGCGGCAATGCCACCGGGACCGTGACACTGACGATCGCCGGCGAGGAACGGAGTGCCGAGACCACCGGGAATGGGCCGGTCAACGCGCTCTTCGGGGCCGTCGATGAGGCCCTCCAGCCGGTCCTCGGCTGGCACCCGACGCTCACCGAGTACGAGATCAAGGCGGTCTCCGCCGGCGAGGACGCGCAGGGGCAGGTGCTCGTGCGCTGCCGCCGCTCGCACGACGAGGGACCGGGGGCGCTCGTCGTCGTCGGGCACGGGTTATCCACCAACATCATCGAGGCGTCGCTCGACGCCTATCTCGCCGCGGTCAACAAGCTCCATGGCGCCGAGATCAACGGGATCGCGGTCGCGTTCGTCGCGCCACGGTCCGAAGAGGGCATGCCTTGAACACGTACCGCGTCGCGATCATCCCGGGTGACGGGGTGGGGCCCGAGGTCGTCGACGCCGCGCGGCGGGTCGTCGATGCGACCGGGGCGGCACTCGGGTTCGACGTGTCGTGGCCGCAGTACCTCGTCGGCGGGGCGGCCATCGACACCTATGGCGTCGCGATCCGGCCCGAGGACGTCACCGCCTGCGGCGAGGCCGATGCGATCCTCCTGGGGGCCGTGGGCGGGCCGAAATGGTCCGACCCGACGGCCGCCGTGCGACCGGAGCAGGCGCTCTTCGCGCTCCGCGGCGGGCTGGGCCTGTACGCCAACCTGCGGCCCGTCACGGTCCACCCGGCCCTGGTGGCGTCGTCGCCGCTCCGGCCCGAGCTGCTGGACGGCGTGGACCTCCTGATCGTCCGCGAGCTCACCGGCGGGATCTACTTCGGTGCCCGGACCGAGGCGAGCGGCCCGGCCGGCGAGCGCGCCGCACTCGACACCCTGCCCTACAACGAGGTGGAGATCACGCGGATCGTACGGCTGGCCTGCGAGCTCGCGGCGACGCGACGCGGCCACGTCACGTCCGTCGACAAGGCCAACGTCCTCGCGACGTCCCGGCTGTGGCGGACGATCGCCGACGCGGTCGCGGCCGAGCACCCGGAGGTGACGGTGACCCACCAGCTCGTCGACTCGTGCGCGATGCTGCTGGTCCGCCGTCCGGCGGACTTCGACGTCATCGTCACCGAGAACCTCTTCGGCGACATCCTCTCGGACGAGGCGGCGGTGCTGGCGGGGAGCCTCGGGATGCTCCCCTCGGCGTCGCTCGGCGAGCGGAAGACGGCCCACGGCACATTCGGGCTCTATGAGCCCATCCACGGATCCGCGCCGGACATCGCCGGGCGCGACATCGCCAACCCGATCGGCACGATCCTGTCGGCGGCGATGCTGCTGCGGATCTCGCTGGGCAACGAGACCGCGGCCGCGGCGATCGAGGCCGCCGTCTCGGGTGCGCTGGACGACGGCTGGCGGACCGGCGATCTGGCCGATCCGGCGAACCAGCACGACGGGTTGGTCGTGGTCGGCACGACCGCGTTCGCGACCGCGGTGATCGAGCGCCTCGGCGCGCCGGCGGCGGTGGCGTCATGAGCGACGCGCCGGTCATCCTCTACGACACGACCCTGCGCGACGGGACGCAGGGCGAGAACATCACGCTGTCGCTCGCCGACAAGCTGCGCGTCGCCCGGATGCTCGACGAGTTCGGCATGCCGTTCATCGAGGGCGGCTGGCCCGGCTCGAACCCCAAGGACATCGAGTTCTTCGCGGCGGCCCGGACCATGCGCTGGGAGCGGGCCAAGCTCGCGGCGTTCGGCTCGACGCGGCACCGCTCGAACAAGCCCGGCGACGACCCCAACCTGCGCGAGCTGGTGGCCGCCGAGACGCCGGTCGTCACGATCTTCGGCAAGAGCTGGCTGCTCCACGTGATCGAGGTGCTGAGCGCGAGCCCGGCCGAGAACCTCGACATGATCGCGGACTCGGTCGGCTTCGTCGTGGACCACGGCCGCGAAGCGGTCTACGACGCCGAGCACTTCTTCGACGGCTACAAGGACGACCGCGACTACGCCCTCTCGACCCTGCGCGCTGCGCGTCAGGCCGGTTCGCGGACGCTCGTCCTGTGCGACACCAATGGCGGCACCCTGACCGACGAGCTGGTCCGCATCGTCACCGACGTCAAGGACACGCTCGACGCCGATCCGGACGCCCCCGCGGTCACGTGGGGCATCCACACCCACAACGACGCCGAGCTGGCGGTCGCCAACTCCATGGCGGCGGTCGCTGCCGGGATCCGGCACGTCCAGGCGACCATCAACGGCTACGGCGAGCGCTGCGGCAACGCCAACATGGTCAGCATCCTCGCCAACCTGGCGCTCAAGACCCCGCACGCGCTCGTGCCGGCCGGCGGTGACTTGACTGGCCTGACCGAGCTGTCGCGGTCGGTCGCGGAGATCGCCAACATCAACCCGTCCGACTACCAGCCGTATGTCGGCCGCTCGGCGTTCGCCCACAAGGGCGGCGTCCACGGCGCGGCCGTCGCCAAGGTCGAGCGGAGCTACCAGCACGTGGACCCGACCTCGGTCGGCAATGCCGGCCGCCTGGTGGTCTCCGAGCTCGGCGGCCGGGCGAACACCTCGATCCGTGCCCAGCAGCTGGGCCATGAGCTGGAAGGGGTCGTCGACCCGCGCGAGCTGTCGGTGCTCATCAAGCAGCTCGAGTCCGAGGGGCTCGCCTTCGAGGGCGCCGAGGCGTCGTTCGAGCTGCTCATCCGCCGCCACGGCCGCGACTACGCCGCGCCGTTCCGGATCGTCGACTACACCTGTCTCGTGGAGCAGCGCGACGGGCGCGAGATGCTCGCGGAGGCGACCGTGAAGGTCGAGGTGGACGGCGAGGTCCTCCACACCGCGGCCGACGGGAACGGGCCGGTCAACGCCCTCGACGCCGCGTTGCGCAAGGCGCTCAGCGCCTTCTACCCCGGCATCGACGACATCCACCTCGTCGACTACAAGGTGCGCATCCTCGATGGCGGCGCGGCGACCGCGGCCCGGACCCGCGTGATCATCGACTCCGCGGACGGGGCGCGGACCTGGTCGACCATGGGCAGCGACACCAACATCATCGCCGCGTCGGCGGCGGCCCTGGCCGACTCGCTCGAGTACGCGATCTGGAAGGCGGGGTCGGAGCTCCGGCGCCGCGATGAGCGCCACTTCACGACGACGAAGGCGGAGCCGATCCGATCGGCCACCGCCGGCCCCAGCGCGACCCCGCGGAGGTAGCCGCATGACCGAGACGCTGACGCCGACGCCGACCCTGCACCTGACGCGCTGGACGGTGACCTCGGGCTCGAACAGCCAGAGCCGGGGCGCGGTCGTCATCACCGCGGGCGCCCACCATTGGCGCGCCTCGGCCGAGGGCAACGGCGCGATCGACGCGCTCTACCGGGCCGTCGACAAGGCGCTCGCCGAGATGCTTGACGGGCACCCGCGCTTGGTGGCGTTCGAGATCCACTCGCTCGGCGAGGGGACCGAGGCCGAGGGCGCGGTGTCGGTGCGGATCGCGCCGCCCGCGGTCGGCGGGGAACGGGGGAGCGGCGAGTACCCCGGCACGTCGAGCGGGACCAACGTGATCGCGGCCTCGATCGAGGCCTACGTCGTCGCCCTCAACGCCATGCTCGCCGAGGCCCACTGGCGCGGCGCCCCGGAGGCCGCGGCGGCCAGCGGCACGCGCGCCACGAAGCCGGCGGTCCCCGCGGACAAGGCGCGGGCGCAGCGGGCCGAGCTGGACGAGGCCGCCGGCGAGATCGACACCACCGACTGGTTCAACCGCCAGGGCTGACCCGCGCGAACGGGACGGGGCCAGTCGGGGCCCGGCGCGCCGCTAGACTGCGGCCACCATGGCCGATGTCGTCGCCTATGCCGGTGAACCGGGCGCCTTCGCGGAGGACGCGGTCCTTGCCGCGTTCGGCGATGTCGAGCGGACCCCGCTCGGGAGCTTCCGGGCGGTCTTCGCGGCGGTCACCGCCGGCGAGGCCGTCGCCGGCGTGGTCCCGATCGAGAACGTCATCCACGGCACGGTCCGCGAGAACTACGACCTGCTCATCGAGCACGACCTGACCATCCGCGGCGAGGTCGTCGTGCCGGTGACACTGGCCCTGGCGGCGCTCCCGGGTCAGCGGCTCGAGGACATCGAGCGCGTCTATTCCCACATCCAGGCGCTCGGCCAGGCGGAGGCGTTCCTGCGGGCCCGCCCGTGGCAGCTCCTCTCGACCTACAACACGGCCGGGGCGGGCAAGGCCATCGCCGATGCCGGGGAGCGCGGGGCCGCCGCGGTCCTGTCGCCACGCGCGGCGGCCCTGTTCGGCCTGGAGGTCCTGGCCGACGACATCGGGGACCTGCGCGACAACCGGACCAGGTTCCTCGTCCTCGGCCGGCCCGACGAGGCCGCTGGCCCGGCGCTGATCGACTCGCTGCCGCACCGCCGGACCACGATCGTCGTCGCTGTGCGCAACGAGCCGGGCACGCTGCTGGCCGTGCTGCGGGTCATCGCCGACCACGGGCTCAACATGCGCAAGCTGGAGTCGCGTCCCAGCCGTGAGCGTGCCTGGGAGTACGTCTTCTGGATCGATCTCGACGGCGAGGCGAGCGACCCGGCCATGACGGCCGCCCTCGACGATCTCGGTGGGGTCACCACGATGGTCCGGCGCCTCGGCAGCTACCCGATCGCCGAGCCCTGAGGCAGGAGGTCAGGATGCCGACGACACCGCGCGAGGACGGGTACGTCCTGCTCCCAGGCGAGGCGCGCGCCATCGACCTGGGCGGGTTCGACGTGCGGGTCCACGCCGACGGGGAGGACACCGGCGGGACGTTCTCGCTCATCGAGACCGGCGAGGTGGAGGCCGGCCTCGGGCCGCCGCTCCACGTCCATCGCGACTGCTCCGAGTCCTTCTACGTCGTGGCCGGCGCGTATCGCATGCACATCGACGGCCGCGACTTCGAGTGCCCGCCCGGCTCGTTCGTCCACGTCCCGATGGGCGTGGTCCACACGTTCCAGTCCGCCGCGCCGGGCAGCCGGAAGCTCAACCTCTATGCGCCGACGGGCATGGTCGGCTATTTCGATGCGCTCCACGCGGCCATCGCGGCGGGTAGCGCGGAGGCCGACCTCGACGCGATCGCCGATCGGTTCGGGATGGACGTGGTCGGCCCCGTGCCGGAGGGGTACCTCTAGATCTCGCTCGTGCAGGCCTTGCAGCGCGTGGCGTCGACCGCGTTCGCTTCCTTGCAGAACGGGCAGGTCTTGACCTCGTCGGCCGGGGCCTCCTTCAGGAACAGCTTCGTGATCCGCCACACGATGAAGGCGATGATCGTGAAGTTGATCAGCGTGTTCACGAACGCACCCCAGCGGATGGCCACATCCACCGTCTGGCCCTCGGCATTGGTCGTCGTCCCGAGGACGATCTGCAGGTCGGCGAAGTTCACTCCGCCCAGCAGGTAGCCGATGGGCGGCATGATGATGTCGTTGACCAGCGACGCCACGACCAGGCCGAGCGCCGCGGCGAAGATCACGCCGACCGCGAGAGCCAGGGCGTTCGACTTGAGCAGGAACCCCTTGAACTCGGAGAGCATGGCGGTCCTCCATGGGGTTCGGCTCGCCGTTCACGGCGTCGGCCGATGATACCCTTGGCCCCTCCCCGTGACACCGTCCGTGCGCTGCTGGAGGGCGAGATGGACCAGGCATTCCGCGACGCGATGACGAGCGGCTACACGCTCACCGAACCGAGCCTGATCATCGGCAGCGCGATGCTCGACGGTGAGCTCTTCAACGACACGCGGGTCCAGATCGCGCTCTCGATGCTCAACCGCCACGGGCTCATCGCCGGGGCCACCGGCACGGGCAAGACCAAGACCCTCCAGCTCCTCGCCGGTCAGGCATCGAAGGCCGGCATCCCGGTCTTCGTCGCCGACATCAAGGGTGACCTGACCGGGCTCGCCGGGCCCGGCGACGGGACCAACCCGAAGGTCGTCGAGCGTGCGGCGTCGATGGCCTGGACGTTCGAGGCCTCGGCCCATCCCGTCGAGTTCGTCTCGCTGTCGGGGAAGCTGGGCTCGCAGGTCCGGGCGACCGTGCACTCCTTCGGGCCGCTGCTGCTCGGCAAGGTGCTGGACCTCAACGACACCCAGACCAGCATCCTCGCCCTGGTCTTCAAGTACTGCGACGACAACGACCTGCCGCTGCTGGACCTCAAGGACCTGACCGCGGTCCTGAAGTTCCTCGCCTCGGACGACGGCAAGCCGATCCTCGCCGACTACGGGGGGATGTCGCCCGCCTCGGTCGGGGTGCTGCTGCGCTCGATCGTCGTGCTCGAGCAGGAGGGTGCGGACGTCTTCTTCGGGGAGCCCGAGTTCGAGGTGGAGGACCTGCTCCGGACGACGCCGGAGGGTCTCGGCATCATCACCGTCCTCGAGCTCTCGGACGTCATGGACAAGCCGCGCCTCTTCTCCACGTTCATGCTCTGGATGCTGGCCCAGCTGTACGAGAGCCTGCCCGAGGCGGGCGACCTGCCCAAGCCGAAGCTGTGCTTCTTCTTCGACGAGGCGCACCTGCTGTTCGACGACGCGAGCCAGGCCCTGCTCGACCAGGTCGAGCGGACCGCCCGGCTGATCCGCTCCAAGGGCGTCGGCGTGTACTTCGTGACGCAGGCCCCGACCGACGTCCCCTCGCCGATCCTCGCGCAGCTCGGAAACCGCTTCCAGCACGCGCTGCGGGCATTCACGCCCGAAGACGCCGACGCGCTGCGCAAGACCGCGCGGACGTTCCCGATGACCACGTTCTTCGACGTCGAGAAGACCATCACGTCGCTGGGCACGGGCGAGGCGCTCGTGACGGTGCTCTCGCCCAAGGGCGTCCCGACGCCGCTGGCGGCGACCCGGCTGATCCCGCCCGACTCGCGCATGGCGCCGATCGACGAGGTCCTCTTCCGGGGCACCATCGCGATGAGCCCGCTGCAGGCCAAGTACGGCCAGACCGTCGACCGCGACAGCGCCTACGAGCGGATCACCGCCAGGATCGCGGCCGCGAGGCAGGCCGCCGTGGACGCCGCGGTGCGGGCCGGGGTCGACCCCACGACCGCCGCGGGGATGAACACGATGACGGCGGCCCAGCAGCAGCGCGAGGTCGCCCGCCAGCAGAAGGAGATCGAGACCGCGCAGAAGGCGGCGGCCCGCGAGGCTGAGCGGCAGCAGCGCGCCGAGGAGAAGGCCGCGGTCGCGTCCGCCAAGGCCCAGCAGAAGACCATCGACACCGCCATCCGGACCGGCGGCAAGATCGTCGGGTCGAGGCTCGGGCAGGACGTGGTCCGCGGGATCTTCGGGACGCTGTTCGGCGGGGGCAAGTCCCGCTAGACGGTCGGCGCTACTCGACGACGAGGTTCGGCGGCAGGTCCGACGGCTCCGGGTAGGCAGGGTCGAGCTCGTCGAGGATGTCGGCGAGGATCGTCGACACCGCGACGTCGCGGAACCACTTGCGGTCGGCCGGGATCACGTACCACGGCGCCCAGGCCGTGGACGTCTTCGAGAGGACGTCGTCGAAGGCAGCCTGGTAGTCGTCCCAGCGCTTCCGCTCTTCCAGGTCGCCCAGCGAGAACTTCCAGCGCTTCGTCGGGTCGTCGTAGCGGGCCTGGAACCGCTGGCGCTGCTCGTCCTTCGAGATCGACAGGAAGAACTTCACGATCGTCGTCCCGTTGTCCGTGAGATGCCGCTCGAAGGCGTTGATCTGGTCGTAGCGCTTCGACCAGACCGCCTCGGGCACGTAGCCGTGGACGCGGACGACGAGCACGTCCTCGTAATGCGAGCGGTTGAAGATCCCGATCTCGCCCTTGCGCGGGACCGCCTTGTGGACCCGCCACAGGTAGTCGTGGGCGAGCTCCTCCGCGCTGGGCACCTTGAACGAGGTGACGGGGCAGCCCTGCGGGTTGAAGGCCTCCATGACCTTGTTGATGGTGCCGTCCTTGCCGGCGGCGTCGATCCCCTGGAGGACGATCAGCACCGAGCGCTTCGCCTCCGCCCAGAACCGGTCCTGCAGCGCGCCGAGGCGGACCAGCTGCTCGGCCGTGACCTTGGCCGAGTCGGCCTTGTCGTGGCCGTGCGTGGCGGATGTGTCGAAGCTCTCGAGACGCACCTTGCGTCCGGCCTCGACGACCAGTCGCGAGCGAAGGTCCGGCATCGGCGTATGGTCGCACGACCGCGAGCTCGCGGCGACGTCATCCAGCGGAGCGACCTTCGATGCATCACCCGGCGCGCCAGGTCTTCCATCACCCGGTCAACGTCGCGATGGACGTGCAGGCGCCGGTCGGCGCCCGCGTCGCCGACCGGGTCACGGCCTTCCTCGGCAGCTGGAAGTTCCTCATCGTGCAGACGATCTTCGTCATCATCTGGATCGTCGGGAACGTGATCCTGATCTTCCACTTCGACCCGTTCCCGTTCATCCTCCTCAACCTCGCGTTCTCGACCCAGGCGGCCTACGCCGCGCCGCTGATCCTGCTGGCCGGCAACCGCTCGGCCCAGCGCGACCGGTTGACCCTCGAGCACGCGGCGACCGAGGCGGACGTCGAGGAGGAGCAGAACGAGCGCCTGCTCGACGGCAACACGAAGATCCTCGAGCGGGTGGAGCAGCTCGAACGCGTGATCCTGTCGCTGGAGGTCCAGATCAAGACGGCGGTCGAGCGACTCGATAGCGGCGGTCCGTCGCGCGCCTGAGCCTCGCGGTACCATCCCGTCACGTCGTCCCGCCGCTCTGAGGATCCCCACCATGGCCATCGCCGCCGGCACCAAGCCGCACCCCATCTTCCTGGCCGGCCGGTGGGTCGAATCCCCGGATCCCCTCGTCGTGGCCAACCCGGCCGACCCGACGACGCCGGCGGGCAGCACGTTCCACGCCACCGAGGCGCAGTACGAGGAGGCCGTCGAGGCCGCGGTCGCGGCATTCGAGGTCACGCGCAAGCTGCCCGCCTACGAGCGCGGCCGGATCCTGCGCGAGATCAGCGCGGGGCTGAAGGCGCGCCGCGAGGAGCTGGGACGGCTCATCGCGCTCGAGGCCGGCAAGCCCATCCGCGATGCCCTCATCGAGGTCGACCGCGCGGCGCTGACGTTCCGCCTCGGTGCCGAGGAAGCCGAACGGATGACCGGCGAGCTGATCCCGCTCGACCTGCTCCCGTCGTCGAAGGACCGCTTCGGCATCACCCGGCGGTTCCCGATCGGCCCGATCGCGGCGATCAGCCCGTTCAACTTCCCGCTCAACCTCGCGGCGCACAAGCTGGCCCCGGCCATCGCCTCGGGCAACCCGATCGTCCTCAAGCCGCCGTCCAAGGACCCGCTGGTGATGCTTACGGTCGCCGAGATCATCGAGGCGGCGGGCGTCCCCGCCGGTTCGGTCTCGATCCTGCCGATGACCCGCGAGCTCGGCGACCGGATGGTCGCCGACGAGCGCTTCAAGCTGCTGACCTTCACGGGCTCGCCGTCGGTCGGCTGGCGGATGAAGGAGCGTGCCGGCAAGAAGAAGGTCGTGCTCGAGCTCGGCGGCAACGCCGGGGTCATCGTCGACCGGACGGCCGACCTCGACTGGGCGGTCCGGCGGATCCTCGTGGGCGGCTTCACCTATGCGGGCCAGGTCTGCATCAGCGTCCAGCGCGCGTTCATCCACGAGGCCGTCTGGGACGACTTCATGGCGAAGTTCGCGGACGGCGTGCGCGGGCTGAAGCTGGGCGACCCGCTCGATCCGACCACGGATCTCGGCCCGATGGTCGACGAGCACGCCGCGGCACGCACCCAGCGCTGGGTGGACGAGGCCGTCGCGCTCGGCGGCACGGTCGTCGTCGGCGGAAAGGCCGATGGCACGTTCTTCCCGCCGACGATCCTGACCGGTGTCCCGACCACGGCCCAGGTCTGCTCCAACGAGGCCTTCGCGCCGCTCGTCGTGGCCGCCCCGTTCTCGGACCTCGACGAGGCGATCGCCAGCGTCAACGACTCGATGTTCGGGCTCCAGACCGGGCTCTTCACCAACGACCTCGCCGGCGCCTGGAAGGCCTTCGCCGAGCTCGAGGTCGGCGGGGTCATCATCAACGACGTCCCCACGTACCGGATCGACCACATGCCCTACGGCGGCGTGAAGGACTCCGGCCTCGGCCGCGAGGGCCTGCGCTGGGCGATCGAGGACATGACCGAGATCCGCATCATGGTCATGGCCCAGCCCGCCTGACGATCGGGCCGCCATCGCGCGGCCGTGCCACGCGGTCCGGGTCCGCGGCGTCCCGCGCCCCGCGACGCCGACTGCGGGGGCCGGGTGGCGTAGCGCATCCTTCGCGGCGATGGACCTCACCCTGACTCCGGCGCAGCTCGAGCTCCAGGCGCGGGCCCGCGCGTTCGTCCGCGAGGTCCTGCAGCCCCGTGAGGCCGAGTTCGAGGCCGCGAACGGCCGGGTCACGCGCGAATGGGGCGCGCCCATCCGCCGGGCAGCCATCGAGGCCCGGCTCCACGGTGGCTCGTTCCCGGTGGCGCTCGGCGGACAGGGCTGGTCGGCGCTGGAGCAGGTGCTGGTCCACGAGCAGCTCGGGCAGAGCACCGGCGGCCTGTGGTCGTACATCCCGGGCCCGTACAACGCGCTGATCCACTGCGACGCCGAGCAGCGTGCCCGCTACTTCGACCCGTCGATGCGTGGCGAGCGCTCGGGGAGCTACGCGATCACCGAAGACGGCGCCGGATCGGATGCCCGCGCCCTGCGGGCCACCGCGGTCCATGACGCCGCCACCGGCGAGTACGTCCTCAACGGCGAGAAGTGGTTCGTCACCGGCCCGGACGACACGGACTTCATGATCTTCCACGCGAACGTCGTGGACGGGGAGCGGCGGCTGCCCACGCTGTTCCTGGTCGACTACGACGTCCCCGGGGTACGCATCCAGCACGACCCCGACTACATGCACACCTTCGCGGACCGCCACCCGCAGTTCGTCCTCGAGGACGTCCGCGTCCCAGCGGGTGCCGTGCTGGGCGGCGTGGGCCGCGCGGACGACCTGACCAACGAGTGGTTCGTCGAGGAGCGCATCCATATCGGCGCCCGCTGCGCCGGCGCGATGGAGCGCCTCCTGACGCTGGCCGTCGAATGGGCCACCGAGCGGGTCCAGTTCGGCGAGCGCATCTACGACTTCCAGGGCGTGTCATTCCCGCTCGCCGATTCGGCTGCGGATGCGTCCGCGGCCCGCCTCCTGACGCGCGAGTGCGCGTGGCTCGTGGACACGGGTGCGGACGCCAAGGTCGTCCACGCGAAGGCGTCCTTGGCCAAGCTCTTCGCGTCGGAGGCCGCCTTCCGCTGCGCCGACCGGGTGGTCCAGGTCTTCGGCGGCCGCGGGTACATGCGCGAGTACCCTGCGGAGCGCTTCTTCCGCGAGCTGCGGGTCGACCGGATCTGGGAGGGGACCTCGGAGATCCAGCGGCTGATCGTCGCCCGGGCGCTCGAGAAGCGCGGCGTGGACCGGGTCGTCGGATGACCGCGGTCGACGACACATCGAGCGCGGCCGGCTCGCGGGACGGGGACGACCGGCCCGGCGCCACGGCCGGCGGGCGGATCGACCTGCGGCCCCTGTTCGCACCGACGTCCGTCGCGGTCGTGGGCGCGTCGCCGCGCAGCTGGATCGCCCAGACCGTGCGCGACAACCTGCGGGTGATGGACAGCGCGACGCGCTGCCACTTCGTCAACCCGAAGTACGAGGAGCTGCACGGCCAGCCGTGCTACCCGAGCCTCGACGCGCTCCCGGAGCGCCCCGACGTCGCGATCCTCGCGCTCAACCCGCTGCGCTCGGCGACCATCACGGAGGAGGCCGCCGCGGCCGGCGTGCCGGCGGTCATCATCCCCGGCGGCGGCGTGGTCGAGGGCGGGGCCGCGGCCGCCGCGATGCAGGACGAGGTCGGTCGGATCGCCCGCGAGCACGGGCTGGCGCTGGTCGGCCCGAACTGCATGGGCGTCATCGACCTCGTCGCCAACGCCGCCACGTACATCGGCGACGTCTCGCCTTACCTGCCGAGGGGTGGCGTGGCCGGGATCGCCCAGTCGGGCTCCGTCGCGGACGCGTTCGTCCACTCGGGCTCGCGGGTCGGGTTCAGTCGCATCATCAGCTGCGGCTCCGAGGTCGCCCTCGACGTCTGCGACTTCCTCGACTACTGCCTCGAGGACCCCGAGACGAGCTCGGTCATCCTGTTCGTGGAGGGGTTCAAGCGGCCCGAGCGGTTCCTCGCGCTGGCGGACCGCGCGCTGGAGCTGGGCAAGCCGATCATGGCGGTCAAGGTGGGGCGCAGCGAGCAGGCCCAGGTCGCGGCCGTCGCACACTCCGGGTCGCTCGCGGGCGAGGCCAGGGCGACCGATGCGGCGCTCGATGCCGCGGGGGTCATCCGCTGCGCGGACCTCGACGATCTGCTCGAGACCGCCGAGCTGGTCGAGGGCATCCGCCGGACCGGGCGCTCGATCGGGCGGGGCCGGACCGGGGTGGTGACGGTCTCGACCGGGGAGGCGTCGCTGATCGCCGACCAGGCGGGCCAGACCGGCGTGGACCTGCCGCCGATCCCCGCGACGGCACGGGCCGCGATCCTGGCCGCGCTCCCGACGATGGGCTACGTCGGCAACCCCCTGGACCCGTGGGGCGCCGACGACCCCGCGAAGGCCTATGGCGCGACCTTCGAGGCGATGGCGGCGTCGGGTGCCTACGACGCGCTGGTCATCGTCCACGACTTCCCCTACCGCTCGCTGCCGTCCGAGGTCGCGACGGCGAACGAGGTCACCGCGCAGCTCCTCGCGGCCACCGCGGAGCGACCCTCGATCCTGCCGATCTACGTGTCGCTGACGTCGGGCGAGCCGCCACCCGAGACGAAGGCCCTCCTCGACGAGCACGGCGGCGGCGCGCCGCTCCTGCGCGGCGGCCTCGAGGCGTTCACCGCGATCGCGAGCGTCGCCCGCTGGGAGGGCCGTCGCGACCTGCGCCGGAAGGTGGGACCGTGGCGGCCGGGCTGGCCGGCCCTCGCCGCGGACCACGTCAGCTACAGCGCGGACTCGGCGCCGTCGGCGGTGGCGCCCGCCGGCTCGCGGAGCCTGACCGAGCGCGACAGCCTGGCCCTCCTCGGCGATGCGGGGATCGCGGTGACGGACGCGACGTTCGCCCCGGACGCCGCCTCCGCGGTGGCGGCCGCCCGGCGGTTCGGTCGCCCGGTCGCGCTCAAGCTCGAGGCGACCGGGTTGACCCACAAGAGCGATCACGGGGGCGTGGTGCTCGGGCTCTCGGGCGACGACGCGGTGTACGCGGCCGCGCTCGGGATCCTCGATGGCGGCCGCCGGCGCGGCCTCGACGTCCGCGGACTGCTCGTGGAGCCGATGGCGGACCCGGGGATCGAGCTGATCGTGGGGCTCCGCCGCGACCCGCAGTTCGGCCCGGTCGTGCTGGTCGGGCTGGGCGGGATCCTGGCCGAGGTGCTCGACGACGTCGCGGTCCGCCTGGCCCCGATCACCCCCCGCGTCGCGATGACGATGCTCGACGACCTGCGTGGCGGCCCCATCCTCGACGGCGTCCGCGGCCGGCCGGGGGCGGACCGCGCGGCGATCGCCGCGATGCTCGTCTCGCTCGGGCGCCTTGGCGTCGCGCGCCCGGACCTGCTCGAGGTGGACCTCAACCCGGTCGTCGCGACGCCGACGGGCGTCGTCGCGGTCGACGCCCTCGTGGTGCTGGAGGAGACTGCCCGATGACCGCCGCCGACGCCGCGCTCGTCCGGACCGTCGCGACGCCGTGGGGCGTGCGGATCGTCCTCGACCGCCCGGCCAAGCTCAACGCGCTCTCGGGTCCGCTCATCGCGGAGCTGATGGCGGCGCTCGACGCGGCGGTCGCGGATCCGGCGGTCCGGGTCATCGTCCTGGAGGGCGCCGGGCGGGCCTTCTCGGCGGGCTATGACCTCGGTGAGGAGGTCGAGGGCGGGATCGACGGCCCGGTCCAGTGGCGGGCGTTCCTCGCCGCGGACATCGCGGCCACCCTGCGGATCCTCGACTGCCCGAAGCCGGTGATCGCCCAGGTGCACGGCTACGCCCTCGCCGGCGGCCTGGAGATCGCGATGGCGTGCGACCTGGTCGTGGCCGCGGAGGGCACGCGGCTCGGGGAGCCGGAGATCCGCTACGGGTCGGCGCCGGTGACGCTGCTGATGCCCTATCTCATCGGGCAGAAGAAGACCCGCGAGCTGCTCCTGACGGGCGACCTCATCGACGCCGCGGAGGCCGAGCGGATCGGCCTCGTCAACCGCGTGGTCCCGGCCGAGCGTCTCGCGGCCGAGGTCGACGCCCTCGCCGACCGGCTGGCCCGCACGCCGCCCGAGGTCATGTCGCTGACCAAGCAGATGCTCAACCGGGCGATGGACGCGGCCGGGTTCCGCGCGGCGGTCGAGGCCGGTCTCGACCTTGGCGCGATCATCAATGCCGCCGACACCCCGGAGCAGCGCGAGTGGGACGAGATCGTCCGGCGAGACGGGCTCAAGGCGGCGCTCGCCTGGCGCGACCGCCGCTACGACGAGCGCCTCGCCGGGGCCGGCCGAGGGTCCGACCCGGCCTGATCCCGGACCCCGCCCCGCCGCCGCAAACGAAGGTACCGGTCGCGCGGACCCATCCCGCCCATATCGCCTATTGGTCGCTAGGCGTTCCAATGGGGGTCGACCGATCGGAGCGCGCAATCCGTCACGCCGCCGCCTCCGGGATGTCGTTGGGGGTTGGGATCAGGCGCGCGCGCCGCCATTCGAAGGGACGCATCTTCTCGTGGATCAGCCTACGACTGCCCGTGCGGGCAACCGTCGCCGTCGCGCGCTTGCCGCGCTGCTCGGCCTCACCATCGTCAGCCTCGGCGCCGGCGCGTTCTCGCTGGCGATCTTCACCGACACGGCGGCCTCGACTGGCACGTTCGCGAGCGGCACGATCGACATCACGTCGAGCCCGGCCGTCGCGTTCACCGTCGCCAACATGATGCCCGGTGACACGAACACCGCCACGATGACCATCGCCAACGCCGGGACCGCCCAGCTCCGCTACTCGCTGACGACGACCGCCACGACGACGCTCGGCGCCGCGCTGACGCTGACCGTGAAGACGCTCGGCACCAACTGCGCGACCTTCGACGGCACGACCGTCCTCGCGGCCACCGCGCTCAACGGCGCGGCGATCGGTAGCCCGACCCAGGGAGCCCAGGCCGGTGACCGCGTCCTGAACGCCGCGAGCAACGAGGTCCTGTGCTTCCGGGTGACGCTGCCGCTCGCGAGCTTGAACGCGCTCCAGGGGCTGTCGTCGGCCGCGACCTTCACGTTCGACGCCGAACAGGTCGCCAACAACCCGTAATCGCAGTCGGCTGCAACCCGGGTCCGCGGCCCCTGATCGGGCCGCGGACCTTGGTGCGCGTACGGAGGCATCGATGACGATGCTGCCGGGGGGTCGGATCCGGGGATGGGCGCGCCGCGCCGTGGACGTCGCCCTGGTCGTGGTCGTCCTGGTCGCGCTGTTCGGGGTCGTCCTCGGACGCCTCGTGCCGCTGACCGGCCGGACCACGTTCGTCGTGGCCGGCGGCTCCATGGAACCGACGATCCCGCTCGGGGCCGCGGTCATCGTGGAGCCGGTCAGGCCCGCGGACCTCGCCGTCGGCGACATCGTCTCGCTACGAAGCGGACCCAGGCAGTCCGTCTTCACCCACCGCATCGTCCGCCTCGCCGAGCTCGATGGCCAGGTCGCCATCGAGACCAAGGGCGATGCCAACCAGACCGCGGATCCCTCCTTGACGCCCGCCTCGAGCGTCATCGGGCGGGTCGCGGTCACCATCCCGTTCGCGGGGTTCCTCGTCGCCCTGCTCTCGATCCCGAGCGGCGTCCTGTTCGTGATCGCGATCGGCATCGTCCTGCTGCTGCTCTCGTGGCTGCTCGACGGTCCGTCGGATGGCGGGCCGGTGACCGCGCCGCGCGCCCGGGTCCCGGCGAAGCGGGCTGCGGTCCGGCGCGCTGCCGCCCGATCCCTCGCCGCGAAGCGATCGACCGTCCGCCGCAGCGGCATCCGTGCCGACGGCGGAGCCTGACGGCATGTCCCGGCGCTGGCTCATCCCCGGTCTCGTCGCGCTCCTGCTCGTCGGCCAGGCGCCGGTGACGCTGGCGCGCTACACGGATCAAGCCGTCTCGACGGGCTCGCTCGCGAGCGGGACGCTCCAGCCGCCCACGACGCTCGCAGCCAGCGGCGGCGCGATCATCACGCTGACGTGGGGCGCGACGCCCACGACCGCGGCCGCCGGCTACCACCTCTACCGCGCGACCAGCTCGGGCGGGACGTACACGCTCGTCCAGACGATCACCCCGCGGACGACCGTCACGATCACCGACAACCCCGGCAGCGCCGGGACGTTCTGGTATCGCCTGCGGGCCTACGTCCAGAACTGGGAGAGCGTCGACAGCAACACGGTCAGCGCCTTCGACGGCACGACGGCGTTCGCGGCCTGCGTCAGCAACGCGGCGGATACCACCACGGCCGGCGACAACAACGGCTATCAGACGAACGCGGGGAACGCCTGCGCCGACGACTCGGTCTTCGCGGTCGACACGAACAGCGGCAACGGCGGCACCGCGTCCTGCGGCAGCGGGGCGGCCCCGGACACGACGAAGGACCGCCATCGCTTCTATGGCTTCGTCACCGGGCTGCCGGGGAGCGTCACGTCCATCAACGGGATCCAGGTCCGCGCCGACCTGGCGCTCGACAGCATCACCGGCACGACGAACCTGTGCGCCCAGCTCTCGTGGGACGGCGGGACCACGTGGACGACCATCCAGAGCCAGGCGGTCACGGTCGCGGCCGAGACCACCTACGTCTTCGGCGGGACCGCCAATCTGTGGGGTCGGGCGTGGACACTCGCCCAGCTGAACACGACGAACTTCCGGGTGCGGATCATCGACGCCTCGACGCAGGCCACGAGGGACTTCAGCCTCGACTACGTGGCCGTCAGCGTGACCTACACGCCATAGCGCGACGCGTCGGCTGACGCCCCGGCGCCCGCTTGTATACTCCGCCGGAACTCGACAGGGGGTAAGGACACCGGATGGATCTCGACTCCACGCTGATCTTCACGCGTCGCTGGCTGTGGCTGTTCGCGCTGTGCGCGATCAGCGCGGCCGCGGTGGGGCTCGTCGTCAGCCTGCTCACGCCGCCGTCCTACGAGGCCACGAGCCGGCTCCTGGTCGGGCAGTCGCTCGCGACCAACCATATCGACTACAACGACATCCTCGCGTCCAAGGAGCTGGCCCAGACCTACGCCGAGATGTCGACGTTCGGGCCGACCATCGAGGCCGCCGCTGCGCTGACGACGCCGCCGATGGACCCGGCCGTGTTCGCCAAGTCGGTCCGGGTCCGCGCTCCGGCGTCGAGCACGTTCGTCGAGATCACCGGCGTGGGCGAGACCGCGCAACAGGCCGCCGACATCGCGAACGCGTTGGCCCATGAGCTCATCATCCTGGCCACCCCGCCACCGATCCTGCCAGGCGCGACGCCGAGCCCGACCCCGAAGCCGACCGCCGCCCCGAGCCTCGCCCCGGGCCAGACGCCCGCGCCCACCGCCGAGCCGACCCCGGCGCCGTCGGCCGTCACCGGCAACCTCGTGGGGGTGGGGACGCTGACGCTGGTCGACCCCGCCCTCCCGCCCGCGTCATCGGTCGGTCCGCGGACCATCCTGAACACCGTGGTCGCGGCCTTCATCGGGCTCGTGATCGGCGTGGTGGCGGCGTTCGTCCTGACCAGGCCGAACCGCTCCGACGAGCGAGAGCGCCTGACCTCGGCCTAGCGGCGAGCGGCGGCGAGGATCCCGTCGAGGGCGTCGACCACGCGCCCGATGTCGTCGGGGGTCATCCCCGGCCACAGCGGCAGCGAGATCACGCGCGGGTACTCGCGCTCGGCCACGGGGAACGCCTCCGCGCGTCCAGCCGCCCATGCGGCGGTGGTACGGGTGCATGTGGAGCGGGATGAAGTGGACGCTCGTCCCGATGCCGGCCTCGGCCAGCCCGTCGATGACGGCGGCGCGGTCGATGCGCAGCCGGTCGAGCTGCAGCCGGACGACGAACAGGTGCCAGGCGTGCGAGCCGTCCGGCGGCGTCGCTCGGCAGCTCGAGCAGGTCGGCCGACGCCGACGCGGCGAACGCCCGGCGGTACCGCTCGACGAGCGCCAGGCGCGCGCTCGAGCAGCTCCTCCGCCCGGTCCAGCTGGACGAGCCCGAGGGCGGCCGCGATGTCGGTCATGTTGTACTTGTAGCCGGCGTCCTCGATCTCGTAGTACCACGAGCCGCCCGCGGTGTAGCGCTTCCAGGCGTCGCGGCTGATGCCGTGGAGCGACATCAGGCGGACGCGGTCGGCGATGCGCGTCGTCGTCGGTGACGAGCATGCCGCCCTCGCCGGTGCGTGATGGTCTTGGTCGCGTAGAACGAGTAGGCGCCGGCGCGGGCCACCGTGCCCGGCCATCGGGCCGCCCGGCCCGCCGATCCGGCTCGGGAACGCGTGGGCGCTGTCCTCGACGACCGGGATGCCCCGCGCGTCGAGCTCGCCGACGAGCTCCTCGATCGCCATCGGGCGCCCGGCGATGTGGACCGCGATCACGGCCTTCGTCCGCGGCGTCACCGCGGCGAGGACGCTCTCGGTCGTGGCGTTCAGGGTCTCGCGCTCGACGTCGACCAGCACGACCTTGCCGCGCCGGTAGGCGACGACCTCGGCGCTGGCGGCGAAGGTCCACGTCGGGACGATGACCTCGTCGCCCTCGTCCACGCCGAACGCCTCGAGCGCCAGGTGGAGCGCGGCGGTGGCCGAGTTGAGCGCGATCGCGTGGCGGGCGCCGACGCGCTCCGCGAACGCGGCCTCGAAGGCCTTGGTCTTCGGACCGGTCGTCAGCCAGCCCGAGTCGAGGACCTCGAGGACGGCCGCTCGCTCGCGGTCGGTGATCGAGGGCCTGGCGAAGGGCAGGAACGGGGCCGCGACGTCGGTCATGAGGCGCGACGCGGTCACCGCTGGTTCCAGCTCCGTCGACTTCGCGCGGCAGCGTGATGTCGGCGCACGAGGGTCGGACGCGTCGGGCGTCGGCGGCGGCCGAGCAGCGACGTCGACGAGGTCGAACAGCGCGATCCGCAGCTCGGCGTCGCGGGCACCGGTGGCCGCGCTCGAGGATCCGCGCGGCGCGGATGGTGGATGTCGTAGCGGGATGCCGTCGCCGACGGCCCGGAGGACCTTCGGGACCTCGGTCGAGTGCGATCTGCTCGGCGTCGTAGAACAGCTGCTCGTGCAGCTTCTCGCCGGGGCGCAGGCCGGTGATCTGGATGGGCACGCCGCCCGTCGGGCCGCCCGGAGAGGCGGATGAGGTCGCGGGCGAGGTCCATGATCCGGACCGGCTGGCCCATGTCGAGGACGAACAGGTCGCCGGCACGGCCGATGGACGCCGCGTCGAGGATCAGCCAGGCCGCCTCGGGGATCGTCATGAAGTAGCGCGTCATGTCCGGGTGCGTGACGGTCAGCGGCTCGCCGTGCTCCAGCTGGTGCTGGAAGATCGGCACGACGCTGCCCGCGGAGCCGAGGACGTTGCCGAACCGGACGGAGACGTACGGGCGGCCGGTCTCGCGCGGCCGCGGCCGAGACGAGGGCCTCGGCGACGCGCTTGGTGGCGCCCATCACGCTGCTCGGCTCGACGGCCTTGTCGGTCGAGACGAGGACGAACCGCGGCACGCCCGCGGCGATCGCCGCGTCGAGCATCGAGCGTCGTGCCGCCGACGTTGACCTGGACGCCCTCGGACGGGTAGCTCTCCATCATCGGCACGTGCTTGTAGGCGGCGGCGTGGAAGATGACGTCCGGCTGGGCGTTCGCGCACGAGCCGGGCCATCACGGCCCGGCTGGCGACGTTGCCGAGGAACGTCGTGATGCGCGCCACCGCCGCGCAGCTGCAGGCCGCGGACCTCGAGGTCGCGCTCGATCGTGTAGAGCGGGCTCTCCGCGCGGTCGACCAGGACCAGCTCGCGCGGGCGCAGCGCGTGGACCTGGCGGGCCAGCTCCGAGCCGATCGAGCCGCCGGCGCCGGTGATCATCACGACCTTGTCGCGGATGAGGTCGTCGACGCCGGCCGCGTGGTCGGACGCGACGGTCCGTCCGAGGAGGTCCTCGACGCGGACGCGGCGGACGCGGAAGGCGTCGATGGTGCCGTCGATGAGGTCGTGGAACGGCGGGATGGTGCGGACCTCGAGGCCCGCGGCGACGCCCGCCTCCATGACGTGGCGGATGACCGGGCCCGATGCGCCGGGGCATCGTGATCAGCAGCATCTTCGCGCCGGTGGCGGCGATGGCCTTGGAGAGGTCGTTCAGGTTGCCGAGGACCGGGACGCCCGCGATGCTCTGGCCCTTGCGGCGCAGGTCGTCATCGAGGAAGCCGACCGGCTGGACGCCGGCCTTGGGCTCGCGCATCGCGGAGCGGGCGATCGTCGCACCGGCCCGACCCGCGCCGTACAGGAGCGCCGGGACCCGGGTCGTGGTGGTCGTGGCTTCCGCGTAGGACCGCCACTCGCCGTAGGCGCGGATCGTGAACCGCGTGCCCCCGGTCATCGCCAGGCTCAGGAGGAACTCCATGACCCAGAAGGAGCGCGGGAAGCCGGCGGTGCCCGCGACATCGGCGGGTCGCAGGATGGAATAGAAGATCGCGATCGAGACGAGCGACCCCGCGGTCACGCCCATGAGGATCTGGATCAGGTCGGCGACGCTGGCGTAGCGCCACAGACGCCGATAGAGCCCGAAGCCGGCATTGGTGATCGGGCGGACGGCGACGGGCAGCAATGCGGCCGGCAGGAACACGGCGATCGCGCCCACGCCAGGCAGCCCGTCGAAGCGCAGCGCGAGCGCGACGTACACGGCGATGGTCGTGGTCGCGAGGTCGACCGCCAGCAGATGGCGGCCTCGCAGGGCGACGCGACTCGGGCGGAACCGGTCGACGATCCCGCTCGGCGACAGTCGCCGAAGATCAACGGTGGTCATGGCGGAGCTCGCTAGGGATGGAACGGATGAGGTGGATGAAGGGGAGTCCGCGATCGGTCGTGACAGGTCGGGATGATAAGGAGGTGACCTGTCATTTCCGTTGACAACGCCCCCGCGTCGTCGACGTGATGGTACCCGTCTTCGCCAAAGTCGTGCACAGCTGCCCCCAATGGGTACGGCGACGATACGCCCCGACCCGCGGTTTTGCGTTTCCCCTGACCCTCGGACGTCCCCTTCCGATGGCACGGCTACCGTAGGACTTTCGCCACCCCATGACTACCCCGAAAGTCCAGCGGAATCGGGCCTTCTTGTGCGGAGCGGTGGGCTCGTCGAGCGCAATCCGGTGACTCGATGCACCACCCCGAGGTCCTACCCGATCAGTCCCGGTCGCGACCCAGGACGAGCAGCGCGGTGCGGACCAGGATGCGGATGTCGCCCGACGAGCGAGCGATGGCGGACGTACTCGAGGTCGATCTCGAGCTTCGGCCCGAGGATCCGCTCGAGGTAGACCTGGTTGGGATCCGCCGCGCCGTCGAGCAGCGGCTCGAACCGGTGGGCGTACTCGAGCTGGCCCGGCGCCGGTGATCCCGGGCGGCACCGAGAGGACCTCGCGCTGCTCCGGCGTGTACACGTCGACGAACTGGGGCACCTCGGCGCGCGGCCCGACCATCGTCATCTCGCCGCGGATGACGTTGACCAGCTGCGGCAGCTCGTCGAGCCGGGTCCGCCGCAGCAGGCCGCCGATCCGGGTGATCCGCGGGTCCTCGCGGCCGCCCATCTGGATCGTGTCGCGCGGCGACCTCGGCGCGCATCGTCCGGAACTTCAGGATCGTGAACGGGCGCGCCGTCGAGACCGATGCGGACCTGGCGGAAGATCGCCGGCCCCGACGACTCGGCGCGGATGGCCGCGGCGAGGGCCAGCATCGCCGGCCCGAGGATGATGACCGCCGGGACCGCGAGGACCAGGTCGAAGACCCGCCTCACCAATGCTCCCTGGCGACCACGAACGCCTCGGCCGCCTCGCTGCCCGAGACCGAGCCCCAGTGGCGTGCCCGCGCCTCGAGGGCGCGGAGCGAGCGGGGATGGGGCCACGGACGGACCTCGGACTCGTAGGCGGCGAACGCCTCGAGCTTGGCCGCGAGGACGGCATCGATGTCGACGAAGAGGTTGGGCGTGAACGGCGGGAGCCCGGCGGCCGAGCCCCACTCCGTGGACGACGGCGTCTCGAAGCAGCGGATCGCGCGCACGCCCGGCGCCGCGTACGGACGGGCCGCGACGAGCGTCGCCTCGCACAGGATCCGGTGGTCGCGGTTGATGTCGCCCCAGTGGTGGACGTAGAGGATCTCGGGGTCGACGGCCGCGATGCGCGCCTCGATGACCGCGGCGACCTCGGTGAGCGAGCGCAGGTCGAGCCCCTGGTCCGGGAGGCCGCCGAACTCGATCGTCGCGCCCATCCCGGTCGCGACCTCGCGGGCGATGGACGTCAGGCGGTCGGCCTCCGGCGCCTCGTAGCGCAGGTTCGTGCCGGTGCAGGCGACCAGGATCGAGACCTCGTCGCCGCCGGCGAGGTGGCGCAGGATCGTGCCGCCCGGTCCCAGCAGCTCGTCGTCGGGATGCGCGGCGACCACCAGGACCCTCATGCCGCCACCCCGAGCGCGAAGGTCGCGCCGAGCCACGGGCGGAGGGCCTCGGCCGAGGCCTCCGGCTCGCCGTCCCATTGCACGGCGTGGAGGCGGAGCGTGCCGTCGCCGGTCGCGACCTCGATGGCACCGTCCGGCCCTTCGAGCAGCGTGCCCGGACGGGCGGTCGTGACCGTGCTGCCGGTCTCGGCACGCCACACGAACAGGCGCCGGCCGGCGAGCTCGGTGAACGCGCCCGGGTACGGGTGGGTCAGCGCGCGGACCCAGTCGAAGAGCGCCCGTCGGCCGCGCGTCCAGTCGATGCGGCCATCCTCGGGCCGGCGGCGCGGCATCACCGTGGCGAGCCGCTCGTCCTGTCGCCGGCGCGGAGCGGTCCCGGCCCGCAGCGCGGGCAGGTGCTCGAGCAGCATCGACGTTCCGGCGTCCGAGACCTTCTCGTAGAGCGTCGCGCAATCGTCGGCGTCCTCGATCGGGATCGCCCGCTGGTCGATGATGTCGCCGGTGTCCACGCCGGGGTCCAGGTAGAACATCGTGTTCCCGGTCTCCGCCTCGCCGTTGATGATCGCCCAGTTCACCGGCGCCCGGCCACGGTAGCGCGGCAGCAGGCTCGCATGGAACCCGATCGCGCCGAGGCGGGGCAGCTGCAGCAGGGCCTCGCCGAGCAGGCGCGTCCAGCCGATGACGAGGATGAGGTCCGGTCGGAGCTCGGCGACCCGGGCGACCTCCTCTGGCCGGTTGAGGTCGCGGACCGTCAGCAGCGGGACGCCGAGGCGGTCCGCAAGGTCGTCGAACGGGACCCAGCCCGAGGTCGTCGCGCCCAGGGCCGCGTCGAGGGTCACGATGGCGTCGACGCGCTCGCCCGCCTCGATCAGGGACTCGAGGCAGCGGTGCCCTTCGAGCACGGCACCCACGAACAGGATCCGCGGTTCGGCGTCGTCCATGGCCCTAGGATGCCAGACGCGGATCGCGCCCAGCGATGACCCGGGAGTACAGGTCGACGAGCCGGACCGCGTTGCGATCGACGTCGTAGTCCGCCAGGACGTGCTCGTGGAGGCGGTCCGCGCGGGCCGCGGCCGCCGCCGGGTCCGCGGCCACGGCCAGGATCGCCTCGCGGATCGAGGGCGCGTCGATCGCGGGCAGGAGCAGGCCGCGGTCGGTGCCGAGCAGCTCGGGCGTGCCGTCCACGGCGCTCGCGATCACCGGCACCCCGAGGCTCCCCGCCTCGACGAGGACGGTCGGCAGGCCTTCCTGGTACGACGGCAGGACCAGCACGTCCGCAGCCGACATCCAGGCCGCGACGCCCTCCGCCGGCTGGCCGCCGGCGTAGCGCAGTCCGCTCACCGGCCGGGTCCTCCTCGGCGCGATGGCCGGCGAGCGGGCCTTCCCCGACGAGGACGCCGAGAAAGGGCGACTCGAGCGTGAGCAGCGCGTCCACGAGCTCGCGGACGCCCTTGAGCGGCAGGAGGCGCCCGACGAACAGCACGAGGGTCCGATCGGCCGGGATGCCGAGCTGCCGGCGCGCCACGTCCTTCGGGAGCATGAGACCGGCCAGGCGCGCGTGGTCCGAGCCGAGCGGGAGCGTGATGGTCTCGACGCCGGTGAGGGCCTCGACCTTCGCCCCCAGCGCCCGGCTGACCGTGATGACCGCCGCGGCGTCGCGCACCGCCGCCTGGTATTCATCGAGCGCGTCGGCGTGGGCGGCGGGCCAGGACGTCGCGTCATGGCCGTGGACGGTGATCACGTACGGCTGCGTCGTCTCGCGGGTGAGCCGGCGCGCCGCCATCCCGCCGGGCGTGATGAAGTGGGCGTGGATGAGCGGGGCGGGCTGGCTCCCGATCGCGCCGCGGGCGGCGGCCGCCACGCTCCGGCTGACCTGCGCCCAGCCGGGCTCCCCGGGAACGGCCAGGTAGCGTGGCCGGACGATCTCGACCGCCTCGTCGGTCTGATGCCTCGGGGCGCGCGGCATAGCGCCGCCAGCGCTCGCTGGCCCGCGAGAGCGGGAACGGGGCGAACGGGGTCGGGGCGATCACCCGGACGCCGACCCCGGCGCGGACGACGGCCCGGGCCTGGGTCCGGTGGAACGAGCCGGGGATCGGGTCGTCCGCCCAGGGATAGTTCGGGGTGAGCCAGTCGACCGATCGCGGACGGTCGTCGCCGGTCACCGATCCTCGCCCTCGGCCGGCGGGGGCGGGGCGGGTGCCGGCAGCTCGATGACGTCGTTGGTCTTTCGCTTGCGAGCCGGCATCTCACCCGGCAGCTGGATCACCGACTGACCGCGCCTCGTGGCCACCGTCGTCTCGTCGGTGATCGAGACGACCGGGTCGGCCTCCTCGGGCCCGAGCGTCGCGTCGGGCTCGGCGGCCGGCGGCGCGGGCTTCGCCTTGCGCTTCGACGCGGAGGTCTTCGAGTGCGGATGCCTTCGGCTTCGATGCCGCCGTCCCGGCTTTCGCCGCCTTCGGTCGGCTTCGTCGCCCGCGCCTCGCGGCTCGGTCGCCGGTGGTCCGAGCGGGATCGCCTCGTCGGTCGCCGCCGGCGGCGCGGCGTCCGCCGGCGGTCGCGGCTGGCACGCGGTCGGATCGAGGAGCCGGTCGACGCCCGGCCGCATCGGTCGCCGGCCTCGCCATCGGCGTCGAGCCGCGCCGTCATCCGCCGCGCGCAGCCGCTCCGCGGCGGCCAGGCCGAGCGCGATGGCCACGAAGAGCCAGACCTGCTTGAGGTTCACGATGCCGAGGAAGAGCGACTGGACCGCGAAGCCGATCATCACGGCGCGGGCCAGGACCGCCGCCTCCGTCCGGGCGCGGCCGCGGAAGACGCTGCGCGCCGACGCCCGAAGCAGCAGGATCAGGCCGACACCCCGAGCTCGACCAGGACGCCGACCACGATGTTGTGCGGGCCGATCGGGAAGTCCAGGACGTCGGTCTGGACCGGCAGGATCGTCGCTCGCACGTTCTCCGGGTTGATCACCGACGGGAAGGCGCTGTAGCCGATGCCGATGATCGGGTGCTCCGGGACCACGTTCAGCCCGACCGCCCAGATCGCCGTCCGCCCGGTGCCGCCGCTCTCGATCGCCGTGTTGAGGCGCTCGGTCAGCAGGTCGCCGACGCCCGGTGTGAAGAGCATCGCCGAGCGCGACCGCCGCCGCCGCGGCGATCAGCGCGAGGCGTCGTCCCGTCTCGAGCCGCGGCAGCAGGCCGAGCGTGATGGCGACCGCGATCGCCAGCCAGGCGCTCCGCGTCGCCGACAGGACGATGGCCAGGTTCACGACGAGCGCGCCGCCCATGGCCCACAGCGTCGGGCCGGTGGAGCGACCGCCACGTCAGCATGATCGCGGCGGGCAGCAGGATCGTCGCGAACTGCGGGGCGGACTGCCCGATGAAGGCCTCGGCGCGGCCGTCGGGCAGCGACGAGTGGTTGAAGGCGTACATGTAGAGCCCGATGAAGCTCGTGACGGTCGCCGAGGCCACGTAGGTCCACATGACCGGTCCGGCGACCTCTGGCCGGTCCGACATCGAGGTCGGCGACCAGGATCGTCACGATGAAGAGCTGGACCAGCGTGAAGACCTCGTCGGCGACGGTCGCGGCGTTCGCGGTCCAGAGCAGGCTGGCGCAGGCCCACACGACGAAGCCCCAGACCCACGGCCCGACGGCATCGAGTCGGAGACGCGAGCCGCGATGGATGACATAGGCCGCGCCGAACGACAAGCCCGACCAGCTTGACCACCGTCCCGGCCCCGCCCGACGGCCCGGCGTTCTCCCACGGCATCAGCGCGACGTAGATCAGGAGCAGCCCGACCGGGGCCCGCGACCCGACGCGCGACGACCGCGATCCCGATGGCGCCGCCCGCGACGATGAGCAGCCGGTCGGTCGTGACGCCGTACGCGACCGCGGCCAGCGCGCCGGCGACGACGGCCAGGGCCAGGAGCAGCGCGCATCGTCCGTGTCGAGCCGGTCGGACGGGCGAGCCATCAGCCGATCGGCGCCGGCCGAGCGCTGCCGTGGTCATGCTCGGCGTCCCGGTCCGCGGCGCGTCGCGCCGCCTCGTCGTCGCAGGATCCGACCGAGACGTCTGCGCGAGCATCGGCTCGATCGTATCGGCCGTCGGGATCCGCGCGTCGGCCCGGCTCGGCGGTGGCGAGGAACCGCTCGAGCGCATCGGCGACCGTCGGCCGGCGTCGGGTCGCACACGATCCCCCAGTCGAGACTGGCCAGGACCTCGCGGGCGTCACCAGGCGGGAGCATCGCGACGACCGGCAGGTCGAGACCGATCGCGTCGTACAGCTTCGCGCCGATGAACTGCTCCATGCCGGGCCCAGGACCGAGCAGGGTGAGCGCCGCATCGGCCTCGGCGAGCCGGCGCAGCGCCTCGGCGCGAGGGAGGAAGGGCGTGAGGGTGACGACGAGCGCGAGGTCCGGACGTGCGAGGCGCGACGCGGCCACCGCCTTGCAGGCATCCGTCGCGGATCCGATGAACTCGATCCGGAGTCGGTTCGCCGCGTCGGGGTGCCGATCGACCAGGACGGCGACCCCATCGAGGAAGGTCGCCAGCTCGGACGGTCGATAGAGCGACCCTGCGTAGACCAGCCGTCGGACATCGTCACGCCCCGCATCTCGTTTGGGCAGGGACGGCAGCTCGGACCGGTCGTAGCCGTTCTCGACGACGAGGAACCGCTCGGCTCGCCCTGGGTAGCGGCGCGCATAGTCGTCGCGCAACGCTCGGCGTCGCGAAGGTCACGCGATCCGCGCGTCCGGACGATCCAAGCCTCCAGAGTCCGCCGCCGCCACGCGTCGACGCGGCCCATCGCAGGGTCGACCGGGTTCTCGACCCATGGGTCGCGGAAGTCGGCGACCCACGGGATCCCCAGCCGTCGAGCGGCGATCGCTGCCGCCGACGTGGGCGCTGATCGGGGAGGAGCTCGAGTAGACCGCGGCGAGCGGCGCCGATCGGTGCGCCCGCGGACCGCCATCACGCGGACGGGATCCAGCCGAGCTGGTCGTCCGGAAACCACAGCGTCCGTCGGATGCGAGCGGGCCAGCTCAGCCCGTGACCGGTCTGTTCGCCGGGTCGGTTGTCGAGGCGCTGGCCGGCGTTGTGGCGCTCGTGCCGTCGCGGCCAGTCGACGACCGAGCGACGCGACGACCCGGCGCAGATGGCCCGGCTCGAAGGTCCGAGCCCGCTCGACCTCGAGGCCCGCCGGCAGCGTGGCGAGTCCGGCGGCGTCGATCAGGTGGTACGTCGAGCCCGGCGGCGCGATGACGACCGGGATCCAGCCAGCCGCCGGCAGGTAGCGGACCGACGCCCAGGGTCCGCGCGACGGCCACGCCGCCGACCGGCGGGAAGAAGTAGGCGATCATCGCGACCCGGCGCGGGCGCGCGCGGATTCGGTCGCGGCGCGCGGGCTGCCTGCGAGCTCGACGGTTCACCGCCGCACCGGGGCCCCGCGGACGGCCGACCCGATCGACCGGGCCACGCGACTCGCGCGGCGAACGATCCGTCCGCACGACGCTGCCTCGGAGCTGACGTTCCGACGGCGGCCCGAAGTAGGTCGCCATGGCACTCGTCCTGGACCGTGCCCGCCGGCAGCTCGTCCGGTCCGCTCGATGGCGACCCGCAGCTCGGCCAGGATCGACGGGATCTCCTTCACCGTCCGCAGGTACAGCGAGCGGAACGTGTCGTCGGCCAGGATCGGGACGACCCGCTGGGCGAGGATCGGGCCCGTGTCGATCCCGGCATCGAGCCGGTACAGGGTGATGCCGGCCTCCGACTCGTGGTTGTGGAGCGCCCACCAGAGCGGGTGCGAGCCGCGGTAGCGCGGCAGGAGCGCCGGGTGCAGACCGACGGTCCCGAGTCTCGGCACGGCGATCTCCGCCGGAGCGATCAGGTACTGGTGGCCGGCCGAGATCAGGAGGTCCGGCGCGGTCGCGCGCAGCCGGGCGGGATCCAGCCGGTCGAGGTCGAGGCCGACGAGCTCGATGCCCTCGGCGCCGATCAATCCCGCGAGGACGCCGCTCGTGAGCATCGAATCCCACGCACCGGCCACGTAGATGCGGATCGACCCCATGTCAGGCACCGGCCTTCGCGGGGCGCAGACGCGCGCGCACCTGGCCGAGGATGACCGTCGCCATCGCGACGACGTTCGCGAAGTCCTGGCGGGTCGGGATGACGAAGCTCAATGGCCGAGCGCCGGACAACCGGCTCGAGAACGCGATGGCAAGCACGGCACCGAAGGTATACGAGATGAGCGATGCGGCCGCCGCGCCGACGATCCCCCAGAGCGGGATGAGGATGAAGTTCATCACGATGTTGAGGATCAGCGCGCTGGTCGCCATGAACGAGACGAACGTCGTGCGGGCGAGGCCGTTCAGGTACGCGCTCAGGATCTTCGAGATCGACAGCGCGACGACGCCCGGCAGCAGCACGAACAGCGCCGGCAGCGACTCGACGAAGGCGGGCAGGATGATGTAGACCGCGAGCAGGGCCGCGGGCACCAGGGCCAGCGCGGCCAGGCCGGTCATGGTGACCGTCACCCGGCTGACCATCGGAGCTGCCTGGTCCGCTTCCTCGCGCGAGCCTCCCGCGACGTGCGGGAAGAACACGAGCACGACCGAGTCGGGCAGGAAGAAGACGAGCTCGGCGAGGCCGACGGCGAAGCTGTAGAGGCCGATCGCCGACGGGGAGGCGAGGATCGCCGCCATGATGATCACGTCGGCGCGGTAGCTGAAGAACCCCGACAGGCTGGCCGGGTAGACGCGCAGCCCGTAGTGGAACAGGTCGCGCGGCCTGGCGGGCGGCTCGTCGGAGTGATGCCGGGTCGCCCTCGAGGCGGCCCACATCGCGGCGATCGCGGCCCCTGACGAGAAGAGGAAGTACGCGAGGATCGCGCCTCGGGCCCCGAGCCCCGCCACGCCGATGAGCAGGATGTACAGGATGAGCGCGGCGATGATCTGGCCGATCGCGAGCAGCCCGTACGCGACCATCTGCTGGCGTCCGGTCAGGATCGAGTTCATGAAGGCGAATGCGAACAGCGACGGGACGATCGCCAGCGAGCCCAGGAGCACGACCGGATCGATGTTCTTGAAGATGTGCTCCTCGATGAACGGCAGGAAGACCAGGGTGATCCCGATGCCGATCGCCGACAGCACCGCGGCGAGCATCACCGCACGGCGGGTCAGGCCGGTCGTCCGGCCCCGTCCGGCGTAGTACGCGAGCGCCGACGTGAGGCCGAGCTGACCCAGGACGAAGATGGTCGATGGGAGGATCTGGCCGACGGTGAACTCGCCCTTCTCGGCCGGGCCGAGGAGCCGGGCGAGCAGGAACGCGCTGAACAGCCCGATGACCGCGACCGTGACGCGCGCGGTGAACGTGATGACGACCCGGTTCGAGAGCGCCGAGCCGGAACGGTCGATGACGCTCATCGGGCCGACCTGCGCCGTCCGTCCGCCGCCCTTGTGCGCGGCGGCGGCGGCCGCGAGGGCGCGATACGTCGCCTCGACCCCGAGCATGTGGGTGGCATGGTCGCCGCGCTCGACGACGAGGGCACGGCCGGCGGCGCGGAGCGCGGCGGCCTCGTCTGCAGGCAGGTCGAGCACGTGGCGGATCGCCGCGGTCGTCGCGGCCTGGTCGGCGATCGGGACGAGCAGCTCCGGCGAGAACTCGGCGAGCCACTCTCGGACGCTCGGCACGTCCGAGGCCACGACCGGGACCCCGCAGGCCAGCGATTCGAGGATCGTGACCGGGGTCCCGTCGGTCTCGGGGACCGATACGACCACGTCGGCGAGGCGCAGGTGGTCGGCCATCTCCGCGTGCGGGATGCCGTCGAGGACGGTCAGCCGATCGGCGATCCCGACGGTCCCGGCCAGCTCGACGAGGCTCGCGAGATACTCGGGGTCCGCATGGAGGGCGCTCAGCGCGAGGCCGACGTCCGCGGGCAGCTCCGCGACCGCGCGGATGACGTCCTCGTGGCGGTTCCACGAGAAGATGATCCGCGGCGAGAAGACGAGCCTCGGCGTCCGGATCCCGATGCGCGCGCGGAGCGCGTCGTCCCGCGGCGCCGGGCTGAACCTGGCGGTGTCGACGCCGAACTGGACCACCGTGGTGCGCTCGCGCCGCGCGCCGCCGGCGATCGCGCCCTCGGCGAGGTCGACCGAGTCCGCGGTGACGGCCGCCGCGCCACGAAGGCTCAGCCAGCCGAAGAGCCGGTGGCGTCGCGACGTCGGCAGCGTCCGGAACACGTCGGACCCCCAGACGGTGATGACGTACGGCCGGAAGCCCGACAGCCACGCCCAGAACCCGTAGCCCGTCAGGTAGTGCACGTGGAGGACCTGCGCCCCGATCCGCTCCAGGACCCGGCGGACGGCGCGCCGGGCCGCAAGATAGGAATCCGGGCGGTACCAGCGGATCTCGAACGGGTCCATCCGCTCCAGGACGATCCCCGGCGGGAGCGGCGACTCCAGGACCGTATCGTGCCGGACCAGCAGGTGGACCGCGTGGCCACGCTCGACGAAGAAGGTCAGCCAGCGTCGCGTATGCACCTCGTTTGGGTCGCCGAGGTAGGCGAGGCGCATGGGGAGATCAGGCACGGCGGTCATGGTCGCGGTGACAATAGCAGCGAAATCGTATCCGCCAAGACGGAGGCCGGGTGACCAGGCTCGCGACGTGGACAGCAGGCAACAGCGCCGATCGGGCGGCGATCGCGTTCCTCCTCGACGCCCTCGGGATCGCCGAACGACCGCTGTCGGAGCCGGCGGACGCGGGCGCCGGCCCGCTGCTCGCGCACGGGCCGCTCGAGTCGGGCGCGGGGCGCGTCGTGATCCCGCGGCGACCCGAGGACGCCGGCGCCCTCGCCACGGATCTCGTCCATCGGCTCGAAGTCGACAGCGGCCCGGACGCGGTCCTGCCCGTCGACGTCGTCAGCGTGATCGGCGCGCTCCTGCGGGACCAGGCGGACGGCGATCTCGGCCGTGAGGGCCGTGACGAGCACGGCCGGGTCCGGTACGCGAGCAGCACCGCGGCCCGCACGGACGCCGACGGCCCGCTCGTGGACCGGATCGTCGAGCGGACGGGTTGGTGGCTCCACCGGCGGCTCGGCATCGTGGGCGCGGACCGCTGGCCGGACGGCGCGCGGTTCGCGGTCGGCCTCTCGCACGACGTCGACCATCCCGACCGCTATCCGACCGTGCGGGCCCTCATGCATGGTCCCCAGCGGCTCGGGCGCGCGCCGCGGACGCTCGCGGTCCGGGCGACGGACGACCTCACCTCGTTGCTTGCGGGGTCCCCATCCGGGCGAGTTCTGGGTGTTCGACCGGCTCGTGGAAAGCGAGGCGAGCCGCGGGTTCGCGGCGACCTGGTTCTTCGCCTCGACCCCGTTCCACGACCGCTGGGGGACCACCTACGACGTCGCCTACGACATCGCGGACACGCGCTTCCGACGGGTCTTCGACCAATTGGCCGAGGCGGGTCACGAGGTCGGCCTGCACACGGGGTACGAGGCATATGCCGCGCCCGGGCGCATCGCCGAGGAGCGTGACCGTCTCGTCCGGGCCTCGGGAGCGCCCGTGGACGGCAACCGGCATCACTACTGGCATCTCGGTCCCGACCCGGCCGCCACGCTGCGCGCCCATGACGCTGCCGGGTTCCGATACGACAGCTCGATCGCGTTCAACGACCACGTCGGCTTCCGGCGGTCGACGAGCCTGCCCTTCCATCCGTTCGACGCGCCATCCGACGCGCCGCTGCGGCTGCGCGAGCTCCCGGTCTTCGCCATGGACGGCAACCTGTTCTATCGCTCGAACGACGTCGAGGCAGCCGTCGCGACGATCTCCGACGGTCTCGATGAGGTCGCGGACCTGCGCGGGATGGCGGTCTTCGACTGGCACCTGCAGGCGTGCGTGCCGACGCGCAGCGGGTATCGCGCCGTGGGCCGAGGCCTACCAGGCCGTGCTGGACCTGCTCGCGGCGCGGACCGACGTCTGGGTCACGGACCTCGGCTCGATCGACCGCTGGTGGTCCGAGCGGCGCGACCGTATCGAGGCGACCGCGGACGCCTCGGGCGGGGTCAGCTAGCCGGTCCGTCCCGGGGCGTGGCGGCGAGGCGCGCTTCCTCGAGGAACGCATCGATCGTGAACTTGGCCGCCCAGTTCGGCAGCACGAACCGCAGGTACTCGCCCCAGGCCGGGTCGGAGCCGGCGATCCCGCCGCGGATCCCCGGGTCCCGGCTGCCGAGGTCCTGCGCGCGTCGCACGCGGTCGAGGACGAGGTGCGCGGCGTCGAGGTCGCCCGCGGCATCGCCCAGGCGGGCGAGGCGGAACCAGATCAACGCCATCTGCGAGCTGCCGGTCAGGCAGTCCCAGTCACTCAGCGCAGACCAGCTCGCGTCGACCATGCCGGCGAGGCGGCCGTCCCGGTGGACGACCCCGGCGACGCGCGCGGCCGAGCGGGTCGCGGCCTGGACGGCCTCGGCGCGACCCAGTCGGAGCCCGAGGTCGAGCACGCCCCAGATCGTGTAGGCCAGGGTGTGGGTCACGGAGCGGCGCGCCTCGTGGTCCTCGGCACTGAACCCGGCGCCGTCGAACCAATCGGTCGCGGGGTCGTAGCGCTGGAGCAGCCGATCGAGATGGCGACCCGCGGCGGCCAGCGCGACCGCGTCGCCCGCGTGCTCCCCGTACTCGGCGAGCCAGCAGGTCGCGTGGGCGAGGTACGAGACCTCCAGCCGGTTGTAGACGTCGTGCGACCACGCGCCGTCCGGCTCCTGGCTCGAGACCAGCCACGCGGCGGCGCGCGCGGCCGCGTCGGCGGTGGCCGGGTCGTTCGTCGCGCGATGCCAGGCAACGAGGCCGTTGAGGATCTGGCCGGTGTTGAAGACCGACGGGGCGGTCCGGTTCTGGTCGATCCGCGCCCCGGGGAACGCCCCGCTCGGCAGCTGGATCCCGAGCAGGAACGAGATCGCGCGACGGGCGCGGTCGACATCCGACGGGCCGTCGGCGGCACCTGCCGCCCCGGCGCCGTCGCCCGTCCCGCCGCCGACGCCCGCCTCGGCGAGCGCGAGATAGGTCGGCACGATGTAGCCGGTCGTCTCCGGATAGGAGGCGGCCCACCCGCCGTTGAGCCGGTAGCCCCAGCTGACCCCGCCGTCCACGGTGGCGTCCTGGGCTCGGCGCAGCCACCCGGCCGCCGCCTCGAGATGCGCCGCGGTCGCCGGCAGCCCCGGGGACGGTCGCGCATCGGCCGGCCCGCCCCGTCGTGCCGTGCCGATGAGGTAGCGTCGCGACGGCGGGCGACCAGGCGCCGCTCTGGCGGGCGAGCGCGGCCCTGCCGCCGGATGCCGCTCACGGGAACACCCGCGTGCCGAGGTCCGACCCGTCGCTCGCGGCGCCGGCGGCCGGGCTGCCAGGCAGGACCCGGAGGTCCGATCCGATCAGCGGCACGCCGGGCGTGGCGACGCGTCGAGTGCGCTCCCTCGGGTCGTGGCCGCCTGCCAGCCGGCCAGGTCGAGCTCGTCGGTGTCGATGACGAACGGGACGTCCATGGATCTGCCAGAGGTCGTAGTCCTCGGTCAGGGGCGCGTTCGCCTGCAGGCGGATCCCGGTGCCGTGGTCCGAGGTGACCAGGTTGTTCGTCACCTTCGACGCCGGTCGCGTCCCACATCTCGACCCCGACGTCGTTGTCGATGAACGTGTTGTGGTCGATCACGACGTCGCTCGCGCCCGGAGGTCACGATCACGCCCCAATGGCTGTCGCGCATCACGTTGTCCGTGATCCGGACGTGCTGCGCATTCGGGGCGTGGTAGAGGTGGATCGCGCCGCCCTTGATGCCGTCGAGCAGGTTCGCCCGGATGACGACGTCATGCACGTCGGGCGAGCCGAGGTAGATGAGGTGCGAGCGCTGGTCCTGCCCGATCGTTGCCGGTCATCCGCAGGTTCTGGAAGGTCAGGTCGTGGGCGCCGTCCATAGGCGACGATGATCCCGTCGTCGACGATGTCGTAGCCCGTGATCGTGAGCCCGTCGAAGACCAGGTAGCCGGCGCCGCCGCGGATCACCGCGAAGTGGCCGACGCCACCGCCGTCGAAGATCGGGTGCGCGCCCGGCCGCCGCCCGGATCGGTGATGGGGCCGTCCGCGCTGCCGCTCGTCTGCCAGTCGATGCTCTGGCGCGTGTACGTGCCGTCGGCCACCTCGAGCGTGTCGCCGGGCTTGAGCTTCGTCGCGGCGTGGGCGAGCGTCTCCCATGGCTTCGCGGCGGTCCCGGCGTTCTGGTCGTCGCCGTCGGGCGCCAGGTGATAGGTCGTCCCGACGATCGGTGAGGCGGATGGGGCGGGCGTCACGGCCGGGGTCGCCGACGGCACGAGGGCGCTGGGGGCCGGAGACGCTGCCGCCCCGATGCGCATCAAGGGTGCGGCGAGACCGACCCCGGAGACGAGGACGAGGGCGATGATCACGAGCAGGGCGTCGAGCGAGCGGCGAGGTCGGCGCATGGTCCAGTCAGAGGGGAGGAAGGCGCCGCCAGTCTAGCGGCGGCGCCCGTCCCCGTCCGTGGAACCATCGGACGGGCCGCGATGGCCCGTCCGGCGCGTTGCGGTCAGTTCCAGGAGTTGCCGGTCTCCGTGAGATGGGCCGTCGAGTCGCGCTCGATGGAGCTCTCGCTCATCGAGGTGGCGGTGTTCCCGTCGAGGATCGTGCCGTTCGAGTTGTGGTAGCGGATGCCGATCCGGCAGTGGTCGAGCTTGTTGTCGCGGAGGGTCAGCGAGGAGGTGTCCGACCAGATCATCACGCACTGGTCGAAGTTCCGGATCGTGTTGTTGGCGACCAGGATGTGGGTGCCGTTGGGGTCGTGGTAGGCGTGGTAGCCCGCGCCATCCGAGCCCCGGCCGTCCATCAGGTTCCCGGAGATCGTCAGGTCGCGGACCGTGCCGGCCCCGACGTAGAAGATGTGCATGGTCGCGGCCCAGGCGCTGGAGCCGTAGATGTCGTTGTTGGTGACATCGATGCCGTACGTGTCGCCGGTGTACTGGAAGACCGCGCCGCCGTGGCTGACGTTGCGACGCCGCGCTCGGGTCGCCGTAGATGGTCAGCCCGGAGACGTTGATGTAGCAGGCGTTGCGGAACCACATGAAGATCGACTGGGTCGTGTTGCCCTTGAACGTCGGGGTCTCGCCCGGGATACGCCCGGATGGTGATCGGGTTCGAGGCCGTGCCACGGCGGTCGATGATGTTCTCGTCGCCGAACGTGTACGTGCCCTCGCGGATGTAGAGGGTGTCGCCGGCGCCGAGCTTCTTGATCGACGTGTAGAGCGACTTCCAGGGCGACGTCTTCGATCCGCTGTTCGAGTCCGAGCCGTTGGTCGCGAGATAGAACGCGCCATCGGCCGGCGGGTCGGCGGGCGGCTTGGGCGTCGGCTTCGGGGTGGGATCGGGCGTCGGCTTGGGGGTGGGCTTCGGCGTCGGGTCCGGCGTGGGCGTCGTCCCGAGGGGGACCGGCGTCGGCTCGGCCGTCGGCGTCGGCGTGGGCGTCGGCGCGGTCACGTTCGTGGTCCCGCCGCCACCGCTGCGCGGTCGCTGCGTGCCACGCGCTCGGTTGCCGCTGCCCCGGGACGTGGTCGTGACCGCGTTGGCCGTGACCGCGGCGCCGGCCTTGGGCTTCTGCGTGGCGCCGACCCGGAGGGCGATGTCGCCCGGGCTGGCGAAGGCGTAGGTCCGGCCGTCGTGGCGGCCCTGCGGAACGCCGAAGAAGCGACCGGCACTGGCCGCGGCCAGCGGCGACCAGGGCACGATGAAGCCGAAGAACATGACCAGCGTGGTGCCCATGATCGCGATCGATCGGAGGGTGCTGTACCGGGGCGCAGCGGTGGCGCTGCTGCTGGCGGAGCGCTTGGCGGGGCGGCGGGGGGCCTCGTCGACCCAGTGCTCTCCATCCCAGTACATGGGTGGGCCATTCCTTTCGGCAACCCGGCTGACTGCGTGAGTCCCGTGGCTTTGCGGACCTGCCTCGCGACAGGGGTGCTAGTTCGAGGTTTGTGGCGGAAGGATGGCGGGCGCTGGTGCGCGGCGGCTATCGCACCTTGTTCCTACGTGGACTGGATGCACCACCCTGGAAGGGCGGATCACGGTAGGGAGGGGTGCGGTCGGGGGCGCTCCCGGCATGGACACCGGCATGGTACCTACGGGTCCTGCACGGCCGGCAAACCGGCGATCATCCGGGGGTCAAACGGCCCCATGACGCCATCCGGCGGGTCGGCGACGCCTCAGTCGGGCGCGCCCAGCGTCGCGTAGAGCTCGACCAGCCGCGCCGATTCCGTCTCCCAGTTCCAGCGGTCCGCGGCCGCCTCGCGACATCGAGCGCGCCACGTCGGCGCGGGCCTCCGGCGATGCCTCGCGTGACGGCCCGGATCGCCGGCCGCGATCGACGCGGGGTCGACCGGGTCGCAGACGGTCCCGAGCGCCCCGGCCGGGTCGTCCATGACGATCCGGCGCATGACCGGGAAGTCGCTGACGACCACCGGCGTCCCGGCCGTCAGGCTCTCCCAGAGCTTGTTGGGGGTGCACAGCCAGTGGTTGAGGGTCGAGCGCTCGAGGGCGATCACGTCGACATCGGCCGACCCGACCCAGTCGACGACGTCGTCGGGCGGGACGGCCGGGAGGACGTGGACGCGACCGCCGAAGCGCGGCTCCGCGGCCAGTCGCCACGAGCTCGTCGTCGGATGGACCCGAAGCCGAGGATCGCGAGATGGTGGCGCTCCATCCCCGGCTCCAGCATCGCGAGGGCCGTGGCTCGATCCCGCGGTGGCGGGCGAACGCGCCGTGGTAGAGCGCGACCGGCGCATCTGCCGGGATCCCGTCGCCGCCGCGGATCCTGCCGCTCGTCGGGGCCGTCGCCGACCCGTCGGCGATCTCGCGGCGCGGCGGGCAGTTCCGGACGATGACGATCCGGCGGGGCCTGGTCCGGCGCTCGAGGACCTCGGCGTATGCCTCGTTGACCGTCACGAGCGCATCGGCCAGGCCGACCCAGCGGCGCTCCAGGCGCTGGAGCACGCGGCGGCCGAAACCGGGCAGCCGCGCCGCCGTGCCGGTCTCGAGGAAGATCTCGTGGCTGTCGTAGACGAGCCGCGTCGGCGGCCGGACCAGGGGCGCGACGGCGGCGAGGCCGGTGAGGTCGTGGGCGTGCCAGGCGTCCACCGGTCCGGCCGATGCGACCGCCCAGCGGCCCCAGGCCCGGATCGAGCTGACGTAGCCCTTCAGCCAGCCGACGCGTCGCGCGACGCGCTTGACCCTGGACGCGCCGTCGATCGCGCAGGAACGGGCTGGACCCGTCGGGGAGGACGCCGCCGCGGTCGGGGTGGCCGGCGATCACCCGGAACGGCGATCCCTCGGGGGCGGCGCCGGCGATGCACACGATCGTGACGTCGTGGCCGGCGTCCGCGAGCGTCGTGGCCTCCCGCAGGACGCGGCTGTCGTGGCTGACGTCGGCGTACAGGGCCATCGCGATCCGCATGAGGGCCTATCGTAGCGGGACACCCACCCGAAGGAGGCTGATGGTCCCGACCGTCACGCTCGTCGTCGCGATGCGGAACGAAGCCGCCCAGATCGGCAACTGCCTCGACTCGATCGCCGCCCAGGACCATCCGGCCGACAGCCTCCAGGTCCTGGTCTACGACGGCGAGTCCGACGACGACTCGGTCGCGATCGCCCGGAGCCGCGCGGAGGGCCGGCCCGGCTGGGCGGTGCTCCCCAACCCGCGCCGGATCCAGGCCGCCGCGTGGAATGCCGGGATCGCGGCCGCGACCGGCGACATCGTCGGCATCGTCAGCGGGCACGCGGTGCTCGCCCCCGACTACGTCCGGCGGGCGGTCGAGGCCATCGAGGCCACGGGCGCGGACATGGTCGGCGGCCCGGTCAACGCCGTCGGCGGCGGGCCGATCGGCGAGGCGGTCTCGATCGCCATCAGCACGCCGTTCGGGGTGGGCGGGGCGCGCCACCACTACGCCACCGAACGGACCGAGGTCGACACCGTGTTCATGGGGCTGGCACGGCGCGAGACCTACCAGCGCTTCCCCTTCGACGAGTCGATGGTCCGCAACCAGGACGACGAGCTGAGCTACCGGCTCCTCGACGCCGGCGGCCGGATCGTCTGCGACCCGGCGATCGTCAGCGCGTACACGAGCCGCGCGACGCTCGAGGGCCTGTGGACGCAGTACTTCGACTACGGCCGCTGGAAGGTCCGCGTGATCCAGGCCCATCCACGCCAGGTCCGCGTCCGGCATCTCGTGCCGATCGGGCTCGTCGGGGCGTTCGGCGTCGCGGGGCTGGCGGCGATCGTCAGCGATGCCGGGCGGCGGCTGCTGGCGCTCCTGCTGGTCGTCTACCTCGGCGCGATCGTCGCCGCGACGGTGCGCTACGGCCGCGGCCGGGCGGCCGGGATCATGGCCGCGCTGGCGGCCGCGTACCCGACGATGCACCTGTCGTACGGCTTCGGCATGATCAAGGGCCTGTGGCAGTTCCGCGACGGCTGGCGGCGCCGGACCCCGCCTCGGTGAAGCCCCGATGACCGGTGGCTCGTTCGGTCGACGGATGGCCGCGATCGGCCGGCGGGTGCGGGCGGACTACGGCGGCAAGGACCGTGCCGCCGAGTACCGGACCCTGCTGGAGAGCGCGCGCGACGCCGGCTACGCGCTGGTCTCGCTGGGCGCCTTCCGCGCCGCGGTGGCGGCCGGCGCCGACGCGCCGAGTCGGCGGATCCTCGCGCTGCGTCACGACATCGACGTCGTCGACGTGGCCGGCAACGAGGCGTTCCTCGCGGCCGAGACGGCGGTCGGCGCGACGGCGACCTACTACCTCCGGCTCGCCACCGCCCCGGCCCACCACGCGTTCATCGCGCGGCTCCGCGACGCCGGCTTCGAGGTGGGCTATCACTACGAGGAGGGCGCCACCGTCGCCAAGCGGATCCGGGCACGGGACCGGGCCGCCGTCGAAGCCCAGCGGCCCGCCGATCGAGGCGGAGTTCCGGCAGAACGTCGACCGGTTCCGCGCGCGCTATGCCCCGGACCTCCGCTCGGTCGCGAGCCACGGCGACTGGATGAACCGCGCCCTCGGGTTCCGCAACAACGAGTTCGTGACCCCCGGGCTGCTGGCCGGCTGCGGCCTCGAGTTCGAGGCCTACGACGCCTCGATCCTCGGTCGGGCGGACGCGTACGTCAGCGACGTCGCGACGCCGCCGGCCCTGTGGGCGGACGGTCTCGGGCTGGTCGAGGCGATCGCGGCGGGCTCGACGCGCATCGTGATGCTCACCCACGAGCGGCAGTGGCACACGAACCGGGCCGCCAGCCTGCGGTCCGATGCCACCCGCCTCTTCGAGGGGATCGCCGCCCGTCTGCCTGGCTGACCGCCCGTCCTGAACGGGGACCACCGGTCGATGCGGTATGGTCCGCCGCATCGGTTGGCTGTGGATCGATGAGGGAGACCTGATGGACGGGACGCGCGACACGACGCCGCGTGCGCTGCCGGGCGTGCTCGCCTGGCTGGTCATGGCGGTCATCGCGCTCGGGATCGCGGGGTACGCGATCTACCGGCCGGCCGGCAACGCCGACCTGATCGAGTACATCGCCGTCGTCCACCAGTGGGAGGGCGCCACCGGCGCGGACCTCAACGCGAAGACGTACGCGGATCTCGACACGCTCCTCGACGACACCCAGTACGCCGACGTGACCGGCACCCAGGGGATCACCGCGCTGGGGCGCGACGCCTACCTGGCCGAAGATCAAGGCCGACCCGGAGGCGCTCCGCCAGCAGCTCCCCTTCTACTCGGTCAAGCCGCTCTATCCGGCGCTGATGGCGGCCCTCGGCGTGGTGGGCGTCCCGCTGGGCTTCGGGTCCGTGCTGATCTCGGCCGCGGCCTACGCCGCGCTGATCCTGCTGCTCTTCCGGTGGGCGAGCCGGCACATGGGGGAGTGGTCCGCCGTGCTCCTCGCCACCCTCATCGCCCTGTCCGCGCCGTTCTGGGCCCTGGCCAGGCTCTCGACCCCGGATGCGCTGGCACTCCTGATCGTGATGAGCGGGCTGTACGTCCTGCTGGAGTGGCGACGGCCGGGGCTCGCGCTGGCGATCCTGCTGGTCGCGATCCTGGCCCGCCCGAATGCGGTCGTCGCGGTGCTGGCGATCGCGGCCGTCGTCGCGCTCGCGAGGCCGGACGCCGGGATCCGCCTCGCGTGGCCGCGCGCCGCGCTGGCCGCCGTGGCCGGCGTCGCCCTCTATCTCGGCCTGACCGTCTGGAGCGGGAACTACGGCTATGCGACGCTCTTCTACCACGCGGTCGTCGCCTACCTGCCGTTCCCGGCCGACGGCGCGCCGCCGCTGTCGATCGGCGAGATCGCCCGGATCTACGCGTTCCGGCTGGTCGGCCTGTCGACGTCGCCGGTACCCCTGTTCGCCCTGCTCGGCGTGCTCGCGATCCGGTCCCGGGTCGCCGGCCCTGGGCGAGATCCGCTCGGACGGGCCGTCGCTGGCCATCCTCGCGATGTTCGCGACGATGGCCATCACCTGGCTCAGCTACCCGAACGAGCCCGAGCGGATCCTGGTCGCGCCGTTCCTGCTGATCACGATCGTGCTGGCGTGCTCGGTCGTGCCGCGGCTTGCGCGGTCGCTCCCCATCGGGTCCGCCGCCGCCTGAAGGCCGGCCCGCCGGCGCCGCCGTCCCGGGCCGGTCAGTCGATCGCCTCGCCGGGCTCGGGCGTATGGACCTGGACCCCGCCGAGGTCGCGCGCCTCGAGGGCGGCCCGGAACTCGTCGGGCGTTCCCGCGAGGATCGGGAAGGTGCCGTAGTGGATCGGGATGACGTGCTGGACCCCGAGCAGCTGCACGGCCAGCGCCGCCTCTCGCGGGCCCATCGTGTAGTGGCCCCCGATCGGCAGGAAGGCGACGTCGGGCTTGTAGAGCTCGCCGACGAGCGCCATGTCCGTGAAGACGTTGGTGTCGCCCGCGTGGTAGAAGGTGAAGCCGTTCTCGACCTGGACGACGAAGCCGGCCGGCTCGCCCAGGTAGACCGTGGTGTCGCCCGCGCTGTTCCAGTCGCCGGACGAGTGGTCGGCCCCGACCATCGTGACCTTGATCCCGGCGACCTCGACGGTGCCGCCCTTGTTGAATCCGAGCGTCGCGTCGGCACCGCCCGCGAGACGGCGGGAGAGCCACAGGCTCATCTCGTGGATGCACGGCCAGGCGGGCTGGAGTCGGCTGGCGAGCGCCACCGACTCGCCGAGATGGTCGCCATGCCCGTGGGTCACGAGCATGACGTCGCACTGCTCGACCGAGTCGGCCGTTTTCGGCGAGCGGGGATTGGCGAACCACGGGTCGAGCAGGACGACCTTGCCGCCGGGCGTCCTGACCTCGACGCAGGCATGGCCGTACCAGGTGAGTGTCGTGTCGCGGCCGAACGTCATCGGTGATACCTCCAGCGCGATGGTAGTGCGACCGCGGACGGCCCGCGAGCCCCGCCGCGCGGCCCGCGGCTACACTCGGGTCGTGGCCGCCACCCAGATCGCGACGAACCTCGCCTTCATCAACTGGACCGTGCTGACCGGGCTCGCGCTCGGGTCGTACGCGTCGGTGATCCTGCTCCGCCGGCGCACCTCGGCGACATCGGGCTACCTGGGCTTCACCACGGCGTGCGCCATCGGCTTCGGGATCCTCGCCTGGCTCTCGGACGGCGCGTTGCCGGCCACCCTCGGGGCCTCGCCGGTCGTGCTCGACCCCGCCTGGGACGGGCCGCGCCACTCGGCCCTCGTCGCGTTCTGTGCCCTGGCGGTGGTCGGCCTCGTCGCCCGGCGGATCCGTCCGAGCGCCGGCACGCTGATCGAATGGGCGGCCGTCGCGGCCGCTGCCGCCACGCTGGTCTTCGGGGCCCTCGCGTGGGGCGGCGGGCCGATGGGGACGGTGTCGCTCCTGACCCAGCTCGTGGTCGTGACCGCGGCGATCGGCGGCGTCTTCGCCGCGATGATCCTCGGTCACTGGTACCTCGTGACCCCCAAGCTCCCCGAGGCCCCGCTCATCCTGCTCGCCCGCGGCCTGACCGCGGTGATCGCCCTGCAGCTGGTCCTGTTCTGGGCGTGGATCGCGACGGGCGCGGGTCCCGCCGATGTCGGGCCGTTCGCGGCGCTCGGCGGCCAGTGGGCCCTCTACGTCTGGCTGCGCCTGATCGTCGGCCTGGTCTTCCCCTTGATCGTGTCGTGGGCGGCGATCCAGACGGCGCGCACCCGTTCGATGGAGTCCGCGACCGGGCTGCTCTACATCAATGTCGGCACCATCGCGGCCGGCACCATCCTCGCCGCCGGCCTCTACTTCGGCGCCGGCCTGCTGGTCTGAGAAGGAGCCCTGCCGATGGCCAAGAACGACCGCGAATGGATCCCCGATATCGTCGATCTCGACTGGATCGAGTCGCTGGCGGCGCCCGTCGCGGCGGCCCTCGCTGCCATCGAGGATGCGGCCGTGCCCCTGGGCATCCCGATCGTCGACCGCGATTGCGGCCGGGTCCTCTCGGTGCTGGCCGGCGACCGGCGGCGGATCGTCGAGGTCGGGACGGCGTATGGCTACTCGACCCTCTGGATGGCGCTCGGCCAGCCCGCGGACGGGACCATCGTGACCATCGACCCCGATCGCGAGCGGACCGACCTCGCGCGGGGCTGGTGGCGCGAGGCGGGGATCGCGGACGAGCGGATCACCGTCGTCAACGCCCCGGCGCTCGATGCGTTCGCCGCCGGCGACCCGGCGCTGGCCGGCCCGTTCGACATGGTCTTCATCGACGCGATGAAGCCGGAGTACCTCGGCTACCTCGAGGCGCTGACGGGACGGCTGGCGCCGCGCGCGCTCGTCGCCGCGGACAACGTCCTGTGGAGCGGCCGCGCGTCGGGCTCCCGACCGGTCGCGGCCGACGACGCCAACACCGCGGCGCTCCGGACCTTCGACGCCACCGTCCTCGCCGACCGGCGCTTCACCTCGACGATCCTGCCCCTCGGCGACGGGCTCCTCATCGCCACGTGGCGCGGTTGAGCGGCGTCGGGACCAGGGTGGCCGTCCACGTCCGCATCCGCCTCTTCGCCGTCCAGCGCGAGCTGGCCGGGACCCGCGAGGTCGCGGTCGAGCTCGCGAACGGCGCGACCGTCGAGGACGCGTGGCTCGCGCTCGTCGAGCGGCATCCGGTGCTGGCACCGGGCCGCCCGTCGGTCCGGTTCGCGCGCAACGGGGCCTACGCCGATGCCGGGACGGCGCTGGAGGATGGGGACGAGGTCGCGATGATCCCGCCGGTCTCGGGCGGCTCCGGCACGCGGGTCATCGAGCTCCGCGACGGGGCGCTGGACGCCGGCATCCTCGTCGAACTGGCCGATCGCCTGGCCGATCCCGGCGATGGCGCGGTCGTCGGGTTCCTCGGGCGGACCCGCGAGACCCCGGGCACGCCGGCGCCGGGCCAGGAGGCGGAGGCGGCGCGGCATGCCGGCCGCAGCGTGGAGTCGCTGGAGTACGAGGCCCACGAGCCGATGGCCCTGGCCACCCTCGAGGCCATCGCCGACGAGATCGAGGCGCGGTTCGGGGTCAGCGGCGTCGCCATCGTCCATCGCACGGGCGAGGTGCCGGTGGGCGAGGTCTCGATCGCGGTCATGGCCGTCTCGCCGCATCGCGCGGCCGCGTTCGAGGCCGCCCGCTACGCCATCGACGAGACCAAGGCGCGGGCCCCCATCTGGAAGGCGGAGCGCTTCGCCGACGGGCATGTCTGGATCGGCCACCCGGCACGGACCGGACCCACGGAGGAGGATGCATGAGGGTCTACATCAGCGTCGACATGGAGGGCATCGGCGGGATCAGCCATCCGCACCCGACCGATCCGGCGAACGTCCGCTACCCGGCCTCGGTGGACCTGATGGTCGCCGAGACGAATGCCGCCGTCGAGGGTGCGCTCGCCGCCGGCGCGACCGACATCCTCGTCAACGACAGCCACTGGAACATGTACAACCTGCTGCCCGCGGCGCTGCATCCCGGCCGCGCGCGTCCTCCAGGGCGAGAAGGCGTGGTCGATGGTCGCCGGCGGGCAGCCGGCGGCGGACGGGTCGCCCAGCTTCGACGTCGCCCTCTTCGTCGGCTATCACGCCCGGGCGGGCCATCCGACCGGCACGATCGCGCATACCTACTCCGGCAGGCCGGTCGAGACGCGCCTCGACGGCCGCCCGACCGGGGAGTACGGGTTCAACGCCCTGGTGCTGGGCGCCTGGGGCATCCCGGTCGGGATGGTCACCGGCGACGACGCGCTGGCCGAGGAGGTCGAGGGCTGGCTGCCGTGGGCCGAGCGAGTCGTGGTCAAGGTCACCGACGGCGGCCACAGCGCGACGTCGGTCCACCCGTCGGTCGCGTGTGAGCGCGTCCGCGCCGGGGCGGAACGCGCGGTCCGGCGGGCCGCCGCCGGCGAGCTGCAGGTGCTGCACGTCGACCCGCCCGTCGTCATCGAGATCGACTACCCGAAGGGCGTGATCGCGGACTTCGCGGCGCTCGTCCCGGGCGGGGAGCGGGTCGGCAGCCTCGGCGTCCGCTACACCTCGGACGACCCGGTCATGGCGTTCCGCGGCTTCCTCACCGGGAACCGGGTGGCGGGCACCGTCGACTGAGCGGCGGTCATACTCTGCGCACGACCACCAGCTCCCCGGGGCGCGCGACCGGGCGAGCCGCCCGCTCGGAGGTGCCCGTGACCCCGCCACTCCCGCGAGCCCGCCCGCGCGACCTCGGCGTCCGCATCGGCATCCTGCCGCCGGGCCCGACGGACTCGATCGTCGACGTCGCGCACGTCCAGGTCGGGCACGCGACCGTGTGGCGGGACGAGCCGCCGCCACCGGACGGCCGCGGCGTCGCCCGGACCGGCGTGACCGTGATCGCCCCGTTCGCCCCGGGTGCGCTGTTCAGCGACCGCGTGCCGGCCGGCGCGTCGGTCCTCAATGGTGCCGGCGAGGCCATCGGCATCACCACGATCGACGAGTGGGGCGTGCTCGAGTCGCCCATCTTCCTGACCAGCTCGATGGCGATCGGCCGGGTCTTCGACGCGGCGGTCTCGGTCCTGGTCGGGCTCGACGAGGCGGCCGGCGACGACGACGCGCTCCTGCCGGTCGTCGCCGAGTGCGATGACGGCTTCCTCAACGCGTCGCGCCGGGTCCAGGTGGACGAGGCGGACGTCCGGGCGGCGATCGCCGACCTCGCCGGTGCCGAGCGCGGGGCCGTCGCGGGCGGCGTCGTGGGCGCCGGCACCGGGATGAGCTGCTTCGACCTGAAGGGCGGCATCGGCACGGCCTCGCGCGTCGTGATGCCGGTGGACCGGCGCTACGCCTACGACCTGCGCACCGACGAGAGCGGCCGGCCACCGCTCGCCCCCTCGTATACGGTCGGCGTGCTGGCGCTCACCAACTTCGGGCGGCTGCCTCGGCTGACCATCGATGGCGTCCGGGTCGGCCAGGCGCTGATCGCCGAAGGCCTCGCCGAGGAATCGACCGAGCGCGAGCGCGGCAGCTGCGTGATCGTCGTGGCCACCGACGCCCCGCTCCTGCCGGCGGCGCTGGAGCGGCTCGCCCGTCGCGCCGGTCTCGGCCTGGCGCGGGCGGGTTCGAGCGCGGGGCACGGGTCCGGCGACATCTTCCTCGCGTTCTCGACCGGGCTGCGGATCCCACGCGCGACCGGGCAGCCGCTCCGGACGTTCGAGGTCGTCGACGATGAGTACCTCGACCCGTTCTTCGACGCGGTCGTCGAGGCGACCGAGGCGGCGGTCGTCGATTCGCTGTTCCGCGCCGAGACCGTCGAGGGGCGCGACGGGAACGTCGTCAACGCGCTCCCCGTGGAGCGGACCCTTGAGCTCCTCGCCGCGGCCGGGAGGCTCGGGTGACCACGGACCTGGGCCCCATCGACGCGCTCCGGGAGCGAGCGACAGCGCTTGCGGGCGCGCTTGGCGCGAGCGCGCGGGGCGCGACGTCGCTTGGCCAGGAGCGGGCGATCCTGCGCCTGTTCGGCGTCGTCGGCCTCGATCACGACGGCCGCCCGCTCGCCGGGGCCGTCGTGGACCGCTGGATGCGCGGGTCGCGCGAGGGCCTCGGCTCGGGGATCACGCTGCCGTTCGCGATGGGCCTGCTCGAGTACGACCTCGACCCGCAGCATCTCGCGCTCGACGTGGCCTCGGGGACGATCGACCTCGCCCTCGAAGCGGAGCTGCTCCTCCAGCCCGACCGACGTGCCGTGGCCGAGACCGAGTCGCGGCGGCTGGCGCGCGAGGCGCTGGACCGGATCGACAGCGACCGGATCGCCCGCCAGGAGCTGACCGGGCTCCTCGGTGACGCGACGCGTCCGTGGATCGGCATGACCATGGCCGAGACCGAGCTGGCCGGGGCGCTCGACGAGGCCACCGCCCTGGTCGCTGCCGGCGCGGATGTGCTGCGGGTCGAGGTCCCGATCGGGCGCGAGCTGGCGGACCGGCTCAACGACGCGGGCCTCGAGGTCCGCGAATGGCGTCCGTCGGAGCGCCGCGCGACCGGGGCGCAGGCCCGGATCGAGCCGGCGCCGACCGGCAGTCAGCGCGCCCTCGCGGAGGTCCGTCGGGTCGCGGACCGGCTGGCGGCCCAGCGGCGGGCGTATGTCCGCCTCCAGACGGGCGCCCAGGCCCTCTGGGCGCCGGAGCACGCGGTGGTCGCAGCCTTCGAGCGTGTGGACCTCGTCGAGGTCGATCCCATGGCCGAGATCGTCGCCGCCGGGGTCGACCCGGACCGGACGCTGTCCGACCACGCGTTCGCCTATCGGATCCACCGGCGCGCCGGGACGATCGTGGTCGTCGGCGCCGGTTCGCTGGTCGTCGCCCCGGACCTCCGCGTCGGCGTCCCGTCCGACCCCGCGACGCGGGCGGGCCGCGCGCTGGCCCTCCAGCTGCTGGCCGTGTCCCTCGCCCTGGCGGAAGGCATGGACGCGGCGCACGTGGCGTTGAACGCGCTCCCGCCCTGGATCACGGACGAGCCATGGGCCGGGGCTCGGGCGATCGCGGAGGTCGAGGTGCGCCGCGCGCTCTTCCCCGGGCATCCGCTGGCGTTCTCGGAGCCGGATGTCTCCCCCGAAGCGGCCGCCGACTGGCCACAGCTCCTCGCGGCGGTCCTGGTCCGCGCAGGGGACACGGCGCTGGTGATGCGACGGCCCGACCGGAGGAGTGGCGTCGTGCGCGACACCCGCGCGGCGGCGCGAGTCGCCGCCGAGGTCGCCGCGGCCCGCGCCCCGAGCGACCTCGCGGGGATCGCCGCGGAACACGCGCGCAGCTCGGTCGAGGTGGCGCTCGCGACGCTCGAGATGCTCGCCGAGCGCGGGTGGCGGGCGGTTTCGCCGGATCCGCACGAGGCGGGGCCGCGGTCCATCGGGGCCGAAGGGGTCTCGCCGCGGACCGAGCCCTTCGACGCGTTCGCCTGACCCATCGCGCCGCATAGCGCGACCTGCCTCAGTCCGACGCGCCGTCCAGGATCCGGCGGGCGAGCAGGGCGATGACCAGCCGCTGCCGCGATTCGCCGTCGATCGTGTGGCCGAGGAGCGCCTGGATCCGCGTCAGCCGGTAGGCGACGGTCCGGTCCGCGAGATGGAGCTTGCGAGCCGTCTCGCGGATGTTCTCCCCGGCATCGAAGTACGCGCGCAGGGTCTCGATCAGCTCGTCCCCCATCCGGGCATCGGCGAGGATCGGGCCCAGCTCGCGATGGACGACCGTCGCCAGGAGCGCGTCGTCGGCCAGCAGGAGGCGTTCGACGGCCAGGTCGTCCGGGTGCTCGATCCAGCCGCGATGGCCGAGGCGGTGGGCGGTCCGCAGCGTGTCGACCAGACGGGCAAGCGCGGGAGCGAGCGATTCGACGCCGGCGACCGATCCCGACTGGACCGCCGTCCATTCGGTATCCGACGCCTCGAGGCCGGCCCGGAGCTGGTCGAGGCCAGGCCAGCGGACGCGCGCCAGGACCACGACGCGGCCGCGCCAGGCGACGACCTGCGGGAGGGCGACCCCGGCTCGGGCGCGGTCGACCGACGACGGACCGGTCAGCAGCTTGCGGACGTCGACGGCAAGGACGTCGGCCACCGCGTCGTCATCCATGATCGGCCCGGCCAGCGCGATGAGGCGGAACGAGCCGGATGCCTCGAGGCCATTGCGGGAGCTCATCCGGCGCAGGCGGCCGATCGCGGCACTTTCGACGGACACGGTGCCGAACAGCTCGTCGAGGAACGCGCGTCGCGCGTCGGCGTTGTTGACGATCAGCTCGCGCTCGACCGAGCGATAGCCCACCGCGACGGCCGCGACCAGGTCGTCCGCGGTCCGCAGCAGGCGGTCCCCGAGCGTCGCGAGCGCCTCGGGATCGCGGATGCCGACGACCCGCATCTCCCACAGTGCCCAGAGGGTCGAGAGGTAGCGGTCGAGGAGCTGTTCCGGGAGCAGCCCGTCGCGGGCGGCCTGCTCGCCGTCGGCCGCGACGACCGCGGCGGCGTCGGCCTGGTCGGGTTCGAGCACCAGGAGGAGCACCCGCTCGACGACGGCGCGCACCGTCTCCGCCGATTCGCCGACATCGGAGGCGACGATCGCGGTCAGCCGGTCGATGTCGACCTCCACCGCGGGGTCGATCGTGCGACGGGTAGCCATGGACGGACCTTAGCGCGCCGGGGCGGCCGACGCCACGCCCATGGACGTTCGGGTTGCCGACACCCGGCAATCGTCCAGTGCCCGGTCTTCCGCATCCGACCATAGGATCGCGGGGCCGCCGAGCCCATGATTCGGTCCAGGTCGGTGACGATGTTCGGACCGCAAGGTCTGACGGGAGAGTCGTCGCCGACCGAACCGCTCTTCTTCGATCCGCTGCCGAACCTCCTCCTCGGCGGCGGATCGTTTCCGTTTCAGCCTCCGGATACCGCCGGGATCACGTGGACCGTCGCGGCCGGTCCGACCGCCGTGGCGAGGTCGGCCGGGAACCCATCGACGAACACGTTGATGTGCGGGCGCAGCCGCGGACCCTCCTGGACGAGCCGGTCGCGCATGCCCGGCACCTTCGCGTCGAGCTCGACCAGGACCGCGCCCACGGTCGTGCCGGTCACTTCGTGGCGCCGTTCGGCGCCGGGGAACAGGGCCAGCAGCGAACGCGGCAGCAGGACGGTCGCCATCGCCGGATCGGGTCAGTCGTCGAGGACGACGGCCTCGACGGCCCAGATCTCGGGCAGGGCGTCGGTGATCATCCGCCACGAGCGCCCTTCGTCCGAGCTGTGCCAGAGCTGGCCCGTCTCGGTCCCGAACGTGATCCCGACGGGGTCGAGCGTGTCGCGGGCCATCGCCTCGCGCAGGATCGTGAGGTAGGCGTCCTGCTGCGGGAGCCCGGCGGCTTCCCGGGTCCATGTCGCGCCGCGATCGGTCGTGCGCCACACGGCGGGCTTGCCCTCGGGGACGAAGCGGCCCTGGTCCGCGCCGTTCAGTGGGATCGTCCAGGCAGTGTCGGGGTCGCGCGGATGGGACACCATCGGGAAGCCGAACTCGCTCGGCAGGCCGTTCTCGGTCAGCTCGGTCCAGCTCGCGCCCGAATTGTCCGACCGGTACACGCCGCAGTGGTTCTGCTGGTAGAGCGTGGTCGCCTCGCCACCGCCGGCCATCACCAGCTTGTGGACGCACTGGCCCATGACCGGGTACGGGTCGGGGTTGAAGCCCGCGCGGACCCCGACGTTGCGCGGCTCCCAGGTCGTCCCGCCGTCCACGGTCTCGAAGACGCCGACCGAGGAGATCCCGACCCACGTGTGGGCGGGGTCGTCCGGGTGCGGGACGATCGAGTGCAGGATCAGGCCGCCCGCTCCGGGCTGCCAGGTCTCGCGGCTCGGGTGGTTCGTCAGGCCCTCGACGTGGCTCCAGGTCGAGCCGCCGTCGCTCGAGCGGAAGAGGCCGGCCGGCTCGACGCCGGCGAGGAGGCCGCCATCGGGGGTCGCCGCCAGGCTCCAGACGGTCTTGATCGGCTCGGCCTGCTCGCCATAGCTCATGCCCGCGGAGGACTGCGTCCACGTGGCCCCGAGGTCCTCGCTGCGCCACACGCTCGGGCCGTACCAGGCGTTGCCCGCGCCGGCCAGGATGGCGCCGCCGGGCTCGACGATCAGGTCGTGGACCGGCCAGCCCTCGCACAGCGGCCCGCGCATCGACCAGTCGAGCCGCGCCTCGTCGCTCTCCAGGATGAAGGCACCCTTCTTGGTGCCGACGAGCAGCAGGGTTCGCGTCATCTCCGGGACCTCAACCGCCGGCCTTGAACGGGTAGACCACCCAGCGGTCGGTCTCCACGGCGTGGACGCTCGGTCGGCCGGGGACCTTCGAGCGCTCGGGCTTGAAGTGGAGGACGGCGGTCGTGGGGATGCCGCCCGCCTGGAGGACGCGGTCCGTGACCGCATGGATGGTCGTGCCGCTGTCCCAGACCTCGTCGACGATCAGGACGCGCTGGCCGCGGAGGAGCGGGTCGGCCGGGAACTGGAGGAACGTCGGCTTCGGGCCGGGCTGCCCCTCGTCGTCGTAGTACTCGACGGCGGCGACCAGGATGTTCCGGATCCGAAGCCGGTAGGCGAGCATCCCCGCCGGGACCAGGCCGCCGCGCGTGATGGCCAGCATCGCGTCGAAGTGGACGCCCTGGAGCCGACCCGCGAGGTCCGCGATCAGCCGGTCCAGGTCCTCCCAGCTGACGAGGTCGCGCTCGGGTGCGGCGGTCCGGACGGTCATCGGACAAGGATACGAGCACCCGTCTGCCCGGTACACCCCAAAGCGTAGACTCGCCCCATGTGGGCCACCCGGATCGTCCTCGCGCTCCTCGGGGCGTCGGCCCTGATGGCTGGTCTCGTTGCCTGCTCGGTCTTCGGGACGCAGGGCCAGGGCGACATCCAGACCGAGCCGCGGACCGTCGCCGCGTTCACGCGGGTCGAGGTGGGCGACGGCATCCGCGCGATCATCACGGACGGCGCGACCGCGACGGTCCAGGTCAAGGCGCAGGCGAACATCCTGCCGCTGGTCGCCACCCAGGTGGCGGACGGCACGCTCCGGGTCCGCGCCACCGAGGGGTACCACACCGACGTGGCCGTGGAGGTCGACATCACGGTCCCGGACATCAGCTACGTGTCGCTGCTCGGCGGCTCCCACGCGGAGGTCACGGCCGGCGACATCCAGACGCTCCAGGTCGTCCTGAGCGGTGGCTCGAACGTGACCGCCACTGGCACGACCGAGGGACTCTCGCTGCAGGCGAGCGGCGGTTCACGGGCCGATCTCGGGACGCTCCTCGCGACGAACGTGACCCTCGACCTGTCCGGCGGCTCGAATGCCACGGTGTCGGCGTCGGGGCAGGCGACGGGGACCGCGTCGGGTGGCTCGCACGTGACCGTGCTGGGTGGCGGCACGGTCGGCGTCGACGCCTCCGGCGGGTCATCGGTGTCGTCGGGCTGACCGGCGTCCCCTGACCGCTAGGGGTGCGGTGGCGCGGCCGCCCGGATCGCGTCGAGGGTGAGCGGGTCGTCGAGCGTCGAGAGGTCGCCCGGGTCGAGCCCGAGCCAGGCCGCCCGCGCCACGCGGCGCATCACCTTGCCGGAGCGGGTCTTCGGCAGCGCGCGGACGACGGCCACCACCTCCGGCTTGAGCGGCTTGCCCAGCTGGTCCGCGACGGTCCGCGCGACCGAGGCGCGCAGGTCGTCGTCGTCCGTCTCGCCCGGGCGGAGCACGCAGAGGACGACGATGACCTCGCCCTTGATCTCGTGCGGCACGCCGATCGCGGCCGCCTCCAGCACGGCCGGGTGCGACACGGCCGCGCTCTCGACCTCGGCCGGCCCGACGCGCTTGCCGGCGACCTTGAGCGTGTCATCGGAGCGGCCATGGATGTACCAGAAGCCGTCGTCCTCGATGCTCGCCCAGTCGCCGTGGACCCACGTCCCCGGGATGCGCGACCAGTAGGTCGCCTCGTAGCGCTCGCGGTCCTGCCAGAACCCGCGGGTCATCCCGGGCATCGGCGCCCGGATGACGAGCTCGCCGACGGCGCCGCGGACCGACGCGCCGGTCTCGTCCACGACGTCCGCCGCGGTCCCGATGCACGGCCCGGAGAACGAGGCTGGCTTGATCGGCCCCAGCAGGTTGCCCGACACGATCCCGCCCGACACCTCGGTCCCGCCCGAGTAGTTGACGATCGGGCAGCGGCCCTCGCCGACCTCGCGGAAGTACCACCACCACGGGTCGGGGTTCCACGGCTCCCCGGTCGAGCCGAGGACGCGCAGCGACGAGCGGTCGTGGGCGCGGACCGGCTCCTCGCCGTGGGCCATCAGCGCCCGGATGACCGTGGGGGAGAGGCCCAGGTGCGTGACCCGGTGCCGCTCGACCAGCGCCCACAGCCGGTCCGGCCCCGGGAAGTCCGGCGCACCTTCGTACAGGACCAGCCGCGCGCCGAGCAGCAGCGACCCCGAGATCGCCCACGGCCCCATCATCCAGCCGAGGTCGGTGAACCAGAACAGCGTGTCGCCGCGCCCGAGGTCGAACTGGTGCGCCAGGTCCTGGGCGCCCTTGATCGGGAAGCCGCCATGGACGTGGACCGCGCCCTTCGGCCGCCCGGTCGTGCCCGAGGTGTAGATCAGCATGTACGGCGTCTCGGGATCCACCTCGCCACCGACCGGCGCGTCCGACTCGCCGGCGACCGGATCGTCCCACCAGGCATCGCGAGCAGGCGTCCAGGGCGTCTCGAGCGCCTCGCCTGCACGTCGCACCACCAGCACGCGACGGACGGACGGGGCGATCGCCACGGCCTCATCGGCGACGGCCTTCAGCGGCACCCACGACCCGCGGCGGAGGAAGCCGTCCACGGTGATGAGCACCGACGCCCCGCAGTCGGCGAGCCGGGTCGCCACCGCGGGGGCGCCGTAGCCGCTGAAGATCGGTGTGTAGATCGCCTGCAGCCGGCCGAGCGCCAGGACCGCCACGACGGTCTCGACGAGCATCGGCAGGAGGATCCCCACCCGGTCGCCGGGCCGGACCCCGTGCGCTCGAAGGCGTCGCGCCGCGGCGTCGACCGCCGTAGCGAGCTCCATGTTCGTCAGCCGCCGGACGTCGCCGTCCTCGCCTTCCCAGACGAGCGCCTCGCCATCCGGGTCACGCGCGGCCCGTGGCTTGGTCGCGGCGCGGGCGTAGTCAAAGGCGCCGCCGCGCCACCAGCGCGCCCACGCCGGTCCGCCCGCGAGATCGAGCACCTGCGTGGGCCGGCGGTCCCAAGCGATGCCGATGTCATCGGCCGCGGCACCCCAGAACCAGCCGGGATCGGCGACGGCCCGTGCCTGCAGCGCCTCCAGCGACGGCTCGCCGGTCGCCCGCAGGAAGCCGGCCAGCCGGGTCGCCTCGGCGACCTCGCGGGTCGGCCGCCACGCGACGCCGTCGCCGTCGCGCCCGAAGATCGGCATCGCCTGGACCGTGCCGGGGCTAGGCCCGGCCGACCTCGACGACCGGGTTGCGCAGCTCGCCGACGTCCTGGATCCGGATCGTGACGACGTCTCCGGCCATCAGGTCGAAGGTCATCTCCGGGACGAGCGGCGTGCCGGTCGACAGCACCATCCCGTCGGGGAACGCCATCGACTTGAACGCGTAGCCGACGAGATCGGGCAGCCTCCGGTGCAGCAGGCTCGTCGAGCTCGTGCCCTCCCAGGCGATCGCCCCGCCGCGATGGACCGTGACCTCGATCGCGAGGTCGTACGGGTCGGCGACCTCCCAGGCGGGTCGGATGGTCGCCGCCACGGCGCAGGCCGCCTCGTAGACCTTGGCCTGCGGCAGGTAGAGCGGGTTCTCGCCCTCGATGGAGCGCGAGCTGACGTCATCGCAGATGGTGTAGCCGACGATCTCGGCGTCCGCGTTGACGACGATGGCCAGTTCGGGTTCCGGGACGTTGATCGGCGAGTCTGCCCGCACGCCGATCGGCTCGCCACCGATCACGACCCGCCACGGGACGCTCTTGAAGAACAGTTCGGGCCGCTCGGCGTCATAGACGCGGTCGTACACGTCCGCGATCGTGCTCTCCTCCGCCCGTGCGGTCCGCGACCGCTTGTAGGTGACGCCGGCCGCCCAGACCTCCATGCGTCCGTCGACGATCGACCGCGGCTCGACCTCGGCGGCATCGACGGGCTCGCCCGCCGCCTCGACGAGCGCCCTGATCTCCGCGAGGTGGAGGCGGAGCAGCGCCGCGACCGATGTGGCGCCGGTCAGCGCCGTCATGGCCCCGTCGGCGTCCCGCCGGAACAACCGGTCCCCGGCAGCGGTGCGGCCAGCAAGGAGGTGCATCGGATCCTTTCGGGTGCGGGCTAGGCCGTGACGTGGTCCGCCCAGCGGTGGGCCGGCTCGTAGCCCAGCAGGTGTCGGGCGTGGTCGATCGACAGCAGCGTCTCGCGGCCCTCGACGGCCCGACGCAGCGGGACATCGGGGAAGACCTCGGCCATCAGGTCCGCGCTCGGCCGGGTCATGACCGTGTCCGCGGCCGCGACGATCGCGATCTCGCTGCCGTCCACGGGCGCCTCGAGCGCGAGGCGGGCCGCCGCCGCGACGTCGCGCGCATCGACATAGCCCCACAGGTTCCAGCGGCGGAGCTGCGCGTCGTCCCAGTAGGAGGGGAACAGCCCGTAGTCCTGGACCTCCATGATGTTCGAGATCCGCAGGCCGACGAAGCCGATCCCCGTCCGCCGGGCGAACTGCCCGGCCATGGTCTCGCCGACGAGCTTCGAGAGCGAGTACGAGCTCTCGGGCCGCGGCTCGATGGTCTCGTCGATCGGCGCGAAGTCCGGCGGGCGGTCGAACGGCAGGCCGAGCACGGTCTCGCTCGAGGCCCACACGACCCGCCGCATCCGATGCGCCTCCGCGGCGGCGAAGACGTTGTAGGTCGAGAGGGCGTTGATCCGGAAGATGTCGCCGGCCGGCCGCAGGCCCGGCGCCGGGATGGCCGCGAAATGCACGACCGCGTCGGCGCCGGCCAGCGCGTCGAGCGTCTGGCCGAGATCGGTGAGGTCCGCGAGCATCGTCATGCCGAACGCGCTCCCGTCGTGACGGACATCCACGTTCAGGACGTCATGACCGTGCTCGCGCAGCTCGCGCACGACGTAGGCGCCGCCCTTGCCGCTTCCCCCGGTCACCACCACGTGCATGGACGCACCACCTCCTTCCGTCCAAGTATGGCGTGCCGTCGAATCTCAGAAACCTTGAAGGAACGGGATCGACAGTCGGCGCAGCGGGTCACGTCAGGTCCGCGCTACGGCATCGCCGCGACGCGTGCGTGCTCCATCGGAGGCACCGGATGACCGAACCGAACGAGATCGAATTCAGCGAGCGGATCCGCCGCCCGTTCCTCTCCGGGACGGCCGCGCGGAGCGGCATCATCCTGGGCTCGGCCCTCCTGTTCGTGGTCGGGGCCATCGCCGTCATGGGTGCCTCGCCCACGCCGTCCGCGCCGACCGGGGCCGATCCGTCCGCTGGCGCGTCTGCCGCGCCGGATGCCAGCGGCGAGCCGCGCGATCACAACGGCGGTCCGGGCTTCGGGTTCGGCGGCTTCGGCGCCTTCGGCTTCGGCCCCGGTGGCCCCGGCTTCGGCTTCGGCGAGATCACGATCACGGCCATCAACGGCTCCGACCTCTCGCTCAAGACGGCCGATGGCTGGACGCGGACCATCAGCGTGACCGCGGATACGACCATCACGCGCGCCGGGACCGCCATCGCGGTCACCGACCTCAAGGTCGGCGATGAGATCCGCTTCGCGCAGACGAAGAACGACGACGGGACCTACACGGTCACCAAGATCGAGCTCGTCCTGCCGAGCGTGGCCGGCCAGGTCACCGCGGTCGACGGCTCGACCATCACGGTCAAGCGCTTCGACGGGACCACGCAGACCATCCACGTCGACTCCTCGACGACGTACACGGTCGTCGGCGTCACGACCCCGACCCTGTCCGACATCAAGGTCGGCGCGTTCATCGTCGCGCAGGGCACGCAGCGCACCGACGGATCGCTCGACGCCGAGGCTGTCCACGGCGGGTTCGAGATGGGCTTCAGGCACCACGATGGGAACGGCCCCGACGACCCAGACACGACCGCGCCGAGCGCGGCGCCATCCGGCACGCCTGGCTGACACGCAGCCGGTCCTCCGACCGGCCTTCGGGCAGCGCCGAGACGACGCGACGATCCCCTCGGGTCGTCGCGTCGCTGATTCTCAGGAGCGTCTCAGGCAACGGCGCTTTCATGGTCGTAACGTACTGATGCCCAGCTCGACCCGACTGGAGTTCCCGCGATGATCGATGACCTGTATCCCACGGCTCCCGTGGCCGTGCCCGCCGCTCCCCTCGCCGCCCCTTCGACGCCGGCCGCCCCGACGCCCGCCGCCACGACCCCGCCGCCACCCCGCCGCCACGACGGTCCGGCCTTCGCGGCTCGGTCCTCGCGATCTCGCTGCTTTCCGCGGTCCTGGCGTCCGGTTCGACGGCCGTCATCGTCGCGGGCGTGGCCTCGAACGCCGGATCGGGTGCCGCGTCGGCCCCGGCCTCGGCCAACGCGGTCCCCGCCGGCGCGACGGTCAGCCAGGGCGCGACCGACGTCACCGCCGTCGCGGCGGCGGCGACCCCGTCCGTCGTGACCATCACGTCCGAGACCGCTGCCCGAAACGGCTTGTCGCCGTTCGACGTGCCGGCGACCGGCGTCGGCTCCGGAGTCATCCTGACCGCCGACGGCTACATCCTCACCAACAACCACGTGATCGCCGACAGCACGTCGCTGACCGTGATGGTCGAGGACGGCACGGAGTACCCGGCGACCGTCGTCAAGGCCGACCCGGACCATGACCTCGCGCTGATCAAGGTGGAGGCCACCGGCCTCACGCCGGCGCGGATCGGCGACTCGACGAAGATCCAGGTGGGCGAGACGGCCATCGCCATCGGCAGCCCGCTCGGGACCTTTACCGAGACCGTCACCAAGGGCATCGTGTCCGCGCTCGACCGCACGATCACCGTCCAGGACGAGACGACCGGCCAGCCGCATACGCTGACCGGGCTGATCCAGACGGATGCCGCGATCAACCCCGGCAACAGCGGCGGGCCGCTGCTCGACGCCAGCGGCGCGGTCATCGGCATCGACACCGCGGTCTCGAGCGGCGCCAACGGCCTGGGCTTCGCGATCCCGATCGACGTCGCCGCCTCGCTGATCGCCCAGGCGACCGGCAGCGGCGCCGCGCCAGCTAGGGCCCGGCGACGAGGCGCGGCCGACCATGACCATCCACGCCGGCCGCGCGAGACCGCGGCCGGCGACCGCCACCGCGCCCGCCCGGCACGCCGGGCTCCGCGGCTCGGACGTGGTCGCGGTCCTGGTCGCGCAGGCGATCATCATCGCGGCGATCTGGATCATCCACGGCGGCCCGGACCAGCTGGGTGAAGGCCCGGCCGGGATCCTGACCGCGATCGGCCAGGTGACGGCGCTCTACGGGACGTACCTGGCGCTGATCCAGCTGGTCCTGATGTCGCGGAGTCCGTGGCTGAACGAGACCTTCGGGATGGACGGCCTGGCCGTCGCGCACCGCTGGCTCGGCTTCACGACGGTCTGGCTGCTCCTGGCCCACGGGATCGCCACGACCGTCGGCTACGCGCTCGCCGACCGGGTGAACGTCGATCGGGGAGTTCGTGACGCTGATCACGACCTATCCGTACGTCCTGATGGCCCTCGTCAGCGGCGGGCTGTTCGCGCTCGTGGCGATCACCTCGATCAAGGCCGCGCGCCGGAAGCTCGCGTACGAGACCTGGTACGGCCTCCACCTGTACGCGTATCTCGCGATCGCCCTCGGGTTCCTGCACCAGCTCTTCGTGGGCGCGGACTTCATGCACGACCAGCTCGCCGCGATCTACTGGATCCTGCTCTACGTCGCGACGGTGGCCCTGATCCTCGCCTTCCGCATCGGGCAGCCGATCCGGACGTCGCTGCGGCACCGGCTGCGCGTGGCCAACGTGGTCCAGGAGGGGCCCGGCGTCGTCAGCCTGTACCTCACCGGCCGCGAGCTCGGCCAGCGCCTCGACGTCCGGGCCGGCCAGTACTTCCTCTGGCGGTTCCTGACGCCCGACGGCTGGTGGCGCTCGCACCCGTACTCGATCTCGGCGGCGCCGAACGGCGAATGGCTGCGGATCACCGTCAAGGACCTCGGCGACGGGTCGCGCGACCTCGCGCGGGTCCCGGTCGGCACGCGCGTGATGGTCGAGGGGCCGTACGGCATCCTGACCGACGTCAAGCGAACCAAGCCGGGCGTGCTGCTCATCGCCGGCGGCATCGGCATCACCCCGCTCCGCGCCCTGCTCGAGGGCTGCCGGCCCGACCCGGCGACATCACCCTGCTGTACCGAGCGCAGCCGGCCGCAGGACGTCATCTTCCGCGACGAGCTCGAGGTCCTGGCGCGGCGGCGCGGGATCGAGGTCCACTACCTGATCGGGCAGCGCGGGTCGCCGCGCCGATGCCGCGCGACCCGCTCGACGCCCGCGGGATCGTGACGCTCGTGCCCGACGTGCTCGAGCGCGACGTCTACGTCTGCGCCCCGGCGTCGATGATGCGGGCGACGGAGGCGGCGCTGCGCACGCTGGGCGTGCCGCGCCGGCAGGTCCATGCCGAACGGTTCGCGTACTAGGGCAGGGGCGATCGATGATCGTGATCCCGCGCCGTGCCGCGACCGCGTTCGTCGGGACGGTCGTCGTCGTCCTGCTGCTGTTCGGGTTCAAGACGCCCGACCACTCGATCGGCGCGACCACGGACGGCTCGGCCGGTGTCGTGGCGGACGGCGGCACGACGTCGGGCACCTCGGGTTCGTCGGGCACCACCGGCACCTCCGGTTCGTCGGGCGCCGCCACCGCGCCGCCCGCGACCGCGGCCCCGAATGCCGCATCCGGCGCGACGCAGGTCACCGGCCCCACCGTCTCGACGCGCTACGGACCGGTCCAGGTCCGGATCACGGTCAGCAGCGGGAAGGTCACGGAGATCAGCGCCGCTCCAGCTCCCGTCCGGCGGCCGGTCCGGCCGGATCTCCGCTGTGGCCGAGCCGATCCTCCACGACGAGGCGCTGTCCGCGCAGAGCGCGCAGATCGACACCGTCTCGGGGGCGACCTACACCAGCGGCGCGTACGAGCAGAGCCTCCAGGCGGCCCTCGACCAGGCCGGGATCTAGCCCTCGTGACCCGCAGGGTCGAGGAGGTCATGGGCACGGTGGTCAGCCTCGACCTGCGCGACCCGGACATCCCGACCGACGCGGTCGACGCGGTCTTCGCCCACCTCCACGACATCGATGCCCGGTTCAGCACCTACCGGCCCGACAGCGAGGTCAGCCGACTGGCTCGCGGCGAGCTCGACCCGATCGGCGGCCAGCCCCGACGTCCGGCACGTCCTGGCGGTCTGCGAGCAGCTGCGCCGCGACAGCGGCGGCGCCTTCGATGCCAGCCACGCCGGCCGCGACGGGCGGCTCGATCCGTCCGGCTACGTCAAGGGCTGGGCGGTCGAGGAGGCCGCCTGGCGGCTCGACGACGCCGGCGCCCGCGACTACCTGATCAACGCCGGCGGCGACGTGGTCGCCCGCGGCGAGGCATCGCGGGGCCACCGCTGGCGGGTCGGCATCCGCCACCCGGACCAGCCGGACAAGGTCGCCGCGGTCCTGGCCGTCCGGGACGGTGCCGTCGCGACGTCCGGGACGTACGAGCGCGGGCGACCACATCGTCGACCCGCGGACCGGCCGAGCCGGCCCGCGGCCTGCGCAGCCTGACCGTGGTCGGGCCGCGGCTCGGGTTCGTCGACGCCTACGCGACCGCGGCCTTCGTCATGGGGCTCGCCGGCCTCCGCTGGGTCGCCACCCATCCCGGCCACGAGGCGCTCGCCATCACCGACGACGACCGCCTCGTCTGGACCGAGGGCCTGGCGCGCTACCTGGTCTCGGGGACGGGCGCCGCGACCGGCCTCGGCTGACCGCCGTCCCGCGGCAGGCGGACCGCGAACGCCGCCCCGCCGGTCGGCCGGTTCGCGACCGCGATCCGGCCGCCGTGGCGCTCGACGATCCAGTGGGCGATCGCCAGGCCCGAGCCCGGTCCCGCCGCCGGGCGCGCCGCGGCGCCCGATAGAAGCGCTCGAAGACGTGGGGCAGGTCCTCCTCGCGGATCCCCGGCCCGTCGTCCTCGACGGTGAGCGTCGCGCCGGTCGGGTCGGCCCGGACCGCGACCGCCACGTGCCCACCCGACGGGCGTGTGGCGGATCGCGTTGTCGACCAGGATCATCACCAGCTGGCGGAGCCGCGCCGGATCGCCGGTCACGACCGCCGGCTGCGGGTCCACCGCGATCGTCACGCCGCCGTCGGCGGCCGGCTTGGCCAGCGCCGAGGCGCCGTCCGCGGCGACGTCGCCGAGGTCGACCGGCACGCGGTCGAGGGCGACCGCGCCCGGAGTCGGAGCGGGCCAGCAGCAGCAGGTCCTCGACCATCGCGGTCATGTGGCGGACCTCGGCGTCGATGTCGTCGAGCGCGGACCCGACCTCGCGGACCGGCTGGTCCTGGTGGCGGTTGAGGTACTCGACGCTGCTGCGCACGACCGTGAGCGGCGTCCGCAGCTCGTGGCTGGCATCGGCCGCGAAGTCGCGCTGGCGGCGCAGCGCCGTCCGCTGGTTGGCGAGCGACTCGCGGATCGGGACCAGCGCCCGGCGAGCGTAGACCGCACCGAAGCCGAACGCGACCAGCACGACCACGATCCCGCCGATCAGCAGCACGACCAGCATCGCCTGCAGCGTGCGGACCTCGGTCGTGCGGTCCTGGACGACCTGGACGGTGACGACCTGGCCCTGCTCGGGAGGTGATCGCCTCGGTGAGGATCCGGACCGGGACGGCGTTGGTGCCGACGGTCGCCGTCCGCAGGTCCGAGCCGTTCGCGCGCGCCGCGGCGACCGCGTCGTCGTCGGGCAGCCCCGGCGGCATCCGGAAGTCGCGCGGCCCGGCGATGACGTGGTCGTTGTCGTCGAGCGCGAACGCGAAGGTCGGCGAGCCGAGCTGGAACTCGTACGGCGAGGTGTCGCCCGGGTCCGGCCGCTGGCCGGTCAGGACCGCGCGCGGGACGACCATCGCGTCCTCGAGCTGCTCGGTGCCGCTGTTCGCGAGCGAGCCGGCGACCGCGAGGTAGAGGGCGACGGCCAGGACCAGCAGGATGACCAGCGTCGTCCCGCCGCTCCACAGCACGAGGTTGCGCCGGACGCGCCGGATCAACCCGGCGTCGGCGATGTCGGCGGCGCGTTCGCCGGTGATCGGCTCGGTCGGCGTGGGCGCGCCGTCAGGCATCGGCCATCCGATAGCCGACGCCGCGAACGGTCTCGATGAGGCGGCCCGCGACGCCCAGCTTCTCGCGGAGGTAGTGGATGTAGGCGTCGACGGCGTTCGGGGTGACGGCCACGCTGAACGGCCAGGCCTGGTCCAGGAGCTGGTCGCGCGACAGGGTCTGGCCGGGGTGGCGGAGGAAGCACTCGAGCAGCGAGAACTCGCGCGGGGAGAGGTCGCACGGTCTTGCCGTCGAGCGTCACCCGGCGGGCCGTCTCGTCGAGGGTGATCGGGCCGACGACGAGCTTCGGCTCGGGGCGTTTCGAGCCGTTCCCGCGACGTCCCGAGGGCGCGCAGCCGCGCCGCGAGCTCCTCGTACGCGAACGGCTTGACGAGATAGTCGTCGGCGCCGGCGTCGAGGCCGCTCACCCGGTCGCCCACCGTGTCGCGCGCGGTGAGCATCAGGATCGACACGTCCGAGCCGCTGGCGCGCACCCGGCGGGCGACCTCGAGCCCGGAGATGTCGGGGAGGCCGACGTCCAGGACGATGGCCTCGATGCCGGGCGCGGCGGTCGCGATCTCGACCCCGGAGACGCCGTCCATGGCCAGCTCGACCACGTGCCGGTCCTCCTCGAGGAGTCGGCGCAGCAGCCGGCTGAGACGGGGATCGTCCTCGATGACGAGCAGGTGCATGGTGGTCAGCCTACCTCTCGGGGCTACGGGATGATCGTGACGTCGGACGCGGTCCCGGTGAGCCCGGCGCCCGCGCCGTTGCCGGTGCCGCCGTTGCCGGTGCCGCCGTTGCCGGTCGCCGTCCGCCGTTGCCGGTCCCGCCGTTCCCGCCGTTCCCGTTTCCGCGGCCGGCCACGGTCACCTTGACGGAGACCTTGTCGCCGCTGCTCACGTCGGACGCGGCGGCCGGCGCCTGCGTGTGATACGTGGTCGTGTCACCCGTGGTCAGGGTCACGGTCTGGCCGTTGTCGGTCGTGATCGTCAGCTGGTCGCCGTCCACGGACTTGACGGTCCCGGAGATCGACAGGCCGCCGCCACCGCGGCCACCGAAGAAGGCGCCGCCGTTCGCGCCGGGCGTGAAGCTGCCGTTCGGGCCGTTGCCGCCACCCGCGAAGTTGCCGTTGAACGTGCCGCGCCCGGTGGTGGCGGCCGCGGGGCGCCGTGGTGCGTCCGATCGCGAAGGCGACGCCGCCGATGGCGAAGACGAGCGCGACCCCGAGCAGGACGTTGAGCCAGCGTCCCGGACGAGCCCGACTTCGGCTTCGCCGCGGTCACGACCGGCTGGACGGGCTGGACCTGTGGCAGGGCCGCGGCCGACCAGGTCGGCGCGGTCGGAGACGGGACGCCCCCGGGCACGGTCGGGGCCGCCGGCTGCGGCTCGGGGGTGACGGGGTGCGAGGTGGTCGGATCGTCGGCCATGTCGATGCTCTCCTTGCTATTCGTAGCGCAGTGCGCTGATGGGGTCGAGGCGGGCGGCCTGGCGGGCCGGCCACACGCCGAACACCACCCCGACCGCGAGGCTGAACAGGACGGCGATGGCCACCGTGCCCGGGCTGAAGGTGAACCCCCAGCCGGCGAGCCGGCCGATCAGCGCCGAGACGCCGAGGCCGACCACGATGCCGATGAGCCCGCCGAGAAGCGAGAGGGTGAGGGCCTCGACCAGGAACTGGGCGAGGATGTCGCGCCCGCGGGCGCCGACGGCCTTGCGGATGCCGATCTCGCGCGTCCGCTCACGGACCGAGACCAGCATGATGTTCATGATCCCGATCCCGCCCACGACGAGCGAGATCGAGGCGATGCCGCCGAGGAGCAGCGTCAGCGTGGCGCTGATCGAGGATGCGGTCTCGAGCAGCTGGGCCTGGTCGAAGATGTTGAAGTCCGCCGTGTCCGCGGTCGCCAGGTCGTGCCGGTCTCGCAACAGCGCCGTGATCGCGGTCTTCGTGGCGGTCATCTGATCGGCCTCGGCGACGCTGACGCCGATCGTGCGGACCGAGTCACCGCCGACGAAGTACTTCTGCACGACCCCGACCGGCACCATGACCTGGTCGTCGGGGTCCTGGAAGCCGCTGCCGCCCTTCGCCTGGAGGATGCCGATCACCTGGAACGGGATGCCGCCGATGGTGATCTGCGAGCCGACATCGGAGGCGACCAGGCCCAGGTTCGTCGCGGTCGTTGCGCCGAGCACGGCGACGCGCAGGCCACGGTCGACGCTCGGGTCGGTGAGGAACGCGCCCTGCCAGAGGTCGTAGGCGCGAACGGTGGGGTAGGCCGAGGACGTCCCGATGATCGTCGTGGTCGAGGTCTTGGTGCCGGCGGCGACCAGCTGGCTGGTGGAAGCCTCCGGTGCGACGGCGGCCACCGTCGAGAGCTTGGCGATGGCATCGGCGTCGTCGAGGGTCAGCGTCCCCGAGGACGCGCCGGCACCGGTCGGGCTGATCGTCAGCAGGTTCGTGCCGAGGCTGGACAGCCGGCTCGTGATGTTGGAGGTCGTGCCCTGGCCAACGCCGACCAGCGCCACCACCGAGGCGACCCCGATGATCACGCCGAGCATCGTCAGCGCCGCGCGGAGGCGGCTCGTGCGCAGGCGCGACAGCGCGAGGCGGAGCAGCTCCAGGATGCTCATGCCGCGACCCGCCCGTCGAGCAGGTGGATCTGCCGGCCGGCGGCCTGCGCGATCGCCGCGTCGTGGGTGATGAGGACGATCGTCCGTCCCGCCGCGTTCAGCTCGTGCAGGAGCTCCATGACCTCGGCGCCGGCGCGGCTGTCGAGGTTGCCCGTCGGCTCATCGGCGAGGATCAGCGCCGGCTCCGTGACGATCGCGCGGGCGACCGCCACTCGCTGCTGCTGCCCGCCCGACAGCTCGGTCGGCTCATGCGTGAGGCGGTCGCCGAGGCCCAGGCGCTCGAGCGCCGCCTTCGCCCGCTCGGCGCGCTTGGCGCGCGAGACGCCCTGGTAGAGGAGGGGCGTCGCGACGTTGTCGAGGGCGGAGGTCCGCGGCAGCAGGTTGTACGACTGGAAGACGAACCCGATGGTCCGGCTGCGCAGCTGCGCGAGCTCGTCGTCGGAGCGGTCCTCGACCGGCGTGCCGGCGAGCCGGTACTGGCCGGCCGTGGGCCGATCCAGGCAGCCGAGGATGTTCATCATCGTGCTCTTGCCGGACCCGGATGGTCCGACGATGGCGACGAACTCCCCGGGCATCACGCGGAGGCTCACGTCGTCCAGGGCGGGCACGTCCACGTGGCCCATCTGGTAGACGCGGCTCACACGCTCGAGGTCGATGATCGGCGTCTGGGCGTCCGTCATCGCTCAGTTCCCGGTCCCGTTGCGGTTGCCGCGGAAGTTGCCGCCGCCGACGAACGTGCCGCCGCCGCCTGGGAGCCCGATGCCGCCGCCGGTCGTGGTCGCGTTGGTCTGGGCGGTCGCGGTACCGGTGACGACCTCCTGGCCCTCGGTCAAGCCGCTCTTGATCTCGGCCGAGGTGTTGGTCACCAGCCCGACCTCGACGGTCTGCGGCTGCGGCGCCCCGCTCGCGTCGAGGACGAGGACGCTGTAATTGCCGTTCGTGCCGCGCAGCGCGGCGGCCGGGACGGTCAGCACGCCAGTGGCGCTGTCGATGGTGATCGTCACGTCCGCGCTCATCCCGGACCGGACGGTGGCCGGGACGTTGGCGAGGGCCACGGTCACGGCGTAGGAGACGACCCCGTTATTGCTGGAAGTCGTGCTCGCGACCGGGGAGATCGAGGTCACCTTGCCGATCACCGTCGCATCGACGGCCGAGATGGTGACGCTCGCGGCCTGGTCGAGCTTGAGGGCATTCAGGTCGCTCTCGACCACGTCGGTCGTGACCTGCAGGTCGGACGACTCGATGACGATGGCGTCGCCGCTCGGGACCTCGAGGCCCTTGCTGATGTTGACCTCGGTCACGACGCCGTCGATCGGCGCCTTGAGCGTCCCTCGGGCGACCTGCGCGATCACGTCGTTCCGCGTCTGCGCGGCCTGGGAGACCTGGTTCTGCGCGTTGTAGACGGACATCTGGGCCTGACGGGTGGCGTCGGTCGTGGTCGCGGCGGCCAGTGTCTCCTTCGCGATCGTCAGCTGGATCCGGGCCGACCGCCACGACGCGGTCGCCTCCCCGAGCTGGCGGGCGAGGTCCGCGGACGTGCTCGTCGCGAGCACCGTCCCGGCCTTGACGGCGTCGCCGACCTTGGCCGTGACCTCCTTGACCGTCCACGTGGCTGTGCCCGCGTCGCTGGTCGTGGCTCCGGACAGGTGCGCCGCGGTCCCGAACGCGAGCCCGTAGGTCGTCGCTGCCGCGACACTGCCGGTCGCCGCGACCTCGTCGGTGACATCGCCGGTCGCCGCCGCGCTCGTCAGGTACCGGGTGGCGGCGGCCGCGTTCACCGAGAGGCCACCCATGGCGTAGACCGCCGCACCGATTCCGACGGCGCCGAGCAGGACCACCGCGAGGATCTTGAGCTTCATGCCGTCCCTTTCCGTGACTCGCGCGGGGTTGGCCGCCCGAGCAGGACGGCAGTGCTCTCATTGCGCGCCCCGTCTCTGAGATGCCTCTGAGATTTCGAGGGGGTCGTCCGGCAGCGTCGGGGCGGCCGGCGGGACGGCGCCGGAGCGGACGCTCGGGGGCGGTAGCATCGACGGCGATGGACTCGATCGACGGCGACCCCGCTCCCGCCGATGCCGCGCCGCCCGAGGCCCACCGTCGTCGCCCGCGACGCGTCCAGGCCGGGGTCAGGCAGCTCCCCTGGCGGCGCCTGGTCAACCCCTTCCGGCCGCTCGAGATCCTGACCGCCGATCACGTCGAAGCCGTTCACCGGGCATCGCTCCGGATCCTGTCGGAGATCGGGATCGAGATCCTCGGCGACCGGGCGCTGGACGCCTTCCGCGGCGCGGGCGCGACCGTCGATGCGGAGACTCGACGGGTCCGGCTCGACCCCGCGCACGTCGAGTCCCTCATCGCGACGGCCCCCAGCGAGTTCACGCTCCACGCCCGCAACCCGGCGCGCGACGTCGTCTTCGGCGGCGCGAACGTCGTGATCAGCGCGGTCGGCGGGCCGGCGTTCGTCACGGACCTCGATCGCGGCCGGCGGCCGGGCAACTTCGCGGACTTCCAGGACTACGTCCGCGTCATCGGCGCGCTCGACATCGTCCACCAGGAGGGCGGCGGCCCGCTCGAGCCCAACGACCTGCCGGTCCCGACCCGCCACCTCGACATGTACCGGACCTTCGCGACCACCCTCGACAAGACCTGGCAGTGCCTTGGCTTCGGCGCGACCGTCGTCGATGACGCGCTGGAGGTCGCCTCGATCGTCCGCGGCGTGGACCGCGAGCGGCTCGTCCGCGAGCCGTCCCTCATGACGATCATCAACACGAACTCGCCGCTCCGTCTCGATGGGCCGATGAGCGACGGGCTGATCGAGATGGCGACCTGGGGCCAGCCGGTCGTCGCGACGCCGTTCACGCTGGCCGGCGCCATGAGCCCGGTCTCGCTCGCGGGCGCACTGGCGCAGCAGAACGCCGAGGCGCTCTTCCTCGTGGCGCTCGCCCAGATCGTCCGCCCGGGCACGCCGATGGTCTACGGCGCGTTCACCTCGAACGTCGACATGCGCACGGGCTCGCCGGCCTTCGGGACCCCGGAGTCGGTCAAGAGCCAGCTCGCCAGCGGCCAGATGGCGCGCCGCTACGGCCTCCCGTGGCGGTCCTCGAACGCGACCGCCTCGAACACGGTCGACGCGCAGGCCGCCTACGAGGCCGAGATGGCGGTCTGGGGTGCCCTGATGGGCGGCGTCAACCTGCTCTACCAGGGTGCCGGCTGGCTCGAGGGCGGGCTGACCGCGTCGTTCGAGAAGCTCATCGTCGACGCCGAGATCCTCCAGATGATGGCGGAGGTCATGCAGCCGCTCCCCGTCGACGAGGCCAGCCTGGGCTTCGACGCGATCGCCGACGTGGGTCCCGGCGGGCACTTCTTCTCGACCCCGCACACGCTCGAGCGCTACGAGACCGCGTTCTACCAGCCGCTCATCTCGGACTGGCGGAACTTCGAGACCTGGGAAGCCGATGGCGCGCGGACCGCGACGGAGCGGGCGAACGGGGTCTGGAAGCAGCTGTTGGCCGAGTTCGAGCCGCCACCCCTCGAGCCCGCCGCTGCCGAGGCGCTCGATGCCTTCGTCGAGCGCCGCCGCGCCGAGATCGAACGGGCATCGTGACCGGCTCCGGTACGGGCGCCGCGTCGGGCCCGCCGTTCGTCCTGCACTTCACGACCACGGCCCAGGCGTCCGCGGACGCGCACGCCCTCGCCCGACCCGGCCAGGCCCGGTTCGACCTCATCGTGGACGCCGTCGCGCTCGGGATCTCGGTCGTGCTGCTCGCGGCCGGCAACCTGCTTGGCGTCCTCGTGGCGGCGATCGCGTTGGTGTCGCTCGCGGGGAGCCGCTGGCACCCGCTCCAGCGGGCCCTGATCTCGTTCCGGTTCCGCGGGCTGCTGGGACAGGCGACCACGGTCACGATCGACGAGCAGGGCGTCCACTTCGAGAACGACCTTGCGACCACGCTCGTGCCGTGGTCGTCGGTCGATCGGATCCGCTGGAACAAGCGGACCGTGGCGTTCTTCCGCGGTCGCGCGCTCCTCGGGTACGTGCCCTCGTCGTCGTTCGCGTCGCCGGAGGCGCAAGCGGCCGTCGTGGCGTTCGCGACCTCCCGGATCCGAACGGCGGCCTGACGGTCTGACACGTGTGCATCGCGTCCCCGCTGCACGACCGCCCGCAGCACGATGTGATCTTCCCGTCGCCGTCCGCGCCGACGTAGGACGCCGCGGCTCAGAACCGGAGCTCGTAGACCTCGAGGATCCGGTCCGCGTCGTCGACGACGAGCGCCTCGCGCCAGAGCTGGAACGCGGTGCACGGGTGCGAGATCCCGAAGGCCACGAGGTCGCCGACCGCCAGCGACGCCCCGTCCGCGAGCTCGATGAACGCATGCTGGTCGTTGAGCCTGGCGACGGTGAACCCCGGCCCGGCGGGGCGCACGCGGCCGTCCTCGCCGCGGACCTTGATGACCACGGGGAGGTCCTGGTCGACCGGCAGGTCGCGTCGTCCGGCGCCGGCGATGGCCAGGCCGGGCTCCGGGGCGGACAGGACCGGCGCCCAGACTTCGATGGCGGGCTCGAGCCGAGGCGCCCCGGGCGCCGCGCGCATCCCGAATGGGGAGCCACGCTCGTAGATGCCGTGGTCGTGGGTGATGTAGGCGCCGCTGCGCAGTACGACGCGGACCGGCTTCGGTAGGGACCACGGCCGGCCCAGCTCCTCCGCCACCACGTCCGGATAGGTGCTCCCGCCGCCGGTGATCACGATCTCGTCGGCGGCAGACCGCGCGAAGCGCGGGGCGAGGCGGTCGCCGATCTCGCGGGTCGCATCGGTCATCGCCCGGACGGCGTCCTGCCGCTCCGCCAGCGTCTCGCCGCTCACCACGCCCTCGTAGACGGACAGGCCCGCGAGCTGGAGCGGGCCGGCGGCCTCGATGGCGGCCGCGACGGCGTCCGCCTCGTCGATGGTCCGGACCCCGGTCCGCCCGCCGGCCATGCCGATGTCGACCAAGACCGGGAGCGGCCGCCGGCGACCCGCCAGCCGCGCGGCCATCCGCTCGACGCCGGCGACCGAATCGGCGAGGACGAGCAGGTCCGGCCCGTCCCGGTCGAGGATGCCGCCGATCCAGTCGAGACCCGCGTCGTCGACGACCTCGTTGGCGATCAGGATCCGCTCGACGCCGGCGTCCAGCGCGACCTCGGCCTGCCACGGGTGCGCGACGGTGACCGCCCAGGCGCCCGCCCGGACCTGCCGCCGGAAGATCGCCGGCGACATCGTGGTCTTGCCGTGCGGTGCGAACGAGATGCCGTGCCCCTCGCAGAACGCCGGCGAGCGTGGCGATGTCGTGGGCCAGCGCCCGCTCGCGCAGCACGAACGCCGGCAGCCGGATCGACGCGTCGAAGAGGTCGCGCCCGATCCGGGCGTCCGCCGCCGACGCGGTCGTCATGTCGTCAGCCACCCCGTCGCGGGTTGCGCCGCCGGACGGGTCCGGCCGTGGCCGCGAGCGCGGCCTCGGACGGCTCCTCGGCCTCGGGGATGAACGGCAGCTCGGTCTGGTCCTTGAGCCCGGACAGGATGATCCGGCGCAGCTCCGCGTCGACCAGCGGGTCGGTCTCGGGCGCGCGGTACGACGCCAGCCGCCGCTCGACGTCGTCGATCGCCCGCTGGTACGTGTCCTTGGCGCCCAGCTTCGTCCACTGCTCCCGGTTGTCGCGGTCGACGATGGCCGACGGGAGGTAGAGCTCCTCGGGCCAGTGCGCCGAGGTGTGCTCGGCCATGATCAGGTGCTGGTCGGCCATCAGGGTCCGGATCAGGTCGTCCGTCGGCAGGTCGTCCTTCGGCTCGATCTCGCGCACGAAGCGGAGCGCCTGGCCGCACATCTCGTCGTCGAAGACGAGCTTGGGCAGGTTGAACACCAGCAGGAAGTCGAGCATCCCGGGCCCCGACACGGAGTTGACCCCGGCCAGCGCGGCGATCAGCGCGCTGCCGAAGGTCTCGGCACCGGCCTGCGCATCGAGGATCGGCCCGTCCGACAGCGCCATGTACGACTGGCACGGCAGGTCGAGCGCCTTGGCGACCGCGACGTAGGCGGCATCGAGCTGGAGCGCCTCGATGGCCGACATCGGCGAGCTCGCGATCTTCATGTGGAACGTGGCCGGCGCCCCGCCGAAGAGGACCGGTGCGCCAGGTCGGATGATCTGGGCCATCGTGATGCCGGCGAGCACGTCGACCGTGTGGAAGACCGTCGCCCCGACGATCGTGACCGGGGCGATCAGGCCCATCAGCGTCACCGGCACGATCTCGACCGCCACGCCCGCCTCGACGCAGTCGATCATGTTCTGGCACGAGTCCTCGCTGTACCGGAAGTTGCCGGTCGCCGTGATCGTGAAGATGCTCATCGGGTGGGCGATCAGGTCGGCGCGGTCCGCCCGGAAGAGCTGCATCATCTCGACCATGCGCGGGACGCCGTGCTCGGTGAACGCGCCCGAGACGACCGGCTTCTTCGAGTTCGTCAGGCACATGTAGAGGCGCCACGCGTCCGACACGTTCGCCTCGATGTCGTCGTTGGTCGAGAACGCGGTGGCGAGGTACGGGATGTTGTGGAGCCCGTCCCCGACGCGGACGTACTCGACGAAGTCGGTCGAGTTCGCCAGCCGCGTCTCGCCCGTCCGATGGTCGAGCACCTTGAGGCCCGACGAGCCCGGGACGAAGTGGACGCGGTCACCGCCGAGGTCGGCGTGCGGGTTGCCGTCGCGGTCGAAGAGCGTGAACGCCTTGGGGGCGTCGGCGATGGCCTGCTCCACGACCGCGCGCGGGAACAGGACGCGCTCCCCGGCGGCGTCCAGGGGCAGCCCGTGCTCGAGCAGGCGCCGCCGCATCTCGTGGCCGCGGATCTCCATCCCGACCTCGGCCAGGACCCGCAGCGCCTCGTCGAGGATCCGCTCGATCAGCGCCGGATCCATGACGGTCAGCTTCGGTCGCACTCGGCCCTCCTCATCGTCGGCGCAGCCTACCGCAGGCGGTCCGGAGCGGGCTGGACGACCCGTCTGATGCGCTACGGTATCGGCGGGACGCCGACCGACGAGTTGCGAGGTGCGAGATGGCCGAGACCGCGAGCGGGTCCGGGACGCGCGAGGATCCGTGGAACCTGCGGACCGCGCCCGGGACCTCCGAGTACCAGATGTGGCGAGACGAGGCGGCCGACCCCCCGACCCTCGTCTGCCAGGTCGGGTCGACGCAGCTCAAGTACGACCTGCGGGCGATCGATGACCTCCACGCCATGCTCAAGGCCCACGGCGACTGGATGCCGCTCGGCGCGGCCGATGAGCAGAAGGACGCGGCCGAGGGCACGGTCGAGGCGTGGGGTCGTGCCGCCGACAACCCGGTGGGCGGCTGGTACGGGCTGCGCAAGGGCTATCGCGGGCGGTTCGGGATGTACCTGCCGCCGCTGCTCGAAGCGCTCGGGCTCGTGGAGCTGACGCACGACCCGAAGAACAACCGCGTCCGCGCGAAATAGGCTGGGCGAGGTCGCCGGCACGACGGGCGGCGACGCGCCGCGGTTGCGCCGATCCCCCATCGCGCGCACCCTGAGGGCATGACCCGAGCGACCAGTCTCGGTCGGTCATCGCATCGACTGGCCATCGTCTTCGCCCTCGCCGCGTCGCTGGCGCTTGGCTCGATCGGCGCAGCGGACCCGCCCGGCGCGAACGGGCTCTCCCGCTGGACCGGCGGCCTGGACCTGTACCGGTCCGGCTCGTTCACGACCCAGAAGAGCTGGCTCTGGTGCACCGCGGCCGGCGTCCAGATCGCCCGGAACATGGTCAAGGGCACGCAGGATCACACGGTCGCGGGCCAACGGCACTTCTTCGCCTGGATGCGCGGGCAGAACCGCTACTCGCTGCCCCTGTCGGCGGGCGTGGACGCCCAGGGCTGGGCGGCCGGGATGCGCCACTTCGTCGATCCGCGCTACCGGCTCGTCGTCAGCACGTCGTTCAGCAGCACGCTCCGCCTGGCCGTCAAGCGGATGCGGCTCACGAACCTGCCGGTCGGGGTCACGGTCTCGCACGGCAACCATGCCTGGCTCCTGGTGGGCTTCACCGCGACCGGCGACCCGGTGGCAGACCCGGGCTTCCGGGTGACCAGCGTCCGCGTCGTCGGGCCGCTGTACGGCCTGCAGAGCCGGACGTACGGCTACGACATGGCCCCGAACAAGCGGCTCACGGTCGCCCAGTTCCAGCACTTCTTCACCCCGTGGTGGTACGCCCCGAAGCGCATGGTCTGGGACCACAAGTACGTCTCGATCCAGCCGGTCCCGACCCCGAAGCCGACGGCCGCCGCCGCCGCGCCGGGGGTCGCCATCCGAGTGGCGACCCTGGACCCGGCCGCCCTCCCGGGAGATATCCGTGACGCGATGCGACTCGCGGTCACCGTCGGGGCGGCCGCGACGGTCAGCGGCGCCGCGGTCCCGGGTCCGGCTCCCCGCTGAGCGCCACGACCTGATCCCACAGGTCTCGCCGCTCGTCGGCTGACAGCCGCGTCATCGGGACGCGGTCGAACGGACGGATCCGTCGGTCCAGGAAGAGCCGCCCGGTCGTGGCGCCTGCCTCTGGCGCGACCGCGAGCCAGACGATCGTGTCGGCGCCCTCCGCGGCTGAGCGGAGCAGGCCGCCGATCGCCGAGCGAAACCCCGGCAAGGACGCCTCGAGCCCGGGCGTGTCCGCCCAACCGGGGTGCATCGCGTTGGCGACGATGCCGCGATCGCGAAGGCGACGAGCCCATTCGCGGACCAGCGCGACCTGGGCGCGCTTGGCGCGGGCGTAGGCACGGGCTCCCTGGTACTCGCCGCGCTCGAACTGCAGGTCGTCGAGCGGCAGTCGCTGGGCGTACATGCCGCCCGAGGTGACCGCCACGATCCGGCCGCCGGGCGCCTCCGCGAGCCGTGGCCACAGCCGCCCGGCCAGCACGAACGGCCCGACGACCATCGTGGCGAGGCTCATCTCGATGCCCTCGGGCGACAGGTGCCGGGTCGGGTACATCGCCCCGGCGTTGTCCACGAGGACGTCGATCCGTGGCGTCAGCCGGAGGATCTCGTCGGCGGCTGCGCGCACCGAGTCGAGGCTCGACATGTCGGCGACGACCCCGTCGACTCCGCCATCGGCGCCATCCGCGATGAGCTCGTCCCGCGTCCGATCCAGGCGGTCCGAGTTCCGACCCACGAGCACGAGCCGCGCGCCCATCCGCGCGAACGATCCGGCCGCCTCCCGTCCGAGCCCGGATGTCGCCCCGGTGATCACCACGGTCCGGTCGGACACCGGATAGGACTCGACCTCCGGCCAGCCGTACAGGCGACGACGCACCGCGCAGCCGACGCGCGTGAAGCTGGGGACCACCGGCAGCTCCAGGGCGACATCGATCAGCGAGCGCAAGCCGTCCATGGCTACTCCTACGCGACTGGCAGTGATCCGGATCAGCGCTTCCTGCGAATGCCCGTCGAGATGGTCCCGGTCCGGGATCGGAGGAGACGCCCAGCATGCCCCGCCTGCACGAGACGATCGACACCGCGCTGCCCGTTGACGAGGCGTTCGCCTTCGTCGCCGACTTCGTCAACGCCAGCCGCTGGGACCCGGGCGTCGCCACCTCCGAGCGGATCGATCCGGGCCCCGTCGGCATCGGCGCCCGATACCGGCTCGGCGTGCGCATGCGGGGGCGGGTCGTCCCGATGGAGTACCGGATCACGGCGTTCGAGCCGACCCGCCGGGTCGTCCTGAGCGGCGACGGGTCCGGCGTGACGGCCGTCGACGAGATCCGCTTCGAGCGCGGGCCAGCCGGCACGGGAACCCACATCGACTACGTCGCGGACATCCGTCTTGGCGGCTGGATGCGGGTCCTCGAGCCCTTCCTCGGCGGCACGTTCGACCGGATCGCCAAGGACGCCCTGGGCGGCATGCAGCGGACGCTCGACGCGCTCGCTGCCGCGAGCGCGGGATGAGGATCGCGGTCGTCGGCGCTGGGGTCAGCGGGCTGACAGCGGCCTACGCCCTGCACCGTGAGGGTCACGAGGTCGCGGTCTTCGAGCGCGACCAGACGCCTGGCGGACACGTTGCCACGATCGAGGTCGATGGTGCCGCCGGACCCGTCCATGTCGACACCGGCTTCATCGTCTACAACGAGCCGACGTACCCGCGGCTCGTCGCGCTCTTCGAGCAGCTCGGCGTCGCGACCCAGCCGAGCGACATGTCGTTCGCCTCGAGCTGCCGGGCGTGCTCGGTCGAGTTCGGCTCGCGGGGCGTTCGCGGCTTCTTCGCGCAGCGCGGCCTCGTGGTACGCCCGTCGTACCTGCGGATGTTCGCCGACATCGTCCGGTTCTACCGGGAGGCCCGGGCGATCCTGGACGGCGCCGAGCCGTCGGGCCTGACCCTTGGCGCGTTCCTCGACGACCGTGCGTTCGGCCGGGCGTTCCGCGACCACTACCTGGTCCCGGTGACGGCCGCCGTCTGGTCGACGGCACCGGGCCGGACGCTCGAATACCCGCTCGACTACCTGCTCCGCTTCCTCGACAACCACGGGCTGATCGGGATGGGCCGGGCGCTGCCGTGGCGCACGGTCGCCGGTGGCTCGCGGACGTATGTCGAGCGGCTCATCGCGACGCTCCGGCCGGGCAGCGTGCGCACGGGCGACCCGGTGACGGCGGTGCTTCGCGACGAGATCGGGGTGACGGTCCGGACGGCCGCGGGCGCACACGCCCGGTTCGATGCTGCCGTGATGGCGACCCATGCCGACGTGACCCGGGCATTGCTGGTCGATGCGGACCCGGCCGAGCGGGCGGCCCTGGGTGGCTTCGACTACAACCGGAACGAGGTCGTGCTGCACACCGACGAGCGCGTCATGCCGCTCCGGCGCGCCGCCTGGTCCTCGTGGAACGTCGATCAGGCGGCATGCGACCCACCCGGGACCGCGGTGAGCATGACCTACCACATGAACCGGCTCCAGGCGCTGCCCGGCCCGGTCGACTACTTCGTCTCCGTGAACCCGGACGACCGTGTCCGCGACGAGCGGGTGATCCTCGCGCAGTCGTTCGAGCATCCCCTCTACACGTTCCGGACCCTCGAGTCGCAGGCCGCCGTCGGGCGGCTCCAGGGCCATCGCGACACGTGGTACGCCGGTGCGCACCTGGGCTTCGGGTTCCACGAGGACGGCTGCCGCTCCGGCTTCGAGGCCGCGGCGATGATCGGCCCCGTCGAGCGGGAGGTGGCGGCGTGAGGTCGCACCTCCTCGAGGGTACGGTCGCCCATCGGCGCTCGCGCCCCGTCGAGTACGCCCTCCAGCACGACGTCTTCTATCTGGCGCTCGACCTCGACGAGCTCGACGACGTGGACCGTCGCCTCCGGAGCCTCAGCCGGAACCGCCGCAACCTCCTGTCGTTCCGCGACGACGATCACTGGCCGGTCCCCGCCACCGACCTCCGCGCCACGGTCCTTGGCCACCTGCGCGGCGGTGGCGAGGATCCGACCGGCTGGCGGATCACGCTGGTCACGAACGCCCGGGTGTTCGGGTACGTCTTCAACCCCGCGAGCTTCTACTTGTGCCGCGACCAGGAGGGCCTCCTCCGCGTCGTCGTCGTCGAGGTCCACAACACGCATCGGGAGCGCCACCTGTACACGCTGCGTCCCTCGACGACGGACGGCCCGTTCCGCGCCGCGATGGCCAAGGCCTTCTACGTCTCGCCGTTCATCGACATGGACGGCGGCTACACGGTCCACGTGGAGGATGCGCCCGGCCACCTGCGGATCGGCATCAACGAGCGGCAGGGCGGGATCCCGCTCCTGGCGACCAGCCTGGTCCTCCGGCGCCGCCCGCTGACCGACCGCATGGTCGTCCGGATGCTCGCGCGGCACCCGTTCATGACCCACCGGACGATCGCGTTGATCCACTGGCACGCGCTCCACCTGTGGCGGCGCGGGATCCCCTTCCAGCGGCACGGCCAGGCCGCCCATCCTGCTCCCCACCCGGAGGTCGCCCGATGACGGTCCGCGTCAACCCCACCAGACGATTCGGTCTCGACGGCCTCGGCCTGCCGGCGCTCGCGCAGCGTGTCGGGCTGGCTGCGGCGTCTCGGATCCGCGTCGGCCACTTGACCGTCGTCCTCCCCGACGGGAGCCGCCACGAGTTCGGCGACCTCGGGTCCGACCTCCGCGCCGAGATCCACGTCCACGACGAGGCCGCCGCGGTGCGTATCCTGCTCCACGGCGAGACCGGCGCGGGCGAGGCCTACATGGACGGCCTGTGGTCCTCGCCCGACCTCGTGGCGCTCATCGCGCTGGGCGTGCGGAATCGAGCCGCATTGGCGCTGACGCAGGGCTGGTGGAGGTTCCCGCTCCAGCTGCGCCGGACGATGGCGCATCGGGCGCGTCGGAACACCAAGGGCGGGAGTCGTCGCAACATCGCCGCCCACTACGACCTCGGCAACGACTTCTACCGGCTCTTCCTGGACGAGTCCCTGACCTACTCCAGCGCGGTCTTCGAGACCGCCGAGCAGTCGCTCGAGGACGCGCAGCGAACCAAGTACCGCCGTGTCGCCGAGCGAGCCGGGCTCACCCCGGGGATGCATGTGCTGGAGATCGGCTCGGGCTGGGGTGGGTTCGCCCTGTACGCCGCCGGCGAGCTCGGATGTCGCGTGACGTCGATCACGATCTCGGAGGCGCAGCACGCGCTGGCGACCGAGCGCGTCCGTGCCGCCGGCCTCGACGGCCTCGCCGAGATCCAGCTACGCGACTACCGCGACATCGAGGGGACGTACGACGCGATCGTCTCGATCGAGATGCTCGAGGCGGTCGGGGCGGAGTACCTCTCGACGTTCTTCGAGGCCTGCGACCGGGCGCTCCGGCCGGGCGGCCGGCTGGGCCTCCAGGTCATCACGTTCCCGGACGCCGCCTACGACGCGCAGCTCCGCGGCGCGAACTGGATCCAGACCTACATCTTCCCGGGCGGGCTGTGCCCGTCGCTGGCGGTCATCGAGCGAGCCACCCGGGACACGCGCCTGCTCATCACCGAGGTCGACGACATCGCCGCGCACTACGCGGCGACCCTCCGCGCCTGGCGGACGCGGTTCCTCGAGCATCTCGACGATGTCCGTGCGCAGGGCTTCGATGACCGCTTCATCCGGATGTGGGAGTACTACCTCGCGCTGAGCGAGGCCGGCTTTGCGACAGGCCTCTCCCAGGACCTCCAGATCTCGATGGAGCGGCGCCGCGGCGGCTGAGCCCAGACCGGCGGCAACCTTGCCGACCGGTGCGGTCCGGTAGGGTCCGGTGCGGTCTAGTGGGGGTCCTGGACCCATCAGGGGGTGGTCAAGCGCCGTCATCCGTGGCAGACTAGGCACTGACGTCGCCCCGGTCCCCCAAACGCCGCGACGCACCATGTCCGCTTGAATCGCCGTGCGGACGGGCCGAGGTGTACCCCGCATCACTGACGAGGTGACCCCATGCCCAGCGATCCCCGCAGCCGTCGTCTGCCCGGACCCATCTCCATCCTCACAGCGGTCGCCGTGCTGCTCATCGTGGCCGCCGCGCCGCTCGCCGATGGCACGAATGAGGCCCTCCTCAGACCGGACGGCAACGGTGGATCGTCGGCCGCTGCACCGGACATGCAGCTCGCCGCGTCGACCCGGAAGTATTACGTCTCGACCAAGGGTTCCGACTCGAACAGCGGCTCGAGCACTCGCCCCTGGCGGACCATCTACGCGGCCATCAGCAAGATGAAGAGCGGCGGCACCCTGTACGTCCGCGGCGGGACCTATTCGTACAGCGGCGAGAACATCATCGGCACCCGGCGCCCGTCGTCGTCGCCGATCGTCGTCACGAACTATCCGGGCGAGCGCCCCGTCTTCAGGACCACCTCCACCCAGGCCATCTTCATGTGGTTCCGCAACGCGGCCAACATCACCGTGCAGCACCTGACGGTCTATGGCGACCCGAACACCCCGACCCGCGTCAGCCACGGGGGCGCGATCTTCCAGTTCACCGGCAACACGTCCGGGATCGTGCTGAGCGGGAACAAGGCGTACGGCGGGGCGAACTGGGCGAACACCCAGCACGGGATCTACATCGGGGCCGGGACCGTCCGTGACATCCTCGTGGCCTGGAACACATTCGATGGCCAGGGCGGCGCCGGCGCCGGGTTCCACGCCTACCACGATCCCAACGGATTGCGCATCAGGGTCCGCGACAACACCTTCAAGAACTGGGACACCTGCATGCTGGTCTGGTCCAACATCCGCTCGCTGATCATCACCAAGAACACCCTGACGGGTTGTCGCATCGGCATCCGCTATCACGAGTCGGATGGGACGCTGGTGACCTACAACAAGTCCGTGAAGAACAGCCAGTCGATCCAGCGGGACACGCGGGCATTCCTGCGCGAAGTCAAGAACTCCTGGAATTGACCCCGTCGGCCCGGGGCTCCTGACCGCCCCGGGCCGACCCCTCATCCGGACGTCGGACGCCCGACCCGCCATGCTTGGCCGGTGACGGCGTCCCGACCACTCCTCCAGCAGCGCGACTTCCGGTACCTGCTCGGCTCCCGGCTGACCAGCAACCTCGGGGCCAGCGCGCTGGTCACCGTCGTCGGGTTCCAGGTCTACGACATCACCCGGGACCCGCTCGCGCTCGGTTGGCTTGGGCTCGTCGAGGCCATCCCGGCACTGTCGCTCTCCCTGTTCGGCGGCCACCTGGCCGACCTGTACGACCGGCGCACGATCGTCGTGTCCACCGGCCTGGTGATGACGCTGTGCGCGATCGCCCTGTCGTTGATCGCCCTCGACGGCGCCCTCGGCCTGGCGCCGATCCTCGCCGTCATCTTCGTCACCGGGATCGCGGCCGGCTTCGAGCGGCCCGCCCATACCGCGTTCGAGGCGCAGGTCATCCCGCGCGAGCAGGCCGTCCAGGGCGTCTCGTATCAGAGCAGCGTCAGCCAGGCGGGCGGGATCCTCGGGCCGGCGCTCGGTGGCATCGCGATCGCGCTCATCGGCGTGGCCGGCACCTACGGGCTGATCGCCCTCCTGATCGCGACCTCGACCGTCTGCCTCGCACTGATCCCGCGTCGGCCGATGCCCGAGCAGACCCCCGGCGAGCCGCTCCTCGAGAGCCTGCTCGGCGGCATCCGGTACGTCTCGCGCACGCCGGCCCTCATCGGCTCGATGGCGCTGGACCTCTTCGCGGTCTTCTTCGGCGGCGCGATCGCGCTCCTGCCGATCTTCGCGAGCGACATCCTCCACGTCGGGCCGGTGGGTCTGGGCCTGCTCCGGACCGCGCCGTCGCTCGGCGCGCTTGGCGTGATGCTCATCGCCACCCGGCGGCCACCCAGCCGGCACGCCGGGCGGACGCTGCTGATCTGTGTCGCCGGCTTCGGGGTCAGCATGATCGTGTTCGGGCTGTCGACCAGCTTCTGGCTGTCGATGGTCGCGCTGTTCGCCAGCGGCGTCACCGACGGGATCAGCATGATCATCCGCAACACGATCCTGCGGGTGCTGTCACCGGAGCGGATCCGGGGGCGCGTCGCGGCCGTGAACTGGGTCTTCATCGGGGCGTCGAACGAGCTCGGCGCCTTCGAGAGCGGGTTCTCCGCGAAGCTCTTCGGCACGGTCCCGAGCGTCGTCGGCGGCGGGCTGCTCACGCTCGGCGTCGTCGGCGCGGTCGCCGTCCTCGTCCCGACCCTGCGCCACCTGGACCTCGACCGGGCGGCGCCGGTCGAGGACGGCGTCGCGATGGCGGCCAGCGCCTAGAGTCGCCGGTCAGCGGGCGTCCGCTGGCCCTCGCCGTCCGGTCCCGGCCGCCCTGGTTCCTAGCCGCAGGTCAGCTTGGCGTCGGCCCAGTCGCCGTGGCCGTAGTCGACCCCGCCGGCGCCGGCCGCCACGACCAGGCGCAGGGCGGCCTTGCCGGTCGTGTCGACGCTGACCGCCTTGGTCGCGCTGGCCCCGGTCATCGTCCCCGAGTCGTAGGCGAGGACGTTGTCGAGGTAGACCTGGAAGACGATCGAGCCGCGCGTGCTGGCGATCTCGTCGTCGACCCCGACCGAGGCCGTGAACGCGGTGCAGGTGCTCATCGTGTAGCGGACGTCGCTGGCGGCGTGGACCCCGATGCCCTTGGCGAAGACGGTCCCGTTGAGGGTCAGCGGCTTGCCGTCGCCGGCGGCCTGCTCGCCGTTGCTCATGTCCTTCTCGGCCGGGCCCCAGCCGTTGGCCGTGACCGTGTAGGCGAGGTCGGACAGGTAGCTCGTGGTGCTCGTGCCGGTCGCGGTCGTGAAGGTCCACGTGACGTCCGCCGCGAGGCGGTTGCCGGCCAGGTCGGCCACGCCCGTCGAGCCGCCCAGGACGCGGGCCAGGTAGGCGTGGCCGGCGGTCAGCGCGGCGCTCGGGGTGAACGTCGCGCGCCGGTTGGTCGTGTCGTAGCCGACGCTGCCGGCCACCGCGCCGGGGGTCGTCTGGTCGGTCAGGCTGAAGGTGGTCGTGGTCAGCGTGGCCGCGTTGACGGCCTCGGAGAAGGTCGCCGTCGGGGCGCTGCCGGTCGGCTGCCCGGTGGCGCCGTTGGCCGGGGTGAAGCCGGTCACCGTCGGCGGCGTGGTGTCGACGACCGCGGCCGTGGTGAAGGTCCAGGTGACGTCGGCCGCGAGGCGGTTGCCGGCCACGTCGGCGATCCCGCTCGAGCCGCCCAGGACGCGGGCCAGGTAGGTGTGGCTCGGCTGGAGGGCCGCCGTCGGGGTGAACGTCGCCGTCCGGCTGCCGCTGTTGTAGGCGACCGTGCCGGCCACCGCGCCGGGGGTCGTCTGGTCGGTCAGGGTGAACGTGGTCGTCGTCAGCGTGGCGGTGTTGATGGCCTCGGAGAAGGTCGCCGTCGGGGTCGTGTTGGTGGCCTGCCCGGTGGCGCCGTTGGCCGGGGTGAAGCCGCTCACCGTGGGCGGCGTGGTGTCCGGCGCGGCGGCCGTGGTGAAGGTCCAGGTGACGTCCGCCGCCAGGCGGTTGCCGGCCACGTCGGCGATCCCGCTGCTGCCGCCCACGACGCGCGCGAGGTACGTGTGGCTGAAGGCCAGCGCCGCGGTCGGGGTGAAGGTCGCCCGGCGGTTGGCGCCGTCGTAGCCGACCGAGCCGGCCACCGCGCCGGGGGTCGTCTGGTCGGTCAGGCTGAAGGTCGTGGTGGTCAGGGTGGCCTGGTCGATCGCCTCGGAGAAGACGGCGGTCGGGGCGGTCCCGGTCGGCTGGTTCGTCGCCCCGTTGGCCGGGGTCGTCGAGCTCACCGTCGGCGGCGTGGTGTCGACCGGCGTCCCGCTGCCGCAGGTCAGCTTGGCGTCGGCCCAGTCGCCGTGGCCGTAGTCGACCCCGCCGGCGCCGGCCGCCACGACCAGGCGCAGGGCGGCCTTGCCGGTCGTGTCGACGCTGACCGCCTTGGTCGCGCTGGCCCCGGTCATCGTCCCCGAGTCGTAGGCGAGGACGTTGTCGAGGTAGACCTGGAAGACGATCGAGCCGCGCGTGCTGGCGATCTCGTCGTCGACCCCGACCGAGGCCGTGAACGCGGTGCAGGTGCTCATCGTGTAGCGGACGTCGCTGGCGGCGTGGACCCCGATGCCCTTGGCGAAGACGGTCCCGTTGAGGGTCAGCGGCTTGCCGTCGCCGGCGGCCTGCTCGCCGTTGCTCATGTCCTTCTCGGCCGGGCCCCAGCCGTTGGCCGTGACCGTGTAGGCGAGGTCGGACAGGTAGCTCGTGGTGCTCGTGCCGGTCGCGGTCGTGAAGGTCCACGTGACGTCCGCCGCGAGGCGGTTGCCGGCCAGGTCGGCCACGCCCGTCGAGCCGCCCAGGACGCGGGCCAGGTAGGCGTGGCCGGCGGTCAGCGCGGCGCTCGGGGTGAACGTCGCGCGCCGGTTGGTCGTGTCGTAGCCGACGCTGCCGGCCACCGCGCCGGGGGTCGTCTGGTCGGTCAGGCTGAAGGTGGTCGTGGTCAGCGTGGCCGCGTTGACGGCCTCGCGAGAAGGTCGCCGTCGGGGCGCTGCCGGTCGGCTGCCCGGTGGCGCCGTTGGCCGGGGTGAAGCCGGTCACCGTCGGCGGCGTGGTGTCGACGACCGCGGCCGTGGTGAAGGTCCAGGTGACGTCGGCCGCGAGGCGGTTGCCGGCCACGTCGGCGATCCCGCTCGCGCCGCCCAGGACGCGGGCCAGGTAGGTGTGGCTCGGCTGGAGGGCCGCCGTCGGGGTGAACGTCGCCGTCCGGCTGCCGCTGTTGTAGGCGACCGTGCCGGCCACCGCGCCGGGGGTCGTCTGGTCGGTCAGGGTGAACGTGGTCGTCGTCAGCGTGGCGGTGTTGATGGCCTCGGAGAAGGTCGCCGTCGGGGTCGTGTTGGTGGCCTGCCCGGTGGCGCCGTTGGCCGGGGTGAAGCCGCTCACCGTGGGCGGCGTGGTGTCCGGCGCGGCGGCCGTGGTGAAGGTCCAGGTGACGTCCGCCGCCAGGCGGTTGCCGGCCACGTCGGCGATCCCGCTGCTGCCGCCCACGACGCGCGCCAGGTAGGTGTGGCTGAAGGCCAGCGCCGCGGTCGGGGTGAAGGTCGCCCGGCGGTTGGCGCCGTCGTAGCCGACCGAGCCGGCCACCGCGCCGGGGGTCGTCTGGTCGGTCAGGGTGAAGGTCGTGGTGGTCAGGGTGGCCTGGTCGATCGCCTCGGAGAAGACGGCGGTCGGGGCGGTCCCGGTCGGCTGGTTCGTCGCCCCGTTGGCCGGGGTCGTCGAGCTCACCGTCGGCGGCGTGGTGTCGACCGGCGTCCCGCTGCCGCAGGTCAGCTTGGCGTCGGCCCAGTCGCCGTGGCCGTAGTCGACCCCGCCGGCGCCGGCCGCCACGACCAGGCGCAGGGCGGCCTTGCCGGTCGTGTCGACGCTGACCGCCTTGGTCGCGCTGGCCCCGGTCATCGTCCCCGAGTCGTAGGCGAGGACGTTGTCGAGGTAGACCTGGAAGACGATCGAGCCGCGCGTGCTGGCGATCTCGTCGTCGACCCCGACCGAGGCCGTGAACGCGGTGCAGGTGCTCATCGTGTAGCGGACGTCGCTGGCGGCGTGGACGCCCGATGCCCTTGGCGAAGACGGTCCCGTTGAGGGTCAGCGGCTTGCCGTCGCCGGCGGCCTGCTCGCCGTTGCTCATGTCCTTCTCGGCCGGGCCCCAGCCGTTGGCCGTGACCGTGTAGGCGAGGTCGGACAGGTAGCTCGTGGTGCCGGGGGGCGCCAGGACGTAGGTCGCGGTGTAGGTCGCCGGCGGCGGCGGGCGCGATGATCGCGTGGGTCGCGGCCCCGCTGTCGGACCACGAGCCGAAGACGTACGTCGTCCCGCTCAATGTCTGCGGGCTGCCCGCGGTCACGCCCTGGTTGGACCCGACGATCACCGTCCGGGTGAACGGCGTCGCCGCTTCGGATTGCGTCCCGACGACCAGCGACAGGCCGGTCGGGTTGGACTGGAAGGTCAGGTTGACGGTCCTCGGGTCCAGGCGCAGGGTCGTGCTCGCCTGGCGGTTCGACGAATCCGTGGCCGTCAGGGTCAGCTCGAGATACGACGGGTAGTCGTGGTCGGGGGCGTTGAACGAGCCGCTGGCCACGCCACTCCAGTTCTGGACCTGGTGGGTGTGGCAGTTGGACGGGCAGTGCTGGATCACCAGGGCCCACGACAGGGCGCTGGCGGGCAGGGTCGCCCCTTGGCCATCGGTCGCGTGGCCGGTGAACGCGATCAGGTCGCCGACCTTCCATGTCAGGCCGACCGCCGGCGTATCGATGACCGGGCGCGGCAGCGCATCGTCGACGAGGATCGCCTTGGTCGCCGTGCCGGAGGCAAGGCCCGGGTCGGTCACCTTGAGCCCGACGGTGTGGGTGCCCGCAGTGCTGAATGTCACCGACGGCTTGGCGATGGTCGAGTCGTTGTACTGGCCATTGCCGTCGAGGTCCCACGCGTAGGTGAGCGCGGCCCCTTCGGGGTCGGTGGACCCGGACCCGTCGAGCGCGACGGTCAGCGGGGACGGACCGGACGGCGGGGTCGCGGTGATCACCGCGGTGGGGGCCTGGTTGCCGGATGCGAAGGTGACGCGATGGATCGCGCCGAGATCGAAGTCGACGTAGAAGAGGTCGCCGCTGTTCGGGTCGGTCTCGAGGTCGACCGGGTTGGACGCCGCGGAGATGAACGTCGAGATCTTGGTCGGATCCGGCAGACCGTTGCTGCCCACCTTCATCGACCAGATGCAGTTGCGCGAATGGTCGGCGAAGAACAGCGAGTTCGCGTAGGCGGCCGGGTAGGAGCCGCCCTGGTAGAACGCGAGGCCGGAGATCGAGGAGCTGCCCGACGGGCAGACCTCGCCGTTGACGACCTGCGATCCGTGGCTATAGGTGTAGTAGGGCGCCAACAGACCGGTCGGGTTCGCGTACAGGCTCGTGCAGGCGTCGAGGGGCAAGGCCGCGTACCCGCTCTGCTGCCCGTTGCCCTCGTAGCACGGCCAGCCGGCGTTCGCGACGGTCGACGACAGCGGGTTGACGATCCGGTCGATCTCCTCCCAGTCCGTCCACCCGACATCGCCCACCCAGGGCTCGGAGGTGCCGGGGCGGATGGTGAATCGGAACGGGTTACGGAAGCCGTACGCGACGATCCGCTGGAGCGTTCGCGTCGGCACTCCCGATCGTGGGGTTGGTCGCCATGGCCGCGCCGGTCGAGGGGTCGACCCGCAGCAGCGCGCCATTGGTCAGGACCGGCTCGCTGGCAGGGCGCCGCGAGCTCTGGGCGCGCAATGCCCCGCCGCGCGCGGTCGGCACCGTCTGCGTGCCGCCCGATCCCGTCGGTGGGTCGCCGCACGGGTTCTTGGCGACCGGGATCGTCCCGCCCCGGGTCCCGCCGCGCTGGCCATAGTCCGTCTCGTTGAAGCTCGCGCCATCGCCGCCGGTGACGTACAGCGCGCCATCCGACCCGAAGCGCAGGTCGCCGACCGAGTGGCTCGGGAACTGCTGGCACCAGCCGTCGATGAGGATCTTCGTGGCGGTCGCGACCCCGCCGGTCATCGTCAGGCGGACGAGGCGACCGCTGATGAGGCAGCCGTCCGTGTTCGGGCCGGGCGGGTCGAGGCATGTGTCGTTCCAGACCGGCGAGCTTCCTCCCAGGAAGGCGTCCCGCGCGTACAGCGCATACACGTACGGGCTGGCGGGGAAGTCCGGGTCCAGCGTCATGCCGAGCAGGCCGCGGTCCCAGTAGTCGTCGACATCGGTCTTGAGGTCCGCGAAGACCGTCGGCGTGGTATCGGACAGGTTATCGAAGACCTTGATGATGCCGGACTTCTCGGCGACGAAGACCCGACCGTCCGGCGAGAACCGGATCGACGTCGGCGTGGTCAGGCCGGTCCACACGGTCGTGTCGTTGAAGCCGCTCAGCGTGTTCGACGCCGTGGCGAACTTGCTCCCCGAGGTCCCGCTCGAACCACCCGTGCTCGTCGTCCCGCCGTCGGACAGGAAGCGGTGGGCCGGGGCCGGGTCCGCGGCCGCGACCGGCAGGACCGCGGCGACGGGCAGGAGACCCGTGAGCATGAACACCACCGCGGCGAGCGATGCCGCGCGATGCCGTGACCGTCGGATGGACGGGTCGGACGAACCCCCTCGAGCCATGGGCGGCGGACCTCAGGATCTGGCGGCGGGCCGATCGACGGGCACGAGGACGATCCGGCGCGCGCGGTCCAGATGGTAGGCCCCCGGACCGCCCCGGACCAGCCCCAATCTCGGCGGTCCTCACCGGACCGCCCTGAACCCGGTGCGCGACGGCACCGGGGGACGGTGTCGTAACGGCCGGCGTCGCGGGACGTCTCCCAGATGCGGGACCTGTATGGTTCCGGCGGAAGGACACCATCGGGAGGGGCCATGACCCCAGCTGCCCAGGTCGGCGTCCGCGCGGCCATCACCGGAGTCGGCTACGCGACCCCGGCGCGGCTGGTGACCAGTCTCGAGGTGGAGGCGCGGATCGCCGAGGCATCTGGCCGGATCCCGCTCCCCTCGGGTTCGATCGAGGCGATCAGCGGGATCCGGAGTCGCTACATGGTCGGCCCGGGCGAGTTCGCGAGCACCCTCGCCATCGATGCCGGTCGGGTGGCGCTCGATGACGCCGGCGTCGACGCGGACACCGTCGACCTCCTCGTCTTCGCCTCGGCCTCGCACGACCAGATCGAGCCGGCGACCGCGCACATCGTCGCCGAGGGCCTCGGCGTGAACGCTCCGGCGTTCGATGCCAAGAACGCCTGCAACAGCTTCATCAACGGGGCCGAGATCGCCGAGGCGTTCATCAAGACCGGCCGGGCCAGGCGGGCGCTCGTCGTCAGCGGCGAGACCCCGACCCTCGTCACGCGCTGGAAGGTCGGGTCGCTGCGAGAGCTGCGCCGCTCGTTCATCGGCTACACGATGGGCGACCTGGGCACGGCGGCGGTCATGGAGGCCGCCGACGACGGCCGCGGCATCGACTTCACCGATCACCACGCGACATCGACCCACTGGCGCATCGTCCAGGTCCCCGGCGGCGGATCGCGCCACCCGGAGCTCGATCGCGAGCACTACTACTCGGAGGGCGACGGGACGGCGCTCCGCGACGCGTTCCTCGAGATCGATGACTCGTACCTGACGCGGCTGTTCGCGGAGACGGGCACCTGCTGGGACGACTACGCCATCGTCTGCGCCCACCAGGTCGCGATCCCGTTCATCGGCGATCTGGTGACCAAGACCGGGCTGCCGATGGACCGGTTGATCCTCACCGTGGACACGTTCGGCAACGTCAGCTCCGGGACGCTGCCGCTCGGGCTCGCCATCGCCAAGGCCGAGGGCCGCGTGAAGCCGGGCGATCGCGTCATCTGGATCGGCCTCGGCGCGGGGATCAGCGTGGCCGCGATGACGTTCGTCCTGTAGCGCCCGTGGAGCCGAGGTTCGAGCCGGTCCTGGGCGATGCCCTGGTCCCCCTGCCGCCCTTCCGGCTCGAAGACCGTCGCGTCGACACCCTGGTTCCCGGCGACTACCCCATGTGGGTCGTGATCCCCGCCTACGACGAGGCCGAGGGGATCGGCGCGGCCCTCGATGCGGCCAGCGCGCAGACCTTCGCCGACTTCGTGCTGTGCGTCGTCGACAACGGCAGCCGCGATGCCACGGTCGAGGTCGTCCGGGCCTGGAGCGCGGCACATCCCGAGGTCGCCTGCCGGCTGGTGCACGAGCCCGAGAAGGGCGTCGGCGCGGCCTCGGACACGGGCGTCCGCCTCGCCATCGCCGAGGGTGCCGCGATCGTCGCCCGGACCGACGCCGACTCCACGCCCATCCCGGCGTGGACCGCGGAGATGCGGGGATCGATCCTGGGGGGTCTCGACCTGGTCGTCGGCAAGCCCGTCCCTCGCCGGGACCAGGCGCCGCTCCGTCCGGGCGAGACGACGCTCATCAGCGTGCTCGGGTGGGCCGCGAACCTCGTCGGCCGCTGGCGGCCCAGCAACCAGGGCCGCCAGTATCTCGCTCCGTTCCAGCTGTGCACCGGGGGGAACCTGGCGATCCGCGCGGAAACCTACCTCGCCGCCGGCGGCTTCCCGCGGAGTCGCATGGAGGAGGTCCACGAGGACCGGGCCCTGATGAACCGCGTGCGGCGGGTCACGCCCCGGATCGGCACGAACCCACGGGCGGTGAACCCGACCTCGATCCGCCGGCTCCGGGCGTATGGGTTCGTGGGCATCCTGCGCTGGTACCTGGACCACGGCGGGCGTGTCGGTCCGGTCGATGTCCGCTGAGCCCGCGCTGCCCGGCCCGACCCGGGTGGGGCGCATCCGGGCGGCGTGGTGGGAGAGCCGGGTCTGGCTCGCGGCCGATCCCGTGTTCTTCGCGCTGCTCCGCCTGACCGGACGGTTCGCGGTCGTCCCCCTCGGGCGGCTCGGCGTCCTCGTCAACGACGCCAGGGTGGGGCGCGAGATCCTGCTCGACGACCAGCGCTTCCGGACCGTCGGACCGGGGACGCACGGCGAGCTGATCGACGAGGTCATGGGCCCACGCGGCCTGCTGAACATGGACGGTCCCGACCATGCCGCGCTGCGCCGGATGCTCGCGGACCTCTTTGCGGCCGGGCCTGCGGGCCGACTGGCGGAGCAGACCGCCGCCGGCCCGATCGCCGACGCGTCGGCGCGGCTCGCCGCCGGCGAGGGTGTCGACCTCGTGCGGCTCATCCGCGTCATCTCCGGTCGCACGGCCTACGCGCTGCTGGGCGCCCCGGACCCGGCCGATGGCGACGAGGGATACCTGCGGATCTACCGCGTCGGCGAGGAGCTGCTGGCGATGACCGCCGACGCCGCGAGGCACGGCGTGAAGGCGGACCGGAAGCGCCACGCCACCGAGCTCGTCGCGGAGTTGGCGGCCGGGGCACGCGCGGGCTGGGAGTCGCAGGGCGATTCGGCCCTGTCGCGGCTCCGTGCGCCTTGGGCTGGAGTACGACGAGGCGACCGCGCTCGTCGTCATCATCATCCTCGCCGGGACCGAGACCGTGAGCTCGGGGCTCCCGAGGTCGCTGGCCCTCCTCATCGACAGCGGCGCGTGGGCCGGGATCCCACCCGACGACCCCGCGGCGCTGGATGCGGCGATCGATGCGTGCCTCCGCCTCGTCACCCCGAGTCCGATGATCATCCGCAGCTGTGCCGAGGCATCCGAGGTCCGCGGCCATCGGTTCGTCCGCGGCCAGCGCGTCCTCCTCTCCGTCTACGGGATGACCCGGACGCCGGCGCTGTTCCACGGCCGTGACCCGGAGGGTCTCGCGATCGGCGAACCCCTCGACCGCGACCTGCGCCACCTGTGGTTCGGGGCTGGTCCCCACTTCTGCCTCGGCAGCCTGCTCGCGAAGGCGCAGCTGCGCGCCCTGTTCGGCATGCTTCGCGCCCAGGGCGACCTCGCGATCGTCGAGCGACGCCCGGCGCGGCACGTGCTCTTCCCGTCGTATGCGCGTCTGGTCGTCCGCCGGGCGTGACCATCGAGGCGCTGCTGGACGAGCTCGAAGCCCGGGCGTCGCGGCGGCCCGCGGCGCCGGCGTTCGTGGATGCCCGGGACGACCCGCTGCTGACCTACGGGGAGCTCCTCCGACGGGTCGCGGAGCGGAGTGGGGCGATCGCGGCGGCCGGGCTACTGCCGGGCGACCGCGTCGCGTTCGGAGTGCGACCGACACCGGATGGCATCGCCTGGCTGCTGGCATGCCTGCGCGCCGGTGTCGGGGTCGTGGTGCTGGACCCGGGCGTCCGGCCGGACCTGTTGACGGCCCGTGTCCGGGCCGCGGACGTCGGCGCCGTCCTCGTCGATCCCGGCGTGCACCTGCTGTCGTCGACGCGGGCGGGCCGGACCCTGGCCCGGATGCTGGGGAGCGACCTGCCCGACCCGCGCCGACTCAGCGATCGGATCCTCGTCACGGGCCGGTCGTTGGGGCGCGGCGCCCGTCGGATCGACGGTCCCGCAGCTTCCATGCCGGCCGCGCGATGGGAGGACGACGACCCCGCCCTCGTCGTGTTCACCTCCGGAACGACCGACCGCCCGCGCGGCGTGGTCCACACCTCGCGGAGCGTCAGCGCAAGCGTTCGTGCCGTCCGTGACCTTGCGGACCTCGATCCCGACGCCCGGGTCCTCGCGTCCGCGCCGAACTTCGTCGTACCGACCCTGCTCGCGGGCGGTGCGGTCGTCGTTCCGCCCCGCGGCCGCGCCGGCGGGGCGCCGGCGCGGCCCCTCCCGGCGCTGACCCACCTCGCGCTGGCGCCCCATGCCGCCGTGGCCTGGGCGGCATCCGGTGCGGTGCCTCGGTCGCTGCGTCGGCTCTTCCTCGGGACCGCGCCCATCCGTTCGGTGGCGCTGCGACGGATCCTGCCCGCATTGCCGGCCGGCGCCGAGGCCTGGGGCATCTATGGCCTGACGGAGATGCTCCTGGTGGCGGCCGTGCGCGGCGAGGAGCGCGTCGGACACGACGAGCGCGAGGGCGACCTGGTCGGCACACCGATCGCGGGTTCCCGGATCCGCGTCGCCTCAGATGGCGAGGTCTGGATCGGCGGGCCCGGGCTCGCCGCCGGCTACCTCGGCGAGGCGCCGGTCCATGAGGTCGCGACCGGGGACATCGGGCGTTTCGACGGCGAGCGGCTGGTGCTCCTCGGCCGGCGCAAGGAGATGCTCATCCGGCGCGGCGAGAACATCTATCCAGGGCTGTACGAGCCGGCGGTCGTCGAGCGCGCGGGGCTCGTCGATGCGGCCCTCGTCGGGGTCCCGGACGAGATCGGGGACGAGCGGGTCGTGCTGTGGGTCGTGCCCACGGCGGGCGTCTCCGGCGCTGCCGCCATCGAGCGGACGTGGAGCGTCATCCGCGGTCCGGACACGCCGTTCGACGCGCATGCCCGGCCGGACGCGGTCCTGTCGGTCGATCGACTGCCTCGCTCCGGCCGGTCGGACAAGGTCGACCGTCGAGCCCTGGTCGCGCTCGCCGCGGGCAAGCTCGGCCACGGTGCGCCCATCGACCCGGCCCTCCCAGAGTCGGTCTGATGCGGGTCGTCGTCACCGGCGCGACCGGGTTCATCGGCGGTCACGTCGCGCGCCGGCTCGCCGCCGCCGGACACGAGGTGGTCGGCACGGGTCGTCGGGAGACCGCGTCCACCACAGACGCCGGCGCCTACGTCCAGTGGGATCTCGGGGATCCGGCTGCGCCGCCGCCGGCCGAGCTCCACGGCGCCGATGCCGTCGTCCACACCGCGGCCCACGTGGCGGATTGGGGCCGGGAGTCGACGTTCCAGCGCGTCACCGTCGACGGGACCCGGCGACTCATCGCTGCATGCGGCGGCGCCCGGCTGATCGTCGTCGGGAGCGCGTCCGTCTACGACCCGTTCCGGGGCCATCTCGCGGCACGCGAGGAGGAGGCGCCGGTCGACCGCTATCGGAGCGCCTACGGGCGCGCGAAGGCCGATCAGGAGCGACTGCTCGAACGGGAGCGGCCCGATGCGCTGATCCTCCGTCCGCACGCCGTCTACGGTGCGGGCGACCGCACCCTCCTGCCGCGCCTCGTGGCCGCCCGCCGGCGCGGTCGCCTCCTCCTCCCGGGCGGGGGTCGGCAGCCGATGTCGGTGACGCATGTCGACTCGCTCGTCGACGTCATCGAGGCCGCGCTCGCGCATCCGGACGCGCGCGGGCCGCTCAACGTCGCCGACGCCCGGCCGGTGCGTGTGGCCGACCTGCTCGAGACCGCGTTCACGGCGATGGGCAAGCCCACGCGGATCGTCCGGCTGCCGATCCCACTGGCCTGGACGGCGGCCCACGCCTTCGAGACCGCCTATCGGGTCACGCGGCGGGACGCATCGCCGCCACTGACGACCTACACCGTGAGCCACCTGGCGTGGCCGTTCGTCCTCGACCTGGACCGTCTGGAGGACCGGCTGGGTCTCCGTCCCGATCGCCACTACGCCGACCACGTCGCGGAGCTGGCGGTGTCGGGCTAGGGGAGGGGAATGGAGCGGGAGACGGGGTTCGAACCCGCGACATTCAGCTTGGGAAGCTGACACTCTGCCAACTGAGTTACTCCCGCTCGGGAGTCGTCTTGATGGTATCGCACCCCGGATCGGGTATCCATCGGCGGCCGGCCTTGGCTTCTGGCGCTACGACGCACCCATCTCGCCCGGAGCATGAGCAACGTATTTCTCAGGACTCCCGGCTTGCCGGACCACGCCCGTCGCTAGTAGTCGAGCGCAGAGTCCAGAAATGTCGCAGCTGAGGACGGCATTGCGGCATTGCACCTCGACTCCTGTGACTGACACCGGGAGCGTGAAGTTGTTGGTGTCGGGAGTATCCCCCACGTAGATGAACGACCTGGCACACGGCGCGGGCGTTGCCCGCGCCGACGGCTCGTCACCGCCAAGCTGGCACGGTCGCGAGGATGTCGGCCGGCGACACGATCCGTTGGTCGGTCCCGTCGGCGGCCATCACGTAGATCGGCCGGGCATTCGTGCCGACACCCACCAGGCTGCGCAGGAAGGCGATGCTCTTGCCGTCGGGCGACCAGGCGGTTCCGAAATCGGAGCCGGCCGCGCACGGCGAGGCGTCGCCTTGGCGGCAGCCGCTCAGCTGGTGCGGGTTCGCACCGTCGGCGCCCATCACCCAGATGCCCTGGTTCGGGGCGTTGCCGCTCTCGTACGCGATCCTCTTGCCGTCGGGGCTCCAGTCGGGGACCTGGTCCTTCGGCTCTGACCCGGTCGTGAGGGCGCGCGCGTGGCTGCCGTCGGCGTTCATGACCCAGACCTGCTCGTTGACACCGTTGTTTGCGCTGTCGATGTCGTCCTGGTGGACGAACACGATCTGCTTCCCGTCGGGCGACCAGGACGGGAGGTCGTTGGCGCAACCTGCCTTGCCGTTCGCACAGCTCGTGAGCGCGACGAGACCCGTGCCCGTCGCGGCATCGACGACGTAGACCTCGGTGGTCGGATCGCTGCCCTCGTTACCTCCGAACGCGACCTTGGTCCCGTCGGGCGAGACGTCCGGGAAGAGTGCCCGGCCGCCCAGCTTGGTCAGCTGTGTCTGTTCGGAGCCGTCCGGCCGCATCGTCCAGATTTCGAAGGCGCCACTCGCATCGGCGCAATACGCGATCTGTTTCCCGTCGGGCGAGAACGACGTGCAGAGGTGATTGCCCGTACCGCTCGAAAGCTTGCGCAGGTCGGTCCCGTCGGCGAGCATCGAGTAGACGTCGGATGATTTCCGGTCTGCTGCCTGCACGCCGAATGCGATCCGCTCGCCGGGCAGGAGCGGGCCGGCCGAGCCGATGCTGGCGGCGGGCGAGCCGGTCGACGACGCGGCCGGTGTCGCGACGAGGGACACGGCCGGGCTCGATGCCGCCGCTGCCGGTGTGGCGTCTGGCACGCCGGTCGCCGCGGGCTTGGCGCCACTCCCGCAGGCGGCGAGGGTGATCGTGGCGATCGCGAGCAAGGCACGACGCTGCATGAGGTGGGAACGAAGCATCGGTCGGGTGTCCTTCCGTGACGGAAGGCTCGCGGACTGTCTTGCCCGCGTGCCACTCGTCACCATGACGCTCGCCGACGCTTGATCCGATCTAACTGCGGGTTCACGGCTCCACATCCGCCGAAGAGGTTCGAGGCAGCGAGGGCGAGGCTCGCCCTCCCGGACAGCCTGCGTCGGCACGATCTGGTGATGGCTGGATGTCGCGATCGGCAGGGCTGGAGCCCGGGCTGATTCCCGCAGGGGTCAGGCAGGGTCCACATCTGGCTCGCGCCGCCGCGGGTTCACCGCCAAGCCGGCACCGTCGCCAGCATGGGGTCCGGCGACACTCGCCACTGTTCGGTCCCGTCGGCGGCCATCAAGAAGATCGGACGATCGTCCTTGCCGATCGCGATGTAGCTGCGCACGAACGCGATGCTGTAGCCGTCGGGCGACCAAGCCGGTCCGAAGTCGCTCCCGGCCGCGCATGGTGTGGCGTCACCGGCCACGCAGCCGCTGATCTGCCGGGGCTTCGAACCGTCGGCACGCATCACCCAGATACCCTCACTGTCACCATTGCCACTGGCATACGCGATCGACATGCCGTCCGGACTCCAGTCCGGGACCTGGTCCTTCGGTTCCGGGCCGGTCGTCAGGGCATGGGCATGGCTTCCGTCGGCGTCCATCACCCAGACCTGCTGGTTGACCCCGTTCCCGGAGGCGTCGATGTCGTCCCGGTGAACGAACACGATCTGCTTCCCGTCCGGCGACCAGGCCGGGTATTCGTTGGCGCAGCCAGAGGTGCCGTTCGCACAGCTCGTGAGGGCCACGAGGCGGGAGCCCGTCGCGAGATCGACGAGGTAGACCTCGGTGTTCGGATCGCTGCCCTCGGTACCGCTGAACGCGATCGTCGTTCGGTCGGGCGATACGTCGGGAAAGAGCGCCCGTCCGCCCAGCTTGGTCAGCTGCGTCGGCTTCGTGCCATCCGCTTCCATGGTCCAGATCTCGAAGGCGCCGCTGGCATCGGAGCAATAGGCGATCTCGCGTGCGTCCGGAAAGAAGGCGGCACAGAGGTGGTTGCCGGGCCCGCTCGTCAGCTGCCGCCGGTCGATGCCATTGGGCAGCATGGAGAAATTGGGCAGCACGGAGAAGATGTTCGACCCCACGTCATCCTTGACGCCGAACACGACGCGCGCGCCCGCCACGGGCACACCGCCGGAGCCGATGCTGGCGGCCGGCGAGCCGGTGGACGTCGGCGTTGGACTGGGTGACGGCGTTGGACTGGGTGACGGCCCCGGACCGACGCCGGAGCCGCCGCCAAGGAGCCCCACGCCCATCGAGACCACGAGGATGGCGACGACGCCCACCAGTCCCAGTCGCACCGACCCGCGCGGCAATCGCGCTCGACGCGCGACCCAGTCCCAGGGATAGGCCCGCACCTGACCCGTCGAGACGGTCCGCGCAAAGGCTTCCTCGAGAAGGCGGTCGGGCGCCGCAGTCGGGGCGACGGCGTCCATCCAGGCCTCGAGGACCGAGGCAGGATCGGGGTTGGATCGTTCGCGTGTCATGCCGTCCTCCCGCCGGCGGAAACCGAGGCGGCGCGGTCATTGGCCTCGAGTGACGCGCGCATCGCCGCCGTCCCGTATCGAAGCCTCGACTTCACGGTCCCTATCGGGATGCCCAGAGTCTCGGCGATGTCCGTGTGGGTCATACCGAAGTGATGGTGCAGGACGAGGGCCGTCCGCTGATCGAGGGGGAGCCGACGGAACGCGCGCTCGATCCGGTCCGCTTCGGCCAGCGTCGACGTTGGATCGGGCACCTGGCGATCGGCGAGGTGGACGAGGGAGACCTCGGCCCGTCGACGAACCCGCCGGCCTTCGTCGTAACAGGCGTTCACGACCATCCGGCGCAACCACGCGTGGAAGCGGTCCGGGTCGCGCAACCTCGGGAGTTCCCGCCAGGCGCGGACGATCGCCTCCTGGGTCGCATCCTGGGCTCGATCGGTGTCGCGCAGGATCAGGCTGGCGAGCGCGTACAGGCGGTCGGTCGCCTCTCCGATGAGCGCGGCGAACGCGTCGTGGTCGCCACGCATCGCACGCTCCACTTCCTCTGCGCTCATGTGCTCTTCGGGGACCTCTGACGGACTTGCCACCATGTTCGCGGTCCAGACGCGATCGAGCGGTCATCACATGGACGCTTCAGTCGGCCTCGCCGGATCTATCTTCAAGATGGAGCACCCTGGCGGAGGGGATGGCGGCAAATGCGCAACCGCCGACTAGCATGGGCGCGTGAGGCGGACCGACGCTGCGCCTCCCGCAAGCTAGTTGCTTGGTCAACTAGTCGTCGCAAGCCCGTCGAGCTATCAGAACTCTCAAAACGAGCGCGACAAGGCTCAGCCGCTACGTGCTGCGGATCTCGCCGACGCTGATCCCTGGCTTATCGCTCTCGCTCGAGGGTCAAGGCAGCTTCGCGATGGCCGAACCAAGCCACGCCGGCCGTATATTTCGGTCGACGCACGAGCCGTGGGACGTTCGACGCCCGACCGGCATCTACCTGGTGTGGATGTGCTAGCTGAGACGATCCCGTCCGGAGCGGACGACCTGCTCGCTCGAGCGAGGGGCGGGGACCGCGCGGCGTTCACCGAGCTTGTGGAGCGGCATCACCCCGAGCTCGTTCGGATGGCCTTTGCGGTCACCGGAGACATCGACGCCGCCCGCGATGCGGCCCAGATCGCCTGGATCAAGGCATGGCAGCGACTGCCGACCGTGCGCGAGCCGGATCGCTTCCGTGCGTGGATCGATCGCGATCACCACGAACGAGGCCCGTCAGCTCGTGCGCGCGCGTCGACGACGGCAGATGCGAGAGCTCACACCGGTCGATCCGGAGGGCGAGTCCGCTTCGATCGTCGCGACCTCGTCGGGTCGGCTCGACCTCAGTGATGCGCTCGACCGCCTGCGTCCGGCCGACCGCCAGCTCCTGGCGATGCGCTACCTCGGTGGCCTGACGGCCGACGAGATCGGTGCCGCCTGCGGGATATCCGGATCCGGCGTCCGGACCCGCTTGTCCCGACTCATGGCCCGACTCCGCGAGGACCTTGGCGATGACTGACCGAAAGGCCCTGACCCCGTTCGAGCGACGCGTCGCGGACCAGATGGAACGCTACGTCGACGGTGCCATCGACCCGACGCCCGCCTCGGAGATCGCAGAGGCGGCGATGCGGCCGACGAGTCTCTGGTCGCGTGCCAGGCACGCCTCAAGGTCGCGTCACCTGTTGATGTTCGGGTTGGCCGCGGCCCTGTTGGTCTCGGTCACCGCCGTGGGCAGCCTGAGCCGGCGGTCTCCGACGCCAACGACGAACGACCTGGTCCGGCCTTCCGACGACGCGAGCATCGTGCAACCGACCCGAACGGTGGCGACGACGTCTGCGTACACCGCGATCTACGTGCGGCGCAGCGCCGGGGACGCGTCACAGCGTCGACCTCGTCGCGGTGCGACCCGGCGGTGACGAGCTGCTGTTGAGGACCATGCCCGATCCGATCCAGGGACACAAGCTCGTGCTGGGCCTCGGCGCATCCGTCTCGGAGTCCGGCTGGCTCGCCCTCGGTGCCGTCAACGGCGACAACACCCCGTCCTCGTTGATCCTGGTGGACCTGCGCGACCTGGCATCGACCCCGTGGGTCGTCGACGGGGCGACGGTCGACCTCGGACCGTCGTGGGGTCCGACCGGCCTCCTCGCCGCGAAGACGGCCGGTCCAGACCTCGTCGTCGTCGATCCGGACGCCCATACGACGCGACGAGTCGGCTTGCAGGGCTACGAGCCCGGCCCCGACGGGCCATCCATCACCTGGACCGCGGACGGGCGCGGATTCATCAGCTCGAACAGCGCCGGAGGCTACGTGACGATCCCGCTCGACGGGAGCGAACCGGTGCCCGGTGTCGCCCTCGCTCCGTACCGGGGCGGCCAGTTCGGCCCGGGCATGGCGACCCTCCAGGTGTGTGCCGATGGAGTGGGTGTGGAGTGCGCAGGCGGTAACGATGGCCGCGTCGAACTCGTCGACGCCAACGGCACGCAGACGATCTGGCGACCCGTCGGCGGCGACCACGCGCTGGCCGCCGACTTCGGGACCGGTGGTGGCTACTGGCTGACGCTGGACCATGCTCTCGGCACACAGGTCGTGCTGACGCGGATCGGAGGCACGGGCCCGGATCTGACCGCGACCGTGGATCGTGCCGCCGACTGGCGGTCGGTCGGCGTGATGGGGGAATTCCCGGACCATTCGGCGGTCGTGGCCTATTTCATCGATCGTGGGGGTTCCCAGTTCCGGACGGTCATGGCGCCACTCGATGGCAGCCCTCCGACGCTCCATGACGGGGCGCTCGCGGGCTTCGTGCCTGCGTCCGATCTCGCGACGCCCGCCGATGGCCGATACGCAGCGCCCGCGGAGTCGATGCCGACGACAGGTCGCGCCTACGCCCTGCCGAGTCTCGACACGCTGATCGCCGACCGCCTGTTCGAGGCCTCCGATACGGCGGTGCTTGGCAAGGGCTCCCACGAGGCGGTGGCGGGCGATACCGCCGTCCATTCCTACGTCGTGAACCTCGACCGCAGTAGTGCTGCCGCAGCCTTCTACCTGCAATGCATCGGCCCTTCGAGCGCGACGGTCAGATGGTCATCCGACGCGCTAACCAGCTCCTGCGTCGCCAACGGCGGTCTCAACGAGAATATCGGTGCAGCCGTACCGATCACGGTCGAGGCGACGGGTGACACGTGGTGGCGGGCGGTCATCTACGCGCAATAGCGTCCGGAGATCGCCCCGAGCGAGTGCCACCACCGGCCATCGCTCATCGGGGATTCATCTGCCCGGGAGAGAGTGGCGCCCATGGACCTGGCGCCGCCGATCTACGACCTCTCCTATCGAGACACGTTCTGGGCCGAGCGGTCCTACGAAGATGCATGCGACCGGATCGCCGCTGCGCGCCTTGCTACCGGCGGGTGGCGGCCGGTTGCTCGATGTCGGGGCCGGGTTCGGGCGGCTCGTGGACGAATATCGCCAGTTCGACGCCGTCACGCTGCTCGATGCCTCGCCCGCCATGGTCGAGGCGGCGCGTCAGCGCGTCAGCCCGGACCGGCGGATCTCGATCATCGAGGCCGATGCCACGCACATGCCCATCGACACCGGGACGATCGACGTCGCCGTCGCGGTGCGCCTGTTCGTCCACTTTCGCGATCCCACGCTCGTTCTGCGCGAGATCGGGAGAGTGCTGCGGCCCGGAGGATCGCTGATCGTCGAGTTTCCCAACCGCCACCATCTGCTCTCCTCGGTCCGCTTTCTGACCGGTCGCCAACGATGGTCGCCCGCGGCCTTGGAGCCGCACGAGTACCTCCCGGGACACTTCGCGCATCAGCCAGCGACGATCGAGGGGCAGCTCCGCGCGACCGGCTTCGCGCCGGACGCCCGTCGCGCCGTGTCCCTGTTCCGCTCCGCTCGGATCAAGCACGTGATCCCGCCGCGTCTGCTGGCGGCCGTCGAGGCGCCGCTGCAGGGGCCATTGGCCGGGCTCGCCCCGGCGCCGTCGATCTACATCCGGTCGACCCGGCTCGACCCGGCCGCCGTCGCTCCTGTCGGGTCCTTCGAACGAGGGACGTCTCCGCGCGGGTAGGCCGTCTGCTGGCCTCTGCCTGCTGAGCGAGTCGAGTCGTCAGAGTTCGCCGGCGAGCCTCCACAGGCCTGCTTCGACTTCGGCCGTGAGCATCGCGCTCGCCGCTGATCGGGGCTCGACGACCCGGACATCGGCGACCGGGTAGTCGAATTGATCGTGGACCTCGGCGGAGATGTGGGCGGCCTCGGCGAACTTCCCGAGCGAGCCCCCTGGATCGACGGCTGAGCAGTGGTACGCCGTGAACCTTCCGCTGGCGGTCGACCCCTCGATGCTCGCCACCACCCTGATCCGAGGCCGATCGCTGCGAGCGAGCGCGGTGACGATGCCGTCGGCGAGGTCCTGCGCGAGGACGCGCATCTGGGTGGCCACCTCGCTCGAGTCCTGACCCGATGCGGCGCGACGCAGGAGCGCATCAGACCGTCGGATGGCCTCGGGCGGCCAAGGATGCACGTCCCATCCACGCTTGGACGGCGTGCCCCAACTGAGCGCGGAGAGGCTTCGTTCGCGCGGATCGAAGCCAGCCGCCCGCTTGCAGTACCAATCCCCTGGTTTGCACGAATTGGGAGGGTCCGCGTCCTCGGCGTGGAGATCGATGTGCGCGCCGTCGCTGCTCACGGTGACGCTCCGATCCCCGTCGTTCACCGTCAGCTCGGCGTGCTCCGGGTCAACGCGGCCCTTGACGCTGTCCTTGCCTTGTCGAACGTTGATGACCACGGCCGTCCCCACGACCGCGATCGTGGCGATGATCCCGATCGCGAGGATCGTCGTGCCTGTCGACCCGTCGGTCGAGCCGACCGCACTGACCGCTGGCGTCGCGGCCGGCGTGGTCTGTGCGGCCGGCGCGGTCGGCGCGGTGGTCGCCAGAGCGACCGCCGTCGCGCTCGGTGGGGCCGCGGGGCTCGCCGTCGCCACCACCGGGACCGCCACCTGGCCGATCGCCTGATTGTTCGCTCCGTTCGGATCGCCGGCCGCCGCCGCGTCGACGACGACATCGAAGTCGGTCGTCAGCCCTCGTTCGTTCTGCGGGATCGGGAACGTGAGGACGATCGACGTCTCTTTCTGGGGATCGACCGCCGCGAGCGACCCGATCGTCGAGTCCCAGCCCGGTCCGACCGCGGTCACCGTCGTCGGCAGCGACGACCGCCCGCCAAGGTTCTGTACCGCGACCGCCAGCGAGACCGTCGTGTCGGTGAGCGAACCGATGACGCCCGTGATCGCCAGGTCCGGAGGCGTCGGTGCCAGGTCGAATTCGACGTCGTCGAACGCGAGCTCGCAGATCGGGACCTTCCCCTCGGTGGAGACCTCGGCACGGACGGTGCGTCCGCTGGGATCCGATGCCTCCAGCGGCGTCGAGATCGGCTGAGGCCCGCCATCCGCGGTCAGGGCTTGGGCGGCTTTCGAGATCGATGCGCCATTCGCATCGAACAGCACGAGGTCGAGCGAGTCCGAGGACCGGAAGCCCCCCTGGTGTCCGAACCAGAGCTTGACCCGCGCGACGGTGCCGCGAACGTCAGCACGAGGCTCGGGGTCGTGCAGAACTCCGCGGTGTACGGCACGACGATCCCGACATCGGGACTGTGGGCGAAGCCCTTGGTCGAGGAGAAGTCGAACGCCTGCGGTCCACTGAACGTGATCCCGCGTTTCGCGTACTGGTCGGTGACGACATCGCCCGGTCGCACCGTCGACCCGTCGTTCTCGAATGGGATCACCGTCGGCGACTCCGCCCGCACCCATGGCGACAGGCGAGTCCCGGCGGAAAGACAGAGCGCAGATCCCAGACCGAGGGCGACGATGATCCGAAGCAGCCTCCGGTGACCGAGTCTCATGGCGATGGCTCCAGCAGCGCGTCGCTACCGTACGGAAGGGCCGTCATCACAGCGTCTCAGCGGATCCAGGGAAACGCGGCAGCCCGCGCCGCATGAACGGCGTGCGTGACGCGACCCGGCACCGCGAGCAGCCCGTCAGCGCCGGACGCGATAGATCCCCGATGGACCCACGACGTAGACCGTGCCGTCGGCATCCAGCGCGACCGAGACGGACGCGCCGGGCAAGCGCAGGTCGCCGTTCGGGCCACCGATCGCCGTCAAGCCGCTGCCCCACGCCGAGACCCAGGTGGTGCCGTCGGCCGCGGCCGCGACGTCGTTCGATCCATAGCTGGCGGCGTCGTCGATCGCCCTGATGGACGACCAGGCGGTCCCGTCGAAGCGATACGCCAGCACGGATTGGTCGCTTCCGCTGCCCCCGGCAGCCATCACCACATCCCCGCCGGGCGTCACGGCCATCCTGCGACCGGACCAGGACGCGTCGGGGCCGGGCAGCGGGGGGACCAGGGTCCATCGCTTCCCGTGCCGCCGCCAGAGGGACGCGATGTCGCTGCGCATGCCTCGAAGCCAGACATCGCCATCCGGGCCGATGGCGACCGCCTCGATGGACGTCACGTCCGCCGGGACAGCGACCACGGATCGTACCCATCGGCCCGCCTCCCGGGTGAACCGGTACAGCGCGTGCTCCTTGAGGGTGTCGCCGGTGTTCGGATCCGAGCCGCCGGGAGCGACCCAGCACGCACCGCTGCTGTCGAACGCGACCGCTATCGTCGCCTGGCGCTCCAGCGTCGCCCATCGCCCGTCGGTCCGGACGAAGGCGCCGGCCGATGTCGCGACGACGACCGCACCGTCGCGGGACCGGTCCAGGCCGACGACGGTGCTGGAGCCCGGCGCGAGCCCGGGAGGGTCAGCAGCGATCCAGTCCCCGCCGCGGACCTCCCATAGCCGATCCCACGCGGCCGCGACGACCTTGTCTTTCCCGTCGGCGACGATCAACGCGACGGAAGACGGGTCGGGAAGGGTCGTCGGCGCCGGGCCGAACGCGCTCCAGGCTTGCGAGTCCGATCCGGCGGCCGGGATCCGATACGTGCCGAGGCCGGTCGTCGCGACGACGTCCGCTCCGCGCACGGCCACGGATCCGATGCCGATGTCACGGCCCGCGTCGCCGAGGCCATCCGTCGAGGTGAAGATCTGCGTGTCGGTCCCGGCGAACCGCGCGACGTTCGAGCAGCAGGAGCCGTCGGCCGAGCCGGTCACCGCCCAGACCGAGCCGTCGTCGGCTGCCGTCAGGGAGCCCGCGCCGAACGATCGGCTGTCTGCGCCAGACATGTTGGTCCACTGGCCGTCGAAGCGCTGCACCAGCGATGACGACGCCACCCAGACCGACCCGTCGGCCGACACGGTCATCGCATTCGGCTGGTCGCGACCGTATTGCGGGATCGGCACCGACCCGAGCGTCCCGCCGGTCGAGTCGAAGTGGACGAGGTCTCCACCTCCGATGACCCAAACGCTCCCGTCCGGCGAGATCGCGATCCTGGACGACCCATCGCCAGCCGTGCCACGGTCGTCGCAGAGCGCCTCCCATGCCACTCCGTTCCAACGTTGCGGCGACTTCTGGTACGTCGTGGCCCAGACGGCTCCATCCGGGGCCTCCACGAGACTGGACAGGTCCCCCGACGACGTCGGGGACGGGATGACGTCCGCGAAGGTCTCGCCATCGAACCAGCGGATGTCGCCGAGGCCCATCAGCCAGACCCCGCCGCCCCGAGCTGGACTGATCGAGTACGACCCGAACGTCGTGTCGTCGAGGTAATCCCACTGCCCGGTCATGCGACCGGTGGGGTCCCATCTCGACAAGGACCCTGGGCCCAACGCCCAGAACGCATCGCCCGAGGCGATCACCTGGGACGCCATGCCGCCCCCCGCCGCGACGCTGACGAGTGGTGGTGGCTGCAGGGGACGCGGGTGGCGCGGGATGGGTTCCGTGATCGGGGCAAGGCCCGTCTGGCAGCCGCCCGTACGGAGCGTTGGCGCGGGGGTCGGCGTGGGCGGGGCGACTGGGGTCGGCGAGGACACCGCGGCGATCGACGGGGTCGCGGTCCGATCCGGTGTCGGTGGCGTCGCGGACTGCCCGAAGACGCCGATCCCGACCACCGCGATCAGGCCGACGACGAAGACACCGATCACCGCGCGGGCGGGTGGACCACCTTGTCGGATCGGTGTGGGCTCGAGGCCGCCGAGCGGCGGCTCGCTCAGGGACATGCCGGGTGCCCGGGGCGCAGGTGCATGGCGTTCGGTCCTCGCCGGTCGATCGCGCGAGCGGTGCCGAGCATACGACGCCGCGACGCCGACATGACACCGCCGTCCTAGGCTGGACCGATCGAGTATCCCAAGTGCGGAGGCTGCACCGATGGCCCGTTCCCATGTTCCCGCCGAGGTCCGGATCGGGACCCGGACGTTCAAGACCGACGCGCTGCCGGATCCGTTCGACGACCGCGACCTGGTCTACCGGCCGCGCCTGCAGGTCCTCCCGTCCACCCTCGACCACCGCGCCGGAGTCCCGATCCTCGACCAGGTCGGCAACTCCTGCACGGGCCACGCCGTCGCCGGCCTGATCGACACGGTCCGGGCCGAGGTCCCGGCGAAGGCGCCGGCGCATGGCGCCCCGCGCCAGACCACGACCCTGGTGAGCCCGTACATGCTCTACGCCCTCGCCCGCCGCTACGACGAGTTCCCCGGCACCGCGGATGTCGGGTCGTCCCTGCGCGGCGCGTTCAAGGGCTGGCATCGGCACGGCGTCTGCCAGGCCGCCTCCTGGGGGCCGCGCAGCAAGGGCCGCGACCTGACCGATCCGGCCTTCATGCGCGAGTGCGCCGACGTCCCGCTCGGTGCCTACTACCGGGTCAACGTGCAGCGCATCGACGACCTCCAGTCGGCGGTCGGCGAGCTCAACGCGATCGCGGTCTCGGCGGCGATCCACGAGGGCTGGCGGACGCCTCACGAGTATGCGAAGGACGGCGGCAAGGGGATCAGCGTCATCGACCGGTCGGGCTCGACCGCCCCGCTCGGTGGGCACGCCTTCCTGATCGCCGGCTACAACGACGTCGGCTTCCTGATCCAGAACTCGTGGGGCACGGGCTGGGGCCACAACGGCTACGCGACGCTGCCATACGAGGACTGGCTCGACAACGCCTACGACGCCTGGGTCGCCCGGCCCGGCGTGCCCCAGACCCTGTTCGTCCGTCCTCGCCAGTGGACCGTGCCCGCCGGGAACGGCGTGATCTCCACCGTCGGCCCCGACCTCGCCCGTCTGCCGAAGTACGTGGTGGACGTCGAGGCGCGCGGCCTGCCATCGGCCGGTGGCAAGGCGCAGTCCAGCCCGCGCCAGATCAAGGACCTCGTGGCCGAGATGGGCCGACAGCACGACCGCTGGGTCAAGGACAGCGGCGACCTGACGCGCCACGTCGTGCTCTACGCCCACGGCGGCCTCGTCGACGAGGACGGCGGCATCCGGGTCGCCGACCGGATGATCTCGTGGTGGCTGGCCAACCGGATCTACCCGGTCCACATCGTCTGGGAGAGCGGCGCGCTCTCCACGATCCTCTCGTTCCTCAAGGGCACGATCGGCGACGCCCTGCCGTTCGGCGGGCCGTTCGATGGCATCTGGGAGGCCATCGACCGGCTCATCGAGAACAAGGCACGCCGCTTCGGGCCGCTCTGGGAGGAGATGAAGACCAACGCCCGGGACGCATCAGGGCCGCTCAGCCAGCCGGCAGCCGCGATCGACTGGAACCGGCGCGATCCGGGGCCGGACCCCGGCGTCACGCTGCTGGTCGAGCAGCTGAGCCAGTACGCGAAGAGCCACTCGAGCGAGGTCCGCTTCCACCTCGTGGGACACAGCGCGGGGTCCGTCGTGCTCGCCGCGGCGCTGCGCCGGCTGGGGGCGGCGGGGCTGTCGGTCGAGTCGATGCAGCTGATGGGCGGCGCGATCACGGTCCAGGAGTTCGCGCAGACCGTCCTCCCGACGCTCAAGAACGGGCGCCTGAAGCGGTTCGCGACCTTCGATCTCACCGACGCGGCCGAGGATGCCGACCAGTGCCCCGGGCCCCCGGTCGCGCTGTATCACAAGTCCCTGCTGTACCTGGTGGCGCGCTCGCTCGAGCGCGATGGCCCGTTCGGGCGGGATGCGAACGGGAACCCGCTCGCCGAGGTCCCGATGGTCGGCCTGTCCAAGTACCTGCCGATGACCGTCAGGCTCCCCAGCGGGACGACCGGGACGCTCCGCGACCTGATGGGCGGGCCGGGCAGCGTCGTCATCGGGCCGAACCACGAGCCGGCGGCCGTCAACCGCTGTGCCGCGCATGGGCACGGCGACTTCGACGACGACCCTGACACCCTCACCGCCATCCTGTTGCGCATGCTGGGCAAGACCCAGGTCGGCGAGGTCCAGCCCTATCCGAGGGGCGGCATGCCTTCGTCCGGCGGTCCGAGCGCTGCGCCGGCCGTCGTCGTCTCGACGGACATCGGGTCCGCCGCGGCGCCGAGCCGGGCGGACGACGCCGAGCGGATGGTCGCGGCCCGCGACCTGGCCCGGCCCATGGTCGCCGGGACGTCACCGACCCCCGTGGTCGTCGGCGATCCATACGGGCGTGCGCTCGAGCAGTCGGGCTACCGTCCGGTGGCCGTCCCGGAGGCACCGCCGCCGCCCACGCGACCCCGCGACCGCCGGGCCGGCTAGGCCGCCGGGTCCCGATCGTACAGCCGGCGTGCCCAGACGTAGCCGACGACCGAGATCGCTACGCACCAGCCGACGGCCGACGATGCCGCTCGAGCCGATCGGGGTCCCGAGCAGCAGCCCGCGCACGGTCTCGATCAGCGGGGTGAACGGCTGGTGCTCGGCGAACCAGCTGATCCCGTCCGGCAGCGAATCGGTCGGGACGAACGCGCTGCTGAGGAACGGGAGGAGCACCAGGATCAGTGGAAGGTTGCTCGCGGTCTCGACGCTCTTGGCCGACATGCCGAGGGCGACCGACAGCCACGACATCGCGAACGCGGTCAGGACCAGCAGCCCCGTCGCCGCGGCCCATTCGAGCGGACCCGTGGTCGAGCGGAAACCGATCAGCACCGCGGCGACGATGACGACGCCGATCGCGATCATCGTCTGGATCACGCTGCCGATGACGTGGCCGGTCAGGACCGACGCGCGGGCGATGTCCATGGTCCGGAACCGGGCGACGATGCCCTCGGTCATGTCCATCGCCATCGAGATGGCCGTGCCCTGGGCCGCCCCGGCGACGGTGATCAGCAGGATCCCCGGGACGACGTACGCGATGTACTCCGCGCGGCCGCCGGACCGCAGGCCGAGGCCGGCCCCGAGGGTGCCGCCGAGCACGATACGACGAACAGGAGCAGGAAGACCACCGGCATGCCGGCGACGAAGAAGGTCAGGGAGGGGTAGCGGCGCATCCGGCGGAGGTTCCGGCGGAGCATCGTCGCCGAGTCGGCGATGGCGAACGGGTACGCAGTCATCGGACGGTCACCTGCTGTTGGTCGTGGTCGCCCGTGAGCGACAGGAAGACGTCATCGAGGTCGGGGGTCTGGAGCGAGAGCTCGCCGACGTCGATCGCGTTGGCCTCGATCGTGTCGAGGATGGCCCGCAGCGACCCGATCGCGCCGTCGCTCGGGATCTGCAGCGTGAGCGACTCCTCGTCGCGCACCGCCCCATCGAACGCGATCGCGGCGCGGTCGAGCTCCACCGCGTCGGCGAACGACAGCTGGATGTGGCCGCCGGGCACGAGCCGCTTCAGCTCGTCCGGCGTGCCCTCGGCGACCAGCACGCCGTGGTCGAGGACGCCGATCCGGTCGGCGAGTCGATCGGCCTCCTCCAGGTACTGGGTCGTCAGGAAGATCGTCACGCCATCCGCGACGAGCTCCTGGATCGTCTGCCACATCCCGCGCCGGCTGCGCGGATCGAGGCCGGCGGTCGGCTCGTCGAGGAAGATGATCCGCGGGTCGCCGATGAGGGTCATGGCCAGGTCGAGCCGCCGTTTCATGCCGCCCGAGTAGGTATTGACCGGCTTCCCGGCTGCCTCGACCAGGTCGAACCGCTGGAGGAGCTCGTCGACGCGCCGGTGCCCGGCCGTCTTGCCGAGGTGGCGCAGGTCGGCCATCAGCTGCAGGTTCTCCTCGCCGCTGAACAGCGCCGTCGACGGCCGAGAACTGGCCCGTGACCCCGATGACCGCCCGGACCGCGTCGGCCTCCCGGGCGATGTCGTGGCCGGCGATGCGGACCTCGCCGCCGTCGGCGGAGATCAGGGTCGACAGGATCCGGACCATGGTCGTCTTCCCGGCGCCGTTCGGCCCGAGGAGGGCGAAGACCGTGCCCTCGGCGACCTCGAGGTCGATGCCATCGAGGACGAGCTGCTGGCCGTACGACTTGCGCAACCCCGCGACCTGGATCGCGGTCCGCGGCTCGATGGTCGTCACGCCACGCCTCCCCGGCCGTCGGCGAGCTGCGGGCGAGCGTCAGATGTCGAGGTCTTCCACGGCCGGCTGCTTGGCGAACGCAGCGACACTGTCGTAGAGCTGCGGCGGGATCTTGTCGCGGAGCTCCTCGAGCGGACGCGACGACCTCGAGCGTCGACTCGCCCGGGATGTTGCCGTAGCTGACGTCGCCGACCCCGAGATACCCGCGCCAGCCGGCCGGCTTGCCCTCCGCATTGACCATCGAGTAGTCGGCACTCCGCTCGACATGCAGGACGTACTTGCCGGTACGGCCACGGTAGACCCGGAAGGTCTCGTAGCGGCCGTTCGACGAGGTCGTCCATTCGCCGAGGAGGACGCCGGTGAAGCGGACCTTGCGGCCCTTGCCTGGGCCCGACCCGGACGATGATCTCGTCGTAGCCCTCGCGCCGGCCCTCCTCGACCTCGACATACCGTCGAAGGGCCGCCGCGATCGCGGCCGAGAGGTTGTCGCCCGCGAGCTCCTGCGCGCGCTGGTAGAGGGGAAGGTCTCCGTCGGAGACGTAGATCGTCTTGTTCGGCACGAGGACATCGTAACTCCATGCGGGCGAGGTATCTATACGTACGAGTATACGTATAGTGAGGCGGGGGTGTCAAGGGGCGGCCCGTGCGCTGACACGCGTCCATCCAGCGCGGTTCCCGCGGCTACCATCGAGGGCGATGCCCGACCCCGGACCCGCCCAGCCGACCGTCGACCGCGACCTCGTGCGCCGTCTCAAGAACGCGGAGGACGAGCGCTTTCGAGCCGCCCATCCACGCTCGATGGCGCTCCGCGAGCGCGCCCGCGCCTCGATGCCCAACGGTGTCCCGATGGCGTGGCACATGAGCAGCTACCACCACGAGGCGCCGTGGATCGTCGCGGGCCGCGGTGCCCGGTTCACCGACGTCGACGGGCACGAGTACCACGACTTCAACATCGCTGACATGTCGATGTTCTGCGGGTACGCGCCGGAGCCGCTCGTCCGTGCCGTCAGCGACCGGATGGCGCGCGGCAACCAGTTCCTCCTCCCGGACGAGGATGCGATCGTGGTGTCGGAGGCGCTCGCGGCACGGTTCCGGCTGCCGAAGTGGCAGTACACCTCGTCGGCCAGCCAGGCGAACACGGAGGCGATCCGCGTCGCCAGGGTCGTCACCGGCCGCGACAAGGTCCTGCTGATCGACGGCCACTACCTCGGGCACTTCGACCAGTCGCTCGTCGAGCTGGACGACGGAGCGGGCGGAACGTGCCGGAGGAGCGCGGCGTCCCGGCGGCCGCGCCCGACGGCACCGTGCTCGTGCCCTTCAACGATGCCGAGGCGATGGCGCGCGCCCTCGAGCGGCGCGACATCGCCGTCGTCCTGACCGAGCCCGCCCTCACCAACAACTTCGGGCTGATCCTGCCGGACCCCGGCTACCACGACGCGCTGCGCCGCCTGACCCGCGAGACCGGGACGCTCCTCGCGATCGACGAGACGCACACCCAGGTCGTCGGGCCGGGCGGGCTCACCGCCGCGTGGGACCTGCGGCCGGACCTCGTCACGTGCGGGAAGTCGATCGCGGGCGGCGTCCCGTTCGGCGCGTGGGGCATGACCGACGAGATCGCCGAGGTGCTGCGCCAGGCGAAGGGGCCGGACGGCGAGCGCTCGAACCTGATCGCGATCGGCGGGACGCTGTTCGGGAACGCGCTCGCGATGGCCGCGGCGCGGGCCGTGCTGACGGAGATCCTGACCCCGGAGGCGTACGCGAGCACCCAACGGCTGGGTGCGAGGCTCGCGGACGGCATGCGCGCCGGCGTGGCGCGCCACGGCCTCCCGTGGCACATCCACCACCTCGGCCCGAGGGCGGGCTACACCTTCCAGGCGGACCCGATCCGGGACGCCGCTGAGGGACGCCGCTGCCAGGACGACCTCCTGACCCGCCTGATCCGGATCTGGCTGGCCAATCGCGGGGTCTGGGAGGCGATCGTCGGCGCCGCGCCGGTGTGCTCGGTCCCGGCGGCGGACGAGGACGTCGATGCGTACCTGGCGGCCTGGGACGAGCTGCTGGAGGCCCTGGCCGCATGACGCAGGCGGGGCGAGCCTTCAGCGGCTAGCGATCACGGCCGCGGCCAGCACCGCGATCGCGATACCGGCGAAGGCCAGCTCGGTGAGCCCCCGCCGTACGTACCCGACCGACGCCCGCTCGCGCGGCGCGACCCGCACCGCGGCGACCACCGTCGCGACGACCTCCTCGGGCGCTCTCGTCGGTCCCTCGGTCAGCACGACGTCGAGCAGCCGGAGGAAGCGGCGCAGGTCGATCATGCCGTTCGACGAGCTGGCACCAACCCGCGTTCGTCCGCCTCGACCGCGGCGCGCAGTGTCTGGAGCGCGTAATGGAGTCGCGAGCGCGCGGTCCCGAGCGGGATCCGCAGCGCATCGGCGGTCTCGGTCAGCGGCAGGCCCTGGTAGTGGTGGAGGACCACGACGGCCCGCTGCGCGATCGGCAGCCGCGCGAGCGCGCGGTCCAGCTGGTCGCGGTCGGCCATCGAGGCCGACCCGTCCGGTGAGGACACGTCGATCGAGACGATCCGGAACGCGGCGCGAGCGGCCCGATGCCGCTGCGATTCATCGAAGCAGCTGCGCAGGAGCAGCCGGTACATCCAGGCATCGAACCGGGCGGGTTCCCGAAGCCGCGGCAGCCCCTGCCACGCCCGCAGGAAGGCGGTCTGGACGGCGTCCTCGGCCCGATCGCGGTCCCGCAGGACCCGCATGGCGATCGCGTAGCAGCGATCGATCCTCGCCTCGACGACGTCGCAGAAGGCCTCGCGATCCCCGCTCATCGCGCGTTCGATCAGGTCGTCCACCGGTCGGCTCCCCTCGTCGGCCCGAATGGCTCGGACCTTCACCCTGTATGGGCGCCTGCACCGGCGAAAAGGTTCCATCTTTCGCCGTCCGACGGCCCGAGGCGTGGGCCCTGCTATCGTGCCGTCGTGGATGCCACCGTCCTCGCCCCACGTGAAACCGTCCCCGCCGCGGGGTCGCCGCTGGTCGCCCGCTGGCTCGGCCGGCGCGGCTATCGGGCTGCGCATGCACTCCAGAAACGGCTCGTCGCCGAGCGCGCCGACGGCTTGATCGGCGACCAGCTCCTGCTGCTCGAGCATCCGGCCGTGCTGACGCTCGGGCGCAACAGCGATCCCTCGCACATCCGCGCCAGCGAGGCGGACCTCGAGCGCCGCGGCATCGAGGTCGTTCGCGTCGAGCGCGGCGGCGAGGTCACGTACCACGGCCCCGGCCAGCTGGTCGCGTACCCGATCGTCGCGCTGCACGAGCGCGGGCTGCTCCTGCGGCCGTTCGTGCGCGCGCTCGAGGCGGCGCTCGTGGCGACCTGCGCCGCCGACGGCGTCGTCGCCGCGCGCCGGGACGGCCACCCGGGCTGCTGGTGCGACCCGGATGGTCCGGCACCGCGCAAGATCGGCGCCCTCGGTCTTCGGATCGAGCGCGGCGTGAGCTACCACGGCATCGCGCTGAACGTGACGGTCGATCTCGACGACTTCGATCTGATCGACCCGTGCGGGATGCCGGACACGATCTCGACCTCGATCGCCCGCGAGCGCGGCGACCCGGACGCCTCGCCGACGACCGAATCCGTCGCCCGCGCCGCCGATGCCTTCGCCCACGCCTTCGCCGCCGCCATCGCCGCTCCGCTCGAGCTCGAGCCCGGCGAGCCGGCCTGAGGCCAGCCATGCCCAGCGGCCTCTTCGAGCTTCGCAAGGACCCCATCACGGGGTGGTGGGTGGCGACGATGGTGGAGCGGCAGTTCCACCGCGACCGTTTCGCGCGCGCTGCCGAGAGCCTCGACAACGGGCTGTTCGGCTGCGCCAACTGCGAGAGCCCCGATGGCGATGGCGTCCGCGTCCGGATGCTGCGCGACTACGCGTTCCACGTGGTCGGCACGGACGACGAGGCGCGCGAGCTGGACCGTGACCACGGGCTGGCGCAGGTGTCGCTGGCGCAGGCGCGCGCGACCGGGAGCTGGCGGACGATCGTGGCGCCGCCGCGCGAGCACCGCGCGCTCCATCTCGTGGGCAACGAGCTGATCGAGCGGCTGCTCACGGAAGCGCGCGACCAGGTCGCCGCCGCGAAGGCCACCGCCCAGACCGACTACCTCACGGTCGTCCAGAACTGGGGCGTCCAGGCCGGGGCGCGGACCAATCACCTGTGCCTCGACCTCTACGACCTCCCGCAGATCCCGCACCGGATCGCCGAGGAGCTCGGCGGGGCCGCCCGGTTCGTGATCCGCGAGGGGGAGTGCCCGTTCTGCCGGCTGGTCCGGGACGAGGTCCGGCGGCCGGACCGGCTCGTCTGGGAGGACGCCGGGAGCGTGGCCTTCGCCCCGTACGCGTCCCGCTCGCCGTTCGAGGTCTGGATCGTGCCCCGCCGCCACGAGGCGGACTTCGGGCGCATCGGCCCGGCCGACATCGCGGCCACCGCCGAGGCGCTCCGCCAGGTCCTGGCTCGGCTCGCCGACAGCCTCGATGGCCCGCCGTACAACCTCGTCCTCCACACCGCGCCGCTGCGTGAGCAGGTCGACTCGACCTACCACTGGCACTGGGAGATCCACCCGCGCCTGCGCGAGATCGCCGGGCTGGAGCTGGGAACCGGCCTGCCGGTCAACCCCGTCTCACCCGAAGACGCCGTGGAGGAGCTGCTGGGCCGGGTGGACGCCGCCGGAGGTGCGACGGGTTGAACGGCGTCGAGCCGGGCACCCGCCCGCGTCACACCGGGGGGAGGCCCGTCGTCCTTGGGCTTGCGAGCGCGCCCCGACACCGTCGCGTGCCGCGTCCCATCCTCCGCACGGAGCCTACGTGGCCATCGACCGTCCCTTCGCCGACCTCAGCGACGCGCTCACCGGATCGACGGGCATCCGGCCGCGCCTGGGGCGCAGCGTGAGCGGCGCGTGGGACCGCGATGAGGCCGCCCTCTTCGTCGAGACCCTGTTCGCGAAGCACCGCAACGAGATCTTCGCGTACCTCCTCCGGATGATGCGCGACCCCGAGGTCGCGGCCGACATGACGCAGGACGCCTTCATCAAGGCCTACAAGAACTACGAGACGCTCGAGAAGCCGGAGAACGCGCGGGCCTGGCTGTACCAGATCGCCCATCGCGTGGCCCTCGATGAGATCCGGCGACGCAAGATCGTCCGCTTCTTCCCGTGGACCGGTGAATCGCGCGGCGCAGCCCCGTCCGCCGAGCACCTCGTCATGGACGCGCGGCTGTCCGCGCCGATGCAGCGGGCACTCGAGCGGATCCCCGAACGGCAGCGCGCGGCGCTGCTGCTCGCCGAGCTGCACGACCTCACGGGCGTCGAGCTCGCGGCCGCACTCGGCGTGAGCCACGTCGCGGCGCGCGCCCTCCTGACCCGTGCCCGCGAGAGCCTGCGCCAGGCGCTCGCCGCCGAACGCGAGGCCGAGACCGCCGCCGAAAACGGTCCGCTCCCTGGCGCCAGCGGGCAGCCACGATGAGGCTCGCCCGTGTGCCGCGCCGTCCCGACCATTGGTCGTCCCCGCACGAGCGCGCCCGGGTCCGGGCCGCGGAGCGGATGGATGCCGCGCTCGAGCCGGCCGAGGCCGCCTGGCTCGACGAGCATCTCGCGGGCTGCGCCGAGTGCCGCGCCGTCGCCGACGCCTACACCGCCGACCAGCTCGCCCTGCGCGGTCTCCGCGAGACGGCCCCCGAGCCGCCCCGCGACCTGTGGGCGCGGACCGCGGCCGGCATCGAGCAGGAAGCCGCGCGCCGGGGCCGCCCGCTCACCGCGTCGGGCGCCGGCCGCGGGTTCCGGATCCCCATCGGCATGCTTGGCGGGATCACCGTGGTCGCGGTCGTGCTCGGCGCCACCGCCATGTCCGGCGGCTGGCTGTCCGGGCCGGGCATCCAGGGATCCGGTCCGACGACCGCCGCGGATGCGAGCCAGGGACCGGTGACCGCGGCGGCGACGCCGATGACGGTGGAGGCGGGTGACGTGGGCTGGGTCGCCACGACAGGCGACGGGACGCAGGCGTACCACGCCACGGTCAACGAGGTCTGCCCGGCGAGCGACCAGCCGGACTGTGCGGCCGTAGGTGAGAACCCGTCGCACGTCCTCGATCTGGCGACATCGCCCAAGACGATCATCAACGCCCCGGACCAGCAGCACGCGATCGTCGTCGGCTCGGACCCGAAGGGCGGTGACAAGGTGTTCGTCACCACCCAGCTCGCCCGTCCGACCGCCACGCCGAAGCCGACGCCGACCGCCACGCCGAAGCCCACCGCGACCCCGACGCCGACGGCTCCGTCGGAGCGTCCCACGACGGCCAGCTCGGGTGCGAGCGCGACCCCGACCACGACCGCCAGCGCCGGCACGGCCAGCCCGACCCCGAGCGCGACGCCCAGTGCCACGGCGACTCCCACGGCGACTCCCACGGCGTCCCCGACGGTCGAGCCGACCGACTCGGCCGCGCCGTCGCTCACGCCGGAGCCGACGGTCGCGACCGCGCTCGCGATCGCCAGCGGCGTCAAGGTGGTCGGCCAGGCTGCCGCGTTCTCGCCCGACGGCGACTGGTTCGCGTTCTCCGCCCGCCCGTCGGACGGCTCCTCCGGCCCCGACGTCTACGTGTGGCGGGTCGGCGACGAGTCCGCGCGGCCCCTGACCACGGACCATCGCACGGTCTTCGCGTCCTGGCAGGGCGACCGGATCCTCGCGAGCCGCCCCGACGAGGGCGCCTCGCCGACGACAGACGTGTCGGCCAGGACCCTCGCGATCGATCCCGCGAGCGGCGCCGAGACGAAGCTGTCGGTGCCGCTCTGGCGCCCGAACCTCGACCCGACCGGCCGCTATGCCGTGGCCTGGGACGGCACGGTCCGCACCGACGCGTCCGGCCTCGAGACGGTCCCGGCGACCGGCGGCCTGCGCCTGATCCGTTGGCCCGCTGACGACGCGCCGGCGACGACCGGGACGCCCATCGCCGGCGAGCGCCAGGAGATGGGCGACTTCGACGTCCGCTGGGACGACAGCGGCACGTGGCTCGCGGTGTGGACCGCCGACCCGTCCGATCCGACCATCGGCCGCCTGAGCCTGTTCCACCTCGATCCAGAGACGGGGACGCTCCGCCGGCCCGAGGGCGCTCCGACCGACGTGCCGGCACTGCCTGGGTTCTCGATCGGCGACGGACGGCTGGCGTGGGTCACGCCGCACGGCCAGGATGCCGAGGGCAGCCGAGTGCAGATCGTGGCGTGGTCCGGGGACGGCGTCGGCAGCGTCGAGAGCGCGCCCGGCGAGGACGTCGTCGTCGTTCGCTGACCTCCGGCGGATTTCGGGCGTGCGCGATGGCCCGGACCGGCGTATCGTCACGTTCCCATGCGACCCAGCAGGTTGGTCGTAGGGTCGGTGCTCACCGCCGCCCTCGCCCTGGGCGCGCTTCCTGGCCTCGCGGGTTCTGGGGCTCCTCGTCCCATCGATCCTGTCCCGGTCGGCGCGCTCCAGCCACTGCCGAACACATCCGACGCGCGCCCGCCGATCACGATCGACGGCTTCGACGCGGCCGCCGCGGCCGACGGCGTCGTCACGCGGGACGCCTCGTTCATCGAGCGTGGGGCAGCCCGCAAGGCGGCACCCGGCAAGCGCGTCGCGCTCGACCAGCCGGACCCCTCGCGCGGCTCGGTGCGCAAGCCGCCCAAGTCGACGCTCAAGGGCACGGCGACGTTCTACAACGCGGGACTGACCGCCATGCGGCTGCCGCGCGGCACGGTGATCATCGTGTGCGGCGGCGGTGGATGCGTCCAGCGGGTCGTGAACGACTACGGCCCCCAGTCGCCCGCCCGGATCATCGACCTCGACAAGAAGGACTTCTTCGCCATCTGCGGCTGTCCGTCGTATTCGGGGACGACCACGGTGACGGTCTACATCTACTGACCCATCGGGCGCTCCGCGCGGTATCCTGTCCGCGTCCCTTCAACTGCGGCCCCGTGAGGCCGGTCCGGAGGCCCAGAGAGGCCGGGAAGGAGCGATGAGCGGCCGTCAGATCATGACCGCGGATGAGATCCGCCGCGCCACGACCCGCCTGTCTCACGAGATCGTCGAGAAGCAGGCCGGCACTGACGGGTTGCTGCTCATCGGGATCCAGCGTCGTGGCGTCCCCCTCGCCCGACGGATCGCCGCCGCCATCCTCGAACACGAGGGTGCGGTCGTGCCGGTCGGCGCGCTGGACATCACGTTCTACCGCGACGACCTCTCGATGGTCGCCCAGCAGCCCATCGTCAAGGGCACGGAGCTGCCGTCGGGGATCGACGGGCGGACGATCGTGCTGGTCGACGACGTGCTCTACACGGGCCGGACGATCCGCGCCGCGATGGACGCCCTCGTCGACTTCGGGCGGCCGCAGGCGATCCGCCTGGCGGTGCTCGTGGACCGCGGCCACCGCGAGCTGCCGATCCGCGCGGACCACGTCGGCAAGAACGTGCCGACGTCGCGCGAGGAGCTGGTCAAGGTCCATCTCGAGGAGACCGACGGCGAGGACGTCGTCGAGATCGAGCGGCAGGCGTCGCCGACGCCGGCCGTGGCGACCGAGCCCGTCGGGTGAGCCTGGTGGTCGACCCGGACGCCATCCCGGCGATCCCGTCGGTCGACATCGCTCCCGAGAGCCAGCCGGTCGGCTGGCGGCACCGCCACCTCCTCGACGTCGACACGCTGTCGGCGTCCGACCTCGAGCTCGTGATGCGCACGACCGACGCGATGCGCGAGGTCCTGGCGCGGCCGATCGCCAAGGTCCCGGCGCTGCGCGGCCGCCAGGTCACGATCCTGTTCTACGAGGCGTCGACCCGCACTCGGGTCTCCTTCGAGGTCGCGGCCAAGAACCTCTCGGCGGACGTCGTGAACATCGCCGCGTCCACCTCGTCCGTGTCGAAGGGCGAGTCGCTGGTCGACACCATCCGGACGATCGAGGCGCTCGGCGCGCACATGCTGGTCGTCCGCCACTCGGTGTCGGGGGCGCCCTACCTGGCCGCCGAGGTGTTCGGCGGGTCCGTGCTCAACGGCGGCGACGGCTGGCACGCCCACCCGACGCAGGCGCTGCTCGACCTGTACACGATCCGCGCCCATCTGGGCGACGCCTCGCTCAAGGGTCGCAAGGTCGTGATCCTCGGCGACCTGCTCCACTCGCGGGTGGCCCGCTCGAACATCTGGACGCTGACCGCGGCCGGCGCCGACCTGTGGCTGTGCGGACCGGCGACGCTGCTGCGCGGGTTCGAGGCGTGGGCGGGACGCGGCGCCGCGGCCGGGCGGCGCTTCCACGTCACGACCTCGGTCGATGAGGCGCTGCGCGACGCGGACGTCGTGATGGCGCTGCGGATCCAGCGCGAGCGGATGGCGTCCGGGCTGCTGCCGTCGCTGCGCGAGTACGCGGCGCGGTACGGCCTGACCGCCGAGCGCCTGCGGCAGGCGAAGCCCGGGGCGCTGGTCATGCATCCCGGGCCGATGAACGAGGGCGTCGAGATCGCCGCCGACGTCGCTGCCGGCCCGAACTCGGTCATCACCGACCAGGTCACCAACGGCGTCGCGGTCCGGATGGCGCTGCTCTACCTGCTGGCCGGGACCCACAGCCCGGTCGGCGCGGCCGAGGCCGCCAGGTGACGGACCTCGACATCGGGCGGGCGTGGCTGGTCGATCCCGGTGGCCGGTCGCGAGGGGCCGGGCGAGATCGTGGTCCGCGACGGGATCCTCGAGGCGGTCACGTGGCTCGACGGCGCGGATGCCGACGGCATCGACGCGACCGGCGTCGTGGTCGCGCCCGGCTTCATCGACCTGCACGCGCACCTGCGCGAGCCCGGGAACGAGGACGCCGAGACGATCGCGACCGGCCTGGCCGCCGCCGCTCACGGCGGCTTCACGACGGTCTGCGCGATGCCGAACACGACGCCGACGCTGGACGAGCCCGGGGTGCTGGCACGGATCCGCGCCGCCGCAGCCGCGTCCGGATCGCCGGTCGAGCTGCTCGCGATCGGCGCGGTGACGACCGGCCGGGCGGGGGAGACCCTCGCCGCGATCGGGGAGCTGGCGGACGACGGGGTGGTCGGCTTCAGCGACGACGGGGCGCCGGTCCGGTCCGCGGCGATCCTGCGGAACGCGCTGGCGTATGCGGGCGCGCTCGGGCTGCCGATCATCGACCACCCCGAGGACCCCACCCTGACCGATGGCGCGGAGGCGAACGAGGGGCTGGTCGCGACGGTCCTCGGGCTGCGCGGCTGGCCGGGCGCGGCCGAGTCGGGCGCGGTCGCGCGGGCGATCGCGATCCTCGACGGCGTCGTGGTCGACGTCCCGGGCGCGCGGCTGCACCTGACGCACGTCTCGACCGCGGCCTCGCTCGAGCTGATCCGCGACGCCAAGGCGCGCGACCTGCCGGTCACCTGCGACGTCACGCCGCACCACCTCGCGCTGACCGACGAGTGGGTCGCCGGGCGCGAGGCGCTGGTCGTGGGATGCCCTGGACGAGGATGGCGCGGCCCGGGATCCGTGGGCGGACGGCGTGCTCGACGGGGCGCCGTACTCGACGTCGACGCGCGTGAACCCGCCGCTGCGCGGACCGGTGGACGCGGCGGCCTGCCTGGTCGCGCTGCTCGACGGCACGGCCGACGCGGTCGCCACGGACCACGCGCCGCACACCGAGGTCGACAAGGCGGTCGAGTTCGGGAGCGCGGCCAACGGGATCAGCGGCATCGAGACCGCCCTGGGGCTGCTGCTCGAGCTGGTCGACGCGGGGCATCTGCCGCTGCTCGCGCGCCGTCGAGGTGCTGACCGTCGGGCCGGCACGGATCCTTGGTGAGCGGAGCCGTCGCGCGGCCGCGGTCGGGCTCGTCGAGGGCGCGCCCGCCGACCTCGTCGTCTTCGATCGCTCGGAGCGCTGGACGGTCAGCCCCGAGACGCTCCTGTCGCGTGGCAAGAACTCGCCGCTGCTCGGGATGGAGCTGCCGGGCCGGGTGCTCCTGACGATGGCCGGCGGTCGGGTGGCCTACGAGGCGCCGGACGCCTGAGGACGTCGCTCGCACGCGGAACGCGCTGTCGACCATCTGCCTGGACCTGCGCGCGCTGGCCGTTCCTAACGCCGACGACCCGTTGGTCGAGCCGATGGTCGGCGACTTCGATCCACGACACCCGTCTGGGCCGTCCTCGACGTACGTGACCAGGCGACCGGCTTTCAGGACCGTCGCGATCAGCGACCATCGAGCCCTTGAGGTCGCCGAGCTTCGACGGGGCGATCGGTTCGTGCGCGTGCGGCCGGACGCTAGCACGTCCGCCGGGTTCCCGATCGACGGCTCTTCCTGTGTCGAGGCTCGACGGAGACGGATCGAGAGGATCGAGAGCACCTGACCATCCGGCACCGCATGCGTCGACCAGGCGCTTCGACCGTCGTCTGTCGTCGCGACGGCGCACTGCAGCGATCCGGCGCTTGCGTCGCTGATCGGCTGCAGCGACCCCGTTCGGCCGACCAGACCCGGTCGACCACGAACCGGTCCTGGCACTGCTTCTCGATCGTCGCTCGGGCAGGTCGCCGCCCGACGATCGTCGAAATGGCCCAGCATCACGACGTCGGTCAGCGGCATCGGCGTCGCCTCGGTCAGCGTCGGGATCCAGCCGCGATCGAGGCCATCGAGGTCCGGGTTGAGGGCGGGGCCGATCGGCGGGCTGGGGAGGGCGGACGCCGAGCTCGTCGACCACGAGGGCCTCGGGATCCTGCATGAGCCACGTATATCGGTCTTCGCAGCTCATCTGCAGCGGGTGGACTACGAGCTGGCCGTAGACGGCCCATGCAAGCCGCTGTTTGGCCGTCGGTGAACCAGCCACGGACGGCGATCTCCCGGTCGTCGACGCCCGCATCGCCCACCGCGGTCGCCTCGGAGACGGTGACGGACATGCAGCCCGAGGGGCGCATCGGCTGGGGCTGAGGTGGCCGACGGCAGTGGCGGCTTGGAGGCAAGGGCGGTCCCGTCTACGCTGCGCACCTCGTCGACGACGAACCGATCGCGGCAGGCCTGGACCTCCGTGGGCGGGCATGCCGCTGCGCCGGCGTCGTCGAAGTGGCCGACCATCACGATCTCGATCGGGATCGGCGTTGGCGATGATCCGAGGCGCGTCGGGACCCAGCTGCCTTCCAGGCCGTCGAGCGCGGGGTTCAGCGCCGGTCCGCTCGGCTGCCGCATCGTCTCGCCACTCCCAGTCCTGGTGAAGAGGGACTCGGGCTCCTGCATCAGCCACTGGAACATCTCGGGGCAGTGCAACTGGAGCGGGCTGACGGTCACGAAGAGCGGGCACGGGAGGGCTCCCCGTTCCACGTACCAGCCGCCGACGGCGATCTCGCGATCATCGATGCCCGCATCGCGGACCGCGATCGCGTCGCCGACGGTCATCGTGGGCGAGCCGAGGCCACTGGTCGTCGGGGCCGCCGTCGACGAACCCGGGGCCGCGGCTGGCGTCGTCGCCGACGGGCTCGGATCAGCGGTCTGGCGCACACCCTGATAGCCGAGGCTCAGGCCGCCGACGACGGCGACGACGACCGCGACTATGGCCGCAGCGCCGACGAGACCGCTCCAAGCGAATCGATATCGGGGCCGCCTCGCGATCGCCGACCACGTTGGCGCCACGAGATCGACGGGGGTCGGATGCTGCGTTGCCACCGACGCGAACGCGGCGTCGAGGCGGTCGTCGTCCCACGGTGTCGCCGTCATCGGTCGGTCCCGTCGGCATCGAGTGCCGCCTGCAGGGCCTGTCGAGCCGTATGCAGCCGCGACTTCACGGTCCCGGCCGGGATCCCGAGCACGTCGGCGAGCTCGGCGACCGACCGCCCCTCGAGGTGGTGAAGGGCGAGGATCGAGCGCTGGTCGACATCGAGCGTGGCCAGGGCGCGTTCGAGGCGTGGGGCATCGTCCGAGCCGACGACCGCCGGATCGGCAGCCAACGGCTCGACCTGGCTCGCCGCGATCTCGCGAACGCCGCGACGGCGCCTGGCTCGATGGGTCATCCGCGCCGTATTGACGGCGATCCGCTGCAGCCAGGCGTCGAACCTATCCGGATCGCGAAGACGCCCGATCTGGCGCCAGGCGGTCACGAAGGTCTCCTGGGCCGAATCGCGCGCATCGGCCTCGTTGCCGAGGATGGCGTACGAGAGGCGGTAGACGGCGTCCATGCGTGCGCTGACGATCTCCTCGAACGCCTCAGGGTCGCCGTGGCGTGCCCGGTCGATCGTCGCCGGGTCGGTCGCGGATCGGATGGGTCCCTCCTGAGACGCGTTCGAACACCTGATGCCGGCCGATGCCCGCAGGTTCACCGTCGAGGTCGCACGGCTCGCGACGCAGGCCGACGATACGCCCGAGCGGTGGCTCCGCTAGGCTCAGGTCCGTGGATGGGACGCAAGGCAACGACTACGAGCGCCGCTCGTACTGGCAGGCGACCATGCCCGCGTTGCCGGACCGCTCCGGCCGCCCGCTGCCGGACACCGCGGACGTCGTCGTCATCGGTGGTGGCTACGCCGGGATCAACGCGGCGCGCGAGCTGGCCAGACGCGGGCACCGCGGTCACGCTCGTCGAGGCGCACACGCTTGGCTGGGGCGCCTCCACCCGCAACGGCGGCATCGTCCACGCCGGCTACAAGCTCGGCCCGACCGCGCTCCTCAAGAAGTACGGCCCGGAGACCGGCAAGGCGCTCTACCAGGAGACGCTCGAGTCGTACGAGCTGATCAAGCGGCTCATCGCCGACGAGGCCATCGACTGCGACTTCCGCGAGCACGGCCATCTCGAGCTCGCGTACGGCCAGTCGCACGTCGGCCTACCTCGAGGAGGCCCAGCAGAGCCTCGCGTCGGTCGGCGTGACCGCGGACCTCATCCCGCGGGAGCGGATCCGCGAGGAGATCGGGTCGGACGCGTACTACGGCGCGCTGGCGGTCCCGGACAGCGCCCTCATCCACCCGGGCCGCTACTTCGCCGGGCTGGTCGCGCGCCGCGGACCGCGCCGGCGCCGACCTCCACGAGGGCGTCCGGGCGACCGCGATCCGCAAGCAGGCCGACGGGCGATTCGTGGTCGAGACCGACCGCGGCGCGATCCTCGCCCGCGACGTCTTCGTCGCCACCAACGGCTACACGGACGGCGTCGCGCCCTCGCTGCGGCGTCGGATCATCGCGATCAAGAGCTACATCATCGCGAGCGAGCCACTCCCCGAGGAGCTGGCACGGGAGCTCTCCCCGCACGGCCGCTCGTTCTTCGACACGAAGAACTACCTCTACTACTGGCACCTCTCGGTCGACCGCCGGATGATGTTCGGCGGGCGCGCCTCGATGATGCCGACGAGCATCGACCGGACCGCCGCGATCCTGCGCAAGGGCCTGCTGCACGTCCATCCCCAGCTCGCGCCGTACCGGACCGAGTACGCGTGGGGCGGCAACGTCGGGTTCACCTTCGACCGGATGCCGCACATGGGCCGGACCAAGGACGGCGTGATGTACGCGGTGGGCTGCTGCGGGACCGGCGTCGCGCTGATGACCTACCTCGGCACCATGGCCGGGGCGTGGATGGCCGGTGGCGAGGCGCCCGCGCTCAGCCGCCTCACATTCCCGCTCGTCCCGGCCCCGTACGAGGGCCGTCCATGGTTCCTGCCGGTCGCCGGGGAGTGGTTCCGGTTCCAGGACCGGATGGCCGCCCGATCGAAGCCCAAACCCAAAGCCAAGACCTGAAACGAGCACGGAGCCGACTGGATGACCAAGCCGCTCGCGACCCAGCTCTATACCTTTCGCGACACGACGAAACCCGGCATCGAGGGGCTTGGGCTCGATCCTGCGCTCCTCGCGGCCATCGCCGAGATCGGGTTCCTCGGCGTCGAGACGGTCGACGTCCCCGGTGGCGATCCTGTCGCCGCTCGCCGGGCGATCGAGGCGGCCGGGCTCCAGGTCGCGAGCTCGCACACCTGGACGAAGCTCGACGACCTCGACGCGTTCGACCGCGCGTCGGGCGCCGTCGCCGAGCTCGGCTCGTCGTCGATCATCCTGTCGGGCTCCGGTTTCGACTCGGTCGCGGCAGTGGAGGCGTTCGCGGACCGGCTGAACGCGGCCTCCGAGGTCGCGGGCCGGCACGGGCTGGCGCTCGGCTATCACAACCACAGCGCCGAGATGCGCCCGGTGGATGGCGTGCCGGTCTACCGCCGGCTCCTCGAGCGCGTCGATCCGGCCGTCGCCTTCCAGGTCGACATCTTCTGGGTCCAGGTCGGCGGGCTCGCGCCCGGACCGGTGATCGCGGAGCTCGGCGAGCGCGTCGTCTCGCTGCACCTGAAGGACGGCGTCACGCTCCCCAGCGACGCCGGCGCCGAGCCATTCGTCAACGTGCCGGTCGGGCAGGGCGTCATCGACGTCCTGGGCGCCGTCGAGGCGGCCGGCGACCTGCCGCGGATCGGCTGGCTGATCGTGGAGTTCGACCACTGCGACGGGCCGCCGCTGGAGGCGGTGGCCGACAGCTACGCCTACCTGGTCTCGCGCGGGCTGGGACGCGGGTCGGTCGGGTGACGGCGGTCCAGACGGCTCGTGTCGGGATCGTCGGCTGCGGCAACGTCACCGACCTCTATCTTCGTGGCTGCGCGACGCTGCCGCGATCGAGCTGGCGGCATGCGCGGACCTCGACGCGGAGAAGGCGGCGGCGCTGTCGGCCAAGGGCGGCTTCCCGGCGATGGCCGTGGAGGCGCTGCTCGCGGACCCTGACATCGAGATCGTCCTCAACCTGACGCCGCCGACGGCGCACGTCGGCGTCTCGCGGGCGGCGATCGCGGCTGGCAAGCACGTCTACTCGGAGAAGCCGTTCGCGACGACGCGGGCGGACGCGGCGGCGATCCTCGCCGATGGCGCGGCGGCCGGCGTGGTGGTCGCCGGGGCGCCGGACACGTTCCTGGGCGGCGGGCTCCAGACGGCCCGAGCGCTCATCGACGAGGGCGCGATCGGCGAGCCGATCGGGGCCAACGCGGCGGTGATGCATCCGGGGCCCGAGCGCTGGCACCCGAACCCGGACTTCTTCTACGGCCCCGGCGGCGGTCCGCTGCTGGACGTCGGCCCGTACTACATCGCCGCGCTGGTGAGCCTGCTCGGGCCGGTCGCGGCCGTGTCGGCCGAGGCGCGCGGCACCGGCGCGGAACGGCGGATCAGCTCGGGCGCGCGGGCCGGCGAGACGTTCGTCGCGCAGGTCCCGACCCACGCGGTCGCGGTCTACCGGTTCGCGTCGGGGGCGATCGGCGGGTTCACCGCGTCGTTCGACGTGGCCGCCAGCGCCTCGCCGCACATCGAGATCCACGGCACGGAGGGCACGCTGAGCCTGGGCGACCCGAACCACTTCGACGGCGCAGTCCGGCTGCGGCATTTCGGTGACGAGGCCTGGATGGACATCCCGCTGCGGTTCGACGGGAGCGTCGGGCGCGGCATCGGGCTGGCCGACATGATCGCCGCGATCCGCGAGGGCCGGGCGCCGCGGGCGTCCGGCGCGCTGGCGTTCCACGCGCTCGATGTCCTGCTCGCGACAGAGACGGCCGCGGCCACGCACGCGAGCGTGACGATCGAGTCGACCTGCGAGCGGCCCGCGCCTCTCGAGGCGCCGTCGGCCTGAGGCCGCGCTTGCTCGGCTCGACCTCAGGCGGCGAGGCGCCGGACCGGCCCAGACCTCAGTCGGCCAGGCGGCGCAGGGTCTCGAGCAGGCGATCGATGTCGTCCTCGGTCGAGAGGAAGTTGACGATCCCGGCGCGGAGATAGGTCGCGCCGCGGAGCCGCGTCGTCGTCAGCCAGCCGTCGCCCGAGAGCTCGAGGGCGCGCTGCAGTCGATCCTGGTGGGCATCGAGTGCCGCCGGCGCGAGGGCCATGGCCGCGTCGCGGCCGCCCGGCAGGTGCCGGAAGCAGACCACTGAGAGCTCCGGGACCTCGGGCACGGCCTCGAAGTCATCACGTTCGGCGCAACGGCGGGCCAGCAGCGCGGCGAGGTCGTCGTTCGCCTCGATGAGCCGGCCGAACCCGCTCGTCCCGAGGTGTTTCCACGACATCCAGAGCTTGAGCGCCCGCCAGCGGCGGGTGCCCTCGAAGCTCAGCTTGTAGAAGTTCAGCTGGTCGCCGTGCGCGTCGTGATCGTCGTCGCTGTCGGTCGCCGCCGCCGCGCCGGGCGTGGCGCCCTCGCCGCCGCGGTAGTACTCGGGGCTCCGCCCGCCGAAGGTCGCGGCCAGGTGGCTCCCGTCGCGGACCAGCAACCCGCCGATGTCATAGGCCTGGAAGAACCACTTGTGCGGGTCCACCGTCACGGAGTCCGCGCGGTCGAGGTCCGGGACGCGCCCCGCATCCCGCGCCGACAGCCGCGCCCCGCCGCCGTAGGCCGCGTCGACGTGGAGCCAGAGCCCGTTGGCCGCGGCGACGTCCGCCAGCTCGCCGACCAGGTCGACCGAGCCGGTGTTCGTCGAGCCCGCGACCGCCGAGATCGCGAACGGCGTCAGGCCCGCGGCCAGGTCGCGCGCGACGGCCTCCGCGACCGGCGCGCCGTGCAGCCGGAACGCCGTCGTCGGACGGGACGATCACGAGGGTGTCGCTCGGGAAGCCGAGGAGGTCGAGCGCCCGCGCGACCGAGAAGTGCGTCTGGTCGCTGGCGTAGACGCGGCACCCGTCGAGCTCGCCGCCGCGCGGCGGCCGCCCGATCCCGAGGATCTGCCCGAGACGCAGGTCGCGGGCGATCGCCATCCCCATGAAGTTGGCCATCACGCCGCCCGACGTGAGCAGGCCGAACGAGCCGCCATCGAAGCCGACGAGGTCGCACAGCCAGCGGACGCACCTCCTCCTCGACGAAGGAGGCCAGCGGGCCGGCATGCCAGACGTCGACGCCCTGGTTGGCCATCTGGGCGAGCAGCTCGCCCATCATCGACATCGCCAGCGGCGGCGGCGTGAAGTAGCCGAACTGGCGCGGGTGCTGCGAGGCCATCTGCCCGCCGGCCAGCCGGGCGGCGAACTCGGCGAGGATGTCGCGCGACGGGGTCGGGTCGGCCGGGCGCGGGTCCCGGCCCGGTGTCGCCGCCGTAGTAGCGCCGCCGGATCTCGTCGTACGGCGACGCGTCGCCCATCGCCCGGATCGAGGCGTGCTCGTAGAGGAAGGCCAGCGCGGTCTCCCACGTGTCGGCCCCGAGGCGCGCGAGCGCATCACGCGAGGCCTCCTCGTCGCGGTAGGCGACGAGCTCGGGCTCGGGGTGCCAGTCGAAGCGCGCCAGGTAGGCGTCGATGTCGGGCGGCGCGGTCGGATGCTGGGTGGTCGATCGGTCGGTCATCGGCTCGATGGTAGCGGCGGCCGATGGCCTCGGCGCGCGCGTCGTACCCTTCGCACCGTGCAGGAACACGACGAGGCCGGTCGCCGCTGGCTCGATGGGCAGCTCGCCGGCCTGGGCGTGCCGTACGAGCTGTTCCCGTGCGATCCGGCGCTGGCCGACACGGCCGCGTTCTGCGAGGCCTACGGCTTCGCGCCGGAGGACTCCGCGAACACGATCGTGGTGATCGGCAAGTCCGATCCGCCGCGCTACGCGGCCTGCGTGACGCTGGCGCCGTTCCGGCTGGACGTCAACCGCGCCGTCCGCGACCGCCTGGGGACGCGCAAGGCGTCGTTCGCGCCGGCCGAGGACACCGCGGCCCTCACCGGGATGCAGATCGGCGGCGTGACGGTGTTCGGGCTGCCGGCCGACCTGCCGATCTGGGTCGACGCGCGGGTCATGGAGCGCGACCGGATCGTGCTGGGTGGCGGGTCGCGGTCGTGGAAGGTCATCTCGACGCCGGCGATCCTGCGGGCGCTGCCCGGGGTCGAGGTGGTCGAGGGACTCGCGACCGAGCCGCCACCGCGCGTGGAGGCGTCGTGACGGACGAGACGGGCGGTACCGAGGCGGGGGAGCCCTCCGCGGCGCCGACCGAGCCGCCTGTCGATCCGGCCCTGGACCCGGGTCTGCCGCCGATCGACCCGTCCATCGATCCGACGCCACCTCGCCGCCCGCGACCGACCGGCCCGATCCAGTACAAGGGCTCGGACCTGGAGCCGGCGCGCGGCCCCGGCCTCGGCTGCTTCCGGTTCCAGGTGATCGTCCTGGTCGTGCTGATCGTCCTCACGCCACTGACCGTCGCCTGGGACTGGCCGCCCGCCGTGAGTGCCGCGCTGCTCTTCATCGTGATCTTCCTGCTGCTGATCACGGGCCAGACGATCATCTTCCTGCTGCGCCTGGTGGCCGCCGACCGCCGGACCCGCCGCCGGCCGATGGGGAGTGCCACGAAGACGGTCGGCGAGCTCGAGGACGCGGCGACGACCGCAGACGAGGGCGATTCCACCGAAGTGGTCGCGAATGCGCCCACGGTGGTGCCGGCGCCCGCCGACACGGAGCCCGGGTCCGCCGCAGCGCCCGAGCCGCCCCGCGACCCGGCATAACGCTCATGGGCAGGCCCTTATGGCCGATCCCGGGCAGATGTCGGCCCGCTCGCGGGCGAGCATCGAGCCTGGATCACCCCAGCCACGCTCAGCGCGGCACGTTCCCGGCGACTCGGGCGCATCAAACCGCCTGACCATGGCTCAAGACCGGCCATACGGTGCTGGTGGTGGGTATCCGGCCAGGTCCGGCCAGGCGGGCTCGTGGCACGGGCCGCCGCCGCGAGACTGCCGTGCTCGGCACGGGCCGCCGCCGCGCTCCGATCGCCCGCTCGCCGGCCCGCCATCACGACCCCCGGTCGCGCACGAAGGCCCCGTGCGACAATACCGGCCGGGCCGGCGAAAGCCGACCCTTGTCAGCCCAGGGAGGAACGCACGAACGTGCCCGTGCTCGCGACCTACTTCTCCGTCCGCCGCGGCCGCGACCCGTTCTTCAAGTTCTTCATGCGCACGATCTTCCCCAGGCAGGTGAAGGACTACGAGGAGAAGTTCGGGATCAAGTTCATCGGCTGGTTCAACGTCGCCCACGGCTGGGACTTCGACAACGTGATCCTGCTGGACCTGCCGGACTACGCCACGCTCGACAAGCTCGAGGCCGATGAGGCCACCCGCGCGCTCGGCCATCGCGCCGGCGAGTGGATCTTCGAACGTCACCACTCGATGTTCCTGCGGGAACGGATGGGACCCGACCTTGAATACCATCCCTGACCGGAGGAGCCCCCGATGAGCATGCGACGCGACGCGCTACCGCCAGGCGATGAACCGAACAGGAGACCAACCATGGATGGCCACAACGACCTGCTCGGTGAGTTGGCGTCCGACGCCGGCCTCGAACGTTCCGACTTCCTCGTCCAGTCCACGGAGCAGCTGCGCAAGTTCCTCGACCGCCACAAGGAGCGCATCTCGGCCATCGGCGGCCTGACGCTGATCGACGAGGAGCCCGACTACCTCTCGATCGCGCCCGATCTGACGTTCCGCAGCCGCAGCCGCTACCTCGACGACGTGACCGGCGACTGGGTCAGCGAGACCGAGGTCATCGAGCACGCATCCGAGCTCGTCGAGCTCTACAACCCGGCCGACATCTACGCCGCGTTCGCCGAGGCGTCGCGCGAGGCCGCCGGCTTCGCCGCCGAGCCGACCGGCGAGGAGGACGTCCTGGCCGCCGCCGGGATCTCCCTCGTCGAGACCGTCGCACCGTCGTCGGAGGACCCGTATGCCGCCGCCGCCGACTCGTGGGCAGCCGGCCAGTCACTCCCGCTCGATGCGGACGACGACGAGGCCGCCGCGCATCGCCTCTACGACCTCGCCCTCGAATACCAGGAGCGGAGCCAGCGCAACGAGGCCCGCATCCTGTCCGAGTTCGAGGGCGCCGCGGCCGGTCTGAGCAGCGTCGTGGGCGAGCTGATCATCGTCGACGACGACGACGAGCGGCTGGTCCTGACCGGCACCGGCTCGTTCCACGCCGAGGTCATCCCCGAGGACGCCCAGGGCGAGTGGCGGCCGCTCAACAGCGCCGACGAGCTGGTCGAGTTCTACGACCCGACCGACGTCTTCGGCGACCTGGCCGACTCGCTGGCCGAGGCGTACCCGTCGGTCGCCCCGGAGCTCGCGGCCGCCGCCGAGGGCGACGTAGCCGACGACGGCACGGGCGCCGAGCCGGCCGCCGACACCGCGGAAGCCGAACCCGAGTCCGCCGACGACGACGGGGCGGAGGACGAGCCGACCGCGTGACGATGCGGCTCGCGGCGGCGGAGCTCGTCGAAAGTCGAGAGATCCTGCCGGGTCAGTGGCTCCAGGCCTATCACGCCCCGGAGATCGCGTCCGGCTCGCGGGCCGGCCAGTTCGTCCATGTCCGGACCGGAGACTTCTCCGGGATGGTGCTGCGTCGCCCGTTCTCGCTGAACACGGTCGACGCCGCGACCGGGACGATCACGATCCACTTCCGCGTCATCGGCCGCGGCACCGAGTGGTTCACCCACCTGCGACCCGGTGACAGCGTCGACCTGCTCGGCCCGCTGGGGCGGCCGTTCGAGGTGGACCCGCGCAGCCAGCACCTGCTGCTGGTCGCCGGCGGCCTCGGGATGGCCGGGGTGCGGATGCTCGCCGACGAGGCGATCCGCGCCGGCCGCAAGGTCACGCTGCTGTTCGGCGCGGCCTCGTCGCGCGAGGTCTACCCGTCGAACCTGCTGCCCGACGAGGTCGAGTACGTCGTCGCGACCGATGACGGGTCGCTCGGCCACCACGGCTTCGTGACCGAGCTGGTCGCCGACTACGAGGGCTGGGCGGACCAGGCGTTCGCCTGCGGGCCGGCACCGATGCTGGCCGCCCTCGCGCGGCTCGCGGCCGGCCGGCAGCAGCGGCTCGGCGTCGCGAAGCTCGGCCGGAAGCGCGGCGGCGGCAAGGTCGATCCCGTCGGCTCGCCCGCGGCCCGTCGCAAGGCGTTCCTGCAGGTCTCGATGGAGCAGAACATGGGCTGCGCGGTCGGGGCCTGCCTCGGGTGCGTGGTGATGGCCACCAGTGGGACGCCGCAACGAGTCTGCCGCGAAGGCCCGGTCTTCGCGGCCGAGGAGATCGCCTGGGACGGCGCTTGGTCGTGAGCGGTGGCAGCGCGGTCGGCACGGGATCCGATGTCGACCTGACCGTCGACCTGGGCCGCGGCCTGGTCCTGCCCAACCCGATCCTCGTCGCGTCGGGGACGTTCGGGTACGGCGTCGAGTACGGCGACGTCGTCGAGATCGACCGCCTCGGCGCCATCTGCTGCAAGGGCACGACCCTGCGCGCGCGGATCGGCAACCCGACGCCCCGCGTGACCGAGACGCCCGGCGGGATGCTCAACTCGATCGGGCTGCAGAACCCTGGGGTGGACGCGGTCATCAAGAAGTACGCCGGGACCTGGGCCACGTGGCGGGTCCCGGTCATCGTCAACGTCGCCGGCGAGTCCGTCGAGGACTACGTCGAGGTCGCGAAGCGGCTCGACGGCGTGCCCGGCGTGGCCGGCATCGAGCTGAACATCTCGTGCCCGAACGTCGGTCGCGGCGGGCTCCAGTTCGCCATCGATGCCGGGGCGGCCGGCGAGGTCACCGCGGCCGTCCGCCGCGCCACGGACCTGCCGCTGCTGGTCAAGCTCTCGCCGAACGTCGTCCGACATCCGGCCGATCGCGAAGGCCATCGCCGATGCGGGCGCCGACGCGCTGACCGCCATCAACACGCTCTCCGGGATCGCGGTGGCGCCGTCCCGGACGAAGCCGCTGCTCGGCAACGTCTATGGCGGGCTCTCCGGGCCGGCCATCAAGCCCGTCGCGCTGCGCATCGTCTACGAGGCCGCGCAGGCCGTGAAGATCCCGATCGTCGCGATCGGCGGCATCACCGAGCTCGCCGACGTCCTCGATTTCCTCGCGGTCGGCGCGGTCGCGGTCCAGGTGGGCACGGCGATCTTCGCGGACCCGACCCTGCCGGTCCGCTTGGTCGACGAGCTCGCCGACACCTGCCGGGCGCGTGGCCTGGCGTCGCACCGGGACCTCGTGGGGACCGCGCTGCCGACGAAGCCGGCGGCGCCCTCGGCCAAGGGGGTCGAGTACAAGCCCTGACCCGTCCGACGGTCCTACACTGGCGGCCATGACGACGATCCTCCCGGCGCTCGATGCCACCGCCCGCAAAGCGGTGGCCGCGCGGACCGAAGCGCTGTTCCGCGCCTCCGGCGCCTTCCGCGAGGGCCATTTCCTGCTGAAGAGCGGTCGCCACGGCGACGCCTACGTCGAGAAGTTCGCCGTCCTCTCCGATCCGGCCGCGACCAGCGAGCTGTGCGGCTACTGTCGCCGCCATGGTGGCCGGGCGCGACGGCGCCCCGCCGCTGGTCGACCTGGTGGCTGGTCCCACGACGGGCGGCGTCATCCTCGCCTTCGAGACCGCGCGGCAGCTCGGGGTCCGCAGCATCTTCGCGGAGGAGGTCCGCGACGATGACGGCCGGACCCGGCGCGAGTTCCGGCGGGGCTTCCACATCGAGCCCGGGGAGCGCGTGCTGCTCGTCGACGACATCCTCACCACCGGCGGCTCGCTGCTGGCGATGATCCCCGCCGTCGAGGCGCTCGGCGGCGAGATCGTCGAGTGCGCCGTGCTCGTGGATCGAGGTGGCGGGCACCCGACCCTGACCTCACCGACGACCGGGCGGGTCTACCCGCTCCGCTCGCTCTGGGGGCTCGACCTGCCGACCTACGAGCCGGGCGCGGCGACGTGTCCGCGCTGCGCGGACGGCACGCCGGTCTACGCGCCTGGGAGCACCGGGACCCAAGCCTGACCCGTGGACCGAACCACCCGGAACATCTTCCTGGCCTCCATCCTCGGGCTGATCGTGGTCACGATCGGGGCCGTGGTGCTGTTGGGCGGGACCAGCGGCCCGCCACCGGGCACGACGATGGTGCAGGGCGTGGTCATCGGGGTCGACTCGGCGGGGCTGACCAAGGTCCGCCGCTTCACGCTCCGCACCGACGACGGCCAGACGCTCGTCTTCGACCTCTCCGCCCTCGAGAACGCGGTCGAGTTCCCGCCGGGCCACCTCGTCGAGCATCAGGGGCTCGGGAGCAAGGTCCGCGTCTGGTACCGCGACGCGAGCGGGACGCTGCAGGCGATCCGGCTCGAGGACGCCCCGGCGGGCGCCGATGTGCCCGGACCGGCCGTGCCGGCTCAGCCGGCCGGCGAGATCGCCTTGATCGCGGCGTCCATCTCGGCCGGTGACGCGATCAACTCGTAGGACTTCTGCACGACGCCGTTCCCGTCGACGGCGAAGATCCATGGCTCGCTGGTCAGGCCCCACTCCTCGGTCGCGGCGGTCGGCGTGAGGTCGGGTGGGTCGCTGGTCGTGAGGACGGGCTGGAGCTGGCCATCGACGAGCTTGAGCTCATACGGCTCGACGTTGATGAAGGTCACGCCCGGGTTGGCGGCCGCGATCGGCTTGAGCTGGTCGAGCGTCGGGCCGCACTGGGCGCTCTTGCAGAACTTCGGCGTCGCGAAGACCAGGATGAACGGCTGCTTCTTCGCGATCGCATCGGCCACCGACGTCGTGTAGAAGGCCGGGTTCGGCTTCGTGTCGGTCGAGATCTTCGTCACGTCGCCGCCGACATCGGCCAGCGTCGGCGTCTTCGAAGCCGGCGCTTTCTGACCCACCTGGACCGTGGTCGAGGTGTCGTGGACGTCGAAGGTCATCCGCGTCGTCTCGGTCGGCTGGCCCGGCGCCGCGGTGCTGACCTCAGCGCCCCACGTCCCGGCCTCGGGCAGGGCGACGTCGAAGATGTACATGCCGCGGTCGTTCGGGATCGTCCAGATGAACGTGCCATCCGCCGCGACGACCGATTTCGAAGGGTCGCGGCCGAGGTCGTAGAACGCGATGTGCGCCGTCCGGTCCGGTGCGCTGACGACCCGGTTCTGGCTGTCGAGGAACAGCAGCAGGAGCCGCGCCTGGCCGCAGGTGACGGCGTTGCTGACGAGGTAGGGGAGGGCCGTCGGCGTGGTCGCCGGGGCGCCCCAGCCCTCGGGCGTCGCGGTCACCTCGGGCGCGCTCGGGCAGAGCGCGCCGGCGCTGGAGGAGCTGCTCGGGGCCGGCGTGGACGAGGACGCGCCTGAACCGCCGCAGGCCGCGACGAACAGGGCAAGCGCCAGCACGGTGGCGATCGATCGGGGACGTGGCATGGCCGAAGGGTAGCGCCGGTCGCTCAACCATGCCGTACGCGTGTCCGTGGCGGGGCGAGCGCAGGCACGGCCGGGTCCGGCGGCCCATGGCGATAGAATGGCGACCTCGTGACCCGCTTCCAGCGCCTTGCCCTGGCGACCCTGCTGACCACCCTTGCGCTGGTCACGATCGGCGTCATCGTGCGCGCCACCGAATCCGGGCTCGGTTGCCCCGACTGGCCGCTCTGCCACGGCCAGATCCTGCCGCCCACCGATGACGCCAAGGCCTGGATCGAGTGGATCCACCGCGGCGTGGCGGTGATCGTCGGCTTCGAGATCCTGGGCATGGCCATCCTGGCCATCCGCGACCACCGCGACCGCCCGTCGATCCTGTGGCCGACGCTCCTGGCCGTCCTGCTCGTCGGGTTCCAGGCGTGGCTCGGCCGCGAGACGGTCCGCCTCGGCAACTCCGGGGAGTCGGTCACGGCCCACCTGGCCACCGCGATGACCCTGGTCGGGCTGCTGGTCTACGTCACGATCCGCGCCGGCTTCCCGGCCCGCATCGGCGGACGTGGCGCGAGCCAGCGGTTCACGATCCTGGCCGCCTTCGCGGCCGTCGCGACGTTCGCGCTGCTGCTCTTCGGCTCGCACGTCACGGCGACCGAGAGCGCGCTGATCTTCCCGGACTGGCCGCTGATGGGCGGCACGCTGGCGCCCGCAGCTGACCGAGCTGACGTCGGCGCACGTGCTGCATCGCTGGGTCGCGGCGGTCGTCGGCGCGATCGTGGCGATCGTCGCCGTCGTCGCGTGGCGGACCCAGCGCGATCACCCGGCGATCGTCCGACTCGCCCTGACGGCGGCGGGCCTGTACCTCGTCCAGGTGCTGGTCGGCGGCGCGCAGGTCCTGACGAAGCTCGCCGCCTGGACCCAGACGCTCCATCTGGCGCTCGGCGCGATCATCTGGGCGCTGATGGCCGCGCTGGTCGTCACCAGCTACTACACGGCCCGCGTCGGCGCGAGGGCCGGTGAAGTCGCGCCGGGTGGCGGCCAGGACCGCCTTGACGACGGCCGGACGGACGGCGCCGGGCGGACCACCGGCGACACGGTCCGTGCCTACATCGCGCTGACCAAGCCGCGGATCATCGAGCTGCTCCTGGTCACGACCGTGCCGGCGATGGTGCTGGCGACCCGCGAGGTGCCGGGCATCCAGTGGGGGTCGTGGGGCGTGCTGGTCTTCTGGACGATGGTCGGCGGCACGCTCGCGGCCGGCAGCGCCAACGCCATCAACTGCTACCTCGACCGCGACATCGACGAGCTGATGACCCGGACGCGGCGCCGCCCGCTCCCGGCGCACCAGGTCGACCCGGAGAACGCGGTCGTCTTCGGGCTCGTGCTCGGGGTCATCTCGTTCGTCGTGATGGCGTGGTTCGTCAACCTGCTCGCGGCCTTCCTGACGCTCCTGGCGATCGCGTTCTACGTCGTCGTCTACACGATGATGCTCAAGCGGACGACGACCCAGAACATCGTCATCGGCGGCGCCGCCGGGGCGCTCCCGCCGGTCATCGGCTGGGCCGCGGTGACCGGGAGCGTCGGCATCCCGGCGCTGCTCCTCTTCGCGATCGTCTTCTACTGGACGCCGCCGCACTTCTGGGCGCTGTCGCTGCGGATCCGCAAGGACTACGCGGCGGCCAGCGTGCCGATGCTCCCCGTGGTCAAGGGCATCCCCGAGACGACGCGCCAGATCGGCCTGTACACGATCCTGATGGTCGCGATCTCGCTGGTCCTCTGGGCGGTCGCCCGGATGGGCGCGATCTACCTGGTCGCCGCGGTCGTCGCTCGGGGCGATCTTCCTGTGGCAGGCCTACAAGCTGTGGCGGCGCGGCTCGTCCGAGGAGGCCTCGACGGCCGGCGCGATCGCGCTCTACAAGTACTCGATCAGCTACCTGTCGCTGCTGTTCCTCGCGGTCGCGATCGACGCCCTGGTGCTGATCCCGGTCTAGGGCGCTCGGCGGCGGGCCGTCGGTGCCCGCCGGTTCCTTGTCAGCGCCAGCCGAGCCCGGGCGCGACGTCGCGCAGGATCGTCTCGATGACGTGGGCGTTGTAGTCGACGCCGAGCTGGTTCGGGACCGTCAGCAGGAGCGTGTCGGCCGCGGCGATCGCCGTGTCCTCGGCGAGCTGCTTGACGAGCACGTCGGGCTCGGCGGCATAGGAGCGCCCGAAGATCGCCCGCGTCTGCGCGTCGAGGTAGCCGATCGAATCCTGGTCGTTCGTCTCGTGGCCGAAGTACGCGCGATCGCGGTCGTCGACGAGGGCGAAGATGCTGCGGCTGACCGAGACGCGCGGCTCGCGTGCGTGACCGGCGGCCTTCCACGCTTCCCGATACGCCTCGATCTGCTTGCGCTGCTGGATGTGAAGCGGCTCGCCGGTCTCGTCGAACTTCAGGGTCGAGCTCTGCAGGTTCATGCCCAGCTTGGCCGCCCACACCGCCGTCGCGTCGGACGCGGCGCCCCACCAGATCCGGTCGCGGAGCCCGGGCGAGTGCGGCTCGACCCGCAGAAGCCCGGGCGGGTTCGCGAACATCGGCCGCGGGTTCGGCTCGGCGAAGCCTTCACCTCTCAGGAGCTCGAGGAAGACCTCCGTGCGTTGGCGGGCCATGTCGGCGTCGGTCTCGCCCTCGGCGGGGGCGTAGCCGAAGTAGCGGAAGCCGTCGATCACCTGCTCCGGCGACCCGCGGCTGATCCCCAGCTGGAGCCGGCCACCGGCGATGAGGTCCGCGGCTCCGGCGTCCTCGACCATGTACAGCGGGTTCTCGTAGCGCATGTCGATGACCGCGGTGCCGATCTCGATCCGGCTGGTCCGGGCGCCGATCGCGGCGAGGAGCGGGAACGGCGACCCGAGCTGGCGGGCGAAGTGGTGGACGCGGACGTACGCGCCATCGGCGCCGAGCTCCTCGGCGGCCACGGCCAGCTCGATCGACTGGATGAGGGCGTCGGCGCCCGAGCGCACCTGCGAGTAGGGCGAGTCCGACCAGTGGCCGAACGACAGGAAGCCGATCTTCTTCATGGGCCGAGTCTAGGGCGGCGGAGGTCGACGTTGCATCAGACGGTCGAAACGACCGCCGGACGCGCGTTGTCGGCCCCAGGGACGACGATCGTGCCATCCGACGGCACGTCTAACCGGTGGACGACCCCTCGAGCCCGCGCCGACGGTCGTATGTGCCGCTCCACGCAAGGCCGACCGGTCAGGGTCGCAGTCGCCCGGGGTCCGGCCGGGCTGGGCCGACGGCCGGACGCCGAGCCAGAGCATGAACTCTCGCGCATGAAGACGCCACTGGCCGAGCCGGCCATCCGAGCTCTGGACCTGTGTCACGGAACCCGGCTCGACCCTCATCGAATCGAGCACTCGTCCGGAAGGGGCCCTGATCTCGACCGTGTACGGCGGGCGCGGGATCGTTCCGCTTGGGATGTCGACCTCACCGCCGGCCGGCACATCGATCACCACCTTGCCGTCGACGGCGATCGAGATGGGGATCGTCGTCGCGTTGGCCGCATGGATGTCGAACAGGGCAGGATCGTCGGCGGCGGCGGGACCGGCAGCGCCGACCGCCGCCATCAGCACGATCACCACTGGAGCCGCGATCCAGCGCATCGGCCGAGTCTAGCCCGCGTCCGTCTCGGTTCCCTGTCACCATGCTGGGCGATGGAGATCCACTTCCTCGGTGGCGCGACGACCGTCACCGGATCGCAGCATCTGCTCGTCACCGGGCAGGCGAAGGTGCTCATCGACTGCGGGATGTTCCAGGGCAGCCCGAACGAATCGATCCGCAACCGGCTGCCGTTCGATTTCGACCCGGCGACCATCGACGGCGTGCTCCTGACCCACGCCCACCTCGACCACTGCGGGCTCATCCCGAACCTGGTCAAGGCCGGCTATCGCGGGCCGATCCACGCGACGCCAGGCACGATCGAGCTCGCGACACTGGTCCTGCTCGACTCCGGCAAGCTCCACGAGGAGTTCGCGAAGCGCGGCGCCCGGTGGGAGAAGCGCCACCCGGACGAGGCCGCGGCAGAGGATCGCGACAACGAGGCGAGCTACGAGGCCGCCGTCGCGCTCGCCGCCGACGGCGAGGACGGGATCATCGGGAATGCCGCGACGACCGCCGGCCCGCCGCGAGCCCCGTCGGTTCGGCGGCCACCGGCGAGCATGTCGAGACCACCGTCGAGCCCCACCTCGACCCGACGGCCCCGGCGTCGTGGCCGACCGACCCCGAAGCCGACCTCCGCGCGCAACCGCCGCACCTGCTCGTCGACCTCGATGCGCCGCTGTACACGGCGCGCGACGCCGAGCGGTCGCTCGCGAGCTTCCGGCCCATCGAATACGGGCAGGAGCTCGAGGTCGCGCCCGGGGTCAAGGCCGTCTTCGAGGACGCCGGCCACATCCTCGGCTCGGCGATCATCCGGCTGACGGTCACGGACACCCCGGGCGGCGAGGAGCGGGTGATCATCTGCTCCGGCGACCTCGGCCGACCCGGGACGCCGATCCTGCGCGACCCGACGCCACAGACGGGCGCGGACTACGTCCTCGTCGAGTCGACGTACGGCGGCCGCGAGCACGAGCCCTCCGACGAGTCGATCCGCATCCTCGCCGAGACGATCCGGATGGTCGACGACGCGAAGGGCGTGCTGCTGGTCCCGTCGTTCGCCATCGGGCGGACGCAGGAGATCGTCTGGGAGCTCGACCGGCTCATCGAGCGTGGCGAGATCCCGCTGCTGCCGCTGTTCCTGGACTCGCCGATGGCCTCGAAGGCGTCCGACGTCTACCGCCACCACCCGGACTATTACGACGAGGAGACCGCCAAGCTGCTCCGCGACGGCGCGTCGCCGCTCGACTATCCGAACCAGACCGTGACCAACGACGTGAAGGCCTCGCAGGCGATCGCGACGTCGCCGCGGCCGTACATGATCGTGGCCTCGAACGGGATGCTGACCGGCGGCCGCGTCGTGGGCCACCTGCGCAACCTCATCGACGACCCGACCGCGACGATCCTGTTCGTGGGCTACCAGGGCGAGGGCACGCTCGGGGCGCACCTCCAGGCAGGGGCACGCGAGGTCAAGCTCGACGGGCAGGCCGCGCAACGTGCGCTGCCAGATCCGCTCGATCAGCGGCTTCTCCGCCCACGCCGACGAGAGCGAGCTGCTCGACTGGCTGCGCGGGTTCGGTGCCGGCAAGCAGCCGGGCGACGCGGGCTACCCGCGCAAGGTCTTCCTGGTCCACGGCGACCCCGACGCCCAGATCGCCATCGAGCCGAAGGTGCGGGATCTCGGCTACGCCACGCACATCCCGCACTGGCACGAGCGGGTGACCCTCGAGTAGATCCTGGTCCTCCGAAACCGGTCGACCCCGAATGGTCGTACCGGGTGTGGGACGACCAAGCGATCCAGGAGGAGAACCCGGGATGCAGAAGCACCGACTCGTCGCGCTCGCCATCGGCCTGAGCGCGATCCTCGCCGCTTGCTCGAGCAGCGGCGCCAGCACCGCGCCGTCCGCCGCGGCCCCATCGGCTGCCGCACCGTCGGCCGCCGCGTCGGCTCCGGCCGCGGCCGCCGGCACGACCATCGCGCTCGCCGACTCGTCGCTCGGCAAGAAGATCATCGTCGGCGCCAACGGCATGACGCTCTACATGTTCACGCCGGATGACGGCCAGGCCGCCCCGACCTGCGCCGCCGGGTGCATCGACAACTGGCCCGCGCTGATCGCCGACTCGCCGACCGCGGGACCCGGACTTGACGCGAGCAAGCTGAGCACCGTGGCCCGGGCCGACGGCAAGGGCAACCAGGTCAAGTACGGCGACTACTACCTGTACAACTTCGCCAAGGACAAGGCACCCGGTGACATCAACGGCCAGGGCGTCGGCACCAAGTGGTACGTGCTCGGCGCTGACGGCGAGCCGATCAAGAGCTGACCGACCCGGCCCGGATCGGGGCCGGATCCTTCCGACGGCGGGTCTCCCTGGGGGGAGCCCGCCGTCGTTCCATGTCCGGCGGGGGCGACGGGGCCATGACGCGCCGTCAGCCGATCCAGTGCTCCCAGTGCTCGCTGCGGTGCTTGCCCAGCGCCCGCAGGTACACGTCCGCATGGCCGAAGAAGATGATCAGCGCCTCGCGATACGTGTGGAAGTGCCCACCGAGCGGCATCTCGAAGCCGTCGCCGCGGACCACGACCCCTGTAGCGAACTCGTCATCGGGGATGGCCGCGATCGCCGCCAGCAGGGCGGCGTCCAGCTCCACGTACCAGGCCTGCAGCCGCGCCACGCTCCGCCCGAGCGCGGGATCGCCTTCCGTCGCTGCCCATGCCAGCCGGCGGGTCCGGTAGGCGTCGGTGTACGCCCGCTGCGGTGTCGCCGATCGCGACGCACAGGTCGCCGAGCGGCGGATTGCCCGGCAGCGCGAACGCGAGGTCCTCGTCGGACAGCTGCTCGAGCAGCCAGGTCCGCAGCGAGGTCGTCAGCTCGAGGAGCCGGAGCTCCCACGGTGACGGCATGGTCGGGCCGCCTGGCGCCGACGTCTAGGCGCGGGCCGCGGCCTTGGCCCGGTCCTTGAGGATCTGGCCGGCGGCGAGCTTGCCCGGCGCGCCCATGACGCAGCCGCCCGGGTGCGTGCCCGAGCCGCACTGGTAGTAGCCGTCGATCGGGGTCCGGTACTGCGACCAGCCCGGCGCCGGACGGAAGAAGAACATCTGCGGGGCGAAGAACTCGCCGGCGAAGATGTTGCCCTCGCTGAGCCCGACCGTCCGCTCGATGTGGAGCGGCGTGACCACCTCGCGCTGGATCACGAGATCGCCGAAGCCCGGGAAGAACTTCTCGAGGGTCCGCTGGACCGTGTCGCCCAGGTTCTCCTTCTCGGTATCCCAGTCGCTCTCGCGCAGGTGGTACGGCGTGTACTGGATGAAGCACGACAGGACGTGCTTGCCGGGGGGCGCCATGTCGGGGTCGATGGTCGACTGGACCGCCATGTCGATGTACGGGTTCTGGCTGTACCAGCCGTACTTGGCGTCGTCGAAGGCGCGCTCGAGGTAGTCCATCGACGGCCCGATGTTGGTGAAGCCGCGGAACTGGTCGCCGCGATCGCCGAGGGCCGGGTACTTCGGCAGCCCGTCGAGGGCGAAGTTCACCTTCGACGACGTGCCCTGGAAGCGGAAGCGCTGGATGTTCTCCACGAGGTCGTCCGGCAGCTCGCGCGGGTTGACCAGCTCGAGGAAGCGTCCGTCGCGGGTCGAGCGCGCTGACGACGGTGTCGGCGTAGTACTCGGTGCCGTCCGTGAGGGCGACGCCGGTCGCCTTGCCGTCCTTGGTGATGACCGACTCGACCGGCGACTCGAGGATGATCTCGGCGCCGAACGACTCCGCCGCGCGCTTGAGCACCTGGGTGAAGCCGCCGTTGCCCTTCTTGTGGAAGGCCCACGAGCCGAACTCGCCGTCGTGCTCGCCGATCGAGTGGTAGAGCAGGACCAGCCCCGAGCCCTGCGAGCGCGGCCCGACCTTGGTGCCGATGATGCTCGACGAGGCGAGGTAGCCCTTGAGCAGGTCGGACTCGAAGTAGTCGTCGAGGAAGTCCGCCGCGCTGCCGGTCAGCAGCCGGACCGCGTTGTGCAGCACGCGCTTGTCGAGCTTCTTGAACCGCGAGCCGAGCGACGCGAGCGCGATCAGCTCCTCGGGGTCGTCGCTGAAGATGTCGGGCGGGACCATGTCCAGCAGCGGCTTGATGGCCTGGCAGACCATCTCCATGTCGTGGCTGTACTGGTCGTACGCGTCGGCGTCGTGCTTCGAGTGGCGCGCGATCTCCTTCTGGTTCTGGGCGTGGTCCTGGGTGAACAGGAGGTAGTCGCCCTCGCCGTCCGGGGCGAACGTCGTCGACATCAGCAGCGGCATGAAGCCGTGCTTGGTCAGCTCGAGGTCCTGGATGATGTCCGGCCGCAGCAGGCTCAGGGCGTACGAGAACGTCGTGAACCAGAAGCCCGGGCGGAGCTCCTCGGTGATCGCCGCGCCGCCGACGAGGTGGCGCCGCTCGATGATCAGGGTCTTGAGCCCGGACTTCGCCAGGTAGGCGCCGTTGACGAGGCCGTTGTGGCCGCCGCCGACGACGATGGCGTCGTAGGTCCGGTCGGCCTTCGAGGTCGAGCGGGTCGACTTCGTGGACGTCGGCTTCGCCGGCTTGGCGGACGGCTTCGGGGCCGCCTTCTTGCTCGCAGTCATCGTCATGTCAGGCCGTCTTTCGCTCTGGGTTGTAGAGCGGCAGCCGGGCGACGTGCGCGGCGACCTGCTCGTAGTGGTGGTCGACGGTGAACTCGAGGTTCACCTTGGTGCCGAGCTTCGCGAACTCCGGCTTCACCCGGGCGATCGCGATGTGGCGCTGGAGCATCGGCGAGTACATGAAGCTGGTGGCGTAGCCCACCCGCTCGTAGTCGTCGTCGTAGCACATCCAGTCCTCGACGATGGGGCTGTGGTCCTTCGGCGGGATCAGCCCGGCCTCGTTGTAGACCCGATCGTAGTCCCGCCAGTCGACCACGAGGCCGCGCATCGCCCAGCGCGAGGTCTTGTCGCGCGAGCTCCGTCTCGAGGGCCTTGCGGCCGATGAACGCCCGGTCGTCGCCGGCGAGGTCCTTGAACATCCACGCCCAGCCGAGCTCGATCGGTGTCGACTTGTGCGCGTCGTTCCAGGCGAAGCGGCTGGAGTCGAAGTCGGCGTCGAGGAGCAGCAGCCCGGCCTCGATGCGGAGCATGTACAGCGCCGCGAGCCCGAATGGCATGCACGCCGTGGCCCTCGATGCTGTCCCAGAGCGTGTCCCAGACGTGGAGCGCGTCGGGCTGCTCGATCCAGATCTCGTAGCCGAGGTCGCCGCTGTAGCCGGTCCGGCTCACGGTCACGGCCGCGCCGCCGATCTCGCCCTTCGCGACCCCGAAGTAGGGGATGTCGCGCATCTGCGGCACGAGCCGGGCGAGCAGGTCGCGCGAGCGCGGGCCCTGCAGCGCGAGCGTGCCGATCCCCTCGCTGACCTCCTCGATCGTGACGGCCATCCGGCCGATGCGATCCGCGAAGTAGGCGAAGTTCGGCTCGGCCGAGGTCAGGAGGTACTCGTCCTTCCCGGTCCGGAGGATGACCCCGTCCTCGATGACGAAGCCGTCGTCGTCCAGCCAGCACGTGTAGTGGGCGTGGCCGGGTGGGCAGGCCCGGATGTCGCGGGCGAGGACCCCGGCGAGGAACGCCTCGGCGTCCTTGCCGGCGATGCGGTACTTGTAGAGCGGGCTCGAGTCGAAGATCCCGGCCGCGTTGCGGACCGCGAAGTACTCGAACTTGTCCGACATCTGGTAGCGGTCCGCCGCCAGCGTGCCCGACCAGTGGCTCCACAGGTGGGTCTCGTTGAGCGCCGACGTGCGCTCGTGGAACGGGGTCGTCCGGATCATGCCGTGCTGGCCCTCTTGCCTCGGGGGTGCGTGCCGGTGGTCCGGGCACGATATCCCGTGTTGGACGCTTGCGCAATATCGTCCTACGCTGCGCGTCATGACGCGCACCCGGATGCCGCCCGACCAGCGCCGCGAGGCCATCGTGGCCGCCGCCCTGGACGTGGCCGTCGTCAAGGGCCTGGCGTCCACGACGGTCCGCGACGTGGCCGCGGTCATGGGCACGTCGAGCGGGCTGATCCACCACTACTTCGACTCGATGGACGACGTGCTGGCGGCGGCCTTCGAGCAGGTCGCGCGGCAGGACCTCGAGGTCTCGGCGCGGCTGATGGGGGAGGCCGGCGACCCGGTCGAGGCGCTGCGGGTCTTCTTCCGGACCTACACCCCGGCCGACAAGGACTGGGCGTTCCAGCTGTGGCTGGACGCCTGGGCGGAGGCGGCCCGCCGGCCGGCGATCCAGGCGACCTCGCGCCGGCTCAACCTCGAGTGGCAGGGGCTGCTGGAGCGGACGATCGCGGCGGGCGTGGCGGCGGGCGCGTTCCGCTGCGCCGATCCCGCCGGCGCCGCGTGGCGGATCCTGTCGCTGCTCGACGGGCTGGCGCTCCAGGTGGTCGCCCACGGGACGACGATCTCGCGCGAGGACGTCGTGCGCTGGACGACGGGCGCCGCGGAGGTGGAGCTGGGGGTGGCGCCCGGGTCGCTGCGGGTGGGATAGGTCGGCGCCCTCGGGATCGACGCGCTCCGCTCGCCCCTCGTCGCGGTTCCGCCAGATGTGCCTCAGGCGGTCCTTGGTCACTGCCATCGGTCGCTGAATGGCCGAGTCCACGGTCGGCCCCGCACGACGTCGGGCTCGATCGTGGTCAAACGACCTCCCAGTGGTCATCTGACACGGATCCCCTGACCAACGACCGCGTCGATGGTCATCTGCCGGAAATCGGTGGCGCGGCCGCGGCGCTGCCCCGCCGTGACCGCCGCCTGACGCTCGCTGGTCCGCCTGATGGAACGCGAGAGGCAATAGAAATCCCTTGGCTGACCATCTCGGGACATCCCCAGGAGGTCCGCACTCGATGTCCAGCCCCATGACCGAGCCCGCCACGACGGCCGCATCCACGCTCTACTTCGGCCCGTGGTACCGGCGCTCGCCGTTCTTCGAGAAGACCCTGGCTGCCGGCTGCAGCGCCTACGACATCTACAACCACATGTACCTCCCGGGCTATTACGCCGACCCGGTCGAGGAGTACTGGGCGCTGCTCAACGACGTGACGGTCTGGGACGTCAGCGTCGAGCGCATCGTCGAGATCACCGGCTCGGACGCGTCGGCGTTCACGAACTCGCTGACGTCGCGCGACCTGACCAAGTGCGCCGTCGGGCAGGGCAAGTACATGATCGTGACCGCCGAGGACGGCGGGATCGTGAACGACCCGGTGCTCCTGCGGATCGAGGAGAACCGCTGGTGGATGGCGCTGGCCGACTCCGACGCGGGCCTCTGGGCGCGTGGCGTCGCGATCCATAGCGGGCTGGACGTCACGGTCCGCGAGCCCGAGGTCTACCCGATCCAGGTCCAGGGGCCGAAGTCCAGGGACACGATGCGGACCGTCTTCGGGCCGCAGATCGACGACATCAAGTACTACTGGACGCTCACGACCGAGGTCGACGGCATCCCCGTGGTCATCAGCCGGACCGGCTGGACCGGCGAGGTGGGCTACGAGATCTACCTGCGCGACCCGTCGCGTGGCGGCGACCTCTGGGACCGCGTCATGGAGGCCGGCAAGCCGCACAAGATCCGCCCGATCGCGCCGTGCGAGGCGCGCCGCATCGAGGCCGGCATCTTCAACTACGGCTCGGACATCACGATCAACGACACGCCCTTCCACGTCATGGGCCTGGAGCGGCTGGTCGAGACGCAGGACGCCGACTACATCGGCAAGGCGGCGCTCGAGGAGATCCGCGTCAAGGGCGTCGACCGCAAGCTCGTCGGCATCGAGGTCGACGGCGAGGCGCTCCCGTTCGAGCTGTCGCGCAAGTGCGTGGCGCGCCATGACGGCGAGCCGGTCGGGACCGTCACGGACCTGATCTGGTCACCGCGCCTGAACAAGAACATCGGCTACGTGTGGGTGCCCATCGGTCTGTCCGGTCCGGGCAACCCGCTCGAGATCGAAGCGCCCGACGGCGGGCGCTGGCCTGCCCGGACCGCGGCCATCCCGTTCCTCGACCCGAAGAAGGCGGTCCCACTGGGCTGACCCTCCCGGGTCCGGACGCCGGATCCGATCCCGAACCGATCACCACCCCACCGGCCCGCCTGGGCCGATCGCCCCGCATCCCCACCGGAGGCGTCCCTTGACCACCATGCCCGCGACCCTGTCGCCGCTCACCGCCGACGAGCTCGCGACCATCCGCCGCGACTACCGCGCCGCCTCGCTGCTGCCCAAGCGCGCCTATCACGACCCCGCGATCCTCGAGTGGGAGCGGGCGAACATCCTGCGCCGCGACTGGGTCATGGTCGCCCGCGAGGAGGACGCCCCCGATCCGGGGACGTACACGCTCGTCGAGCTCGAGGGCGAGAGCATCATCGTGGCCCGTGGCCGCGACGGCGCCCTGCGCGCCTTCTTCAACGTCTGCCGCCATCGCGGCACGCCGGTGGCCGAGGAGGCGTGCGGCAAGGTCGTCCGCTTCCAGTGCCCGTACCACGCCTGGATCTACGACCTCGACGGGTCGCTGATCCGCGCCAAGCACACCGACGAGCTCGAGGACTTCAGCTTCGAGCGGTTCGGGCTGGCGCCGGTCCGCCTCGAGACGTGGCAGGGGTTCGTGTTCCTCAACCTCGACCCGGACGCGCTGCCGCTCGCCGCCCAGCTCGGCGACCTCGTCGGGCACTGGGACCGCTTCGACTTCGGGGCGCTGCGCTCCGCCAAGCAGCGTCGAGTACGACGTCGCCGCCAACTGGAAGTTCGTGGCCGAGAACTACAGCGAGTGCTACCACTGCCCGGGCGTCCACCCGCAGCTCAACAAGCTGACCCCCTACGACCTCGGCGGCGACTTCGACCCCGACGGCGCGTGGCAGGGCGGCTGGATGGAGCTGGTCGAGTCGGCGGACACGATGTCGCTCGGCGACGGGTCAAGCGGCGCGTCCGCGCACGGATCGACGAACGGCCGGCCCTCGATGCGCGGGATCACGCCCGTCGACGAGCGTCGGGTCTACTACTACCTGCTCTGGCCGATGGCGTTCATCTCGATCCACCCGGACTACCTGCTCGTCCACCGGCTGGTGCCGCAGGGCCCGGACCGCACGCTGGTCGTCTGCGACTGGCTGTTCGATCCCGAGACGATCGCGGCGCCCGGCTTCGACCCGTCCGACGCAGTCGCCTTCTGGGACCTGACCAACCGCCAGGACTGGCACGTCTGCGAACTCCAGCAGCGCGGGACGCGATCGTCGTCGTGGGTCGCGGGCCGGTACACGACGCAGGAGGCGTCGGTCCACGCGTTCGACCAGATGGTCGCCGACCGCTACGCGGGCGACGCGACCTGGTCGAGGCGGATCGTGCGCCAGGGGTCGGCCGACGACGAGTCGGCGCCGGGTGCGACCCCGACCGTGACGGCCGGGCGTGACCGCCTTGGCGCCCGGGCGAAGGCGGCAGCCGGCGGCTGACGCTGCCTGCCGCCCAGGTTACGCGTCCGCCTCGATGACCCCGATGGTCAGCAGGACGTTCGCGTAGAGGCGCAGGTCGCCGGTCGCGATGACGAGGGCCATGGTCTCGGTATTCGTGGCCGGGTAGAAGTCCATCCGCAGGATGCGGTCCACCTCGACTCCCGACGGCAGGCGGCCGAGCAGGTCCGCGTGGGCGTCCGGCGTGGGAGCGCCCGGCTCCTGCGGGATCATCAGCGCCGCCCGTTCGATCGGGATCGCCTCGACCAGGACGTCCAGCACCTGCGACACGGTCAGCAGTCCGGGGCTGACGTTGAGGTAGACCCTCGGCGCCTGGGCCGAGGGCGCCGTGTCGTGCGGGAAGTTGCCATCGGAGATGAGCACGGTCGAGCCGTGCCCGGCGCCTGCCAGGGCGGCGAGGATCTCCGGATGGATGAGCTTGCCTCGGATCATCAGGTCTCCCTCACTGGTGGCGGTCGGTCGCCCGACCCTAGATGCCTGCCGCCGGCACGGCCGGCGGATCGCGCTGGACGCCCGGCGGCACGTAACGGACGACGACCGTGCTGACCGCGATGCTCACGGCGACGGCCGCGATGACCTCGACGTAGAGCACGGCGTCGATGGCGCCGGCGGCCACCGCGGCGGATGCCAGCACGAAGCTGAACTCCCCCATCTGGCCGAGACCGACGGCGAGCTGGCTCGGCCGGACCTGGAGCCGCGCGAGCTTCGCGAGCCCCCACGCCACCGCGACCTTGGCGACGACGATCAGCGCCAACAGCAGCGCGAGCCACGGGAAGCCCTCGACCAGCCGTGCCGGGTCCACGAGCGTCCCGATCGCGACGAAGAACAGGACCGCGAAGACGTCGCGGAACGGGAGCAGCCGGCGACGGGCCTCGGCCGCCTCGCGGCTGTCGGTCACGGCCAGCCCGCCGACGAAGGCCGCGAGCGCCAGCGGCACCCCGAAGACCACCGCGCCGAGCCCGGCCAGGGTCAATCCGGTCGCGACCGAGGTGATCAGGAACAGGTCGTGCTCGTCGTGGAGGGCGCGCAGGATCGCCGGCAGGATCCGGGCGACCAGGACGGTCATCACGCCGAACAGCCCCAGGCCGAGCGAGCGTGACCGGCAGCGACCGGTCGGTCGGCGCGAACAGGGCGAGCAGGATCGCGCCGAGGACCACCCCGACGAGGTCCTGCATGACGCCCCAGCCGAGCAGGGCGATGTCCGTGGGCCGGTCGGTGGTGCGCCGCCGGCTGACCGTGATGTTGACGATGACGACCGACGACGACAGCGCGACGCACAGCCCGATCAGTGCCGCGGCGTCGAGGTCCAGGCCCGCGAGCAGCAGGACCGCTGCCGCCAGACCCGTCGAGATCACCACCTGGAGCGGTGCCGCCCAGAGCAGCGGGCCGTGGTCGCGGCGGAGCCGGGCGAGGTCCACCTCGATGCCGACCTCGAAGAGCAGCAGCACCACGCCGACGTCCGCCAGGAGCTCGAGCTGCTCGTGGTCCGCGACGTAGCCGGGGGTGAACGGCGAGAACCCGAGTCCGACCGCGAGGTACCCGACGATGGCCGGCAATCCGAGCCGCCGGGCGACCCAGCCGGCCGCCACGGCCGCGAGCAGGATGAGCCCGATCTCGAGGATGGGCGCGGAGGTGGCGTCCATCGCTGGATGGTAGTGGCTGCGAGGCCCTAGACGCTCCCGGGTTCCGCCTCGGGCTCTGCCACGACCACGGTCTCGTCGTCACGCCCCCGGTTGAGCCGCCACGCCACGAGCACGGCCACCGCGGTGACCGCGACGATGATCGTCGAGATGGCATTGATCTCGGGCGTCACCCCGAACTTGACCTTGCCGTAGATGAACAGCGGCAGCGTGGACGAGCCGACGCCGGCGTTGAACGTGGTCACGACGTAGTCGTCGAACGAGAGCGCGAACGCCAGCAGCGCCCCGGACACGATGGCCGGCCGGATCAGCGGCAGCGTGACGTAGCGGAACGCCCCGAAGCGCCGACGCGCCCAGGTCGCGGGCCGCCTCCTCGAGCTGCGGGTTCATCCCGGCCGCCCGGGCGCGGACCACGATCGCGACGTACGAGATGCAGAACGTGATGTGGGCGAGGGCCAGCTGGTTGAACGACCCGCGCGCCCCGAAGAACTGGAAGAAGAACACCAGCAGGGCTCAGGCCCATGATGATCTCGGGGGTGACCATCGGGCATCAGCAGCAGCGTCTCCGCGGCGGCGCGGCCGCGGAACCGGACCCGGGCCAGGGCCAGGCCGAGCAGCGTGCCCAGCGACCGTCGAGACGAGCGACGGCGACGAGCGCGAGCCGCAGCGTCACCGACACGGCGTCGAGCAGCCGCCGGTTCTTGAAGCAGCGTCGGATACCAGTCGAGGGTGAAGCCCTCCCACTGGAAGTTCGCCTTCGAGCGAGTTGAACGAGAACAGGATCAGGACGACGATCGGCGCGAACAGGAAGACGTAGACGATCAAGCGCGTACGCCGACAGCCAGCGGTTGCGCGGCTTCATCGAGCGGCGCTCATACGCCGGCGACCTCGCGCCGCAGCGGTCCGATCGCGAGGAGCGTGCCGCCGAGCGTGAGCAGCATCAGCACGAACCCCAGCGCCGCGCCGTACGGCCAGTCGCGGCCCTGGAGGAACAGCTCCTGGACGACCTTGGCGATGGTCGTGGTCTCCGAGCCGCCGAGCAGGTCCGGCGTCACGAAGTCGCCGATGGCCGGGATGAACGTCAGGATGCTGGCCGCGATGATCCCCGGCATCGTGAGCGGCAGGGTCACGTGCAGGAACGCCGAGCGCCCGCTCGCGTACAGGTCGCGCGCCGCGGCGACCAGGGCCGGGTCCAGCCGGTCGATCGAGACGTACAGCGGCAGGATCGCGAACGGCAGGAACCCGTAGGTCATCCCGAGGATCACCGAGAAGTCCGTGTTGAGCAGGATGATCGGCTCGTGGGTGATCCCGAGCGCCATCAGGATCGAGTTGACGACGCCGTTGTCGCGCAGGACGATCTGCCAGGCGTAGGTCCGGATGAGGTAGCTCGTCCAGAACGGCAGCATCACGATGATCAGCAGCAGCGTCTTGTTGCGGCCGCCGTAGCGGCTGATCCAGTAGGCGATCGGGTAGCCGATGGCGAGCGACAGGATCGTGGTCGCCGCCGCGTAGCGGAGCGAGTTCAGGAGCGTCGGCAGGAAGGCCGGGTCGAAGGCGCGCCGGTAGTTGTCGAGGGTCGGCGGGCTCAGCGACGATCGAGTCGAGCGGGCCGCGCGAGCCGAAGCTGACGACGAAGATCATCGCCAGCGGCACGACGAAGAAGACGACCAGCCAGACGACGCCCGGGACCAGCAGGAGCCCCGCGGCGAGGCGATTGCCGATCGGCGCCCGCGTCGATGGCGGCCGGGGCCGACGCCGGCGGAGCCGCCGTGCTGGACGCGATCCCGGCGCCGCGTCCGGGCCGTCAGCCCGCGTCCGGAGGCTCAACGGCCAAGCTGGTGCCAGCGCTTCTGGTACTCGTCGCGCAGCTCCGGGCCCAGGTCGATCAGCTCCTGGAGCTTCGCGATCGATCGCCTGGTCCGGGTTGACGCTCGGGTCGGCCAGGATCGCCGGGTCGATGTACGCCTTGGCCGCGGCATTCGGGCCCATGTAGTAGATGAAGTTCGTGTTGTCGGCGCTGACGTGCGCGTCGAGCATGTGGTTGATGAACAGGTGCGCGGCGATCGGGTGCTGCGCGCCCGAGAAGATCGCCATCGTGTCGGAGCCCTTCACGCCGCCCTCTTCGGGGATGTAGTACAGGACGTTCTCGTTCGACTCCTGGATGGTGTAGATGTCGGCGCCCCAGATCTGGCCGATCCAGTTGTCCTTGCTCGACATCATCTCGCGGGTGTTGGTCGTGTAGACGCGGACGAGCGGCTTCTGCTGCTCGAGCAGCGCCAGGGCCTGGTCGAGCTGGCCGAGGTCCGACGTGTTGGCGTCGTAGCCCAGCTGGATGAGCGCCATCGCCGAAGACCTCCTGGTAGTCGTCGAGCATCGCCGATGTGCTTGGCGTAGCGCGGGTCCCAGAGGGCCTTGCTGCTGGTCGGCGTCCCCGTGATCTTGGTCGTGTCGTAGCCGACGCCGGTCGTCCACCACATGTACGGCATCGAGTGCGCGTTGCCCGGGTCGTACTTGGGGTCGGCCCATTCGGCGCCGAGGTTCACGAGGTTCGGGATCAGCGACTTGTCGAGCGGCGAGCAGGGCGCCCTTGGCGACGAACGCCGGGATGTCGACCGAGATCGGGAACGACAGGTCGTACCCGCCGCCGTCGTTGCCGAGCTTGGCGTAGGCCTCGTCGGTGTTGGAGAAGAAGTCGAGCGTGACCTTGACGCCGTACTTCGCCTCGAACGACGGGATCGTGTTCTCGCCGATGTACTCGGTCCAGTTGTAGATGAAGAGCTCGGACTCGGGGGACGGGACCGGCGTCGGCTCGGGCGTGGCGGTCGGCGGCCGCGGCGGCAGCGCTCGGCGGCCGACGCCGCAGCCGAGGCCGCCGCGGACGCTCGGCGCCGACGGCGCCGGGGCTCGCCGAGGCGCCGACGACGTGCAGGCGGCGATGATCGGCGCGAGCGCCGCCGCGGCGCCGACCGCGCCGATCCGCTCGAGGAGCTGGCGGCGCGAGATCCGTCGCTCGACCATGTAGCGGTGCAGAGCCTGCTCGAGGTCGATGCTCGACCCGTCGTGGTCGTGCGTCATGCGGGCTTCCTCCAGCGGGACGGACCGATCGGTCGCCGAGGACGAGCGCGTCCGCGGCGGGCCAGGTGATGGCGACATCGCTGCCGGCCGGGAGTCGGATCCCGGTCTTCGGGGCCAGGACCGACACGATGAGCCCGCCGCTGGTCCGGACCTGATAGGAGACGGTGTTCCCGAGATAGGCGGCCTGCTCGACGCGTGCCGCGGATCGCGCCGATCGCCTCGGCGGGCACGAGCGTGATCGCCTCGGGTCGGATGCTGAGCTCGACCTCCGCTGCCGGCGCGCGAGGTGCGCCGATCGAGCAGGGCGCGATCTCGCCCGTCGTCAGGCGGACGGCGCCGTCGGCGTCGACGCGTGCCGCGCAGCAGGTTGGTGGTCCCGATGAAGTCGGCCACGAACCGGGTCGTCGGGCGCTCGTACAGCTCCTCGGGCGTGCCCGAGCTGCTCGACCTTGCCCTGGTTCATGATCGCGATCCGGTCGCTCATCGTGAGCGCCTCTTCCTGGTCGTGGGTCACGTACACGAACGTGATCCCGACCTCGACCTGGATGCGCTTGAGCTCCAGCTGGAGGCGGCGGCGCAGCTTGAGGTCGAGGGCGCCCAGCGGCTCGTCGAGGAGCAGCACGGTCGGGCGGTTGACCAGGGCGCGGGCCAGCGCGACCCGCTGCTGCTGGCCGCCCGACAGCTGGTTCGGCTTGCGCTCCTCGTAGCCGGCGAGGTGGACGAGCTCGAGCGCCTCGCCGACGCGCCGGGTGATCTCGGCCTTCTCGACCTTCTTGCGCTTCAGGCCGAACGCCACGTTGTCGCCGACGTCGAGGTGCGGGAAGAGCGCGTAGCTCTGGAAGACCATGTTGACCGGCCGCTTGTCGGGCGGGTCCATCGTGATGTCGCGGTCGCGCAGGAGGATCCGGCCGCCGGTCGGGAGCTCGAAGCCGCCGATCATCCGCAGGGTCGTGGTCTTGCCGCAGCCCGATCGGTCCGAGGAGCGAGAAGAACTCCCCGGAGCGCGATGTCGATGGAGACGCCGTCGACCGCCCGGACGTCGCCGAAGCGCTTCTCCAGGTCGATGAGTCGGATCTCGGGGGCAGCGGCGGTCGCCATTTCGTGTGGCGGAGGGTAGTGCGCCCTGCGGAATCGGTGCTGGCGGGCGTCCCGAGCGACGCAACGTCGCGGCGGCGGTCGGCCGGCCGGCATGGGTCAGGCGGCGGGCGATGCCGACCACGCGCAGACGGCCGTCCGGCACGCTGCGTCTCGGGCATCAGCGAGTCGAGGTCGAGCGCCGCCGCGCGGCGCTCGCGGGCCGGTCGGCCGAGCAGGTAGCCCTGGCCGGCGGTGATGCCCAGCTCGCGGACGACGGCCAGCTGCTCGCCGGTCTCGACGCCCTCGGCGACGATCGTCGCGCTCCAGCGGGCGGCGAGCTCCTGGAGGGCGCGCAGGACGCCGTGCGACGGGTCGTGCAGGATCCCGCCCTGCACCAGCGACAGGTCGATCTTGACGATGTCGAAGTGGATCTCGCGAGAGGAGCCGCAGGCCGGCGTTCCCGGCACCGACGTCGTCGGCGGCGAGGCGCATCCCGGCCCGCCGGCACGCGGCGGCGTTGCGCCGCAGCTGCTGCAGGTCCTGGACCTCCTCGCGCTCGGTCAGCTCGATGACGAGCTGCTCGGGCGCGATGCCGCGGCGGTCGAAGATCGCGGTCAGCTCGACCGGGTGGAACAGGTCGGACTCGAGGGTCCGCGGCGAGAGGTTGACGCTGAGGTACATGCCCGGCTCGAGGCCGTTGACCCCGCTCGGCGACCACCTCGAGGCAGGCCATGTCCAGCTCGACCGTCCGGTCGGCACGCTCGGCGGCGGCGAAGAGGCTGCTGGCATCGGCCATCGGCGCGCGCGTCGGTCGGGCGGATGAGGCCCTCGTAGCCGATCGGCTCGCCGGTCGTCAGCGAGAAGATCGGCTGGTAGACCGGGCCGCAGCGACTTCTCGGCGAGGATCGTGCCCGAGCGCCGCCGAGAGGTCCTCGATCGAGCGGTCGTCGGCGTGGACGCCGTGACGGCCCGGGTCGTAGGCGACGGCGTTCGTGCGGCCGTGGCGCTTGCACCAGTACAGGGCGGCGTCGGCGTGGCGGTAGAGCAGGTCGCCCATGCGTGCTCGGTGCCGGGAAGGCCGAGATGCCGATCGACAGCGAGAACGGCTCGACGCGTGTTGCCGGTGAACGCGCCGTTGAGCGCGCCGGCCAGCATCCGTCGGGCGACGGTCAGGCCGGTCTCGACGTCGGCGTTCGGCAGGACGACGGCGAACTCGTCGCCGCCGACCCGGAATGCCCGGTCGCCGCGACGGAGGGCGCTCATCGCGATCCGGCCGACCGCCGACAGGAGCTCGTCGCCCGTCGCGTGGCCGTGCTCGTCGTTGACCTTCTTGAGGTCGTCGACGTCGATCAGCAGCAGCGACAGGGGCGACTTGTGCCGGGTGGCGTGCTCGAGCTGGCGGCGCAGCTCCTCCTGGAACGCGCGGTGGTTGCCGAGCCCGGTCAGGCCGTCGAGCAGCGAGTCCTGGCGCGCCCGCCCGTACAGGTCGAGCAGGCGGGCACGGTCGTCCTCGAGACGCTGGACGTCGCGGATGATCGGCCGGGTCAGATGGGCCATGAGCGACCGGGACCGCGATCGCGCACAGCGCGAGGAAGGCGAGCGCCATCCCGGAGCTCGGCCCCGCCGGGCCAGAATCCCTCGACCGCGGCGACGCCCATGAGCACGGCGAACATCGCCGCGAGGACGCGCAGCAGTCGCCGTCGGATCCTGACGGGAGGTCCGTCGTGGCGTGACGGATCGTGTTCTGTGTTCAGGTCGGCCATGCACCTGCCCAAGAGAAGGGCGACAACAGGACGGGTGTACGCCACGCGGGTGGTCCTTGTGACCGCGACCAAAGTACTCACCGGCTTGGCCATTGGGGCATCTGACAACGCGACGCGTGCGTCCCGTACGTTCCGGGTACGAGGGGAGAACCCGGTATTGCGACACTGACCAGACACGACGAACACGACTCGGCTCGCGGGGGTGCATTGGCACTCGCCGGGTCGCTGGCTGCCTCGATGCTGCTGTTCTTCGTCGCCCCGCGTCCTGGCCGTCACGCTGCCCCGACAACGGGAGCCTGACGAACCCGCAGGTCTCGCCGACGTCCGGGACCACGTCCGACCAGCTTCACGTTCTCCGTGACCGTACCAGGACAACGCCGGCGAGACGCCGGACTCGATCCGCGTCTACTTCAGCGATGGCACGCCGGATCGCCGGCTGAACCTCGCCTCCGGCACCCTCGCGACCGGCGCGGTCTACTCGCGGACGCTGACGTTCGCGACCAACGGGACGCGCAGCTTCACCGTCCGGGTGACGCCGGGGACCCAGGCGGCGCCCATCCTGACCTGCGAGGTCGCCGGCGGCTCGTTCACGGTCGGCCCGGCGCCGACCCCGACCCCGACGCCCACGCCGAAGCCCACGCCCAAGCCGACCCCCAAGCCCACGCCGAAGCCCACCCCCAAGCCGACGCCCAGGCCGACCCCACGTCCGACCCCGCGGCCCACGCCGCGTCCGGTCCAGCAGGCGACGCCCAAGCCGACCCCGAAGCCGACCAAGGCGCCGGTCAAGCTCGCGACCGCCTCGCCGACGGCCGACCCGACGCGCGACCGATGGCGCCAAGCCCGACACCGACGCCCAGCGACTCGCAGATCGCGGTCGTCGTCGAGCCGACCCCGACCCCGACCGCGGCCCGACGGGCGCCGTGCGGTGGCGCGACCACCGGATCCGGCTGATGACGGCGGTGGCGGGGCGCGGCGGGTCCGCCTTCAAGCTGCCGACCTGGGCTTCGTCACGAACCCGAACCCGATCCTCGCCTGGCTGATCGCCACCGGCGGCGGGATCCTCCTCTTCCTGGTCCTGATGCGTCGGTCCAACAGGAGCGAGGACGAGCGTCCGGGGCGCTCATGATGGCCGCCGCCGGTGCGCGCGGTCATGGACGGACCGCGACGGCCGTCGACATGCCGCCGCCGGCGCCCGTCACCGACGCCGGGACCCGAACGAAGACCAAGCCGGTCCGCAAGGCCGCGGCGCCGCCACCCGACGAGTCCAAGCGCAAGAAGCCGGCGGGCCGCGCGGCCAAGGTCGCCGGCCGCCGTCGACGATCGCCGCGAGCGCGGCCCCGGCCCCGGTCGAGAGCGACCTGGACGCCGCCGCCGCTGCGCGGCCACGGCCGTCGCGCGATCAAGGCCGCGGCCGCGAACGGCAAGGACGCTGCCCGGCGCCCCGGAAGTTCGACAAGCCGCCCGCCAAGGACGCCCAGCGGACGACCGTCGGCTATCGCCAGGTCCGCCTGAGCGATGCCGCCGACGACGTCGGGTCGCGCGAGCTCGCGCGGCTCGACCGCGGCGACGAGGTCGAGATCCTCGACTCCTTCGAAGGGTTCCTGCAGGTCCGCACGCCCGACGGCCTGACCGGCTGGATCCCGCGCCAGACGATCGTCTAGGCCGCGCCGGCCGCCGAGCGGCGGTCAGCGGGTGCGCTTCGCGATCCGCCCGAGCGCGCCGTCCCAGTCGGGATCGAAGGGCTTCCCCGGCTCGTCGAGGTCCATCGACAGCGGCGCGTGGTCCGACGGGACCGGCGGTCCCTTCCGCGCCTCCCGGTCGATCTCGGCGTCGACGACCCGCGCCGCGACCGACGGCGTGACCAGCAGGTGGTCGATGCGCATCCCGAAGTTCTTGTGGAACATGCCCGCGCGGTAGTCCCACCACGTGAAGCGCCGCGGCTCCTCGTGGCGCGCCCGGTAGGCGTCGACCAGCCCGGCGTCGAGGAGCGCCCGGAACGCCGCCCGCTCCGGCTCCGACACGTGCGTGCCACCGTGCGCGGCGTTCGGGTCCCAGACGTCGGCGTCGGTCGGGGCGACGTTGAGGTCGCCGCCGAGGACCAGGGCGCCGTCGCCGAGGTCGACGCCCGACTCGTCGCGGATCCAGCGGGCCAGCCGGTCGAACCAGGCCAGCTTGCCGGTGTAGAAGGGCGAGTCGACCACGCGGCCGTTCGGCGCGTAGAGGCTGACCACCCGCATGCCGTCGACCGTGGCCGCGAGCATCCGCGCCTCGTCGAACGGATCGAAGTCCTCGGGGTCCATGTCCGCGGACGACGGGGCGCCCGGCCCCGAGTCGCGGACCGGCCCGTCGCCGAAGTTCGTGACGACGTCGCCGATCGGCGAGCCCGTCCCGGGCGGCGATCGCCACGCCGTTCCAGCGCCCCTCGCCGTGGTGGACCAGCTGGTAGCCGGCCATCGCGAACGCCATCAGCGGCGCGTCGTCATCGGAGAGCTTGGTCTCCTGCATCAGCAGGACGTCCGGCGCCGCGCGCTCGAGCCACTTGCTCGACGGCCTCCTGGCGGGCCTTCAGCGAGTTGACGTTCCAGGTCGCGATGCGCATCGCCATGAGGGTACCCGGTCGGACGGGGTGGCCGGCCGCGCAAGCGACTACGATGCGCGATGACCGACCCCGACGCCCTCGTCGACCTCATCCGCGACTCGGTCATCGGCGACGACGAGGCGGTGGCTGGCCCGTTCGGCATCCGCCGGGTGACCTACGCGGACTACACGGCCTCTGGCCGTGCGCTGTCGTTCATCGAGGACTACCTGCGCGACGCGGTCCTGCCGCTCTACGCGAACACGCACACGGAGTCGTCGGGGACGGGGCTCCAGACCAGCCGCTTCCGCGAGGAAGCGAGGCGGATCATCCGCGACGCGGTCGGCGGGCACGGCCGATCATGCGGTGATCTTCTGCGGATCGGGCATGACGGCGGCGATCAACAAGCTCGTCGACATCCTCAACCTGCGCATCCCGAACGACCTCGACGACCGGTACGCGCTGCGCTCGCACATCCCGCTCGACGAGCGCCCGCTGATCTTCATCGGGCCGTACGAGCACCACAGCAACGAGCTGCCGTGGCGCGAGTCCATCGCCGACGTGGTCACGATCGGGGAGGACGCGGACGGGCGCATCGACCTCGCGCGTCTCGAGCGCGCGCTCGAGGAGACCTCGGACCGGCGGCTTCGGATCGGGTCGTTCTCGGCGGCGTCGAACGTCACCGGGATCCTCTCGGACACCCGCGCCATCTCCGTCCTGCTCCACCGCCACGGTGCGCTCTCGTTCTGGGACTTCGCCGCCGCCGGGCCGTACGTCGAGATCGAGATGGCGCCGCATCGGCCCGGGCCGCACGCCGAGCTCGACTACAAGGACGCGATCGTGCTCAGTCCGCACAAGTTCATCGGCGGGACCGGCACGCCCGGCGTCCTCGTGGCCCGTCGCGAGCTGTTCCGCAACCGCGTGCCCGCGGCCCCGGGCGGTGGCACGGTCGCCTACGTGAACCCGCTCGAGCACGTCTACCTCGCCGACCCGGAGCATCGCGAGGAGGGCGGGACGCCGGCCATCGTGGAGTCGATCCGGGCCGGGCTGGCGTTCCAGCTCAAGGAGCGTGTCGGCAGCGAGACGATCCGCGAGCTCGAGGAGGCCTTCATCGGCCGGGCGATGGCCGCCTGGGCGGACGAACCGGGCATCGGGATCCTCGGGAACCCGGCGCTGCCGCGACTCTCGATCGTGTCGTTCACGATCCGCCACGACGGCCGGTACCTGCACCACAACTTCGTCGTCGCGCTCCTCAACGACCTGTTCGGGATCCAGTCGCGCGGTGGCTGCTCGTGCGCTGGTCCGTACGGCCACCGGCTCCTCGGGATCGACATCGAGACGTCCCACGCGTTCGAGCGCGAGATCTCGCGCGGCTGCGAAGGCATCAAGCCCGGCTGGATCCGCGTGAACTTCAACTACTTCATCAGCGAGGCCGTGTTCGACTTCCTCGTGCGCGCGGTCGCGCTCGTCGCCCGCGACGGGTGGCGCCTCGTCCCGTGGTACCGCTTCGAGCCGGCGACCGGTCTCTGGCGCCACGCCGCCGGTTCCCCGGAGCCGCCGCTCTCCCTCGACGACATCACGTACGACGCGGCTGGGCTGCACTACCCGGCACATCGCCACCACGAGCCCGAGTCAAGCCTGGCGACCTGCCTCGCTGAGGCGGAGCGGATCCTCGCCGATCCGGTCGCGGCCCTCGGCCCGCCGCCGAAGCCGGAACCGCTCACCGTCGGCACGGACTTCGAGTCGCTCCGCTGGTTCTGGCTGCCCGAGGAGATCGCGGCCGGTCGCTGAGCCGCGGGGCACGCCCGGTCAGTACCTGCGGCCGCGCTGCCGCTCGAGGTCGAACGTGGCGGTGTCCGCGACGGCCATCACGGCCATCGTGCCGGCCTGGACCGGGTCGGAGACCACCAGGTCCACGTGCTCCGTGATCGAACCGACCATGTTGAGCGCGATGATCGGGATGCCGACGGCGCGCAGCTCCTCCGCGGCGACGCTGATGTCGCCGCCCATGATCGAGCCCGCCAGCACCAGCAGCCGGGCGCGCGGCAGGTCCGCCACGGCCCGGACGGCGGCCGCGATGTTCGCCTCGCCGACGAGCGGGATGGTGTCGACGCTGATGCGCTCGCCGCGCAGGTTGTGGCGGTCCGCCTCGCTGACCGCGCCGAGCGCGACCTGGGCGACCTGCGCCCCGCCGCCGACGACGATGATCCGCTTGCCGAAGACGGTGCCGAGGGCGCGGGTCAGGTGGACCGTGCGGACGTCCGCGATCGCCGAGAGGTCCGCCGCCAGCGCGTCCTGCGCGACGCCCTCGACCTCGAGCTCGATCTCGACCAGCGGGGGATCGCCCTCGATATGGCGGACCGTGGCCAGGCCGCGGATCTGCCCGCCCAGCGCCGACACGCGCTCCGTGACGGTCGAGATCGCGTCGGGGCGGTCGACGATGTCGAACCGGATGGCCGAGGTCACGGCCGCACGCCGACGGGCCACGCTGGGTCGCTCGCTCAGCCGAGGGAGCCGCGGCCGGCCGCGCCCGGTCGAAGGTCGTTGACGCTCATCTCGTCCGGCTCGATGCCGGCCGTGGGATCGTGCTCCTCGAAGGCCAGCCCGAGACCCGCGAAGGCCTCACGGGTCGCGCCGGCGTCGGACGTGGTCAGCATCAGCGCGCCATCGGTGTCCTCGGCCACGCCGACGATCCCGGTGATGTTCACGCCACGCTCGCCGAGCGCGGTCGCGACCCGGGCGAGCGAGCCCGGCCGATCGTCGAGCTTCACCGTGAACCAGACCGTCACGAGACACCTCCCTGTGGACCCCGATGGTACCCGGTCGCGGTCGGCCGCTACCCTTCGCGGATGGCGACCCGGCTGTCACGTCCCGCCTACCTCGCGATCGGGCTGTTCCTGACCAGTGCGCCCGTCTCGGCGACGCATCGCTGGCTCTATCGACGTGCCGACGGGCGCGGGCCGCTGTCTCGGGCGCTGGGCATGGACATGATCCTGGTGACGGCTCGCGGCCGTCGGTCCGGCCAGCCACGGACGGTGCCGCTCGGGGCGATCCGTCACGGCGCCGCATGGGTCGTGATCGCGTCCAACGCCGGCAAGCCGCACGAGCCGGCCTGGGCCGGCAATCTCCGCGCCGACGGGACGGTCGAGGTGGACCACCACGGGCAGCGGGCGCCCTACCGCGCCCATGAAGCGATCGATGCGGAGGCGGCGCGCCTCTGGCCGGTCGTGATCGCCGCCTACCCGGGCTACGCGGTCTATCGCGAGCGGACGACGCGACCGGTCGCCCTGTTCGTCCTCGAGCCGGACCGGAGCGGCTGACGATGCCTGCCCCACTCGGCCAGACGCCGACGAAGAAGATGCCCGACATCCAGGTCTTCGGCCGCGAGGATTCGTCGGCCACCCGGGCCGCCCAGCGCTTCTTCCGCGAACGGCGGATCGTCGTCCACTACCACGACCTGCGGAAGCGCCCGCTGGCGGCGGGCGAGCTGCGCCGGTTCACCGAGCGGCTCGGCGCGCGGGCCGTCCTCGACGAGACGTCGCGGGCGTACCTGGACGCCGGTCTCGGCTACCTCTCGATGGATGACGGCGCGATCGTCGCGCGGCTCCTCGCCGACCCGCGCCTGCTGCGGATCCCGCTGGTCCGCTACGGCAACGAGGTCACCGCCGGCCCGGCCGAGGCCGTGTGGACGCGCTGGCTCAGGCCTTCGGGCGGCTCCTGACCACGGTCACCGCGACGACCACACCGACCGCCAGCAGCACGGCGCCGATCGACCGGCCCACTTGACGTCGTCGGTCATGAACCCGCTGCCCCGGATGATGCCGAGTCCCCTGGCCGATCCAGACGAGCCCGACCACGATCAGGACCCCGGCGATGAGCGTTCGTGCCCGCATGACGGCCTCCTCGGTGTCATCCTAGCGCCGATGTCCGACGAGACCCCCGAACACGGCACGCGACGCGCGGGCCGCATGCGCGTCACCCCCGAGGCCGAGCACCGCCTGGGCCGTTCCAACGCGGCGACCGAGGACGAGAAGTTCCTCGAGCGCCGCCCGGAGCCGAGCTTCCAGGACACCGACACGTGGCGGGCGCTGCGCATCCTCTCCGAGTTCGTCGAGGGCTTTGACGCCATGGCCGCCGTCGGACCGGCGGTCACCGTGTTCGGCTCGGCGCGGACCGCCGAGGGCCGACCCCTTGTACGACGCTGGCGCGGACGCTCGGCCGGCGGCTCGCCGCAGGCCGGCTACGCCGTGATCACCGGTGGTGGCCCGGGGACGATGGAGGCGGCCAACCGCGGCTGCCAGGAGGGCGGCGGGCTGTCGGTCGGCTGCAACATCGAGCTGCCGCACGAGCAGGGGCTCAACCCCTACGTCGACCTCGGCGTCGAGTTCCGCTACTTCTTCGCGCGCAAGACGATGTTCGTGAAGTACGCCGACGGGTTCGTGATCCTGCCCGGTGGCTTCGGGACGCTCGACGAGCTGTTCGAGGCGCTGACGCTCATCCAGACCGGCAAGGTCCGCCACTTCCCGGTCGTGCTGGTCGGTCGCGAGTACTGGGCCGGGCTGCTCGACTGGATCCGCGGCACGCTGATCCCGCAAGGCACGGTCGGCGAGGCCGACCTGGCGCTGCTGCACGTGACCGACGACCCCGAGGAGGCCGTCGAGATGATCCGGAGCTACGCATCGAAGGCGCACGCCGAGGCCAACGGCTCGGAGCTCGAGCTGCGCTGACCGCCGCTCAGCCCGGGATCGCGACCTCGATGACGCCGTCCACGACGCGGACCGGGTAGTAGCGCAGCCGGCGCACGCGGGTCAGCCGCCGCGCCTCCGCTTTCCTGCCGGGCGGGTCCACCTTGGCGTCGCGACCGGCCGGCGACCAGGTGGGGTGATAGACGCCGTCCGGGTCGAGGCCGCCGGTCGTGGGCATCTGCACGGGATCGCCGGTGCACAGGTCGAAGCGGCCTTCGTGCAGGGGGCACGCGACGACGCAGCCGTCAAGGTCCCCGATCGAGAGCGGCGCGCTCATGTGCGGGCAGCGGTCGTCGGTGGCGACGATCCCCTCCTGGGTGTGGACGAGCAGCAGGTCGAGCTCGCCGCGCGTGACGCGCCGCATCGCGCCGGGCGGCAGCGCGTCGAGGTCCAGCACGGGCTCGAATGGCCGGCCCTCGGTGCCGGGAGCACGGAGGTGCGGCGGGAACGCGACGATCGGGTGGCTGGTCATGGCCACGATCGTACCCGAGGGACATGGAACGGCCCCGGTGGGAACCACCGGGGCCGTTGCCAGGAACTTGGTTCGGGTTACTCGACCGAGGTCACCGGCTTGGTGCCAGCGGCGACCCCTGCGTCGGCCACCGCGACCGGAGCCGCGTTGGTCGAGCGGAGCGGGATCTCCTTGATCGCGACGGCCGCGACGGTCGCCACGATCGCGCCGACCACGCCAAGCCAGAACGTCGAGGCGGTCGCGAGGCTGAACGCCCCGTGGATCGCATCGACGATCAGGTTCGCGTAGGGGACCGTCGACGGGACGATCGCCGCCGATGACCTTGCCGAGGCTCTCGCCGACACCCGTCAGCACGTTCGCGTCGATCTTGCCCGACGCGACGGCCGCCCCGAAGTCCTTCAGGACATCCGGTGGCGTGCCGCTCGCCGCGAGCTGGATCGGCAGCTGCTCGGCGAAGGTCGTTCCGAAGATCGTCCCGACGAACGCGAGCGCGATCGTGCCGCCGATCTGGCGGAAGAACGTCAGGTTCGAGGTCGCGACGCCGAGCTCCTTGAACGGCACGGCGTTCTGGATGACGATCGTCGGGACCGAGAACGTCGTGCCGACGCCCAGACCGGCGATGAACATCCACAGCCAGACCACCGGGACCGGGGTGTCCTTGGTGAGCTGGGTCATCAGAAGGACGGCGAAGGCCATGACGATCGTCGAGCCGACGATCAGCCACTTGTACTTGCCGGTCCGCGAGACGATCAGGCCGGACACGATGGAGCTGAAGATCAGGCCCACCATGAGCGGAAGCGCCGCCAGACCGGAGTTGGTCGGGCGAGAACCCTTCCACGACCTGGAACCAGCGCGGCAGGAACACGATCGCGCCGAAGAACGCGAAGGCCGCGAAGAAGACCGAGACCATCGTCGCCGAGTAGGTCCGCGAGGACCACAGGTGCAGCGGGACGATCGGCTCCTTCGCGCGGGACTCCGCAAAGATGAAGAGCAGGGTCCCGATGACGCCGATCAGGATGAACCCGCCGACGGTCGCATCGGTCCAGTCGTTGAGTTGATGAGTCGTCGCGCTCGTCAGGCCCTTGTTGGTCAGTCCGACCAGCAGGAAGACCATCGAGATCGTGAAGATCACGCCCCCGACCACGTCGAAGTTCCGCGTCGCCGTCTTCGTCTTGACCGTGGGCAGCAGCCGCTGGATGACGATGAGCGCGACGATCCCGATCGGGATGTTGACGTAGAAGATCCAATGCCAGGAGAGGTTCTCGGTCAGGAAGCCGCCGATGAGCGGGCCGGCGACGAACGCGATGCCGAAGACGGCCCCGAAGAGGCCCTGGTACTTGCCGCGCTCCTGCGGGCGTGAACAGGTCGCCGATGACGGCCAGTGCGACCGGGAACAATGACCCGGCGCCGATGCCCTGGATACCTCGGAAGAGGATGAGCATCCCCATGTTCTGGCTGAGGCCCGACAGGGCCGAGCCGATGAGGAAGATCACGATGCCGATCATGAAGATCGGCTTGCGGCCGTAGATGTCCGAGAGCTTGCCCCAGAACGGGACGCTGATCGTGCTGGTCAGCAGGTAGATCGTGATGGCCCAGACGTAGTAGTCGTTGCCGGACAGCTGGGTCACGATGGTGGGGAGCGCCGGACCGACGATCGTCTGGTCGAGGGCGCCCAGGAACAGGCCGAGCATGACGGCGAAGAGGATCTCCATCTTCGCCCGGTGGCTCAGCCCAAGGGCTGGGTCTTCGTCGAGGGTGGGGATGTACTCCTCGCCTCCGACCGGGAATGCTTCCATGAGGTGGTCAGTCCCTCCGTGATTGGCTGGGCGCGAGGTCGTGGGCGGTTCGTGCGACCCGGGACGGTCCCTCGGCACCTCGCATGGTCGAAGGCGATCGTGGAGCGGGCGTGGAGACGGCATGGCGGTCTGGGGCCGCCAGCATGCTGGTCTCGACGGCGGACCGCAGGTCCGAGATGGCGTGCGCCATCGCGTCCAGCTGGGCCGGGTCGAGCCCGGAGAGGACCCGTCGCAGCAGGTCGGCGCTCAGGGCGTCGATCTCCTCCAGCAGGGCCTCCCCGGTGGGGGTGAGGCGGACGACGACGATGCGCCGGTCCTCCGGGACGCGGATCCGTTCGATGAACGACCGCTCCTCCATCCGGTCGATGAGACCGGTGGCGCTGGAGAACGACACGTTCAGGACGTCCGCCAGGTGGCTCATGGTCATCTCGCCGCTCCGCTGCAGCGTGTACATGATGTTGAGCTGCGCCATGCTGATGCCCAGGCGGAGCAGTCGCTCGCTGGACGCGCACTTGAGCTCGCTCATCGTCGCGCGGAAGTCGGTGATGATGGTGTCGATCGACGGATCGACGTCCATAGTTCGTACCACGTGAACTATCATAACCGTGCGAACCATATTGTCAACCTGAAGGTTCGCCCAGCCCGGGAGGGAGCATGCGTTTCGCGTTGATGATCGAACCCCAGCAAGGCCTCAGCTACGGCGACCAGGTCGCCATCGCCAAGCGAGCCGAGGCGAACGGCTTCGAGGCCCTGTTCCGCTCCGACCACTACGCGAGCTTCCCGGGCGCGGCCGGCCGGCCCACGACCGATGCCTGGACGGTCATCGCGGGTCTCGCCCGCGAGACGGACCGGCTGTCGCTGGGCGCGCTCGTCTCGCCGGTCACGTTCCGGCATCCCGGCACGTTCGCCAAGATCGTCACGACCGCCGACGAGATGAGCGGCGGACGGATCGAGGTGGGCGTCGGGGCGGGCTGGAACGACCTCGAGCACCGCCAGCTCGGGCTGCCGTTCCCGAGCCTCGGTGAGCGGATGGATGCCGTCGAGGACCAGCTCGCGATCCTCCACGGCCTGTGGGGTGGGCCGGATGGCTGGTCCTACGACGGCAAGACCACCACGATCCGCGACGCCCTCTTCTACCCGAAGCCGGTCGACGTGCCCGGCCGCCCGACCGGGCGCGAACGGCGCCGCGCGACCGTCGATCGTCTTCGGCGGGTCCGGCGCGCCACGCGGCGCCCGGCTGACGGCGACCTGGTGCGACGAGTTCAACACCCAGGGTGGCCCGGCGACGGTCGCCGAGAGCTTCGCGAAGGTGGACGCCGCCTGCGCGGCGATCGGCCGCGATCCCGCCACGCTCGTGCACTCGGTGATGACCGGCGTCCTCGTGGGTCGGACCGACGACGAGGTGCGGACGCGTGAGCTGGCGCTGCTCGAGGCGTTCGGCGACGACGCCGGGGGCGACGAGTGGATCGAGGAGCGCCGCGACCGCTGGATCCACGGGACCGGCGAGTCGGCCCGCGACATGATCCGCCGCTTCGCCGAGGTCGGGGTGGAGCGCCTGATGCTCCAGGACTTCATCCCCTGGGACCTCGACCACATCGACGTGATGGGCGAGGAGCTGATCGACCGGGTGTAGCCCCGGTCAGCCTCCGGCCGCGTCCGCTATCGGGTGGCAGGGCCGGAGCCGCGGGGTCTCGCAGCGGGCAGGGTCCGTTGCGCCTCACCGTCATGGGTCGTGGCGCCGCGGGGCGTGTGGTGTCTCGCAGCAGCCAGGTATCGGCGCCGCGGGGCGTGTGGTGTCTCGCAGCAGCCAGGTATCGGCGCCGCGGCGGTGACCGATATGGCACAACGCTCGTCGGGTGAACGTTAGGGCCGGTCGCCGGGCAGGTCGCGGCGTCGTTGGCCGGCTGATATGCAGGACCACGCACGATCCGGAATATCTGTTGTCCGGACGTGGCCGGTTGCGGGTCCTGCACGGTTCGGACCGGCCATAACGTTCTGGTGGCGGTCGTTACGGCAGATTCCGCGGGTGCCGCAGAGCGCCTTCCCCGGAGCCGCGGCCTCCTGCCAGCGGCGGCCGCGGGGCCTGCCGAGTGGCCCACGATCAGCCCCGCGGGCCGCCCCCGATCAGCCCCGGGTCAGCCGCCAGCCGCGTTGGCCGCCTCCACGTAGCGCGGGTCGTCGCGGCGGATCGGATCCGGGTTGGTGCCGCGCGCCCGGGCGATGCGCTCGGTCAGGAGCTGGAGCGGGGTCGCGGTACCCAGCAGGGCGGCCACCGGCGACGGGAGGCCCGGCGCCTCGGCCACCAGCAGGCGCCCGGCCGGCGTCAGGGCCGGATCCAGCTCGCCGTCGAGGTCGGCGGCCAGGATCGCCGCGGACCGGAGACCCAGCACGGCCGCGGCCGCGAGCGCCTGGCGGGCACGCGCGAGGCGCTCCGCCCGGCCGGCGCGATCGGCGAGGACCAGGACGAGCGCCGTCGACGCATCGGTCGCCGGGATGTGCCCGTGGAGGAACGTCTCGAGGTCGCGATACGCGGATGGCAGCCACGACGCCTCCTCGACCTTGAGCGTCAGCTCGCGACCCGCGGCACGATCCGCGCCCGACGCGATGACGATCAGGTGCGCGGCATCGGCGAACCGCGCCGCGATGCGCTCGGCCCCGCCGGTGTCCGTCGTGCCGGCGGCGAGGACCGCCGCGGCCGCCTCGCCGTCGAGCGGCGTCCCGGTGAGATGCCCGCCGACCGCAGCCGCCGCGAGGATCGGGCTGACGTAGCCGACGGTGTGGCACCAGCCCTGGTCGAGCTCGCCGGTCTCGACGACGAGGTCCACCAGCGCGGCGCCGGGCGATCGATCGGACACGGTGATGAGCGCCGTCGTGGCGCCGCGCGCTCGCGCCGCGGTGAGCGCCGCGTTCGTGGCGCCGGTGCCGCCCTCGTGCGAGATGCCGATGACCAGGCCGGCCGATGGCCCGTCGAGCGCCAGCTCGAACGCCTGGGCGGCGGACGGCGCCTGACCACCGAGGCCGGCTCGGCGGATCGCCTCGCCCAGGATCTCGGCGGTGGCCTGCGCCCCGTGCTCCGAGGTGCCACAGCCGGTCACGACGATGGGCTGGCCGGCCTCCGCGGCTCCGCGCACCGCCGCGGCGAGCGCCGCGGCCTGGCTGTCGGGGCCGGCCTGGCGTGCCGCGATCCGGCGGGCAAGGCCCGGTTCCGCCTCGATCATCTCGGTCATGTGGTACGGCGGCCCGGAGCGCGGGCTCGGCGTGCCGGTGAAGGCCCACGGGTCGGGCGGGCCCGGGAGGGGCGCGGTCGGGTCGAAGGCGGCGTCAGTGCTCATCGGCCGAGGATAGGCGCGCCCGCGCTGCCCTGGACGACCGGCCCGCTCGGCGCGACGCCGCCCGGCGCGACGCCTCGGTGGCCGCCTCCGGGCGGCGCGAACCGCCGGCACGCGTCACCATGTCGCCTGACACGGGTCCACGCAGGAGGGAACGGATGCAGGTCGGGTTGATGGTGCCGCAGGGCTGGAAGGGCGAATACGACGGCTGGGCCGCCGACCGCGCCTGGGCACGGAGCCTGGAGCTCGTCGAGCAGGGCGAGGCGCTCGGCGTCGAGTCGCTGTGGGTCTTCGACCACTTCCACACCGTGCCGGACCCGACGGACGAGATCACGTTCGAGTCGTTCTCGATGCTCGCGGCCCTCGCGATGGCGACGTCGCGCGTCCGCCTCGGTCACATGGTCGTGTGCACGGGGTTCCGCAACCCGGCCCTCACGGCCAAGCTGACCTCCACGCTCGATGTCATCAGCGGCGGCCGGTTCGAGCTCGGGATCGGCGCCGGCTGGAAGGAAGACGAGTGGAAGGCGTACGGCTACGGCTTCCCGACCATCGGCGAGCGGATGGGGGCCCTCGGCGACCACCTCGAGGTCATCACCCGGATGCTCGGGGCGGGGCGCGCGACCTACGAGGGCGAGTACGCCCAGGTCCGCGGCGCCGTCAACGTCCCGAAGGGCATCCAGGCCCACATCCCGATCATCATCGGCGGCAACGGGGAACGGGTCACCGCGGGCTATGCCGTCAAGTACGGCGACGAGCTCAACTTCGTCTACCTCGAGCCGGACGAGATCGCGACGCGCATGACCCAGGTCCGCGCCCGCTGCGAGACCGAGGGCCGCGACCCCGCGACGCTGCGGTTCTCGATCTACGTCCGCGACGAGCAGGTCCGCGACGCGGGCAGCCGGCGGGTCGACCTCCTCGGGCGTCTCGCCGAGATCGGCCTCGACCGGGTCGTCTGCTTCCCGACGCGCTGGTCGCCGACGCTCGAGGCGCAGGCCGCGTTCGTCGACGACTGCCGGGCGGCCGGTCTGCCGCTCGAGCCCGCGGCGACCGTGGTGACCGCCTAGATCGCCTCGATCGACTCCACGATCGCCTGCAGCTCGGCGTCCTTCGCGGCGTTCGGGCCGGTCCCGGTGATGATGATCGTGCGCTTGTCGCCCTGGATCCAGTACATCGCCTGGCTCGTCTGGATGTCCTTGCCGGCGGCCGTCGGGACCGTGAGCGTGTAGGTCAGCCGAAGCGCCTCGCCGGCGGGGAGCGTGACGGTCTGGCTGTCGATCTTGCCGACGCCACCGATCGCCGAGATCTGCCCCTTCAGGGCGGATTCGACGAGCGACATCGGGATGTTGGCGGCCGGCTGCGTGATGACCGTGACGTTGCGCGACCCGGGGGCGGCGTCGCCCATGTCGAACGCCCAGAACGACAGCGCGGCCGTCTGGCCCGCGTCGATCGCCCGCTGCAGGGACTCGCCGATGCCGGTCTTGGTGCCGAGCGCGTCGGCCATCTTCTGGAGCGCCACCGGGTCGACCGGGAAGCTCTGCCAGCCATCGGGGAGCGTCACGGCGAAGCCCTTGTCCGGGAGCTCGATCCGGCCAGTGGTGGCCTGGCTGGCGGCCGGGGTGGCCACAGCGGCGGCTGTAGCGCTCGGGGATGGCGCGGCCGACGCGGTCGGCGTCGGGGCCGATGTCGGGGCGGCGCTCGATGGGCTGGACGAGGCGGTCGTCCCGCCGCAGCCGAGCACGAACACGGTCGTGATCGCGAGCAGCGCGCCCCTGGCGATGATCGTGCGGGTCATGCGGTCCCCTGATGGCGGGTGGCGAGGCGCACCGTACGCGATGGCCCACGACCTCACCTACCCTTCGGAAGTACCCCCATCCGCCGGACCGGGGCGTAGCGGAACCAGGCGCGGCCCACCAGGAGCTCGAGGGGCACGGGGCCGTAGCGGCGCGAATCGATCGGCGGGCCGAACCCGGCTGCCGTGGCGTCCTCCTCGGTCGCATCGCTCACGAGCCACGCCTCGTCGTCGGCGAGCTCGATGAAGCCGCTCTCGAACGGGACCCGGTCCCCGGGTCCGCCGACGATCCGCTTGACGGCCAGGGCGTCGCCGTCCGGTTCGCGGAAGACCACGATCGAGCCGCGCCGCGGCCAACGGTCGACCGTCGGGTCGACCAGCAGCCAGTCGCCGTCCTCGATCGCGGGGCGCATGCTCCCTTCCGCGACCGCGATCCGCCACGGACCGCGCAGACGCCGGGCGAGGCTCGTGGAACGGCGAGGCCCCGTCCGGGGACGGGGCCTCTGGTCAGGCGCGGGGGCCGGGCCGTCGGTCAGGACGGGCGACCCGCGACCCGCGTCTTCTCCTCGCCGCCGGTCGCCTTCCAGGCGGCGTCGATCTCATCGATCATGTCGAGGAGCTTCTTCGCGTCGGCGAGATCGGTGGACGCCTTCACTTTCGACGCCTGCTTGTTCGCGCTCCAGAACAGCTCGTGCAGGTTCGGGACCTTGTCGAGGTGCTCGGGCTTGAAGTAGTCGTGCCACAGGACGTCGAGGTGGTGCTTGACGAGGTCGGCGCGCTCCTCCTTGATGCCGATCGCGCGGGCGCGGAAGACGTCATCCGTGCTCGCCGCGTACTTCTCGATGGTCCGGTAGCAGGACTCGGCCTCGATGCGGGCCTGCTCCGGGTCGTAGATGCCGCACGGCAGGTCGCAGTGGGCGAGGGCGGTGGTGCTGGGGGCAAGCCAGCGGCTCAGGCGGGACATGGGACTCCTTCGCACTGGGGTAGAGGGTCACACCCTATCGCCTTCCGGGATGCATCGAAGTGTCCGAGTCGCAGGTGGGCATGTCAAACGCGCGGCGGGATATCGAGCAAGCGACCCGATCGAACGATCACCTCGAACCTGCCGCTACCCAGTAGGCAGCCGCGTGACGAATCTCGCGGCCCGACGTGCAAGACTCTGCCAGAGGGTCTGATCCCAACACGGAGACCATGGGTCCACTGACAAGTACCGCGAGGACGACGGATGCGTCGCCGCGCGAGCACCGCAAGGCGAAGTCGGAGAGGTCAAGAGGTGGTTCTGCGCGACGAGATCGTCTTGGCACCAAAGCCCTTGGCCGTTTCCGGCCCTTCGCCGGCCGATGACAAGTTCGACCAGACGTAGACGCGGACAGGCTGTCGTCCTGGCGCGAGGGTGAGGCGAGAGTTGGGACGCCGCTTTCCGATCCGCCGGGACACGCTGCGCGCCGACGGCGTTGCCGGACTCGTGCTCGGTGTGCAGAGCGTGCCGGACGGCCTTGCCACGGGGCTGCTCGCCGGGGTGAACCCGCTCGCGGGACTGTACGGCTACATGGTCGGCACGTTCGCGGGCGCCCTCATCACCAGCTCGTCGTTCATGGCGATCCAGGGCACGGGTGCGATGGCCATGATCGTGGCGGACATCCCCGCCTTGCACCGATCCGCGGACGCCGAGCGGGCGCTGGTGACGCTCTCGATCCTCACGGGCGTCATCATGCTCGCGGCCGGGCTCCTGAAGCTCGGGTGGCTCCTGCGGTTCGTCTCCAATGCGGTGATGGTGGGATTCATCAACGCGGTCGGCGTGAACATCGTCCTGGGGCAGCTCGCCAATTTCACCGGCTATGACGCCGAGGGGGCGAACCGCGTCGTCCGGGCCCTCAATACACTCGCCAGCCCGGCCCAGCTCGATCCGCAGACGCTTGCGATCGGGATCGCCACGATCGGCCTGATCCTCCTCTTCGAGCGGACCCGGCTTGGGGCGCTGGGGCTCGTCGTAGCCGTGGCGATCGCCTCGGCCGGCGCGCTGCTGCTCGGATGGGAGGTGGCCACGCTCAACGACCTCGGTGTCGTGGCGAGCTCACTGCCGCGACCGGAGGCTCCGCTGATCGGCCTCGTACCGGTGCTCATCGTGCCCGCGGCGTCGCTCGCCTTCGTCGGCCTGGTCCAGGGCGCGAGCATCACGGCCAACTTCCCAAACGCGGACGGAAGCTACGGCGACGTGTCGCGCGACTTCGTCGGTCAGGGCGCGGCCAACGTGGCTGCCGGGATCTTCCAGGGGATGCCCGTCGGCGGGTCGGTCTCGGCGTCGGCGATCAACAAGGCTGCGGGCGCGCGCTCGCGACAGTCGCTCGTGATCGCCGGTCTCGTGATGGCCGTCGTGATCGTCGCCTTCGGGGAGGTGGTCGGCTACGTCGCCATGCCCGCCCTCGCAGGCCTGCTCATGCTCATCGGCTTTCGCACCATCAAGCCGGATGACCTCAAGTCGGTGTGGCGGACCGGAAACGTCCAGAAAGTCGTGCTCGTCATGACGTTCCTCCTGACGATGCTGATCCCGCTCCAGTACGCCGTGCTGGTCGGGGTGGGGGTGTCTGTGATCCTGTACGTCGTTCGCCAGTCGAACCAGATCACGGTCCGGCGGTGGCTGCTCGAGGCCGACGGCCAGGTGATCGAGACTGATCCGCCGGCAACACTCGAGGCGAACGAGGTGGTCGTCCTGCAGCCCTACGGGAGCCTGTTCTTCGCGGCTGCGCCGGTGTTCGAGACACTCCTGCCGACCGTGGACCGACGAGTCGCGGAACAGCGTCGTGATCGTCCGCCTCCGGGGTCGGACCGACTTGGGGACGACGTTCATGGACGTGCTCCTCCGCTATGCGCAGAGCCTCGCGGCCGTGGGCAGCAAGCTCGTCGTTGTGTCCACCAACGAGCGGATCGACGAGCAGCTGGGCGTCACAGGCATCGTGGCGGTGATCGGGGCGGACAACGTCTACGCAGGCGACCAACGCCTGGGCGCCGCGATCAGACGCGCCTACGACGACGCGGTCGCGTGGGTCGCGGCCGACCGGGAACGCGATGTCGAAATGACCCGCCCGGCAGGCTAGGAGGCCGGGCGGGCCATAGGAGGATCGGCTTACTGCTGCGGCCCCGGGTTGATCAGGCCGTAGCCGCTGGTGCCACCGGGCACGATCGCGAACGTCCGCTGCGTTGGTCCCGGGTCCCTGAGGACGAGCGCGCCCCGGACGACGCCCTGGACGGCTGGCAGGAGGACGAGGGCGGTGCCCGGCGGGCAATTGATCGGCCCCGGGTTCCCGAGCACGAGCAGGCCCGGGCTCAGGCGTCCCTGCGGACCCGGGTTCCTCCCGACCGCGACCCCGTCCGGGCACTGGGTCGGTCCGGGATTGACGAGGACGTCGGCCACGGCGGCGGTCAGCGTGTCGCCGCTGGCACAGCCGGTCGGGCCGGGGCCCGCTGCCGGGTCGGGCGGGGCGACGACGAGGCCGAGGGCATCGGCGGTCGCCTGGAGGCTGGCCGTGCCGACGGCGCAGTCTGCCGCGTTGAGGGGCAGCTCGGCCACCGTGCCGGGGGCCCCTCCCGGGCCGGGGTTCTTGAAGACCGTCACACCCGGGGCGCAGCCGGCCGGCCCGGGCGGCGTGAACAGGACGAGCTCGACTTCGATCCCGACGCCGACCGTCCACCGAGCGCGGCATCGGCGGGCGGGGCGAGCTCGAGGCCGTCCGGACACTGCACGGGACCCGGATCGCGCAGCACGCTGAACGGGGTCTGGATCGGTCCGGGGTTGACGGCCGCCACGTTCTCGGCCCCGAGGACGAGGCTCGTCGTGGCGACCGAGCCGGCCAGGACGAGCTGGCCCAGACGGGTCGTCAGAACGCGCATCAAATGTCTCCCCTTCATTGCGAGACGGGCGGCGCTGACAGCACCGTGGGCCGTCCGGGCGAAGTCTGGGCGGACCCCCGAGGGAGCCGGTCCATGGTCGGCACCCTAGCGGCGGTCGGCCGTTGGATGAAAGAGGCAGATACCCCGATCTGTGACGCGCGAGAGCCGTTTCTTCATCATGCGCGGCTCTCTCCGGCGGAGCCCTCTGAGGCTTCGCGACCGAACGTTCGGAGCCCCGCCGGTCACCGACCGACGGGGCTCTCTCTTGACCCTACGATGGGGACGGACTGGCCGGCGCCTCGATCGCGATCGAGTCGATGATCGCCTGCAGCTCCGCGCGGTCCGCGGCCGTCGTCCGCTTCGGGATTCGGGCCGCGAAGGTGAACCGGGTGCCGCCGACGTCAACGGCGTAGATCCGGTCCATCTCGTCGGAGTCCTGAACGTATCTGCGATCGCCGTCGGGCGAGGCCCAGAGCCAGAAGCCGGACAGAGGTGCTTCCCCCGCGTCGACGGCGCAGGTGGCGATGTCGGTGGCGACGGTCAGCTCGACGTCTTTGCCGGTGTGTCCATCGACCGTCACATCCGTGAGTGGTCCCGCTGTGATCCCCGGCTGGCTGGCGAGGGCATCGAGCAGCGCGGCGGTCCCCGGTCCGGGGGCTGGCTGGAAGAGCGTGTGGTCCGTGCAGGGCTGCTTGAATTGGTTGCTGATCTGCCACACCACGAGGGCCGCCCCAGCGTCTGCACCGTAGTTCTTGTTGACCAGGTTGCCGCCGGAACTCCAGCCGGACGGCACCGTGATCGACAGGGTGGCAGGGGCTGCTGCCACCTGGCCGATCGACCCCACGCGGTACCTGCCGGGGGCGAGCAGGCCCCCGGACGGTAGGGGTGCCGGCGTCGGGCTGGGCGTGGCGGTCGGTGCCGCGGTCGCCGCCGGTGGGCCGCTTAGTCCGCCGGATCGGTCGTTGTTCCTTAGGTAGAGGCCGCCGGCGCCGATGATGAGCACGGCCACCACCGCGGCCGCGGCCAATCTGAAAGCGTTGCCGTTCATGCTGAAGGTCCTCCGGGCAGCGCCGAAGCGCTGCTGTGAAGTCACGTGGACCTCGTCGAGGGCGGCCTGAAGCGAGCGGTCCGGCATCTCCGTCGGCCCGGCCTGGAGCCAGGACTGGGCGATCCGGTCGAAGTCGTTGTTGCCGTTCATGCCATGCGCTCCCGCGAGGATGGATCCACCGTCCGGGCGTCCGCCTCGAGGGCTGCCCGGAGGGTGTTGGTGGCGTAGCGGAGCCTCGACTTGACGGTTCCGAGCGGGACGTCGAGCGTGTCGGCGATCTCGCCCAGCGTCATGCCGAGGTAGTGGTGGAAGACGAAGATCGCTCGCTGCTCCGGTGGCAAACGCCGGAAGCCGCGGTCGAGGGTGTCGCGATCGACCACGTCCTGGGTCGCGTCGCGGCTGGCCGGTCCATCAGCGGGTAGCGCCCGTACGTTGGCCGCCCAGCTCCGCGCCCGCCGCGCTTCCGCGTAGCAGGCGTGAACAAGGATGCGATGAAGCCAGGCGTCGAAGCGCTCAGCCTCGCGGAGCCCCGGAAGCTCGCGCCAGGCCGTGACGAGCGTCTGCTGCACGGCGTCTTCGGCCCGGTCGACGTCACGCAGGATCCGATGCGCGACGGCGAAGAGCCGATCTGCCGAGCCGCGAGCGAGCGAGGCGAATGCCTCCTCGTCGCCGGATCGAGCCGCCAGGACGAGCGATCGATCCACGCTGCAGTCCGCTAGGGGGCGTCCCATCTGGACGCTTCAACCACTATGAGTTGCCGGGGCACCCAAAAGGATTGATATGGGCGTCGCAAGCGCGGGACAGATGACCACCCGGCCGCAACGGTCAGCCTGGCTTGACGACCATCATGAAGACGACGATGGCGAAGCTGACCAGCTCGAGTCGGGAGACCAGGAAGAGGCGGTCCAGGCCGGCGCGGCCGGTCACCGAGGTCGGGCCTTCGGCCACGTAGATCGCGGTCACTGTTGCGCTCGTGGGGCCGAGGTACAGCGCACGACGAGCGCCGACACGAGCCACAGGAACATCGAGACCGAGACCCACAGGTTCGGCCTTCCGCCTCCTATCCGTCGGTCGCCGGGGGTCGCCCCGCGCCGAGGCCGGCCTGGGCTGCCGCGAGCGCCGCGGCCTTGCGCCGCCAGGGCACGACCCCCTCGAGCTCGATCTCCAGCGAGAAGCTCAGGAACGTCCGCACGAGGACGATGATCCCGAGCGTCACCGCGCTCTCGAGCGTCCGGTCGACGACGACCGTCAGGACGATGTCGCTGATGATCAGGACCTCGAGGCCCAGCAGGATCGTCCGCCCGACGTTGCTTCGGAACGCCTCGTACGCCGCCCGTGGCGGCCCGTTCCTGAAGTCGCGCACGAAGGTCGCCAGCGCGACGATCCCGCCGATGACGAGGATGGCGACGCCGACCAGCTCGAACGCCCGCACGACCAGATTGAGCAGATCATCCAGATTCACCGGCGACAGCCTCCTTGTCGGGATCGCATCGTACTGCCCCGCATCGCCCCGCACCGAACCGAGCTTGAGCGCGTCCCGCGGTCCGCGGAGGCGGGTCCGGACGGTTGCCGACGCGCGCTATCGTTGGCGCGAGGTCGACGGCCGGTGCCCACCGGCCCGCCGCACGGGGAGGATGATCCGATGACCACCGAAGACCCGCGTCCCGACGCGCCGACCCCGGACGATCCCACGGTCTCGTCGGTGGCCGGGTCCACGTCCGAAGCCGCAGACGGCGCGGCCGAGAACGCCGCTGCCGCCGAGGAGACCGCCGAAGCCGCGGCTGAGACGGCCGACGGCGCTGCCGAGACCGCGGCCGGCGCCGAAGCCACGGCTGCCGGAGCCGAGGAGACCGCCGCTGCCGCTGCCGAGACGGATGCAGGAGCTGCCGAGACGGCTGCCGGAGCCGAGGAGACCGCCGCTGCCGCCGCCGCCACGGCTGCCGTCGTCGTCGCGACGCCCCCGACGCCTCCGGTCCCGCCCGCGACTCCGCCCGCCCCGCCGAGCGGCTGGGCGCCGCCGCCTCCGGCGCGTCCGCTCTATCCGATCGACGTCCGCTTCGACCGCGACCAGCACATCGGCCGCTTCTGGGCGATCCCGATCATCGGCTGGTTCTTCCGCTGGCTCGTGCTGATCCCCCACTTCATCCTGCTGGGGCTGTTCAGCATCGTCGTGTTCTTTGCGATCCTGGTGAGCTGGATCCCGGTCCTGCTCACGGGCCGCTTCCCCGGCTGGGGCTATTCGATCATCGGCGGGTTCTACCGCTGGTACATCCGCGTGGTCGCCTACCAATACCTGATGGTCGGCCCGTACCCGCCGTTCTCGGCGACGGCGCCATACCCGGTCGAGGTCGACTTCGACCGCGACACCCGGCTGAACAATCTGTGGGGTTTCCCGATCCTCGGGATCATGGTCCGCTCCCTGCTCGCGATCCCGCACTTCATCGTGCTGGCGCTCCTCGGGATCGCGGTCTGGTTCGTCGTGGCCGTCGCGTGGATCGCGGTCCTCGTGAACGGCCGCTATCCACAGATCGGTTACGAGATCGTCGGCGGCTTCTTCCGCTGGTACACGCGGGTGATCGGCTGGACCTTCCTGATGGCCGGGCCGTATCCGCCGTTCCGCCTCGACGATTAGTCATCGCTCATCGGCCACATCGACGGGTATCATCCCCGCGATGACCGACCGAGGGCTGCCCAGCGTCGACGGGCCTCCGGCCTGCCCGTTCATCGCCTTCGAGGACGAACGCGACGAGCGTGCGTCCTCGCCCGATCATCGGCATCGCTGCTATGCCGAGGTGCAGCCCGCGCCGCGCGCGCTGGCCCACCAGGAGGCGTACTGCCTCTCGAGCGCGTTCCCGGTCTGCCCGACGTTCCAGGACTGGGCGCGGCGGGAGGCCGCGCAGGCCCGCGGCTCGAGCGTGCGCGGCTCGAGCGGCGCATCCGCGACCGCGGCGAGTGTCGCTGCGCAGGCCGCGACGCGGCCCGCGGCCGAGATCCGCGACGAGGAAGAGCTCGAGCTCGGGCTGGACGCTCGCCGATGCGCCCCCGGACGACGCGCCCGCGGCCCACGATGCCGAAGCGGACGATCGTGATGACGCCGACGAGTGGTCGCAGCCCCGACCCGACGCCGAGCCACTGATCCGGCGCAACCCGCCCCGGGACTGGGCCGCGCCGCCGCCTTGGGCCAGCGGCAGTTCGGCGGCCGGCGCGTACGGGCGTCCCGGCGCCGAAGGCGATCCATCGGCGCCGGAGTTCCTCGCCAGTCGTTCCGCCGCCGCGGCCGCAGGGGCCGGTCTGGCGGGCAGCGCCGCCGACCGCCTCGCCAGCGGCGAGCCGGTGGGGACGAGCCCGTCGGCGCCCGCGTCCGCTGAGCTCGCCGGTCTCGTCGCGGAGCCCGCCGCCCGGAGCGAGCCGCCCGCCCGCCCGGTCGACCGCCCGCCGACGGGCCACTACCCGACGACGGCCGCCTCCGGGCGCCGTCCGACCGTCAGCTCGACGCGACCGAAGACCCCGCCGGCCCACGACGGCCCGTCCTGGGAGCAGGCGAAGCACTACGAGGCCTACCCGACCATCAAGACCCGGGCCGGACTGCCCGGCGTGCCGAGGCTGGCGGCTCTGGCGGCGGCGCTGGTCCTCGGGGCGCTGATCCTGTTCATGCTGCCGGGGTTGCTCGGCGTCGGCGGCACGGCACCGGGGAGCAGTGCCTCGCCGACGCCCGGCGCGTCCGACGTGGCCGCCAGCGACTCGCCGGCGCCGACCGTCAACGCGGCCCCGACGCCGCAGACGTACACGATCAAGACCGGCGACACGCTGAACAAGATCGCGAAGAAGTTCGGGCTGACCGTCGACGCCCTGCTCGCCGCCAACAAGCAGATCAAGAACCCCAACAAGATCTCGATCGGGGACGTCCTGAAGATCCCGTCCGTCACGCCCGACGAGGTGACCGACTCGTCCGCGGCGGCACCGAGCGACTCACCGAAACCCTAGGCAGGCGCCCGGTCGGCCGGGCGCTGCGACCTGGCTGTCAGGCCGGCGCCGTCGCTATCGGGGCGCGATGTTGATCGCGGTGATCTTCCCGGCCTCGACGCGGAACGTGGCGTCGATGTGCTGGGTGGGGGCACCCGGCCGGACGACCAGGAGGTCCGCCTCGTAGGTGTTCCCGGTGTCGCGGATCCCGCCCGGGATCATGCGCAGGCCGGCGTCGCCGCGGAGGAACCAGCCCCCGACGCGTTCCACGCCACGCAGCATCTGGACGCTGTCGCCGACATGCACGCGCATCTCGGTCATCTCGTCCATCAACGCGACCGCGCCCTCGCGGTCGCCGCCATTCAGCTTCTCGAAGAAGTCTTCCATCGTCTCGACAGCACCCATGGGCGGAGTGTACCGTCGGGCGCCCATGGACGCCCGGATGACGCTCGACCACGCGTGGCCGCTCTTCGCCCTGCGGATCCGGACCGAGCGCCTGGTCCTGCGCCTGCCCGACGACCACGACCTGGCGGCGCTCGCCGGCGTCGCCAGAGCCGGCATCCACGACCCCGACGAGATGCCGTTCAAGACCCCCTGGTCGACGTTCCCGAGCCCGCGGTTCGAGCGAAACTTCGTCACGCACCATTGGGGCGGCCGCGCGACCTGGAAGGCCGAGGACTGGGGCCTGCACCTGCTGGTGGAGCTCGACGGGGAGCCCATCGGGTCGCAGTCCGTCCTCGCCAAGCGGTTCGCGGCGCTCCGGACCGTCCACACCGGGTCGTGGCTCGGGCGACCGTTCCACGGCCTGGGCTACGGCAAGGAGATGCGTGCCGCGGTGCTCGGGTTCGCCTTCGACGGGCTGGGCGCCAGGGCCGCCGAGACCGAGGCGTACCTCGACAACGGGCCGTCCAACGGCGTGAGCCGCTCGCTCGGCTACGAGGAGAACGGCATCGGCGAGCTCGCACCGGGCGGCGTCCCGCGCACGATCCAGCATTTCCGCATGACCGCCGAGACGTGGCGCTCGCGGCCGCGGCCGAGGGTCACGATCGAGGGCCTCGACGGCTGCCTCGACCTGTTCGGAGCCGAGGTCGCGCCGACCAAGGACGCCGATCCCGCGCCGCCCTCCGGCGCCGCGAGCCCGTCCGCCTAGAAGCCGCCGCCGGCGCCACCCCCGCCACCGCCGGAGCCGCCGCCCGAGAAGCCGCCACCGCCCGAGCCGCCCGACGAGGACGGCGAGTTCCCGATCGTGCCGAGCGCCCCCATCATCCCGCCGATGTCGGGGATGCCCGAGCCCGAGAAGATGCTGCCGCCGCTCCCGGTGGCGCCCGCCGCGTTCGCGAAGCCGGCGCCGCTGCTCGAGTGGTACCAGGCCGGGAACCAGACGGCCGACGCGTTGGTCCCGTCCTGCTTGACGTCTTCGAGGCTACGCTGGAGGACGTCCTCGATCCGGCTCTGCAGGCCCAGGGCCGTGCCCCAGACCACGGCCTGGTCCGGGGTCTCGAGCCAGTCGAGCCCGGCCTCATCCACGACCTGCTGCATCGAGCGGGCCTGTTCCATGGTCTTCTCGAGCGTCCGTCGATAGGCCGCGAGCATCGCCCGGATCATGGCCCCATTGAGGGTCACCGCCGGCATCGCCTGGGCGATGATCACGACGAGGATGCCGGCGAGGATGCCGGCGCCACCGATCAGCGTCAGCCCGGCGATCGGGACGCTGAGCCCGATGACCAGCGCGACCACGCCGCCGATGATCGCGAGTGCGCCACGCCCGGTCCAACGTGAGATGGCCTTGCTGGGCGCCTCGTCGAACCAGCCGCGGGCGACCACGTGCTTCTCGAGCGCCTTGTCGAACTCGCCGACCGACTCGCCGAACTTGGGCAGGTCCTCGGACGAGATGAAGTCGCCGCTCCCGGTGCCGCCGAGCGTGCGCAGCTTGTGGAGCGCGACCTCCTCGGCGGGGCCGATCGGGCGGCGGGCGTTCAGCGCCCGGCGGGCCTCCTCGACCTGGTCGCCATGCGGCGGGTCGACGTGGATGCCGACCTTCTTCGACGTCCCGAGGATCCCCCCGCCGTCCTCCTGGAACGAGATGAGGCCGCGGCTGGCGAGATCGAGCATGGCCGTCGTCAGGGCCCGCCGCGACGTCCTGCCGTCCATGACCATCGCCCCGGATGCCGCGGTCAGATCGGCCGGTGGCGCCGGCACGTGGATCGAGGGGTCGTCGAGGTAGACGGGGTCCTTGCCGAAGCGCCGCCAGTAGAACATCGCCCACCCGACGAGCCCGAACAGGATCGCGGGCGCCCCGACCAGCCCGAGGACCGCGTTGATCTGCCGGCCGCGCTCGAGCTCGGCGGCATGCTCCGGGGTCGCGGCGGCATCGACCCTGGCGAGCGCGGCACCGAGCGCGCCGTTGAAGTCGCCGCTCTGCAGGAACGGCAGCATGTCGTTCTCGAAGATCGCCTGGCGCTCGCTGTTGCTGAGGAAGGCGGCCTCGAACCCGGGGCCGCCGTAGAGCTGGACCTGGCCGTGGCGCCCGCTCGCGTCCATGTCGAAGAAGATCACCAGGCCGTCGTCGATGCCTTTGCGCCCGACATGCCACTGGTCCATGAGCGCTCGTGCCCGTGCCTCGGTCTCCGACTCGCTCGATGAGGTGCCCAGCGGCTGGCTGAAGACGACCACCTCGGCACCGGTCCTCGCCTCGATCCCGTCGATGACGGATTCGGCGTTCACGATCGCGGCCGGCGAGAAGAGGCCCGCGAAGTCGTAGACCGCCCGGTCGGTCTCCGGATCCGGGAACGGCGGACCAGGCGGCGGCGCCGTCTCGGCGGGCGGCTTGCCCGTGTCCGGGTCGACGGGCGGCGTCGGCGCGAGCGTGCCCTGGGCGATCCGCGCGAGGCCCGCGAGGGTCGCGCCGTCGAAGTCGCCGGCTGCCAGAGCCGGCTGCATCGTGTCGTCGAAGATCGCCTGGCGAGCGTCGCTCGAGAGGTACGAGGACGCGAAGCCGTCGCCGGCGTACAGCTGCACTTGGCCGTGCTTGCCGGTCTTGTCGAGGTCGTACAGGATCACGAGGCCGTCGTCGATGCCGCGCCGCCCCACGCCCCACTGGTCCATCAGCGCCTTGGCGTCGTTCACGGCCTCATCGGTCGTGACGGTGTCGCGGCCGGTGTTCTGCGTGTAGAGCACGACCTCGGCCTTGGTCTGGGCCTCGATCGCGTCGATGATCCGCTCCGCGGTCAGCTCGGCCTCGGCGCCGATGACGTTGCCGTAGTCGTAGACCGCCTGTCCGTCGACCGGGTCGGGGTAGGGCGGGCCGGCCGGCGGCGGGCTCGCCGCGCTCGCGAAGCCGGCGACGACGAGCGCGAGGAACGCGACGGACGGCAGGATCGCGAGACGACGCATCTGGCGCAGGATAGACGGGCCGGCTCGCGACGAGCGGAGCCGCAAGGTCACGCGGGCGATGGGACCATCGCCGGGTTGGTGGCGGCCCGGATCCGCCGGACCAGCTCGGCCGCCTGCTCGTATCGGCCGAAGCTCGGCATGACGTACGTCCCGGCGACGAGGTCGCGGACCTGCTCCAGCAGGGCGAGGCTGAGGTCGAGGCCGACCTCAGCCCCGTGCTCGCCCGCGTCGCGCATCGCCTCGCGCGTGCGCTCCGGGATCGTGATGCCGGGGACCTCGTTGTGGAGGAACTCGGTGTGGCGGGTGCTCTGCAGCGGCAGCAGGCCCAGCAGGACCGGTAGCGGGAAGCCGCGCGGGCCGAATCGCCGGCGGGCCTCGGCGTCCATGGCCTCGACCTGCGCCAGGTCGTACAGCGGCTGGGTCATGATCAGGTGGGCGCCGGCCGCGATCTTGCGCTCGAGTCGGTCCCATTCCGTGGTGGCGTCGGCGGCCGTCGGGTCGAGGGCGCAGGCGATGGTGAACCCGGCCGGGGCGCCGATCGGGCTGCCGGCGGCATCCTCGCCGCGGTTGAGCCGGGCCAGGATCTCCACGAGCCCGATCGAATCGACGTCCCAGACCCCCGTGCCGGTCGGATAGTCGCCGATCCGCGGCGGGTCCCCGGTCAGGGCCAGGATGTTGCGCACCCCGAGCGCATGCGCGCCCAGCAGCTCCGATTCGAGGGCCATGAGGTTCCGGTCGCGGGTCGTGGTGTGGACGACGCACTCGAGGTCCAGGTCGTGCTGGATCCCGAAGGCGACGGCGAGCGCGCCCATCCGGACGCGGGCCATCGCCGAGTCGCTGACGTTGACCGTGTCGACGCCGGCGGCCTTGAGCAGCCGGGCGGCCTCGATCGTGCGGTCGATGCGGACCGAGCGCGGCGGGTCGATCTCCACGGAGACCACGAACCGTCCGTCCGCCAGCGCCTGGGCAAGCCCGGTCGGCGGCGGCGCGGCGTCGGGCCGGTCGTCGGTGCCCGCCGTGGTCGTGAGCCGCTGGGCCGGCGCGGGCGCGCGGTCGGCGCCGCCGCCGCGCGGCTCGGTGCCCGGCGCCCGGCGCGGACCGCGCGTCGATGGCCGCGCGCATCGCCGCGATGTGCTCGGGCGTCGTCCCGCAGCAACCGCCGATCAGCCGCGCCCCGGCGTCCAGCATGTCGCCGACCATCCGCCCGAGGTAGTCGGGGCTCGCGGCGTAGACGAACTGGCCCTCGACGCGCTGCGGGAGCCCGGCGTTGGGCAGGATCACCGTCCCGCGGTCGCCCATCGCGGTCAGGGCGTCGAGGCAGCCCTGCGGGCCGGCCCCGCAGTTGACCCCGATCGCGTCGACGTCGAAGCCGGCGAGCGCCGCGGCCGCCGACGCCGGCGTGGTGCCGTCCGGCAGGGCGATCTCCTCGCCGAACGTCAGGAGCGCCACGATCGGCCGGTCGGCCGCGGCCAGCCGCGCCTCCTCGATCGCGATCGAGAGGTGGTCGAGCGACGAGAAGGTCTCGAGCATGAACAGGTCGACGCCGCCCTCGAGCAGGCCGTCGATGGCCTCGCGGAACGCGGCCCGGACCTTGGCGTCGCCGAGGTGGACGAGGTCGTTGGTGGGGGCGCCGAGCGGTCCGACCGAACCGGCGATGAGGACGTCCCGACCCGCCACGTCGCGGGCCTCGCGGGCGATCTGGGCGCCACGCCGCGCCAGCCGGCCGGCCTGGTCGGCGAGGCCGTAGGGGGCGAGGCGCACGCGGTTGGCGCCGAAGGTCGCGGTCTCGATCAGGTCCGCGCCGGCCGCGAGGTACTCGCGGTGGATCGCGCCGATCAGCTCCGGCCGCGACAGGACCAGCTCGTCGAGCGCGGAGCGCTGCGGGATCCCGCGCGAGAAGAGGAGCGTGCCCATCGCCCCGTCCGCCAGCAACGGGCCGTCGGCGAGGCGTTCGCGGAACCGTACACTCGCATCCACGCCCGAACGATAGCCGACGCGCCCTAGATCGAACCCCGTCGCCGGCCGAGCGAGAGCGTGCCGTCGGCCGTGAGGAGCACCTGCGGCGGCCGCGGCCGCCCGTTGTAGGTGGACCCGAGCGACGCGGCGTACGCGCCGGCGTCGGCGATCGCGACGAGGTCGCCGCGTCGCAGCGCCGGCAGGTCGTGGACGCCGAGGCTGTCGGTGGACTCGCAGATCGGGCCCTCGACGCGGGTGGCGGTCAGGTCCGCCGCGCGCCGCCGGGCGCTCCCGAGCGCGTGGATCGGATGCCTCGCGCCGTAGAGCGCGGGGCGGATCAGCTCGGTCATCCCGGCATCGAGGATGACCTGGCGGTCGGCGCGCTCGCGGACGTGCAGGACGCGCGCCACCAGCCACCCGGACCGCGCGACCAGCGCCCGCCCCGGTTCGATCGCGAGGCGCGCCGGTCGCCGGTCGCCGGGGATCGCCTCGAGCAGCGCGGGGACCTCCCGGGCGAAGCGCTCGGGCGTCGGCGCGGCCTCGCCGAGCGGGACGGACCGGGAAGCCGCCACCGACATCGACGGTGTCGAAGGTCGCGATCGAGCCGCGCCACAGCGCGGCGACGGCGAGCGTCCGCCGGACCGCCTCGCGCCAGGCGTCCACCGCGCCCGAGCTGCGACCCGACGTGCAGGTGGATCCCGCGCGGCCGCAACGGCGCGTCGGGTCCGCCCCCGCCGCCGAGCTCGATCGCCCGGCGAGATCTCGGTCTCGGTCATCCCGAACTTGGAGCCGCCGGCCCCCACGGCGAGTCCGGCCAGCGTCTCCGGCACGACGTCGGGGTTGAGCCGGTAGAGGACGTCGATCGGCGGCGCGCCGGCCGCGCGCACGATCGCGGCGAGCGCCTCGGCCTCCTCCGGCGACTCGATGGCGACCCAGCGGAGCGGCCGGCCCTCGACCGCGGCGCGGACGGCGGCGCGCAGGTCGGCCGGCGTCTTGCCGATCCCCTCCAGCGTGATCCGCTCGTTCGGGATGCCGGCGCGGCGAGCGGCGGCCCACTCGCCGCGCGAGACGACGTTCGCACCGAACCCGCGGGCGGCGATCGCGGCGATGACGGCGGGCACGTCGTTCGCCTTGACCGAGAACTGCCGGAGCCAGGGATCCGGGAAGGCGTCGACGACGGCCGCGCACGCCTCGTCGAGGACCGCGAGATCCGTGACGAAGACCGGCGTGCCGAACCGCCGGGCCGCGGCGGTCAGCCCGGGACCGAGCCGCTCGATGGGATCGTCGGCCGTGCCGGCGTCGCTCAGTCCCGGACCACCATGCCGACCACCGAGCCGACGAGGCCGATGGCGATCGAGCCGAGCACGGCCGCGGTGATCGCGTCGATGTCGATCGTCGGCGGGAACCCGCCGACCGTGAAGTCGAACTTCGCGATGTTGGTCGAGACCCACGCGATCAGCAGCAGCAGCGCGGCGTTCACCACGATGCCGAACAGGCCCATCGTCATCATCGAGATCGGGAGCGACAGGACCTTGATCACGGGGGCGATCAGCCCGTTCACGACGCCGGCGATCAGGGAGACCCCGATGAGCGTGGGGATGCTGCCCTTGAAGTCGATCTGCGGCAGCAGGTAGGACACGATCGCGAACGTGATCGCCGTCGCGATCGTCCCGATGATGAACCCCTTCATGCGACCTCCTCGGAAGCGGTGGCGACGATGGCGTGCGGCGAGGATATCGCGCCCGATGCGCGCTGCGACCAGGATCCTTGCCCGATCAGCGCTCCAGGCCGGCGACGAGCCGGGCCTTGACGTCGGGCCATTCGGGGGCGATGACGCTGAAGTACGCGGAGTCCCTGATCGAGCCGTCGGGCATGATCGAGTGGCTCCGGAAGATGCCCTTCGAAGGTCGCGCCGATCCCGGCGATCGCCGTCCGCGAGCGCTCGTTCCGCACGTGCGTCTTGAACTCGACGCGGTTGGCGCCCAGCGTCTCGAAGGCGTGGGTCAGCTGCAGGAGCTTCGCCTCGCGGTTGATGCCGGTGCGCTGGGCCGAGGTCGCCAGCCACGTCCAGCCGATCTCGAGCCGCTTGTGCTCGGGCACGATCGACATGTAGCGGCTGCTGCCGACCGCCCGCCCCGATGCGAGGTCGATCGTGGCGAACGGCCGCTCCGTGCCGGCCTCGGCGTTGGCGAGGGCCGTCTCCAGCCAGCGATGGAGCCCCGCCTCGTCCTGCGGCCCCATGATCGTCCACTGCCAGATCGGCAGCTCGAAGGCGACCGCGGCGAGATCGTCGAAGTGCGCGAGCGAAAGCGGCTCCATGCGGACCCGCGTTCCCTCGAGGACGACCGGCTCGACCCATGTCTGAGACTGGCATGGCCCGATGGTAGCGGGGGCGATGTGCCTTCGAGGGTCCGTGCCCGCTACGCTTCGGGCATGTCCGACTTCGACGCCGCCTTCCGCGAGTTCCTCGCCGAGTTCTTCGCCCAGAACCCCGTGCTCGCCACCGCGACCGGCGAGCATCGCCATGACGCCGAGTGGCCCGATGCGACCGAAGCCGGGCGACTCGCCCGGCTGGAGGCCGGCGACCGATGGCTGGCCCGGTTCGGCGCGCTGACGGGGCTGACCGCGGACGAGGCGATCGACCGCGACCTCGTCGTCGGCGAGCTCGAGGCCGCGAGGTTCGCCGAGGCCGACCTGCGCGAGGACGCCTGGAACCCGCTCGAATGGGTCTACCTGCTCGGCGAGGGCATCTTCACGCTGATCGCCCGCGAGTTCGCGCCGCTGGCGGACCGGCTCACTCGGTCGCGGGCCGGCTCGAGGGCATCCCGGCGGTCCTGGACGGCGCGCGTGAGGCGCTGGTCGGCGTCGAGGGCCGGCCCGTCGGCCGGTTCCAGACCGAGGCGGCGCTGCGGCAGCTGCCCGGCATCGCCGAGCTGATCGATGACGCGGTCGCCGAGGCCGATGGCGCCGCGGGCGATCCCGCGATCGATGCGCTGGCGCCCAGGCTCCGCGAGGCGGCCGCGACGGCAAAGGCCGCGCTCGGCGCGTTCGAGGCGCACCTGCGCGACGTCGTGCTGCCCGCCAGCGACGGCGAGGGACGGCTGGGCCGCGACCTGTTCGACCGGAAGATGCGCCACACGATGCGCTCCGACGCGCTCACCGCGGACGCGGATCCTGGCCGAGGCCGAGCGCGAGTACCCGCTGGTCCGTGCCGAGATGGTCCGGCTGGCGCGCGACCTGTGGCCGGCGTGGTGCGGCGACCGGCCGCTCCCCGACGACGAGGGCGCGATCGTCCGCGGCGTGCTGGACCAGGTCGCCGCCGAGCACCCGAAGGCCGACGACCTGCTCGACTGGTGCCGCGAGGAGACCGCGCACATCGAAGGGTTCTGCACCGAGCACGACGTCATCGGCCTCGCCGACGAGCCGCTGGTCATCCAGTGGACGCCGGTCTTCCTGCGCGCGTTCGGCGGCGCGATGCTCTCGTCGCCCGGGCCGCTCGACAAGGGCCAGAAGGCGTTCTTCGCGATCACCCCGATGCCCGACGACTGGTCCGAGGAGCAGCGCGAGTCGTACCTGCGCGAGGACAACGAGCGGATGCTCCGGCTGCTGTGCATCCACGAGGCGGTCCCCGGGCACTACCTCCAGGGCGTCTACGCGAACCGCGTCCCGTCGCTCGCGCGGAGCATCTTCGGGAGCGGGCTCTTCGCCGAGGGCTGGGCGGTCTACGTGACCCAGGTGATGATGGATCTCGGCTACGGCGCGGACGACCCGGCCCTGCTGCTGACCCACTGGAAGTTCTACCTGCGCTCGATCACCAACACGATCATCGACGCGCGGATCCACTGCGACGGCATGACCGGCGACGAGGCGGTCGCGCTGATGGTCGACGGCGGGTTCCAGGAGGAGTCCGAGGCCCGGGCCAAGTTCGACCGGGCACGGCTGTCATCGACGCAGCTGTCGACCTACTTCACCGGCTCGATGGAGATGTGGGCGATCGAGCTCGAGGTGCGGCGGCGTCTGGCCGGCGACCCGTCGATCGAGGCCGGCGGGCTGCCGGGCGGCCTCGGCGAGACGCCGGGCTTCGTCTACCGCGACCACCTCGAGTCGGTGATCGCCCACGGGTCGCCCCCGACGTCGCTGCTGCGGCGGATCCTGCTCGGGTAGCGACCGCCGGTCAGCCCCGTCGGGCCTTGGGCGACCTCTGCTTGCGGGTGATGGTCGCTTTCGGTGGGGCCGCGGGCGCCGGTTCTGCGAGCGCCGGGCGGAGCGCATCCACTCGATAGCCGGCCGCTTCGGCGGCCGCCAGCAGGCGATCGGCGCGGGAGGAGTCCGGCGAGCGTGCCGGCTTCGATGGCGTCCAGGCGTGCGCCCAGCCGAGCATCTCCGCGAAGCGGTCGCGGTCGAGCCACTCGACGCCTTCCCACGTGTTGACGCCGATCGCGGCGCGGACGGCGTCGTCGGCGAGCCAGGCGTCGAGCAGCCGCGCGTCGATGGCGCGCTTCGGACCGCGGATCGCCGACGCCCGCGGCAGGCGCAGCAGCACGCGGACCCGGCCCGCCACGGACCACGCCTCGCCCTCGTCGAGACCGGCCGTGCGATAGCCCGCGGCCAGTGGCGCGATCAGCCGCAGCTCGTCGAACCAGGCCCGGCTGGTGGCCGCGACGTCGGCGCCCGGTGCCAGCTCGCCGGTCCGTGACAGCGCGAGCCAGCCCAGGAGCGTCGCCCGGTCGGCCGGCAGGGTCGGCGCGGCCACGCTGAAGCCTCGTTCCGTCCGCTCGCGGACCGAGGCCGCCACGGCCGCCGGATCGCCGGGCACGCGGGTCGCGGTCGCGATCGCGGTCAGCAACGTCGCGAACCGCGTCTCGAGGCCGTCCAGATCGGCCGGCGTCGTCTGCCGCTCGAGCACCGCCCGCACGAGGTCGCCCTCGAAGATCGCCCGCAGCGGCACGTGGAGCGGCTCGAGCTGGAGCTCGGTCATCGCGTCCTCGAGCGACGGCACCGCCCGGTCGCCGAGCGTCGCCGCCAGCCGTGCCCACTGGCCCGCGGAGCCGTCGTGGACCTCGCGGAACTCCCAGAAGACGTGGCCCTCGTAGGCGTTCAGCGTCATCCGCAGTCCGCGCTCGCGGATCTCGCGGCACGACCGGATCGACTCCAGCCCGGTCCGCGCGTCGCGGAAGACCACGAAATCGCCTACACCGTTGGGCAGCCCGAGACCGTCCGCGAGCGAGCGCCGCCCGAGCCGCTTCCGGCCTTCGCCGAGGATCTTCGCCACCGGCACGGAGTCGCGGATCGTGCCGGTCGTGGTCCCGAACCGGTCGTGGAACAGCACGAGCGATCGCGTCGGGCCGCCGCCGTTCGAGTACGCGAAGACCTGCTCGTCGACCGTCCCGGCCGTCGGTGACGAAGTCGTAGAGCAGGAAGTCGCTCGCCTCGGCGAACCACGTGCGGCGGCGCAGCAGCGGGAAGATCTCGCGCTCGTGGCGCTCGGCCAGCGATGGGTCGGCGTGCTCGTCGAGGGTGGCGCGGCGGAACTCCATCCCGTACTTCTCGGCGAAGCCCTGCACCTGGCCGTGCCCGAGCATCGGCAGCCCGGGCATCGTCGCCATCAGCGTCGCGACACCGAAGTACTTGTCGCCCTTGCCGAACTGCTCGACCGCGGTCGCCTCGTCGGGGTTGCTCATGAAGTTGACGTAGCGCTTGAGGATCTCCGGGTGGAAGCCGAGCGTGTCGGTGATGACTCGCCGGTAGCCCGCGCCGTCCTCGTCGCGGAGCATGTGCATGAACGCGCTGTTGTAGACGCGGTGCATCCCGAGGGTGCGGACGAAGTAGCCCTCGAGCATCCAGAACGCCTCGGCGAGGAGCAGCGTGCCGGGGACCTCCGCGGCGACCCGGTCGACCACCTCGCGCCAGAACTCGACGGGCATCAGCGCCTCGAAGTCGGCCTTCGACAGCGCGTGCTCGGCGCGCGACGGGATGCCGCCCGGCTGGCCGGGTTCCGGCCACCAGAGCCGCTCGACGTGCTTGCGCGCCAGGACCATGGCGGCATCGAAGCGGATGATCGGGAAGCGCCGCGCGACATCGAGGATCGTCCGGATGACCTGCTCGCGGACCTCGGCCTTCAGGAAGTCCAGCTGCGCCGTGTCGTTCCACGGGAAGCTGGTGCCGTCGTTGCCGTGGTAGACGTAGCGCGTGTCGCCGCTCCAGCGGTCGGCCCGCTTGAACACGACCGCGGCGTCGCTGTCATTCCAGTAGTGGTCTTCGAGCACGATCGCGACGCGCCCGTCGTCGGACAGGTCGGGACCGTCGAAGGTGTACGACGGGAAGGGCGGTTGCGGCACCGAGAGGAACCAGTCCGGATGCTCGATGACCCAGCGCGAATCGATGCCCATGTGGTTGGGGACCATGTCGCTGGCCAGGCGGATGCCGCGCGCCCAGCAGCGCTCGCGCAGGTTGGCGCAGGCCGCCTCGCCGCCGAGGTCCTCGGCGATCCGGTAGTCGTCGAGTGAATAGGCCGACGCGGCCGCATCGGCATTGCCGCGCATGCGCTTGATCCGCTCGGACGCCTTCGAGCGCTCCCAGAGGCCGATGAGCCACAGCCCGGTGACGCCCCAGCCGGCGAGCGTGTCGAGCTCCTCGTCGGGGATCGCATCCAGGGTGCGGATGCGACGGCCGTAGGCCCGCGACAGCTGGTCGAGCCAGACGTACGTGCTCTTGGCGATCAGCACGACGCTCGGCATCCACGACGAATCCGAGGAGAACGCCTCGGGCTCCTCGCGGGCGTGGGCGAACGAGGGTGCCTCCGTTCGCCTGGGCCCGGTGCCGCCGAACCGGAGGTGCAGGCCGTGCTCCTCCTCGGCCAGGATGCCGAGGGTCAGATCGAGCCGCGAGATGAGGTCCAGCAGCGCGTCGCCCAGGAGCCCTGCCCAGGCGTCGCGGATATAGCGGAGCTGGCCGGCCAGCGAGGTCGGCGCCCGGCGCGCCGGCGTCCGCAGCAGCTCGATCAGCGAGCTCCCGTCCGGGCCGATCGGCGGGCCGGCGGCGAACACGGCCTCGAGGCCGCTGATCGCCTCGCGGTAGCGTGTGGCCCGCTCGAGCGGGCGGTCGTCGATCAGCTCGCGCAGCGGGCCGACGGCCGGGTTCTCGTTGCCGACCCGGATCAGCAGCAGCTCCTCGAGGCGGACCGGCGGCGGTTCGACGGTCGTGGCCGTCGGGGGCGGGAACTCGAAGGCGAAGCGCTCCAGCAACGCGTCCGCCTCGGGCCCGAGCCGCGTCCGCAGGCCGTCCACCGCGTCGTCCATGGCGTGTGGGCGCAGGCTCGTGGCGTAGCGGTCGACGACGAGGTGGCCGATCTCGTGGAGCAGGCCGAGGGCGACGATGTCGCCGGCGGAGACGCCTGGCGCGCCGGGCGCCCGGCCGGCGTCGAGCCGCGCGGCCAGCCGGCGGACGGCGGTGAGGTCCGACGTGACGAGGTCGCCTCGGACGCCGAAGAGGCCGCCTTCGATGGCGTAGCGCTCGCGGGCCGCGCGCTGGACGTGGAACTCGCGCATCGACGAAGGATGCACGCCCCAGCGAGCGTCCGTCAGACGGGTGTCGCCTCGCGGGGACGGGCGGCGGCCGCGTGGTCGATGGCGCGGCGGAGGAGCTCGAGACCGGCCGGGTCGAACTCGTAGGTCCACGGCCGGATCCGCTCGGCGCGGCTGAACCGCGACTCGAGGCCCTCCGCGAGCGCCTCGCGCGACATCAGGATGACGTCGGCCGTTCGGTCGATCATCTCGAGGTCCGGGTCGCTGCCGATGATCGCGGACAGGATCTCGACGCCCTCCGTGCCCGACATGGCCAGCGTCTCGAGGATGTTGTCCGTGCCGCGCGTCGAGGCGCAGACGAGCCCGACCCGCGAGCCGCGCGGCAGCCCGGCGATCTCGTGGACCAACTCGAGGTAGCCCGGGCCGACCAGCATGGCGACCACCGGCACCCGGCCCGCGGCGAGGACTTGGGCCTCGTCGGCGTGGAACGTGGTGGTCGCGATCAGGTCGTAATGGAAGCGGTCCAGGCGGTCGGGCAGGTCGTCGAGCAGCGCGCCCTCGGCCTCGATGAGCCCCGGGAACTCGTCGACGAGCCGCTCGGCGTCGTAGCCGGCATCGGCGTTGGTGCACTCGGCGAAGAGGACGCGGACCAGTGGTCCCGGGCGCTTGCGCTCCGTCGCGGCCGCGAAGGTCGCGGAGGCGAGCTCGTCGGCGGTGAACCCGGCCTGCGCGGCGCGACGCAGCATCTCGGACACGATCCCGGCGAGGTTCTCGGCGCCACGGCGCTGCGGCGGGCGGTCGGCGACGTGGGTGCCCGCGCCGTGTCGACTATTGACGTACCCCGCGTCGGCCAACCGTCGATAGACCGCGCGGATGGTGTTCGGGTTTACTCGAAGTGCCGCTCCCAGCTCGCGGACGGGCGGCAGGCGAGAGCCCGGCAGCAGCCGGCCCGAGTCGATCTGGTACGCGAGCTGCCAATAGATCTGGGTGGAGATCGGAACATCCGAATCACGCTCGACATCGAGCGCTCCGGAGGTCCCACTCGAGGCCGGTTGGCTGGCGTGATCCTCACTTGACATAGTGTGATAGTCCAACTACTATTCAACTTGGCCTAGTTCACTATAACAACGACAACGAACGGAGCCTCCCGTGATCGGGTTCATCATCCTCCTTGGCATCGTCGCCGCGCTGGTCGCGCTCGGCGTCTCCGCGTCGCGCTTCGGCGTCGACACCCGCGAGACGATCGACGAGGTCCACCGCCCGATGATGTACTCGTAAGCGAACCCTCCCGAACCAGATCCAGCGGTCTGCCGGCACCGAGCCGACCGCGACAGACGTCAGCCCGTGGCGCGCAGGCCGCGGGCTGACGGATTCCTGGGCCAATTCGCCGGCGGCGCCATGGGTCTGCGGCGCCAACGCTGAGCCTACTCGCGGCCGCGACGCAGCGAGCGGTCGATGAGGACGGCCAGCCCGACGGCCACGAGGAACACGCCGACGGCGGCGAACGCCGCGGCGGGCAGCGGCCAGCCCTCCGGCTGGAGGATGTAGGGCGTCAGGAACGCGATGACGCAGCCGATCAGCAGGACGATGACGACGGTTCGCGTCGAGGTGCTCATCGGGTGCTGACCTCCTCAGGCGGGGTCGCCTCGCCGGTCTGCCACACGGCCGCGAGGTCGGATGCCAGGGTCCTCGCCAGTTCCGTGCCGGCCAGCCCATCGATGAGCGTAGCGGCGTGGGTCGCGGTCCGGATGACCAGCCCGGTCTCGCCGCGGTCCGGCGACTCCCAGAACCAGCCGCAGCTCGCGTACATCGCGAGCCGCCATCGTTGCGCGGCCATCAGGGTCGCGAACGTGCGTCGCGCCACCGGGTCGGCATCGGGCAGGCGCTCGTGGACGAACGTCGACTCGTCCGCCGCGCCGATCACGACATCGACGTAGGCGTCGCGCGCTGCCCACGGATCGGGCGCGCCGGGCAGCGACCGGGCGATCTCCTCGGTCCGCGTGTCGATCGCCTCGGCGAGCCGGTCGAACGCCGCGCGCAGTGGCGCCTTCCACGCGCCGTCGCCGACGCAGCCGCACGACGTCTCCCAGCGGGCGACGCCGTGATGGCAGCTCCACGAGCTCCGCTCGACGATGGTCGCCTCGTGCGCTTCCGGGCCGGCATCGTCGACCACGTCCGCCAGCGTCGCGACCTCGAAGCCAAGGTCCGCCGGCCCGACGAGCCGCTGCAGGAACAGGTCGCGATAGGCCTGGTGGTGCCCGTAGAGCTCACCGTCCGTGGCGATCAGGGCGAACGGCGCGGCGCCGAGGCCCTCGCCATCCATCGGCTCGGCCAGCCGCGGCACGACCCGCTCGTGCGCGAACCGGTCCGCATCGCTGGTGGCCTCTGTCTCGAAGGAGACCGACGTCGACAGCCCGGCGTCATAGGCGACCACGACGATCGAGCGACCGCCGCCGACGTCGACCCGGTACGGCCGCCGCGTGTCCAGTCCCCGGCCGGCGAGCTGCCACGGCGCGAGGATCGTGTGGGTCACGCCCTCGTCGACGAGCAGCGCAAGCGTTTCGAGGTCGACCGCGGTCTCCGGCAGCCACACGCCGGTCGGCCGGCGCCCGAAGCGCCATTCGAAGTCGCGCAGCCCCCAGCGGATCTCGGTCCGCCGGTCGGCGAGCGTCGCCAGCGGCAGGATCGAGTGGTGGAACGGCTGGGCCATGCCCTGGCGGCCGCCGTCGCCCTCGACGAAGCCGCGATAGGCGACCGGATCGCCGTCCTGGAGCCAGCCAGCCAGCGTCGGACCGAGGTCCCACGAGATCCGACCGTAATTGTCGAGCTCTGCATTCGGCCGGTAGCAGTCGGCCGCGATCCTCGTGTTCCAGTCGCGAGCCGGCGCCGCGCTGGGGTCCGGCGGGACCGCGCCGGTCGCCGGGTCCAGCCGCGACGGCTGGTAGAAGTGCCCATGGACGACGAGGCGCGGCCGGCTCACGCCTCCTCCGCGCGATCGCGCTCGACGGTCACGGCGTTGGCGACCGATACCGTCCAGCGCCCGCCGGGTTCGAGCGCCAGCGGCCATGAGAGCAGCAGGCCGCTGCCCTGGTAGGCGCGCTCGACGCCGCCCTCCGAGTTCGAGATCGTCTCGACCGGCGCCCACCAGGCGGTCGCGGGCTCGGACACCGTCGTCTCGATCGAGATCCCGATGAAGGTGTTGCCCTGGGCGAGCGTGGTGACGGCGTCTGCGGATCCCGAGCCGTCGTGCGTGCTGCCGTTCCCCGGCGACCTCCCACCATGCCGCCGGGTTGCCGCCACCGCCGAGCATCGTGGTCGTCCATTCGACGCCGAGCCGGGCATCGATGGACGTGTCGCCGACATTCGCGACCGCCACCTCGACGGTCAGCGACGGGTCGAGCCGTCCGCCGCCGAGCGTGATGGTCTTGGTGACGCGCACCCTTCCGCTGCCGGCGATCGTGGTCTCGCGGCGCACCACGAGGCTGCCGGGCGCCAGGTCCACGACCTCGAACGCGCCGTCCACCGTGTCGGCGAGGTCCTCGGTCCGGGCGTTCGCCCAGTCGTCGGCGGTCGCATCGGCCGGAAGCCATCGGACCAGCGCTGACCGGCGCTCGTGCGTGTCGTAGACGAGGTGCTCCGCGAGGCCCGCCTCCTTGGCCCGCACGCCATCGTGGATCGAGGCTGCGGCGGCGCCTTCGCCGACGGCAGCGCCTTCGACGACCGCGTCGTCTTCGCCGGCCGCGATCTTGGCGTGGTAGGCCTCGGGCCGTCGTCGCAGCACGGCCGTGACCGCGTGCCGTGCCGCTCGCACGTCCCAGTCGCCGATGCCGGCGCCCTCGTCGAGGTCCACCGTCACGACCTGCCCGGCCGTCGCGAGCCGCACTTCGTCGGCGCCGTCGAGGTCCAGGTCCAGCGTCTCCGCCGCGTCCAGGGCGCCCGCCGCGCGATCGGCCAGGTCCTCGGCCGCGATGAGGTGCTCGTGGGTGGCCAGCCGCATGTGGCTGATGTAGACGCCGCCGAACAGGCCGTGCCAGTAGCAGTCGTTCGACTGGCCCTGGTAGAGGTGACCGAGCGCGCGATCACGGACCGCCCCGGCCGGCATCGCCGCGACCTTCGCGGAGACGCGGAGCATCTGCTTGTGGAGGTCGTTCACTTCGCGGTACTTGATCTGGTAGTTGCGCCATGAGGCCCCGCGCAGCCAGCGCAGGTCGGGACGATGCCCCGCCTTGGCCGCATGCACCGCGTCCGCGAAGGCCGCGCCCTCATCGGCCGGGAGCGCCCACTCGCCCATCTCGGCGTAGGACCCGGTCGGGACGTAGACGCGGCCGATCGGCGGGTGGTCGGCCAGCCAGCCGCTCGGCGTCACGGTCGCCAGCCAGTCGGCGTTCGCATCGAGCGCCGTGAAGAACCGCTCGACCCAGTCGCCCTCGCCCCAGCAGTGCGCCCAGGTCGTCGGCCATGCCCCGAACTTCTCGCCGTCGTCGCCCATCATCCCGACGCGCGACCCGTCCTCGGTCGCGTGCTCGCGCAGGTACTCGATGACGTCCTCGACGTTCCGCCACGGGATCCGGTAGCGCAGGCCTTGCTCGGTCCCGAAGACCGTGATCGGGCGGCCCTGGTCCTCGGTGACGTACGGGCCCCACAGCCGGTCCTCGGCGATGGCCGCCGCTCGGAAGTGCGCGTCGTCGAGGATGGTCCAGGCGGAGCCGCCGGCGACCAGGGACGTGGGCAGGTCCGGCTCCCAGACCCGCTCGGCGAGCCACGCGCCCGTCGGCCGCGCCCCGAACACCGCTTCGACCTCGTCGGCCATCCGGCGGAGCTGCCCAACGCGGTCGCGCTCCGGCAGCGAGACGAGGATCGGCTCCGCGTAGCCGCCGCCCATGATCTCGACCTGGCCGCGGTCGGCGAGGACGCGCAGCCGGTCGATGAAGGCGGGCCGCTCCTCGCGCAGCCAGTCGAGCAGGGGACCGCTGTAGTGGAGCGCGACCCGCACGGACGGATGGCGCTCGAGCGCCTCGACCATCGGCAGGTATGCCTGCTCGTAGACCTCCGCGATGACCCAGCCGAAGTTGCCGACCGGCTGGTGGTTGTGGAGGGCGAGCGCGAGGGAGATCCGGGCGGTCACGGGAGGGCCGGGCTCGGCCTCAGCCGGCTTCGGTCAGCGCGGGCTGGGCGCCGGGCTCGCGAACGGCGACCCCGGCGGCGGGCAGGTAGAGCCGCTCGGTGTATTCGCGGAGCATCCGCGTCGTCGAGAACTGCCACAGCGAGGTCGCCATCGCCCGGCGCATCACCGCGAGCCAGTCGGGCGGGACGTCGTTCCCGTCGCGCGCGTAGTAGCGCGGGAGGATCTCCTCCTCGAGGATGCGGTACAGGTCCTGCGAGTCCGCCCAGTCCTGCGCCGACTCGTCGGGGTTCGTCTCGCGACCGCCGATGGCCCAGCCGTTGTCGTCGGCGAAGCCCTCGTCCCACCACCCGTCGAGGACGCTCACGTTGGGCACCCCGTTCTGGGCGGCCTTCATGCCCGAGGTACCGGATGCCTCGAGCGGCCGGCGCGGGTTGTTGAGCCAGACGTCGACGCCCTGGACGAGGAACCGCCCGACGCGCATGTCGTAGTCCTCGAGGATGAAGACCCGGCCGCGCATCTTCGGGGAGCGCGAGATCTGGAAGATCTCCTGGATGACCTTCTGTCCCGGGCGGTCGGCCGGGTGCGCCTTGCCGGCGAAGACGACCTGGAGCGGACGCTCGGCGTCCCACAGCATCCGGGCCAGCCGGTCGATGTCGGAGAACAGCAGCCCGGCGCGCTTGTAGGTCGCGAACCGGCGGGCGAAGCCGATGGTCAGGATCGCCGGGTCGAGCGCCGCATCGAGCTCGGCCAGCACCGACGGCGCCTCCCCGTGCCGGGCGAACTGGCTGCGCAGCCGGCCCTGCGCGAAATGCGCCAGCTCGCGCTTCTGGCGCAGGTGCGCGTCCCACAGGTCGCGCGCCGGGATGCGCTCGACGCGCTCCCAGAACCGGCCCTGCTGGGTCGACGAGTCGAGGTCGTCGAGGTCGGCGTCGAGGTAGCGCTCGAGCAGGTCGGCGATCGGCTGGCCGATCCAGGTCGGGCCGTGGACGCCGTTGGTGATGCCGAGGATCTTGTGGTCCATGACCCCGGTCCACGTCCCGTTGGCGGTCTCGGCGTGGAGCTGGCTGACGGCATTGGCGCCCTTGGTCAGGCGCAGCGAGAAGGCCGTCATGTCGAACTGCGCGCGGTCGCCGTCCGTGCCGACCCCCAGCTCCAGGACCTTGTCGATCGGCACGCCGCCGCCGTCGAGCAGCGGTCCGGCGACCCGCCGGACGAGATCGGCGTCGAAGCGCTCGTTCCCGGCGGAGACCGGCGTATGGATCGTGAACACGCTGTTGGCGCGGACCGACGTCCAGGCACGGTCGAGCGCGGTCCCCTCGACGACGAGCTCGCGGGCCCGCTCGGCCAGCAGGAACGCGGAATGACCCTCGTTCAGGTGCCACGCGGCCGGCTTGAGCCCGAGCGCCCGGATCGCGCGCACGCCGCCGACGCCCAGGACCAGCTCCTGGTGGAGCCGCATCTCGCGGCCGCGGACGTAGAGGATGTGGGTGATCGGGCGGTCCGGCTCGTCGTTCTCGGGCACGTCGGTGTCGAGCAGCAGGACCGGCACGCGCCCCACCTGGGCCAGCCAGACGGCGACCGCGAGGTCCCGGCCGGGCAACGCGACCGTCACGGTCAGCGGCAGCCCGTTCTGGTCCTGGACCCGGCTGAGCGGGAGGCGCGACAGGTCGTAGTCGGGGTAGTTGTGCTCCTGGTGGCCGTCGGCGTCGATCGACTGGCGGAAGTAGCCCTTGCGATAGAGCAGCCCGACGCCGATCGCGGGGAGGGCCATGTCGCTCGCGGACTTCATGTGGTCGCCGGCGAGCACGCCCAGGCCGCCCGAGTAGATGCCGAGCGACTCGTGCAGGCCGTACTCGGCGCAGAAGTAGGCGATCGGGCCGTCGAGGGCGTCGCCATAGCGCTGCTGGAACCAGTGGTCCGCGCCGTTGGCCATGTAGCGGTCGAACTCGGCGAGGGTGTCGTGGTATTCGGCCAGGAACTTGGCGTCGTCGAGCAGGCGGGACCACTCGGTCGAGTTGCGGATGACCGGGATCGGATTGCGATAGCGCGTCCAGGCCGTCCGGTCGATGAGGCTCCACAGGCCGCGGGTCTGCGGGTGCCACGTCCAGTACAGGTTGTACGCCATGCGGCGCAGGCCCTCGAGCCGGGGTGGCAGGGGGAACGCCGCCGCCGGGATCGACGGGACGCGGACGAGATCCATCGGGCGGGATGATACCCGGTCGGCCCGGCGACCCGACCGTCGCGGTTCGGTTGCGAACGGCGGTCCCGCGCTGGGCCTCGGCACACGCAACGGTCGCCCGCCGGCCGTGCGCCCAGTGGCACGAATGACCGCTGGCGGTCGGGACCGGGCCGGGATCCGCCGGGAATCCGCCGAACCTCGGTCGTTCGTGCCGAGTGCGTGCCCGTTCGACGGCCGACGGCGACGTTCGCATGGACCCCGGCGGTCCGTTCGACCTCTGGATGGCACAGCGACCGCCGGTGGCTGGCCGCCGCGGCCTCGATGCGAGGCTCGCGCACGCTCTAGGATGCTGCGATGCCCCTCCGAGTCGCCTTCCTGGCGCCGAATGCGAACCCTGGGCGAAGACCGGCGGCCTGGCCGACGTCGTCGATGCGCTGGCGCGTGCGCTCGGGCGGACGGGTGCGGGGGCCACGGCGGCCGCCGTCGAGACCCCAGTCGACGTCTTCCTCCCGCGCTACCGGATCGTGCCGGACCTGCCGATCGGGAGCCGGACCACCACCGTCCGCGTCCCGGACCCGCGGGCGCCGGCCGGGCACAGCGAGGTCTCGGTCATCGACGTGCCAGCCGACGGCTATCGGCTTCGCCTCGTCGACCACCCGGCGGCGTTCGACCGTGAGGGCCTGTATGGCGATGCGGCCGGCGACTACGCCGACAACGCGTGGCGCTTCGGGCTGTTCTGCCGGACGGCGTTGGAGGCGCTCCGCGCCGATGGCCGCGCCGTCGACGTCCTGCACCTGCACGACTGGCACACCGGGCCGGCGGCGCTGTTCCGCGACGAGCGCTACGCGGACGATCCGATCATCGGCAAGGCGGCGATCCTGCTGACGATCCACAACCTCGCGTATCACGGCTGGACGCCGCGGGCGGCGCTCGGCCAGCTCGGGCTGCGGCCCGGTGACGGGATCGTCGCGTCGAACGCGGACGGGATCGACCTGCTGCGGATCGGCATCGAGCGCGCCGAGCTCGTCAACACGGTCTCGCCCGGGTTCGCGGCCGAGGCGCTCACGCCGGCGTTCGGGATGGGCCTCGACGGCGACCTGCGCAGCGAAGGGCGATCGCTTCCTCGGGATCCTCAACGGCCTCGACACGGGGCTCTGGGACCCCGCCAACGACCCCGACACCGCCGCGCCGTACAAGCGAGGCGACCTCGCGGGCAAGGCGGCCTGCCGCGCGGACCTGCTGACCCGGCTCGGGTTCGACGCCGACGACGACGGCGCCGTGCTCGGGATGATCGGCCGGCTGGACCCGCAGAAGGGCTTCGACCTCGTCGCGTCTGCCGCGGCGGAGCTGCTGGAGGCGGGCGCCCGGATCGTCGTCCAGGGCAGCGGCCACCCGGAGCTCGCGGACCCGTTCCGCCGTCTGGTCGCGGCGCGCCCGAATCAGGTCGCGCTCATCGAGCGTTTCGATCGCGTCATGGCGCGGCGCATCTACGCGGGCTCGGACTTCTTCCTCATGCCGTCACGCTTCGAGCCGTGCGGCCAGGGCCAGATGATCTCGCTTCGCTATGGCACGCCGCCAGTCGTCCACGACACCGGAGGCCTGGCCGACACCGTCATCGACCAGACGACGCACCCGAAGACCGGCACCGGCTTCGTCTTCGACGAGCCCACCGCTGATGGGCTGCTCGATGCGTGCGAGCGGGCGATGACGCTGCGCGCGGCCGGCGGCAGGCCGTGGGCCGCGCTGCTGGACCGCGGGATGGCCGTCGATTTCGACTGGGTCACCGGCTCGGCGCCGCAGTACGTCGCCGCGTACGAGCGAGCGGCCGCGATCCGCTCGGCGGGCTAGCCGTCGGCTCCGGCGGTCAGCCGTCCAGGCAGCGAAGGAACGCCGCGACCGTCTCGGCGGGATGGGTCGGCTGCGGGGAGTGCGGGGCACCCGGGATCGTGATGACGTGATCGGCGCCATCGCGCTCGGCGTACTCGGCGGCGACCGCATCCGGCGTCCGACTACCAAATGCCGGCTCGCCGCGGACGACCCAGACGTCGATGCCGGCCGCATCCGGGCCGGCCAGCTCCGCGAGCCCTGAATCCCAGTCGCCGTTCCCGAGCAGCAGGCCGGCCGCCGCGTTCAGGTCGACCTGCCTGAGGGCGTTCGCCGCCGCGTCGATGTCGCCGGTCGGTCCAGTCGGGGTGGAGCGCCCGCATCGCGGCGACCGGGTCGAACCCGGGCGTCGCCAGGCCCTGCGCCTCGGCGATCTCGCGGATGATCTCGTCGCGGGTGATCGTCGGCGGATCGAGCAGCACGAGCGTCGTCGGCCGGATGCCGACCGACGGCAGGCAGGTCGCCACCATCGAACCCCACGAGTGGGCGATGACCTGGAGCGACGGATCGTCGAGGCCCGCGCCGCGGATCGCCTCGGCAAGATCGGCCGCCGTCTCGCGGAACCGTGAGCGCCCGGTCCAGTGCCCCGTGTGCCCGTGCCCCGGCAAGTCCACCGCCACGACCCGTCGCCGCGTCGCAGCGAGAGCCGGACCGGCGCGCCACCAGATCTCGGCCGACGCGGTCACGCCGTGGACCAGGAGGAGCGGCCGGTCGCCGGCCTCGCCCCAGGTCAGCGCCGAGAACGGCACGCCGGCCCCCTCCATCGTCACCCGAGTCCCTGGCGCGGACTGGGCGAGGGCATCGGCGACATCGGGCGGGAGGCTCGTCATCGTGGCCGCACGCTAGCACGCCGGTCGCGGGCGGTAGAATCGCCCCACCCAGTCGTACGGAGGTCCACATGGCCAACCAGTTCGTCGTCCAGCTCAAGAACGAGCCCGGCGCCATGGCGAACCTGGCCGAGGCGCTCGCGGCCCGCGGCGTGGACCTGCGCGCCATCGGCGGCGGCAGCATCGGCGACTCCGGCCACGTGATCATGACGACCGCGGACGACGACGCGACCAAGTCGGTGCTCGATGACGGCGGCTACACCTACATCGAAGGCGAGTCGATCCTGACCGAGGTGGACGACCGGCCCGGCGGCATGGCCCGCCTCTCGCGGGCGCTCGCCGACGCCGGCGTGAACATCTACGGGCACCTGTTCCTCGGCCGCTGGGGCGACCGCGCGATGTTCGCGTTCGTGGTCGACAAGCCGGACATCGCCCGCCCGATCCTCGAGCGCAAAGGCTGACGGACCCCGTCGAGTCGCCGAACGCCCGATACGGCGGTCGTCCGACTGCCTGACCATCGGCGGGCTGGCCGGATGTGCCGAAGTACGCTATGGTTACTAGGAATTCGTGCTCGATGAGGCGCTCCGGTCAGCGCCCCGGCCTCAACCCCCGTTTCGACCCCGATCCACCGTTTGCGCCCAGACCGGGCCCCGCCAAAGCGCGGGAGGGCCTCGTCAGGAGCGTCTCCTTCCATGTCCTTCTCTGACCTCGGGCTGTCGCCCGAGCTCCTTCGCGCGGTGGCCCATGAGGGCTACACCGAGCCGACCCCGGTCCAGGCCGAGGCCATCCCGCTCGTCCTCGCCGGCCGCGATCTCCTTGCCGGCGCCCAGACCGGCACCGGCAAGACGGCCGCCTTCGTGCTGCCGATGGTCCAGCGCCTGCACGCCAGCCGCCCCGAGGGCCGTCGCGTCATCCGCGCGCTGATCCTCGCCCCGACCCGCGAGCTCGCGCTCCAGGTCGAGGAGAGCGTCCGCACCTACAGCCATGAGGAGCCGATCAAGTCCGTCGCGATCTACGGCGGCGTCGGCTTCGACCCGCAGGTCCGCGCGCTGCGGAACGGCCCCGAGATCGTGGTCGCGACGCCCGGGCGCCTGCTCGACCACGTCGGCCAGCGCACGATCGACCTGTCGCAGGTCGAGATCCTCGTCCTCGACGAGGCCGACCGGATGCTCGACATGGGCTTCATCCGCGACATCCGCAAGATCATCGACCTGCTGCCCGCGCGTCGCCAGAACCTGATGTTCTCCGCGACGTTCTCGAACGACATCCGCCAGCTTGCCGGCGGCATCCTCCGCGAGCCCGCCACGGTCCAGGTCACGCCGCGCAACACCGCGTCGGAGCTGGTCGAGCAGGTCGTCATCCACGTCGACCGCGAGCGCAAGCGCGAGCTGCTGAGCCACCTCGTCAAGAGCGGCGAGATCTACCAGGCGCTGGTCTTCACCCGCACCAAGCACGGTGCCAACCGGCTTGCGCAGCAGCTCGAGATGGACGGCATCCCGTCCACCGCGATCCACGGCAACAAGAGCCAGCCGCAGCGCGTCCGCGCGCTGGCCGACTTCAAGGCCAACCGCTTCGCGATCCTCGTGGCGACCGAGGTCGCGGCCCGCGGCCTCGACATCGACTCGCTGCCGCACGTTGTGAACTTCGAGCTCCCGATGGTCCCCGAGGACTACGTCCATCGCATCGGCCGCACCGGCCGGGCCGGCGCGGACGGCAAGGCCGTCTCGCTGGTCTGCGTCGACGAGACCCGGATGCTCCGCGACATCGAAGCCATCCTGGGCCATCCCATCCCGCGCCAGACCGTCGAAGGCTTCGAGCCCGACCCGTCGATCCGCCCGGAGCCGATCCTGCGGGGCGGCCTCGGCGGCGCTCGCCCGGGTCAGGGCCAGCGGCGCCCGTCCGGTGGAGCACCCCGCCACAACGGCCCGCGCCCGAACACCGGCGGTCCGCGACCGGCCGGCGCGCCACGTCATGACGCGCCGCGTCCGGCGACGTCACCCGCCTTCTACGCCGGTGCCCGACCCTCGAACGGGGCGCCGCGATCCAACGCGGGCGTCCCGCGCCCGATGGGCGGGGCACCGCGGCCCGCGTGGGAGCCGCGTCCCGACGGCGCGCCGCGCCATGAAGGCGCACCGCGCCAGCACAACGGCACGGCGCCCCGTTCCAACGGCGGGGCTCCGCGCACGGGCAACGGCCATGCCCGCCCGTCGCAGCCCGGGCAGTGGCTCGGTCAGCGACCGGCCAACGGCGACCAGCGCCCGAGCGGCGGCCCTCGCCACGGCGGCGGTCCGCGCCACGGCCAGCAGCACCGCAACGGCCAGGCGCCACGGCCGGCCAGCGCGGGCCCGCGTCAGCCCGGTCCGCGTCCCTCGATGCTCCCGGGCGAGCGCCTCAGCCGACAGCCGGGCCGCCCGCAGGGCTAAGGTACTCCTCGTGAGGTACGAGAAGAACCTCAGTTGGTTGGCAGCGAGATCGGGGGCGGTAAGGGCAAGGCCACCTATCGCTCATTCGTCCAGGGTTGGTTTGCGTACCGACCGCCAATCCCTGCCCTGAACCAGGACAACTATCCGTGGCTTGACATGACGGCCGACGCTAATGGCACTGGCACAGGCAGCGGCGGAGGCTAGCGATGACATCGACGCGATGGTTTCCAAGGGTCGTGATCGTGCTAGTGGCCGTGCTGATCGTGCTGTTGGCCCTCAGCGCATTCGGGATGAACTTCGCTCGCTAGCGGCCCGCGACGCGTTGGACAAGCTGCCGGTCGGCTGTCGGGCTACCCGATGCCGATCGGCATCGAATGCACTCATGGCGGCAAGACTTCACGTCACGGGCATCCCTACAGCCGCGCCGATGGTTGGCACGCCCACACCTGCCCCGGCGAGCGCCTGAGCCGACAGCCGGGCCGCCCGCAGGGCTAAGGTTCGCCTCGTGACCCACGAGGAGAACGGGCGTGCCCGACGCTGACCTGATCCGCCGCTATCGGGCGGCGGATGCGACCCTGACCGTCCTCGACGAGGCGGGCTCGCCCGTCGCCGGCGAGGACGTCGTCGTCGCCCAGCGGCGGCACCGGTTCCACTTCGGCGGCACCGACTTCGACCTGGTCGACCTCGCCAACGGCGAGCTCGACGGCGAGCGTCTCGAGGTCGTCGAACGCTCGGCGGCGGCCTTCCTCGACCTCTTCGACTACGCGACCCTGCCGTTCTACTGGGGCCGCTTCGAGCCCGTTCGCGGGCAGCCCGACACCGAGCGGCTCCGGACCGCGGCGCAGTGGCTGGTCGATCGCGGCTGCCTCGTCAAGGGCCACCCGCTGTGCTGGCACACCGTCACGGCGGACTGGCTGCTCGACCTCCCGGTCGAGGAGGTCATCGACGTCCAGCTTGCGCGGATCCGGCGCGATGTCGCCGAGTTCGCCGGCCTCATCGACACCTGGGACGTGATCAACGAGGTCGTGATCATGCCCGTCTTCGATCGGGGCGAGAACGGCATCACCCGGATGGCGCAGCGGCTCGGGCGGGTGGGGATCGTCGAGGCGACCTTCGCGGCGGCGCGCGAGACCGACCGTGGAGCGACCCTGCTGCTCAACGACTTCGACATGTCCGCCGACTACGAGCACCTGATCGAGGGCTGCCTCGAGGCCGGCATCGAGATCGATGCGCTCGGGCTCCAGTCGCATATGCACCAGGGCTGGTGGGGCATCGAGAAGACCGAGGACGTGCTCGACCGCTTCTCGCGGTTCGGGCTGCCGCTGCACTTCACCGAGACGACGCTCGTGAGCGGGCACCTGATGCCGGCCGAGATCGTCGACCTCAACGACTACCAGGTCGCCGACTGGCCGAGCACGCCCGACGGCGAGGCGCGCCAGGCCGAGGAGGCGGCGACCCACTACTCGACGCTGTTGTCGCACCCGGCGGTCGAGGCGATCACCTGGTGGGGCGTCCCGGACGGCGGCTGGCTGAACGCGCCGTCCGGTCTCCTTCGCGTCGATGGTTCGCCGAAGCCGGCGTACGAGCGGCTCCGCGGGCTGATCAAGGGCGACTGGTGGCTGCCGCCGACGACGCTGCGGACCGACGAGGCCGGACGAGTCGGGGTCGACGGGTTCCTCGGCGACTACGACGTTACGTGGCGCGGCCGGAGCGCGGCGTTCAGCCTGGACGAGCCCGGCTCGATCGAGGTCACCGCGCGGCTGCTCCCGGCCTGATCGGTCGCGCCGGTCGCGATCAAGCACGAGTGCTCGGGCGATCGTCATCGGATCACCTGCGGACGGCGGGTCGTACCATCGCGACATCGTGCGATATCCGGACGGCTTCGACGTCAAAGGTCCGGTCCAGGCCGAGGTGTTCGTCGTCTGGCTGGCGGGCGATCATCTCGAATTGACGGGACCGTGCGGCCCGGCCCCGTGGCTCCTGGAACTCGGCCCGGAAGATCACCCCGTCGAGGTCGTCACCAGGATCGTCCGCGACGTGGTCGGCGAGCCGCTGCTCGTCCATTCGACGTCGTGGCGGCGCGAGCGCGATGCGGTCATCCTCAGTTTCGTCGTCGTGATCGACGGACGTCTGGTCGGATCGATGTCGAGCATGCCGATCGCCCGGAGCGAGCTGGCGCGCGGCGAAGCCACCGCCGCGCCGCGCGAGATCGCGACCTCGCAGGTCGTGGAACATGGCTTGCGCCACATGGCATGGCTGGCGACGGACGACCCCGTCGTCGCGGCGGAGCTCCCGGCCGGCTGGCGGGCCTTGTTGACGGAGTACATTCCGGAACCCTTCCGAAATCTCGGCTGAAGGAGCACCCGATGGACAGCGAACCCATCACCGTGCGCTGCGTGTGCGGCTGGGAGACGAGCGGGACCGAGCAGGTCGTGATCGAGGCGACGGTCGAGCACGGTCAGCGCATGCACAACATGACCCCGACCCGCGAGGAGGTCCTCGCGATGGCCGTTCCGGCTGCCGGTCGCGATGAGGCTCCCAGCGCGAGATAGGCGATCTAGCCCTTCGAGACCTCCCGGCCGCTGAGGGCGAAACCGGCCCCGATCAAGGAGCCGAAGACGATGACCGCGAAGCCGAAGACACCGGCAAGGACGCCGGCGTCCGTCCCGCGTCCCAGGATCTGACCGAAGCCGATGACGTCCAGCATGATCGGCAGGATCCCGAGGATCGCCGCGGCAACGATCGCGTGGAGATAGGTCCCCCCGGCGCCGATGGCTCGATAGCCGACCCACGCGCCGTAGGCGAGGAGGATCGGTGCCAGCACGGGCGGGATGAAGGTGTTCCGCAGGTCCGGCCAGATCGCCTCGAGCATGAAGTGCGTCGCGCCGGTGATCAGCAGGCTGATGACGGGCCACTTCAGCGTGCCGTAGAGGAGATCCAGCGTCCTCACGCTCTTGCCGGCGCTGGCTGCGGATACCAGCGACCCGCCGCGGAGCGCTTCCTGACTCGTGCCTTGCATGTCGTTCTCTCCGATCCGTCTGCGCGGTCCCGTCGGCGGGACCCTGGGGTCGAGCATCGACACGCTCCGACATCGAGCGCCAGTGCAACGATTGGAGTTGCTCGTGCAAGATCTGCACTTGCATCGGGCCGATCCGGGATGACACTGACGCCATGCGCTACCAGCAGATCTGCCCCGTCTCGCTCGCCAGCGAGGTCATCGCGGAACGTTGGACGCCGCTGATCCTGCGCGAGATCGTCCTGTTCGATCGGCACCATTTCAGCGAGATCCAGCATGGGGTCGGTCGCATCTCGCAGAGCTTGCTCTCGACCCGGCTGCGGACGCTCGAGGCGGCGGGCGTCATCGAGCGCCGGCCGAACCCGCTCGGGCGGGGTTGGGAGTACCACCCGACCCGCGCCGGGCGTGAGCTCGAGACGGTCCTCAACGAACTCGGCATCTGGGCGCAGCATTGGCTCGAGCTGCGCCAGGAGGATTGCGATCCGGCCTACCTCATGCAGACCGTCCATGCCGTGCTCCGGCTGGACCGGTTGCCACGGACGCCGCTGACCGTGCGCTTCGAGTTCACCGAGCACCCGAAGATCTACTGGCTCGTCCTCGGCGGTGAGCAGCCGGAGCTGTGCTACTACGATCCCGGTCGCGACGCGGAACTCGTCGTGACGGCGGACGAGCGGGCGCTCGGTGGCGTGCTCCTGGGGCGCCTCCCGTTCGCCGACGCGGTCGGTCGTGGCGACATCCGGTTCGATGGCCCACCTGCACTGGTGCGCGCCTTCCCGACCTGGCTGGGCCTCACCCGGTTCGCCAAGTACGCCGTGCCTGCGGGTGGAGACCAGCCGTCGGGCCTGGACCGGATCGCCGTCGCCGCCGTCTGACCCCTCAGCCGGGCTCGGCGCGATCCCAGAGGGATCGCAGTGATGCGGCGACTCGGACGGGCTCGATCCGGTGGGGCGGGTCGAGTGGTGTCGGAGACCCCGCGGGGCGCTTCGCCATCCACGGCGGCGGCGGGGCAGCTGGCGGCGGGGTCGGGTGGATGCCAGGCGCGAGTTGCAGAGATTGGAACTCCGCGAACATCTCGGGTCCGTCCATGTCGAGGAGGGGGCGGAATCGCTCGAGATGCGATCGCTCCGCGTCACGCATCCGCTGCCACCCCGCAAAGGCCGGCTCCATCAGGGCGAGGCTCAGGAGTCGCTCGGGTCGGCTCACCGCGAAGGCGAGCGATGACGCGCCCCCGCCGGAGTAGCCGACGAGGTGGAAGCGGTCGAAGCCGGCATCATCCGCGACGCGCGTGACGCCTTCGACTTCTGTCGCAAGGGAGTAATCGGGCGGTGGCGCATCGGTCGAGTAGACCTCGAGGTCCTTGGGGCGAGCATCGACGTCCGGTCCGAGCTCTGTCAGGAGCGCCCCATAGGCAGGGCCGGCCGGCATGACGCCGCCGGGGAGCAGGACCACCTGCAACGGACCTTCGCGCATCTCGACGCTCCGATCGGTTCGCGCTGGGCGATGGTTCATCACCCTACGCGAGGTCGCACGAAACAGGACGAGGGTACCCCGATGAGCGGACGCGCCCGCGCGGAATGGACGCTGTTCGGGGCGGCGAACGACAGGGCCGCGGGCGACGTCCGGTATCATCCGAGCGTGCCGCGCTGGCGGGAGTAGCTCAGTTGGCAGAGCGGCAGCCTTCCAAGCTGCATGTCGCGAGTTCGAACCTCGTCTCCCGCTCCATTCCCTCACCTCAGGTCGTTGCCCCACGCCGGTCAGGGACGTCTTCGGCTTGCAACGACGCAGGCCCATCGGTGGTTCTGCGGCGTGCATGGCCCAACGACCGACCGAACCAGAGGCATCCGCCTGGATCGCGCCACCGGGCTCTTGGGCGTCGTCGCAGGCGGCGCGGAACTCGATGCGCGGCAATCGGCACCGGGACACGCGGCCCGAGATGGCGATCCGGTCCGCCGTCCATGCCCTGGGCCTCCGGTACCGGGTCGCCGCCCGTCCAGTCGCCGGAGTCCGGCGGTCGGCCGACCTCGTCTTCCGGCGTCGACGCGTGGCGGTCTTCGTGGACGGCTGCTTCTGGCATGGCTGCCCGGACCACTTCGTGCTGCCGCGCACCAATGTCGACTACTGGACCGCCAAGATCGCCCGGAACCGGGAGCGCGACATCGAAACGGACGCGCGACTCGCGAACGCTGGCTGGACGACCATCCGCATCTGGGAGCACGACGATCCCACCCGAGGCGCGGAGCGAGTCCGACGCATCCTGGCCGGGGGAGCAGGGGATTCCGGCCCTTGACGCTCGGGTGGGCCGGCGCCGGGCGGCGGACGGCACGGGCATGATCCCCGTGCCGATGATGACCCTGAGCGACGAGTACCACGACGAGCCGGCCGAGCCGCAGGACTCGGACCGCGTCCCGGTCCCGGAGCCTCCCGGCCGGATCCGGCAGCTCGTCGATCGACTCATGGGCCGTTGACCCGGTTCGTCGCCCGATAGACTTCCTCGCATGAGTGACTTGCAGGACACCGTCGTCGCCATCACCGGGGCCAGTGCCGGGATCGGGCGGGCGACCGCCCGCGAGCTCGCCGGCGTCGGCGCGAACGTCGTCGTCGGGGCTCGCCGCCGCGAGCGGCTCGACGCCCTCGAGGCCGAGTTCCCGGGGAAGATCGTCGCCGTCGAGATGGACGTCCGATCGCCTGCCGACGCCAAGCGGCTGGTCGGGACCGCGATCGAGCGCTTCGGCCGCCTCGACACCCTCGTCGCCAACGCCGGGATCGGCATGTACGGCGGGATCCTCGACAACACCGATGAGGCGCTGTCGATGATGCTCGACACGAACATCGCCGGCACGGTCTGGCCGATCCGCGCCGCGGTCCCGGAGATGCGCAAGGCGGGGCAGGGCGACATCGTGATCGTGGCCTCGGTCGCCGGGTTCCGCGGTGGCGGCGACGAAGCCGTCTACGCGGCGACGAAGTTCGCCCAGGTCGGGCCTCGCGGGCGGCGCTCGACCGTGAGCTGCGCGAGGACGGCATCCGCGTGACGACCATCGGGCCGGCCGGGACCTCGACGGAGTTCGCGATGGGCGCCGGCCGCACCGAGGACATGCCCGCGCTCAAGACGTACCTCAAGCCCGAGGACATCGCCTTCGCGATCCGCACGGTCCTCGAGCAGCCGCGCCGCCTGCGCACCCAGTACTGGACGATCTGGAGCATGGCCCAGGGCAGTTGAGGACCTCGAACGCCCGCGCCAGGTCGCCGCTCGCCCTGCTCCTCGCCGCGCTGCTCGTCGCGGGCTGCGGCACGACCTCGACATCGCCCTCGCCGGCGCCGAGCGCCACGCCGGCCGGGTCGATCACCGCGGCGGTCGACTGGCACGACGCCGAGCCTCGCGCCCGCGGCCCGCGCCCGCGCCCTCCTTGCCCAGATGTCGATCGAGGAGAAGATCGGCCAGATGACCCAGCTCGAGCAGGGCTCGGTCGACCCCGCGGGCGTGACGAACCTGCTCCTCGGGTCCGTCCTGAGCGGCGGCGGCGGCGCCCCCGCGCAGAACGACGCGGCCGGCTGGTATCGGATGGTCAAGGGCTTCCAGGACGCGGCGCTCGCCACGCGGCTGGGCATCCCGATGCTCTACGGCGTCGATGCGGTCCACGGCAACAACAACGTTCCGGGCGCCACGATCTTCCCGCAGCAGGTCGGGCTGGGCGCGTCGCATGACGTCGACCTCGTGAAGCGGATCGGCGAGGCGACCGCGCTCGAGATGGCCGCGACCGGCATCCGCTGGGACTTCGGGCCGGTCGTGGCCGTGCCGCAGGACGTCCGCTGGGGCCGCGCCTACGAGGGCTACAGCGAGGACCCGCTCGTGGTGACCAAGCTGGCCGAGGCGTTCATCACCGGGCTCCAGAACGAGGACCTCACCCGGACCACCTCGGCGGCGGCCACGGCCAAGCACTTCGTCGGCGACGGCGGCACGGCGTGGGGCTCCTCCACGACGGCCGGGTATTCGATCGACCAGGGCGTGACCGACGTGGACGACGCGACGCTCCGGGCGATCCACCTCGCGCCATACCAGACCGCGATCGCGGCGGGCGCGCGCATCGTGATGGCCTCGTTCTCCAGCACGACCGCCGGCAAGGTCCACGGCGACCACCACCTGCTCACCGACGTCCTCAAGGGCGAGCTCGGGTTCACCGGGTTCGTCGTCTCGGACTGGGCCGGCGTCGACCAGGTCGACGCGGACTACGACACCGCGGTCGCGACGGCCATCTCGGCCGGCATCGACATGGTCATGGTCCCGTACGACGGTCCGCGGTTCCAGGCGGCGGTCAAGGCCGGTCTCGCGAACGGCAAGATCCAGCAGGACCGCATCGACGACGCGGTCAGCCGCATCCTCACCGTCAAGTTCGAGATGGGCCTGTTCGAGCACCCGATGCCGACCGAGGACGACGCGCAGGTGGGCTCCGACCACGACCGGACGCTGGCGCGAGAGGCCGTCGGGAAGTCGGCCGTGCTGCTCAAGACCACGGCCGGTCTGCTGCCGCTGGCGACCGGCGACGGTGACGTCCTGCTGGCGGGCTCAGGCGCCGACGACATCGGCACCCAGTCGGGCGGCTGGACGATCACGTGGCAGGGCTCGACCGGGCCGACCACCCCGGGCACGACCATCGCCGACGACCTCCGGGCCCGTCTCGGCGATCACCTCCTCTACACGGGAGTCCGGGCGATCCCGGCCGGGACGCACGCGAAGACCGGCATCGTCGTCGTCGCCGAGCCGCCGTACGCCGAGGGCAAGGGGGACTCGGCGACCCTGGCCCTCCCCGCGGACGACCTCGCGACGATCGCCGAGGTCCGCCCGATGGTCGACCGGCTGGTCGTCGTGCGTGCTCTCCGGCCGGCCGGTGATGCTCGACGCGATCCTGCCGACGGCCGACGCGGTCGTCGCGGCCTGGCTGCCCGGAACCGAGGGTGCCGGCGTCGGTGACGTGCTCTTCGGCGACCGGCCCTTCACGGCCACGACGCCGTACACGTGGCCGAAGACCCCGAACGATGCCCCGCGGACCGGCAAGGACGCGTGCGCCGGCGCGGTCTTCCCGCTCGGCTATGGCCTGAACGCGGATGGGTCGCCGCGCGGCCCGGCGGCCTGTCCCGGGTCCTGACGGGGCCGGTCGAACCGGCCCGACGAGGTCCCGAAACGCGCCTCTCATGCAGGTCTGGGCTATCGTCCCAGCGTGAGTGACGGGCACGATCCAGGTCCAGCCCCACCCGAGCCGCCAGCCGCGCCGCGCCCGGAGGACCTCATCGGGCGGATGATCGCGGACCGCTACCGGCTCGATCTGGTCATCGGGCGCGGCGGGATGGCGACGATCTTCCGCGCCACGGATACCCGCCTCGGCCGGCCGGTGGCGCTCAAGCTCCTCCGCCCCGAGATCAGCGCGGATCGCGACCTCGCCGACCGGTTCCGACGGGAGGCGCTCGCGGCCACGGTCCTCCGCCACGGGAACATCGTCCCGTGCCTCGACACCGGCGCGGACCCCGCAGGCCCGTTCCTCGTCATGGAGCTGATCGACGGGGAAGACCTCGCCGCGAGGCTCCGCCGGACCGGCGCCCTGTCCGTGGCCGAGGTCGCGCGGCTGGGGCTCGACATCTCGCGTGCCCTTGCGGTCGCGCACATCCGCGGGATCGTCCACCGCGACGTGAAGCCGGGCAACATCCTGCTCGCCAAGGATGGCCGGGCGCTGATCACGGACTTCGGGATCGCCCGGCTCGCGGCCGACGCCGAGGGAACGCCGGGCACGACGCTGGGTTCCGTCCAGTACTTCAGCCCGGAACAGGCGCAGGGTGCCCCGACCACGCCGGCCTCGGACATCTACGGCCTGGGCCTGGTGATGTACGAGGCCCTGACCGGGCGCCGGCCGTGGCGCGGCGATACGCCGAGCCAGCTCGCGCTCGCCCGGGTCGGCAAGCCGGCCCCGTCGCCCCGTGACGTGCGCGGAGACGTGCCGGTCGACCTGGACGCGGTGGTCCGCCGGGCCCTCGCGCCCGACCCCGCGTCACGCTTCTCGAGCGGTGCGGCGATGGCCGGGTTCCTCGAGCCGATCGCCGGCCTGACCGACCCGACGATCCGGGCCAGGACCTCTGGTCGCGCGGCGACGGCCGGGTCCGCGGCGGCGCTTCGGCCGTCGCGCGTCACCCAGGCGAGCCGCCGGTCGGGTCGCTGGCGCCGCGTTGCGGCGGTGGTCGTGGCCGCGATCGCGCTGCTGGCCGCCGGTCGATGGGCCCTGGCAGCCCTGCCGCCCGAGGGGGACGGCGGCAAGGGGCCGGCGGCGTCCGCTGCGAGTGCCAGCCGCGCGCCGGCGGGTCCCGCCACGCCGAGGCCGACGACGACCCCGAAACCGACCGCGAAACCCACCGCGAAGCCGACCGCCAAGCCCACAGCGAAGCCGAAACCCACCAAGACCCCGATCACGGCCTCGCCGATCTGCGAGCCGTTCCTGGGGCTCGCCTGCTCGCTGGACGCCGGCCGGTATCGCTCGTCGGCGTTCGATCCATCGATCGAGTTCACGGTGGGGAAGGGCTGGTCCAACGCGAACTCGTCGCGCGACCAGCTCGAGCTCGCCCGCAACGAGGGATCGCTGACCTACGCCAGCGCGGTGACGGACCTGGGCTCCCGTGGCCGCGGTCGGGGCGATGCGCCGACCACCGCCAAGGCACTCGTCGATGCCTTCGCGACGACCCAGGACGTGACCGCGAAGAAGCCGGTGGCCGTCCGCATCGACGGGCACAGCGGCTGGTCGGTGGACCTGACGACCGGCCACCGTCCGGTCGACCTCTTCCGGACCGACGAGGGTTCGTCGTACCGCCTCCAGCCCGATCGGACCACCCGGATGGTCGCCCTCGACGTCGGCAGCGCGACGCCGCTGGTCATGGGCATCGAGCCGGGCGACGGGCACACCCTGCGCCAGCTCCTCGACATCGCCGCGGACGACGTCGCGGCCTCCACGCACGTTCCGTGACCATCCCCGTCCGGTAGGCTTGGGCGGATGCCCCTCCTCGCCCTGCACGACCTGACCAAGCGCTACCCACCGTCGGTCACGGCGCTGGCGGGGCTGAGCCTCGAGCTGGAGCCGGGGATCATCGGGCTGGTCGGCGCCAACGGCGCGGGCAAGAGCACGCTGCTCAAGATCCTCCTCGGGCTCCTCGAGCCGACGTCGGGCAGCGCCGAGGTCATGGGCATGGACGTCCGTGGCCGCGGCACGACCATCCGCCAGTTCGTGGGCTACATGCCCGAGTCGGACTGCCTTCCGCCCGACGTGACCGCGACCGACTTCGTCAGCCACATGGCGCGGATGTCCGGGCTGCCCGCGTCGGCCGCCCGCGAGCGCACCGCCGAGGTGCTGCGCCACGTCGGCCTGTACGAGGAGCGCTACCGCGCGATCGGCGGCTACTCGACCGGGATGAAGCAGCGGGTCAAGCTCGCCCAGGCCCTGGTCCACGGGCCTCGGCTGCTGCTCCTCGACGAGCCGACGAACGGCCTCGACCCGACCGGCCGCGACGAGATGCTCTCGCTGGTCAAGCGGACCGGCGCCGAGTTCGGCATCGCGGTGATCGTCGCGAGCCACCTCCTCGGCGAGATCGAGCGGGTCTGCGACTTCCTGGTCGCCATCGACAGCGGTCGCCTCCTCCGCGCCGCCCCGCTCGGGGCGTTCACGGAGCGCACCGGGTTCCTCGCGGTCGAGGTCGAGGAGGGCGAGCAGGCCCTCGCCGCGGCCCTGGCCGAGCGCGGGTTCGAGCCGGCCGTGGACGGGCGGACCGTGGTGATCGCGATCGCCGACGACCGGCCATACGACGCGGTCCGCGACGCCCTGGCGGATCTTGGCCTGCCGCTCATCCGCATGGAGCAGCGCCGCCGCGGCCTCGAGGACCTGTTCACGGACGAAGCCGCGACCGACGCGCCGACGCCGACCGCGCCCGCCGCACCCTCGACCTCGCCGCCGGGCGGCCAGCGATGACCGACGCGACCCCGAGCCCGGTCGGATCGACCGCGCCGACCACCGCGTCGGGCCCCGGCGGGAGCATCTACGACCTCGGCTACCAGGGGTACGAGGGTCCACGGCTCGGCCGGCGGAGCGCGGCGACGGCGCTCTTCACCAACACGCTGCAGGGCGTGCTTCGGGATCGGCCGCGGCGGCCGCGCGAAGATCGCCCCGCTCGCGCTGGCCGGACTCACGATCCTGCCCGCGATCCTCGCCGTCGGCTTCGCGGCGATCGCGGCGCAGACGGGCGGCGCCCTCGCGGACGCCTCGCCGGTCAAGTACTCGACCTACAACCAGGTCGTGATCGTGTTCCTGATGCTGTTCTGCGCGGCGCAGGCACCCGAGCTGTTCGGCCGCGACCAGCGCTACCGCGTCCTGCCGCTGTACTTCTCGCGGGCCATCACGCGATCCGACTACGCGCTCGCCAAGGTCGGCGGGCTGTTCCTGGCCGTGCTGGTCGTCGACCTGGTCCCGCAGGTGATCCTGTTCTTCGGACGCGTCCTCGTCGCCGCCGATCCCGTGACCGGGCTGGGCAACGAGCTCCCCGAGGTGCCCAAGTTCGTCGCGCAGGGGCTCCTGACGGCAGGCCTGCTGGCGTCGATCTCGGGCCTCATCTCCGCGTGGACCCCGCGCCGCGCCTACGCGACCGCGGCGATCATCGCGCTGCTGCTGATCTCACCCATCGTGGTCGGGCTGGTCGCCCAGCTGATCGGCGGCGACGCGGCGCAGATCCTGATCCTGCTCAGCCCGGGCGACCTCCTCGAAGGCACCAACGCCGCGATCTTCGGGACCGAGATCGGCAACCCGATCATCGCGAACCTCGAGATCTCCGGGCTCGTCTACATCGGCGGCGACGGTGGCCCTCGCGGCGCCGTCGCCGTCGGGCTCGACCGTGCGCCGCTACCTGCGGATCGCGGCATGACCGCGCCCGTCGTGCCGGCGCTCGCCGTCGACCACGTCTCGCGCTGGTACGGCAACGTCGTCGCCGTCAACGACATCTCGTTCGCGCTCGGCCCGGGCGTGACCGGCCTGCTCGGCCCGAACGGGGCCGGCAAGTCGACCCTGCTCCACATGATGGCCGGGCTCCTGCAGCCATCGGCGGGGAGCGTCCTGGTCGAAGGGGAGACGGCCTGGCGACGCCCCGCGATGTACTCGCGGATCGGCATCGTCCCGGAACGCGAGGCGGTCCACTCGTACCTCACCGGCCGCGAGTTCGTGCTCCTCAACGCCCGGCTGCAGGGCGTCGCCGACCCGGCCGGCGCCACGGCCCGCGCGATCGCCACGGTCGAGCTGACCGATGTCGCGGACCGCTCGATCGGCGGCTATTCGAAGGGGATGCGCCAGCGCGCCAAGCTCGCCGGCGCCCTCGTCCACGAGCCGACGGTGCTGCTGCTCGACGAGCCGTTCAACGGGATGGATCCCCGCCAGCGGCTGCACATGATGGGCCTGCTCCGGGAGATGGCCGCCGCCGGCAAGACCATCCTGTTCTCGTCGCACATCCTCGAAGAGGTCGAGCGGCTGGCCGACGCCATCCTGGTGGTCCACAGCGGGCGGCTGGCCGCGGCCGGCGACTTCCGCTCGATCCGCCGCCTGATGACCGACCGGCCGCATACGTTCACGGTCCGCTCCGCCGACGACCGCCGGCTCGCGGCGGCGCTGCTCGCGGAGCCCTCGATCTTCGGCGTCGAGCTCGTCGACGGCCTGCTCTCGATCCGGACCGCGCAGTACGGGGCGTTCACGCGAGCGCTGCCGCGCGTGGCGCGCGATGCCGGGATCACGCTCTACGAGGTCGCCCCGACCGACGATTCGCTCGAGAGCGTGTTCGCCTACCTGGTGCGCCGATGACCGCGTTCTCCGCCCTCGTCGGCGTCACCCTCCGCGGGCTGCTCAACCGCCGGCGGATCATCCTGATGAGCATGCTGGCGGGGATCCCCGTCCTGCTCGGACTGTTCGTGTACCTGCGCGGCGGCCGCCCGGACGTCGACCGGGTCCTCGGCATCCTCATCGTCCAGACCGTGATGCCGCTGGTCGCCCTGGTGCTCGGGACGGCCGCACTTGGCTCGGAGATCGAGGACGGGACCGCGGTCTACCTGCTGGCGAAGCCCGTCCCGCGCTGGCAGGTGGCGCTGGCGAAGATCCTCGTCGCGATCCTGCTCACGGCCGTCCTGGTCATCCCGTCCGTGCTCCTGACCGGGTTCCTGATCGGGCGCGGCAGCAGCGAGTCCATCGGGGTCACCCTGGCGTTCGCGTTCGGGTGCTTCGTCGGCCTGAGCGCGTACTCGTCGGCATTCGTGGCGCTCAGCGCCTTCACGACCCGGGCGCTCGTGCTCGGGCTGGCCTACGTCCTGCTCTGGGAAGGGTCGCTCGGCGGGTTGCTCAAGGGGACCCGGTTCCTGTCGATCCGCCAGGCCACGCTCGGACTCGTGGACGCGGCGGGCGGCCAGGTCGGGGGCGAGCCGCTGGCGGTGGACATCTCGGTGGTCGTGCTCGCGACCGTCATCGTCGGGGCATTCCTGCTGGCGAGCTGGAAGCTGGCGAGGTTCGAGGTCCGCGGCGGCGATTGACCCAGGTTCATGGCGGATATGAGCCGTGATCCGACGCGCCGCGATGTGCGAACCTCCGGCGTATGGATCGCGTCGGTCGTCCCGTTCGCATCGAGCCCGGCCCGGGCCAGGAGTCCGTCTGGGACTACCCGCGCCCGCCGCGGGTGGAGCCCGTGCCGGAGCGGCTGCGGGTGGTCGTCGACGGCGAGACCGTGGCGGAGACGACCCGCGGCCTGCGCGTGGTCGAGACCGCCGGCGCGCCGGTCTACTACGTCCCGCCGGACGACGTCCGTGCCGATCGGCTGGGGCGTGGCAGCGGTCGGACGACCGTCTGCGAGTGGAAGGGCGTGGCGACGTACCACTCGATCATCGGCGCCCGCGGCACGCAGGATCGACGACGTGGCCTGGTCCTACGACGACCCGAACCCGGGCTACGAGGCGATCCGCGGCTACGTGGCGTTCTACGCGGGCCGCGTCGACGAGGCGTGGGTCGGCGACGAGCGGGCGACGCCGCAGCCGGGCGGGTTCTACGGTGGCTGGGTGACGTCGCGGATCGTCGGACCGATCAAGGGCGAGCCAGGTAGCGGCGGCTGGTAGGCAGCGGGCGGGGCAGCTCCGAGGCTCCGGGCGCTCGGCCGCCCGGTCAGCCCTGGGTCGGCACGCCCATGATGCTGAAGCCGCCGTCGACATAGATGACCTCGCCGGTCACGGCGCTCGAGAGGTCGGACGCGAGGTAGAGCGCGGTCCCGCCGACGTCCTCGGGCGTGATGTTGGCCCGCAGCGGGGTCAGGTCGGCGAACTCCCCGTACATGCGCTTGAAGCCGCTGATGCCCGCCGCGGCCAGCGTCCGGATCGGGCCGGCGCTGATCGCGTTGACGCGGACGCCGTCCGGTCCCAGGTCCGCGGCGAGGTAGCGCACGGAGGCCTCGAGCGCGGCCTTGGCCACGCCCATCACGTTGTAGTTGGCCACGACCTTCTCGGCGCCGTAGTAGGACAGCGTCATCACCGACGAGCCGCGCCGCAGGTACGGTCGCGCCGCCCGGGTCAGCCCGACCAGCGAGTAGGCCGAGACGTCGAGCGCGAGCGCAAATCCGTCGCGGGAGGTGTTCACGAACTCGCCTTCGAGCTCTTCGCGTCTCGCGAACGCCAGGGCGTGGACCAGGATGTCGAGCGAGTCGTGCGTCTTGCCCCACTCGGCGAAGACGCGGTCGATGTCGGCGTCGGAGGTGACGTCGCACGGCTCCACGAAGGTCGAGCCGATCGAGGTCGCCAGCGGGCGGACCCGCTTCTCGATCAGGCTCTCGACGGACGAGAAGCCCACCTCGGCGCCCTCCGCGTGCAGGGCCCGGGCGATCCCCCACGCGATCGAATGATCATTGGCGACGCCGAAGATGAGCGCCGTCTTGCCCGTCAGCAGTCCCATGCCACCCTCCTGCGTCTCCGATACGCTGCCATCATGCCCGACGGACCCGTCCCACCGACCGACTTGCGTGCGGCCCTGCACGGGGTTCGCGCCGTGCTGCTCGACCTCGACGGCGTCATCGCGCTGGCCGGCAAGGCCGTCGACGGTGCCCCCGAGGCGCTCGTGGACCTCGACCGCCGCGGGATCCCGTTCCGGATCGTGACCAACACGTCGCTCGTCAGCCGGGCGACCCTCGCGGGCTGGGGCGCGCGGATGGGCGCGCCGGTCCCGGCCGAGCGGTTCCAGTCCGCGTTGTCGGCCTCGGCGGCCTACACGGCCCGCGCCTACCCGGGCGAGCCCCTGTACGTGCTCGGCTCGGAGGACGCCCTCACCGAGTTCGAGGGGCAGCACGTCCTGAGTCACGAGGCGGCGGCGGCGCCGGATGCTCGCGTCGCGGCCGTGGTCGTCGGCGATTCGCCAGAGGCGCTGACCTACGACAACGTCAACCGCGCGTTCCGGCTCGTCCGCGGCGGCGCCGAGCTGATCGGCATGCATCGGAACCCGTGGTGGCTGACGCCCGAGGGACCGACCGTGGATGCGGGCGCCTACGTCGTCGGCCTCGAGTTCGCGACCGGGGTGGCCGCCCGGATCGCCGGCAAACCGTCGCGGACGTGCTACGCGGAGGGGGTGCTGGCGCTGCGGCGCGAGGTCCGCGCGACCGGCGGGCCGGCGCTCCACCGGCGCGAGATCGCGATGGTCGGTGACGACGTCCGGACCGACGTCCGGGCCGCCCAGCGCGCCGGCATCCGGGGCGTCTTCGTCCTCAGCGGCAAACACGGGATGACGGACGTGGAGGCTGCGGCGCGGGAACGGGGCGGCCGCCGGCCCGATGCCATCGCCGCGTCGCTGGCCGAGGTCGTCGCCGCGCTAGACTGACGGCCACTGACCCCACCGCGCCACGAGCGCGAACCCCGCGACGAGGGACCCCGCACATGACGACCGACGCCAAGCCGCGCATCAAGATCACGTACGCCACGCTCAAGGCCGACAACGAGGAGCTCCACGCCGGCTTCGAGGCGGCCGTGACCCGGGTCAAGGCGGGGCTGGGCGCGTACCACCAGAACCTGATCGGTGGCACGTGGGTCGATGGCGACGGTGCCTTCGAGGTCCGCTCGCCGATCGACTCGGACATCGTCCTCGGGACGTTCGCGACCGGGACCGTGGCCGACATCGACAAGGCGGTCGCGGCCGCGCGCGCCGCCCAGCCGGCGTGGGCCGCCACGTCCTGGCCCGAGCGCCTGCGGATCCTGCGCGCGGCCGCCGAGCTCATCAGCGACCGCCTGATGGACGGCGCGGCGATCATGGCCATCGAGGTCGGCAAGAACCGGATCGAGGCCCTCGGCGAGGTCGAGGAAGGGGCCGACCTGATCCGCTACTACGCCCAGACCGCCGAGGACAACGGGTTCTACGACCACCCGCTCGGCAACCTCGGCGACGCGACGGTGCACACCCGCTCGATCCTGCGACCGCACGGCGTGTTCGCGGTGGTCAGCCCGTTCAACTTCCCGATGGCGCTCTCGGCGGGCCCGACCAGCGCGGCCATGCTCGCGGGGAACACGGTCGTGCTCAAGCCGTCGAGCGCCTCGCCGCTGTCGGCGGTCAAGCTCATGGAGGCCTACCTCGATGCCGGCGTGCCGGCCGGCGTGATCAACATGGTCATGGGCCCGGGCGAGACGGTCGGCCAGGCCCTGCAGGACCACCCCGGCATCGACGGCATCGTCTTCACCGGCTCGTACGAGGTGGGGATGCAGCTGTTCCGCACCTTCAGCAAGGCGTGGCCGCGACCGTGCATCGTCGAGATGGGTGGCAAGAACCCGGCCATCGTCTCGCGCCACGCCGACCTCGAGGAGGCGGCCGAGGGGATCATGCGGGCGTCGTTCGGCTTCGGCGGGCAGAAGTGCTCGGCGAACTCACGGGTCTACGTCGAGCGGCCCGTCCATGACGAGCTGATCCGCCTGCTGGTCGAGAAGACCGAGACGCTCACCGTCGGGGATCCGCTCGTGCGGTCGAACTGGCTCGGCCCGGTCATCGACCAGCGGGCCGCCGACCGGCACCAGACCGCGGTCGCCGAGGCGCGCCGCGACGGGACGGTCTTCACCGGGGGCGAGCGGCTGTCGGACGGCGATCTGGCCCGCGGCTACTACGTCGAGCCGACCGTGGTCGGCGGGCTGCCCGCCTCGCACCGGCTGTTCCGCGACGAGCTGTTCGCGCCGTTCACCGCGGTCCATGCCGTGGACTCGCTCGACGAGGCGATCACCCTCGCCAACGACACGGTCCTGGGGCTGACGGCCGGCGTCTACAGCGAGGACCAGGCCGAGGTCGACAAGTTCCTCACCGAGATCCAGGCGGGCGTGCTGTACGTCAACCGGCGGGCCGGCGCCACGACCGGCGCGTGGCCGGGGATCCAGGCGTTCGGCGGCTGGAAGGGGAGCGGCTCGACCGGCAAGGCCGCGCTATCGATGTACTACGTCGCGCAGTTCCTGCGCGAGCAGTCGCACACCGTCGTCGACTACCCGGTGCGGGACCGCGCAGGTATCGCGGCGTCGCGACGCGTGAACGGGGCGCTTTGCGTTCGCGTGTCCTGGCCGTGGTTCACGCCACGGGCATAGGCGACGTCTGACGTCCGCTGGCGGTCCAGATCGGGTCGTTTTGGTTCACCGCGCGACACAGATCGACGAGGTTACCCGGGCGCCCTGGCCGGACCGCTCGATCACGCCCGCCGGCCAGCGTTCAGTGAAGGATCCAGGGGGTCGATCCGTCGCGTATGCCCGTCCGGTGGACCAACGCCGCTGGGGGCCGCACCCTAGACGCTGACGACTCGGTCGCGGCCCGCGCGTTTCGCGGCCAGCAGCGCTGAATCGGCTGCGCGGAACAGCGCCCGGCCGTCGGCCTCGTCGCCGAGGCGTGAGGCGACCCCGGCGGAGATCGTGATCGGGACGTCGAGGCCGTCGATCGGGTGGCTGGTCTCGGTCGCGGCGGCAGCCCGGACGCGCTCGGCGACCTGGATGGCCTCGTCGCGTGTCGCGCCTGGGGCGATCACCACGAACTCCTCGCCGCCGTACCGGGCGAGGATGTCGCCGGTCCGGACGACCGAGGCCATCGCCCGGGCCACGCGTCGCAGGACGCCGTCACCGACGGCGTGGCCGTGGATGTTGTTGACCTCGGAGAAGTGATCGAGGTCGAAGACGATGAGGCTGAGCTCGCGACCGCTTCTGGCCGCGGCGGCGAAGGCCGTCTCGACGGCCTCGTCGAAGAAGCGGCGATTGAGCAGCCCGGTCAGCGGATCGCGCACGGCCGCCTCGCTCACCCGGGCATGGAGTTCGGCGTTGTGGAGGGCGACCTCGATCTGGGTGACGAGCAGGTCCGCGATCCGCAGGTCGAGCTCGGAGAACGGCCGGTCGGCCCGGCCGCGGGTCGCGGTCAGGACGGCGCTCTGGCTGGTGTCCACGCGGATCGGCAAGCCGAGCCCGACGACCCCATCCTCACCGTTGCGGATGACCCTCGACCCATCCCGGATCACGGTCGCGGCGAGGTCCCGGTCGGCGTCGCGGCCGCTGGTCGCGATCTCGGCCCCGACCCTGCCTGCGCCCGTGCCGAGGCGTTGCTCGATGCGATAGACGCCATCCGCGCCGCGGCTGGCGAACTCGACGGCATCTGCCTCCAGCAGGTCGGCGACCGCCTCGACCACGGACGCCACGACCCGCCGGCGGTCCAGGTCCGACGCGAGTCCCCGGCTGACCTCGAGGACGCGCTCGAACGTGTGCAGCCGATGGCGCCGCTCGTCGTCGAAGCGTGCGGACCGGAGCGACCCGGCGATCTGCCGCGCGACCATCTCGGCGACCGCGACGTGGGCCGGCGTGATCGGCCGCTCCAGCGTGCCCTCGAAGTTGACGATGCCGAGCAGCTCCTGTCCGTGGACGACCGGGACCGCGACCTCGCTCCGGACGTCGGGCCTGGCCGCTCGATACCCGGGGTCGGCGAGCACGTCGCGCGCAGAACACGGTCTCGAGCGAGGCGGCCGACCGTCCGATGATCCCGACGCCCGGCTCGATCACGTGGAACGGGCGAGTCGTAGCCGGCGACGCCGACCATCGAGAGGCGGCCGGCCTCGTCGGGGAGGTAGGCGGACACCAGCGTGATCCCGAAGGTCTCGGCGATGTCGTCCACGACCTCCTGCATGATCTCGGCGACCGGCCGCGAGCCGTCGAACCGCCGGACGATGCGCTGCAGTCCCTCGAGCTGGTCCGCCCGTGCCAGGTTGCGCTGGGCCAGGTGCTCGGCCCGGCGTCGCTGGCGGCGGAGCCCGCCGTCGACCAAGTGCATCGCGAACGCGACGAGGAACGCCACGTCCAGCCGGACCCAGAGGTCGATGGCATGCGGATCGGCGAACGAGTGACCGGGCAGCTGCGAATGCTGGATGGCGAGCCCGAGTCCAGCCGCGGCGACGATCAGGCAGGCGACGAGGAACCCTGGCGTGAGGGCCGCGAAGGTCAGCGCGAGCACCACGAACGGGATGCCGACCGGCGAGGTCAGGAGATCCGGGTCCGGCAGCCCGGCGGCCGTCAGCGCGATGACCACGACCAGCGGACCCACGGACCGACGGATCGACCGGGCGCGCCATCAGTCGAGGCGCCAGCGGGCTCCAGGCGAGGCCGGCGATGACCAGGGTCGCGACCCCGGCGACCAGCGCGATGCGGCCGTACCAACCGTCGGGATCCGCGATGAGATGCGCCGGAAGCGACATCGCGACCATCAGCCCGACGACCAGGGCGGCCCAGCGCGAATTCGGCGACGGCGCGGTCGGTCGGCCAGACAGCCCGGTCGACCCAGATCCGCAGGCGGACGAGGGCGCTCTGGACGCCGTGGCGCCGGCGGGCTTGCGGCAACGCGCCACCGGTCGCGAGGTCGCGCGTGACGGTCGCGGACATGCCCGAACCCTAGTCGCGGGACGGGCTCGCGGCCACCCACCCGACCGGCCTATGGAGCCTCGCCATTCGGCGGCCACGGGGTCGCGTCGCCGGTCCGCGCGGGCCGGCGTTGCGCCCTGCGCTCCGCTCGCTCACGCACCTTGGGGTGCGTTCGCTCACGTGCTCGATCGCGCCTTGGCCGGCACCGCCCTGCGACGCGCCCGGGGTCGGATATACTCGCCGCTGTTTATCCACTGTGCATACTCGCTATGCACCGCAACCCACGAGGTCGACCTTGTCCACGGCACCGTCGCGCATCGCCGGCACCCGGCCCGTCCCCGACATCGTCACGCCGCCGCCGGGCCCGAAGGCCAGGGCGCACGTGGCGTTCGACGAGGCCTGGACATCGCCCAGCCTGCCGCGCGCCTACCCGATCGTGCCGGTCCGCGGGGAGGGCCTCACGATCGAGGACATCGACGGCAACCTGTTCCTCGACTTCGCGGCCGGCATCGCCGTCACCTCGACCGGCCACTCGCATCCGCAGGTCGTGGCCGCGATCAAGGAGCAGGCCGCGGAGCTGATCCACTTCAGCGCGAGCGACTTCTACCTGCCGATCTACCCAGAGGTCTGCCAGCGCCTGGCCGAGCGCTCCCCGATCAAGGGCGGGCGGGCGCGGACGTACCTGGGCAACTCCGGGGCGGAGGTCGTCGAGGCCTCGATCAAGCTGGCCCGCTATGCGACCCACCGTCCGTATGTCGTGGCCTTCCTGGGCGCCTTCCACGGGCGGACCTACGGGGCGGTCTCGCTGACGGCCTCCAAGGCGAAGTACCACGCCGGCTTCGGGCCGCTGCTCCCCGGCGTCTTCCACGCGCCGTACGGGCGCGTCGAGGACCTGCGCTGGTTCGACGACGTGCTCTTCGACAAGCTCGCCCCCGCCAACGAGGTGGCGGCGATCATCGTCGAGCCGATCCAGGGCGAGGGCGGCTACATCGTCCCCGAGGACGGCTTCCTGCAGGGACTCCGCCGGATCTGCGACGAGCACGGGATCCTGCTGATCGCCGACGAGATCCAGTCCGGGCGCCGGTCGCACCGGCAAGATGTGGGCGGTCGAGCACTGGGGCGTCGAGCCGGACATCCTCCTGAGCGCCAAGGGCATCGCGTCGGGGATGCCGCTCGGGGCGATGGTCGCGCGGGCGGACCTGCTCGAGTCGTGGGGCGTCGGTGCGCACGGGTCGACGTACGGCGGCAACCCGGTCGCGTGCGCCGCAGCGCTGGCGACCATCGACCTGCTCGAGGGCGGGCTCATCGCGAACGCGGCCGCACGCGGCGACCAGGCGCTCGCGGGCCTTCGCCCGCTGGTCGAGCGTTTCGACGGCCTCGTGACCGACGTCCGCGGCAAGGGCCTGATGCTCGGCGTCGAGTTCGACACCGCCGACCACGCGGAATCGGTCCAGTGGGTCTGCTTCGAGCGGGGCCTGCTGGTCCTCGAGTGCGGCAAGACCAGCGTCCGGATGTCGCCGGCCCTGACCGTCAGCGAGGCCGAGATGGCCACCGCGCTGCGCATCTTCGGCGAGGCGGTCGCCCAGGTCGCCGCCCACGGCAGCGAGGTCCTCGCGGAGGCGTCCGCCGCCGGCGCGGTCACCGGCATCGAAGCCGGCGGCTGAGCCCGCCCGGATCGGCATCAGGCATCATCGACGGGTGAGCACTTCGAAGGTCGCGACCATGCGCGACGCCGTCGCCGACCTCGTGCGCGACGGCGACACGGTCGCCATCGAGGGCTTCACGCACCTGATCGGCTTCGCGGCGGGCCACGAGATCATCCGCCAGCGGCGGCGCGACCTGACGCTCGCCCGGCTGACGCCGGACGTCATCTACGACCAGATGATCGCGGCCGGGGTGGCGAGCAAGCTCGTCTTCTCGTGGCTCGGCAATCCGGGCGTCGGCGGGCTCGGGGCCATCCGCCGCCGGATCGAAGGCGAGATCCCCGAGCAGCCGCTGGCGGTCGAGGAGTACAGCCACTTCGGGATGGTCGGGCGCTACACGGCCGGCGCCATGAACCTGCCGTTCTTCCCGCTGCGGAGCTACTTCGAGACGGACCTGCCGGTGGTCAACCCGTTGATCCGGCCCATCGCCTCGCCGTACGGCGACGAGACCATCTACGCGGTCCCGCCGCTGCGGCCTGATGTCACGATCGTCCACGCGCAGCGCGCCTCGGCCGGCGGCGACACCCAGGTCTGGGGCCTGCTCGGTTGCCAGAAGGAGGCCGCGTTCGCGGCCGACCGGGTCATCGTGGTCGTCGAGGAGCTGGTCGACGAGGCCGTCATCCGCGCGGACCCGAACCGCACCATCATCCCGGGGCTGATCGTGGACGCGGTGGTCGTCGAGCCGTGGGGCGCGCACCCCTCGTACGTCCAGGGCAGCCTACGACCGCGACAACCGTTTCTACCTCGACTGGGACCCGATCACCCGCGACGAGGCCGCGATCCAGGCCTGGCTGCGCGAGTGGGTCTACGACCTCGACGACCGCGCGGCCTATGTCGAGAAGCTCGGTGCGGAGCGGCTCGCATCGCTCAAGCCGGGACCGGCGCCGTCCGGCGTGGTCGACTACGGGGACTACCGGTGAGCGGGGCGACCGACGTGGCGGCGTTCAGCAAGTCCGAGATGATGATCGTGGCCGCGGCGCGCGCGCTCGAGGGCCAGCACGTCTGCTTCGTCGGCGTCGGGCTGCCGAACATCGCGGTCAACCTCGCGAAGCGCTCGGTGGCGCCCGATCTCGAGCTCGTCTACGAGGCCGGCGTCTATGGCGCCCGCCCCGCCCGGCTGCCGCTGTCGATCGGCGATCCGACGATCGTGACCGGCTCGACCGCGGTCGTGAGCATGGTCGAGCTGTTCGGCTACTACCTGCAGCGCGGGCTGATCGACGTCGGCTTCCTGGGCGCGGCCCAGATCGACCGGTTCGGCAACATCAACACGACGGTCATCGGCGAGTACGACCACCCGACGACGCGCCTGCCCGGCTCCGGCGGCGCGTGCGAGATCGCGATCAACGCCCGCGAGGTCTTCGTGATCATGCGCCAGTCGAAGCGCTCGTTCGTCGAGACCATCGACTTCCGGACATCGCCCGGCAACCTCGGCGGCGCCGAGCAGGCCGAGCGGATCCGCCGCGAGGGCGGCTGGCTGGGCCGCGGGCCGAGCATCGTGGTGACCGACCTCGGCATCTACCACTTCGACGAGACCGGGGAGATGCGGCTGGATTCGCTCCATCCGGGCGCCACGGTCGAGGCGGTCCGCGACACCATCGGCTGGGACGTCGCGGTCGCCGCCGACCTCGCCAGCACGCCCCCGCCGACCGGCGAGGAGCTGCGGCTCATCCGCGAGGAGCTCGATCCGGGCGGCGTCTACACGAAGTAGGGCGAGCGAGGTCGCACGCGCCTGCGCCACCCGGCTACTTCGAGAACGTCACCAGGAATTCGAGCGTGCCCTGGTCGGCGATCGAGACGATGAACCCGCCGATGTTGGGGGCCGTGATCGAGTAGTCGCTGAGCGGGAACGTGATCGCGCCCTGGATCTGGATCTGGCCGTTCGCCGAGCTGCGCCTTGGCCGGGATGTCGACGGTCTTGGTCACGCCATGGAGCGTCAGGTCGCCGTGGAGCGTCACGTCGACGACCGCGCCCGTCAGGGCCTCGGCCGGGACGTCCAGCGGGGCGGTGAGCTTGAAGGACGCCGTCGGGAAGCTGTCGGTCTGGAGCCCTTCGTTGCGCAGGCGGTTGTCCCGTTGGGTCTTGTCGGACGCGATCGTCGTCGTGTCGACGTCGATGGTCGCGGCCGTCACCTGGACCTTGTCGCCCGACAGCGTCAGGGTGGCCGTGCCGGTCACGCCGGTCGTGGTCCGGCCCACCGCGTCGCTGTCGGCCGAGAGCTGGGCGAGGCGCTCGCGGACGCGGTACCCGGCGGTGCTGGCGTCGGTGACGATCGTCCAGTCGCCTGCGAGGCTGTCCGCGGTCACGGCACCACCCGGGGCCGCCGAGGTCGCGGCGGACGCCGTCGCGGCCGGGTCGGCGGAAGCGCCGGGGCTGCGGAAGCGCCTGGGGCCGCGGTCGGCGCGACGGCATTCGCGCTGGCCGACGGCGCCGCGCTGGGGAGCGTCAGCGCCGGGACCGAGTCGCCGCCCAGCACTCTGGTCGTAGGCGAACCAGAGCCCGAAGCCGCCGACGGCGAACAGGGCGACGATGGCGACGACGATGGCGCGGGTCCGAGTCATGCGTGGGGTCTCCGGTGGGCGGCGATCGTCCGATCCCGTCGAGGGCAACCGTGGCCCGGATCACTGAGAAGCGGCTGAGAGGCCGCGGCCGGATGCGTGAACCCTAGCGCATCGCGTCGGCGAGCCGGATCGTGGCGTCCTTGCCCAGCGGCGACTCGAGCCGATAGGTCAGATCGCCGTCGGCCCAGAGCAGGGCGTCGGCCACCCAGCGGCGGTGTTCGTCGATGAAGGTGCCGTCGCGCCGCTGGTAGAAGAACATGTGCGGGTCGCCGCTGATCCAGTAGCCGCGAGCGTCCCCCACGTTCACGAGCTCGACCGTCGTCTGCTCGTTGATCGCCTTCGTGAAGAAGCCGTCCTCGACCCGGCCGTCGAAGACGCTCAGGAGCAGGCCGACGCCCGGCTCGGTGGTCGCCGGCAGGCCCGGCCGCGCCGCCCAGACCAGGCTCACCTGCCCGGCCCGCGTCGGGTCGATGTACGCGGCATCCGGCGGTCCGATGGCGGCGATCCTGCGGCCAGCGCACGTGGAAGCCGGCGGCCTTGTCCAGGCCGTCGAGCGCGACCGGGTCACCGAGGCCCATCGATGCGCCCGGCGGTCCGGCCGGGACCGACGGCGACGCGGAGCGGATCGCGGACGAGGAGGTCGGGGCTGCGGATGACGATGGAGCGGCGGTCGGCGCGAGCGTCGGCGGCGGGCTCAGCGACGGCCCGCCGAAGATGATCCGGAGCCCCGGCAGCCCGAACCCGATCGCGCTCGCGACCGCGGCGATCGCGAGGACCGCGATGAGCGCCAGCACGAGCGCGCGTCGCGCCGGCCGCCAGGACCAGCCGCGGCGCGCCGGCGGCAGGATGGCGTCGGCCTCGATCCGCGACCGGACGATCGAGGCGACATCGGGCGCGCCGGGCGCGGCCGTCGCGCTCGGCCACGCGAGGCTCGCGCCCAGGTCGCGCAGCGCGGCCTCGAGGTCGGCATCGGGGCGTCGGTGCAGCGGCAGGTCAGTCATCGCCCGTGGCCCCCTCGATCTCGGCCAGCGACGCGCGGAGCCGACCCAGCGCGCGCGAGGTCCGCGACTTGACCGTGCCCGCGCGGAGCCCGAGCGCCTGCGCGGTCTCCGCCTCGGACAGCTCGAGCAGGTACCGCGCGCCGATCACCTCGCGATCCTCGTCGCGGAGCCGCCCGATGGCCGCCCACAGCGTCCCGCGACGCTCGTCGGCGAGGACCTCGGCCTCCGGCGATGGCGCGCTGTCGGGCGCCGGCGACACGGTCACCGCCCGGACGGCGAGGTCGGCGCGGCGGGTCGCGGACCGGCGGCGGTTGCGGCTCTCGTTCGCGACGATGCTCAGCAGCCACGGCCGGACCGGCGCGCCCGCCCGGAAGCGCGGCAGCGCGGCGTAGGCCTTCACGAAGGCATCCTGGACAGCATCGGCAGCATCGGCCTCCGGGGCGACGAGGGACGCCGTGCGCAGGGCGACGTCCTGGTAGCGGCGCACGAGGGTCTCGTACGCCGCGACGTCGCCGGCACGTGCGCGGCTCATGAGTTCTTCGTCGGTCAGTGGGTGAGGCCTCCGCGGTCAACCGTACCCTGTACACCGCGACGGTCCCGTCGGTTCCCCGGGACGGTCCGCTACCATCGGCTCGTGGGTGCAGGACACGTCTTCCGCCGCTCGACGGTCGCCGATCCGCCGGTCGCGGTCGAGGCGCATGGCTCGACCATCGTCGACGCCACGGGCCGCGAATATCTCGACGCGGCGGGCGGCGCGATCGTCGTCGGCGTCGGCCATGGCCGTGCCGCGATCGCGGAGGCCATGGCCGACCAGGCCGCCCGGGTCGCGTTCGCGCACGGCAGCGCGTTCACGACCGAGTCGCTCGAGGCCTACGCGGCCGAGGTCGGCGTCCACCTGCCGGTCGACGACCCGTACCTGTACCCCGTGTCCGGCGGATCCGAGGCCATCGAGACCGCGCTCAAGCTCGCCCGGGCGTATCACCTCGCCGACAGGCGAGTCGGAGCGGGACATCGTCATCGCCCGCTGGGGCAGCTACCACGGCAACACGCTCGGCGCGCTCGACCTGTCCGGCCGCCCGCCGCTTCGCCGGCCGTACGAGCCGTGGCTCGGGCGGTTCGGGCACGTGTCCGCGGCGTACCCGTACGGTGCCGGGCGGCCGGGCGCGACGGCCCTGGCCGACCCCGAGGCCCTCGCGGACGAGCTCGAGCGCGCCATCGTCGCGGCGGGGGAGGGGCGCGTCGCGGCGTTCGTGGGCGAGCCGGTCGTCGGGGCCACGCTGGCCGCCGCCGTCCCGCCCGACGGCTACTGGCCGCGGATCGCCGAGGTCTGCCGCCGGCATGGGGTCCTGCTCATCGCCGACGAGGTGATGACCGGGTTCGGGCGGACCGGCCGCTGGTTCGGGTCAGACCACTGGGGCCTGCGGCCGGACTTGCTCGTCGCGGCCAAGGGCGCCACGTCGGGCTACTGGCCGTTCGGGTTCGTCGCGGCGACGGGCGCGATCCACGCCGCGGTCACCGGCGCGCCGGGCGGCTTCGTCCACGGGTTCACCTACTCGCACAGCGCGGTCGGCGGGGCGGTCGCCCGCGAGGTGCTGCGGACGCTGGAGGCCGAGCGGCTCGTCGAGGCGAGCGCCGCCAAGGGCGACCGGTTGCAGGCGCTGCTCTCGGGCGCGCTGGGCGAGCACCCGGCGCTGGGCGAGATCCGCGGCCTCGGGCTCATGGTCGGCATCGAGCTGGTCGCGGACCGGGCGACGCGCGCGCCGTTCCCCCGCGCCGCCCGGATCACCGAGGCGGTCGTCCGCGCCGCGCGCGAGCGCGGCGTGCTCGTCTACTCGGGGAGCGGCCTCGCCGACGGCACGAACGGGGACTCGATCCTGCTCGGCCCGCCGTTCGTGATCACGGACGCGGAGCTGCAGCGGGTGGCCGAGGTCCTCGCCGACGCCGTCGACGAGGCGGTGGCGTCAGGACGCTAGGTGCGACGACGCGAGGCGCTGCCCATCAGCAGCATCCCGCCGAGGACGATCAGCAGCACCGGGACGATCCAGTCACCGAACGTCGGGCTCGCGATGTTCACGCCGCCGATCAGCGCGAGCAGGCCGCCGAACCAGAGCTGCCAGCCCCAGCCACCGCCGCTGAGCGCGCGCACCGCCGCGATGAACAGGAACGCGACCCCGAAGCAGAACGTGCCGATGCCGTCCACGTCGTTGCCGATCCCGGCCGCGTTCAGGACGCCCGGCACGGCGAGGGCGGTGATCAGGGCGCCGGCGTAGAGCGAGCCGGTCCCGCGGTCGACCGCCCACTTGATCAGGAACGCGAGTCCGACCGCCAGCACGACCAGCGACCCGGCGGACTCCGCCTGGGGGAATGCCTGCTGGATGAGCAGCAGCGCGCCGAACACCAGGAGGAAGATGCCGATCCACGGCAGCCCCGGCCGGCGGTTCTCGTCGGGGCCCCACTCCCACGAGTAGACGTGGACGCCCGGTCCACCGCCGCTCCCGGCCTCGCCGGGCGCGTGCCCGCCGCTGTCGGGTCCGAGGCGGGTCACCGGCTGTTCGTCCATCGGGGCTGTCTCCTCGCGAGGGTGTCGCTCGACGAGTCTAGGACGCGGCCGGTTCGGCCGTCCGGTCGGCGACGACCGGCGGGACCGCTTCCTCGTCCTCGACATGGCTGAACCCGAGCCGATCGGCGAACCGCCCGAGGATGCCCGGCGCCCACCAGTTCCAGTGGCCCATCAGGCGCATGGTGGCGGGCACCAGGAGGACCCGGATGATCGTGGCGTCGACCGCCACGGCGATCGCCATGCCCACCCCGATGCTCTTGATCGTGATGATCTCGGCGAGCGCGAACGCGGAGAAGACCGTGACCATGATCAGGGCCGCCCCGGTGATGACGCCGGCGGTCCTGGAGAGGCCTTCGGCGACCGACGCCGTGTTGTCGCGGGTCCGCCGATACGTCTCCTGCATCCTCGAGAGCAGCAGGACCTCGTAGTCCATCGACAGCCCGAAGATCACGCTGAACATGATGATCGGGTTGCCCGCGATGGTGTAGCCGAGCGGCTCGAAGTTCAGGATGTTGGAGAGGTTGCCCTCCTGGAAGATCCAGACGAGCGCCCCGAAGCTCGCGGTGATCGACAGCAGGGTCATGATCACGGCCTTGATCGGGATGACGACCGAGCCGAAGAGCAGGAACAGGATCAGCGCGCTCGCGACCAGGGTCAGGGTGACGGCGTACGGCGCGCGCTCGGCCTGCGAGACGAGGAAGTCGTGGCCGGACGCGGCGCTGCCTCCGACCTGGGTCGTGATGCCCGAGCCGGCATCCACGGCGCGGATGACGGGGATCATGTCGGTCGCCGCCGGCACGGACGGCGACAGGGGGCTGATCGCGTCGAGGCGGACGGTGCTGCCGCGCACGTACTGGGCGAGGAGCTCGTCGAGGCCCGGCGGGCGCTGGCCCTCCGGGAGGGCGTAGAGGCCGGCGACCTGCTCCGGTGTGAGCAGCGCGCCGGTCTTGGGGTCGTGGATCGTGAACGGGCCCTCGACCCGGTCAACGTGCTCGACCGCGTCGACCGAGGCCGCATAGTCGGTCAACGCCTGGATGTTGGCGGCGTCGGTCGGTGAGCCCTGGACGTCGGCGAGGATGACGATCGGCGTGGTCTCGCCGGGCGCGAACTCGGTCTGGAGCGCGACGTATGCGTCGCGGCTCTCGACGCCGGGTGGGTAGATCTCGGCACCCGGGACGCCCTGCTCCATGCGCAGGAATGGGCTGCCCACGAGCAGCAGGAACGCCAGCGTCGGGATCAGCACGAAGACCGGCCGCGCCATGACGGCTCGGGCGACGCGCTCCCAGCGCGAGGTCCGCGCCACCTCGAGTCCGTCGGCGACCGGGCGGAACCGGTGGCGCAGGCCGCGGATCGACAGCGCGTTCACGCGATGGCCCAGCATGCCGAGCATGGCCGGGAGGAACGTCAGCGCGTAGACGACCGAGCAGAGCACCACGAGCGCCCCGGCGATCCCGATGGAGCGGATGGCCGGTGCCACGAACAGCAGCAGCCCGGACAGTCCGATCGCGACCGCGATGCCGCTGAAGGCGACCGCCTTGCCCGAGGTCGCGATGGCGCGCTCGACGGCCTCCTCGACGGTCCGGCCGCGGCGCAGCTCCTCGCGGAAGCGGCTGACGATGAAGAGCGAGTAGTCGATGGCGAGGGCGAGCCCCAGCATCGTCGCGATGTTGAGCACGAAGACGCTCATCTCGACCTGCTGGGCGACGAGGTAGATCAGCGCCAGGCTGCTGGGGATCGCGAGGCCGGCGACGAAGAGCGGCATGCCCGCGGCGACGATCGACGCGAAGACGAGCACGAGGATCACCGCCGCGATCGGCAGCGAGACCGCCTCGGCCTTCTGGAGGTCCTTCTCCGACTGTTCGGCGGAGTCCTTGGTGATCGGCCCGTAGCCGGTCAGCTGGTAGGTGTACCCGGCCGGCGGCTGGATCGCCGCGCGGATGTCGTCGACCGCCCCGACCGACTCCTCGTCGGTCATGTCGAGCTGGATGACGGTGTAGGCCGCGTCGCCGGCGGTGCTGATGAAGCGCGTGTCGCCGGTCTCCGCGTAGCCCACGACGCCCGTGACCCGCGGATCGTGCGCCAGGCTCGCGGTGGCGGTCGCGATCGCTCCCTGGAACTCGGCCGAGCGCGCATCGGCGCCGGGCGTCGTCGAGCGGAAGAGCGCGATCATCGAGCTCTTGCCGGCGCCGAACTCGCTGTCCAGCCGGGCGGCGACCGCCGCCGACTCGGAGTTGGTATCCAGCCAGCCGCCGGCGCTGAGGGCGCTCGACGCCTGCGCGGCGAGGAACGAGGAGGATATCGCGACGACGATCGCGATGATGGCAACGGGTCGGCGGAAGCGGTAGACGAACGCTCCCCAGCGGCTGAACATCGGGCGGCTCCGGGTTGATCTGGACGGGCGGCATGCGCCCGGGTTGGTCGTAACAACCCGCACCATAGAGAATGAGTATTCTCCATGTCAAGCCGTCATCCGTTGCACCTCAGTCACGACGGATGTACATTGTGTGAACGTCCATTCCCTTTGCATCGGGAGGTCAGCGTGCCTCGAACCAGTCCCGAACATGAAGCGGCCGTTCGCGAGCGGATCGTCCGTGCCGCGCTCGAGGTCTTCGCCGAGAAGGGCTACCACGGCGCCACCATCGCCGATGTCGTCCGTCGCTCCGGCCTCTCGGTCGGGGCCATCTACACCTACTTCGCGGGCAAGGAGGAGCTCTTCCTCCAGACCTGCGACCTGATCTCGAGCCGCGGCCTCGAGGAGCTCGGGGACCGGCTGGCGTCCGCCTCCACGACCGCCGACCGGCTGGCGATCGCGGTCGCCTACTACGTGGAGTCCATCGACGCCTTCGATGGCGCGCCCGGGCAGGTGACCCTGGTCCGCGCGTGGGCCGAGGCGGACGTCGAGCCCGGCGTGCGCGACATGCTGGTGCGCCGCCGCGAGCGCCTGGTCGGGGCCGCCCACCTGCTGCTCCGCGAGGGCATCGCGCGCGGCGAGCTGCCGGCCTGGCTGGACGTCGACGGGTTCGCGCGCGGGTTCCTCGCCTTGCTCGATGGCCTGCTCCTCCAGCGGATCGAGGCCGGCGACAGCTACCGGCCGGCCGACTCGCTCCGGCGGGCCCGGGCCGTGCTCGCGGCGCTCCTCGCGAGCGAAGCGGCCGTCGTCCCGGGCGGCCAGGATCCGGTCCCCGGCACGGTCGCGACCGCGTAGCATCGCCCTCGATGGCACACGTCCAGACGGTCCTCGGCCCGATCGACCCCGCGACCCTCGGGTGGACGCTCCCGCACGAGCACACCCAGATCGCGCTGTGGCACATCGCCAGCCGCTGGGACTACTGGCAGCTCACCCGCAGCGAGCCGGTGATCCTCGAGGAGCTGGCCAGGTTCCGCGACGCCGGCGGCGGCGGCCTGGTAGACCTGACGCTCCCCGGCGTCGGGCGCGACCCGGCGTGGCTGCGCGACATCGCGACGGCCAGCGGGCTCCACATCGTGATGGGCTGCGGCTGGTATCGCGGCGTGCACTATCCCGCGGAGGCGCGCATCGACCGGCGGACGGTGGACGAGCTCGCGGACGAGCTGGTGGCCGAGATCACCGACGGCGTCGACGGGACCGGCGTCCGGCCCGGGATCATCGGCGAGATCGGGACCGACAAGCCGTGGGTCTCGGCGCTCGAGGAGCGCGTCCATCGCGCCGCGGCGCGCGCCGCCCGGCGGACCGGGCTGGCCGTGACGACCCATGGCGTGCTGTCGCCGGTCGGCCTCGACCAGCTGCGGATCCTCGAGGACGAGGGCCTCGACCCGGCCCGCGTGGTCATCGGGCACGCCGATTCGTACCCGGTCCTCGACCACCACCTCGCGATCATCGGACGTGGCGCGAACGTGGAGTTCGACTTCCTCGGGATGAACTTCCTGCCGTTGGAGCGGCTCGGCGAGCCGCGTGTGATCGACCTGCTCGGCGAGCTGATCGCCCGCGGCCATGCCGACCGCATCCTGCTGAGCCAGGACGTCTGCCACGACTCGCAGCTCAAGAAGTACGAGGGCAACGGCTACGTCTATCTCGCGGAGACGTTCCTGCCGCGGCTGCGCGACGCGGGGATCACGGACGCCCAGATCGAGACGATGACGGTCGCGAACCCGCGCCGACTGCTGACGATCGCCGACTGACTACGCGACGAGGGTCGCCTCCACGCTCAGCGCGACGTTGCCTTTGAGCGCCTGGCTGATGGGGCAGCCGTCCTTGGCCGCCTCGGCGGCGGCGGCGAAGTCGGCGTCGCTGATGCCCGCCACGGTGCCGCTGACCGTCAGGTGGCTGGAGACGACCCGCCAGCCGTCGCCCACCTTGTCGAAGGTGACGTCGGCGCTGACCTCGAGGCGCTGTGGCGGCGTGCCGGCTCGAGCGAGACCCGCGGAGAAGGCCATCGCGAAGCAGGAGGCGTGCGCGGCCGCCAGGAGCTCCTCTGGCGAGGTCTTGCCTTGGGGCGCCTCTGTGCGGGCTGCCCAGGAGACCGGGAGCGCCGAGAACAGGCCGCTGGACATGGCGCTGACGTCGCCTTGGCCGCTTACGAGATCGCCCTCCCAGATGACTTCGGCTCGACGGATCGCGGACATCGGACCTACCTCGCACTTCGAAACGGGCTGGCCGTCCATCGTGCCATAGCCGGCGGACATGGAACGGCCGCGGTCACCGTTGGCGACCGCGGCCGTCGTCTCGTCTCGGAACGAGGGTTACGCCAGGAGCTTGGCCTTGAGGTCCTCGTACTGGGCCTCCGTGATCGTGCCGGCGTCCTTGAGCTGTGAGAGCTTGGTCAGCTCGTCGGCGGTGGACACCTGCGACACGGCCTTCTGGCCGGCCTCGGCCTTGGCCATCATCGACACGTCCTGGGCCGTGACCTTGGGACGCATGAGCAGGTAGATCAGCGCGCCGAGGAACGGCAGGAAGATCAGCGCGATCAGCCAGATCACCTTCGAGGCGCCCGTCATGTCGTCGCGCCGGAAGATGTCCGCGAAGATGTTGATGAAGATCCAGATCGCCATGAACCAGAAGAAGAAGAAGACCATGCCCCAGACGACATCCCAGAACGTCAGGGTGGCCCCTCCGACCTGATTGCAGGCGGTCAGGAGCAGTGGCAGCGCGAGGAGCAGCAGCCACGAGGGGCGCGGTCCACGCCGCGCCTTGAGCAGATCCATTCGGTTCCTCCAAAGGGCGCCGCCACACATGACAGCGCGCTGCGCTCATCGTAGGCCCACGGCATCGCCGTCGTGTAGCCTTTCGAGCATGAGCGACCCGAAGCCCGAACGCCTGTTCGCGGTGGTCTCGCCACGCGAGGCGCGCCTCCTGTTCTGGCTGGTCCTGATCGCGCTCATGACCGTCATCGCGAACCTCAGCGCCGGGGTCGTGTCGACCCTCTCCGGCCCCGCGGTCATCCTCTTCGTCGCGTGGCTCATGGCCTACGTGCTGGAGCCGTTCGTCGACTGGCTCGCGCGTCACATGCCGTTCAAGTCCCGCGGGCTGGCCGTGGCGGTCACCTACGTGACGACCATCATCATCGCCTTCGTCGTGCTGCTCGCGGCCGGGGTGACGCTGATCCAGGCCGCGATCTCGTTCGCGGAGAACCTGCCGGCCATCGTCGCCCGCGTCCGCGAGCTCCTGACCCCGATGGCCGAATCCCTCGGCCTGAGTGCGCCATCCGTCGATCTTCCGACCATCGTGGGCGAGTTCGTCGCCCGCAACGGCCAGGCCATCGCCGACGCGGCGAAGAATGCCACCGTGAACATGATCGCCCTCGTGGCCGGGCTCTTCACGGCGGTCATCATCTCGGTGGGCCTCGCGGCCGGCCAGGTGACGCTGTTCGGGTGGCTTCGCCGGTTCCTGCCGGAGCGGACGTACGTGGACCTCGCGGCGCTCGAGCGCGCGATCGCCGTCTCGTTCGGCGGGTTCGTCCGCGGCCGCGGTCTCATCGGGCTGATCTACGGGGTGATGATCCTCGTCGTGGCACTCATCTTCCGGGTGCCCTACGCGCCGCTGATCGCGGTCATCGCCGGGCTGATCGTCTTCATCCCGTGGATCGGGCCGCTCATCGGCTGGGCCGTGCTTCCGGCCTTCGCCGCAGTGTCCGTCCCCGAGGTCGTCGTCCCGTGTCTGATCCTGAGCCTGATCGGCGCCATCGGGATCCAGTTGATCGTCACCCAGTTCGTCATGGGCGCCGCCGTGAACATGAGTCCGGTCGCGGTCTTCGCGGTGGTCATCCTCGGGACCGCGGTCGCGGGCATCGCCGGCGCCATCTTCGCGATCCCCACCGCCGCCGCGATCCTCGCGATCACGGACTACCTCCGCCAGCGCGACGTCCTGCTGCGGGCGGCCGATCCTCCCGCCATCGGGCCGGCCGCGGTGCCATCGCCGGGTGCGCCGGCCGTGCCACCCGACCCCTCGGCCGCAGCCGCGGCGATCGCCCTCCCGCCCGAGCCCCCGGCTGCACCCGCCTGACGCCGACCTTCCAGCCTAGAGCCAGCGGGAGACGCGGTCCATCATCGCGTTCCACAACCGGGAGCGGCCGTCGGTCTCCTCGACCGCGGGCGTCGACATCGACAGCAGCGGATCGAAGATCGCCTGCTCCGTCGCTTCGACGACCGCGGGGTCCTCGAACTGGAGGTCCAGCTCATCGTTGCGGAACAGCGAGAGGTCATCGAGGTTGCACCCGCCGATGAGGACCTTGCCGTCGATGCGCAGGACCTTGGCGTGGGCCATCTCCGGGTGGAGCAGGATCGTGGTGCCGGCCGCCAGTAGCCGCGGATACCAGTGCCGGAACGCCGCCGCCGGATACGGCGGGGTGGGCTTGCCTGGCGCGATCAGGCGCACGGCCACGCCGCGCTCGGCCGCCGCCAGCAGCCGCTCCAGGATCGCCCGGTTCGAGATGTACGGATTGACGATGTCGATGCGCGCGGTCGCGGTCTCGAGCGCGTGCTCGATGGCGTCGGAGATCGGGTGGTGGCCGGTCCCGGGCACGTTCCAGAGGATCGTCGTCGGCGCCTTGAGCTTCGCCCGTGCCGAGACCTTGAGCGCCTCGGCCGGGTAGTAGCGGGCGAGGGCGGGGTCCTCCGGCCGCGCCCCGTCGTGGTGCCGCCAGCTGACGAGGAACACGGTCTGGAGCTGGGCCACGATCGGGCCGGTCACCCGGCACATCACGTCGTAGAAGCGCTCGTCGTTGTAGTGGTCCTCGATGCCGCTGCCGCCGACGTAGCCGACCGTGCCGTCGATGACGGCCATCTTGCGGTGGTCGAAGTGCAGGAGGTCCTCGCCCTTCGCGGCGGGCTTGCGCGCCCCGACCGTGCCGGTGCGCGCCACGAAGAGGCCGTCGTGTGCCACGACCTCGACCCCGGCGTCGAGCAGCGCCTGGAACAGCTCCTTGCTCCCGAAGTCGGTCTCGCTCCCGATGGCGTCGACCGCGAGGCGGACCTCGACGCCGGCAGCCGCCTTCGCGCTGAGCGCCTCGAGGAAGGTCGTCCCGATGTCGCCCGGCTTGTAGCCGTAGATCAGCAGGTGGACGTGGTCGGTCGCGGCGGCGATGTCCTCGAGCATCCGCGGGAAGTAACGATGGCCGTGCAGCAGCGGCTCGACGGAGGTGGAGACGGCCGGCGCGAACGTCATCGCGAGGTCGGCGCGGCGGACGCCCTCCTGGGCGACCAGGGCGACCGCCCGGGCCTGCGCGTCCTCGGCGTGGATCGCGTCCGGCGAGCCCGGGTCGCTGGGGCGCCGCGTCGTCCGGTGCATCCGGGTCGCACCCACGACAGCGGCAGTGGTCGCCGCCCCGATGATCGCCAGTCGTCGTCGTCCGCTCATGCCTGCACTGTACCCGCGAGGTGGGCCGCTTTGTCACGCCCGCGCCACGCTCAGGCCCCATTCGATCAGCTGCAGGGTAGGTGCCGAGGCGTATCCTTGACGCCTATCCGCCGTACCGGAGGAGGCCCCTCGGATGCCCGAACCTACCGTCAAGGAGGCCCGCCCGGCGGTGCTCCGCCTGCCCGAGATGGGCCGCCAGCAGATCATGCGCGCGCTCTCGGAGATCCACCTGCCCGACCTGACGCAGGTCGACCTGACGCACCTCGAGCTGCCGAAGGCCGCCCAGGACCAGATCGCCAAGTCCCGTGCCGATCTCGCGAAGATCGACCTGCCGAAGGCGGTGTCCGAGATCGACCTGCCGAAGGCCGTCTCGGCCCCGCTCATCGCGGCCGGCCTCGTCCGGCCGCCGCGCCGTCGTCGCTGGCCGTACCTGCTGCTCGGCGTCGTCGTCGCCGGTATCGTTGCCACGTTCCTTGCGAAGCAGGCGTCGAGCCGCATGCAGATGGGCGGCATCGAAAAGGCCGCGCGTGAGCGCGCGGATGCCATCGCCGACGGCGTGGAGGACGCGACCTTCGACCCGCTCGCCTCGAACGGCATGCCGCACGACGACATCGCCGTGGCGATCGAGCCCGGCGCGTTCGCCGGCGCAGAGGCGGAGACGGACGCGATCCTGGTCTTCGAGGGGTCCGACTCGGCCGTCTGAGCCGGTCGGAGCGGCGTCCCGCGCGGGCCTGACGACCGGCTCGTTGACGCTTCGCGTCCTAATCCCGATAATCGAGGTCGGAATTACGACGAGCACGAGTTGCCCGCCTCCGCGACGCTGCCACGGCGTCGCCACCCGACACGAGACCGGAGACCCGATGGCCGCGACCCGCGAGATCGTCACCGACCAGCGCGACCAGTTCGCGTTCCACGACGACATCGTCTACCTGCGCGAGACCAAGCGCGGCCTGACGCGCGAGACCGTCGAGGAGATCAGCCGGTTCAAGGACGAGCCGGACTGGATGCTCCAGTTCCGCCTCCGCGCGTACGACCACTTCATCCAGCGGCCGATGCCGGACTGGACCGACGGTCTCGACCGTATCGACTTCGACAAGATCGTCTACTACCGCAAGCCGTCCGAGCGCGAAGAGAAGTCGTGGGATGACGTCCCGGAGCAGATCAAGGCGACCTTCGAGAAGCTGGGCATCCCCGAGGCGGAGCGCAAGTTCCTCGCCGGCGTCGGCGCGCAGTACGACTCCGAAGTCGTCTACCACTCGGTCCGCGAGGAGCTGACCAAGATCGGCGTCGTGTTCATGGGCACCGACCAGGCGCTCAAGGAATACCCCGAGATCTTCAAGCAGCACTTCGGCACGATCGTCCCGCCCGAGGACAACAAGTTCGCGGCGCTCAACTCCGCGGTCTGGTCCGGCGGCTCGTTCGTCTACGTGCCCGAAGGGCGTCGAGGTCCCGCTCCCGCTGCAGGCCTACTTCCGCATCAACGGCGAGAACACCGGCCAGTTCGAGCGGACGCTGATCGTGGTCGACGAAGGCGCCAAGGTCCACTACATCGAGGGCTGCACCGCCCCCATCTACGCCACGGACAGCCTCCACGCCGCCGTGGTCGAGGTCGTCGCGCTGCCGGGCTCCAAGGTCCGCTACACGACCATCCAGAACTGGTCGAACGACGTCTACAACCTCGTGACCAAGCGCGCCCACGCGTACGCGAACAGCACCGTCGAGTGGATCGACGCGAACACGGGCTCGCGCAAGACCGTGAAGTTCCCCGCGATCTACCTGCGCGGCGAGGGCGCCACGGCCGACATCATCAGCGTCGCGGTCGCCGGCAAGGGCCAGCACCAGGACACCGGCGCCAAGGCGATCCACCTCGCCCCGAACACGCGCAGCCGGATCGTCAGCAAGTCGGTCTCGAAGGACGGCGGCCGGGCCACCTACCGCGGCCACCTCAAGGTCTCGCCGGGGGCCACCAACGTCGTCGCCAGCGTCCGCTGCGACGCGCTGATGCTCGATGACATCAGCCGCAGCGATACCTACCCGTATATCGACATCCAGGAAGACGACACCACGATGTCGCACGAGGCGACGGTCGGGAAGGTGAGCGCGGACCAGGTCTTCTACCTGATGGCCCGCGGCCTGACCGAGAACGAGGCGACCAACCTCATCGTGCAGGGCTTCCTCGAGGTCTTCACCAAGGAGCTGCCGATGGAGTACGCCATCGAATTCAACCGCCTGGTGAAGCTGGAGATGGAGGGGTCGCTGGGGTGAGCGTCCCCGCGACACCGTCACGACCCCGCCCGGTCCGCCGGGCGCCAACGGATCTCTCGTTCCACCTCGATCCGGCCTTCGTGGAGGGCCTTGCCGCCCGCGAGCCCGACTGGGCTGGCGCCGACCGCCGCGCGGCCCTCGAGCGCTTCGAAGCGCTCCCGATCGAGACCAACCACCTGTACACGACCTACGTCGACCTGCGAGCCGCCACGCTCGAGGACGTGCGCCCGTACGAGACCGTCGCAACGACTCCGGCCGGTAGCGTCGACCTCCCGCCCGACACCGCGGCGTTCGCCTCGTTCGATGAGGACGGCATCCTCGGCATCGAGCTGGACCCGGCGGCCGCCAAGGCCGGCGTCACCCTCGAATTGCTCGGCGCGCTGATCGCGCGCGATCCGGCGACGGCCCAAAGGCTGCTTGCCGATGCCGCCTCGCTGCCCGAGACCGACCGCCTCGCCCAGCTGACCCGGGCGGCCTGGACCCAGGGCGCGGTCCTGCGCGTGCCGGAAGGCGTCAAGCTCGCCCAGCCCGTCTATCTGCGCTGGGCGGTCGGTGCCGCGGACCGCGGCCTCATCACGCGGACCATCGTCGAGCTGGGGAACGGCGCCGAGGCCTCGCTGGTCGAGGTGCTCGTGCCGTCCGCCACGGCGACGCCCGGCCGCCAGTCGCTGCTCACCGGCACGACCGAGGTCATCCTCGGCGAGAACGCGAGGCTCGAGATGGCCAGCGTCCAGGAGCTCGGACCGGACACCGTCGCGTTCCAGCATCGGGTCGCCCGGATCGGGACCGGCGCGTCGCTCCACTGGGCGCTCGCCCAGGTCGGCGGCCGATTGGTCCGCAGCCGCGTCGACAATCGGCTCGAAGGCGACCGCTCGTCGGTCGAGCAGGTCGAGATCGTCTTCGGCGGCGACGAGCAGCTCTTCGACCTCACCTCGTACACCACCCACATCGGCCGCGACACGACCGGCAACCTGCTCTCGAAGGGCGCGCTCCTCGATCGCGCGCGGACCTACCTCAAGGGCCTGATCATCATCGAGAAGACCGCCGTGGGCACGGACTCGTTCCTTGGCGAGTTCGGGATGAACCTCTCGAAGGCGACCCGCTCGGTCGCGATCCCATCCCTCGAGATCGACCAGCCGGACTGCCGTCGCGCGATGCATTCGAGCTCGGTCGGGCCGATCGACGAGACCCAGCTCTTCTACCTCGAGAGCCGCGGCATCCCGCCGGACGAGGCGCGCAAGTTCATCGTGCTGGGCTTCCTCGAACCGGTCGTCGCGCGCGTGCCGCTCGCCTCGGCGCGGGACCGGCTGCGCGAGCTGCTCGAGGCCAAGTGGGCGGCCGGCACCGAGGGCGATCTCGCCGCGTGAGACGCATCGACCTCGTCGGGGTCGACGAGGTCCCCGACGGCACGATGAAGATGGCCTACGTGGACGGCGCGGACCAGGTCCTGGTCATCCACACCGGCGGCGAGTTCCAGGCGGTCCAGGGCATCTGCTCGCACGAGTACTTCGAGCTCGACAAGGGCTTCCTGACCGCGGGCACGCTCACCTGCGCGCTGCATCTGTCGCGCTTCGACCTCGGGAACGGCGAGCCGCTCGACCCGCCCGCCGAGGCGCCGCTGGCGATCTACCACGTCGTGATCGAGGACGGGCGCGTGCTCATCGAGGTGCCCGACGGGCCGCTCGAGGTGAACGGATAGGGCCTCGCGGCCCCCGTACCAACGTCCCGTGGTCCGTCGGCACCGCCCGGCGTACGGTCGCAGGCGATGCAAGGCGTCGATCTCCTGGGCTTCGCGGGCGACTGCACCATCACCGCCAAGGTGACGATGTTCGGTGACCGGCTGACCGATTTCCTGAACGGCCAGGAACGGTTCCACATCCACAAGGTGATCTTCGAGAGCCTCGATGACGGCCACCTGGTCGCCGAGGACTCCGTCTCGATCACCCGCGACGACCTGCTGGCGGTCATCGCCTCCGGACCGCGCGGCTCCGAGCAGCAGCGCGTCGAACTCGCCGAGACCCGAATGCAGCTGTCGATCGGCCCGTACCTGATCCTCGGCCGCGTGCACACGGCGCCGGGCACCGACCCCGTGTCGAGCGTGATGCAGCGCGACCCCATGGTGCCGCTCACCGACGCCACGATCGCCTATTCCGTGGCGGGCAACGTGGTCGCGCGCGACGTCGGCACGCTGATCGTCAACCGCAAGCTCGTGGACTGGATCGTCCCCTCGGCCGACGAGGCCGTGGAATTCCCGGACTCGACGGTCCGCGCCGGCTACGCGATCGGGGCGACGCGCTAGGGGGGTGATTCGCGGGACGGCGTATCGTGGCCGCACTGCCTAGGTGGCGAAGAGCTTGGTGGATCTGCGAGCATGGGTCCAATGGTCGTTCGTGCCTTAGGTCGGCTCGGCATGTTCGCGTGCCTGGTCGCCGGCTGCAGCTCCACAAGCGTCCCGGCAGGCTCGAACACTCCCCCCGCAGGATCGGGCGGGGGAACGACGATCACAAGCGAAGCGTCGGAGCCCGCCCCAACTACTCCGACACGACCTCCGGTCGACCCATCGATCGAACCAGTATCGGCTTCGAACCCGAACTCGACGGCCAAGGCGGCGATGACCGCCTGCGGGGTCTTCGATCGGGGCATCGGCACCGTCAGCGGCGCTGGGGCGATCGACACGGCCCTGGATGTCTCGAGATACGCGGCCGTCCCGGCAACCGCGCCGCAGCTGGCTGGCGATCCAACCGGGGCAGCCTTCGTCATCCAGTTCATGGGTGAGTGGCCCGATGCGATGACTGGCGAGTCGTGGATCGACCACACGTGCGTCTTCATCGCCGGAGACCCGGTGAACTACGCGACAGGCCCCCGTCGAAGCCTCGGTAGCGGCAAGATCCTTTCCGGGTATTACGAGACGGACCCGCCTCCAGCGTTCTCCCTGCCGTCGCTGGCCCCATGATCTCGAACGGAACGGCCGACGACGCGCTAGCTGCTCACCAGCCGGACCAGCCCTCGACCATGCCGTCCGCGCCCGTGCGCATGTTCGGCTTCGGCTCGCGGACGTGGTCCAGACCAAACCGGTCGGCTTCGGGGCCGGGCGGGGCGCCGTCGATCCGCTCGATGACGTAGCGGCCGATCACCGGGCCGTGCTTGAAGCGCGTGGCCCGAGCCGCCGCCGGCGATCCAGACGTTGTCGTAGTCGGGGTGCCGGTCGATGATGAAATGGGTGTCCGGGGTCGTCTCGTACTGGCAGATGCGGGTCTCGACGACGGGTGCGTCGGCCAGTCCGGGGAGTCGCTCCGCCAGGTAGCGCCGGGCGAGCCGGACGGACTCCGGGTCCACGAGACGCTCGCCCGTCGACGGGTCGAAGACCGGGCCGTAGCGATCCGGCGCGAGCTTGAAGCCGCGCCCTTCGACGGACGGGATCCCGTAGAACGCCGCGTCGTAGTCGATGAAGCAGGGCATGTGCGACGGCATCGAACCGCCCATCGCCGGCACTCGGGCCGACGTAGACGACGTCCTGCTTGGTGACCTTGATGAGGTCGCCGAGCAGCCTCGGGAACAGCCGCGGCAGCCACGGTCCGCCCGCGAAGACGAAGGTCCCGGCCTCGTGGCGCCCCTCGCCGGTCTCGACATCGAGAGCCGGCGACCCTCGGTCCGACCCGGCTTCGCCCAGCCGAGCTCGAAGCGACCTCCTTCCGCCACGAACCGGCGGGCGACCGCCGCGACCCCGCGCCGCGCCATCAGCAGCCCGCCATCGGGCTCGAAGGTGGCGAACAGCAGGTCCGATGACGTGATCTGCGGCCAGCGCTCTGCGACCTCGGCCGGCGTCAGGCGCTCGACCCGGATGCCCAGCTTCGTCGAGCGTCGCCGCTGACGTCGCTTCGAAGCCGTCCTCGTGGTGGGCGAACCAGATCGTCCCGCACGGGACGTAGAGGGTCTCGCCGGTCTCGCGACCGAGCTCGATCCAGGCGTCGCGCGCCTCCACTGCCCAGGTCGCGTAGAGCTCGTCCGGCCCGTAGGACGAGCGGATGATGCGGGTCTCGTCACCCGACGTCGCCCGGGAGTTGCCTGCCCCATAGGCGTCGATCAGGGTCACGTCGAGGCCGGCCTGCTGCCCGCGTCGCGCGGTCCAGGCGCCCATCGTCCCGGCGCCGACCACGACGAGGTCGCTCATCGCGGGAGCGCCATCCCGATGCCAAGCGTCTCGGCTCGCCGCAGGATCGCGTCGGCGAAGATCACGTCCGCCAGGCCGACTCCCAGGTGGCTCACGAGGATGCGGCCACGGGCCGGCACCGGTCGTTTGTCGAGGAGCGCCTCACCGATGGTCGCGGTCGGGTCCGGGTAGCCTTCGAACTGGCCGGCATCGCGGTTCGCCAGGAACTGGCCACGCTCGTCGGTCAGGAAGATGGCGGCGTCGCGCGCGACCTCGGCGGCCACCATCGTCGCGTAGTCGATGGCGACGACCAGAACATCCGGCGCCAGCCATTCGTTCGTCATCGACTGGCGTTCGGCCGCGGGCGCGAAGGACGCGGCCGTGATCACCACATCCGCGCCGGCGACGGCGTCGCGAGCGGTGGCGGCCACCTGTGCCGACGCGATGCCGGGCGTCGTGCGCGCGTCGGCCGCCAGGGCCTCGGCGCGTTCGGGCTGGCGGTCATGGATCGCGAGCCGGACGCCGGGGAGCTGCTGCCCGATGACCGGCAGGTGGCTGTGCCCCTGGACCCCCGCCCCGATGAGCGCCGCGCGCGCCGCCCCTGCCCGCCCGAAGTGCGCGATCGCGACGCCCGAGACCGCGGCGGTCCGTTGCGCGGTGATCGGGCCGCCGTCGAGGATCGCGACCGGCAGCCCGGTCGCCGGATCGCTCATGACCACGACCGCGGAGATGGCCGGCAAGCCGATCGCCGCGTTTTCCGGGAAGCCGCTCACCCACTTGATCCCGAGCAGGTCGTCGGCCGCGCCGCCGCCGGGTGCTCGCAGGTGCGCCGGCATCGCGTGAGCGAACGAGCCGTCCTGGCGCGGATGCACCCCGATCTTCGCGGGCAGCTCGGCATCGTGGACCAGCGCCACCATCGTCCGCTCGGCGAGCTCGAGCCGCTCCTCGATGGGCGGCATCGCCGCGATGACGTCGGCCGCGGTGAGGTAACGCAGGGGAGGGGTGGGCATGACGCCGCCGAGTCTACGTCGCCGGCACTACCATCGACGCATGGCCCCGATCGACGTCCAGAGCAGCCTCGACAACCTCAAGCTCGAGCGCGACGCCATCGTGTTGTACGACGCGCTCGCCCGGATCGAGAAGGATCCCGTGCGCGCTGGCGCGTTCCACCGGATCGCGGGCAACGAGCGCCGACATGCCGAGGTCTGGGCGAACAAGCTGCGCGAGCTCGGCGCGGACGTGCCGGCCACCCAGCGTCCGCGGGCGCGGGTGCGCTTCATCATCGTGCTCGCCCGGCTGCTCGGCACCAAGGCGGTCACGGACCTCGTCATCGCCCTCGAAGGCGACGAGGAGGAGGCATACGACGCGCAGGAGTCGCCCGAGGTCGCCGCGATCGCCGCCGACGAGCGCGAGCACGCGAGGATCTGGGATGAGCTGCGCGATGGAGGCGCGCCGGGCGTCGCGGCACTCCCGCCGAACCCCCAGGCGACCGCGACCGTGAGCGTGGCGGGGCGCGATGGTGTCGCGCTGGCCCGGCGGGTGGCAGCGCCGTCCGAGATCGGGGCGTCCGAGAACTGGCACCGCACGGGCGCCCGATCCGGGACGCTGCGGGCGATCATCTTCGGGGTCAGCGACGGCCTGGTCAGCAACCTGGCGCTCGTGATGGGCGTGGCCGGCGCCGCAACGGCCGCGGAGCCGCGCATCGTCCTCCTCGCCGGCGTCGCGGGGCTGCTCGCGGGCTCGTTCAGCATGGCCGCCGGCGAGTACATCTCGATGCAGAGCCAGCGCGAGCTGTTCGAGCGGCAGATCGCGCTCGAGCGCGCCGAGATGGAGGCGATGCCTGCCGAGGAGGAAGCCGAGCTGGCAGCCACCTACCGCTCGAAGGGCTTCACGCCCGAGGAGGCGACGCGCATCGCGCATCGCATCTTCCAGGACCCCGCGACCGCGCTCGACACGCTCGTGCGCGAGGAGCTGGGCCTCGACCCCGACCAGCTCGGGTCGCCGATCGGGGCGGCGGCCGGATCGTTCGCGGCGTTCGCGATCGGCGCGTCGATCCCGGTCATCCCGTTCCTGTTCGGGAGTGGGACGACGATCCTCCTCATCAGCCTCGGGCTGAGCCTGGCGGCCCTGTTCGCGGTCGGTGCGGCCGTGAGCCTGCTGACCGGCCGCGGCCTGGTGTTCTCGGGCATGCGTCAGCTGCTGATCGGGCTCGCGGCGGCACTCGTGACGTTCGCGATCGGGTCGCTCATCGGCGTGTCGGTCTGAGCGGCCTGCCGTGGGCGACGCGACCGCGGATCTGGCGGCCCGGATCCGCGCCGAGGGGCTCACGGCGTCCGCCTGGGGGAACGGGCCGGGCGACCGGTACGCACCGCACGAGCACGGCTACGACAAGGTGCTGGTGGTCGCCGCCGGCTCGATCCGGTTCGGGCTGCCGGGGAGCGGCGAGGTCGTGGAGCTGGCAGTCGGCGATCGCTTGGACCTGCCGGCCGGCACCGCGCACGACGCGACCGTCGGGCCGGACGGCGTGACCTGTCTGGAAGCGCACGCACCGACCGGGACGCTCCATGTCGTGCGGCGGGTGCCCGCGGGGGAGTGGTAGGCCCCCGGCGGCCAGTCTTGCATGTCGCGGCACAAACGACCGTCGGGGGTGGATTCCGCGGTCATTCGTGCCGCCTCGACCACGATCCGGCGGTCGGGAGGCCCGAGGCAGGGTCGATCAGCCCGTCGGGCGGTCGTTTCGACCGCCTGGTGCAAGGTCGACCGCCGCGCGACCGGATGGGCGGCACGCGCCGCTCCCGGGAATCGATGAAGCCCCGGACGTGTCCGGGGCTTCAGGGCGCTAGGCTATCGACCTGGCGGGCGCGTTCAGCGGGCGCCGTACCGCATGAGGTACCACATCGGGGCGGTGGTTTCGACATCCGACTGGCGTGGTTCGTCGGTGCCCAGCACGATGCTGATCAGCGAGAACAGCGCCAGGAGGCCGAGGATGATCACGAGGATCATGTCTTGCTCCTTCGCTGCGAACGGACGCCGGCGGGCGCAGGGCCCGGCCGCCTTGATGACGGTCGGTCGACATCCGAATGTTCCGATGAACGTATTCTAGCCTAACGAATCGATATCTACAAGAACAGGACGCCTAATGGATGACGGGTTCGATGCCTGACCGGTCGCGCGGCGACCGCCCAGACCGGATCGACCGCACCGATGCTCGACTGCTCGAGCGCCTCCAAATCGACGGTCGCCGGGCGTACGCGGACCTCGGCGCCGATGTCGGGATCAGCGGGCCGTCGGCGCACGAGCGGGTCAAGAAGCTCGAGTCCCGTGGCGTCATCCGCGGCTATGCCGCGAGCGTGGACCCGGCAGCCGCCGGCTACGGCATCACCGCGTTCAGCTGGCTCACCCAGGCGCCCGGGACGGCGGGTACGGACCTCACCGATGCGTTCGCGGGGATCCCCGAGGTCGAGGAGTGCCACCACATCGCCGGGGAGGCCGACTACCTCCTGAAGATCCGGGCGCGGGACACCCGCCACCTCGAGACCGTGATCGTGCGGCTCCAGGGCCTCCCGAGCGTCTTCACGAGCGAGACCGACATCGTCCTCTCGACCGCGTTCGAGCGGCGGCCGCTGCGCCTCGCCGACGCCGATGAAACCGACGGGCCGGGGCCGGCGTAGTCATGTCCGAGGACCGTTCGGGTCGCCCCGACGACGTCGCCCTCGTCCGCTCGGTCGCGGGCGGGTCGTACGACGCCCTGGCGGACCTCTATGACCGGCACGGCGCTGCGATCTTCGCCGTCGCGTCCCGGTTGACATCGGATCGAGGCATCGCGGAAGAGGTGGTCCAGGACACGTTCCTCGCGTTGTGGGACCGTGCGACATCGTTCGATCCGGCGACCGGGTCGCTCTCCGCCTGGTTGCATACGATCGCCCGGAACCGGACGGTCGACCGCCTTCGCGCGGCGGGCCGCCGTCCGACGCTGGTCGCGCCGCCTGGTCAGGACGACGCCGGCACGGACACGGGTGGGCTGGATCGCATCGCCCTCGCGGGCGTCGTGATCGGCGGCGCCGAGGCGCCGATGGGGCCGGAGGCTGCCGCCGTCTCGAGCGAGACCCGCTCGCTGATCGAGTCGGCGCTGGCCGCGATGCCGGACGAGGAGCGGACGGTCATCGTGCTGGCGTATCGCGATGGCCTGTCGCAATCGGAGATCGCCGACCGTCTCGACTGGCCGCTGGGGACGGTCAAGACCCGGACGCGGCGGGCGCTCCGCCACCTCCGCGACACGCTGGAAACGCATTGGGATATGGGGGAGCACGGGTCCGCGCCGACGGCGGTGCCGGTCGGCCCAGGGACGGCGGGTCAGGCCCGCCAGGATGGATAGGACGAGGATGGATCACGACGCGGTACGGGAGGCACTGGAGCTGGCGGCCGTCGAGCCGGGCGGGCTCGACCGGCTGATGGCCGGCGACACGCCCGAGGCGCAGGCCGTGGCCGGCCACATCGCCGGCTGCGAGGCCTGCGCCGACGAGCTCGTGCGCGTGGGTCGCGTCAGCGCGGCGGTCCGCGCGTCGATGGCGGACGTGCCGTCACCGGACCTCAAGGAGCGGACGCTGGCGTTCGTGCAGGCGCGCGGTGTGCCGCGCGGGGCCGAGGTACCGCCCGAGGCCGCCGTCCCCGTGGCGGCCGCGTCGGCCGCAGCGGCCACCACCCCGGCGCCCATCACCTCGATCGCTCCGGCCGCGGCGGCGGCGTCGACCGCCGGTGCCCGTCCGTCGGTCCTGCTCTGGGTCGCCGGGATCGCGGCCGCGGTCGTGCTGTCGGTGGCGGCGACTACCCTCATCGTCGGCTCGCGCGTCGACGACCGGCTGACGGCGCAGGACCAGGCCATCGAGGACCTCGCTGCGGTCACCACCGCGACCATCCAGGTCACCTCGGAGCCCGACGCCGAGCGGGTCGCGCTCAGCAGCCCGACCGGCACCGCCACGACCGGGACCCTGCTGTATTCCCCGTCAACGACCGACACGGTCGTCGTCGCGACCGGCCTGAGCGAACCCACGGACGGATCGCAGTACCACTGCTGGGTGGAGGTCGATGGCGCGCGCCAGTCGGTCGGGAAGATGTTCTTCGGCGGCGGGATCGCCTACTGGGTCGGCCCGGCGCCGGCGGTCTCCGGTCTGAGCGGCACCCAGACGTTCGGCGTGTCGCTGGTCGGCACGGACGGCCAGCCGGTCACGCCCGACCCGGTCCTCGAGGGGACCTCCTAGGCGTCGCCCCCCGGGTCGACGGCGGCGGGTCCGGGATCGTCGGTCGTCTGCTCCGGGTCGTCGGGCCGGCGGCGCCTCGAGATAGATCCGATGGAGCTCGAGCATCCGCTCCGCGACGTCGGGGCTGACGTCCCGGCCCTCGCGGTGCAGGACGCCCGACAGCCAGAGGGCCTCGCGCGGCCGCTCGACGGCATCGATGTCGACATCGTGCCGGCGCGAATCGGCGACCACGAACCAGACCAGCCCGGCTCCGACCACGAGCCCGACGATCAGCAGCCACCAATTGAATTCGGCGTTCACGGTTCCGGAGTATAGGGAGCGGAGCCGCCCTGAGCCTCGACCGGCCCGCCGCTACACTTCCGCGGATGCTCGACTTCACCCCGAACCCGGTCGCGTTCACCATCGGGCCGCTGTCGATCGGCTGGTACGGGATCGGCTATGCGGTCGGTCTCGCCGCCGTCTACTTCCTGCTGTACCGCCTCGCGAAGCGCGCCGGCGAGGACCAGGAGATCCTCGGCAACGGGATCATCATCGTCGCCATCGCCGCGCTGATCGGCGGCCGCGCGTACCACGTCATCGACCAGTGGGACACGCTCTACAAGAACGACCCGGTCAAGATCTTCCTGCCGCCGTACTCCGGGCTGGGCGTCTACGGCGGGATCATCACCGGCACGATCGCGGCCTTCATCTACATCCGCTACAAGAAGGCGCCGTTCATGCGCTGGGCGGACATCGTGGCGCCCGGCCTGTTCGTGATGCAGGCGATCGCGCGCTGGGGCAACTTCTTCAACCAGGAGCTGTACGGGTCGCCCACCACGCTTCCGTGGGGCCTCCCGATCGAGTGCACCCATCGGATCGCGGACTTCCCGTGCGCCCAGTTCCCGTTCGAGACGACGCGCTTCCAGCCGCTGTTCCTGTACGAGTCGATCTCGGGGATCGTCGGCGCGCTGGTGCTGATCTGGATGGGCTACCACCTGCGCAAGCGGCTCCGCCCGGGCGACCTGCTCCTGACCTTCTTCGTCTGGTACGGCCTGACGCGGTTCGTCCTCGAGACCCTGCGCCACGACAACTGGACGTTCTTCGGCGTCCCGACCGCGCAGGTCGTGTCGCTCGCGTTCGTGGTCCCGGCGATCGTCCTCCTGATGTGGCGGCACCGCGGCCGGACGATCGACGACGACCCGCCGACGTTCCCGGCCGTCGCGATCTGGGGGGCCATCGGCCGGCCCGTCGACCCGAACGCGATCGACGACGACGTCGACGATGACGAGGGGTACGACAACCTCTTCGCGGACGAGATCGACGACGCGCCTGCCGACGCGGCCGAAGAGCCCGCGGACGCGGCCGAAGGGCCCGCGTCCGCCCCCGACGACACCGACGAGCCGGAGCCTGAGCCGGCCGCCGGCTGATGACCGAGCCCGAGCCGGCGCCCGGTCCGGGCCGCCGCCGGCCACCGCCCGGCCGGATCTCGCCCGAGGCGCTGGCCGCCGCACGCGGCGGCGCGATCGAAGGGCTCGAGTGGCTCGGGCGGGCGCCGGAAGCCAGGGCGTCGTGGTCGTATCGCCTGCTGCGCGTGGTGGCGCGCTTCGTCGTCTTCGTGGTCTTCCGGTTCCGCATCAAGACGTCCGGCAGGGAGCACCTGCCCCGCGGCGGCTACTTCCTCGTCGGCGCGGCCCATCGCGGCTGGATGGACCCGTTCGTGGTCATGCACGCCTTGCCGACCGAGCCGCGAGCGTGGTTCCTCGGCAGCGCCCCGTCGACCTTCACCACGCGCTGGCGTGAGCGGCTGATCCACCACATCGGCGGGCTGCTGCCGGTCTGGCGTGGCGGGGTCGGGGTCGAGCAGCACGTCGCGTCGGCGCGGGCGGTCGTCGCCAACGGGGCGGTCTTCGTGCAGATGCCGGAAGGCACGGTCAGTGGACCGGCCGGGCGCCTCGGGCCGTTCCGCATCGGCTGGGCGATCATCGCGATGCGCACCGATGCCCCGATCGTGCCGTTCGCGATGGCCGGCACGGAGGAGCTCTACCTGGGCAAGCGGATGCGCTCGCGGATCCTGCCCGCCACCACGGCCCGTGCCCTCGCCGGCCTCGCCGCCGACGCGCCGCTTCCGGAACCCGGCACGCGCGAGGAATTCGCGCTCGCGCACACGATGAGCGACGCGCTCGCGGCGATCCTCGGGCCCGTCGTCGAAGCGATGCACCCGCTGACCGTCGATCCGCCCGGCCACCCGAAGCGGCTTCGGAAGCGGCTGACCTGGCTGCTGCTCCGGCCGGGGCGGCTCGACCGGGATGGCTGAGCCCGAGGACCGACCCACGTCGGGCTGGTCGGGGCGCCGTCGGCCCGGGCGTCGCGCACCTATCGCGTCCTGCTCGCGTTGGTCGACACCATCGGGCGCGGGCTGTTCGGGTTCCGGACCGAGGTCGTCGGCCGGCAGCATCTCCCGCGGACCGCCGACGGCGCACCGGCCGGTGGCTGGATCGCCGCGGGCCTGCCGCACCGGACCTGGGTGGACCCGTTCATCGTGACGCTCGACCTGCCCGTCGAACCGCGGCTGACGTTCTTCGGGGACGGCCGGGCGATCTTCCGCTCGGCGTGGCGGCGCTGGGTCTTCCGCCGCGTCGGCGGGGTCATCCCGATCTGGCCGGGCGGTAGCCGCGAGGCGATCGAGGCGCACCTGGCTGCGGCGACGGCCGCGCTCGACGCGGGCGCGGTGCTCTGCCTCTTCCCGGAGCGCGGGCCGTCGACGCCGCCCGGGACTGCCCGGCCGCTCGGGCTCGGGGTGGCCTACTTCGCGCTCCGAACGGGCGCGCCGATCGTGCCGATCGTCCTTGGCGGCACCCACGACCTGTACCGCGGCCGGCGTTTCCGGATGGAGATCCTCCCGCCGATGACGGCCCGCCAGCTCGCGGGCATCGATGCGGACGCGGCGCTCCCGGCGCCGTGGTCGTCCGCCGAGCGTGCGGCGGCGCATCGGATCATCGAGGCGCTGCACGCGCTGACCGCGGCGGCGGTCGCGGCCGCGCACGCCGCCACGGAGCTGCCGCCCGGCACGCGCAAGCGCTGGCGCTGGCTGACGACCGCCTGGCACTGACGCCGGCCCGACGGTCGGCGGCCCCGACCCCGACCGTATACTCGGGCCCGATGCCGTACGCCGATTCGATCCTCGACCTGGTCGGCCACACGCCGCTGGTCCGGATCACCCGGGTGATCGCCGACCTCGGCCCGGCGGATCGACTCCCGACGGTCCTCGCCAAGCTCGAGATGCTCAACCCGGGCGGCTCGGTCAAGGACCGCATCGGGCTCCCGATGATCGAGGCCGCCGAGCGCGAGGGCCTGCTCAAGCCGGGCGGCACGATCATCGAGCCGACCTCGGGCAATACCGGCCACGGCCTCGCGATCGCCGCTGCGCTCAAGGGCTATCGCTGCATCTTCGTGATGGCCGACAAGCAGTCGTCCGAGAAGCAGCAGCTCCTCCGGGCGTACGGCGCGGAGGTCGTGCTCTGCCCGACCAACGTCCCCCCGGAATCGCCGGAGTCGTACTACAGCGTCGCCGCGCGGCTGGCGCGGGACATCCCGGGCGCGTTCAAGCCCGACCAGTACTGGAACGCCGAGAACCCGACGGCCCACGAGCAGACGACCGGTCCGGAGCTGTGGGACGGCACCGACGGGACCCTCACGCACTTCGTGGCGAGCGTGGGCACCGGCGGCACGATCTCCGGCGTGGCGCACTACCTGAAGGCGCAGAACCCGGCGATCGTGGTGGTCGGTGCGGACCCCGAGGGGAGCGTGCTGTCCGGGGACACGGCCCGCCCATACCTGACGGAGGGCGTCGGCGAGGACTTCTTCCCGGGCACCTACGACCCGAAGACCGTCGACCGCTGGGTGCGCGTCAGCGACCGCGATGCGTTCGCGATGGCCCGGCGGCTCACCCGTGAGGAGGGGATCCTCTCGGGTGGCTCGTGCGGGACCGCCATGGTCGCCGCGCGCGAGGTGATCCGCGACCTGGCCGCGACGGACGGCGGGCACGAAGCGGTGGTCGTCGTGCTGCTCCCGGACAGCGGCCGGAACTACCTCTCGAAGCTCTACAACGACGAGTGGATGCGCGTGAACGGCCTGCTCGCGACCGCCGGGGCGACCGCGCGGGTCGAGACGCTGCTCGCCGACCGCCACCACCCGACGGACCGGCCGGCGGTCGTCGTGGCGCGGACCACGGAGCGCGTCGGCGATGCCATCGCGACGCTCCAGACGTTCGGGATCAGCCAGCTGCCGGTGTCGGAGGCCCCGACCGGCGACGACATCGCGGGGCTGGTCGGGTCGATCAGCGAGCGCGGCCTCCTGGACCGCGCCTATCGCGACCCGCTGGTCGTGGAGCGGACGGTCGGCGAGGTCATGGACGCGCCGCTGCCGCTGGTCGAGGCGTCGGCGACGCTCGACGAGGCGTTCGCCCTGCTGTCAGGGACGGCGTCGGCCCTGGTCGCGGTCCGTGCCGGTCGCCCGGTCGGGGTGGTCACGAAGCTCGACCTGCTGGAGTACCTCGCGCACCACGGCTCGGGCGGCGGGCCCGGCGCCTAGGCCACCGCGTATGACTCCCGGACACGTTCCTGACGCGTGCCTCGTACCGCGTCCCTCGGGCCTGCCAGGCAACACCAGAGGCTCGAGACGTCTCCCACAGCACCCGTGAGGCCCGAGATGCGGTCTGTAGAGCACGGATCGTTGCCGCACGGCCGAGTGGTCTGGTCCTCGAGGCTCCAGCGCGGACTGGCAGGCACCATCGGTCGTTCGCAATAGGATGCGTTCGTGAAGCCACGCAGGATTCCACCCGCCAAGCCCAGGAACATGCCAGCCTGTCCGGTCTGCGGCGAGCCGTCGCGCGCCGTCGAGTGGCTACGTATCATCGAGCGCCCCGACGACGGCTGCCTGCGATGATGTCGGCGTGCCCGACGTGCCGCCCATCCCGACCCCGCGGTTCGAGCTGGTGTCGATGTCGCTGCCGTTCATGCGCGCCCTCCTGGACCATGACGACGCGACGGCCGAGGCCGAGATCGGAATCCCCGTCCCGCCCGGCCTCGCCGACGAGCTCGACGGCTTCCTGCAGTACCGCATCGCCGACCTGACCGTCGACCCCGAGGCACAGCCCTGGCTCGGGCGGGCCATCGTGCTGGACGGCGAGGACGGCCCGCGGATCATCGGGACCGTGGGGTTCCACTCGCCGCCGGACGAGGACGGGCGGGTCGAGGTGGGCTATCGGGTCGACGAGGCCTATCGGCGGACGGGGGTCGCCACCGAGGTCGTCCGGGCGATGTTCGACTGGGCCGCGCGCGAGCACGGGGTGACCCGCTTCCGGGCCTCGATCTCGCCCGACAACGTCGCCTCGCTGGCGATCGCCAGCCGGTTCGGCTTCCGCCATGTCGGCGAGCAGATCGACGACGTCGACGGACTCGAGCTGGTCTTCGAGCTCGACGGCTGGACCGCCACGACCTGAGCCGCCGGGTGCCATCATGGCCCGCATGTCCGAGCCCGACGACCGCCCGCCCTCGTTCGACACGCTCGCCGTCCACGCCGGTGCCGAGCCCGACGAGCTGACCGGCGCGGTCTCGCCGCCGATCTACCAGACGAGCACCTATGCGCAGGACGGCGTCGCGCGGCCGCGGCGCGGCTACGAGTACGCGCGCTCCCAGAACCCGACCCGCGAGCGCCTCGAGCGCGCGGTCGCGGCCCTCGAGGGCGGACGCCACGGGATCGCCTTCGCGTCGGGGTCCGCGGCGACGGCCGCGATCGCCGAGCTGGCGACACCCGGCGACGAGGTCCTCGTCGGCGACGACGTCTACGGCGGCACGTACCGCTACCTCGAACGGGTCCGCCGCGGGGCCGGGGTGGACGCCCACTACCTGGACCTGGCGAGCGGCCCCGACCCGCTCTGGGAGGCCATGAACGAGCGGACCCGGCTCGTCTGGTTCGAGACGCCGTCGAACCCGCACCTGAAGGTCGTCGACATCGCGGCGGTCGTCGCGACCGTGGCACGGCGGGCCGCGGAGGGCGGGCGACGCCCGCTGGTCGTGGTGGACAACACGTTCGCCTCGCCGGCCCTCCAGCGGCCGCTGACGCTGGGCGCGGACATCGTCTTCCACTCCGCGACCAAGTACCTCGCGGGCCACTCCGACACGATCCTGGGCATCGCAGCGACGTCCGACGACGCGATCGCCGAGCGGCTGCGCTTCCTGCAGAACGCGATGGGCGCCGTGCCCGGCCCGCTGGACTGCTTCCTGGTCCTGCGCGGGCTGCGCACGCTGCACCTCCGGATGGAGCGCCACGGGAGCAACGCCAGGGCCATCGCGCGGTTCCTCGAGGGGCGAGCGGACGTCGCCGAGGTCCACTACCCGGGGTTCGGCGGGATGGTCTCGTTCGTGCCGCGGCCGGGCGGCGGCGGGCCGACCGCGGCGGAGCGCGCCGTCGCGATCGCCGAGGGGACGCGGGTCTTCACCCTGGCCGAGTCGCTCGGCGGGGTCGAGTCGCTGATCGAGGTGCCCGCCGCGATGACGCACCTCTCGGTGGCGGGCTCGGTGCTGGAGGTCGATCCGGCGCTCGTCCGGCTGTCGGTCGGCATCGAGGGGATCGACGACCTGATCGCGGACCTCGCCCGAGCGCTCGACGCGGCCTAGGGTCCGAGGGGCGGCGCCGGCCGACGCGGCTCCAGCGCGCTAGAGGCGGACCGGGGCGCCCGTGGCGGCGGAGCGGTAGAGCGCCTCGATCGTCCTGGCCTGGCCGAGCGCATCGGCCCGACCCAGCCGTGGCGCCTTCTCGCCGCGGATCGCGGCGGCCATGTCGGCCAGCTCGCAGCCGTACGGATCGATCCAGTCGTAGGTCGTCTCGTCCTCGCCGTGCCAGACCGTGGCCGGGATCGACTGCCACGGGTCGGCCGCCCGGAACGACCCTGCGGTGCCGATGGCCTCGAGCCCGCGATGGTCCATCGTGAAGGCCGCCGCGATCTCGGCCACCACCCCGCTCGGGAAATGGAGCAGACCGGTGAACGTGAGGTCGACACCTGTCGGCCCGGTCACCTGGTAGCCGACGACCTCGTCCGGCTCCTCGCCGGCGAGCAGCCGCGAGCCGCTGATCGTGTAGCAGCCGACGTCCATCAGCGCGCCGCCCTCGAGCTCGGCGTCGATGCGGACGTCGTACGGCGCGGTCAGGACGAACCCGAAGGTCGCGCGGATGACCTGCAGCGGCCCCAGCTCGGGGAGCAGATCGCGCATGAGGTCCGCCTGCGGGTGATGGCGCCACATGAACGCTTCCTGGAGGACCAGCCCGGCAGACTCCGCGGCATCCCAGGCGACATCGACCTCTTCGGGGTGGCGGGTGTACGGCTTCTCGCAGAGGACGTGCTTGCCGGCCGCGAGCGCCGCCATCGTCCAGGCGTGGTGCATCGAGTTCGGGAGCGAGATGTAGACCGCGTCGACCTCGGGGTCGGCGAGGAGCGCCTCGTACGAGCCGTGGACCCTGGCGATCCCCTTGCCGGCGGCGAACTCGTCGGCGCGCGCCTGGGTCCGGCTGCCGACCGCGACGATCTCGGCGGTGGGGGTCGTGGCCGCGCCGGCCATCAGCTTGCGGGTGATCCCGCCGGTGCCCAGGAGGCCCCAGCGAATGGGTGGCGAGTCGGTCGTCATGGTGGCCGAATCCTACGCGCCCGCGACCGGCCGATTCAGGGGTTGGCGAACCCGGCCCGGACGGCGGCGAGTGCGGCCTCGACCCGGGTCGAGACCCCCAGCTTGCCGAGGATGTGGGTCACGTGGACCGAGGCCGTCTTGTCGCTGATGAACAGCGCCTCGCCGATCTGGGCGTTGGTCCGGCCCTCGATCAGCAGGCCGAGGACCTCCCGCTCGCGCGGGGAGAGGCCCCACGGGTCGTCGGGCTGCATCGGAGGACGCGGACGGCTGGCCGGTCGACTCGGTCGAGTCGGATCCCGCCGACATGTCGAGCCTCGCCGCCCTGGTCACCCGCCCGAGCCGGTCGCGCAGCCCGTCGGCGCCCATCGCGTCGATGTGGGCCAGCGCCGCGCGCGCGGCACGCTCCGCCTCGGCCATCGGCCCGCCCGCTTGCAGGATCGCCTCGACCTCGCCCTGCCGGGCGATCGCGGCCATCGGGCGGGCGCCGATCCGCTCGAACCCCTCCGCGGCCGTCGACCAGTCGTCGGGCACGTCCCGGCCATCCCGCCGGGCGAGGAACGCGGCGGCGACGTCCAGCCATGTGTCGATGCCGTCGCGGATCTCGCCTGGCGTCCGCAGCGACCGCTCCAGCTCGGCGGCATACGCGGCCAGGTCGTCCGCGCGGTCGGCGTTGCCGCCGTGGGCCGAGACCTCCGCGGCCACCCATGCCGCCATCGCCGCGAGTTCGGCCCGGACCACCACGGCATCCGCGCCGGCGGCGGCGTCGACGGCGATGCGGACGGCTGCCGCAGCGGCGTTGGGATCGCCGGCGAGCAGCTCGACCCAGACGAGCGAGCACTGGCTCATCTTGACCTCGTCGGCCCATCCCGCCCGGCCCAGCTCGACTGCTTCGCGGGCCAGCCTGCGGGCCTCGTCCGACCGCCCGCGTCCGGCATGGATCATCGCGGTCACCGCACGGTGGGTCATCTCCGGGCTGGCGGCAGACGCGAAGGCCGTTGCCGAGGCGATGGTCGCCAGCGCGGCATCCCATCGACCGGACCGGTAGAGCGCCTCGGACCACGGCGACGTGTACCACGCGCCGCCGCCCACGTCGACGCCGCGCTGTTGCGCGATCGCCAGCGACCGTTCGGCGTCGTCGATGGCGTGCTGGTATCGACCGAGCGCGAGCCAGACCCAGGGCGCGTTCGTGGTCAGGGCGAAGAAGGAGTCGTCGACCGTGTTCCGTTCGAGCGATGCCCAAGCCTCGTCGAGGGCCGCCTCAGCGAGTGATTCGAGGCCCAGCTCGGCGTACACGTACGCAAGGTGCGCCTGGCTCGCCAGGATCGCCGACCACGAGTCCGCCGAGATCGAGATCTCGAGCGCCTCCTCCAGGATCGGACGGGCCGACCGCATCCGGCCGGCGACCGATTCGAATGCCCCGAGGGTCCCGATGGCACCCGCGAGCTCGGCGGTGGGCGGATGTCGCGGGATCACCTCGGCGGCTCGATGGGCCGCTGCCTCCGAGGCGGCGACGTCGCGCAGCTCCATGTAGTACCAGGCGGTGTGCTCCAGGAGTCGGCCGAGCCGCCACGGGTCCGCCTGTACATCCGGCTCTGCCTGGGTCCGCAGGTTCAGCTCGAGCGCTCGCCGGGTGTCGCCGTCGTACCAGGTGAGGGCGGCGGCGTCCTGCAACAAGCGGGACCGCGGGACGCCGCCGACGAGCGGATCCGGCACGCGGTCCCACAGGGCCAGTGCCTCCTCGTACGCGTGCCGGCCCTCGGCCATGGCGCCGGCCGACCACGCGGCACGGCCGGTCTCGATGAGGGCGACGAAGGCCTCGGGCTCCGCGTGCGCCCCGAGCCAGTGACGGGCGAGATCGGCGGCAGCCACGCTCGGATTCGGGTCGGCGAACCGCGGCTCGGCGACCAATGCCTCCGCGATCCGCCGGTGGGCGGCCACGCGCTCGGACGGCAGGATCTCGTCGTAGACCGCCTCGCGCAGGAGGGCATGACGGAATCGATAGCGGCGCCCGTCCGGGTCCGAGACGAGGATCCGGGCATCGACCGCCGACCGGAGGCCTGCCTCGGTCGCCGCGGGTTCGGTCCGAGCGACGACGATGAGCAGGCCGCCATCGACGCGGCGGCCGATGACGGCCGCCTGGCGGACGACCTCGAGCGTGTCGTCGTCGATGGCGCCCAGCCGGGCGCCCAGCACGTCGCGCAGAGACGAGGGAAGCGCACCGGTCCCTTCGAGCGCCAGGAGCTCCTCGACATGGAATGGGTTGCCGTCCGCCAGCTCGACCACGCGCCCGACGCGGCTGGTCTCCACGGGCTGGCCGACGATCGCCGCGATCTGCGCAGAGACGTCCCCGGCCCCGAGGGGTTCGAGGCGGACGTGGTCCAGGACCGACCGCCGCTCGAGCTCGGCGATGACCGGCGTCAGCGCATGACGGCGATGGAGCTCGTCCGAGCGGTAGACGAGCACGAGCAGGACGCCGGTCCCGACGAGCCGTCGTGCCAGATACGCGACCACGTCGAGCGTCGACCGGTCCGCCCAGTGGAGGTCGTCGATGATCGCCACGACGTCGTCCGTGGCGGTGGGCGCGACCAGCAGCTCGCGCAGCCGTTGGAACAGGAACGACCGAGACGAGCCCGGATCCTCGGCGGCCGCGTCGGTGGATCTGCCGACCATCCCCCCGAGCGCGGCCCGGAGGCCCGCAACGGCCGCCGGATCGGCCTCATCGCCCCGTTCGAGGTCGTCAAGCCAGTCGAGGATGGGGAGGTAGGCCAAACCTTCGCCGACCTCGACGCACGACCCGTGCAGGAACCGGACCGGCCGGCCGGCCGGCGGCGCAGCGATCGCTGACGCCTCGAACTCCGCGAGCAGGCGGCTCTTGCCGATGCCGGCCTCGCCGCTCACGAGCACCACGGGCCGGTCACTCGTCCGCGCCGCCTCGATGGCCCCGCACAGCGCTGCGAGCTCGGGGTCGCGGCCGATGAGCGTGGGACTGGATCCTCGGGTCACGCCGGTCATCGTGCGACCCGCCGCCGCGACTGTCCATGCCCTCGTCGGACGAGCGCTGGCCACCGCGTTCAGGCGCGGAGGAAGCGGAACGCCGGCAGCGCCAGGATGCGTCGGCGGGTCACGGTCGGTGCGGCCGGACGATCATCACTCGAACGGTCATGCGGCGGCGGCGCGGCGGTCGGCCGCGGCGGCTCGATGGTCGTCAGCCTGGCGGTCCGCGGCGATCCGGGTCTGGTACTTCGGGCTGGTCCACATCGGTCGGCTCCCCTCGGTTCGTCGACCTCTGGGTCGGTCGATCGATGCCGATGGTCGCCGGGCGGCCCGTCGCCGCACATCGGCCGAACCCTCATTCGGCGGTGGCGCGACCCCTCATTTCGCGAGGACGACCCCTTAGGCGGGCGGTCGGGGCCAGCCTCAGGCGGCGGGGACCGGCTCCAGCCCCTGCTGGGCGGGGTCCATGCGGCCCTCGGCCACGAGCGAGCGGTAGATCTCGACGCTCTCGCGGACCCCGTCGAGGAGCGGCGTGACGGGGAGTGGCCCGAGGACCTCGATGCCGTCGGTGTCGATCTTCGTGGGGAATGGCAGGTCCGCCGGCTCGAACCGAACGAACGCCGACGCGCCCGGGACCGCCGCTTCGATCGCGGTGAGCAGGGCCGGCCCATCGGCGACGACTCCCGGCAGGTTGAACACGTGCGCGCCGCTCGGCTCCGCACGGCTCGCCGCGATCAGCGTGGCCGCGACGTCCGGGGCGTACTGGTAGAGCGTCGCGCCGCGGAATGGCACCGTGAACGACGTCCCGAGGACCGCGGCGACGATCGCCTTCGTCGGGCCGCTGGTCATCCCCTGGTCGCGTCCGACGCCGTACACGGTCAGCGGTCGCACGCCGATGCTGGCGATGCCGTCCTCGAGCCAGTAGACCCGGGCGCTGCCCTCGTTCGCGAGCTTGTACACGCCGTAGTGGTTCTGCGGGTGCGCGGTGGCGTCGACGGTCAGCCGCCCGGTCAGCGCGTCGGCGTCATCGCCGCTGAACATCCCGATCGAGCTGGTGTACGAGATCGGGGCCATGCGGACGGACCGGGCGCGTCGCTTGACCGCCTCGAAGACGTTGATGGTCCCGAGGACGTTGACCCGTGCCCCGAGCGGGGGATCGGCCCGGCAGAACGGCACCTGGAGCGCCGCCAGGTGGATGACGTGGTCGATGCCGCGGTCGTCCATCACCGCTGACAGGCCGTCGAGGTCGGTGATGTCGCCCGCGACGACGTCGACGCTGGCCAGCTCATCGGCGGTCATGATCTGGCGCAGGCGCCGTGGATCGCCGCCGAGGTCGAAGGTCGTGACCGGCACGCCCTCCCGGACGAGCGCCCGCACGGTCCAGGCGCCGATGCACCCGAGCGCGCCCGTGACGAGGAACCGCTCGCCGCTCACGACAGCGTCGCCGCGCGATCGAACCGACAGGTGTTGACGAGCCGGCCGATGCCCTCGATCTCGACGACCACCTCGTCGCCGTCGCTCAGCAGGATCGGCGGGTCACGGAAGACGCCGACCCCCGCTGGGGTGCCCGTCGCGATGACGTCGCCCGGCTCGAGCGTGAACGCCTGGGAGCAGTGACTCACGATCGTCGCGACGCCGAAGTACATGTCCGACGTGTTCGCCTGCTGGAGCGTCCGACCGTTCACGTGGCAGGCGATGGCGAGGACCTGCGGGTCCGGGATCTCGTCGGTCGTGACGACCACGGGCCCCATCGGGCAGAACGTGTCGAGCGACTTGCCGCGGACCCATTGGCCGTCGCCGAACTGGAGGTCACGGGCCGAGACGTCGTCGATGCAGGTGTAGCCGAGGACGTGGTCGAGGGCCTCCGCCTCCGACACGCGCCGCGCCGTCCGGCCGATCACGACGCCGAGCTCCGCCTCGTAGTCGACCTGGGTCGCGAGGGCGGGATCCCAGCGGATCTCCGCACCGGGGCCGATCACCGAGCTGGGCCACTTCGAGAAGATCAAGGGGGACGCCGGCGGCTCCGAGCCGGATTCCGCGGCGTGGTCCTGGTAGTTGCGGCCGATCGCCACGACCTTGCCGGGGCGGGGGACGGGGGCCAGGAGGGCGGCCTCGTCCAGCGGGCGGCCCTCCCGCTCGATCCGATCGGGATCCGCAGCCCGCCGGAGCGCGTCGAGCGCGTCCGACGGACCGCGGAGGAGGGCCTCCATCGTCGCTGGCCCAGCCGGGAGGAGTGCCGCGGCCGGGATCCATGACGATCCGGCCACGACGCCGAGCGCATCATGGCCGTCGGAGGTCCGGAAGGAGATCAGACGCATCGGGTGCCGTGACTCCAAGACGTTCAGTATACTGACCCGTGGACGACGGATTGAACGATACGCGACGGCACGCAGGCGCGTCAACCGATTGGCGGAGGAAGGATGCCCGTCGAGCCATTCCAGCACATCGCCATCGGCCGGACGGGCCTGAGGACCACGCGCCTGGGGCTGGGCGGGGCGTCGATCGGTGGGCTGTTCCACCCCGTCGCCGACACCGACGCGATCGCCCTCGTCGACCATGCCTGGTCGATCGGCGTTCGCTCCTTCGACGTCGCCCCCCTGTACGGTTACGGCAACGGCGAGCGTCGCATGGGTGCCGCGCTCGCAGCCCGACCGCGCGACGAGTACGTCGTCTCGACGAAGGTCGGCCGCCTGGTCCGTCCCCGGGCCGAGATCCCGCCCGGCGCAGACATCGACCGACAGTCCGACGGCGCCCGCGACGACGCCTACTACACCGACCTCGGCGATCGCGGCCTCGTGTTCGACTACAGCGGCGACGGCGTGCGTCGGTCGCTCGAGGAAAGCCTGGAGCGGATGGGGCTTTCGCGGATCGACATCGTGTACATCCACGACCCGGACGACCACTGGGAGGCCGTCATGGGCGGCGCGTACCCGGCCCTCGAGCGGATGCGCGCGGAGGGCATCGTCCGGGCGATCGGCGCCGGGATGAACCAGTCGGCGATGCTGACGCGGTTCGTGGCCGAGACCGACATCGACGTCGTGATGCTGGCGGGTCGCTACACCCTCCTCGACCAGGAGGCGCTGCCGGACCTGCTGCCCCGCTGCGCCGAGCGGGGCGTGGCGGTCATGGTGGTCGGGGTCATGAACAGCGGCGTGCTTGCGGACCCGGGTGCGGGCGCCCATTTCGACTATCGGCCGGCGCCCGACCCGGTGGTCGGGCGGGTGCACCGGATCGGCGAGGTCTGCGATCGCTACGGGGTGCCGCTGCGGGCCGCCGCCATCCAGTTCCCGCTGGCCCACCCGTCGGTCACGGGGCTGATCGCCGGGGTACGGACGATCGCCGCACCTGGACGACTATCCAGTGGAGATGCGGCGTTCGATCCCGGCGGACCTCTGGGAGGAGCTGCGGGCCGAGAGACTCATCCCGGCCGAGGCACCGGTCCCCCGATGACGAGGGTCATCGACGCGCACCACCACGTCCTCGATCCGGACCGTGAGCCCTACCCGTGGATGACGGCCGCGCTCGACGCGCTGCGCCGCCCGTACCCGCTCGACGAGCTGCTGCCGCAGCTGGCCGCCGCCGGTGTGGATGGCACGATCGTGGTCCAGGCACGGACCAGCCTGGCCGAGACACGTGACCTCCTGGCCCTCGCGGCCGCGGCGCCGGTCGTCCTGGGCGTCGTGGGCTGGGCGGACCTGGCCGACCCGGCCCTCGGCGATGTCCTGGCGGAGCTCCGCTCGGGGGAGGGCGGGGACCGGCTGGTCGGCATCCGCCACCCCGCGCACGACGAGCCGGATCCGGCATGGCTGCTGCGTCCCGCCGTCCGCCGCGGGATCGCGACCGTCGGGGGCACCGGCCTCCCCTTCGACCTCCTGGTCCGGCCGCGGGAGATGCCGGCCGCGCTCGAGCTCGTGCGCAGCGAGCCCGGGATGCGGTTCGTCATCGACCACCTGGCCAAGCCGCCGATCGCGAGTGGCATGCGCGAGCCGTGGGCGACCTTGCTCACCGACCTCGCCGCCCTCCCGAACACGTGGTGCAAGGCGTCCGGGCTGGTGACCGAGGCGGCGTGGGACGCGTGGACCGTGGACGACCTCCGGCCGTACGTCGATCTGGCCTTGGAGGGCTTCGGGGCGGGCCGCCTGCTCTTCGGCTCCGACTGGCCGGTCTGCCTCCTGGCGGCTCCGTACGAGGTGGTCCTCGCGACCGCCCGGACGCTGACGGCCGGACTGTCCGCGGCCGAGCGATCGGCGGTCTTCGGCGGGACCGCGGAGGAGGTCTACCGGCTCGGGGCGTGATGCCGCGACGGATCCGACAGTTCGTTCGCGAGCCAGTGCAGGTCATCGATCAGGGCGGGCACGCGCTCGGCGGTGGCCCGCACCTTGAGGAGCGTGATGCTCGCGGCACACGGGCCGTCTGTGGAGCCCCGGCTCGGGATGACCACCCCGTAGCAGACCACGCCCTCCATGGTCTCCTCGTCGTCCATCGCGTAACCGCGACGACGGATCTCGGCGATGTCGGCCAGCAGCTCGTCGATGGAGCCGTGCGCCTTGCGGGTCGGCCGCGGGAGGGTCGTGATCCCCTCGAGCCGGGCCAGCAGGTCGGCCTCACTCAGCGATGCGAGGGCGGCTTTGCCGGTCGCGGTCGAGAAGGCGGGGAGACGGCGACCGATGCCGGAGGTCAGCCGCACGGGCTGGCGTCCGTCGTGCCGCGCGAGGTAGGTGACCTCGAGGCCGTCGAGGACGGCGAACTGGACCGTCTCCTCCGAGCCGGTCGGGAGCTGCCGTGCCGCGTCATAGAACTCCTGGACCTGGTCGACGGTCGCCAGGTACGCCCCGCCGAGCTCGGCCAGCCGCCGCCCGAGCGTGAAACCGGTGCCGACCCGCCGGACGAACCCGGCCTCGGCCAAGGCGCCGCAGACGTTGGCGATCGAGGATTTCGGGAGGGCCAGCCGACGGGCGAGCTCGCTCGGGCCCATCGGCTCGCCGGCCGCCTCGGCCAGGACGTCGAGGATGAGCGCGGCCCGCGTGACGGCCGGGGCAAGTGAATCACCGTCACCGCGGACGGCATCGTCGCGCGCTTCCGTGTTCGCCTGCGTTCCCATCCCGTCCATCATCCCACCGATCCGTCACCCTTCCGAGACCGCGGCGCGCTTGACCCAGTGACCGGTCAGCATGATGGCGCGCGTCCAACATATTGACTTTGCGCGAATCCCGTTGGCATACTGTTCAACCTACCGCCGGGCGTTCAGTATGCTGGACGACGGTGCGAGGGTCAAGAGGAGGAAGCCAGTGTCGCGGTTCAGAACGGTCGCGCCTGCGATCGGCTTGGTACTCGTACTCGCGGGGTGTGGCACCGCCACGACCAGCCCGTCCACCGCTGCTTCCGCGCCGGCATCGGCGGCGCCACCCCCGACCGCTGCCCCGTCGGCTTCGACAGCCGCGGTGAGCGCCGCTCCCGCTGCCACACCTGACGCAGCGCTGTGCGCGAAGCTCAAGGGCACCAACATCAACATCCTGACCCTGAACGGCCCGCAGGTCGCCGAGCCGCTCCAGCGCCGCGCGCCGGACTGGCAGGCGCTGAGCTGCGGGCACGTGAATGTCGTGGCCGTCGGGTTCCAGACGATCTACGACAAGGCCCTGCTCGACGCGTCGACCAAGACCAATGCCTTCGACGCCTACGTCTTCGATCCGCAGTGGCTCGGCGACTTCGTCGGCCCGGGCTACCTCAAGGATCTGACCGATCTGGTCCACGCGGACAAGAACCTGAACTGGGACGACATCGGCCCGTTCTTCCGCGATTTCAACGCGACGTACAACGGGAAGGTCTACACCATCCCGCTCGACGGCGACTTCCACATGGTCTATTACCGCAAGGACATCCTGTCGAAGGACGGCGTCGCGCCGCCCAAGACGTGGGACGACTACCTGACCATCGCGGCCAAGTACAACGGCCAGGACCTCAACGGCGACGGACAGCCGGACTACGGCTCGTGCATCGCCAAGAAGAAGGGTCAGCAGAGCTACTGGTGGATCATCTCGCTTGCCGGCGGGTTGCTGCAGAACCAGGGCACAAGCCAGGGTGCGTTCTTCAACACGAAGGACATGACGCCGCTGCTGGGCACGAACGAAGCCATGACCAAGGCGCTCCAGACCTACAAGAAGACCTCCGAGTTCGGTCCGAAGGAAGAGCTCAACCAGGGCGTCGGCGATAGCCGCGGCCTGTTCACGACCGGACGCTGCGCCCTCACGATGGACTGGGGCGACATCGGGACCCTGGCCCCGGGCACCTATGTCCAGGACAAGACCGGTTCCACGATCACCCCGGGCTGGAAGGAGACCCTTGACCGTGACACGGGCAAGCTCGTCCCCTGCGACGCCACCACCTGCCCCAACGCGGTCGACGGCGTGAACTACGCGCCGTTCGCCTCCTTCGGCGGCTGGTCCGGCGCGATCAACGCCGCCTCGCCCGCGGTCAACCAGGACGCTGCCTATAGTTTCCTCTCGTACATGAGCGCCCCGGCACAGGCCAACGTCGACGTCACCCTGGGCAAGACCGGCTACAACCCGTACCGGACCTCCCAGTTCGAGAACATCCAGCCGTGGGTGGACGCGGGCCTGAGCAAGGACGCCGCGACCGATTACCTCGGCGCCATCAAGGCCAGCCTGACCAACAAGAACATGATCCTCGACATGCGCATCCCGCAGACCAAGCAGTACCAGCAGGACGTGCTCGACACGGCCGTCTCCCAGTACCTTGCCGGAGAGCTCGACGAGGCCGGCACGGAACAAGCCATCGCGGATGGCTGGAACGCGATCACCGACCAGGTCGGCAAGGACAAGCAGCTCGCCGCGTACGTCGCCAGCCTTGGCGTCCAGCGGTAACCTCGATCTCGAAGCCGAAGACCCGGCGCCAACGGCGCCGGGTCTTCGGTCACGGATCGCGCGCGGTGCGGTCCCCGCATTCGGCGCGTGGCGCTCGGACGGGGCGGCCAGATGGCTCTTCATCTGGCCGACCGTCCTCCTCGTCCTGTTCCTGTCGCTCTTCCCCCTGATCGCGTCGGTCGCCCTGTCCCTGTCGCACCTGGGGTTCAACAACGGCGGCATCGAGCTCAAGTGGGTGGGATTCAACAACTACACCCAGGAGCTGTTCGGACTCGAACGCTCCCATTTCATCGGCGTCCTGAAGAGCCCCAATCTCCTCGGCTGGGCGATCATGGGCGTCACGATCGCGCTCACGACGGTGGCGTGGACCCGGGCCGTGCGCGGCCGGCAGGTGGGCCCGTTCGGGCTGGCGCTGCGGCTGGCCGGCGGCATCCTGCTGGTCGGCTTCGTGTGGGTCTTCGTCCAGGCGTTGTTCAGCGATGGTGGCCGACCAGGCGCGCTGATCGTCACCGTGATCTTCGTGTTCGTCGGGATCGCCCTGCAATACGGCCTGGGTCTCGGCCTCGCGATCCTGGCCGTGCAGCAGGTCCCCTGGCGGCGGTTCTTCCGGATCGTCTTCCTCATCCCGTTGACGATCACGCCGGTCGGTGTCGGCTACATGTTCCTGATGATGACCGACACCTCCAAAGGCCCGTTCGAGCCCGTCTTCGTGGCGTTCGGGCTGCGTGACTTCACGTGGGTGACCGATCCGTGGCTCGCGCGCGCGGCCGTGATCATCGGCGACACCTGGGCCTGGACCCCGTTCGTGTTCATCGTGCTCCTGGCCGCCATCGAGGGCCTGGACCATGAGATCCGTGAGGCGGCCTGGACCGACGGAGCGAATCGCTGGCAGAGCTTCCGCCACATCTCCTTCCCGGCGCTCCTGCCGGTGTCGAGCGCGATCGTCCTGATCCGGCTGATCGAGGGCTTCAAGATCATCGACATGCCGAACATCCTGCTCGGCGGCGGCCCGGGCACCGCGACCCAGTCGCTGACGCTCCAGGCGTATATCGACTGGAACACCCTGAATCTCGGCCGTTCGGCGGCCATTGCCTACCTGCTGCTCATCCTCGTGACGGTCATCGCCACCGTCTATGTCAGCTTCGTGCGTCGGCGCGTGACGGAGTTCGTGTGACCAACCCATTCCGCCGTCGGTCGGCGACCGATCTCTCCGCCCCGGCCAAGTTCGGTGCGTGGCTGCTGTTGTTGGGCTGGGCGTTCGTCGTCCTCTTCCCGATCTACTGGCTGTTCGTGACGTCGTTCAAGACGCGCCTACCAGGTCGACAAGGGGCCGTTCTACATCCCGTTCGTCGACTTCCAGCCCACCCTCGACGCCTGGAAGTACATCCTGCTGGACCTCGGGAACGACACGCTTCGGCCGTACATCAACACGGTCATCGTGGGACTGAGCAGCGCCACGATCGCGCTGATCCTGGGCTCGTTCACGGCCTATGCCCTGGTCCGGTTCACGTATCGGCCGCGGATCGGGATCATCGGACTCTTCATCGGATCCGTCGCCCTCGCGCTCGTCGTCCTGCTCGTCGGCGCGCCGCTCCCGGTCGCGGTCGTCTCATCGGTCGCGGTCTTCGCGATCAGCGCCCAGACGATCGGCCGGCGGTTCAAGGCGGCGCTCGCCAACAGCGACATCGCGTTCTGGCTGATCTCGCAGCGCATCCTGCCGCCCATCGCGGTCGCGATCCCGATGTACGTCCTCTTCCAGCAGGTGGGCCTGCTCGACAGCCTGGTCGCCCTGATCATCGTCTACGTCGCGACGAACCTGCCGATCGTCGTCTGGCTCATGCGCGAGTATTTCGCCGCGTTGCCCCGTGAGCTCGAGGAGTCCGCCGCCGTGGACGGGGCGTCCATCTGGCGGATCGTCCGCTCGATCGTGCTGCCGATCTCCGTGCCCGGGCTCGTGGCCACGTTCCTGATCGTGCTGATCTTCGCGTGGAACGAGTTCCTCATCGCCCTGGTCCTTACCAGCGCGAACGCCCAGACGATGCCGCTCCAGGTGGCGGCGCAGAATGCGACGCGCGGTCCGCAGTGGTGGGCGATGTCCGTCCTGATCCTGATCATGATCGCGCCGGTCGTGGTCATGGCCATCGCCCTCGAGCGGTACATCACCCGCGGCCTGCTGGTCGGCGCACTGAAGGGATAGGCCTTGACCACCATCACCTCGCTCGATGTCGTCGACATCCGCTTCCCGACCTCGCGGGCGCTCGACGGTTCCGACGCCATGAACCTGGACCCGGACTACTCGGCGGCGTACGTCGTCCTGCGGACCGACGCCGACGACGGCCTCGAGGGCCACGGCTTCACGTTCACGACCGGGCGCGGGACGGAGGTGGTCGTGGCGGGCGTGCGGGCCATCGCGCCGCTGGTGATCGGGCGCGACGTGGAGGCCGTCGAAGCCGACCTCGGCGCCTTCTGGCGGGACCTCGTCGGCGACAGCCAGCTGCGCTGGATCGGCCCGGAGAAGGGCGTCATCCACCTCGCGACCGCGGCCGTGGTCAACGCGGTCTGGGACCTCGTCGCCAAGCGGGCCGGCAAGCCGCGTCTGGCAGGTGCTGTCGGACATGTCACCCGCGCGAGATCGTCGCGCTGGTCGACTTCCGCTACCTGACCGACGCCCTGACTCCCGACGAGGCGCTCGCGATCCTCGAAGCGGCCGTCCCGGGTCGTGCCGAGCGCGAGGCGGAACTGCGTCGCGACGGCTATCCCGCCTACACCACGTCGGTCGGCTGGCTCGGCTACGACGACGCGAAGATCGAGCGGCTCTGCCGCGAGGCGCTGGCCGACGGCTGGACGCGGTTCAAGATGAAGGTCGGCGCCGATGTCGAGGACGACGTGCGCCGGATGCGCCTGATCCGCGTCGCAGATCGGCCCCGACCACATGCTCGCCGTCGATGCCAACCAGCGCTGGGACGTCGGGGTCGCCATCGAGTGGATGGCCCGGCTGGCCCCGTTCGACCCGTACTGGATCGAGGAGCCCACCAGCCCGGACGACATCCTCGGGCACGCGGCGATCGCCCGGGGCGTGGCGCCGATCCGGGTCGCCACCGGCGAGCACGTCCACAACCGGATCATGTTCAAGCAGCTGCTCCAGGCCGGCGCGATCGACATCTGCCAGATCGACGCCTGCCGGGTCGGTGGTGTCAACGAGGTCGTCGCGATCCTGCTGCTGGCCGCGAAGTTCGGGGTCACGGTCTGCCCGCATGCCGGCGGCGTCGGGCTGTGCGAGCTGGTCCAGCACCTCGCGCCGTTCGACTACATCGCGGTGAGCGGCAAGCTCGAGGGCCGGATGATCGAGTACGTCGACCACCTCCACGAGCACTTCCTCGATCCGGTCGTCGTCGAGCGCGGCCGCTACCGCCTGCCATCGGCGGCCGGATACAGCGCGCAGATGCGGCCCGCCTCGATCGACCGCTACCGCTACCCCGACGGGGCGGAGTGGCGCTGAGCCGATCCTCGCGGACGGCTCAGCCGCCGGCCATCGCCGGGAGCAGCACGAGGGTGTCGCCGTCGCCGACCGGCGTGTCGAGCGCCTGCAGGTGGCGGACGTCGGTGTCGTTCAGGAACGCGTTGACGAACCGGTTCAGCTCGCCATCGGGCGCGAGGATCTGGGCGCCGAGGCTCGGGTGCGCGGCGACCAGGCCGGCCACCACTTCTCGGACGGTGCCGCCCGGGACCTCGACGATCTTGGCCCCGCCCGTCGAGGTGCGCAGCGTCGGCGGGATCCGGACCGTGCTCATGCCGCGCCGCCCGCGCCGCCGTCCAGCCACGCCTCGAAGGCGGACAGGCTCGGCCGGATGACCGGGGCGAGGCCGGGCTCGCCGGGCCGCGCCACCCCGTCCGCTCGCCCGAAGGTCCGCGCATCCGGGGTCTTGAGCCCGTTGCCGGTCAGCAGCGCGACGACCTCGTCGCCGTCGCGGATCACGCCGCGACGGCGGGCCGCGGCGACCGCGCCGAGCGTGACGCCACCGGCCGTCTCCGGGTAGATGCCCTCGAGCCGGGCGACCTCGCGGATCGCGGCGGCGGTCTTGGCATCATCGACGGCCTCGATGGAGCCGCCGGAGTCGCGGGCCAGTTCGACGGCATAGCGGCCATCGGCCGGATTGCCGATGGCGAGCGAGCGGACGATCGTGTCGGGCTCGCGGACCGGCTCGATGACGTCGGTGCCGGCAGCGAACGCCGTCGCGACCGGGGCGCAGCCGGCCGCCTGACCGCCGACGAAGCGGATCGGCCGGCGCTCGATCAGGCCCAGCTCGGCGAGCTCCTCGAAGCCGCGGGCGACCCGGGTGAACATCGCGCCCGACGCGACCGGGGCCACGACGACGTCCGGCGAGCGCCACCCGAGCGACTCGGCGATCTCGTAGGCGAGCGTCTTGGAGCCCTCCGCGTAGAACGGCCGCAGGTTGATGTTGACGAAGCCCCAGCCGGTCTCGTCCGCCACTTCCAGGCAGAGCCGGTTCACGTCGTCGTAGGTGCCGTCGATCGGGACGACCGTCGCGCCGTAGGCGAGGGCGTGGTCGACCTTGGCCGGCTCGAGGTCGGCCGGGATGAACACGTAGGCCGGCAGGCCGATGGCCGCGGCCGCGGCGGCCGTGGCACCCGCGAGGTTGCCCGTGGAGGCGCAGCAGAGCGCCTCGACGCCGAATTCGACGGCACGGGCCGCGGCGATCGCCACGGCACGGTCCTTGAAGCTGAGCGACGGATTCCGGGTGTCGTCCTTGATCCAGAGCCGCTCGACGCCCAGGCTGGGCGCGAGGCGATCCGCCAGGGTGAGCGGGGTGGAGCCGACCGCGAGGCCGCGCTTGGGCGGCGCGTCCACGGGGAGGAGCTCGGCGAACCGCCAGATGCCGGGTCCGCGCCGCTCCACGACCTCACGCGTGAGCGTCCGGCCGATCAGGCCGTAGTCGTAGGCCACCTCGAGTGGCCCGAAACAGTTCGGACAGACATAGGACAGCCCGATCGGCTCGGTCCGCCCGCAGTTGCGGCAGCGCATGCCGGTGATGCGCTCGGCAGGGGAGGTCGGCGGTTCAAGGGTCTCGGTCGTCATCGGTTCGCTCCGGGAGGCGGGGGACGTGGCCTCGGGACCGGGGTACGGACAGCGACGACTCGGATGAGTGAGGGGGCTCCGAAGGGGAGTTCCCTTATCTCGCAGGAGGTCCTGCCCGGATTTGGCACCTTGCCGACTCGACGCCGGTAGGTTGTCGTGGCTTCATCGGGCCGGTCCCTCTGCCACTCTTGATAAGAGCTCTTCGGTTGTGCGCGGATGCTACGGCCGGTTCGCGCGAGCGTCAACTCCGGGCGGACACATGGAACGGGCGCCGTGCCCCTGGCACGACGCCCGTTCGTTCACCTGTCGAGCCGCCGCGGCGGACCGCTCGGGGCGGGGACTAGCCGGTCTGGCCGTTCCCACCATCATCGACCGGCGGTGGATCGCCGGCGGGAGGCGTCACGGGCTCGCACGCCGGAGCCCACGAGTGAGAGTGGAGCGCCGCGACGCCGTGGCGCCACGTGAGCCACACGAGCACCCGGGTGTGCTCGCCACGGAACGTGACCATGAAGAAGCCCGGGAAGCGCCAGACCCTGGTCGTGGCACCGGCCGCCGAGTCGAAGACGAGGCGTCCCCGGCTGGTGACGTGGTAGGCGACCGACAGGTCGGTCCCGTCGCAGGTCTGGCCGGACCACGTGTGTGATCCCTGGACGGAGTCGGGAACCGACCGCGAGGCGGCTGCCACGCCGATCGGGAACGTCAGCATCAGCGCCATCGCCGTCACCCCGAGGGCGAGGGAGATGCGTCGTCTGCCCATGTGCATCGTGTACCTCCTGGAAGGCCGCGTCGGCGAGGGTGTCGAAGACATCGCGCCACCACCGACGCTAGAGCGTGGCGGCGGCTGTCGCGGGCGAAGGAGGTCCCACGCGGCAGGGCTCGATGGTCCCGTTTGTCGACTCCTGTCACCCATTCGGCGCGCGGGCGCACCAGGCGGTCCGGAATCGGGTCGGAATGGATCCTCCCGCGCGGGCGGCGCGCCCGGGCACCGCGACCGGATCGCAACCGTGGCGCAACCAAGCCGCAATGCAGTAGGATGCCGCCCACGAGGTGGTGACGAGACCACCCTGCGACTGCGGAAGCCGACTCCTGCTCGCCCTCGGCGAGCATCACGCGCGGCCGGTCGATCTCGACGATCGTCCCTGCGTCACAGGAGTCCACCGCCGATGGCCACCACCCCCGCCGTCCGACCCACGCTGGGTCGCACCCTGCGCGTCGACAAGCCCGCCGCCGAGCTCTACGAGGATGCCATCCGACGGGGCGAGGGCCTCGTCGCCGCCGACGGGCCGCTGGTCGTCCGCACCGGGCGCCACACCGGTCGCTCGCCGATGGACAAGTTCATCGTCGACGAGCCGACGACGCGCGACCACATCTGGTGGGGACCGGTCAATCGGCCGATCAGCGAGGCGGACTACGACCGATTGCGCGCCCGATTGGTCGCCTACCTGGCCGACCGCGACCTGTACGTCCAGCATGCCTCGATCGGCGCGGACCCGGCCCACCGGAGATCGCTCAAGGTGGTCACCGAGACGGCGTGGGCGAGCCTCTTCGCAAGGAACCTCTTCCGCGAGCCGCTCCCGGGTGACGCGGGGCGGGGGCCCGACTTCACGATCATCTGCGTCCCGTCGTTCAAGGCCGACCCGGCGACCGAGGGGACCCGGACCGAGACGGCGATCCTCGTCCACCTCCAGCGGATGGAGGTCATCATCGTCGGCACCGAGTACGCGGGCGAGATCAAGAAGTCGGCGTTCACCGTCATGAACGACCTGCTGCCCGACGAGGGCGTGCTGCCGATGCACTCCGCGATCAACGTCGGCGAGGCGGGCGACCCGGTGATCTTCTTCGGCCTGTCGGGGACGGGCAAGACGACGCTCTCGGCGGATCCGCGGCGGAGCCTCGTCGGCGACGACGAGCACGGCTGGGGCGACGGCGGCGTCTTCAACTTCGAGGGCGGCTGCTATGCCAAGACCATCCGCCTCTCCCCGATGTACGAGCCGGACATCTTCCAGACCACGCGGCGCTTCGGGACCGTCCTCGAGAACGTGGACCTCGACCCGCGCACCCGCGAGCTCGACCTGGCGTCGGAGCGCTTCACCGAGAACACGCGCGGTGCCTACCCGCTGCGCTTCATCGGCAACGCGGACCCGAGCGGGGTCGCCGGCCAGCCGCGCACCGTCGTGTTCCTGACCGCTGACGCGTTCGGGGTCATGCCGCCGATCTCGCGCCTGTCACGCGAGCAGGCGGCCTACCACTTCATCAGCGGCTACACGGCCAAGCTGGCGGGCACGGAGGTGGGGGTCAAGGAGCCCAGTGCGACCTTCTCCGCGTGCTTCGGGGCGCCGTTCATGCCGCGCCACCCGGCGCACTACGCGGCGATGCTCACCGAGCGCCTGGAGCGGTATGACGTGCCCGTCTGGCTCGTCAACACGGGATGGACCGGCGGCCCGTACGGCACCGGGAACCGGATGGACATCGCCCATACGCGCTCGATGGTCCGGGCGGCGATCGACGGGCGGCTCGACGGGGTGCCGATGCGCATCGATCCGACCTTCGGGTTCGAGGTCCCGCTCGAGTGCCCCGACGTCCCGTCGTCGTTCCTGGACCCGCGCGCCACGTGGGCCGACCCCGACGCGTACGACCGTCAGGCCGCGGCGCTGGCCGGGATGTTCGCGGCCAACTTCGATGCGTACGCGGGGATGGTCACCACCGAGATCCTCGCGGCGGGGCCGACATCGACGCCGGAGGCCGTGGAGGCGGCTCGCCTGGCGACGACGGACGGGTCGGTCGCCGGCTAGCGGCGACCCGGCGCGGGGTCGATCAGGCGGGGGTGGCGGCCGGCGCTTCGAGCGCGGCCGTCGCGCGGCGATAGCCGAGCACGAGCAGGAACCCGCCCAGCACGATCGGCCCGAGGCTGAACGCCAGCGGGATCGAGAGGAGGACGAGGACGAGGCCGACGAGGACGAGGGCCGGGGTGGACGACATCGAGGTGGTCTCCTGAGCGCAGGTGGCCGAGTGGGTCGGCCGTGGGACGGAGCGTGCGGCTGCCGGGTCCCCGCGACCACCGGCCGACGTCCATGACCGACCTCGACGGATGACGATCCTCGTACGACGCCCGTAGGATCGCGTCGTACGAACGCACGGAAGGAGCACCCATCACATGGCGCGCAACAAGGTCACCGTCATCGGCGCCGGGAATGTCGGCGCCACGACCGCCCAACGGATCGCCGAGGCCGGCCTCGCGGACGTCGTCCTGGTCGACATCGTGGAAGGCCTGCCACAAGGCAAGGGTCTCGACCTCGCCGAGGCCGCACCGGTCGTCGGCCACGACGCCCGGGTCACCGGGACCAACGACTATGCGGACACCGCGGGTTCGGACATCGTGGTGGTCACCTCGGGGCTGGCCCGCCAGCCGGGGATGAGCCGCGACGACCTCCTGGCCAAGAACGCAGGGATCGTCCGCGCGGTGGTGGAGCAGGCCGCGAAGCACTCGCCGGACGCGATCCTGATCGTCGTCACCAACCCGCTTGACGCGATGTGCCACGTGGCGCTCGCGGCGTCGGGCTTCCCGCGCGAGCGCGTCCTCGGCATGGCGGGCGTCCTCGACTCGGCCAGGTTCCGCACATTCATCGCCGAAGAGCTGGGCGTGAGCGTCGCCGACACGCATGCCTTCGTGCTCGGCGGCCACGGCGACACGATGGTCCCGCTGTCGCGCTACTCCACCGTGGCCGGCGTGCCGATCACCGAGCTGCTGCCGGCGGACCGGGTCAAGGCCCTCGAGGAGCGGACCGCGAACGGCGGGGCCGAGGTCGTCGCCCTGCTCAAGACCGGCTCGGCGTTCTACGCCCCGGCCGCGAGCACGTTCGAGATGGTCGAGGCGATCCTGCTCGACCGGAAGCGGGTGCTGCCGTGCGCGGTGCTGCTGACCGGCGAGTTCGGCGTCGACGGGGTGTTCGTGGGGGTCCCGGTCGTGCTCGGGGCCAGGGGGATGGAGCGCGTGTTCGAGATCGAGCTGACGCCCGAGGAGCGAACGGCGTTCGATGCCTCGACCGCGGCCGTCCGCGAGCTGGTCGCCAAGCTGCCCTAAGCGGGCACGGCTCAGCCGTCGCTGCCGGTCCAGGTCCCGCTGTCGCACCGTTTCGCGGTGCCGGCCCGCCCGACGCGGTAGTCGAGCTTCTGGTCGCCCGCCTTGACGATGACCCGGAACCCGGGCACCACGATCTGGGTGTACATGACCCCCGGCTTCGGGCAGCCGAGCGAGCCGTCCGTCCACGTCACCGGCTTGACGCTCACCACGGTGACGTCCGCCGGGTCGACGCCGGCGACGGCGGCGGCGTCGGCCACGATCATCGCCACCGTGGCGTCCGGGAGGTCGCCGGGTGCCTGGGAGGCGAGCGGCAGCGACGGGATGCCGCTGGAGGTCGGCGCGGTCGTCGGGCCCGTGGAGGGCGCCGCCGAAGGCCCGGCGCTGCTCGCGCAGCCGGCCAGCGTCATGACCGCGAGCACGGCGCTGGCCATCGGGCGCGACGACAGGCCGCGGCGGGGCAGGCTGAACGCGGGTGACGACGACATCGGCCGATGCTACGCCGGGTTCGCGAAGCGCGCCGCCGACGCGGCCTGACGGCTCCTAGTGGCTGACGGCCACGAGGGCCGGGCGGCGATCCGGCTCGATCAGCGCGGCCCGTTCCATCGAGCGCTGCACCGCGTGGCGCATCGCCTGCCGGTAGGCCGCGTCGGTCTCGGGGAGCGGCGGTTCGCCGAGCTCGCGCTCCAGGACGACCTGGAGCCGGCGGTACTGGCGGACGATCTGCGAGCGAGAGCCAGCGAGGCCGTGGACGGCGATCAGGATGGCGTGCGCCTCCTCACGGAGCGGGTCGCGCGCGATGACGCGCTGCGCCGCCTCGCTGGCGCCGTGCAGGTCGCCGGCGACGAGGCGCCGCTCCGCCACGGTGACGAGGGCGTCCTCATAGCGGTCGGCGAGCCGCTCGCGCTCGCCCGCGAAGCAATCGTGGCCGAGCGACTCCACGAGATCGCCGCCGTATAGCTCGATCGCCCGCTCGACGCCGCAAGCGACGGCATCGAGACAGGCTTCGAAGGCCACGATGTCGAGGGCGACATCGGCGTCCGCGCGGATGCCGATCGACTCCGACGAGACGTCGAGCACCGAGTCCGGCGGGACCCCCGCGTCCGAGAGGCCGTGCCGGACGAGCCAGAGGGCCTGGCGCAGCGAGCCGGCAGACGTCGTGTCGGATTCGGGCCAGAGGTCGGCGGCGATCGCCTCGCGCGAGCGCGGGCGCCGGACGAGGACCAGCAGCGCGAAGAGGGCGGGGGCGTGGCGGCCGGCGAAGGTCACGCGCGCACCGGTGGCGGTTCGCACCTCGATCCGGCCCAGCAGGTCCACCTGCAGGAGGGCTCGCCGTGTCGCTACGCCTCGTGCCATGCGCATCTCGTCCCGTCCTGGCCTTCGACGCCCGGCCCGTCCCCCCATGGGCCGGACGCCGGGCTCGAGCCGGCGGACCCCCCAAGATCCGCCGCCTCGTGTCGCCCCCCGGCTGGCAGCGCGCCCCCGCGCGACCGCCAACGTGGGCCCGATGATGTCCGGGCCGTGACCGTCGGACGACCCAGTGGGTGACACGGGAGGTGTCGGCCAGCCGACACCCCGGCGCGCGTGCCGTCCGCCGCGACCACGGGCTGCCGATACACTGCCGACACCGTGCCGACCGCCCTCATCGCGCTCGACTTCGACCCGCTGCTCCACCTCGTGGCCGGCCTCGTCGTCCGCTGGGAGGCGGTCGCGATCGCGGCCGTCATCATCGCCGCGCTCATCGTCGCCGGGCTGATGGCACGCCGCGCGTCGCTGCGAGCGGACGACCTGCTCTTCATCGCCGTCGGGGTGGTCCCGGGCGCGGTGATCGGCGGTCGGATCGGCTACGGCCTGCTCCACCTCGACTACTACGCGACCCAGTCGGGCGGCCTCCTCGACCCGGGCCGCGGCGGCTTCGAGCTGAGCCTCGCCGTCGTCGGCGGCGTCCTGAGCGGTCTGACCGTCGCGACGCTGCTCGAGGTCCCCGTCGGACGCTGGATGCATCTCGTCGCGCTCCCGCTGCTGTTCGTGCTCGGGGCGGGCAAGCTCGCGATGCTCCTCGGCGGAGCCGGACAGGGCCGGCCGGTCGCCCTCCCCTGGGCGACATCGTTCCTCGGACCGGGACCGTGGGCGTCGCTCGCCCCGGCGCTGCCCTCGCACCCCGCGCAGGCCTACGAGGGCTTCGCGACGCTCGCCCTGGCGCTGGTCCTCGGGCTGGTCCTCGCCCTCCGCCCGGGCGCGCGGCGCGACGGCCGGATCCTGTTCGGCGCCCTCGCCCTGTGGGCGATCGTCCGCGCTGCCGTCACGCTGACCTGGCGTGACCCGGCCGTCGTCTGGGAGCTCAACGCCGGCACGCTCATCGCGCTCGGGGTCGCGCTCGGGTTCGCGGTGGCCTTCGTCGTCTTCGTCGCACGCGGGATGGGCGACGCGGGTGTCGCCGACGCACCCGAGGACCCGCTCCCGGCATGGCCGGACCCGGCGGACCGACCGGGCGTCTAGCGGTCCGCCCGAGGGGGCGCGAGGCGGGACGTCCGCCTGGCCGGTGGCTCCGACGGAGTATCGTGACGGTCGGACAGAGCCGGGTCGCCGTGCGGGCGGCCCCCCGAGTGAGGTCTTCCCGATGACGCAGGTCGCAGAGCCCGGCGCCGTCCGAACGGACGCCGCGGCCCCAGGTCGGATCAGCCACTGGATCGGCGGGCGCAGCGTCGCCGGCACGTCCGGCCGCGAGGGTCCCGTCTACGACCCGGCGACCGGCCGCCTCGCGAAGCACGTCGACCTCGCCTCGGTCGAGGAGGTCGGCGCCGCGGTCGCCGCGGCGAAGGCCGCGTTCCCCGGCTGGCGCGCGACGTCGCTCTCGAAGCGCACCGACATCATGTTCAAGATCCGGAACCTGGTCGAGGCGAACCGCCACGAGCTCGCTGGGCACCTCACCGCCGAGCACGGCAAGGTCCCCTCCGACGCGCTCGGTGAGATCGCCCGCGGCCTCGAGAACCTCGAGTTCGCCTGCGGCATCCCCAACCTGCTCAAGGGCGGGTTCAGCGAGCAGGTCTCGGGCGGTGTCGACGTCTACCAGATCCGCCAGCCGCTCGGCGTGGTCGCGGGCATCACGCCGTTCAACTTCCCGGCCATGGTCCCGATGTGGATGTTCGCCACGGCGATCGCCGCGGGGAACACCTTCATCCTCAAGCCGTCGGAGAAGGACCCGTCCGCCTCGATCTTCCTCGCCGGCCTCCTCGCCGAGGCGGGCGTCCCGGACGGCGTCTTCAACGTCGTCCACGGGGACAAGGTCGCCGTCGACGCCATCCTCGCGCACCCGGACATCGCCGCGGTCTCGTTCGTGGGCTCGACGCCGATCGCCCGCTACATCTACGAGACCGGGACCGCGCACGGCAAGCGCGTCCAGGCGCTCGGTGGCGCCAAGAACCACATGATCGTGCTGCCGGACGCGGACATCGACATGGCGGCCGATGCGGCCGTCTCCGCGGGCTACGGCTCCGCGGGCGAGCGCTGCATGGCCATCGCCACGATCGTCGCCGTCGGGGACGTCGCCGACCCGCTGGTCGACGCGATCTCGGCCCGGCTGCCCAAGGTCAAGATCGGCCCGGGCTCGGACCCGACGGCCGAGATGGGACCGCTGGTCACCCGCCAGCACCGCGACAAGGTGGCGTCGTACCTCGAGTCCGGCCCGGCGCAGGGCGCGACCGTGGTCGCCGACGGGCGCGAGCACCCGTTGTACAAGGAGTCGGACGGGTTCTTCCTCGGCGCGAGCCTGATCGACCACGTCACGACGGACATGGACGCCTACCGCGACGAGATCTTCGGGCCGGTCCTGACCGTGATGCGCGTCGACACGTACGACGAGGCGGTCAAGCTCGTCAACGACAACCCCTACGGCAACGGGACGGCGATCTTCACCCGCGACGGCGGTGCGGCCCGCCAGTTCCAGTTCGAGGTCAACGCCGGGATGGTCGGCATCAACGTGCCGATCCCCGTGCCGGTCGCCTACTACAGCTTCGGCGGCTGGAAGGCCTCGCTCTTCGGCGACCTGCACATGTACGGTCCCGAAGGCGTCCAGTTCTACACGCGGGCCAAGATCGTCACGTCGCGCTGGCCGGACCCCGGGACGTCGAAGATCGACCTCGGCTTCCCGCGAACCCGCTAGCCGACCGATGACCCGGACGACCCCGCGGCCCGACGCTGCCGGCCTCGACCGCAACGCCCGTCGCGAGCACCTGCGCAGCCGCGACTGGACCCCGCGGCCGACGCTGACCGGCGCCGACTACACGAGCGAGGCCAACTACGCCGACGAGCGTGAGCGGGTCTGGTTCGACGGCTGGGTCTGCATCGGCCGCGACGAGGAGTTCCCCAAGCCGGGCGACTTCCTGGTCCGCGACATCGCCGGCGAATCGGTGATCGTGACCCGGAACCCGGCCGGCGAGCCGCGCGCGTTCTACAACGTGTGCGCCCACCGCGGGACCAAGCTGCTCGACGAGACCGGCGAGCTGTGCGGGCACGTCGGCAAGGCCTTCAAGTGCCCGTACCACGCCTGGTCGTTCGACCTCGACGGGCGGCTCATCGGGACGCCCAACGTCCACGAGGACGAGTTCTTCGACCGTGAGGCGTACCCGCTCCATCAGGTCGCGGTCGGCTCGTACGCCGGGTTCGTGTTCGTCAACCTCTCCGCCGCCCCGGAGCCGCTCATCCCGTCGCTCCAGGAGGGGACCGAGAGCATCACGGTCTTCGACCGCTACCGCATCGACGAGCTGCGCATCGGGGTCCGGCTGCGCTACGAGGTGGCGGCCGACTGGAAGATCGTCGTCGAGAACTACAACGAGTGTCTGCACTGCCCGACGGTCCACCCCGAGCTCGTCTCGATCGTGCCGCTGTACCGCTTCGGCGAGGTCTGGGACGAGGAGACGCAGGACGACGGCAACTGGATGATCGAGGGCGCCTCGAGCTTCACCCGGACCGGGACGTCCGAGCTGCCGCCGCTGCCCGGCCTCGAGCCCGACGACTACCGCATGTACTACGGCACCTTCCAGTTCCCGAACCTGCTGCTCAACCTGCACCCGGACTGCGCGATGTACTACCTGCTGTTCCCGCAGGGGCCCGGGCGCACGACGGTCATCTCCGAGTATCTGTTCCGGCCGGAGACGATCGCCGCGGCCTCGTTCAGGCCGGATCCGGTCGTCGAGCTGTGGGACCTGATCTCGAAGCAGGACTGGATCATCTGCGAGCGGGCCCAGACCGGGGTGCGGTCACGGGCCTACAAGACCGGCGTCTACCCGCGCCAGGACCGCTTCCTCTTCGACTTCAACGAGCGCTACCGCCGCGAGATGGGCCGCCCGACGATCGGCTGATCCATCGGCTCGAGGGTCAGCCGTGAACGCGATCCGGCCTACCCGCCCTCGATCAGCCCCTTCGCCGTATCCAGAGCGGCCATCTCGCCGTCCATCGAGCTCTGGACCGCGCTGCCCATGAGCAGCTTCTTGAGACCGCCGAGCTCGGCCTGGAGCGAGAACGTCACCTCGCTGCCGCTCCCCGACGGGGCGATCCGGAACTCGCCGACCGGGCGCGCCGGCCCGGCGACAACCTTGAAGGCGTAGCGCGATGGCGGCTCGTAGGCGGTCACCTCGATGTCGGCGGCGATGCCGCGTCCGGCGGGACCCTCGACGACCTGGTGGATCGTCGAATCCGACGCGGATGGGGCCGGTCGCCGAGATCTCCTTGACGTGCGGTCGCCAGCGCCGGTCGTTGGCCGGGTCGGCGAAGAAGGCGAAGACCTGGTCAGCTGGTCGATCGATGACGATCGTGCGCGTCGCGGACGGCATGGGAGCCCTCGCTGCGGTCAGTTCGCGCGAGCGTACTCCGCTGGGGTGCGCTTGATGAACCTGCCTGCGCCCTTCCGGCCGGTGAACTCGCCGTTCCGCACGATCACCGACCCGCGGCTGAGCACGATGTCGCTGCCGCCCTGCACGGAGCGTCCCTCGTAGCACGAGTAGTCGACGTCCATGTGATGGGTCGCCGCCGAGATCGTGTGCCGGCGGTCCGGGTCGTAGACGACCAGGTCCGCGTCCGAGCCGATCGCGATCGCGCCCTTCTGCGGGTACATGCCGAACATCTTCGCCGGGGCCGTCGAGATGATCTCGACCCAGCGCTCGCGCGTGATCAGCCCGGCGACGACCCCGCCGTCGTGGAGGAGGTCCACCCGGTCCTCGACGCCCGGCAGGCCGTTGGGGATCTTGCGGAAGTCGCCGCGGCCCAGCTCCTTCTGTCCGTGGAAGTCGAACGGGCAGTGGTCCGTCGAGACGATCTGCAGGTCGTCCTTGACGAGGCCCGTCCACAGGTCGGGCTGATGGTCGGCGGTGCGCAGCGGCGGCGAGCACACGAACTTGGCGCCGTCGAAGCCGTGCCCGAGGTCGTCGAGCGAGAGGAACAGGTACTGCGGACACGTCTCGGCGTAGGCCTTGGAGCCGCGGTCGCGGGCGGCCCGCACCTCGGCGAGGGCCTCCTTCGCCGACAGGTGGACGATGTAGACCGGCACGCCCGCCGCCTCGGCGAGCCGGATCACCCGGTTGGTGGCCTCGCCCTCGAAGACGGCCTTGCGCGCGAGCCCGTGCCCGATGGGATCGGTCGTGCCGGCGTCGACGGTCTGCGCCGCCACGACGTCGATGGCCATCCCGTTCTCGGCGTGCATCATGATCAGCCCGCCGTTCTTCGCGGTCTGCTGCATCGCCCGGAAGATCGCCCCGTCATCGCTGTAGAAGACGCCCGGATACGCGGTGAAGAGCTTGAAGTCCGGGACGCCCTCGGCGACCAGGCCGTCCATCTCCGCGAGCGTGTCGTCGTTGACGTCGCTCATGATCATGTGGAACCCGTAGTCGGCGACCGCGTTGCCCTCGGCCTTGGCGTGCCAGGCGTCCAGCCCGGCCCGCAGCGACGCCCCGCGCGACTGGACCGCGAAGTCGACGATCGAGGTCGTGCCGCCGAACGCGGCCGCGCGCGTCCCTGTCTCGAAGGTGTCCTTGGCGAACGTCCCGCCGAACGGCAGCTCCATGTGGGTGTGGACGTCGATCCCGCCCGGGATCACGTACCTGCCCGTCGCGTCGATGGTCTCGTCGGCCGTGACGCCGGCTGCCGCGAGCCCGGAACCGATGGTCGCGATCGTCTCGCCGTCGACCAGGATGTCGGCGACCGACGAGCCCTCGGCGGTGACGATGGTGCCGTTGGTGATGAGCGTGCGCATGGGGGCTTCCTCGGCTCAGGGGCGCGTCGGTCGGTCAGGACGACGATGGTAGGCGATGGCGGGCGTGCGCTCTCGGGTCCTGCGCGGGCCCTCCGCGGCCTCACGCGGGCGCTTCGAGGGGCTCCTCGACCGAGATGTGGCGTCCGGTGACGACGTCGGCGATCCCCGCGACCTGGCCGATCAGCGCGACCAGGATCGTGACCGGATGCCAGAACAGCGTCCTTGGCGACTGCCGCTGGAGCAGGCAGATCAGCAGGCGGCTGACGCCGAGCAGGGCCAACGGGACGAACGACGCCACGACGGTCCGCAGCGCCGCGCCTGACAGGATGGCCGCGATGGGCAGCAGGAGCGGGACGACGAACGCCAGCACCTCGACCAGCATCGCGAGGATGGCGATCGCCAGCGAGCCGCCGACGGCCGACACGAAGCGCTCGCGCCAGTCGGCGATGGTCTCGCGGATCGACCGGTCGTGGTGGATGACACCCAGGCCAGCGGCGTGGACCACCCCGACCCGGCGGCCGGAGCGGGCCATCGCCTGGGCCAGCGCCAGCCCGGGCCGGCCGACCGGCACGACCGACCCGGCGCCTTCGACCTCGTCGAAGGCCTCGCGGCGGACGAGCATCAGCGGCTCGTAGGCGTAGGCGAGCGCCGCCGGTCGTCCGCCGGTCAGCGATGAGAGCCAGATCGGCATGAAGCCGAAGAGCAGCATCGGGAAGCCCGGCACCGACGCGCGCTCGCTCGGCGTGGACATGACGAACCGGGTGATCCCCGAGAGGAGGTCGAGCCGCCGGACCAGCAGCTGCTCGACGAGGATCCGCGTCGCGATCGGGGCGAGCAGGGTGTCCGCACCGATGAACAGCAGGAGGTCGGTGCCGGCTTCATCGGCGCCGATCCGCCGGATCCAGGCGTCGCGTTCCCACTCCGGCGGCGCGGCCGGCGCCGTGACGACCCGGCCATCGTGGCCGACCGCCGCCACGGCCGCACCCACCGCGTCGTCCCCGACCTCGTCCGCCACGACCAGGATCGTCAGGTCGGCGTAGGTCTGGTCGCGCAGCGCGGTGACGGTGTCGAAGAGGCGGTCCCGGTCCGTCCCGCACGGGACGACGACGGTCAGCGACGGGACGTCGTCCGCGCTCGACCCGAACGTCTCGGGGATGCGCCGCCGCCGCGTCGCCAGCCGCGTCGCGATCACGTTGCACCCGATGTACCCGGCCGCGACCGCGGATCCGGCGATCGCCGCGACCCACGGCGACGCGACGATGACGTGCCAGTGCCGGAGGAGCAGGAGCCCGAACCACAGGCCGACGATGAGGTTCAGCCCGTCGAAGGTCCGCCACGCGCGCCGTGCCGCCGCTTCCTGGGCGGTGGGGTCGTGTCGTGACGGGGCGAGGACCATGATCGGCAGCAGGACGTACAACGCGAGCGCGCCGCCGACGAGCGTGCCCGTCGGACCCATGGTCGTCGCGATCCCGGCCGCGGCGACGTACGTGGCGAGGACCAGCGCCGCCGCACCCTGGCGCCCGAACCGGACCGCCGTCGACACGATCCCGGCGACGCGGTCGTCCTCGACCCGGCCGATCGCCCGCAGGCCGTGGGACGCCATCGCCCAGGCGAACAGGGTCGCGAGCGCGAGCCATGGCAGGTCGGCGACATCGCCACCCGCCACGAACGTCCCGCAGACCGCTGGCAACACGACGAGCAGCGCGCCGCAGGCGGCGTCGAGGACCGGCCGGCCCTTGAGCCGGATCGGCGGGACGGAATAGGCGATGGCCGCGGCGATGGCGAGGGCCAGGGCGAGTCCCGCGAGGGCCCCGCCCCACAGGACCAGCACGACCAGGAACGGCAGGTTCGTGGCCGCGATGGCGATCCGGGTCCGCCGGGCGGCCTCCGGGACCGACAGCTCGTCGATGCCCTGGACGAGCAGGTCGAATGGCAGCAGGAAGTACAGGACGCCGACGAGCATGACCGGCGTCAGGGTGCGGTCGACATCGACGGCGGCGACCAGGAACGGCAGGGCGGTCGCCAGCCAGGCCCGCGGGCGGCCGACCGCCAGCAGCGCCCGCAGGTCCGCGGTCGGCGGGGTCCCGTCCTCGACCGCGGCGGGTTCGACCGCGGCGGGTTCGGTGTCGGTGTCCAGCTCGGCGTCGTCGGGCGGTGCCGGCGGTTCGGGCTCGACCGCGGCCCCGGGCGTCGCCGCGGCCGGCTCCGGCGCGACCTCGGCCTCCGGCACGGACGGCGGCTCCGCCTCGATCTCGGCCGCCACCGCCGCGGCCGGTTCCGGGCGCGACCTCGGCCTCCGGCACGGACGGCGCCTCCGCCGCCGCTGCGTCGGTCGCGGCCGCGTCGGACCAGAGCGGCTCGGTGCTCGGCTCCTGGTCCTTCGCTCGATCCTTGTCCACGCGCGCCCCCGCTCCGATGGCGATCGTCGCCGCGTCAGCCCGTCGCAACGACGTCGCGCAGCGCCGGGATGACGTCGCGCCCGTACGCCGCGACCTGGTCTTCCTCATCCCCGTTCATGAGGTAGAGGTTGAACTGACTGACGCCCGCGGCCGCCAATCCGTTCAGTTTGGCGATGTGCTCGTCCACCCCGCCGAGGACGCAGAACCGGTCGGTGACCTCGTCGCCGACGAAGGCCGCGTTGGACGAGCCGACCTCGGCATGGTGGCGGTAGTCATACCCCTCGCGGTCCGAGATGTAGCCGGTCAGGCTGGCCGGCAGCTGCTCCCGCGGGTACTTGTTGACGAGGTCGACGACGTGGTTCGAGACGAGGGCGGGGAACCAGCGCGTCCGCTGGCGGCCCACCTCCCGCGGGCCGACATGCGCGGGCGCCGCCGCCTGGACCGAGACCGAGCCGGGATCGCGCCCGGCGGCCACGGCCGCCTCGCGGAGCTGGGCCACGAACCAGCGGATGAGGTCGGGGTCGCCGAGCTGGAGGATGATCCCGTCGGCGACCCGTCCGGTCATCGCGATCGCCATCGGACCGTAACCCGCCACCCAGACGGGCAGCGTCCAGCCGCGCGTCCACGGGAAGTGCAGGTCCGTGCCTTCGTAGTCGACGTGCTCGCCGGCCACGAGCGCCCGGATGACCTGGATCGCCTCCTCGGTGTGGGCCAGCGTGATCGGCGGCTTGCCGAGGACGCGGCGCGCGGAGTCGCCGCGGCCGATGCCCAGGTCCATCCGCCCGTCCGAGATCTCGTCGAGCGTCGCGAGGGCGGAGGCGGTCACCGAGGGCTCGCGTGTCCCCGGGTTGGTGACGCAGGTGCCGAGGCGCATGCGCTCGGTGACGCCGGCCATCAGGGTCAGGAGCGGGTACGGCTCACGCCACAGGACGTGCGAGTCGAAGAGCCAGCCGTACTCGAACCCCGCCGCCTCGGCCTGGCGGGTGATCGACAGCGTGCGCTCGATCGTGTGGTCCGGTTTGAGCGTGAACCCGAACTGCATCTGCCCTGCCTCCGGCGGGAGACGAAGCGGCTCGGCCGTCCTCCTCCAGACGGCCGAGCCGGCGCGGATGATAGCGCGTTTCTAGGGTCTTGTGAGATCCGCGTACTGGTCCGGACGACGGTCTCGGTAGAACTGCCAGGTATTGCGGACCTCGGCGATCTTCTCGAGGTCGAGATCGCGCACGATGAGCTCCTCGTCGTGGGCGGAGCCGAGGTCCCCGACGAACTGCCCGCGCGGGTCCACGAAGTAGCTCTGGCCATAGAAATCGTCGTCGCCGTACTCGGCCTCGATGCCGACCCGGTTGATGGTCCCGACGTAGTAGCCGTTCGCGACCGCGTGGCTGACCTGCTCGATCCGCCACAGGTATTCGGACAGGCCGCGCGACGTCGCCGACGGGATCAGCACGATCTCCGCGCCGTTGAGCCCGAGCGCCCGGGCGCCTTCGGGGAAGTGCCGGTCGTAGCAGATGTAGACCCCGATCTTGCCGACCGCGGTCTCGAAGACCGGGTAGCCGAGGTTCCCGGGGCGGAAGTAGAACTTCTCCCAGAACCCGGCGACGTGCGGGATATGGGTCTTGCGGTATTTGCCGAGGTACGTGCCGTCGGCATCGATGACGGCCGCGGTGTTGTAGTAGATCCCCGCCGCGTGCTCGTCCACCTCGTACATCGGCGCGACCACGACCAGACCGGTCTGCTTGGCGAGGTCCTGCATCCGCTTGGTGGTCGGCCCGTCCGGGATCAGCTCGGTGTAGTCGTAGTACTTGGCGTCCTGCACCTGGCAGAAGTACGGACCGTAGAAGAGCTCCTGGAACAGGATGAAGTCGGCACCGGCCTTGGCCGCCTCGTGGGCGTACGCCTCGTGCTTCTGGATCATCGATTCCTTGTCGCCGGTCCAGGTCGCCTGGACGAGTGCGCCACGGACGGTTCGCGCCATCGGCTGTGCACCTCGTTCGGTGGTTGGGGTCGGAGGGCAGAGGGTACACCGGCGGACCGCCGCCGGATCAGTCCGGGATGGCCTCCGGCCGGCGACGCATGTAGTACTCGGTGAACTCGCGGCAGCGGCCCTCGTCGTCGAAGCGGCAGACGAAGATGTTGGCGAACTCGCGGTCGACGGTCGAGCGGTCGTCGGTCAGGTAGCGGGTCCGGCCGTGGGCCACGCAGACGTCGCCGTCGATGGCGAGGACCTCGTAGTCCGCCTCCCACGAGCCCGGCTCGTCGGGGTCGGCGAGCCACGACGCGACGATCGCGGGACGGCCGACGACGGCCTCTTCGAAGGGGTCGAAGGCATAGCGGACGTCAGCGTTGAAGAGGTCGCCGATGGCGACCGGGTCGAGGAGACGCCACGCATCCACGTAGCGGTCCAGCCATGCCCTGAAGGCGATGTGATCCATGGGCGAGGCTCCCGAGCGTGCCGACCGTCACGGTAGCACGCTCGGGGGGTCGGGTCAGTGGACGGGCTTCTTCCACATCCCGGTGTGCAGGTACGCGGTGAACGACGCCGTGACGGCGAACACACCGTGGATCCGGACGCCGCGGGTCAGCGTGCTGATCGCCTTGCCGTGGCCGATGTAGATCCCGACGTGGGTGCCGCGGCCCCAGATCACCAGGTCGCCGATCCGGGGGTTGGAGCGGCTCGCGAGGCCGCGCGACTTGTACCAGTGGTAGAGGGCCCGGGCGGAACGGAGGTGGCCCTTGTCGATCGCGCGGCTGTCGCCGGCTCGCTTGAACGCGTAGATCACGAGCCCGGAGCAGTCGAAGGCGCGCGGGCCGGTCGCGCCGTGGACCCACGGCCGGCCGAGCTTCGTGCGCGCGATCCGGATGATCTGCTGGGCCTCGCTGCCGCGGGGCTTCGGCTTGACGACGGGCTTCACGACCGTGGCGACGACGGCGGTCGGGGCGGGGGTCGGATCGGCGGCGGCCGGATCCGTGACGGGCGTCGGATCCGTGACGACCGGGTCGACCGCTGGGGTCAGGTCCGTGGCGGGATCGGCGACCGGCGTCGCGGGGTCGACGAGGACCGGGACGGCCGGCTCCTCGGCCGCGGCCGGGCTGGCGGGAGCGATCGAGAGCAGCAGGGCACCCGCGAGGGTGAGGGGGATGAACGCTTGTGCGCCCATGCGTCGCGTGCGCAATGGAGTTCCTTTCTGCCAGCACGTCGCGCTGGGGCGCGGCGGCGGAGGTCCTGGAGCCCACGGGCGCGCACGGACAGGCAGAGAGAGGGGAAGAGATGACGGGGGCGCGAGGACCCTCGAAGGGATGGTCGATGTCGGGGAGACGACTCGACGAGCCGTGCGTCTGGGGCTCTTGAGTTGTCGTTCCCATCTGACCTGGAGGGCCGGTCGGCGGAGCGCAGTCTACCCGCCATCGGCGGATCCTGCCGATGGCCGATCGAGCGTTGGCCGCCAGTCCGCTACGATCGGACCACGATGGCGACCCACCGCGACCAGCCGACCGCCGATCCCGACGACCCGTCAGCGCCGCTGATCATCGTCAATCCCCGCGCTGCCCGGCTCGCCGATCCGCAGCGCCGCCGGGACGTCACCGCGTCCATCGCGCACGCGGTCCTGTACCGGACGGGCCGCCCGGGGCGCATCGTCGACGGCGACCTCGAGGAGGCGCAGGCCGCGATCGCCGGACTGGCCGCCACGCCGGCGCCGCCGCTCGTCGTGGCGGCCGGCGGCGACGGCACGATCCGCGATGCCGCCGCCGCCCTCGCCGGTCGTCCGATCCCGCTCGCCATGGTCCCGGGTGGCACCGGCAACGTCCTCGCCTCGGCGCTCAAGCTGGGGAGCATCCGGTCCGCGATCGAGGCGATCCGGCAGGGTCCCGAGCGCATGATCGACCTCGGGCGCGCCAGGTGGGGCCCCCTGTCCGCGCCCGCCGCGGTACCGGCGCGTGACCACCTCTTCCTGGTGGCCTGCGGCATGGGCCTCGACGCCAGGATCATGGCGGCCGCCCAGCACGAATGGAAGCGCCGGATGCTGTTCGGCGCCTACGTCGGCGCCGCGATCAGCGAGCTGACGCGTCTTCGGACCGCGGTCTTCCGCATCACGGCCGACGGGGAGGAGCTGGAGGTCCGCGGCTACCTCGTCCTCATCGCCAACGCCGGCGACATCGTGCCCGGCAAGATCGGTCCCCGACGGCCCATCGACCCGACCGACGGCCGCCTGCAGCTCATGGTCCTCGGGGCGGAGAACCCGCTCGACGGCCTGCGGGGGGCGGCGTCGCTGCTGCTGAGCCAGGACGAGCTCGAGGGCCGCGTCATCCGCCGTTCGGTCAGCGAGGTCCGGGTGGAGGCCGAGCCGGCCCAGCCGATCGAGATCGACGGCGACGAACAGCCGCCCGGCTGGTTGGAAGCCCGGGTGCTGCCCGGCGCGCTCAAGGTCCTGGGGCCGGCCAGCTGAGCCCGGGACGGTCTTGATTCGGACGTCCCGGCGCCACCGGCCCTGCTAGCCTAGGCGGGATGGAAACGGCGGATACCCCCAGGGCCGAGGCGCGTCCGGTCGGGATCTACATCGTGGTCGCGCTGCTGGTGCTGCGCGTCCTCCAGTTGGTCGGCTCGCTGCTGCAAGGGTCGTCACTCGACGTCGTCGACTGGCTGGGCACCGTGTCCTTCATCCCGCCGTATCCGGCCGGGACGCCCGTCGGGCTCGTGGTCCGGATCGTCGTCGCCATCTTCCTCATCGCGACCCTGGCCGCCATCGTCGGGATGCTCCGCCACGAACGTTGGGGCTGGACGATGGCGATCGTGACGACGGGCCTCATCCTCGCGCTCAACCTCGGCTGGTGGGTCGCCGGCGACCCTCGCTATCTCGGCATGGCCGTCAACGCGATCGGGGTCCTCTACCTGAACCAGCGCGACGTGCGGAGCGTGTTCGAGGAGCCCGCGGACGGCGCCCCATGACCGAGGCCGAGGATCTCGAGCTGCTGCAGCGGCATGAGCCGCGTCTGAACTTCACGTACGGGGAGATGTTCTTCCCGATGTCGGCGAATTCCTACGTGGAGCACGCGGATCTGCTCGAAGGGCCGACGCTGCGGGATGCCAAGGTGGCGATCCCCGCGGGATCGCTGACGCTGGAGAGCCTCGCGGCGGCCGGCGACCCGCCGCCCGGCCAGGCGCAGTTCCTGCGCTTCACCCCGCGGCCGCTCCGATCCATCGAGCTGGGGCGTTGGCGGAACCGGCCGGACCGCCAGGTCTTCTCGGCACCGGGACGGCTGGCGCGGGTGGGCCTGGCCGCCCGCCTCGTCGACGCCGGGCTCGTGCTCTCGCTCCTCGCGCGGGGTCGCGTCCCGGGCGGCACGGCCGCCGCCGCGCAGGTCCGCTACGACGCGATCCGGGCGACGGACCCGACGGTCGTCTACCACGGCCGGGTGATCCGCGAGGACCGCTGGGTCATCCTCCATTACATGTTCCTGTACGCCATGAACGACTGGCGATCCACCTTCGAGGGCGCCAACGACCACGAGGCGGACTGGGAGCAGTGCTTCGTCGTCCTCGAGCAGCTCGACGACGGGGAGCTGCAGCCGGCGTGGTTCTGCGCGGCGACCCACGACGAGAAGGGCGACGACCTGCGCCGCCGCTGGGACGACCCCAAGTTCCAGACGATCGACGGGCACCCGATGGTCTACCCGGGCGCCGGGTCGCATGCCGACTACATCGAGCCCGGCGAATACATCATGCGGCTGCCGTTCCCGGGCGAGCGCTACATCCACGGGCCGCTCGACCTCCTCCGGCGGGTCTGGCGCGACACGCTCGACCAGCCGGACCCGGGCGACCTCGCCGAGATGGCCAAGCGCGCATTCAGCGTCCCATTCGTGGACTACGCGCGCGGCGACGGGATCAAGATCGGGCCGGGTGGCGACATCGCCTGGACGCCGATGCTGATCAGCGACGACGACCCGTGGGTCGATCGCTACCACGGCCTGTGGGGCCTCGACACCGGCGACCGCTTCGCCGGCGAGCGCGCCCCGGCCGGCCCGAAGTACACGCGCACCGGCTCGGTCCGCCAGTCGTGGCACGACCCGCTCGGGTTCGCGGGCCTCGACAAGGTGGCGCCGCCCTCCCAGGCGGCCCCGGTCCTCGAGGCGCGACTGGCCCAGCTCGCGAAGGAGCATGACGAGGCCGAGGCGGAAGTCGAGGCGCTCGAGAAGAGCTTGCCACCGCTGGAGGCGGAGGTCGCCGCCGTCCGGGTGGCGCCGGGCGTGGAGAAGTACCGCGCTGCGCGGGAGGAAGAGCTGCATGCCGGGGAAGCGATGCTGGCGGCGGGCCGGACCAGGGTCGTGGAGCTCGAGACGGCGATCGGGGCGGGCGAGCGCCGATTGACGGAGCTCCGCGCGGGGCTCGTCGACGACCCGCGCGCCCACCTCCACCACGCCGCCGTCCCCGAGCCGCCCGACGTCACCAAGCGTCGCCGGGCGGCCGAGACCTGGGCGGCGCTCAGCGTCGGGCTGCTCGTCGCGTCCCTCGCCGTGATCATCTGGTTCCGCATCCTGTCGCCGGTCGTCGCCATCGTGGTGCTGTTCGGCATCTACCTCGCGATCGAGTCGTTCTTCCGCAAGGACGTGGCGGTCCTCATCCTCCGCCTGAGCCTCCTGCTGGCAGGGATCACGATGCTGATCCTCGCGGTCACGTTCCTGCGCGAGCTGCTCCTCGTGGGCCTCCTGGCGCTGGGCGTGCTCTTGATCGCCGACAACGTGGGGGAGCTCCGCCGCCGGACGACGCGCTGAGCCTCGGGACGCTGCCCGTCGAGCGTGCCGGATGTGCTGTAATGGCGGTCGGCCGAGGGCCCGATGCCCCGCCGCCCCCGAGGTGAACCGATGGGCATCAGCACCGCTCCCGGCACGATGAGCAGCGACGAGATCGCCGCGCTCTCGAAGCAGCACACGATCTTCTCGTGGTCGATCCAGGGCGCCGTCGACCCGATCGCGATCGACCACGCCGAGGGCATCTACCTCTACACGCCCGAAGGCCAGCGGATCATCGACTTCAACAGCCAGCTGATGTCGGTCAACATCGGCCACGGCGACCGCCGGGTGATCGACGCGATCACCGCGCAGGCGCTGAAGCTCCAGTACGTGCAGCCGGCGTTCGCGACCGAGATCCGCGCGCGGCTCGGGGCCAAGCTGGCCGAGATCCTGCCCGGTGACATGGACAAGGTCTTCTTCACGCTCGGTGGCGCCGAGGCGGTCGAGAACGCGATCAAGTTCGCCCGCCACGCGACGGGCCGCTACAAGGTCCTCGCCCGCTACCGCTCGTACCACGGCGCGACGCTCGGGGCGATGACCCTGACCGGCGACCCGCGCCGCTGGGCCAACGAGCCCGGCCTCGTGGGCGTCGTCCGCTACCCCGACACGCACCGCTGGGGAGAGAAGGAACCACGTCCCGTGGCGGAGAGCCTGCAGGGCCTCGAGGACGTCATCCGCTACGAAGGCCCGCACACCATCGCCGCCGTCTTCCTCGAGACGATCGTCGGCACGAACGGGATCCTGATCCCGCCCGACGGCTACCTCCAGGGCGTCCGCGACATCTGCGACCGCCACGGCATCCTGATGGTCGCCGACGAGGTCATGGCCGGCTTCGGGCGGACCGGGCGCTGGTTCGCGATCGACCACGCCGGGGTCACGCCCGACCTGATGACCATGGCCAAGGGCCTGACATCGTCGTACCTGCCGCTCGGCGCCGTGGCGATGCGGCCGTCGGTCGCCGAGGTCTTCGAGGAGAAGATGTTCTTCGGCGGCCTGACCTACAGCAGCCACCCGGTCAGCCTCGCGGCCGCCCTCGCGACCATCTCGGTCTACGAGGAGGACGACCTCATCGGGAACGCGGCCCGCCTCGACGGCGTCCTGCGCGGCCACCACCAACGGCTCGCGGCGAAGCATCCGAGCGTCGGCGCGACGCGCAACCTCGGGCTGTTCGGGATCATCGACCTCGTCCGGAGCCACGACCCGTGGACGCCGCTCACCCCGTTCAACGGCACCTCGGACGAGATGAAGGCGATCGGCAAGTACCTGCGCGACGAACGGCCTGTACACGATGCTGGCCAACAACTCGATCCACACCAACCCGCCGCTGTGCATCACCGAGGACCAGCTGGCCGAGGGCTTCGAGATCATCGACGCGCGCCCTGGAGATCGCCGACCAGGCGGTCGGGTAGACCCGGGCGTGTCGATGCCCGACCCGGCGCTGATGGCGGCGGTCGCGGCCGCCCCGCCCGAGGACGACCGGAGCGTGGCGCCGGCGGCTCCGGCCGCTCGTCGGCTTCCTGACCGTCCTGGTCATCCTCCTCGTCGTCTGGGAGGTCCTCAAGGTGCTCGGCGGCGACCGCTGGCAGGTCGACTCGCTCCTCGGGACCGGGCATCTCGATCGACTGGACGCCGCCGTTCGAGTTCGCGTTCGCCACGGACATCAAGCTGCCCCACACCTGGGTCATCGCGATGGAGTTCTTCGACGTCGACGCGAACGGGATGACCACGCTCGCGCGCCTGATCGGCGCCGCGCTCTTCACGCTCCGGAACGCGGCGATCGGGTTCGCGCTCGGGTCGCTGCTGGGCATGGCGCCTGGCGATCGTGCTGGTCCACGTCCGGCTGCTGGAGCGCTCCGCTCGTCCCGATCATCGTGGCCAGCCAGACCATCCCGATCATCGCCATCGCGCCGCTCATCGTGATCGGGCTCAAGGCCGACTGGTTCGGCGTCGCGATCGTGTCGACCTACCTGACCTTCTTCCCGGTCACCATCGCCGCGCTGCGCGGACTGCGCGCGTACGACCCGCGGGCGCTCGAGCTGATGCGCTCGTATGCGGCGTCGCGCTGGGCGATCCTGCGAAAGCTGCGGCTGCCGGCGTCACGGCCATACCTCTTCACCGGGTTCCGGATCGCGGCGCCGGCGGCCGTCGTCGGCGCGATCGTCGGCGAGCTGCCGTCGCTGATCCAGGACGGCCTGGCCCGCCAGATCATCACCGGGATGCAGTACTACTCCCTCAACGCCGCGTTCCTGTGGGCCGCGATCGTCATCTCGTCGCTGCTGGGGATCGGGGTCTACCTGCTCGTGGTCGGCGGTCGAGTCGTGGGTCCTCCGCCATGAGCGGCGCGTCGATCCGATGGGAGCCTGATCGTGGAGCCGACGCCCCGCCCCGTCGGCGCCCCCGCCGGCCAAGGCCCCGCACCCGTCGTCGAGATCTCGGGGGTCTCCAAGGTGTTCGCCGCGCGCGGACAGGGCGACCGGCGCGGTCGAAGCGCTCGTCGACATCGACCTGTCCGTCCGCGCCGGCGAGTTCGTCTCGCTGATCGGCCCGTCCGGGCTGCGGCAAGTCCACGCTGCTGCGGATCGTCGGTGACCTGACCGCGCCCACCGCCGGCCAGGTGCTGGTCAACGGGAAGCCGGCGCCGCAGGCCCGGCGCGACCGTGACTACGGGATGGTCTTCCAGGCGCCGATCCTGTTCGACTGGCGGTCCGTCCAGGGCAACGTCGAGCTGCCGCTCGAGATCAACGGCACGCCGAAGGACGAGCGCGACCCGCCGCGCGGCCGAGCATCTCGCGCTCGTCGAGCTGTCCGACTTCGCCGGCCACTACCCGTGGCAGCTGTCCGGTGGCATGCAGCAGCGCGTCGCCATCGCCCGCGCACTGGCGCTCGATCCCGCGATCCTGCTGATGGACGAGCCGTTCGGGGCGCTCGACGAGATGACCCGCGAGCGGATGAACATGGAGCTGCTGAAGATCTGGGAGCGGACGCAGACCACGGTGCTGTTCGTGACCCACTCGATCGCGGAGGCCGTGTTCCTCTCGACGCGGGTCGTCGTCATGTCCGCGCGCCCGGGGCGGATCGCCTCGATCGTCGACATCGACCTGCCGCGCGAGCGGACCGCGGACACCCGCGAGACCGAGGCGTACTTCCGCCTCGTCACCGTGGTCCGCGAGGCGCTCCGCGGCGAGGAGGGGAGCGGGACGCCGGGTGCGGCCGACGCCGGCGCGTCGCCGCGGAGGGCCTCTCCGGATGACGGGTGCCATCGCGCCGCTGACCCCGGTGCCGACGCGGTCGCGGGCCGCCGGCGCCCGCGGCCGGCTGCGCGACTGGGTCCCGCCGGCGCTCCTGCTGATCGGGCTCCTCGTCGTCTGGGAGGTGACCGTCCAGGCCTTCCATGTCAAGCAGTTCATCCTGCCAGGCCCGATCGCCATCGCGACGGCCTGGGCCACGCTACCTGCCCGAGCTGGTCGACGCCGCGAGCTACACCTTCCTCGAGATCCTCGGCGGGATGGTCATCGGCTGTGACCGCGCGGGATCGCGGTCGGGGCGCTGACCGCGCGCTACCGCTCGATGCAGGACTCGCTGATGCCGTTCGCGGTCGCCGCGAGCTCCGTGCCGATCCTCGCCTTCGCCCCGTTGTTCAACAACTGGTTCGGGCTGGACCAGCAGCTGTCGAAGGCGATGATCGCGGCCGCCCTGTGCTTCTTCCCGGTGATGATCAACACGGTCCGCGGGCTCACGACGGTCGATCCGGCGGCCGTCGAACTGCTGCGCTCGTACGCCGCCTCGGAGACGCAGGTCTTCCGCAAGCTGCGCGATCCCGAACGCGCTGCCGTACATCTTCACGGCCCTCCGCCTGGCCGCGACCCTGGCCACCATCGGCGCCGTCGTGGGCGAGTACTTCGCCGCGCCGCGCGCCAGCCTCGGCCAGTACATCGCGACGTATTCCGCGTTCCTCAACTTCGAGCGATCCTGGGCGGCGATCGTCTTCGCCTGCGCGATCGGCATCGGGCTGTACGTGACTCGTCGCGGTCGTCGAATGGCTGGTCATGCCATGGGCGCGCTCGCGCAGCGAGTGGAGCTGACGCCGAAGCGTCACCGGTCCGCGCCGCGGATGTCCGTGTCGGAAGGTTGCCGGCGCTCGCTAGACTCCGAACTCGGAGGAGAGGGCCGGCGCCGAGCACGGTCCGCAGGATGAGGTGGGTTCCCATGCGCAACTTCCGTGTCATCGCGACCTTCGCCGTCGCGATGCTCGCGCTCGCCGCCTGTTCGAGCGGCACCAGCGGACCGTCAGGGTCCATCAGCGAACCAGGTGCTGAAGCCGATCCGGCTCCAGCTCCAGTGGTTCCCGCAGGCGCAGTTCGCGGGCTACTTCGCGGCCCTCGACAAGGGCTACTACCGGGACGAGGGCTTCGACGTCACGATCCTGCCCGGCGCGGTCGAGATCGTGCCCGCCACCGTCGTGGCCGGCGGCCAGGCCGAGTTCGGCATCAGCTGGGTGCCGCGCATGCTCGCCCCGCGCGAGTCCGGCGCTGACGGCGTGGTCATCGGCCAGATCTTCCAGCGCTCGCCGACGCTGCAGGTCTCGTTCAAGGACAAGAACATCACCACGCCCGAGCAGCTGCGCGGCAAGAAGGTCGGCTCGTGGGGCTTCGGCAACGAGGCCGAGCTGTACGCCGGACTGAACAAGGCCGGCATCGACCCGACCAAGACGTCCGACGTCAACATCGTCGCCCAGCAGTTCGACATGGTCGCCTTCACCGCCGGTGAGATCGACGCCGCCCAGGCGATGATCTACAACGAGTACGCCCAGGTCCTCGAGACCAAGAACCCGAAGACCGGCAAGCTCTACACCCCGGATGACCTCAACGTCATCTCGTGGGAGCAGTACGGCACGTCGATGCTCCAGGACGCGATCTTCGCCTCCGATGCGTGGCTCAAGCAGTCGGGCAACGAGGACGTCGCGGTCAAGTTCCTGCGGGCGTCGTTCAAGGGCTGGATCTTCTGCCGCGACAACCCGGCCGAGTGCGTGGACATCGTGCTCAAGCACGACGCCAAGCTCCCGAAGGGCCACCAGACGTGGCAGCTCAACGAGGTCAACGGGATCATCTGGCCGGCCCCGAACGGGATCGGGATCACCGACAAGGCCGCCTTCGACCGCACGGTCCAGGTGGCGCTCGACGGCAAGATCCTGACCAAGCCGGTCGAGGGCACGCCGTGGCGCAACGACCTCGCCCAGAAGGCGCTCGACTCGATGAGCGGCACCGACACCAAGGGCGCGTCGTGGCAGAAGCAGACCGTCACCCTCACCGAGGGCGGCAAGTAGCGGTTCGTCCCGCTGGGCGGCGCTCCGCCGCTCGAGATCGTCCATGGCTCGAAGGCCGGCCCGCGAGGGCCGGCCTTCGGCGTTCCGGGCCACGGTGACGACGTGCGAAGTCGCCGGCTGATGGGGCACGATGCGTCGATGACCGACACCTTCGACTTCGGGCGGTTCGACGCCCTGACCTTCGACTGCTACGGCACGCTCATCGACTGGGAGACCGGGCTCGAGACCGCGCTTCGGCGGCTCCTCGGCCCGGCGAGCGCGGGCATCGACGCCGACGCGCTCCTCGAGACGTACGCGGGCTTCGAAGCCGGCGCGGAGCGGCCGCCCTACCGCACCTACCGCGAGGTCCTGGCGATCGGCGGACGAGGGGTCGCCGACGCCAACGGGCTCGATCCGAGCGCCGACGCGATCGTCGAGTTCGGGGGCTCGGTCGTGGACTGGCCGGCCTTCGACGACTCGCCGGCCGCGCTGGCCCGGCTCAAGACGCGCTTCCGCCTCGGCGTGCTCACCAACTGCGACGACGACCTGTTCGCGGCCTCGAACCGCCGGCTCGGCGTCGATTTCGACTGGGTCGTGACAGCCCAGCAGTGCGGCGGCTACAAGCCCGACCCGCACAACTTCGACGTGCTGTTCGAGCGGGTCGGGCTGCCGCGCGGGCGCATCCTCCACGTCGCCCAGAGCCTGTACCACGACCACGTCCCGGCCAAGGCGCTCGGGCTCTCCACCGTCTGGATCGATCGCCGCCACGACCGTCCTGGTGCCGGGGCGACGCCGCCGGCCGCCGCCCGGCCCGATCTGACGTTCCCGGACATGGCCTCGTTCGCCGCTGCCGCCGCTCCCTGAGCCCGGGCCGCGGTTGACGGAATCGGCCCGCGGCCCCACGGTGGGGCGACAGGTCGCATTCGCCGGGCTCCCGCGTCCGTTTGTCCGAAGCGCGCGATCGGATCGGAACCCCACATGGCTCGAACGCCCTTCACGTCGCCCGAAGCGACCATCGTCGTGTCCAGCGACGGCTACTTCGACGTCTACCCGGCCACCGCACGGACCAACGGCGATAAGCCCGCCTACCGCGGACGGATCGCCGAGCTCGGCGCCGGGATCCGCGGCGCGGACGACCGGCTCGCGGTCCGGCCGGGGTCGGCCGCGCTCGCCGACGCCGTGCTGGCGTGGTCCACCCTGAACGGCGCGGCCGCGGTCAACGGCACGCTCGGCCTCGGCCGGGACGGCAACGAGCCGATCGTCTAGCCCTTCGGCGAGGGTCGCGGTCGTCGTCCGCACGAAGGCGTGCCGGAGACGTCAAGGCTCGTTCGCGTCCCCGTCGGCCACCGCGACCAGTTGTTCGCGCGTCGCGACCCAGCGCTCCAGCTCGCGCAGCCGCGTCTCCGAGACCGAGCCCGGCTCGGCCGCGTACGTCATGACAGCGAGCCCGCCGTCGGCCGGGAGGTCGAGCGCCTCGAAGGAGAGCGTGAGGTCGCCCACGAGCGGGTGGTGCAGCCGCTTGGTGCCGCTCCGATGGTTCTTCACGTTGTGCGCGGCCCAGCGCACCCGGAACTCCGGGCTCCGCGTGGACAGCTCCCCGACGAGGTCGGTGAGCGCCTTGTCATAGGGGTTCCGGCCGGCCTCGGCGTGGAGCAGCGCGACGCAGTCGCTCGCCCCCTGCTCCCAGTCGGCCCAGAACAGGCGCGAGCGGGGGTCCAGGAACGCGAACCGGGCGTGGTTGGGGCCGCGCGGGTCGCGATAGAGCTCGGAATAGAGCGCCCGACCCATCGCGTTCGCGTACAGGATGTCGAGGCGCCCGTTGCGCACGATCGCGGGGATCCCGACCATCGAGTCCACGATGCGCGCAACGCTCGGGCGCACCTTCTGCGGGGCGGGTGCCCGGCGGGGCGGCAGTTCGGCGTTGGCGGTCCGCGCGAGGTCCAGCAGGTGGTCGTGCTCGGCCTCGTCGAGCTGGAGCGCCGTGCTGACCGCGTCCAGCACCGGCTCGCTGACGCCGCGCGCGTTGCCGCGCTCGAGCCGCGTGTAGTACTCGACGCTGATGCCTGCCAGGAGCGCGACCTCCTCGCGGCGCAGCCCGGAGACGCGGCGCTGGCGGCCGAACGTCGGCAAGCCCGCCTGGTCGGGCGTCAGCTTGGCTCGACGGGTGGTGAGGAACTCGCGGATCTCGTTCTCGGTGTCCATATCGCCTCTACCGTACGCCCGCATCGAACCGTTTGGGAGGCACTGCCGGTACCCCTAACAACAGGGTCTTCCTCGCGCGGCGCCGTGACTGCTTCCATGTGGCCATGACGAATCAGATCGCTCCAGACCAGGTTCCACCCACTCCCGAGGGATCGGCTTGGCGTCACGCGCAGATCGCCGTGACGATGCCGCCCGTGAAGATCGTCCAGCACCCGGCGTTCCGGGGGCACCAGTCGAGCCCGAACCGGCTCTATGCGTTTCGGGCGTCCTATCTCAAGATGCCCGTTCGCGTCGTGCACCTGAACGAGGCTGCGCGACCGTCCACGGCGGGGCGCTGTCATGCCTGACCAGGCGACCGCCACGATGCCGACGCGAACGCTCGGCAACGGGCTCGAGGTCTCGGCCATCGGGCTCGGGTGCATGCACATGACGCTGCCGACCGGGCCGTCGACGGACCGCCAGGCGATGATCCGCGCTGATCCGGTCCGCCGTCGATCGAGGAGTCACGCTCTTCGACACGGCCGAGACGTACGGGCCGTATCGCAACGAGGCGCTCGTCGGCGAGGCCCTCGAGCCCGTCCGCGACCAGGTCGTGATCGCGACGAAGTTCGGGTTCCACAACGACCCGAGCAGACCCGGACCCGCCACCACCTTCGACAGCCGACCCGCGCACATCCGCGAGGCGGTCGAAGGGTCGCTGGAACGGCTCCGGACCGACCGCATCGACCTCCTCTACCAGCACCGGGTCGACCCCGCGGTGCCGATCGAGGACGTCGCCGGCGCCGTCAAGGACCTGATCGCCGAGGGCAAGGTCCGCCACTTCGGGATGTCCGAGGCGGCCGTCGCGACGATCCGCCGGGCGCATGCCGTCCAGCCGCTGACCGCCCTCCAGAGCGAGTACAGCCTGTGGACCCGGACACCCGAGACCGACGTCATCCCGACCCTCGAGGAGCTCGGCATCGGGTTCGTCCCGTTCAGCCCGCTCGGCAAGGGCTTCCTGACCGGGGCGATCGACGAGACGACGACCTTCGCCCCGACCGATATCCGAGCCACGATCCCGCGGTTCGAGCCGGAAGCCGTCAAGGCCAACCTGGCGCTGATCGATCTCCTTCGAGGGATCGGCGACCGCAAGGGCGCGACGACGGCCCAGGTCGCGCTGGCCTGGCTGCTCGCGCAGAAGCCGTGGATCGTCCCGATCCCTGGTACGCGACGGCCGGAGCGACTCGAGGAGAACCTTGGTGCCGCGGACCTCGTCCTGACCGCCGACGATCTGCGCGAGATCGAGGACGCGGCCGCGCTGATCACCGTGCGGGGCGCCCGCTACCCCGCGCATCTCGAAGCGCAGACCGGGCGCTGAGGGAGGAGCGGACGATGGAGATCATCAAGCCGGGTTCGACGGTCAAGGCGCCGGCCGAGACCTTCACGGGCGACGCCTGGTTCGACGTCATCGCGCGCGGTGAGGCGCCCTCGCGTGTACGGGTCAATGTCGTCCGGTTCGCGCCGGGCGCCCGCAAACGCCTGGCATGCGCACGCCGTGGGCCAGACCGTCCACGTCACGGATGGCATCGGGCGCATCCAGTCCCGCGGCGGCCGCTGTCATCGAGATCCGGGCCGGCGACACGATCCACACGCCACCTGGCGAGTGGCACTGGCACGGCGCCGCACCCGACCGGTTCATGACCCACCTCGCGATCTGGGAGGCGCCCGCCGAGGGCCCGGAGAGCGAGTGGGGCGACCTCGTGACGGATGCCGAATACCTCGCGGCGGCCGATCGCACCGAGGCGGCGATGACGGCCTGGGCCGCGGACGACCTGGCTCGGATCGACGGCCGCGACGAGATCGATGTCGCCTCGACGCGGACCGATGGCAGCCTCCGCCCATTCGTGACGGTCTGGTTCGCCCGCATCGGCGACGACCTCTACGTGCGCTCGGCGCACGGTCCGGAGAACACTTGGTTCCGGCGCGCGCTCGCGTCCGGCGAGGGCCGGATCCGCGGCCGCGGCATCGAGCGCGACGTCGACTTCGAGGTGCCCGGTCCGGCGTCCACGACGCGCTCGGATGCCTCGTATCACGCGAAGTACGACCGCTACGGCCTTGGCATGGTCCGGACCGTCGTCTCTCCGGACGCGACCCGCTCGACGCTCCGGCTCGTACCGCGCTGAGGCGCCTTCGCCCTGAGGCGCGGCCCCAGCTGGTCGCGGCGGCGCGTCAGGTAGGCGGTCTCGGCGGTGTTGCCCGCCAGCTCGATGGCCCTGTCGTACGCCGCGCGCGACTCCTGCACGCGGCCCAGCCGGCGCAGCAGGTCGGCGCGGGTGGCGTGGTAGGCGTGATAGCCGGCCAACGGGTCGTCGAGACGGTCGACGGTCGCCAGTGCCACCTCCGGGCCGTCGAGCTCGGCGACCGCGATGGCCCGGTTGAGCGCGACGATCGGCGAGGGGTCGAGGCGGACGAGCTGGTCGTAGAGGGCGACGACCTGCGACCAGTCGGTGTCGCGTGCGTCGCGGGCCGAGGTGTGCACGGCGTTGATCGCCGCGAGGATCTGGTAGCGACCCGGAGCCACCCCGGCGGCCAGGCGCTCGCGCACCAGCCGATGACCCTCGGCGATCAGCGCCGCGTCCCAGGCCCCGCGGTCCTGCTCGTCGAGGGTGACCAGCTCGCCGCTCGCCGAGACCCGGGCGGTGCGGCGGGCCTCGGTGAGGAGCATCAGCGCCAGCAGCCCGGCCACCTCGCCGTCCTCCGGCATGAGGGCACGGATCAGGCGCGTGAGCCGGATCGCCTCGGCGGTCAGGTCGTGACGGACGGGATCGGTGTCGGGGCCGGTCGCCAGGTAGCCCTCGTTGAAGACGAGGAAGAGCACGGCGAGCACGCCGGAGACGCGCGCCGGGAGATCCTCGGCGGACGGCACCCGATACGGGATGCGAGCCGCCTTGATCTTGGCCTTCGCCCGGGTGATCCGCTGGCCCATGGCGGCCTCCTGCACCAGGAACGCACGGGCGATCTCGGGCACGGTCAGGCCGCCGACCATGCGCAGCGTCAGCGCGACGCGGGTCTCCATCGCGAGCGCCGGGTGACAGCACGTGAAGATGAGCCGGAGCCGGTCGTCGTCGATGGCGCCGAGAGGCTCGGGCGGGTCGTCGTCGTACGACATCTGCGCCTCCCGCTGCTTGTCGTCGCGCTTGTGCTCGCGCCGGATCCGGTCGATGGCCTTGCGCTTGGCGGTCGTGGTCAGCCAGGCGCCCGGGTTGGGCGGGACGCCGTCGGCCGGCCAGCGCTCGACGGCGGTCGCGAACGCCTCGGCCGCCGCCTCCTCGGCGATGTCGAGGTCACCGAACCGCCTGGTCAGGGCGGCGACCACCCGCGCCCACTCCTCGTGGTGGGCCTGGGTGATCGCCTCCCGGACGTCGATCGCGCTCTTCCTGCTCGGTCACTCAGCGTAGGCGTCGTCGGGCAGGAGCTCGAACACCTGTTGGGCACACCGGCAGGCGGCAGCGATCCTGGCGCCCACTCCAGCGCTTCCTCGCGTGAGGCCACGTCGACGACCGCGAACCCGCCGATGTGCTCCTTGCTCTCCGGATACGGGCCGTCGGTGACCGTCCCGTCGGTCGCGACCACGCTCGGGTCCTGGTGCTCCAGCCCGGCGCCGAAGACCCATACCCCGGCCCGCATGGCCTCCTGCTCCACGGCGTGCGCGGCCTTGGCCACGTCGGGCAGGTCCTCCCTGGGGAAGGTCATGTCGCCGTCATCGAACAGGATCATGTATCGCGTCATCGGATCGTCTCCTTCGTCGTGGCGTCGTCGCTCACGACGGTCACTCGCCGTGGAACGGCCGCACCTCGACCTTTCGATTGCAGGCCTTCGAGCCCTCGGCGGCGAGCTTGAGCGCCACGTCGAGGTCGGGGGCCTCGATGACCCAGAAGCCGGCGAGGTACTCCTTCGACTCCACGAAGGGCCCGTCGGTGAACACCGCCTCCCCATCCCGGTTGTCGATGACGGTGGCCGTGCTCGGCGCCCCGAGGCCGGCGGCGAAGACCCAGTGGCCCTCGGCCTGGAGCCGGTCGTTGAACACGTCGATGGCGGCCATCTCGGTCGGGGTGGCGAGCTCGGCCGAGTCGTGGATCACGGAAACCAGGTACTGCATCTCGGAGATCATCTCCTGTGGTTCGGACGCTGCGGGGCGCCATCGTGCTCCGTCGGCGTACTGCGGGCGCCCGCTGCGGCCGGTAGACCTGGATCGTCACGCCCTTCGAGTCGGTTCGCGAGTCGACAAGGTCCAGCGCGATGTCCGGCCCCGCGTCGGGGAACAGCCGCGTGCCCTGGCCGAGGACCACGGGGACGACGAGCAGGTTGATCTCGTCGACGAGGTCGTGCTCGAGCAGCCATCGGACCAGGGCACCGCTGCCGTGCACCTGCAGCTCACCCGTCCTCCTGGCCTTCAGCTCGCCGATGGCAGCCGCGAGGTCACCGGAGAGGACGGTCGTGTTCGCCCAGCGCGGTTCGGTGAGCGTGGTCGATGCGAGGTACTTGGGCTTCGTGTTCAACGCGGCGGCGATCTGGTGGCTGCCGGGTCTGTCCGCCGCGGCGCGAGCTCGCTCCTCCGCGCCCCAGAAGCCGGCGAAGAGCTCGTACGTCCGCCGGCCGAACAGGAACGCGTCGGCGCGCCGGTAGGTCTCGTTGATGAACGTCATGGTCTCGTCGTCGCCCGCCCCCATGGCCCATCCGCCGCGCTCGAATCCGTTCCTGCGGTCCTCATCCGACGCGCCGCCGTTGCCCTGCATCACCCCATCGACGGTGACCTGCGTCATGGTCGTCAGTTTCATGATCGTGGTTCCTTCTCGCTGGGTCGTCGCCCCGTCGGGCGCCCTCGTGGGCGGCCGCTCACCCCTACCACGAACACGACGGGCCGCATCCGACACCGCCACGGGAAAACGCGATGTGACGCGGGCGGACCCAGCTCCGCTATCCCGCCTTGCCGGTCCCGAACTGGCGGTCGCCGGCATCGCCCAGGCCAGGCTGGATGTAGCCCTTCTCGTTGAGGCCGCGGTCCAGGGCCGCGCAGTAGATCTCGACATCGGGGTGCGCCGACGAGACCGCTTCGACGCCTTCCGGTGCCGCGATCAGGTTGACGAGCTTGATCCGGACCGCGCCCCACTTCTTGAGCACCTCGATCGCGGCCGTCGCCGACCCGCCGGTCGCCAGCATCGGATCGAGGATCAGGCACAGGTCCACGGACGCGGAGTCCGGGAGCTTGTTGTAGTACTCGACCGGCCGGAGCGTGCGCTCGTCGCGGAACAGGCCCAGGTGCCACACCTGCGCCGTGGGCATGAGCTCGAGCATCGCGTCGACCATCCCGAGCCCGGCGCGCAGGATCGGGATGAGCCCGATGCGCTCGCCCAGCTCCGATGCCGTCATCGGCTCCATCGGCGTCACGATCTCGCGCGGTTTCACGCTCACGTCGGCCAGCGCCTCGTAGCCGAGCAGCCACGACAGCTCGCGCACGACCTCGCGGAACTTCTTCGGCTCGGTGTGCTCGTCGCGCAGGATCGCGAGCTTGTGGAGGACCGCCGGGTGGTGCGAGACGTGGAGCGTGGGCGTGGGCACGGGGCGGACCTCCGGCGACGGGCGACGAATGGCGTGGCGTCACGACGCATCGTACCGACGCGCCCGTCCCCCCGCCGCGGTATCCTCGCGGTCCTGAGTGCCCGACCATCCACGGAGATCGTCCGAGTCGTGACCGCACCCGCGGCGCATCGTCCTCGTCGAACCACGGCCCGCACGGCGGCCCGCCGCAGCACCGTGACGCCCGTCCTCGTCCGCCAGCTCCGGAACGGGATCGAGGAGAGCGTCCACCGCGGCGACATCGTCGAGGCGGACGCCAGCGGCGAGCTGATCCGGGTCCTCGGCGATCCCGATCGGGTCGTCACCCTCCGCTCCACGGTCAAGCCGTTCGGCGCGCTGGCGCTCATCGAGGCCGGTGGCGTCGCCGCGTTCGACCTCCAGCCGGCCGAGATCGCGATCCTCGCGAGCTCGCACTCCGGCGAGGACCTCCACGTCCGCACACTCCAGGGGATCTTCCGGCGCTCGGGCGTCAGCCAGCAGCTCCTCGCCTGCGGCGCCGAGGGGATGCCGCTCGACGCGCTGACCGCCGCCCGCCTCGCCCGCGACGGCGAGAAGGCCGGCCCGATCCGCCACATGTGCTCGGGCCAGCACGCGGTGTCCCTCGTGCTCTCGAAGCTGCAGGGCTGGGACCCCACCGACTACTGGAAGCCGGCGCATCCGTCACAGGTGGCCTACCGGGCAGCGGTCGCCCGGGCATTCGGGACGACGCCGGAGAAGCTCGTGACCGCCATCGACGGCTGCGGCGTCGAGACCTACGCCTTCCCGCTCCGCGAGGTCGCCCGCGCCTACGCGATGCTCGCGGACCCGGGCGCGCTCCCGGCGAAGGACCCGCGCAGCGCGGTCACGCCCGCGCTCACCGTGATCCGCGACGCGATGCTCGCCGAGCCGGAGATGATCGGCGGCCGGCACGACCGCCTCGATACCTCGCTGATGAAGGCAGCCCCGGACCGCTGCATCAGCAAGGCCGGCATGGAAGCCCTGCGCGGGATCGCCATCCTGCCCGGGACGCGGACCGGCACGACCTACGCCAAGGCGTCGGGCCTGGCCGTCAAGATCGAGGACGGGGACGGCTACGACCGCGGCACCTGGGCCGCCTCGGTGGAGGCCCTGCGCCAGACCGGCCTGCTCGACGGTGCCGCCCTCCGCGCGCTGGCGCGCTACCACCGGCCGACGATCCTGGATCCGCACGGCCGGGTCGGCGCGGAGTCGGTCGCCGAGTTCGTGCTCGCGCCCGTGGGCGAGCTCATCGGCTGAGCCGACGGGCCGGTCGAGACGAGCGACGCCATGACGCCTGCGACCGACCCGTATCGCACGCTCGGCCTGACCCGCGGGGCCAGCCTCGACGAGATCAAGCGCGCCTACCGCAAGCTGGCCAAGGAGCACCATCCGGACGCGGCCGGCCAGCAGGCGCTGCCGCGGTTCCTCGCGATCCAGGCCGCCTATGAGCAGCTGGTCGACGACGGCCCGTCGAAGGCGGTCCCGCGCCCGCCGTCCCGACCCTCATCGGCCGATCCGGCCCGGGCCGATGCCACGCATCGCGCCTACGGCGGTCGGACCCGGCGGACGCGCCCGGCCGGGAGCGGGTCGGCATCGGGCACCGGGGCGTCCCGGCTCGAGCGGGCAGACGAAGCCGCCGGGCTCGACCGGTTCGACCGGCCCGACCAACGGGACCGGCTCGACGGGCGACACCACCGGCACGCCCGGATCCCGCTCGAAGGGCAAGGCCACCCTCGGCTCGACGTCGTACGACGGCGCCGACGCGAGCCAGTTCGAGCCGGACTGGGGCGGCGCCAGCTGGTACGGCACGACCAGCGGGACCTACTGGACGATCAACCCGAAGGAGTACGCGGACCCGCGCAAGCACGGACCGGAGTACCAGGCGCGTGCCCGGCGGGCGGCCGCGGGCCGGGCCGGGACGCCACCGCCCGACGCGCCGCCGCGGCAGAGGCCGCGAGCGACGAGGCGACCGACGCAACGCATGCCGACCCCGGGAGTGCCCCCGCGCCGGGCGCCTCGACCGCGGGAGAGGACCAGCGACGCCGCGCCCGGCTCGGCCCCGGAACCGCCGCCACCCGAGCACACGACGTCGTCCTGGTGGCGCGCGACCGCCGGCCCGGCCGAAGCGACCGAGCCCACGCCACCCCGGGCAGCCCCTCGACCCACGGCCAGTCCACGCGGGGAGCCGTCCGCGTCCGACAGCGCGGCCGGCGGGGCCGCACCGGACCTCGGAGCGGCGGCCGCGGACCTCGGCCGGGCGCTGACCGACGAGCGGACGGCCCACGGGCGCTGGCGGTTCGTGCAGGCGATCGTCGGATGGCTGCCGCTGGCCCTCGGGATCGGCTGGCTGATCGGCGAGCTCACCGGCTGCAGCCGGTTCGCGGCCTCGTGCGACGGTACGACCACCAGCTTCATCCAGCCGATCGCCGCCGTCGGGCTGCTCGGGTTGCTCCTGCTGGTCCCGAGGCTCGCGGCGCTCGCCGCCGCCGGTGCGATCGCCGTCGTCGTCGCCGCGGTCCCGACCGCGCTCATCCTGTCGGCGACGGGCGAGGCCGCCGAGCTCGAGGTCCGCGCGACCGCGCTCGGGGCGACGATCGTGGTCGCCTGGCTGGTCGGCGTGGGGGTCGCCGTGGCCCGCCGCGTGCGCACGATGCCACCGAGGGCCGGTCCCGTATCCTGAGGGCATGCCATCCCGCCCCGGCTCCCACGAGCTCTCCACGGCCGCGCAGCAATACCTGCTGGCGCTCCGGGTCATGACCGGGACGGCCGAGGGCGGCCGGGTCACCGCGGCACAGGTCGCGCGGAGCCTCGGGGTCACGACCCAGGCCGCCAGCGAGATGTTCCGCCGCCTCCTGGCCGATGGGCTCGTCGCCCATGCCGACAGCGGGCGCGACCTCCATCTCACGACCGCGGGTCGGACCGCCGCGGACGCCATCTTCCGGCGACACGCGCTCCTCGAGTGGCTGCTGACCACCGTCATCGGCCTGGGCTGGGCGGAGTCCGACGACGAGGCCATGCGGTTGCAGGGCGCGATCTCGCCACGCGTCGAGGCGCGCCTCGACGAGATGCTCGGACATCCCGAGACCTGCCCGCACGGCAACCCGATCGACGCCGAGATCGCCAAGCGCCGCCCGGCCGGGACCCCGCTCAGCAAGATGAGCGCCGGCGACCACGCCACGATCTACCGGATCACCGAGGAGGCCGAGGAGGATGCCGGCCTGCTCTCCTATCTCGAGGCCCGCGCCCTGATGCCGGGCGCCCACGTCACGATCCTCGCCCGCTCCGAGTCGCTCGATTCGCTGACGCTGGATGGGCCACGCGGTCGCGCGACGCTCGGGCTCCGACCGGCGGGGCTCGTCCGCGTCCTCCCCGGCGACGCGGACCCGGACCTGTTCCACAAGGTCCCCGCCGCGGTGGCCCGCTGAGCGCGTGATGGCCTCGACCGCGCCGGTGCGCGTCCGGATCGCCCCGAGCCCGACCGGACCGCTGCACATCGGGACCGCCCGGACCGCGCTCTTCAACTACCTGTTCGCCCGCCACGTCGGCGGCACGTTCATCCTGCGCCTCGAGGACACCGACCAGGCGCGTGGCACGCTCGCGTACGAGACGGACATCCTCGATGGCCTGCACTGGCTCGGCCTGGGCTGGGACGAGGGTCCGGAGGTCGCCGGCGAGGCCGCTCGCGGCCCCCACGCGCCCTATCGGCAGATGCAGCGCCTTCCCTTGTATGCAGCGGCGGCCGAGCGCCTCCTCGCGGAGGACCGCGTCTATCCGTGCTACTGCACGCCCGAGGAGCTGGCCGCCGACCGCGCCGCCCAGGAGGCGGCGAAGCTCCCGCCGAAGTACGTCGGCCGCTGCGCGACGCTGACGCCGGAGGAGCGGGCCGCCCGCGAGGCCGAGGGCCGGCGCGGCGCGCTGCGCTTCCGGGTCGGGGAGGGCGTCGTCGCCTTCGACGACATCGTCCGCGGCCGCGTCGAGATCGACGTCGCGAACCTCGGCGGGGACTTCGTCATCGTCCGCGGCGACGGCAGCCCGCTCTACCACTTCACGGTGGTCGTCGACGACGCCGAGATGGCGCATCAGCCATGTCATCCGCGGCGAGGACCACCTCTCGAACACGCCGAAGCACATCCTGCTGTTCCGCGCGCTCGGCCACCCGGAGCCGCGCTTCGCCCATCTGCCGCTGATCCTCAACCCGGACCGCACGAAGATGAGCAAGCGCAAGAGCCAGACGGCGGTCTCGGACTACATCGCCGAGGGGTTCCTGCGCGAGGCCCTGGTCAACTACCTCGCGCTGCTCGGCTGGTCGAGCAAGACCGAGGACGAGGTCTTCGCGATCGACGAGCTCGTCGGCGCTGTTCGACATCGACGCCATCCACAAGGGCGGCGCCGTCTTCGACCGCGAGCGGCTCGAATGGCTGAACGGCCAGTGGATCCGCCGCCTCGATCCCGACGAGCTCATCGAGCGGCTGCGGCCGTTCGTCGAGACCGAGCTGGCCGAGGGCCGGATCGACCGCATGCCGTCCGACGACGAGATCCGCTCGCTGCTCCCCGTGGTCCAGGAACGGCTCCCGACGCTCGGCGCGATCGGGGCGCTGGTCGGGTTCCTGTGGGTCGAGACGGTGCCGGTCGATGTCGAGACGCTCGTCCCGAAGCGCTGGGACGCCCCGACCACGTCCGCGGGCCTGACGGCCGCCCGCAAGGTCATCGCCGAGACCGGCGCGGTGTCCTTCGAGGCCGACGAGCTCGAGCCGCCGCTCCGGGCGCTCGCCGAGGAGCGCGGCTGGAAGGCGGGCGATCTCTTCATGGCCATCCGGGTCGCGGTGACCGGTCGAACGGCCACGCCGCCGCTCTTCGACACGCTCGTCGCGCTGGGCCGCGACCGGACGCTCGAGCGTCTGGACCGCGCCATCGAGATCCTGCCCGAGGCGTGACGACGACCCCGGCGACCATGACGCGCCCTGTCATGTTCGTCCGGGACGCTCGGCGCACCATCGAACCGAAGGAGACCGATTCGTGACCCACGACGACGTACAGGCCTGGCTCGACCGCTACGTCGAGGCTTGGCGGACCTACGACCCGGTCAGGATCGGCGACCTCTTCTCCGAGGACGCCTCGCATCGCTATCACGCGTATGACCCCGAGCCGATCCGGGGACGCGCCGCGATCGTCGCCGACTGGATCGAGGTCGAGAACCAGGACGCGCCGGGCTCCTGGACGGCACGCTACGAGCCGTTCGCCGTCGAGGGCGACCGCGCCGTGGCGGTCGGCGAGAGCCACTACTTCCAGCCCGATGGCTCGCCGCGGACCGTCTACTACAACCTCTGGACGCTCCGCTTCGACGGCGACGGGCGCTGCACCGATTTCGTCGAGTACTTCAACGAGCTGCCGAAGCGCCTCGGCGGCGAGGGCTGATCGCGCGGCGACGCCACGGTCAGGGTCTGAACGGAAGCCAGGCCAGCGGTCGGGTGCCGATCGGGAGCGGTCGCGGGGTCGAGCCATCGACGTCATCCAGTATCAGCACCTCGGGGACGGCGTCCGGCGACTCGGGCGACGACCAGAGGAGGAGCTGTCGGCCGTCTGGCGACCAGTCGACCGGGTAGATGGCGCTGGCGGCATCCCCGACCTGGCGCTGTCGAGTGCCGTCGTCGTCGATCAGCCAGACGGAGCCTTCGTAGCTGGTGCGCGCGATGCGATGACCATCGGGCGACGGCAGGAGGTTCGGCAGGGCCGCCATCTCCAGGAGCGTCCGGCTCGAACCGTCCGCCACGTCGACCACCCGGAGCAGGCTGGTCCCGCCGTCGGGCGCCCCGTCAGACCCGACCAGGAGCGACTGCGAGTCTGCGCGCCATGCCACGAGGCCGGCACCTGGAGCGTCGGTGACGACATGACGTCCACGCCCGTCGGCATCGACGACCTCCACGCGCTGCGGGACATCGCAGCCGCCGCACAGCGGGGCGCTGAAGAAGGCGAGGCGCCGACCGTCTGGTGACCAGTGGAGGTCCCAGATCTCGTCGTTGCCCTCGATCCGGCTCGCGTCGCCCGTCGACACATCGCGGATGACGAGGACATCCGGGCCTGGCTCCGCGCCCCACGCCCCGCGGTCGCGGTAGCTGTAGGCGACCGACGTGCCGTCGGGTGACACGGCGACACTGGAGTACGAACAGCGCACGTCCACGCACGGGTCGATGCGCCTGGAGGCGCCGGTCCAGAGGTCGACGAGATAGACGCCCTGTGCGGCGATGCCGTCGGCGGACGACGTATCGCAGGAGAGGCCGCACGTCTGCTCGCGGGCGTACGCGATGGTGTGCAGGTCGGCCGTCGCGGCGACGGAGGTGTATTCGAGACCGCGCCAGGACCGCGACTGCGGGTCGGGTGGACAACCCGGGATGTGAGACGCGATCGTGAGGTGATGGCCGGTCGCGGGGTCGACCCCGTCGAGGCCGCAGCCGTCGACGGGCACGACGATCATCCCTTCTGGCAGCTGGAACGGCGGCCGCGGTCGGAATGCGCCCGCCAGCGTGATGCCGACCAGGATCAAGGCGGCAACGACGAGTGATGCCACCAGGATCAGGCGGAGGGGCCTGACCCTGGAACGCTGTGGTCGGCCGATCGCATCGCCAAGGCGAGCGGCGACGTCGGTCGCCACCGGTGCCCCGGCCGTCTGGGCCGCCTGCCAGCGAAGGAAGCTCGCCAGCTGGTCGTCAAATCGCGGGTCGGTCATCGGTCGCCCTCCTCGACATCGCGACGAAGTCGATCCGTGGCGCGTCGCAGTCTCGTCCGTACGGTCTCCACCGGTGCGCCGACGATCCCCGCGGTCTCGGCGACGGAGTAGCCAAGGTGGTGATGGAGCGCGACGACGGCTCGCTGGTCTGCCGGCAAGCGGGCGAAGGATTCGCGAAGCGCGGACAGTGCCGGTTCGACGTCGGCACCTGGTGCCGCTGGTTCGAGCCAGCCGACCTCGGCCGACGTCGAGGTGATCCGATGGAACCATGAGGTCCGCCGGCGACTGATGCGGATCGCTTCGCGGACGACGATCCGGTCAAGCCACGGGCGCAGCCGGTCGCCATCGCGAAGCGTGTCCCGCCTCCGCCAGGCATGCTCGAGGCCGAGCTGGACGGCGTCTGCGGCGTCGGCGACATCGCGGCAGACGAGCCTGGCCAACCCGAGCAATCGGTCGTAGTGCTCGATGACGAAGGCGGTCAGCGTCGCGTCCACCAGCGCTGGCTCGACGTGCGTCGCGAGATCGCTCGGGATGGCGGTCGGTCGGTCGGTCATCTCATACACATAGAGGCACCGGCAGCCCGGAACGGGTTCACCGCGCCTCCAGCCATGAACCGTGCGTTAACACGGGTCCCTATCATCAGCCTTGAATGGCACGAACGATCCTCGTCGTCGACGACGAGCCCACCCTGCGCGAGACGCTGGTCGACGCGCTCGAAGCCGACGGATTCCGGGTCGTAGCGGCCGCCGACGGCCGGGAGGCCCTCGCCAAGTTCCGCGCCGAGCGCCCCGACCTCGTCCTGCTCGACCTGATGCTGCCAGAGCTGTCCGGCATCGAGGTCTGCCGCATCATCCGCGCCGAGTCGGGCGTGCCGATCGTCATGCTCACCGCCAAGGACTCCGAGCTGGACAAGGTCGTCGGTCTCGAGCTCGGCGCCGACGACTACGTGACGAAGCCGTTCAGCCTGCGCGAGCTCACGGCCCGGATCCGGGCCATCTTCCGCCGTTCCGAGCAGAGCGTCGCGGTCGACGGGCCACCTGCCGTCATCGACCTCGGCAGGGTCCAGGCCGACCTGGGCGGGCATCGCCTGCTGCGCGACGGCGACGTGTTGCCGATCAAGCCCAAGGCGTTCGAGCTGCTGGCGTTCCTCATCCGCCACCCCGGCCAGGTCTTCACCCGCGACCAGCTGCTCGAGCACGTCTGGGGCTACGACTACGCGGGCGAGACGCGCACGGTCGACGTCCACGTCCACTGGCTGCGCAGTCAGATCGAGGAGGACGCCGGCCATCCGGCCTTCATCCACACGGTGCGCGGCGTCGGCTACGTGTTCCGCCGACCGGCCTGACCGCCGACGGCGCCTGACCGGTGGGCGCCCGCGCCCGGCCGAACTGTTCACCCGCCGATAAGGTGCCGTTGACGTCGCCCTTCGAGACTGCGTGCATGTCGATGGTCGCTCGTCCGCCCGGTTCCCGCCCGCCGCGAGGGTCGCGGACCGGCGACGAGCCGACCCTCGATGCTCTCGGGCCGTCCGCGGGACTCCTCCCTCCGGACGGTGCTCCCGCTCCCGCGCCGGCGCCGACGCCCCAGCGGGCGTTGGCGCTGGACGCTCTCCAGGTCCTGCGCCGGATGCGCGGATCGGTGCCGACGGAGACGATCTGGGATGACATCTCCTTCGGCCGGCAGATCGATGCGGTCCGCCGGCAGCTCGAGCCCATCCGATCCCGCCGCTCCCTCACCGCCTCCTTCGAACGGGAGGCGTTTCACGTTCGTCGGGCCGATGATCGACGAGACCGCGGTGCTTCGGGCCGGTCCGCATCGCCTACGCCGTTCGCTGGCTGGAGCTCGGCGACGGTGATGCCATGCCGTCGTGGCACCTGGGCATCACTGGAAAGGGTCGAGGACGAGGGAGCTTGGCGCTCCCACGGCGCCGTCCTCCTGGGGGGTCCAGACGGCATCGGTAGGGATGGTGGGCCGACGCGCCTGCTGCCGTTAGCGGCCCTCTCGTCGAGGTCAGGTCGCCTTGTGGTACATCCGCTCGATGGCCTCCGCGGCGTCCTCTGCGGCGTCGATCGCGTCCTCCATCTCGCGATAGATGTCGCGCCATTTGATGACCTCGAGCGGGTCGGCCCCGCCACGGAAGAGCTTCGCCACGGCGGCGCGGGACAACGTGTCCGCCTGGTGCTCGAGGTCGTGGACCTTGACCAGGTGCGTGTCGACGCCCTTGAGCCCCTCAAGGCTCCGGAGCGCATCCACGAGATGGTCGGACTGGTGCTTGAGGATCCCGGCGAGCTGGCGGGCTTCATCGGTGGGTTGCGTGATGCCGTAGATGACGAAGGTCTCAGCGGTGGCCTGGATACCGTCGACCACGTCGTCGAGCCTGACGGTCATTTCGTGGATGTCCTCGCGGTCGAAGGGCGTGATGAACGCGTCCTCGAGTCGCTGCGAGATCTCCCGGTCGATCTCATCGCCGCGATGCTCGAGGACCTGGATCTCCGCCACTCGTTCATCCAGCCGATCGTAGGTCGTGATCATCTCGTCGAGACGGGTCGCGGCCGCCTGGAGGTTCTCGCCATCGGCAACGAACAATTCGAAGAACCGGACGTCCTTCGGCAGGAGTCGGAACGTCATGGCAGGTGCCTCCAGTGGTCGATGGCGAGGAAGGGCACGATCAAACTACGCCGATCCCGAAGAAGTTCAGGACGACCCAGGTCAGGGCCGCGATGGTGCCTGACGCGGGCAGAGTGACGACCCAGGCCAGCAGGATCGAGCGCGCCACGCCCCAGCGGACGCCCTTGGCCCCGCGAGCCGAGCCGACGCCCATGATCGCGCTCGAGATCACATGGGTGGTAGAGACCGGCATGCCGAAATGCGCCGTGCCGATCAGGACGGTCGCGGCGGTCGTCTCGGCCGCGAATCCGTGGATCGGGCTCGAGCTCCGCGACGCGCTGGCCCATGGTGTGCATGATCCGCCAGCCTCCGACCGCCGTCCCGAGCGAGATCGCCGTGGCCGACACGATGATGACCCAGGGAGGCACATCGTTGGTCGGGATCACGCCGGCCGAGAACAGGGCCAGCGTGATGATGCCCATCGTCTTCTGGGCGTCGTTGGAGCCATGGGCGAAGGCCATGTACCCGGCCGACACCACCTGGAGTCGGCGGAAGATACGGGCCATCGGCTTGCGCTTCGCCTTCCGGAAGATCCAGTAGAGCGCGAGCATCAGCAGGAAGGCGCCGACGAACCCGATCAGCGGCGATGTCAGGCTCGGGACGAGGACCTTGTTGACGATGCCCTCGATGTTCAGCGCGCCAGTGCCCGCGGCGACGATCGTCGCGCCGATGAGCCCGCCGATCAGGGCCTGCGAGCTCGAGCTGGGGACCGCGAAGTACCAGGTGATCAGGTCCCAGGTGATCCCGCCGATGAGCGCGGCCATGATGATCGTGTCGGTGGTGGTCTGGTCGTCGACGAGGCCCGACCCGATGGTCTTGGCGACGGCCGTACCCGCGAAGGCGCCGATGAAGTTGAAGGTCGTCGCCATGAGGATGGCGTGGCTCGGGCGAAGGGCCCGCGTCGCGACTGAGGTCGCGATCGCGTTGGCCGTGTCGTGGAACCCGTTGATGTAGTCGAAGATGACCGCCAGCACGACGATGGCGAGCAGGGAGAGCGTGACGCCTTCCACGGGGAGCTGGCGGACCTCCGGACAGGGGCGCCCAGGGCAACGGGCGGCGTGATGGTACCGGTTCGGGCCGCCGCGTCGCCTCCTCCGGAACGGATGAACCCGCGCCCGGCAGCGCGGCGGCTATCCTTGTCGCCCATGCGACTCTCCCGCCTGTTCTTCGCCACGCTCCGCGACGACCCCGCCGATGCGGAGATGCCGTCGCATCGCCTGCTGCTGCGCGCCGGCTACGTCCGCCAGCTCGGATCGGGCATCTATTCGCTGCTGCCGCTGGGCAAGCGCGTCAGCGACCGCGTCGAGCAGGTCATCCGCGATGAGATCGATGCCATCGGCGGGCAGGAGATGGAGATGCCCGTCGTCCACCCGGCCGAGGTCTGGAAGGAAAGTGGGCGCTACGCAAAGATCGGGCCGGAGCTGGTCCGGTTCAAGGATCGCGGCGAGCGCGACATGGTCCTGGCGATGACCCACGAGGAGGTCGTCGCCATCCTTCTCCGCGACGTCGTCCAGAGCTACCGCCAGCTGCCGATGATCGTCTACCACTTCCAGACGAAGTTCCGAGACGAGCCGCGCGCCCGTGGCGGCCTCATCCGGGTTCGCGAATTCGTCATGAAGGACTCCTATTCCTGCGATCTCGACTACGCCGGGCTCGACGTGAGCTACGACAAGCACCGCGTCGCCTACGAGCGGATCTTCGAGCGGCTCGGTCTCGACGCGATCATGGTCCGCTCCGACGTCGGGATCATGGGAGGCACCGGGGCCCATGAGTTCATGGTCGTCAACGACTTCGGTGAGGACACCCTCGTCATCTGCGACGCGTGCGACTTCTCCGACAACCAGCAGATCGCGGTCGTCGGCAAACCCGATCCCGCGCCCGAGTCACTCCTGCCGATGGAGGATGTCGAGACGCCCGACGTCACGACGATCGACGCGCTGACGACCTTCCTCGGCGTCCCGAAGTCGAAGACCGCCAAGGCCGCCTTCTTCGTCACCGGCGACGATCGATTCGTGGTGGCCATCGTGCGTGGCGACTACGACGTCAACGAGACGAAGCTCGTCAACCTCGTGAAGGCGCGCAAGGGCCTCCGGCCGGCGACCGTCGAGGAGATCAAGTCCCGTGGCATGGAGGCCGGCTACGGCTCGCCGCTCGGTGCCCGCGACGCGATCGTCGTCGTCGACGAGCTCGTCGCCCGCTCGCCGAACCTCGTCGCTGGCGCGAACCGGCCCGGCTGGCACGTGAGGAACGTCAACGTCCCGCGCGATTACACGCCGGACCACGTCGCCGAGATCACGAATGCCCGCGATGGCGACCCCTGCCCGAACTGCGGCTCGCCGGTGAAGCTCCGCAAGGGGATCGAGGTCGGCAACATCTTCAAGCTCGGCACGGAGTTCACCGACGCGTTCGGCGCGGTATACCTGGGCGAGGACGGCGTGCGCCACCCGATCGTGATGGGCTCGTACGGGATCGGGCTCGGGCGCAACGTGGCCTGCATCGTCGAGGCGCACCACGACGACAAGGGGATCGTCTGGCCGGCGGAGGTCGCGCCCTATGCGGCCCACCTGGTATCGATCGGCGGGGCGAAGGAGCCGCGGGTGATCGAGATCGCCGAGCGCCTCCACGACCTGGCCAAGGACGCCGGCACGCGGCACGAGATCCTGTGGGACGACCGCGACGAGTCGCCCGGGGTCAAGTTCACCGACGCCGAGCTGCTCGGCATGCCCACGATCCTGACCGTGTCGCCCCGGTCGCTCGCGGCGGGCGGCATCGAGGTCACGGACCGGGCGACAGGCGAGCGTGCGACGCCGCTCGATCGAGGAGGTCGAGGCGCTCCTCACCGCGCCGCGCTGACCCGGCTCAGGACGGCCCGCCGAGCTCCTCGGGCAGCTCGGCCGCGAGCGCGGCGCGGACCTCGCCGAGGCCCTTCCGGTCCAGCGTGGTGCCGTCGAGCGCGATGACCGCGTCGGCGTCCTCCGGCAGCCCTTCGACCAGCGCCTCCGACGAGACCTCCTGGCCAGTCAGTGTCTCCTCCAGGGCGTCGATGCGCCCGATCGTGAAGGTCACCCCGGGCGGGATCGAGGCCGAGATCGAGATCTCCGTGATGCGGTACGGCGAGCCCTTCCTGCGCAGCGACGCGTTGGTCATCTCCTGGAGCGCGGTGGCCTTGACGATGACCTCGGCGAGGGTCCCCGGGTCGATCCGCTCGACGACGGTGGAGACGCCGCGGCGGGCCATCCCCATCGCCTCGCGAGCGCTCTTGTTGAACCGCTCCTGCGTCGCGGGTCGGCGGCCTTCTGGTTGGCGACGCAGCCACCTCGCCGGCCTTCACCTTCGCCTGGCCGGCCGCCACCTGGGCCTGCTCGGCCGCCCCCTTGGCCATGTCCTGCGCGCGCTTCATGAAGCTCACGGTCCCATCCTCCCGCGGCCCGGGTGCCTGGACCCGGCCCGCATCCGGCGGAGCATAGCGGGCGGTCCGCGTGTCGGGAACACTAGGATGGGCACCATGCCGCAGCCTGCCCTGCCCGCCGACGACCTCTATTCCCGGCTCAGCCTGCCGACCGACGCGAGCCCGGAGGCGATCGAGGTCGCCTGGCGCGCCCTCCTGCGGCGGCACCACCCCGACGTCGCCGGCCCCGACGGCCTCGAGCAGGCGAAGCGCATCAACGTCGCCCACGACTGGTTGAGTGACCCGGCGCTCCGCGCGCGCTACGACCGCGAGCGCGGCCTGCGCCACGGCGTCGGTCCGCGTGGCGACGGGCATCGCACCTGGCATGCCCGCGAGGGCGCGACGGCACCGGCCGCCCGCGCTGCGCCGACCACGCGCCGGCCCGTTGACCAGGCGACGCTCATCGACCGCTTCCTCGACCGCGTCGCAGCCCTCACACCGACGGAGATCGACCGCCTGGCGTTGGCCGAACCGCCGCCGATCGCGTTCGGGGCCACGATCCGGCGGTTCCTCCCGCCCGAGCAGCGCGCGGCTCTTGACGAGGTCGAGGGCGCGGTCGACGGCCGCCTCCCGCCGGGCGCGGACCGCCCGACGATCCGCGATGCGATCGACGGCTATGCCACGGAGCTGGTCCTCGGCCGGTTCCTCGACGAGCTCCTGACCGAGCCCTTCCGAGAGCGCGCCCACGAGCGGCTCACGCGGGGCTGGGACGCCGCCATCGGTCAGCCGCGCTACGGTCCGAACACCTCGGCGGTCGAGGCGCTCCTCGAGCGGATCGGCCGACTGGACGCGGACGGGCTGCGACGCCTCGCGGCGACGGGCGCCGACCTGCGCGGCACCGACGACCCATGGCCACCGGACGCGTCGCCGGACGACGAGGACGCCCTGCGGATCTCCGCGATCCTCGCGGCACGCGACGCCGCGGCCGCCGTCCCGGCCGGGCTTCCGGCCGCGGAGCGGGCGCGGGCACGGCTGGCGGCCGGGCGGCTGGGCCATCTGCTGGTGCTGCGCCACGCGTTCGCCCCGGCGGCGTTCGACGCCCTCAGCGCGCCGTGGCGGCCGTGGCTGCTGGCGAGCGGGTCGGGCCCGCGGGTCCGGCGCCCCGCCGGGAGCCGCTGATGCGCCCTGCCTGGTATGCCATGCTCGACCCGTGGAGCCGCTGGTCGTCCTCGTCCTGCTCGTCCTCCTCGCGGTCGCCGTCTGGACTGCCGTCAAGCGCGGCCGCGACCTGGAGGAGATCCGCGGGCTGACCAAGGGTCGCGCGGCGAGCGCCGACCCCCCGGGACAGGTCCGCCGCCTGATGGCCGAGGCCGACGAGGCCGCGCGCGAGCTCGACGACGCCCGGAGCGACCTCGCGACCTTGATCGACCTGACCGAGCTGGGGATCATCCGGGTCGGCGAGGATCGCCGGATCGAGTCCGCCAACGGCCCGGCCCACGTCCTCCTCGACCGCGCGCCGGGGACCCTTCGATCGATGACCGTCACCAGCGCCTTCATCGACTCGCGGATCGACGCGATCGTCGAGTCCACCTACGAGAACGGATCGGGGTCCGGCGAGGTCCGCCTGCGCCCGGATGCCGCGGTGCTCGTCGTCCGGACGCGTCGGTCGTCGGTCCGTGGCGTCTGGATGATCCTCGAGGACGTCTCGGAGCTGCGCCGCCTCCAGCAGATCCGGACCGAGTTCATCGACAACCTGTCGCACGAGCTGCGGACCCCGCTCACGACCGTGAGCCTGCTGGCGGAGACGCTGACCCGCGAGGCGATCGCCGCGGGCGATGCCATCCCCGCGAAGATGCGCGACCGGATCGACAAGATCGAGGTCGAGACCGGCCATATCGTCCAGATGGTCAACGAGCTCCTCGACCTCTCCCGGATCGAGAGCGGGCGGAGCCTGGGCGTCCTCGACCGGGTCGACATGCCGACCCTGGCGGTCGCGTCGGTGGAACGCCTGCGCCTCTTCGCCGACCGTCAGGGGCGTCGCCCTCCGCGTGGATGCGCCCGACGAAGTGGCGCTGGTCCGCGGCGACGAGGACCGGCTCGGGCAGGTGCTCGTGAACCTCGTCCACAACGCGGTCAAGTTCAGCCCCGACGGCGGTGAAGTGGCCGTCCGGGTCGTGGCCCAGGACGGCTCGATCGTCACCTCGGTCATCGACCACGGGGTCGGCATCCCCAAGGCGGCCCAGGCACGCGTCTTCGAGCGCTTCTACAAGGTGGACCGGGCCCGCGTCCGTGGCGAGGCCAGCGGCACCGGCCTCGGGCTGGCCATCTCGCGCCACGTCATCGAGCAGCACGGCGGGCGGATCTGGGTCGAGTCCGAGGAAGGCGTCGGCTCGACGTTCTCGTTCGCCATCCCCATCGCCGGATCCGACTGACAGCCGAGGGACCGATGGACCGACTCCACGTCGCGACGCTCAACATCCTGAACCTCGCCGACCGCTGGCCGGAGCGGCTGCCGCTGCTGCTCGCGGACATGGCCGCGCTCCAGCCCGACCTCCTGGGTCTCCAGGAGGTGGTCTACGTGATGCAGCAGGACCGATTGATCGGGGCCGCCGGCGAGGGCCGGTATGGCGCGGTCCGCGGCTGGGCCGGCCGGCCGGAGTACGGCAACAGCCTCCTCGTGAAGGAACCGCTGGCCGCGACCGCTGTCGACCGGCTGGACCTCGGGCTGGGCCGGTCGGCGCATCGCGCGGTCGTGGTGCTCCCGGGCGGCGCGAGCGTGCTGGTCGTCGTCACCCATCTCCACCACACGGTGGACGGCGCCGCGCAGCGGGATGAGCAAGCAGCCGCGCTCCTCGCCTGGCTGGACGACGCGCCGTCGGTCGATGCCGTCATCGCGATGGGCGATTTCAACGCCGATCCGGCCGAGCCTACCTACGCGCGGATGCGCGCGGCCGGGTTCGTCTCCGCCTACGCGGCGGCCAACGGCACGGAACCAGCCGTCACATGGCCGTCCGGGCTCCAGGCGCCGGCCATGGACACCGACGGCGACCCGGACTGCCTCGACTACATCTGGCTGCGCGGCGCGGTCCGCGTCGTCGATGCGCGGCTCGCGTTCGACCGACCCGACCCGCTCGACCCGACGGTCTACCCGAGCGACCACCTGGGCATCAGCGCGCACCTCGAGATCGGGTAGGCGGGATGCAGGTCCGCGCCCGAACGCTCCGGCTCGCCCATCGGGGCGACTGGCGGCACGCCCCCGAGAACAGCATCGAGGCGATGACGGCCGCCCTCGCGATCGCCGGCTGCGACGGGCTCGAGTTCGACGTCCGGCGCTCGTCGGACGGCGTGCCCGTGGTCATCCACGACGAGACGCTCGAGCGCGTCCAGGGACGACCCGACCGCGTGGACGCCCTGACCGCCGCGACCCTCGAGACGCACGGCGTCCCGGCGCTGGTCGACCTGCTGGCCGCGGTGGCCCGGCGCGCGTTCCTCGACGTCGAGCTCAAGGGCACGCACGACCGCGCCGTCGTCGAGGTGCTGGCGGCCGCGCGTGGCGCGGACCTGCGCGACACGGTGGTGTCCTCGTTCGAGCCCGCGACGCTCGAGCGGGTCGGCGGGCTGGCGCCGGCGTGGTCGCGCTGGCTCAACAGCGAGACGCTGGATGCCGACGTGGTGGCGACCGCGACCCGGATCGGCTGCCGCGGGGTCTCGGTCTGGTTCGAGGCCATCGACGAGGCGACGATGGCGATGGCCGGGGCGGCCGGGCTCGAGGTGGCGGCCTGGACCGTCCGGCGGCGGGCGACCTACGACCGGCTGGCGCGCCTCGGCGTCGCGGCGGTCTGCGTGGAGGCGGCGGCGCTCGACGGCTGACGGCCGGCGCACGGCGCGCGACGTCGCCCGCCCCCCGGCCGCCTGCGGCCTATCCTCGCGGTCGAGCCACGGACGGAGGTGTCGGACATGACCGAGCGCGCGGACCTGGTGGTCGTCGGGGCGGGGACGGTCGGCGGCTGGGCCTCGGTCTTCGCGAAGGCCGCGGGCCTGGACCGGGTCGTGGTCGTCGAGCGCGGGCTGGCCGGGATGGGCGCCTCCTCCCGTGCCGCCGGCATCGTCCGCGCACAGGGCGGCACGCCCGCCACGGTCGCCCTCGGCCGCTGGACGATCGACTTCTATCGCGGCCAGCAGGCGGCCTACGGGACGGACTCGGGCTTCCGCGAGCTCGGCTACCTGATCCTCGCGGTCACGGGTGAGGACGAGCGGGCCGGCCGTGAGCGGGTCGCCATGCAGCAGGCGAACGGCCTCGCCGTGCGCTGGCTCGACGCCGCATCCGCCGCCGAGACGGCCGGGACCCTGTCAGCGACCGGCCATCGCGGCGGGAGCTACATCGAGACCGACGGGCACATCGACCCGCCGCGCAACGTCCGGGCCTATTCGCTCGCGATGCAGGCTGCCGGTGTGGAGCTGCGCGAGCGCACCACGTTCACCGGCCTGCGGACCGCGCCGGCAGCCGACGGCGGAACCCGCGTTACCGCGGTAGAGACGGACCGTGGCCCCATCGAGACCGAGCGCGTGCTGCTGACCGGCGGCCCGTCGCTGCGCGCCGTCGGCGAGGCGGCCGGCGTGCGGATCCCGGCCGGGGCGGTCCGCCACACGGTGGCCGTGCTCGAGCCACACGCCGCGTTCGATGTCGACCGTGCGCCGATGGTGTTCGACATCGGGGCCGGCCTCTACTGGCGGCTCGAGGAGGGCGGGCTGCTGTTCGGCTGGAGCGACCCCGACGACGAGCCGGGCGAAGCGCGCCGCATCGACTGGTCCTTCTACGAGCGGATGCGGGAGCGGCTGGCCGGGTTCGTGCCAGTCACGCGGGACCTCGGGCTCCGCCGTATCTGGGCGGCGACCATCGACTACACGCCCGACCACCTGCCGATCCTCGGCCCGGCCCTCGACCGTGCTGGCGCCGTCATCGCGGGCGTGACCGTCGCCTCGCCGGGCGGGCACGGGATGATGTGGGGACCGGGTGTCGCGCGCGTCGCCGCGGACCTGGCCGTCCACGGCCGGACCGACCTGGTGGACGTGACGGACCTGGGGCTCGATCGCTTCGACGCGCGACGGCCGCAGCCGTCTCGCCGCGGATCCGATCGCGCTGCCGTTCCCGGTGTCGGCCGGGTCCTGATCAGAGCAGGTCGGGCGGTAACAGCCAGCGCAGCGTCCCGACCCCGGCCCGGAGCGGACGCTCGATATCGATGCGCAGCATCGCGCCCTTGCGCATCGGCAGGTGGGAGCCACCCGAGAGCAGGGCGGCCAGCTCGCTGAAGTCCGGATCGTGGCCGACGAGCACGGGCCGAAGCGGGTCTCCCGGCCTCGGTCAGGATCGCGTCGAGGTCCTCCGGCTCGAGGGCCTCGCCCAGGCGCGGGTCGATCCCGACCGGAAGCCCAAGGTGCATGGCGACCAGCTCGGCCGTGCGGTAGGCGCGGACCTTCGGCGACGAGATGATGGCGTCGGGCACGAACCCGACGCCCGCCAGGAACGTGCCCAGTCGGTTCGACTGGCGCTCGCCCTTCTCGGACAGCGGCCGGGTCGCGTCGAGCCCCTCGTAGGTCGTGCGGTCGCCAGCATGGGCGTGGCGAAGCAGGTAGAGCTCGGTCATGTCCGGCTGAGCGTAGCCCGTCAGGATGCTGCCGTGGCAGCGTCCGTCACGGATTCAGGTCCTCGACCTCGCCGCTCGCGAGGAACACCACGTCCTCCGCGATGTTCGTCACGCGGTCCCCGATCCGCTCGATGTAGTGGGCGGCGAACAGGATCCGCGTCCCGCGCTCCACGTTGTCGGGGTCGGCGCGCATGAGGTCGACGCACGTCGGCGAAGGTCTTGTGATACAGGTCGTCGATCTCGTCGTCCCGCGCCGCCACGGCCCGGGCCTCGACCTGGTCGATGTCGACCAGCGCCCGCAGGATCCCGTGGACCAGGGACGCCGCGATCTCGCCCATCGCCGGCAGGTCCAGGTTGTGCTGGAGCGGCGCGTCCGGAGCCAGCTTGCGGGCCTGCTTGGCGACCGAGGCGGCGTGGTCGCCGATCCGCTCGAGCTCGTAGGTCACGTGGTCGAGCGAGAGCAGGAACCGCAGGTCGCGCGCGACCGGGCCCTGGGTCGCGATGGTCGCGCGCGATGAGGCTGGACGCGTGGCGCTGCGCCTCGTTGATGCGGCCGTCGCCCGCGATCACGGCCGAGCGCGGCGTCGGCGTCGTGGTCGACGAGCGCCTTGATCGCCGCGCGGATGGCCTCCTCGACCATGATGCCCATGCGCAGGACGCTGTCCTTGATCTCGCGCTGCTCGCGATCGAGGCCCTCGCGGGGCGGGTGCGGCTCCGCGGCGGTCGGCGCGGATCTCGGCGCGGCCGATGATCTCGCTCAACTGCTCGGTCACGGCGTCGCTGGTCGCCTGGCGCTCCGGATCGCGTCATCGGTCGTCTCCTCGCGGCTCAGCCGAACCGGCCGGAGACGTAGTCCTCGGTCAGCTGGTCCTTCGGGTTCGTGAAGATGCTGGTCGTGTCGTCCATCTCGACGAGGTACCCGGCCCGATCGGTGCCGAGCGTGAAGAACGCCGGTCCGGTCGCTGATGCGCGACGCCTGCTGCATGTTGTGGGTCACGATCACGATGGTGTAGCTGGCGCGCAGCTCGGCCATCAGCTCCTCGATCTGGAGGGTCGCGATCGGGTCGAGCGCGGAGCACGGGCTCGTCCATCAGGATCGACCTCCGGGTCGGTCGCCAGCGTCCGGGCGATGCACAGCCGCTGCTGCTGGCCGCCGGACAGCGACAGGCCGACTTCTTGCGGTAGTCGTCCTTGACCTCGTCCCAGAGCGCGGCGCGGCGGAGCGAGCGCTCGACGATCTCGTCGAGGGTCCCCGGTCCTTGATGCGCCCGTCCGCCGCGGGCCGTAGGCGACGTTCTCGTAGATGGACATCGGGAACGGGTTCGGGCCGCTGGAAGACGAGGCCGACCCGTCGTCGGACCTCGACCGGCTGGACGCCCGCGGCATAGATGTCCTGACCGTCGAGGGTGACCTTGCCGTCGACCTGCGCGCCTGGGATGAGGTCGTTCATCCGGTTGAAGCAGCGAAGGACCGTGCTCTTGCCGCAGCCGGACGGACCGATGAAGGCGGTGATGGCGTTCGCCTGGACCCGCAGGTTCACGTCGCGCACGGCCTTGTGGCTGCCGTAGTAGATGTCGACGCCGGTCATCGCCAGCTTGTCGGTCTCGGTGATCGGCTCGGCGGCCGCCGGCGGCGGGGCATTGAGCAGGTCGGCTTCCAGCCTGGCCGCCTTCGCCGAGAGCTCCTCGGTCGGGCGGAGCGGCGTGGGTGTCGTCGTGGCCATCGGTTCCTCCGGGTCGGGGAGATCCACGGTCGTCTGTTCAGGCACCGGTGATCCGTTTCTGGAGCGTCCGGCCGAGACCGCGAGCGCCCAGGTTGAAGAAGAGCACGAAGAGCACGAGGACCGCCGACGTGGTGTCCGCGATCTCGCGAACGTATTGGCCGAGGCCCTCGGAGTTGATCTTCCAGATGTAGACGGACAGCGTCGTCGCGGGGTGGAACGGGCTCCACGGCGAGGGCGGGTCGGACAGGTTGAAGTTGCTGAAGTCGTAAGCCGTCGGCGTGGCCAGGCCGGCCGTGAAGATCAGCGCGGCGGCCTCACCGAAGATCCGGCCCGCGGTCAGGATCACGCCAGTGACCATGCCCGGGATCGCGATCGGGAGCACGACGTGGACGATCGTCTCCCACTTGGTCGTGCCCGAGCGCCAGGCTGGCCTGCCGCTCGTCGTCGGGAACCGCTCGGATCGCCTGCTCGGACAGGCGGGCCATCAGCGGCAGGTTGAAGACCGTCAGCGCGAGCGCGCCGCTCGAGCGCCGAGAACCCGAAGTGCAGCGCGTTCACGAACAGCGCGAGGCCGAACAGGCCGACGACGATGGACGGGACCGAACTGATCAGCTCCTGGCTGAAGCGGATCGAGTTGGTGACCCGACCCTGCGCCGGCGTACTCGGCCATGTAGATCCCGCCGAGGATGCCCAGCGGCACCGTGAAGAGCAGGGTCAGCACGAGCATGTAGATCGAGTTCCAGAGGATCGGCCCGATGCCGCCGATCTCGGTGTCGCTCGGTGCCCCGAACAGGAACGACGGGTTGAGGATGCCGACGGCGGCCAGCAGGAAGTGGGCGATGATCGCGACGCAGGACCGTCACCACGAGGATGGCGATCGCCCACAGGACGCCGGTCGCGATGCGGTCGGCCAGCAGGGCGCGGTCTCATCGCATCGCTCCGCGGCGCCCGACGCGGCGCACGATCAGCGACGAACGTGAACGAGATGACCAGGAGCACGAGGCCCATCGTCCAGAGCGCCTCGTTCCACGGCTCGACCGGCGACCGTGTTGCCCATGTCCAGCGTGATCTGGCTGGTCAGGGTCGTGATCGGCTGGGTCAGCGCGGTGGGGATGACCGGGCGGTTGCCGATCACCATCTGGACCGCCAGCGCCTCGCCGGCGGCCCGCATCATGCCCAGGACCACCGCCGTCACGAGCCCGGTCGACGGCTGCCGGCAGCAGGACGTGGCGGATCGTCTGCCAGCGCGTGGTGCCGAGCGCGAGGGACGCCGGTGCGCAGCTCGCGCGGCACGCGCGAGGAACGCGTCGTAGGAGATGCTCGTGATGGTCGGCAGGATCATGAGGGCCAGCACGAGCGAGCCGGCGAACCAGCTGAAGCCCGACGCTGAACCCGAGCGAGTGCGAAGTTGGTCCGCAGGAACGGGACGAGGATCGTCAGCCCGAGCCAGCCGTAGACGACGCTCGGGATGCCGACGAAGACCTCCATCGCCGGCCGGGTGATCGAGCGCGCCCAGTTCGGGGCGATCTCGGACATGAACAGCGCCAGGCCGACCGAGAGCGGCGTCGCGATGATCGCCGCGACCAGCATGACGCCGAGCGTGCCCAGGATGAACGGCAGCAGGCCGAACGTGGTGTTCGCTCGCCGGCGTCGGGCTGCCCAGGTCGGGCGAGAAGATCTGGAGGAACGGGACGCCGGACGACGTGAACAGCTGGATGCCGTTCCAGGTGATGAACCCGAGGAGCAGAACGACCAGAACGACCACGAACCCCGCGCCGACGAGGGTCGTGCGGCGGGGGAGGTCCAGGCGATCGCGGAAGGTCGTCGGCCGGATCAGGCTCGAGCCCGTGATCGGGGTACTGAGGTTCGCCACTACCGTGTCACCACCGTACGTCACCTGATGCCCGACACGCGCCCACCCCTCCGGGCGAGGTGTCGAGGGGATGGTATGACGAACGGCCCCGTCCGAGCTCGGGGCCGTTCGTCTGAGGAGGGAGGAAGTTACTTGGCGACGGGTGCGTAGAACAGGCTGGGATCAGCGTGTTCTGGACGCTCGGGCTCAGGCATGTAGTCGAGGAACGACTTCGACGAGACCGGTCGGCTCGCCCTTGGTGTACATGTGGCCGAAGGCCTGGAGCTTGTAGGTGTCGTTGACCATGTTGTCGACCGTCGCGTCGACGCCGTCGAGCTGCAGGCCCGTGACGTCGTCCTTGTTGGACTGGTAGAACGCGAAGCCGACGACGCTGGTCGAGCCGGGCGTGGTCTTGACGGCCGCGGTGACGGCGCCGTTCGAGTCCTCGGTCAGGGCCTGGCCGGTCGCTTCCGTCGGCGCCGCCGAGGACGATCTTCTTGAAGGTCGCGCGGGTGCCGGACGAAGCCGGGCGCAGGATCAGCACGATCGCCTCGTCCGGACCGCCGACGTCCTTCCAGTTGGTGGTCTTGCCGGTCCAGATGTCGGTCGCCTGCTGGGTGGTCAGGTTCGTGACGCCGGTGATGTCCTTGTTGTTGACCATGATCCAGCCCTGGCGGGCGACGACGTGGTCGACGAGCGGCGGCGCCTCCTCGGGCTTGAGCTTCGACTCGGCGGTGACGTCGCGAGTTGCCGATCTGGACGTTGCCCTGCAGGACCTGCGTGAGGCCGGTGCCGGAGCCGCCGCCCTGGACGATGATCGTGGAGCCCGGGCACAGTGGCGTGTATGCCTTGCCGGCCGCGTCGACGAGCGGCTGGAGGGCGGTCGAGCCCGCCGCGCGTGATCGAGCCGGTCTCGCAGGCGACGGCGGCGGCACTGCCGCTGGCAGCGGGCTCGGACGCCATCGCGGCGGCGGAAGCGGCGGTCGTGGGGGCCGCCGCGGAGGCGGCCGTGGTCGGGGCGGCGCTCGAGCCGGAGCTCGAGCAGGCGCGCGAACGCGAACGCCGCCGCGAAGGCGAACGCCGCGAGGCGCTTCGGGGTGGAGATGGTCACTCGAGGGTCCTCCTGCAATGCCGCGCGGCGATGGCGCGCGGTCTGGCTCGGGCTTGCGGGGCTGGGGGCTTGCGCGACCCGCTCGGATCCGGCGGGCGTCTCGGCTTGCCTGTCTTGACGCCTCCACCGTGGGAAGCCGTGGTCAACGGGGCGTTGGCGCTTCGTTAACCGTCGATTAACGGAAGTCGGGCTGGTCGAGGCGGTACCCGATCCCCCGGATGGTCACGAGACGCACCGGGCGGCCCGGTTCGGCCTCGATCTTCGATCGCAGCCAGCGGATGTGGACATCGACGGTTCGCGGGTCGCCGTCGTGGTCGGGACCCCAGACCCGGTCGAGGAGCTGACGCCGCGTGTAGGCCCGACCGGGATGGCCGGCGAGCAAGGCGAGGAGGCCGAACTCCTTCGGCCGGAGGTGGACCGGCCGTCCGTCGCGGCGGAGCTCGCGCGCCGCAAGGTCGAGCTCGAGGTCGTCGCCCAGCGAGATCCGGGTCGTCGAGTGGCTGATCGTCCTGGCCTCCTCGTCGAGGAGGGTCAGCCGGCCGAGGAACTCGTCGTGCGGGATGCCGAGCGGCAGGGCGTCGTCGAAGCCGAGGCGGAGCGCGTGCAATCGCTGGTCGACCGCGTCGTCCGCGGCCAGATGGACGATGCGCAAGGTCGTCCGCCGCCGACGCTCGAGGGCGACGTGCTCGACGAGGTCGGGTGTCGCCGGCGGCTCGCTCACGATGGCGATGTGCGGCCGCGCCTCGTCCAGGAGCGCCAGGAACCCGGCGACGTCCGCCGCCGACGTGATGGCGTCGCCGCATCCCGCCACCGGCCCGCCGGAGGCCAGGGCGATCCACGCGGGGCGATGGCCCGACGGGCCGGCTGGGTGCTGCGCCATGCCGGCCACGATCGCTCCGCCGGGATAACCCGGTATTCGGCGGTCGTTAACGTCCCGTTAGCCTTGCGGCCGGCCCCGGTCACCCTCGGGCGGGGTCGGGGCCGCCTTCGTTCCTCGGTAGGCGACCACCTCCACAGGCTGGACGGTGATCAATCCATCGCCGACGAGCGCGTCCAGCTCCGGCAGGACGGCTCGCACGCGCTCGGCCTCGTCGATGATCTCGATGACGATCGGCAGGTCCTCGGACAGGCGGAGGAGCCTCGTGGTGTGGAGGTGGGCGTTGGCGCCGAAGCCCTCGATGCCGCGCATGACCGTCGCTCCGGCGACGCCCCGCTCCCGGAGTCGTTCGACGATCACCTGGTACAGCGGCTTGCCCGACTCGTGGTCGGCCTCGCCGACGTAGATGCGGACTTGGAGGGCCGGTCCATCGATGCGCATCAGTCGTCCCTCACAAGGCTCGTCCGACGGTCAGCCCCGCGACGACGGCGAGCAGGCCGAGAGCCATCGATCCGCCGAGATTGCCGATGGCCGCACCCCACGACCCCGCTTCGATCAGCCGCCACGACTCCAGCATGAAGGTCGAGAAGGTGGTGTACGCGCCGAGGAACCCGATCATCACCGGGCCACGGATCTCGGCCGGCAGGATCGCCCGCTCGGCGGTCATGGCGAAGAGCAGGCCCAGAACGAACGAGCCCGTGACGTTGATGACCAGGGTGCCCCACGGGAACCCGCCGCCCGTGCGGTCCGAAACGACGCCGTCCACGAGATAGCGCGCGATGGCTCCGGCGAACCCGCCGAGCCCGATGAGCAGGAGTGGCACCGGACCTCCGTTCGATGCGCCCGCCGCTCGACGGATGCTACGGTGAGGATAGGCGCGTGGCTCATCGCGCGATGCACGACGAGGGAGACCGACGGATGGCCAAGGCGGACGGCGGGTCGTCGAAGAAGCGCAAGGCTCCGGTCGCGGCGGCCAAGGGCGCGGCCGACGCTGCCGTGGTCGAGGCCAAGGCGGCCGCCGACACGGCGACCCGCGAGGTGCGCAAGCTCGAGAAGAAGCTCGCCGCCGCACGTGAGGTCAAGGCCCACCGCCTGGCGCAGCTCGCCGCGGCGCAGGCCGGCAAGGGCAAGAAGGAGATCGCCAAGCGGAGTCGCCAGGCGAAGTCCGCGACCGCGGACGTGGCCTCGCTGGCGAAGCAGGTCGCGGCATCGGCCGATGCGGCGGCATCCGGTGCGCACGAAAGCGGCCGGCGGTGCCGTCAAGAAGGTCGGGTCCGCGACCGCGACCGCCACGGCGGCCGTCACGCCCGTCAAGACGCCACGGCCCGCCGCATCAGCGGCACCGGAGACCGCGGCGGCGAAGCCGACGCCGGCCACGACGGGGAAGGCGAAGGCGTCCGGCACGGCCGCCAAGCCCAGGACGGCGTCCTCCACCACTCGCACGACCGCCGCTCGGAAGCCGGCGGCCCCGAAGCGACGCCCGACGACCGCGAAGCCGACGACCGCGAAGCCGACGGCCGCGAAGCCGACGGCCGCGAAGCCGCCGACGGCCAAGCCGAAGCCGAGCGACGCCGCGTCCGCCGGCTGCCGGCGCCTGACCGGCGACACCGCGGCCCTGCGCCCCGCCGCCCCATGCCACCGACCGTCGGCGCCTCGATCGACATCGGCTCGAATTCGGTGCACCTGCTGGTCGCCCGCGTCGCCGAGCACCAGGTCGAGCCCCTCGCCGATGAATCCGTCTTCCTCGGGCTGGGCGCCGCCGTGGCCACGCGTGCCCACCTGGGGCCGGATGCCCGCGCCGGGCTGATCGACGCGCTGCGGTCGTACATCGACGCCGCGTTCGCGCTCGGGGCCGACGACGTCACGCTGGTCGGCACCGAGCCGCTCCGACGCGCCGGCGACGGCCGACGGCTCGTTCACGAGGCCGAAACGGCGCTCCGTCTGCCGATGCACGTCCTTACCCACGAGGAGGAGGCGTTCCTCACCGTCGTCGGGGTCATGGCCGGACGTCCGGTCGCCCACGAGACGCTGGTCGTCGACCTCGGCGGCGGCAGCTCGGAGTTCTGCGTGGTCGGCCCGGGCGGACCGCCCCGGGCCGCCGGTCTGCGGCTCGGCTCGGCGCGGCTGACCGATCGCATCGTCACGCACGACCCGCCGACCGCCGAGGAGCTCTACGAGATGCTCGTCGAGGCGCGCCGCCGCGTGGATCAGGCTCCGGACGCCAGGCCGCGCGAGATCGTGGCGGTCGGCGGGACGGCATCCAACCTCGTCAAGGTCGTCCGCTTCGGTCGCTCGCGGCGGGTCCTGACTCGCGACGGAACGGCCAAGGCGCTGGCCCTTCTGGCCGCCGAACCGGCCGAGCTCGCCGCCCTTCGTCACGCGATCAAGCCCGAGCGGGCACGGATCCTGCCGGCGGGCGCGGTCATCGTCGATGCGATCCTGCGGCGGTACGGCGTCGACTCGATGCGGGTCTCCGAGGCGGGCATCCGCGAGGGCGCGATCCTCGCCAGGGCGCACGCCGGGGCAGCCTGGCGGGACCGGCTCCCGGACCTGGCCCACGGCTGGCGGGCCTGAGGGAAGGGCTAGAGGCCCGCGACCACCCGTCCGAGGCCGCGGCGGAAGCCGATGCCGGCGACGCCGCGCCACGGCACCGCGATCGAGCGTCGGAGGCGGGTGACCTCGCGCTCGCAGCTCACGAGATAGCGGCCGATCGCGGCGCTCTCCTGGGTCGAGAGGTCGCCGGCGTGCGCGACCAGGAAGGCACGGGCCATCGAGGCGGCCACATCGGCGTCGTGCATCAGCCCCAGGTGGTCCTGCAGGGCGGTGACGCGGGCGATGAGCGGCGCCGACTCCGGCCCGAGGGCCTCGCGGACGAACTCCAGGCTGTAGCGCAGCCACTTGGCGGCGATGCGTAGCTCGTGCAGCGTCTCGATGTCGGCCCAGCGAAGCACGGGCTCGTAGGCGCGGACCTGCTGGTAGGCGGCCCAGATCGCGGACGGCGCCGTGTCGCGCACCCGGTGCGCCTCGACCGGGCCGACCGGCAAGACCGCGGCGCCGTCCGTCCGCACGAACTCGCGGTAGTCCTCGACCCAGCGCTGGTAGTCCTCCGAGTCGAGCTCGCGGGTCAGCAACATGAGGGCGTCGTCGCGGTGAGCGCGCCAGTCGGACAGGAGAGGCTCGAGGGCCCGCTGCTCGGTGACCGGCAGGTCCTTGCGGTAGTGGTCGGCCGCCTCCAGCAGGACGTCCAGGTCGCGGACGGCGCCGAGCCGGGCGCCGATCTCCCGCAGCCCCGAGCGATAGCGGCGGGTCCGCTTGCGCCGGAACGAGTCGCCGAAGACGCGCCAGGCCGCCCGCTGGCGACGGGTCGCGACGCGCATCCCGTGGAGCTCCTCGAGGTCGATGCCCATCCGGGTCCCGGGTTCGCGGGCCAGCATCCGGGCCAGGTGGAAGCGCAGGACCTTCCGCCCGGCTTCGGCGACGTGGTCCTCGGCGGTGACGCCGGCGGTCTTGCCGACCACCAGCTTCGTGTCGGCCGGCGGCGCGGCTTCGGCATCGGCCTCGGCCTCTGTCTCGTCCGCCACGGCCGCGGCCTCGCCGATCACCGCGGCCTCGGCGGCATCGGGATCCTCGACCGGGTCCAGGTCGGCGTCGAGGATGTCCTCTTCCACGTCGGGGTCATCGAGGGAGTCCTCGTCGTCGGGCGTGCCTTCGTCGCGCGCGATGGCAGCCTCGATCTCGGCCACGGGGTCGGGTGGCGGCGGCTCGTGGACCGGCGCGTCCGGCGCCGCCGGCTCATCGGATGCCGTCGCCTCGGCCTCGGCCACGGGCGTCTCGGCATCCGGCGCGGCCTCGACCTCGGCCACGGGCGTCTCGGCATCCGGCGCGGCCTCGACCTCGGCCTCGGCCACCGGCGCCTCGGGCTCGTCCGCCTCGGCGGGCTCCGCCGTCACGGAACGTGGCGTGGCCGGGACCGCGGTCGATGTCCCCTGGACCGCGGCGAGCGCCGTCTCCAACTTGCTGCTGGTCGATCGCGCGAGCGCGGGATCGTGGTCGAACGATGTCGCGAGGCCGTCGAGCAGCTCCTCGTTTCCCTGGAGCAGCTCCGCTTCGAGCTCCACGAAGCGCCCGACGACCCGTCCTCGGACCACGACATCGACATCGTCGAGGCTCAGCTCGACGCGCGTGCCCCGGTCGCGCAGCTGTCGCCGGCGCCGCATCTGGCGCACGGTCACGACCTCGACGAGCGGTGCGTCGCCGCCCAGCTCGAGCACGAGCGAGCGGGCGTCCGACGCCGGCCACTCGAACGGTCCGAGCGCCCGGTCGGCGGGACCTTCGATCTCCTCGCGCCGCATGGCGCCGCCGGCACCTTCGCGCTTGGCACGCGACTTCACCGAGACGATCGTCCCGGTGCCGGTGATCCGGAGGCGGACCGCGAAGCCGGCGCGGCGGAAGGCGCCGTCGGCCGTGTCGACGTAGCGGTCCTCCATCTGCGTCGACCGCGTCGACGCGTTGCCGCTGAACGGCCCGACGGTCGGGGCCGTCAGGTAGCGGGCGGCCGCGTCGGGGTCGGAGACGCGGTACTTGAGCTCGGTCTCGATCGGGCGGGACGCCGGTTCAGCGGTCTCGGTCATCGGGGCAGGCCGACCAGGCGTCGTGACCGCTTCATGCGTGCGGGTCGAGCGAGCCGGCGCCCGTGCCGGGTCGCCGCGGGACGTCGGCGACGGCACCCTGCGCCAGGGCGATCGCCTTGAGCGTGTCGAACGTGTCGACCGTCCCCGGCCGGCCCTCGACGGTCTCGGTCCGGACCCAGGTGGCGTCCGGCAGGAGCTGCCAGGAGCGCCGGTCGTCGGCGAGCATCAGGTCCAGGATCCCGGCCAGCCGGGCACGCGCATCCAGGTCCTCGACGGGGACCAGGGCCTCGACGCGCCGGTCGAGGTTGCGGTCCATCAGGTCGGCCGAGCCGATGTACCAGTCGCGGTTCCCGCCGTTCTCGAACGACCAGATCCGCGAATGCTCGAGGAACTCGCCGATGATCGAGCGGACGGTGATCCCCTCGCTGATCCCAGGCAAGCCGGGCTGCAGCGAGCAGCCGGCCCGGATGATCAGGTCGACCCGGACGCCGGCCTGCGACGCGGCGTAGAGCGCCTCGATCGAGGCCTCGTCCACGATCGCATTGAGCTTCAGGATGATGTGCGCGGGGTTGCCGGCCCGGGCGTGCGCCACTTCGCGATCGACGAGCTGGAGGAAGCGCGAGCGGAGGCTGTGCGGCGCGACCAACAGCCGCCGGAATGTGCGCTGGCGCGACAGGCCGGTCAGGACGTTGAACAGGTCGGTGACGTCCGCGCCGATCTCCGGGCGGCAGGTCAGCAGCCCGAGGTCGACGTAGAGCCGGGCGGTCTTGGGGTTGTAGTTGCCGGTCCCGATGTGGACGTAGCGGCGCAGACCCGATCCCTCGCGCCGGACGACCAGGGCGGTCTTCGAGTGCGTCTTGAGCCCGACCAGCCCATACACGACGTGCGCGCCGGCCCGCTCCAGCTTGCGCGCCCAGACGATGTTGGCCTCCTCGTCGAAGCGGGCCTTGATCTCGACCAGCACCACCACCTGCTTGCCCCGCTCCGCCGCGCGGATCAGCGACTGGACGATCGGCGAATCGCCCGATGTCCGGTACAGGGTCTGCTTGATCGAGAGGACGTCCGGGTCCTCGGCGGCCTGCGTGATGAACCGCTCGACCGACGCCGTGAACGACTCGTACGGGTGGTGCACCAGGATGTCCCCGGCGCGGATCGCGGCGAACACGTCGGCCGGCTCGTCCTCGTCGGGCGGGATCAGGCGGGTCGGGGTGACCGGCGTCCACGGCGGCATCTGGAGGTCGGGCCGGTTCAGCTCCGTGAGCTCGCGCAGGCCGGTGAGGTCCAGCATCCCGCGGACCTCGTAGCAGTCCTCGTCGGTCAGGCCCAGGCCGCGCAGCAGCAGGAGCCGCGTGTCCGGCGGCATGGAGCGCTCGACCTCGAGGCGGACCGCCTCGCCGAAGCGGCGGCGGCGCAGCTCCTCCTCGATGGCCATCAGCAGGTCGTCCGCCTCGTCCTCCTCGATCGCGAGGTCGGCGTTGCGGGTGACCCGGAAGAGGTGGTGCTCCAGGATCTCCATGCCGCTGAACAGGAGGTCGAGGTTCGCCTCGATCACCTGGTCGATCAGCACGAACCGGGCAGGCGCCACCTCGATCAGCCGCGGCAGGATCTGGGGGACCTTGACGCGGGCGAACCCGCGCTCCCCGGTCGACGGGTCGCGCAGGCCGACGGCGATCGAGAGCGTCAGCGTCGTGATGTACGGGAACGGATGGCCCGGGTCGACCGCGAGCGGCGTCAGGACCGGGAAGATCTCGTCGAGGAACCGCTGCCGCAGCGCGTCGTGATGCTCCGGGATCGCGGCGTAGTCGACCACCTCCACGCCCTCGACGGCCAGCTCGCGGCGGACATCGGCGTAGATCGTCGACAGCTCGTCGACGAGGGCCAGGACCCGCTCGCGCGCGGCGTCGAGCTGCTCCTGCGGCGTGCGCCCGTCGGGCGAGTGGGCCGCGCTGCCGACCTGTGCCTGCTGGCGGAGCCCGGCGATCCGGACCTGGAAGAACTCATCGAGGTTGCCGGCGAAGATGGCCAGGAACTTGACCCGCTCGAGCAGCGGATTGCGCTCGTCGCGTGCCTCGAAGAGCACGCGCGCGTTGAATTCCAGCCACGACAGCTCGCGATTGAGGTACGGCAGCGGCCGGCGCGCACGGGGGGTGCGCCGGGGTCTGACGTTCAGTGTCGGGCGGGCGAGTGCGCCGGGTTCGACGGCGGCCATGCGGTGGATGGGCTCCTGGATGCGCGGATCAGGGCCTCATCGGGGCCCGGCCGGCGAGGATAGCATCTCACGAGGTACGGGCCAGAGCCCGGAAGGGCTATCCCGGGCCTACCCCTCGGCCCGGTAGCGGCGCTCGCCGGTGGCCGGATCCAGCCACACGCGCATGACGACCGAGGTGGTCGGGTCCACGAATCGCTCGTCCGTCCTCTGGAAGCGCGGCTCCATCGGGCGGTCGGTCGGCTCCCCGCCGCCGGGTCCCGGTGGGCTGGACTGCCGCTCCGAGTCCGCGGATCGGTAGCGGAGCCGCTCGACCAGGGCGGCCACCATCAGCGTGGCCCCGATCGCGAGCGTGATCAGCCCGAGCAGGACGAAGCCCGGGCCGGCCACGATCAGCAGCAGCCCGCCGACGGCGGTCAGGAGCCCGCAGCCCATGATCAGGCCGCGGGAGATGGTCACCCCCATGCGATCACTCCGTCGCGGTCGGCGCGGCGGCTGTCCGGGACGACGACGACGGCCGTGCCGTAGGCGACGATCTCGCTCATCGAGTTGGCGATCTCCGAGCTGTCGAAGCGCATCGAGAGGACCGCGTTCGCCCCCGCCATCGTGGCGTTCTGGACGAGCCGATCGAGCGCCTGCCGGCGGGTGTCCTCGAGGAGGCTGGTGTACTCGTGGATCTCGCCGCCGCCGAGCGAGCGGAAGCTGGCCATCAGGTTGCCGCCGAGGCCGCGGCTCCGGACGACGAGGCCGAAGATCATGCCCTTCGACTCGGTGACGCGATACCCGGTCAGGTACGGGGTCGTGACGACGATCATGCGGGCTCCTTCCGGCGTTCGGCCGTGCAGGTCGGGCACGGGCAATGGTGACGCAGCGAATCGAAGGTGTAGTACCCGGTGTGGTGGCCGTCGCCCCACGACGGGGCCAGGGCGTAGTTGCCGACCAGCTGCAGGTCCACGAGCCGGGTCTGCTCGGCGGTCAGGGTCGGCCCGCTGTCGAGCCAGCCCGGGAGGCCGGCCTCCCCGCGGCAGTGCGCGCACGGGCACAGCCAGCGCAGCTCGACCGTCCCGTAGACGGATCGATGGCCGTCGTCCCAGTCGATCTCGAGCGTGCCGGCGGCGCGATCGCCGTGGATCCTCGCGGGGGTGGGCATGCGGCCATTGTGGCATGCGGGCCACGCTCCGCCGTCCACGCGCGCGTGGTGCGCCGCGGCAGCGGTTTCTGCGGGGAGGACCATCGCCTCGGCCTCGATATCGGAGGTCCGGGGCTATAGTCGCCGCCGTGGGACTCGAGATCGATCACGTCACCAAGCGGTTCGCGTCGACGCTCGCGCTGGACGAGCTGACGTTCGACGTCCCGAGCGGGGCCATCTTCGGCTTCCTCGGGGCCAACGGCGCGGGCAAGACGACGACCATGCGCATCTGCCTCGGCATCCTGCGTGCGGATCACGGCGAGGTGCGCTGGAACGGCGAGCCGGTCACCGCGGTCCCGCGCCGGACGTGGGGCTACCTGCCCGAGGAGCGCGGCCTCTACCCGCGCATGCCGGTCCTCGACCAGCTCGTGTATTTCGCCTCGCTCTACGGCGAGCCGGCCGCCAGCGCCCGACGCGAGGCGAAGGCCTGGCTCGACCGCTTCCTCATCGGCGAGATGGCCGGCCGGCGGGCCGAGGAGCTCTCGAAGGGCAACCAGCAGAAGGTCCAGTTCATCGCCGCGGTGCTCCACAAGCCGCAGGTGCTGCTGATGGACGAGCCGTTCACGGGGCTCGATCCGGTGAACCTCGCGATCCTGCGCGAGGCCTTCCTCGAGCTGCGCGACGAGGGCCGCACGCTGGTCTTCTCGACCCACCAGATGGAGGCGGCCGAGGCCCTCTGCGAATCCGTGGCGATCGTCGACCGCGGCCGGGTCGTCGCCGGCGGCACGGTCGCGGGCCTGAAGCGGGCCAGCGGCCGGCGCACGATCCGGATCTCGCTCGACGACGAGGTCGTGCCGACCTGGCTGTCGAGCCTCGAGGGCGTGACCGGGATCCGGCCCGGCCCTGGCCACGCCGAGCTCGACCTCGCGCCGAGCGCCGAACCGAGCGCGATCATCGCGGCCGTCGTCCGCCGCGGCGCGGCGGTGTCGCGGTTCGAGGTCGCCGAGCCGAGCCTGGAGGCGCTGTTCGTCGAGGTCGTCGGCCGGCCTTCCGAGGCCGATGGCGGAGCGACCGCCGCGACGGCGGGGGCGACGCCGGCGCGGACGCCCGCGGAGGCGGCCTGATGACCGGCACGCCCCGGTGAGCCGGCAAGATCCGCTCTTCCCGAACGCGCTGATCGTGGCCCGGCGCGAATACCGCGACCGGGTGCGCAGCCCGTTCTTCGTCGTCTCCACGATCCTGCTGATGGCGCTCGCGTTGGGCGTCGCCATCGCGCCGATCGCGATCCGGTTCGTCGACCGCCAGACGGTGACGCGGATCGCGATCGTCGCCGACGACGATCGCCTCGCCGCGCAGGCCGTGGCCATCACCGACAGCATGCTCAACATCCCGCCGGCCGGCAGCGACCCGGCGGCCTGGGAGAAGGCCTTCGAGATCGAGCGGGCCACCGACGGGGCCGCCGCGGACATCGAGCTCGAGCAGGGCGCGATCGGCGGGGTCCTGCGCGTCACGAAGCTGCCCAGCGGCCAGCTGGCGATCAACTTCCGGACCAACGGGTCCCCGGACGGCGTCCGCAGCCAGCTCATCGGCTTCGCCGCGCTCGGCATCGGGATCTTCGACTGGACGGCCTCGCTGCCGCCCGACTCGCAGCTCGGAGCGTTCCAGACCCCGGCCTTCACCATCGACGCGACCCACGCCCCGACCGACGACGGGAAGCCCATCGACCCGCAGGAGGTGGCGAGCCGGGCCTTCCTCGGGATCGTGTTCGTGGTGCTGCTGTTCCTGACCGTGATCATCTACGGCATGTGGGTCGCGACCGGCGTCGCGACGGAGAAGAGCAGCCGGGTGATGGAGCTGATGATCAGCGCCGCATCGCCGCGGCAGATGCTGACCGGCAAGGTGGTCGGCATCGGCGGCGCGGGGTTGTCGCAATACCTGCTCATCGCGGTGCCGGCGCTGCTGGTCCTCGCGTTCCAGGACCAGATCGCCGAGGGCATCCTCGGCTCGAACTGGGCGTCCGGGGCCCCGATCGTCGGCCTGACGCCCGGGCTGCTCCTCGGGTACGGCGCGTTCTTCCTGCTCGGGTTCACGCTGTTCGCCCTGATCTACGCGGCCATGGGCTCGTTCGTGAGCCGGCCCGACGACCTCCAGACGCTCTCGCTGCCGCTGAGCCTGGTGGCGATGTCCGGCTATCTGCTGGCGATCATGACGCTCAGCCGCGGGGCATCGGACATCACGACCTTGTTCTCGTTCATCCCGCCGTTCAGCCCGTTCGTCATGCTCGCGCGGCTGATGGTCGACCAGGTGGAGCCGTGGGAGATCCTCTCGTCCATCGCGATCCTCGTCCTGGCCATCGTCGTCACCGCGATCGTCGCGACCCGCATGTACGCCGCCGGGGTCCTGCTCTACGGCCAGCGACCCGGGATCCGCACGTTCATCGCGGCCGCGCGCCGCGCGGCCTGAGCGACCGTCCTACGTCCCGTCGTCCAGGGGCAACCGGCTGATCAGCGCGAGCACCGGGGCGGAGGCGACCGTCGGGGCGGGCGACCCGTCGTCGGCCACGGCGCTTCCCGGAGTGGCCGCCACGTAGCGCCACAGGCGGCTGCGCACCCCCGGCAGGTACGGGCTCATCCGCTGCCGCGCGAGGATCCCGGCGATGCCCTGGGCGACGGCCGCGTCGTAGAGCGCCCGGCCCTCGGTGGCGATCGCCGGGACCGCGAGCACTTCGTCCCCGGGGCGGAGGACGCGGCGGAGCGCCTCGCGCCGCTTGACGAGTGGCAGGGCGAGGAGCGATCGCCCGTCGAGGTCGAGCACGTCGAACGCGAGGAACGCCGCCGGTGGCCCGCCGCTGCCGGCGAACCGGGCATCGAGCGCCGCGGCGTCCGCGCGGCCGTGGGCATCGACCACCACGAGCTCGCCGTCGAGCAGCGCCGACCGCGCGGCGACCCGGACCGCCATGCCGGCGAGCTCGGGGAAGGCCGCCGAGAGGTCCGTCCCGTCGGCATCGACGACCCGGACCGCGCCGTTGCCCGGCAGCTCGGCCGGGCCGATGCCCACGAGCACCCGCCGGCCGCCCCACCACGGCTCGAAGAGGTGGTCGTCCGAATCGAACGCCTCCGGCAGCGGGCGTGGCAGCATGGGCCGGAGGTCCGGCAGGTCCGGCAGGAGGTCGGTCTCGAGCCGCAGCGAGAGCTGGTCGGACATCGTGGCCCGATGGTAGCCCGGTAGACTTGGCCCGTCCCATCGTCCTGCTCGCCCGCTCGCCAGGAGGACCCGTGCCCCGTCCCCCGCGACCCGACGACCTGTACCGCCTGCGGATCGCGACCGAGCCGCGCCTGTCGCCCGACGGCCGGTCCGCGGTGGTGACGCTCCAGACCGTGGCACCCACCTTCGATGGCTACCGCACCGCCCTCTGGCTGGTCTCCACCGCCGACGACGGGCTCCCGCCGCGCCAGCTGACCCTGGGCACCCGGCATGACCGCCACCCGCGCTTCTCGCCCGATGGCCGGACGCTGGCCTTCCTCTCGGACCGGCGGACGATCGTCGAGGAGGAGCCGGCCCGCAGCGACGCCAAGGAGCGCGAGGACGGGACCCAGGTCCACCTCCTGCCGCTCGACGGCGGGGAGGCGCGCCGCCTCACCGACCTGCCGCGTGGCGTGACCGGGTTCGAATGGTCGCCGGACGGCTCCCGGCTCGTGGTGACCTCGCCCTCCCATGGGGCGACCTGGGACACGGACCGGCGGCGTCGAGGCCTGGCGAGTCGGCCGGCACCGGGGACGCCACCGCCGTCCGACTACCGGTTCATCGACCGGCTCAACTACATGCTGAACGGCGTCGACTTCGTCTACGACCGGATCGACCACCTCTGGCTGGTCGAGGTCGCGACCGGGATCGCGTCGCGCCTCACCGACGGGCCGGTCGCCGACACGCAGCCCGCCTGGTCGCCCGACGGCCGGCGTGTCGCGTTCACGTCGAACCGCCGCCGCGACCCGGATCTCGTCCTCCGCTCGGACATCCACGTCGTCGACATCGAGACGTCGCGGGTGACCGCGATCACGGCCGGCCCGAAGTCGGTCTTCGGGTTCAGCGCCTGGACGCCGGGCGGCGACTCGCTCGTCGTGATGGGCAACCGGCTCGAGGGTGGCGGCGGCAGCCGGAACGACCTCTGGGTCTTCGCCGCGGACGGGTCGGACGCGACGCCGACCGGCGGCCGCAACGTCTCGGCCCCGAGCGACCTGATGCCACTGGCGCTGATGATCAGCGACGTGACGGCCGGGGAGCAGCAGCACCCGATCCTGGCCGCCGACGGCGCACACGCGTACGTGAGCGCTCCGGCCGCGGGTGCGTACGAGCTGTGGCGGATCGCCCTGGCCGACGGGCGCGCGGAGCGGCTGACCCACGGCCATCACCACGTCTCTGGCTGGGATGTGCGGCCGGGCCCGCGCGGCCGACCGCGCATCGCCTATTTGCGCTCCACGCCCACGGAGCCGCCCGACGTCTGGTTCCTCGATGGCGGTGCGGAGCCACGCCGACTGACGTCGTTCAATGCCGAGGTGCTCGATGAGCTGGAGCTCCGCGAAGCCGTCGAGCGGCACGTCACCGTCGAGGGCCGCGACGTCCAGGGCTGGCTGATCCCGGCAGGCCCGGGCGCCCGGCCGGTCGTCACCGAGATCCACGGCGGGCCCCATGCGCTGTACGGCTGGTCGCCGCTCTGGGAGTTCCAGGTCCTCGCCGCGAACGGGATCAGCGTCTTCTACAGCAATCCGCGCGGCTCCGAGGGCTACGGCGAGGCGTTCAACGCCGCCAACCACCGAGATTGGGGGCCTGGGCCGGCGCGCGACGTCCTAGCCGGCGTCGACGCCCTCGTGTCCGACGGCCTCGCGGATCCGGACCGCCTCGGGCTGACGGGCGGCTCGTACGGCGGCTACCTGACCTCGTGGATCGTCGGGCACGACCAGCGCTTCCGCGCCGCGATGAGCTGCCGCTCCGTCAACGACATGTCGATGCTCTTCATGACCGGCGACATCGCCGGGGGCGACTGGGCGGAGATCGAGTTCGAGGCCACGCCCTGGGACGACCCGGCCTACTTCCGCGAGATCTCGCCGATCACCTATGCCGACGCGATCCGGACGCCGCTGCTGATCCAGCACTCGGAGCGCGACCTGCGCACGACGATCGGCCAGGCCGAGGCGCTGTTCACCGTGCTGCGCGAGAAGCGCCGGCCGGTCCGCCTGCTGCGCGTGCCCGAGGACACCCACGAGCTCACGCGCTCCGGCACGCCGTACCGGCGGATCGAGAACCTCGAGGTCGTGCTGGGCTGGTTCCGCCACTTCCTGGTCGAGGGGAAGCGCGGGATGCCGCCCCTCCCGAGGATCCGCGGCGGCCGCTAGCTAGGCCAGGTGCTCGGCCAGGAACGCGATCTGCTCGCGGATCTGGAACGGGCCACCGCCCTCGTGGCCGTTGTACGGCCAGACGGTGATCCGCTTCGGCCCCGCGTAGCGGTTGTACGCCGCGAACACCGTCGATGGCGGGCAGATCTCGTCCATCAACGCCACCGAGAAGAGGGCCGGCGTGCTCGCCCGCGGGGCGAAATGGACGCCGTCGAAGTAGCTGAGCGTGCGGAACGCCGTCTCCACCCGGTCGCGATGGACGCGGCACCAGGTCGCGAGCTCGACATAGGGCGCGGAGTCGATGATCTCCGACGCGCGGCGGAAGTGGCACAGGAAGGGGACGTCCATGAACGCGGCGCGCAGATCCGACCGGAGGCCGGCCACGGCCAGCGCCAGCCCGCCGCCCTGGCTGCCGCCGCCCACCGCGATCCGCGACGGGTCCACGGCCGGGTGTGCCTTCGCCGCGTCGACCGCGCGGACGGCATCGGTCATCAGCCGGCGGTAGTAGTAGCCCGCCGGGTCCTCGATCCCGCGGGTCATCACCCCCGGTGCCTGCGGGTCGCCCGCGGCACCCGCGTCCGGCGTGTCGCCCGGGCTCCAGCCGCTGCCCTGCCCGCGGGTATCCATCACGAGGTGCGCATAGCCCGCACTCGCCCAGAGGAGGTGGTCGGCCGGGAGGCTGCGCCCGCCGCCGTAGCCGACGTAGGTCACGACGCAGGGGAGGGGGCCGTCGGCCCCGGCCGGGAGCTGCAGCCAGCCGCGGATCGGCTGGCCGTCGAAGCCGGGGAAGGTGACGTCGAACGTCTCGATCGAGCGCAGGCCGGTGTCGACGCGCTCGTAGCGGGCGGGCTCGGCAGGTGCTGATCGTGCGGCCTCGAGCGTCGCGGCCCAGAAGGCGTCGAAGCCCGCGGGCTCGACGAGGTCCGGCTGATACCGCTCGAGCTCGGCGAGTGGCAGGTCGAACAGGTTCATGGCCGCGAGTGTCGCATGTCGAGGGTCGGCCTCGTGAGACTCGGGTGTATCCTCCGCCTCCCATGACCACGACGCGCCGTCCGGACACCGTCGCTCGCGAGCGCGCGCACGAGCTCGTGGCCGCCTGGGACGCCCGTCCGGGACCCATCGGGAGCCTGCTGGGCCGCGTCACGACCGTCGACCAGGTCGGCGTCGAGGAGCGGGTCGATGCGCTGAAGCGCCGGTCGATCAAGAAGGCCTCGAAGATGTGGGCCCTCGACCTCGCGATCCGGATGATGGACCTGACCACCCTCGAGGGGAAGGACACACCCGGCAAGATCCGCGCGATGTGCGTCAAGGCGATGCGCCCGCAGCCGGGCGACCCGACCATCCCATCGGTGGCGGCCGTGTGCGTCTACCCGTCGCTCGTCGCCGAGGCCAGGGAGGCCCTCAAGGGCTCGACCGTCAAGGTCGCGAGCGTCGCGACCGGCTTCCCGTCCGGACAGACGTTCCGCGACATCAAGCTGGCCGAGACCCGCGCCGCCGTCGAGGCCGGTGCCGACGAAGTCGACATGGTGATCGACCGCGGCGCGTTCCTGTCGGGCGACTTCCTGACCGTCTTCGAGGAGATCGTCGACGTGAAGGATGCCGCCGGCGAGGCGCACCTCAAGGTGATCCTCGAGACCGGCGAGCTCGAGACCTACGACAACGTGCGGCGTGCGAGCGTGCTGGCGATGGCCGCCGGCGCGGACTTCATCAAGACGTCCACCGGCAAGGTGACCCCGGCCGCGACGATGCCGGTGACGCTGGTGATGCTCGAGGCCATCCGCGACTTCGAGCGCGCCACCGGACGCCAGGTCGGGATGAAGCCGGCCGGCGGGATCCGGACCGCCAAGGAGTCGATCCAGTACCTGGTGATGCTGTACGAGACCCTCGGCCCGCGCTGGATGTCGCCCGACTGGTTCCGCTTCGGGGCGTCCTCGCTGCTCAACGACGTCCTGATGCAGATCGAATTCCAGCGCACCGGCCGCTACCAGGACCCGGACCACTTCACGCTCGACTGACGCGGGGTAACGAACGCCCGTCGCGCGCGTCTGCAGGTGAGATGGATACCGCGACCAGCCCGAAGGCCACGCCGAAACGACACCGCCGCCGCCGGTTCGCCATCGCGGCGACGATCGGCCTGCTCGCGGTGCTTGTCGGTGGGTACGCCTACGCCAGCGCCGTCATCTACGACGACCTCTCGATCGCGGTGGCCCACTGTGGCGGTCGCTTCGTCGGCAACACGCCCGCGTCGTTCACGGCCACCGGCGTCGACACGACGCCCTATCTGATGCCGGAGTACCGCGCGGTGACCTTCCCAAGCCGAGACCCGGGCATCGACATCAGCGCCTGGTACGTGCCGGCCGTTCGCGGAGCCGCTGGTCCGGCCGTGGTCATGGTGCACGGCCTCGACTCGTGCAAGCGCCAGGACGAGATGCTGCTTGCTGCCGGGATGCTGCATCGCGCGGGGATCAGCGCGCTCCTGGTCGACCTGCGCAATCACGGGGACTCGACCGTCGTGAACGGTCGATATGCCGGCGGGACGCGCGAGTATCGCGACGCCTTGGCCGGCTGGGACTGGCTGGTCGACGAGCAGGGGTTCGAACCGCGTCATGTCGGGCTGTTCGGGATGTCCCTCGGAGCGGCCACGGCGCTCATCGCCACCGGCGAGGAGCCGCGCGTCGCGGCGGTGTGGGAGGACAGCAGCTATGCCGACCTCGATGTCGCCGTGCAGGCGGAGCTGGCGCGCAATGGCTATCCAGCCTTCTTCCGGTTCGGCGGGTACCTGATGGCGCGCTTGCGATCGGGCGACGACCTGCTGAGCCTGAGCCCGCTCCGGGCCGTGGCCAAGCTCGATGGCCGGCCGATCTTCATCACCCACGGGACCGCCGACACCCGCGTCTCACCGACGTACGCGGCCGATCTGGCGGCCGCGGTCCGGGAGCACGGCGGCACGGTCGAGCCGTGGATGGTCGACGGCGCCGAACACACGGAGGCGGTCGTCGTCGACCCGGCCGGCTATGAGCGGCGGCTCGACGCCTTCTTCGCCGCGGCGCTCGAGGGTTCCTAACCTTTACGTCAACGTTAAGGTTGTGGTAGGATGGGCGCCTGCCCATGACCGTCGTCCGCCCCACCACCGAGCCTGATCCCGCCCCGTCGGAGCGCCTCCTGCGCATCAACGAGGTCGCGGCCGAGCTCGGCCTGACGACCCGGTCGATCCGCTATTACGAGGAGATGGGCCTGCTCGCCCCCGCGGCCCGCTCCGACGGCGACTACCGCCTCTATGACCCGTCCGACATCGAGCGCCTGCGGTTCATCAAGCGCCTCCGCGATGACGCCGGCTTCTCGCTCGCGCAGATCGGCCAGATGCTCGAGGACGAGGCGGCCCGGGTTCGCAACCGCGAGCGGCTCGCCCACACGACGGATCCTGCCGAGCGCCGCATCTACCTGACCGAGGCCGAGGCCCGCGTCGAGCGCCAGGTCGCGCTGCTGCAGGACAAGGCCGCCAGCCTCGCCGCGATGATCGCCGACGCGGAGGCGCGCCTGACGCGGATCCGGGCGGGCCTCGCCGAGCTCGGGGACGACCGATGAGCCCCGCGACCCGGCGCGCCACGAGCGCGTTCCGCCACCGCAATTACCGCCTGTTCTTCACCGGCCAGGGCATCTCCCTCATCGGGACCTGGATGCAGACCGTGGCCCAGGCGTGGCTCGTCCTGCAGCTGACGAGCGACCCGCTGTGGCTGGGCGTCGTGGCCGCCGCGCAGTTCATCCCGGTCCTCCTCTTCGGGCTGTTCGCGGGCGTCTACGCCGACTCGCTCCCCAAGCGCAAGACGCTGATCGCGACGCAGGCCATCAAGATGGGCCTCTCGACCATCCTCGCCATCCTCGCGTTCAGCGACACGGCCACGATCCCGCTGCTGATCCTGCTGGCGCTCTGCATCGGCACCGTCAACGCGGTCGACATGCCGGTCCGCCAGGCGTTCTCCGTCGAGATGGTCGGGCGCGAGGACATCGGCAACGCGGTCGCGCTCAACTCGGCGATGTTCAACGGCGCGCGCGTCATCGGCCCTGCGGTCGCCGGCATCACCATCGGCCTGGTCGGCGTGCCATGGGCCTTCACCATCGACGCCCTCAGCTTCCTCGCCGTGATCGTCGCGCTGGCCATGATGCGCGAGTCGGAGCTGGTGAGCCCGGCGCGGATCGCGCGACCGGAGTCCGTCTCGGACGTGATGGTCCAGCTCCGCGAGGGGCTGTCCTATGTCCGGCGGACGCCGATCGTGCTGATGAGCCTCCTCGTGCTCGGCCTCGTCTCGACGTTCGGCATGAACTTCAGCGTGGTGATCCCGCCGCTCGCCGAGGGCGTCCTCCACAGCGGCGCGACCGGCTACGGGTTCCTGATGGCTGCGTCAGGCCTGGGCTCGCTCCTCGCGGCGCTGTCGCTCGCCGTCCGCGGAGCGCCCCGCCCGGCGTTCATCGGCATCGGCGCGATGATCCTGGGGGCCGCCGAGATCGCGCTCGGCTGGTCGACGGCCTACGCGCTCTCGCTGGCGCTGATGTTCGCGGTCGGGTTCGGCGCGATCCTGATGGCGGCGACCACCAACACCACGATCCAGCTGGCGGTACCCGACGGGCTGCGCGGCCGGGTCATGAGCGTCTACACCACGATCTTCGCCGGCTCCACGCCGATCGGCGGCCCGATCATGGGTGGCATCGCCTCCCTCTTCGGCATCGCGATCTCGCTGGTGGTCGGGGGCCTGCTCTGCCTCGGGATCGGCGGCGGCGCGCTCGCCTGGACCCGCCGCAACGGGAAGGACCTGGTCCCGCGCCGGGCCGCCGTCGGCGCGCCGACGCCCTCGATCTCGGCGGCGACCGGGTCCCCGGCGACCGGTTCCGCGGCGACGGCGGGCGGCTTCGCCGAGCAGGTCCGCCCGCGCTGATCCGCCCGGCCCGTGTCAGCCGGCGGGATCGCCGAAGACAAGGGCCGCGTTGAGCCCGCCGAACCCGAAGGACGTGGACAGCACGCGCCGGTAGGTCCCGTCGCACCCCGCGCGCAGCAGGCCGGGCAGGAGATCCGCGATCTCGGGATCCGGCGTCTCCAGGTTGACCGATGCCGGCACCCAGCCGTCGCGGATGGCCAGCGCGCAGATCGCGGCCTCGATGGCGCCCGACGCGCCGAGCGGGTGCCCGTAGAGCGCCTTCGTGCCGCTGACCGGCACGTCCGGGGCCCGGTCCCCGAGCGCGGCGGCGATCGCCCGCGCCTCGGCAAGGTCGCCGATCGGCGTCGACGAGGCGTGCGCGTTCACGTAGTCGATCTCGCCGCCCTCGACGGCGGCGTCGGCCAGGGCGATCGTCGCGGCCCGCGCCGCCTCGCGACCATCGGCCCGCGGCTGGACCATGTGATGGGCGTCCGAGGTCGCGCCATAGCCGAGCAGCTCCGCGTACGGGGTCGCGCCGCGTCGTGCCGCCGTCTCCGCGTCCTCGAGCACGAGCAGCGCGGCGCCCTCGCCCATGACGAAGCCGTCGCGACCCGCATCGAACGGCCGGGCGGCGGTGGCCGGGGCGTCGTTGTGGCCGGCCGAGAGGGCCCGGATGATGTCGAACGCGCCGAACGCCAGCGGGCTCAGCGGGATCTCGCAGCCGCCGGCGATCGCGGCGTCGACCCGGCCCTCGCGGAGGTCGCCGAGCGCCTCGCCGAGCGCCACCGCGCCCGACGCGCACGAGTTCGCGGTCGAGAGGATCGGGCCGCGGACGTCGAGCGCGATCCCGAGGTTGGCCGGGGCCGCGCCGCCGAAGACGGCGAGGGCGAGGTTGGGGGCCACCTGGCGGATGCCCTTGGCGAGATAGCGTTCGTGCTGCTCCTCGGCGTAGGCGATCCCGCCGAGCGCCGAGCCGAGGTAGATCCCGATGCGCTCCGGGGATCGCCGCCCCGCCGGTCCCGGGCGACAGCCGCGCGTCCTCGAGCGCGAGCCGGCCCGCGACGAGGCCGAACTGGCTGAACCGGTCGAGCTGTCGCGCGGTCTTCGCCGGCATCCACGCGAGCGGGTCGAAGTCGTCGACCTGCGCGGCGACCTGCGAGCGGAACGGGCTCGGGTCGAAGCGGTCGATGCGCCTCACCGGCGACTGGCGCGCGCCGGAGGCCCGCCCGGAACGCGTCGATGCCGGTGCCGGCGGCCGTGATGACCCCGATGCCCGTGATCCAGACGCGTCGACGGGCGGCCGTCATCGCGCGGCGCCCACCGTCGCCGCCGGGGTCGGTTCGGCCTCGCCCGCGGGCTCGGCGGCCGACGTCACCGCCACGGCCTCGGCGATCGCCTTGAACGTGGCGAGCGTCCGTCCCGCGATCGGCCGCGTGAACCAGCGGTCGACGACGCGGGCGAGCCCGGGGATCCGCGGAGCGAACTCGTGCTCGATGCGGACGTGGCACCCCGTGGCGGTCGGCTCGATATGCCAGGTCACGTCCATGCCGCGGGTCGCCCCGGCGACGTGGACGAACCGAAGGCGTCGGACCGTCGGGTTCCGCCCAGGTCCGCGAGCGCCACGCGACCGGCAGGCCGATGCCGAGGATCGGGACGAACGGACGGCGAGCGATGAAGTCAGCGACCAGCGTCCCATCCGGCCGTCGCTCGCGGGCCGTCGAACGCGCGTAGTGGGGCAGGAGATCGGCCCAGCGCTCGACGTCGCGGGCGAGGCGCGAACACCACGTCCGGTGGCGTGTCGATGTCGATCGCGATCGAGGAGTGCATCGGTCGTCCGCTCAAGGCGCCAGGAGCGCGGCGAGGTAGCGCGGGTCCAGCGCGCGACCGGCCGGGACGAGATCGCCCATCACGAGACCCATCGTGGCACGGACAGCGTCGCGCGACGCGACCCGGCGGGCGGCGTAGTCGAACAGGGCGGGCCGCGCGAGGAACGCCTGGACCAGCCACGAGACGGCGTCCTTGGCCATGAACCGGCGCGCCATCGCGCGGTCGTACGCGGCGAAGGCGCGGTCCTCGCCGCGGAGCGACGCCCGGATCGCCGCGGCCCCGAGCTCGGCGGACACGAACGCCCGGTGCAGTCCCTCGCCCGTGAACGGGTCCAGGAACCCTGCGGCATCGCCGACCAGCAGCCACCCGGGACCGGCCCGCCGCGAGCGCGCGGCCGCCGATCGGCCACGCGCCGGCGACCTCGTCGAGCGGTGTCGCGGCACGCCAGGCGCCGGGGTCGTCCGCCGCGGTCGGCACCGACCCGGCCACGAGACCGCGCGACCGCGCGCGCCCCGTCGTGGGCCACGGTCGCGCCGCCACGACGGACCGAGGACGATGCCGACGTTCACCCGCCCGCCCGGCACGGGGGCGATGCCGACGTAGCCGTCCCGGATCACGTGGATCCGCGCGTCCGATGCGATCGGGCGGTCGTCCGCCACGTGGTAGGTCAGCCCGAGACGCCCCGGCAGACGCGTCGTCCTGGCCACGTCCGCTGCCCGCGCCACGACCGAGCGCGGCCCGTCCGCCCCGACGATCGCGCGCGTGGACAGGTCGTAGGCACCCTCGGCGTGCCGGACGTGCAGGCGGCGCGCCCCGAGGTCGACGGTCGTGGCCGCGTGGCCCGTGCGGACATCGGCGCCGGCTGCGCGGGCCAGCTCCAGCAGCGCCGGGTCGAGCCGCGACCGGTCGAACCCAGCGGCCGGCTCGTCGCCGTAGGTCAGGCGGAACGACGACGCCGCCCGGCGTCTCGACGCGCATCGCCGGGATCGGCCGGGACACCGCCGCGATGTCGGAGGGCGTCATGCCGAGCCGGCCGCAGCGCGGTGACCGCGGCCGGCGAGGCGAAGACGCCGCCCGCCCGCCAGCGCCAGACCGGGTCCCGCTCGAGGAGGACCACCGCGTGCCCGGCGCGGGCGAGCCGGATCGCGATCGACGCCCCCGCCGGACCGCCGCCCACGACGGCGACCTCGGTGCGCTCGTCGGTCACGGCAGCCCGCCGGCTCCGATGTCGTCGGGCGACCCGGCGCGTGTGGCGGCGATGGCGTAGCGATGCCGGAACGACGCGTACGCGCGTCTGGACCGGGACGTGTCCCGCCGTGAGGATCAGCGCCCATGCCTCGGCCGGGAGGTACGCCCGCCGCACGGAGAGCGGCGCGTCGTGGCGCGTGAAGCGATTGCGCGTCAGGGTGTGCGCCATCACCCACGCGCCGACCCACGCCAGGCGGCTGCGCGACAGGTCGTTGACGATGATGCCGAGCCGGGCGACGCGGCCCATCTCGGCGATGAACGCGAGGCGCGTCGCCTTCGGAGAGATGGTGCAGGACCAGCGAGGCGTGGACGATGTCGAACGAGCGGTCCGGATAGGGGATCGATCGCCCGTCGCCCACCTGCAGGGTCAGGCCGGGCGTCGTGGCGACCGCCGGGTTCGCGTGCCTGGCCGCCGCCAGCACCTCCGCGCGACTGTCGAGGGCGACCACCTGGAGGCTCCGGCCCCGGGCGGATGCCCGCGCCAGCAGGGCGAGCGGGATGTCCGCCCCGCCGGCGCCGACGTCCAGCACCGTCAGGTCGGTCCGATGCGCGGCGAGGGCCTCGATGGCGCCCTCGGTCAGCGCCACGCCGCCAAGCCAGCGGTTCGTGCGTCGGAGGTCGCGGAGGTTCCCGGCGAGGGTGGCCGGATCGTCGAGCGAGCCGTCCAGCAGCTCGTCGACGCCGGTGATGCGCTCCATCGCGAGAGGCTACACCGCCGCGCTGGCTGGACCCGGGCCCGCTACCCTTGGGCGCGATGCGTCGCCCGATCCGCCGAACGATGCCGCTCGCCGCTGTCCTGGCCATCGTCGCGCTCGGGAGCGCGGTGGCGCCGGCTGGCGCGTATGCCGCGCGGTTCCCCTCGCAGAGCCAGGGTGACCGCGGCGCGGATGTGCGGGCGCTCCAGTACCTGCTGTCGGCCGCCGGCACGCCCGTCGGGGTCAACGGCGTGTTCACGGCCGCGACGGTCGCGGCGGTCCGAGCCTTCCAGACCGGGCACGGCCTGATCGTCGATGGGATCGTCGGGGATGCCACGTGGACGTCGCTCGCGGTCCCGCTGGCGTCCGGCGACAGCGGCCCGGCGGTGCTCGCGCTCCAGACCGAGCTGCGGGCCAAGCGCCGCGCCACGGTGGTCGCCGACGGCGTCTCCGCGCCGCCGACGATCGCGGCCGTCCGAGCGTTCCAGTCGCACGTCGGGCTGCCGGTCACCGGCGCCGTCGACGCCACGATCTGGCGCTACCTGATCGGCCACTTCCAGTTCGCGGCGATCACGACCGGTCGGCCTCTGCGACTACAGCGTCGGCAACGGGATCGGCGAACTGGGCGACCGCCTCGGCCATCGCGATCATCGACCTAGCCGCGGCGCCGCAACGTGGCGACCGGGCGTGGCCGGGTGGCGCTGGGCGACGTCGGGCTCGAGCACGGCGGCGACATCGCGGGCCACGACACGCACGAGCAGGGCCTCGACGTCGACGTGCGGCTGCGTCCGCAAGGACCGCGGCCCAGTGCCGGGCGGGACGACCTACCGGTCCTCGGCCTACGACCGCGTCGGCGACCCGCGGCGCTGATCCAGACGATCCGCGTCCCTCGCGCCCGGCCACGTCAAGGTCATCTACTTCAACGACCCGGTGCTGATCAAGGAGGGCCTGACGCGGCGGCTTCGCCGGCCACGACGACCACCTGCACGTCCGCTTCTGCGAGGCGTGGCAGGTCGACCCGCGCTACCGCTGCTGAGGCGCGACCCTTCGGCGATCGACCCCTGGCGGCGCTAGGCGTCGATCTCGAGGTCCTTCGTCGAGGACGTGACCCCGACGCCGCCGAGGGCGGCGAACCCGTCGATGACGAGGCGCGGCGCGTCGGCGAGCCGGCCCATCGCGGGACGGGCGTCGCCGGCGCCGCCGAGGATGCCGACGACCTGGAGGTCCACCTGCCAGTCCTCCGGGACGATCGACCTGGGCGCCGCCGAAGATGGCCCTGCACGGTCAGCCGCGCGCCCGCCGGGTCGAGCGTCGCCCCGCGCAGGTCGAGCTCGCCGCCGCCGTACCAGGCGAGCACGGTCCCGCCGCGGAACGCGGCCGGCCGTGCTGCGCGAACTTCGACGCGGCTCGAAGATCGCGACCAGGGCGATCTCGTCGTCGCTCGGGGTCGCCGACGGAGACGATCCGCTGCTTGGCGATGTAGCGCCGCGATCGCCGACGACGATGACTGGCCAGCAGCGCGACCGCGAGGATCCAACGGATGAGTCGTCCCATCATGGCGTCTCCGATCGCGTGCGCGGACGTCGCGGCACCGGCTGACGTCCGGGGCCATCGCATGTCCGAGCGGTATGATGCCTTGCGATGGCCAGCGACACCCGGGTCCCGATCGTGACGTCCGCGTCCGGCGCCGCGTCGAGCTGGGGCCTCGGCGACGGGCAGGCGATCCCGTGGGAGTACGCCCCGGCCCCCGAGGCGCGCGACATCGTCCACCTGCGCGAGCGCTACGGCCTGTTCATCGGCGGCCGCGAGGTCCCGGCGTCGGACGGCGCGACGTTCACGAGCGTCGACCCCGCCACCGAGCAGCCGCTCGCCGAGGTCGCCCGCGCGACGGCGGCCGACATCGACAAGGCCGTCCGCGCCGCCCGCCGGGCCGCCGTCCGGCGCCTGGGGCCCGCTGCCGGGCAAGGAGCGGGCCAAGTACCTGTTCCGCATCGCCCGGATCCTCCAGGAGCGCAGCCGCGAGTTCGCCGTCCTCGAATCGATGGACTCCGGCAAGCCGATCAAGGAGAGCCGCGACGTCGACGTCCCGCTCGCGGCGGCCCACTTCTGGTACTACGCCGGCTGGGCCGACAAGCTCGACTACGCCTTCCCGGGCCGCAAGGCGCTGGCCGCTCGGCGTCGCCGCCCAGATCATCCCGTGGAACTTCCCGCTGCTGATGCTCGCCTGGAAGATCGCCCCGGCCCTCGCCGCCGGCAACACCGTCGTCCTCAAGCCCGCCTCGACCACGCCGCTCTCGGCCCTGCTCTTCGCCGAGGTCTGCCGCCAGGCCGACCTGCCGGCCGGGCGTCGTCAACATCGTGCCCGGGCCCGGGCGAGGTCGGGATGTCGCTGGTGACCCATCCCGGCGTCGACAAGGTCGCGTTCACCGGCTCGACCGAGATCGGCCGGCGCATCTTCCGCGGCGTCGCCGGCACCGACAAGGCGCTGACCCTCGAGCTCGGCGGCAAGGCCGCCAACATCGTCTTCGACGACGCCCCGCTCGACCAGGCGGTCGAGGGCATCGTCAACGGCATCTACTTCAACCAGGGCGAGGTCTGCTGCGCCGGGTCGCGGCTGCTCGTCCAGGAGTCGATCGCCGAGACCCTCATCGACAAGCTCAAGGACCGCCTCTCGACGATCCGCGTCGGCGACCCGCTCGACAAGAACACCGACGTCGGCGCGATCAACTCGCAGAGCCAGCTCGAGAAGATCACCGAGCTCGTCGCGTCCGGCGTGGCCGAGGGCGCCGAGATGTACCAGCCGGCCTGCGACCTGCCCGAGCGCGGCTACTTCTTCCGGCCGACGCTGTTCACGAACGTCGCCCAGAGCCATCGGATCGCGCGCGAGGAGATCTTCGGGCCGGTCCTGTCGGTCCTGACCTTCCGGACGCCCGGACGAGGCGGTCGAGAAGGCCAACAACACGCCGTACGGCCTGTCGGCCGGGCATCTGGACCGACAAGGGCAGCCGGATCCTCTCGATGGTCTCGAAGATGAAGGCGGGCGTCGTCTGGGCGAACACGTTCAACCGGTTCGACCCGACCTCGCCGTTCGGCGGCTACAAGGAGTCCGGCTTCGGCCGCGAGGGCGGCATGCACGGCCTCCACGCCTACGTCCGGCTCGAGGACCGCTGAGCGATGGCCGACCGCATCGACGTCCGCAAGACCTACAAGCTGTACATCGGCGGGGCGTTCCCGCGCACCGAATCCGGCCGCTCGTACCTGGTCAGCGCCGCGGACGGCACGCCGCTCGCCAACGCCTGCCGCGCGTCGCGCAAGGACCTGCGCGACGCGGTCCGCGCCGCGCGCAAGGCGGCCGACGGCTGGGCCGGCCGGACCGCGATGAACCGCGGCCAGATCCTCTACCGCGTCGCGGAGCTGATGGAGGGCCGGCGGGACCAGTTCATCGCCGAGGTCATGGCCGCGCCGAGGGGCTGCGCGACGGCAAGGCCCGCGAGGTCGTCGACCGGGCCATCGACCGCTGGGTCTGGTACGCCGGCTGGGCCGACAAGATCGCCCAGGTGCTCGGCTCGGTGAACCCGGTCGCCGCGCCGTACTTCAACTTCACGATCCCGGAGCCGACGGGCGTCGTCGGCGATCGTCGCGCCGGAGACCTCGTCGCTGCTGGGCCTGCGTCAGCCGGCTCGCCCCGCCGCTCGTGTCGGGCAACACGGTCGTCCTGATCGCCTCCGAGACGCGGCCGCTGCCGGCGGTCACGCTCAGCGAGGTCCTGGCGACCTCGGACGTGCCCGGCGGCGTCGTCAACCTCCTGACCGGCCGCAAGACGGAGCTCGTCCCGGTCCTCGCCGCCCACGTCGACATCGACGCGATCGACACGTGGGGCGTGCCGGACGACATGCGCCTCGACACCGAGCTGCTCGCCGCCGACGACATCAAGCGCATCCTGCGTCGCCCGACGACCGTCGCCGACGCCCGGTTCGACTGGCTCGACGACCGAGCCGCCGAGCGGCCCGAGTGGATCGCCGCCTTCCTCGAGATGAAGACGGTCTGGCACCCGATCGGGGTCTGAGCGATGGCCCTCCGTCCTGACCCCGAGGTCGGCTATCGACGCCCCGGCGACCACCGGCTGGCGGACGGCCGTGTCGAGCGCCGGGTGTTCGTGCAGGCGTCGCCGCGGGTCGTGTGGGCGACGCTCCACGATCCGTCGTCGTCCGCCGTGCTGTTCCCGGAGCTCAAGTTCGGTCCGGCGGCGCCGTCCTGGCCGGCGGCCGCCACGACCCGTCCGGCCATCACGCGACTCGGGCTGCTGCGCGAGCAGGCACGCGCGGAAAGCCTCGAGGCCCGGCCCGACTCGCGCTTCCGGCTCCGCGTGACCGGCTCCGGCTTCGACAGCGAATGGAGCTGGCAGCTCGAGCCCGCCGCCGGCGGGACCAGGGTCATCCACTCGGCGACCTTCCAGCCCTACGACCGCTGGACCGGGATCCTGGTCCGGCTGGGTGGCTCGTCGGTCCAGAACCGCGTCGAGGCGCATCTGCGGGCGCTCAAGGAACGCGCCGAAGCGGCGGAGTCGTCGACGAGCTCCGCGGCCTGATCGCCGGAGTCCCTGAACGTTCAGCATTGACTGAACATTCAGAACGTGTCAGCATCGTCGCTCGCCATGATGTCCGACCGGGAGAGCGCGTTCGTCGAGGAGATGGGCCAGGTGCTCGGCTCCTACGGCATGACCCCGATGGCCGGCCGCATGTGGGGCTGGCTCCTGATCTGCGACCCGCCCGAGCAGACCGCGGCCGACCTCGCCGAGGCGCTGCACGCCAGCCGCGGCGCGATCAGCGGCACCGCGCGGATCCTCTCGAGCGCCGGCTTCATCCGGCGGACGACGCGACCCGGCGATCGCCGCGAGTACTTCTCGGCGCCGCCCGAGGCGCTCGACCAGTTCCTGAGCAGCGCCGGGCCTGATCTACCGCCAGATCCGCGAGCTGATGGAACGCGGGCTGGCCGCCATCGCCGACCGCCCACCCGAGGCACGGGCCCGGGTCCAGGAGCTCCACGACGTCATGGCATTCATCGAGACCGAGGTGCCCGCGCTCCTCGAGCGATACCAGCGGGACCGCGCGACGCGGACCGGCAAGAAGGGAGCGACGCGATGACCGCGGTCATCCAGACCGAGCGGCTGACCAAGGCGTACGGCGCCCACCGGGGCATCACCGAGCTGGACCTCGACGTCCAGCAGGGCGAGATCTTCGGGTTCCTCGGGCCGAACGGGGCGGGGAAGACCACGACGATGCGCGTCCTGCTCGACCTCATCCGGCCGACGTCCGGGCGCGCCGAGGTCTTCGGCATCGAGACGACCGTCGACCCGGTGGCGATCCACCGGCGCATCGGCTACCTGCCCGGCGAGTTCGACCTCTACGACCGCCTGACCGGGGCGCAGACCATCGAGTACTTCGCCAACCTGCGCGGCGGCGTGGACCCGCGGTACGCCGCGGAGCTCATCGAGAAGATCGACCTCGACCCGAGCCGCAAGTTCAAGGAGTACTCGAAGGGCAACAAGCAGAAGGTCGGCCTGGTGGTCGCGCTCCAGCACCGCCCGGACCTGCTGATCCTCGACGAGCCCACCGCGGGCCTCGACCCGCTCGTCCAGCAGACGTTCTTCGGGCTGGTCCGCGAGGCGCCGCGACGAGGGCCGGACGATCTTCCTCTCGTCGCACATCATCGACGAGGTCGACCGCACCTGCGACCGGGTCGCGATCATCCGCGAGGGCCGGCTCGTCCAGGTCGACCGCATCGAGGCCATCCGCGAGCTGGCGTTCCACCACGTCGAGCTGACGTTCGCGTCGCCGGTCGCGCCGGCGGTCTTCGAGTCGCATCGACGGCGTCAGCGACGTCACGGCCGAGAACCACACGGTCTCGATGCGCGTGAACGGGCCGATCGGCGCGGTCATCGCCGCCGCGGCCCCGCACGGCATCGTGGACGTCGTCAGCCGCGAGCCGAACCTCGAGGACGTCTTCCTCGCCCAGTACGGCGATCATCCGATCACCGAGGCGGCCGACCGATGAGCGCGAGCGCTTCCGCGGTCGCCACAGCGCGCCCCTGGTCGCGGGTCATGGGCCTCGGCACCATCTTCGGCAAGACCCTCCGCGACAGCCGCCGGGCGGCCCTGATCGTGGGCATCGTCGGCGGCCTGTTCATGATCGTCACCGCCGCGCCGTACGGCACGGAGTTCACGACCCCCGCGTCGCGCGCGCCTGTTCGCGTCGCAGATGACCTCGCTCGCCACCCGTGCTTCCAGGGCCTGCTCGGCGAGCCGATCCGGATCGAGACCCTCGGCGGCTTCCTGTCCTGGCGCGTCGGCAACTTCCTGCCGGTCCTGCTCGGGCTCTGGTCGGTGCATCGCGCTGTCCGGGACCCTGGCAGGCGAGGCGGCCAGCGGCAGCCTCGACCTGGTCGTCGCGACGCCGCACAGCCGGCGGTCGATCGCGCGTCCAGAAGGTCGGCGGCGCACGTCGCTGCCCTGACCGTCGCGATGCTCATCCTCGCTGCCTTCATCTACGTCGCCGGGCTGGCCTTCGCCGGTCCTGCCGGGCGACGAGCTCCCGATCGCGCACCGTCCTCGGCCACGTGATCGCTGCTACGGGCTGCTGATCCTGGCGCGCCGGGTCGCGTCGCCTTCGCGACCGCGCCGTTCGTCGGCCGCTCGCGGGCGATGGCCTTCGGCGCCGTCGCGCTCATCGGCGGCGTACCTGATCGACTCGTTCGGGTCGATCGCGCCCGCCCTCGAAGTCCCTGTCGCCGATCTCCTGGTACAGCTGGACCGCCCACCACCGGCCGATGGCCGGCGTCACCGACTGGCCGTCGGTCGCGCCTGCTCGCGCTCGTGACTCTCGTGCTGCTCGTGGTCGGGGTCGTCGCCTTCGAGCGTCGCGACATCGGCTCGAGCCTCGGCGCTGCGCTGGCTGCGCTTCGCCGAGCCTGCCCGGGCGGTGTCGGCGGACCGTTCCGCCGGCAGCTCTCCGACCGCGACCGCGATCGCCCTTGCCGGCGGCGCGGGCATCGGCCTCTACGCCGCCCTCATCGCATCGGTCGCGCCGGCGTTCCTCGACATCCTCAAGCAGAGCCCCGGCATCGCTGGACGCTCATCAAGCGGGTCTATCCCACGATCGACCTGACCCAGCCGTCCGGCCTCCTCCAGCTGGCCTTCGCCGGGTTCGCCTCGATGATGCTCGGCCTCGCTCGGCGCGTTCTTCGTGGCCGGCTGGGCGAGCGACGAGGGCCGTCGCCGCGCCGACCTGGTCCTGACGACGCCGCTCCGGCGGACGACGCTGGATGATCCGCTCGGGGCTGGCGGTCTGTACGTCGCGATCGCTGATCGCGGCCATCACTGATGGCGGTGCTCGTCGCGCTGCCGATCATCTCGCAGGGCGCCGACGTCGGTGGCCCCGGTCGTCGGCATCCTCGTCGTCGGCCTGGCCGTCATGGCCCTGTGCGGGATCGGCGCTGGCGGCCGGCGGTCTGGTCCGCATCGAGCCTGGCCGCGCCGGTCGCGGCGCTCGCGGTCCTGGCGACCTTCGTCCTCGACATCCTCGGGCCGGCGCTCAAGCTGCCGGACGCGATCCTCCAGCTCGTCCCTCTACCAGCACCTCGGCAAGCCGCTGGCCGGCTCCTACGAACCCGTCGGGATCGTCATCGCGGCGGTCCTCGCGGTCGGCGGCCTGCTGCTGGGCGCCTGGGGGCTGCAGCGGAGGGACATCGGCAGGTAAGGTCCGGGGGTGGACCCCCTGATCATCGGGCTCGTCGCGTTCTCGGCGATCCTCCATGTCGCGTGGAACGTCCGGCTCAAGACCGCGGGGGACCCGCTCCGCACCGCCACCGTCGGCATGCTCGCCGCGGCCGTCGGGATCGTGCCGGTCGGGATCCTCGTCTGGATCGCCGACGGCCGCCCCGCGCTGCCGATGGACGGGATCGCGCTCGGGATCGCGTCGGGCGTCATCGAGGCGGGCTACTTCGTCCTGCTGGCGGCCGCCTATCGCCGCGGCGACCTCTCGGTCGTGTACCCGCTGGCCCGCGGGACGGCGCCGCTCATCGCGGTCGCGATCGGGGTCCTGATCCTCGGGGAGCGGCTCGGGGTCGCCGGGTCGATCGGCGTGGTGTTCCTGCTCGGCGGGTTCCTGTGGCTCCAGCGGCCGTGGCGGATCGTGGCCGCGGCCCTGGCCGCGCCGGCGGGCGCGCGGCGCGGGGCGATCGATGCGTCGATCCTGTTCGCCCTCGCGGTCGGCGTGACGATCGCGACCTATACGGCCATCGACCGGGTCGGCACCCGCCTGATCGCCCCGCTCTCGTATGCCGCGATCCTGTGGCTGGTGTCGTGCGTTTGCCTGGTGCTGTGGGTCACGCTCGTGGCCGGGGGCGGCATCTTCTCGGGCGGCCGCGAGGAGAACCGGCGAGCCGCGGTCGGGGGCTGGCTGACGCTCGGGGCGTACGTGTGCATCCTCGTCGCCCTCAGCGTGGCGCCGCTGTCCGGCGTCGCCCCGTTGCGCGAGTCGGCGACGGTCCTCGCCGCGGCCTGGGGGTCGGTCAAGCTGGGCGAGGCCGCGGACGGCAGTGAGGTCACCCGCCGCGTGGGCTCATCCGTGATGATCGTCGCGGGGGCGGTCCTGCTCGCGATCGGGGGATGACCGGCCAGGTCGTCCCAGGATGACGGGCTAGGTCGCCTCGATCGGCGGGACCCGCCCGAAGACCCGGCGCTTGCCGAACTTGCTGTTGACGAGGAAGACGCCCGCGATGATGAGCGCGGTCCCGAGGATCAGGCGCCCGTCGATCGGCTCGGCCAGCACGAGGTATCCCAGCACGATCCCGACGACCGGCAGCAGGTAGGCCACGAGCGTCGTCCGGGTCGCGCCCCAATGCGCGAACAGACGGAAGACCAGCAGGTAGGCCACGCCCGATCCGAGGGTGCCCAGCCACAGGATCGAGAAGATGGCCTGGGCGTCCGGCGTGGCGGTCCACGGGTGCTCGACCACGACCGCGAGGGTCGTGACGATGATCGCGGCGAAGGTCACCTGGAAGACCGCCGGGATCATGGGCGGCAGGCCGCGCACGTTGCGCCGCGAGTACACGGCGCCGGCGGCGTAGCTGAAGGCCGCCCCGAGGAGCGCCAGCTCCGCGGCCAGCGACGACCTCCCGTCGGTCAGGCCCGGGCTCGTGACGATGACGACGCCGACGAACCCGACGAGCAGCCCGGACAGGCCGTTGACCCGGATGGGCTCGTCGGGCAGGAACAGCGAGGAGAGCACGATCGCGAAGAGCGGGACCGCGGAGGTGAGGATCGCCGCAAGCGACGACTCGACCGAGGCCTCCGCCCAGGTGATGAGCAGGAACGGGATCGTGATGTTGATGATCGCCATCACGAGGAGGTGCCCGTAGACACGGCGGTCGCGGGGGAGCGGCTGCCTGGCGACCCGGACGACGATCCAGAGGCAGGGTGGCGCCGACCAGCAGGCGGAGCGAGACCAGCGTGAAGGTCCCGAAGTCGTCGACGGCGAGCTTGATGAAGAGGTAGCTCGAGCCCCAGATGAACCCGAGCGCGAGGAAGATGACCCAGTCGATCCGGTTCACTCGGTCCTGCATCGGCGGATGATACCCCGTGGTTGGCCTATGTCGTTAGGCCAATACTGCGGCGCGAAGGTGCCAGATGCTGACATGAACCACATGCCGCCCGGATCCGTTGCCGCGCCGATAGGATGGGGTCGGTGATCGCCCTGCGGGTCCTGAACCTGTCCCTCGGCCTGGCGATCGGCGTGTTCGTCCCGTTCATCTCGGTCATCCTGGCCTCCCGCGGGTTCGGGCCGGCCCAGATCGGCCTGGTCGCCTCCCTGGGCGCCCTCGGCTTCACGATCGCGGTGCCGGTCTGGGGGCATCTCGCCGATGTCCGGCTCGGGCGACCGCGGACGCTCCAGGTCTGCGCGCATCGGGGCCGGGGTCGCGGTGGTCGCGCTGCTCCGCGACTGGTCGATGACGGTCGTCGTCCTGCTCTTCGTCGTGTACTGGGTCTTCAGCTCCTCGTGGCAGCCCCTGAGCGACGCGATCGCGGTCAACGCGCTGCGTGGTCGCCGCGGCGGCTTCGAGCGCGTCCGGCTGCTCGCGAGCCTCACGTTCGCCATCGGGGCCATCGGCGCGGGCTTCCTCTACGACCGGACGGGCTACGACGCCAGCTACGTGCTCCTTGCCACCGGCGCCGCGCTGATCGTCGTGACCGCCGGGTTCGTGCCGGACGTCGGCCGCGCGGACCTCTCCGCCCATCGGGCGCCCGACGCCACGTCGACGAGGACGTGGCGGCTGGGCTCGGTCGGCGTCGCCCTGCGCGTCGCGCCACGCCTGGGGGCGGTGCTGTTCGTCGTCGCCATGCTCCACATCGGGATCATCTCGGGCTACACGTTCCTCAGCCTGCGGCTGGTCGAGCTGGGCGGGAGCCCGTCGGTCGTGGCCCTGTCGGCCGGGATCTCCGCCTTCGCCGAGATTCCCGCGATGCTCGCGGCCGGCTGGATCGCGGTCCGCATCGGGTTGCGCGGCCTGTTCGCCATCGGCGCGCTGCTCTACGGCGTGTCGTTCCTGTCCTGGGCCGTCGCCAATTCGACCACCGTCATCCTGGCGGGTCGGATCCTGACGGGCTTCGCGTACGCGTCGGTGATCGTGGCGACCGTGCTGACGATCGCGACCCTGCTCCCGGCGGAGCTCCAGGCGACCGGCCAGGCGCTCTTCCAGACGACCGCCTTCGGCATCGCGGCGATCGTCGCCAACGTGGTCGGCGGGCTGCTCTACAGCACCGCGGGGCACGCCGCCGTCTTCGGCCTCGGTGCGGTCCTGGCGGTGGCCGCGGCGATCGGCGGATGGCTGGTCATGCCGCGCCGGCCGGGCGCCCGCGCGGCGCCGTCCGTGCGACAATCCTGAACGTGGGACAGCCCTGGATCGACCCGACGGTGACGGGCGTCGGCCGCGTGCCGATGCACAGCGTGCCGCACCTCGACCGGCTCGACCTCGACGGGACGCTGGCGCTTCCAGCTCCTCGCTCGGCCGGCCGCGGCGACCGGCGACGCGCTGGCGCGACATCGAGGTCCCCGGCTGCTGGACGCGGCAGGACACCTTCGACCTGCCGCACTACACCAACGTCCAGATGCCGTTCCCGGGCCAGCCGCCCGACGAGATCCCCGAGCTGAACCCGACCGGCGTCTACGAGCGCACGTTCGAGATCCCGGCGGCGTGGGCCGGCCGGCGCGTCGTGCTCCACGTCGGGGCCGCCGAGAGCGTGCTCATCGTCACCCTGAACGGCGGTCGAGGTCGGCATCGGCAAGGACTCGCACCTCGCCGTCGGAGTTCGACCTCACCGACCGCGTCCGCGCCCGGGTCGCACACGCTGCGCCTGCGGGTCGTGAAGTGGTCCGACGCCACGTACATCGAGGACCAGGACCAGTGGTGGCACGGCGGGATCACCCGGTCGGTGTTCCTGTACGCGACCGGCCGCCCGTCCACCTGGCGGACATCAGGGCCATCGGCGGGCTCGCTGACGACCTGGCGACCGGCACGCTCGAGCTGTCGGTCGACGTCGGCTTCGACGGCACCGCGTTCGAGGCCGGCTGGACGGTCGAGGCGCGCGTCGGCGACCTGCTGCGACCCGCTCCGCGGCGAGGCGCCGGCGTCTCGCCGGTCCCGGCGCACCCGCTCGACCCCACGAGCCGCTCGCGATGCGGCGCATGCGCGTCGACGGCGGGCGCCGGTTCGATGCGGCCGACCGGGCCGCCTGGACGGAGCTCGACCGCGCGCTCGAGCCGCCCCGGCAGGGGATGCGTCGCTCCGCGCGGAGATCCCGGGCGTCGCGCCGTGGTCGTCGGAGACGCCGACCCTGTACCCGCTGACGCGTCGTCCTGCGCTCGCCCGGCGGGCGAGGTCGTCGAGACCGCCGAGCTGCGGATCGGCTTCCGGCGGGTCGAGATCCGCGGGGTGGACCTGCTCATCAACGGCCGCCGGGTCTACCTGCGCGGCGTGAACCGCCACGACTTCGACCAGCGTGACCGGGCGGGTCATCTCCGTCGAGTCGATCCGCGCCGACCTGGTGCTGATGAAGCAGTTCGGGTTCAACGCGGTCCGGACCTCGCACTACCCGAACGACCCGGCGTTCACCGACCTGACCGACGAGCTCGGGCTGTACGTGATCGCCGAGGCGGACATCGAGAGCGCACGCGTTCCAGAGCACGCTGTGCGACGACCCGCGCTACCTGTCGGCCTGGGTCGACCGCGTCGCCCGGATGGTCCAGCGCGACAAGAACCATCCCTCGATCATCGCCTGGTCGCTGGGCAACGAGTCGGGCTACGGCGCCAACCACGACGCGGCCGCCGCCTGGGTCCGCCGCTACGACCCGTCGCGCCCGCTCCACTACGAGGGCGCGATCCGCTGGGACTGGGCGAGCGACCAGAGCGGCAGCGACATCATCTGCCCGATGTACCCGCGAGATCGGCGCGATCGTCGAGCACGCGCGGTCCGGGCGGCAGCGCCACCCGCTGATCATGTGCGAGTACTCGCACGCGATGGGCAACAGCAACGGGACCCTGGCCGAGTACTGGGACGCCATCGAGATCGACCCCCGGCCTGCAGGGCGGCTTCATCTGGGAGTGGTGGGACCACGGCCTCGATCCAGGTGCGGCCCGACGGCACGACCCGCTGGGCCTACGGCGGCGACTTCGGCGACGAGCCCAACGACAGCAACTTCTTCACCGACGGGATGGTCTGGCCGGACCGGACGCCAAAGCCGGCCATGTGGGAGCACAAGGCGCTCGCCGCGCTGGTCCGCGTCGCCGCGACGCCCGAGGGGCTGGCCCGCGGCGAGGTCACGATCCGGAACCACCAGGACTGGACCGGCCTCGGCTGGCTGCGGGCGAGGTTCGAGCTGACGGTCGACGGCGACGTCGTCCACGAGGGCGACCTGGCACTCCCCGACGTCGCGCCCGGGGAGAGCGCGGTCGTGACGATCCCCGGGGTGGCGGCCGCTCCAGCCCGATGGCCGCGAGATCTGGCTGACGGTGCGCTTCACGACGGCGGCCGAGACGGCCTGGGCGCCGGCCGGCTTCGAGGTCGCCGTCGGGCAGGTGCGCGTCGACGACGGGTCGTCGGCCGCCGCGCCATCGCGCGCCGCGGCCGACCCGGCCGTCACCGTCGATGCCGACGGCTCGCTCGTCCACGACCTGCTGACGAGTCCGCCGCGCCTCTCGCTGTGGCGGGCGCCGACCGACAACGACCGCATCGGCGGGTTCGGCGGGCGCTGGACGCGATCTCGGGGTGGACCGCCTGGAGCGGACCGTCGAGTCCGTCGACCGCGGGACCGAGGCGACGATCGTCCGCAGCCACTACCGGACGGCCGGCGGCCACGAGATCGACCACGAGCAGCGGCTCACGACCCTCGAGGACGGCGGCATCCGCATCGATGAGAGCGTCGTGATCCCGCCGGAGCTGACGGATCTCGCCCGGATCGGGACGACCTTCGAGGTCGGTGCCCGGGCTCGAGGCCCTCGAATGGTTCGGGACCGGCCCGCACGAGACGTACCCGGACCGCAAGCGCGGCGGCCTCGTCGGCCGCTGGGCCTCGACCGTCGCCGACCAGACCGTCCCGTACATCCGCCCGCAGGAGAACGGCGGTCACGCCGACGTCCGCTGGTTCACGCTGACCGACCCCACCGGCCGCGGCCTGCGGGTGACGCTCGAGACGCCCGGCCAGGTCTCGGCCACGCACCTGCGGGCGACGGACCTCGCCGAGGCGACCCACGACGTCGACCTCCGTCCGCGGCCGGAGACGGTCGTCCACCTCGACGTCGCGCATCGCGGCCTCGGGACCGCGAGCTGCGGGCCCGACACCCTGCCCGAGTACCAGATCGACCCGGGGACCTACTCGTACCGCTGGACGATCCACCGGCTCGAGCCCGGCGGCGCATGACCGTCGAGTGGCGAGCGGATGACCGCCAGGCCCACCTCACCAATGGCCGCCTGAGCCTGATCCTCCGCGTCTTCGAGGACGGGACCCTCGGCCAGCTGCACCTCGGGACGGCGCTGCCGACCGGCCGCTCGTATCGCCAGCTCGGCCCGGACCCATTCGAGGGGTTCGCCAACCGGGTCGGCGAGTCCATCCCGCTCGCGTATCCGACCGCCGGCACCGGCGACTTCCGCGTCCCCGCCCTCGTGGTCCGCGCGCCCGACGGCGCGACCGCGCTCTCGCCCCGCTACGTCCGGCACGCGACCGCGGCGGGCAAGCCGGCGCTCGAGGGGCTCCCGTCCACCTACGCCGAGGCAGACGCCGAGGCCGAGACGCTGACGGTGACCCTCGCCGACGAGGTCGCCGGGATCGAGGTGGACCTCCGGTTCACGGTCTTCCGCGACCACGATGCCATCGCCCGCAGCGCCACGATCCGGGCGACCGGCACGGCCCCGGTCGAGGTCCGGACCGCGATGAGCGCGTCGCTCGACCTGCCCGACGCCGACTGGGTGATGATCGGGCTCACCGGCGCCTGGGCCCGCGAGGCGCACGTCGCCGAGCGGCCGCTGGTCGCGGGCCGGCAGGCGGTCTCGAGCGCGCGCGGCGCGTCCGGCGCGCAGCACAACCCGTTCATCGCGCTCCGCCGGCCGACGACCGACGAGGCGCAGGGCGAGGCCTTCGGGTTCAGTCTCGTGTACTCGGGCAACTTCCTCGCCGAGACCGAGGTGGACGCGTTCGGGACGACGCGCGTGCGGATCGGCATCGAGCCCGAGACCCTCGCCTGGGTGCTCGTCCCCGGCGAGTCCTTCACGACGCCGGAGGCGGTGATCGCCTGGACCGCCGACGGACTCGGCGGCCTGTCCGACACGTTCCACCGGCTCTACCGCGAGCGCTTGGCCCGCGGCGTCTGGCGCGACCGCCCGCGGCCGATCCTCATCAACAACTGGGAGGGGACCTACTTCGACTTCGACGCCGACCGGCTGGTCGCGATCGCCACCTCGGCGCGCGAGCTCGGCATCGAGCTGTTCGTGCTCGACGACGGCTGGTTCGGAGCCCGCAACGACGACACCACGTCGCTCGGCGACTGGTTCGTGGACCGCAAGAAGCTGCCGGACGGGCTCGACGGTGTCGCGAAGCGGATCACCGCGCTCGGGCTCGACTTCGGGCTCTGGATCGAGCCCGAGATGGTCAGCGCGGACAGCGAGCTGTTCCGGAACCACCCCGATTGGGCGATCGGCATCCCCGGCCGCCCGCGGACCGAGAGCCGCCAGCAGCTGGTCCTCGACCTGGGCCGGCCAGAGGTCGTCGACCACCTCGACCGGGTCATCGGCCAGGTCCTCGACAGCGCCCCGATCTCGTACATCAAGTGGGACATGAACCGGAACATCACCGAGCCGTACGGGCTGGCGCTCCCGCCCGAGCGGCAGGGCGAGTTCTTCCACCGCTACATCCTCGGCGTGTACGAGCTCTACCGGCGGCTCACGACGCGCTTCCCCAAGGTGCTGTTCGAGTCCTGCGCGGGCGGCGGCGCGCGGTTCGACCCGGGGATGCTCGCCTTCGCCCCGCAGGGCTGGACGAGCGACGACACCGACGCCATCGAGCGCCTGCGCATCCAGTGGGGGACCTCGCTGGTCTATCCGCTGAGCTCGATGGGCGCCCACGTGTCGGCGGTCCCGAACCACCAGACCGGGCGGGTCACGCCGATCTCGACCCGCGCGATGGTCGCGTTCTTCGGGGTCTTCGGCTACGAGCTGGACCCGACCCGTCTCAGCGACGCCGAGCGCGCCGAGGTCGCCGAGCAGGTCGCGTTCTACGCCGGGCACCGCGATCTCCTCCAGCGCGGCCGGTTCCTCCGGCTCGAGAGCCCGTTCGAGGGCGACCGGGAGCACGTCTCGTGGATGACGGTGGCGCCGGATCGGCGGACCGCGCGTGGTCGGCTCGTACCAGGTCCTCCGCCGGCCGTCGCCCGGACCGCATCGGCTGCGGCTGCGCGGCCTCGACCCGGCGGCCGTCTATCGGGTGTCGGCGTGGCCTGGCGGCGATGACACGGTCGCGCGGGCCAACGCCGGCGAGCGGACCGGCGCGGAGCTGATGGCCGCGGGCCTGCGGCTCGACGTCGACCGCTTCGAGGCCGCGTCGCTCGGCGACTTCAGGGCGCGCCTGTTCGTGCTCGAGGCCGGCTGACGCGGCGCTGACGGCCTCGACCGCCGACGGGCCGATCGCCCGGATCAGCCCTTCGCGGACCCCAGCGTGAGGCCGCGGACGAACTGCTTCGACAGGATCAGGTACACGATGATCGTGGGCAGGGCGACGAGCAGCGCCGCCGCCGCGAGCTGGTTGTTGTCCGTGAAGAACGCACCCTGGAGGTCGTTCAACCCCGAGGTCACCGGCCGCTTCGCGCCGGTCTTCATCAGGAACAGCGCCCAGAAGAAGTCGTTGTAGATGAAGGTGAACTCGAGCGTGGCGAGGGCCGCCAGGGCCGGCCGGCAGAGCGGCAGGATGACCTTGCGGTAGATCGTCCAGACCGAGGCGCCGTCGACGAGGGCGGCCTCGACCAGCTCCTTGGACAGGGTCTTCATGTAGTTGCTGAGCACGAAGGTGCAGAACCCGGTCTGGAAGATGATGTTGATCGCGATCAGGCCGAAGTACTGGTCGTACCAGAGGCCGTTGTCGCTGAGGATCTTGGGGAGCGGCAGCAGCAGGTACAGCTTGGTGAGCGGCACGATGATGACCTGCGGGGGCAGCAGGTTCCCGGCCGTGAAGAGCATCAGCAGGAAGATGTTCGCCTTGAAGCTGAAGCGCGAGAACACGAAGCCCAGCATCGACGAGACGAACAGCGTGACGATGACGGCCGGCACGGCCACGATCAGCGTGTTCAGGAACTTCTGCGGCAGCGCCGCGCCGTTCCACGCGGACACGAAGTTGTCGATCGTGAGCGTGTGCGCGATCGAGACGTAGCCGTCCGGGCCGGCGGTGTCGCTGTACGGCCGGAACGCCGTGTAGACGACCCACATCAGCGGGAAGAGCCAGACGAGGGCGAGGGTGATCAGGAACAGGTGCAGGACGACCCGCTGCCAGCGGATCCGCTTGGCGCGGCGGACGGCGACCGGGGCGGGCGTGGCGACGGCCGTCATATCTGGTCCGCCGCCGACGATCGCGCGGTGCGAACCAGGAAGATGACGATCGGGACGAGCGAGATCACCAGCAGCACGACCGCGATGGCCGATCCGAACCCGATCAGGCTCGCCTCACTGAGGCTGTTGTTCGTGATCAGGATCGAGAGCAGCTCGAGCCCGTTCTTCCCGCGGTTGATGATGTAGGCGATGTCGAACGCGCGCAGCGATTCGATGACCGTGATGACGATGATCACGATGTTGATCGGGCGCATGACCGGGAACACGACCTTGAAGAAGGTCTGGCGCTGGTTCGCGCCGTCGATCGCGGCGGCCTCGCGGAGGGTCGGGTCGACGCTCTTCAGCCCTGCGAGGTACAGCACCATCACGTAGCCGACGTGGCGCCAGCTCGCCGCGACGAGCACGGCCCAGATGTTGAGTGCCGGGTTGCCGAGCCAGTCGATGGTGTTGTCCCGGCCGGTCGTCCCGAGGACGCTGTTGATGAACCCCTGCGACGTGTACATCAGCTGCCAGATGAACCCGACCACCGCCAGCGACAGCACGACCGGGATGAAGAACGCGCTCTGGTAGATGCGCGTCCCCTTCATCTCGCGATCGAGCAGGACCGCGAGGAAGATCCCGATGGGGGTCGCGATGAACGACAGGAACAGGAGCCAGATGACGTTGTGGGCGACCGCCGGCCAGAAGAACGGGTAGGTCGTGAACAGCGTCACGTAGTTCTTGATGCCGACGATGTTCTCGCTGGTGATCGCGGTGATGCCGCGCCAGTTCGTGAACGAGAGCAGCACCGACACGATCGTCGGCATCCAGATGAAGAAGAGGCACAGGAAGGTCGGGATCCCGACCATCAGCCCGAGGGTGATCTTGTCGCGTCGCGTCAGCAGCGAGTACCTGCGCCGCTTCGGGGCATGGACAACCGCCCCGCCGGTCGGTTGACCGGGCGGGGCGGAGGCGCCAGACGACGTGATCGGTCCTGACATGGCGTCAGGATAGTCCGACTAGGAGAGCGGAGGCAGCGAGTCCCAGAAGTCCTGGATGGTCTTCTGATACGCGGCGAGATCCTGGGTCGGGTTGGCGAGGAACTTCTGGAGGAAGCTCTGCATGCCGTTCGATCCGGCGAAGTCGGAGCGCGTGTCGCGGTCGAGGAACTGGGTGATCTTGGTGGCCTTGGAGACGATCTCCTGGGCCTTCTTCTGGAGCGGGCTGTAGGTGCTGGTGTCCGCGTCATTCGCCGTCGGGATCAGGCCCGGCTGGTTCTTGAACATGAGCACCTGCGTCGAGCCCTTGGCCCAGAACTCCATGTACGCCTTGGCGGCATCGAGCTCGTCGGCGAGCTTCGGCGACTTCGACGAGACCTGCCACGTGTCGATCGGCGCGTCGAGCGCGTTCTCGGCGTCGTACTGGGTCCCGAGGGTCGGGAACGGGAAGAAGTCGAGGTCGTCGAGGTCGGCCTGGACCTTGGTCGCCTGGAACTGGGCCGAGACGAACAGGCCGAGGAGGTACATGCCGGACTTCTTCTGGACCAGCGTATCCGCGGCGTTCTGCCACGTCAGGCCGGCGTAGTCCTTGGCATGGAACGGGACGATCTCCGCCCACTTCTGGAAGACGGTGGTGACCTTCGGGTCGGTCCACTTCTCCTTGCCGGCCATCAGGCCGACGTGGAAGTCGTAGCCGTTCTGGCGCAGGTTCAGGATGTCGAACGTGCCCATCGCGGGCCAGCCGTCCTTGTCGCCGAACGCGATCGGGGTCAGCCCGTCGGCCTGCATCTTGGTGCAGAGGGCCTTGAGGTCGTCCCAGGTCGCCGGGATCGTGTACTTCTTGTCCGCGAAGACGCTCTTCCGGTAGAAGACCGCCCACGGGTAGTAGTCGACCGGGATCGCGTAGACCTTGCCGTCGTTGCCGACGACCGAGTTCGCGAAGCCGGCGGTGTAGTTGCCCTTGACCTTCGCCCACACGTCGTCGATCGCCGTGTTGAGGCCCTGGTCCGCGAAGAACTTCATGCGGAAGCCGGAGAACCACGTGTAGGCGGTGTCCGGCGTGCCGGTCAGGTAGGTCGTGATCTGGTCCTGGAACGTGCCGTGGTCGACCGTGTTCAGGGCGACCGCGATGCCGGTCTCGGCGGTGAACGCCGCGTTGATCTCCTCCATCCCCTTGGCCTCACCGGGGTCGGAGTGGTTGCTGCCGACGGACAGGCTGCCGGCGGCCACGCTGCCGGCAGCGCTGGCGCTCGGCGCGGCGGCGCTCGGTGCGCGGCAGCGCTCGCGGCGACGCTCGGCGCGGCGGACGTCCCCGACGTACCGCAAGCCGCGATGATGGCTGGGATGGTCGCCAGACCGGCGACGCCCGCGACACCCTTCAGGACGGTCCTGCGGGAGACCGGGCGGGTCTCGATGGGATCTGCCATGGATGCTTCCTCCTCGGGACCTGTCCGACAAAATCCAACAGGTTCACTCGGATTGTGTGCATCAAGGATTGCCATGTCAAGGATTCTCGGACACACAAGCGTGAAGTCTTCGCAACCTGAGGCAACACGATGTGTGATTCCGTTGACTTTCGTCGGCGCGAGCGTCACAGTTTCCCCAGCCGAACGGAAGGAAGGCCAACGTGGGTAGCGTGTCGGAGGGTCCCGGTCGGGTCCAGGGGGGCGTCGTGATGCTCGCGCGCCAGCGGCAGACCCTGATCCTCGAACGTGTCCGCGAGACCGGTGCCGTGCGCGTCGCGGACCTCGTCCGCGAGCTCGGCGTCTCCGACATGACGGTGCGCCGCGACCTCGAGATCCTCGACGAGCGGGGCCTCCTCGAGAAGGTCCATGGCGGCGCCACCACGATCTCGGCGCCCGCCCTCTTCGAGCCCGGGTTCGCGGCCAAGTCCTCCATGCAGCAGGCCGAGAAGGACGCCATCGCCGACGCGGCCGTCGCCCTCGTCGAGCCCGGGATGGCGATCGGCGTCTCCGCGGGCACCACGACCTACGCGCTGGCGCAGCGCCTGGCCGACGTCCCGGGCCTGACCGTCGTGACCAACTCGACCCGCGTCGCGGACGTCCTCCACGAGGTCGGCCGCGCGGACCAGACGATCATCCTGACCGGTGGCGTGCGCACGCCGTCCGAGGCCCTGGTGGGCCCGTTCGCGGTGGCGGCCCTGCGGACCGTCCACGTCGACCTCGTCTTCGTCGGCGTCCACGGCATGGACCCCCATTCCGGGTTCACCTGCCCCAACCTCCTCGAGGCCGATACGGACCGGGCGCTCATCGAGGCCGGCCGGCGGCTCGTCGTCGTCGCCGACCATTCCAAGTGGGGCGTGATCGGGATCAGCTCGATCGCCCGGCTCGACCAGGCGGACATCCTCATCACCGATGCCGGCATCGACCTTGACGCGGCCAACGCCCTCCGGTCCGAGGTCCGCCAGCTCATGATCGTGGACCCGGTCGCCGCGCTGGAGGGCCGCATCGATCGTGCCATCTGATCCGATGGCCGACGGTGTGCTGCCGGGGGGACTCGGCGACGACCCGCATCGCCGGTACAACCCGCTCGCCGATGAGTGGGTGCTGGTCTCCGCGGGCCGCACCCTCCGGCCCTGGCTGGGCGCCGAGGAGCCGGAGGTCGTCCACGACCGACCGACCTACCTCCCCGATTGCTACCTCTGCCCGGGGAACACCCGGGCGAACGGCCATCGGAACCCTGACTACGACACCACGTTCGTCTTCGACAACGACTTCGCGGCGCTCCGGACGGACACGTCCGAGGCGACCGTGGAGCACGGCCTCCTCCGTGCCGAAGGCGAACGTGGTGTCTGCCGAGTCGTCTGCTTCTCGCCGCGCCACGATCTGACCCTCGGCGGGATGTCGCCGTCGGACGTCCGGCGGGTCATCGATGTCTGGGCCGACCAGACGAGCGAGCTCGGGGCGGACTACCGCTGGGTCCAGGTCTTCGAGAACCGCGGCGCGGCGATGGGCGCCTCGAACCCGCACCCGCACGGCCAGGTCTGGGCCGGCACGGCACTGCCGGTCGAGGCGGTCCGCGAGGCCCGGAACCAGGCGGGCCACCTCGCCCGCACCGGGCGGCGGCTGCTGCTCGACTACGTCGCGCAGGAATCGGGCGGGCCGCGCGTGGTGGTCGAGAACGACGAATGGCTCGTGGTCGTGCCGTTCTGGGCGGCCTGGCCGTTCGAGACCCTCATGATCCCGCGCCGGCCCGCGGCGCGCCTGCCCGACCTCGACCCGATCGCCCGGGATTCGCTCGCGAGCGTGCTCGTCGAGCTGCTCGGCAAGTACGACGGGCTGTTCCGGCGGCCGTTCCCGTACTCGATGGGCTGGCACCAGGCCCCGTTCGGCGGCGTCGACGACATCGAGGGCTGGCAGGTCCACGGCCACTTCTACCCGCCGCTCCTGCGCGCGAGCATCCGCAAGTTCATGGTCGGCTACGAGCTCCTCGCCGAGACCCAGCGCGACCTGACCCCCGAGGAGGCCGCCGAGCGGCTGCGGGCCGTGGTCGTGCCGTCGAGGTCCGCGACCCCCGAGACCGCGTAGGGACGCTGGGCCGGGTCACGTGGCCGGGGTCGCGTCTTGGCCGGCAACGGGCGGCGGCCGGAGGTGGCCGGCTGCGGCCGAGTTTGGCCGGCGGCGGCCGAGTTTGGCCGGCGGCGGCCGGGTCTGGCCGGGTCTCGTCTGTCGTTCCGGTCGATGGCCGTGGCACGATCCACGCTTGCACTGAGGCGGACCTGCCATAGCGACCATGGGCAGAGCGTTATGGCCGGTAGTCGCCGGGTCCAAGCCCGTTCCACCTCTGCGGTCCCGCATCCTCGTGCGTGGCGGTCGAGCGGATCCGCGCGAAACCGGCCTGAACGGCCCGACGACCGGCCATAGCGTTCTGTGGGTGGTCGTTGTGCCAGGTCTTGTCCGCCGCACCACGGCGTCGCGACCGGCCATACCGTTTCCGTGGGTGGTCGTTGTGCCGGGTCTTGCCCGCGGCACCCGTGCGCCGGCCGGTCAGGCTTCAGCCGGCACGCAGCGGGATCTCGGCGATCCGCGCGAACTTGCGCCGATAGGCCGCCGGGGTCAGCCCGGTCCGGCGCTTGAACAACCGCCGGAAGAACGTCGGATCCTCGTAGCCGACCCGGTAGCCCACCTCGTCGATCGCCTCGTCACTCGTCTCGAGGAGCCGCTTCGCCTCGTCGATCCGGATGGCGTGGACGTAGTCGATCGGGCGGTACCCGGTGGCGCTGCGGAACCGTCGCGCGAAGGTCCGCTGGGTGAGGCCCGATCGCTCGGCCATGCCCGACACCGGGTTGGCGCCGGCGTAGTGCTCCCCGATCCATGTCTGGCACTGGTTGATCGCGGCATCGCCGTCCTGGTTCCACTTCGCCATCACCGCGTACGGGCCCTGCCCGTCCTCATGCCCCGCCAGGAGATGCACCTTCGCGGTCCGCACGGCGTGCTCGGGACCGCACAGGCGCGTGATGAGATGGAGCGCGAGATCGTGCCACGCGGTGACGCCGCCGGCGGTGATCACGCCGTCGCGCTCGCCGTCGAGGACCAGGACGGCAGCGGTATCGAAGCGGACCTTCGGGTATGCCAGCGCGAACAGGTCGGCGTAGGCCCAGTGACCGGCGCACCGTCGCCCGTCGACCAGGCCGGCCTCGGCGAGCAGCAGCGAGCCGGTACACACGGACGCGACCGTGGCACCGGCGGCATGCATCCTCCGGAGCCAGGCGACCTCCGTCGGGTAGCGTCCCCGGGGGGCGACGTTGATCGGGCTGTAGATGTCGCACATGATCACGACGTCGACCGCTCCGATGTGCTCGATCGAGGCGCCCGGCTCGACGAGCACCCCGCCGAAACAGCGGAACGGCTCGGGCTCCGCGGCCACGATCACGACGTCGAGCAAGGCGTCCCCGGGCTCGCCCGTGGTCATGTCCGGATAGACCGCCCCGACCGACGACAGCACGTCGTACAGCCCGTAGAGGATCGCGGGCGAGGTCTGCGGCACCGCCAGCAGCGCGATCCGCGGCCTGGATGGGCGCGACGCCGCGATGTTCGTGATCGACATGACACATTCGCCCCGTTTTCGAGTGTTTCGTCTCTAGTAGCATCGCACGGCGAGGACGACACTGCCACCACCAGCCGATGTGGAGGCGAGCGATGACGATCCAGTCCAGTACGGAACCAGCGGTTCGCGCCGCGATCCCGGCCGGGGCCGTCGATGCCCTGCGCAGCACCGTGGTCGGGGAGGTCCTTGTCGAGGGCGACCCGGGCTATGACGAGGCTCGCGGCGTCTGGAACGCCATGATCGACCGCCGTCCGGCGCTGATCGTCCGCTGTCGCCGGGTCGCCGACGTGATCGCGGCCGTGGACGTCGCCCGCGAGCACGACCTACCCGATCTCGATCCGCGGCGGCGGGCACAACGTCGCCGGACACGCGGTCGGCGAGGGCGGCGTCATGGTCGACATGTCGGCGATGCGCGACGTGACCGTCGATCCCGAGCGCCGCCGGGCCCGTGTCGAGGGCGGCGCGACCTGGGGCGACGTCGACCGCGCGACCCAGGTCTTCGGCCTGGCCACGCCCGGCGGCCTGATCTCCGACACCGGGGTCGCCGGGCTGACCCTGAGCGGCGGCATCGGCTGGCTGCGCAGCCGCTACGGCCTGTGCATCGACAACCTGGTCGCGGCCGACGTCGTGACCGCGGACGGCCGCCTCGTCCATGCGTCGCCTGACGAGCACGCCGACCTGCTGTGGGCGCTCAAGGGCGGCGGCGGCAACTTCGGCGTGGTGGTCGGCTTCGAGTTCTCGCTGCATCCGGTCGGGCCGACCGTCATGTTCGCCGGTCCCGTCTACGACCTCGAGGATGGCGCCGGACCGATCCGCTTCTGGCGCGACTTCCTTGCCGACAAGCACGACCGGGTCGGCTCGCTGGTCGAGTTCTCCACGATCCCGCACCACCCCGACTACCCCGAGGCGGCCTGGGGCAAGCGCGTCTACACGATCGCCGCGGCCTATGCCGGGGACGCCGACGAGGGCGAGGCGCTGCTCCAGCCGCTGCGCGAGCTCGGCGAGCTGGTGACCGACTTCTCCGGCCAGATGGCCTACACGGAGATGCAGCAGCTGTTCGACACCGTGATCCCGTTCGGCCAGCATCGCAGCTACTGGAAGAGCCGCTACGTGACCGGCCTGCCCGACGACCTGATCGACCTCGTCATCGAGGGCAACGCCCGCCCGCCATCCCCGAACACCTTGTCGTCCCTCTGGAACTTCGGGGGCGCGACCGCCAGCGTCGGCGCCGACGAGACGGCCTTCGGCGACCGCTCGATGCCGTGGATGGTCTCGATCGACTCGATCTGGACGACGGCGGACGACGATGCCGCCAACATCGCCTGGACCAAGGCCTTCTGGTCGCGCCTCGAGCCGTGGTCGGCCGCCGGGCGCATCTACCTGAACTTCGCCGGCCACGGCGAAGGCAGCGACGAGCTCGTTCGCCGCGCGTTCGGTGACAACTTCGCCCGGCTCGCGGCAGTCAAGGCCACGTACGACCCGGACAACCGCTTCCGCTTCAACCAGAACATCCAGCCGGCCGGATAAGCTCGCAGGCGGGGACGCGGGACCGAGCGCGGGCCGACGTGACACCGTGCAACGAGGCCGATCCGGGCATCAGGCCCACATGGCACAACGACCATGGGCAGGGCGTTATGGCCGATGTCCTTGCCGCCTCCGTCCGTTCTGGCCCGCCGTGGACACCGCCCGTGCGTGAGAGCCGAGCACCTCCGGCCTGATGGCGCCCAACGAGCGCCGCGACCGGCCATATCGTTCCCCGGGTGGTCGTTGTGCCAGGTTCGAGGCCGGATCGATCGGCCGACACCCGTGAGCGCCGCCACCCACATCGCATCGGTCCTCCCACCCGTCGGCCACCCGTCCCGTAGCATGGCGGGACACGCACGCGCGAACGCGCGGCGCGCGGCGAGGGCACGGAGGCACGATGCGGCTCTGGGGCGGGCGGTTCAGCGAGGCCAGCGACGCGCGGGTCGAGGCGTTCACCAGCTCGATCGAGATCGACCGCGAGCTGGCGGCCGACGACATCTCCGGCTCGATCGCGCACGTGCGCGGGCTCGGCCGGGCAGGGCTGCTGACCGGCGAGCAGGTCGACGAGCTCGTCACCGGGCTGCTGGCGCTCGCCGAGGACGTCGCCGCGGACCGCTTCACCTGGGACCCGGCGCTCGAGGACGTCCACCTCAACCTCGAGTCGGCGCTGGCCGAGCGCGTCGGACCGGTCGCGGGCCGGCTCCACACCGGCCGGTCGCGCAACGACCAGGTCGCCACGGACCTCCGCCTCTGGACGCGCCGTTCCATCGATCGCCTTGATCGCGCCCTCGTCGAATTCGAACGCGCCCTCGTCGGCCTGGCCGATCGCGACGGGCGCGCCGTCCTCCCGGGCACGACCCATATCCAGCCGGCGCAGCCGGTGCTCTTCGCCCACCACCTGCTTGCGTATGTCGAGATGGCCGAGCGCGACCGCGGCCGGCTGGCCGACGCGCGCCGCCGGCTGAACGTCTCGCCCGCTGGGCGCGGGCGCGCTCGCGGGCGCGGGCTACCCGCTCGATCGCGAGGGCACCGCCGCCGAGCTCGGGTTCGACGGTGTCACCGCGAACTCGCTCGACGCCGTCAGCGACCGCGACTTCGTGGTCGAGGTGCTCGGCGCCGTGGCGCTCGGGATGGTCCACCTCAGCCGCCTCGCCGAGGAGATCACCTGGTGGTCGAACCCGCGCTTCGGGTTCATCCGCCCGTCCGACGCGTTCTCGACGGGCTCGTCGATCATGCCCAACAAGAAGAACCCCGATCCGGCTGAGCTGGTCCGCGGCCGTGCCGCCCGCGTCATCGGGGCGCTGACGGGGATCCTCGCCATGCTCAAGGGCCTGCCGCTCGCGTACCAGCGCGACCTCCAGGAGGACAAGGCGCCGCTCTTCGATTCGGTGGCGGTCTACGAGGCGTCGCTGGGCGTGCTCGCGGGGATGCTCGAGACGATGACCGTGGACGCGGAGCGGATGCGGGCGGCCGCCGCCGAGGGCTACACGACGGCCACGGCCGTGGCGGACAGCCTGGTCCGGCGCGGGATCCCGTTCCGTGCCGCCCACCACGTGGTCGGCTCGCTCGTGGCCCAGGCGGAGACCGCGGGCGTGACCCTCGACGCGGTCGACGACGCGATGATCGGGATGGCGCTCGGGGCCAGCGGCGACCCGGAGGCGGCCGCGCTGGCCGAGGACCCGGGGATCGGCGACGCGATCCGGGCGGCGGCCTCGATCGACGGGGCGCTCGAGGCCTGCGAGGTCATCGGCGGGACCGCGCCGGCGCGGGTCGCCGAGGCGCTGCGGGCCGCGCGGACGAGGCTGCACGCCGAGGGCTGACGAGCCTGGTCCGCGAGCGCGTGATCCTGGGCGTGAGCCGGGATCCTACCCTGGCTCGGCGACCACCAGCGTGCGGCGCAGCGACGGGATCACCTGCTCCGCGATCTCGACGAGGACCGGGGTCGGGTTCGAGGCGCCCCGCGGCAGGACCGCGATGACGTCCGTGAAGCCGAGCGCCGCGTGCCGCTCGACGAACTCGACGTAGGTGTCGACGGACGCGAGGATCGACGGATCGGCCCACAGCGAGCGGCGGACCGTCGACGGGTCGCGTCCGGCGGCGCGGCAGTCGGCCACGAACCGGGCCATGCGGTCCGGCAGGGTCTCGGTCACGCCCTCGGTGGCGGTCCCCGCGATCTCGGGGAACGTGTCCCACTGGTCGGCGTAGCGCGCGGCGAGCGCGATCATCCGCGGCCGATGGGCTGCGATCAGCAACGGGATCCGCGGCTGCTGGACGGGACGCGGCTCGAACCGCGCATCGTCGAGCTGGTAGTAGCGGCCGTCGAACGTCGCCGGCTCGCCCGACATCAGCAGCAGGGCGATCCGGATCGTCTCCTCGAGCCGGTCCACCCGCTCGCCGGGCGGCGGCAGCGGGATGCCGTAGCGCCGGTGCTCGTCCACCTGCCAGCCCGCACCGAGCCCGAGGATCAGCCGCCCGTCGCTCAGGTGGTCGACGGTCACGGCCTCCTTGAGCAGGATCGAGGGGTGCCGGTAGGTGTTGCTCGTGACGAGCGTCCCGATCCGGACCCGCGTCGTCTCGCGGGCGATCGCGGCCAGCAGCGTCCACGCCTCGAGGCAGGGGAGGTCCGGCGGCCCGTCGGTGTCGAGCAGGTGGTCGACCAGCCAGGCGTGGTCGAAGCCGAGGTCGTCCGCCAGGGCGAACTCGTCGCGGATCTGCGCCCAGGGCTTGTTCGCCTGGCTCATGAACAGCCCGAACCGCGGCTCCAGCGTCATCGTCCCGAGCGCCTCCCTGTCGATGGGCTGAGACGGTACCATCCGCGCCAGCCACGCTGGCAAGGACCAAGGATGCTGACAGCCGACACCATCGCGCGCGCCCCGAAGGCGCTCCTCCACGACCATCTCGACGGCGGCCTCCGCCCCGCGACGGTCGTCGACCTCGCGGCCGAATTCGGATACGACCGCCTGCCGACCACCGATGTCGAGGAGCTGGCGGCGTGGTTCCGCCGCGGCGCCGACCGCAAGTCGCTCGAGCTCTACCTCGAGACGTTCGACCACACGACCGGGGTCATGCAGGAGCGCGACGCGATCACGCGGGTCGCGGCGGAGTGCGCCGAGGACCTCGCCGCCGACGGCGTCGCCTACGCGGAGGTCCGGATGGCCCCCGAGCTCTGCACGGAGCGCGGCCTGACCCTCGACGAGGTCCAGGAGGCGATCCTCGCGGGCTATGCGATCGGGGAGGCGCGCGCCGCCGCCGCCGGCCATCCCATCGTGGTGCGCTCGATCGTGACCGCGATGCGCCAGGCCGCGCGCTCGGTCGAGGTGGCCGAATGCGCCGTCCGCTGGCGCGACGCGGGAGTGGTCGGCTTCGATGTCGCCGGTCCCGAGAAGGGCTACCCGCCGACCCGCTACCTCGACGCCTTCGACCTCATCCGCCGCGAGAACTTCCACATCACGATCCACGCCGGGGAGTCGTTCGGGCTGCCGTCGATCTGGGAGGCCCTCCAGTTCGCCGGCGCGGAACGCCTCGGCCATGGCGTGCGCATCGTGGACGACATCGAGGTCCACGCCGACGGCTCGGTCCAGCTGGGCCGGCTGGCCGCGTTCGTGCGCGACCGGCGCGTGCCGCTCGAGATGTGCCCGACCTCGAACGTCCACACGGGCGCCGCCGCGTCGGTCTCGGCGCACCCGATCGACCTGCTCCGCCGCCTGCGCTACCGCGTCACCGTCAACACGGACAACCGGCTGATGAGCGGCGTCACGCTGTCCAGCGAGTTCGCCGCGCTCGACGAGGCCTTCGGGATCGGGCTCGGCGAGATGGAGTGGCTGACGATCAACGCGCTCAAGAGCGCGTTCACCCCGTTCGACGAGCGCCTGCGGCTCATCAACGAGGTGGTCAAGCCGGGCTACGCCCACCTTCGGGCGGAGGCGTCGAGGGTCGTCGTCGGGAGCTGAGGCCCGCGCCAGCGAGGGTGCGCAGGGTTGTCGATCGCGTCCGGACGTTGCGAGGCGGCGGCCAGGTCCTCGAAGCCCGCCCTCGTCGCGGAGGAGCCGCCCGAGCACACCGGCGCGCCAGACATTGCGGCGGTGTTCGGAACGGTAGCGAGACCGCCACCCGTCGAGTCCGAGACGGCACGGTCCCGGTACTGGCCCCGCGCCGTCATCCCGCGGCGGTCGGCTTAGGTTCACCAGGACACAGGCACCTCCTGGGAGCCGAGATTGAACGAGCTGATCCCGACCCTGGCGATCATCCTGCTCGCGGCCGAAGCCGGCGCGCTCCTTGCCCATGTGGTCGGGCTTCCCCGCGTGGTCGGCCAGATCGGCGCCGGGATCATCCTCGGTCCGAGCGTGACCTCGGTCCTCGTCGCCAACGGCTCGGTAGACGGGATCGCCCAGCTCGGCGCGCTCGCGATCCTCGGGATCGCCGGGCTCGAGACCAACATGGCCGCCATGCGTCAGGTCGGCCGTGCCGCGTTCCTGGCCGCGTGCGGCGGGGTCATCCTCCCGTTCATCGGCGGCGCCGGCCTGGCCCTGGCCTTCGGGACGAGCATGATGGAGGCGGCCTTCGTCGGCGCCATCCTGACCGCGACCAGCGTCGGCATCACCGCGGCCACGCTCCGCGAGCTGGGACTCATGCAGACCCGGGCGGCGGTCACGATCATGGGTGCCGCCGTCATCGACGACGTGCTCGGCCTGGTCATCCTCGGCCTGGTCGTCGCGGACGTCGGCGCCGGGTCGAATCCGATCACCACGATCCTCCCGATGGCCGTGACGGTCGGGATCGTCTGGGTCGTCCTGCGCTGGGTGCCCGGTCACCTCGACCGGGCGATGACGGCCCTGCACGGCCGTGGCGGCGGCCTGGCCGCGACGGTCGGTCTGGTCCTGGCGGCCGGCTACCTCGTGCAGACCTGGGGCGGGCTGGCCGGGATCACCGGCGCCTACGTCGCCGGGCTCGCGCTCGCCGGGTCGGCGGTCGCGCCACAGGTCCGCGAGGGTCTCATCAAGGGTGGCGAGGCCTTCTGCATGCCGGTCTTCTTCGTGGCCATCGGGCTGGCGGCCGACATGCATGCCATCGGCCCGGTGCTGCCGTTCGCGCTCGGGCTGCTCGTCGTCGCGGTCGTCGCGAAGCTGATCGGGAGCGCCCTCGGGGCGGCCCTGGACGGCCTCGACCGCCGCGAGGCGACCCTGGTCGGGATCGGGATGATCGCCCGCGGCGAGGTCGCGCTGGTGGCGGCGACCGTTGGCCTGCGGAGCGGCGCGATCGATCCCGGGATCTATGCGGCCGTGGTGCTGGTCAGCGTCGCCACGACCGTGATCGCGCCCATCGGGATCTCGCTGTGGCGGCGGTCCGCGTCGCCGATCGGCTGGCCGACCCTCGAGCCCGCCGGCGGTCGTCCGGTGCCGGTCGCGCTGGTGGCGGTCGAGATCGACCGGTGACCGACGCGATCGCCGCCCCGCCGCTTCCGGACGAGGGAGCTCGCGCCGCGGCGCGCGAGGCCGCGAACCGTGGCCTCCGCTATCTGACCCACGAGCTCGTTGACGACGCGATCGCGGCGTTGGACGAGGCGGCTGCGCTGACCCCCGACGACGCCGATGTCCACGCGTTCCTCGCCGCCGCGCTGTTCGCCAAGGCGGACCCGGACGAAGCCACCCGTCACGCCGAGCGCAGCCTGGAGCTGGCGCCGGGCGGGTACTGGCCCAACCTCAAGGCCGGCGAGCTGTCCGACCGGCTGGGCGACCTCGCCACGGCCGAGGACCGGTTCCTGGTCGCGCTGCGCGCGGTCGAGCCCGGGACGCCCGAATCGGTCGCCGCAGCATCGGCACTCGTCCGGGTCCGCAAGCAGCGGTCGAAGTCGATCGCGCACCAAGCGGAACTGCCGCGTCTGCCATTCCGGCTCCGCCGACGAGGGCGCGCCCCCAGCGCGCCGCTCGGGGAGGCGTGACCGGAGTGTCGTGACGCCAGCGCCCTGACCCCCCGCGCCCCATCCGAGCCCAAGACCACCGTTACAGGAGGAAGTTTCGACGTGCCCACCGTTCGACCCGACACCCCAGCGCGCCACTCGGCGCTCAGGCGGCGTCTGCCGCTCATCGGCCTCATCGCATTCGCCGCTCTTCGTCGTCGCCGCATGCGCCAGCACGGGCGAAACCGTCCCGCCGCCCGGCGACCCGTCCGGCCTGACGACCAGCAGCGCCGACCACCTCGTCGGGCTCGCCCCCGGCACGATCACCGCGGACAGCTACGCAGCCGCGAAGGCGAACGAGCCCTACGCCGTCCAGCTGGCGGGCCTCGTCGACCAGAACCGTCTCGGCACCAACTTCGTCTGGCTGCTGGTGACCGGCTTCCTGGTCATGTTCATGCAGGCCGGTTTCGCGCTCGTCGAGACCGGGTTCACCCGGGCGAAGAACGCGATGCACACGATGAGCATGAACTTCATGGTTTATGCCATCGGCATCATCGGGTTCTTCCTCGTCGGCTTCGGGATCGCCTTCGGCGGTCTCGGAACGGTCGGGGTGAGCAACCTCGGCGGTCTCGCCCCGCTCAGCAACGAGATCGGGATCACGATCGGCGGCACGCATTGGGGCATCCTGGGCGGCACGGGCTTCGCGCTGACCGGCTCCGCCTACGACGTCGGCGTCATCGCGTTCTTCCTGTTCCAGCTCGTGTTCATGGACACGACCGCCACGATCCCGACCGGCTCGATGGCCGAGCGCTGGCGGTTCAAGCCATTCGTCATCTACGCCCTGTTCATCTCGGCGATCCTGTACCCGTTCTACGCCAACTGGGCGTGGGGCGGCGGCTTCCTCAGCCAGCTCGGCGCGCTGGGGCTCGGAGCCGGCTACGTTGACTTTGCCGGATCCGGCGTGGTCCACTCGATCGGCGGCTGGGCGGCCCTCGCCGGCGCCATCATCCTCGGCCCGCGCATCGGCAAGTACAACAAGGACGGCTCGGCCAACCCGATCCTTGGCCACAACCAGATCCTCGCGCTGCTCGGGACGTTCATCCTCGCGTTCGGCTGGTTCGGGTTCAACCCGGGCTCGACCTTCGGCGCCTCGGGCAACGGCGCCTTGCGCATCGGCATCATCGCCGTGGTCACGCATGCTCGCCTCGGGCTTCGGGGCGGGGACCGCGATGGTCTACACGTGGTGGACCGAGGGCAAGCCAAATCCCGGCATGATGGCCAACGGCATGCTGGCCGGCCTGGTGGCGATCACGGCGCCGTCCGGCTTCGTCGGCCCGCTCGCGGGCTCCCTGATCGGGGTGGTCGCCGGCGTGCTGGTCTGCCTGTCCGTGGCGTTCTTCGACCGGATCCGCATCGACGACCCGGTCGGCGCGATCTCGGTCCACGGCGTCAATGGCTTGTGGGGCGTCCTCGCGGTCGGCATCTTCGCCGACGGCACGGCCAACTACGGCGGCTTCCAGGTCACGGGGCTGCTGTACGGCAACCTCGGCCAGTTCATGGCCCAGGTGGTGGGCGCCGCCGTGGCGTTCGTGTGGGCCTTCGGTGGCGCCTACATCTTCTTCAAGGTCCTCGACCGGTTCGTGAAGCTCCGGGTCAGCCCGGAGGCGGAGCTCGCCGGACTCGACCTGCCCGAGATGGGGATCGCCGGCTACATCCCCGACGAGCTGCCCGCGATGGCCTGACCTCCTCGCGGATCCACGGCCTGCGCGCCGGCACAAGCGGCGCGCAGGCCACCACCGGTTTCGAGCCGGCCACATCGTGGCCGGCTCGTCCCATACTCAGGGGCACCGAACCAACCGATCGAGGAGCCTGCAGCGGTGCCCGGACCCGACGACACCCGCCTCGCTGGCCGACGCGCGCTCGTGACGGGCGCCGGGGTCGGCATCGGCCGGGCGGTCGCCGTCCGACTCGCCGACCGCGGTGCCTCGGTCGCGCTCCACCACCACGGGCATGCCGCCGATGCCGAGGCGACCGCGGCCGCCATCACGGCCGCCGGGGGGACTGCGGTCGCGCTCGCGGCGGACCTCTCGGACCTCACGGCCGCGGCCGGTCTCGTCGCGCGGGCCGTGGAGGCCCTCGGCGGGCTCGACATCCTCGTCAACAACGCCGGCCGGACGATCGAAGGGCCGTTCGATGCCATCGACCCGGCCGGCTTCGACGCGCTGGTCCGGCTCAACGTGGGGGCCGCGTTCTTCGCGGCGGCGGCCGCCCGCCCGGCCCTCGCCGGCTCGGGGCACGGCGTCATCGTCAACATGACGTCGGTGCTGGCCGCCCAGGGCGGGAGCGGGTACGCACTGTACGCGGCCACGAAGGGCGCGATCGTCTCGATGAGCCGGTCGCTCGCCATGGAGCTGGCGCCGGACGGGATCCGCGTCCTGGTCGTGGGTCCGGGGCTCGTGGAGGTCCCGCGCTACTTCGAGGAGGACCCGGCCTACAGCCGCGAGCTGGGCGACCGCGTCGTGCCGATCGGCCGGGTGGGCCAGCCGGAGGATGTGGCGGCGCTGGTCGCGTTCCTCGTCTCGGACGCGGCGTCGTGGATGACCGGGACCGTGGTCTGGACCGACGGCGGGACGACCGCGCAGCTCGACCTCGGCGACCTGCGGCCGGCGGTCATCCGGCGCGACTGACGCCTCGAGTCAGGCCCCCAGCGCCTCGGCGATCTCCGGGATGATCGTCGCGTAGCCGAGGACGACGGCCGCGGCGAGCCCGAGTCGCCCGGTGCGAACGACCCGCGGCGTCGTCGGGGGTTCGCCCCGGATCCGCCGGGCCCACGTGGTGATCGTGGCCGCGGCGACGACCGCGAGCGCCATCCCCATGAGGACCGTCGGGCCGTCCTTGGACGTGAAGTAGGCCAGGGCGACCATCGGCGCGATGAGGACGGCGCCGATGACCGAGAGCAGGGCGTAGGCGCCGGCGGAGAACGCCGGCGGCCGGGAGCGGATGGGGCGGGGCAGCACGCGCTCGAGCCAGCTGTCGACGATGGCGAACAGGAAGCCGATGATCGCGACCAGGCCGATGAGCGAGGCGATCACGACGGGATCGTGGTGGAGGACGTCGAAGTCCGGGTTGTGGCCATCGACCAGGCCGGCGGTCCCGAGGGCGATCGCGATCGGGACGGTGAGGATCGCGCGGCGGAGGCCGGACCCGGGGACCCACGGCGAGACCACGACCCAGATCGTGGCCGCCAGCAGGCCGACGAGCGTGCCCCCGACGATCAGGAACGTCGTCCCGTCGGCGGTGATGAGGCCGATGACATTGCCGTTCTCCGTGAACTGGCCGTTCGCTTCGGGCACCAGGAGCGCCGCGAGGCGCATGACCAGCCGGACGCCGATCCCGCAGGCCAGGAAGCCGACGATCAGGCCGGTGAGGCCGCCGCGGCTGATCATCCGGGTCACGTCGCCGAGCGGCCAGTCGGCGCCTGCGGCGTCGGGCGTGATGGCGTCGTCCGGGACGGCGGCGGTCGAGGTGGTCATGGCGGTCGGCGTCAAGCGGCGACTGGTGCGGGGTCGATCGACGGTTCGACGGGCTGGCGCATCCGCTCGGGGATCCCGGCGAGCGCCGTCGCGACGCCGAAGATGACGCCCGCGATCAGGCCGTCGAACATGTGGTCGGTGGACCAGCCGATCGGCGTTTCCTCCCACGGCAGGCCCATCCGGTTGGTCGCCTCGTTGGCGGCGTAGATCGCCACCGCCCAGGCCACACCGACGACGCCGACAGGGATCGGTCGCCGATCGCGGATCGCCCACACGTACGCCGCGGCCATGACCAGGCCGCTCAGGGCTGAGACGCCGAACCTGCTCAGCGCGTCCGGGCCGCCGTCGTGGAGCGCATGCGTCACCCCGATCCCGACGCCCATCCAGAGCAGGAGCCGGATCGCTTCCCGCCGAGGGAGCAGCAGGCCGGCCCACTGGAGCAGGCCGACGACGATGCCCGAGACGAACCCGATCAGGAGCCCGAAGATCGTCGCCGTCAGGTCCCATCCGGGGAGGCCGCCGAAGCTCCCGGGGAGGTGGAACAGGAATCCGCCGACGGCCATGCCAAGGGTGGTCATCAGGACCCAGATCGCGCCCCGGATGGCGATGGCCATCGCCGGCTCCTCCGTTTGACGGATATATCGTTGCGCGATATATACGCCGCTCGGCTCGACGCGTCAACCCGCCGGCAGCGCCACCACGAACCGGCTGCTCGCGTAGCCGTTGGGCTCGATGAAGACGCGGCCGCCCATCGCGTTCATCAGGCGGCGCGCGGCGAAGAGCCCGATCCCCGAGCCGCGCGACCGCCCGCGCCCCTCGACCCGCACGAACGGCTCGAACACGCTCTCCCAGTCCTCGATCGGGACGCCCGGGCCGTCGTCGGTGACGTAGACCTGGATCTCCTCGCCGACCCGCCAGATCCCGATACTCACCCCCTCGTCGGTCGGGGCGTACTTGGACTCGTTCTCGAGCAGCTGCTCGAGCACCTGCCGGAACCGCGTGTCGTCGCCGATCGCCGATCTGCGATCCGGCCGGTCGCTCCCAACGGATCGGGTGCGGGCGCAGCAGGAGCCGCAGGGTCTCGACCGTCTCGTCGACCGCGGCGATCGCGTCGAACGGCGCCCGCGACAGGCCGGTCAGCCCGTCGCCGCGGACCGACACCAGGATCGAGTCCACCTGGCGGTCGAGCCGGGCGAGCTGGTCGTCGGCGGCCGACCGCCACGTTTCGGCGGTCGCGACCTCGGGCAGGGGCGTGGCACCGGTCGCCACCTCGGCCAGCAGGTCGACGTACACGCGGACCACGGAGAGCGGCGTCCGCAGGTCGTGGGTCACGACCGACAGCAGCTCGGCCCGGGCGGCGTCGAGCGCCGTCAGCTGGGCGAGCCGCGCCTCGACCTCGGCGGTGAGCCGGCCCTTCTCCACGATCCCCGCGAGCAGCGCCGCGATCGTCCGCAGGAAGTCGATCTCCTCCTCACCGAAGACCCGCGGCGTGCGGGTCTGGACGTTGAGCACGCCGACCACCTGGCCATGCCACTCGAGCGGGACCGACAGCATGCCGGTGAGCGCCTCGATGTCGAAGCCGCGGACCCAGGCGAACCGGTCGTCGAGCGTCACGTCCTTGACGGCGATCGGCTCGCGGCTGGCGGCGACCCGCCCGGTGATGCCCTGGCCCCAGGCGAGGCTGACCCTGCCCACCTGCGAGGTGTCGAGGCCGTTGGTCGCAGCCAGCGTGAGACGCGAGTGCTCGTGGTCGGCGAGGTAGAACGAGCACACCTCGACGCCCATCGCGACGGTCGTCCCGTCCACGATCGAGTGCATGAGCTCGTCCCAGTCGCGGGCCTGGGTCGCGAGCCGGGCGATGTCGTGGAGGAACGCCAGCTCGCGCAGGCGTCCCTCGGTCGGTGCTGCGTCCTCGGTCACGCGGCGTCCGGATGGTCGACGGCCACGCGTCGGCCTGTCAGACGAACCGACACCGGCAGGAGGAGCCTCGAGTCGCGAATCGTGATGTCGGCCATGCGAGGAATGTATCCCACGTGGGACAGGGCGTCCGCCGTTCACCGGCAGTGAACGAAGACACGATGAAGGAGCCGCGCGGGCCCGCAACGCATCGGTGGTGGCGCCTTCGGGCACCGATCGTTCGCCACCACCGAACGGATCGGCCCCGAGGCGGCGTTGAGAGCGCCTTCACCCTGCATCCGTTCACCAGCAGTGAACGCGGGACCAACGGAACCCGGGACCTACGGCAGGCGCCCCTCGGTCGGTGTCGGTTCGATGGTCACGGCCCGATGATCGCGCATCGACGCAATCGATCGCCGCCGTGTCCCGGATCAGACCGCAGCCGGCTCCGGATCGGTGACGGTCGTCGGCAGGTCCGCGAGCAGCGGATCGGTCCATGTCCACGCGGCGCCGTGGTGCTTGCCGACCGCGCCGTGGCGGGCCGCCTCGACCCGCAGCGGCAGCCCGAAGATCTCGATGAAGCCCACCGCCGACGCGTGGTCGAAGGCGTCGCCCTCGTCGTACGTGGCGAGGCTCTTGTCGTAGAGCGACATCGGCGAGCGGCGCCCGACGACGACGGCCTGGCCGTGGTCGAGCCGCACCCGGACGTCGCCGGACACGACCCGCTGCGACGACGCGACGTAGTTGCGCAGGTCGCGCGACAGCGCCGAGAACCACAGGCCGTCGTAGACCAGCCGCGCCAGCTCGTCCGCGACGAACGCGTCGAAGCGGAGCGTGTCGCGCGACAGCGTCAGCCCCTCGAGCGCGCGGTGCGCGGCGTGCAGGATGGTCGCCGCCGGCGCCTCGTAGATCTCGCGGCTCTTGATCCCGACGAGGCGGTCCTCGACGTGGTCGATGCGGCCGACGCCATGCGCGCCGCCGAGCGTGTGCAGGTGCTCGACCAGCTCGACCGGTGCCAGGCGCTCGTCGTCGATCGAGACGGGGATGCCGCCTTCGAAGGCGATCGTGAGCCTCGACCGGGGCCGGGGCGTCGGACGGCGCCACGGTCCACTCGTAGGCGTCGGGCGGCGGCGTGACCCACGGGTCCTCGAGGACGCCGGTCTCGCACGAGCGGCCCCACAGGTTGACGTCGATCGAGTACGGGCTCGCCTTGGTGATGGGGATCTCGATGCCGCGCTCGTTCGCGTAGTCGATCTCCTGGTCGCGGGTCAGGCCCATCCCGACCCGCATCGGCGCGACGACCTCGAGCCCCGGATCGAGCGCGTGGGTCGCGACATCGAAGCGGACCTGGTCGTTGCCCTTGCCCGTGCAGCCGTGCGCGACCGCGTCGGCGCCTTCGCGCTTCGCGACCTCGACGAGGAGCTGCGCGATGAGCGGCCGGGCGAGCGCGGTCGCCAGCGGGTAGGCGCCCTGGTAGAGCGCGTTCGCCTGGAGGTGCGGCCAGACGAAGTCGGTCACGAAGCGCTCGCGGGCATCGACGACGTACGCGCGCGACGCGCCGGCCGACATCGCCCGCTGCTCGACCCCCTGGCGCAGCGAGCCCCCGCCGAGGTCGACGGTCAGCGTGACCACCTCGACGTCGTATTGCTCCTTGAGCCAGGCGACGGCGACGGACGTATCGAGTCCGCCCGAGTAGGCGAGGACGACCTTCTTCACGAGTACGGGACCTCCGGGATCAGTGACGGTGACGCTCCGGCCCCGATGGCTTCGAAGCGGGCACGCCATCGTTCGAGGCGTGCCTCATCGGCGAAGAGGACCAGGAGCGTATTGTCGCCCGCGAGGGTCCCTTCCTGCTCCTGCAACGTGGATTCGTCGATCGCCTGCGCGATCACGCTCGCCGTGCCGGGCGTCCCGGTCAGCACGAGGATCAGCCCGCTCCGCCCGATCGTGACCGGGATGTCGGTCAGGATCCGCTGGAGCCGCTCGTCCGAGGCGACCGTCGCGATCGGGGTCAGGTCCTCGCGCGAGACGTAGACGTGGCCGTCGGCGCGCGGCGCCTTCATCAGCCCGAGGTCCGCGATGTCGCGCGAGACCGTGGCCTGCGTGACGGCGAAACCCTGCTCGGTCAGGGCGTCGACCAGCTCGCGCTGGCTGCTCACCGGGCGCGACACCACGAGCTCGCGGATGGCCCGCTGGCGGAGGCGCTTGAGCTCCTGGCCGGTCATGGGGTGTCGACGGTCCTCGCCGATCCGCGGCGGCTCAGGCGGCGCCGACGCCGGCCGTCCGGACCGCCGTGATGCGGGTCCCGAACGTCGGGTCGTCGAGCGCGCGCGTCAGCGCGTTCGGTGCGGACGAGTCGGCGATGATCGCCTCGGCGCCGTCCCAGGCGAGCGCCCCGAGCGCGGCCCGGATCTTGGGCACCATGCCGCCGGCGATGACGCCGGTCTCGATGAGGTGGTCCGCCTCCGCGACGGTCAGCGTGTCGAGGCGCTGGCCGTCGGCGTCGCGGACGCCGTCGACATCGGTCAGCAGCACGAGCTGGCGGGCACCGAGCCCGGCCGCGATCCCCGCGGCCACGTCGTCGGCGTTGACGTTGCAGACGATGCCGTCCGCGTCGCGGGCGAGGGGCGCGACGACCGGGACCTGGCCGCCGACCAGGATCGCGTCGAGCAGGTCGCGGCGGAGGCCGACGACCCGGGCCACGAGCCCGAGCTCCGGGATGCGTTCGGCGATGAGCAGGCCGCCATCGACCCCGGAGAGCCCGACGGCATCGACCCCGAGGTCGCGGAGACCGGCGACGAGCTCGCTGTTGACGACGCCCCGCAGGACCGCGGCGGCGACCTCGAGCGAGGCCGCGTCGGTCACGCGCAGGCCGCCTTCGAAGCGGCTCGGGACGCCGAGGCGCTCGAGCCACTCCGTGATGCGCTTGCCGCCGCCGTGGACGAGGACCACGGGACGTCGTCGCGCGATCGCGGCCACTTCCGCGAGCACCTGCGACTGATCGGCGATGGTCGTTCCCCCCAGCTTGACGACCAGAACCTCGCTCATGTCGTGTATTCCGAGTTCTCGATGACGTACGTCTCCGTCAGATCGCAGCCGAACGCCTCGCCGAGGCCGTCGCCCAGGCCGAGGTCGAGGGCGATCACGACCTCGGGCGCGTTCATGGCCTCGCGCGCGGCGGCACGGTCGAACTCCAGCGGGCCGCCGGCGGTCCCGTCGAACACGGGATGGCCCGCGATCGAGATGCGCAGCCGGTCGGGGTCGAGCACGGCCGGGGTACCGGCACGGATCATCGCCTCGCGGGCGCTCAGCCCGGCGGCCTCGAGGACCGCGGCATCGGCCAGCCGCGCGTTGCCGGCCGCACCCGCGATCCGGCCCCAGTTGGGGTCCCGGCCGTGGGCCGCCGCCTTGACCAGGCTGGACGAGACGACCGAGCGGGCCACGGCCCGGGCACTGGCGTCGTCGGCGGCACCGGTCACCACGGCCGTGATGAGCGTCGCGGCCCCCTCGCCGTCGGCGGCCTGCTGGCGGGCGAGGTCGCGGCCGATGGCCTCGATGGCGGCGCCGAGCACGGCCGCCTCGCTCGATCCGGGACGGACCGGCGCCGCCCCGGACTGCCCGGAGGCCAGCACGAACACCGTGTCGTTGGTGCTGGTGTCGCCGTCGACGGAGAGCTGGTCCCAGGTCCGCGCCGCCGCGGGCCGGAGCAGCGACCAGAGCGTCTCGGGATCGGCCGCCGCGTCGGTCAGCACGACCGAGAGCATCGTGGCCATGTTCGGATGGATCATCCCGACGCCCTTCGCGATGCCGCTGACGGTGGCGGTCACGGGCCGGCCGTCGGCATCGGGCAGCGCCACGGTCGTCGTCGCGAGCTTCATCACCGAATCGGTCGTCATGAGCGCGATGGCGGCGGCTTCGAGGCCGGCATCGGTCGCCTCGAGGGTCGGCATGATGGCCGCAAGCCCGGCTGCGACCTTGTCCAGCGGCAGCCGCGTCCCGATGATCCCGGTCGAGAGATGGAGCGTGTGCTCGACGGTCGCGCCAGTCGCATCGGCGAGCAGCTCCGCGATCCGGCGCTGGTCGGCGTCGCCTGCCGCGCCCGTCGCCGCGTTGGCCGAGCCGCTCGTCGAGATCACGGCCTCGGCCCAGCCGAAGCCGCCGCGGGGATCGCCCGAGGTGGCCGCGAGGTGTGCCTTCGAGAGGCGGACGGGTGCCGCCGCGAACGTGTTCGGGGTGAAGACGGCGGCCGCGGCGGCCGGACCCGACGTGGTGACGGCCACGGCGAGGTCCGGCCGACCGGAGGCCTTGATCCCGGTCACCAGCCCACCGGCTCGAAAGCCGAGCGGGATGGCGCTTCGTCGCTCGACCGGCGGGAGGACGGTCGGCGAGCCCGGGACTGGGGATACGCGCGCTACGGTCATCGGTCTTGGGGGCCTACGGGGCCAGCGGCCGCTGGAGGAGGCCCGTGGTCTCCGGCAGCCCATGGACGAGGTTGAAGGACTGGACCGCCTGGCCGGCGGCGCCCTTGACGAGGTTGTCCTCCACGCCGATCACGATGATCCGCCCGGTCCGCTCGTCGAGATGGATATAGATGCGGACCTCGTTGCTGCCCGTGACGTGCTTGGTCGCCGGCGCGCTCCGCACGACGGTCACGAACGGCTCGTCCGCGTAGGCCGTCGCGTAGAGCGCATCGAGCTCGGCCTGGGTGACGGCCCGACTCGGGCGGACGTGGCTCGACGAGAGGATCCCGCGGGTCATCGGGATCAGGTGCGGGAGGAAGTCGACCGCGATCGCGCCCGGGTTGGCATCGGGCTCGAGGCCGGCGTCGGCCGCGATCTGCGCGAGCTCCTGCTCGATCTCCGCGACATGGCGGTGGCCGCCGAGGCCGTACGCCTTCACGCTCTCGTTGACCTCGCCGAACATCAGGTCCGGCTTCGCCTCGCGGCCGGCGCCGGAGACGCCGCTCTTGGCATCGACGACGAGGTCCTCGATCAGGCCAGCCCGCGCGAGCGGCGCCAGCGCGAGCAGGGTGGCCGTCGGGTAGCAGCCGGGCGAGCCGACGATGGCGACCGGTTCGTCGGCCAGCGCCATGCAGCTCGGCGCGGTGGAACTCGGGAAGGCCGTAGACCGCGACGTCGAGGAGGTCGGGGTTCGGGTGCTCGAAGCCGTACCAGCGCGGGTAGTCGGCGGCGTCGCGGAGGCGGAAATCGGGCCCGAGGTCGATGACCGCGGTGCCGTCCGCGACGATCCCGGGGACGATGCCGGCGGCCGTGCCGTGGGGGAGGGCGAGGAAGACCGCGTCGACGTCGGGCAGCGAGGCATCGACGACGAGACCCGTCTCGGCGAGGTGCGGGTGGATGCCGTCGAGCGGGTCGCCGTCGCGGTCGCGGCCCTGGAGGCCGACGATCGCCACGTTCGGGTGGCGGGTCAGGAGGCGGATCAGCTCGGCGCCGACATAGCCGGACGCCCCGACGATGCCGACCCGGATGCGCCGGTCGGCCTCGGTGCCGCCGGCCGCAACCATCCCGCGTTGCGAACGCGGGACGAAACCAGACAGGCGGTCCGCCGCGCCCTCGATCGCCGGCTCGAGCCCCGCGCTCACGGGCGCAGCACCAGGCTCCTCACGGGGAGCGTGCTCGAAGCAGTGGCCGAGGACCGATGGACCGCCGTCATGGTCGGATGACTATACAGGTCGTTGCATAGTCATGCAACCCGGTCGCAAGGTGCCGGCAGTGGAGGGAGATTCGGCCTTCGATCGCACGATATGCACGATCGCCAGACCGGGGCGCTCATCGGTAGTCGATGCACCTCGGATGCATATCGACGGCGTCCCGACGGCGGCTCGACAGCCGGCCTAGTTCCCTACTTGAACGAGATCGGCTCGACCGTCAGGCGCTGGCTCGAGCTCGCGCCGCGCGTCCAGATGCGGGTCACGAGGTCCGGCACCCACCAGCGCAGGAAGTACAGGCGGCAACCGAGGCAGTAGCCGGTCACGCCGAGCAGGGTCTGCAGGCCGGCGACCGCGAGCGTGAACAGCCAGCCGAGCGTCACCGCGCCGAGCGCGAACGAGACCAGGGCGAGGATCAACGCGACACTGCCGAGCACCTGGGCGAACCGCGGCGGGTATTCGTGCTCGGGCTCGGTCGGGCCGAGCTTGGCGACCTTCACGATGCGGCGCCAGATCGCGCCATAGACCGAGTACCGGAGGCCGAATGCGGCGCTGATGCCGATCGACAGCAGGACGAGCGCGACGAGCCAGACGCTCGAGGTCAGGAAGGCCGTGATCAGGAGGACCGCCGAGGTGGCGGCGCCGAATCGATGGCCGCGCGGATCGATCATCCGTGCCTTGGGGAGTCGGGCGGCGGCGTCGGCTGGAACGGCAGTCGGCATCGGGGGAAGTCTCCGGTCGGGCGCGTTTCGCATCACTCGTGCGGCGTCCGCGCAGCATACCAGACAAATCCGACCGGTCTAGTGGGATTTGCCGAGCGGCGCAGGCATCCGGAGGCTTGACACATGCAGCCGAGGTGCATACCAAATCCGGAGAAGAACCCCGGCACCGATCGTGCATATCGGCGCCGCGGCGCCGCCGGCTACACCCCCAGGATGTCGGGGCGGCGGTACGGGCCGGTCGTGATGACCTCGCCCGCCAGGCTCGACGGGCGCCGAGCCAGCCTCGGCTCCAGCCGCCCTGGTGTGGATCGCATACCGGTGGTGGACGGTCGTGGCCCCGGCCGAGACCATCGCGTTGACCGGGCAGTACTTGGTGGCCGACAGCTCGATGCAGCGGCGGATCGCCGGCTCGGAGAGGTCCACGCCCCAGACCTCGTGCGTGACGGTCACCTCGGTCAGCACCTGCGGGTACTCGTCGCGCTGCTCGCCGACCGCGTGGATCTCGTAGCGCTCCACGTTCTGGCGCTTCTTGAGCGCGATCCCGATGACGTCCATCGCGGAACACGCCGCCAGCGACGCGAGGACGCTCTCGACCGGCGAGTACTCGTTCGCCTCGGTGACGTCGCCGAAGACGAGCGAACGCCCGGTCCCGGTCCGCGTGACGAACCGGTCCTCGCCCTCGAGGACGATGTCGGCGATGCGTTCGCGAGTCATGCGGCGCCACTCCCCGGGCGATCGGCCTGGAACTGCTCCCGGTACAGCCGAGCGTACAGCCCGCCGAGGGCGATCAGCTCGGTGTGCGTGCCACGCTCCACGATCCGCCCGCGGTCGTAGACCAGGATCCGGTCCGCGCGATGGATCGTCGAGAGGCGGTGCGCGATGGCGATCGTGGTCCGGCCCACCATCAGGCGCTCGAAGGCGGACTGGATGAGCCGCTCCGAGACGGTGTCGAGCGCCGACGTCGCCTCGTCGAGGATCAGGATCTGCGGGTCCTTCAGCAGCACCCGGGCGATCGCGATCCGCTGCTTCTCCCCGCCCGACAGCTTGTAGCCGCGCTCGCCGACGACGGTGTCGTAGCCCTCGGGGAGCTCCATGATCCGGTCGTGGATCGCCGCCGCGCTGGCGGCGGCGTGCAGCTCGTCGTCGGTGGCATCGGGCCGGGCGTACAGCAGGTTCGTTCGCACCGAGTCGTGGAACAGGTACGTCTCCTGGGTGACGATCCCGACGAGCTCGCCCACCGACTGGAGCTTGATCCGCCGGACGTCGTGGCCGTCGATCTCGACGGCCCCGGAATCGACGTCGTACAGCCGCGGGATCAGGTAGGTCGTCGTGGTCTTGCCGCTGCCCGATGGCCCCACGAGGGCGACCAGCTCGCCCGGCTCGGCCTCGAAGTCGATGTGCTCGAGCTCGAAGGCCGGGAGCGCTGGGATCTCGGGGGTTGCTTCGTCATCGGCGTCACTCGCGGTCTCGTCCATGACCACCGCGGTCGGGAGCGATATGTCCCCGGCCTCGGCCGCGGCAGACGCCACGTCGGTCACGCCCTGTCGTTCCGCGAGGGCCTCGTGGGCGCGCGTCGACGGCACGACCGCGGTCGGGTACTGGAACGACACATCGCGGAACCGGACCTGGCCGCGGACATCGGCCGCCTTCAGCTCGACGGCATCGGGCGCGTCGACGATCTCCGGGTCCATCTCGAGGTACTCGAAGATGCGGTCGAAGAGCGCCAGCGCCCCCTGGATCTCGACCTGCACGTTGAGCAGCTGGCCGACCGGGAAGAAGAGCCGGCTCTGGAGCGTGGTGAACGCGACGATGTCGCCGATGGTCGGGGCCGACGGGTCGCCCTGGATCACGAGGTAGCCGGCGAGCCAGTACACGAACGCCGGCGTGATGCTGAAGACCGTCCCGATGATCATGAAGAACCAGCGGCCGACCATCGCCTGCCGGATCTGCAGCGCGGCCAGCCGCGCGTTGATGCGTCCGGAACCGGGCGACCGACGCGTCCTGCTGCCCGAACGTCTTCGCCAGCAGGATGCCGCTGACGCTGAGCGTCTCCTCGGTGTGGGCGGTCATCTCGGCCAGCGACTTCTGCGTCTCGCCCGACACCTCGCGCCGGACCTTGCCGACGCGGAACGTCAGGTACATGAAGAAGGGGAGCAGGCCGAGCGACAGGAGCGTCAGTCGCCAGTCGATGAGGAACATCGCGATGACCGTGCTGATCGAGACGGCCAGGTTGCTCGTGACCGAGGCCGCGGTGTCGGTGACGACCGCCTGGACGCCGCCGACGTCGTTCGCGAGCCGGCTCTGGATCTCGCCCGTGCGCGTCTCGGTGAAGAACCGCAGCGGCATGCGCTGGAGGTGCAGGTAGAGCGCGCCGCGCAGGTCCTGCATGACGTTCTGGCCGATGACGTTGTTGAGGTACGCCTGGCCGACGCCGATGAGGCCCGTGACGATCGGCAGGAAGATCATCAGCCCGACGAACAGGTTGAGCAGGAACCAGTTCTCCTGCGGGATCGCGACGTCGATCAGGAGCTTCAGCAGCAGCGGGTTCAGCAGCCCGAGGATGCTGGTGACGATGATCGCGAACAGGACGACACCGACCTGGATCCGATACGGCCGGAAGAAGGCCGCGATCCGCCTGACCGTCTGCGCCTGGCGCTCCTTGGGGACCGGGGTGAAGTCCCTCGACGGGCCGCCGAAGGCCCGCCGGCCGCCGCGGGCAGCCCCGCCCGTCGCCTGTCTCGTGGAAGTCATCCAGCCGACGCTACCACCAGTCGGTGGTCCACGCCGCGCCGCGGCGGTCGCTGGCGCCAGGAGGTTGCGGATATGCACGATGCGCGGGCGGCTGTGTCTCCGAAAACACGATGCACCTCGGATGCATATCGAGCGGCGGGATGCAGCGGTGGTCGCGTGGTGATGGCCGCGTAAGGGAGCGATACGTGTGGCACGCCACCATCGTTGCGATGCCCTGGGACTCCTTCCTTCTCGACTGGGACGATGACCTGACCGCCCGTGGCTTCGCGGCGCTCGGACGTCTGGTCAGGCGGCGCCGCCACCAGCTGGGCATCACCCAGAAAGAGTTGGAGTGGCTCTCCGGCATCGATCAGACCCTCATCTCGAAGCTGGAGAACGGTCGACTGAAGGGGATGCGCTGGTCCCGGTTCGGCCGACTCGTCGGCGCCCTCGGTGGGCTCAGCGAGGACGACCCGGAACCCGACTGGCGACAACGCGGCGACCGACGCGGCATCGAGGGTGCGCGATACCGACCTCGCGCGATCTCGCTCGAGGAGGACGGCACCGACGACGTCGACGAGCCATGACAGACGCACGGTCGCGGCGCCGTCTGATATGCAGCCGAGGTGCATGCCGACTCATATGCAGCCGAGGTGCATGCCGACTCATATGCAGCCGAGGTGCATGCCGTCTGATATGCAGCCGAGGTGCATGCCGTCTGATATGCAGCCGAGGTGCATACCGTTTTCGAGACACGTACCCGCTGGAAATCGTGCATACGCCGGCGGGTCGGAGCGGGTGCACGCGCGGCGGAGCGGTGGCAGGCCCGGGACACGAGCGCCGCGGCCTAGGCCCTGGCGACCACCACGATCGTCGAGCGGCGCGACGGCAGGCTCTGGGCGAGCAGGTCGCCCGTGAGGCCGAGCGCGAACGTCGGCAGATGGCGGCCCCACGCGCGGGCGAGATGGCCGACGGTCCGGAGGTCGATCGACTCGAAGCCGGCCGCGGCGAGATCCCGCCGGATCAGCGCCGGCGTATTGCACGCCCCGACGAGCGGATGCGCATCCGCGGCCGACGCCTTGACGACCCCCTGGACCTTCGAGCGCGGACCCGCGGGCAGCGCCAGGTACGCCTCGACGAACGGGTGCCGCCGGTTGACGGTCGTGGCCACGAGCGTCCCGCCCGGCCGCAGCCACCGCCGGATGTTCGCGAGCGCGGCCGGCGGATCGGCGAAGTGCTCGAGCGTGAAGCTCGACAGCACGACGTCGAACGACGCCTCCGGGAACCCGTCGGCCGGGCCGCACAGGTCGACGATGGCGAACTCGTCGAGGTGGGTCAGCGGCTGGGCGGGCTCGTGGATGTCGACGCCGACCAGTCGGTCGATGCGGTCGCGGAATGGCCGCAGGTGCGACATCCGGCCGCAGCCGGCATCGAGCGCCGCAACACCCGCCGACCCGGCGGCGCCACCCGCGCCCGGACGGACCGCATGCGCCACGGATGCCCGGGTGATCGCCTCGTCGAGGGCCAGGCGGACCAGCGCCTGGACCGTCGGCTCGATGCCGAAGCGGGGCAGGAGCTCGAACCGCCGGGCGGCTACCACGCGGTGGCGGTCGCGGCTTCGGTGATGCCCTGCGACTCCAGCCAGCGCTCGGCGTCGATCGCGGCCTTGCAGCCGTCGGCCGCCGCGGTCACCGCCTGGCGATAGCGATGGTCGTGGACGTCGCCGGCGATGAACACGCCATCGATCTTCGAGCCGGTCTCGTCGTGGACGACGAGGTAGCCCTTGTCGTCGACGTCGAGCCAGTCGCGGAACGCCTCGGTGTTCGGGCGGTAGCCGATGGCGATGAACAGGCCCTCGATGGGCATCGTCGTCACGGCGTCCGTCGTGATGTCGCGGAGGCGCAGCCCATCGACCTTCGACTCGCCGAGGACCTCCTCGACCGCGGTGTTCGTGTGGATCTCGATCTTGGGATGGGCGATCGCGCGGTCGACCATGATCTTCGATGCCTTGAACGTGTCGCGGCGATGGAAGAGGTGGACCTTCGTCGCGAACCGCGTGAGGAAGGTCGCCTCCTCGAAGGCGGTGTCGCCGCCGCCGACGACGCCGATCTCGCGGTCGCGGAAGAAGAAGCCGTCGCAGGTCGCGCACGCGGAGACCCCGCGGCCGCGGAGTCGCGTCTCGGAGTCGAGGCCGAGCCACAGCGCCGATGCGCCCGTGGCGACGATCACGGACTGCGCCCGGTACTCGATGCCGCGCGCCCAGATCCGGAAGGGCCGCTCACTGAAGTCGACGCGGTCGATGTCGACGTCGACGAGCCGTGTCCCGAACCGCTCGGCCTGCGCGCGGAACATGGCCATCAGCTCAGGCCCCTGGACGCCCTCCGCGAAGCCCGGATAGTTCTCGACGTCCGAGGTGAGCATGAGCTGCCCGCCGGGCGCGGAGCCCGCGAGGACCACCGGCTCGAGGTTGGCCCGGGCGGCGTAGATCGCGGCGGTGAGGCCGGCCGGCCCCGATCCGATGATCACGACCTTGGTCTCGACGATGCCGTCGCCGCCCAGGTCGCTCGATGGGCCGCCGGGCCGGGTGACCGCTTCGGCAGCGGCGTCGGCCGGGCTGTCGATCAGGGAGATCGACAAGCCGCCGAAGGGGTTGTCTGTCATGCCGTCATCCTAAGCCACGGAGGGCCGGGATCACCTCCCGGCCGACCAGCTCGATCGCGTCGAGATCGGTCACGTTGGGCATGCTCGCGATGATGTGCTGCGCCCCGGCGTCGCTCAGCTCCCCGAACCGGTCGACGATCTGCGCGGGCGTCTCGGTCCGGTCACGGCCGTCGGGCGAGACCCAGAGCGTCTGGAGCGTCGAGTGCTCGATCTCGTTCGGGTCGCGGCCGATCTCGGCGCAGTGCTCCGCGAGGATCGCGTACTTGCGGGCGATCGCCTCGGGCGACCCGAACACGTTGGTCGCATCGGCGTACTTCGCCACCAGCCGCAGCGTCTTCTTCTCGCCGCCGCCGCCGATCATGATCGGGACCCGGGGGCGTGACAGCGACTGCGGGGAGTTGAGCAGCCGCGTGGCGTGGGTGTGCCGGCCGTGGAGCTCGCCCTCGGTGCCGTGCTCGCCGGTCCACATCCCGTGGGCCATCTGGAGGGTCTCCTCGAGGAGCTCGAACCGCTCCCCGAGCGGCGGGAAGGGAAAGCCCAGGCTGCGTGACTCGTCCTCGTTCCATGCGGCGCCGATGCCCGAGCCACGCCCGCCCGCCCGACAGCACGTCGAGCGTGGTCGTCGCCTTGACCCAGAGCGCGGGCTGGCGGTAGTGGACGCCGCCGACCATCAGGCCGAGTCTGGCGCGCTTCGTGTGGGCGGCCATGAAGCCGAGGGTCGTCATGCCCTCGAGCATCGGCTCCTCCGCAGGGCCGATGCCCCGGATCTGGAAGAAGTGGTCCATGACCCAGAGCGAGTCGAAGCCGACCTCGTCGGCCTTGCGGACGATCCCTTCGAGCGTGGGGCCGATCGCGGCGTCGCCGCCGGGCCACGTGAATCGATTGATCTGCAGGCCGAGCTTCATGGGAAGAGCGTACCGGGTTTAGGCACTCGCCGCGTCGATATGCACGATTTCCAGCCGGGCGAGCCCCCCGCGCCGCGGTGACCGGGGAGTGAGCCGCGGGCGTCATACTCGACGGGTGCCGAGCGCTGCGAAGGACGCGAAGGATGTCCCGGGTCTGGCCGCCGCGCGGCTGCTCGACGACCTGAACGAGGCGCAACGCGAGGCCGTCCTCGCCGTCGAGGGGCCGGTCGCCATCCACGCTGCCGCGGGCACCGGCAAGACGCGGGTCATCAGCCATCGGACCGCGTACGCGATCGGGACCGGGGCGGTCGAGGCCGACCAGGCGCTCATCGTGACCTTCACCGACAAGGCCGCGGGCGAGATGGTCGAACGGCTGCGCGGGCTCGGGCTCCCCGGCGTGACCGCCCGGACCTTCCACGCGCACGCGCTCAGCCAGCTCCGGCACTTCTGGCCGAGCCGGCACGAGGGCGAGCCGATGCCCGACATCCTCGATTCGAAGATGCCGCTGCTCGTGCCGATCGCCCGTGGGCTGCCCGGCAACTACAAGTTCACCGCGGTCAAGGACCTCGCCGACGAGATCGAATGGGCGAAGAGCCGGCGGCTGACGCCCACGACCTACGAGGCCGGGCTCGACACGGCCGGGCCGGGCGGCGCCGGGATCTGGGCGGGTCAGGTGCCGCGCGAGCCGCCGATCCCCGTCGACTTGTTCGTCAAGGTCTTCGCCAACTACGAGCGAGCGAAGACGCGGGCCGGGCGCATCGACTTCGACGACCTGCTGATCGAGACCGTCGAGCTGCTCGAGACCGACCCAGTCGCGGTCGAAACGGTTCGCGCGCGCAAGCGCTGGATCAGCGTCGACGAGTACCAGGACACCAACCCGCTCCAGGAGCGGCTGCTCGAGCTGTGGCTCGGCGAGCGGACCGATCTCTGCGTCGTCGGTGACGAGGACCAGACGATCTACACGTTCGCGGGCGCGACCAGCGACTTCCTGACCGGGTTCGCCGAGCGCCACCCGGGCGCGCGCGAGATCACCCTGTCGGAGAACTACCGCTCGAGCCCGCAGGTGCTGGAGCTCGCCAACCGGTTCCTCGCGGCCGGCGGCCGGACCAAGCGGCTCGTCGCGACGCGGCCGGACGGGCCGGAGCCGACCATCGAGCGCTACCAGACCGAGGCGGCCGAGCTGGCCGCGCTGGTCGCCTGGATCCGGGCGCGGATGGCCGGCGGCGTGGCCGCGTCGGAGATCGCGGTGCTGGTCCGGATGAACGCGCAGCTGGCGCCGATCGAGGCCGGGCTGACCCGGGCCGCCATCCCGTACCAGGTCCGCGGCATCCGGTTCTTCGACCGGCCGGAGGTCCGCGGCGCGATCGACCTCGTGCGGCGCGCGGCGGCGTCCGGGACGCTGGTCGCGACCGGGCCGGGGCTGGCCAAGGAGATCCGTTCGATGTGGGCCGCGCGGCTCGGGTACCAGGCGGACGACGACGGGGGCGCGGGCGGCGGCCCGACCACGGGGCGTGCCGGCGAGGAGGCCCGCGAGCGGACCGCGGCCCTCGACACGCTGCTCGACATCCTGGCCGGGCAGCTCGGGTCGGACTCGCGACTCGGGGCGGAGGGGTATCTCAGCGAGCTCGACCGGCGGCGCGCGGCGGAGCGCGCGGGCTCGGCCGATGGCGTGAACCTGCTCACGTACCACCGGGCGAAGGGGCTCGAGTGGGACGCGGTGGCGCTGCCGATGCTCGAGGACGGCTCGCTGCCGATCCGGCAGGCCCTCGACGAGGACCCGCTGCTCGAGGAAGAGCGCCGCCTGTTCTACGTCGGGCTCACGCGCGCGCGCGTGCACCTCGCGATCTCGTGGGCGGCCGAGCGCGAGACGCGCGGGCGCACGAGCCGCCGGCTGCCGAGCCGGTTCCTCGCGGAGCTGCGGCCGCGGCCCGCGCAGCGGATCACGCAGATGCCCGACCGGTTCGAGGAGGAGCAGCAGCGCCGGCGGTCAGTCCGGTCCGTGGCCTCGGCCGGCGCGGACCCGGCCGACGACGATCCCCTGATGGCCGCGTTGCGTGCCTGGCGCACGGCCCGTGCCCGCGAGGACGCCGTGCCGGCCTATGTCGTGTTCCACGACCAGACGCTGGCGGCCATCGCCGAGGTCAAGCCGGCGACGCTCGCCGGCCTGCGCCGGATCAAGGGCATCGGCCCGGCCAAGCTCGACACCTACGGCGACGAGATCCTCGAGGTCGTCAAGGTCACGCTCGGGCGCTAGGCACCGGCGCGGGTGCCGGCCAGGCCGAAGCCCGACTACATGATCGCGTCGACCTGGACGACCTCGATCTCGCCGCCATACGTGCGGTGCGGACAGGTCGTCGCGGTCTTGACGGCGTCATCCCACGAGTCGGCCTTGATGACCGTGTAGCCCGTCACGGCCGAGGTCGCGTCGCTGACGGAGCCGTCGGCGGCGATCGTCTGGGTCGTCGAAGTCGGGTTGCCGGCGGTCTCGAGGTTGGCGCCGAGGCCACCCATCCAGTCGGTCCAGGCCTTCATGACCTCCACGCCCTCTTCGGGCGTCGAGGGCGGCATGCCACCGTGGTAGAGCAGCAGATAGGAGCCCATGTCGATCCTCCTGCCGGCAAGGCCGGCAACGTCGTGGCCCTGGCGGGGCCGCCTTCCTAAGCATGACGCTCGAGGGTTACCAGAATCGACATGTTTGACCGCACCGGCGGCGTATCGTCCGCCCCATCGTGGCGGCAGGCTGGAGGGTGCAACGGTGAAGCTCATCAACACCGAAGGGCTGGCGTTGGTCGGACCTGGTTCCGAGTGGTTCTGGACAGCGGTCAGCGGACTCGTCCTGGCGGTGACGTTCATCGCCATCTACCGCCAGCTGCGCCTACAGCGCGATGCGGCGGCCATCGAGCAGGTGAACGGCCTCCTGACCGAGTGGTCATCGGAGCGGATGGCCCGCGCCAAGCTCACCGTCCTCCTCGCCCTCGACGCAGGGACCGACCCGCTCGACCTGCCCAATCGCGCTGTGTCCCACGTCGGCTACTTCTGGCAACGGGTGGGGTACCTGGCCCAAGGGGGCCACATGGACCGCGGGCTCGTCTACGAGCACCTCGGTAGCCAGATCCAGGACTGGTGGACCTGGCTCGGGCCCGGAGTCCTCGCCGATCGCGAGGCCAGTCACGATCCCGAGGTGTGGCGCGGCTTCCAGTGGCTGGCCGGCGACGCGTCCGCGAGGGACGCTGATCGCGGTATGCCGGAACGTGACGCTGCCGCGTTGGCGAAGTCGATCCCACGCTACATCGAGCACTTCCAACAGGCGATCGAGTTGGAGGAGGCGCTCCGCACCGTATCGATCCGCCTGCCGGCGACGCCGATTCCAGTCACCAACGTTCGGCCGGAACATGCGGCTGCGGCCCACCTGCCCACGCCCGTGCGAAATCCGTCGGGCTCGGGCGTCCCGCCAAAGTCCTGATTCCCACGGCGCGGCGGCGCAGAATAGCCACCCGCCCGAAGGAGCCCGCGATGACCGACAGCCGCGAGCATGCGCATCACGTCGCCGACGTGTCCGACGAGTACATGGACACGCACGACGACGCGCACGAGATGCACCACGAGCACGAGACGCACGAGCATCACGAGCACGAGCCCCACGAGCATCGCCATGAGGTCGAGCACGAGCATCACCACGACCACCACGGCGAGCCAGTCGACTACGCCGACGCGGTCGAGGCGTTCCGGAGCGACAAGGACGAGTTCTTCAAGACCGGCGAGCGGAGCCCGGTGCCGGTCGACCAGCGCGCGGCGTTCGAGGGCATCCCGTACTTCGCGATCGACGAGGAGCTGCGCTTCGAGGACCTGATGCTCCAGCCGTACACCGGCAGCGAGCCGTCGCACTTCGAGATCCCGACGTCGGACGGACGGCTGCGGCCGGCGCATCGCGCGGGGACGTTCGAGTTCGAGCTCGGCGGCGAGGCGCGGCACCTGACCGCGTACGTCCTCAATGACGGCGACCCGGCGTATCTGTTCGTGCCGTTCCTCGACGCCACCAGCGGCACCGAGACGTATGGCGCGGGCCGCTACCTCGACCTCGAGCCCGAGGACGACGGGACCTACGCGCTCGACTTCAACCTGGCGTACCACCCGTCGTGCGTGTACGACGTGATCTACTCGTGCCCGCTGACGCCGGCCGAGAACCGGCTGCCGGACCGCATCGAGGCGGGCGAGCGGCTGGGCGAGGGCCACGACCACTAGCCCCGGCGCGCCCCACGCGGCCGGCCCGGCGCGAAACCCGATATGCACGTTCCGCAGCCGGAATGGCTTCCGCGTTGGTGATGCATGTCGGATGCATATCCGGCGGCCCGATTGCGCGGCCTGTTCACGACAACGTGGCCTGGGGCGCGCATCGGCATCGAGTTCGTTATGCAGCCGACATGCATACGGATTCTCAGTGTCGATCGGCGTGGCGATCGTGCATACAGGGGTACGCGACGGCGTGGGCGCTGACGCCGCGCCCGCCTGGCCGGCCTGGGCGCCGCGCCCGCCTGGCCTGGCCTGGGCGCCGCGCCCCTCAGCCCGCGCGTGAGGCGGTAAACAGATCCATCGCGCCCTGGACGCCCTTGAGCTCGACCAGGCCGACGCCGCGGTAGGCGACGGCCGCGTCGCCCGAGGCGTCAACCACCGTCTGGCTGACGATCACCTCGCCCGGTCGCGCGTACTCGGCGATGCGCGAGGCGAGGTTGACGGTCGCGCCGTAGTAGTCGCCCTCCTGGAAGATGACCGGCCCCGCATGCAGCCCGACGTGCGCCGGCGGCAACCCGGCCACCACGCAGCCCTCGACCATCTCGATCGCCGAGGCGACGCCGGCCCCCGGGTTCGGGAAGTGCAGCATCACGCCGTCGCCGAGCCACTTGATCGCTCGGCCGCCGAAGCGGACCGACGTCCGCTGGACGATCTCGCCGAGGTGTTCCGCGAGCTCGGCGGCCGCCGAGTCGCCCTGCTCCTGCGTCAGCCGGGTGTAGCCCGTGATGTCGAGGAAGCACATGGCGGGCGGATGCTCGAGGCGGCTGTGAAGGCCGGCCGCGGCCAGCTGCGCCTCGAGTCCCTCGATGATGTTGGTGGTCCACGCGCGGGTCTGCTGGAGGTGGAGCATCGCGAACACCGTCTGCTCCGAGAGCACGCTCAACCGGTTGCCGAATTCGCCGCCGAGGATCTCGTCCGGCCGCTGGCCCGCCGCCATGCCCGGCTCGATGACCTCGGATTGCCACATGGATGCCTCGGTCTCGGCCACCCGTCGGAGGCTGTCGCCCTGGGCGCGGATCAGTCGGCGCATCGCCGGCGCGCGGATGCCTCCCTCGATCGCCATCTCAAGGAACTCGACGTACGGACCCTCCGCGTCCCGGACCCGATCGGTCGGCAGCGGGGTGGGGGAGCCCGACGCCTCTCGGACGAACTCGAGGAGCTCGATCGGCACGCCGGTGCGCTCGGCCGTCTCGGCGAAGGTGTCGCCGCCGAGCGCGGCGAAGCGCTCGAACGCCGGCGCATCCAGGAAATCGAGCGAGATCTGGCCCGTGCGGATCGCCGTGCCGAGCCCGTCAAGCGGGATGCCGGCGCCGACCAGGCCCTTCACGAGGGACGCCTTCTGGAGAACGCTCGCAGGGAAGCGGTTGTCCTGGTCGGGCGTCACGATCCCGAGGTCGCAGAAGTGCTGGAGCTCGTCGACGCTGACCCCGCTGCGCTCGGCTGCCTCGGCCAGGTCGAATGCTTCCACGGGCGGAGTGTACGCGCGCGCGACGGAACGGCCGCGCGCTCGAGAATCGAGTACGTCGGGAACTGCCAGTTCCGCTGGTCCTGCCGGTCGAATGCGTGCTGGGCCGCCTCCGCGTCCCTGGCCCATTTCGTGACGATCGCCCGGGTGCTCGCGCACGAATGACCCGCGACGCGCTTCTTCAGGAGCACGATCCAGTCCTTCTCGATCTTGATGTGGCGGCCCTCGTGCCAGGCGATGTGGGCGATGACCTTCCGCCACCACGTGACGAGTCGCGGCGCGACGCCGCTCGGCGCGGTCCAGCGCGGCAGCCAGACATTCGATCGCAAGGACGTCCTGACCGAGGTCAAGGTGCACGTGCCGGATGCGTTGGTCGTGGTGGACGGGACCCAGGAGGTCGAGAGCCGGACGCAGGCGAGGGCATCCTCGTCGCAGTGAATGGAGCCTTTCTTGACCATCTGCTCGATGAGCGCCGCCGCCGAGCTCCCCGAGATCGAGTAGTAGGAGACCGTCGATGCCCCGCTGACCTTGGCGGAGATCTTCGGCAGGGCGACCGTGTTCGGCTTCGCGGTCGGGGTCGGCTCGGGCGAGGCGTCGGCTTCGCGGTCGGGTCGACCGTCGGGGCGACGACGACCGTGCTCCCGTCGGGCGGCCGGGTGGGCTTGACCGCAGACACGGCACGCGACGGCGGCGTGGGCGAGGGCGCCCCGGCGAGCGAGGGCGCTGCCGCGCTGCCGATGCCGGTGGCCGCCATGCTGGTGGCGATCAGGATGGCGGCCACAGCGGCCACGAAGGCGACGATCGGGGCCCTCGATGTGCGACCCGGGGCCGGCGGCGATGGCTCGAGGTCGGACCGGCAGTTGAAGCAGCTTGGCGCAAGCGGCAGGTTGGAGGCGCCGCAATGCGAGCAGATCCGTGGCGGGAGATCCTCGTCGAGCATCGGCACGGCCCGATCGTACCGCGGCATCATCGACTCGACGCATGGGCCGCCATGGTGGAACCGGTGCCTCCGGGCACCGCCCGTGACAGGCAGCTGACACTGGCTCGGCGCAGGGTGACGACAGACGGAGGTCGACCGGGATCTCCGACATGACGGGAGGGAACCGTCGCGTGATGGATGAGGCCGCGCCCGACGATGGGGCGCCCGAGCCCGATGTGCTCCGCTGCGCCACGTGCGGCGCTGCCCTCGACGGCGACCCCGACGAGGACCCGACCGGCGACGCCGGCATGCCGATCTGCGGCGAGTGCGAGCGCAACCGCGACTTCCTCGCGATGGACATCGCCGACGGCGTCCTCGACGACCGCCTCGACGATGACGAGGACGCGGAACGATGACGGAGATCGACAGGCCGTCTGGTATGTTCGAGCCGTCGTCCTCACTGAGCCCAGCAGTCGAGGGGGGAACCCCACTGGCCGAGCGCGCGACCCAGGCGACCAACGCGAATCCATCGACCCGCGCCAAGCCGATGTCCCACGGCGAGGCGGCGGAGCGGCTCGTCGTCGACCGGCTGCGCGCCGTCCTTGGGCCCGACGTCGAGGTCCTGCACGACCTGCACTGGCTGACCAAGGAACGCGCCTACATCCGCGAGGGCGAGGCGGACGTGGTGATCGCCGATCCGGAGCGGGGCTTCCTCGTCATGGAAGTGAAGTCGGGCGAGGTCCGACGCGACGAGACCGGGCGCTGGTTCGCGGGTCGCGAGCTCGACCGAAGTCCCTTCGAGCAGGCTCGCGACAGTCAGCACGCGCTGATCCGCAAGCTTCGAGAGCTGCCGAATGCCCCATCCGGCTCGAGCCCGATCAGCGGCCATGCCGTCGCCTTTCCGGACGTCGAGCTCGACTCGATGCGCGGCCGGTTCGGCCAGCTGGATCCGGCCTCGAGCGTCGAACTGATCGCCGACCAGTCGGACTTCCTCGACACCGACGCCGGCCACCGCGAGCTCGAGGCGTTCGTCGCGCACGCGTTCGAGCTGTGGAGCGGCAAGGCCAACGATGTGCGGCCGGGCCAGGTGTGGGTCGACCTGCTCCGGTCGATGACGACCAGCCCGTTCGTCCTGCGGCCGATGCTGCGCAACGAGATCGCTGCCGCCGAGCCCGAGGTCGTCGAGCTGACGACCGGCCAGTTCGACGTCCTGCACATGCTGAGCGGTGTGCGGCGTGCCTCGATCGTCGGCGGGGCGGGGACCGGGAAGACGATGCTCGCCGCCGAGAAGGCTCGGCGGCTCGCGAACGAGGGGTTCGAGACGCTGCTGGTCTGCTTCAATTCGCCGCTCTCGGCGATGCTCGCGGATGAGGTCGAGGCCGTCTCGTGGGCGACGGGTCGCCTCCAGGTCAAGACCTTCCACCAGCTCTGCGAGGACCTCGGGCGCGAGGCCGGCGTGCTGCCCGCCCGCCCGACGCCCGTGCCGCAGGACTGGTGGGACCGGACCCTGCCGGGCGCGCTCGATGACGCGATCGCCAAGCTCGGGCCGCGGTATCACGCGATCGTCGTCGACGAGGGCCAGGACTTCGCGGACGGCTGGCTCCTGTCGCTGAACGAGCTGCTGTTCGACGGCCGCGACGACGTGCTGTACGTCTTCCACGACCCGGCGCAGGCGATCTACCGCGACGACGTCGTCGCCGGGCTCGGCCTCCTGGAGTTCCCGCTCGACAAGAACTGCCGGAATGCGCAGCCGATCCACGAGCTCGTGGCGAAGCTGGGCGGGGAGGGGATGGCGCATCTCGCGCTCCGCGACGACGGCCGGCCGCCGGAGCTCATCGAGGCGGACGGCGAGGCGGCCACGCTCGAGGCGCTGCGGAAGGTCCTCCATCGGCTGCGGGTCGAGGAGGAGGTCCCGCCCTGGGACATCGCGGTCCTGACCGGTTCGCGGCTCGACTCGTCGGCGGTCTGGCGGACCCGGCGGTTCGGCAACGAGGTGCTGGGGAACGCCGCCGTCGACGATGCGGGACAGAACCTCGGGCTTGCCGCCCACGACGTCCCGGAGCTGCCCTCGGACGTGATCCTGTGCGACACGATCCGCCGGTTCAAGGGCCTCGAGCGGCCGGTCATCGTGCTGGTCGAGCTGTCCGAGACGGACCCGGCGAAGCTGCGGCGGCTGCTCTACGTGGGGGCGTCGCGGGCCCGGCAGCACCTGGTCTGCATCGGCTCACCGGCCGTGCTCGAGGCACTCCGATGATGCCGCGGCTACAGGCCGAGCACGAACCGCAGCGCGTCGTCCACGCGATCGATCGCGGCCGGACTCAGGCGGCCGGCGCGCGCGCCGAGCAGCGCCGTGGGGATGGTGGTGGGCTGGTCGCACTTCGCCCAGCCGTCGCGTGGCAGACCGGACTCGCGGCCGACGATCTCCACGAGGAACGGTGGACGGAACTCGGCGGCCTTCGCGGCGCTCGTCAGCGGCACGACGACGACGGTCGACGAGCGCGCGAGTCGATCGGTCTGGACGACGACGCCCGGATGCGGACCGCGGATGACATGCCCGCCGACCTCGCGGGAAGTCGATGATGTGGATGTCGCCGCGTGCCGGCCCGACGCGCGCCGGCGTGTTCCCGATGCCTACCACTCGACGTCGTTCCAGAGCGCCGTCGTGACCGGCAGGTATGCCTTCGCCCAGTCGAGGTTCTCCTCGTTCTGGGCGTCGATCGCCCGGTCGAGCCGCTCCTGGTCCGCCTCCTCGAGCGTTCGTCGCAGCGAGGCGCCGATCGCCGCGCTGACCGTCAGTCCGGCCTGGGCCGCGGCGTCGCGGACCAGCTCGACCAGGTCGCTCGGCAGGCTGATCGACAGCTTGGTGTGCGCGGACCGCGAGTCGTCGGCGCCGTATGGGCCGATGGTCTCCGCGAACGCCTTTGACGGAGTATGACCGCTGCTCATCCATGGTGGGACGGATGGTAGCATGACCGGTAGGACGTCGGCAAGCCCCGACCGGGTCTCAGCCGCGCAGCTCGCGCAGGATCCGGTGCCCGCCGATGCGGCGCCAGCGGAGCCCCGGCTCGCCGTCGAGGTCGATCCATTCGAACGTGGCGCGGCCGTCTGGGCCGGCGAACGACCAGGTCATCTCGAACAGCCCCGGCGCCGAGACGATCGGCTTGACGCGCAGGTGGTCGGGGAACGGCGTCGACGGCGTCGCGCGGAACGCGTCGCAGGCGGGGCTGAACTCTTCCAGTACGACCTTCCGGAACATCTCCCGCTCGCGCTTGGTCAGCCGCCGGTAGTCGCCCTCGAAGGCGGGCGTCGTCTGGTAGCGCACGGGCTAGGAGCGGTCGAGGTGGGCGAAGAGCTCCTCGGCGGAATCGTGGGTGGTGCCCTCGCCCTTGGCGACGTGGCGTCGACCTCGCGCTCCATCCGCTGCCAGCGCTCGGTCCAGAACCACGCCTGATCGGCCGGCACGGGGACGGTCGGATGCAGCTCGATCACGCCGTCGGCGCGTTCGACGACCTCGACCTGGGCGCCCGGCTGGTCGATCCCGAGCCGACGCCGGATGTCCGCCGGCAGGGCGATCAGGCCCCGCTGCTGGATCGTCACGTAGGTCTTGCCGTCGCGCATGAATTGCAGCATAGCAGCATTGCAGTCATCCGACGCGGACCACGGGTCGCTCGAAGTCGAGATCATCCACTCGCCGACCGTACCGGCGATGGCTCATCCGAGGCTTATCGCATGACCGACAACGGCGAACTCGGGCTGGCGCCAGAGGCACGTCAATCGCGAGTTGTACGAGCGCCTCGTCGTGGCCGCCCGCGTCGAGCAAGATGCTGTCGTATACCGATGTCGGGAAGCCGCTTCACCTGCATTTCGATAGCCCGGCCGATCGGAACGTCATCGCCCGCCTGCTTGGCGAGATCTCGGTCTATGAGGTCAAGCATGGGCGGCCGATGCTGTCGAGCATCGTCTGGCACAAGGACCTGAGCGGACCGGGAGGTGGGTTGCACGCACTCGGCGTCGAGCTCGGAATGGTCCGTGGCGATGAGGACGATCTGGCCTTTGCGACCCGCCAGGTCAACGACACGTTCGCCTTCTGGAAGGCGCACCAGTGACCACCAGGAGCAGGGGAAGCCGGGTGACCGGAGCGCGTCCCGATCAGTGGTGCGGCAGCCCGAGCAGCCCCGGGACGGACACGCCCTCATCGACCGAATCCCACCAGATCCCCTGGCCGTCTTCGATGATCTCGAAGTCGAGGAGCTGTTCGCGCGTCGCGCCGTCGAGCCATCGGAACCACGCGATGGGCACCGTCAACTCGCGGCCGTCCGCCAGGGTCACGCGGAGGTGGCTCTCATCCACCGTCGCGTCGACCGCCGTCGGGCGAAGATCAGGCATCCTGGTCGAAGAACTCATCCCAGCGTCTCAAGAGCAGCTCACGGTTCGCCAGCACGATGCGACGGATCCGCTCGATCTCGGCCGGAGTGTACGCCCCGGCCTGCCTGAGACTGACGGGTCGAAGCCAGAATGCCGCCCGCCGGTCGCCCGAGCGAACATGGATATGCGGAGGCTCGAAGGCGGCTTGGTTCTCGTTCGAGTAGAAGTAGAAGACATACGGTCCGAACCGATGGACGACTGGCACCGGCACCTCGCGGATCGAGGCGGCGGGTTCGCCACGATACCCGCGGCCGCTCATCCAGGGGTCATCCGATGACCGACGACGGCCTCATCCAGAACGCTGCCGATGCGACGCCGATGTCGGGCCGCACGACGGCCGGGATCGAACATCCGTGTCCGAGCTGCCACGGCCACAACGTCGCATCGATCCAATACGGCCTGCCGTACGGCGAAGATCTCGACGGGAGGGAGGCGGCAGGCGAGATCGTCCTTGGCGGCTGCGTCATCGATCTTCGAGTCGCCGCGCTTCCAGTGCAACGACTGCGGGCATCCCTTCGGCGATCTCGGGTTGTCGACATCGGTGCGCCGCATGACCGCCCTCATCCCGACACCGACCGTCGACGCTGACCGACGAGCAGCGGCGGATCGTCGAGTGGGACGAGGGGCCGGCCGTCGTCATCGCGGGTGCGGGGACCGGCAAGACCAAGGTCATCGTCGAGCGGGTCAAGCGGCTGCTCGAGACCCACGACGACCTCGTCCCGGAGCAGCTCCTCGTCCTGACCTACAACGTCAAGGCGGCCGCGGAACTGCGAGCCCGCATCGAGGCCGCCGTCGGCGTCGCCGTCGCCGGCCGCATGACGATCAGCAACTTCCACAGCTTCTGCCAGCGCGTGCTGACCGAGAACGCCGCCGACGCCGGCCTGCCGCCGCACCCCGACGTCCTCGACGGCGTCGCCCAGGTCCTGCTCATCAAGGACCTCCGCCCGAGCCTCGGCCTCGATCTACCACGGCACGGAGTGGTGGCTCGGCTCGTTCGTCCAGTTCATCAACCGGTGCAAGGACGAGCTGGTCACGCCGACCCACTTCGATGCCTTCGTCGCCGAGGAGCGGCGCGTCTTCGAGGCGCGCTACGGCAGCTTCGAGGCGGCGATGGACCGGCTCGTCGTCAACGGCAACCTCAAGCCGCTGCGCGCGGTCCGCGGCGCCTACGCCGGCGTCCGCGCCAACGAGCGCGCCGAGGCCACCGGGCGAGGAGCGCGACCTACAACCCGGACGACGCCGAGCAAGGCCGCCGACCGCGAGGCCCGCCGAACGCATCGCCGGCGACGGCTACGCCCACCCCCGCACCTGGTTCCCGCCCGACGACCAGCCGCGCATCGATGCGCTCGCCGACACCTACGTCAAGGACGGCGCCGCCCTCGAGATCCTGCGGCTCAGCGAGATCGGCGCCGTCTACCACGCGTACGAGGACGAGCTCGCGCGCCGCGGCGCGCTCGACTTCGGGGAGCAGATCGCCGCCGTCGCCACCGCTGTTCAAGACGCGCCCAACGTCCTGCGCCGCTGGCAGCGCCAGTTCCGCTACCTGCTGGTCGACGAGTTCCAGGACGCCAACATCGCCCAGATCGAGCTCATCGAGCTGCTCGGCCGGACGCCCGACCGGCCCGACAACGTCATGGTCGTCGGCGACGACGACCAGTCGATCTATCGGTTCCGCGGCGCCAGCTTCGCCGCCTTCGCCGAGTTCGATGACGCGCTTCTCGCGACCGCCCACGCACGCGCCCGATGCGCCCGCCGCCCGGGCCGCCGGCGCGGCTGCGACTCCAGCAGAACTTCCGGTCGCGTCCGGCACGTCCTGACCGCCGCGGACCGGCTGATCGCGCCAGAACGAGACCCGGTTCGAGCCGGACAAGCACCTCGTCACCGAGCGCCCGGACGGCACGCCCGTGACCGTCATCATCTGCGCCGGCCCGGAGGACGAGGCCGTCGCCATCGTCGATGCCATCAAGGCGGCCCGGGACGACGGCACCGCCCGCGGCTGGCAGGACATCGCGATCCTGTATCGCAAGCACAAGCACCGCGACGCGATCGTCGCCCGGCTGCGCGACGAGGACATCCCGTACACCGTGGTCGGCGGGCTGTCGCTGTTCGAGACGCCCGAGATCCGCGACCTCGAGCAGGCGATGCGCGCGGTCGCGAACCCCGAGGACGACGTCGCGCTCGATGCGGACGATGACCGCCGGCCCGTGGCGGCTCGATGCGCTCGAGATCGTCGCGGTGATCGCGGCCGGCCAGGCGCGACGACCGCCACCTGGTCGGGCAGGCGCGCGCTGATGGTCGACGACGAGGCAGGTCGAGGCCGGGCTGCGCGCGAAGCTGCGGATGCTGCTCGACTCCATCGATGCGCTCAACCCGCTGACCTTCCGCGAGGGGCCGTTCACGATCGTCGAGCGGTTCCTCGAGCGGACCGGGCAGGTGCTCGACCTGATCGCGGCGGACACGCTCGAGTCGAAGCGGATGGTCACCAACCTCGCGAGCTTCCTGCGGTTCGCGGCGGACTGGCAGGCGGCCAACCCGAACGGGAACGCTCGACGGGTTCGTCGACTACCTCGACGCGTACCAGACGGCCGGCGGCGAGCTGCCGACGAGCGTCGAGCTGACCGAGGACATCGATGGCGTCCGGCTGATGACGCTGTACCAGGCGAAGGGCCTCGAGTTCCCGATCGTCTTCGTCCCGAGCCTGCTCGACGGGGAGTGGCCGACGCGCGAGGGCTGGGGCGGGGCCGTTCCCGCGCGAGCTGCTGCGCGAGGCGATCCCGCCCGGCGACGTCCACACGGAGGAGGAGCGGCGGCTGCTCTACGTCGCGATGACGCGCGCGCAGGAGCGGCTGACGCTGCTGACGCACGGCGGGCCGACCGCGACGAAGAAGCCGTCGCTCTTCGTCAGCGAGGTCATCTTCCCGAGCGGCGAGGAGGTCTTCCGATGGTCGACCGGACGGCGGGGGCGGTCGTCGTTCGGCGACGGGGAGCACGGCGAGCGGCCGCCCGACGACGGCGACGACCTGGACGAGGAGTACGCGCGACGGGGCGGGGGAGGCCGGGAACGTCGCCGATGGTGCCACGTCGCTGGGTGCCGCGGCCGCGCTGGTCCGCCGGGTCATGCCGCTGCCGACCGCGCGCGAGCGTCGGCTCGAGCTGCGGCTGCGGGCGAGCGAGCTGGTCGGGCTGCTCGAGGCGACCGACGACGGCGTGGCCGGACGGCGCGAGCCGCGCGCGAGCGGTTCGAGGCGGACCTGGCGGGGATCGGCCGCGCGGCCTCGATGGAGGCGGACGAGGCCCGCGCCGCCGGGCTGGATCCGCTGACCTTCCGATCCGTCGCCGCGGACACCGGCGTCGGGGCGAACCTGCTCCAGGTGGCGCCGCTGCCGTCGACGTTCAGCTTCTCGTCGCTCGACACGTGGGACCGCTGCGGGCTCATGTACGCGTTCAAGCACGTCTACCGGATCCCCGAGCCGCCGGACCCGGCGCCGCGGCTGAGCTTCGGCTCGATGGCGCACGCGGCGTTCGAGACGTTCACGCGCGAGCGCCGCGAGCGGGTCGCGCGCGGCGAGGCGCCGCCGACGCGGGAGGAGCTGGAGCAGACCTTCCGGGCCGGCTGGGATCCCGACGAAGTTCGGCGACCGCGTCACCGAGGAGGGCTACCAGCGGCGCGTCGCGACCCTGCTCGACAACTTCTGGAACGGCGAGGTCGCGACCGTCGGCGAGGCGATGAAGGAGGAGGAGGACTTCGAGCTCCGGCTCGAGCCTGCGGACGGCAGCGCGCCGGTCGTCCTCCACGGCTCGATCGACCGGATCGACCGGCTGCCGTCGGGCGGCATCGAGGTCATCGACTACAAGACCGGGAGCACCAAGAGCCAGGCGTACGTCGACGCGAGCCTGCAGCTGTCGATCTACGCGCTGGCGTGCCGCGACGCGCTCGGCCTCGGGACGCCGGAGCGGCTGACGCTGTACTTCACCGAGTCGGCCGCTGCGGGTCAGCACGACCAGGTCGGACGAGCAGCTGGACGCCGTGCGCGGCGGATGTGCTGGCGCGAGTGGCGCTGATGCGGGCGGGGGAGTTCCCGGCGAGGCCGGGCGATGCCGTGCCGAGTGGTGCGACTATCGCGGCGATGTGTCCGGAGCGGGCGTCGTGATAGGGCATCCGCCCCTCGCGGCGCTCGTCGTGAGTAAGACGAATGGCTTGCCCGGCGATGGCTTCCTGCCAGCGATGGTGGAGGTCGGTTTCGCCCATCAAGGCGAGACCTTGGAGCCCGTTTGGAAGCGAGCGGTCGCCGAGGTCCACGCGTTCTGGGCGAACAAACCCGACGCTTCGGATCGCGGTGCCGGTGGGACTCGCACTCGACCAGACGTGACGGACAGGAGGGGAGATGGCTCGCCGGTTTGAAAAGGATGACCGGGGATACCTCGCCTGGCTGGCGGCGCATCCGGACGGGTACGTCCTCAATACGTACATGCACGTGACCTCCGACTATCTCGTGCTTCATCGCACGCGGTGCCGCACGGTGAACCGACCGCTCGCCGTGGGGCGAAGTTGGACCGCCATGTACGGCAAGACCTTGCAGACAACCAGCCGAGGACTCGAGGCCTGGGCACTGCGCGAAGGCGGCCGACCCGCACAGCCGTGCGGACACTGCCTCGCCGATAATCGTTCGATGGCCGGTCGCCCCGTCTCGGCGTCGTCGAACGGTCGCGTTCTAGGCCCGCGGAGACCACGCAAGATCGAACGACGCGTCGCCATGACCGGCGACGGCGTCACGATCCGGATCGAACCTATGACGAGCCTGGCGCCCGATGCTCCGCCGCTCGTCATCGAGGGCGCGCAGTGGCTGGCCGAGACCTTCTTCCGGCGTGACCCGAGTGCTTCGAGGTGCTTGGGTCGTACGACACCTGGTACGGCAGACGCAGGGTGACCTGGCGCTTCGCGACCGGATCGTGGATGCCGACGTGACCGCGGTGAACACAACCATGGCCGCGCGCACCTCGCACACGGCCTGGGCCGAGGTCATCGCGGACTGACGACTGGTCGTGGCTCGCGGCCCTCGATCCGGCCTGGGACCTGTTCGAGCTCGACGACGAGACGTGGGTCAATAGACATGTGCCCGCGAAGCTCGGGGCGGCTTTCACCGCGATCAGCAGCAAGGCCTCCATATCGCCGTCATCACGAAAGTGCTCCACATCAAACGCCCGGCACTCATCCCGGTCCTCGACAGCCTCGTGATTGGCCAGATCGGCGGGCGTGTCACCGACGACATCGCGACCTGGGTGGCCGTCATGGAGCACGTCCGCGCGATCGGCAAGTCGAACATGGAAGCCTTGCGCGCGGTCCGCGGCCATCTCCAGTCCGAGGGCCTCCCGGATCGGTCGCTCGTCCGCATCCTCGACTCGCTGCTCTGGACGTGCGCCCCGGGTTCAGCCCTGTCCGGTGAACTGGCGGACTGGGAGCGGGTGTTCCGGCCGCGGTCTGTACTAAATAGGACCATCATCAGAGGTCGAGCGGTGACAAAGGGCGATTCTGGACCGGCGAGGGCGCGATGAACGCGATGATCGGTCGGGCTCCCCGATGAGCCTCGCGAACGGGGTTGTGGACGGCGTAGAGACCGACGAGCCAGGCTTTCCGGATCCCGATTGGATACCGCCCGACGCTGCCGCGGCCGACCAGGTCGTCTTTCAATGGACTGACGATAAGCTCGGAGCTCTTCGCCGCGAGCGGGGTCTCGACGATGAGGTCGAGACCACCCGCAAGTTCGTGATCGCCACGATTCCGGAGTACGCGGATCGGTTTCTGCTCGAGCTTGATCCAGAACGCACACGATGCATTGCCACCCGCGGGTGGAGGCCGGATCGCCATCATCCTGGACACGCGGACGCCGGACGCGCCCGAGCTGCTGGTCGCAAACAACGGAGTCCCCTTTCGGTTTCGGGACTTCCGCTCGCTGTCCAGGATGGCGCTGAGCGAGAAGCCGCCGGGCCAGGGGATCGGGCACAAGGGCGTCGGCTTCAAATCCGTACTCCAGGTGGCCCCGCAGCCACAGATCTTCTCCGTCGCCTCGCGACCGAGCGGTGACCGATACGACGGGTTCCGGTTCACGTTCCCCGATCACGACACGTACGACCGCCTTATCCCGCCTGATAGTGACCTGCCCCGGATGACGCCTTACTCGTTGCCGGTGGCGATCCCGCTTGATGAGCAGCCCAAATCGATCAGGGCCCTGGCGAGTCGGGGCTTCGTGACGACCATCCGCCTGTCGATGCGCGACATCGGCGCTGCCAACCGCTGAGCGAGCGCTCGACGAGATCCTCCGCGCCGACGCGCCGATACTGTTGTTTCTCGACCGCATTAAGGAGCTCACGGTCACCCGGCGAACCATCGACGATGAGATCACCGAGCGGCTCGTGCGGGAGGAAACACACCTTCTCGATGGGCAAGCGTGCCGAGTGTCCACCCTGGACTTGCGTGAACTCGGCCGCTACCTCGCCGTGCAGGGCGAGGTCGACGAGCAGACGTTCCGCGATGCCGTCCCGGCGGATGTAACCGACAACCTCGTGGACGAGGAATGGAACAAATGGACCGGCAGTGCGCCGATCGCGATCGCAATGCCCCTCGATCCACAGGACGACCACGCGCGGCTCTACTGCTATCTGCCCCTCGCCGCCGAAGCAATCGCACCGCTCGCCGGGCACGTCCACGCTCCGTTTGCGGTCGGCCTCGCGCGCAAAGGGCTCATCCCGGGGTCGCGGATCAACACCCTCTTGCACGACGCGATCGCCGACCTCTGTGTCTCGGCGACGCGAATGATCACGGACGAGCATTTCACGGCGCCGTCGTCGATCTTATCGCGTGGCCGCGCGACGCCGACCGGATCGTCAAGGCGTGGCGGGTGCACGGGTTGGACCCGGCCGAGGCTGAGCTCGTGCCACTGGTCGGTGGCGGATCCCGGGGGTCGATCTCACGACCTACATCTTCGATCCCGAGGGCGTGATACAGCTAACCCCGCAGGCGGTCGCGACCGCGCACCGGAGCGAAGATCGTTGATGCCGTGATCGGACTCCGGCGCACCCAGGCGCTGACGGCACTAGCTGCAAGCGCTGGGCATCGATCTCCGTCCCTCGGAGTCCATTCGCGCAGACTGGGCCGAGTCGATCGCCGGGACCCTGCCGCGAGCAGGACTTCACCGAGCGCGATCTCGCGGCCTGGTTGACGTTCTACGACGACCTTCCCAGGGTGTTCGAGGGCGACTCCGGCCGTGCACTGGCAGGTCGAGAAATCTCTGCGATGCCATTCTTGACGGTCATTTGAGCCGGCATTTGGTTTCGGGACGGTCGAAGCCCAATGTGTCGAGCTCGGAAAATTGATGCAGGAATCCCTCCTGCGGCGATACCGACGCGATGGTTCGGCCATCGGCGAGCAGGATGGGCTGGCGCAGCTGCAGGTTCCAGTTGCGCAGCGTCAGCTTTTGACCTTTGAACGCGGCAAGCGCGAAGTCCGGCCCCTTCAGGTACTCGGAAACGGCCTGCGGATCGGCCGATCCCACCCGCGAGGCGGCCTCGCCGATCATCCGCGCGGCCGTCCATGCCTGCCCGTCGAGCGCAGTCATCCGGCGAGAGAACATCTGCATGAAACGGTTCTGCAGCTGGTTGGCACCCCATTGGTCATGCGCGGCGTCCCAGCTCTTCGGGACAAGGCCGGCCGAGCCGACGACCGGTCGCGGCGCCCGCGTCCGATACGGCAGGTAGGACGCGAACACCTCGCTCTCGTCGGCCGCAACCAGCACGTCATAGTCGGGGGCGCCCTGCAGGAACAGCGGCATCTGGCGCTGGATCTGAACGAGCCCGCTATCGGTGCGCCGCGCCCCGCCGGTATCTTCGAATGCCCGCTCCTCCACGATCTTGGCGCCGAACCGCGCGGCGGCCCGCCGCAGCGCGTCCGCATAGAGCTTGTCCGGGTCGTGGGAGCCGACCACGAGCAGCCATCGCAGCCATCGCTTGAAGACGAGGTATTGCGCGAGGCCGTCGGCCAGCATGGATCGCGTCGGAGCGGCGTGAATCACGTTCGGCCGGCAGTCTTCCTCGCGCAGGCGATCGTCGATCGCGCCCGCGTTGAAGAACACGAGGCCCCGCCGCCGTCCGGCATCGGCCACTTTGAGCAGCGCATCGGCGGGAAGATCGACGATGAAAAACGAGATGCCGCGACCGGAGAGTTGTGAGACGATTGCAACGAGATCGTCGCCTTCCTTGATCCGCACCTGTTCCAGCGAGAAATGCTGGTTAAGAAATTTTCCCGTCGTATTGTTGTCTTCAAGCGCCAGGCGCACACCCGCAACGCCGTCATTGTCGGGAGGAAAGTCGACCAGCGAAATGGTTGCCTTCTTCTCGGCGCGGCCGAGATAGCCGATCTTGACGCCGAGCGGCTCCGCCATCGCAAGCGTCGATATCAGGGCCAACATCAGTCCGCCAACCATGACGGTTCGCATCAACGCCCTACTCCACGAGCTTGGACCTGAACAGCCTATTCATTATGCTCGAAAATCCAACTTCAAGCACGTTCAATCCGGCGATCCCAGCGTGGTTCGGATTCTCGTTCGTGGTCAGGCGATTCAAACGCGGCTCCTCGGGGACAAGGGCTTGACGCTGAATGAAATTGCCAAAACGGAGAACATGACGCCGTCCTACGCCACGCGGCTTTTCCGGCTCACGCTGCTGGCACCGGATATCTTGAGCGCAATCCTGAGTGGGCAGCATCCGCCCGAACTGACGGCACGCAAGCTCATGGACGACACGAGGTTGCCGCCGGATTGGAACGAGCAGCGGCGACGCCTCGGATTTGCGCGAGCGCAGGCGCTTTGGCGTCGGTATCCTCAAATCTGAAAGCGGTCTCTCTATGTCGCGTCTGCCTCTCTCGGGGGGGATTTCTCTTTTGAGCGAGAGATAGCCGCGGCGCTTGATCCACATCCTGCGCCCGCTACGCCAGTTGCCTCAGCTCCCCCGCACTGAAGTCCGTGCGCAATGGCACCGCCGCACCCATCCTGGCCCTCGCGATCAGATTGCTGCAACGGGACAGAACTCTCAGGGCTTTCGCCGATAGAAGCCGGTGAACGTGACGGCGGCGCCACCACACGAGCCGTTGTCTTCCACGATCAGGAGTGCGTCGACGCGTTGCATGCGTACCTGACAATCGTCTTCGTCCTTGCCAAAGGGCTTGGAGCCATCATCCGCGAAGGCGAGGATTGCGCCCAAGGGCGTTGCCTGGGCCTGCATTGCGCCGGTGTGCTCGTTTCGAGTACCCGGATAGGCCTGGAAGCCGAGGATGGCCAGTTTGCCCCTGTCGCCCGCTTCTATCCTGATTTCGCCGCCGGGGTGCGACCAAGTGCCCATCCAGTCCGCGGTGCGAGGCGCGCGCAGCGGCGCGACTGCCGCGAGACTTGCCGAGGGGAACCAGCCGTTGATCCATATTTGTTCCGTGTCCTGGGGCGACTGGTAGGTGATGCATGTATGGGGCGCGCGCAGGCTGTTAGCCAGCACGAGGTCGCCTGGCACAAGGTAGGCGTCGCTGCGACAGGTGTCAGTTTCGGCCGGACAGGATGCATTCTCCGAGGCACTTTTGACGTAATGAATTTTTGACGCGCTGGAAACGACCTTGGCAACGACCACCGGCTTACCGACGTCGAAATCCAGGCCGTTGCAATCGTCTGTCGCAAGTTGAGCCTGGACCGGCGAGGCTGTCACGAGGATTGCGAACAGCATCGCGAGGCAGCGCCAGGGGACAATGCCTCGCACGGGCCTTGGCGCATGTCCCGGCAATATCAGACGAGGCGGCGGAACTGTTGCGACGATCGGCATCATTGCAATCACCCTTGGAGATTGACGCTGTCATCATGGTCGGTCACGATACTATGCGCACAATTTATGCGCTATAGCGCTCCCACCTATATGCGTGTTCGGCAACAGTCCGGATTAGGGCCGCAACATCTGCGAGACGAGACGAACATCAAGGCAGAGTGAGCCGATACGGAGACTCATGTTGCGGTCGGAGGGGTCGGGCGCACATACTTGCGTATATTCCGATGTGCCCGCGAGCTCCGTTTCGAGCGAGCTCCGATAACACAGCATCGGTACGAAGGAACTCAGATCGGTTTTGGAGGCCATACGCTTTTGCGAATGTGGCCGCGCGTGTTGTGGTCGAATCCGTCAGAGTCAATGCGGGTGCGGCCAACAGCTGGCCAACAGTCGCCTCGCTCCGCTGATGTCCAAGAAGGATGAGCCCAAGGACGATCCGCCCCCGCATAAGCCGCGGCGATCATGACGTGTCCAGTTCTGGAGGTTGCGGACATCTTTCGGGACCACGGACCGACTTGGCGTCGTGCCAATGCCGGCCATGTGAGCCTCGGCCAGATGAAGGTGATGAGCGCGATCGAGAACTGCCGCACGGCGGCTCTCGGCGGCCATGTCGTGCGCTGCGAGGACTGCTCGCATGTAAGGAACGGAAATACTCCATCTGAAACGACCATGCGGATTTCCCCCTTCCTTCGGGGGCCAGCGAGGCGTACCCTGCGAGAAAATAACCAACAAGCTGGGGCAGTCGATCCGCCCGCTCGGGCAAAGGCGACGGACCCCGGAGGCCGTATGAACCGCGATAAGGAGGTTCCTTATGACACCACGAGCACAGTTACTGGCGAGCGTTGTCGCTTTCGCGGCAGCGGCGGCATTGGCGCCGGCGACGGCCTCAGCCGATCAGCTCTTGGCCGGCACGATCACTTCGCCGACCGGCCAGAAGATGGAGGGCGTGCTGGTCACCGCCCAGAAGGCCGGATCGACCATTCAGACCAGCGTCTACACCGACCAGAACGGCGAGTATTACTTCCCCGCCATGGAAGACGGCAATTACGCTGTTTGGGCGCAAACGCTGGGCTTCGAGACCGCCAAGGGCAACGTTGCTCTGACCGCGACCCGGCACCAGGACTTCAAGCTTGCCGCCATCACCGATCCGGAACAGCGCATCCGCCAGATGCCGCCGGAAATGCTCGCTGCGGCGCTGCCGGAAGAAACCGAAGCTGACGCCAACATCAAGCGCATCTTCCACAACCAGTGCACCGGCTGCCACACGCCCGGCTACCTGTTGCAGTTCAAGTTCGACGAGGCAGGCTGGAACAAAGTCATCAACTTGATGAAGACAATTCCGAACCTGCCCGGACCGAACGCCAGGGTGAACCAGATCATCAACTACAATCAGAAGGAACTTGCGGCCTACCTCGCTCGCGCCCGTGGCCCCGGCGAGACCTCGATGAAGTTCAAGGATCGTCCGCGGCCGACCGGCGAGGCGGCGCGGGTGATGTGGAAGACCTATGACGTTCCGCTCAATCCGGATTCCGGCATTGCGACCAACGGGGTCAAGTACAACACCAATGACGGCTCCGATTGGAACCTGGGTGTCACCTCCCGCATCGGCCAGTTGCCCCATGATGGCAACATGGGTCTCGACGGCACGCTCTATTACACCGTCAATGCGCCGAACCGGTTCGTCAGTATCGGCAAGGTCAATCCGACGACCGGAGAAGTGAAATACCTGAAGTATGACCGCGTTGACGGCAAAGGCGCCTCGAACGCCCACGGCGTCACCCGCGACGCCAATGGCGATCTCTGGTTCGATATCAACCCAGGCCGCCGCAGCCTCGGCAAGCTCGAGACCAAGACCGACACGTTCAAGGTCTATGAGACGCCGCCTCCGATGTCGCCGCTTGGCGGCGCCGTGACCATGGACGTGGACGGCAAGGGCAAGATCTGGGCCTCGGCACCTGATGGCGTCGTGATGTTCGACCCGGTGAGCGAGAAGTTCACCGACTTCAAATCGAAGACGCCGTACCAGAACACCAAGGGCACCAATATGACCTACGGCGCCGCGGGCGACCGCGACGGCAACGGCTGGTGGGCCCAGATGGCCTTCGACACCATCGGCAAGGCTGACGTGGCGACACACTCGACCTCGGAAGTCGTGCTGCCGTCCCTCAAGGACGAAATGGCGCGCATTCCGGCCGCGGCCAAGGCGTTCTACGAAGGCTTCAACCAGCTGACCGTCAACAACCCGCTGCCATGGTCGGAAGGCCCGCGTCGCATGGGCACGGACAAGAACGCCGACGTTCTGTGGGTCGGCAATTCGTGGGGCTCTTCGCTCGCCCGCATCGATACCAGGACGCTGCAGACGACGATCGTGCCGTTCCCCGATCCGGCCTATCAGCCGTACCACATCGCGGTCGACAAGAACCACAACGTGTGGGCCAACATGTGGACGACGGACCGCATCGCCCGCTACAATCCCGCCACTGCGGAGTGGACGTTCTTCGATACGCCGGTTCGCGGGACCGAAATCCGCCACGTCTCGCTGCTTGAGCTGCCCGGCCAGGACACCAAGGTCACCGTGCCGCTCTACCGCAACAGCAAGATGGGCGCGATGACGCTGCGCACCGAGGCCGAAATTGCGGCCCTCAAGGCGCAGGCATCGAAGTAGCGCGAGGCGCTACCGCCGGCATTCAAGCCGTCGGCACAAAAAAATGCCGAGCCCTGGCAACGGGACTCGGCTTTTTCATTTTCTAAGGGTTAAGGCCCAATCAACCAAGTTGAGCTTCAACGGGGTGGTCAACCGAATCGGGGGCCAACGGATGTGGGCGAGCTTGCTCACGCTGCTGGCACCAGATATCTTGAGCGCAATCCTGAGTGGGCGGCATCCGCCTGAACTGGCGGCACGCAAGCTCATGGACGACACGAAGTTGCCGCCGGATTGGAACGAGCAACAGCGACGCCTCGGATCTGCGTGAGCGCAGGCGGCGCTTTGGCGTGGAAATCCTCAAATCTGAAAGCGGTCTCTCTATGGCGTCTGCCTCTCTCGGGCGGGAATTTCGAGCGAGAAGTGCCGTACCACCACAAATTGGCAAACGAGACTTCGGGACTTAATAGCCCTCGATGAGCCCCAAATTGGTCTCTGTGCAAAGACCGCGTTGCGACCGAAGCGGAAATGCCCCGGAATATGGGCGGAAAGCGCCCTGGCAGAAAACAAAAAAGCGTAGCGATATGAAAACCTTAATTCGTGGCGGAGAGGGAGGGATTCGAACCCCCGATACGGTTGCCCGTATGCCGCATTTCGAGTGCGGTGCATTCAACCACTCTGCCACCTCTCCGATGTGCCGGAAAACAACGCATTTCCTTCGTGGCGCGCGGAGTTGTAACGAAGCCGGCGCGGTGAAACAAGGGCGAGGAGGCCCCGGCGGCGGGACGCGAAACGGATGCGATTCCTTGCCGGCATCCGTGCTGTGGTCGGCGGCTGCGGGCGCCGAGCGGTGGGGGCGGATGCGGCAGCGACTCTGCCGGGGCCCTGCCGGAGGCGCTTGTGGCGTGCCCCGATCGGGCCTATTTGAGGGCTGCATGCGGAGCGCGGCGGGGAGCGCCGCGCGGATGCCATCGAGCCAAAGTCCACCGACAGGGAACACCAATGAGCGCACGTCTGCCCCGGCTGCTTGTCGTCTTCACGGCGTTCCTGGCGGGGCTCGGGTGTGTCTCGGCGCCATCTTGTATTTCAGCCCGCGCGGTCCGGGGGCCGGGCCGATCGGCATCCCGACCGCGGCGATCGGCGGGCCGTTCCGGCTGGTCGACCAGAACGGCGCGGCGTTCAGCGACCAGGATCTCAAGGGCAAGACGTTCCTCGTCTTCTTCGGCTTCACCCATTGCCCGGACGTGTGCCCGACCACGCTGTTCGAGATGTCGGAGATCATGCGCAAGCTCGGCCACGACGCCGACCGCACGGCGGCGCTGTTCATCACCGTCGATCCCGAGCGCGACACCCCGGAGAGCTGAAGGACTATCTGGCGAGCTTCGACCCGCATATCCGCGGCCTCACCGGCGATCCGGCCGCGCTCGCCGCGGTCGCCAAGGCCTACCGCGTCTACTACAAGAAAGTGCCGCTCGACGGCGGCGACTACACCATGGACCACACCGCGATCGTGTATCTGATGGACAAGGACGGGCGCTTCCTCAGCCCCTTCAACATGAAGCGCACCCCCGACGTCGCCGCGGCCGACCTGCGCAAATATCTCTGACCTCGCCCGATCCGCGGTCTCGCAGAAGCGCGGCTTCCCTTTTGCTGGCCGGTGCGGCATTTTCGTCTATAACCGGCTGTCGTCGCCAAATGGCTGCACCGCCGCAGAGATTGTGTCGAAATCGAGAATCAGCACCAAGGCTCCCGTCGATCGAGAACCCCGATGCCGCTTTCATTTCTCTCCGCGTCCGTTCGCGCGTCCAAGCGCGGCCTGGTGCCGGCGCTGGCGGTGTTCCTCGGTCTGGCCGGGCTCTTCGGCGAGCGCGCGCCGGCGGCGGCGCAGGCGCGGGCGACGATCCGCCCGGCGTCGCCCGCGGTGGTGCCGGGCTTCTGGGACCCGCGGCGGCGTCCGGAACGGCCCGATACCGCGCGCATGAGCGTGATCCGCTTCATGACCGAGGTCGACTATCCGCCGTTCAACTTCGCCGGGCCGGACGGCAATCCCGCCGGGCTTCAACGTCGATCTCGCCCGCATGATCTGCGAGGAGCTCAAGGTCAACTGCACGGTGCAGATGCGCCGCTTCGATACCTTGTTCGATGCGCTCAATGAAAATCGCGGCGATGCCGCCATCGCCTCGATCGCGGTGTCGGAACAGACCCGCAGGCGCGTCGATTTCTCCGATCCCTATTACCGGCCGTCGGCCCGCTTCGCGGCCCGTGCCGACAGCGCGATCCTCGACGGTGACGCCGGAACGGCTGGAAGGCAAGAAGATCGCCGTCGTCGCCGGCTCCGCCCACGAGCAGTATCTGCGCACGCTCTTCACCGAGGCGGAGCTGCGCCTGTTCCGCGACACCGACGGTGCGCGCGAAGCGTTGCGGCGGGGCGAGGTCGACCTCCTGTTCGGCGACGGCTACGGGCTGTCGTTCTGGCTCAACGGCGCGAGCTCGGGCGGGTGCTGCGTCTTCGTCGGCGGTCCGTTCGTCGAAAGCCGCTATTTCGGCGAAGGCATCGGCGTCGCGGTGAAGCGCGGCAACGACACGCTGCGGCTCGCCATCAACTGGGCGCTGTTCCGCATCTGGGAGACCGGGCGCTTCACCGATCTGTGGCTGCGATATTTTCCGATCAGCCCGTTTTGACGCGCATAACATGGGTCGGCAATGTGGGTCGGCGCTTCCGCGCCCGGAGAATGCGATGTCCGATGTCATGACGCCTGTCGTCGCCGAGCTGCGGGCCCTTGCCGAGCAATCCAACGCCTGGCCGTTCGAGGAGGCGCGCAAGATCGTCGCCCGCCTCAGGCGGCACCCCAAGGACGAGGTGATCTTCGAGACCGGCTACGGCCCGTCGGGCCTGCCGCATATCGGCACCTTCGGCGAGGTCGCCCGCACCACCATGGTGCGCCACGCCTTCCGCACCCTGACCGAGGACAAGGTGCAGACCCGGCTGATCGCGTTCTCCGACGACATGGACGGGCTGCGCAAGGTGCCCGACAACATCCCCAACAAGGAGATGGTGGGCCGGCATCTCGGCAAGCCGCTGACCCAGGTGCCCGATCCGTTCGGCACCCATCCGAGCTTCGGCGCCCACAACAATGCGCGCCTGCGCGCCTTCCTCGACGCCTTCGGCTTCGACTACGAGTTCCTGTCGTCGACCGAGTGCTACACGTCCGGGCGCTTCGACGCGGCGCTGCGCACCGTGCTCGCCCGCTACGACGAGGTGATGGCGATCATGCTGCCGTCGCTGCGGGCGGAGCGCGCGCAACCTATTCGCCGTTCCTGCCGATCTCGCCGCGCACCGGCGTGGTGCTGCAGGTGCCGATCGTCGCCCATGACGTCGCCGCCGGCACCATCTCCTATGACGATCCCGACACCGGCGAGCGCATGACGACGCCGGTCACCGGCGGCCGCTGCAAGCTGCAGTGGAAGCCCGACTGGGCGATGCGCTGGGTGGCGCTCGGCATCGACTACGAGATGGCCGGCAAGGACCTCATCGATTCCGTCAAGCTGTCCGGAGAGATCTGCCGCGCGCTCGGCGGCACGCCGCCGGAGGGCTTCAATTACGAACTGTTCCTCGACGAAAAGGGCCAGAAGATTTCGAAGTCGAAGGGCAACGGCCTCACCATCGACGAGTGGCTGCGCTATGCGAGCCCGGAAAGCCTGTCGCTGTTCATGTATCGCGAGCCGAAGGCGGCGAAGCGGCTCTACTTCGACGTCATTCCGCGCCACGTCGACGAGTACCAGCAGTTCCTGGAAGGCTATCAGCGCCAGGATGCGAGGCAACGCCTCACCAATCCGGTGTGGCACATCCACGCCGGCGCGCCGCCCGAGCCCGAGGTGCCGATCTCGTTCACGCTGCTGCTCAACCTCGTCTCGGCATCGAATGCGGAGAATGCCGAGACGCTGTGGGGCTTCATCGGCCGCTACTGGCCGGGCGTGACGCCGCAGAGCCATCCCAAGCTCGACCGCATGGTCGGCTACGCCATCCACTATTTCCGCGACTTCGTGCTGCCGGCGAAGACGTTCCGCATCGCCGGCGAGACCGAGCGCGCGGCGCTGACCGACCTGCGCGATGCGCTGTCGCAGCTGCCGCCCGACACGCACGGCGGAGAAAATCCAGGAGGTCGTCTACGAGGTCGGGCGCCGCCCGCCCTTCCTCGACACCACCGGCAAGATCAAGACCAAGGACGGCAAGCCGGGCGTGTCGCTGGAATGGTTCAACATGCTCTACCAGGTGCTGCTCGGCCAGGAGAAGGGCCCGCGCTTCGGGTCGTTCGTGGCGGTCTACGGCCTCGCCAACACCGTCGAGATGATCGACGGCGCGCTGGCGCGGTCGGCGTAGCTGGTGGCACTCGCTTGCTTCTTGCGCAGCGTCGGCGCGTAGCCCGCATGGAGCGCAGCGGAATGCGGGACGGCCTACCCGGATTGCGCTGCGCTCCATCCGGGCTACGGAGTCTCCGGTCGTTCGCTGTGCGATCAGTGAAGTAACAAGTGACCGGCGATCGGCTTCCTTGGAATGACATGCCTCTCAGCACGCTGGCCCTGATCGGCGCCACCATCCTCGTTTCGTCCTTCGTGTCGGGCGTGTTCGGGATGGCCGGCGGCATGATCCTGCTCGGCGTGCTGCTGGTCTATTACGACGTCACCACCGCAATGGTGCTGTTCTCCATCATCCAGTTCGCCGCCAATGGCTGGCGCGCACTGCTGTGGTATCGCTATGTCCGCTGGCCGATCTTCTTCCATTATGTGCTCGGCGCGATGGTCGCGTTCGCCGCCTTGCGCGTGGTCGCCTATGTGCCGGACAAGGCGACGGTCTACCTCCTGCTCGGGGTCATGCCGTTCCTGGTGGAATTGCTGCCCCGGCGCGCCCATCCCAGCATCGAATGGCCCGGCATGCCCTTCGTGTCGGGCGCGCTGACGACGGTCTTGCAATTCATGTCGGGGGTCGGCGGCGTCTTCCTCGACATCTTCTTCCAGAAGAGCATGCTCGACCGCAAGACCACCGTCGCGACCAAGGCGGTGACCCAGACCTTCAGCCACGTGCTGCGCGCGATCTATTTCGGCTCGCTCGGCGGCCTCGGCAACGTGATGACATGGACGACGCTCGTCGCCGTGGCGCTCGCCATCGCCGTGACCTCGGTGACGCCCTACGTGATCGAACGCATGACCGACCACGGTTTCCGCCAATGGACCCGCGTCGTGATCTACGCGATCTCGCGTGGTCTATCTCGTCCGCGCCGGGTTTCTGCTGTGGCGGTGATGCCGCCACCCTTACTCGTCTGATCGGGTCATTCCGGGGCGCGCTCTTTCTTGCGCGAACCCGGAATCCAGCGGGCCTCGCCACTGCTCGCCGCGGCCTGGATTCCGGGTTCGCGCAAAGATGCGCGCCCCGGAATGACCGCTGAAATGGCGGACGGTCTACTCTGCTACTGGCTCGCCCACACGATGCGCGCGACCCACACCACCTCTTCCGACGCGAGCGTGCGGTCGGGATGCTCGGGATTGAGCGACTTCAGTTCCAGCGACTTCGTCGTCTTGCGCTTCAATTCCTTCGCCATCACCTCGCCGTCCTTGGTCTTGACGACGACGCGATCGCCGCGGCGGATCGGGGCGGCCGGCGACACGATGATGACGGTGCCGTCGCGATAGGCCGGATGCATCGAATCGCCGGAAATCTCCAGCGCATAGACGTGCTCGTCGTCGACGGCCGGAAACGGAATCTCGTCCCAGCCCTTGCCGGTCGGAAAGCCGCCATCGTCGAAATAGCCGCCGACGCCGGCCTCGGCGAATCCGATCAGCGGCACCGCCTCGCGCGGGCGGATGGGCGGATTCGGAGATCAGGGCGACGAACTGGTCGAGCGTCGCGCCCGTAGCCGCGAGCGATTTCGCCACCGATTCCGTCGAGGGCCAGCGCGCCCGGCCGTCGGGCGTGATGCGCTTCGACTTGTTGAACGTGGTCGGGTCGAGCCCCGCGCGCTTGGCGAGGCCGGAGGGCGACAGTCCGGATCGCTTTGCCAGCCGGTCGATTGCCGACCAAATCTGAGCATGCGTCAGCATTCATGGCCTCCCGCTGGGACCCATATAGGAATTATAACCTGCCGGCGATCCCGTCTAGGTGGGCGGCGTCCCTTTGTGGAAAAATTATTGGGGTGCTGGTGTCGGCACTCAGGACCGTAGGATGGGTTGAGCTCTCGCGAAACCCATCATCGGCCTATCGAACCCCGCGATGGGTTTCGCAAGGGCCCATCCTACCAAGATTCAGGCGCGGCCCGCGGTTCCGCGCGTCAGGCGCACCAGCAGCCAGATCGGCACCACCAGCACGGCGCCGAGCAGGAAGTAGCGCCAGACCCAGCGCACCGCGTCGAAGCCCATGTCCCAGATTTCGCGAACGAGCTTTTCGACGCTGTGCATGATGTTCCAGGGATCGAGGCCGATCGCGGAGAGAACGACGCCGACGAGGATCGACAACAGCACCAGGCGCGCCAGCACCGACAGTGGCGGGCCGCCGAAGAACCGGTGGACCAGATCATTCGCCATGGCATCCCTCCGACTGATTCCGCGCGTTCATTTTACCACATTGCCTGCAGGCAAAATGAGGGCCGCGGATTCGCTTGCTTCGGTGGAGTGAGCGCGGTCGAGCAGGGCCTGCAGCGTTTCCAGGCGGTCGGCATCGCGCGGCGGCTTGTCCCAGCGCAGCCGGTTGATGCGCGGGAAACGCATGGCGATGCCGGATTTGTGGCGGGTCGATTGCTGCAGGCCTTCGAACGCGACCTCGAACACGAGGCCGGCGTCGCGGCCATGGGCGACCTCGCGCACCGGCCCGAACCGGTTGACGGTATTGTGGCGAACGAAGCGGTCGATCTCCGCGAGCTCCGCATCGGTGAAGCCGAAATAGGCCTTGCCGACCGGCACCAGTTCGTCGCCGGCCTCGCCCGCGGCCCACACCCCGAACGTATAGTCGGAATAGAACGACGAGCGCTTGCCGTGGCCGCGCTGGGCATACATCAGCACCGCGTCGATCACGAAGGGATCGCGCTTCCATTTCCACCACAGGCCTTTCGGCCGGCCCGGCAGATAGGGCGCGTCGCGCCGCTTGATCATGACGCCTTCGACCGCTTGCGCGTCGGCCCCGGCCCGGCCGGGGTCGGCCCGCGCCGCGGCAAGCGCCTCCCAGGTCGAGAACGGCACCAGGGGAGACAGGTCGATGCGCGGCGAAGCGAGCCTCGCGACGAAGGCTTCGAGACGGGCGCGACGGGCCTCGAAGGGCTCACCGCGCAGATCGGTGTCGCCGTCGACGAGGAGATCATAGGCGCGCAGATGGGCCGGAAACTCGGCCAGCAGCTTGGGCGTGACGGTCTTGCGGTTGAGCCGCTGCTGCAGCACGTTGAAGGACTGCACGCGGCCCTCGCGCATGATCAGGAGCTCGCCGTCGAGCGCGCCGTCGAAGTCGAGCGCATCGACGAGGTCGGGAAAGCTCGCGGAAATGTCTTCGCCGGTGCGCGAATAGAGCCGCGCGATGCGGCGGCCGTCGCCGAGCCGGCCGGCGACGGCCTGCACGCGGATGCCGTCCCATTTCCACTCCGCGGCGAAGGCGGCCGGATCGAGCGCGGCGAAATCGGTGTCGGCGATGGCGTTGGACAGCATCGGCGGCCGGAACGGCGCGGGGTCTGCGCTCGCCGGCCGCTCGGCGCGGCCCTCGACCCAGGCGAACAGGTCGGCATAGGGCGGCGTCAGCGTCGGCCACACCAGCTCGACCGCGTCGGCGTCCTTGTCGCCGATGCGCGGCGACCGCGGTCTTGGCGAGCCGCGCCGACACGCCGATGCGCAATGCGCCGGTCACGAGCTTGAGCAGCGCCCAACGCCCGGTTTCGTCGAGCCCGTCGAGCCACGCGGCGAGCCTGGCCGGCAGCTCCGCCTTGCCGAGCGCGGCCAGGGTGGTGACGACCTCCGACAGCGACGGGATCGGGGCCGCCTCCGCGCCGGCATTCTTGGCCGGCGCCGGCCACATCAGCGCCACCGTCTCGGAGAGGTCGCCGACATAGTCGTAGGACAGCGCGAACAGCACGGGATCGGTGCGCTCGGCGATCAGGGTGCGGATCAGGCCGGGCTTGGCGTATCGGAACGACAGCGCCCCGGTGATGGCGGCCAGCGCGTAGCCGCGCTCGGGATCGGGCGTGGTGCGGAAATAATCGGCGAGCAGCCGCAGCTTGGCATTGCGGCCGGGCTCATAGGCGAGGCGGTCGAGCAGGGCCGCGAAGCGGTTCATGAGGCAGCGCCGTCCGTCGCCGGCCTCCACGTCGACGCTCTCGGTTTCCTCTTCCTCGCCGTAGCCGATCATGTGCAGCGGCCGCGCCTGCAGGCCGCGCGTCCGGCACCAATGCACCAGTGCATCCTCGGCGCCGTGGGTCACCCAGATGTCGGAGGCGCCGGTGGCGATGATGGTGGCGGTGAGGCCGTCCCAGTCGCAGTGGTCGGAGATCACCAGCGGCAGCTCGACGCCGCGCTGGCGGGCGCGCGCCCGCACCCGCATCCAGCCCGACGCGAACGCCGCCACCGGATCGGGAAACCGGCGGGTCCAGCGGTCCTGCAGCGCCGACGGCGGGCACAGCGCGATGGCGCCGGCGAGATCGGCCTTGCCGGCATCGCGCACCGCCCGCAGCTCGCCGAGCGCGACGTGGCTTTCGTAATAGCGGGTGATCGCTTCCATCGCCCCGTGCAGGTAGATCGGTTTGTCGTAGCCGGCCCGTCGGATCAGCGCCATGACCCGCTGCGCCTTGCCGAGCGAATAGGCGCCGACCAGATGGGCGCGCTCGCCGAAACAGCGCCACCGAGGCCATGAGCTTGGCGATCTGCGCGTCGGGGTCGCCATGGCGGAACACCGGAAGCCCGAACGTCGCCTCGGTGATGAAGACGTCGCACGGCACCGGTTCGAACGGCGCGCAGGTCGGGTCGGGGACGTCCTTGTAGTCGCCCGACGCAACGATGCGGCAGCCGTCGCGCTCGATCCTGATCTGGGCGGAGCCCAGCACATGGCCGGCGGGGTGGAAGCTCACGTCGACCCCGCCGAGCCGCAGCCGCTCGCCATAGCGGACCGGCTGGACCGTGCCGGCGAAGTTGGGTCCGTAGCGCAGCCGCATCAGGTCGAGCGTCTCCGCGGTCGCCAGCACGGCGCCGTGGCCCGCGCGGGCGTGGTCCGAATGCCCGTGGGTGATCAGCGCCCGCTCGACCGGGCGCGTGGGATCGATGTGGAAGGAGCCTTGCCGGCAGCACAGCCCGGCCGGCGTGGGGCTCAGAAGTTCCTCGGGGCGCATGACGCAGAGATATGGCATAGAGGCGCCATTGCGAGGCCCGGATTGACTCAAGCTGACGACGCCGTGGTTTCATCAGGCGACCTGATCGCCGACCGACGCTATGGATTCGGCCGCGATCTCGCTTTGCGCGGCGACCTCGCCGCCGCCGCCGACCTGTTCGCCCAGGCGGTCGAGGCGGCGCCGGGATTTGCGGCCGCCTGGTTCGCGCTGGGCGAGACCAGGGCAAAGCTCGGTGACGGCGCGGGCGCGGCGGTGGCATTGCGCGAGGCGCTCCGGATCGATCCCGGCGATCGCCACGGCGCCGCGCTCCATCTCGCCCGGCTCGGCGCCGCCGACCCTTCGACCGCGATGTCGCCTTCCTATGTGCGCGCGGTCTTCGACCAGTACGCGCCGCGATTCGACCACGCCCTGGTGGAAGGCCTCGCCTATCGCGGCCCGCAGCGCCTGCTGGAAGCCGTCGGCCGCGCCCGTGCGGTTCCGGGGTTCGGCGCGATGCTCGATCTCGGCTGCGGAACCGGACTCGCCGGCGCGGCGTTCCGGACGCAGGTGCAGCACCTGACCGGCGTCGACCTGTCGCCGGGCATGATCGCCGAGGCGCGCGCCAAGGGCATCTATGACCGGCTGCAGACCGGCGAACTCGCGGAGTTCCTCGCCGCCGAGCGCGCTGCGCCCCGGCGCTACGATCTCGTCGTTGCGGCCGACGTTTTCGTCTACCTGTTCGATCTCGATCCCGTCGCGCGTGCGGTGGCGGATGTGCTTGAGCCCGGGAGGCCTGTTCGCCTTCACGGTGGAAACCCATGACGGCGACGGCGTGGAACTGGGCGAGAAGCTGCGCTACCGCCATGGCGCCGCCCATGTGCGCACCGCAGTGTCGTCCGCCCCATTGCAACTTCTCGAGCTCGCGCCGGTCGCGACGCGGATCGAATCGGGCGGCATCGTGCCGGGCTTGCTCGCCGTGGCGATGCGCTCCACGTTGCATGCCGGCCCCGCGATGGGTGAAGATGATGGCCGAATCGCCTCGGCCGGCGGCGGAGTACGCCGCTGAGCGCCGCGCTCATCGCGCTGCGGCCGTCGCCTCCAGAAAGCCGGCGAGGTCGTCGGTGATGTGGTCGACATGGAGCGCGTCGCGCCCTTCCAGCTCCCAGCCTTCGCGCACGACGTCGTAGCTCTTTTCGGGCACCACCAGCACCGTGGTCATGCCCAGCGCATGGGGGACGGCGAGGTTGCGGGCGAGGTCCTCGAACATCGCCGCCTTGCCGGCATCGACACCGTGGCGGGCGAGGAAACGGTCGTAGTTCTCGGGAAACGGCTTGGGCTGCAACTCGCTGGCGATGATGTCGAACACGTCCTCGAAATGGTGATGGATCGCGAGCCGGCGCATCACCGCATCGGCATGGGCCTTGGTGCCGTTGGTGAGAATGAGCTTGCGGCCCGGCAGCTTTTCCAACGCCGCGCCGAGCGCGGGATTGGGCTCGAGCGGCGAATGATCGATCGCATGGACGTATTCGAGATAGGCGTCGGGGTCCATGCCGTGCTCGAGCACGAGGCCGCGCAGGCTGGTGCCGTAGCGCTTGTAGAAGTCCTTCTGGATGCGAAACGCGTCGTCGGGGGGGACGCCGAGAAAATTCGTGATGTAGGTGCGGATACGGTCATCGACCTGCTGCCACAGGTTGAGATGATGGGGATAGAGCGTGTTGTCGAGGTCGAACACCCACGTCTCCACATGGGCGAAGCCGCGCTTGTCCGGGGGCGATGCAGTTCATGGGCGCGCTTCTAACGCAGATTCGAGCGGGTATCCATCGTGGCGGGAAATGCACTATCGTGGACTCGGCCCAGTGGTCATTCCGGGGCGCGCAGTCTGCGCGAACCCGGAATGACCAAGCAGCGGTGCGGGTGGCGAGGCCCGTCTGGATTCCGGGTATCGCGCAAGAGCGCGACCCGGAATTTTGATCCAAGTCAGCGCCCGAACGGCAAGGTCTTTCCGGAGCCTCTCATGAAAACGATTCGGGTCCTGACCGCGATGGTGTTCGTGTCCATGGTCGTTCACGCGGCGTCGGCGCAAACCGCATTCCCCGAGCGCACGGTGCGCATTCTCGTCGGCTACGTGCCGGGCGGGCCGAACGACATCATCGCGCGGGCGATCGGCGACAAGCTGGCGCAAGCCTGGGACAGGTCGGTCGTGATCGAGAACGTGCCGGGCGCCAGCGGCAACATCGCCGGCGATCGCGTCGCCAAGGCGGCGCGCGACGGCTACACCCTGCTGCTCGCGAACGCTGCGCAGATCGTCGTCAATCCCAGCCTGTTCGACAAGATGAGCTACGATCCGCTCAAGGATCTGGCGCCGATCTCGCAGGTCGCATCCACCCCGAACATCCTGACGGTTCCCAACGACCTGCCGGTCCGCAACGTGCAGGACCTCGTCGCCCTGGTCCGCGCCACGCCCGGAAAATACAGCTTCGGCTCCGCCGGCGCGGGCACCACGCAGCATCTCGCCGGCGAGCTGTTCAAGTCGACCGCGCGGCTCGACCTCCAGCACATCCCCTATCGCGGCGCGAGCGCGGTCATCACGGATTTGCTGGGCAGCCGCATCACCATGTATTTCGGCAGCATCGCGCCCCTGCTGCCGCTCGTCCGCGAGGGCAAGCTGCACGGATTGGCGGTGACGTCGCTCGACCGTTTTGCCGCCACGCCGGACCTGCCCACGGTCGCCGAATCCGGCTTTCCCGGCTTCGACGTGACCGCCTCATTCGGCCTGATGGTCGCGGCCGGAACCCCCGCCGGCGTCATCGACAAGATCCACCGCGACACCGTGCGGGTGCTCGCGCAGGGCGACCTGCGCCAACGGCTTGCCGACATCGGAGTGGTCACGATCGGCAATTCGCCGGCGGAATTCTCCGCCGCCCTCAAGGCCGAAGCGGTGCAATGGGCGAAGCTCATCAAGGAAGCGGGGATCCGGGCGAGCGAGTGAACTGCACATAGAGCTTGCCCTGCAATTCCGGACTGCGCGGGGCCGACGGTCGTCGAGCGACCTTGGATCAGATATTGTCCGGCCAGCGGCTGGTCAGCTCCAACGCGGTCCCGGTTTCGAGGAAGCTCTTGAGGCTCGACAGAATGGCGGGCCAGCCGCTGGACACCCCATCGATCAGCTTCGAGCTGTCGCGGTCCATTTCATGGGTGACGGTCAATCTCACACTGTCGCCCAACTGTTCGATATCGAAGGTGGCACGCGAATAGCCTTCCGCCTTCAGTTCCGGCATGAACTCGTCGCGCCATGACAGGACGAGGTGTCGTGGCCGCTCGATTTCCAGGACCTCGCCGCTGTCGCCGATGCGGCCATCGGGGATCATCAAGCGCCAGGATGAACCGGGTCTCCAATCGCATTCCTGCCAGGTGCCGCACCAATAGGCGCGCGTGAGTTCGGGTTTCGTCAGGGCATCCCACAGCTTCTCCGGCGTCGTGCGGATATGGACGACATAGACGAACTTGCTCATCTGCGCGGCTCCTTCGGTGGCTGCGGCACCGGAATGTCCCTTCCCCGCAAGCGGTCGCAAGCGGGGAGGGGCGCCTTTGCGCAAGTGTGCGCCGTCCGGCGCCCGATCAATGCGCCAGCGGAGTGGGGCGCAGCTGGAAGTGCACCACCAGCGGGCTCGACGCGGTTTCCGGCGAGGCGCCCGGCGCGCCCGGCGCCGGGGCGTCGATGCCTTCGATGTGGACGGGCGTGCGGTTGCCCGAGGTCGCCCACAGGCCGCGGCCTTTCCAGCCGGCATTGGCATCGTCGATGCGGCCGTCGAGTCCCTTGGCGAAGAAGCCCATGGGATAGGGAACGCGAAGCTCGATCACGCGGCCGCCGACGAGGGCGTGCAGCGAATCGGACTGGTTGCCGGTGGCGAGCGGCGTGTTGGCGCCGAGGCCCAGGATGTCGTGCTGGTCCACCCAGGTGTAATACGGGTTTTCCTCGGCGCCGGGATCGCCCTGGAAGCCCGGCCCCGGGATCGGATAGAACGCGAAGCCTTCCGGACATTTGTTGCCCTGCTCGGCGCCCGGGCCGTTGAGCGGGCCCTTGCACAGGCGGCGGTCGAAGCTGCCGATGTGACCGCTGTCGAGCGGCATCCACACGACGCCGTTGCGGTCGATGTCCATGCCGCGGATGCCGAAGCCCGGCAGCGGAATCCGGTAGATCTCCGCGAGCGAGGTTTCCGGCGGGTTCGCGCCCGGCGCCATGCGCAGGATGTAGCCGGGATGGGCGAGGTTCGAGCCCCACAGCGAGCCGTCGACCGGATTGTAGGAAATCCCGTACATGCCATAGGGAATGCGGGTGTCCTTGGTCGGGATCGGCCGGCCGGCCCGGCTCGTTGTAGCCCTCGTCGCGCTTGCCGTTGCCGTTGGTGTCGACGATCATCGCCGTCCAGCCCTGCGACTTCGCGGCATCGCCGGTCTCCCAATACATCTTGGTATTGATCCAGCCGACCACGGCGAGATTGCCCTGGCTGTTGTTGCTCAGCCACAGCGTGTTGTTGGCATCCTCCGCGAAGTTGAGATGGTGGGTGCCGAAGCAGGTGTCGATGAACGAGAACTTCTTGGTGGCGGGGTCATAGACGGTGATCTGGCGCGCATTCTGGACGAAGCCGGCAGGGGTTCCGGCGAGCGGATAAAGCTGGGCGGAGCGCAGGGCCGAATCCCTCTTGCAATAATCCGGCGGGTCCTTGGGCGAGCGCGTCTGTGCGGTGAAATAGACGCGCCCATCCTGGTCCATCATGGGATTGTGGGCGTTGACCTGGGTGTCCCAGACCTGCTCGGTGCCCCAATAGGGCGACGGCGCGAGGACCTGGTTGGCGAGCGCCGAGCTCGGCGCGTATTTCGGATCCTTCACCGGCACCTTCATCACCGTCTTGGTGTTGTGGACGGGATCGAGGATCGGAAGGTTGTCGGTGCTGAGCTCCGCCGCACCATAGATCAGGCCGTAGCCGTTGACCGTCGGCTTGCGCTTGTCGGTGAGCGCGAGGTCGTGGAGATAGTGCTTGGGGTCCGACCAGTCGCGCACGGTGACGACGACGTTGCGCTCGAGCCCGGTCGGCCGCGGCGGCGTGGCGCTCGGCAGCTCGCCGGCCTTGATGCGGTCGGTCCAATCGGCGAGCGCGGCGAGATGGCCGCCGTCCGGCGTCAGCAGCGGGGCCATGAAGCTCACCATGCCGCGGCCCGCCGGTCCGGACTGGATGCGCCGCGCCCAGGCGGCGATCGAAGAATCGAAATGCCCGAGCGCCTCGGGAATGTTGCGCGTGGCGTAATTGCCGATCTGGTGGCAATTGCCGCAGCCATTGGTCTTGACCGCGTTGAGCCACTGATCCTGGGTCTTGAAGTTCACGGAGATGCCGTTGCCGTCGGGGCCGGTGCCGGGGAACCTGCTCTTGTCGGGAATCCGGATCATCGAGGCCCAGTAGATCGCCGGGTAATATTGGGCCGCCGCGGCGAGATTGGGCGCGATCACGGCGGTCAGGTTCAGCGTCTTGCCCGGCGCCGTCGTGACCTTCGCCGAATCGACCAGGCCGTAGCCGCGCACCCACACCCGGTAGGTCGCCTTGGGAAGGTCCGGCACCACGTAGCGCCCGGACTCGTCGGTCACCGCCATCTTGGCGAACCGGGTGCCGAGCTCGGTCGTCTCCGCGATCACCCACACGCCGGCTTCCGGTCCGAACCGGCTGGTGACGACGCCGCCGATGTCGTTGTCGTCGATCTCGACGGTGGCCGACGGGGCGTTCTGCTGGGCGCTCGCGCCGGGATCGGGAAGGCCGCAGCCAGCATCAAGATGCCGAGCGCGGTGCCTGGTTGTTTCGCGCGCAAGTAAACCTCCCTCGAAGATGAATTCGGCGATGCCGAGCTGTGATTGGCGGCATGCTACGACGCGTTCGCCGCACTAGCAATCTGCACGAGAAGCGATACAAACGGGCAGAACCTTGCTCATGAGAAGGCCGGAGGAGCCCATGAATTCGCCAACCCGGTTCGCCGGCCATGTGGTCGCGGCGGCTGCCCTGGTCATTTGTTTCAGCGCCGGCACCGGCCGGGCGGAAGGGGACGCCGACAAGGGCAAGGCGGCGTTCGTGCGGCAATGCGCGATCTGCCACACCATCGAAAAGGGCGATCCCAACCGGTTCGGGCCCAACCTGTCCGGCATCGTCGGCAAGAAGGCGGGAGCGGTGCCCGGCTTCGACTATTCGCGGGCGTTCAAGACCGCCGCCAATTGGGAATGGACCGAGGACGCGCTCGCAAGCTGGATCATGTTTCCCGGCGTGATGGTGCCGGGCACCGCGATGGCGATCTTTCAGGGGGTGGCCGAGAAGGACCGCGACGACATCGTCGCCTATCTCGCGAGCAAGAAGTAGCGCTGCGCCGCGGTTGGAGCGCCGCGCGGCGCGGTGGTAGAATTCATGATGGTTTCGCAACGGCCATGCGATCATGCCTGCGTGCGCTGTGCCGTTCGCTCGAAAGGGAGAAGATCATGTCGAGGCGAGGCTCGATCGGGGTGTACGGGTTTCTGGCGTTGTGCGCGACCATCAGCGGCGCGGCGGCCTGGGACGACGCCAAATATCCCGACCTCAGGGGACAGTGGAATCGCGTCGGCGTGCCGCGCTGGGTGCTGGCCGGCCAGAAGGCGCCGCTGACGCCCGAATACCAGAAGGTGTTCGATGCGAACCTCGCGGACATGAACAAGGGCGGCCAGGGCAACGTGCCGTCTTGGTATTGCCTGCCGCAGGGCATGCCGATGATGATGAACGCCTATGACCCCGTGGAATTCGTGGTCACGCCCGACATCACCTACATCCTGATCAGCCACGTCAACGATTCCTACCGGCGGGTCTACACGGACGGACGCAGCTGGCCGGCGGAGATCGAGCCCACTTTTGCAGGCTATTCGATCGGCAAATGGGTCGACGAGAATGGCGACGGCCGCTTCGACACGCTGGAGATCGAAACCCGCAGCATCAAGATGCCCCACGCCTATGACGCCAGCGGCCTGCCCTTCCACGAGGACGGCGAGGGCGTCGTGAAGGAACGCATCTATCTCGACAAGGCCGACTCCAACATCGTTCACGACGACATCACCTCGATCGACCACGCGCTGATCCAACCTTGGACGGTGACCAAGACCTATCGCCGCGACCCCAAGGTCAAGCAGCCGACATGGCACTCCGCGGTGTGCGCGGCGGACAATTCGCTGGTGCGGATCGGCGAGGACGCCTATTTCACCAGTCCCGACGGCTACCTCATGCCCATCACCAAAGACCAGTCGCCGCCCGACCTGCGCTATTTCAAGAAGACGCAGAAATAGCGATACGAGGCGGCAGGGCTGGCGAGACCACAGCCGCCGCGCTCGTGGAACGGCCGCAAGTCCTCCCCGCAAGCGCGGTTGAATCTTGCGCGCTTTCTGGCGCGCCGGAGGCGCGGCCGGAGACGAAACTGGCCGGCATGCCCTCGACGCCGATGAATACCGCGAGAATCGTCACCGGGCCCAGACCCGTATTGCGACCGTTATGTGCCTCGTTCATCGCCTCGGCGAGGCCCTCGCCCTTGACATAGGTCCGCACGCCCTTCGCCCCGTAGTCGACCGTGAGTTCGCCCTCGAGGATATAGCCGAAGACAGGCACCGGATGGGTGTGCCACCCGGTCTGCTGGCCCGGCTCGAGCGTGATTTCCATGGTCGTCAGCTGAGCGGGAGCGCCGGTCGGATACCGGATCCCCTCCGTGCCAATGATCGTGAGACATCGGAGTCCTGAAAGTTTAGCCTTGAGGGCTTAGGACAACCATCACATGGTCATGCCAAGCAAAGAAGCGAAAACGGACGGTGCTGCTGGGATTGGTGCGGAGGGAGGCCGGAGGCCTACCGCAGTGCCGGCCCCGGCGACGGCGGCCCCCGAACTGTTGGATCGGCCACGGCGGCGGACTTTTACGGCGCAGACGAAGCTGCGTGTTCTGGCGGAGACCGACGGCGCGGCCGACGTTGGTGGGATCGGAGCGATCCTGCGCCGGGAAGGCTTGTACTCGTCGACCCTGACGGACTGGCGCCGGCAGCGCGACAGCGGTGCTCTTGGTGCGCTGACGCCGGCCAAGCGGGGACCCAAGTCGGCGGCACGCAACCCTTTGGCAGCGGAACTGGTGCAGGCCAGGCGGGAGAATGCACGGCTCGGGCGGCGATTGGAGCACGCCGAGGCGATCATCGAAATCCAAAAAAAAGTTGCAGCCCTGCTGGGTATCCCGCTGGCGACGCCAGACAGCGACGACAAGTCATGACGGCAGCGGTCGTCTCGCTGGCGACGACTCCCGGTCTGACCGCCGGCGCCTGCGCGGCCCTGAACGTGTCGCGCGCCAGCGTCTACCGTCGGCGTGCCGGTCTGGCCCGGCCGTTGGCCGCGCTTCGGCCCAGGCCGAGCCCACGGCGCGCGCTGGCTGTCGTGGAACGTCGAGCCATGCTCGACCTTCTGCGCGCGCCGCGTTTTGCCGACCAGGCACCCGCCGAGGTCTACGCCATCCTGCTCGACGAGGGCGTCTACCATTGCTCGATCCGCACCATGTACCGCATCCTGGCTGCCAACCAGGAAGTCCGTGAACGCCGCGATCACCTGCGCCATCCGGTCTACAAAAAGCCGGAACTACTGGCGCAAGCACCCAACGAGGTCTGGTCGTGGGACATCACGAAATTGATGGGGCCGGCGAAATGGACGTATTTCTACCTCTACGTCATCATCGACATCTTCAGCCGAAGAATTGTCGGCTGGTGCGTCGCCGACAGAGAAAGCGCGACCCTGTTCAGGGCACTGTTCAACGATGCCATCGCCAAGCATTCCGTGCCGCCCGGCCAATTGACCCTGCATGCCGACCGTGGCGGTCCCATGCGAGCCAAGACCACGGCGCTCCTGCTCGCCGATCTCGGCGTCACCAAATCCCACAGCCGGCCGCATACGTCCAACGACAATCCGTTCTCGGAAAGCCACTTCAAAACCATGAAATACCAACCCCAGTTCCCACAGCGCTTCGGCTGTATCCAGGATGCCAAGGCGTTCTGCCGCAGCTTCTTCGACTGGTACAATCAGGAGCATCACCATGCTGGCATCGGCCTGATGACGCCCGATCAGGTGCATTACGGTCAGGCTGATGCAATCCACGCCGCCCGCCAGAACACCCTCGATGGCGCCTTCAACAGAAACCCGGAACGCTTCGTCAGAAAGCAGCCCGAACCGCCCGCAAAGCCAATTGCGACCTGGATCAATCCACCCGCCGTTTCAACTCCGAACTGCAACAGGATGGCATAGACGGCATGGCGGAGTGAGTGGCGGGAGTAAAGGTCGGGGTCAAGGGCTTCAGTCGCCGGAGGCGATGCGAGCGCCGCGAGCACCCTTGAGGCCGAGCTTTTCTTCCGCCAGACTTTGCCATGTTGTATATGCCGGTGTGCTTGCGTCATCGCCTTCAACATAAACACACCGGAATGCTTGGTCAGAAAGGAGCCCGAACCATCGCAAAGCCGATTACGACCTCAAGCAATTCACCGAAGAAAACTCTAAAAATCCGAGCTTAAATTCTACACTGGGCTGTCTCAAAGTCGTTGACACGTTCCGTCGGCTCGCCGGTTACGGTGTTGCCGGTCGACAGGACGGTTCGGACTCCGGAATAGAAATGGCCGGGCGATGGGGCATCCTCGGCTGCCGCCGGGTTCATCGATCGCAACAACGCGAGCAGCACGCAGGCGACGAGGCTCGATGACGGTTGCGGCCGTGAGTTCGGGGCGGTCCGGGACATGGGGGCTCCTCGTGAGGTCAGCCGCGGCAATCGAGCCGGTCAAACCTCGGCGTTCCGTTCTTCGATGACGCGCTGCTGGAATTGGACCAATATCCGCCGGTCCGCCCTCGAGCAATAGCACGCGGCGCTTTCCCCGCATCACGGCGCCGATAAGCCGCCGTTGAACGGTGACACGGCCTGCGCCCATCAACCACGGAGAACCATCATGGATAGCGCGCGCTATCACAAGGTCCAGATCGGCAACCACGCGCTGCAGCCGGAGACCTTGATGCTCGGCTACGGCTACGACCCGGCGCTCTCCGAAGGATCGGCGAAGCCGCCGGTGTTCCTGACCTCGACCTTCGTGTTCCGGACCGCCGAAGAGGGGCGCGACTTCTTCGACTACACCGCCGGGCGCCGGGAGCCGCCGGCGGAAGGACGCTCCGGGCTCGTCTATTCCCGCTTCAACCACCCCAACCTCGAGATCGTCGAGGACCGGCTCGCCATCTACGAGGGCGCCGAGCAGGGCCTCGTGTTCGCATCCGGCATGGCCGCGATCTCGACCACCATCCTGACCCATGTCCGGCCGGGTGACGTCATCCTGCACAGCCGCCCGCTCTACGGCGGCACCGAGGTGCTGATCGAGAAGACGCTGACGCCGTTCGGCATCGAGGCCGAGGGGTTCATCGACGGACTGGACGAGAACCACGTCCGCGGCGCGGCGGAACGCGCCATGGCCAAGGGTCGTGTCGCCATGATCTTCATCGAGACGCCGTCCAATCCGATGAACACGCTGGTCGACATCGCGCTGGTGCGGCGCATCGCCGAGGCGATCGGCGGCAGCCAGGGCGTTCGCCCCATCATCGCCTGCGACAACACCATGCTGGGGCCGGTGTTCCAGTCGCCGCTCGCCCACGGCGCCGACCTGTCGATCTATTCGCTGACCAAGTATGTCGGCGGCCACAGCGATCTCATCGGCGGCGCCGTCATGGGCTCGCGCGCGAACCTCAAGCCGATCCGCGCGCTGCGCAGCGCCATCGGGACCCAGCTCGATCCGCATTCCTGCTGGATGTTGAGCCGGTCGCTGGAGACGGTGTCGCTGCGCATGGAGCGGGCGGCCGCCAATGCCGCCAAGGTGGCGCAGTTCCTGTCCGAGCATCCCAAGGTCGCGCGCGTCCATTACCCGCCGCTGCTTCCCGCCGGCGATCCGGCGCGAGCGCTCATGGAGCGGCAATCGCGCTCGGCCGGTTCGACCTTCTCGTTCGAGGTGAAGGGCGGAGCAGGCGGAGGCGTTCGCCTTCCTCAACCGGCTGGAGGTGTTCAAGCTCGCCGTCAGCCTCGGCGGCACCGAATCCCTGATCTGCCATCCCGCGACGACGGTGCATTCCGGGTTGACCGCCGAGGCGCGGCGCGAGATCGGGATCACGCCGGCCCTGATCCGGGTGTCGGTCGGCATCGAGCATCCCGACGATCTCATCGCCGATGTGGCGCATGCCTTCGCCGGGTGAAACGGAACGCTGGTACGCTGTCATCGCCCAGCTTGACCGGGCAATGCCAGTATGCCCGGTCGTGCTGACCGGATCGCCCGGTCAAGCCGAACGATGCGGCGCGGCGACGCCTCGAAGCGTTCCCGCTTACCCGCCGTCTGCCAGTCGTCGCGGATTCGATCGCGGCGATCGATTGCAGGCGCGCCTTCAGGCGCGGCACCGCGAAATCGAGGAACGCCCGCAGCTTGAGCGGTACCAGCCGGCCGCTCGGATAGACGAGGCTGACCGGGTTCGCCGCGACCTCGTAATCGCGCAGCAGGATGACGAGCCGTCCGTCCAGCACCGCGGCCGCCGCCTGATAGCTGAGCAGCCGCGTGATGCCGGCGCCGGCGATCGCCGCATCGAGGGCCGCTTCCGCGGTGGTGACGGTGAAGCGCGAGCGCACCGCGAACATCTCGGTCGACGTACCGATCCGGAACGGCCACTCCCTCGCCGATGACAGGCCCGCAAACGTGACGGCCTCGTGGGAAACCAGCTCGCTCGGATGGGCGGGGACGCCGCGCGCGGCGAGATAGGCGGGACTGGCGCAGACCACCCACCTGATGCTGCCGATCCGCGCCGCGACCATGCCGGAATCCGCGAGTTCTCCGATGCGCAGCGCCACATCGATATGTTCGTCGAGGAGATCGACGATGCGGTCGACCAGCAGCATCCGGACGTCGACCTCCCGGAAGGCCTGCAGGAATTCGACCACGATCGGGACGAGATGCAGGCGGCCGAACACGATGGGCGTGGTCAGGATGAGCTCGCCCCTGGGCGCGCTGTACTCGCCGGACGCCGCCCGCTCCGCCTCCGCGAGATCGCTCAGAATCCGTCGGCACGCTTCGAAAAACTGCTGTCCGCTCTCGGTCACCGTCACCTTGCGGGTCGAGCGGTTGAGCAGCTTGACCCGCAGCTGGTCCTCCAGTTCGGAGACCTTGCGGCTCACGGTCGCCAACGGCATTCCCAGCCGGCGCGATGCTGCGGAGAAGCCCTGCGCCTCCACCACCGCCACGTAAACCGACATCGAACTCGAACCGGTCCATATATTGTTCCGAATAATGGAAGATATATTTCCAATAATGCCGGATAGTGTTCGTTCTTGGAAGGGAGCATCTCCGGGGCGTCGACGCAGGCCGCGTCACGAAGGCCCAACCAGAGGAGCCCCACATGCCCCGCATTGCCACCCCCGCCTCCATCGAAGCATCTCCCGCAGCGTCCCAGCCCTTGCTGGAAGGCGTCAAGAAACTGCTCGGCAGCGTGCCCAATTTGTTCCGCACCGTCGGGCAACAGTCCGGCGGCGCTGCAAGGCTATCTCGGCCTCAACGGCGCGCTCGCCAAGGGCATGCTGAGTGCGGCGACCCGCGAGCGCATCGCCATCACCGTCGCCGAGATCAACGGCTGTGGTTATTGCCTTGCGGCCCACAGCTACATCGCCAAGAACCTCATCAAACTGGACGAGCGCGAGATCGTCGCGAACCGCGATGCGTTGTCGAGCGACCCGAAAGCCGAGGCGGCGCTGCGCTTCGCCGCCAGGGTCGTTCACGCCCGCGGCCATGTGAGCGACGCCGACGTTTCCGAGGTGAAGCGCGCCGGCTATGACGATGCCGAGGTGATGGAGATCGTCGCGCATGTCGCGCTGAATACCTTGACCAATTATGTCAACGAAGTCGCCAAGACCGATATCGACTTCCCATCGTCGCGGCAAAGCGCGACGCGCCTGACGGCATCTGCACGAACGAAGGTACGAACGAAAGCGCAGGACCATGCCCCTCCCCTCCAGCGACGTTGCATTCACACCCAGTGTCAAGGCGGTGCAGGAGCGCAAGGGTTCGCGCAACGGCTACCGCAAGATGGAGGAGCGGGGCGGCTGGCGCACGACGGTGACGCCGGACCTGGCGGCCTTTCTCAGCGAACGCGACAGCGCCTATCTCGCCACCGCAAGCCGGGCCGGCCAGCCCTACGTCCAGCACCGCGGCGGGCCGAAGGGCTTCATCCGCGTGCTCGACGAGAAGACCCTGGCGTTCGCCGACTATGCCGGCAACCGCCAATACATCACCGCCGGCAACCTTGCGGAAAACGACCAGGCCTATCTGTTCCTGATGGACTATGCGCGCCGCCGGCGGATCAAGATCTGGGGCCGCGCCAAAGTGGTCGAGGATGCCGAGACGATCGCACAAGCTGATGCCGCAGGGCTATGCCGCGCGGCCGGAGCAGGCGATCGTGTTCACCGATCGAAGCCTGGGACGGCAACTGCCCCCAGCACATCCCGCAGAAATTCGACGCCGCCGACGTGGCCGCCACATTGACGAAGCTGCAGGCGCGCATCGACGAACTCGAAGCGGAGAATGCGAGCCTGCGCGCGTCTGCCGCGCCGGCGATGGCCTAGTACGACTTGCGTCAGCAGAGCCAGCGAAACCCGGGAGCGGTGTGCAGAGGTCCGTCCCGGATTTCGCTGGCGCTCATCCGGGCTACGCGCGCTCGCTTCACGACAAAGCCCTTCGACGCGCCGCGGGCCCCGTGCTAACAGACGGCCGTGTTCGCTCGCACGAAACCCCAGGGATTGCCCATGAACGAGACCACGGCCGGCGCCGGCAGCGCCGGTGACAGTCCTATGCCGAGAAGCGCTGGCAGTCCGACGTGATCGTCGACCTGATCAAGCAGTTCGGGTTCCCCTACATCGCGCTCAATCCCGGCGCGAGCTATCGCGGCCTGCACGATTCGCTCGTCAATTACGGCGGCAACAGTCCGCCGATGCTGCTGTGCCAGCACGAGAAGATCGCGGTGCAGATCGCCCATGGCTACGCCAAGGCAACCGGCAAGCCGATGGTCGCGATCGTGCACGACGTGGTCGGCCTGCTGCACGCGACCATGGGCATCTACTACGCCTATGTGGACCGCGCGCCGATCTTCGTCATCGGCGCCACCGGCCCGATGGACGAGAGCCGGCGCCGCCCGTTCATCGACTGGATCCACACCGCCAATGTCCAGGGCGAGCAGGTCCGCCATTACGTCAAATGGGACTACCAGCCCGGCAGCATCGAGGGCGTGCCGGATTCCTTCGCGCGTGCCTACGGGGCGATGATGACCGAGCCGCAAGGCCCGATCTACATGTGCTACGACGCCTTGCTGCAGGAGCAGCCGCTCACCGCCGAGGTCGAGATGCCCTCCTACGGCGACGCCAAGGCGCCGGTGCCGATGGCGGCCGACCCGGCGGCGCTGGCGACGATCGCCGACCGCCTGCTGGCGGCGCGGTTTCCGGTGCTGCTCGCCGAATATGTCGGACGCACGCCGCACGGCTTCGACAATCTCGTGGCGCTCGCGGAGACCGTCGGCGCCGCCGTCTACGACGTCAATGCCCGGCTCAATTTTCCCAACCGCCACAAGCTCAATCTGAGCATGGAGAAGAGCGTCTTCCGCGACGCCGACCTCATTCTCTCGCTCGATACCCGCGACTGGGAAAAGCCGACCCACCGGATCGACCGCACCAAGCGGCGCACCCAGGCGCTCTATCCCGCCGGCTGCGAGATGATCGAGATCGGCTTCGGCGACATCGGGCTCTGCAAATGGTCGATGGACTACACGCGGATGCCCGAACTGCAGCCTGCGCGTGCTCGGCGACACCGCGACCGCCATCCCCGAGCTGACGCGGCTGTGCCACGAGCAGGATCGCCCGCAGCGGCGGCCTCGCCGAGCGCATCGCCAAGCGCACCGCCGAGATCGCGACGCGCCACGACGCGCTGTTCGCCGGCTGGGCGGCGCAGTCGCGCGAGGACTGGGACGCCTCGCCCATCGCGCTGCCGCGCCTCGCCCATGAAGTCTGGGACGTCATCAAGAACGAGGACTGGGTGCTCACCGCCTCGACGCTGCAGGACTGGACGCTCAAATTGTGGGACTTCGACAAGCCCTACCGCCATGCCGGCCGCGCGCTCGGCACCGGCACCCAGATCGGCGTGTCGCTCGGCGTCGCGCTGGCGCACCGCGGCACCGGCCGCCTGGTGGTCGACATCCAGCCCGACGGCGACCTCATGTTCGACGCCGGCGCGCTGTGGACGGCGGCGAAGAACAACATTCCGTTCCTCATCGTGATGTACAACAACCGCGCCTATTACAACGACTGGGAGCACCAGATCCACGTCGCCGAGCACCGCGGCACGCCGGTGGAGCGCGCCCATATCGGCCAGGACATCGTCGGGCCGGAGCCGGATTTCGCGACGCTGGCGCGCATCATGCGGCTGGTATGCGGAAGGTCCGATCGATCAGCCCAAGGACATCGCCGCCGCGCTCACGCGCGCCATCGCGAAGGTGAAGGCCGGGCAACCGGCGCTGGTCGATACCGATCCTGCAGCCGCGGTGAGCGAAGGCGTGGTCGTAGCCTGGATTGAGCGCTAGCGAAATCCAGGACACCTATCCATTACGGCGAGGCCGCTCCCGCGTTTCGCGGCGCTCAAGCCAGGCTACGTGCTGCGGATTCGAGCGCAGTCCGTATAGAACCTGCGGGAGATTTTTCGTGCTAGCTTGGTGCGCTCAGAGGAGGAACTGATGGCGCAGTGGAACGAGATCCCGGCATCGACGGGCAAGGAAGCGGTGTCGCGGACCTATCCGGCGGGCTATCGAACGGACGTGATCGACGTGCCGGTCCAGGGCGAATTGGAATACATGGTCCGGATGAGCGCCGGGTGCACCATGGTCTATTCCTGGGAGGTGCCGGGCGTGAGCGATGCGCAATCATTCTATACGGAGTTCCACGGCCACACCGAGGGGGCGCCGGCAAGGAGCGCGCACCGGCGATCTGATGTTCTACGAGAAGGCCGCCGGTTCGAAGGCGAGCGGTTCCTTGATCGCGCCGTGGCAGGGCATCCACGGCTGGTATTGGCAGAACAAGAGCGGGAGCCCCGGTGACGGTCCGCCTGCGCATGTCGGGGTTCTATGAACTCATTCCCGGGCAGGCCGGGCAGCCCGTCACCTCGAGCGCGGGGGGCACGCGATGAATGACCGGCTCGCGGCGAAGGCGGTGGCGCGCTTCGCGCTCGTGATCGGCCTCGCGCTGGCGACGTTTCCGGTGCGCGCCGCCATTTTGGACGAACACGACACCTCCCGGCTGGCCGACATAAACCAGGCGATCCAGGCTTTCGAATACGATGTCGGTTCCGCGCTCCACAACCTGGCGCCGGACGAATCCGGACTGATCGAATCCTATGCCTATGTGGAGCTGAACCTCGAAGCCGCCCACGAACGGCTGAACAACGTCTTCATGCTGGTGGCGGTTTCCATCTACATGGAATGCGCCGCCGGATCAATTTCTCATCCTGAACGTCATCCACGGACAATTGCTGGCGCCGAGCAAGAACTACCTGAACGAAAAGATGGACGCGATCGCCAGCATGGCGGCCGCCCATCCGGAGAACAAGGTGTTTGCGGCCTACAGCGCCCGCGCCAACGCCATTCTCGGGGATCGAGCCATTCCTCTTCTCGATGAGCTGTATAGAAGGATCGGCGCTCTGCGGAAGTAGCTTGCCGGGTTCCGGTCCCAGGGCTCTGGTATTGTAGCCAACGGTCATCATGATCGCCGTCATTCCGGGGCGCGCTCTTGCGCGAACCCGGAATCCAGGCGGCCGTGCCGCGGGACTCCTGGGTTCCGGGTTCCGCCCACCGAGCCCGGCCAAAAGGCCGGACCCGGTGGCGGCCCCGGAATGACGCCGAGGCGAATTGGCGCGCGATCGTCGCGCCGCCCTCAGTCCGCCAGGCACCTGCGCCGCCGCGAACGCATAGAGCCGCCGTTGTCCGATCAGATGCGCCGTGAAGGCGAGCGCCCCGAAGACCTGCAAGAATGCGGCGTTGCGAATATTGAGCCCGCCCGCATAGGCCCCGAAGGCCGGCATCACCAGGCGCGTTTCGTCGGTGCGAAACAACGCCGCGTCAGCGTGCGGCCGCGCCGGCTGATGCGCGCCGCCGGATGCAGATGGCCGGCGATTTCGCCCGGGTTCGCGCTGCGGCGTCGGCTCGTGGCGAAACGTGAGCGGCCCGAGCGCGAGCGAGCGCGCGAAAACGCCGCCGATGCGGTCGGCGCGGATCGGGGTCGTGGTTGCCGGCAATCCACACCCAGTCGCGGCCGCGCTGCAGCTCCGACAGGTGCGCGCGGTCGGTAGCCGGCGAGGCGCGCCGGGCCGCCGCCGTCGTGGAAATTGTCCCCGAGCGCGACGACGATGCGCGCCGCATAGCGCGACAGCAGTCCAGGCCAGCCGCTCCAGCGTCGCTGCGGTGTCGTAGGGCGGCAGCAGAATGCCGCGCGCCGCGAAGGACGATCCTTTTTCGAGATGCAGGTCGGAGACGACCAGCAAGCTGCTTCTTCCGGCCAATAGAGCGCGCCCGCAAGGTCGGCCACCAGCGTCACGCCGGCGACCGTGATCTCGCCCGTGTCGGCGGCGCGACCGCGAGGCGCCGATCCGCCTGCGCGCCGTTGCCAAAGCGCCGCCGCGAGGATCGGAGTACGCGGAGCTTTCGATCGATCGTCGTCACCGCATGGCCTCGTTCACGAGATTCCGCCTCGGCCTCGGCCAAGCAGCGACTCGGATGCCTCGCCATAGACGGATTCGCGGCCGATCTCCAGCATCACCGGTACGGCGAGCGGGGACACGTGATCGAGCGCCTGGTGGACGATATGTCCCTTGATGCGCGCCCAGCATTGCGCCGAGCCGCTTGATGTCGAGGAGCCCGACGGCCGCCTCCTGGCGCGCCGCGCGCAGCAGGATGTGATCGGCCTGGTGGCGGCGCAGCACGTCGTAGACGAGGTCGGTCGAGATCGTCATCTGGCGCTCGTTCTTCTCCTCGCCGGGAGCGCGGCGCTCGATCAGCCCGGAGATGATGGCGCATTGCCGGAAGGTGCGCTTCATCAGCGCCGATTCGGCGAGCCAGGCCTCGAGGTCGTCGCCCAGCATGTCCTCGTCGAACAGCTGCGCCGAGCGACAACTCGCCGTTGCGGATCGCGAGGGCCGGATCGCCGAGGCCCCAGACCGCGAGCGCGTATTCGTTGGCGACGAAGCCGAGCGGACGCAGCCGCGCGCGTTCGAGCCGGCGGGTGAGCAGCATGCCGAGCGTCTGGTGGGCGAGCCGGCCCTCGAACGGATAGCAGACGAGATAGTTCTTGTCGGCGCGCGGAAAGGTCTCGACCAGCAAGCTCGCCCGGCAGCGGCACGCGCGAGCGCCACTGCTGGATGCCGAGCCAATCGCGCACCTGGGCGGGCAGCGCCGGCCAGGCGCTGCGGCTCGCGAGATCAGGCCGCGCACCCGCGCGGCGAGATAGGTCGAGAGCGGGAACTTGCCGCCCGCATAGGACGGGCACCTTGGGATCCGTCGGCATGGGCGCGCGACACATAGGCCTCGTCCTCCGCCAGCGCCTCGAAGCGCAGCACCTCGCCGGCGAACACGAAGGTGTCGCCCGGCGTCAGCCCTTCGATGAAATATTCCTCGAGCTCGCCGAGCACGCGGCCGCCGCGCGCGATCGCGCCGGTCGGGCCGCTGCCCGCCATGGCGCGAGCGCACCAGCCGCACCTTGATCATGGTCTCTTCGACGATGGTGCCGACATTGAGCCGGTATTGCTGGGCGATGCGCGGATTGGCGATGCGGAAGCGGCCGTCCTTGCCCTGGCGGATCTTGGCGAAGCGCTCATAGACCTTGAGCGCGTAGCCGCCGGTGGCGACGAAATCGACCACCGCGTCGAAATCGGCCCGCGCGAGGCCGGCGAACGGCGCCGCCGTGCGGACCTCGTCGTACAATTCGTCCGGCAGGAACGGCTCGCCGCAGGCGCAGCCCAGCACGTGCTGGGCCAGCACGTCGAACGCGCCGGTGCGCAGCGGCGGGGTATCCTGCGCGCCTGCGGCGACCGCCTCGATGGCGGCCTGGCACTCCAGCACCTCGAAGCGATTGGCCGGCACGAGCACCGCCTGCGACGGCTCGTCGAGCCGGTGGTTGGCGCGGCCGATGCGCTGGATCAGGCGCGACGCGCCCTTGGGCGCGCCGACATTGATGACGAGATCGACATCGCCCCAGTCGATGCCGAGATCGAGCGAGGAGGTGCACACCACCGCCTGCAGCCGCCCCGCCGCCATGGCGGCCTCGACCTTGCGGCGCTGCGCGGCGTCGAGCGAGCCGTGATGCAGCGCGATGGCGAGGCCGTCGTCGTTGATGCGCCACAGCTCCTGGAACAGCATCTCGGCCTGGCTGCGGGTGTTGACGAACATCAGCGTGGTGCGGTGGCGCTTGATGAGCTCGTAGATCTCGCCCAGCGCATGGCGCGCCGAGTGGCCGGCCCAGGGCAGGCGCTCGGCGGTGTCGAGCATCGTGACGACCGGCGGCCGCGCCGCCTTCGGCGATGAGGAGATCGGCGTGACGCCGCGCCGCCGGGCGGCTGGGGCACGAGATAGCGGCGCAAGCTCGTCGGGCTCGGCGACGGTCGCGGAGAGGCCGATCGTGGTCAGCCGCCGGCGCGAGGCGATGGAGCCGCGCGAGGCCGAGCGAGAGCAGGTCGCCGCGCTTCGACGTCACCAGCGCATGCAATTCGTCGAGCACGATCCGCTTGAGCGTCCCGAACAGATAGGGCGCGTCCGCGGTCGACAGCAGCAGCGCGAGCTGCTCGGGCGTCGTGAGCAGGATGTCGGGCGGATAGCGGCGCTGGCGCGTCGCGCTTGGAGGCCGGGCGTGTCGCCGGTGCGCGTCTCGATGCGGATCGGCAAGCCCATCTCGGCGACCGGCTGGTCGAGGTTGCGCGCGACGTCGACCGCCAGCGCCTTGAGCGGCGAGATGTAGAGCGTGTGCAGCCCGGCGGACCGCAGGCCGAGCGCCCGCCCGGCCGGCGCGCGTGCCGCGCTCGCTCAGCTCCACCAGCGTCGGCAGAAAGCCCGCCAGCGTCTTGCCGGCGCCGGTCGGCGCGATCAGCAGCGCGGAGCGGCCGGCGCGGGCCTTTTCCAGCAGCGCGAGCTGATGCGCGCGCGGCGTCCCATCCGCGCGCGGCGAACCAGCGCGCGAACGGCTCCGGCAGCACGACGTCGGCGGGGCGCAGGACGGGCACCGGGTAGGACTAACGCGCCTTTTATGGAAATGGAAACAGACGAACGGCCTCGGGAAGGCCGTCGAACTCACGCCTCGCCAGGACGGATGGGAGCACCTCCCGCCGCGTGCGGCCGAAGTCGGCGAGGTTCCGGCCCGTTGACATCGACCGGCGGGTCCGCGACACCAGCCGGGCAAAACCGGGGACGCTCCATGTCGCACACCGAACTCGCAAAGATCATCGACGACGCCTTCGAGCGGCGCGCCGATGTCAGTCCCGCCACCAAGGGGCCGGTGCGCGAGGCGGTCGAGCATGCGCTCGACCTTCTCGACGGCGGCGTCGTGCGCGTCGCCGAGAAGCAGGCCGACGGCTCCTGGCACGTCAATCAATGGCTCAAGAAGGCAGTGCTCCTGTCGTTCCGGCTCCAGGACATGGATGTCATCCCATTCGGCGGCGAGGCCGGCGCCCGCGCGTGGGGCTTCGACAAGGTCCCGCTCAAATACGACCGCTGGGGGCGCGACCAGTTCGGCCAGGCGCAATTCCGCGCGGTGCCCGGCGCGATCGTGCGCCGCTCCGCCTATATCGCGCCGAACGTGGTGCTGATGCCGTCCTTCGTGAACCTCGGCGCCTATGTGGATTCCGGTACCATGGTCGACACCTGGGCCACGGTCGGCTCCTGTGCCCAGATCGGCAGGAACTGCCACATCTCCGGCGGCGCCGGCATCGGCGGCGTGCTCGAACCGCTGCAGGCCGGGCCGGTCATCATCGAGGACAATTGTTTCGTCGGCGCGCGCTCCGAAGTGGCGGAAGGCGTGGTGGTGCGCCAGGGCTCGGTGCTCTCCATGGGCGTCTTCATCGGCGCCTCGACCCGGATCGTCGACCGCGAGACCGGCGAAGTGTTCCAGGGCGAAGTGCCGGCCTATTCGGTGGTGGTGCCGGGCACCCAGCCCGGCAAGCCGCTCAAGAACGGCGCGCCGGGGCCGGGGTTGTATTGCGCCGTCATCGTCAAGCGCGTCGACGAGAAGACCCGCGCCAAGACCAGCATCAATGAACTGCTGCGGGATTGAGATCGGCGAGCGGGATAACGCCAGCCGCGACCCGACCCGCTTCAGGATTGCTCCGCCAGCAGGCTCGCATTGCCGCCGACCGCGGCGGTGTTGACGCTCACGACCTGCTCCAGCGCGAAGCGGCGCAGGTAGTTCGGGCCGCCGGCCTTCGGCCCGGTGCCCGACAGGCCGGAGCCGCCGAACGGCTGGGTGCCGACCACCGCCCCGATCATGTTGCGGTTGACATAGACGTTGCCGGCCGAAAGCCGCGCGACCACCCGCCGGACCGTCGCATCGATGCGCGACTGGACCCCGAGGGTGAGCCCGTAGCCGCTCGCCGCGATGTCGTCGAGAAGACGGTCGAGTCTCCTCGGCGCGGTAGCGCACCACGTGGAGCACCGGGCCGAACACCTCCTCCTTGAGGTCGCGGGCGCGGTCGAGCTCGATGATCGCCGGCGCAACGAACGTGCCCGACGCCGGCAGCGTCGCCGCCGCGGCCGGAGCGGAACACCAGGCGGCCCTGCGCCTCCATGCCGGCCACCCACGTGTCGAGCTTGTCCTTGGCCTCGGCGTCGATCACCGGGCCGACATGGGTGGCGATGTCGCGCGGGATCGCCGACCGCGAGCTCCTGCGCCGCGCCCGCCACCATCTCGATGACGCCGTCGGCGATGTCCTCCTGCAGGCACAACAGGCGCAGCGCCGAGCAGCGCTGGCCGGCCGAGCGGAACGCCGAGGCGATCACGTCGTCGGTCACCTGCTCCGGCAGCGCGGTGGCGTCGACGATCATGGCATTGATGCCGCCGGTCTCGGCGATCAGCGGAACGATCGGCGTCTCCTTGGCGGCGAGCGTCCGGTTGATGATCCGCGCCACCTCGGTCGAGCCGGTGAATGCGATCCCGGCCACGTCGGGATGGGCGACCAGGAAGCCGCCGACCATGCCGTCGCCGGGGACGAGATGCAGCGCGGTCGCAGGGATGCCGGCGCGGTGGAACAGGCGCACCGCCTCGGCGGCGATCAGCGGGGTCTGCTCGGCCGGCTTCGCCACCACCGCATTGCCGGCGGCGAGCGCCGCCATCACCTGTCCGGTGAAGATCGCGAGCGGAAAGTTCCACGGGCTGATGCAGACGAAGACGCCGCGGCCGCGATAGCGCAGCGAATTGGTTTCCCCGGTCGGCCCCGGCATCGTCTCCGGCACCAGCGAGCGCCGCGCCTCCTGCGGCATAGTAGCGGCAGAAGTCCACGGCCTCGCGCACCTCGGCGAGCGCGTCGTCCAGGGTCTTGCCGCCCTCGGCCTGCAGCAGCGCGATCAGGCGGCCGCGGCTCTCCTGCAGCGCATCGGCGGCGCGCGCGAGCGCCTCGGCCCGCGTCTCGACCGCGGTCGCATCCCAGGCCGCAAAGCCGGCCGCGGCCGCTTCCATCGCCGACGCCACGATCGCTTCGTCGCCCTCGGTGACCAGGCCGATGGTGTCGCCGTCGATCGGCGAGTGCACCGGCCTCACGTGGCCGAGAATGGCGAGGCCATCGACGAGCGGCATGGCATGGCGATCCTGCGGCAGGCCGTTGCGGACCTCTGCGATCAGGCGCGTCGAGGCTCGCGGCGTCGCCGAACTCGACGCCCGACGAATTGCGGCGGCCCGGCGCATAGAGCTCGGCAGGCCGTGGAATCCTCGCATGGCGGGCGTGGCTCGGCGCGCCGATCACGGCGGCGCGGGCGCTCGAGAATGGCCGACACCGGCACCTTGGGATCGGCGGCCGCATAGACGAAGGAGGAGTTGGCGCCGTTCTCCAGCAGCCGCCGCACCAGATAGGCGAGCAGGTCGCGATGGCCGCCGACCGGCGCGTAGACGCGGCACGCCGCGCCCGGCGTGTCGTGCAGCAGTGCCTCGTAGAGCACCTCGCCCATGCCGTAGAGCCGCTGGAACTCGTAGCCCTCGACGCCGCCGGCGGCCTCGATGACGCTCGCCACCGTGAGCGCATTGTGGGTGGCGATCTGCGGATAGAGCAGCGGCCGGGCGGCGAGCAGCTTGCGGGCGCAGGCCATGTAGCAGAGGTCGGTCATCGCCTTGCGCGAGAACACCGGATAGTCGGCGAGCCCGCGCTCCTGGGCGCGCTTGACCTCGGTGTCCCAATAGGCGCCCTTGACGAGGCGCACCATGACCCGGCGTCCCAGCGCCTGCGCCGCGTCCGCCACCCAGTCGATCACCGCGGGCGCGCGCTTCTGATAGGCCTGCACCGCGAGACCGAAGCCGTCCCAGCCGGCGAGGCCGGGATCGGCGAGGGTGCGGCCGACGATGTCGAGCGACAGTTCGAGCCGGTCGGCCTCCTCGGCATCGATGGTGAGGTTGAGGTCGTGGGATTTGGCGGCGCGCGCCAGCTCGATCACCCGCGGGGTCAGCTCCGTCAGGACCCGCGCGCGCGAAATCGCCTCGTAGCGCGGATGGAGCGCCGAGAGCTTCACCGAGATGCCGGGGCGCTGCGGCAGGCGCGCCGCCCCGGCCGCGGCGCCGATCGCCGCGATCGCCGTCGGCATAGGCGTCGAAATAGCGCCGCGGCATCCGCGGCGGTGCGCGCGCCCTCGCCCAGCATGTCGAAGGAATAGCGGAATTCCGGGTGCGCGCCGCCCCGCGCCAGCGCCTCGCCGATGGTCTGGCCGAGCACGAAATGCGAGCCCATGAGCCGCATCGCCTGCCGCGTGGCGGTGCGCACCGCCGGGCGGCCGAGCCGGCTCACCAGGCCATGGAGAATGCTCTCGGGCGTCTCGTGCGAGGCGACGACCCGCGCCGAAATGCCGAGCGCCCAGGCCGAGGCCGACACCAGCAGGGTCGACGAATGCACCTCGTGGTCGGCGAAATCGCCGGCCGACAGCTTGTCCTCGATGAGCTCGTCCGCGGTCGCGTTGTCGGGCACCCGCAGCAGCGCCTCGGCGAGGACCATCAGGGCGAGCCCCTCCTTGGTCGAGAGCGAGAACTCGTGCAGGAAGTCCTCGATGCCGCCGACTCCGCCGGCCTTGGCGCGGATCGCCGCGACGAGCGCGCCGGCGCGGGCATCGATGCGGGCCTCGGCCTCGGGCCGGGCCGGGGCGGCGCCGAGAAACCGCGCGGCAAGCTCCTCATCGGCCGGCGCATAGGCCGCGCGGAACGGCGGGACGCGAGCTTCCATCGGGGTCATCTCCTCCCATGCGAGGGCCGAATCGCCCGGTCGATTATGCGCCGGCAAGGGACCGCGTTCTTGCCCTCGCGCGCGAGGCGGTCGAAAATCTGCAACTTTCGGCGACCATGCGCCAATTTGCCTCCCGACCTTGCTCTTTTTTCCGGCATGTTCTTTCCTGCGGCCAGGTCGAACCAGAGTTCGCACCGGAACGGTTCGCATTGGTTCGATCCCTCATATGGGCGTCAGGAAAGGAAGATGCAGATGGACTTCCTCGCTCGTCTCCGGTCCTGCGCTTTGAGTGCCGTCGTGGCTGCGGTCGCGGCGGGGTCGACCGGCGCCGCCGCCCAGACGCCGGTGAGGGTCACCCTCGACTTCAAGTTCGAAGGTCCGTCCGCACCGTTCCTGGTCGGGCTCGACAAGGGCTTCTACAAGGCCGAGGGACTGGACGTCACCATCGACCCGGCCGCCGGCTCGCTGGAGCCGATCACCCGGGTCGCATCGGGCTCCTATGACATCGGCTTCGGCGACATCAATGCGCTGATCAAGTTCCGCGACCGCAATCCCGGCGCGCCGATCAAGGCCGTGTTCATGGTGTACAACCGGCCGCCATTCGCGATCATCACCCGCAAGAGCCGGGGCGTGGCGAAGCCCAAGGACCTCGAAGGCAAGAAGCTCGGCGCGCCTGCCGCCGACTCGGCCTTCGCCCAGTGGAAGATTTTTACCAAGGCGAACGGCATCGACGCCGGAAAGGTCGACGTGGAGGATGTCGGCATTCCCGTGCGCGAGCCGATGCTGGCCGCCGGCCAGGTCGATGCCATCACCGGGTTTTCGTTCTCCTCCTACATCAACCTCTGGGATCGCGGCGTTCCCCTCGACGACATCGTGGTGCTGCTGATGGCCGATTACGGCGTCAACCTCTACGGCAACGCCATCATCGTCAGCCAGAAATTCGCTTCCGCCCATCCGGAGGCGGTGAAGGGATTCCTGCGCGCCTTCACCAAGGGCCTCAGGGACACCATCAGGGATCCGGCGACGGCGATCGATTCCGTGATCAAGCGCAACGACGCCCTCAAAAAGGACGTCGAGCTCGAGCGTCTGCGCATGGCGCTGAAGGACAACGTCCTGACCCCGGAAGTGGAAGCGAACGGCCTTGGCGGAGTCGACCTGGCGCGGCTCGACGCGGCCATCGGCCAGATCGCGACGACCTATGATTTCAAGACCAGGCCGAAGGCGAGCGACATTTTCGATCCCGCCTTCCTGCCGCCGGCGGCCGACCGCAACATCGATTGAGGAGAGCCGCGCGCCCGAACCGCGCGCCGCAGCTTCGGATGCCCGACCGCCTCGCCTTTGCCGCCCTTTGCCGCCGAGGGGATTGCTTGAATTGGGCAATGGCGTTACTCGAACGTCGGATGATGGGCGCAGCGCTACCGGCTCGGCACATTTTTCGTTTAGGTTGCCCCTCGCTGTCGTCGCCCGGCTCGACCGGGCGATCCAGTGAAGCAATTGCATCGATAGGGTCGACGTAATCGGAAGCTGCTCCGGCCGGCGCAAACCTGGGCTGAACTCGCATGCATATGAGCCTCCTGCACCTCTATGCCCGGGTGCTCGCTTTGCTCGGCCCCGAAAAGAAGCTCGGCATCTATCTCGCCGTGGCGAATTTCGCGCTGGCCGGCGCCATGTTCGCCGAGCCGGTGCTGTTCGGGCGGATCATCGACGCGCTCGCCGGCGCCCAGGCCAAGGGCACCACGCGCGGCCTGGCCGGACCTGATCAGGCTGATCGGCGCCTGGGTCGCCTTCGGGCTGTTCACCATCGTGGTGGGCGTGACCGTCGCGCTGTTTGCCGACCGCCTCGCCCATCGCCGCCGCCAGGCGGTGCTGACCGGTTTTTTCGAGCACGTGCTGCAATTGCCGCTGACGTTCCACGGCGAATCGCATTCCGGCCGCCTGATGAAGGTGATGCTGGCGGGGACCGATGCGCTGTGGCTGCTGTGGCTCGACTTCTTCCGCGACTCCTTCGCGGCGGGCGCTTCCCTGGTGGTGCTGCTGCCGTTCGCGCTCTACCTGAACTGGCCGCTCGGGCTGATGATGGTCGCGGTGGCCGTCGTGTTCGCGTTCCTGACCACCCTCGTCATCAACAAGACGGAAACGCTGCAGCGCACCGTCGAGAGCCACTATTCCAACCTCGCCGAGCGCGCCTCCGATGCGCTCGGCAACGTCGCCTTGGTGCAGGGCTTCGCCCGCGTCGAGGCGGAGGTCACGGGGCTGCGCACCATTGCCGACGATCTGCTCGCGGCGCAGATCCCGGTGCTGTCATGGTGGGCCGTGGTCGCGGTGCTGACCAGGGCGTCGACCACGCTGACCATGCTGGGGATCTTCATCGCCGGCGTATCGCTGCATTTCCAGGGCCGCGCCACCATCGGCGACATCGTGATGTTCATGAATTTCGCCGGCCTGCTGATCGGCCAGCTCGAGCGGTTCGTGCGCTTCATCAACAAGGTGTTCATGGACGCGCCGCGGCTGCGCGAATTCTTCAACGTCCTCGACACCGAATCGAACGTGCGCGAGGCGCCGGACGCGGTCGATCCCGGCCGCATGCGCGGCCTGGTCGAGTTCAACAACGTGTCGTTTTCCTACGACGGCAAGCGTCCGGCGGTGCTGGATATCTCCTTCACGGCGCTGCCGGGCGAAACCATCGCCATCGTCGGCGGCACCGGGGCCGGCAAATCGACGGCGCTCGCGCTGCTGCACCGCGCCTTCGACCCGCAGACCGGGATGATCCTGATCGACGGCATGAACATCCGCGACGTCAAGCTCGCCGCGCTCCGCCGCAACATCGGCGTCGTCTACCAGGAGTCGCTGCTGCTCAACCGCTCGATCGCCGACAATCTGCGGGTCGGCAAGCCCGACGCCACCGAGGCCGAGATGCGCGACGCCGCCGCGCGCGCCCAGGCGCTGGACTTCATCGAGCGCGCGACCGACAGCGTTCGATACGCCGGTCGGCGAACGCGGCCGGTCGCTGTCGGGCGGCGAGCGCCAGCGCCTCTCGATCGCGCGCGCCATCCTCAAGGACCCGCCGATCCTCATCCTCGACGAGGCCACCAGCGCGCTCGACGCGGAAACCGAGCGCAAGGTGCAGGCGGCGCTCGACGAGGTGATGAAGAACCGCACCACCTTCGTGATCGCGCATCGGCTCGTCGACCGTGCGCAACGCCACCCGCATCCTGGTGTTCGAGCACGGCCGCATCATCGAGACCGGCACGTTCGACGAACTGGTCCGCATCGGCGGCCGCTTCGCCGCGCTCGCCAAGGCGCAATTCATGACCACCGAGACCCCGGCGCCGCAGGCCGCGGTCGCAGCCGGTGGAGACG